>NZ_MVOL01000007.1 GCF_002018875.1 Pseudomonas sp. MF4836
TGCATCGTCTGGCGGCATCGGGGTTTGCAGCGGTGTGGTTCGTCGGACGCTGCAGAGGGTTATAAGGACCAGGCACCGGGCGTTGCTGCTCGTCCAACAGGTAGACCCGGGCATTGGTAATGGGTTTGCCGATCGGCAGGACCTGGCCCGGTTCGATCCGACCCGAGGTCGCCACCACCGTGGCTTCGGTCGGGCCGTAGTTATTGATCACTGCAAACCCCGGGTCCCTGGAGAAATGCCGCAGGCGGTCGCCACCGATCAACAGGGTGCGCAGGGTCGGGTGCCCCAGGTTCTGGCTGAAGGCGTACTCGGCCACCGGGGTCGGCAGAAAGCTCACGTCCAGGGGCTGGGCGCGCCACCACGTCAGCAGCTCGTCCAGGTCTTCGTTGCCGTCCCGGGCGGGCGGCAGATGCAGGGTCGCGCCGGCACACAGCGCCGGCCAGATTTCCCAGGCCATGGCGTCAAAACCAAAGCCGGCCAGGCTCGACGTATGCCGCCCAGGGCCCAGGTCGAAGGCCTGGTTGTGCCAGTCCACCAGGTTGCCCAGGGTCCGATGCTCGACCATCACCCCCTTGGGCAGGCCGGTGGAACCGGAGGTGTAGATCACATAGGCCAGGTGCTGCGCGGTCAAATTCGCCAGTGACGGATCGGCGAACGCCACCCCTGCCGCGGCGCCGTCCTCAAGCTCGATCAGCGGCACGGACAGGGCCGGCAAGCGCTGCCGCAGCCCGGCCTGGGTCAGCACCGCCACCGGGGTGCAGTCATCGAGCAGGTAGCTCAGGCGTTCCAGGGGCTGGGCCGGGTCGATCGGCACATAACAGGCTCCGGCCTTGAGCACCGCCAGCAGGCCGGCCAGGGTGTCGAGGCCGCGCCGGGCGATCACCGCCACCCGGTCATCGGGCTGCACACCCAGGTCCAGCAGGCGCCGGGCCAGGGTATTGGCCCGGCGATTGAGTTCGCCATAGGTCAGTGGCTGCCCCTGGTACAGCGCCGCCACGGCATCCGCCTGCTCGGCAGCGCGGGCCGCGACCCGCTGGCCGATGCACAGCCCTTGCGGGTAGTCGACCCGGCTGCCATTCAAGCCTTGCAGCAGGTGCTCGCGCTCGGCGCCAGGCAGGACCGACAACAGGTTCAGTGCCCCCTGCGGCGCCTGCTCCAGGGCCTGCGCGAGGTTTTCCAAGGCCGTGCGCAAGTAGTCGCAAACCCGCTGCGGATCGACCTCGCGGCTGGCCAGCAAGGTCAGGGCAAACCCCTGGCCCAGGTCATCGACGCTCATGGTCAGGGGGTAGTTGGTGCGTTCCTCGGAGTCGAGGCTGGAGATGCCCTGCCACGCCGCGACCAGATTGGCACTGGGCGGCGCGCTGTGGCGGTAGTTGAGCAGGCTGCTGAACAGCGGCGCCGGGGCCGCGACCGCGCTACAACGCTGGGCCAGGGCCAGTGGCGCATGTTCATGCCGGAGCAAGGTGGTGAGCCGTCCGTGGGCCGCCTTGACGGCGTCCTGCACGGCGCTGGCGTCCAGGTCGAAGCGGAACGGCAAGGTATTGATAAACATGCCCAGGGCCCGGTCGTTGTCGCCACCGCCCTGCATGCGCCCCATCAGCACCGTACCGAACACCACCTTGCGCTTGCCCGACAGCGCCCCCAGCACCTGGGCCCAGGCGGTGTGGAACAGGCTCGCGGTGCTCACCCCGAGCAACCGCGCCTGGGTTCGCAGGCGCTGGCACAGGGCCGGTTCCAGGGGCAGGCTGAATTCGTCGATGGCACTGCCATCGCCCTGTACATCGTGCAGGCCGAACGGCAGGGTCGGCTCGTCGATATCGCCGAGCATCTGGCGGAAGAATGCCTCGTGCTCCTCCTCGCTCATGCCCAGCCGGGCCTGGGCCACGTAGTTGCGAAACGGCACCGCCGGGCCCAGCACATGGCCCTGGCCCAGGAGCAAGGCACACATCTCCTGGCGCACCACGTCGAGGGCGCTGTGGTCCAGGGCCATATGGTGAAACAGCAGCACGGCGACGATCCGCCGGTTGGCCGGGTCTTCGGCATAGGCCAGGCGGATCAGTGGCGCCTGGGTCACGTCCAGGCGGTAGTGACGGGCGTCGAAGCGCTGGTGCAACTGCTGGAGAATATCGCCGTCGGCTGCCGCCAGCGGCACGGCCTGCAACGCCAGCGTGGCCTGGCGCCAGACCACTTGCAGCGGCGTTTCCAGGCCTTCCCAGAGCACCGCCGTGCGCAGGATGTCATGGCGTTCGATCACCCCCTGCAAGGCCTGGGCAAAGTCCTGCAAGCGTTGCAGGTGGTCAAAGGCGAAATGCGCCTGCATCACATAGGGGTCGCCCTGCCCGGCACTGGCATGGTGGTAGAGAATGCCCTCCTGCAAGGGCGCCAGGGGATAGATGTCCTGCACGTTGGCCGCACCGCCCGGGACACTGGCGAGCACCCGCTCCAGGGTCGCCGGGTCCAGCTGCACCAGGGTCAGCATGTCCGGCGTGATATGGCGGCAGCCGGGCAGAATGCCGTTCGGCGGCACCTCGACCTGGCCGGACCTGGGCGCCGAGTACTGCCCCGAGCGGATCATCTCGATCAGCAGCGGCTTGTACTCGCGCAACTGGGCGATCACCGCAGGTTCGGTCAGCGCCTGGCGATTGCCCTGGACAATCAGTTGCTCATCGCGAACCGCGAGCTGGATGTCTTTTGCCTTCAGTGTTGCCAACAGTTCGATCACGCTCACAGGACGATCTCCATTCTTTCGGTAATTGCCGCGTACCCGGCCAGGGTCGGATGTTCGAACAAGGCCCTGACATCGGCTTCCATGCCTTCCTGATGCAGCCGGCCGATCAGGCTCACGGCCAATAGCGAGTGCCCGCCCAACTCGAAGAAGTTGTCGTGGCGCCCCACCCGTTCCACGTTGAGCAATTGCGCCCAGAGCCTGGCGAGGAGGATTTCGGTGTCGCCCTGGGGGGCCTCGTACTCACGGACGATGGCCGCCTCCAGCCCCGGGGCCGGCAGCGCCTTACGGTCTAGCTTGCCGTTGGGGCTCAGGGGCAAGGCCTGTAGATGCACATACAGCGCCGGTACCATGTACTCCGGCAGGTGCTGCAACAGCTCCCCGCGCAGGGCCTCGACCTCCAGCCGCGAGCCCGCCTCATGGGTGCTGTAATAGGCCACCAGACGCTTGTCCCCCGGCACGTCTTCCCGGGCCAGGACCACGGCCTCCCTGACCTCGGGCAACTGGGTCAGGCGGGCCTGGATCTCCCCGAGTTCGATGCGCAGGCCCCGCAACTTGACCTGATCATCGTTGCGCCCCAGGTACTCGATATTGCCGTCGGCGCGGTAGCGGGCCACATCGCCGGTGCGGTACATCCGGGCGTTGTCCAGGGGGCTGAACGGGTCCACCAGGAACCGTTCGGCGTTCAACTGCCCACGGTTCAGATAACCCCGGGCCACCTGCACCCCGCCGATATACAGCTCGCCCACCACGCCCTGGGGCACCGGCTGCATCTGCTCGTCGAGCAGGTACAGGCGGGTGTTGGCGATCGGCTTGCCGATCGGCGTGTTGTCCGGGGTCTGCTCCAGGGGACCGGCGCAGTTCCAGGCCGTCACATCCACGGCGGCTTCGGTCGGCCCGTAGAGGTTGTGCAACTCGCTGCCCGGCAACTGCTGCTTGAAGCGCCGCACCAGACTCCCCGGCAGCGCCTCGCCGCTGCACAGCACCCGGACCAGGGCGCGGCACGACTGCGCCGCGCCGTGGGCCAGGAACAGGTCGAGCATCGACGGCACAAAATGCACGGTGCTGATGCCCTCGGCCTGGATCACCTGACACAGGTAGGCCGGATCCTTGTGCCCCTCAGGGCGTGCCATCACCAGGCGCGCGCCGGTCAACAGCGGCCAGAAGAACTCCCAGACCGAGACGTCGAAGCTGAACGGAGTCTTCTGCAACACCGCGTCCGCCGCCGTCAGGCCATAGGCCTGCTGCATCCACAGCAGGCGATTGACCACCGCCCCGTGCTCGTTCATCACCCCCTTGGGTTGCCCGGTGGAGCCCGAGGTGTAGATCACGTAGGCCAGGTGCCCGGCGTGCAGCTCAGGCAGCTGCGGGTTGTCCAGGGCCTCGGCCGGCCACAGCGGCTGGTCCAGGACCAGCAACGGAGCGAGCCCCGCCGTCACCAGCGGCTGCGTCGCCGCTTGCACCAGCACCACCACCGGCGCGCTGTCTTCGAGCATGTAGGCGATACGTTCTGCCGGATAGCTCGGGTCGATCGGCACATAGGCGCCGCCGGCCTTGAGAATCGCCAGCAGGCCGATGACCATTTCCAGCCCGCGCTCGACGCAGATCGCCACCCGGGTGTCCGGGCCCACGCCCTGGCGCCGCAGGTGATGGGCCAGCTGATTGGCCCGCAGGTTGAGCTGGCGATAGCTCAACTGTTGCCCGCCGGCCAGCAGCGCCGGGGCCTGCGGGCTGCGCTCGACCTGGGCCTCGAACAGCCCGTGCAGGGTCTGGTTCAGGGGATAGGCGACCTCGGTGGCGTTGAGCTCCAGCAGCAGGTGCTGACGCTCGGCGCCGGTGAGGATCGGCAAGCGGTTCAGGGCCATGTCCGGCGCCCGTTCCAGGGCATCGGCCAGGGATTCGAGGGCCGTCTGCATATAACCGCAGATGCGTTGCGCGCCGATCCGCGCCGGGGTCATGGCGGTCAGGCTGAAGCCTTCGCCGCGATCATCCACGTTCAGGCTCAGGGGGTAGTTGGTGCGCTCCTCGCCGGCCAGGGTCTCGATCCCGTGGGCCGATGCCGGTGGCGCCGTGGGCGCACTGCTGTCCTGGCTATGGCGGTAGTTGAGCATGGCGCTGAACAGCGGCAACGGCGCCGCCACCCCGCTGCACCGCTGGGCCAGGGCCAGGGACGCGTGTTCATGGCCAAGCAAGGCACTGAGCCGGCGATGGGTGGCGCGAACCCCGTCACGCACCCCGGTAGCGTCGATCTCGACCCGCAGCGGCAGGGTATTGATAAACATGCCCAGGGCCCGGTCCGCACCCTCGCCGCCCTGCATCCGTCCCAGCAGCACCGTGCCGAAGACCACCGCCTGCTTGCCGGACGTGGCGCCCAGCACCCGGGCCCAGGCCAGGTGGAACAGGCTCGCGGCACTGACCCCGAGCAACCGCGCCTGATGCCGCAGACGGGCGCTGAGGGCACTGGGCAGGGCCTGGCTGCGCTCTTCGATACCGCCGCCGTCGCCCTGCACGTCCTGCAGGTCGAACGGCAGGGTTGGCTCGTCGACGTCCCCCAGCATGTCGCGGAAGAACGCCTCGTGTTCCTGCTCGCTGACACCCAGGCGCGCCTGGGCCACATAGTTGCGATACGGCACCGGCGTCCCCAGGTTCTGGCCCTGGCCCTGCAGGAAGGCCCGCAGCTCATGGCCGACCACGTCCATGGCGGTGTGGTCCAGGGCCAGGTGATGGAACAGCACCACCGCGACGATTCGTCCCTGGACCGGGTCCTGGGCCATATGCACCCGCATCAGCGGTGCCCGGGTGATGTCCATACGGTGATGGCGCGCATCGCAAAGCCCGTGCAACTGGCCAAGAATATCCCCGGCGGCCGGGTCCAGCCGTTCCTCGTGCACCACCAGCTCGGCATTGCGCAGCACCACTTGCAGCGGTTGCTGCAAGCCTTCCCAGAACACCCCGGTGCGCAAGATATCGTGCCGCGCGATCACCTGTTGCAGGGCCTGGGTAAAGGCCGTGAACAGCGCCCGGTCGGCAAACGCCATATGGGATTGCAACAGGTACGGATCGCCCTGCCGGGCAGTGATGTGGTGGTAGAGAATGCCTTCTTGCAACGGCGCCAGGGGGTAGATGTCCTGCACATTCGCGGCGCCGCCCGGGACCCGCTCCAGCAAGCCATCAAGGGTGGCCTGGTCGAGTTCGACCAGGGGCAGCATGTCCGGGGTGATGCGCGGGCAAGCGCCCGGGATCAGGTTGTCCGGCACTTGCACCTCGCGCCCGCTGCCCACCGCAGCCGCCAGGGCGGCCAGGGTCGGCTGGCTGAACAGCACTCGCACATCGGCGCCGAGGCCGGCCTGGCGCATGCGCTCGATCAGGCTCACCGCCAGCAGCGAATGCCCGCCCAGCTCGAAGAAGTGGTCATGACGCCCCACTTGCTCGACCTTGAGCACCTCCTGCCAGATCTGCGCCAGGGCCATTTCCACGGCGCCCTGGGGAGCCTGGTACTCACGGCTCAGCAGATGCTGCGCAGCCGGCTCCGGCAATGCCTTGCGGTCCAGTTTGCCGTTGGCCGTCAGCGGCAGGGCCGGCAACTGCACATAGGCCAGCGGCACCATATGCCCGGGCAGGCTGGCTTGCAGCCCGCTCCGCAGCGCTTCGATATCCAGGCCCTCGGCGGCGGTGAAATACGCCACCAGTCGGCTCTGCCCCGACTCATCCTGGCGCGCCAGCACCACCGCTTCGTTGAGGCCAGGGTGACGCGCCAGGGCGCTTTCGATTTCCCCCAGCTCGATGCGCATGCCGCGGATTTTCACCTGGTCATCGTTGCGTCCCAGGTAGTCGAGGGTGCCGTCGGCCTGCCAGCGCGCCAGGTCGCCGGTGCGGTACATGCGCGCCTGGGGCTCGCGGCTGAAGGGGTCGGCGAGGAAGCGTTCGGCGGTCATTTGCGGACGGTTCAGGTAGCCCCGGGCGACCCCGGCGCCGCCGACATACAGCTCGCCGGCCACGCCCACCGGCACCGGCCGCTGCTGGCGGTCCAGCAGGTAGACCCGGGCGTTGGCCATGGGCGTGCCGATATGCAACGCCTGCCCGACCTGCACCGCGCCCGAGGTGGCGACCACCGTGGCTTCGGTGGGGCCGTAGTTGTTGATCACCGCAAAGCTCTGGGCCCGGGGGAATTGGCGCAGGCGGTCGCCGCCGATCAGCAGGGTCTTCAGGGTCGGATGGTGCAGGTGTTGGCTGAAGGCGTATTCGGCCACCGGCGTCGGCAGAAAGCTCACCGTCAGCGGCTGCGCCTGCCACCAGGCCAGCAACTGCTCGATGTTTTCATTGCCGACGTCCGGCGGCGGCAGGTGCAGGGTCGCGCCGACGCACAGGGCCGGCCAGACTTCCCAGGCCATGGCATCGAAACCGAAGCCGGCGACGCTGGACACCTGGCTGCCCGAGTGCTGGTCAAAGGCCTGGTTATGCCAGTGCACGAGGTTTTCCAGGGTCCGGTGCTCCACCATCACGCCCTTGGGCAAACCGGTGGAACCCGAGGTGTAGATGACATAGGCCAGGTGCGCCGGGGTCAGTTGTGCCAGCTGCGGATTGGCCAGCGCCGGGTTGTGCCAGGCCGACTGGTCCAGATCGATCAGCGGCAGCTCCAGGGTCGGCAATTGCCCAAGCAGTGCGCCCTGAGTCAATAACGCCAGGGGCGCGCTGTCTTCCAGCAGGTAGCGCAGGCGCTCCCTCGGCAGCGCCGGGTCCAGGGGCACATAAGCGGCGCCGGCCTTGAGAATCCCCAGCATCCCCACCAGCATCGCCGGGCCGCGCCGCACGGAGATCGCCACCCGATCGTCCGGCTGCACCCCCAGCTCCAGCAGATGCCGGGCCAGTTGATTGGCCTGTTGGTTCAATTGGCGATAGCTCAATTGCTGCGGGCCCTGGATCATGGCCAGCGCATCGGGAGTCTCGGCAACCCGGGCTTCGAACAGGCCATGAAGGGTCTGCCCGCGCGGGTAATGCCGGCGATTGGCGTTGAAGGTTTCCAGCAACTGCTGGCGCTCGGCCTCGGGCAGAATCGGCAGGCGGTTCAGCGCCAGCCCCGGGTTTTGCTCCAGGGCCTGGGCCAGGTGCTCCAATGCCGTGTGCATATAGCCGCAGATGCGCTGTGGCCCCAGGTGCGCCACCGCCAGCACGCTCAAGGCAAAGCCCTGGCCCAGGTCATCGACACTCAGGCTCAGGGGGTAGTTGCTGCGCTCTTCGCCCCCCAGCAGCTCGATGCCGGCCCAGGGCGCCTGCTCGTCATGCAGCCCGTCGTGGGCGCTGTGGCGGTAGTTGAGCAAGGCACTGAACAGCGGCGCACTCACCGCCACCCGGCTGCAACGCTGGGCCAGGGCCAGGGACGCGTGCTCGTGACCGAGCAGTGCGCTCAAGCGCCGGTGCACGGCGCGCACGCCGTCACGGACGCCGGTTTCGCCCAATGTCACCCGCAGCGGCAAGGTATTGATAAACACCCCCAGGGCGCGGTCAGCGCCCTCGCCGCCCTGCATGCGGCCCATCAGCACGGTGCCGAACACCACGTCCTCGCGGTCGCAAAGCCGGCCCAGGACCTGGGCCCAGGCCAGGTGCATCAGGCTGGCGGCGCTCACCCCCAGCGTGCGCGCCTGCTCCCGCAGACGCTGGCTCAGCGCCGCCGGCAATGGCCAGTGCGCCTCGTCGATATCCAGGCCATCGCCCTGCACATCCTGCAAGCCAAATGGCAGGGTCGGCTCTTCGACGTCCCCCAGCATGTCGCGGAAAAACGCCTCATGTTCGTGCTCCCCAGCCCCCAGCAGGGCCTGGGCCACATAGTTGCGGTACGGCATGGGCGTGCCCAGCTCGCCGGGCTGCTTGAGCAGCAGCGCGCGCATTTCCGCGCCCACCACTTCCATCGCCGTATGGTCCAGGGCCAGGTGGTGGAACAGCAGCAGGCTGACCACCCGTCCATGCTGCGGGTCCTCGGCATGAATCAGGCGCATCAGCGGCGCCTGGGCCAGGTCCAGCCGGTGGTGCCGGGCATCGAAGCGCGCCTGCAATTGCTCGACGATATCCCCCGCCGCCGGGTCCAGCTGCTGCGCCTGCACATGCAGCTCGGCATGGCGCCAGACCACCTGAACGGGGTGCTCCAGGCCTTCCCAGAGCACGCTGGTGCGCAGGATGTCGTGGCGCGCGATCACCTGCTGCAAGGCCTCGGCAAAAGCCTGCAAGCGCTCCAGGCTGTCGAAGCTCAGGCGCGATTGCAGCAGGTAGGGGTCACCCTGCCCGGCGCTGATGTGGTGGTAGAGAATCCCTTCCTGCAAGGGCGCCAGGGGGTAGATGTCCTGCACATTGGCCGCACCGCCGGGCACGCTGGCGACAATCAGGTCGATGGCCTCCTGGCTCAGTTCCAGCAGCGGCAGCAGGTCCGGGGTGATGCGCTGGCAACCGAGGGCAATGCGGTTGGCCGGGACTTCGATCTCGCGCCCACTGCCCACCGCAGCCGCCAGGGCGGCCAGGGTCGGCTGGTTGAACAGCACCCGCACATCGGCGCTGAGGCCGACCTGGCGCATGCGTTCGATCAGGCTCACCGCCAGCAGCGAATGCCCGCCCAGCTCGAAGAAGTGATCATGGCGCCCCACCTGCTCGACCTTGAGCACCTCGGCCCAGATCCGCGCCAGGGTGATTTCGACCTCACCCAGTGGTGCTTCATAGGCCCGGCTCAGCAGCGCCGAAGCGTCCGGTGCCGGCAGGGCCTTGCGGTCGAGCTTGCCGTTGGCGGTCAGCGGCAACCGTTCCAGCTGGACATAGGCCGCCGGCAGCATGTAGTCCGGCAACTGGCCTTGCAGGGCACCGTGCAAGGCCTCGATATCCAGGGCCTCGCCGGCCACCTGCGGCGTGCAGTACGCCACCAGGCGCTTGTCGCCCGGGGCGTCTTCGCGCACCAGCAACGCCGCCTCCCGGACCCCGGCACAGGCCGCGATCCGGGTTTCGATTTCTCCCAGTTCAATGCGAAAGCCCCGCAGCTTGACCTGCTGGTCGTTGCGTCCCTGGTACAGCAGCACGCCGTCGGCGCGCCAGCAGGCCAGGTCGCCGGTGCGGTACATCAAGCCTTGAGGGGCATCGGCAAAGGGGTCGGCGATAAACATCTGCGCTGTCAGTTGCGGCTGGTTGAGGTAACCCAGGGCCACCCCCGCTCCACCGATATACAGCTCGCCGACCACGCCCACCGCCACCGGCTGCTGCCGGGCATCCAGCACATAGGCGCGGCTGTTGCCGATCGGCCGGCCAATGGGAATGCCACCGGCGGCGACGGCCTTGATCTCGAAGGTGGTGGAGAAAGTCGTGGCCTCGGTCGGACCGTAGCCATTGAGCAGGTGCCGGGGCGCGCCGTGTTCCAGCACCCGGGCAATCACGCTCGGGTCCAGCACATCGCCACCGACCATCAGGTAGCGCAGTTGGCGGAACGCGCCGAGCAAGCCATCGGCATGCTGCTGGAACAGGCCGGAGGTCATCCACAACACGCTGACTTTCTGCTGTTGCAGCAGCGCTCCCAGGGCCTGGCTGGACAGCACCACGTCCTGGTCGACCACCACCACTCGCCCGCCATTGAGCAAGGGCGCCCAGACTTCCAGGGTGCTGGCGTCAAAGGCCGGGTTCGAGGCAAAGGCCACTCGGTCCTGCGGGGTGAAGTCGGCATAGCCGTTGTTCAGCACCAGGCGGCTGACCGCGCGGTGCGGCACCAGCACGCCCTTGGGAGTGCCGGTGGAACCCGAGGTGTACATGAGGTACACCGCGCTTTCGGACGACTGCGCCAGGTCCGGGTTGTGGCTTGGCAGGTGTTCGAGGTCGAGGCGGTCCAGTTCGATACGCTGCGTCGGACACGCCAGGGCTTCAGTGCTCTGGGTCAGCAACAGCCGCGCCGCGCTGTCCGCCAGGATAAACAGCTGGCGCTCGGCTGGGGCGTTGATGTCCAGCGGCACATAGACCGCCGCGCATTTGCTGATGGCCAACTGGCTGACCAGCAACCCCACCGAACGCGGCAATAGCATCGCCACGCGGTCCCCCGCCTGCACGCCCATCTGCAACAACCCATGGGCCAGGCGGTTGGCCCGCCGGTTCAGTTCGGCATAACTGAGCACCTGCTCGCCGTGCACCGCGGCGACCGCTTGCGGGCTGGCCTGCACCTGGGCCTCGAACAGCCCGTGCACGGTCTGCTGCGCCGGGAAGGCCCGGGCCGTGGCATTGAAGCCGTGCAGCACCCGCTCGCGCTCGGCGGGGGCGACAATCGACAACTGCTGCAACGGCGTGGCCGGGGCCTGCTCCAGGGCGTGCACCAGGTTGTGCAAGGCACAGCGCATGTACTCGCCGATCCGTGCACCTTCCACCTCGGCCAGGGCCTGGACCGTCAGTTCGAACAGTTCGCCGAGGTCATCGACGTTAAGCACCAGCGGGTAGTTGCTGCGCTCACGGGCGTTGAGCACCTCGATCCCGTCCCACACCGAAGGGCCGTTGCCGGCCTCCGCGCCCGGCGCACTGTGGCGATAGTTGAGCAAGGTGCTGAACAGCGGCGTGGACGCTGGCACCCCGCTGCAACGCTGGGCCAGGGACAGGGGCGCGTGCTCGTGGCCAAGCAATTGCGCCAGCCGTTCATGGGTCGCGCGCACGCCGTCGAGCACCGTCAGCGCACCGACGCTGACCCGCAGCGGCAAGGTATTGATAAACATGCCCAGGGCCCGGTCGGCACCCTCGCCGCCCTGCATCCGCCCCAGGAGCACGGTGCCGAACACCACCTCGTCCTGACCGGAAACCTGACCCAGCACCTGGGCCCAGGCCAGGTGCACCAGGCTGGCGGCGCTCACCCCGAGCCGCCTTGCCTGCTCGCGCAGGGCCCGGCACAGGGCCGGCTCCAGGGCCAGGTGCGACTCCTGGACACCACTGCCGTCGCCCTGCACGTCCTGCAGGCCGAACGGCAGGGTCGGCTCATGGATATCGCCGAGCATCTGCTGGAAGAACGCTTCATGGGCGTGCTGGCTGACGCCCAGGCGTGCCTGGGCCACGTAGTTGCGGTACTGCACCGGCGGCGCCAGGTGCCCAGCCTGGCCGCCGAGGCTGGCGCTCATTTCCTGCACCAGGACCGCCAACGAGGTGTGGTCGAGCAAGATATGGTGCAGCAGCAACACGCCCAGCCACCGGTCATGGGCTTCGTCCCGGGCGTAGGCAAAGCGCATCATCGAAGCCTGCCCCAGGTCGAGGCGGTAATGCCGGGGGTCGAAGCGCTGCTGCAACTGGCCCAGCACATCGGCGTCCTGCGGGTCGCTCGCGACCCGCTCCACAGCCAGCGGCGCCTGGCGCCAGACCACCTGCACCGGCTCGTCGAGGCAGTCCCAGACCAGGCTGGTGCGCAGGATGTCATGCCGGGCAATCGCCCCTTGCAGGGCGTCGATAAAGGCCTTGACCTGCGCCAGGCCGCTGAAGCCGAGCTGCAACTGCAGCAGGTACGGATCGCCGGCCTGACTGCTCAGGTGGTGATAGAGGATCCCCGCCTGCAGCGGCGCCAGGGCGTAGATGTCCTGCACGTTGTCGACACCGCCCGGCACCCGCTCCAGTACACGTTCGATGGCCGCCGGGTCGAGGTCGGCCAGGGGCAGCATATCGGGGGTGATCGCGGTGCAGGTGGCGCCGATCAGGTTGGCCGGCACCTGCACCTCGGGCTCCCCGCCCACGGCCGCCGCCAGGGCCGCCAGGGTCGGCTGGCTGAACAGTACCCGGATATCGGCCCGCAACTGCGCCTGGCGCATGCGTTCCATCAACTTGACCGCCAGCAGCGAATGGCCGCCCAGCTCGAAAAAGTTGTCATGCCGCCCGACCCGCTCGACCTTGAGCAGGTCTTGCCACAGGCTGGCAATCCGCTGCTCCACCTCGCCTTGGGGGGCCTGGTAGCCGCGTCGGGCCAGTGCCGCGTCATCGGGCATCGGCAACGCCTTGCGGTCCAGCTTGCCGTTGCCGGTCAGGGGCCAGGCCGGCAGCAGGACAAAGGCACTGGGCAGCATGTATTCGGCCAGGGTGCCCAGCAGTTGCTCACGCAAGTGCGCGGCGCTCGGCCCATGGCCGTCCTCGGCAATCAGGTAGGCCACCAGGCGTCGTTCGCCGGGTTCGTCCTCGCGGGCGATGACCAGGGCCTCGCGCACGCCCTCGCAGGCCGCCAACTGGGCCTGGATTTCCCCCAGCTCGATGCGGAAGCCGCGGATCTTCACCTGGTCATCGTTGCGTCCCAGGTATTCAAGGCTGCCATCGGCCAGCCAGCGGCCCAGGTCACCGGTCTTGTACAGGCGCCCCGCAACCGTGCCGGAGCCTGCGTGGAACGGGTCGGCGATAAAGCGCTCGGCGCTCAAGGCCTCGCGGTTCAGGTACCCGCGGGCCACCCCGGCGCCGCCGACATAGAGCTCGCCGACCACCCCCACCGGCACCGGTTCGCGCTGCGGGTCGAGCAGGTACAGCTGCAGGTCGGGGATCGGTCCACCAATCGGGCTGACACCCGGCACCAGGGCATCGGCGGCTTCCAGGGCGCGATAGGTCACGTGCACCGTGGTCTCGGTGATGCCGTACATGTTCACCAGGCGCGTGCCGGCGTTGCCGACGCGCTCGTACCAGGGCTTGAGCATGCCCGGGTCCAGGGCTTCGCCACCGAAAATCACCTGGCGCAGGGAATGCTTGCGGTCGCTGCGACCCTGGGCCGCGATCAACTGGCGGAACGCGCTCGGGGTCTGGTTGAGGATGCTCACCCCCGCGTCGCACAGCAGTTCATAGCACTCGTCCGGTGAGCGGCTGATCCGTTGCGGCACCACCAGCAACTGCCCGCCGTGCAGCAGCGCGCCGTAGATTTCCCAGACCGAGAAGTCGAAGGCAAAGGAGTGGAACAGCGCCCACACATCACGGCGGTTGAAGCCGAACCAGCCTTGGGTCGCCGCGAACAACCGGGTCACCTGGCGGTGCTCGACCATCACCCCCTTGGGCAGGCCGGTGGAGCCCGAGGTGTAGATCACATACGCCAGGTGCTCGACCTTGAGCCCCGGCAGCTGCGGGTTGTGCTGCGGCTCGTCGCGCAGGGCATGGCTGTCGAGGTCGATCCGGGGCACCGGGCACTCGCCAACCAGAGCCTGGGTCGCGCCCTGCACCAGCAGCGCCACCGGGGCGCTGTCAGCCAGGGTGTAGGCGATGCGTTCTGCGGGGTAGCCCGGATCGATCGGCACATAACCGGCGCCGGCCTTGAGGATCCCCAGCAGGCCGACGATCATCTCCAGCCCGCGCTCGACGCAGATCGCCACCCGATCATCCGGCTGTACGCCCAGGCCCAACAGGCGATGGGCCACCTGATTGGCCCGGGCGTTGAGCTGGCGATAACTCAGTTGCAGCGCGTCGACGCGCACTGCCACCGCGTCCGGCGTACGCAGCACCTGGGCCTCGAACAGGCCATGCAGGGTCTGCTCGACGGCATAGTGCTCGCGGCTGCCATGGCCGGCGCCCAGCAGTTGCCGGCGCTCGGCGGCCGGCAGGATCGACAGCTGCTCTACGGCGCTGTGCGGTGCCTGCTCCAGGGCCTGGACCAGGCTTTCCAGGGCGGTGCGCATATAACCGCACACGCGCTCGGCGCCGATTCGCGCCGGAGTCATCACGTTCAGGCGGAAGTCTTGCCCCAGGTCATCGATGTTCAGGCTCAGCGGGTAGTTGCTGCGCTCTTCGCTGGCCAGGGTGTGGATGCCCTGCCACGGCGCCTGGGCAACCGACTGCGCTTGGGCACTGTGGCGGTAGTTGAGCATGGCGCTGAACAGCGGCAGCGGCGCCGCCACCTGGCTGCAGCGCTGGGCCAGGGCCAGGGACGCATGCTCGTGGCCGAGCAGTGCGCTGAGCCGGGCATGGGTCGCCCGCACCCCGTCGCGCACCGAGGTGGCGTCGATATCCACCCGCAGCGGCAAGGTATTGATAAACATCCCCAGGGCCCGATCGGCGCCCTCGCCGCCCTGCATGCGGCCCATCAGTACGGTGCCGAACACCGGGTGCCGCTGACCGCTGGTCACGCTCAACACCCGGGCCCAGGCCAGGAGGAACAGGCTCGCGGCACTCACCCCGAGCCCCCGCGCCTGGCTGCGGATACGCCCGCTGAGGTCGGCCTCCAGCCGCTGGCTGACTTCCTCGATATCACGCCCGTCGCCCTGCACATCCTGCAGGCCGAATGGCAGGGTCGGCTCGTCGACGTCCCCCAGCATGTCGCGGAAAAACGCCTCGTGTTCCTGCTCGCTGGCCCCCAGCCGTGCCTGGGCCACGTAATTGCGATAAGGCACCGCCGCGCCCAGGGTCGCGCCTTGCCCGGCGAGAAATGCGCTCAGTTCATGGCCCACCACTTCCAGCGCGGTGTGGTCCATGGCCAGGTGGTGGAACAACAGCGTGGCAACCACCCTCCGCTGTAGCGGGTCCTTGGCGAACAGCAGCTGGATCAGCGGCGCGCGCGTCATGTCCAGGCGGTAGTGCCGGGCATCGAAGCGCTGCTGCAACTGGCCCAGTACATCGCCATCCGCCGCGTCCAGCACCACTTCCTGCGGGTGCAGCTCGGCGTGGCGCCAGACCACCTGCAGTGGTTGTTCCAGGCCTTGCCAGAGCACACTGGTGCGCAGGATATCGTGACGTTCGATGACGTGTTGCAGGGCCCGGGCGAACAGTTGCAGGCGCTCGACGCTGTCGAAGGCCATCTGCGACTGCAACAGGTACGGATCGCCCTGCTCGGCCATCAGGTGGTGATACAGGATGCCTTCCTGCAAGGGCGCCAGGGGATAGATGTCCCGCACATTGGCCGCACCGCCGGGGACGCTCGCGACGATCAGGTCGATGGCGTCCTGGTCCAGCTCCAGCAGCGGCAGCAGGTCCGGGGTGATGCGCTGGCAGCCAAGGGCAATGCGGTTGGCCGGAACCTCGACCTCGCGCCCGCTGCCCACCGCAGCCGCCAGGGCGGCCAGGGTCGGCTGGCTGAACAGAATGCGCACATCGGCGCTGAGGCCGACCTGGCGCATGCGCTCGATCAGGCTCACCGCCAGCAGTGAATGCCCGCCCAGTTCGAAGAAGTGATCGTGGCGTCCCACCTGCTCGACCTTGAGCACTTCAGCCCAGATCCGCGCCAGGGTGGTTTCGATCTCGCCCTGGGGCGCTTCATAGGCGCGACTGAGCAGCGCCGACGAATCCGGCACCGGCAGTGCCTGGCGATCCAGCTTGCCGTTGGGCGTCAGCGGCAATGCCGGCAGCGGCACCAGCAGCCCCGGCACCATGTACTCCGGCAACTGCTGCAACAGGTGTTGGCGCAGGGCCTCGACCTCGGGCACGGTGCTCTCGGGGTGGGTGCTGAAGTAGGCCACCAGACGCTTGTCGCCGGGCACGTCTTCGCGCACCAGCGCCACCGCTTGCCTGATCCCCGGGTAGCGCTCCAGGTGCTCCTGGATTTCCCCCAGCTCGATGCGCAAGCCATGCAGCTTGACCTGGAAATCGTTGCGCCCGAGGAACTCCAGGTTGCCGTCGGCGTGGTAGCGCACCAGGTCGCCGGTGCGGTACAGGCGGTCGCCGGCCACGAACGGGCTGTCGATGAATCGCTCGGCCAACAGCCCCGGCAGCCCCAGGTAACCCCGGGCCACGCCGGCGCCGCCGATGTGCAACTGGCCACTGGCGCCGACCGGCACCGGCTGGTCCTCGGCGTCCAGTACGTACAGGCGGGTATTGGCAATCGGCCGGCCAATCGGCAGTTGCAGCGCCGGCACCGTAGCCCCGGGCTCCAGGGTCCAGACCGTGCTGTCCACCGTGGCCTCGGTCGGGCCGTAGACGTTATGCAACCGCGCCCCCGGCAGGCGTGCCTGGAAGCGCCGGGCCAGGGTCGCGCCCAGCTCGCCGCCGCCACAGAACACATCGGTCAGGCTGCTGCACTGGCTGACCTCGTCCAGTTCCAGGAACAGCTGCAACATGGCCGGCACGAACTGGATCACCGAGATCCGTTGCTCGCGAATCAACTGCGCCAGGTAGCGCGGCTCGCGGTGCCCGTCCGGGCGCGCCAGCACCAGGCGCATGCCCGAGGTCAGCGGCCAGAACACCTCCCAGACCGAAGCGTCGAAGCTCAGTGGGGTTTTCTGCAACAGGCTGCCCTGCGCCGCGCCAGGGCACAGCCCGGAGCTCCAGTGCAGCAGGTTGACCAGCCCGCGGTGCTCCACCATCACCCCCTTGGGCGTGCCGGTGGAGCCGGAGGTGTAGATCACATACGCCAGGTGCCGTGCAGTCAGGCCCGGTACCTGGAGGTCGGCACTGTCCGGGGGGCTTGGCGCAGGCGCCTGCCAGGCCGCTTGCTCGAGATCGATCAGCGGCCCCTCAGCCCACTGCACCAAGCCCCGGGTCGCGCCGTGTACCAGCAGCGCCGCGGGCGCACTGTCGTGCAGCATGTAGCCCAGGCGCTCCGGCGGATAGGCCGGGTCCAGCGGCACATAGGCACCGCCGGCCTTGAGGATCGCCAGCAGGCCGACCACCAGCTCCAGGCTGCGCTCGATGCAGATCGCCACCGGCACATCCGGGCCGACCCCGATGTCACGCAGATGCCGGGCCAGTTGATTGGCCCGGGCATTGAGCCCGGCGTAGGTCAGGCATTGCGCGCCCGATTGCAGGGCCAGCGCATCCGGGGTGCGTTGCACCTGGGCTTCGAACAGGCCGTGCACCGTCTGTTCCAGGTTGCATTCAAGCGCGCTGCCGTTGAAGCCGTGCAGCAACTGCGCGTGTTCCGCCGGTGCCAGGATCGGCAGATGCTTGAGGGCCATGGGCGAGCGTTGCTCCAGGGCCTGCAACAGGGATTCCAGGGCGGTCTGCATGTACCCGCAGACCCGTTGCGCGCCGATCTGCTGCACGGTCATGGCGCCCAGTTGCAAGTCGTCGCCCAGGTCATCGACGTTCAGGCTCAAGGGATAGTTACTGCGCCCGTCATGGGCCAGGGTCTGCATGCCTTGCCAGGCCGGGTGTGCGTCGAGCGGCGCTGCCGCGCCGGCACTGTGCCGGTAGTTGAGAATCGCGCTGAACAGCGGCAGCGGCGCGGCCACTGCGCTGCAACGCTGGGCCAAAGCCAGGGACGCGTGCTCGTGACCGAGCAGCGCGCTCAACCGCGCGTGCACCGCGCGCACCCCGGCGCGGGCATCCTGCTCACCGACATCGACCCGCAGCGGCAAGGTATTGATAAAGATCCCCAGCGCCCGGTCGGCCCCCTCACCGCCCTGCATGCGCCCCACCAGCACGGTGCCGAACACCACCTGCTGGTTGCCGCTGGCCACCGCCAGCACCCGGGCCCAGGCCAGGTGCATCAGGCTCGCGACACTGACCCCGAGCAGACGCGCCTGGCGCCTCAAGCCCTGGCTCAGGGTGGCCGGCAGCCGGTGCCGCACCTCTTCCATGGCAAGCCCATCGCCTTGCACATCCTGCAGGCCGAACGGCAGGCTCGGCGCGTCGATATCGCCAAGCATCTCGCGGAAGAACGCTTCATGTTCCTCGTCACTGACGCCCAGGCGCGCCTGGGCCACGTAGTTGCGATAAGGCATCGCCGGCCCCAGCTCCCGGGCCTGGCCCAGAAGGCAGGCCTGCATTTCCTGGCGCACCACGTCGAAGGCGGTGTGGTCGAGAACGATGTGATGGAACATCAGCAGCACCACCACCCGCTGCTGTGCCGGGTCCTGGGCGTAGGCCAGGCGGATCAGCGGCGCACGGCTCAGGTCCAGGCGATGGTGGCGGGCGTCGAATCGCGCGCCGAGCTGTTGCAGCACATCAGCGTCCGCCACCTGCGGCACCACCTCTTCCACCACCAGCCGGGCCTCGCGCAGCACCACCTGCACCGGGGTGTCCAGGCCCTCCCAGAACACCGCGCTGCGCAGAATGTCGTGGCGTTCGATCACCTGCTGCAAGGCACCGGCGAAAGTCTGCAGGCGTTGCAGGCTGTCAAAGGCCAGGCGGGTTTGCAGCAGATAGGGGTCGCCCTGCTGCGCGGTGATGTGGTGGTAGAGGATGCCTTCCTGCAACGGCGCCAGGGGGTAGATGTCCTGCACATTGGCCGCACCTCCCGGCACGGCGGCGACGATCCGCTCGATGGCGGCCTGGTCCAGGTCCAGCAGTGGCAGCAGGTCCGGGGTGATGTGCCGGCAACCGGGCGCAATGCGGTTGACCGGGACCTCGACCTCACGCCCACTGCCCACGGCAGCCGCCAGGGCGGCCAGGGTCGGCTGGCTGAACAGAATGCGTACATCGGCGCCGAGGCCGACCTGGCGCATGCGCTCGATCAGGCTCACCGCCAGCAGCGAATGCCCGCCCAGCTCGAAGAAGTGGTCATGGCGGCCGACCTGTTCGACCTTGAGCACCTCCTTCCAGATCTGCGCCAAGGCCATTTCCACCGTGCCCTCGGGCGCCTCGAAGCCACGGCTGAGCAGCGCATCCGCTCCCGGCTCGGGCAAGGCCTTGCGGTCGAGCTTGCCATTGGCGGTCAACGGCAGCGCATCGAGCCGAACGTAGGCCGCCGGCACCATGGCGTCCGGCAGTCGGCCTTGCAGATGGGCGTGCAGTTGCTCGATATCCAGCTGTTCGGCCTGCTCGGTGAAATAGACCACCAGCCGCGCGTCACGCACCAGCGCCACCGCCTCCTTGACCCCGGCGTGGCTGGCCAGGGCGCTCTCGACTTCGCCCAGTTCGATGCGCACCCCACGCACCTTGACCTGGTCGTCGTTGCGCCCCAGGTAATCAAGGTTGCCGTCCGCGCGCCAGCGCGCCAGGTCACCGCTGCGGTACATGCGGGCCTCGGGTTCAGCGCTGAAAGGGTCGGCCATAAAGCGCTCGGCGCTCATCTGCGGACGGTTCAGGTAACCCCGCGCCACCCCGGCGCCCCCGATATACAGCTCGCCGACCACGCCTTGGGGCACCGGACGCTGCTGTTCATCCAGCAGGTAGACCCGGGCATTGCCCACCGGCTGGCCGATATGCAGCGCCTGGCCGACCTGGACCGCGCCCGAGGTGGCGACCACCGTGGCTTCGGTGGGGCCGTAGTTGTTGATCACGGCGAAGGTCTGGGCCGTGCTGAACTGGCGCAGGCGGTCGCCGCCGATCAGCAGGGTCTTCAGGGTCGGGTGTTGCAGTTGGCGGCTGAAGGCGTACTCGGCCACCGGGGTCGGCAAGAAGCTGACCTCCAGCGGCTGCGCCTGCCACCAGGCCAGCAGCAGTTCGAGGTTGTCATTGCCGACCTCGGCCGGCGGCAGGTGCAGGGTCGCGCCGACGCACAAGGCCGGCCAGACCTCCCAGGCCATGGCGTCGAAGCCGAAACCGGCGACGCTGGAGACCTGGCTGCCCGGGTGTTGGTCGAAGGTCAGGTTGTGCCAGTGCACCAGGTTTTCCAGGGTCCGGTGCTCCACCATCACCCCCTTGGGCAGGCCGGTGGAACCCGAGGTGTAGATCACATAGGCCAGGTGCGCCGGAGTCAGCCCGGCCAGTTGCGGATTGCTGCGGGGCTGGCCGAGCCAGTGCCGCTGGTCGAGGTCGATCAGTGGCAACGCGGTCGCCGCCCAGCGCCCGAGCCATTCGCCCTGGGTCAACAGCGCCACCGGGGCGCTGTCCTGCAGCAGGTAGTGCTGGCGCTCGTCCGGCAGCGCCGGGTCGATCGGCACATAGGCGGCGCCGGCCTTGAGAATCGCCAGCAGGCCCAGGAGCATGTCCGGGCCACGGCGCACACTGATCGCCACCCGATCATCAGGCTGCACTCCCAGCGCCAGCAGTTGGTGGGCCAGTTGATTGGCACTCTGGTTGAGCTGGCCATAGCTCAGGCTGTGCGCGCCCTGGATCACGGCCGGGGCCTCGGGCATGGCGGCCGCGCAGGCTTCGAACAGGCCATGAATGGTCTGCCCGCGCGGGTAGTGCGCAGGGCTCGGGTTGAACTGGTGCAACAGCTGTTGGCGCTCTTCCGCCGGCAGGATCGACAGCTGGTCGAGGGTGACCGCCGCCCCCTGCTCCAGGGCCTGCACCAAGTGTTCCAGGGCGGTGTGCATGTAGCCGCAGATGCGCTGCGGATCAATCGGCGCCTGGCTCAGCACGCTCAGGTCAAAGCTGTCGCCACGGTCGTTGACGCTCAGGGTCAGCGGGTAGTTGCTGCGCTCTTCGCCCCCCAGGACATCGATCCCGTCCCACAGCTGCGGTCCGGCCTGGGGCTGGGTGCCGGCCTGGCTATGGCGGTAGTTGAGCAAGGCACTGAACAGCGGCGCCGCCCCCGTCACCCCGCTGCACCGCTGGGCCAGAGCCAGGGACGCGTGTTCATGCCCCAGCAGCGCGCTGAGCCGGGCGTGGGTGGCCTTGACCGCAGCCCGTGGCGCCACGGCGCCGACTTCGACCCGCAGCGGCAAGGTGTTGATGTACATGCCCAAGGCCCGGTCGGCGCCCTCGCCGCCCTGCATCCGCCCCAGGAGCACGGTGCCGAACACCACATCCCGGCGGTTGCCGAGTTGCCCCAGGACCTGGGCCCAGGCCAGGTGCATCAGGCTCGCCACACTCACCCCCAGGCTTCGCGCCTGTTCCCGCAGGCGTCGGTTCAGGGCCGGCTCCAGGGCGCGCGCGGCCTCCTCGATAGGCTGCCCGTCGCCCTGCACATCCTGCAGGCCAAACGGCAGGGTCGGCTCGTCGATATCGCCGAGCATCTGCCGGAAGAACGCCTCATGCTCGGCCTGGCTCACCCCCAGGCGCGCCTGGGCCACGTAGTTGCGATAAGGCGCAGCGGCCCCAAGGCTGGCACCCTGGCCGCTGATCAGGGCTTGCATCTCCTGGCTCACCACCTCGAGGGCGGTGTGGTCCATGGCCAGGTGATGGAACAGCAGAATCGCCACCACCCGCTGCTGCGCCGCATCCCAGGCGTGCACCAGACGGATCAGCGGTGCACGGGTGATATCCAGGCGGTAATGGCGGGCATCGAAGCGCTGTTGCAACTGCTCCAGCACATCCCCGCTCGCCGGGTCCGGCGTCAGCTCTTGCAGCACCAGCTCGGCATGGCGCCAGACCACTTGCAGCGGGTGTTCCAGGTTTTCCCAGAGCACGCTAGTGCGCAGGATATCGTGGCGCCCAATCACCTGTTGCAAGACCCCGGCGAACACCTGCAAGCGCTCGTGGCTGTCAAACGCCAGACGGGTCTGCAACAGGTAGGGGTCACCCTCCCCGGCAGCCAGGTGGTGATACACAATGCCCTCCTGCAAGGGCGCCAAGGGGTAGATGTCCTGCACATTGGCCGCACCGCCGGGCACGCTGGCGACGATCAGGTCGATGGCCTCCTGGCTCAGTTCCAGCAGCGGCAGCAGGTCCGGGGTGATGCGCTGGCAGCCGAGGGCAATGCGGTTGGCCGGAACCTCGACCTCGCGCCCGCTGCCCACCGCCGTCGCCAGGGCCGCCAGGGTCGGCTGGCTGAACAGGATCCGCACATCGGCGCCCAGGCCGACCTGGCGCATGCGCTCGATCAGGCTCACCGCCAGCAGTGAATGCCCGCCCAGTTCAAAGAAGTTGTCATGCCGCCCGACCTGTTCGACCTTGAGCACCGCTTTCCAGATCTGCGCCAGGGCCGTTTCCACCGGCCCCAGGGGCGCTTCGAAATCGCGGCTGATAAAGGATTCGAGCCCCGGGGCCGGCAAGGCCTTGCGGTCGAGCTTGCCGTTGGCGGTCAGGGGCCAGTCGGCCAGCGCGACATAGGCCACCGGCAGCATGTATTCCGGCAACTGCTCGTGGAGCCAGGCCCGCAGGGCCTCGTTATCCAGGTCGGACGGCGCCAGCTGCGGCCGATAGTAGGCCACCAGGCGCTTATGCCCCGGCTCATCTTCCCGGGCCAGGACCACTGCGCTTTCGACCTCGGGGTGCAGGGCCAGCCGCGCCTCGATTTCGGCCAGTTCGATGCGCATGCCGCGGATTTTCACCTGGTCGTCATTGCGCCCCAGGTAGTCCAGCGTGCCGTCCGCCAGCCAGCGCGCCAGGTCGCCGGTGCGGTACATGCGCGCCCGGGGCTGGTTGCTGAACGGATCGTCGAGGAAACGCTCCGCGGTCATCTGCGGCCGGTGCAGGTAACCCCGGGCCACCCCGGCGCCGCCGATGTACAGCTCGCCGGCAACCCCGACCGGCACCGGGCGCAACTGCTCATCCAGCAGGTAGACCTGAGCATTGGCAATCGGCCGGCCGATATGCAGCGCCTGGCCGACCTGGACCGCGCCCGAGGTGGCGACCACCGTGGCTTCGGTGGGGCCGTAGTTGTTGATCACGGCGAAGGTCTGGCCCTGGTTGAACTGGCGCAGGCGATCGCCGCCGATCAGCAGGGTCTTCAGGGTCGGGTGTTGCAGGTGCTGGCTGAAGGCGTACTCGGCCACCGGGGTCGGCAAAAAGCTCACCTCCAGCGGCTGCGCCTGCCACCAGGCCAGCAGTTGCTGGATATCTTCATTGCCGATCTCCCGGGGCGGCAGGTGCAGGGTCGCCCCCGCGCACAGGCTCGGCCAGACCTCCCAGGCCATGGCGTCAAAGCCGAAACCGGCGACGCTGGAGACCTGGCTGCCCGGGTGCTGGTCAAAGGCCTGGTTGTGCCAGTGCACCAGGTTTTCCAGGGTCTGGTGCTCGACCATCACCCCCTTGGGCAGGCCGGTGGAGCCCGAGGTATAGATCACATAGGCCAGGTGTGCCGAAGTCAGGGCCGGCAGCGGCAGATCGGTGGACGGTCGCTCGCGCCACAGCGGGTGGTCGAGGTCGATCAGCGCCACGTCCAGCGTCGGCAACTGCCCCAGCAGCGCGCCCTGGGTCAGCAGCGCCCGGGGCGCGCTGTCTTCGATCAGGTAGCGCAGGCGCTCCTCCGGCAACCCCGGGTCCAGCGGCACATAACCTGCGCCGGCCTTGAGAATACCCAGCATCCCCACCAGCATCGCCGGGCCGCGCTGCACGCAGAGCGCCACCCGGTCATCAGGTTTCACCCCCATGTCCAGCAGGTGGTGGGCCAGCTGGTTGGCCTGGGCATTCAATGCGCCATAACTCAGGCCCTGCCCGCCCTGGGTCAGCGCCACGGCGTCGGGCTGGCTCGCCACCCGGGCTTCGAACAGGCGGTGCACGGCCTGGCTCTTGGGGAACGACAACTGGTGAGCATTGAACCCGCGCAACAGGCTTTCGCGCTCAGCCTCGGGCACCATCGACAGCTCGCGCAAGGCCAGGCTCGGAGTCTGTTCCAGGGCCTCCACCAAATGCTGCAGGGTGGTGTGCAGGTAGTCGGTGATGCGCTGCACGCCAATCGAACGCTCGACCATCAGGGTCAGGGTGAAACCTTCGCCCAGGTCATCGACGTTGAACGTCAGCGGGTAGTTGCTGCCTTCATCGGAGCCCAGCACCTGCACGCCTTCGGCCAGTTCGATAACCTCGGCCAGGTCGGCAGCGGCGCTGTGGCGGTAGTTGAGAATGGCGTTGAACAGCGGCGTCGAGGCGGTGACCCCACTGCAACGCTGGGCCAGCGCCAGGGACGCGTGCTCATGGTTGAGCATGGTGCTCAGGCGAGCGTGGGTGGCGCGCACCCCGGCGCGCACGTCGAGGTGGCCGAGGTCGACCCGCAGCGGCAGGGTATTGATAAACATCCCCAGGGCCCGATCCGCGCCCTCGCCGGCCTGCATCCTGCCGAGCAGCACGGTGCCGAACACCACTACGTCGCGCCCGCAGAGCTGGCCCAGGACCAGGGCCCAGGCCAGGTGCATCAGGCTCGCCGCACTGACCCCGAGCTGCCGCGCCTGATCCCGCAGGCGCAGGCTCAGGGCGCTGTCCAGCGGCGCCCGCAGGTGGTCGATGACGTGGCTGTCGCCCTGCACGTCCCGCAGGCCGAACGGCAGGGTCGGCTCGTCGATGTCGCCGAGCATGTCGCGGAAGAACGCTTCGTGCACCTGATCGCTCTGGCCCATGCGCGCCTTGGCCAGGTAATTGCGAAACGGCACCGCCACCGGAACCTCCCCGGCACGGCCCTGCATATGGGCCAGAATCTCTTCGCGCACCACGTCCAGTGCGCTGTGATCGAGGATGGTGTGGTGCGACAACAGCAGCGCGACGATCCGCTGCCGGGCCGGGTCTTCGGCAAACACCAGGCGCAACAGGGGCGCCTGTTGCAGGTCCAGGCGGTAGTGGCGGGCATCGTGGCGCGCCTGCAACTGGCTCAGTACCTCACCGGCCAGGGGATCGCAGACGATCTCCTCGCACACCAGGCGCGCCTGGCGCCAGACCACTTGCAACGGCGAGTCCAGACTTTCCCAGGCCATGGCGGTGCGCAGGATGTCGTGGCGGTCGATGGTCCATTGCAACGCCTGGGCAAAGGCCTCGAAACGCGCACGGCAGTCAAAGGCGAAGCGCGTCTGCAGCACGTAGGGGTCGCCCTGCTGCGCCGACAGGTGATGGTAGAGCATGCCTTCCTGCAACGGCGCCAGGGGGTAGATGTCCTGCACGTTGGCCGCACCGCCCGGCACAGTGGCGACGATACGCTCGATGGCGGCCTGGTCCAGGTCCACCAGCGGCAGCATGTCCGGGGTGATGCGAAAGGCCGGGCTCGACCAGTCGCCGGCATGCTCGGCCACCAGCTCCAGCAACTGCGCCTTGTGCCGGACCAGGCTGTCCCACAGCTCATCATCCAGCGCGGCGTCATCACCCAGGATAACCAGATCGCCGTCCTCCATTTGCAGACGGATCGCCAGGGTGGAAAGAACTGCCATCAATTCGCTGAAGTGCATTGGGTAACCTGCTTTGAATTCGGAAACGGTTGTCGAGAAAGTCCATGTTCAGCTGCAACCTGTGCCCCGCCGGCGACCGCCGCGCCGAAGCACCCGGCACTCGGTGCCGACCTGGGATACGCGTGGGCCGTGGTCTGTAAAAGTGACAGGGACATCGGGCCCGACGGGGCACCCCGCAGGCTCGAAAAACTAAACCATCGACGTCTGCGGACATGACATGGGAAGCCGGGACAAGCCCCCCGGCCGGGCCGCCAGGCCCGAACTGCGGGGCCTGACGGTGGTCTGCGCGGCTTACAGGCGCCGCTTGCGGTTGAGCTGGGGAATGGTGGTCTGCGGTACGTCCACCTGCTGCACCGGCACCAGGATCCGCGCCGCCAGCGCCGCCAGGGTCGGCTGGTTGAACAGCATCCGCGCATCGGCCTCCAGCCCTGCCTGGCGCATGCGCGCCACCAGGCTCACGGCCAGCAGCGAGTGGCCACCCAGCTCGAAGAAGTGATCATGGCGCCCGACCCGCTCGATCTTCAGGACCTCGGCCCAGATCTGCGCCAGGGTGATTTCCACTGCTCCTTCGGGCGCCTCGTAACCCCGGTTTACCACCGCATCCAGGCCCGGTGCCGGCAGCGCCTGGCGGTCCAGCTTGCCGTTGGGGCTCAGGGGCAACGCCGCCAGTTGGACAAAGGCCGAAGGCACCATGTACTCCGGCAATTGCGCCAGCACATGGGCGCGCAAGGCTTCGACCGTCGGCGCCGGCGTCGCGCCGCGCTGGGTGTAGTAACTCACCAGGCGCTCGTCGCGCATCAGCACCACCACTTCACGCAAAGCCGGGTGGCTGGCCAGTCGCGCCTCGATCTCCCCGAGCTCGACCCGCAGCCCGTGCAGCTTGACCTGAAAGTCGTTGCGCCCGAGGAATTCCAGGTTGCCGTCGGCGCGGTAGCGCACCAGGTCGCCGGTGCGATACAGGCGGTCGCCGGCCACGAATGGACTGTCGATAAAACGCTCGGCCATCAACTCGGGCAGGCCCAGGTAGCCCCGGGCCACACCGACCCCACCGATGTGCAACTGACCGCTGACACCCAGGGGCACCGGCGCGTCATGGGCATCCAGCACATACAGCCGGGTATTGCTGATGGGACGGCCGATCGGCAGCTGGATCGGCGGCACTTCGGCCCCGGGTTCGAGGGTCCAGGCGCTGCTGTCGACGGTGGCCTCAGTGGGCCCGTAGACGTTGTGCAGGCGAGCCTGGGGCAACAGTTGCTGGAAGCGCCGGGCCATGGCCGCGGTCAGCTCGCCGCCGCCGGCGAAGACGTCGGTCAGGCTCCGGCACTGGCTGACTTCATCCAGCTCGAGGAACTGCTGCAGCATCGCCGGCACAAACTTCACCAGGGTGATCCCCTGTTCGCGGATCAGCCGCGCCAGGTACGCCGGATCCCGGTGCCCATCGGGGCGCGCCAGCACCAGGCGCATGCCGATGCTCAACGGCCAGAACAGCTCCCACACCGAGCCGTCGAAACTGAACGGGGCCTTCTGCAACAGGCTGCCGCTGGCCGCCCCCGGGCACAGGCCCGAACTCCAGTGCAGCAGGTTGCCCAGGCCGCGGTGCTCGATCATGACCCCCTTGGGGGTGCCGGTGGAACCCGAGGTGTAGATCACATAGGCCAGGTGCGAAACCCCAAGCCCCGGCACCTGGGGATCACTGTGAGGCTGGTGCTGCCAGGTGCAGCGGTCGAAGTCGATCAGCGGCACCCGACTGCCTTCCATCAGCGCCCGCGTTGCGCCATGGACCAGCACCGCGACCGGCGCACTGTCGTGCAACATGTAGTGCAGGCGTTCCGGCGGATAACCCGGGTCCAGCGGCACATAGGCGCCGCCGGCCTTGAGAATGCCCAGCAGGCCGACCAGCAGTTCCAGCCCGCGCTCGACGCAGATCGCCACCCGAGAATCGGGCTGCACCCCTTGCTCGCGCAGGTGATGGGCCAGCTGGTTGGCCCGGGCATTGAGCTCGTGGTAAGTCAGCTGCTGCTCGCCGGCCACCAGGGCCACCGCCTGGGGAGTGCGTCGGACCTGGGCCTCGATCAGGGCATGCAGGGTCTGGTCATGGGGGTAGGCCTCGACGGTGGCGTTGAACTCCTGCAACAGCTGGCGACGTTCGGCCTGCGGCAGGATCGGCACCTGCGCCAGGGGCTGCTGCGGCGTCTGTTCCAGGGCCTGCACCAGGCCGTCGAGGGCGCTCGGCAAGTAATCCAGCAGACGTTGCGCGCCGACCGCGCGCGGGGCCCGGGCAGACAGGTGAAAGCCCGCGCCCAGGTCATCCACCGCCAGGCTCAGCGGGTAGCTGACAATTTCTTCACTGCTCAACAGCTCGATACCCGCCAGCCCGGCCAAGGCCACGGAGGCCGGGGCATGCCGGTAGTTGAGCAGGCTGTTGAACAGCGGCGTCGGTGCCACCACACCACTGCAGCGCTGCGCCAGGGCCAGGGCCGCATGCTCGTGGACCAGCAGCGCGCTCAGGCCGTCATGGGTCTCGCGCAGCGCCTGCTGGACACTGCGCCCCGCCAGCTTGACCCGCAGCGGCAGGGTATTGATAAACATGCCCAGGGCCCGGTCCGCGCCCTCTCCAGCCTGCAACCTGCCGAGCAGCACCGTGCCGAACACCAGGTCATCGCGCCCGGACAGACACCCCAGCACCTGGGCCCAGGCCAGGTGGTAGAGGCTCGCCGCACTCACCCCCAGTTGCCGTGCCTGGCGCCGCAGGCGGCGCCCCAGCCCGGTGTCGAGCAGGCACTGCACCTGCTCCTGGTCGTCGCGCTCCACTTGATACGCCTGCAGGCCGAAGGCCAGGGTTGGTTCGTCGACGTCGCCGAGCAAGGCGGTAAAAAAGGCTTCGTGCTCGGCCTGGCGACTGGCCTGGCGGGCTTGGGCCACGTAGTTGCGATAGGCGACCGCAGGCGCCAATCGGCCTTGCTGACCCCGCAGGTGGGCCTGGATTTCCGCGATCAGCACCGCCGTCGAGGTGGCGTCGTTGATCAGGTGATGGAAGCGCAACATGCCGATCCAGCGCTGTTGCAGCGGGTCTTCGGCCCAGGCCATGGCCATCATCGGCGCCTGGCGGATATCCAGCGGGCGCAACGCGGGTGTGAAGCGTGCGGCCAACTGTCCGAGGATATCCCCCGACTGCGGTTCCAGCCGCACCTCCTCCAGCGTCAGCCGCGCCTCGCGCCACACCACTTGCATGGGTTGCTCCAGGCCGTCCCAGGCCAGGCTGGTGCGCAGGATGTCATGGCGCTCCACCACCTGTTGCAGCGCCTGGGCAAAGGCCTCAAGGAGTTCGCGGCTGGCGAAGGCGAACATCGCGTGTTGCTGATAAGGGTCGCCGTGCTCGGCGCTGATGTGGTGGTACAGCAGGCCTTCCTGCAAGGGCGCCAGGGGGTAGATCTCCTGCACATTGGCCGCGCCGCCGGGGATACCGGCGACGATGCGCTGGATATCCTGCGTCTGGAGGCTGACCAGGGCCAGCATCTGCGGGGTGATGTGGGTGCAACCCGGGGCAATGCGGTTGGCCGGCACCTGGACTTCCCGGCTGTTGCCCACCGCCGCCGCCAGCGCCGCCAGGGTCGGCTCGCTGAACAGCACCCGCACATCGGCGCCAAGACCGGCCTGGCGCATGCGCTCGATCAGGTTCACCGCCAGCAGCGAATGCCCGCCCAGCTCGAAGAAGTGATCGTGGCGCCCTACCCGCTCGACCTGGAGCACCTCGGCCCAGATCTGCGCCAGGGTGATTTCGACCTCGCCCCGGGGCGCTTCGTAGTCGCGGCTGAGCACGGCCGAGGCCGCCGGCAGCGGCAGTGCCTTGCGGTCGAGCTTGCCGTTGGCGGTCAGCGGCAGCGCCGGCAATTGCACGTAGGCCGAGGGCAGCATGTACTCCGGCAACCGGCCTTGCAGGCTGGCGTGCAGGCTCTTGATCGACACCTCGCCAGCGCCGGCATGGACCGTGAAATAAGCCACCAGGCGCTTGTTGCCCGGACTGTCTTCGCGCAGCAGCACGGCGGCGTCCTTGATCCCGGCACACGTCGCCAGGCAGCTTTCGATCTCCCCCAGCTCGATGCGAAAGCCCCGCAGCTTGACCTGCTGGTCATTGCGCCCCTGGTACAGCAAGACGCCGTCGGCGCGCCAGCAGGCCAGGTCGCCGGTGCGGTACATCCGCCCTCGGGGATCGCTGGCAAAGGGATCGGCGAGAAACTTTTCCGCCGTCAGCTGCGGCTGGTTCAGGTAACCCTGAGCGACCCCGGCGCCGCCGATATACAGCTCGCCGACCACGCCCACGGCCACCGGCTGCTGGCGGGCATCGAGCACATAGGCGTGGCTGTTGCCGATGGGCCGGCCAATGGGAATGCCTCCGGCCCCGACCTGGCGGATCTCGAAGGTGGTGGAAAAGGTCGTGGCTTCGGTCGGGCCATAGCCGTTGAGCAGATGCTGCGGCGCACCCTGCTCCAGCACCCGGGCAATCACGTTCGGGTCCAGCACATCGCCGCCGACTATCAGGTAGCGCAAGCGATGCAGGACCGGCATCAGGCCATCGGCGTGCTGATGAAACAACCCGGCGGTCATCCACAGCACGCTGACGTTCTGCTCCAGCAGCAACTTCGCCAGGGCCTGGCTGGACAGCAGCACCTCTTGCTCGACCACCACCACGCAGCCCCCATTGAGCAAGGGCGCCCAGACTTCCAGGGTGCTGGCGTCGAACGCCGGGTTGGAAGCGAACGCCACCCGGTCATGGCGGTTGAACTCGGCGTAACCGTTGTTCAGCACCAATCGGCTGACGGCGCGATGCGGCACCAGCACCCCCTTGGGCACGCCGGTGGAGCCGGAGGTGTACATCAGGTAGGCGACACTTTGCGACGACTGCGCCAGCTCCGGGTTGTGCGCCGGCTGGCGTTCAAGGCCAAGTTGCTCCAGATCGATGCGCGGGGTCCGGCACTCCAGGACCAGGTCGCCATGGCTGAGCAGCAGCCGCGCCCGGCTGTCTTCGAGAATAAAACCCTGGCGCTGGCCAGGGGCCTGAATATCCAGCGGCACATAGACCGCCGCGCATTTGTTGATGGCCAACTGGCTGACCAGCAACGGCAGGGAACGTGGCAGCAGGACCGCCACCCGGTCTCCCGGCTGCACTCCCTGACTCAGCAGGAGGTGGGCCAACTGATTGGCGCGGCGATTCAGCTCGGCGTAGCTGACGGACTGCGAACCGTGCACCGCCGCCGGCGCTTCCGGGCTCAGCCGCGCCTGGGTCTCGAACAGGCCGTGCAGGGTCCGGCGGTCCGGGTAGTGACGCTCTGTGGCGTTCCATTGCCGGATCTGCGCCGCCTCGTGCGCGGTGACCAGGGAAAACTCGCCAACCCTCCGCGCGCCGTCAGCCAGCCCCTGTTCCAGCACATGGATAAAACGCTCGGCCAGGGCCTCGACGTCGTTCTCCTGAAAATAGGCCTGGTTGTAGACGTAGTGAATCCACGCCTGGTCGTTGTAGCGGTTGCTGCGCAGGTGGATCACCAGCGGCATCGGCTCGTGGTTGTTCGGCACCTTGATCGCCTGGGCCCGGGCCTCGCCGTAACGGTAATCATGGTCGTCCTGCTCATAGGACACCGAAAGGTCGAACACCTGGCCACGGTCCTCGCGCCACAGGCCCAGCGCGCGATTCATTTCACTCAGGGAAAACCGCTGGTGGCGAAAATCCTGTTTCAGCCCATCGCGGATCGCCGCCACCAGCTCGGCAAAGGTCAGCTCCCGGCCAAAGGCCAGGCGCACTGCACTGACCTGGGTGAACAGACCCAGGGTCGACCTGAATCGTGCGTTGGAGCGGTTGAGAATCGGCAAGCCAACCACCCATTCGTCACGCTCGCCGGTGCGGGTGAAGTAGACATACAGCGCCGCCAGCAGCACATGAAAGACCGAGGCCTGCCAGGTTTTCGCCTGCTGTTGCATGCGCTCATGCAGGGCCCCGGGGAAAGCCCGGACCATGCTCCCGCCCGGCGCCCCATGGCGCGGGTAACGCTCGCGATAGCGCGGCACCAGCAGCGGCTCGGGCAGGCTGCGGTATTTGTCCAGCCAGTAGGCACGATCACGGGCGTAGCGCGGCGAGCTGTGGTAGCGCGCGTCGTCGTGGATGAAGTCGATATAGGACGCGGCCTCAAGCTCCGGGGCTTGGCCCTGGACCAGGGCGCTGTAGATTCCGCCCAGGGAATCCAGCATCTGGCCGAAGCCCCAGCCATCGAGAATCAGGTGATGGGCCTGGGTGCCCAGCAGGTAATGGTTGGCACTGAGCTTGACCAGGAAGAAACGGAACAGGGGCGCGCCATACAGCCCATAGACCCGGGCCATTTGCTGCTGCATCAGGGCATGGGCCTGAACCATCGGTTCGGTGTGCCGGGAAACATCATGCAGCGGCATGTGCACCGGCACTTCGCGGGCGAAGGTCTGCAACGGCAGGCCGTCGGGGCCGGTATCGGCCAGCAGCACGGTGCGCAGGGCGTCATGCTTGTGCACCAGGAGCTCGATGGCGCGCTGCATCAGCCCGGGATCCACCGGCCCCTCCAGCTCGACATAGCCGCCGATGTTGTAACGCGGCGAATCCGCCCGGCTCAGTTGGTCGAGCCAGATATCGCTTTGGGCGACGGTCAGGGCAAAGGTGTGCGGAGTCGCTGGGCCCGGGTTCATGGACGGGCACCCGGGGCGGCAGAAAAAAGCGTCATAAGATCCTTCTCATGTGATGGCCCCGCAGCGCGCGCGAAGTGCTGGCCTCAGGCGCGGCGCCGACGATGGGGGGGTATCACGGGATTTAAGCATCAGCCCCAACACCCGCGTGACACCCGAAACCCGGACAACCTGCCGCGCTGCCTAGGCCCCGGGAAGGAAGCAGCTTGGCGCCAGTCGGGACAGCTCGGGTGCCTGGATCGGGCGCAAGCAGAAAGTTCCAGAAGCTTGGCTTATATGGCTGTAGGAAATCCGCCATAGCTCAGGCACGCCGCTCGCCTGGTCGTCATCGGGTCAAAAAAACAAACCCATTACTTTCAGAAGGTTACAAACACTTCCCAGAACAATAAGGCGGCCAATCAGCGCAAGCGTCAAATTAATCCCGTGGTTTTCATGGCAGCGTTTGTCCCGGTGTTCCCGTACAGACCTCAGACAATTCCATGGGATTTAATGAAATGTCGGGTGCTGGCTCAGCTTCATGGAGAACTGATCAGCCCCCACTGCCCCCGTTCAACGTTCGACGATCTGTCTACATCAAGGATGATAAGGATATGAGTCTGACCAGCAGTATCGGAACCATCGAAAGCCCGCCGTTCTACTTCGAACTGGGCGAGCTGATCTCCAGCACCGGCAACGACCGATTCGCCGCCAATATGCTGCACCTGGTGGAAAAACGCGTTCCGGTAACCCGAGTCGAACTCAGCGAATGGACCCTCGATGAAGAACTCGCCTCCCTGCTGGACATCAAGCCCCTGGGCAGCGCCACCCTGCGCGAGGACAGCCCCTGCCCCGCCTCCTGGCAACGCAACGCCCAGCCCCTGCTGGAAAAAATGCTCGAAATGGACGACGCGCTGCTGATCCAGGTGAACGCCCGGGCCGGCGATCCTGCAAGCCGCCATACGGTCCGCGAAACCTCCCATCAGTGCAGCCTGGTGTCGCGCACGTCCAATCGACGGTGCGTCATTTCCTTTTACCGACCGCGCCATCTGCGGGTGTTTTCCCTGTCCGAACTGTCGTTTCTCAAGAGCCTGTCGCAAACCCTGCTGCCGCTGATCGAGCGTCACGCCCAGGCCAACCGCAATGCCGCCCTGGGCCAGGCCTGGGCCGGCGGGTTGCCGGCGCTGCCGGAGCAGGCGCTGTTGCAACGCGAGTTCGACGAGCGCCTGTCGCGCAATGACATCACCCTCTCGGCCCGGGAAAAAGAGGTGTGCCTGGGGCTACTGAGCGGCGGCACGGTGCCGCAACTGGCGGAAAAACTCAGCCTCAAGAACAGCTCCATCGAAACCTACCTCAAGCGTGCCGCCGCCAAGCTGGGGGTAAGCGGCCGCCATGGATTGGCCAAGTGGATGGTCGGCGCGTGATCCGCCGCACTTCGGCATCAGGCAGCTGCTTCACCCTTGGGGAAAGTCGCTCACTGCCCAGGTCAGCCCTGTCCCTGGTGCTGTTGACGTGGCTGCTGGGCGGCTGCTCGCTGATCCCGGACTACCAGCAACCGCCATCACCGGCGCCCGCGCTCTACCCCCAGGCGCCCGGCGACACGGGGTCGCGCGCCCTGGCGAGCAGCACCGACTGGCATCAGCTGTTTCGTGACCCGACCTTGCGGCAGTTGATCCAGAGCGCGTTGGACAACAACCGCGACCTGCGGGTGGCGGCCTTGAATGTCGAGGCGTTCCAGGCGCAGTACCGGATCCAGCGCGCCGACCTGTTCCCTGCCGTGAGCGCCAACGGCAGCGGCAGCCGCCAGCGCCTGCCGCCCGCCATCACAGGCACCGGCAAGCCGCTGATCAAGTCGTCCTATTCCGCGACCCTGGGCATCAGCGCCTACGAGCTGGACTTCTTCGGCCGCGTGCGCAGCCTGAGCAAGCAGGCGATGCTCAGCTACCTGGCCACCGAAGAGGCGCAACGCAGCGCCCAGATCAGCCTGGTGGCGAACGTGGCCAACGCCTACCTGACCTGGCGCGCCGACCAGGAGCTGCTGGTGCTGAGCGGCAAGACCCTGGAGGCCAACCTGGAAAGCCTGCGCCTGACCGCGCGCAGCGGCACCGCCGGCAAGCTGTCCAACCTCGATGTGCTGCAAGCGCGCACCAGCGTCGAAAGCGCCCGGGCCAGCCTGGCCCGCTATCAACGCCAGGTGGCCCAGGACCTGAACAGCCTGAGCCTGCTGGTGGGGGCCGAGGTCTCCCCGGCGCTGCCCGGTCAGCCCCTGGCCAACGATCTGATAGTCGCCGTGCCGGCCGGCCTGCCCTCCGACCTGCTGCAACGGCGCCCGGATATCCTCCAGGCCGAGTATCAGTTGATGGCCGCCAACGCCAATATCGGTGCGGCCCGCGCGGCGTTTTTCCCCAGTGTCAGCCTGACCGCCAACGCCGGCTCTTCCAGCCTGGAACTGTCCGGGTTATTCAAGGGTGGCTCCGGGGGCTGGACCTTCCAGCCGCAGATCAACCTGCCGATCTTCAATGCCGGCAGCCTGCGGGCCAGCCTGGATTACTCCCGGCTGCAAAGGGACATCCGGGTCGCCCAGTATGAAAAGTCGATCCAGACCGCGTTCCAGGAAGTGTCCAACGGCCTTGCCGCTCGCAGCACCTACCAGCAGCAGCTCGATGCCCAGCGACGCCTGGTGGAGGCGACCCAGGACTACTACAACATGGCCGAACACCGCTACCGCATGGGTCTGGACAGCAACCTGGTGTTTCTCGACGCACAACGTTCGCTGTTCAGCTCACAGCAGGACCTGATCAATGACCGGCTGGCGCAACTGATGGCCGAGGTGAACCTGTACACCGCCCTGGGCGGCGGCTGGCAGGAGTCCCCCGAACTGGCCAGGCTGCCGGCGCCGCAGCACGGCGCCGGCGGCTAGTTCAGCCCAGCGACAAGCGCAGGGCCAGCGCCGCCAGGGTCAGCAGCAACACCGGCAAGGTCAGGACGATGCCGACCTTGAAGTAATAACCCCAGCCGATATGGATGCCCTTGCGGTCCAGCACGTGCAGCCAGAGCAAGGTGGCCAGGCTGCCGATCGGGGTGATTTTCGGCCCCAGGTCGCTGCCGATCACGTTGGCGTAGACCATCGCCTCCTTGACCACCCCCTGCGCCTGGCTGGCATCGATCGACAGCGCGCCGATCAGCACGGTCGGCAGGTTGTTCATGATCGAAGACAGCAAGGCACTCAACAACCCGGTGCCCATGGCTGCGCCCCAGATGCCCCAGGTCGCGAAGCTGTCCAGCCAGCCGGCCAGGTATTGGGTCAGCCCGGCATTGCGCAGGCCGTAGACCACCAGGTACATACCCAGGGAGAAAATCACGATCTGCCATGGCGCGTCCTTGAGCACCTTGCGCGTGGAAATCCGATGCCCGCGGGCAGCCACCGCCAGCAGCAAGGCGGCACACACCGCCGAGATGGCACTGATGGGAATGCCCAGGGGCTCCAGGGCAAAACAGCCGAGCAACAGGATCAGCAGCACGCACCAGCCGGCGATAAAGGTCGGTTTATCGCGGATCGCGCTGTGCGCCGGCTCCAGCTGTTCGGGGTCGTAGGCACGGGGGATGTCGCGGCGGAAAAACCACATCAGCACCCCCAGTGTGGCCGCGACGCTGACCAGGTTGACCGGCACCATCACCGCCGCGTAACGGTTGAAACCGATCTTGAAAAAGTCCGCCGAGACGATGTTCACCAGGTTCGAGACCACCAGCGGCAGGCTGGCGGTGTCGGCGATAAAGCCCGCGCCCATGACGAAGGCCAGGGTCGCGGCCTTGGAAAAACGCAGGGCCAGGAGCATGGAAATCACGATCGGGGTCAGGATCAACGCCGCCCCGTCGTTGGCGAACAGCGCCGACACCAGCGCCCCCAGCAGCACCATAAAGGCGAACAGGCGTCGTCCACTGCCCCTCCCCCAGCGCGCCACATGCAGCGCGGCCCAGGCAAAAAAGCCGGCTTCATCCAGCAGCAGGCTGATGATGATCAGTGCGACAAAGGTGCCGGTGGCGTTCCAGATGATCTGCCACACCAGCGGGATATCGCTCAGGTGCACCACCCCGAGCAACAGGGCCAGGACCGCGCCCAGCACCGCGCTCCAGCCGACGCCCAGGCCCTTGGGTTGCCAGATCACCAGGGTAATGGTCAGCAGAAAAATCAGTCCAGCAGTCAACATGGGCAACAGCCTTGAGTGGGCCCGACAGCTAGTCGGACCCATGGAATGGGGAGATCAGGGGATCGATCGGTTCAGCGGACATGACGCGCATAAGCCCCGCGAGCCGACTTCGTGGAAGCCGGCGACTGCGGGTCAGGCTTTTTTGTGCTGCTCGACCCACTGCGCGTAGGCATTGATAAAGCTCTGCAGGAATGGCCGGGTGGCCTCGGACAACTTGCCGTTGTCATCGAACGCCGACCCCGCGCCGCCCAGGTAGGCTTCCGGCTGTTGCATGCAGGGCACGTTGAGAAACACCAGGGACTGGCGCAGGTGGTGGTTGGCGCCAAAACCGCCGATGGCACCGGGGGAAACACTGATCACCGCACCCGGTTTGCCGCTCCAGGCGCTCTGGCCATATGGCCGCGAACCGACGTCAATCGCATTCTTCAAGGGCGCGGGCACCGAGCGGTTGTATTCCGGGGTCACGAACAACACCGCGTCGGATGCGCTCACTTGTTGCCGAAAAGTACTGTAGGCTGCCGGCGGTGCAGCATCGATGTCTTCGTTGTAGAGCGGCAGGTCGCCGATCTCGACGATGTTCAATTTGAGGTTGGCAGGCGCCAGTTCAGCCAGCGCCAGTGCCACTTTGCGGTTGATAGAGGCTTTTCTCAAACTACCGACCAGCACTGCAATCGTGTAAACGTTGCTCATGGTTGCTTCCTGACTATCTGGTTGAACAAGACGCTAGTTATAAATGACCGCGGGTCGATCCTGCCACCCCGTTCGCACAAATTGATGGTGCCCCAGAGCCTGTTTCAGCCCGGCCCGGCACTGCCCTTTGCGGCGGCGGACTATTTTTTTACCGGTACAAAACTTACCTCGCCCAAGCACGGTCTACAGAACCGCAAATTGAGTGATTTATCTCCAGAGGCTCTAAAAGATGGCAGCAGTACTCGTCGGACAGTTTCATGCAAGAGACGCAGAAGGCCGCGTCTATTCGGTGCATGAATTCCAGGAATCCACCCCGTCGGCAGACGGTCTCACCGGCTCCGAGCCTGTTACCACCTACCGTCTGGCCATTGGCGACCGCGTCAAAAAACTCGACGACAACCAGTTTCTGCTGGTGCAATCGGACATCACCATCATTCGCGAACCCGAGACCTTCATTGCCTCATAACCCGGTGTCATGAGCAGAAGTCATATGCGCGGACTTGAGTTAGGATTCAAGCGATTGAATCCCTCACTGGCTGGACATGGACTTCAAGCATGCGTTTACGTCATATCGAAGTGATTCAGGCGCTCCTGCAAACCGGGCACCTGGGCACCGCCGCCGAGCTGTTGCAATTGTCGGTGGCCGAGGTCGAGGCGCTTTTGCGCGATGCCGAAAGCCAGCTGGGCTTCATGCTCTTCGCCAGCGTCCGCGGACGTCTGCAGGCCACTCGCGAAGCCCGTGAGTTGCAGGCCGGGATCAGTGGCATCTACGACGCCTTCGAACCCGTGCAACGCCTGGCTGACAGCCTCAAGCAGTATCAGGCACCCCCGCTGCGGGTCGACGGCACCCCGCCCCTGGCCCAGCAACTGCTGCCGCAAAGCATCGCCGCCCTGCGCCGGCGCTTTCCCGACACCCCCTGCAGCCTGGCCAGCCACGGCACCCGCCAGATCGTCAAACGCCTGTTGCTGCGCGACTGCGACCTGGGCCTGAGCCTGCACAACCCCGAACACCGCGATATCCACTGCCAACCCCTGGCCCAGGGCAAGCTGCAATTGCTCGCGCCCCACGGCTGGCTGCAGCCCAAGCAGAAGTACATTGCCCTGCAAGACCTCGCCGGCCAGGCGATGGTCGGCCTGGAGGGCCAGGACCCGCTCAGCGTGACCCTGGACAGCAAGCTGCAGAATATTCGCCCCAGCCCGGTGATCCAGACCCGGGTCCAGACCTATCAGATGATGCGCAGCATGGTCGAAGCCGGCGAAGGCCTGGCGATTGTCGACCCCTTCACGGCCCTTGGCGCACGCAGCGGCGGCCTTGACGTGTGCCCGCTGTCGCCACCGATCAGCGTGACGCTGTATGCCTTGAGCCTGCACCAGCGCGAGCCGTCCAGCGTGATCAGCGCCCTGCTCGAACTGCTGACGGAGAAGGCCGAAGCCCTGCTCGCCGGCTAACCCTGGGCGGCGAACTCGTCGGCGAACAGTCGGTACCAGAAAATCGCCACTTCCGAGGTCTGCGGGTCGATGCCGCGATAACGCAGGTGATCGACCCCGCCAATCACGTAGCCGCAGCGTTCATACAGGCGGCAGGCACCGATGTTGTTGTTCTGGGTTTCGAGCATGATGCCCGGGAGTTTTTTCTTGCGACTCCAGAACTGCGCCACATCCAGCAGCGCCTTGGCCACCCCGTGGCGCCGCGCCGGTGCATGCACTGCCAGCTCGTCGATATGGGCGTAACCGTTCCAGTTGGTGCTGACCACCACATGCCCCACCGGCTGATCGTCCAGGTAGGCCATGAAAATCGCGCTGTCGGCCGCGTCGCGGTAGCTGCTGAACTCCTCCGGGTCGATGCCATAGCACTTGCGGTATGGATCGATGGACGTGAGCGGCCACTGCGCCACCGCCTTGCCGGTTTCAGCCTGGGCGTACGCCGTGACTTCGAAACTGAAGTCACTGCCCCAGATATAGGCGGAAAACCCGTCGTCGGCGACCCGCACCGACAGGCCGGGGTACTTGGGATTCATGGCTGGCTGCATAGCGGGGAACGTCCTCAAACCTTGATGCAATCGACAGTGTAGTGCCGTCCATTGCCCTGATCTTCATGTTGCAAGCCGTGCACGTCGGCGACGAAGCCAGGGAAACTGCTGTCGAACGTACGGGCGAACGCCAGGTAATCGATGATCGACCGGGTCTGCTCGGTAAACCGCTCGCCGGGCATGATCAGCGGAATCCCCGGTGGGTACGGCACCAGCATCACGGCGGCGACCCGTCCCTGCAAGGCGTCGATCGACACCGCCTCGACTTCGCCACGCACTAGGTGGTCATAGGCGTCGGCCGGTTTCAGCGCCACCTCGGGCAGCACGGTGTACATGCGCTTGAGGTGCTTGGCCGTGGCGTTGCTGCGGTAACAAGCATGGAGCTGGTCGCACAGGTCGCGCAGGCCCATGCCCTGGTAACGCGCCGGGTTGATCTGCGCCACGCTCGGCAGGCAGTTGCCGAGGCTGACGTTGGCGTCGTAATTGCGCTTGAACTCCAGCAGTTCGGTGAGCAAGGTGCTCCACTTGCCCTTGGTGATGCCCATGGAGAACAGCACCAGGAACGAATAGAGCCCGGTCTTCTCGACCACCAGGCCGCGCTCCCAGAGGAACTTGCTGACCACCGCCGCCGGGATCCCCTTGTCGCTCAGGGCACCGCCCGCCGTCAGGCCGGGCATCACCAGGGTGACCTTGATCGGGTCCAGCAGCACATAGTCGTCGGTGACCCCGGCAAAGCCGTGCCACTCGCCTTCGGGCTCCAGCAGCCAGTCCTGGGTGTGGACCTGGTCGATGCCCTCGACCCGGGGCGGCTGCCAGATGGAAAACCACCAGTCATCGGCGGCGATGTGCAGCCTCAGGTTGGCCAGGGCGCGACGAAAGCTCAGGGCTTCGTCGAACATCTCCTGTAATAGCGAACGCCCGGCCGGGCCTTCCATCATGGCCGAGGCCACATCCAGCGAGGCGATGATGCTGTACTGCGGCGAGGTGGAGATGTGCATCATGAAGGCTTCGTTGAAGCGGTCGCGATCCAGTTGCCGCGCGCCACCGTCCTGCACGTGGATCATCGAGGCCTGGCTGAAGGCCGCCAGCAGCTTGTGGGTCGAGTGGGTGGTGAACACCAGCGGGCTGTCGGCGGAGCGCGTGGTGCCCATCCCGTAGCGCCCGGCAAAGAATTCGTGGAACGCCGCGTAGGCGTACCAGGCTTCGTCAAAATGCAGCACCTCGACACTGTTGCCCAGGCTCTGCTTGATCAGCTCGGCGTTGTAGCACAGGCCGTCATAGGTCGAGTTGGTGATCACCGCCAGCTTGACCTTGGGCGGCCGGCCCCGGGTCAACGGGCTGGCGTCGATCTTGGCCTGGATCGACTCGCGGCTGAACTCGCTCAAGGGAATCGGCCCGATAATCCCCAGCTCGTTGCGCTCCGGGCACAGGTACAGGGGGATGGCCCCGGTCATGATGATCGAGTGCAACACCGACTTGTGGCAGTTGCGGTCCACCAGCACCAGGTCATCGCGACCGACCATGGAATGCCAGACGATCTTGTTCGCGGTGGAGGTGCCATTGATCACGAAAAACGTGTGATCGGCGCCGAAATTGCGCGCAGCGCGGGCTTCGGCTTCGGCCAGGGGCCCGGTGTGATCGAGCAGTGAACCCAGCTCCGGGACCGAGACCGACAAGTCCGAGCGCAGGGTGTTCTCGCCAAAGAACTGATGAAACGCCTGCCCCACCGGGCTCTTGCGATAAGCCACGCCGCCGCCATGGCCCGGGGTGTGCCAGGAGTAGTTGGAGTCGGCGGTGTGTTGCACCAGGGCCTTGAAAAACGGTGGCAGCAGGCCATCCAGGTAATTGCGCGCGGCGCGGGCCACCTGTCGGGCGAGGAAAGGCACGGTGTCTTCGAACAGGTAAAGGATGCCCCGCAACTGGTTGAGTTCGCTCATGGCGTCGGCCGGGGCGTTCTCCAGGGTCACCTGCTCGCCCAGGGCGAAGATCGGCAGGTGGGGCGCACGCACCCGGGCCAGGCGAATCAGCTCGACCATGTTCTGCAACAGGTGGGTGTTTTCGCCCGCGCCTTCGGCAGCGATCAACATGCAGGCCAGGCCGTGGTGAGTCGAGGCCACCAGGCGGCCTTCGGCGTAATCCACGGCGGAAAAGATACTGAAGCCTTCCTGCTCCAGTTCCCGGGCGATACCGCGCACCCGATCACCGGCAACGGTGTCAGCCTTGATGTCGCGGTGCACGATCAGCACCGGGAATTTCAGGTCTTTGTACATGGGGCGGGGTGTCCTGAGGCGGCGGACCTTGGCCCGCCAATCACCTCAGGGTAGAGGCTTGAGCCGCTGGGTGTAAGCCCCGCTGCGACCTTCGACAATAAAAGGTCGCGCGAGCACAACTACTGCTGCTGGGCCTTGGCCTCGGCCAACTGGGTCCAGAGTGCCGGCGCGCCGGCGGATTTGGCGATGATTTCCAGGCGTACCTGGTGCTCGGCGAGCTCCGCTTCGCTGGCCCGAATGATTCGCGCCGGCTGGCGGTCTGCCGGCAAGCGGCGGATTTCACTGGCGCGGTTGCCCGATCCTTCGCCGGAGCCGTTGCCGTCCGAGGCGTTGCCCGCCAGGGACAGGCTGGTCTGGCCGCCGGTCATGGTCAGGTAGACGTCGGCGAGAATCTCCGAGTCGAGCAAGGCGCCGTGCAATTCACGGCCGGAGTTGTCGACGCCGTAGCGTTTGCACAGGGCATCAAGGCTGTTGCGCTGCCCCGGGTGACGCTCACGGGCCATCATCAGGGTGTCGAGGATGGTGCAGTGCTGGGTGATGTCAGCTCGTTCGTGCTGGCCCATCAAGGCGAATTCGTTGTTGATGAAACCAACGTCGAACGCCGCGTTGTGGATGATCAGCTGTGCGCCTTTGATGAACTCGAAGAACTCGTCGGCGACCTCGGCAAAACGCGGCTTGCCCACCAGGAATTCGTTGGTGATGCCGTGGACGCCGATGGCGCCTTCGTCACTCTCGCGATCCGGTTGCAGGTACACGTGGAAGTGACGCCCGGTCAGGCGTCGACCCATCAACTCGACGCAGCCGATTTCAATGATCCGGTGGCCGTCGGTCACCGGCATGCCGGTGGTTTCGGTATCGAGTACAACAGATCTGTTGGCCATCAGTGCTCAGGTCTCAATGTTTCAAAGGGCGCGATTTTAGCACGCCCGGGGCGGATGACGCGCGTGAGGGGATCAGGACTGTTTGTAGCCGCGCACTTCATCGACGCCACGGTTGGCCAGTTGGTCGGCCCGTTCGTTGCCGTGGTGGCCGATATGCCCGCGGACCCATTTCCAGGTCACGGTGTGGCGGTTGACTTGCTCGTCCAGGAGTTTCCACAGGTCGGCGTTTTTGACCGGTTCCTTGGCTGCGGTTTTCCAGCCGCGTTTCTTCCAGTTGACCATCCACTCGGTGATGCCTTTCATCACGTACTGCGAGTCGGTCACCAGAGTCACTTCGCAGGGCCGCTTGAGCTCTTCAAGGCCACGGATGGCGCCCAGCAGTTCCATGCGATTGTTGGTGGTATTGGCTTCGCCGCCCCACAACTCCTTTTCAACGCCCTTGCACACCAGCAACGCGCCCCAGCCGCCAGGGCCCGGGTTGCCCTTGCAGGCGCCATCGGTAAAGAGTTCTACGCTATCGCTCATTTACAACCTATCCATCAAGAATGCCGTGCGGCCGGCCGCTGATCGGGCGACGCAGTCCGCGACCGGAAAGCCCGGCCTGCAATAAAAAGAAAGTTTCAGGGTTCGACGTTACGGCGGTTGACCTTGGCCATCGGCATCGGCACCAGCTTGCCCATCGGCTCGCGCCGCACCTGGCGCACCGGGCGCAGGCCGACCACGATCTTGCGCGCCACCAACAGATAGAAGCCGCCGCCCGACAGTTGCCAGTCACCGGCCTTGCGTTCCCAGCCGGCCAGGCGGGCCTGCCACGCCGGTGAAGCAAGCGGCGGACGATAGCACCCGAAGCGGCGTTTCTCCAGCGCGAAGCCCAGCAGATTCAGCCAGTCGCCGACCCGTGACGGGGAAATGCAGCGCGCCTGGCGCAAGGCATCGTGGGCAAAGACATGGCGCAAGCCCCAACTGCTCCAGGGGTTGATCCCGACAATCAGCAAATGGCCACCCGGGCGCACCGCGCTGGCCGCCTCGCGCAGCAGGCCATGGGGCGACAGACAGAAATCCAGGCCGTGCTGCAACACCACCACGTCGGCGGCGTGCTCGCTCAGGGGCCAGGCCTGCTCTTCGCAGACAATCTCCACCCCGGGCAGGGGCGCGCCCAGGCGCACGTTGCGCTGCACTTGAGGGGCTGCAGGCGGGGTTTGCGCCGAAGGCCCGTAATGCACCAGGTAACCGCCAAAGAAACGCCCCAGCTCGTCATCGAGCATGCGCCGTTCTTCATCGAGCAAAAATTGGCCCAGTGGGCCGGACAGCCAGTCACGGGCCGCGCTGATCAAAGCCAGCCAGTCAGGATCGGCCTGAGCGAACGCTTTATCGGTCATTGCATTCTCCAACCCGCCAAGAAGTTCTAAGATGCGCCATTGTTTTCCGCTTGGCGAATCCGACGATGATACAGATCAGTGCCCTGCCCGCCTTCACCGATAACTACATCTGGTTGTTACAAGATCAGCACCTCCAACGTTGCGCGGTGGTCGATCCGGGTGATGCGGCGCCGGTGGTGGCCTGGCTGCAACAGCACCCCGGCTGGGTCCTCAGCGACATCCTGATCACTCATCACCACCACGATCACGTCGGCGGCGTGGAGCAGCTCAAGCAGTTGAGCGGCGCCACGGTCTACGGCCCGGCCCGGGAAAACATCCCCGGGCGCGACGTGGCGCTCGATGACCAAGACCGGGTCAGCGTACTCGGCTGCGAATTTCAGGTCATGAGCGTGCCCGGGCACACCCTGGGGCATATCGCCTATTACCACGACGGCCTGCTGTTCTGCGGCGATACGCTGTTCGCCGCCGGCTGCGGACGGCTGTTCGAAGGCACCCCGGAGCAGATGCATCAGTCCCTCGCCAGCCTGGCCGCGCTGCCGGCCGAGACCCGGGTGTACTGCACCCATGAGTACACCCTGAGCAACCTCAAGTTCGCCCAGGCCGTGGAGCCGCATAACCCGGACATCGCCGAGCGCCTGGCGACGGTCATCCAACTGCGCGAGGACGGGCGCATGACCCTGCCCTCGACCCTGGCCCTGGAAAAACTCACCAACCCTTTTCTACGCACCGCGGAAACATCCGTTAAACAAAAAGCTGACGAACGGAATGGCCGGGATAACCCGTCGCAGAGTGCGGTTTTTGCGGCCTTGAGGGCATGGAAAGATAAGTTCTAAGACCCCTGCTGCTTGGTACAAAAATTCTGAATGGTTGACCGAACCTCGGGCGGTTCCTAGAATCGCCCGACATTTTTGCCCGGAACTTACTTCCAGCCAATGTCGTCATCTATTCGTAAAACCATCAATTCAGACGCATTGACGCGATTGGCTCAAGCTATCGCGGTGGCTGTGTCCGCCACCCTGGCGGGCTGCCAAAGCACCAGCCACGTCCCCCAGACCGAAGCCAGCCATACCCAGAATTTCAACGCCCGGATCAAGCAGAAGCCGATCTGGCTCAGTGAAAAACCCAGCCCGCAAGTACCCCAGGATGTCTGGGAACGCATGCGCCAGGGCTTCCAGTTGCAGGACGGCCTGGGCGTCAACCCTCGCATCGAACAACAGCGCCTGTGGTTTGCCAGTAACCCATCGTTCCTGGAAAACGCCGGCGAGCGCGGCAGCCTCTACATCCACTACATCGTCGAGCGCCTTGAAGAACGCAACATGCCGCTGGAACTGGCCCTGCTGCCCGTGATTGAAAGCGCCTACAACCCCATGGCCTATTCCCGGGCCGATGCGGTGGGCTTGTGGCAGTTCATTCCTTCCACCGGTCGCTACTTCAACCTGCGCCAGACCCGTTTCTACGATGGCCGGCGCGATATCACCGCCTCGACCACCGCGGCCATGGACTACCTGACCCGCCTGCACGACATGTTCAACGGCGACTGGCTGCTGGCCCTGGCGGCCTACAACGCCGGCGAAGGCACGGTCAGCCGGGCCATCGAGCGCAATGAAAAACTCGGCCTGCCCACCGATTACTGGAACCTGCCGCTGCCGGCAGAAACCCAGGCCTACGTGCCCAAGCTGCTGGCCCTGTCTCAGGTGGTGCTGTCCCCCGAGGCGTACGGGGTCAACCTCAACCCGATCGCCAACGAACCGTACTTCCAGGTGGTCGAGATCAACCAGCGCATGGACCTGTCCAAGGTCGCGGCGGTGGCCAATATCGACGAGGACGAACTGTTCCAGCTCAACCCGGCATTCAAGCAGCGCACCACCATCGACGGCCCGCAACACCTGCTGGTGCCAACGTCCAAGGCGCAGTTGCTGACCACCAGCCTGTCGACCATGCGTCCTGAAGAGCTGATCAGCCAGCGTCCGCTCAAGCCGGTGTTCGAAGGCGCAACCCGCGCCGAGATCGCGGGCGTCAAGCGCACCTATCGGGTCAAGCGCGGCGACAACCTGGGCACCATCGCCAAGGCCAACAAGGTCGAGGTCAAGGACCTGCAACGCTGGAACCAGCTGACCGGCAAGAACCTCAAGGTCGGTCAGACCCTGGTCATGCAGGACAAGACCCGGCGTACTTCAGGCCGCACCACCACGGTGGTCGCAGCCAACAACAAGAAGTCGACCCAGTACAAGGTCAAGCAAGGCGACTCGCTGTACATGGTCGCCAAGCGCTTCAACGTCGAGATGCAGCACCTCAAGCGCTGGAACCCGCGCGCCGGCCAGGCCCTCAAGCCTGGGCAGATGCTGACGGTTTACCTGCCGCACTGATAGATGACGCTCAAAGGGCTTGCGCTGAGCAGGAAGACTGCTGTGGCGAGGGAGCTTGCTCCCGCTCCAGTGCGCAGCGCTGGCAAGCCTTTCCCCCTGACCTCATCTGTCTGAGGCTGCACGGCGCTCATGGCGACCAGCGCAGCCTCGTGCCTCGGCAGCGGCTACAGCAGCCCGCGCGAGCAGGTTCCCCGGCAACAGAAAGCCTCACCCGCCCCATCCCCCTGTCCAAGCCTTAGAAAGCCCGCTACAACGGCCTTTTTCCTGCTGATACAAGCTGTTACTGTACCGAGCACAAAGCCCAAGCCGCCTGGATCGGATCTCTGACTTGATGCGTCCCCTCCTCCTGCTCCTAATCAGTCTGGCCTTGAGCTTTCCCGCAAGCGCAACGATCACCGAAAGTCATGGTTATGCGCAGTTCGGCACGCTCAAGTACCCGGCCAAATTCACCCATTACGATTGGGTAAACCCCGCAGCGCCCAAAGGCGGCACCTTGCGGGTCATGGCCTTTGGCACCTTCGACACCCTCAACCCCTACACCTTCAAGGGCACCAGCCCGGTCACCACCCCCAACTTCCTGCAATACGGGGTCAACGAGCTGAATGAGCCGTTGATGGTCGGCACCGGCCTGTATGCCCCTTCCGGCGACGAACCCACTTCCAGCTACGGCCTGATCGCGCGCTCCATCGAATACAGCGAGGACCGCAGCTGGGTGGTGTTCAACCTGCGGCCCGAAGCGCGCTTCCACGACGGCACGCCCATCACCGCCCGGGACGTGGCGTTTTCCTACCGGGTCCTGCTCAAGGAAGGCCATCCGCAATACCGCACCAACCTGCAGGAAGTGCAACGGGTCGACATCCTCGGCCCGCTGCGGATCCGCTTTGTGTTCAAGCGCGCCGGCAACCCCTTGCTGATCCTGCGCATGGGCGAGCTGCCGGTGCTGCCCCAGCACTACTGGAGGGGTCGGGACTTCAAGGCCACCACCTTCGAGCCGCCCCTGGGCAGCGGGCCGTATCGCATCACCCGGGTCCAGCCCGGCCGCCAACTGGTGTTCGAGCGGGTCAAGGACTACTGGGGCGAGAACCTGCCGGTGAACCGGGGCTTCAATAACTTCGACCGGGTCGAAGTCGAGTTCTACCGCGACAGCGACGTGGCCTTCGAAGCCTTCAAGGCCGGCGAGTTCGACATCTACATCGAGCACCAGGCCAAGAACTGGGCCAACGGCTACAACTTTCCGGCAGTCAATCGCGGCGATGTGATCAAGGCCCAGGTTGCGCACCAGATTCCGACCCAGACCCAGGGCCTGTTCATGAACACCCGGCGTGCCACCTTCGCCGAGGTCAAGGTGCGCGAAGCCCTGGGGCTGATGTTCGACTTCGAATGGACCAACCGCACCCTGTTCAGCGGCGCCTACAAGCGCGCCACGAGCTACTACCCCAACAGCGAGTTCTCGGCCAGCGGCCTGCCGGTCGGCCATGAGTGGCTGATGCTTTCGCCGTACCGCGAGCAATTGCCGGCCAAGCTCTTCACCCAGCCCTTCAGCCTGCCCCAGACCGACGGCCGCGGCATTCCCCGGGATACCCTGCGCCGCGCCCTGAACCTGCTCGGCGAAGCCGGCTGGAAGCTCAATGGCCAGCGCCTGGTCAACAGCCAGGGCCAGCCGCTGCGGTTCGAGTTGCTGCTGGTCAATCCGAACCTGGAGCGGATCCTGCAGCCCTATATCGAGAACCTCGCCAGCATCGGCATCGATGCACGCCTGCGCACGGTGGATCGGGCGCAGTACAAGCAGCGCCTGGACCAGTTCGATTTCGACATGATCCTCATGACCCTCAACCAGACCCTGAGCCCCGGCCTTGAGCAATGGCAGTACTTCCATTCGAGCCAGGTCGGGGTCAAGGGCAGCAAGAACTACGCGGGCATCGCCAATCCAATCGTCGATCACCTGCTGGAACAACTGCTCGCCGCCCAGACCCGCGACGAACAACTGGCCGCCGGCCGGGCCCTGGATCGGGTGCTGCTGTGGCAGCACTACATCATTCCCAACTGGTACCTCAATTATCATCGCCTGGCGTACCGCAACCGGTTCGCCTTCGTCACCACGCCGCCCTACCAATTGGGCCTGAGCGCGTGGTGGCTGAAGTCTTCGGAGAAAGCCCAATGATGACCATGCGCGCACTGCTGCAGGCCAGCGGCCTGTTGCTCTCGACCCTGGCCTGCCTGGCCCAGGCCGCCCCGCAACACGCCCTGACCCTGTACAGCGAACCGCCGAAATACCCCGCCGACTTCAAGCACTTCGACTTCGTCAACCCGGATGCGCCCAAGGGCGGCACCTTCCGCGAAGCCGGCTTCGGCGCGTTCGACAGCCTCAACCCGTTTATCAACAAAGGCGTGCCGGCGGACAATATCGGCCTGATCTACGACACCCTGATGCGCCAGAGCCTGGATGAGCCCTTCACCGAGTACGGGTTGATCGCCGGCAAGATCGAAAAAGCCCCGGACAACAGCTGGGTGCGCTTCTACCTGCGCCCTGAGGCGCGCTTCCATGACGGCCATCCGGTACGTGCCGAGGACGTGGTGTTCACCTTCCAGACCCTGATCAAATCCGGCGCGCCGCTGTACCGGGGCTATTACGCCGACGTCGCCGAAGTGGTGGCCGAGGACCCGCTGCGGGTGCTGTTCAAGTTCAAGCACAACAACAACCGCGAGTTGCCGCTGATCCTCGGCCAGTTGCCCGTCCTGCCCAAGCACTGGTGGGAAAATCGCGATTTCGCCAAGGGCAATCTGGAGATCCCCCTGGGCAGCGGCCCGTACAAGGTGTCCGAGGTCAAGGCCGGGCGTTCGATCCGCTACGAGCGGGTCAAGGATTACTGGGGCAAGGACCTGCCGATCAACCGGGGGTTCTACAACTTCGATGTCATGGCCACCGACTATTACCGCGACAACACCGTGGCCCTGGAGGCGCTCAAGGCCGGGCAATTCGACTTCTGGCTGGAGATGAGCGCGAAGAACTGGGCCACCGCCTACAACACCCCCGCCGTCGCCGCCGGCCGGCTGATCAAGGAGCAGATCGCCAACGGCAACCCCACCGGCATGCAGGGCTTTGTCTACAACATCCGCCGCCCGGTGTTCCAGGACGTGCGGGTGCGTCAGGCCCTGAGCCTGCTGCTGGACTTCGAATGGACCAACAAGCAGCTGTTCAACGGCGCCTACACCCGCACCCGCAGCTACTTTGAAAACTCCGAGATGGCGGCCACCGGCCTGCCCGATGCCGAAGAGCTGAAAGTCCTCGGCCCGCTGCGCAGCAAGCTGCCGGCCCAGGTCTTCAGCGAAGCCTTCGAGCCGTCGGTGTGCGACGGCAGCGGCATGATCCGCGCCCAGCAACGCCAGGCTTACCAGCTGCTGCAGGAAGCCGGCTGGCGTATCGTCGACGACAAGATGGTCGACTCCCAGGGCAAGCCGGTGGTGATCGAATTCCTGCTGGCACAGACCGAGTTCGAACGGGTGCTGCTGCCGTTCAAGCGCAACCTCAGCGACCTGGGGATTGACCTGGTGATCCGCCGGGTCGACGTTTCCCAGTACATCACCCGCCTGCGCTCGCGGGATTTCGACATGGTGGTCGGCAGCTTCCCCCAGTCCAACTCGCCGGGTAACGAGCAGCGCGAGTTCTGGCAGTCCTCCAGCGCCGACAAGCCGGGCAGCCGCAATTTCATCGGCCTCAAGGACCCGACCATCGACGCCCTGGTCGAAGACCTGATCAACGCCGACTCGCGACAGAGCCTGGTGGCCCATGCCCGCGCCCTGGACCGGGTGTTGCAATGGGGCTACTACGTGATCCCCAACTGGCACATCAAGACCTGGCGCGTGGCCTACTGGGACCATATCGGCCACCCCAAGGTCTCGCCCAAGTACGACATCGGCACCGCCACCTGGTGGATCAAGCCCGACGCCAAGCCCGCCGTGACCTCAAGCAGCCAGGACCCGGCCCAACCGGCCGGCGTGGAGCAATAAGATGCTGGCCTACATTGTTCGTCGACTGCTGCTGATCATCCCCACCCTGCTGGGTATCCTGCTGATCAACTTTGTCATCATCCAGGCCGCGCCCGGCGGGCCGGTGGAGCAGATGATCGCCAAGCTCGAAGGTTTCGAAGGCGCCACCAGCCGCATTGCCGGCGGCGGCGCCGAAGTCTCGGTGGCCGGTTCCAGCTACCGCGGCGCCCAGGGCCTGGACCCGGCCCTGGTCAAGGAAATCGAGAAGATGTACGGCTTCGACAAGTCGGCGCCGGAACGCCTGTGGATCATGATCAAGAACTACGCGACCCTGGATTTCGGCGACAGCTTCTTTCGCGATGCCAAGGTGGTGGACCTGATCAAGGAAAAGATGCCGGTGTCCATCTCCCTCGGGCTCTGGAGCACTTTGATCATGTACCTGGTGTCGATCCCTCTGGGGATCGCCAAGGCCACCCGTCATGGCAGTCACTTCGATGTCTGGACCAGCTCGGCGATCATCGTCGGCTACGCGATCCCGGCGTTCCTGTTCGCCATCCTGCTGATCGTGGTGTTCGCCGGCGGCAGTTACTTCGACTGGTTTCCCTTGCGCGGGCTGACCTCCAACAATTTCGACCAGTTGAGCTGGGGCGGCAAGATCCTCGACTACTTCTGGCACCTGGCCCTGCCGGTGACGGCCCTGGTGATCGGCAACTTCGCGACCATGACCCTGCTCACCAAGAACAGCTTCCTCGACGAGATCAACAAGCAGTACGTAATCACCGCCAAGGCCAAGGGCCTGACCCAGCGCAAAGTGCTGTACGGCCATGTGTTCCGCAACGCCATGCTGCTGGTGATCGCCGGCTTCCCCTCGGCCTTTATCGGGATTTTCTTCACCGGTTCGTTGCTGGTGGAAGTGATCTTCTCCCTCGACGGCCTGGGCCTGATGAGTTTTGAAGCGGCGATCAACCGCGATTACCCGGTGGTGTTCGGCACCCTGTTCATCTTCACCCTGCTGGGGCTGGTGGTGAAACTGATCGGCGACCTCACCTACACCCTGGTCGATCCGCGCATCGACTTCGAAAGCCGGGAGCATTGAGATGAAACTGTCCCCCCTCAATCGTCGGCGCTTCGAGCGCTTCAAGGCCAACAAGCGTGGCTGGTGGTCGCTGTGGCTGTTCCTGATCCTGTTTGGCGCGAGCCTGGGCGCCGAGCTGATCGCCAACGACAAGCCGCTGGTGGTGCATTACGACGACAGCTGGTACTTCCCGGCGCTCAAGCGCTACCCGGAAACCACCTTCGGCGGTGAATTTCCCCTGGAAGCCAACTACAAGAGCCCGTATATCCGCGAGCTGCTGGCGGCCAAGGATGCCTGGGTGCTCTGGGCGCCCATCCCGTTCAGCTACCAGAGCATCAACTACGACCTGCGGGTCCCGGCCCCGGCACCGCCCTCGGCGGACAACCTGCTGGGCACCGATGACCAGGGCCGCGATGTGCTGGCCCGGGTGATCTACGGCTTCCGGATTTCGGTGCTGTTCGCCCTGACCCTGACCGTGCTCAGTTCCATCATCGGCGTGATCGCCGGCGCCCTGCAGGGCTTCTACGGCGGCTGGGTCGACCTGGTGGGGCAGCGCTTCCTGGAGATCTGGTCCGGGCTGCCGGTGCTGTACCTGCTGATCATCCTTGCCAGTTTCGTGCAGCCCAACTTCTGGTGGCTGCTGGGGATCATGTTGCTGTTTTCCTGGATGAGCCTGGTGGACGTGGTGCGCGCCGAGTTTCTGCGCGGGCGCAACCTGGAATACGTGCGCGCGGCCAGGGCCCTGGGGATGCAGAACGGCGCGATCATGTTCCGCCATATCCTGCCCAACGCCATGGTCTCGACCATGACCTTCATGCCGTTCATCCTCACCGGCGCCATCGGCACCCTGACCGCCCTCGACTTCCTCGGCTTCGGCCTGCCCCCGGGCGCACCGTCCCTGGGCGAGCTGGTGGCCCAGGGCAAATCCAACCTGCAGGCTCCGTGGCTGGGCATCAGTGCCTTTGCCGTGCTGGCGATCATGCTCAGCCTGCTGGTGTTTATCGGCGAGTCCGCTCGCGATGCCTTCGACCCGAGGAAATGAGATGAATCAGGACAATCTGATCGAAGTCCGCGACCTCGCCGTCGAATTTGTGGTCGGCGAGCAACAGCAACGGGTGGTCGAAGGCATCAGCTTCGACATCAAGCGCGGCGAAACCCTGGCCCTGGTGGGCGAAAGCGGCTCCGGCAAGTCGGTGACCGCGCACTCGATCCTGCGCCTGCTGCCCTACCCCCTGGCGCGCCACCCCTCCGGCACCATCACTTATTCCGGCCAGGACCTGCTGACCCTGAAAGAGAAGACCCTCCGCCATATCCGCGGCAACCGGATCGCGATGATCTTCCAGGAGCCCATGACCTCCCTCAACCCGCTGCACAGCATCGAGAAGCAGATCAATGAAGTGCTCGGCCTGCACAAGGGCCTGAGCGGCAAGGTCGCGACCCGACGCACCCTGGAACTGCTGGAGCTGGTGGGCATCCCTGAACCGCACAAGCGGCTCAAGGCCCTGCCCCACGAGCTTTCCGGCGGCCAGCGGCAGCGGGTGATGATCGCCATGGCCCTGGCCAACGAGCCGGAGCTGCTGATCGCCGACGAGCCGACCACCGCGCTGGACGTCACCGTGCAGTTGAAGATCCTCGAACTGCTCAAGGAATTGCAGGCCCGCCTGGGCATGGCGTTGCTGCTGATCAGCCACGACTTGAACCTGGTGCGGCGCATCGCCCACCGGGTGTGCGTGATGCAGCGCGGGCGGATTGTCGAGCAGGCGTCGTGCGCCGAGCTGTTCCGCTCGCCGCAGCACCCTTACACCCAGGAGTTGCTGGCGGCGGAACCCAGCGGCATCCCGGCCGGCAACGAAGTCGGGCCGCCACTGCTGGAGGTCGACGACCTGAAAGTCTGGTTCCCGATCAAGAAAGGCTTTCTGCGCAACACCGTGGACTACGTCAAGGCCGTGGACGGCATCAATTTCAGCCTGCCCCAGGGCCAGACCCTGGGCATCGTCGGCGAAAGCGGCTCGGGCAAATCGACCCTGGGCCTGGCCATCCTGCGGCTGATCGGCAGCAAGGGCGGGATTCGCTTCGAAGGCCAGGCGCTGGACAGCCTGTCGCAGCAACAGGTGCGCCCGCTGCGTCGGGAAATGCAGGTGGTGTTCCAGGACCCGTTCGGCAGCCTCAGCCCGCGCATGAGCGTCAGCCAGATCGTTGGCGAAGGCCTGCGCATCCACAAGATCGGCACCGAGGCCGAGCAGGAACAGGCAATCATCGACGCCCTCAAGGAAGTCGGCCTCGACCCCGAGACCCGCAATCGCTACCCCCATGAGTTCTCCGGCGGCCAGCGCCAGCGCATCGCCATTGCCCGGGCCCTGGTGCTCAAGCCACGGCTGATCCTGCTCGACGAACCGACCTCGGCCCTGGACCGCACCGTGCAACGCCAGGTAGTGGAGCTGCTGCGCAAGCTGCAAAGCAAATACAACCTGACCTACCTGTTCATCAGCCATGACCTGGCAGTGGTCAAGGCCCTGAGTCATCAACTGATGGTGATCAAGCACGGCCAGGTGGTGGAGCAGGGCGACGCCAGGGACATCTTCGCCGCGCCGCAACACCCCTACACCCGGCAGTTGCTGGAAGCCGCGTTTCTGGTGCCCGATGGAGCCGAATAAGGCCCCGCCCTCGCCACAGCGTTAAGCGAAACCCGTTAATGGGTAGCGCAATGCTGCCCTTGTGTGGCGAGGGAGCTTGCTCCCGCTGGCCCGCGCAGCGGGCCCAATCCCTACCACCTCGACGCATCTGACCCGACGCAGTGCACCCCCTTGCGACCGCTAAGCGGCCGAACGCGAGCTTGCTCCCTCGCCCCTGGGTGGCTATTCACCTAGCGCCGAGGCTGCCCAACACAAAACAACGCCACTGCCGCCTCGCTGCCTGTGAGGCCCAGGGTGGCGTTCATCGACAGGTCATCGAAGCCCATCACCACCACCGCGCCCAATCCGACGGCCGTCACGGCCAGGTACATGTTCTGGGTCACCGCGCCGGCCTCGAAATCCACGTAGCGCGCACCCCGGAGGCCATCGGCCTGCTGCTCGGCAAAATGCCGGATCGCCAACTCGCGGTCAGCGATGATCACCACCACGGCGGCGGCCTGCTCCAGCCAGGTTTCATCGCCCAGGGCCGCGGCGTTGAGGCTGCCCGGGCTCAACGCCGGGCCGACCTGATGCAGGGTGGCCGAGGCACTGTCGAAGTCGTGGACACCGGGGGCGAGGCCCTCCACGCGCCGGGCAATCACCCGCAGGCGCAGAGGATGCAAGGCATGCGCCGAAGGTGCGCCGCGCTTGCCGTCGGGCGAGGTGTTGCCCTGGCCGGCCAGCAGGATCGAGTTCAGCTGTGCCAGGGCCAGGCCCTGGTCACTGAAATCGCGCTGGCTGCGTCGGTTCGACAACAGGCTGTGCAGCAGGTCACTGGCGCGGGCATCCATGGGGCGTCTTCCAGGCTGAAAAAGAGCCTGACGTTAACAGCTTCGCCAAGGCCCCGATCAAAGTTTTTTGCGCAGCGCCTGCTTGTGCACGTACATCGCCTTGTCCGCCTCGGCCAGCAGGTCTTCGACGCTCTGCTGGCTCTCGGGGTCGTACTCCACCAGGCCGACGCTGAAGCGCAAGTCGTAGCCGCGCTGCAGGGTCGTGTTGCGCTCGTCGAGGATCTCTTGCAGGCGGGCCATGATCGCCGAGGTCTCGATATGGTTGGAACCGGTCAGCAGCGCCACGAACTCGTCGCCACCCAGGCGGCCGATCACGTCGCTTTCGCGAAAGGCGATGCGCAGCACATCGGCGAAAGTCTTGAGTGCCATGTCACCTTCGGCATGGCCGTAGGTGTCGTTGATCTGCTTGAAGTCGTTGAGGTCGAAAAACAGCAGGGTCGCGGGTTTGGCCAGGCGCTGGCATGCCGCCAGGCCATAGCGGGCCAGGGCCACGAAACCACGGCGGTTGGACAGCAGGGTCAGCTCATCCATGCTCGCCATCTGCACCGCCGCCAGTTCCTGCTCGGCCATGCGTCCCAGGTCGCGCAGGAGCCCGCGCTCCTCGTCGTCGAGATCCCGTGGCTTGACGTCGATCAGGCACAGGGTGCCGAGCTTGCTGCCATCGGCCACGGTCAGCGGACAGCCGGCGTAGAAGCGAATCCCCGGCTCGCCGACCACCAGTGGGTTGTCATGGAAACGGTCGTCGAGCTCGGCATCGCTGACCAAAAGGATCTGCTCGCCGAGAATCGCATGCCCGCAGAATGAGATATCCCGCGAGGTTTCACTGGCCTCCAGGCCCATGCAGGACTTGAACCACTGGCGCTCGCTGTCCACCAGGCTGACCAGAGCAATGGGCACGCCGAACAGGCGCTTGGCCAGGCGGGTCAGCCGGTCGAAACGCTCTTCGGCCTCGGTATCGAGCAGCTTCAATGCATGTAGGGTCTTCACCCGCGCAGCTTCATTGGCGGGCTTGGCTGGGGACAACATCGCGAACTCCATTGGGCGGCTAACTTTTTTGCTTAGCGTAGACCACCGCCCCCTTTCACTCCCAACCGTTTTACCGATCCGCCGCCGACGTCCGCCCTCCAGGCACCTCAAGGCTCAAAGCCTGGGCTTGAGCAACAACCCGCTGTAACTCAGCAGAAACAAAGCCAGGGCCGCGCACCACAAGGCCGCCGACAACCCCAGCGCCCAGCCGTTGAACGGCACCAGCAGCACCCGACACAAGGCCGCCAGCAGCATCAGGCCAAAGCCGATCACCACCGTTATCGGCGCGCGCAGGGGGCGCCCGGTATGCCCCAGGCTGACCCGGGCGATCATCGCCAGCACCAGACCGCCCAACCCGCCCACCGCCAGGGCATGGCTGGCCAGGCTTTGGTACGGCAATACACCGAGGTGCCAGAGCCCCATCGCCAGCGCCGCCAGGGCCAGCCAGGCATAGGCCGAGTACAGCGACCACAACAGCGGCACGCGCCACAGGCCGCGGTCATGCCAACGCCACAGCCGCCGCACGTGCAAGACCAGGAGCAAACCATAGGGCAGCACCAGCCAGGGCGTCGGCAGCTCACCCAGGCCCAGGCCGATGGACAGCGCCAGCAGCAACGTGGTGATCAACAGCAGGCGCGTGGTCCAGGGGCGGTCCGCCGGGCTGGCCGGGCGGTTCAGGCCGCGCTGGATAAAGAACGGAATCACCCGCCCGCCAATCACACTGAGCAGCGCCGCCACCAGCCACAGGGCCGCCAGCACGCCGCGCCGCTGATAAGCCAGGTCATTCTCGGCGATGCCCCACAGGGTCAGGCCCTGGCACAGCGCCAACAGCCCCAGCACCGCGACGATCGGGTAATTGTCGCGTTTGTCGGCGGCCACCAGTTCACGGCCCAGGACCCACGCCAGCAGCGGTAAAAACAGCCCTTGCAGCCCGAGCAGCAGCGGAGCCGGCAACGGCAGCCACCACGCCAGGCGCGCCACCAGCCAGACCAGCCACAGCCCGAACAACGGCCCGCCGCTGATGCCGGGGCGCCCGGTCCAGTTCGGCACCGCGGTCAGCAGAAAACCGGCAATGATCGCCGTGGCGAAACCAAAGGGCATCTCGTGTCGATGCCAGGCCAGCATCCCGCCCAGCGGCTGCACGCCGGGCAAACGCCCGTACAGCCACATCCCCCAGAGCGCCAGGGCGATGCAGCCAAAGCCGGCCCCGGCGAGAAAAAACGGGCGAAAGCCCAGGCTCCACAGCGGCCGACCGGTCCAGCTCAGGTAAGACTTACGCCATGACACAGGCTGCACTCCCCTGCTCTGCGTACAACCGGCGCTGGGCCAGTAAACGCATGACATAACCGACCTTGAGCAAGGTCGGCCCGAGAATCACCAGGGTGTGCAGGGACACCAATGCGCCAATCGGCGCCGGCCCCGAATAGAAATAGGCGCCATACACGCCCACCACCAATAACAACGCGCCCAGGGCCAGCACCTTGCTCGACAGCTGCAGGACCTGCTGCGGTGAACTGAAGTCACGGATCATCATGGATACTCCTCGACAGCGCTTCGGATATAGCCTTGTAGTATCAGTATTCATGCCAACCAATAACGCCTTTAAATTCAGCTAGATAAAATCATTCGAGTCATAATGACATCTTATTTTCGAAGTCCTTATGACTATCTACGCAGTCATAATGACCCATAAAGCCAGGCTGCCTTTTTCTGCGCCAAAGGCGTAGATTTGCCCGATTAGCGCCCGCCCCCTTGGGCGCCGTCCCCTCTTGCGCACAAGGATGTCTCCTGGTGGCTAACCGTCCCGCTCCCGTCAGTGCCGAAAAAAGCCTGGGCCGCCTGTTGCTGCAGCTGCTCTGGCAATTGCTGGCACTGCTGCTGCCGATCTTTTTTGTCACCCTGCTGCCGCCGCCCCTGGCGTTACTAGTGGTCGCCAGCTGCGCACTGCTGGCCTGGCTCAGCGCGCGCCTGGGCTGGAGCACCCTGGCCCAGGGCTGGATCCGTCTGCTGATCAGCGCGGTGTTCGGCCTGGGGTTCAGCCTGGGCCGGGCGCTGCCGGCGTACTGGGACATTGCCGCGGCGTTTGTCAGCATCGTTGCCGGGATGGCGGCTATCAGCAGTCTGGAGCGGCGCCTGGGCCTGGCCCGCGTCACCCAGGGCGACAACGGCGGCTCCGGCCCCAGCGCCTGGGGCGGCAACGAACCGCAAGTGACCCCGGAAGGCGAGCCGATCCGGGTGTTCAACCAGGGTGAAATCGCCATGGGCGGCCCGACCTATTGCGACTACCTGTTCCCCGATGGTGTGCTGCTGGAGGGCCTGGGCGCCTCGGCGCGCTTCAGCGAGGACGGGCGCTACTTCGCCGCCCCAGTGCCGTCGCGCCAGAACTGGGGGCTGGTGATACTCGACCGCCAGCAGCGCCGGGTCTATCACTGCGCCCACAGTGAGTTCTGGGAACTCGATCGCTTCGATGCAGCGGGCCTCGGCGGTCGCTACAGCCCGCTGGTGGACAACGGCACGCGCCAGGACCCGCTGCAAGATTTGCTGCAGGGCGCGCGGGCGGTGGACCTGGTGCCGATCGCCGACCTGTGGCTCGAGCCCGGCGCCTGGCAGCAGGCCGTGGCCCGGGTCGGGCTGGAAGAACACAGCCCCGAGGGCAAGCACAGCCTGACGGGGCAGATTGCCCTGCCTGACAGCCTGCGCACGTTGGAGCGACCCCTGGAGCCGTTGCGCAGCCCCCGCTATCACCTGAGCCTCGACGGCCAGCCTTCCGGCCTGCTGCTCGGGGCCGACAGCCCGCGGGTGTGGAGCGCGGCCGGCGACGGGTTTGCCTGCCTGGCCGACGACCCGGCCAGCGACACCCGCGGCTATTGGCTGTGGCAACTCGACCGGGGCTGGCGGGCGCTGCCCGAGCCCTGGCAGGCGAGCCCGCAGGAGCCGTCCTTCTACTGGTACAGCCTGCTGGCCCTGGACCATCAGCACCTGCGCTTCGACGCCTACCTCGACTGCGCCCAGCCGGACTACGGGACCTACGGCTACCAACTGCAGAGCATCCACGGCGACACCCAGACTCAGGTCGGCCATGACGCCCTGGGCCGGGTCCAGGTCGCCGACCTGCCCCTGGCGCGGATCCGCCTGGTGCTGCCGCTGGACAGCCAGGGCCAGCGCGGCAGCGCCCAGATCGAATCCCAGCCCTTGCTCGACGAGGTGCGGGCTCGCTTCAGTTGGCTCAGCGACAACCCGGACGGCCTCGGCGGCTACCAGTGCCAGATCGGCGACTGGAGCCTGCCGGGCAGTTGGCTGCTCGACCACCGGGTATCCACCTGCCAGCGCTACCTGGCCCTGCTGCCCTTTACCCAGGCCCCAGCGGTGGCCGGCCAGGTGCTGGTGGCGGATGTGCAACAGCGTCGGCTGATCCCAGGTCCGCCCATGCTCGCGGCGCGAATCCTCGATTTTCGCGATGCCCGCCTGAGCCTGGCGCTGATTGCCGGACGCCTTGACCAGTCGCTGCACAGCCACCCGTTACAGCGCTGCAACCAGCCGGCAGGCCCTGCCGAAACCGCCGCGTCGTTCTGCCGTTACCGCGAGGACTCACGCCTGTACTACCAGGTCGCGACCTTGCAGATCGAAGCTGGACACCTGCAGCGCCTGCCGGACTGGCGTCGAGTGCAGCGCCCGCAAGCCGCGGTGGCCGACGGCGATTTCATCCAGCCCAGCCCTGGCGGGGAGGATGCCGCCTGGCTGTTCGGCTGCCAGACCGAGTACGCCGACAGCTGGCTGCGGCCGAGCATGCCGCGCCTCGGCGGGCACCTGCTGACGGCCTCGGGTTGCGCGCTGAAGGACCTGGCGCCGTCGATGATCTGGTCCGGGGACGGGCGCTACCTGGCACTGACCCGCCTGTTGAGCGAGACCCAGGGACGCGATCAAAACGGCCGGGGCTGGCAGTTGCTGCTGCTCGATGTGCGCGAGCGCAGCCTGCGCATCGCGGCGCAGCCGTTGCACAACCGGCCGCAGTTCGAAGCGTTTGTCGGCGACCGCCTGAGTGTTCGCCTGTTTGAACGGGACTGGCAGCCCGAGCGCGATAGCGATTCCGGCCACCTGCTGAAGCTCGACCTGGCCCAGTTGCTGAGCCTGCCCGCCGAGCCGCTGATCGAGCATCACGGCCTGTGGCTGCGCGCCGCCGATCAGGCCGACCTGGAGGCCTGGCAAGCGTTGCCGCGCCCGGACTGCATCGACTTTACCGGCCCCGCCGCCCGGCGCTGAGGCCGCTTCCTCAGCCTTCGGTCAACGGTCGGCGCGTGGCCTGCACGCGCTGCGCAGTGTCGATCACAAATTGGGGGATCTGCGCCGCCGGCAAGGCCTTGCTGAAGTACCAGCCCTGGATGATCAGCTCCGAGCTGGACTGTAGAAAGTCCAGTTGCTCGCGGGTTTCGACGCCTTCGACCACCACTCCCAGGTCCAGGGTCTCGCAGAACCGCAACAGGCCATTGAGCACCTGGGCGCCCTTGGCTTCGTGCTGGGCGAGGACAAAACTGCGGTCGATCTTGATGCTGTCCACGGCAAACTGATGCAGGTAACTCAAGGCGGAAAAGCCGGTGCCAAAATCGTCGATATAAAACCGAGCACCCATGGCATGCAGCTTGCCGATCAGGCGCTGGGTGATCAGCACATCGCCCACCAGCGCATCTTCGGTGACCTCCACCGAGACCCGGCCCTGGGCCCGGGCGAGGATTTCCAGGAGGCGTTCGCTGTGCTCGGCGGAGGCCAGGGTCGCGCCGGAAATATTGATCGTGATCGGCAGTTCGAAACCGCTTTTCTGCCAACTCAGGTGCTGGCGCACCGCCTGAGAGGCGACCCAGAAGTCCACATCCGCCATCAGCTTGGCCTGGCCCAGCCACTGCAACAGTTCCCAGGGCGACTGCTCGCTGCCGCCGCGATCCCGCGCCCGCAGCAACGCCTCGCAGCCGGTGCAGAGCCCCGTGCGCTGGGACACCTGGGGCTGGTACTCGAGGTGGAACTCGTACTCGCTGAGCTGCTGCACCCGGGAGAACGCATGGGCGCGCAGGGCCGCGGCCTTATAGGAGGCCACCACCGGATCGAGTTCGAACAGACGGCCCTTTTCTTCCAGGCCGTGAAAGGTGGTGTCGAAGGTCCTCAGGTAGACCTTGGCGTTCTCCGCGCTCTGGCGCTGAATCGCGCGTACATAGGGCACATAAATCACGGTGCCCAGGCCCAGCAGCACCACCTGCAGCAACACCGCGCCCCAGTCGCCCTGAGTGCTCAGATAGGCATTGAGCAGCACCGGTGCAGTGAACGGCACCGTGGCCACCGACGGCGCCACCCAGCCCAGTTGCACCGCGCCCAGCGCCAGGGTGGCGTTGACCATCGGCACCAGCACAAAAGGCACCAGCAGGCGTGGATTGAGGATGATCGGCAAGCCGAACAGCAACAGTTCGTTGACGTTGAACAGCGACAGCGGCAGGCTCGCCACCGCCAGCAGGCGCATCGACTGATTGCGCGAAAACAGCAGGATGGCCAGCACCAGGGCCAGCGATCCGCCCGAGCCCCCGATAAAGGCGAAGCAACCCAGCAGGCCGCTGTTGAGGGCGAAGCGCACCGGTTGCCCGGCGGCCAGGTCGCTGGCATTCATCGCCACGGCCTGGTCCATCACGTCGAACAGTGGCTGCATGGCGTACGAGCCATGAATCCCGAAAAACCACAGGATCGAATTGGCCGAGGTCAGCAAGGCCGCACTGCGGTAGGGGCTGTCCAGCGAGCCGAGACTCATGGGCTGCTGCATGTAGGCGAACTGCGGAATCTGCAGCAGCAATTGCAGCACGCACACCAGCAGCAGCACGGTCACCGCCCCCGGCAGCACCATATTGATGGTGCCCTTGAGGTTGTAGCCCACCAGGTCTTCGTGCACCAGGCGGGTCCAGCGCCGACGGTGCAGCCAGGCAATGATCGGCACCGTGACCAGGGGCGACGCGATGGCGATGAACAGGACGAAGGTCGCCGCCGCCAACGGGTAATCACGCAACAGATAGCTGGCGATCACCACATGGGCCAGGCACAGCAGGGCCACGGGCAATTGCGGCAAGCGGTAGCGGATGGCCAACATGTAGCCGATGGACGTTGCCACCAGCAGCGGTAGCACCGAGTTGATCTGGGTATGCAGGCCGGCGAACATCTCCGACACCTGCACCGGCAGGCCCAGGGCGCGGGCACATTGGGCCAGGATCAGAAAACTGGCCGAGACCAGCAGGCAAGGCAGCAACCACAACAACCCTTCACGAATCGCCCGCAACGACTCGGCGCCCGCCAGGGCCGCCAGGCGATGGGTGAAGAACAGCCTGAACAGGGTTTTCGGCATCTGGTTACCCCTCCCTTGCAACACCCGGACAAGCGCTGGCCTGCTCGAAAGCTGCCGAGAGTGAAGCTAACACTGAAGAAACACCGACCCGCAAGGGCTATTTTCCTCGTGGCTCAGGGCTGCTTGACGTAGGTCCCGCGCAAGTCGCGGTACTCGTAGTTGCCCGACATCAGCAGCGCGCCCTTGAGCAACTGCAAGCGGTAGCCGCGCCGGGTTTGCGGGTCCCAGACTATAGCCAGGTTGCTGGCGGTCAGCGGCACCCGTTGCTGCATCAGCAGCGGCGCCACGCCGGGGCGTTCAAGGCGCATGCTCACATCGACACTGCCCAGGGCATGGGGCTCGGTGCCGGGCACCAGGGTCAGGATCAACTCGGCGCTGCGCTGTTCGGCAGCGTCACGCATCAGGTAGCGTCCGCTGCGCTGCTCATCGGCCACCGGCCCGAGCTTGTCCTCGGCGACCTTGCCAGGGGTTTCCTGCAGCATCCCGTTAAAGCGCTTCGCGCCCTGGACCCAGACCGCCTCACGCTTGCCCTGCGGGTTGTTTTCGGTCTGCACATACCAGGTGCCGGTGATCTCGCCATGGCTGCCGGACTCCACCAGGGTCACGCTGCCGGTCTCATAGTCGCCCCCCACCAGAAGGATCGGCTGGCCGCTGCCGCCTCTGGGATAACGCACTTCGCCCACCAGCACTTCGCCCTGGCGCTGCCACCAGAGCTCGACCGGAATCTTGCCCTCGAGGGTGCCCCTGAACACTTGCGGCGCCTCGCTGACCGGGCTCTCGAGTCGTGAATGCTCCTGCCACTGACCGTCGACCAGGGCACGGTAGGTGACGTTGAAATAACCCCGGGGCATGAAGCCCTCCTCGGGCGCTGGGGTGTAGCCCTGCTCGATCCGCTCCTCGACCATCAGCGGCAGGTTGTTTTCCACCTTCCAGCTGGCGTCCTGATGCCAGCAGCAGCCGCTTTTGGACCAGGTGTGCAGGCGCTGGGCCTGGCGATCGGTGTCGAACATGCCCAACTGCCCATTACGGGTCAGGTCGGAAAACGCCGGGCTCAGTTGCAGGCGCCGGGTGCCGGGGTCGAACAGGTAGACATCGTAGGACGGCCCGCCATAACCGCCCTCGCTGCCATTGCGCAGGGCCAGGTCCTGTTCGCCATCAAAGTTGAAGTCATCGAAAAACAGCGCGCTCTGGTCGCCGTACATCGGCGCCTGCCCGGTGGACAGGCTGCCGTCCTGCTTGAGGGTGGCATAAGCGGCAGGCGAATCCAGGGTTTGCAGGAGTTCGCCACTGGTTTTGTCACGCAGGCTGACCGTGGCCGGCGCCGATTCGTAGCTGTCGGCCGGGGGCTGGGCAAAACGCAGTTCGACGCGGTATTTCTGCGCCGGGTCAGTCAACTGATACACCAGCGGCTCGGCGGCGGCCGCAGTGGCCAGCAGCAGGCCGGCAACCACCAGCACGGGGCGGATAGACATGGGGAGCGGCATCCTTGCAAAACAATCGGGGGCGCGCAGTTTAACGGCAAGCACCGGTTACTGAAACGAACCCGATGCAAAAGCAAACCAATATCATTTGCACCGGACTGACCCTTTTGCTTAAATCGCGATCAATTCCTATTTGCACCCAAGGCGCCCCCACGCCGGATGGACATCGTGCTTTCACCCCTGCCCCCCGATACCGCCCTGGTCCAGACCCTCTACAGCACCCACCATCGCTGGCTGTACGAGTTGCTGCGCCGTCGCCTGAGCAACGCCTGCGACGCCGCCGACCTGGCCCACGACATTTTCGTCCGGGTGCTCAAGCGCCCGCCGGTGCTGGCCTGCGTGGTGCACCAGCGTTCGTACCTGGCAACCATTGCCCGTGGCCTGTGCATCGATCACTGGCGCCGCCGGCAACTGGAACAGGCCTGGTTGCAGGCCCTTGCCGCGCGCCCCGAGCCACTGCAACCGTCGCCGGAGCAGCGGGCGATTATCATCGAGACCCTGTACGAAGTGGATGCCATGCTCGCGCGCCTGCCGCAGCGGGTCAGCGCCGCCTTTGTCCTCGCGCAACTGCACGGCATGCCCTACAAGGCCATCGCCGTGGAAATCGGCGTCAGCGAACGCATGGTCAAGAAATACCTGGCCCAGGCCCTGATGCACTGCGCGATGCTCGAAGCCGAGCTCGACGGCCTGCTGGTGCAATGACCCATGGCCAATGAAGCCAGGCGCGGCACCCTGAGCCACGCCAGCCTGCAACAGGCCGCGCAATGGTTCGTGCAGCTGCACGATCCGCAGGCCACCGAGCACGAGCGCCAGCGCTGGCAGCAGTGGATCGAACAGAACCCGGAACACCAGCAGGCCTGGTGTTACGTGGAGCGGGTCAGCCAGCGTTTTGCGCCACTGCAGGTCGCCGGCGAACAACAGGCCGCCAGCCAGGCCCTGCGCCACGGCGCTCGCGCGGGGCTGTCACGCCGCCAGAGTATGCGTGGCCTGCTCTTGCTCGGCGGCGCCAGCCTGCTGGGCTGGGGCACCTGGCGCGGCACCGCGCTGCCCGATGCCCTGAGCCGCTGGAGTTCGGACTACACCACCGGCACCGGCGAAACCCGCGAAGCGCTGCTCAGCGACGGCAGCCGGATCTGGCTCAATGCCTTGAGCGCCCTGGACGTGCGCTACGACCCGCAGCAACGCCTGCTGCGCCTGCACCTGGGTGAAGTGCTGATCGACACCGCCCGGGATGCGCTGCAACGGCCCTTCCTGGTGCACAGCGAGCACGGGCAGATGCGCGCGCTCGGTACGCGCTTCAGTGTGCGCCGGGAGCCGCAACGCACCCTGCTCAATGTGTATGCCGGGGCGGTCGAGGTGCGCACCGCCGACGGTGGCCAGGTGCAGGTGGTCGAGGCCGGCCGGCAACTGGCCTTCGACCGCTGCAGCCTGGGCCCGAGTCAGCACGCCAGCGCCGCCCGCGAAGCCTGGAGCCGAGGCCTGTTGCTGGCCGACAACTTGGCCCTGGGGCAACTGGTGCAAGAGCTTGGGCATTACCGCAGCGGGCACCTGGGCTGCGATCAGGCCATTGCGCACCTGGCGGTGATGGGCTCGTTCCCGCTGCACGACAGCGATCAGGCCCTGCGTCTGCTGGAGGCCGCGCTGCCGATCCGGGTCCGGCGCCTGGCGCCCTGGTGGGTCAGCCTCGAAGCCAGGGCATGAGCGCCTGAAGATTTTTTTTGACCTGCGGTTCCCTTTTCGATGTTTGCTTCGGTTAACCCCTTAGCAGCACTCACATTGCCGATCGAATTGATCCAAAGGGACCCCCATGCCGTCACCCACCACCCTGCGTTTGCGCTTCCCGTTGCGCCCCCTGGCCCTGGCCATCCCCGCCGCCCTGCTGTGCCTGGCACCCCTGCCGGCCCAGGCCGCCGAAGCGCCCGCCAGTGAACACCAGACCCGCGCCTTCAACATTGCCCCGGGGTCGCTGGTGACGGCACTCAACAGCTTCTGCGAACAGGCCGGGATCTTCCTCGCCGGGCAGAACGAGCTGGCACAGGGCAAGCGCAGCGCCGGGCTCAGCGGCAACTACAGCGTCGCTGAAGGCTTGCAGCGCCTGCTCCAGGGCTCCGGCCTGCAAGCACAGCCCCTGAGCAGCGGCGGCTATGTGCTGCAGAGCCTGCCCGAGGGCAGTGGGCGCGTGGAACTGGGGGCCACCACTGTCTCGGCCCAGGGCCTGGGCGCCACCACCGAGGGCACCCAGTCCTACACCACCGGCGCCACGTCGTCGGCCACCGGCCTGGCCCTGTCCCTGCGCGAAACGCCGCAGTCGGTGACCGTGATCACCCGCCAGCAAATGGATGACCAGGGCGCCACCAGCATTGCCGACACGCTGCGTCGCGCCCCCGGGGTCAGCGTGCAGAACTACGACAGCGAGCGCTGGGAGTTCTCGACCCGGGGCATGCCCATCACCAACTTCCAGTACGACGGGGTCAACTCGACCTACGACGGGGTCTACGACTACGGCACCACCAGCACCGATATGGCGACCTTCGACCGGGTCGAAATCATCAAGGGCGCCAGCGGCCTGATGACCGGCTCGGGCGACCCATCGGCCACGGTCAACCTGATCCGCAAACGCCCGACCCGGGACTTCAAGGCCTCGGTCACCGGTACCGTCGGCTCCTGGGACAACTACCGCAGCGAGGGCGATATCTCCGGCCCGCTGACCGAAAGCGGCAACGTGCGCGGGCGCTTTGTCGGGGTCTATCAGGAACGCCAATCCAACCTCGACCACTACCAGAACACCAAGGACATCGCCTACGGCGTCCTGGAAATGGACCTGACCCCCGACACCCTGCTGACCTTCGGCATGTACCAGCAGAACACCCGCTCTCGCGGTGCCAGCTGGACCGGCTTCCCGATGTACAACAGCGACGGCTCGCGCACCCGTTTCTCGCGCTCCTTCAACCCCGGCACCGACTGGAGCCGCCGCGACTTCCAGACACAGACCCTGTTCGCGTCCCTGGAACAGAAGCTGGCCAACGACTGGAAACTCAAAGTCAGCTACGACCGCAAGCACCGCGAGCACGACACCCTGCTCGGCTCGGCCAGCGGCGGCAACCCGGATGCGGCCACCGGTGACGGCATGTTCATGTACATGGGCAAGTTCGTCGGTGACCAGACCCAGGACAATATCGACATCAACCTCAGCGGCCCCTTCACCCTGCTCGGCCGCGAACATGAGCTGATCGCCGGTTTCACCTCGATGAACGCGCGCCAGAACGACCCGGTCTACGGTTCGGTGTACCCGCTGCTCGGCAGCAGCATTTATGACTGGAACGGCAAGTTCGCCAAGCCGGATATTCCCCGCGCCGGCAGCGACAAGATCAGCAAACGCCAGACCGGCGCCTACCTCGCCACCCGGCTGAAACCCACCGACGACCTGTCGCTGATCCTGGGCGGGCGGATCAGTGACTTCAAAGCCTCGGACTTCACCGACTTCTACGACCCGGCCCAGGCCGACATGCGCACCGGCTACCACCAGACCGGGGTAGTGACGCCTTACGCGGGCGTGGTCTATGCCCTCAACGACACGTACTCGGTGTACACCAGCTACACCAATATCTATCAACCGCAAATGAGCAAGGACGCCAGCGGGCAGGTCCTCGACCCCATCGAAGGCGACAGCTACGAGGCCGGGATCAAGGCCGAGTACCTGGACGGCCGGGTCAATGCCAGCTTCGCCGTGTTCAGGATCGAGCAGGACAACGTTGCGCAGATCGTCAGCGGCTTCGGCACCGACGCCATCTACCGCGCCGCCGAGGGCGCCACCACCAAGGGCTTCGAACTGGAACTGGCCGGCGAGCTGCTGGAAGGCTGGAACCTCAGCGCCGGCTACAGCTATAACCACACCCGCGACGTCAACAACGACTATGTCTATGGCTCGGTCCTGCGCAGCACCGCGCCGCAGCAGGTGGCCCGGGTGTTCAGCAGCTACCGGTTGCCCGGCGCCCTGCAGAAACTCACCATCGGCGGCGGCGTCAACTGGCAGAGCGAGTTCTACGGCAATGTGTTCCAGCCCGACCCGAACGACACGGTCAACGGCGGCCATGACTCACGCCTTACCCAGGACGGCTACTTCCTGGTCGACGCCATGGCCCGCTACCAGTTCAACCAGCACCTGAGCTCGACCCTCAACGTGAAGAACCTCTTCGACAAGAAGTACTACACCGGCATTGGCAACTTCAGCACCGGCTTCTATGGCGAACCCCGCAGCCTGCAACTGACCACCAAATGGGATTTCTGACCTGACCTGTAGCCGCTGCCGAGCCGGCGAAGCTCGGCAGCGGCTACAGGTTTGAAAACACTTGATCCGGCCGGGCCGGCGCCTGACACTCGTTCACCCCGGCCCGCCCCAAGGAAGCCCCGCGATGAAGCCGTCAGGCGCCCAGCACTTCGACCAGGCACCCCATTTCTGGCGCGATGCAGCCTTGCCTTTTATCGAGGCCCGGGCCATCGCCGATGGCCGCAAGGCCTGCTATGCCCGGCACTCCCACGAACAATTCTCCTTCGGCACCATCACCGCCGGGCACAGCACCTACGTGCATGAGCACCGCACCTTTCACGTCAGCACCGGTAGCGTGGTGCTGATCAACCCAGGCGTGGTGCACGCCTGCAACCCGATCGAGGACCAGCCCTGGTCGTACCGCATGCTGTATGTCGACACCCCTTGGCTGACGGCCTTGCAGCAACAGACAGGGTTCAGCCAGGGCCCGGGTTTCCAGCCCTATTCCACGCCGTTGAGCAACGACCCGCAGCTGTTTGCCCGGGTCAACCAGCTCTATGCCGTGCTGTTGGATGAACAGCTGTCGAGCCTGGACAAACAGCAGCAGGTCGCGGATTTTTTCCGCACCTTGCACCAGCACCTCGAGCCCGGTTGCGCGCCGCTGCCCGAGCCCAGGCACAAGCTGGAACGCGCCGCCGACTACATCCGCGACAACTGTACCCGCGCCCTGAAAATGCACGATATCTGCCAGGCCGCGGAGCTGTCGGCGTCTTACCTGAACCGTGCGTTCAAGCAGCACTACGGCATGACGCCCCACGCTTTCCTGGTCAACCAGCGGGTGCAACTCGCCTGCCTGCGGCTGCGCCAGGGCGCGGCGATCGCCGAAGTGGCCGCCGAAGCCGGCTTTGCCGATCAGGCCCACCTGCAACGCGCGTTCAAGCAGCACCTGTCAGCGACGCCCGGGCAGTACCGCGCCTGACTCAGGGCAGCAGCAGGTAGCCGGCACTCAGCACCAGCAATGCAGCCATGCTGCGGTTGAAACGGCGCACGCCCCCGGGGTGTTCCAGGTACTGGCGCAAGAAGGTGCCGGCGTAGGCCCAGCAGGCCACCGACAGGTAGCAGATCACCAGGTACACCGCCGCAAACAGCCACACCAGCCGAGCCTCGCCATTGGCGGCAAAGGCCCCCATCCCGGCCACGCAGGCCAGCCAGGCCTTGGGATTGAGCCACTGCATCAGCGCGCCATACAGCATCGACGGCGCCCGACCGTTGCCCTGGGTGTCGATCTGGCCACTGTCCCGCGCCAGCTTGTAGGCCATGAACAGCAAAAAGCCCACGCCAAACAGCTGGATCCCCCGGGTCAGCCACGGCCAGCGCAACAACAGCTCATGCAGCCCCAGGCCGATCAGCACCAGCAACAGAATGAAGCCCAGGGTCGCGCCGGTCACATGCCGCAGGCTGGCCCGCAAACCGAACCGGGCACCTGCACTCAAGGCCACGATATTCACCGGGCCGGGGGTAATCGAACAGGCCAGGGCAAAGGCCGCCATGGAAAATATAACGCTCATCACCTACCTTCTCCCCATCACAATGTCTGGCCAGCACGGTAGATGCCCGGCCCGCCCCCTGTATTGAAGAAAACTGCCCCCGGCCCCAAGCCGCGCCCATGGAATAAGCCGATGCGCCCCGTCCCGCCGCTGTACACCCCACGCCTGCTGTTGCGCATGCCGACCCTGGCCGACCTGGATGCGGTCCATTCGATCCATGGCGACCCCGAAACCAACCGCTTCAACCCCAATGGCGCAGCCAGCCGCGACGCCTGTCGGGACAAGGTGCAGGGCTGGATCGAACACTGGCGACAACAGGGGTTTGGTTACTGGGCGCTGTGCCGGCGTGAACGCCCTGAAGAGATCCTGGGGTTTGGCGGGATCATGGATTCGCGCTTTGGCGAACGCACCGGGCTCAACCTGTACTTTCGCCTGGCGGTGCCCGCCTGGGGCCAGGGCTATGCCAACGAGATGGCGACCGCCGCCCTGGAACTGGCGTTCCACCGCCTGCAACGCCCGGCCGTAATCGGCCTGGTGCGCCCCGACAACCTGCCTTCGCGGCGCGCCCTGGAACGCCTGGGGCTGAGCCTGTACGGCGAACTCGAGGATTTCCCCGACCTCGCGCCCAGCCTGCTGTATCGCCTGGACGCCGAGGACTACCTCGCCCACCACCCACGGCCCGGTGGCGCCTGATGCCGGCCTTCGAACTCTGCCCGGCCCAGCGCGACGAACTGGATATCCTCGACCATCTGTTGCAGTTCTACCTTTATGAACTCAGCGCCTGGCTGCCCCTCAAACTCGGGCGCCACGGCCTGTACGAGATCCAGTCCCAGGACGACTACTGGCGCTCGCCCCATACCCGCCCATGGCTGATCCGTGTCGACGGCGAGCTGGCCGGGATGGCCTGCGTCGATGACCGGGTGCACGCGGCGAGCACCCGCTACAACCTGGGCTACCTGTTTATCAGCCACAGGTTTCGCGGCCAGGGCCTGGGGCGCGCGGTCAGCGCCCGATTGCTCGAGCAACTGCCGGGCGCCTGGCAAATCGTCCATATCGACGCCAACCAGCCGGCACGGATGTTCTGGGCCAGGGTCATGCCCACCCTCAGCGGTGGTACCTTCGATTGCCAAGCCATCAGCGCCGATGGCTACCCCTGCACCCTGTACAGTTTCAATCACCCCTAGACGAAAGAGAGCCTTCTGCATGGACCCGCTGCACATCCTGTCGAGCGAACACTGGCAGGTCAGTTATCGCCGTGACGCCCGCTATCCGGGCAGTTTGATCGTTTCCTCGGTCGCCGAGGCCAGCGACATCGTTGACCTCGCGCCCCAGGCGCTGCTCGCCCTCGGCCCGGCACTGGCCTGGACCGAGAGCCTGCTGCAGGCGCAATACGCGCCCGTCAAGGTGGTGTTCTACAAACTGGGGTTCTCCAAGGGCTTCAGCGTGCACTTTCATGTACTGCCGGTGACCCAGGCGCTGCTCGGGCAAATCAGCGCCCACCCGGACTACCCCACCGAGCCGGACGGCAACGATGCCATCCTGTTTGTCAGCCGGGTCTATGCCGAACGGACCCTGACCCCGGCCGAGCGGGTGCTGCAAGCGGACGAGGCGGCGCGCCTGCGGCACTGCGCGCGGGACTTGCCGGCGCCTGATGCGAGCGGCCGTTAAGGCCCGGATATTTATTTTCCGCACCCTGCATCCAGATCGCCGCCTGGCGGGTAGTACAGACAGCAGCCCCCTGATGCTGCCCGGCTACCCCCCCCTTTCTGGAGCGCTACCCATGAATGCCAAACACTTGTTCAGCCTTGTCGCCACTCCCCTTGCCGCCAGCGCCTGGCTCCTGGCGATGCCCGCCGCCCAGGCCGAGACCGAGCTGCCGGAAAGCGTGCGGGTGCCTGCCGGGCACACCATCGCCCTGGAAACCGTCGGCGTCGGCGAGATCACCTATGAATGCCGGGACAAGGACAACGCCGCCGGCCAGACCGAATGGTTTTTCGTCGGTCCCAAGGCGGTGCTCAATGATCGCAGCGGCAAGCCGGTCGGCAGCTACTTTGGCCCTCCCGCCACCTGGCAGGCCAAGGACGGCTCGACAATCACCGGCACCCAGGTGGCGGTCGCCCCCTCCAGCGCAGGCAACCTGCCCTATCAACTGGTCAAGGCCAACCCGGCCGACGGCAAGGGCGCCATGACCGGCGTCAGCTATGTCCAGCGGGTGGCGCTCAAGGGTGGCGTGGCGCCGAGCGCGGCCTGCACCAGCGCCAACAAGGGCCAGCGCGAGCAGGTGCAATACCAGGCTGACTATATTTTCTGGGCCGCCAAATAAGCGGTAACACAAACAGCGAAATGGCCGGACCTGAACTCGTCTACGCTGCCTTTCGCGAGCCCCGGCCACCCGGCTGGGGCGCTGACCACCTGTAGACGGCCAAAACCTGTGTCCTTGCCCGAGACGCTGTTCGACTATGAAGCCAGCCTCGCCGCCTGCGCCCGCGGCGAGCGTCAGGCGCTGCAGGCGTTGTACCAGCAGGAAGGCCCGCGCCTGCTGGGCGTGGCCAGGCGCCTGGTGCACGATACCGCGCTGGCCGAAGACATCGTGCACGACGCTTTCCTCAAGATCTGGACCGGCGCCGCCAGCTTCGATCCGCTGCGCGGCGACGCCCGGGGCTGGATCTTCAGCATCACCCGGCACCTGGCATTGAATTTCCTGCGGCGCCAGGGCCGCGAAGTGCAGGTCGACGAGGCCGCAGCCGAGGCCCTGCACGCCTTGCATGAGTGGCCGGCCGAGCCCCACGGCGAACAGCTGGCCCAGGGCGGGCGCATCCTGCACTGCCTGGAGCAACTGGAACCGGCGCGCCGCGAGTGCATTCTCAAGGCCTATGTCGACGGTTACTCCCACGCGCAGATTTCACACAAGCTGGGCACCCCGTTGGGCACCGTCAAAGCCTGGATCAAGCGCAGCCTCACGGCACTGCGGGAGTGCATGGGATGAACCGCGAGCCGACAGACGACACCCTGGAGCAACTGGCCGGCGAATACGTGCTGGGTACCCTGGAGGGCGAACAGCGCGACGCCCTGCAACGTCGTCTGGCCAGCGAACCGCGGCTGCGCGCTGCGGTGGATGCCTGGGAACAGCGCCTGCATCCCTTGACCCAACTGGCCGCGCCGCACCCCCCTTCGGCGCATTTGTGGAGCCGGATCGAACGCAGCCTCGGCGACAGCCAACCCCGATCACACGCCCCTCCCCGCGCCTCGGTATCCGCCTGGTGGAATCTACTCCCGCTGTGGCGCGGGCTGGCGGCGACCGGGCTGGCCGTCAGCCTGATTCTGGGCAGCCTGCTATTGACCCGGGCCGTGCCGGTCAGCACACCGACCTACCTGGTGGTGCTGGTGGCACCGCAAAACCAGGCCCCCGGCTGGGTGGTCCAGGCCAGCAACCCACGGGAAATCCAGCTGATCCCCCTGGGAATTGCCCAAGTTCCGGCGGACAAGGCCCTGGAATTCTGGACCAAGGGCGACGACTGGCAAGGCCCGGTTTCCCTGGGCCTGGTCAAGCCCGGGCAGACCCTGCACGTGCCCCTGGACAAACTGCCCCCTCTGGAAGCCAACCAGTTGTTCGAGCTGACCCTGGAACAAAGCACCGGCTCAGCCATCGGCAAACCCACAGGCCCGGTGCAATTCATTGGCCGCGCAGTGAAAGTCATCTAGGCCGCGAACGGGTATTTCTCGCCGTAACAAAATCTCACGCGTGAGCTATTGAGAATCAGCGAATTGATCTGTAGTGTTCTCACGCGTGATACCTGAGACACGGAGACACCCCAATGAAAACCCGCCTCCCCGCAAGCCCGCCCGACGATTCAACGGCGGATTCAGAGAGCCGACCAGGAGAGCCCGCAAAGGCCTCCAGCAAGAAACCATCCAGCTTCTATATGAAGCAGATGCGTGCCGGCCTCAGCGCCGCGGGTTATGTGAAACACGAAACTTGGGTGCTGCCGGAAAACCGCAGCGTGCTCAAGGAACTCGAGAAGAAGCTGCGCCAGCCGCTGATGGCTGGCTCACCGGTATTGGAGAACAACATGATTGCAGGTGAAAACTGGTCCATCGATCGTCTCTTCAGCGCCTTGCAGGCACTCGATGAGGTGACCTCGCGGGAAATCACCCTGACCCTGATGCAAGGCTCCGAGCAGAGCATCAAGTTGCAGATGAACGAATACGGCGGCCTGCCGATTTACATCGCGGTGGTGGGCGAGCAGATCATCGTCGACACCGTGCTGGTGGATCTGGAATCGATCAACGACGTGGTCCGCTTCAACGACGCCGTGCTGCGCAGCCGGGAAATGTTCCCGCTGTCGTCGATCGGCATCGAGTCGATGCCCAATGGCCAGACGGTCTACAACATGTTCGGCGCGCTGAGCTCGGGTTCCAACCTGACCAACGTGGTGACCGAAGTGCGCACCCTGATCGACAACGTACAACGCGCCACTGAAGCCTTCGAAAGCTTCTTCAACTGATTTTCCCGAACCTGGAGCCTTCACCATGACTCAGTCCATCTGGAACAAACTCTTTACTGCCCTGCGCGGCGGCGCCAACGAAGTCGGCGAAGCCATTGCCGACCAACAGGCCCTGCGTATCCTCGATCAGGAAATCCGCGACGCCGACAGCGCCCTGGCCAACGCCAAGCGCGAGCTGGTGACCATCATGGCCAAGCACAAGCTGTCGTCCGAGCGCGTTGCCGAGTACAACGCCAAGATCGCCGACCTGGAATCCAAGGCCATGGCCGCCTTGCAGGCCAACCGCGAAGACCTGGCCCTGGAAGTGGCTGAAGCCATCTCCGGCCTGACCACCAGCCTCGACGCCGAGCAGAAGCAGTCTGCCGAATTCGGCACCTATGCCGAGAAGATGCGCAAGGACATTGCCAAGGCCGAAGCCCGGATCAAGAGCCTGCGCCAGCAAGTGGACATGGCCAAGGCCCGGGAAAGCGTGCAGAAAGCCCAGGTCAGTGCCTCCATCGCCAGCGGCGGGGCCAATGGCAAGCTGGAAACCGCAGTCGGCACCCTGAGCCGCCTGCAAGCCAAACAGGACCAGCGCGCCGCCGAGCTCGAAGCCCATGAAGAATTGGCCGATTCCGCCAATGGCAACGACCTGGAGCGCCGCCTGCAGGAAGCCAACATCATCCCCAACCAGGGCAGCGCCAACGCGATTCTCGACCGTCTGAAAAAACAGTCGGCCGAGTAATCAGCCCACCTATAGCCGCTGCCCGAGTCTTCGGCAGCGGCTATAGGTCTTGGCATAACGGCCTTCAGGAGGGCCAGGATGGATGCAGTGAAAGGCTTCAAGACGCTGGCCGGGCTGGCGTTGCTGATGCTGGCGGTACAGGTGCTCAACAGCGCCCTTGGCTATAGCCTGAATATTTTCGGCCTGATCCCCCGTACCCTGCAGGGTTTGCCGGGGATTGTCCTGTCGCCCTTCCTGCACGGTTCATTCGGCCATCTGGCGGCCAACCTGGTGCCCTTCCTGCTGCTGGGTGCCCTGGTGATGACCGAAGGCCTGAAGCGCTTTGTCAGCGTCAGCCTGACCATCATCCTGCTCGGCGGCGCCCTGGTCTGGCTGTTCGGTTTCAGGGGCATCCACGTGGGCGCCAGCGGCTGGGTCTTCGGTTTGTGGGCCTACATCCTGGCCCGTGCCTGGTTCCTGCGCAGCTGGGGCAGCCTGCTGGCCGCCAGCGTGGTGATGTTCCTGTATTCGGGGCTGATTTTCGGCTTTATCCCCCGCGCCGGCGTGTCCTTCGAAGGGCATATCGCCGGTGCCTTCGCCGGCTTCGTCGCCGCGAAAAGCCTTTTCTCGCGCCCGCGGGCGATGTCTAATGCGCCCCGGTAACCCCTCGCTCACACTTGCCGCGCGCCATGCCCGGCAGCGCTGAGCGTTGCATCGCCCCACTCGCCTCAAGGACATCAGCAATGGGATGGTTTAAACAATTCCTCGGTTTTGAAGCCCCGAAAGCCCAGGCGAGCCTGCCCGCCGTCGGTCCCCTGGGCCTGGCCCAAGGGCTGGCCGTCAGCTTCGACCCAACCCTCAAGCTGCTGCTCGACGGCAAGAGCGCGGTGGTGATTCCCGACACCCAGCAGATCTGGAGCCAGGGCGTGGTCGACCTCGGCCAGTCCAACTGGCTGTCGCGCTTTTACATGAACGACGAAGACTACTGGCTGCAGATCCACACCAGCGGCGCGGTCGACGGCCAGGTCGAATCGGTGATCCTGTTCAACTACCTGAGCTACGTGACCATCAGCAGCGAAGCCGAGTTGCGCCGCCTGGCCGGCCCCAACAGCCTGATCGGGCTGCCCGGCTACAGCCATGACGGCGCCGAATACAGTCGCGAATGGGGCACCGAAGCCGGTCAGACCGAACTGGTGGCCTTCAGCGAACGGGTCAGCAACCCGGATCAGTCCTACGTCGTCGAACACCGCTCCATGCTCTATGCGCGGGACACCGGCCTCACCGATCGCCGCGAGTTCCTGCTGTTTTCCGTGGAAGAAGACGCCGAAGGCAGCATCAGCCTCAGCACTTCCCTCGGCATCTCGCTGTACATGACCGACTTGCAACCTCTCTGACCAAGGACCAGGCCCATGCTTGAAGCACTTTCGATTTCCCTGAACAAATTCGCCGTGATCGGCTTTGTCACCTACATCCTCGGCGCCGCGGTGCTGTTCGGCCTGTTCCAGTTCGTCTACACCCGCCTGACGCCGCACAAGGAATTCGAGCTGATCCGCGAAGGCAACGTCGCCGCCGCCATTGCCCTGGGTGGCGCGATCATCGGCTTCGCGATTCCGGCCAGCAATGTCATCGCCTACTCCATCAGCCTGCTGGACTTCGTGGTCTGGGCGCTGATCGCCGCCGTGGTGCAGATGCTCGCTTTCTTCATGACCAGCCTGGTGCTCAAGGGCACCTCGGAACGCATCCGCCGGGGTGAAGTCGCCGCCGGCATCTACGTGGCAGCAGTGGCCATCAGCGTCGGCCTGCTCAATGCCGCCTGCATGACCCCTTCCCAGAACTGATGGCCTGAACGGAGTCCGTGATGAAACGAAGTCAATACGTTCAGCTGTCCCTGGCGACCTCGGTGGCCCTGGCGATTTCCGGCTGCAACTCCGAGCCGGATACCATTTCCGTGCAACAGAAATTCAACTTCCAGTCGGTGCAGGAATGCGTCGACGGCAAGCTCCCGGTCGACATCTGCTCCGACGCCTATATCAAGGCCATGGCCGAACACCGCAGCCGCGCGCCGCTGTATGACAACCAGGCCGATTGCGACGCCGATTTCGTCGAGAACTGGTGCCAGCAGGAGTCCAACGGCAAGTTCATCCCCAAACTCGGCGGCTTCCAGATCTCCGCCGACGGCACCTTCACCCAGGCCGACCTCGACCGGGCCAAGGCTGCGGGCATGGACGCCGGCAACTCGGGCAACTCCGGCGGTTCCGGCGGCTCGACCAACGGCCTGCTGACCGGGCTGCTGATCGGCAATATGCTCAGCGGCGGCAATCGCAGCTACTACTCCGAACCGGTGTACCGCTACCGCGACGACCGCGGCGGTTACGCCAACTCGACGCTGAATCAACGCATCGACTCCGGCTCGACCTTCAGCCGGTCGCGCCAGGCGCAGATGGGCAACAGCTTCAAGAACACGCGGCCGATCTCCGTCGCCTCCTCCACCTCGCGCGGCGGTTTCGGCAGCCAGGCCAGCGCCCGCAGCGGTTGGGGCGGATCGAGCAAAAGCTCGGGGCGCTCCAGCAGCTAAGGAAACTACGGCGATGCAGAAGATCCCCTTCAAGGAACGCCCGGACTGGCGGCAGACCGCAGAAAAGCTCGGCTTCATGTTCCATACCATCGATGGCGAAGCCTATTGGGACGAGAGTGCCTACTATCAGTTCAGCCTCAAGCAGATCGAAAACGACCTTGAGGACCCGACCACCGAGATCCATGAAATGTGCATGGACCTGGCGAACAAGGTGGCGCGCAGCGAAGAGTTGCTGGAACGCCTGAGCATCCCGCCGGCGTTTCACGACCTGGTGTGCAACTCCTGGCTCGAAGGCCACCCGCACCTGTACGGCCGCCTGGACTTTTCCTATGCCGGCACGGGACCGGCCAAGCTGCTGGAGCTGAACTACGACACCCCCACCAGCCTCTATGAAACCGCCGCGTTCCAGTGGGGCTGGCTGGAGCAGAATATCGAGCGTGGCCTGCTGCCGCGGCATGCCGACCAGTTCAACAGCATCGACACCCGCCTGCACCAGGCCTTCGCCCAGCTGGGGATCAAGCGCCCGTTCTACTTCGCCTCGATGAAAGAGTCGGTGGAAGACAAGGCCACCACCGACTACCTGCGGCTGGTGGCGGAACAGGTCGGCATCGAATCGCGCCATATCGACATCGAAGACATCGGCCTCAACGCCGAAGGACGCTTCGTCGACCTGGAAGAACGCTGGATCCCGCACCTGTTCAAGCTGCATGCCTGGGAGTTCATCTTCCACGAACCCTTCGGCGCCGCCATCGCCCAGTGCGACACGCAGTTCTTCGAGCCGGCCTGGAAGGCGATCATCTCCAACAAGGGCATCCTGCCGCTGCTTTGGGAGTTCAACCAGGGCCACCCGAACCTGCTGGAAAGCTACCTCGACCCGCACCCCAACAGTGCGGTGCCCAAGGGCTGGGTGCGCAAGCCGTTCTTCTCCCGCGAGGGGGCCAATATCGAACTGCGCACCGCCGACGATCAGGTGGTCAAGGAAGACGGGCCTTACACCGACGCGCCCTTTATCCTCCAGGCCCTGGCCCCGCTGCCGCGTTTTGATGACAGCTACACCCTGATCGGCTCCTGGGTGATTGGCGACCAGGCCGCTGGCATTGGCGTGCGTGAAGACAACAGCCTGATCACCAAGGACTCCAGCCGCTTCCTGCCGCACCTGATTCTCGACTGACGCAACTCGCCCTTTTGCCTTCCCTGCTCCGCCCGGAGCAGGCATTCCAGCCAGGAATGCATCCCAGTCGAAACATGAATTTCATTTATCCTAATAGGGCATTTAAGGTAAGCAGCACCTGAACCCAAGGAGCTGACATGCCCAACTCGCCCAATCCGTCCGTGGACAAGTTCGACGCCTCGCGCGCCGATGAATACGCCCAACAGAGCCGCATCGCCCTGGCTGGTTACGACGCCTGCCATGACCTGCTGGCGTGCATGCTGGCGGCGCATCTGGGATCCGGGCAACCGGCGCGGATCCTGGTGGTGGGGGCTGGCGGCACCGCCCAGGAGATTCTGGCTTGCGCGGCGCTGGAGCCGTTGTGGCAGTTCTGTGCCGTCGACCCGTCGGCGGCGATGCTCGAACTTGCCGTCAGCCAACTCCAGGCCCGTGACTTGCTGGAACGCACCGACGTGCACCTGGGCACCCTCGACGACTTGGCCGAGGGCGAAGCCTATGACGCCGCGACGCTGGTCGGGGTCCTCCATCACCTGCCGGGTGAAGCCGCGAAACAGAAGATCCTCGCCCAGCTCGCTCAGCGCCTGAAACCGGGGGCGCCGTTGATTCTGGCCGGCAACCAGCAACCCTACGCCAGCCACCCCCTGCTGCTCGCGGCCTGGGGCCAGCGCTGGCGGCAACAGGGGGCCAGCGCCGAGCAGGTGCAGGCCAAGCTTGGCAAAATCCTCCAGGGTGCCGACCCACCAGCCTCGGAAGCGGCCATCGCGCAACTGCTGGCTGACGCCGGCTTCGGTGCGCCGACGCGGTTTTTCTCGAGCCTGTTCTGGGGCGCCTGGCTGGCCGAACGCAACGTCGACTGATCAGCCGAGCGCGCCCTTGTAGCCCAGGTTCCAGGAAATCCTCAGGGCCGCCCGGCGCACAGCTTCAACATAAGGCGCGGGCGGCACCCGGGGAATGTGCTGCAAGGTGCCGACCAGCGCCAGGGTTCCGGTCAGCTCATGGGTGGCACCAAAGATCGGCGCCGCCAGGGCGCAGATACCCAGGGTCTCTTCCTCGATGGCCAGCGCATAGCCCCGGGCCCGGGCTTCGTGCACCTGGCGCTGGAGCTCGGCGACCTCCACCACCGTGTGCTCGGTAAAGCGCTGCAACGGCGCGCCATGGACCAACTGCGCCAGCAACTTGTCCGAGTGCGCCAGTGCCAGCTTGCCCTGGGCATTGCAGTGCATGGACAACTCGGTGCCCGGGCGCACGCCGATCTCCAGCGACGCTTTGCCCAGGCTGGTGGTGACCACCGTCAGGCGCCCGCCTTCGAGCACCGACAGCACCACCGACAGCCCCAGCTCCTCGCGCAAATCACGCATTGCATCGGCCGAGGCACTCAGCAGATCGATGCCCGAGGCCGCTGCCTGACCCAGGACATAGGCGCGAATCCCCAGGCGGTAGCGCGAAGTCGCCGGGTTCTGGCTCAAGTAACCGCGTTCCACCAGGGTTTTCAGGTGCCGGAACACCGAGCCCTTGGTGGTGGACAGCTTCAGCGCCAGCTCACTGACGCCGATCTCGCCCGATGCCGCAGCAACCTGCTCCAGCACGTCCAGCGCCAATTGCACGGAGCGCACTCCGCCCTTGCCTGTTTCGTCGCTCATTACCGCTCCCTGAAAAAGTCGTGTGGTGGCCCTTGCTGGCAAGTTTCCTGCAACCTGATTCGTTTCGCCAGGCGGTACGCACGTTTCTTGATCTCGGTTATTTCTCACGCCACAGGCTGAAAAGCAAGAGATTGCCGGCCAAGCCCGCGAACGGTTGAAGCCAACGCCTAACCTGGGCAGGCGCAACGCGGCCAGCCAATGAAATAAGCCATTGATCTGATTGAAAAAGCCAAAACTCGGCTGCAACCGCTATCAAAGAAAACCAAAAAAATGCTCACTCAGAGAAACAGTATTTTCCTGTAAGAAATAAAATATCGTTTGACGCTCAGTATAAATCCTCGTAAATATGAAACCACGTCACGCATACGCTTACGATTCATGCACGAGGAACAGATTATGACGGCGCTCGATTCAGCCCTTGCCCGCAAGGACATCGCCCACCACCTGCACCCCCAGACCAACCTGCGACTGCACGAACAGGTCGGCCCCCTGGTCATGGAGCGTGGCGAGGGGATCTACGTATTCGATACCCAAGGCCAACGCTTTATCGAAGGGATGTCGGGCCTGTGGTGCGCGACCCTGGGTTTCAGCCAGCCGCGCCTGGCCCAGGCCGCCTACCAGCAGTTATTGACCCTGCCCTACCAGCAGACCTTCGCTCACCGCACCACCCAACCGGTGATTGACCTGGCCACCGCGCTGATCGAGCGGGCGCCCTCGACCTTGAGCAAAGTGATCTTCCAGAGCTCGGGCTCGGAAGCCATCGACAGCGCGATCAAGCTGGTGCGCTATTACCACACGGCCATCGGCCAGCCGCAGAAGCACAGGCTGATCGCCCGCCAGCGCGGCTACCACGGCACCACGCTGGCCGCCGCCAGCCTTACCGGCCTGCCGAACATGCATAAAGGCTGGGGCGACCCGCTGGCCGATGTGATCCACGTGCGCTGCCCGCACCTGTATCGCCAGGGCCAGCCCGGGGAGAGCGAAGAAGCCTTCAGTACGCGCCTGGCCGCCGAGCTGGAACAGACCATCCTCGAGCACGGCCCGGAAACCATCGGCGCGTTCTTCGCCGAACCGGTGATGGGCACCGGGGGCGTCATCGTCCCGCCCACCGGTTACTTCGCCAAGATCCAGGCCGTGCTGCGCAAGTACGACATCCTGCTGGTGGCCGACGAGGTGATCTGCGGCTTCGGCCGTACCGGGCACTATTGGGGCTCCCAGGCCATGGGCCTGAAACCGGACATGCTGACCTGCGCCAAGGGCCTGTCGGCGGCCTTCCAACCCATTTCTGCTTTACTGATCAGCGACACGATCTACCAGGCCATTGCCGACCAGAGCAACGTCCTGGGCGGCTTCGGCCATGGCTACACCTACGGCGGCCACCCGGTGGCGGCGGCGGTGGCCCTGGAAACCCTGGCCCTGTACGACGAGCTGGACATCCTGGGCAATGTCGCCGCCGTGGCGCCGCGGTTCCAGGCGGGCGTCCGGGCCTTTGCCGACCATCCGTTGATCGGTGAAGCCCGCGGCATCGGCCTGATGGCGGCCCTGGAGTTCGTCGCCGACAAGGACAGCCGCGAACCCTTCCCCGCGCACCTCAAAGTCGCGGCCCGGGTCGCCGAAGCCCTGCAACGGCGCGGTGTGCTGCTGCGAGCTCTGGGCGACACCCTGGTCATGGCGCCACCGCTGATCATCGACGCGGCCCAGGTCGAGGTCATCCTCACGGCCGTCGCCGAGTCCCTGGACGAGGTGTACGCGGAGCTGGCGCAATGAGCGCCGCGCCCTTGCTCAAAGAACCCATCAGACAACGAGCCGAGCCCATGAACGCAGCGTCCCCCCAGGCCTCGACGGCAGCCCCCGCAACGGGCGATACGGCCCTGGTGCGCTTTGAAAACGTGCACAAGACCTACGACGAGCGCAGCTGGGTGGTCAACGACCTGAACCTGCAGATTGCCCAGGGCGAATTCCTCTCGCTGCTGGGCCCCAGCGGCTCGGGCAAGACCACCACGCTGATGATGCTGGCCGGCTTCGACGCACCGGATCGCGGGCGGATCCTCATGGATGGCCAGGACATCAGCCGACTGCCGGCCTACAAGCGCGACATGGGCGTGGTGTTCCAGAGTTACGCCCTGTTTCCGCACATGACCGTGGAACAGAACGTGGCCTTCCCCCTCAACCTGCGCAATGTTCCGGCCGCAGAACGCACCCAGCGCGTCGGCGAAGCCCTGGAGCTGGCGCAACTGGGCGGTTTTGCCTCGCGCAGCCCGGCTCAGTTGTCGGGCGGGCAGCAGCAACGGGTGGCGCTGGCCCGGGCCCTGGTCTATCGCCCGCGCATGTTGCTGATGGACGAACCCCTGGGCGCCCTGGACAAGGCCCTGCGCGAACGCATGCAACTGGAGCTCAAGAGCATCCATCGCCAGCTCGGCATCACCTTTGTCTACGTCACCCATGACCAGGACGAAGCCATGACCCTGTCCGACCGGGTCGCGGTGTTCCATGAAGGCAAAATCGCCCAGATCGACAGGCCGGAAGCGATCTACAACCGCCCCAGCAGCCGTTTCGTGGCCAACTTCCTGGGTGAGACCAACCTCCTCGAGGGCCGGATCAGCCACCTGGGCAACGGCAGCGCGGGTATCCGCCTCAAGGAAGACGGCTCGCTGCACGAAGTGCCGTACGCCAGCGCGACCCTGGCGGTCGGCGACCCGGCCGCCCTGGCGATTCGCCCGGAAAACGTGCGCCTGGCCAACCCCGGCGAACCGGCGCTGCACGCGCAGTTGGTGGACAGCATCTTCCACGGCGCCCATTGCAGCTTGCACCTGGTCCTGCCCAGCGGCGCACCGCTGATGCTCAAGCTCAACCCCGGCAGCCTGCAGCGCGCCCTGCCCCTGCCGGGCGAGCGCGTCGGGCTGGCGCTGCCACGGGAGCACGCGCTGATCCTGCCCTGAAACACCGGCCTTGCATAACAACAAACAGCTGCATCACGCCTTTCTATTGCTGCCACAAGAACGATTAAAAACCAGCTCTGGAGTCAAATCATGTTCAACCGCAGATCGCTTTTCACCTGTTCCACCCTGCTTTGCCTCGGCCTGGTCTCAGCCGCCGCACAGGCCCGCGACCTGACCGTGGTGTCCTGGGGCGGCAGCTACCAGGACGTGCAACGGCAGATCTTTTTTGCGCCCTACGCCAAGGCCTCGGGCAACAAGGTCCAGGAAGACTCCTGGGACAGCGGCATCGGCATCCTGCGGACCAAGGCCGAAGGCCCGGACAGCGGCTGGGACGTGGTCCAGGTCGAGGGCGAAGACCTGCAACTGGGGTGCAGCGAGGACCTGTTCCTGCCCCTGGACTTTGCGCGCATCGGCGGCAAGGACACCTACATCCCCTCGGCGATCAGCGAGTGCGGGGTCGGCGCCGCGGTCTACAACTTCGTCCTGGGTTATGACAAGTCGAAACTGGCCGGCACACCCCAGGGCTGGGGCGACTTCTTCGACCTGAAGAAGTACCCGGGCAAACGCGCACTGCGCCAGGGCCCCAAGGGCAATCTGGAAATCGCCCTGATGGCCGACGGCGTGCCGGTGGCCGAGGTCTACAAAGTGCTCAACACCCCGGCCGGGGTCAGCCGCGCCTTCGCCAAGCTGGACCAGATCAAGGATCAGTTGCTGTTCTGGAAATCCGGCGGCCAGCCCATGCAGCTGCTGGCCTCCGGTGAAGTGGCGATGACCACCTCGTACAACGGCCGGGTGACCAATGCCATCAACCAGGATCACAAGCCCTTTGGCCTGGTGTGGAACCAGTCGCTGCAGACCATGGACAGCTGGGTGATCCTGCGCAATTCGCCGAACCCGGAAGCCGCCTACGGCCTGCTCAAGGAGATGGGCAACCCCGACCAGCAAAAGCTCTGGCCGGCCCTGCAACCGACCGGTATTACCACGATCAAGGGCATCGCCCAGGTTGACCCCAAGGTCCTCGCGGACATGCCCAGCGCGCCGCAGAACAGCGCCAACGTGCTGCAGATCGACGACAAGTTCTGGGTCGACCGGGTCGATGAGTTGAATGCCAAGTGGACCGCCTGGTCGGCCAAGTAACTATCCGAGGCCTCGAGATGACCACCTTCGCTGTTGCACTGCCGGTCGTGGCACGCAGAAATCATCGCGCGCTGTGGCGCGCCTATGCCCTGCTCGCGCCCCTGGTGCTGTTTTTACTGCTGACCTTCGTCGGCCCGATCGCCACTCTGCTGTGGCGGGGCGTGGCCGACAGCGAGCTGCCCGACGCACTGCCGCAAACCGCCCTGGCGCTCAAGCAATGGGATGGCCGCTCGGCGCCTGATGAGCGCCTGCTGCGCCCGTTCAGTGCCGACCTGCAACAGGTGTCGGCCAAGGACCTGGCGGGGCTCGCCCGCCGTCTGTCCTATGAGGCACCGCAGTTGCGCGCCATGCTCGCCACCGCCAAGCGCGGCGCCGCCAGCCTGGATGGCAGCGCCCAGGGGTTCGCGGCCCTTGACCCGCGCTGGCTGGAAAACGAAACCTGGCAAAGCTTCAAGCGCGCCAGCGGACCGGTCGGCAGTTACCACTTGCTGTCAGCGCTGGACCTCAAGCACGACTACAACCAGGGCATCGTCGGCAAGGGTGAAGAAGGCCTGTACCGCTCGATACTGCTGCGCACCTTCGCCATTGCCGCGGCCACCACGCTGATCTGCGTGCTGCTGGCATTCCCGCTGTGCGCCTACCTCGACCGGCGCACGCCGCGCACGCGCAACCTGTTGCTGCTGTTGATCCTGCTGCCGTTCTGGACCTCGATTCTGGTGCGCACCACGGCCTGGATGGTGCTGTTGCAGGACCAGGGCGTGGTCAATACCTCGTTGCTGTACCTGGGGTTGATCGATAGCCCGCTGCGCCTGCTGTACAACCGCTTCGGGGTGATCCTGGCGCTGGTCCACGTGATGCTGCCGTTCATGGTGTTTCCGTTGCTGGCAGCCATGCAGTCGAGCAACCGGCTGCTGGTCCAGGCCGCTTATTCCATGGGCGCACGGCCGTTGTTCACCTTCTTCCGGGTGTACCTGCCCCAGGTCCTGCCGGGCCTGGCGGCGGGCGCGCTGATGGTGTTTATCGTGACCCTGGGCTTTTACATCACCCCGGCGCTGATCGGCGGCCCCGGCGACCAGATGATCAGCTACTACATCGCCCAATTCACCACTGGCACCTTGAACTGGGGCCTGGCGTCCGCACTGGGCATCGTCCTGCTGACGGTCACCACCCTGCTCTATCTGATCCAGGCCCGGCTCGCCCGTGGCCGCTCCCAGGGGAGACACTGATGGTCAAGAACCCTAACGCCGGCGCCCTGAGCGTGTTCGGCTTTTTCAGCCTGTCCCTGAGCGGCTGGCTGGTGCTGGCTTTCCTGGTGCTGCCGATCCTGATCGTGCTGCCCCTGTCGTTCAGCGACAGCCGCTATATGTCGCTGCCCATCAGCGGCCTGACCCTGCATTGGTACGAGGCGTTCTTCGGTTCCAGCCAATGGCTGGGGGCGTTGTTCAACAGCTTTGCCATCGCCTGCCTCAGCACCTTGCTCGCGGTGGTGCTCGGCGGCCTCGCGGCCCTCGGGCTGAGCCATGAACGGCTGCCGGGGCGACGGTTTATCGAGGTGCTATTGATTGCGCCGATGATCGTGCCGGCCGTGATTGTCGGGGTTGGGATGTACTTCGTGTTTGCCAGCCTGGGCCTGACCCGGACCTTTACCGGCCTGGTCCTGGCCCACACCACCCTGGCCGTGCCCTTCGTGGTGATCAACGTCGGCTCGGCACTGGTCGGGCTCAACCAGCGCCTGCTCTGGGCAGCGGCCAGCATGGGCGCAACACCCTGGATCTGCTTGCGCAAGATCACCCTGCCACTGATTGCCCCCGGGCTGATTTCCGGCGGGTTGTTCGCCTTCGCCACGTCCCTGGATGAGGTGGTGGTCACCCTGTTCCTGGCCGGCCCCGACCAGCGCACCCTGCCCCGGGAAATGTTCACCACGGCCCGCGAATCCCTGAGCCCGGTGTTGCTGGCGGCGGCGACCATCATGGTGCTGTTCGCCACCTTGCTGCTGATGCTGTCGCGGCGCCTGAGCCAACCCGCAAAAGACCCCGCCTGAAGCCCGGCCCCGGTTCCAGGCCCGGTCTGTAGGAGCCTGGAACCTCGGGCCTAGCGCGCCGGTTTGCGGGTGTAGGTCGCGGCGTGCAGGCGTTCGCTGATTTCTGCGGCGGCGGCCTGCAATTCCTTGAGCATATTGGCCGGGGGCGGCACCGGGATCGCCGAGCTGGGGCCGACGATGCCGATGGTGCCGACAATCACGTCATTCTCGCGAAACAACGGACAGCACAGGGCATTGATGCCGACGGTGATTTCGCCGTCGGCATCGTCGTACAGCCGCTCGCGAATCAGCGCCAGGCGCTCGGCCAGCGCCTCGGGGTCGCACATGGTGTTCTCGGTCAGGCGCGGCATCTTGCGCCGCATTACCCGCTGCTGGGTCGCCGCATCGGAAAACGCCAGCACCGTGCGGCCCTGGGCCGAGCAGTAGGGCAAGACGCGGTTGCCCGGCTTGACCGAGATGCACACATTGGCCTTGGACTCCACACAGGACACCACCAGCGCCGAATCATGGGTGGCCACCGCCAGCAGCGCGCTCTGCCCGGTGTTGTCACGGATCCGGGTCAGGTAAGGATCGGCCAGGGCCCGCAGGTCAAACTGCTCGCTGGCCGCCTCGCCGTAGGCCACCAGGCGTGAACCCAGGAGGTATTTTTCAGTGCTGGGGTCCTGTTCCAGAATCCCCAGTTGGCGCATCGAGGCCAGGTGACGATAGGTGCGCGGCTTGGCGGTCTGCAACAGCTGCGCCAGTTCGGTCACACCCAGCGGACGCCGGGCAGCGGTCAGTTCGTCGAGCAGGCGGAACACCATTTCCACCGACTCCAGCAGCACCGGGCCACTGCTGGTGCCTTCCTTGCCATCCTTATCTTCTGCCTTCACTGTTCACCTCTATTTGTGTCGCATGGGGGCAGGAACCCCGTTCCTGCGCCGCTCTTCGCCGAAAAAGCATTTCGCTATTCTTGCCGATTGTATCGCCTGAAGAAACAGCTGATTGCACAACGCACAACACCCGGAGCGCGGTTTCCCTGGGGAAAACGCGCTCCGGGTGTGGCCTGGCCGACGCCGTCGATTCAGACTTTGAGTGCCCTGCCCCCTGGCGCCAGCCGTGCCCCGCCTCGTAACTGCGGCACGGCGAACATGCTCACCGCCCCCAGCAGGGTAATGGCCGCCAACACATACAGGCCGTACTCCAGGTGCCCGGTGCTGTCCTTGACCCAGCCCATCATGAACGGGCTGGCATAACCGCCGAGGTTGCCGACGGTGGCGATCAGGGCGATCCCCGCCGCAGCGGCGGTGCCGGTCAGCAAGACCCCGGGCAGCGCCCACAGCACGCAGAACGCCGACAAACCACCGGCCATCGCCAGGCTCAACCCGGCCAGGGACAGGTAGGCGTTGTCATGGAACAACCCGCTGAAGATCAGTCCGCAGGCCGACGCCACCACGCACAGGGTGCCGTGCCAGCGCCGTTCGCGGGTCTTGTCCGAATGCTTGCTGACCACAATCATGCACACCGAGGCCACGGCAAACGGAATCGCCGCGATCAGGCCGGTATCGAACAGGCTCTGCACCCCCAGGTTCCTGACGATCTGCGGCATCCAGAACGACACGCCGTAGGTGCCGCAGAGCAAGGTGAAGTTGGTGACGATCAGGCACCAGATGCCCTTGTTGACGAAGGCCGCGCGAAAACGGTGGTCGGCCCCCTGGCCCTGGTTGCGCTGGCGCTCTTCACGCAATTGCTCCTGGACCCGCAGGTTTTGCGCCGGGCTCAGCCACTTGACCTGGCCGGGCCCGTTATCCAGGTAGAAGAACACCACAAACCCCAGGATCACCGCCGGCAAGCCCTCCAGCAAAAACAGCCATTGCCAGCCGGCCAGCCCCAGGTCGCCGGCAAAGTTCTGCATGATCCAGCCCGACAGCGGGCTGCCCAGCACCCCGGCCATGGCAATACCCAGATTGAAATAGGCCATGCCCTGGGAACGCGCGCAGGACGGGAACCAGTAGGTCATGTACAGCACCACCCCGGGGTAGAACCCGGCCTCGGCCATGCCCAGCAAAAAGCGCAGCACGTAGAAGGCGGTGGGGGTCTGGATAAACATCATGGAGATCGACAGCAGCCCCCACACCACCATGATCCGTGCGATCCAGAACCGTGCACCGAGCTTTTGCAGAAGCATGTTGCTGGGGATCTCGCACAGGCAGTAGCCGATGAAAAACACCCCGGCGCCAAAGCCGAACGCCAGATCGCTGAGGCCGATGTCGGCGGCCATCTGCAACTTGGCGAACCCCACATTGACCCGGTCGAGAAACGCCACCACGTACAACACAAACAGAAACGGCAGGATGCGCCAGGCAATCCTGTTGTACAGCCGCCAGTCGGGCTCGTTGTCGAAGGTGCTACGCGAAAGTAGGTTCATCGAGGCTCTCTTTATTGTTGTTGTAGAGAATCGCTGCCGCGCCCCGGCATCCCGGGGAATCAGGCGGCTGGGCGCTGCAGGATAAAGTCGGCGCAGCGCTCGCCGATCATGATGCTCGGCGCATTGGTGTTGCCGCTGACGATGCTCGGCATCACCGAGGCATCGGCGACCCGCAGGCCGTCGATGCCGCGCACCCGCAGATCGGCAGCGACTACCGCCTGCGCGTCGCTGCCCATCTTGCAAGTGCCTGCCGGGTGGAACACGGTCTTGGCCACGCTGCGCACATAGTCGGCGTAGTCCTGCTCCGGCAAATCGTCGCGATCGGCCAGCAGCAACGGGCCGCTGAGCAGGCGCGCCAGGGCCGGCGCGCGCATGATCTTCTGCGCCAGCCTGACCCCGGCAATCAGGGTCAGCATGTCATCCGGGTCGCTGAGGTAATTGGCCCGCAGTGACACCGGGTCGAACGGATCGCGGCTGCGCAACAGCAGCCGGCCCCGGGATTTTGGGCGCAGCGCACAGGGGTTGACCGAGATGCCGTGGCCCGCCGGCGGCAAGCGATCGACATCCCCGACCAGGGCCGGCACCACGTGGTATTGCACGTCGGGCCGGCCACAGCCACGGGTGTCGACGAAGCCGCCGCTCTCCACCACGTTGGACGCCAGCAGGCCCTGGCGCCGGGTCAGGTACTGCCAGCCGTGATTCAGCGCCTTGAGCCCTTTGTCATGGCCCAGCAGGCTGATGGGCTCACGGGTCTGGCCGTAGACCGAGGCGCTCAAGTGGTCCTGGAAGTTGCGCCCCACGCCGTCCAGGTCGAGCACCGGCGAGATGCCCATGTCGTGCAAATGCTGCAACGGACCGATGCCCGACAGCAGGAGGATTTTCGGCGAGGCAATGGCCCCGGCACTGAGGATGACCTCTGCGTTGCAGGCAAAACGCTGCAAGGCTCCCGCCTGGCTGCGGGCTTCGACGCCCACCACGCGTCGCCCCTCCAGCAGCAAGCGGGTGACGTGCATCCCGGTCAGCACCTTGAGCAGCGGGCTGTGGCGCACCCCGCGCAAATAGGTCGCGGCGGAACTGGCCCGGCGCCCGTCGGCGGTGGTGGTCTGATAGAACCCCACCCCCTCCTGCCGCGCCCCATTGAAATCCTGACTCAGCGGCACCCCGGCCTGCTGCGCGGCGCTGACGAACGCCTCGCTCAAGGGGTGGCGATGGCGCGGGTCGCTGACCTTCAAGGGCCCGCCCTGGCCGTGCAACTCGCCGCCCAGTCGGGCATTGGCCTCGGAGCGGCGAAACACCGGCAACACATCCTGCCAGCCCCAACCCGGGCACCCGGCGTCGCGCCACTGCTCATAGTCCTCGGCCTGGCCACGGATATAGATCATCGCGTTGACCGAGCTGCCACCGCCCAGGGTTCGCCCCTGGGGAATGTAGACCTGACGTCCGTTGACGAAGGGCTCGGCCTCGGTCTTGTACATCCAGGTGCGGCACGTGCCGTGGATCCGGACAAAGGTCCCCGGGATGTGGATGTACGGATGGTTGTCCGCCGGGCCGGCCTCCAGCAACAGCACGCGCTTGCCGGCCTGCACCAGCCGGGCCGCCAGCGCGCAACCGGCCGAGCCCGCGCCGATGACGATAAAGTCATGGGTGTCCATGGCAACACTCCTGATACGTCGCGAACAGCCTCAGCCGACCTGGCTGACGAACTTGGTGGTCAGGTAGGCGTCCAGGCCTTCGCTACCGCCCTCGCTGCCATAACCACTGTCCTTGATCCCGCCGAAGGGGGTTTCCGGCGCGGCGATGCCGAAGTGGTTGATCGAGACCATGCCGCTTTGCAGCTCGTCGGCAAGCAGGGTGGCGCGGGCGATCGAGCGGGTGAAGGCAAAGGCTGCAAGGCCGAAGGGCAAGGCGTTGGCCTGGTCGATCACCTGTTGCAGGTCATCGAACGGCACGATCGAGGCAATTGGGCCAAAGGGTTCTTCGTGCATCACCCGGGCGTTGTCCGGCACATCCGTCAACACCGTGGGCGCAAAGTAGAAACCCGGCGCCTCGGACGGGCGCCCACCTGCGGCCAGGGTTGCGCCCACGGCCAGGGCATCGTCGACATAGGCCTGCATTGCCGCCACCCGACGCGGATTGGCCAGGGGCCCCATCTGGCTGTCGGCCAGGTGGCCGGCGCCCACCCTCAAGGCCGCGCCAGCCTTGCTGAAGGCGCTGACAAACTGCGGATAGACACTGCGCTGGACAAAAAAGCGGGTCGGCGAGGCGCAGATCTGCCCGGCATTGCGGAACTTCAAGCCGGCGCCCAAGGCCGCCACGGCCTCGACATCCACGTCGTCGCAGACAATGAACGGCGCATGCCCGCCCAGCTCCAGGGTGCAACGCTTGAGCTGCTGCCCGGCCAGGGCACCGAGGGCACGCCCCACCGGCACCGAACCGGTGAAAGAGATCTTGCGGATCACCGGCGAGTGGATCAGGTACTCGGAAATCTGCGCCGGCACCCCAAACACCAGGTTCAACACCCCGGGCGGCACCCCGGCATCCTGGAACGCCCGGCACAGTTCGATACAGGACGAAGGGGTTTCTTCCGGCCCCTTGGCGATGATCGAGCACCCGGCAGCCAGGGCACCGGCAATCTTGCGCACCAGTTGGCTGACCGGGAAATTCCACGGACTGAAGGCCGCCACCGGGCCGATCGGCTCGCGCAGCACGATCTGCCGGGCACCGCGCTGGCGCGGCGGAATCACCCGCCCATAGGCCCGGCGCCCTTCTTCGGCGTACCAGTCGATATGGTCGCCGGCACCAAAGGCCTCCATCTGTGCTTCGGCCAGGGGCTTGCCTTGTTCCAGGGTGATCAGTTCGGCAATGGCCTGGGAGCGCTCGCGCACCAGGTCGGCGGCCCGGCGCAGGATTTTCGAACGCTCATAGGCCGATGTCTTGCGCCAGACCTCAAAGCCCCTGGCGGCCGCGGCCAGGGCCAGGTCGAGGTCCGCCGGGCTGGCGAAACCCAGGCTGGCGATCTGCTCGCCCGTGGCCGGGTTGAACACGGCCCCTTGTTGTTCATGGCTGCCGCTGGACCAGTGGCCGTCGATCAGGATGGATTGGATAACACGCATCGTGGCTCCTCGCGCTGCTGGAAAGGTTTCGCCTTGTATTCTTCTGTGCGAAACGTTGTTTTTTTGAATGACACAATCCTAGGGCGCAGCTTTTGCCCCTGTCAAGTCATTGCATTGGGCTTTAAAAGTTATTGGCGGGCAGTTGACGGGGCTGGTTTTTCGGGAGTAGCTTTTATCGACAGAAGAAACACTATTCTTCAGAAAGAAACAAAAACAAAATCGGACAGCCCGCCTGCGCTGCCCCGAAGACTGAGGAGATGCACCATGAACCTGGCCCAGGCCCTGCTGCACAACTGGAATGACCTGCCCCGCGAAACCGTGCGCAAGGGGGTCGAGCGTGTCGGCTTCCGCGGCGACGACACCCTTTGCGTAATGAATTGGCTGACCCCGGGGATGGACGTGTTCCCCCACAGCCACACCTTCGAGCAACTGGTGATCATCGTGCAGGGCCGGGTGCGTTTTCACCTGGGTGACGAAGTGGTCGAAGGCGGCCCGGGCAGCATGCTGCGCATCCCGCCCCACGTGGTGCACTACGCCGAGCCCCTGGGCGACGAGGTGGTGATGAACCTCGACGTGTTCTCGCCATTGCGCGACGACTACCAGCACCTGGTGGAGTATCAGGCGGCGGAATTCAGCGCCCCTGAGCCCCGTGAGTCCGGTGCCCTATGAGCAGCCTGACCTGGCGTCAGCGGTTGCTCGACGGCGAGCCGTTACTGAGCAGTTTCATCAAGACCCCGGCCCATGCCGGCATTGAGATTGCCGGGGGCGCCGGCCTCGATGCAGTGGTGCTGGACGCCGAGCATGCGGCCTTCACCGGCAGCAGCCTCGACATCGCCTTGCTGGCCTGCCGGGCCGCGGCGGTCGCCGGTCTGGTGCGCGTGCCCGACAGCCGTCCGGGGACCCTGCTCCAGGCCCTGGACCTGGGCGCCGCCGGGCTGGTGTTGCCGCACATCACCCAGGCCGACCAGGCCCGGGAAATCGTCGCCGCCACCCGCTACCGGGACGGCAATCGCGGTTTTTCCAACTCGCCCCGCGCCGGTGGTTACGGCGCCCTGCCCCTGGCCCGGCACGTGGACTTTCACGACGGTCGCGCCGCGCTGATCTGCCAGATCGAGGACGCCAGCGCCCTGTCGCAGTTGGAGCAGATTGCCGCTGTCGACGGGGTGGACTGCCTGTTTGTCGGGCGCGCCGACCTGGCGGTGTCCCTGCGCCGTTTCGACCTCGACCACCCGGAGGTGGAACAGGCGACCCTGCACACCCTGCAGGTGGCGCGGCGTGCCGGCAAGGCCGCCGGGCTGTTCGTCGCCGACCTCAAAGACGTCCCGCGCTACGCCGCCCACGGCGCGAGCTTTTTCATCCTCGGCTCGGACCAGGCCCTACTGCGCACCGGCTGGACCGCGCAGGCCCAGGCCTTTCGCCCGTTATTCGCACGCTGAACACAGCCCCCTTACCCACAGGTGCCCCGATCATGAACGCCACCCTCAAGCCCCTCGACAACCCTGAACGCGAAGCCCGGATCGACAGCCTGGTACGCGGCGCCATCGACCTGCATTGCCACAGCGGCCCCTCGGTGATGCCCCGCTACTGCGACCATATCGAAGCCATGCAGGAAGCCTCCGCCGCCGGCCTCAAGGCCGTGCTGCTCAAGGACCACTACTACTCCTGCACGCCCGTCACCAGCCTGCTGAACAAACACTTCAGCGAGCTGAACGTGCAGATGCTGTCCGGCGTGCCACTGAACAACTCGGTGGGCGGGCTGAATATCCACGCGGTGGAACACGGCCTGAAACTCGGCGCCAAGCTGGTGTGGATGCCGACCTTTTCTTCGGCCAACCACATTGCCCACCATCACCAGGACGTGAAGTTCGTCGACAAATTCCCCCAGACCACCCAGCGCATGCTGCAGCCGATCCCGCTCACGGTGCTGGACGACGACGGCAAGCTGCGCGAAGAGGTCAAAGGCATCCTCGACCTGATCGCCGCCGAAGACGTGGTGCTGTCTGCCGGGCACCTGAATATCCGGGAAATCTGGCCGCTGTTCGAGGAGGCACGCAAGCGCGGGGTCAAGCGCCTGTTGGTCAACCACCCGACCTACGTGGTCGACGCGACCCTGGACGACATGCGCCAACTGGCCAGCGAGGGCGTGTACATGGAGCATTCAATGTGCATGTGGGTGCCCGGGTCGAAGTTCAAATTCTACGACGGTGAGTTTCTGGCCCAGGTGATCGAGGCCGGCACCGTGGACCTGACCATCCTCGGCTCGGACCTCGGCCAGCAGGGCAACCCGAAAATCGTCGACGGCTTTCGCAGCGTGATCGCCAGCGTCCTCGACCTGGGCCACAGCGACGACGACGTGCGCAAGATGACCTCCCTCAACGCCGCCCGCCTGATGAACATCTGAGCCGGGCTTTCGAGGAGCGAACATGAGCCGTCTGACGACGCACATCGGGGCCCTGGCCCTGAAGAACCCGGTGATCTGTGGCGCCGGGGAACACACCATGAATGCGGCGGCGATCAAGCGTGCCCTGGCCACCGGGGCCGGGGCGGTGATCGCCAAGTCGACCAACGAATCGACCGCCGCCAAGCAGCAACTGGACAAGACCGACTACACCTTGCTCGATGCCCAGTGGAATCGCCTGCCGTGGAATTTCCAGCCGCCTCCCGAGGCCAGCCTGTTCGGCCGCTCGGGCCTGGTCCAGCGAGACTTCGACGGCTGGCTGGATGAACTGGTCGGGCTCGATCAACAGGCCCGCCAGCAGGACGCCTATGTCATCCCGAGCCTGATCCTCGGCGACCTGGAACGCTGCGCGCAGTTTGCCATGCAGATCGAACAGGCCGGCCTGCGCGCCCTGGAGCTGAACATCGGTGCACCCCACGGCGAAGAAGCCGCCAAAGGCGCGATTGTGCTGGAGCGCGGCAGCGCGCGGATCGAGCAGATCGTCGCCAGGATCCGCCAGGCCACGCGCCTGCCGCTGTGGATCAAGCTCACCGGGCAAAGCGAAGACGTGGTCGGCCTGGCCGAGGCTGCGCGCCGCGGCGGTGCCGACAGCGTGGTGATGATGGGGCGCTTCATGGGCTTCATTCCAGACCTGGACAGCCAGCGTCCCCTGCTCGGCACCTCGGCCGCGATCGGTGGCAGCTGGGCCCTGCCGCTGACCGCACGCTGGCTGATGCTGACCCGCCGGCGACTGGGCCGCGACTTCCCGCTGATCGCCACCAATGGCGCCCGCAGCGGCCTGGACGTGGCGCGTTTTCTGCTGGCCGGCGCCTGTGCCACCGAGCTGACCTCGGCGGTGTTCACCGGCGGCTACGACGTGTTGCGCCGGGCCATCGACGAACTCGACGCCTACCTGACCCGCCACGGCTGCAGCGCCGGCGAGCTGCTGGGGCGCGCGGCCGATCAGGTGCAAAGCTATCAGCAGCAGGACGACCGACCGGACTATTGGCAGGGTTTCGCCCCGAGCACCGACTGAACGCCTTCATCCAATCAGGAGCAACGACATGCCATCCCACCTGCCCGCCGGCCAGCGCTGGCACTGGTTGTCACCCGAGGCGGCGCGGCAGTTGCGCGGCACGCTCACCGTGGACCGCTGCGGGCAGCGGGCCGGGCCGCGCTCGCGGTGGCGGCGCATCGCCCATGAGATCGTCGAGTCCTGGCGACTGATGCTGGTGTGAACCCGCGCCAATCGGCAATTGACAAACCCGGTGCCAGCTTTTAAAAATGTGCGCCTGATTAACGAGTGTGTATTCATGTCCCCAGCCTGCAACCCCCATTTCTGTGCCATTGGCTTGACTGCCAAGGCCGGGGTTCGCCTGGCTTGCACCTCTAAATCGAAGAAACAGTCGCTCATGTGACCGGGGCGCTGTGTCCCGTCAGATGAGCTGACCGGACACGAGCGCTACGCACACCCTGCCCTTGCTTGATTCCCCTCTACTCTTCTGGCGGCGACCCAACGGTCAACCATCAGGAGAACACGCATGTCATCGTTTCAAGGAATCTGGGTCCCCATCGTCACGCCCTTCAACCAGGGCGCCATCGATTTTGTCGCGCTGCGCCGCCTGACCCTGCACCTGCTGCGCAGCGGCGTCGCCGGGCTGGTGGTGTGCGGCACCACCGGCGAGGCGGCGGCCTTGAGCAAGACCGAGCAACTGGCGGTGCTCGACGCGGTGCTGGAACTGGCGCCCGGGCATCAGGTGATGATGGGCCTGGCGGGCAATAACCTGACGGAGCTGCTGCACCAGCAACAGCAGATCCTGCAACGTCCGATCGCCGGCCTGCTGGTGCCGGCGCCCTACTACATCCGCCCGTCCCAGGCCGCGCTGCACACCTTCTTCAGCACCGTGGCCGACGCCAGCAGCGTGCCGATCATTCTCTACGACATTCCCTATCGCACCGGAGTGACCCTGCACCAGGACACGCTGCTGGCGATCGTCAAGCACCCACGGATCGTGGCGATCAAGGACTGTGGCGGCAACCTGCAGACCACCCTGGCGCTGCTGGCCAGCGGCGATGTCGACCTGCTGTGCGGCGAAGACCCGCAGATCTTCAGCGCACTGTGCCTGGGGGCCACCGGGGCCATCGCCGCGTCGGCGCATATTCACCCGGAGCTGTTCGTGCAGCTGCATCAACAGGTGGCTGACAGTCGGCTGGCTGAAGCCCGGGAGACGTTTTTCCGCTTGCTGCCGCTGATCCAGAACCTGTTCGTCGAGCCCAACCCGGCGCCGGTCAAAAGCGCCCTGGCGTTGCAGGGCCTGATCAATGACGAACTGCGAGCGCCCATGCACAACAGCAGCGCCGACACCGTTCTGCAACTGCGCGAGCGGCTCGCGGCGCTGCAGAACGCCGGGGCAAAACCGGCAGCGGCCAGCCTCGCCCTGTAGGGTCGACGGCAGGTGATGAAGGGAGCGGCGAACACGCCGCACCTTCCATCGCCCGAGCAGCGATAGGCCTTGATTCACGGCGAGAATCGCCAGCATGCTGCCGCTGGTTTTTCCTCGCCGAGATCTCGCCCGCCATGACCTCAAGCCACGTGCCCGCCGCAACCGATAGCGATGTCTACAAGACCCTGCTGGAATCGACCCAGGCCATTCCCTGGCGCATCGATTGGCAGACCATGACCTTCAGCTACATCGGCCCGCAGATCGAACGCCTGCTGGGCTGGCCCCAGGGCAGTTGGGTCGGGGTCAATGACTGGGTGGAGCGCATGCACCCGGACGATCGCGACTATGTGGTGGAGTTCTGCGTGTCTCAATCCCGCGCCGGGGTCGACCACGAAGCCGATTACCGGGCCCTGACCCAGAGCGGCGACTATGTGTGGATCCGCGACGTGGTGCATGTGGTGCGCAAGGACGGCGAAGTCGAGGCGCTGGTGGGGTTTATGTTCGACATCAGCGAGCGCAAGAAAACCGAAGAGCATCTGCTGCGATTGCAGAAGCAGCTCGAAGAATATTCCTTCCAGGACGGCCTGACCGGGATCGCCAATCGGCGCATGTTCGACACCGTGCTGGAACGTGAATGGGCCAGAGCCCAGCGCAGCCAGCTGCCGCTGAGCCTGATCATTCTCGATATCGATTACTTCAAGCAGTACAACGACCACTACGGCCATATCCAGGGTGACGACTGCCTGCGCCGCGTGGCCCAGACCCTGGCCCTGGCGACCAACCGCCCGCGGGATTTCGTGGCGCGTATCGGCGGTGAGGAGTTTGTCTGGCTGCTGCCGGAAACCGACGCCCTGGCGGCGCAACGGGTGGCCGATAAATGCCTGCACCTGGTGCGCCAGCAACAGATCCCGCACGCCGCCTCCAGCGTCAGCGACCTGCTGAGCCTGAGCCTTGGCGTCGGCACCACCCTCGCCGCCCCGGACACCTCGGCCCTGGACTTCGTCGAACAGGTCGACCGCCTGCTGTACCAGGCCAAGGATCAGGGGCGCATGGGCGCGGTATACGCCGCATTTGGCAAGTAGCACCGAATGCCGGTTGCCTTGGTGATGTCGGCGTCTGTTCCGGCCAGCGGCATTGGGCTGAATGATGCCCTGTAGCCGCTGCCGAGCCCGCGAGGCTGCGCTGGCCCGGAAGGCCAACGCGATTCACTCAGGGTAATTCGGCGTCTGTCATGGACAGCGCAGCCTCCCGGTGCTCGGCAGCGGCTACAGCGGGATCAGCGTTCGTGCATGGCTTCGGCGCGAGACTTGATGATGGGCTTGAGCAGGTAGCTCAGGATGCTTTTCTTGCCGGTGATGATGTCAACCGACGCAACCATGCCCGGGATGATCAGCAACGGCTTTTCATCGGTGCCCAGGTGGCTGCGGTCGGTGCGCAGTTTGATGATGTAGAAGGTGTTCTTCTTATCTTCATCCTGCACGGTGTCGGCACCAATCTGCTCCAGCTTGCCCTTGAGGCCACCGTAGATGGTGTAGTCGTAGGCGGTGAACTTGATCATCGCTTCCTGGCCCGGATGCAGGAAGGCGATGTCTTGCGGGCGGATCTTGGCTTCCACCAGCAGGGTGTCGTCCAACGGCACCACTTCGGCAATATCGCTGCCGGGCTGAATCACCCCGCCCACGGTGTTGACCAGCATCTGCTTGACGATGCCACGCACCGGCGAGGACACCATGGTCCGGCTGACGCGGTCTTCCAGGCCCTTGGAGGTGGCCTGGGCCTTGCTCAGGTTGGTGCGCGCCTCATTCAACTGCGCCAGGGCTTCACTGCGGAACTTGCCGCGGGTTTCGTCGATCTTGCGCTGTACTTCATTGATCGCGGCCTGGGCACGGGGAATGGCCAGGGTGGTGCCATCGAGCATGCCGCGGGTTTCCACCTCGGACCGCTTGAGACGCAGCACTTCCACCGGCGAAATCGCGCCCTGCTGCACCAGGGGTTCGGACATGCCGATTTCCTGACGCAGCAAGTTCAAGCTGTTGCGGTATTGCTCCTGCTTGGAACCGAACTCGCGCAACTCCTGCTGACGCTGCACCAGTTGCTGCTGCAGGCCGCCGATTTCATCCGACAGTTGCTGGCGTCGGCTCTGGTACAGCGACTCTTCGTTGGACACCTGATTAGGCACGGCTTTGCGTGCAGCCTCGGTGATGTTCAGCGGGCGGTTGTCGATTTCTGCGCTGAGGCGCTCGACCCGCAGCTCCATGGCCACCCGGTCGGCTTCGGTTTCACCGACGTTGGAGGCAAAGCGCGTGTCGTCCAGGCGCACCAGGGGGGCACCGGCCTCGACGATCTGCCCTTCGTGCACGTAGATCTGGGCGACGATGCCGCCTTCCAGGTTCTGGATTTTCTGGATCCGCGACGAGGGGATGGCCTTGCCTTCGCCCTTGGTGACTTCGTCGATAATCGCAAAGTGCGCCCACAGCAGCAGGAACACGAAGAAGCCGATCACCCCCCAGATGGTCAGACGCACGATGCGTGGTGCATCGTCGATCAGGGCCTTTTCGACCTCGGGTAACGGCTGATCGTCAAGCGCGTCGCCGCCCTTGAAGTAACCGAGGATTGCATCCTTGAAGCGGCCTGGGCCTGATTTAAGCAACACTGATCTGCCCCTTTTTCAGCGCTTCCATGACGGCGGCTTTCGGGCCGTCCGCGAGTATCTGGCCACGGTCGATCACCAGCAGGCGATCCACCAGGCTCAACAGCGAGGCACGGTGGGTCACCAGAATCACCGTCTTGTTTTCGATCACGGCCTGCAGCCGCTGCTTGAGGCGCTCTTCGCCGGTGTTGTCCATGGCGCTGGTCGGCTCATCGAGCAACAGGATCGGCGGGTTGAGCAGCAGCGCACGGGCCAGGGCCACGTTCTGCCGCTGGCCACCGGAAAGGTTCTGTCCGCGTTCACCGACCTGCAGTTCATAACCCTGCGGATGCAACCGGGCGAACTCATGGACGCCGGCCAGCTCTGCGGCCTGCAGGACCATTTCGTCATCCACGTAACGCGCACCCGACACCAGGTTGTCGCGCAGGGTACCGGCCAGCAGCTGGATGTCCTGGGCCACATAGCCAATGTTATGACGCAGCTCGCTGACATCGATCTGGCGGATGTCTACGCCGTCCACCAGCAACGAACCCGAGTCCGGCTGGTACAGGCCGACCAGCAACTTGGCCAGCGAGCTCTTGCCCGAACCACTGCGGCCGATGATGCCGATCTTTTCCCCCGGCCGAACGTTGAGGTTGACCCCACGCAGGGCCAGGGTCTGCTGGTTCGGGTAGGTGAAATCGACCGCGCGGAACTCCATCGCACCTTGCAGCACCTGGCGGCTGAGGGGGCGCTCGTCGAAGTTGCGCTCTTGCGGCAACTCCATCATCTGGTCGACCGAGACCATGGTCACTTTGGCTTGCTGGTAACGGGTCAACAGGCCCGACAGCTGGGCCAGCGGCCCCAGGGCGCGACCGCTGAGCATGTAGCAGGCCACCAGGCCGCCCATGCTGAGGGTGCCGTCAATAATCTGGTACACGCCGAAGATGATCATCGCCACGCCGGCCAGCTGCTGAATCAGCAGGGTGATGTTCATAGCCAGGCCCGACAGAACTTTGACTCGCAGCTCCAGGCGACTGAGGGTGCCAATGGTCTGTTCCCACTGGTACTGGCGCTCGCTCTCGGCGTTGTTGACCTTTACCGCATCCAGCCCGGCGAGGGTTTCAATCAGGCTCGACTGCCGCTCGGCGCCCAGGGCCATGGTCCGCTCCAGGGTCGCGGTCAACGGCTTTTGCAGCAGGTGACCAATACCCAGGGCCAGCGGGAAGGCGACGATCGGGATCCACACCAGGTGGCCACCGAGCAGCGCGATCACCAGCAGGATAATCAGGGTAAAGGGCAAGTCGATCAGGCTGGCCAGGGTCAGCGAGGTCAGGAAGTCGCGCATCCCCTGGAACTCATGGATGTTCTGCGCGAAGCTGCCGACCCGCGCCGGACGCACTTTCATGGCCATGCCGACGATGCGCTCGAACAGCGTCGCCGAAATGATCAGGTCGGTCTTTTTACCGGCCAGGTCCAGGCACAGGCTGCGCAGGCCCTTGAGCAGCAGGTCGAACAGGTAGGCACCGCAGATACCAATGGCCAGCACCCACAGGGTGGCAGTGGCCTGGTTCGGCACCACGCGGTCATACACGTTCATCACGAACAGTGGCGCCGCCAGGGCAATCAGGTTGATCACCAGGCTCGCCGCGATGGCGTCGGCATACAGCCAACGCGAGCGCTTGAGGGTTTCACGAAACCAGGAATGGGCACGCGGGATCAGCGTGCCGTTGGTAACGTCAAATTTATGTTGCGGTTGGGCGAAGAAAACCCGACCGCTGTAATCTTGACTCAGCAATTCGCGGTCAACCCGCACTTCGCCGCCGTCGCTTTCACTGAGCAGCAGACGCGCGGTGTCGCCTTCCCAGCCGAGCAATACCGCACACCGCCCTTCCTTAAGCAGGAGCATGGCTGGCAGCGCTATGGAAGGGATCTGCTCCAGCTTGCGCTGCAGCAGGCGCCCCTGCAGGCCGGCCCGAGCCGCGGCGCGGGGCAGCAACTCGGCGCCCAGGCGCTGGGCGGCCAAGGGCAAGCCGGTGGTGAGCATCGCCCGACTGGCGGGCTTGTGATGCAGCGAACAGAGTGTCAACAAGCCGTCGAGCAATGGATCATCATGCTGACTGCGCGGGTCATGGGTAAGTTGCACCGAACCTATTTCAGAATCCAAGCTGACACTCTCTTAACGCTTAAGCAGGTGAATGGCCCAACTCCGTCAAGAATCAGTCCATCCGCGGCAGGTTTACCATCGGTTTAATATCATTCTGCACAACTGATGCCATCGGTGCGACTACGCCCTGACTTTTCAGCAACTGACCCATGTCGGCTTTGATCCGATATTGGGTGTAGAGCTGCAGGTTGCGGATCTGCACCAGGCGCTGCTGAGCGCTGAACAGCTCGTTTTCGCTGTCGAGCAGGTCGAGCAGGGTCCGCTCGCCGAGGCTGAACTGCTGCTGGTACGAGGTGCGCACCTTGGTGCTGCGGTCCACGTATTGCTGAGCGATCGGCACCTGGGCGGTGGCGTTGTTGTAGGCGTTCCAGGCCAGGCCCAGCTCCTGGGTCAGCTCACGCAGGGCGTTGTTGCGGATGTCCAGGGCCTGGGTGGCCTGGGACGCCTTGGATTGCAGATCGGCCTTGTTGCTGCCGCCCGAGTACAGGTTGAACTGCATGCGCAGCATGGCGGAGTAGCTGTTGTCGTGCCCTTCTTCACCGCCAAGGTTGTTGTTGGCAGAACGCGCCAGCTCGGCGTCGAAACGTGGGTAGAAGGTCGACTTGGCGGCTTCGTACTGTTTCTCGGCAGCGGCGATATCGGACTCGGCGGAGCGCAGGACCGGGCTGTCCTCGATCATCTGGCGCCGTGCTTCTTCGAGGCTGGCGGGCATCAGGGCAACAAAACCCTGGGGGGCCACCAGCTCGTCGGGCATCTGGCCCACGGCGCTCAAGTAGTTGGTTTGCGCATCCGCCAAGTTGGTCTGTTCAGTCAGCAAGTTATTACGCGCCTGAGCCAGACGGGCTTCTGCCTGGTCCATGTCTGCCATTCTGCCGACGCCGCGACTAGTGCGCAGTTGGATCTGATCAAAGATGCGTTCGTGGCTCTTCAAGTTGTCTTCTGCCAACTGCACCATCTCGCGACGGGACAGGACATCCAGATAAACCTGGGCAACAGTCAGCGCGGTGCGCTCGGAAGTATTGAGCAACGAATAACCACGGGAGTTGGCGGTGGCTTGTTGGCGCCCTACTTCGCTTTGCGTGGCAAAACCGTCAAACAGATTTTGTTGCAGGCGAATAGTCGATTCGCCGCGATTCAAGGACTTCCATTCATGGCTGTTGCTTTCGGCACGAGTCGAGGTGTTGTCCGAGCGTTCGCGACCGTAGCCGCCCAGTACGTCGACTTTAGGCAGGTATCCGCCCTTGGCGGCACGCAGCTGGTAATCGGCGGCAATACGCGCATTGATGCCTGCCTGGATCTCCGGGTGAACATCCAGTGCTTTTTGCATGGCCTCTGGCAGGGTTTGTGCTTGGACGAAACTTGCGGCTAGAGCGAAAGGAAGAGCCTTGAATAAGTGCAAACGCATTCTGATTATTTCCCGGAAATTTTTGCTTAAAAATGCAGCAAACATTGACCTACTGCATTGGAATGGCAATCGAAATGACCGTTTGTCGTGGGAACTGGAGGACACAAACAGAAAGTCGCGATGCCGCTTAAATATCAATGTGACATTACCGAACAGATTGTTTAGGATGACGCCAAATAGGTCAATACCTTGACGGAAAAGTAATTTAGTCAACATCTCAACAAATTATTGACGCCAATATTAATTCTTAGAATCAAACGTACTCCAGCAATTGAATCGGCACTAACGAAAAAAGCCGGTCGGCATGATGGATACCCACACGGTAATACACGGAGAGTCCTTTAATGAGCAGCGTTGCCGTCGTCAAAAGCATTGTCGGTCAAGTATTCGCAGTGTCCCCAGAAGGGATTCGCCGTCTGCTGGTAGAAGGGGATCGTCTGTTTGCCGGGGAACAAGTCCAGACCGGACCTGAAGGCGCCGTGTCGCTGGAGCTGGCCGATGGCCGCGTTCTCGATCTGGGTCGCGACAGTCAGTGGAGCGCGAACGCTCCTGACTCCACGACCAACCTGAGTGAAGCCACCGCCCAGGCCGCCCCTTCGGTCGCCGAACTGCAGCAAGCCATCGCTGCCGGTGCCGACCCGACCCAAGACCTCGAAGCCACCGCTGCCGGCCCAACCGCCGCAGGTGGAGACGGTGCCGCCGGCGGCGGCCACAGCTTTATCCTGCTCGAAGCCACCGCAGGCGAAGTCGACCCTACCATCGGCTACCCGACCACCGGCCTGAACGCCGCGGCGGCCATCGGCAACGATTTCACTGTCGGCAACATCGACAATAACGGCAGCACCCCGCGCGACGTCACCATTACCCTGACCGCCACGCCGACCATTACTGAAGCCGGCGGGGTCATCTCCTACACCGTATTCATCACCCAGGCGCCCACCAGCGACCTGACCGTGACGCTGTCCAACGGCCTGTCCGTGGTAATCGCAGCCGGCCAGACCGCTGGCGTGCTGAACGTGACCTATGCCAGCAACGACACGCCTTATCTGGATGCTTCGACGGTCTCGGCCACCATTGCCGGCACCTCCGGCGGCGGCAACCTGATCATCACCACCGATCCGGCTCCGGCCGTGACCCAGATCACCGACACCATCGACACCACCACCGTGTCGTTGAGCGCGAATGCGTCGGTCGATGAAGGCGACAAAATCACTTACACCGCCACCGTGACCAACGCGGCGCAGACTGACGTCACCATCACCCTGTCGAACAACACCACCATCACCATCAAAGCCGGTGATACCACCGGCACCGTCAGCGTCGATACGCCCGCCAACCTGGCCGACGGCAAAGACCTGCACCTCAGCACCACCATTACCGGCGCCACCGGCGGCAACTACGAAGACCTGGCCATCAACCCCAAGGCGGCCGAAACCACCGTGGTCGCCGTCGACGACCCGAGCGTGCTGGTTGCCGACCGCCAGACCATTGCCGAGGACGGAATTGCCTATGGCAACGTCCTGACCAACGACAGCGACATCGACAACACCTTGAGCGTGGCCACCTTCAACGTGGGCAGTGCCACCTATAACGCGGGCCAGATCGCCACCATCGCGGGCGTCGGCAGCATCAGCATCGCCGCCAATGGCGACTACACCTTCACCCCGGTCAAAGACTACAACGGTGATGTGCCGCAAATCGGCTACACCACCAACACCGGTTCGAGCAGCACCCTGGACCTGACCGTCACCCCGGTCAACGACGCGCCAATCGCCATCGCCACCAGCGCCACCGGCGATGAAGACCAGGCCACCGGCATCGAGGTCCATCTGTCGGCCACTGATGTCGACGGCATCGGCAACGTCGCCTCGTTCAATGTCACTGCGCCCAACAACGGTACGTTCTACACCGACGCGGCGATGACCCAGGTCTTCACCGGCAGCATCGCCGCCAACAACGGCGCCGCGACCCTGTACTTCAAGCCGGATAGCAACTTCAACGGCCAGGTGAACTTCACTTACACCGCCACCGACAGCGGCAATGCTGACGGCAGCGGCGTGCTGACCTCCCCTGCGGTCGGCGGCGTGATTACCGTGAATGCGGTCAACGACGCGCCAGTCGCCATCGCCACCAGCGCCACCGGTGCCGAAGACCAGGTGGGCGGCATTGAAGTCCATCTGTCGGCCACCGATATCGACGGCATCGACAACGTCGCGTCGTTCAACGTCAGCGCACCGAACAACGGCACCTTCTACACCGACGCGGCGATGACCCAGGTCTTCACCGGTAGCGTTGCGGCCAATAATGGCGCGGCGACTCTGTACTTCAAACCGGACGCCAACTTCAACGGCCAGGTGAATTTCACCTACACCGCCACCGACAGCGGCAACGCTGACGGCAGCGGCGTACTGACCTCGCCTGCCGTCGGCGGCGTGATCACCGTGACCCCGGTGAATGATGCTCCAGTAGCCATTGCTACCAATGCCACTGGCGCTGAAGATCAAGTAGGCGGTATCGAAGTCCACCTTAATGCCACCGATGTCGATGGCCTGGCCAACGTTGCTTCGTTCAACGTCAGCGCGCCAACCCATGGCACCTTCTACACCGACGCCGCAATGACTCAAGCCTTCACAGGCAGCATTGCAGCCAACAACGGCACGGCGACCCTGTACTTCAAGCCGGATGCCAACTTCAACGGCCAGGTGAACTTCACCTACACCGCCACCGACAGCGGCAACGCTGATGGCAGCGGCGTGCTGACCTCGCCAGCCGTCGACGGCACCATCACCGTGACCCCGGTGAACGACGCGCCCGTCGCTATCGCTACCAGTGCCAGCGGTGCTGAAGATCAAGTGGGCGGCATTGAAGTCCACCTCAATGCCACCGATATCGATGGCATCGACAACGTTGCCTCGTTCAATGTCACCGCGCCGAACAACGGTACGTTCTACACCGACGCGGCGATGACTCAGGCCTTTACTGGCAGCATTGCCGCCAACAACGGCACGGCGACCCTGTACTTCAAGCCGGACGCCAACTTCAATGGCCAGGTGAACTTCACTTACACCGCCACTGACAGTGGCAATGCTGACGGCAGCGGCGTACTGACTTCGCCTGCGGTTGGCGGCGTGATCACCGTGACCCCGGTCAACGACGCTCCAGTAGCGACTGCCACCAGCGCCACCGGCGATGAAGACCAGACTACCGGTATCGAAGTCCATCTCTCGGCCACTGACGTCGACGGCATCGACAACGTTGCCTCGTTCAACGTCACCACGCCGAACAACGGTACGTTCTACACCGACGCGGCGATGACCCAAGTCTTCACCGGCAGCATCGCCGCCAACAACGGCTCGGCGACCCTGTACTTCAAGCCGGACGCCAACTTCAACGGCCAGGTGAACTTCACCTACACCGCCACTGACAGCGGCAATGCCGATGGCAGCGGTGTGCTGACCTCACCGGCGGTAGACGGTGTGATCACCGTGAATGCGGTCAACGACGCGCCAGTCGCCATCGCCACCAGCGCCACCGGTGCCGAAGACCAGGTGGGCGGTATTGAAGTCCATCTGTCGGCCACCGATATCGACGGCATCGACAACGTTGCCTCGTTCAATGTCACCGCACCGAACAACGGTACCTTCTACACCGATGCGGCGATGACTCAGGCCTTTACCGGCAGCATTGCCGCCAACAACGGCACGGCGACCCTGTACTTCAAGCCGGACACCAACTTCAACGGCCAAGTGAACTTCACCTACACCGCCACCGACAGCGGCAATGCCGATGGCAGCGGTGTACTGACTTCGCCTGCCGTGGGCGGCGTGATCACCGTCACTCCGGTCAACGACGCTCCAGTGGCCATTGCTACCAGCGCCACCGGTGCTGAGGATCAAGTAGGCGGCATCGAAGTCCACCTCAACGCCACCGATGTCGACGGCATCGACAACGTCGCGTCGTTCAATGTCACCACACCGAACAACGGTACGTTCTACACCGACGCCGCAATGACTCAGGCCTTTACCGGCAGCATTGCAGCGAACAATGGCTCGGCAACCCTGTACTTCAAGCCGGACACCAACTTCAACGGCCAGGTGAACTTCACCTACACCGCCACCGACAGCGGCAACGCTGATGGCAGCGGCGTGCTGACTTCGCCTGCCGTGGGCGGCGTAATCACCGTCACTCCGGTGAACGACGCTCCGGTGGCCATCGCCACCAGCGCCACCGGTGCTGAAGATCAAGTAGGTGGCATCGAAGTCCACCTCAACGCCACCGATGTCGATGGCATCGACAACGTTGCCTCGTTCAATGTCACCGCGCCCAACAACGGCACGTTCTACACCGATGCGGCGATGACTCAGGCCTTTACCGGCAGCATCGCGGCGAACAACGGTTCGGCGACTCTGTACTTCAAGCCGGATGCCAACTTCAACGGCCAGGTGAACTTCACCTACACCGCTACTGACAGCGGCAATGCCGATGGCAGCGGCGTGTTGACCTCGCCTGCCGTGGGCGGCGTGATCACCGTCACTCCAGTGAACGACGCTCCAGTGGCCATTGCTACCAGCGCCAGCGGTGCTGAAGACCAAGTGGGCGGGATTGAAGTCCACCTCAATGCCACCGATGTCGACGGTATTACCAACGTCGCCTCGTTCAATGTCAGCACGCCAAACAACGGTACGTTCTACACCGACGCGGCGATGACCCAGGCCTTTACCGGCAGCATCGCAGCCAACAACGGTGCAGCGACTCTGTACTTCAAGCCGGACACCAACTTCAACGGCCAAGTGAACTTCACTTACACCGCTACCGACAGCGGCAACGCTGATGGCAGCGGCGTACTGACCTCGCCTGCCGTGGGCGGCGTAATCACCGTCACGCCAGTGAACGACGCTCCAGTGGCCATCGCCACCAGCGCGAGCGGTGAGGAAGATCAAACCAGCGGCATCGAAGTCCACCTCAATGCCACCGATGTCGATGGCATCGACAACGTCGCCTCGTTCAACGTCAGCGCGCCGAACAACGGTACGTTCTACACCGACGCCGCAATGACTCAGGCCTTCACCGGCAGCATCGCAGCCAACAACGGCACGGCGACCCTGTACTTCAAGCCTGACGCCAACTTCAACGGCCAGGTGAACTTCACCTACACCGCCACCGACAGCGGCAATGCCGATGGCAGCGGCGTACTGACCTCCCCTGCGGTCGGCGGCGTGATCACCATAACCGCGGTGAACGACGCGCCTAAAGTGGAGTTCAGCAGCACCACTTTCACCGAGCAGAAAGACCCGGTGGCCCTGGTCGAAAACCTGACCATCAATGACGTCGACAACACCACCTTCAGCAAAGTCGTGGTCACGGTCGATCATCTGGCGGTGGGCGACCTGCTGAGCAATGCCGACGCCCTCAAGGCGCTGGCGGTTGCCGGGATCACCATCACCCAAAGCGGCAGCGCCGCCGACGGCAAAATCGTCTACACCCTCACCAGCGATGCGAAAACCGGCAGCAGCGCCGCCGACTTCATCAAGCTGGTTGAAGCCATCACGTTCCAGAGCCCGGGCAACAACCCGGTGGGCACCGATCGTGGCGTGACCATCGAAGTGACCGACAACGGCGGCAGCAATCCGGCCGTTGAAAAACCGGAAACCGGCACCGCCACCGGCAAGGTCACCATCGACCTGGTCAACGATGCCCCGACGGCGTCGGCTGCGGCCACCACCACCGACGAAGACCATGCGGCCACCATCGTATTGAGCGGCAGCGATGTGGACGGCACCGTCGCCAAGTTCGTCATCACCGCCCTGCCGGAGAACGGCAAGCTGTACAGCGACGCGACCCTGACCACCGAGCTCAAAGTGGGCGATTCGGTGCCGGCTGGCGCCGACGGCAAGGCCGCGGTGTACTTCGACCCGACTGGCGACTGGAGTGGCAGCACCCATCTGACTTTCACTGCCGTGGACAATGACGGCAAACCGAGCCCAGTGACCACCGCCGACATCACTGTCAACCCGGTTACCGACACCCCGCACCTGGGCCTGATCGGCGGCGGCAGCGTAACCTCGATCAACTTCGACAGCGCCAACCTCAACGGTTCCTGGGGCACGATTGCCGTAGGCGACGCCAACAACGCGGCCGGCAATGGCGGCCCGACTACCCAGTGGCTCACCGGCAACGCCGATGGCAAGGTCGAAATCGGCCAAAGCAGCATTTACGGGGTCGAGACCCCAGGCAACAGCAAGGTCATCGAACTGGAGAAAGACGCCGGCGACGATGCCAGCCTGTACACCATCATCAAGGCCGAAGCAGGCACGGCTTACAGCATCTCGGTTGATTACTCGCCGCGTGCCGGCGCTGAAAACAACTCGGTGATCGACGTGTTCTGGGGCGGCGTCAAAGTCGGCACCCTGGACACCACCACCGTCGGCATGAAGACCTACACCTTCGTGGTACCGGTCACCACCGACGGTGATGCCAAGCTCGAGTTCAAGGCTCCGGCCGGCGACACCAACAACTCGCTGGGCGGCGTGATGGACAACATCAACGTCACCCAGGTGCTGAACGTGGGTCTGGAAGACCATGCGATCAAGCTGTCGACCATCGACGCCTATGCCACCGACAAGGACGGCTCCGAGTCGCTCAAGCTGGAAATCAGCGGCGTACCGGTGAACTCGACCATCACCGATGGCGTCCACACCTTTACCGCGACGGCGGGCAATCAAAGCGTCGACATCAGCACCTGGAACAAGACGACCCTGGTCTACAACCCGGCGCCGAACGCCAATGGCGTGGTCAACCTCACCGTTACCGCCACGGCGCAGGACGGCACAGCCGATCCGAAGTCCGAGTCGATCAACCTGCCAATCAACGTGATTGCGGTCAATGACGCGCCGGTGGCCATCGCCACCACCGCTGCAGGGACCGAAGACCAGCCAACGGGCATCGAAGTCCATCTGTCCGCCACCGATGTCGATGGCATTGCCAACGTTGCTTCGTTCAACGTCAGCACGCCGAACAACGGCACCTTCTACACCGACGCGGCGATGACCCAGGTCTTCACCGGCAGCGTTGCGGCCAGCAATGGCGCAGCCACCCTGTACTTCAAGCCGGACGCCAACTTCAACGGCCAGGTGAACTTCACCTACACCGCCACCGACAGCGGCAATGCCGATGGCAGCAACCCGCTGACTTCGCCTGCGGTCAACGGCAGCATTACCGTGGCAGCGGTCAACGACGCACCGGTGGCCATCGCCACTACGGCTGTGGGCCAGGAAGACCAGGTGGGCGGCATCGAAGTCCACCTCAATGCCACCGACGTCGATGGCCTTGCCAACGTTGCTTCGTTCAACGTCAGCGCGCCAAGCCATGGCACCTTCTACACCGACGCGGCGATGACCCAGGCCTTTACCGGCAGCATTGCAGCCAACAACGGTTCGGCGACTCTGTACTTCAAGCCGGACGCCAACTTCAACGGCCAGGTGAATTTCACCTACACCGCCACTGACAGCGGCAATGCCGATGGCAGCGGTGTACTGACCTCCCCTGCGGTCGGCGGCACCATCACCGTCACTCCAGTCAACGATGCGCCGGTCGCCATCGCGACCAACGCCACCGGTGCTGAAGACCAAGTGGGCGGCATTGAAGTCCACCTCAATGCCACCGATGTCGATGGCATCGCCAACGTTGCTTCGTTCAACGTCAGCGCACCGAACAACGGTACGTTCTACACCGATGCGGCGATGACCCAGGCCTTTACCGGCAGCGTCGCAGCCAATAACGGTACAGCGACTCTGTACTTCAAGCCGGACGCCAACTTCAACGGCCAGGTGAACTTCACCTACACCGCCACCGACAGCGGCAATGCCGATGGCAGTGGCGTGTTGACCTCGCCTGCCGTGGGCGGCGTGATCACCGTCACCCCGGTCAACGACGCTCCAGTCGCCATCGCCACCACTGCAAGCGGTGCTGAAGACCAGGTGGACGGCATCGAAGTCCACCTCAATGCCACCGACGTCGATGGCCTGGCCAACGTTGCTTCGTTCAACGTCAGCGCGCCAACCCATGGCACCTTCTACACCGACGCGGCGATGACTCAGGCCTTTACCGGCAGCATCGCGGCGAACAACGGTTCGGCCACCCTGTACTTCAAACCGGACGCCAACTTCAACGGCCAGGTGAACTTCACCTACACCGCCACTGACAGCGGCAACGCTGACGGCAGCGGCGTGCTGACCTCGGCTGCGGTCGGCGGCACCATCACCGTCACCCCGGTGAACGACGCTCCTGTGGCCATCGCCACCAGCGCCACCGGCGCCGAAGACCAAGTGGGTGGCATCGAGGTTCACCTCAACGCCACCGACGTCGATGGTCTGGCCAACGTTGCTTCGTTCAACGTCAGCGCACCGGCCCATGGCACCTTCTACACCGACGCGGCGATGACCCAGGCCTTTACTGGCAGCATCGCAGCCAACAACGGTGCAGCGACCCTGTACTTCAAGCCTGACGCCAACTTCAACGGCCAGGTGAATTTCACCTACACCGCCACCGACAGCGGCAACGCTGATGGCAGTGGCGTACTGACGTCCCCAGCGGTCGGCGGCACCATCACCGTGACCCCGGTCAACGACGCTCCAGTGGCCATCGCCACCAGCGCCACCGGTGCGGAAGATCAAGCGACCGGCATCGAAATCAAGCTGAGCGCCACCGATGTCGACGGCATCACCAACGTCGCCTCGTTCAACGTCAGCGCGCCAACCCACGGCACCTTCTACACCGACGCTGCAATGACCCAGGCCTTCACCGGCAGCATTGCCGCGAACAACGGTGCAGCGACCCTGTACTTCAAGCCTGACCTGAACTTCAACGGCCAGGTGAACTTCACCTACACCGCCACTGACAGCGGCAACGCTAACGGCAGCGGCGTGCTGACCTCGGCTGCGGTCGGCGGCACCATCACCGTCACCCCGGTCAACGATGCGCCAGTGGCCATCGCTACCAGCGCCACCGGCGCCGAAGATCAAGTGGGCGGCATCGAGGTTCACCTCAATGCCACCGACGTCGATGGCATCGCCAACGTTGCTTCGTTCAACGTCAGCGCACCGGCCCATGGCACCTTCTACACCGACGCGGCGATGACCCAGGCCTTTACTGGCAGCATCGCGGCGAACAACGGTTCGGCCACCCTGTACTTCAAGCCGGACGCCAACTTCAACGGCCAGGTGAACTTCACCTACACCGCCACCGACAGCGGCAACGCCGATGGCAGCAACCCGCTGACATCGACAGCGGTGGGCGGTGTCATCACCGTGACCCCGGTCAACGACGCGCCGACCGCAGTCGATGGCGCCATCGCCGGTAATGAAGACACCTCGATCGAGCTGAGCTGGAACACCTTTGGCGTCCAGGACATCGACTCGACAGACCCGAAAGTGGTCTTCACCAGCCTGCCAAACGGCTCCATTGAATACAAAGTCGACGGTGCCTGGGTCACGCTCACCGCAGCCGACCTGAAAACCGACACTTCAGCCGGCAAGGCCTTCAGCCAGGCCGACTTCGACAGTCACAACGTGCGCTACACCCCCGCAGCCAACGAGTCGGGCGATAACAGCTTCGGCACCAGCGGCGTCGGCAACAAACAGGGTGACTACACCGAACTGAAGTTCCAGGCCACCGACGGCAGCGCCTACAGCGACACCAAGACCATCACCGTGGATATCCACCCGGTGACCGACGTGCCGGTGGTGACCATCGGCCAATATGGCAATGTACCGACCGGCCTGATCATTCAGACCTGGAACGGCCAGAACCTGCCTGATGCACTGGGCCGGGACGGCAGTGGCGTCGCTCAATCCAGCGACCTGATCCGGGTCATCAACGCCAAGACCGCTGACAGCGCCACCTCCACTGGCGTAATCAGCAACGTAAGCAATGGCGATGTGTCCCAGTTCACCGCGACCAAGGTCTCCGGCCTGATTTACCTGGAAGCCGGCAAGAGCTACAGCTTCACCGGCACTGCCGATGACAGCCTGGCGGTCACCGTGGGCGGCAAACTGGTCTCCACCGAGACCTGGAGCCACGGCGCCGGGATCAACGCGACCCCGTTCGTTCCGTCCGAGTCGGGCTACTACACCCTCGACATCTACCACTACAACCAGAACGGTCCGGGCAACTACAACGTCAACGTCTCGATCGACAACGGTCCTTCGATGGCCCTGGGCAGCAGCGGCGTGCAGACCTACACCAGCCTCGAGGCGCTGAAAGACGCCGGCGCGGTGTTCAACGACGCCCACGTGGTCAATGGCGAAGGCTATTACACCGGCTACGTGTACAACCACGGCCTGGAAGACAGCAGCATCAAGGTCAGCCCGATCACCACCACCTTCGTCGACAACGATGGCTCGGAATCCCACAAGGTGGAAATCAGCGGCCTGCCAAAAGGCACCGTGATCACCGACGGCACCACCGGCCACAGCTACACCTCGACCGGTGCAACCACCCAGTACGATGTCAGCAACTGGAACCTGGGCACCCTGACCGTGACCCCGGCCAAGGACGCCACCGCCAGCTTCGACCTGACCGTGACCGCCACGGCCAAAGAGCTGAGCACCCAGGTTGAAGAAGTCACCACCGGCAAAGTGAGCATCGTGGTCACGGCGGTCAACGACGCGCCTGTAGCGATCGCGACCACCGCGACCGGTGCCGAAGACACGACCGTGGGCATTGCAGTCAAGCTCTCCGCTACCGACGTGGATGGCCTGAGCAACGTCAAGTCGTTCACCGTGGGCACGCCAAGCAACGGCACCTTCTTCACCGACGCCGCGATGACCAAGCCCTTTACCGGCATCATCAACGCCAGCAACGGTGAGGCGACGCTGTACTTCAAGCCGAACCTGAACTTCAACGGCACCGCCAACTTCACCTACACCGCTACCGACAGCGGCAACGCCGACGGCAGCAACCCGCTGACCTCGGCACCGGTCGGCGGCAGCATCACCGTGACCCCGGTCAACGATGCCCCTGTGGCCATCGCCACCACCGCGACCGGCGCGGAAGATCCGACTTCGGGTATCCCGGTCAAGTTGAGCGCAACCGATGTCGACGGCCTGGCCAACGTCAAGTCGTTCACCGTGGGCACGCCAAGCAACGGTACGTTCTTCACCGACGCCGCGATGACCAAGCCGTTCACCGGCACCATCAACGCCACCAATGGCGAGGCGACGCTGTACTTCAAGCCGAACCTGAACTTCAACGGCACCGCCAACTTCACCTACACCGCCACCGACAGCGGCAACGCGGACGGCAGCAACCCACTGACCTCGCCAGCGGTTGGCGGCAGCATCACCGTGACCCCGGTCAACGATGCGCCAGTGGCCATTGCCACCACGGCGACCGGTGCCGAAGACCCGACCTCGGGTATTCCAGTCAAGTTGAGCGCGACCGATGTCGATGGCCTGGCCAACGTCAAGTCGTTCACCGTCGGCACGCCTACCAACGGCACGTTCTTCACCGATGCGGCGATGACCAAACCGTTTACCGGTAGCATCAACGCGACCAATGGCGAGGCCACGCTGTACTTCAAGCCGAACCTGAACTTCAACGGTACTGCCAGCTTCACCTACACCGCCACCGACAGCGGCAATGCCGACGGCACCAACCCACTGACCTCGGCAGCGGTTGGCGGCAGCATCACCGTGACTCCGGTCAACGATGCGCCGGTGGCTATCGCGACCACCGCAACGGGTGCTGAAGACCCGGCTTCGGGTATCGAAGTCAAGTTGAGCGCCACGGATGTGGATGGCCTGGCCAACGTCAAGTCGTTCACGGTCGGTACGCCAAGCAATGGCACCTTCTTCACCGACGCGGCGATGACCAAACCGTTCACCGGCACCATCAACGCCACCAACGGTGAGGCGACGCTGTACTTCAAGCCGAACCTGAATTTCAACGGTACTGCCAGCTTCACTTACACCGCGACCGACAGCGGCAACGCGGACGGCAGCAACCCACTGACTTCGCCTGCGGTCGGCGGCACCATCACCGTGACCCCGGTCAATGATGCGCCAGTGGCCAATGCGACCACGGCGACCGGTGCCGAAGACCCGACGTCGGGCATTGCCGTCAAGCTGAGCGCGACCGATGTCGATGGCCTGGCTAACGTCAAGTCGTTCACCGTCAGCACGCCTACCAATGGCACCTTCTTCACCGATGCGGCGATGACCAAGCCGTTCACTGGCAGCATCGATGCCAGCAACGGTTCGGCGACCCTGTTCTTCAAGCCAAACTTGAACTTCAACGGCACCGCCAACTTCACCTACACCGCTACCGACAGCGGCAACGCCGACGGCAGCAACCCACTGACCTCGGCACCGGTCGGCGGCAGCATCACCGTGACCCCGGTCAACGACGCACCTGTGGCCATCGCCACCACCGCGACCGGCGCTGAAGATCCGTCTTCGGGTATCGAAGTCAAGTTGAGCGCCACCGATGTGGACGGTCTGGCTAACGTCAAATCCTTCACCGTCAGCACGCCTACCAACGGTACCTTCTTCACCGACGCGGCGATGACCCAGGCGTTTACCGGCAGCATCAACGCCAGCAACGGCGAGGCCACGCTGTACTTCAAGCCGAATCTGAATTTCAACGGCACGGCGAGCTTCACCTACACCGCGACCGACAGCGGCAACGCTGACGGCAGCGGCGTACTGACCTCGCCTGCGGTCGGCGGCACCATCACCGTGACCCCGGTCAATGATGCACCGGTGGCCATCGCCACCACCGCAACCGGTGCCGAAGACCCGACCTCGGGCATCGCCGTCAAGTTGAGCGCCACCGACGTCGATGGTTTGGCCAACGTCAAATCCTTCGCGGTCAGCACGCCTACCAACGGTACGTTCTTCACCGATGCCGCGATGACCAAGGCCTTCACCGGCACTATCAACGCGACCAACGGCGAGGCCACGCTGTACTTCAAGCCGAACCTGAACTTCAACGGCACCGCCAACTTCACCTACACCGCCACCGACAGCGGCAACGCTGATGGCAGCGGCGTACTGACCTCGCCTGCGGTCGGCGGCACCATCACCGTGACCCCGGTCAACGATGCGCCAGTGGCCATTGCGACCACGGCGACCGGTACTGAAGATCCGTCTTCGGGTATCGAAGTCAAGTTGAGCGCCACCGATGTGGATGGCCTGGCCAACGTCAAGTCGTTCACGGTGGGCACCCCTACCAACGGTACGTTCTTCACCGACGCCGCGATGACCAAGCCATTCACTGGCTCCATCAACGCCACCAACGGCGAAGCCACGCTGTACTTCAAGCCGAACCTGAACTTCAACGGCACCGCCAACTTCACCTACACCGCCACCGACAGCGGCAACGCTGATGGCAGTGGCGTACTGACCTCGGCACCGGTTGGCGGCAGCATTACCGTGACCCCGGTCAACGATGCACCGGTGGCCATTGCCACCACCGCAACGGGTGCTGAAGATCCGAGTTCGGGTATCGAAGTCAAGTTGAGCGCGACCGATGTGGATGGTCTGGCTAACGTCAAATCCTTCACCGTCAGCACGCCTACCAACGGCACCTTCTTCACCGATGCGGCGATGACCAAGCCGTTCACTGGCAGCATCGATGCCAGCAACGGTTCGGCGACCCTGTACTTCAAGCCGAACCTGAACTTCAACGGCACGGCGAACTTCACTTACACCGCGACCGACAGCGGCAACGCTGATGGCAGTGGTGTACTGACCTCGCCTGCGGTCGGCGGCACCATCACCGTGACCCCGGTCAATGACGCACCTGTGGCTATCGCAACGACCGCGACTGGTGCCGAAGACCCGACCTCGGGTATCCCGGTCAAGTTGAGCGCCACCGATGTCGACGGCCTGGCCAACGTCAAGTCGTTCACTGTGGGTACGCCTACCAACGGTACGTTCTTCACCGACGCCGCGATGACCAAACCGTTCACCGGCAGCATTAACGCCACCAACGGCGAGGCGACGCTGTACTTCAAGCCAAACCTGAATTTCAACGGCACGGCGAACTTCACCTACACCGCGACCGACAGTGGCAATGCGGACGGCAGCAACCCGCTGACCTCCCCAGCCGTTGGCGGCAGCATCACCGTGACCCCGGTCAACGATGCGCCTGTGGCCATCGCCACCACCGCGACCGGTGCCGAAGATCCGACCTCGGGGATCGCCGTCAAGTTGAGCGCGACCGATGTGGATGGCCTGGCCAACGTCAAGTCCTTCACCGTCAGCACGCCTACCAACGGTACGTTCTTCACCGACGCCGCGATGACCAAGCCGTTCACCGGCAGCATCAACGCGACCAATGGCGAGGCCACGCTGTACTTCAAGCCGAACCTGAACTTCAACGGCACGGCGAACTTCACTTACACCGCCACCGACAGCGGCAACGCCGATGGCAGCAACCCACTGACCTCGCCAGCGGTCGGCGGTGCTATTACCGTGACCCCGGTCAACGATGCGCCTGTGGCCATTGCGACCACGGCGACCGGTGCCGAAGACCCGACCTCGGGGATCGCCGTCAAGTTGAGCGCCACCGATGTCGACGGCCTGGCCAACGTCAAGTCGTTCACCGTCAGCACCCCTACCAACGGTACGTTCTTCACCGACGCCGCGATGACCAAGCCGTTCACCGGCACCATCAACGCAACCAATGGCGAGGCGACGCTGTACTTCAAGCCGAACCTGAACTTCAACGGCACGGCGAACTTCACCTACACCGCCACCGACAGCGGCAACGCCGATGGCAGCAACCCGCTGACCTCGCCAGCCGTTGGCGGCGCCATTACCGTGACCCCGGTCAACGACGCGCCGACCCTGGACCTCAACACTGCTGACGGCGCAACCAAAACCGGCTACAACGGCGCCCTCACCGAGCGTGCGAGCGGCGGCGTGGCGATTACCGGCAGCGTCAACATCGCCGATGTCGACAACAGCCAGATGCAAAGCGCGACCATCACCCTGAAGAATGCCAGCGTGGGCGATCAGCTCACCTCGAGCCTGGTCAACGTTGGTGGCACTTACAACGGCATCACCGTGACCAAGGTCGGCACCGACACCAGCGGTAAAATCGTGCTGACCCTGTCGGGCGCGGCCGATTCGAGCAGCTACAAGACGCTGATCGAGTCGTTCCAGTTCTCCAACGGCAGCAAGTACCCAACCACCGGCGATCGCACCATCGAGATCTCGGTCAAGGATAACGCCGGTGCCGACAGCCTGAACTCGAACGTGGCCACCAGCACCATCACCGTGGCGCCACAGCCCTACGTGATTACCGAAGGCGGCGGCAGCGACGATGTCATCAACCTGAGCAGCTCCAACGTCAACAACATGGTAGTGGGCGACAAAGGCGGCATCGTCACCCCGGGCAGCAACTACAACATCGCGTTTATCGTCGACACCTCGGGCAGTATCGGCGACAAGTCCATGAACTCGATCAAGACCCAGCTCTCGACCCTGTTCGACACCTTGATCAGCAATGCCAACAAAAGCGACTCCGGCATCGTCAAGGTGCTGCTGATCGACTTCGATACCAAGGTCGAGGCCCAGGTCTCGGTCAACCTCGCCGACCAGGCTGCCGCCAAGGCTGCCCTGCAGGCGGTGCTGAACCAGATGTCGTCGAACCCGAACGACCTGACCAACTATCAGGATGCGTTCAACAGTGCGGCGGCCTGGTTCAAGAGCAGCGAAGCCACCAGCAACGCGGGCGCAAAAAACCTGACGTACTTCATTACCGATGGCGCGCCGAACATCTACAACGCGACGTATGGCGACGCGAACCTGGGCACGACCCGGTACTGGGGCGGTGGCAACAACGTCTACTTCGATGACAAGGTCAACAACTCGACCTATGCCCTGAACAAAGGCATCGTGGTCACCGCAACGATCAATGGCAGCACCCAGGTCATTGTCGATGCCGATGGCAAGGTCTACTCGTATGACTACCGCGGTACGCAGACCTTTGAGGGTTATGTGGTGGCCGGCAGCAACGGCGGCTTCGACATCGCCGGGTATGCCAGCGGCAGCAACACGGCGCTCAACCTGGCCAAGACGGCCTATAACGACCTGTCCAACGCGGTCACCGACAAAGTCGTGGTGGAAGCCATCGGCCTGGGCTCCGACATCAACAAAAGCGTGCTGCAGCAGTTCGACACCGACAAAGTCGTCACCACCATCGACACCGCCAAGCTGACCGACGCCATCACCGGCCACACCGCCGATGCCGGCGCCGACACCATCAACGGCGGCTCGGGCAACGACATTCTGTTCGGTGACCTGATCAGCTACAAAAACCTCGAGGGCGGTTCCGCACTCAAGCAATTTGCAGCTGACCAACTGTCCAAGCCGGTGGATCAGATCGACGACCGTGCCCTGCATCAGTTCATCACCGAGCACGTCGCTGACGTCGGTGCGCTGGCCAGTGCCTCGAACATCTACGGCACCAAGGACGGCGCTGACACCCTGATCGGCAATGCCGGCGACGATATCCTGTTCGGCCAGGGCGGCAACGACAAGCTCTATGGCGGCGCGGGCAACGACATCCTGGTCGGCGGCAAGGGTGATGACATCCTCTCCGGCGGCGCAGGGGCCGATACCTTCGTCTGGCTCAAAGGGGATACCGGCAACGACGTCATCACTGACTTCAAGCACTCCGAGGGCGACAAGCTGGACCTGTCCGACCTGCTGCAAGGCAATAACGACAACAACCTGTCCAGCTACCTGAAGCTGACCACCGACTCGTCGGGTACTTCAACCCTGCAAGTCAGCAGCACCGGGTCGTTCACCGCCAATGGCGGCGGCACTGCGGACGTCACGATCAAGGTCGAGGGCGCCAGCTGGGGCAGTGGCAGCAGCGCGATCAACAACCTGATCGCCGGTGGTGACCTGACCGTCAAGCACCACGACTGATCACCAGGGGTCGCCAATCTTTCGGGACTGGCGACCGGTTGGCATCAGCCTCGGGCAAATGTGTGTAATCTCTGCGGGTGCTGCGTGCAGCGCCCGCAGGGATTTTTTTATTGGGAGAACGCTGATGTTCTACGTGCAACGTGATCAACAAGGCGCACTGGTGCGCGTCGAGGCGGTGGCCTATGCCGAAGCCACCGAGACGCTGCCGGCTGACCACCATGAGATCCAGTCGTGGTTTGCCAATGACGTGATCGAGACCAGCCTCAAGCAGCTCAAGCATAGTGACCTTGAGATGATCCGGGTACTTGATGACTTGATCCAGGTGCTGACCAGCAAAGGCGTGATCCGCGTCACTGACCTGCCGCCAGCGGCCCAGGCCAAGTTGATGGATCGGACCCAGGCACGGACGGCGCTGGGCGGGTTGAATCATCTGATCGACGATGACGAAACCGGTTTGATCTGATTGCCTCGCGCCTCCTTCACGGCTTGCCCGTCAAGGAGGCGTGACCTTCAAGGCTTCACTTCCAGGGCGCTGGTTCACCGAACAGCTGGCCTTGCACCCCTTCTATGCCCATCTCGCGGATCACCCGCAATTCACCCTCGGTTTCCACGCGCTCGGCAATCAGCGGCAGGTCAATGCTGTGGGCGGCGCGCTGGATGGCTTCGATAAACAGACGCTTGTGGCTTTCCTGGTCGATGGCGCGGATGTAGCTGCCGTCGATTTTCAGGTAGGCCAGGCCCAGGTGCGCAAGGTTGCCGATCATGCTGAAACGGCCACCGAAGCGCTGCAGGCTGAGGCTGTAGCCCAGGCTGTGGATCCGCCGGTTCAGGTGCTCCAGTTGGGCTTGCTCGGGCACTTGTTCTTCGCCGATTTCCAGGGTCAGGCGTGGCCCCAGTGCCGGGTGCTGGGCCAGCAGCTCGAACACCCGCTCCAGGGCCTGCGGGTCATTCAGGGTGGCGGCCGAAAGGTTCAGGGCCAGGGCCTGGTCGTGGTGCGCCAGATGCTTGAGCACCAGCTCCAGCATCAGCCGGTCAAGCCGCGTCGACCAGCCGAAGCGTTCCATCCACGGCAGGAAGCGGCCGGCGGCAATGGCCTGGCCCTGGTTGTCCAGCAGCCGTGACAGGACCTTGTAGTGCAGCACCTGATGGGTGTCGCTGCTGCTGACCACCGGTTGGAAAAACAACTGGAAGCGCCCTTGGTCCAGCGCCGCATCCAGCAGGGTATGCCAGCTGTGGGAGTCATCGCTGACCGTGCCCGGGGTGCTGTGTTCCAGGCACACCCAGCTCTGCTCGCCACTGCCTTCGGCCTGGGTCAGGGCTTGATCGGCCAGCTTCAGCAGGTCCGCCGAGGCATCGCCCGGGTTGTAGGGCGCAAGCCCGATGTGGGCCACGATCGGCATATCGGTGGCGCCGGTTTCGCGCAGGCTCTGCAGGGTGCTTTCCAGTTCCTGGGCCAGTTGCAGCGCTTCGTCGCGCACCAGGCCGGGTGCCAGCACCGCGAACTCGCCGCCACGGCTGCGGGTGATCAGGTTGTGGGTTTCCGGGTACTTGGCGCAGGTCCGCACCAGTTGCTGGCCCACCGCCTGCAGCAACTGGTCGGTGCGTTGGCCGCCCAGGCGCTGGTTGAGGCCGGCCAGGTCATTGACCCGCAACATCAGCAGGTAGCCGGAGCTGGCCTCCTCCTGGTTGCTGACCCGGGAGTGCAGCTGCATTTCGAAATAACGTCGGTTGGCCAACCCGGTCAGGCTGTCCTGGTAAGACTCCACCCGCAGCTTCTCGCTGCGCTCGGTCTGTTCGATGAACAACGCCTTGAGCTTCTCCACCATCTGATTCATGGCCTGTACCACCCGGCGCAACTCGGGGGTGCGCGGCAGGTCGGGCAGGCTGAGAAACTCGCGCCGGGCGATGGCATGGGACTGCTCGACCATATAGTCCAGCGGCTTGAGCTGACGGCGCAGCAGCAAGGCCCCCAGGACCGCGCTCAGGGCGCCGCAGACCAGCAGCCAGCCCAGGCTGCCCAATGCGCTCTGCCAGAGCTTGGCCAGGGCGAACATCGGGTGGCTGACCACCTCGACCCGCGCGGCCTGCTGCCAGCCTCGGCTGACGATGGCATCGCCGCCCGCCGGCGCGAGGCCGATCATGTTCACGAACCAGGCCGGCACGCCACTGGCATCCGGCTCGGCGGCACGCTCCACCAGCACCTGGTTATTGCTCAGGTCGATCACACGGATGCTGGCGTAGTAGCCGCTGTCGAAAATCGAGCTGACCATCAACTCGGTCATCGCCGGGTCATCGATGTTCGGCGTCAGCGACAGGGCCAGCGCGGTGGCCGCGTCCTGGGCGTGGGAGCGCAACTGATTGACGTACTGCGCCCGCGAACTTTCCAGGCTGACCATGAAGCTACCGCTGAACGCGACCACGAGAAACACACAGATAGCGATCAGCAATTGTTTGAACAGTGACATCGTGGCTCCTGTTAATTATCCGAACTGGCCGGAAACCCTTCGGCGGTCATTTTCTTCAAGACATCCTGCCAACGCGACAGGCGCTTGGTGTCACCGACTTTCTTGTTGCCCGCCGCCCCCGTCAACCACAACCCCTCGCCGTTGAAGGCGTAGACGGGCAGCAGGTCGGGGCGCTGGCTGGCGGGCAGAATGGGGTCCATCAGGCTGTCCAGCACCAGGGGCATGGCTTCGGGGCTGGAATAATAGGTCAGGACCATATGCGCGCGGTTCTGGCGCAAGGCCTTGACGTAGGTGATGCGCAACTTGTCGGCCGCGACACCAAGGTGGCGCAGGCTGAAATACTTGGCGATGGCGTAGTCTTCACAGTCGCCGGCCCCTTTCCACAGGGACTGGATGGGCGTGGCCCAGTAATCCGTCTCGTGCCACAGGTCGATGTCTTCCTCGTAGCGCAGTTGACGGTTGAAGAACAGGTTGACCACCTTGAGTTGCTCCGTCTCGCTGACCTGTTTCTGCGTCGCGAGCAGTTGCTGCCAGGCATCGATCCGTTGCCGCCCCGGGCCCAGCGGCCCATAGAGCGCCTCGGCGCGGCGGCTGATCTGGCTGAAATCCCAATCGGCAAGCAAGTCGCCCAGCAGGCTGCCACCCAGTAACAGGGCGATGGCAAGACCATACAGGATCCGAGGGAGTTTAAAGCGTATCGCCACTGCGATTATCCAAGCTTGCAGCATTGAAGGTGCGGCCATGTTGCGGGTATGCCGGGCAAAAAACAATGGCACAGTGAAATCACTTCCGCCAACGGTCCGTCCCCTCACCGCCCCAGCAAAACACCCTGTAGCCGCTGCCGAGGCACGAGGCTGCGCTGGCTGGCATGAACGCCGAGCAAGGTGGGTTATTTGGACGGGCCAGCACAGCCTGCGGCAGCGGCTACAGGGGAGGTGCGCTGGCCATTATCGGGTGGCGGTTTGCGGCGATGGCTAATCGTTGAGCTGGACGATGCCCTTGCGCACGGCAAACATCACCAGCCCGGCGATATCGTGGATCCGCAGGCGATGCATCATCTGCGAGCGATGGGCCTCGATGGTCTTCACGCTCAAGCCCAGGCCCTGGGCGATATTGCGCGTGCTTTCGCCCCGGGCGATCAGGCGCAGGATCTCCAGCTGGCGCGCCGTGAGCACCTTGTTCGGCGCCTTGAGGCTGGGTTCATGCTGGCGCTTGATGGCGTGGTTGATCACCAGGGGCACCACCGCCGAGGACAGGTACTGCCCGGCCTGGCGCAGGGTCTCCAGGGCCAGCTCCAGCTCGATCACACTGGCACTGCGCAGCAGGTAGCCGTGGGCCCCCAGTTGCAGGCACTGCATGACGAAGGGACTGTCGGTGTGCATCGACAGCACCAGCACCCGGCTGGCGGGCGAACTCAGGGACAAGGTCTTCAGCAAGTCGATACAGGCGTGGCGCTCCAGGACCAGGTCCAGCAGCACGATTTCCGGCAACAGGCGTGAGGCCAGCTCGATGGCGCTGTGGCTGTCGCCGGCTTCGGCGATGACTTCATATTCGGTTTTCTTCTCCAGCAAGGCCCTCATTCCGGCACGGACCACCGGGTAATCGTTGGCAAGCAAAATTCGACACAGCATAGGCTTCAGCCCAGTCACATGGATAAGGGCACAACGCCAAGGCGTTGCAGTATTTTTATAGCCGGCGTGATCGCCTTGATGAATTGCAGACTGCCAAAGCCGGGGTCAGGCAGTGGGCCAGCCTGCGCCCCTGACCGCTGTGCAATGCAACACACCGGCCAGGCCGAGCGCGGCGACCCAGGCGTCGTCGATGATCCCGCTGCGCCGCCCGGTTATCCGCGCGGGGGGCCGCACCCGGCCAGGCCAGCCTCAGGTGTGGCGCGGGCTGCCGGCGAATTGCTGGATCAGTTTCGGCACATGGGACAACGGTTCGACCTGTTGCGCGGCGCCCATGCGAATGGCCTCCCTGGGCATGCCGAAAATCACGCAGCTGGCCTCGTCCTGGGCCACGGTATGGGCGCCATTTTCGCGCATGGCGAGCAAGCCCCGCGCGCCGTCGTCGCCCATCCCGGTCATGATGATCCCCAGGCTGTTGGGCCCGGCCTGCCGCGCCACCGAGCGGAACAACACATCCACCGCGGGCTTGTGCCGGTTGACCGGCGGCCCGTCGAGCACCTCGACCTGGTAATGCGCCCCGCTACGCTTGAGCTGCATGTGCAGGCCACCTGGCGCCAGCAGCGCCAGGCCATCGTGCACGCGATCCAGGTGCCTGGCCTCGCGTACTTCGATCTGACACAGGCTGTTCAGACGCCGGGCAAAATCGGCGGTGAACTTCTCCGGCATATGTTGAACGATCACAATCCCGGGACAGTCACGCGGCAACTGGCGCAAGACAAACTCCAGGGCCTGGGTGCCGCCGGTGGAACAGCCCAGGGCGACGATGCGTTCGGTGGTGCGCAACAGGCTGATGGGCGCCACGGCGGGGCTTGGCGGCGCCACCCGAGGAGCGCTGGGCAAGACCCGGGGACGACTGCGGGCGCCCTCCTCGACCTTGCGGATCAGCTCGCTGGCCAGTTGCTCCAGGCTTTGCTTGAGCCCCAGCCGGGCCTTGGTGAACACCCCGACCGCGCCGGCAGCCAGGGCCTCGACCGCGACACTGTTGCCCTGCTCGGTGAGGGTCGAGCAGATGATGGTCGGGGTCGGGCGCTCGCTCATGATCTGCCGCAAAAACGTCAGGCCATCCATGCGCGGCATCTCGATATCGAGGATCAGCACGTCCGGCCAGTCGCGGCGCATCTTGTCGATGGCGTACAGCGGGTCGGCGGCCAGGCCGATCACCTCGATCCCCGGGTGGTTGCCCAGGCAGGTGCTGAGGACCTGACGCACCAAGGCCGAATCATCGACGATAAACACCTTGATCACCGCCCACCCGCCCGTGCCGGCAGCGCGCCCGAGGCATTGCGCTGGCAGGCCACGACGCCGCTGCGGCCGTCGACCTGCAGGCGCCGGTAGTGCTCGCCATTGAGGTCGCAGTAATCGAGCGACCAGTTGCGCAGGCTGAATTGCTCCCGGGCGAAGGCGCTGTTGCTGTGGCCGACCTTGCGCCCGCCCGCCGGTTCGAAGCGCACCAGGCTGCCACCGCCGAACAGCCCCTTGCGGTACTCGCAGGGGCGCGTGCCGTGGCGCAGCATATCGGCATGGATACGCTTGAACACCGCCTCGCCGTAGCGCGTGTCGAGGCCGTTGCGCGCCTGCGGATCGCTCGGCAGCAGGTAGTGCGAGACCGCCAGCAGGCGCCAGCGCGGGTGCCACAGGACCACCGACACGCAACTGCCGAGCAGGGTGCTGACGGTGCCCTCGTGACGGCCGAAGAAATACTCGCCAGGGTTGAGGAACAAGGCCGGTTTCATAAATGCTGGTACACCGAAGGACTGAGCAGGCGCAGCGGCAGGCCGAAGCCATGAATGCTTTCGGCGTGGCCGATAAACAACAGGCCGCCGGGCACCAGTTGCTCCACCAGGCGGCGTACGATGCGCTGCTTCTCGTCGTTGTCGAAATAGATCAGCACATTGCGCAGGAAGATCACCTCGAACGGCCCCACGCCCTCGGGCAGGGGCTGTACCAGATTCACCTCGCGCAGGCTGACCCGCTGGCGCAGCGCGGCCTGGACCCGAAAGCGCCCGTGCATGGCCCCGACGCCATTCAGGCAATAACGGTGCAGCCAGCCCTCGGGGAAATGCCGGGCCTGGGCCAGGTCGTAGATACCGCTGGCGGCGCGTTCCAGCATGCTCAGGCTCAGGTCGCTGGCCAGGATCGACCAGTCCTGGGTGGTCCCGTGCTCACTGACCGCCATCGCCAGGCTGTAGGGCTCTTCACCGGAGGAACAGGCCGCGCTCCAGATCCGCAGCGCGCCTTTGCGCTTGGCCAGCCACTGGCCAAAAAAAGCGAAATGCGCCGGTTCGCGAAAGAAGTAGGTCTCGTTGGTGGTCAGCAGGTCCACCACCAGCCGGCGCTCGGCCAGGTGTTGCGGCTGCTCCAGCAACTGCAGGTACTGCTCGTAGCCCGGCAACTGGTAATGGCGCAGGCGCTTCATCAGGCGCCCGGCCACCAGCGGCCGCTTATTGGCCGCCAGGGCGATGCCCGAAGCCTCGAGCATCAGGCGTTGCAGCAGGCGAAACTGGCTGTCGGCCAACTCCGGCAGCCGCAGGCCCGGCACGGGCTCAGCGGCCATTGAGCACCGCAAGGCTCAGTTGGGAAATGTCGTCGAGGGACAGCACCTGGGCGATCGCCAGGATGATGGTGAAGCCCTCTTCGCCCCGGGCCATGCCGGCGATGAAATCAGTGCGGATGCCAACACCGAACGGCGGTGCCGGCACCACTTGGGACGGGTCGATATCCAGCACCGCGTCCACCGCGTCCACCACCAGGCCGATGCGTTGCACGCTCTCGCCCAGGGCCAGCTCGATGATCACGATGCAGGTGCGATTGTCCGGCCGGGTCAGCTCGAAACCAAAGCGCGCGGCCATGTCGAGCACCGGCACCACGTTGCCGCGCAGGTTGATCACGCCATGGATAAAAGCCGGCATCATCGGTACCGCGGTGACATGGGCGTATTCGATGATTTCCCGCACCAGTTCGATGGGCAAGGCATAGGCCGCCTCGCGCACGCGAAACGACAGGTGCTGGATCCGGGTGGCCAGGGCGCTGTCCGCGACAGCGCTGGAGTGCAGTGAGGTCATGGGCAGGTCACTCAGTTGAAGCTGACGAACTGGCCTTCATCGACCGCCGTCCTGCTTTTGCTCCAGCTTGCCGGCGCACTCTTGAAAGGCTCCGGGCCACGGGCTTGAGGGCGCTGGGCACCGAGGGCGTCCTGCTCGAAGCGGAAGAAGCCGATCAACTCCTGCAATTGCCCGGCCTGGGCGTTCATTTCTTCGGCGGTGGCGGCCAGCTCTTCCGAGGCCGCGGCGTTCTGCTGGGTGATCTGGTTCATCTGGCCCATGGCAATGTTGATCTGCCCGGCCGCGCCGTTCTGCTCCTGGGAGGCAGCGGTGATTTCCTGCACCAGGTCCGAGGTGCGCTGGATATTGGGCACGATCTCCCCCAGCAGGCGCCCGGCCTGTTCCGCCAGGTGCACGCTGCTGCTGGCCACCTGGCCGATCTCCTGGGCCGCGACCTGGCTGCGCTCGGCGAGTTTGCGCACCTCGGCGGCAACCACCGCGAAGCCCTTGCCATGGTCACCGGCGCGGGCCGCTTCGATGGCGGCGTTGAGCGCCAGCAGATTGGTCTGGTAGGCGATGTCGTCGATGATGCTGATCTTGTCGGCAATCTGCTTCATCGCCAGCACCGTGTCGCTCACCGCGCCACCGCCCTGCACCGCATCGTTGGCGGCCTTGCCGGCAATACCGTCGGTGATCTTGGCGCTCTCGGTGTTCTGGGTGATGGAGGCCGACATCTGCTCCACCGAGGCACTGGTCTGCTCGACGCTGGCCGCCTGCTCGTTGGCGGCCTGGCTCAGGGATTGCGAAGTCGAGCTGACTTGCTCCGACGCCGAAGACAACGCATCGGCTGCGCTGCGCACATCGCCGAGGATGCTGCGCAGGCGCAGGGTCATGTTCTGCATGGCGCTGAGCAATTGCCCGGTTTCATCCTTGCTGGTGACTGCCAGATCCTGGCTCAGGTCGCCGGCGGCCATGCGGTTGGCCGCCGCCACTGCGCCGTTGAGCGGACGGGTGATGCTGCGGGTGACCAGCACCCCGATCAGCATGCCCATCAAGGTGGCCACCGCCACCAGCGAGATCATCTGCACCCGGGAGTTGGCGGCAATGTCGCTGATCTGCTGGTTGGCTTCGCTGGCCCGCTCCTGCTTGTGCCGGGTCACCTGGCCGATCATCTGGTCCACCGCGTCGCCACTGACCACAGCCTTGGGCAGCAGGTCGGTGATGTCGCTGGTCTCCTGTAACTGCCCGGATTGCTGATGCATGCCCAGCACCTGCTGCACCAGCTCCTGGTACTCCTTGAGCGGGCCTTGCAGCTGGTCGATCTTGGCCTGGCCTTCCTTGGTGATAAAGCTGGTGCGGGCCTTGGCGATCAGGCTCGCGGTCTGTTCCAGGGCGGCACGCGCCTGGCTGGCGGCCTGCTCGCGCCCGGACTGGCTGGTGGCCAACAGGCTGTGGCGCATCGAGCGCCCGGCAGTGATCAGTTGGATATTGGCCTCCTGCAACTGGCTCAGGCCGGTGACGTCCAGCTCGTACATCCGGTCGGACAGGTCATTGACCTGCTCCAGGTTGCGGATGCCGATAAACCCGATGGCGGCGGTCAAGGCCACCACCACCAGGAACCCCAAGGTCAACCGGATGCCTATCTTCATGTTGCGAATGAACTGCATGGTGTTTCTCCTGAAAGGCTAGGCAAGGGTTTCTGCAAGGCCGAGTGCCGGCCGCGGGGCCCCGTCGATGCGGGTTTGCAGGTGTCGAAAGAGGCTGGGGATATCAAGAATCAGCGCCACATGACCGGAGCCGAGAATGGTCGAGCCGCTGATGCCGCGCAGGTGGCGAAACATCTGGCCCAGGGGTTTGATCACCGTCTGCAGCTCGCCCTGCAGGTGGTCGACGATCAGCCCGGCCTGTTGCCGGCCCTGGCTGACCACCACGATATTGCGCCGCCGCACGCCACTGCCAGGCAGGCCGAAATGGCGGTCCAGGGCGATACAGGGCAAGGGTTTGCCGCGCAGGTCGAGGTAGCCGTAACCGCCCTCGAAGGCGCTGTCGCTGGCCTCCATGCATTCGGTGACCATGTCCAGCGGGATCACGAAACTGTCGTCGCCCACCCCCACCAGAAAGCCGTCGATGATCGCCAGCGTCAGCGGCAGGCGCACACGAAAGGTGCAGCCCTGGCCGGCGCTGGAGTCGATCTCGATGACCCCGCGCAACTGGTCGATGGCGCTGCGCACCACGTCCATGCCCACGCCGCGTCCGGAGAGGTTGGACACCTGTTCGGCGGTGGAGAATCCGGCTTCGAAAATCAGCAGGTGGATCTGCTGCTCGCTCAGTTGCGCGTCGGCCTCGACCATGCCCTTGGCCACGGCTTTTTCGAGGATGCGTGCAGTGTTCAGGCCGCGTCCGTCGTCGCTGATTTCCAGCACGATCATCCCCGAGTCGTGATAGGCGTTGAGGCTCAACTTGCCCTCGGCGGGCTTGCCCAGCGCCAGGCGTTCCTCGGGGGTTTCGATGCCGTGGTCGATGGCGTTGCGCACCAGATGGGTCAGGGGGTCGGCGATTTTGTCGATCACCGACTTGTCCAGCTCGGTCTCGCCGCCGCGGATGCTCAGTTGGATCTTTTTTTCCAGCTCCTGGCTGACATCGCGCACCACGCGGTGAAACCGATTGAAGGTCTCGCCGACCTCGACCATGCGCAGCTTCAGCGCGCTGTCGCGGATCTGCTCCACGTACTGGAACAGCGCCTGGGTGCTTTCGATGCAGGCCGGGTCGCCATTGCGCCGGGCCTGCATCTGCGCGCCGGCAGTGCTGATCACCAGCTCCCCCACCAGGTTGATCAACTCATCGAGCTTGTGCGCCGCAACCTTGACCAGGGCGGTGTCCTGGGGCCGGCGCTCGCGATTGGCCACGGTCATGGCGGGCGCGGCCAGTGGCGGCGCGACAGGTGCCACGGCCGGTTCCGCGGCGGCTGGCAGGGGTTCGAGGGGCACGATGCCCAGGCTGCAGAAGTCCTCGATAAACTGGAACACCTCGCGGATCTGCGCCTCGCTCGCGGTGCTGCGCAAGGTCAGCTCCAGGCCCAGGTAACAGCTCTCGGGATCGAAGCTGTGCAGGTCCGGCAACTGCCGGGTCAGGGTCTGCAGGGTGACGATGTCCCCCAGGCGCTTGAGGTAGCGCAAAAACGCCGCCGGGTCGAAGCCATTGCGCAACAGGTCCTGGGCAAAGCCGATGGAGATCTGCCACAGCACCGCGTCGCCCTCGGCTTCAGCCAGGGCCGTGCCGGGCTCGTCGGCTTGCTCCAACGAAGGGCTGTGGGGGGCCAGGTCCTGGGCTTCGGCCAAGGCCGTCAGCAGGATCGCCTGCTGCCCCTGGTCGGTGTCGAGCAGGCCGCTGTCGGGGTCGACGCGCTCGATCATGGCAGTGAGCTCATCCATGCAACTGAGCATCAGCGAGGTCAGGGCCGGCGTCAGTTGGCGCTGGCCGTCGCGCACCGACATCAGCAGGCTTTCCAGGTGATGGGTCAGGCTGACCAGGGGCGTCAGCGAAAAGATCCCCGCCGAGCCCTTGAGCGTATGCACGGCGCGAAACAGGCTGTTGATCGCCGCGTCATCCTGCGGGGCGCTTTCCAGGCACAGCAAGCTGTCTTCAGCGTCCTTGAGCAGGTCGCGCCCTTCGCTGAGAAAACCCTGGAGCAACTGGTTCCACTGGTCGCCACTGAGCATCGCTCAATCCTCGGTTGGTGCTGCGGGGTACAGGGTTTCCAGGCGCAGCAGCTCGATCAGCTCATGCACCTGCGGCGCGCAGCCGACCACGCTGACCGGGCTGCCGTTGCTCGACAGGTTGCGTTGCAGCACCAGCAGCAACTGCACGCCGGCGCTGTCGAATTCTTCGATCGCACTCAGGTCCAGCTGCCAGGCCGGGGCGTCGAAGGGCAGCAACTGCAGGAGCGCTTCCCGGGCCTCGGCCACCTGATAGATGGTCAGGTCGCCGGCCACCTGCAACCGGGCTGGGCCGTCGAAGGCCGAGGGCGTCAGCGTGAACACCGGCTCAACCCAGCAACTTGTCGACCGCCGCCAGCAACTGCTGGGGCTGGAACGGCTTGACGATCCAGGCCCTGGCGCCGGCCGCCTGGCCTTCGGCCTTCTTCGCCTGCTCGCTTTCGGTGGTGAGCATGATGATCGGCGTAAAGCGGTATTCATTGCGCGCCTTGACCGCCTTCACCAGGCCGATGCCGTCGAGGTTGGGCATGTTCACGTCACTGATGATCAGGTTGACCTTGCGCCCATCCAGCTTGCTCAGGGCATCGCGCCCATCGCAGGCCTCGATCACCTCATGCCCGGCCCCGGTGAGGCTCATCTTTACCAGTTGGCGCATCGACAGCGAGTCGTCGACGATCAGAATTGTCTTGGCCATATGCCGCTCCTTGGGAAATGAAAACGCTTGAAAGTCGGGGCCCTAGAAAAACGTCACCTCGTTCACAGTCGCGCCCTGGGACTGGCCGTGACGCTCTTCATGGGTGGTAAATCGCTGGCGCTGGCGTTCGAGCCAGGCCTTGGGGTCGTGCAGGCTCGGGTCATCCTGGTCGATGGCCGCCAGCAGTTGCCGCAGGTCCAGCTGTACGTGGTCGAGCATCTGGTCGGTGCGGTCCTGGAACTGCAGGTTGACCATGATCGCCTGGATGTCGTGCTGGGTATCCCGAGCCTCGCGCTGCAAAGCCCCGGAGACGTCGGACAGCTGATTGAGGTTGTCGCCCAGGCGCGCCATGACGTCGCTTACCGAGCGGTTAAGGAAGTCCAGGTTGCTCTGCTCGCTGTTGCCCAGCTCGGCCGCGGCGGCAATCGTGTCCTGGATCGCGTGGTTGATTTCACCGACCTTGGCGTCCATCCCCTGCCCGGTTTCCGCCGACAGCGTGGACAGCTTGCGCACCTCATCGGCCACCACCGAAAAGCCCCGCCCATATTCCCCGGCGCGGGCGGCTTCGATGGCCGCGTTGAGGGCCAGAAGGTTGGTCTGGCTGGCAATGTCCTGGACCCGCTTGGCCATCTGCTGCAACTGGCTGGTGTAGGTGTCGAGGTGGCTGATGGTGCCGAGCAGTTCCTGTTGACGCTGGCTGCTGGCCTGAAACGAAGCGCTGACTTCGTGCAGCCGCTGGTTGGCGTCGCGCAGGCTTTCGCCCACCCCGCCGCTGCCGAGCACGCCTTCGGAACTGCTCAGGCTGCCGTCCAGGCGTGCGGCGATATTGTGGAAGCTGTGGAACAGCTCGGTGATATTGGAGTGCAATAATTCCCGGCTGCGGCCGAGGCTCTCGTGCCAGCTGGGAGCAATGGCCTGCACCAGGTTCTGCAACGGTGACGCGGCGTTATCGGCGACGACTTCGATCAGCGGTTCGGTCGCTGGCGACAACGGCCGTGGCACCGGGCGCAGACCAATCAGCAACAGGGCGCTGAAGACAAGAGCAGCTATCGTAAGCGTAGGCGAGGCCAGGATCAGCCCTGTGACACTGAGCGCGAGCCCCAACCAAACCCCTAGATAAATCCGCATTGTCGGCATCCACTGCACCCGTCGAAGTGCGCAGATAGTACCGATGGCACATTGAGATCAACATAAGGATAACCCTTAATCCATTCAGCAGCCCGGCTGCTGGGCACATGACGCTTCCAGGGCATAAAAATTCCGCCGCCCATGCCCGGATCGGTCCAGCCCAAAGCGCTTGCCGCTCGCGCCAAAAAAACCGCGTACAAAAAACTGTCGCCGCTTAGGGAATCGCCTTAAGGGCGCCGCAGGTTTTGGCCTGCACTCGGCCGCGCGACACCCCACGAGCAGCCGGGCCCGCCTGTGCAATTAGGACTGTTCCTATATCCATCGCGCAAAGGAAAACCTAGCCTGCCCGCCGCTACAAACACACCTTGTAAGACGCGGCCAACCGCTTAATCAGGTTAAACACACGCCTAATTCGCAGACTACCGCCCCCATGACGCGCCCATTGACCAACCGCCACCTGAACCCAACCCTGGCTAGTCTGTTACGGGCTGCCGCATTGGTTTGCGCACTGGTGCTTCCCCCCACTGTCCAGGCCGACCTGTCGTTCAACGATGGCCGCACCCGCCTGATTCTCGATGGCCGCCAACAGCGCTGGCCGGTCAACATCGTCAACCTGGGCAAGGAGCCGGCACTGATGCAACTGAGCCTCAACTGGGGCGATAAGCGAGACATCCGGAACATCCCGCTGGCGATCTCCAACCCCTTGCTGCTGATCCAGCCCGGGCAACGCAAATCCATCGAAATCTTTTATCAGGGCCACGGGCTGCCCGATGACCGCGAGACTTACCTGCTGCTCGATGTACTCAAACTGCCCGACGCTGCGGAGAGCGGGACCAACCAATTGCAGATTGCACCGCTGCATCACTTCAAGGTGTTCTACCGGCCGCCGCTGGAAAGGAATCCGGCCAGGGCTGCGGCCGAAGTGAGCTGGAAACTGCTGACCGAACAAGGGTCACCCAAGGCCCTGCTGGCCAACCCTTCGCCTTATCACGTGACCTTCACCGACATCGAGCCCCTCGATGCTCGCCACCAACCCTGTGCACCGCCCACGATCCACCTGATGCTCGCGCCCTTTTCCGAGCAGACCCTGGCCCTGGACTGCAAGCAGCCCCCAACCAGCGTCGACTACCAGGCCATCAGCGACGGCGGCAGCTCCAAGGAACAGCGAGCAAGGCTGTCAAGCAGCAGTAGCCATGGCGAGGTCAAACCTTGAGCCAGAGAATAAACCTGGAAACCGGCGCTTATACATGAACCCATTAAAACTACTATTGATCACACTGTTGCTGTTCGGCTTTATAGAGAACAGCCAGGCGACAATGAATTGTGCTTCGAACGGTATTACCCAGGCATATACCGACATACCCAATACCATCAGCGTGCCCAATGAAGCAGCAGCGGGCACCGTTCTTTGGCGCTCCACCAGTACTTCGCTGACCCTTAAATGCAGATTGGACACAAACGACTCATGGCAGTACGTAATGCTCAAGCTTAGCCCTGACGATACGAGTAACAGCAGCCTGGGCCCACATGTCGAGATGGGGGTCAACTACAACGGGACGGACTATCGGTGTTCCCAGACACAAGGCTGCCGGATAAACACCAATGTAAAAATTAACTGCAATACCGGGGGCGATGGCTGCCACGAATATGATGTGCCGATGACTTACAGTCTGTTCCTCGTAAAAAAGAGCGCACCCGGCACCAATAGCAGCGGCCCCATCACCCAACTTATAAACTACAAGGCATTCCAGATAAGCGGCGACAGCCCGGGGATGACGGACCCTAGAAAAAGTTACAGCCTGACTGTACGCAACATGAACCTCATCAACTATATTCTGTGCCCGGCCACGGTAAGTTTCTCCACTCAAAACATCGACTTCGGAACCCTCTACAGTGGGCAGGCCACTCCCAACAAAGTGGCCAGCCACCGCAAACTGACTCTTACTGCCACCAGGCGCTGTAACGACGACACCGTCTTCAGCATGAGCACCTATATGAAGCCTGCCAACTTCAGCACCATCAGCCCCGGCGAAGACCTGCTTATCCCCCATGACGTGAATAACAAACCCTTCAACTCGGTAGCCTTCGAACTGCGCAGAAACGGCATTCGCATCCCTTTCAACCGGGAATCACCCATGTTCGACGCCAGTAAGGACATATCTCGTAGTCAGGACCTGGAAGCCAACTTGATCTGGCGCACCGACAAACCCAGGATCGGCACGTTCACCGGTGGGGTGATCATGGAGTTCTTCCATCGTTAGGCTGTTTGCAATGCGCCTATCCAGCACACCTACGGCCAATGAAAGCACCCCTTTGTTCAAGGGGCTTGGCCATGTCACTCGCCTGCAACACCCACCCCAGCCCTTTAGCTGCCCCCCTCATCAGGGCCGGCCAATTGTTTAAAGTCACTCGTTGCCACGCCCACCGGCAAAGGACCAATCCTGTGCCTCGGTGCTGCTGATCACCACCATCACATCCTCCGGGTCCAGCCCCAGGGATTGCTCCAGGCGCTCGACCAACGCCCGGTAAAAACGCCGCTTGGTCTCGCCCGTGCGAGGCCGGCCAGCGGTGATCACAATCAGCAGGTAATCGTCAGTGCGCGGTCCGCCCAGGTAGTGCGCATTGAAAATCAACTCGCCTGCTTCATGTTGGTGGATCACCTGAAAGCAGTCGTCTGGCGGCACCTCGAACGCCTCCACCAAGGCCTGATGCACGCCTTCGGACAGGCGTTGCAGGTAGTCCCGGGATTTGCCCCGATGCAGGGAGATACGGGCGAATGGCATGGGCCTTACTCCTGTTCTGCGGCGGGTTGCGGGACAGGCTGCTGCTCGCCAGCGGCCTGTTCCAGCAGCATCAAGGCCGAAGCCGCTGTTGGCCAACCGGAGTAGAACGCCAAGTGGGTGATCACTTCGCTCAACTGCGCCGTGCTCACACCGTTGTCACGCGCCCGCTGCAAATGAAAGGGCAACTGCTCCAGCCGATACAGCGCCACCAACGCCGCCACCGTCACCAGGCTGCGCTCCCGTGGCGACAGCTCGGGGCGCTGCCAGATATCACCAAACAATAGGTCCTGGGTCAGTTCGGCGAACTTCCCGGTGAATGTTGGCGCAGGTCGATCTGTTGAGGTCGGGCTCATTGCGAAACTCATGGTTGGCACTCCTGAAATTGAATTTGACGGAGGCAAACTATCAAGCCAGGATCATCCCGAATATCAGATTACTCAAGATCAACAATCCCGATTTACTGGACTATCCCATGCGCCGCCCGACCTTTGATCTCGATGTATTGCGCACCTTCGTCACCGGCACCGAGCTCAACAGCTTCGCCAAGGCCGCCGACCGCCTCGGCCGCTCGACCTCGGCCGTCAGCGCCCAACTGAAAAAACTCGAAGAGCAGGTCGGCAGCCCGGTGCTGATGAAATCCGGCCGTGGCCTGGTGCTGACAGCGGTGGGCGAAAGCCTGCTCGGTCAGGCCCGGCACCTGTTGCAGCTCAATGACGATTTTTTCGCCGACCTGCAGGCCACGCAGATCGAAGGCAGCGTGCGCCTGGGGTTGCAGGAGGACTTCGGCGAACACCTGCTCAGCGATGTACTGCGGCGTTTTGCCAAGGTCCATCCTCGGGTCACCCTGGAGGTGCGCATCGCCCGCAACACCGAACTGCTGAGCCTGATCGACAGCGCCCGCCTGGACCTGGCGCTGGCCTGGGACAGCGGAGCACGCACGGCCCACTGCCAGCCCCTGGGCGCCGCGCAAATGCACTGGATCGGTACTCGGGAACTGCCCGAACTGCCGGCATCACAGGAGTCGCCGTTACCCCTGGTGATGTTCGATGCACCCTGCGTGCTGCGCAGCGCCGCGACCCAGGCCCTGGACCAGGCCCGCATCCCCTGGCGCATCGCCCTGACCAGCCCCAGCGTCAGCGGCCTGTGGGCCGCCGTCAGCGCCGGGCTGGGCGTCACCCTGCGCACCCGCATCGGCCTTCCCGCTCATCTGCAGGTTCTCGACGGCCTGCCGCCGCTGCCGACCCTGGGCTACAGGCTGCACCGCGCGCAGCAACGGCCGGCGCCGGAGGTCGAGCAATTGGCGACGCTGATTGCCGCCAGCCTGGAACGCCAGACCGTGGACTAATCAAAGACCTTGGTGATGCGCAACTGCTCGACCCCAAGCCCATGCATATTGGCCGCCTCGCCTTCGCTGCGGCTGTTGGCGAACAACTTGCTGCGCAACATCCTGGCCAGGATCAAGTCGGCATACAGGCTGCCGCTGCCCATCAGGGTATAGGGCGCGGTGTACGGCGGGCGGTGCCTGACCGACTCCGCCACGAACTCCAGTTGCTCGCTGCGGGTGGCCCCATGGGCGGCCCGGGCTTGTTCTTCGAACGCCGGCAGCAGGCTGATGTTTTCGAAGTCCAGGTCAAACACCTCATCGGCTAACAATCGGAACTCCCGTGGCACGGGCAATACCGTCAAGCGGCCCCTGGACAAGCCCGCCTCGGCACCGGCCAGGCTGGCTTCCAACAGCTTGTCCAGTTCGGCCAGCACCAGAGAGTCATTGGCCGACAAGCGCTGCATGCCCCTGGCTACGTGGGCCGCCAGATCGACCCGGGCACTGAGCAAGCGATCAAACGTCAGTTCCGACGTGCACAGTTTGTAGTGGCCCAGGGCTTCACTGACGCAACCACCCTGCACCACCCGCATCAGGGCCTCGAATGTGACGACCCCGGCAATCCCTGCCTGGGAGGCGGTGTGGTGCTCAGGATGGCGATAGTCGTAGCCGAGATCGAATGCATTCCAGCGCATGGACCAGAAGCGGTCCAACTCCTGCGGATCTTCGCACTCAGGTGGCTCGGGTTGTCCGGTCATAGCCCTGAAAGACTTGGCTTGCAGCTCACGGGTAATATCGAACGTGCACAACTCACGAACCCCAGACCGGATCACCCTGGCTCTTTCGGCATCCTGCAACCGCCACTCCCGACCGAAGACGCCGCGATTGAAGTAGAAATCGATTTTCTCAAGAGACTCCACCACCTCGTTCGACGCTTTCAGGTCGCTGATCCGATAACCCCGCGCCCACAACACCGCCTGATACTGCAACTGCGGATTGTCGGCATTGAGCAGCACAAACAACGCCAGGCAGGCTTTGTCATCAAAACTGCCGGCCATGCTGTCCAGCGCCCAGAGGCTGCGCTGCAAAGCGTCCTGGAACACCCGGGACGCGCTGATGCGGTCCTCTTCGAAATAGGCGCGCACCCTCAGCCCGCGCAATGCTAGCAAGGCCGACACCGGCTCGGCGGTCACCCCATGGAAATCGAACCCCTGAAGCTCGGGTATTTTCTCGAAAGCCTGGAGCGGCGAATTGAATGGGAAGCGCGCAATCCCCGGCAGACCAGCGCTGGATGGAAGCAGGAACGGCCTGGCCGCACGCACGTTCACCCGGCCTGGGTCAGGCTCGGTGCGGGTGGCCAGCTCGGGGCCGAGATGCTCCAGGATCGTCTGTCGGTCCACGGTTGCGCCATTGCGATTCAATTGCGTCGCCAGCAACACCAACCTCGCCCAGATAAATGTGGGCGATGGCTTAGTGCCGAAGTGGCCGGCAATCATCGCCATAATGGCGCTGTTTTCCACTGAGCCTTCGGCGTTCAGGTCGTGACGGTAAAACCACAGCGACTTCAAGAACGCCCAGAGCTGCGTGGCTTCCTCTTCGCCGCCCTGGGCCTGCGGCATGACCACGGTCCTGATGGTGTCCAGCATCTTGCTGGTTTTTTTGTACGTGCACTTGTGCGCGAAATCCTGTGCACCGACGGAAGCTCTTGCCAGTTCGGTCACGTGCGCGGCGTCTTTCATGGACTCGCTCGAGGTCGCCGGATCATAGACCACCACCAGCCGATCGACGCCGCGGGTGAAAGGCCCACCGTCGCTATCACTGCCCCCCGCAAAGTCGCCCCAGGCCCCGGTCAGCGCCTTGCAGAAAGCGCTATCGGAGGCCCGGGCATGCAAGGTGATCTTGCACTGCATATAGACCCGGGTCCGGGTATCTCCAAGCTGATGGGTGCAGATGATGTCATCGGTGGCCAGGCCGGACATCTGGCCCTGGAACTGAATCTGCACCAGCGGCCCAAGGCCCAGGCCGGTCGGATGGCCATTTATCAGCAGCAACAGGTAATAGGCCTGGACCCGATGTTCAAAGCTGTTTCCCGCGCCGCCCGTTGCCTGGGGACTTGCGTATTTCTTGCCGTCAGCCACCACGTTGACCCGCTCCCTGCCTGTTTGATCCGCTGATCCCGAGTACCGCCCTGCCAGGCTCCACCGCCACGCCCTCAGCCATCCACCTGCAGCACCTCGATCCCCTGCTGCCGATACGCCTCGATATCACCCGAGGCCAGGTAGCGCTCGGTGATCATGCTGTGCAGTCGGTTGCAGGGCGCGACGACAAAGGGCTCGACGGCACCCAGTTTGTCGGCGGTGGTGACCGCGATGACCTGGGACGCACTGTCGAGCATGGCCTGCTTGAGCGGCAGCTCATCGAAATGCAACGTGCTGATGCCGACCTGGGGGTGGATCGCGCAGACCCCGGTGAACAGCAGGTCGGCCTTGATGCCCTGGATCAGCCGCAGCGCCTCGTGCCCGGTGGCCGCCATGGTAATCGGGTTGAGCTGGCCGCCGGCAAGAATCACCTTGATCCCACTGTGTTCGGCCAGGGTCATGGCGATCATCGGTGAGGCCGTGACAGCGGTGATCGTCAGCCGGGGCGCCAGGGACTGGGCGATCATCAGGGTGGTGGTGCCGGAATCGAACAGCACGATCTGCCCATCCTCCACCCGTCGCGCCGCGTGTTGCGCCAGCTGACGCTTGATCTCGCTGACTTCCCCCATGCGTGTCAGGTAGTCCTTGCCGGTGTCCCGCGGGCGCGGCAGCGCGCCGCCATGCACCCGCTGCACCAGGCCGGCGCTGGCCAGTTCAGCCAGGTCGCGGCGGATGGTGTCTTCGGATACGGCGAAATGCTGGCTCAACTGCGCGGCCATGACCTTGCCGTCGCGTTCGAGCAGCAGCAGGATTTTCTGCCGACGCAGGGAAGGCAGTTCGGCTAGGGAATGTTCACTGCGCATGTTTGTGCCTGCTTATGCGGGTTTGCGCGAGATTAGCCAAACCCGGGGCCGAGCACAATGCGTCGTCGGGGCTTTCTCCGCTGCCCATGGGCAAAGCCGATAACAGGTGGCTATGATTGGCCCCATGACGCCCATTCCCCCGCTCCGTCAACCCTGCCCACCCGGTGCCTGCATTTGCGAGCGCGAGCGCCTGCTCGACCAACCCGAGGCGGACCTGCGCATCCTCGGCCTGACCCGCCAGGAAGAAAAGCGCCTGCTCGAGCGCCTGGAAAACCTCAAGAGCCTGCAAGACCTCGAATTCCTGCAACGCCGGCTCTACGAGCAATTGGGCATCCGCCTGGAGATCGCCCCGGGCTTCAACGAGGTGCGCAGCATGCGCGGCATCGGCATCCATATCGACGAGCTGCCGGGCCTGTGCCGCAAGACCCGCCAGTCAATCCCCGCCGCCATTCGCCGCGGCCTGGAAAAAAACCCGGAAATCGCCTACGAACTCCTCAACTCTCGCGACTTGCTGCGTGACGCGTAATTTCAAACCCTGCCTTGCACTCCGTAATCTGCTGGTGTCGCGCCCTGCCCCGGCTGGTTTATGATCGCTCCCCCGCCCCGAGAAAACCCCAGAGTCCCCCATGCCAGGCCGCGTTCAATACCATCAGGTCACGCAAACCCCGGGGCTGGTGCTGGGTGAAGCCGACCTCGGCGGTTTTTGTTTCAAGCGCCACTTCCACCTCGACTTTCACGTCGGCCTGGTGACCCGGGGCATGGAGAAGATTGGTTATCGCGGCACGTCGGCGTGCCTGGAGCGGGGTTCGGTGTCGTTCATGCCGGCCCACGAAATCCACGACGGCGCGGGCGATACCGCCAGTGGCGCGATTCACACCCTGAAGACATTTCGCATCAGCGCCGAGCTGATGACGGCCATGGTCCGGGACATCAGTGGCGACGATCAGCCGCTGCACCTGCGGCCGGCGCTGATTCGCGCGCCCCAGTGGTGGCAGCAGTTGGCCCTGGTGCACCAGAGCCTGGCGGGCAACTCATCGATGTCGGCCCTGGCCACCGATGAGCAATTACTGCACCTGGTCAAGTCACTGCTGGAGCACTCCCAGAGCGTCAAGCCGGAGGCGATCGATGAAAAACTCGGCCACCGACAATGGGCCACGCTGCTGGATTTCTGCCACGCGCACCTGGCGCAGAAGATCAGCCTGGAGGACCTGGCCGGTCTCTGCGGGCTGAGCCGCTTTCAGTTTCTGCGGCGGTTTTCCAAGACCACCGGCATCACGCCCTACGCCTGGCTGCTGCGGCTGCGCCTGGAAAGCGCCTGCCGCTTGCTCGCCAGCGGGCGCCAGAGCATCGCCCAGGTCGCGGCCGAGGTCGGTTTTTACGACCAGAGCCACTTCAACCGGGCGTTCAAGCTGGCCTACAAGGTCGCGCCGTCGGATTACTGATGGGTGGCGGCAGGCACCTGCCAGTCGACAACCTGCTGCGCGCTGATACTCACCCCGCCGCACACCACAATCACCACATCCCGGGCTTCGGCCAGGGCCGGGTGATCGAGGTAGGCCACCGCCAGCGACACGCCGCAGGAGGGTTCGACCAATTGCCGCAGATCATCGGCGTAGCGCACCACGCCCATGATCGCCTCGGCATCCGACAGCACCACGCTGCGGTGCTGGAACTCAGCGATCATCTGCACCGGCCCGAGTGCCACCTGGCGTGCGGCCAGGGTGCTGGCGACAGTCTTGACCTCATCCAGCTGCACCGGATGCCCGGCCGCGAGCGCTGCGGCAAAGGACGCCGCGCCTTGGGTTTCACAGGCGACGATGCGGCAATCGGTGCGGCCATGGCGCTTGAGCCCGGTGAGCAACCCGGCAAGCAGGCCACCACCGCCCACCGAGGCGACCAGGGTGTCGACCTGGGGGCAGTCTTCGAGAATTTCATCGACCATGCTGCTGTGCCCCTGCCACAGGATCGGGTGATCGAAGGCCGGCACGTACTGGCTGTCCGGGTCTTCGGCCAGCTCCAGGGCCAGTTGGTTGGACTGGTCCCAGACCGAGCCGTGGACGATCACTTCGGCGCCGATGGCGGCGATCCGTTGCCGGGTCATCGGCGAGGTGGTATCGGGCACCACGATGCAGGCGCCCAGGCCCAGGCGGGTGGCCGCCACGGCCGTGGCCAGCCCGGCATTGCCACCCGAGGCACAGATCACCCGACGCTTGCCCTGCTCCGCCGCCTGGCTGCACATCAGGCCCATGCCGCGCATCTTGAACGAGCCGCTGGGTTGCAGGTTTTCCAGCTTGAGCCAGATGCGCCGGGTCGGGCTCGAAAGGCCGGGGTGAAGAATCAACGGGGTGCGGATATGCAGCATCGGATCAGCCTTTTTTGACAGCAGGAAATAGACCCCCAGGCTACTGAGTCGATACCGCCCCCGGCTTGTAAAAAATTGCAGGCCCGGCCCCGAGTCTGGTAAATGCATGGGCGGCCTTGCTTTCGTCCCCCCCGGGGCGCCCTGAGCTGCGCAGGCTCCCCTAACCGGCCCGGCGCCGGCCACCACCATCGCCCCCTTGCCCAGCGGACTATTCGATATGCCCCAAGACTCCCTCGATGCCATACGCCACAAGGTCGCGCAGATGCCGCTCAGCCCCGCGCCGCTGCCCTGGAAGCTCGTCACCGAGATGGCCGCCGGCAGCCTGCTAGAAGTGGGTTTCGACCGCGACCTGCCGTTGCTGCTGGTGACGTCCAGCGCAGGGCGCAGCGTGATCGACTGCCACAGCGGGGAGAAAATCGCCCGCGACTACCGCGAAGGTTTTGACAGCGACCTGCACCTGGAAACCCCAGGCATCGGCCCGCTGGCCGGCAAGACCCTGCGCATGAGCGGCATCAACGGCGGTGGCCTGTTGCTGGGCACCAGCGATGGCTGGATGGTCGAAAGCGTGACCCTGTGCTGGCCGGAACAGCATCTGCTTCTGGTGGAGCCGGGCTCCTGGCTGTACGGCAACCTCCACGACCGGCCTGGCGTCATGCACAAACTGGCGATCGAACGGGAAATGCGCGCCTTCGGCTTTTCTCCCTGCGGCACGATCCTGGTCCTGGCCAGCAATAACGAGTTGACGATTTACCGCCGCGACCTGCCATCGCGCTAAGCCCTGGCCCGTCGCGCCTGGGGCAACGCGGGGCCCTGGCCAAGCGGCGGATTCCTGCTAGCGTTTCATCCAACCTCCCGCCGTGATCAGCGATGCCGAAGGCCGTCGGCCCTCGGCGCGCTGCCAAGCGGCACCTGCCTCGCCCCCCGGAAACCCGCCCCCCATGAGCAGCGTCGACGACCGTCTGAAACTCGGCAAGCAAGCCCGCAAGCAATGCCCGCGCAGCAGCCAGGCCGCCCCCGGCAAGATCAAGCGCGACCCGCTGCCACTGATCGAAGCCTCAAGCCAGGGCCGGGTGCGCTCGCTGGTGGAGTTGCGCTACGGGCGCATGCTGGTCCCGCCCTTCACCTTTTATCGCGGCAATGCCCTGCTCCAGGCCCATGACCTTTCCACCACCCCCGACATGGGGCTGTCCTCGACCATCTGCGGCGATTGCCACCTGATGAATTTCGGCGGTTTCGCCACCCCGGAACGCAACCTGCTGTTCAGCGTCAACGACTTCGATGAAGTCCACCCCGGGCCCTGGGAGTGGGACCTCAAGCGCCTGGTGGCGAGTTTTCTGATCGCCGCCCGCGACCTGCGCCACGGCGAAGCGGTCGAGGAAGAACTGTGCCGGCAACTGGTGGGCGCCTACCAGCGCAGCATGGCCAACTGCGCCGGGGAAAGCGCGCTGGATATCTGGTACGACGCCCTGACCTATGAAGACCTGCTGGAACAGGCGCAGTCCAACCGCGCCACCCTGGAGCACGTGCAACGCGCCATGGACAAGGCCGAGCGGCGCACCCACGCCGAGCTGCTGCCCAAGATCAGCGAGCGCGATGCCCGTGGCCGCCTGCGGATTCGCGACGATCTGCCGGAAATCTTCCACCTGCACCAGAACACCACCCTGCTCGACGCTGACGATGACTGGATGCGCCTGGGGGACTGGCGGCCGCTGTACGAGACCTTGATGCGCGACTATCGCGGCACCTTGCAGGCCGACCGGCGCGACCTGCTGGCGCGCTTCAAGGCTCGCGACCTGGCGTTCAAGGTGGTGGGCGTGGGCAGTGTCGGCACCCGCTGCCTGGTGTCGCTGCTGACCGACGAACAGGAGCGGCCGCTGTTCCTGCAATTCAAGGAAGCCCGGCGTTCGGTGCTGGCCGGCTACGTGCGCGGCAAATCGCGCCCCAGTCATAACGGCCAGCGCGTGGTCGAGGGCCAGCGCCTGATGCAGTCGGCCAGCGACCTGTTCCTGGGCTGGACCACCGGGCCCAATGGCCGGCATTTCTACGTGCGCCAACTGCGCGACATGAAGGTCTCGGCGGAACTGGAAACCTTCGACGCCGAGACCTTCGGCGCCTACGCGCGGATCTGCGGCCGGGCCCTGGCTCGGGCCCACGCCAAGGCCTCGGGGCAGGCGCCGCTGATCAGCGGCTACATCGGCAAGAGCGAGACCCTGGCCGAGGCCCTGTGGCAGTACGCCAAGGCCTATGCCACACAAAACGAGCGCGACTTCGAACGCTTCCAGCAAGCCTGTCGCAAGGGCCGTTTGCAGGCGCGTTCAGAGGCGGACTTTGCCGCCGACCATCTGCCTTGAACCTCAGTGGGGTGTGGTGTCTGCGGCCGGGTCCCGGGCGCCCAGCAGGGCCTTGATGGCCTGGGCATCCATCGGCTGGTTGAGGTAGAACCCCTGGGCCTCGTCACAACGGATGGCGCCCAGCGCCTGCAACTGGTCGATGGTTTCCACGCCCTCGGCGGTGACCGTCAGCGACAGCGCGCGGCCGAGGCCGACAATCGCCTGGATGATCGAATGGTCGCCGCCGCTGGCGGTCAGGCCACCGACGAAACTGCGATCGATCTTCAGGCCATCGAACGGGAACGAGCGCAGGTAACTCAGGGACGAGTAGCCAGTGCCGAAATCGTCCATCAGCAGCCGCACCCCCAGGGCCTTGAGGCCCTGCATGATGACCAGCGCACCCTGGGCATCGTCGAGCATCACGCTTTCGGTCAGCTCCAGCTCCAGGCGCGCCGGGTTCAGCCCGGTCTCGGCCAGCACCGCCTTGACCCGCGCCACCAGGTGCCCGCGCTGGAATTCGGTGGGCGACAGGTTGACCGAGATCATCACCTCTTCCGGCCAACTCGCCGCCGCCTCGCAGGCGTGCTGCAGCACCCAGTTGCTCAGAGGCAGGATCAAGCCGGTTTCCTCGGCGATATGGATAAACCGATCCGGCCCCAGCAGCCCACGCTGCGGATGCTGCCAGCGCACCAGCGCCTCGGCCCCGGCCAGCCGCTGGCCCTCGATGCGGTAGCGCGGTTGGAAGTCCAGGCGCAGCTCGCCATGCTTGATCGCGTGGCGCAGGTCGCTTTCGAGCTGGCGGCGCTCGATGATCCGCGCGTTCATGTCGCCGGCATAAAAGCGCCAGGTGGCGCGCCCGGCGTCCTTGGCTTCATACAGCGCGATATCGGCGTAGCGCAGCAGCTCCTCGGCCAGGATGGCGTCGGCCGGGGCCATGGCGATGCCGATGCTGGCGCTGATAAACACTTCGTGCTCGGCGATCTGGAACGGCTCCTCGATGCGTTCGATCAGGCGCCGGCACAGGCTCTCGACTTCGTCCTGGGAACGCATGCCGGCCACCACCAGCACAAACTCGTCGCCGCCGATGCGTGCCACCAGGTCGTCGCTGCGCAGGCACTGTTGCAGGCGCTGGGAGACCTGGTTCAGCACCTGATCCCCGGCGGCATGCCCGAGCAGGTCGTTGACCGGTTTGAAGCGATCGAGGTCGATGCTCAGCATCAGCAGCGGTTCCTCCAAAGTCGGCGTGGCCTTGAGCTTGCCCTCGATGAACTCCTGCATCCGCGAGCGGTTGGCCAGGCCGGTCAAGGCATCGTGCTGGGACAGGTATTCGATGCGCCTGCGGGCCTCGACTTCTTCGGTGATGTCACTGGCGGTGCCACGATAGCCCCGGCCCTCCATCTCGCGCACCGACAGGCGGCAGATCCGTGGCTGGCCATCCCCCGCGAAGTAGTTGCACTGGACGATGGCATTGGCCCGCCGCGCATGGTCCTTGAACCATTGCGACAAGGGCCCCTGGTCGGAGGTCAGCACCTCATCCACCGGACGCCCCAGGCAGGTGGTGCGGGACAGGCCGGTGATGGTTTCAAAGCGCTCGGAGAGGTAGGTAAAACGCAGTTGCCCGTCGAGTTCCCAGATCCAGTCGGAAGCCGCCTCGGCCACATCGCGAAAGCGCTCCTCGCTGGCCGCCAATGCCCAGCGGCTGGCCTGCAACGAGTTGTAGTGGGCATCCATGGCCCGGGCCGCCGCCGTGGCCCGGCGCAGGATGAAGGCGGTCATCAGGGCAAACACCAGCCCGGCGATGCCGAGCAGCGGCAAGACCAGCACCAGCAACTGCTGCCCGGGCCGCGCCGGCACCCATTGCAGCACCCCGGCGGCGTCGGGCAGGCGCAGCGCGGGCAGGTCGGCCTGCGTACCGCCGACGTGCAACTGCTCGACACCAAAATCCTGACCCAGGGCCGCCAGGCGCTCAGGCCCCAGGCGCGCGACGAACACCAGCACCGAGGCCGGCCCGTTGTCGGCCTCGACCGTTGGATCGGTGCCTGGGGTCAGGGCCGCGGCAGCCATCAGGGCCGGGGTGCCTTGCAGGTCGACAAAGCGACTGGTCGCTTCATCGCTGGACGCACTCTGGCGTGCGCGCTCCAGCAACTGCGGTGGGATATCGCGGAGCCAATCCGGTGGAGCGGCGGTCTGCAACCGGCCCTCGATCAGCGAATACACCGGGCGATTGCTTGGGTCGAGCACGAACACGCCGTCAAATCCCAGGTCGCTGAACAGCGTCGACCCCAGGTTCTGCCGGCCAAATGCCCAGTCGGTATCGACGCTCTGGTGCAGGTGTCGGTAGGCGTCGCCCCAAAAGGCATAGTCCTTGACCGTGGAACGCGCGGATTTATCGAAAACCTGCAGCGCCTTGTCGATATCGAAACGGTTGTGCGCCTCGGCCTCGCGGTTCTGGCCCAGGGCGATATAGATCAGCAGGCCGCTGGTGAGCAGAAAGATCGCCAGCAACAGTAACGAACAGCCCAGCAGGGTGGCGCGGGTCAGGGACAGGTTGGAGGTCCGGGTCGCGGGTCGTTGCTCGGGGTCGACGCTGAGATTGTCCATAATCCTCCGGGTGCGAGCGCGACACCGCCGCCAACCTCGGCGACCCCGGTGCTGCTCTCACCTGCCCTTTGACGATAGACAGTTTTTTCCGCGAGCCAGTGTGCAAATTGCAGAAACCCGGCCACGACCCACCCTGGCCGACGCCCGGTCTTGCGTCCGGACCCCGGCGAAGGTGAGGGTCAGGCCTCTGCGGTGGCCGCCACGAATGGCGGGACCTGCTCCAGCCCACGGTAGATCGGCAAGCCCAACTGCTCACCATGGGCCACCATACGGTCGGCGCCCGCCGAGGGGCCACCGATGCGCAGCACCGCGTCGCAGCGTTGCAACAGGCCTTCGGCGTAAGCGTGGAAATGGGCGTTGTACAGTTCGTCGCCCACCGCGCGGGAACCCGCCAAACGGGTCATGGGCAACGCCACCCACTCCCCCAGCACGGGAAAATGCCCGGCCTTGAGCAGGTCGGCGGCGCATTGTTCCATGGCCTCGACGTTGGCCGCCAGGCGTGCCGGGTCATCGTCGGTGCCGGCGCGGTACGGGCCGGCGACCAGGATCATCAGGCTGCGCGGCGCCATCAGGTGCAGCTCCAGGTACTGCAAGAGCATGATGGTCTTGCCATCGATGATCTCGCCGGACTTGACCATGGCCAGGGCCTGCTCGAAGCCCAGTTCCAGGACTTCGATGTCCTCGCCCTCCTCCTCCAGCCCACCGCCGTCGCCGATGCGGTCCCGGGCCTGGTACTGGCCGATGAAGAAGTGGATACGCTCGGTGACCGAGCCCGGGCTCATGAAGGCCTGGAAGATTTTTTCCACCGCCTGCACCCGGTAGCCGGTCTCTTCCTCGGCCTCCTGGCGGATCCGCTGCTCGGGGCTGGCGTTGTCCAGCAACCCGGCCGCCGCCTCGATCAGAAACCCGCTGTGCTCATTGACGAACGCCGGCATGCGGAACTGGCGGGTCAGGAGCACGGTGCGCTGCGCCAGGTTGTACAGGAGGATGGTCGCGCCATTGCCGCGGTCATACACCTCGCGGGTCTGCACCTGCCAGCTGCCGTCTCGGCGCTGCAGGTTGAAACTGTACTTCTTGAGGATGTACCAGTTGTCCGAGAGTAACTGTTCGTCGGTGATCTGTACCCGGGGCTGACTCATGCAAGGTCCTTGTTCAGGTCGGTATGGCTCGGCACCTCTGCCAGCTGCTCGAGCATGCGGTTGATATGAGCCTGGGTCAGGGCAAAACCTGCATCGCCCTGCCGCAGTTGCCCGCCCTCAACCCGGGCGGCCCACCAGTCGGTGATAAACCCGGGGGCATAACCGCCGGTGCCGAAGCCTTTGCCGAAGGCGATCATCTCGCTGTAGATGGCCAGGTATTGCTCCTGGGTCTGCACCGGATGCCGACTCTGGTAGAGCCAGAACTGCAGGTCGTACAGCAGCTGCGACAAGGGGTCGGCGTGCAGGGCGAAATAACGTTTCTGCTCGACGATCTGCAACGCCACCCGGCGGATCGCCGCGCCGGTGTCGGGCAGCCCGTGGAAATGCCTGATCAATTCGCCCAGCACCTCGGAAAACGGCGCCTCGCAGACCTTCAGCCGGTCATCGAGATAGTCCTGCTCCGAGGTGTCATAGACCTCGGGCGACACCAGGCCACGGACGAATGCCTCGAAGTTGCGGGCAAGGACCGTCACCTGGTAATCGCCTTCCTGATCGACGTGCACCACCTGCGGCTCACCTTGCGGGCCGCACTCGCGGTAGTCGAGGGCGATCATGTCGTGCCCGGCCGAGGGGCAGTTGCAGATGTAGACGCCGAGGTCCGGGTAGCCCCACTCCTCGATCATGAACCGGCTGCCGTGCTCACCCCCCAACGACGAGCGCTGGCGGCGGCCGATGCTGAGGAAGCTGTCGATGGCGCAATGGTCCTCGGCCCAGGACGTCCACTCCTCGGTGGGGAAGCAGCTCAGTTGGGGCCGGCCGCCATTGTGGCGTTTCATAAAGGCGATATAGGACGCCGGCAGGCGGTAGCCCAGGGCCTGTTCCAGCTCGGCGATCAGCTGATCGTCCGGCGGCTGGTCATGGCTGTCGCCGCTTGTGTTCGGCTCCCAGAAACTCGCCAGGTCGATATCGTGCAGCAGCTCGCTCATCCAGTGCATCCCTTGCGGTAAAAGGCAGGCGCCAAGGCTACCTCAACCGCTCTTCACATCCACCAGCGCAGCAGAAAAAAGAACGCCATGCTCAACAACATGCTGAGCAAGGTGTTGCGAGTGAAAACCACCAGCGCGATGGCCACCAGCGAGCTGAGCAGGTACGGGTTGTGCCATTGCAGGTTCAACTGGTGGTCGGGCATGAACACGATCGGCCCGCAGATCGCGGTCAGCATGCCCGGTACGGCAAAGCCGAGAAACTGCCGGGCGTTGCTGCCCAGGCGCAGCGGCAGGCGCGGTTCGAGAAACACGTAGCGGTTGAGGAAGACCAGGAACCCCATGCCGAAAATCACTGCCCAGACCATCATGTGCGCTCCCGATACAGCTTGTTGCAGATAAAGCCTGCGGTCATGCCCGCCAGCCCCGACAGAACCAGCGCCGACCCCCACTGCCAGTAGCTGAAGAGCACCGAGCAGAACAGCGAGACGGCGACACAGACCACGGTCGGCACGTTGCGCACCAGGGGCGTGATCAGGGCGATAAAGGTCGCGGCGATGGAAAAGTCCAGGCCCAGGTGCTCCAGCCCGGGAATGCTCTTGCCGAGGACGATGCCGGCCAGGGTGAACAGGTTCCAGGCCACGTAAAAGGTCAGGCCCACGCCCAGGGCGTACCAGCGGTTGAACTGCTCCCGGTCATGGGCGCTGATCAGGGCGAACAACTCGTCGGTAAGCAAAAAGCCCAGCCCCATGCGCCAGCGCCCCGGCAAGGGCGAAATCACCGAACGCAGGCTCATGCCGTAGAGCAAGTGCTGGGAGGTCAGGAGCAAGGTGGTCAGCAGAATCGAGAAAATCCCCGCACCGCCCTTGAGCATGCCGATCGCCACCAATTGCGCGGCACCGGCAAACACGATGCCCGACAGCCCCTGCCCTTGCAGCGGCGTGAGATTGGCCTCGATGGCCATGGACCCGGCGAGCAGCCCCCAGGGCGCGGTCGCCAGGGACAGCGGAATGATGGCAATGGCACCGCGCACAAAGGCGGCGCGCGGCAAAAGCTGGCTGGACATAGAACCCTGCATTCCCTAAATGGACAGCGACTGTGCCAGCCCCGGAGGCTATTGGCTTGAACAATCTTGCGCATTTACGCGTGTCATGGCGGACGCCGCCGGCGTCGGACCAGCGCTGCCTGCGGCAGCGGCTACAAACATCGCGTGTCGCCGCTTGGCCCTCAAGGGCGCCGTGGGGTGTCATGGGCAACCCGGTTAAGGCAACGGCCACAAATGACAACGCCCCTCACGAGGGAGGGGCGTTGGGGGTCACGCGCAAGACGGTGCGGCTTACATTTGCACCAGATTGGCGATCTTCACGTCCGGATCGACGTCGGCTTCGTAGTCGACACCCGGGATCTCGAACCCGAACAGGCGCAGGAACTCTTGCTTGTAGCCGACAAAGTCGGTCATTTCGTAGAGGTTTTCGCTGGTGACCTGGTCCCACAGCGCCTTGACCCGGTCCTGGACTTGCGGCTCCAGTTCCTTGTAGTCGGCACGCAGGCGGCCTTCCTGGTCGATCACCGGAGTCTCGGCGTAGAGGCTGTTTTTATACAGACCGTAAACCTGTTCGATGCAACCTTCGTGACTGCCCTGCTCTTTCATGACTTTGAACAGCAGCGACAGGTACAGCGGCATGATCGGGATCGCCGAGCTGGCCTGGGTCACCACGGCCTTGAGCACCGATACGCGGGCGTCGCCGTGCAGGTCTGCCAGTTGCTTGCGCATGCCGATGACCTTGTGGTCCAGGTCCTTCTTGGCTTCGCCAATGGAACCGTTCCAGTAGATGTCGTGGGTCAGCTTCTCGCCCAGGTAGGTGAAGGCGGTGGTTTTCGCGCCTTCGGCAAGCACGCCGGCGTCGTGCAGCGCGTCAATCCACATCTGCCAGTCTTCGCCACCCATGACCGCGATAGTGCCGTCGATTTCTTCCTGGGTCGCAGGCTGCAGCGTGGTTTCCTTGACGATTTCCTTGTCGGTGTCCACACCGCGCAGGGTCACCGATTTGCCCAGCGGCTTGAGAGTCGAGCTCAGGACTTCGCCGGTTTTCGGGTGGGTACGGCGCGGCGCAGCCAGGCTGTAGACCACCAGGTCGATCTTGCCCAGGTCACGCTTGATGGTCTCGATGGTCTCGGCCTTGACCGCATCGGAGAACGCATCACCGTTGATGCTCTTGGCGTACAGGCCTTTTTCTTCGGCAAATTTGTGGAAAGCGGCGGTGTTGTACCAGCCGGCGGTGCCGAGCTTGCCGTCAACGCTGCCGCGCTCGAAGAACACCCCCAGGGTGTTGGCGCCGCAACCGAAGGCCGCGGTAATCCGCGCCGCCAGGCCGTAGCCGGTGGATGCGCCGAGCACCAGTACGTTCTTTGGCCCAGCGTCGATGGCGCCCTGTTCAGTGACGTAGTCGATCTGTTGCTTGACGTTGGCCTCGCAGCCGACCGGGTGGGTCGTCACACAGATAAAGCCGCGAACGCGGGGTTTGATGACCATACACAATCTCCAAATTCAATATGCCAAGAGCCAATACGGGCTGTAGCAGTGTCACGAGTTCAAGTTCATAGACGCTCGGAACGCCTTCGCGTCACGGCGAGATTGGCAATGCAGCCAATTTAGACTCGTTATTCAACTGATCACGGTGGGTACAACCCGGGGATTCTAGTGCCCCGTACCCGGATTGCGTAGCCGCAAGCGGCGAAACTCTACCAGTTACCCTGCGCCCACGGGGTGCCGCGCGCGAAAATCCCGAAGCACGCCGGGCTATCGAGCCGATCGCGGATTGGCCACAATGGCCCGCCTGACGCGCCTTGCCCGCGTCAGCCCCGAATGAAGCCCAAGGAAAACACTCGCGTCATGGATACCCAAGTACTGGCAAAACTGCTGCATGACGCCGGCTGCAACCCACGCTCGTACAGCATTGGCTCCGACCGGGGCGCCTCCGACGCCTTCTGCCTGGTCAGGCACGGCCCGCAATGGCGCGTGTTCTACACCGAACGCGGCCAGGCGGAGCCTCCGGAGTATGTGTCCAAGGATGAAGACCAGGCCTGTCGCTACTTTCTGCAACTGATACTGGAATTGCCCCATAACCACTGCGTCGGTTTTTTCCGCAGCCAGGCCCGGGCCGAGCAGTTGTATGCCGAGCTGCACGCGGCGGGACTCAATCCCACCCAGGACCGGATTCCCTACGGCGGCCCCGACGACCCGCGGTTTCGCGTGTTCGTCAGCGGCCCGGCGATTTTTGGCGCCCGCGAACTGCTGGGAACCCTGCCTCGGGAAGAAGCCTGAACTTGCTCACCTCCCCCCTACCTCAGCCTCGTACTTGCCAGCACAAGGAGCCCTCGCCGATGGATGCCAAGACCCTGGTCGCCAACTGCAAAAAGCAAAAAGACCACTACCTGCACAGCCTGCACGACGACCGGACCCAGGTCGGCCAGCAGTTGCAGGCCCTGGCGCTGACAGCGCACCAGAAGGCCCAGGTCCTGGCGGTGATTGATGGCGCCTTGACCGACCAGTTGTACAGCCTGTTGCTGGGCCTGGACGGCGCCGCCAGCATCGGCGACGAACAGCATGACTTTGCGCTGTACAACGAAACCGGCGAAGCCATCAGCGGCAGCGGCGAACTTGAAGCCCAGGCCTATGCGCAACTGATCGAGGCGGCCACGGGCTGACTAGCCCTGGGGTCGGTCGAGGGCGGCATCCAGCGCCGCCTCCAGCTCAGCCTCGGCGACCGCCTGGCCATCGAGCCACAGGCTCAGGTCGGCCAGGTGAATGTTCAGGGTCACTTCCCGGCGATCCCCGGGGTACTTGCGCAGGCGCAGATCGAGGCCCAATGCCGACTCATCCGCCGCCAGCAAGTCCCATTGCCCGGCGCTCAGATCCAGCAGCACCCGGCCCTGGCTCAGGTCCTCGACCTTGGGCCCATACAGCCAGTGGCTCATGCGCATTTCCCGAGGTTCCAGGCTGACGCGCAGGCAGCCGTTGCAGTAGTTTTTCGGGGTGCACATGGGGGCAGGTCCTCGGAACAATTTCAGGGGTTGGGGATCATAACCTGGCCCCTGAAAAAACCTCAGCGGCACGGCACAATCCCTCGTCCGCCGGTGTGGGATTCGCTACTATGTATTCCCGTTTTCCTGCCTGTGCAGTCAAGCCACCCTGGAGCCCGAATGCCCAATCCCAAGGACATCGCCACCGACAATGGCGCGCCGATGATTCCGGAGCAACGTCGCGAGCAGATCCTGCGTCAGTTGCGCAAGCACCAGGTGCTGAGCGTGCATCAGTTGATGGAAATGTTCGATTGCTCGCACATGACCGTGCGCCGCGATATCGCCCTGCTGGAGCAGGAAGGCCGGGCCTATTCGGTAACCGGTGGGGTGCGCATCGCCAGCCAGTTGCACAGCGAGCCAAGCCACCAGTCCAAGGCGGTGGTCGAGCTGCCGCAGAAGCAGGCCATGGCCAAATTGGCCGCCCGCCTGTTGCGCCCGGACATGACGGTGTACCTGGACGCAGGCACCAGCACCCTGGAAATCGTGCCCTACATCAAGGCCCTCTCGGGCATGACCGTGGTCACCAATGACTTCGGGGTGGTGCAAGCGTTGATGGAGGCGCCGCAGGTGACTGTGATCCACACCGGTGGCCAGCTCGACCACTCCAACCATTCCTGCGTCGGCGGCCTGGCCGTGACCACCCTGCGCCAGATGGTGACCGACATTGCCTTTATGTCCACCAGCTCCTGGGATCTGCGCCGTGGCATCACCACTCCTTCGGCGCTGAAGGTCGAGGTCAAGCAGGTGGCCATGCAGTCGGCGTCCCAGGTGGTGCTGGTGGCCAGCAGTTCGAAATACGGCACCTTCAGCATGTACCGCATCGCCGGCCTGGAGCAGTTCGACGTCATCATCAGCGACGCCGCCCTGGCCCCGGCAGCAGCAGACGGGATTCGCAAACAAGGCGTCGAGCTGCTGCTCCCCGAGTAAACGACCCTGCAGCCGCTGACGCGACATCCATACACCTGACACACCACGACGACAGCCCCGGCCAGCGCAGCCTCATGCCTCGGCAGCGGCTACAGGGGGTGGGCTTTTTCGGTTTGTTGCATGAACTGGCCCAGCTCCCTGGCGTAGAACCTGGCCATGCCGGTGGTGCCGTGGCCGCGGGTCTCGGCGCTGGCCGGGATCAGCACTAGCCGCGCGTTCTTGAGCTGGCGCAGCGAGGCTTCCAGGGTTCCGGTTTCCGGCGGGTTGCGCTCGTCATCAGCCGAGTTGATCGCCAGCACCGGGGCCTGGATTTTGCCGAGGCCCGGGGCCGCGTTGTAGTCGGCGGACGATTGCCACTGGTAGATAAAGTCATTGGCGTCGGCGCTTTGCGCCGCGGCGAGGCGTTCATCCACCAGTTTGTCGGCCAGGGCCCGGGTCGGTGCAGCCGCCTGATACGCCAGGGTGCCGCCGCTGGTGCCGACGCTGAACAGCGCATTGGCCAGGCGCAGGGACGGCGGCTGGGCGCTGTAGTTGCCGTTGTTCCAGGCCGGGTCCTGCTTGATCGACTCCACCAGCAGCCGGCGCATCATCCAGTTGCGCGACGACATCTCGGTCGGCTGCGAAGCCATGGGCACCAGGGCATCCATCATCTGCGGCCAGGTCTGGCCCCACATCCAGGTCTGCATGCCACCCATGGAATTGCCGATGACCAGCCGCAGGTGCTTGACCCCCAGGCCCTCGGTCACCAGCCGGTATTGGGCCTGGACCATGTCCGCGTAGTTGTACGCGGGGAATTTGGTGCGCAGCCCGTCCGAGGGTTTGCTCGACTGGCCGACGCCGATGCCATCGGTGGAAATGATGTAGTACTTGCTGGCGTCCAGCGGCTGGCCGGGGCCGAACAGTTCGCCGCCAAAATCCTTGCTCAGCACATCGCTGCCAGGGCGGTAGGTGCCGTGCAGGTAGAGGATGGCCGGGTTTTTCGGATTGCCGAGGGTGATGTAGTGCAGTTTCAGGTTGGCCAGCTTTTCACCGCTATGGAAGGTGAACTCGGGGGCTACCCAGTCCCCTTCGGTGGCCGCCGGCAAGGGCGCGGCGCTGAGGGTGGAGCCGGCGAAAAGCAGGGAAAACAGCAGCCCGATAGCGGGCCGGGAAGCGAAGCGCTGCATGGGATGAGTCCTGTTGTTTTTGTTCTGGGAGCCCCTGCGCGAGCGGCGCGCAGGGGGTGCATCGAGGGTTTAGCGGGCCTTCCAGTCGCGCAGCCATTGCAGGCCGGCCGAGGTGTCGCCCCGTGGGCGGTATTCGCAGCCGATCCAGCCGTCATACCCCAGCTCGTCGATGAGGTTGAACAGGTACGGGTAGTTCAGCTCCCCGAGGTCCGGCTCGTGACGGTCCGGCACGCCGGCGATCTGGATATGGCCAATGCCGGAAAAATCCCGACGCAGCTTGACCGCCAGGTCGCCTTCGACGATCTGGCAGTGGTAGCAGTCGAACTGCACCTTGAGGTTGCTGGCCCCGACTTCCCGGCAGATGGCCTGGGCCTGGTCCTGGCGATTGAGGAAAAAGCCCGGCATGTCACGGGTATTGATCGGTTCGAGCAATACCGTGATCCCGACCTTGGCCGCCTGGGCACTGGCATAGGCCAGGTTTTCCAGGTACACGCCGTGGTGCCGCGCACGGTCGCTTTCGGACGGCAGCAAGCCGGCCATCACGTGGATCCGCGAGTTGCCCAGCACGGCGGCGTATTCCAGGGCGCGGTCGAAACCGGCGCGGAATTCGCTCTCGCGCCCGGGCAGGCTCACGGTGCCCCGTTCGCCCGCCGCCCAGTCGCCCGGTGGCGCGTTGAACAAGGCCTGGACCAGGCCGTTGTCGCTCAGGCGCTGCTTGAGTTCCTGGGCGCTGTAGTCGTACGGAAACAGGTACTCCACCGCTTCGAAACCATCGGCCGCGGCGGCGGCGAAACGGTCGAGAAACTCGTGTTCCGGGTAGAGCATGCTGAGGTTGGCAGCAAAACGAGGCATGTTAACTCCTGGGACAAAGGGTCAGACAAAAGGCCAGATCAACAGGGTAATCAAGAAACCCAAGGTGCCGAGCAAGGTGGTGATCACGGTCCAGGTACGCAGGCCGTCGGCGACATTAAGCCCGGCCAGCTTGGTGAAGATCCAGTAGCCGGCGTCGTTGATGTGGGACATCGCCAACCCGCCACCGCCCATGGCCAGGCACAGCAGGGCCATGTGGTTGGGGGTCAGGTTGAGCGTCGCGATCAGCGGCGCGATGATCCCGGCGGTGGTCACCAGGGCCACGGTGGTCGAACCTTGCACCGCACGCAGCAGCATGGTCAGCAAAAAGCCCAGGGCCAGCACCGGCAGGCCGGTGGTGCGCAACATGTCGGAGACCACGGCACCGATCCCGGTGTCCACCAGGACCTTGCCGAACACACCGCCGGCACCGGCGATCAGGATCACCATGGCCACGCCCGGCAGGGCCGAACCGATCACATCCGACACCTGGGAACGGCTCCAGCCGCGACGCGAACCCAGCAGCCAGGCACAGAGCAAGGTGTCGATCAACAGCGCCACCAGGGGCGCGCCGAGCACGGTCATGATCCCGCGCAAGGTCGACTCTGGGGGCAACAGCGAAGTGGCCAGGGTGCCCAGGAGAATCAGGATGATCGGCAGCAGAATCAGGCTGACGATCAGGCCGAAACCCGGTGGTGGCGCCGGCGGCAGCTTGGATACGATGCTGCTGGTGGACTCTTCCAGGCCCATGTGGGACACGGCCGCGGTGGCCTGGGCGCTGGTTTGGCTGGAGCCGTTGTTCCAGGCTTCGAGGTCGGCGTTGGTAACGTGGGGGCCATAGACTTCCGCACGGATATCGTCAGTCATCGGGTAGAAGCGACGGGTCATGCGCCCGGCCACACGGTAGCCGACGTAGCACAGGAAAGCGGTCAGCGGCAGGCCGAACATCAGCACCCGGCCCAGGTCCGCGCCCAGTTGGCTGGCGGCGGCCACGGCGCCCGGATGAGGCGGCAGGAACGCGTGCACGGTGAGCAGCGCCGCGCACATCGGCAGGGCGAAGATCAGCAGCGGCTTGCGCGCCTTGCGGGCCAGGCCATAGGCCAGCGGCATCAGGATGATGACCCCGACCTCGAAGAACACCGGCACGCCGATGATGAAGCCGGCAATGGTCAGCGCCAGCGGCGTACGGCGGTTGCCGAAGCGTTCGATCAGGGTCTTGGCCAGGGCCTCGGCACCACCGGAAAGCTCGATGATGCGTCCGATCATCGCGCCCAGGGCAATGATGATCGCGATGTGGCCCAGGGTCTTGCCCATGCCGCCTTCAATGGTGGCCACCAGGTCTGCCGGTTGACCCCGGCCACCAGCGCCACCAGGATGCTCACCAGCATCAGCGCGACAAAGGGCTGGAACTTGTACTTGAGCACCAGGAACAACAGCATGGCGATGCCCACGCCGGCGATCAGCATCAGGATCAGCGGGCTCATGATGCCAACCCTCCGTCGCAGACCAGGGGTAGTGTGTTAACGAGACTGCAGTCGGGATACGTCATGGGTGAAGTCCTGTTGTTATTGTTTTTCAGGCAGACCGGTCTCCACTGGAGTCGCGACGCTTCTCCCATGGCCTGCCTGCATTTACGTTGGGTCAAGTGAATACCGGTGCCCTACCAGGCGGCACCGAAGGTCTCGCGCAACTCGTCCAGGGCCGCCTGGCTCAGCGGTTCCGGCCGGGGCTGGGTCATCAGCCACAGGCGCGCGGTTTCTTCGAGTTCTTCCAGGGCGTAGCTGGCCCTGGACACCGAGCTTTCCCAGACCACCGGGCCCAGGCGCTCAAGCATCACGCCACGCACTCGGTTGGCCAGTTGCGCAACCTGCTCGGCGACCTTCGGCGAACCGGGGCGCTGGTAACCGATCAACGGGATGTGCCCGACCTTCATTACCTGGTACGGGGTCAGCGGCGGCAGGATGTCATCCGCCTGCCAGACACCGGCCAGGGTCAGTGCCACCAGGTGCGTGGAATGGGTGTGCACCACCCCGCCCACGCCCGGGTTGCGATCGTAGACCTGGCGATGCAGGGCCAGGGTCTTGGACGGCTTGTCGCCGGACACCCACTCCCCCGCCAGGTTGACCTTGGCGATGGCCGCCGGGTCCAGGCGCCCGAGGCAGACATCGGTCGGGGTGATTAGCCAGCCATCGTCCAGGCGCGCACTGATATTGCCCGCGCTGCCCACGGTATAGCCGCGCTGATAGAGGCTGCGACCGACGTCGCAGATCTCTTCGCGCAGGGCGTTTTCCTTGCTCAGGGCGCTTTTGACTGCCGTGCTCATTGGGCATCTCCAGCCAGTTGCTTGAGGGCCTTGGCGAAGAAATCCCGACCGCCGAAGTTGCCGGATTTCAAGGCCAGGGCCAGCGGCTCGTCGCCCCCGCTGACAGTGGCCGGCACGCCTGGGTCGATCTGCGCGCCGATCTGCAACAGCTGCACGCCCAGGGCCTTGACCACTGCACCGGAAGTTTCGCCACCGGCAATCACAAAGCGCCGCACGCCAGCCTGGCGCAGCCCCTTGGCGATCTCGCCCAGGGCATTTTCCACCAGGGCCCCGGCACGCTCGACACCCAGTTGCTGCTGCACCGCCTTGACCTCGTCGGGGGTGCTGGTGGCGTAGATCAACACGGTGTGCTGGTGCTCGCGGGCAAAGGCCAGGGCTTGCGCCACCACCGGTTCGCCGGCCGCCAGGGCCATCGGATTGATACGCAGGGCCGGGCGATCGGCTTCAAGCCAGGCCGCAACCTGGCCAATGGTCGCCACCGAGGCACTGCCGGCCAGGACCACTTCGCCACCGGCCACAGTCGGCAGGCTCGACACATCGAAGTCACGCAGCTTGCCGGCCCGGCGGAAGTTCTCCGGCAGGCCCAGGGCCAACCCCGAGCCACCGGTCAGCAACGGCAGGTCGGCGCAGGCGGCGCCCAGGGTATAGAGGTCCTGGTCGGACAGCGCATCGGCGATGGCCATGCCCACGCCCTGGGCCCGCAGTTCGGCGATCCTCGTCCGGACCGCCTCGACGCCCTGGGCGATGCTGTCGTAGCGCAACAGGCCAACCTTCTGTGTGGTCTGGGATTGCAGCACGCGCACCAGGTTGGCGTCGGTCATCGGCGTCAGCGGGTGATGCTGCATGCCCGACTCGCTGAGCAACTGGTCCTGGACAAACAGGTGGCCACGGAAAAGGGTCCGGCCGTTCTCCGGAAATGCCGGGCAAGCCAGGGTGAAGTCGCTGCCCAGGGCCTTGAGCAGAGCCTCGCTGACCTGGCCGATATTGCCGGCGGCGGTGGAATCGAAAGTCGAGCAGTACTTGAAGAAGATCTGCTCGCAACCTTGCTCGCGCAGCCAGTTCAGTGCGGCGAGGGACTCGGCCACCGCGTCATTGACCGGCGTGGTGCGGGATTTGAGGGCGATGACGATGGCGTCGGCATCCAGCTCCGCCGCCACTTCGAGACTGGGGATGCCGATGCTTTGCACCGTGCGCATGCCGCCGCGCACCAGCATGTTGGCCAGGTCGGTGGCGCCGGTGAAGTCATCGGCGATGCAGCCCAGCAACGGGCGGGAAAGGGTCGGGCTCATGGGGCGGTCCTCATACAGACTCGGGCTTGGCGGTCGGCAACTCGATGCCCGGGAAAATCTTGATCACGGCCGAGTCATCCTCGCGCCCGAAACCGGCGCTGGAAGCCTGCATGAACATCTGGTGCGCGGTGGCCGACAGCGGCAGCGGGAATTTGCTGGCGCGGGCGGTATCCAGGACCAGGCCCAGGTCCTTGACGAAAATATCCACCGCGGACAGCGGCGTGTAGTCGGCCTTGAGGATGTGCGGCACGCGGTTTTCAAACATCCACGAGTTGCCAGCGCTGTGGGTGATCACTTCGTACAGGGCGTCGGCGTCGACCCCTTCACGCAGGCCCAGGGCCATGGCTTCGGCGGAGGCGGCAATGTGCACCCCGGCCAGCAACTGGTTGATGATCTTGACCTTGGACCCCAGGCCATGGGCATCGCCCAGGCGGTAGACCTTGCCCGCCATGCCGGCCAGGATCGCCTCGGCCTTGGCGTAGGCTTCGGCCGGACCCGAGGTCATCATGGTCATTTCGCCGGCCGCCGCCTTGGCCGCACCACCGGAGATCGGCGCATCGAGGTACAGCAGGCCTTGCTCGGCCAGGCGCTGCCCGAGGTCCACGGCGTAGGTCGGGGCCACGGTGGCACAGCCGATCACCAGGCTGCCGGGGCGCAGGGCCGCAACCGCCGCACCGTCGCCGAACAACACGCTTTCAGTCTGCTCGGCGTTCACCACCACGGTGATGATCACGTCACATTCGGCGGCCATCTGCGCGGCGCTGGCACAAGCCACCCCGCCTTCACTGGCGAATTGCTCGGTGACCGCGGCGCGCACATCGCAGGCATGCACATTGAAGCCGCTGCGCAACAGCGAGCGGGCGATACCCAGGCCCATGGCACCGAGACCGACGACACCGACGTTTTTGTTATTCATGAGCAACTCCAGAAATAGGCGACGGCGTACCCTGCGCGGCAGCGCGCAGGCGGCGGGCCGCGTCGAGGGAATAGAGGTTGGCGCTGATCAGCGCACTCCCGGGCAGCGCCTGTGCGGCGACGGGAGCTGCGAGCAGCGATACGGCGTGCCGGATTACCGCGGGGCTGACGCCAAAGGCGGCGGCCAGCAGCTCGACGGGTTCGGGGCGGGCAACGCGCAGCGAGGCATGCAAAGAGTGGGTGTGGGTCGACCGAGGAGCCTTGGCGCTCGGCGGGTGCAACGGGGCCTTGTCGTACATGAGGGCCATCCTGCTTGGTTTTGTTGTCAGGTTGGAACAGATAATCCACCAATGAACGGATTATGTGAAGTTATTTTTCAATCTAACATTTTTTAACATCGCCACTCACACACCCACCCTCCCCAACCTGCCTCGCTGCGCAACCGCCACCACCGATACCGCCCGCTCGGCGTCAGTGGCGCGACGGTTCTACCGCGCGTCGGCCAGCCTCGATAATCGGCCGAACAGCGCCTGCAACCCTGACCTGGATCAGTTCAAGCGCCCAGGGCCGGGTCGATGCTCAGGACACAGAGCCACCGACTGACGGTAGCGCCCCTCATCGCACTGGCGTTGACCCCCTTGCCGGGCTGGTGCCTGATGCTGAGTCCCGCAATGTTTGGATAAGGATGATTCGACATGGCAACGATCCAAGTTCTCGCAGGTGACTTCCTGCAAGGTGATGGCGAATACCGCAACGGCAGCTTCAAGCTGAAGACCGCCTTCAATACTTCCCCCGGCGTGGTGCTCAAGGCCTCGGCCTTCAAGACCCTGGAAATCGCCACCCAGGATTCCGTCGCCAACAAGGATGCACTGAGCTTCGGCATCGCCGGGGCCATGCTCCTGGGGCCGGTGGGCGCAATTGCCGGTTACCTGATGGCAGGCACCCAGACCGAAGTGACGTTTCTCGGCACCTTCAATGACGGTCGGCAATTACTGGCTGCCACCGACAGTCAGACTTATCGGGATATATCCCGGCAATTGAGCGCGCCATAATCTCCCTTCATTAATTACAACAGTGCTCACGGATATAGTCCCTGAGCACTGACTTGTAATAACGGCGCAATGAACCACGACAACAAATAGCACACTGCCATAAATCAGCCGACTTCCTGTACATTTCCTGTCTGACGCCAATTAATACACTCATCCGGGTGGTTTTAATGTTGACTTCAACCCCCCTCGCCAGTAAATTGCGCGGGCCGGCAACACCGGCCATTTTTCAACTCACTAAAGAAGCCAATGGACACAGTATCTAGACGCTGTCTGGCCGCTGCCTCTGCGCAGAACCAGGCACTAACCCAGGCAATGACGGGACTCGACTCTTCGGTCGGGTGAGCTGCGCTAGAGCTTGATGCTCCATCGTAACTTGCCTCCACCGGAGCCAGTCCGGTCGCGAGGTAATGTTATGAACTTCAAATCCACAGTAATGCCAGGCGTACGCGCCTTTGCTTCGACGATGCGCGTCAAGCTGTGCCGTGAGCGCAGCGTCGCGGCACGCTCGCCCTTCTCCACCCCCTGCGCCCGTACCCAGGCTCACCTGCGGTCCAATTGGCGCGTCTGCCCGGCCACCGGTCAGCTCCAGCAACGCTGGTGTGTCGATGACAGCCAGGACCCACCGAGTCGGAGTATCGCGCAGCTGTTCCAGCAGGCCGGGATGATCTACAGCCTGTACCTCGGAACCCGCACTTTCCACTGATCCGAAGACACTTCGTGTTCTTCCCGAGCGTTTTCCTTATATAAGGAATTCGGCAACTTACTGTTGCCCGCTTTAAATCAAATCAATGGGAGCCTGTTATGGAAGAGGCCAGTAGTAGGTTCGCTGTATATCCATTGTCACGGAGTATGCAGCGAACGTTAAAACCAATAACACGCAACTACCTGAATCGATCGCTTACTTGCGGCTCGACATACTTTCGCTCGTCTTTAATCAGGTGAGTTGTTTGTGTGTCGTGCCGCAAGACTGCGGCAGGAGCACACGCAATGACTACAGCAGTAAAAAAACCCAAGGCCCACAACGGCAACGCGTCCAGCGACGAAAACAAGCTGTCGATGCGTGCGGCCCGGGAAGCCCAGAACAGCCTTGACGTGACCCTGGGCAACGTCAAATCCAACACCAATGGCCTGACCGAACTCGACGCCGAGGGCCGCCTGCACCGGGACGGCTTCAACGAAGTGGCCCACGACCACCCACCCCACGCCCTGGTGCAATTGCTCCAGGCCTTCAACAACCCCTTCATCTATGTGCTGATGACCCTGACCGGCATCAGCTTCATCACTGACTTCTGGCTGCCGCTGCAAGACGGTGAAGAAACCGACCTCACCGGGGTCATCATTGTCCTGGTCATGGTCCTGGCCAGCGGCCTGATGCGCTTCTGGCAGGAACACCGTTCGGCCAAGGCCGCCGAGGCCCTCAAGGCCATGGTGCGGACCACCGCCGCAGTCCTGCGCCGCGAGCAGATGGGCATGCAGGCCCAACTGCGCGAAGTGCCGATGCGCGACCTGGTCGTGGGCGACATCGTGCGCCTGTCGGCGGGCGACATGATCCCGGCCGATATCCGCCTGATCGAATCCCGTGACCTGTTTATCAGCCAGGCCGTGCTGACCGGCGAAGCCTTGCCGGTGGAGAAGTACGACACCCTGGGCGCGGTCCAGGAAAAGTCCGCCAGCAGCGTCGCCGCCGACCAGCAGGACCTGCTCGACCTGCCGAACATCTGCTTCATGGGCACCAACGTGGTCAGCGGCACCGCCACGGCCGTGGTGGTGGCCACCGGTTCGCGCACCTACTTCGGTTCCCTGGCCCGCTCCATTGTCGGCACCCGCACCCAGACTGCGTTCGACCGTGGGGTGAACAGCGTCAGCTGGCTGCTGATCCGCTTCATGCTGGTGATGGTGCCGATCGTGCTGCTGATCAACGGCTTCACCAAGGGTGACTGGACCGAAGCCTTCATGTTCGCCCTGGCGGTGGCCGTCGGCCTGACCCCGGAAATGCTGCCGATGATCGTCAGCGCCAACCTGGCCAAGGGCGCCGCCGCCATGGCCAAGCGCAAGGTGGTGGTCAAGCGCCTGAACGCGATCCAGAACTTCGGCGCAATGGACGTGCTCTGCACCGACAAGACCGGCACCCTGACCCAGGACCGGATCATCCTCGAACGTCACGTCGACATTGCCGGCGGGCGCTGCGACCAGGTGCTGCAACTGGCCTGGCTCAACAGCTACCACCAGAGCGGCATGAAAAACCTGATGGACCGCGCCGTGGTGCGCTTCGCCGAAGAAAACCCCAAGTTCAGCCCGCCCCAGGCCTGGACCAAGGTCGACGAACTGCCGTTTGACTTCGTGCGTCGCCGTCTCTCGGTGATCCTCGCGGACGACACCGGCCATCACCTGATGGTGTGCAAGGGCGCGGTCGAGGAAATGCTCGAAACCGCTACCCAGGTACGCCAGGACGGCAAGGTCGTCGAACTCGACGCCGAGCGCCGCGCCGCACTGCTGGAGCAGGCCGAGGAATACAACCGCGACGGTTTCCGCGTGCTGCTGGTGGGCACCCGCGACCTGGCACCCGACGCGATCCGTACGCAGTACAACGCCAGCGACGAACGCGAGCTGGTCATCGAAGGCCTGCTGACCTTCCTCGATCCGCCCAAGGAAACCGCAGGTCCGGCCATTGCCGCCCTGCGTGAAAACGGCGTAGTGGTCAAAGTCCTGACCGGCGACAACCCGATCGTCACCGCCAAGATCTGCCGCGAAGTCGGCCTGGAAGTCGGCGTGCCGGTACTGGGTCGCGACATCGAGCAAATGGATGACGTGTCCCTCAGCCGCCTGGTGGAAGAGCGCACGGTCTTTGCCAAGCTGACCCCGCTGCAGAAATCCCGGGTGCTCAAGGCCCTGCAGGCCAACGGGCACACCGTGGGCTTCCTCGGCGACGGTATCAACGATGCTCCGGCGCTGCGCGATGCCGACGTCGGTATCTCGGTGGACAGCGGGACCGATATCGCCAAGGAATCGGCAGACATCATTCTCCTGGAAAAGAGCCTGATGGTGCTGGAGGAAGGGGTGATCAAGGGTCGCGAGACCTTCGGCAACATCATGAAGTACCTGAACATGACCGCCAGCTCCAACTTCGGCAACGTGTTCTCGGTGCTGGTGGCCAGTGCCTTCATCCCGTTCCTGCCGATGCTGGCGATCCACCTGCTGTTGCAAAACCTGATGTACGACTTCTCCCAGCTGGCCCTGCCGTGGGACAAGATGGACAAGGAATACCTGAGCAAGCCGCGCAAGTGGGACGCCAACAACATTGGCCGTTTCATGCTGTGGATCGGGCCAACCTCGTCGATCTTCGACATCTCCACCTTCGCCCTGATGTGGTTCGTGTTCGCCGCCAACAGCGTGGAAATGGCCGCCCTGTTCCAATCCGGCTGGTTCATCGAAGGCCTGCTGTCGCAGACCCTGGTGGTGCACATGCTGCGGACCCGCAAGATCCCGTTCATCCAGAGCACCGCTGCGTTGCCGGTAATGCTGGCCACCGGCCTGGTGATGGCGCTGGGGATCTACGTACCGTTCTCGCCGCTGGGCGCGATGGTCGGCCTGGTACCGCTGCCGTGGGAATACTTCCCGTGGCTGGTCGGCACCCTGCTCTGCTACTGCGTCGTGGCCCAGACCATGAAGACCATCTACATCCGCCGCTTCAAGCAGTGGTTCTAAGCACCTGAGCCCAGGGTGGCCGGCCGGTTTGGCGGCCACCCTGGATCGGCAATGGCTCCTCCCAACACCCTGGGGAGAACAGCAATGCGACTGATCCAATACCTGTGGCAACCACTTGATCGGGCCCTGCGTGCACTGCTGGTGATCGGCCTGTCGAACAGCGCCAGGCTACTCACCGCCCTCAGCGTCCGGCTCTATGCCAGGGGCTGGCTGAGCGCGGTTGAAGTCCGATTTCTCCTGGCGTTCAGCAGCGCCATCAACCGCACCTCGATCCGGGTTGCGGCCCGCTAGACAATGAAACAGTTCAAGGAGAGTCCTCATGTCGGGAACTACTCTGCTAATCAATCTCGCTGGTTCCATCGCCCTGTTGCTGTGGGGCACCCATATGATTTCCTCGGCCCTGCTGCGCGGTTTCGGCACGCAGTTGCGTCAGTGGCTGGGGCAAAACCTGACTAACCGCTGGATGGCCCTGGCCTGTGGCATCGGCATCACTGGGGTGCTGCAGAGCAGCACCGCCGTCAGCCTGATGGCCACTTCTTTTACCGCCGCCGGGACCCTGAGCCTGGCGCCGGCGCTGGCAGTGATGCTGGGCGCCAATATCGGCTCGACCCTGGTGGTGCAACTGCTGAGTTTCGATATCTCGATCGTCACCCCGCTGGTGCTGCTGGTCGGCTTTATCGTGTTCCGCCTGCGGGACGACTCACGCTTCGAAAGCCTGGGCTGCGCCCTGATCGGCCTGGGCCTGATGCTGCTGGCCCTGCGCATGCTCGGCGCCACCCTGGGCGACGTCGAAGGCTCGGCGATATTCCAACTGCTGATGCGCAGCCTGGACGGCGAACTGCTGCTGGCGCTGCTGGTGGCCACGGTGCTGGCCTGGGTCTGCCACTCCAGCGTCGCGGTGGTGTTGCTGGTTGCGTCCCTGGCCGGCGCCGGCCTGCTTTCACCCTCTACCAGCATGGCCCTGGTGCTGGGGGTGAACATCGGCGGCGCGCTGCCTTCGCTGGTCAACGCCGGCTCCAGCGTCGCCCGGCGCCTGCCCCTGGGCAATTTTCTGGTGCGCCTGAGCGGGGTGCTGATGCTGTTGCCCTGGGTGCCGTTGCTGGCCCAGCCCCAACTCCTCGGCCAACTGCCACCGGCACTGCTGGTGGTGGGTGTGCACAGCGCCTTCAGCCTGGTGCTGGCCCTGCTGTTCATCGGCCTCACCGGGCCCCTTGCCGCCCTGCTCACCCGGCTGCTGCCGGAGCCCGAGCGGGTGGTCGACCCCGGGATGCCGCTGTACCTGGACGAATCCGGCCTGGAAGTGGCCAACATCGGCCTGGCCAACGCCGCCCGCGAAGCCCTGCGCATGGCCGACATGCTGTCGAGCATGCTCAGCCGGGTGCTGCAACTGCTGCGCACTTCGGAGCAGGCCAGCGCCGATGAAGTGCGGCGCATCGACCAGTCCCTGGACCTGCTCAGCGCGGCGATCCGCGCCTACCTGGCGGATATCGGCAAGGAAGGCATCAGCGACCAGGATGCCGACCGTTCCCAGGAGATCCTGATGTTCGTGATCAACCTGGAACACGCCGGCGACATTCTCTCCACCAGCCTCGCGCAATTGGCGGCGCGGCGCCTGCGTCGGGGCGAGCACTTCTCGGCCTTTGAACTCGGCACCCTGTACCCGTTGCACCGTGAAGTCCTCGAAAGCCTGAGCCTGGCGGTGACCGTATTCCTGCGCGAAGACCTGCCCACCGCACACCAGCTGGTCAGCCGCAAGGAAGTGGTGAGAAGGCTCGAAGCCATGGCCAGTCGCGAGCACTTCCGGACCTTGCGCGAAGACAAGAGCGCCTGGGCCGAGTCCGGCGATATTTTCCAGCGCCTGCTGCGCGACTACCGCCGCGTGCATCACCACATCGCCGCCCTGGCGTACCCGGCCCTGGAACGCGCCGGGGAACGCGACATCAATAGCAGCCTGGCCGGTGACGGCCTGGCAGACGCTCCCGACACCATTGACCGCAAGGAACCAGAGCAATGCGCATCCTGATCTGCGCCGGGCGCCACTACGCCGACACCCACCTGTGCCGGCGGGTGCTGGAAGCCTTCCAGCGCATGCACGAAGTGCGGGTACTGATTCACGGCGGGAGCCAGTTCCTGGGGGCGGAAATCGAAGACTGGGCCCGAGAGATCGGTGCCGACATCGTGCGCTATCCGCCCAACTGGCAGCTCCACGGCAAACACGCCGAGCGCCTGCGCAATGCCTTCATGCTCAAGGACAGTCGCCCGGACCTGGTGATTGCCTTGCCCGGCGGCGAGGACACCGAAGAACTGCTGGCCCGGGCCAAGGCCCAGGGCATTCAGACCCTGTCGGTCACTGACCGGCAATAACCCACCCCTTTCCACCCACAACGAGCCTTCCTCATGAACGAAGAACCCAGCAGGCGCTGCGCCCCCTTTGCGGGCCTTGATCCGCTCACCACCTGCGTCCCCTTTCGAACGCCCCCTGCGTGCCAGCACGCAGGGCGCATCGCCCCAACCCTGACGGAGTTCCACCATGCTCAAGCCCAAGCGTCATAGCGCCCCCAACCCGGGCCCATTCACTTCCATCAGCAACAGCCTGCCGCCGTCCCGGGTACGGATGCTGCGGCGTAACCTGCAGTTCATCAGCCTGATCCTGGTGTTGATCGTGCTGCTGTCCCTGTTCTCCACCGCCCGTGCCGCGGGGGGTGCCTATGTGGTGGACGATGGCGGGATCAACGCCCCGGGAGAATGCAACGTCGACCTCTGGCACCAGAGCAATCGGCATGACCATTCCAGCCAGCAGACCGTGCTGTCGCCGGCCTGCACCTTCCAGGCCCTGCCCTGGGCCCAACTGGGCGTCGAAGTGCAGCACGGTCGGGAAGACGGCGCGTCCGAGACGCAACTGAGTCCGCAGCTCAAGGCGCAACTGTGGGACCGTGAAGACCTCGGCCTGCAACTGGCCCTGGCCACCTCGGCGCACGTGGCCCTGAACCGCAGCCACGCCTTTGACGGCGCCGACTTCAACCTGCCCCTGACCTACTCGCCCATCCAGGCCCTGCGCCTGAACCTCAACGCCGGCTGGAGCCATGCCTACGATGACGGTCAGCGCAATCACCGCTGGACCTGGGGTACAGGACTGGAGTACGACCTGGCCGAGAGCCTGACCCTGATCGCCGAACGCTACGGCCAGCGTGGCGGCGATAACGCCTGGCAAGCCGGGCCCAGGCTGCATGTCGGTCAACGCATCGACCTCGACCTCGTGCTCGGACAAAACCTCAACCAGACCCGCGACCGCTGGCTAAGCACCGGCGCCACCCTGCGCTTCTAACCCTGTAGCCGCTGCCGAGGCACAAGGCTGCGCTGGCCCTCATGGGCGCCGTAATCCACCCGAGAGCAATACGGCGTTTTACAGGGCCAGCGTCCGCATGCGGCCCGAGCCTGCGGCAGCGGCTACAAGGTTATTGGCGGTAATCGGGGGCGGTGCGGTCGAGGAGGCGCAGCAGAGCGGACCAGGCCAATTGCATCGCGTCGGGGTCGTTGAGCTCACCCTCTTCCAGGGGCCTTGCGGGGTCATTGAACTGGCGTTCGGTGTATTTGCACACATCCGCCGGTGGCAACACCAGCTCTCCCGCAGCCTGGGCCGCGAGCTGGATTTCGCAGGCTTTCTCCAGGTAATACATGCGCAGAAACGCCTGGCTGACGCTCTCGCCCACGGTCAACAGACCATGGTTGCGCAGCATCAGCACCGGTTTGTCTCCCAGGTCCGCCACCAACCGTTGCTGCTCGCCCATGTCCAGGGCCACGCCTTCGTAATCGTGATAGGCCACGCGCCCGTAAAACTCCATGGAAATCTGGTTCACCGGCAGCAAGCCGCACTTGAGCGCCGCCACCGCGCAACCAGAGCGGGTGTGGGTGTGCAGCACGCACTGGGCATCCTCGCGGGCGCCGTGGATCGCACTGTGAATCACGAACCCCGCCGGGTTCACCGGGTATGGCGAGGCCTCCACCGCACGCCCGTCGAGGCCGATCTTGACCAGGTTCGACGCGGTGATTTCGTCGAACATCAGGCCATAGGGGTTGATCAGGAAATGGTGTTCCGGCCCCGGCAGGCGCACCGAGATATGGGTAAAGATCAGGTCGGTCATGCGAAAGTGCGCAACCAACCGGTAACAGGCCGCCAGCTCTTCGCGCAGGCGCTGTTCAGTGGCGCTGCGCTCGGGGCCGGCAGTTGCAGGGACGGCGCCAAGCGGCGGTGCAAGGGTGTTCATCATCAGGTTCTCCAGGCTGATCGGCTGCGCGAACAATAGGGCTGGACGCCAACGGACGTCCAGCCCGCCCCGCCACTACTTGCTGGCCCAGGCGTTGAAGCGCTCTTCGAGCTCCTCGCCATGATCGACCCAGAACTCGACGTTCATCGACAACGCCCCCGTCAGGTTCTGCGCCGAGGTCGGCACCCATTGCGCCAGCTTCGGATCGAGCTGCGCCGCCGCCTGGGTATTGGTCGGCCCATAGGGGATCTGCTGCACGTAATTGACCTGCACCTCAGGCTGGTTGGCGAAGGCGATAAAGCGCTTGGCCTGGTCGACGTGCCGCGAGCCCTTGATGATCGCCCAGTAATCCATGCCATACAGGCTGCCCGGCCAGACCAGCGCCAGGGGGCTGCCACCCTGGGCCGCCGAAGCGATCCGACCGCTGTAGGTCGAGGTCATCACCACATCGCCGGCGCTCAGCCATTGCGCCGGTTGCGCGCCGGCCTCCCACCACTGGATGTAGGGCTTGAGCTCACCCAGCTTGGCGAACGCGCGGTCGACACCGGCGGGGGTCGCCAGGACCTTGTACACGTCCTCGACCTTGACCCCGTCCGCCATCAGGGCGAACTCCAGGTTGTACACCGCGCGTTTGCGCAGGCCACGCTTGCCGGGGATTTTCTTCACGTCCCAGAAATCCGCCCAAGAGGTTGGCGCCTGGGCCAGCTTCTGGCGGTCATAGGCAATCGCCACGCTCCAGACCAGGGCCGCTGAGCCACAGTCTTGCGCGGCATCGGGAATCAACTGCTCGGCATGCCCCAGGACCTTCCAGTCAAGGCGCTCGTACATGCCCTCCTCGCAGCCGCGCATCAAATCCGGGCCTTCGATCTGCACCACATCCCAGTCGACGCTGCCGGTGTCGACCATGACTTTGATCCGCGCCATCTCGCCGTTGTATTCGCTCTGGATCAGCTTGCTGCCGTCGGCCTTGCTGAAGGGCTGGAAGATCGCCACGTCCTGGGCTTTTTGTCCGGCTCCGCCGTACCCGACCACCACCATGTCCGGCGCTGCCTGGGCGCTGCCCAGCCCGGCAGCCAGCAGCAGGAACAACGGATAAAGGCCCTGTTTGCGCGTGTTCGATTTCATCATTGGTTCCTCGTGCAGGTCCCCCTTGGGTCATCGCCGCCAGGGTCCTTTTTTATTGTTGTGAGGGTGGCCCCAGGAGCGGGCACAAAACGAAGCTACTGCAACCACAAGTAAAAAAACAAGTTGATTTTTTACTGAGGGTAAATTTCTATAGGCCAATAATAAAAATGCCGAATACCCGCCTTCGCGTCTTCGGCCCGCCTGGAGCTTTCCCATGTCGACGCCGTCCTCCGCCTTCACGCACCTGTTCGAGCCGTTGCAGATCCGTGGCAAACGCCTGAAGAACCGCATCATGTCCAGCGGTCACGACACCTCCATGCCCACCGACAACCTGGTCAACGAGCAGTTGATCGCCTACCACCGGGCGCGGGCCGAGGGCGGCGTCGGGTTGATCGTGCTGCAGGTGGCCGGGGTCCATGACAGTGCGCGCTACACCTCCCACGTGCTGATGGCCACCGATGACGCCTGCATCGACGGCTACCGGCGCCTGGCCGAAACCTGCCACGCCCACGGCACCCTGGTGCTGTCGCAGATCTTCCACCCGGGGCGCGAGATCATGGAGTCCAGCGACGGCCTGCTGGCCGTGGCCTATTCGGCCTCGGCGGTGCCCAATGAACGGTTCCGGGTCATGCCCCGGGCTCTCGACCAGGGGATGATCGACGAAATCATCCGCGGTTACGCCAGTGCCGCCCGGCGCCTGCACCAGGCCGGGCTGGATGGCGTGGAGGTGGTGGCCAGCCATGGCTACCTGCCGGCGCAATTCATCAACCCCCGGGTCAACCAGCGCAGCGATGGCTACAACGGCGACCTGGAGCAACGCCTGCGATTTGTCCGCGAGGTGATCGCCGCGATCCGCGCCAGCACCGACGAGCAGTTCATCATCGGCCTGCGCATCAGCGCCGATGAACGCGACCCCGAGGGCCTGAGCGAGGACGATTCCCTGGCCGCGGTGCAGGCCCTGCAACGGGAGCTGGATTACGTGCACATCGTCGCCGGCACCTCGGCATCCCTGGGCGGCGCAGTGCATATCGTGCCGCCGATGGCGATCGAGGCCGCGTACCTGGCCCGTGAGGCCGGGACCTTCAAGGCCGGCCTGCAGATTCCGCTGTTTGTCACCGGGCGCATCAACCAGCCCCAGGAAGCCGAACTGATCCTGGCCCGTGGCCAGGCCGACGTGTGCGGCATGACCCGTGCGCTGATCTGCGACCCGCAAATGCCCAACAAGACCGACAGCGGGCGCGCTGAAGATGTGCGCGCCTGCATCGCCTGCAACCAGGCCTGCATCGGCCACTTCCATAAAGGCTTGCCGATTTCCTGCATCCAGCACCCGGAAACCGGGCGCGAGCTGCAATTCGGCACCTTGCACAGCAGCGCCCGGCCCAAGCGAATCATGGTCGCCGGCGGCGGCCCGGCCGGGATGAAGGCCGCCGCGGTGGCCGCGCAACGGGGGCATGAGGTCACGCTCTACGAGGCCAGTGCGCAACTGGGCGGCCAGGTGCTGCTGGCGCAGTTGCTGCCACGGCGCAGCGAGTTCGGCGGCGCCAGCACCAACCTGCAACGCGAGATGCAACTGGCCGGGGTGCGGGTGGTGCGCAATACCCGGGTCGACCGGGCGCTGGTGGAACGCGAGCGCCCGGACCTGGTGATCATTGCCACCGGCGCCGAGCCCTATTGGCCGGCCTTTGAGCGTGGCGGCGAACTGCAAGTGGTGGATGCCTGGCAGGTGCTGCGCGACGAGGTGCAACTGGGGCGCTCGGTGGTGGTGGTGGACTGGCGCTGCGACTGGATCGGCCCCGGCATCGCCGAACGCCTGGTCCGCGCCGGGCATCAGGTGCAACTGGCGGTCAACGGCACCCACTGCGGGGAAAACCTGCCGCTCTACGTGCGCGACCAACTGGCCGGCGAGCTGCATCGACTGGCCATCCCGATCATTCCCTATGCGCGCCTGTACGGCTGCGACGACAACACGGTGTACCTGCAACACACCGCCAGCGGCGAACCCATGCTCCTGGAAAACATCGACAGCCTGGTGCTGTGCCAGGGTCACCAAGTGGTCGACACCCTGGGCGACGAGCTGCAGGGGCTGGTGGAGTTTCGCCGGATCGGCGACTGCCTGGCGCCGCGCACCGCCGAAGAAGCGATCTACGAAGGCTTGAAAGTCGCCTGGGAGCTGTAAGGCTGTTTTATACTCCGCACCTTTTCCAGGATCGGGCGCCCCGGCGCGCCCACCTCCACGGTTCGGAGCACGCCATGAGCAACAGCAGCAAGATGCCGCCTGCCACCAGCGCGCCCCCACCCGACGGCAACGCGGCGGGCCCGCAGTTTCTCGGCACACGGATCCGCGGCCTGCGCAAACGCCGCGGCATGACCCTGACCGAGCTGGCGCAAAACAGCGAGCTGACTGCGGGTTACATCAGCCAATTGGAACGCAACCTGGCGTATCCGTCGATTCCGGCGCTGTTCAACATCGCCCGCAGCCTGGGCGTGACCATCCAGTGGTTCTTCGCCAGCGAAACCAATACCGCGCCTGAAGACCAGGGTTACGTGGTGCGCCGGCAAAACCGCATGAGCGTGCATTACGAAAACGGCATCGTCGACCAGTTACTGACCCCGCAGCCGACAAGGCAGCTGGAGTTCCTGCATTCGCGTTTTCCTCCGGGCACCTACAGCCAGCTCAGCTACAGCCACGAAGGCGAAGAAGCCGGCTACCTGCTGGCCGGCAGCTTTGAGCTGTGGGTCGGTGAACGGCACTTCCAGCTCAACGAGGGCGACAGCTTCAGTTTTTCCAGCCAGGAACCCCATCGCTACGGCAACCCGGGCGAGGTCGATGCGCTGGTGCTGTGGGTCATCACCCCCCCAACCTTTTAGTTTTCAGGCCATAAGTCATGCACCATTTGATCCGGCACAACGCCCCATGAGCCGCCTGCCCTCGCTCCAGATCGACCTGGCCAACATCCAGGACGCACCGCAGCTGCATGCACTGCTGCGCGATGCCCTGGATTTCCCGCATTGGTATGGCTGCAACTGGGACGCCTTCTGGGACGCCATCAGCGCCCTGGTGGAGATGCCCGAACAGCTGGTTTTCGAGCACTGGCCGGGGTTCGCCGAACGCCTGCCCCGCGAGGCGCGGATGATTCAGGAGTGCCTGGAGCGACTCAAGCAGCTCTATCCCGAACAGGCCTGCCAAACCCATTACCGCTAAGCCACACCCCTTACCCAACAAGGAAGAAGATCCCTCGAATGGCCTTTATCTCCCGCAACAACACCCTGGCTGGCCTACTGCTGGTCGCGGCCACCCTCCACGGTTCGCTGGCTCAGGCCCAGACCAAGTCCTTCGAAGAGCGCAAGCAGCAGATCCACGCCATGGACCAGCAGGTCTCGGCCGAGGGCAGCGCCCGCAAGGAGCGCTCCGAAGCCCTGCTGCGTGCCGAGGGCGTGCCGCTGCCGGCGGGCCTGCCGGCGATCGCCACCCAAGCCAACGCCCACCCGCGCAGCACTGACGCCGTCGCCTACCGCGCCATGGCCTTGCTGGTGGTCGCGGCCAAGGGCAGCGGCCTGGACCAGCCGACGGTGGACAAACTGGTCGAGGGCTACAACCTGGCCCCGCGCTTTACCCCGGAAGAAAGCCTGTTTATCGCCAACCCCCAGCCCTCCGAAGAGCAGCGCATCAAGTTCTCCTGGCGCTACGAATCGGCCTGGGTCCTGCTCTGGGCCCTGGGCTATGTCGACACCCTGGACAAGCCGCAGAACGTCTGCGACGTCAACAGCGCCGCGGCCATCATGCTCAAGCGCACCCCTGAGGAGTTTATCGCCGACGCCAAGCCGCGCCCGCTGCAAGAAGTCCTCGACCAGACCGACCGCACCTACCGCTATGACTGGAATGTGGTCGAAGCCCGCATGAAAAACACCGCGCCCCCGGCCGGCCTCGACGCCAGCGTGACCTATGAACGCCACTACGCATTCAACTGGTTGATGGGCTACATGGGTCAGGAATGGGACGACGTCAATACCGATACCTGACAGGAAAACCGCCTGCGCTACGGCCTCATTACTTGGCCGCTGCGCAGCGCCGGCCGGCCCAGCAGCCGCCAGCACCCTCGCCCCACCTGAAGCGCTGGCTGCTCACTGATAGGCCTGATGCACGACCCTGTTTTTTTCAAGGAGCCATCGGATGGTCAATGTGTTGTTTATCTGCAGTCAGAACCGCCTGCGCAGCCCCACTGCCGAGCAGGTGTTCGCCGATTGGCCGGGGGTCGAGACCGCCTCGGCCGGGATCAACCACGATGCCCAGGTGCCGGTGTGCCCGGAACTTCTGGAGTGGGCGAACCTGATCCTGGTCATGGAACCCCGGCACCGCAGCAAACTATCGAGCAAATTCAAGCCGCACCTGCGGGACAAAAAGATCATCTGCCTGAACATCCCCGATGATTTCGAGTTCATGGCCCCGGAGTTGATCGAGATCCTGCGCAAGCAGGTGCCGCAGTTTTTGCCAGACTGAACCCCACCGTCATTCAAGGATCAAGCCGCTATGGCCCTGGAACTGTTCGACCTGCCGACCTGCCATGTGCTGCTGGAGATCGAGAACTATCAGTTCCCCGGGCACACGGATCGCCTGGATGCCAACTGGCTGCAGGTTCGCGGCCGGATCGAAGACCCGCGCGGCAGCTGGAGCTTTGTCGACCCCTGCCTGACCACCCAGGAACTGCTGAAACTGGAACGTTGGCTGGGGGCCCTGGATCCCGGCGCGCCGGCCATCCAGTCCTGCTACTTCACCGAGCCTTGCCTGGCGTTTCACTTCAACCCCGGGCCGCACCCGGTCCTGGAGCTGGTGTTGTCCCACGAGGCCGCGCCCCCCTGGGCCAGCGCCGAGCAACGCCTGGAAGGCGTGTCGTTGCAGGTGCCGCTGTCCACCAACAGGCCCGAGGTGCTGCAAGCCAGGGTCCAGGGATTGATCGCACGCTTCCCGGTTGTGCCTTGAACCGCTGAGCGACATCAGCGCGCCAGCAAGGCCTCACTCAAGGCCGCCGAGGCGCTGTACAGCGCCATCCTGCCGCGCACCAGCACCTGGGCGCTGCGCCGATAGGCCGCCGCGTCGATCAGCACCTGCTCGCCGTCCAGGCGTGCGGTGATCAGGGTGTCGAGCACGCCGGCAGGGTTTTCGATCGACAGTGGGAATTCACCCACGCTGGCGCCCAGGGCCTGGGGCGCGCTGAGCACGTCATGGGCCACCGTGCCCTCGATCAGGCACGCCGCCGCCAGACAGCAGCCACCGGAAACCGCCAGGGACGGATGGGCGCTTTGCGGGGTGAAGTAGCGGGTGTTGATGTGGCCACCGGCCTGTGCCGGGCTGACGATGCAGATTTTTGGCAGGGTCTCGCTGCGCCGCAGTTCATCGGCGCTCATCAGGGCGCCGCTGCGATTGCGCAGTTGCATGCGCTGGCCGCCTTCGACCAGCAGATCGCTCAGGGCCGCTTTGAACACCGGATCGGCGTCCAGTTGCGCTGGCGTTTCATAACCGCTTTTGCCCAGGTCGGCGGCGTTGACGATGATCATCGGCACCGCGACGTCGATGCAGGTCGCGGCAATGCCATTGAGCCTGTCGCGGCGCAGGCCGCTGGGAAACAACGCCCCGGTCTTGGCCCCCACCGGGTCGTGCAGAAACAGATCGACCCCGGGAAACACCCCGTTGACCCCAGGGATCCGGGTGTCGCTGAGCAGACGGCCATTGGCAAACCCCAGGCGCGCATAGAGCGTGGTCCGGGTGTTGGTATTGAAGATTTCGATCTGCGCCGTCGGCTCCTCAGGTGCCAGCCAGCCCCGGGCCAGGGCATAGAGCGGCAAGGCGGCCGACATATTGCCGCAGTTGACGCTCCAGTCGATGTGGCTCTTGCCGGCCGCCAGTTGCGCCAGGGTGCTGGTCATGCGCGTCTCGCCGGGCCTTCGCTCGACGATAAACACCTTGTTGCTGGTGGGGATGCCCCGGCCCAGCCCGGTGATCTGGGTGTTGCCCGGCCATTCCCCCACCAGCGGCACGCCCATCAGGTGGCGCAGCAACTCCTCCAGCAGCGCTTCGTCTTCGGGCACCGCCTCCCGGGCCAGGACCAACCCGGTCGAGGTGCCGCCGCGCATGTGAAACACCGGAAACTGAAGAATGCCGGCGTCAAGCGTGCAGCGCTGCGGGTCTGTGTTCATGGTCGGCTCGGGGCGATTGGCGAAGTCAGGGGGCAAAGCCTAAAGCCGTTGCCCGGCTTTTGACCAGCCCTGCGCCAGCGCCGCTCATGAATAGGCACCCACCACCCGCCGCACCTTGAGCAAGGCCTCGCGCAACGCCCCCATCTCCAGCGAGCCCAAGGCCAGGCGCAGCGCATGGGGAACATGGGCCGAGGTGGCGAACGGTTCGGCCGTGGACACCGACACCTGCTCACGCAGCAACTCCATGGCGATCTGGTCCGCGCGGACCTCTTCGGCCAGGGGCAGCCACAGAAAGTACGAAGAGGGGTGGCGCACCACCGGCAACCCCGCCAGCACCTGGTCGGCCAGGGCCTGCCGGGCCTCGGCGTCGGCGCGCTTTTGCGCCTCCAGCCGAGCGACCGTGCCATCGTCGATCCAGGCACAGGCAATCGCCGTCAGCATCCCTGCGGTGTTCCAGGTGGTGGCCCTGATACTGCGCTCCAGCGCCGGCACCTGCGGCAGGGGCGCGGCGATAAAACCAACCCGCAGGCCGGTGGCGACACTCTTGGAAAACCCGGACACATACAGCGTTCTTTCCGGCGCCAGGGCGGCAATCGGCGGCGGCGCCTCGGCGGCCAGAAACGCATAGGCCCCATCCTCGATGATCGACAGCCCATGCTCGCGCGCAATCGCAACCAGTTGCCGGCGCTGTTCCAGCGCCATCACCCAGCCCATGGGGTTGTGCAGGGTCGGCATGGTGTAGACCGCCCGCACCGAACGCTGGCGGCACAGTTGGTCGAGGGCGTCGAGGTCCGGCCCCTCGGCCGTTGCAGGGATTGGCAGCACTTCAAGGTGCAGGGATTCGGCCAGCACCTTGAACCCCGAGTAGGTCAGCGCGTCGGCGGCGATCACATCCCCCGGTTGCAGCAGCGCCATCAGCGCCACCGCCAAGCCATGCTGGGCGCCGCTGACGATCAGCACCTGCTCGGCCTGCACCTGCAACCCGCGGCTCAGCAGGTGATGTGCGACGCCAGCCCGCTCATGCAAACGCCCGGCATGGGGCTGGTAGCGCAGCAGGGATTCCAGGTCACCGGACAACGCCAACTGGCGCAGGGCCGTGCGCAGCAGGTCGGCCTGCCCGGGAACCGAGGGGTAGTTGAAGTTGAGGTCGAGCATGCCCGCCACCACATCCGGCTGGTCGATACCCTGACCCGGTGGCAGCGCGGTCTCCCGGACAAAGGTGCCGCGCCCGGTTTCGCCGCTGACCAGGCCCATGGCCTCCAGTTCGGCGTAGACCCGGCTGGCAGTGACCAGGGCCAGGCGGTGCTCGGCCGCCAGTTGGCGATGGGTCGGCAGGCGCGTACCGGGCGCCAGGCGCCCAGCACGAATGTCGGCGGCGAAGCTATCAACCAGGGCTTTATAGCGGGCGCGAGGCATGAGCAATGTATCCATGACAATTTTTTGATTGTATCGGGAGCGGGTCATAGCATGCGCTTCATGCCACCCGTCATGCCACTGCAATCCTGACCCTGGCCCTGCCCTTTCCCTCCCTGCAATCGAGTGTGCCCCTGATGGAACAGACATCGACCCCAACCCACCCGACTCTGGAAAAAACCTCCAGCGGCTGGCTCAACGGATTGATCGGCGTGATTATTTTCAGTGGCTCGCTGCCCGCGACCCGGGTCGCGGTGCTGGAGTTCGACCCGGTGTTTCTGACCGTCGCCCGGGCCACCATTGCCGGCCTCCTGGCGCTGTGCATGCTGCTCGCGTTCAAGCAGCCGCGCCCTGCCCGCAGCCAGGTGCTGCCGTTGTTGATTGTCGCCATCGGCGTGGTGCTGGGCTTTCCGCTATTGACCGCCCTGGCCCTGCAATATGTGACCTCCGCCCACTCCATCGTGTTTCTCGGCATGCTGCCCCTGGCGACGGCGGTGTTCGGCGTGTTGCGCGGCGGCGAACGGCCGCGTCCGGTGTTCTGGCTGTTCTCGATCCTGGGCAGCGCGCTGGTGATGGGTTTCGCCCTGTCCCAGGGCCTGAGCGCAGCGCCTGAAGGCGACATCCTGATGCTGTTGGCGGTGCTGATCTGTGGCCTGGGTTACGCCGAAGGCGCCCGCCTATCGCGCAGCCTGGGCGGCTGGCAGGTGATCTGCTGGGCGCTGGTGCTGGCCTTGCCGGTCATGGCCGGGGCCACCTGGCTGCTGGCCCCGGCCCGCTTTGCCGGCATCAGCCTGCCGGCCTGGTTGAGCCTGGGCTACGTGTCGCTGTTCAGCATGCTGATCGGCTTCGTGTTCTGGTATCGCGGCCTGGCCCAGGGCGGCATTGCCGCCGTCGGCCAGTTGCAGTTGCTGCAACCCTTCTTCGGCCTGGCGCTGGCCGCGACCCTGCTCCACGAACAGGTCAGCCTGGGCATGCTCGGGGTCACCGTGGCCGTGATCGCCTGCGTGGCCGGGGCCAAGCGGTTTTCCCGCTAGCCCGGCGCACCTTCGCGAGACTCAGGCGCGGCGCGCCAGCAACAGCACCGAGGCCGCCGCCGACAACAAGGCGGCGCAGCAGCGATTGAAGATGCGCTTGCCCGCGGGCTGGGCAAACCAGCGCCGCATGTACAGCCCCATAAAGGCGTAGCCACTGATGGCGATCCACTCCAGCACCAGGAACAACCCGCCCAGCACCAGGAACTGCGCAGAGATCGGTGCAGCCGGATCGACGAACTGCGGCAGGAACGCAGTGAAAATCAGGATGGCCTTGGGGTTGCCGATGGCCACCAGGAACTCCTGTCGCGCCAGGGCCAGCAACCCCAGGGACGCGGTGTTGCTCTCGGCCTCGACCCGGGTATCTGCACGCCATAACTGATGCGCCAGGTACAACAGATAGCCCGCACCGAGAATCTTGATCCCGTAGAACAGCAGCTCCGAGGCTTGCAGCACCACCGCCAGCCCGGCCGACGCCAGGGCGATCATCAGCGAAAACGCCAGCAGCCGACCCACGCCAGCCAGGCACGACGTGCGAAAGCCGTAGGTCGTGGCATTCCTGACCGACAGCAGGTTATTCGGCCCGGGGGCCATATTCAGGGCGAAGCAGGCCGGGAGGAACAGCGCCAGGGTGGCCAGGTTCATGGGAGCTCCAAGTGCAGGTGGGGTGACGGTTTTTAGTCAAGACCGGAAAACTTAAAGAGCATCCGGGCGCGATGCAAGCGCCAGTGCAAGCCACCCTTCCATAGTCCACCCCCCCATCACTCATTCAGGGTTTCGTTGGCCGCCCTGGGGGTTTTAACCAACCGCGCTTCAAACCGTTTTACGCTGCAGATCCAGCGTGGTGCCGATCAGTCGGGTGAAGATACTCAGCAACTCCATGGTCTCCGGGTTTTCCAGTTTTCTGGGCAACGTATCGAGGGCGCATAAGGTGCCGAAAACCGTGCCGTCGGCGAAAACGATCGGCAGTGAGATGTAGCTTTCAAAACCATGGTGCTTGGGCAGCGGGTGTTCGGAGAACACCGGGTCAAGGCTGGCGTGTTCGATCACGATCGGCTTGCGGGCCAGGCGCAGCTGATTGCACAGGGTGGCCTCGATCAAGAGTTCATCGCCCACATTCACGCCGAACTGCAATTCGTCATGCACCGCGCAGGCGACCCAATGGGTGTCGGTCATCTTGGAAATCGCGGCGAATCGCATACGGGTCAAACGGGTGGTCAGCCTCAGGATATTTGAGGTGACTTCTATTTCAGCAATCGCAGCCCGTTCTTCAGCGGTAAGATTTTTTATGACCAACACTCCTGACAATAATGGATAAAACACCCTCCCCCGGCATGGACGCCATAGCGCCCCCTGAAAGTCCTGCGGTTGCCATCGGCCGCTTGCGGGTTGTGCCGAACCGCTCGAGGCATGACAGGCCAGTGCTATGAAATGATCGGCAACAGCACCCTCGGCTTGAGCCTGCTGCGACGAATGACCGGCTGCGTGCAAGACCCCGGGCGCCGGGGAGCGGTGATTTGGGATAGAAAGCGGCCGAGGGAAAAGGTTCAGGCTGGCCAGGTGCTAATCTGCCCGCCACATCCCGCCGCGAAACCTTGCCATGACCATTGCCGACAGCCTCCTGGCCTTCACCCTGGCCGCCACGCTCCTGACTATCACCCCCGGGCTCGACACCGCCCTGGTGCTGCGCACGGCCACGGTCGAAGGCAAGCGCCAGGCGATTCAGGCGGCCCTCGGGATCAACGCCGGCTGCCTGCTGTGGGGCGCGGCGGTGGCGTTTGGCCTGGGCGCGTTGATCATGGTTTCCGAACTGGCCTACACCGCCCTCAAGTACTGCGGCGCGGCTTATCTGTGCTGGCTCGGGCTGAACATGCTGCTGGCGCCGCGCAGCACCATGGCGGCAGCCAAGACCCCGGGCCAGCGCGGCGCCAACTGGTTTCTCAAGGGCATGCTGGGCAATGTGCTCAACCCCAAGATCGGCATTTTCTATGTATCGTTCCTGCCGCAATTCATCCCCCAGGGCAGCCCACTGGTGCCGTGGACCTTTGGCCTGGTGGCCATCCATGTGGTGCTGGGGTTGGCCTGGTCGCTGCTGTTGATCGGCGCCACCCGCCCGCTGAGTGCCGTCCTGCAACGAGCGCCGGTGATGCGCTGGATGGACCGCACCACCGGCACGCTGTTTCTGTTGTTCGCCGCGCGCCTGGCCTTCAGCAAACGCTGAGCCGCGGCCTCAAGCCCGGTCGGCGTCTGGTGCGGCGGCGTCGCTCAGGGTGGTTTGAAAGCGCCGGTCGAAATCCTCGGCCAGCTCGGCCAGGGTCACCCGCCCCAGGCGCTCGAGCAGCAGCGCCTGGGCCGCATCGAAGGCGTCGGTGAGGGCTGCATTCACCGCCTGCTCCACCAGGCACTCCGGGTGGTCGGTGGACAGGCCGATGGAGAAGATCGAGGTCGCGCCCAGCGCCTGGTGAATGTCCAGCAGGGTCATGTCGGCGAGGCTGCAGGTCAGGGTCCAGCCGCCCTGATGGCCCTTTTCGGAACGCACATAACCTTGCTCCTTGAGCAGCCCCATGGTCCGGCGCACCACCACCGGGTTGGTTCCGAGCATGCGGGCGATGGTCTCGGAAGTCGCGCATTGCTGGTGGCGGTCCATGTGGATCAGCACATGCAGCATGCGGGAAAGTCGGGTGTCGGTTCTCATCCTGTCCTCGTGGTCGGCCTGAATCGGGGCGGACCGAGTATCGCTTGCAACCAGTGAAGTTACGAGAGTGTTGACAGGCAACTTTCACGTAACTTACGGTGTGTCGTGAAATCCTTGAAGCCCTTCAAGGGACCCCACTGAAGGTGTATTGCATGGTGTACGACGTGATTATTGTGGGCGGCAGCTATGCCGGGCTGTCTGCCGGCTTGCAGCTGGCGCGGGCGCGACGAACGCTGCTGGTGCTGGATTCGGCGCAACGGCGCAACCGTTTTGCCGGCAACTCCCACGGCTTTCTTGGCCAGGACGGACGCCCCGCCGCCGACATCGCCAACGATGCGCGCAACCAGTTGCTGGCCTACCCCACGGTGACCTGGGTCTCGGCAATCGCCAGCCATGGGCGCCAGGAAGCCGGGTTGTTCGAGGTCGACACCCTCGATGGCCAGCGCTACAGCGCCCGGCGGCTGATCCTCGCCAGTGGCGTGGTCGACGAACTGCCGGCAATCGAAGGCCTGGCATCGCGCTGGGGTCAAAGCGTCTTCCACTGCCCCTACTGCCATGGCTATGAACTCGAGGGCGGGCCGATCGGCGTGCTGGCCAACTCCGAATTGGCCATGCATCACGCCCTGCTGCTGCCCGAATGGGGCCCCACCACGTTCTTTACCAATGGCGTGTTCGTGCCCGATGCCGAGCAACGGGCACAACTGGCCAAACGCGGGGTGACTCTGGAGGAGCAACGGCTGAGCCATATCAGCGGCGATCAGGCCGATGTGGTGCTGGTCGACCAGCGGGTGATCCGCCTCAAGGGCCTGTTCACCCAACCGCGCACCCACCTGGCCAGCCCTTTGGCCGAGCGCCTGGGCTGCGAGCTTGAAGCCGGGGCGATGGGCAGTTTCATCAAGACCGATGCCAGCCGCGAAACCAGCGTTGGCGGGGTGTTCGCTTGCGGCGATGCGGCGCTGGCGTTCGGCTCGGTGGCGATCGCCGTGGGGGATGGCGCCCGGGCCGGCGCGGCGACGCACCAATCGCTGGTGCTGCGCTAAGGCCCAGGTGCAACGCCGCCCGACACCGCAAGGCGTGGGCGGCGCAGGGGTTTACTCCTGGATCACCGAGTCGATTTCTTCGGCCATCAGCAGCGAATCACCCGAGTAGCGCTCGAACTTGACCCGACCAAAACCCGGGGCGTACCACGCTTCCATGCGCCCGCCTTCGAACTCTGCACTCAGGTGGCAGGTGTTGCTGAAGGTGCGGTCCTTGTAGTCGATCTTGGTCGGCAGGTCTTCGAAGCCGACAAAGGTGTAGTCGCTGAACCCTTCGTATTCCAGCGGGGTGCTGGTCTCGTCGGCATGGTTTTCCAGCTTGCCGCTGCCGCTGAGCTTGAACTTGGCGCCCGGTGCCGCCTTGCCCGGAAACTCCGGTGCCTTGCTGTAGGACTCGGTCATCAGCGGCGCCTTGGCATCGCCGCCCATGGCGGAGATCCCGTAGCGCACGTTGCCCAGCAATTTGCGGCCGCTGGCGTCGTAGAAACTGGCGGAGCTGACGCCCCCTTCGGACTGGGTCACCGCAATCGCGTCCTGACCCATGAACTTGGCTTTTTCGATGCTGACCGTGGTGCCTTCGGCGCCGAAGGAAACACCTGGCTTGAGGCTGAAGCACGCGGCGAAATCAGGGGCAGCGCTGGCCTGGGAAGAAATGGCGACAGCGCCCAGAACGAACGCGGCACGCAGAAGTTGAGAAGACATTGATTTCCTTTCTTTGTCAGAACGAAACGGGTCCGTTGCGCACCCGAATCCTTGGGAATGGAGACTCCACACCCCAGGCGGAAAAAAGCCCGGGCGTGAGCGGCGCGGAATATAAACCACTTGTGCGGGCGCCGCCATGCGCACGTGGCACTTTGCCCCGGCGCTGAGGGCCGCGCTCAATCCATCAGCCGTTCGCGCAGGAACTCGATCAAGGCCTGCACCGGTCGAGAACCCTGGCGATGCTGGGGGTAGACCGCCGACAAGGTCAGGGGCTCGGGCTCGAAGTCTTCCAGCACCCGCACCAGGCGCCCATCCTGCAGCGCCTGACCGACGATAAAGGTCGGCAGGTAGGTGATGCCCAGGTCGGCAACGGCGGCGTCCTTGAGCAACTCGCCATTGTTGACCCGCATACGCCCGCCGACGTTGATGTTCATGGGCTTGCCCTTGACCTGGAAGCGCCACTGCACCTGGCGTCCATGACCATAGGGCAGGCAATCGTGGCCACTGAGTTGCTCGGGGTGTTGCGGCACGCCACGGCTGGCCAGGTAGCCCGGGCTGGCGCAGTACACCCGCTGGATGGTGGCGATGCGGCGCGCGATCAGGGTCGAGTCTTCAAGCACGCCGATGCGCAGCACCAGGTCATAACCTTCGCTGAGCAGGTCCACCGGACGGTCACTGAGGTCGACCTCCACCGACACCTGGGGGTAGCGCTGCAAAAACAGCGGCAACAGGCACCCCAGGTGCGCCAGGGCGAACGACAGCGGCGCACTCAGGCGCAGGGTGCCGCGCGGTTCGCTGTTCTGCCCGGCAATGCCCTGCTCCACCTCCTCGACCTCGCCCAGCAGGCGCAGCGCCGACTCGTAGTAGTTCTGGCCCAGGGGCGTGACGTCGAGGCGACGCGTGGAGCGGTTGAGCAGGCGCACCCCCAGGCGTTCTTCGAGCTGCATCAGGCGGCGACTGACGAACTGCTTGGACAACCCCAGCTTGTCGGCCGCCGCGGTGAAGCTGCCGGAGTCCATCACCTGGCAAAAAATACGCATGTCTTCAAACGGGTTCATTGTCACGTCTCGGTTGACAGTCAAACGCTTTATAGCGGCTTTTTCACGATTAGGCATCAGATTAATCTGAGCACAGGTTGTCGCTGAGACCCTTCACACCACAGCGCAACCCATTGAATAAACAACTAAAAACTCAATTTTTCGAAAGGATTGCCGCCCATGAACACTCTGCAAAAAGTCCTCGCTACCAGCCTCCTCGCCTTGTCCGTGAACAGCGCCTTCGCCGCTGACAGCCCGGGGGTGGAGCACCAGACCCAGGCCTTCCTCGACGCCCTGGCCGCCGGGGGCGGCAAGCCGCTGGAACAACTGAGCCCCAGGGACGCCCGCGCAGTGCTCAGCGGAGCCCAGGCTTCGGTCAAGGTCGACCTGTCCGGGGTTGAGGTCAGTTCACGCAGCATTCAGGTAGCCGGGCAGCCGGTGCAGCTGAAAATAGTGCGCCCGGCCAAGGTCCGGGGCGAGCTGCCGGTGTTCATGTTCTTCCACGGTGGCGGCTGGGTGCTGGGGGATTACCCGACCCACGAACGCCTGATCCACGACCTGGTGCTGGGCTCCGGTGCCGTGGCGGTCTACGTCGACTACACCGCGTCGCCTGAAGCCCGGTACCCGACGGCGATCAATCAGGCCTACGCCGCCACCCGCTGGGTCGCCGAGCACGGCCGGGAAATCGGCGTCGACAGCCGTCGCCTGGCGGTGGCCGGCAACAGCGTCGGCGGCAATATGGCGGCGGTGGTGGCGCTGATGGCCAAGGAGCAGAAGACCCCGGACCTGCGCTTCCAACTGCTGCTGTGGCCGGTGACCAACGCCCGCTTCGACAGCCCGTCGTACCAGCAGTTTGCCGAGGGCCACTTCCTGACCAGGGGCATGATGAACTGGTTCTGGGACAGCTACACCAGCGACCCACAGCAACGCGCCGAGATCCACGCCTCGCCGCTGCAGGCCAGCATCGAACAGCTGCGCGGCCTGCCGCCGGCCCTGGTGCAGACCGCCGAGTTCGACGTGCTGCGCGATGAAGGCGAAGCCTATGCACGCAAGCTGGACAGTGCCGGAGTCGCGGTCACGGCGGTGCGCTACAACGGCATGATCCACGACTTCGGCCTGCTCAATCCGCTGAGCAGCATTCCCGAAGTCCAGGCCGCGGTCCGCCAGGCCGCCGCCGAACTCAAGGCGCACCTCAACTGAGCCATACCTGACGCCGGGCCGTCGACTTCGCGGTCGCCTGCCCGACTCCTCTCCTTTTTGCCCTCCTTCCGTGCGGTGCCGCCATGACTTTTCTCGCTCATCACCTGTTGCTCTGGAGTGCCTGCCTGCTGCTGGTGGACGCGCTGTTGTGGCACCTCGTGCCCTTCGCGCAGCGCCTGCCGCGGGTTGCCCTGCGCCTGGCGCTGTTTCTGGGGTACAGCGCGCTGATCATCAATGCCGGCGTCAGCCCGTTGCAGGCACAAGGCTGGCCCGACAACAACGTGCTGCAACTGGGCGCCACGGCGCTGGCAATCATCTGGTGGCTGTACGCCGCGCGGGTGCTGACCGAACTGATCGGCCTGGTGCTGATCCGCCGTATCGGCCACAGCGGCCGCCTGTTGCAGGACGTGATTGGCGCCCTGGTGTTCCTGGTGGCGATTGTCGCCGCGGCCGGGTATGTCCTGGAGCTGCCGGTCAAGGGCTTGCTGGCGACGTCCGGGGCCATGGCGATCATTGTCGGCCTGGCCCTGCAAAGCACCTTGAGCGATGTGTTCAGCGGCATCGTGCTCAACACCACCAAGCCGTATCAGGTGGATGACTGGATCATGATCGACGGCGTCGAAGGCAAGGTGCTGGACATCGACTGGCGCGCCACCCACCTGCTGACCAGCGTCGGCACCACGGCGGTGATTCCCAATTCGGTGGCGGCCAAGGCCAAGCTGGTCAACCTCAGCCGGCCGAGCAACCGGCACGGGGTGTCGATCAGCATCAAGGTGCCTAATCACATTCGTCCACGGCGGGTGCTGGATGCCCTGGAGCGGGCCTTGCAGGGCAGCAACAGCCTGCTGCTCGACCCGCCGCCCAAGGTGCTGCTGAAGGAGGCCGGCGAGAGCCTGTCGGAATATGTCGCCAGCGGGTTTATCGCCGAACTGGGGCAGAAGGGTCAGGTGCGCAATCAGTTGTTCGACCTGGCGCACCGGCACCTGGAGGCCGCCGGCATTTCGCGCCAGCCCGAAGGTTTCGCCGAGCCCAGTTCCAGGGCCAGGGTGTTGCTGGATGAGGTGAAGGTCTTTCGTTCGCTGGATGGCCATGAACGGGACCTGATGGCCCAGGCCATGACGCCCCGGCAGTACGCCGCTGGCGAAGTGATCCTGGAACTGGGCGAAGTGCCCGAGGCCCTGCTGGTGATCGCCACCGGCGTGGTCAGTGCCACCGTGACCGAGGGCAACCGCCAGGTCGAAGCCGGACGCATGGGGCCCAGCGAGGTCATGGGCGAACAGAGCATCCTCGCCGACACCCCATCCCAGGCCCGCTTTACTGCGCTGACTTCCTGCATCGTCTACCGCCTGGACAAAACCCTGACCCGCGATTGCATGGCCCAGCGCAAGGAGGTGAACAGCGCCCTGAACAAACTCCAGGCCGTACGCCAGCAAAGCAGCCGCTCGGTGCTGCTGGGCAAACCCGTCGACACCCGCAAAAGCGGCTTCCTCGGCTGGCTGCAAAAACGCAATTGAGGATGGGGCTCTGGCTGAGCGCACCACCGGAGTTCACCTGCCATACGCGGCGCCTGTCAGGGCCAGCGTCCGAACGCGGCCCGAGCCTGCGGCAGCGGCTACAGCGGGCACAAAAAAACCGCTTGCCTGGGGTAGGCAAGCGGTTGGGGTCCGACGCTTACTTGGCGGTCAGCGCGGTGTAGCTGTTCATCAGGTTGCGGTAGTTGGGGATGCGCTGGGACAGCAGGTTGCCCAGGCCTTCGATGTCGTTGCGCCAGTCGCGGTGCAGTTCGCAGGCCACCGAGAACCAGTTCATCATCTGCGCGCCGGCCGCGGTCATGCGCGCCCAGGACGCCTGCTGCACGGTTTCGTTGAAGGTGCCGGACGCATCGGTCACCACGAACACATCAAAACCTTCCGCCAGCGCCGACAAGGTCGGGAACGCCACGCAGACGTCCGTCACCACCCCGGCGATGATCAGTTGCTTGCGCCCGGTGGCCTTGATCGCCTTGACGAAGTCTTCGTTGTCCCAGGCATTGATCTGGCCAGGGCGCGGAATGTATGGCGCGTCCGGGAACATCTCTTTGAGCTCGGGCACGATCGGGCCGTTGGGGCCCTGCTCGAAGCTGGTGGTGAGGATGGTCGGCAGCTTGAAGAACTTGGCCAGGTCCGCCAGGGCCAGCACGTTGTTCTTGAATTCGTTGGGCGAGAAATCCTGCACCAGCGAGATCAGGCCGGTCTGGTGATCGACCAACAGCACCACTGCTTCATCTTTGTTCAAGCGTTTGTAAGTCATGGGTAACTCCTTTGGGGGTGCTTGGGTTCGGGGAATAGCGGATTCAAAAGGCAAAGCACGAGCAGCCGAACGCGCCCCAGAAACCCTGGAAGTCGCTGACCGGCACATTGGAAAGGCGCGCCCGCTCATGGCTGTGGGCATGCACGCCGCACGGGCCGCTGCACTGGTGCACCTGAGCCTGCAACGGCGAGGTCGGGCGCCAGTGGCCCGGGACCTTGACCACCGGCGACCAGTCCGGCAGCACCGGCACGCGGGTCGGCGCCAGGTCCTCGAAGTCACCGGCGCCGTACACCACCTTGCCGCCGACCACGGTCAGCACCGACTCGATCCACTTGATGGCCTCTTCGTCGACGCTGAAAAAGTCCGCCGACAGCGCTGCCACGTCCGCCAGTTGGCCGACCTTGATCTGGCCTTTCTTGCCCTGCTCCGAGGAGAACCAGGCGCTGCCGTGGGTGAACAGTTCCAGGGCAGTCAGGCGTGGCAGGCCCTCGGCGTGCAGCTCCAGGCCGCCGACGGTGCGCCCGCTGACCATCCAGTACAGCGAGGTCCAGGGGTTGTAGCTGGAGACCCGGGTGGCGTCGGTGCCCGCACCCACCGGCACGCCTTCGGCCAGCATGCGCTTGATCGGCGGCGTGGCCTCGGCGGCCTTGGCCCCGTAGCGCTCGACGAAGTATTCGCCCTGGAACGCCATGCGGTCCTGGATCGCAATGCCGCCGCCCAGGGCCCGCACGCGCTCGATGTTGTTCGGGGTGATGGTCTCGGCATGGTCGAAAAACCAGGGCAGGCCGTTGAACGGGATGTCGCGATTGACCTTCTCGAACACGTCGAGCATGCGCGAGATCGATTCGTCATAGGTGGCGTGCAGGCGGAACGGCCAGCGCTGCTCCACCAGATGGCGCACCACCGGCTCCAACTCCTGTTCCATGGTCAGCGGCAGGTCGGGACGGGGTTCGAGGAAGTCTTCGAAATCCGCCGCCGAAAACACCAGCATCTCGCCGGCGCCGTTGTGCCGCAGGTAGTCGTCGCCCTGGTGCAGGGTGACGCTGCCGGTCCAGTTCTTGAAGTCGCTGAGCTCTTCCTTGGGCTTCTGGGTGAACAGGTTGTAGGCGATGCGCACCGTCAGTTGCTGGTCCTTGGCCAACTGCTCGATCACCGCGTAGTCGTCGGGGTAGTTCTGGAAACCGCCACCGGCGTCGATGGCGCTGGTCAGGCCCAGGCGGTTGAGCTCGCGCATGAATTGCCGGGTCGAGTTGACCTGGTACTCCAGGGGCAGCTTGGGCCCCTTGGCCAGGGTCGAATACAGGATCATCGCGTTGGGCCGCGCCACCAGCATGCCGGTGGGATTGCCGTTGCTATCGCGCACGATCTCGCCGCCGGGCGGGTTCGGCGTGTCTTTGGTGTAGCCCGCGACGCGCAGGGCGGCGCGGTTGAGCAAGGCCCGGTCATACAGGTGCAGGACGAATACCGGGGTGTCGGGGGCGGCCTGGTTCAGTTCTTCCAGGGTCGGCATGCGTTTTTCGGCGAACTGGAATTCGTTCCAGCCGCCCACCACCCGCACCCACTGCGGGGTCGGCGTGCGGTCGGCCTGATCCTTGAGCATGCGTAAGGCATCGGCCAGGGACGGCACGCCTTCCCAGCGCAGCTCCAGGTTGTAGTTGAGGCCGCCGCGAATCAGGTGCAGGTGCGAGTCGTTGAGCCCGGGGATGACCGTGCGGCCCTTGAGGTCGATGACCTGGGTGCCACTGCCGCGCAGGGCCATGGCCTGGGCGTCGGTGCCCACGGCGACAAAGCGCCCCTGGCTGATGGCGACGGCACTGGCCCGGGGATTTTCGCGGTCCACGGTATGGAATTGGCCATTGAACAGAATCAGATCGGCGTTCATCGGGTTTCCTTGTAAAGGTGATGAGGCAAAAGACAGCCGTGGCCAGAAAGCCGCCGCGGCGCTGAGCAACGAGCCGGCCGCCAGTAGCTGGCGCCGCCGTGGATCGCTCGGGTCATCCTTGCTGGCCATGCTCGGGCTCCAGGTGTTCATGGGCGCTGGAAGCCTGCAGCCAGGGCGCGAACAGCCGGGTGGCGGCCGGCATCAACAGGTAGACCACCAGCAACACGATAGTCAGGGTCACCACAAAGGTGCTGACCAGGTAATTGGAAAGCCAGGGATGCAGGCGCAGCACCGGGCCCCAGAGCAGCGGGATCAGCAGGGTCAGCGGCAGGATCACGCACAGGGTCACCACCGCCTGCTTCCAGCGCGGCGGCGGTGTCGCGGCGTCGGCCAGGGGGGCGAACCAGAATTCATTGAGCGCGGCGACCTCGGTCTGGTCGCCATCGGCCAGCATCGGTGCGGCCTGGTTGATCAGTGCCAGGCGTTGCGGCGAGTCGAGCCAGCGCTGCATGGCTTCGGTCGAGCAAAAGCGCAGCACGCAAGTGAAGTGCGCCAGCCCGCCCAGCCGGCCGCGAACCACATCCACCCCCAAATGCCCCGGCCATTGCCCGGCCACCCGCACAATGCCGCGCAGCCAGGCTTCGTAGTCCGCCTCGTGGCCGGCCTTGATCCGGTGCTTGACCACCAGGGTCACGACTTCATCCAGGCCCGGCCGCGGCTGGGGCATAGAGGGTTCGGCAATCCGTTCAGACATGGCGCAGTACTCCACTGAAACGTGAATTGAGCGCCAGACGCCCGGGGCCGGCGATCAGCACGCTGGTAAACAGGATCAGCAACAGCCAGGCGAACTGGCCCTGTTCCAGGCTCCAATCCGGGTGCACCAGCAGCAGCGCCACCGCCAACAGCAGCAACACCGGCAGGCAGGCCAGGCGCACCAGGACACCGGCCACGATCAACAGCGGGCACAGCACTTCGGCGAAAATCGCCAGGGACAGGGTCAGGTCGGCGCCGAGGTGGAACGGATCCTCGATGCGCGACACTTCGGCGCTGTAGTGCAGCCACTTGGGCAAGCCGTGGACCCACAGCAGAAACAGCGCGGCACTGACCCGCAGGAACAACAGGCCAAAGTCCTGGGCCCGCGCCTCACCGGTTGAGCGCGTCATTGCTCGAACACCATTGGATACCCCTCCCCGGGCCGCGTTGTTTGATCGAGCGCCCAGTGTGCGACCCGTTGCCGCAGAAAAATTGCATGTACGTGCTCTCTTTCCGAGGGCCGAATCAGCAAGGATGACCTCGCCCTCCGTAGCCGCTGCCCAGGCACGAGGCTGCGCTGGCCGCAACAAGCACCGTGAAAGGTCAGGTGTAGTGAGGCGGTCTTGAGGGCCAGCGTCCGAACACCGCCCGAACCTGGTGGCAGCGGCTACAGGCACCTGCCTCGGGGTGGGTCGGTGAACAGGCGCTGGGTTTCAGGCCATGGGTTGGGACATGTGCTCGGCGATGCGCGAGCGCAGCCAGCGTTCGGCGGGGTCGTTGTCGTGGACGCCGCTCCAGACCATGGACAGTTCGGCGGCATCGATCGGCAGCGGCGGATCTTCGGCGCGCAGGGCACTGCCTTCGGTCAGGGCGCAGGCGGCGTAATCGGGCACGGTGGCGAGCATTTCGGTGCCGGCCAGCAGCGCCCGCAGGCCGCTGAACTGCGGCACTGCCAGCACCACCCGGCGTGCACGTCCGACCCGCGCCAGATCAAGGTCGATATTGCCGCTCAGGTCACCGGAAAACGAGACCATGGCATGGGGCCGTTCACAGTAGTCGTCCAGCGTCAGGGGCTCGGGGCGGTTGTCGCCGCGCAAGACCTTGCACGGAATATCCCGCAGCTTCTTGCGCTTGGCATTGGCCGGCAGGTCGGTGGTGTAGCTGACCCCCACCGAGATCTCGCCACTGGCCAGCAACGACGACATCAGCAGGTAGTTGGCGCGGCGTACCACCACGACGATCCCCGGGGCCTCTTCGCGCAGTTGGCTGAGCAAAGGTGGAAACAGGCCGAACTCGGCGTCATCCGACAAACCGATGCGAAACACCGCGCAGCTGCTGGACGGGTCGAACGCCTTGGCTCGGCTGACCGCGCCGGAAATGGTGTCCATCGCCGGTTGCAGCTCCTGCAGGATCGCCAGCGCCCGGGCGGTGGGTTCCATGCCCCGGCCGTTGCGCAACAGCAATGGATCATCGAACAGATCGCGCAAGCGGCTCAGGGCAGCGCTTACCGCCGGCTGGCCCATAAACAGCTTTTCCGCCACCCGGGTCAGGTTCTTCTCGAACATCAGGGCTTCGAAAATCACCAGCAGGTTCATGTCGACGCGGCGCAGGTCATTGCGGTTCATAAATCGGTCCGGGCACAGGAGGGCAAACCCGCACCTGAACACAGCGCAGCGGTTTTGCCTTGGACGCCTGTGCTGTGTTGTGCCCGCCGTCATCCGTTGAGCGCGACCCGCAGCGGCCCCTCGACACCGCAGCGCACCAGCATGCTGCGCTCCTGGAAGGCGACCTCGGCGTTGTACGCATCGACTTGCGCCTCCGAGGCGCCCTCCTCGCGATTGCGGCTCAGCACCTGATACGCCCCGCCACCACACACCGCCACGGCCTCGCTGCGGCACCCGGCCCAGCTGCCGAACACACCGTGGCATTCAATCTGCCGGGCCTGGCTGTTATCCATCAGTAACGCCGGCCGGGAACTGGCGCAGCCCGCCAGCACGGCTAGCATCAGGAGGGCGCCAGTGATTGCAGCGCAACGCAGGGATAAAGGGTGGCGAGACATGGCGAGAAGCTCCGGGACAGTGAATGGCGCCATTGTGGGCAGCCTCCCGGCGCCGCAGAAATCACTGCTCTCGATAGCCACCATGGCCAGTAACGGATAGCCCGCGCCAACGCTGAAATTAACAACGTTTAACTCGTCAGCCCGCGCCCCGGGGCGAAAAATACCCAGGTCTACCCCGGTTTTTTTTCCACCGCACCGGGAACGTGTTTTCGAGCAAGGCGACCGACCCGGCATGTGCGTTCCCATCGACCACGGATACTTGTCATGGCCCGACTTGAGCAACCTGCCTTGTGCTTCGACAATGGCCAGCCGAACAGCCCAAGGCCCGCCACCGGAGGCCTGTGCGCGCGGCGCGAGCGCCTGATCAAGCAACTGATCCTGGCCAACCTGGCGCAAAGCCTGGAAGTGAGCGAGCTGGCCCGCGCCTGCGCGCTGTCACGCAGCCATTTCTCCCGCGCCTTCAAATGCAGCACCGGCCTTTCGCCCCAGGAATGGATCCGCCAGCAGCGCATCGCCCGGGCCAAGGAACTGATCACCCGCTCCACCCTCAACCTGACCCAGATCAGCCAGGAATGCGGCTTCTGCGATCAGGCCCACTTCTGCCATATGTTCACTCGCAGCGAAGGGGTCAACCCCATGACCTGGCGCAGCCACCAACTGCGGCTCGCCGCGACGCGCAACGCCCTGCCAGGTTTCAGCGAGGGCTCTTCAACTATGGCTTGCGGGCGCGCTTCGGCAGCACCTACCTGAGCCGGTAATCCGGCCGACGCGGGCCTTGCCCGCGCCGGCTACCTTCAGCCCTGGATAAACGCCAGCAAATCGGCGTTCAAACGCTCCTTGTGCGTGTCGGTCAGGCCATGGGGCGCGCCCGGGTACACCAGCAGCTGGGCGCCCTTGACCAGGCGCGCCGAGGCGATACCGGCGGTTTCGATGGGCACGATCTGGTCGTCGTCACCGTGCACCACCAGGGTCGGGATATCGAACTTGAGCAAGTCTTCGGTGAAGTCGGTCTCGGAAAACGCCTGGATGCAGTCATAGGCATTTTTATGCCCGGCGAGCATGCCCTGCATCCAGAACCAGTCGATGCGGCCCTGGGACACCTCGGCCCCCGGCCGGTTGAAACCGAAAAACGGCCCGCTGGCGAGGTCACGGTAGAGCTGCGAACGGTCCGCCAGCGAACCCTGGCGCAAGCCGTCGAAGACCTCGCGCGGCACGCCCTTGGGGTTGGCCTCGGTCTTGAGCATCAGCGGCGGCACCGAAGAAATCAGCCCGGCCTTGGCCACCCGCGCCGTACCGTGACGACCGATGTAACGCGCCACCTCGCCACCGCCGGTGGAGAAGCCCAGCAGCACGGCGTCCTGCAGGTCCAGCAGTTCGATCAGTTGCGCCAGATCGTCAGCATAGGTGTCCATGTCGTTGCCGTCCCACGGTTGGCTGGAGCGACCGTGGCCCCGGCGGTCGTGGGCGATCACCCGGTAGCCTCGGGACGCCAGGAACAACATCTGCGCCTCCCAGCTGTCGGCGTTCAGGGGCCAGCCGTGGCTGAAGACCACGGGCTGGCCGCTGCCCCAATCCTTGTAGTAGATCTCGCTGCCATCGCGGGTGGTAAAGGTGCTCATGGTGGGATTCCTCGTGGGTGGGTCGGACGAACAACAATCGGCGCCGAGCGCCGGGTCAATCGGGATCAGGCCGCAGGCGCACGGCAATCTGCGCCACGCGTTGGCCGAGACAGGCCGCGGTGCGTCGGTCGGCCAGCGCCAGCGCCGCCTGGGGCGAGTGTTCGGGCAACGACTGGGCCATGGCACCCAGGGAACAGCCTAGTCGGTTCAGGGACGAGCCTTCGCCGCCGGTGCCAGGCAGCAGGCCCAGGCCGACCCAGATCATCCCGTGCTGAGAGGCAAACACCGCCAGTTGCAGCAGGCTGTTGAGGGTGTCGCCGCTGAGGCTGTCGGCATGGGTGAACCCGGCCGCCAGCTTGTCGCGCCAGGGCTGGGCCAGATAGAAGGCGGCGGTGGCGTCCATAAACCCGCGAAACGGCGCCGACAGGCTGCCCATGCAGGTGGGCGCGCCGAAGATAATCGCGTCGGCGCGGTGCAGCTCGTCCCAGTGCTCCTGCACCTGCTCCACCGCGATCAGGCAGCCATGGCTCCCGGGCTGGCTCTCGACACCGGCCAACACCGCTTCGGCCAGGCTGCGGGTCCGGCCGTACGCGCTGTGATAGACAATCGCCACCCTGCTCATCCTGGCATCCTCGATGGCTGGCCCTGCCGGTTCCGGGCGCCCGGGCGACTCCGTGGCACGGCCTCTAATCCGCCAATGGTTGGGCTTGGGCCCGCGTCAGTACGAGTTAAACGTTGTTAATTTTCTGGCCCCTGCGCCGCCAGCAGACGATCGGCAATGCCCCGTAAATCCGGCGCGCAACCGCTCTGCGACGCGCCCTGGAGGAAAATCGCCGGCGTGCAGCGGGCGCGGTCCTCGTTGCGCAGCGGGTAAAACCTGAGGAATATGCTCAGGTTCATCGCCAGTCAGCGCACTGCCCGCCTGGGTCGGGTGTGGCCGTGGGCTTCGCGAGCCGAAAAAGAGACCGCCCCATGAGTCAGTACAAGCCCCTTGCCAGCGACCAGGCCGTGCATTTCGGCCCCTATCGCATCCACCCGCAACAGCGCCTGGTGCTGGAATCCGGGCGTCCGCTGCGCCTGGGCAAGCGGGCGGTCGATATCCTGCTGATCCTGCTGGAACACGCGGGCAATGTGGTGAGCAAACAGGAACTGATCGCCCGTGTCTGGCCCAAAAGCGTCGTCGAGGACGGCAACCTGCGGGTGCACATGGCGGCCTTGCGCAAGGCCCTGGGCGATGGCCAGGCCGGCCAGCGCTACATCGTCACCGTGGCTCAGCGCGGCTACAGTTTTGTCGCCCCCCTGAGCATCGAACCGGCGCCCTGCCACAGCGCCCCCCTGCCCCATGCCAGCCTCGGCCACAACCTGCCGCTGCGACGCACGCGGATGATCGGGCGCCAGGCCTTGATCGACAGCCTGGTGCAACAGCTGCCGCAACAGCGTTTTATCACCCTGACCGGCGCCGGCGGCATCGGCAAGACCACCGTCGCCCTGCGCGTCGCCGAGTTGCTGATCGGCCATTACCGCGACGGCATCCGCCTGCTGGACCTGGCGCCGCTCAACGACCCGGCGCTGATCGTGCCCAACCTCGCGGCCCTGCTCGACCTCACCCCCCGTGACCAGGACCCGCTGGGAGGCATTGCCGAGCAGTTGCGCGAGCGGCAGATGCTGCTGGTGATCGACAATTGCGAGCACCTGCTCGATGCCATCGCCCTGATCAGCGAGACCCTGCTGCGCAGCGCCCCGCAATTGCACATCCTGACCACCAGCCGCGAAAGCCTGCGGGCCGAGGGCGAGTCTGTGCAGCGTCTGGATTCCCTGGCCTGCCCACCGGCGACCGACCCCCCGGACCGCGCCCGGGCCCTCGGCTACCCGGCCCTGCAATTGCTGCTGGAACGGGCGCTGTCGAACCAGGAAACCTTCGAACTGAGCGACGCCGAGCTGCCTCTGGCCATCGAGGTCTGCCGTCGTCTGGACGGCATTCCCCTGGCCCTGGAACTGGCGGCGGCGCAAATCGCCCGCTTTGGCCTGCCCGGGCTCCTGACCCAGTTGCAGGGGCGCTTTCGCCTGCTGACCCGTGGCCGCGACTGCAGTCTGCCGCGCCAGCAGACCTTGCGCGCCACCCTGGACTGGAGCTTCGCCCTGCTCACCCCCTGCGAACAGATCTGCCTGCGGCGCCTGGCGCTGTTTCGCGGCAGCTTTACCCTGGAGTCGGCGGCGGCGGTGATTGGCGGCGAACACATCGCCCCCGGCGAGGTGCTGGGTTCGGTGACGCAGTTGGTGGCCAAGTCGTTGCTGAATGTGGAAGCCGGCGACGACGAGGTGGCGTACCGCCTGCTGGACACCACCCGCAGCTACGCCCGGGAGAAACTCGCCGCTGCCGCCGAGTTGTTCGCCACCCGCGAACGCCACGCCGCACGCTGCCTGGCCCTGATGAAACAGGCCGAACATGACTGGGAGCTGCTCCCCAGCGCACAGTGGATCAGCCGCTATGCACCGCACCGCGAAGACATCCGCGCCGCGCTCGATTGGGGCCTTGGCCCCCACGGCCCGCAGATCCTGGCCATCCGCCTGACCGCCAGTGCCATGCCGCTGTGGCAGGAACTGTCGCTGCTCAAGGAGCACGGGCTGTTCGTGAGCAAGGCCCTGGCCCTGCTGGAGCAGTTCGCCACGCCCTGCCCGCGCCTGAACATCAGCCTGCAGCTGGCCATGGGCAGTTTTTCGTACCACACCCGCGGCGCCACCGCGCACACCCTTCAGGCCTTTGTCAGTGCCCGGGAATTGGCCGAACACTGCGCCGACCTGCTCGGCCAGCTCAAGGCCGTCTCGGGGCTGATGGCGGTCAACCTGTGCTGCGGCAACTACCGGCAGGCCCAGGAGCAGAGCCGGCACTTCGAGCGCCTGGGGCCCCACGAGGAACCGGTTCTGGCCCTCAGCGCCCAGCGCTTGCAGGTGCTGGCGCAGCATTTTGTCGGGGACCAGGTGCTGGCCCGGCACAACGCCGAACAGGTGATCCAGCGCATGGCCCAGAGTGGCCACCTCAATCGCTTTACCCACGGTTTTGGCGTGCAGTACGACCAGAGCGTGGCGTCCCTGACCATCCTCGCGCGGATCCTGTGGCTGCAAGGTTTTCCGGAGCAGGCCTGGCGCACCGCCAGCCAGGCGCTGGAACTGGCGTTGCAGATCAACCATGGCACCTCGATCTGCTACACCCTGGCCCTGTCCGGCTGCGTCATCGCCCATTACAACGGCGACGCGCCGACGGCCCGGGCCTTGCTCGAACTGCTGCTGCAACAGGCGCAGAAACACTCGGTGCGGCTGTTCCACACCTGGGGCCGGCACTATGCCCAGGTGCTGGAAGCAACCCCCGGCGGCGCCGACCCCGAAACTGCCGAGGGCGACGGGCTGATCCGCGACATCATGCTGACCCTGCGCCCCGAGGTGGTGGACGACGCCCTGCTGCAACGCGCCAACAGCGGTGCCGCCGGCTGGAGCGCACCGGAGATTCTGCGGGTACGGGCCGACAACCTGCTGAGCCAGGATTGCCCGCAACAGACCCGCAGCGCCGAAGGGGTATTGCTCGAGGCGCTGGCCGTGGCTCGGCGCCAGGGCGCCCTGGCCTGGGAGCTGCGCAGCGCCACCTCACTGGCGCGGCTGTGGCAGCAGCAGGGTCGCTACCAGCAGGCACGGGATGTGCTGGAGCCGATCTACGCGCGCTTCACTGAAGGTTTCGCCACCCCCGACCTGATGCAGGTGCGGCTCCTACTCGACGACCTGCAACGCCAGCTCGCGGCCTGAGACCCAACTCGGGCAGCCGATGTAATGGGCATAACGCTGCTGCAAATGCTGCAACTGCAACGGGTCATCGAGTTTGTCGCGGGTGTAGGCGCGGGTGGTGTTGAGCAACCGATAGCGCAGGGCACCCGGTCGCGGTTCCAGGCTCAGCAGGGACTTGGCCGCCAGGCGGCTCAACAGGTGACTCAGGTCGGCGTGCTCCAGGGCGCTGCCGACCACGCTGCGCCTGACCGCTGCCGGGCTGAAGCCGCCGGGAAACAACGCCAGGTGCTGGAACAGCCACTGCTCGGGCAGGCTCAGGCGTTCATAACTCCAGTCCAGGGCGGCCTTCAGGGTCTGATGCCGCTCCACGGCCGTGCGCCGGCCCTTGCCCAACACCTGCAAGCCGTTCTCCAGCTGGGCCTGCAAGCCCTGGATGCCCAGCGCCGCGACCTGGGCCGCCGCCAATTCCAGGGCCAGGGGCAGGCCATCCAGACGCCGGCAGATATCGCGCAGGGCCAGCAGGTCCTGCTCGCGCAGGCAAAAGCCCTGCTGCCCGGCACGGGCCCGACTGACAAACAGCTGCACCGCCGGATAGGCCAGTGCCTGGTTCACGCTGCGCAGCGCCGACAGCGGTGGCAGCGCCAGCACCGGCACCGCCTGTGCCCACTCGGCGGCTATCCGCAGCGGCTCGCGGCTGCTCAGCAGCAGTGACACCTGGGGCGCCGCCTGCAACAGCGCCAGCACCAGGGCCCGGCACGGCGCCAGCAGGTGCTCGCAGCCGTCCAGCACCAACAGCATCTGCCGCGGGGCCAGTTGCCGGCACAGATCGCTCAGCGAACCTTCGGGTTCCAGGCTCAGCCCCAGGCCGTGCGCCAGGTGTTTGATCAGCGCCGCCGGTTCGCGCAGCGCTCCCAGGTCGACCCGCCAGGCGCCATCGCGACAGCGTGGCAAACGCAATTCGGCCAGGCGCAGGGCCAGGGTGCTCTTGCCGACCCCGGCCGGGCCGACCAGCGTCACCAGGCGCTGCCCCGACAGCCGCCGCAGCAGGCTGCCCAGCAGTTCCTCACGACCGATCACCGGGCTCAGCCGCGCCGGCAGGTTGTGCCGTGGGCCCGAAGGCGTCGGGTCGCTGGCCAGGCTTTCGCCCGGGGCGCGGCCATACACCGGGGCCACAAAACAGTAGCCGCGCTGCGGCAGGTTGACGATGTAGTGCTGGCCGTCGCGGCCATCGGCCAGGGCCCGGCGCAACGCGGCGATGTGCACCCGCAGGTTGATCTCCTCGACCACGCTGTGCGGCCAGACCCGGGCGATCAAGGTGTCCTTGCTGACGAACTGGCCGGCGCACTCCACCAGCACCAGGAGAAGTTCCAGGGCCCGTCCGCCCAACGGCAGCGGCCGCCCCGCTTCACTGACCAGGCGTTGCTGGCGCTGCAGGGTGAAAGGCCCGAAACGCAGCACCGCGTCGGGGTCATGGGGTTCAAGGCGGTTCATGTCATGCACTGTGGCGCGAAATGACCTGGCCAGGCACTGCGTCCTCAATCGGCGGACGGGCCAGGCCAAGCTCTGCGCATCCTTTTCCAGAGGGCTCGACGCTATCTTGGCAGGCACACATGGCAGGGCAATGCTGGCACGGGGAGCGGCACGGACATCACGGTGCCCTGCACGGCCATCCGCCCCTCAACTGAACTGCTGGCGGTACTGGGTCGGGGTCAGGCCGAGTTTTTCACCGAACAGAAAGCGCATGTGCCGCACGCTGCCAAAGCCACTGCGAAAGGCCACCGTCTTCAGCGGCAGGTCGCTGCTTTCCAGCAGGCTGCGGGCGCGGTCGATGCGCGCGCTCTGCAAAAACTCCATGGGCGTCATCTGCACCTCGCGGGCAAAGACCCGGGCAAAATGCCGCGCGCTCATGGCCGCCAGGCTGGCCATGCGCTCGATGCTGAAGGCTTCTTCCAGGTGCTCCAGGACATGGTTCTGCACCCGGGTAATCGGCGAGTCCTGGGGCGCTACGGCCGCCACCAGCGGGCTGAACTGGGCCTGGCTGCCCTGGCGTTTCATCACCACCAGCAACACTTTGGCCACTTCCAGGGCGACTTTCTTGCCATGGTCCTGGGCGACGATGGACAGCGCCAGGTCGATGCCCGCCGTGACCCCGCCGGAGGTGATCAGCCGACGGTCCTGGAGGTAAATGTGATCGGTCTCGACCAGGGCCTTGGGGAAGCTTTTGCCCAGGCGTTCGGTGTAGTGCCAGTGGGTGGTCACGCGGTGGCCGTCGAGCAACCCGGCATGCCCCAGGATAAAGGCCCCGGTACAGATCGAACCGTAGCGCCGGGCACGCTGCGGCGCCGATTCGAGCCAGGCCAGCAACGGCTGGTGCTGCTGGTTGTAGGCCCCCGGCCCGCCCGGCACCAGCAGCAGGTCATAGCTGTCCAGAGACTGCTCCAGAGGGTGGTCGGCATGCACCAGCACCCCGTTCGAGGCGCGCAGCGCCGTCCGCTCGGTGCCGATGGTCGAAATCCGGTAATGGTCGGCGTCGGGCAGGTAACGGTTGGCGATGGAAAACACCTCCAGGGGCCCGGCCATATCGAGCAGGAGGAAGTCCGGAAACAGCACCATAGCCACGGTTTTGATCACAAAGAAGGCACTCGTCGGAGGCAAAGCTTGCAGGCCTGGAATCAGGCCCGCGCATTATGGCGAAGGTCTCGCCCCGGGTGGAATATTCCGCAACTCGGGGGTAAATACCGCTCACCCACTGTCAACCCAAAAGCGACAGTCATTCAACTTTCAGGCGCTTTTTGAGCCGACCGGTAACCATTAACCTTCTTCTCAACGCCGGAGCCCTGCATCTCGCAGCCCCGCTCCCCTTCAGGAGAAGACCTTATGCTTACCCTTCGCAAAGCCTCGGACCGCGGCGCCGCCAACCATGGCTGGTTGAAGTCGTTCCACACGTTTTCCTTCGCCAACTACTGGAACCCAAAGGAACAGGGTTTTTCCGACCTGCTGGTGATCAATGACGACCGGGTCGCCGCCGGCAAGGGTTTCGGCCAGCACCCGCACCGCGACATGGAGATTTTCTCCTATGTGCTCGAAGGCGCCCTGGAACACAAGGACACCCTGGGCACCGGTTCGGTGATCCGTCCCGGCGATGTGCAATTGATGAGTGCCGGCAGCGGCGTGGCCCACAGCGAGTTCAACCACAGCTCGACCCGGCCGGTGCACTTCCTGCAGATCTGGATCGTGCCCCAGGTCAGCGGCGCCGAACCGCGTTATCAGCAGGAGCACTTCAGCGCGCAGCAAAAACGCGGACGCTTGCAGCTGATCATCTCCCCGGACGGGGCCGAGGGTTCGCTGCATGTGCGCCAGGACGCGCGGGTCTACGCCGGTCTGTTCGACGGCGCCGAAGCCGCCAGCCTGACCCTGGACGCCGAGCGCTACGCCTACATCCACGTGGCGCGCGGCAGTCTGACGGTCAATGGCCAGCGGTTGCAGGAAGGCGACGGCGCGCGGTTGCGCAATGAGCGGGAAATCCACCTCGACCAGGGCGAGGATGCCGAAGTCCTGGTATTCGACCTGCGACCTCAGGACCTGCCGCAATTGCCATGACCCACAGCAACCCGGCACGGGCGACGTCCCCTGCCGGGTTGCGTTGTGGCGTGGATCAGATCAGGCGCTGGATCTTCTGATGCTGCCAGACCCGTTTGTAGTAGGCGCTCTGCAACGCCAGCATGCACAGATAGGTCACCGGGAAAGCCATCCACACCCCCTCAAGGCCGAAGTGCGCGCTGAACAGATAGGCCGCCGGCACCTCGATCGCCAGAATGCAGAAAATCGAAATCGTCACCGGCATCAGCACCGTGCCGCTGGCGCGCATGATGCCGCCCACCACCGCCTGGAAGCCGAACACCAGCATGCTCCAGAGCATGATGTGCAACAGGTGCTGGGCCTGAGCCTGGGTTGCCGGGTCGGTGATGAACAGCCCAAGCAGCCAGTGGGACAACAAGTAACCCAGGAGCACCAGGCCGCCGGTCAGCCAGACGTTGATCAGCAACCCGGTGCGCAGGATCGGCCCGATACGTTCCAGGCGCCCGGCACCAATCGCCTGGGCGCCGAGGATCGAGGCGGTAATGGCAATCGACAGCGCCGGGAACTGCACGTAGTTGACGATCTGCGTCACCGCACCATAGGCCGCCGTGGCCTGGGAGCCGTGCTGGTTGACCAGGGCCAGGATCACCAGCTCCGACAGCGAGATCACCACCATCTGCAAGCCGGTCGGCAGGCCGATGCGCAGCACCTTGCCGAGGATGTTCAGGTCCAGGCGCATGGCCGCGAACAGCCCACGGTCCAGCGCCAGCACATGCCGCTTGCGGTTCAGGCGCCAGGCCAGGACCGCCATGGCCGCGATATTGCCCGCCAGGCCGGCCAACGCCGCACTCTGGATGCCCATGCTCGGCAGCCCCAGCCAGCCGCGAATCAGCGCCGGGGTCAGGAGCAGGCCGACGCAGGTCGACACCACCAGGGCCAGCAGCGGCGACAGCGTGTCACTGACCCCGCGCAGCAGTTGGGTGAACAGCACAAATACCAGCAGCAGCGGCATGGTCAGCATCATCACCCGGGCATAGGACACCGCGTCCTCCAGCACATCCGCCGGGGTGCCCAAGCCCTGCAAGGCTTCCCGGGCAAACAGGCTGCCCACCACCGCCGCCAGCAAGCCGATGATCGCCCCCAGCAACAGGGTCGCACCGGCAATCGCCTTGACCGTGCCCGGCTCCCGCGCGCCCCAGGCCTGGCCGATCAGCACGCCGGCCCCGGCGCCAAGGCCGATCACCAGGGCGATAAAGAAAAACACGATGGGGAACATCCCCGAGACCGCCGCCAAGGCCTGGGTGCCGAGCATCTGGCCGATGTAAATGCTGTTCAGGGTGCCCGACATCGATTGCAGGAAGTTGGACAGCACCATCGGCGCGAGAAACGCCAGGTAGATCTTCCATAGCGGGCGTTGTGTGGGGGTTTGCATGGAGGGGGCAGGTCTCGGCGGCAAATGAGGGGCAGGCAGGAAGATTCTACGTCATGGGCGGTCAAGGGGCGGGACGAAACAGCCGGCAGCGGCACGTCCAGGGGGACGGGCCACGGCTCGACTCAAGCCAGGCAGACGCGGCGCCTGGCGCAGCCCTCAGTGGTTATCCTGATACGCCGCCAGTGCCTGGCAAGTGCGACAGCGGAACAGGTAGGCCGTCGGGCCCTGGTGTTTATCCAGGGCATTGAAAAAACCTTCCCATTGCGGGCCGTTGGGCAGGCCGGTGGAATCCTGCACCGCGAGGATCGCTTCGGCCCCCAGTTCCAGCAGTTCGGCGTGACCGGCCTTGCCCAGAAACTGCGCACCGTCGCCGCAATGGGTCAGCCACTGCTCCTGCTGCCAGCCATTGAAGCCGGGGGTGCGCTGGCTGATTTCGTCCCGGACCTGTTCGTCGAGGTCATCGTCGTCGGGGCCGATGCTGTCTTCGTCGGTAAAGGTCACGGCGAATTTTTCATGGGCGCTGCCATCGGCAATGCACCAAGGGCAGAAGCTCTCTTCATACTCTTCCACCGCGTACACCGGGCCCACGTAGATCAAGCCTCGGGGCCGCTCACAACAGATGCAGCTGGCCTCGGACGGCTCGACGGAACCGCTGGCGACCGGGTCGGGGTGGTAATTGAAATGGGGCAGATTCATCTGGACAGCTCCTGGCTCAGGCGATTTCGCCCTGAAGCCTGCCATCAGTCGACGCAAGAGTCACTCGCCATCTTGTCCTGTACCGCTCACCGCGTTGTAGCTACCGCGCAGGCACGAGGCTGCGCTGACCGGCATGGGCGCCGTGTCGGGTCAGGTGCAGGTGCGGTGTTCCAGAGGACCAGCGCAGCCTGTGGCAGCGGCTACAAGGGTGGGTGGAGGTCGGTGAGGTAGGCGATGGCGTTGCGGTATTTTTCCAGGCGCTGGAAGTCTTTTTCGGTGGGGTTGTGCAGGCGCGCCAGGTCGCTGTTTTCGGCCAGGTCCGCCAGTTTTACCACCCGTGCGATGGGGTCGCGGCCGGCACGTTCGACGAACAGCGGGTAGTCTTCGCCCTCGCGCTTGGTCAGGGCGTCAATGGCTGCCAGCACCGCCTGACTGAAGCCCTGTTCGCGCAATTCGTCGAGGGTCACCGGGGTGTCTTCCACCACGTCGTGCAACACCGCGGCCATGCGTTCCTCAAGCGTCGAGACACGCATCATGACCTTGAGCGGATGCAGGATATAGGGCGAACCGCCCTTGTCGAACTGGCCCTCGTGGGCCTGGGCGGCAATGGCGATGGCTCGCTCCAGGGTGCTCATGGGCTGACCCTTGCTGCGCGGGGCCGATGGCCGTGGGTGAGTACTGTGCCGGTGTTGTTCATGGATACCTCCTGTGATCCGCGGTGCTCGATCTTAAGCGCCCCGAGCCGTCTGCCGCCATCAATTGCGTGCCAGGGCCAGCAACAGATCGCCTTTGGCGCCCGCAGTTCCACCTGCGACATAAATTGCCTGCCCGCCCTACCGGTGATCGGATCCGTCGAGCCGCCCACGCAAGGCTTGACCCTGATCAAGTGCCGCCCGCGCCACAGGCGTAAATGATCAGCAACCCTTTCACTTTTCAGAGACTCGACCATGCCCAGCACCTCAAGCCTGCGCCCTGCCCCGCTGTCATTTCCGGCCCAACAGGGCCAGCACTGGATCGATCGCCTGAACGACGGCAGCCCGGTGCTGATCCGTCCGTTGCGCGCCCAGGACCGCGAGCGTGAAAAAGCCTTTATCGAAAACCTCTCGCCGCTGACCCGGCATCAGCGCTTTCTGGGTGAAGTGAAGGAAGTCGACGGCCGCCTGCTGGACCAGTTGATGGATGTCGGCACCCGGGAGCGAGTGGCCTTTGTCGCGCTGGTCCACGACAACGGCAGCCTGCGGGAGATCGGCATCAGCCGTTATGCCCAGGCCGGGGATGGCGCGGATGTCTGCGAGATCGCGGTGACCGTGGCCGATGACTGGCAACAACGCGGCCTCGGCGCGCTGTTGTTGCAGCACCTGATCGACGAAGCCCGCAGCAATGGTTTCAAACACCTGTACTCGGTGGACAGCGCCGCCAACCGCAGCATCCGCGAGCTGACCAGCGCCCTGGGCTTCAGCCACAGGACCGACCCGGACGACGCCACCCAGGTGATCCACAGCCTGGACCTGTAAGCCCCTGGAACCAGGGGCGCGGCTCAATGGATGCTCAGGTGGCGCACTTCGCAGGTGTCGACATCGATATGGCACAGGCGCCCCTCGCGGTCGAACAGCAGCCAGTGGGAATCACCCATGCGCAGGTGGGCGATGCTCTGTTGCGGCCAGGTCAGGGTCGCCGCCAGGCGGTCGTCGCTGCGACTGATAAAGTGCCAGCGCTGCTCGTGCTCGCCGACCAGGTAATCGATCAATAGCCACTTCTGGCTGGCAAACACCTGGGGCGGATGAAACAGGTCTTCGCCTAGGCCCGGCAGGTACCAGCTCTTGCGACTGCCGCCCACGGCCAGCACCAGGGTCGACTCGGCGCTGTCGCCGTCCTTGATCGAGCCCTGCAACACATCCCCGGAGGCCGTCAGCACCTGGAACTGGCCGACCTCGGTCAGCGGCGGCACATCATCGCGACCCTGCAAGCGTCGCCCCGGCAACCGGTAATGCCAGCGCTCGCTGCCGCGCTCCCCGGCATCCAGCAACAGGTACTCGTGTTCGGCGTCGCCGTTGATCCCCAACAGGCTGCCCGGCAGGTCGCTGACGTGCCACAAGGTCTCGAACCCGCGATCGACATCCACCACCCGCACCTGGCGCTCGGCGCCTATGGTCCAGGCGCAGCCATCGAAACTTCGGGAAAAATGCTCCATCACCAGCACCCCGAGGTCGATCACCCGACGCTGCACCAGGTCCAGCTTGCTCACGCGCCACACCGCATCGCGCCGGGCCAGCACCAGGGCCACCTGCCGGCTATGGCCCAGCACAATGTGCCAGGCCGGGGCCGCCAGACTGAACAGGGGCGCGCCGTGGCGATCGACCACCAGCGTCCCGGCTTCGCCCAAGGCCAGCAGGTAGCGCTCATCGTCCAGCAGCACCGCATCGAAAATCACCCGGCTGCCGCTCTCCCCGGCCACCCATTCCAGGGTCGACAGGACCGAGTGCAGCGGTGTCGGTTTGGAGCGCTGCAACAGTTGGGTCGGCAGGTCAACGCGCAGCAGCTTGTCGCTGCTCAACTTGACCAGCAACTGCACCTGATGGGCGAGCAACGGGCCAAGGCCTTGCGCCACGTCGGCCAGCACTGCATGCACAATGGCCCCCGCCAGCCAGGCCAGGGAACCGCCATGGCTGCGGTGCTGCAACAGCGCCCGGACCAGCACCGCGCGCTCCTCGCAGCGCTGCGGGTCATCGCGCAGTTGCTGCACATAGCCGCGGTAGGTCTCCAGGGTGTCGGGCAGCAGGATCGCGCGCTTGACCAGGGCCGCTGCCGCCAGCCCGCCACCGGCGGCTTCGGCATCGAGCAACCAGCGGGCTGCGCGCTCCCGTTCATCCGGCAGGTTCCAGATCACCTCCACCGCCTGCAACCACAGGCCCTTGCTGGTCAGCGCCTCGGCCCATTCCAGGCGCAGTTTGTTGGCGATTTCCGGCCATTTGCCCTGAAGCATCAACACCGCTTCGTTGAAGGCATCGTCCCGGCGCGCCACCTGCAATGCCCGTGGCCAGTCATCGGCCAGGCACAGCAGGCGCACGATCAGTGGCGCCGACATGTCCCAGGCCAGGGCCAGTTCGGCGGCCTGGGTAAAGCGCTGGTGGCGCTCCAGGTAATCCAGGGCCTCCTGGCGGGCGTGCAGCAGCTCGGCGAGCACGAACACCGCCTCTTCGATCCGCCCTTCCCGATCCAGGCGGGTAAAACTTTGCCGATACAGCTGCCGCAGATGGGCTTGCATGTCATCGGGAAACAACATCGCCCGACTCGCCCCACGGGCCTCCCCGAGCTTGAGTTCCTGGCGCCGTTCGGGGGTGCCGAAAGCCTGCTCGCCGGAGGGCTCGCCCCCCAGGGGGATCGCGTGACGCAGGGCTTCTTGCAAGTCGCCGCGCTCGAACATGTCGAGCATGCGCCGCAGATAGGCCGCCTGGCGCTTGCCGTACAGATCCCGCAGGCGCGAGCCTAGGGTCAGGCGGCTCAGCCAGCGCCGCCACTGGGCCGGTTTGGCGCGCCCGGCCTGGGCCCGCTGACGGATGCCCGGGGCGGCCGGCGCGGCGGCACTGGCCGGCGCCGACGGCGCCCAGCCCTGGCTGTTACGCCGCAGCAGCTTGCCCAGCAGCGCGAGCAGGGCGGTGAACAGGATGGCACTGAGCACCAGGGCCAGGATCCAGCCGCCGAAATCGCCCGCCGACTTCAGCGGCTCCGGACTCGCCGCGCTCGGCAGGCTGCTGGCCCGATCGCGGATCCAGGGCTTGAGCCACGCCAACAGCCCCGCCAGGACCAGGCCCGCCAGCAGCAGTTTTTCCCAGAACCCACCGATGCCGCCGATACCGCTGCCCGTCCGCGCCCCAGGGCTGGCACCGGTGTTCGCGGGGCTCGCGGGAGCCTGCCGCCCCTCGCGCTGTTGTTGCTGCTGGCGCTCGATCATCGCCTGCATCACCGCGGCGCGCTCCGGGTCCGGCGCCGCCAGCGCAGGCCCGAGCACCTGCCGCAGGTCGGCTTCCACGGCGATGGGCTGCAACACCGGGGCCGGCAGCGCGACCACACAATCGAAGGTGTCGAGCAGCGGGTAGTCACCGACCTCCAGCCAGCGCCCGGGTTCGATCAACTGCCCGTCGCCAAGGTGCAAGGTCAGGACCTGGCTGCCGCGCACCAGCCACAGGTCGGCCGCCGGCAGCCGAGCGATTTCCCCGGCATCCAGCTGCGCCGAACACAGGGCCCGGCCGTGACGAATCAGGGGCCAGCCCAGCAATGCCTCGCACAGCACCGATTGGGGGGCGGCAAAGCGCAGCAGATCGCCCTGGGCAAAGCGGTAGAGCCGCGCCCCGGCCTGCCAGTGGCTGAGGATCAGGCGCCGACGCTCGGGTTCCGGGCAGCGTTCGGCACTGAACCACAGGCCTTCGATGCGCTGCCGGCCACGCAACAGCGGATGGCGTATCGGCTCCAGGCCTGGCTCATGCATGGGCTGCATCCTTCTCGGGCGCCAGGTTACAGAACAGCTGCAGGCGCATTTTGCGCTGGCGCACCGAGTACACCAGCAGCTCGCGGGCGCCGGTCAGTACCGCGAGCAACCCGCTGATCGGGCAGAAACTGCTTTTGACCACCGGGTGGCTGGTGCTGAACAGCACCTCCTGGCGGCCCTCGAAGTACAGGGCAAAGGTCTGCTGGTCGGGGCCCATCAGCAGCATCGAACAGCTCTCGTCCTTGCGCACCAGGCCCAGCCCACGCCAGCCCGGGGCCAGGCTGCTCTGCTCGTGCGGGGCCGGGTAACTGGCCGGGGTCAGCAGGCGCCAGCTTTCACTGCCCTTGTTCACCGTCAGCAAGGCACAGGCCCCGAAGCCGTGGCGCCAGGCGAAACCGGCGGCGATCAGCACCTGGCTGACGCCCTCGGCAGCGCCCACCACGAAGCGGTCAAGCCCGCCGCCATTGACCCCGGCGGTGTGGGCCTGCAACTGGCCACGCTCATTGCGGACATACACCAGGGTTTCGTGCTCGACCTTGGCCATGCCCAGCACCCGGTCGGCGAGGAAATGGGTCTTGCCCAGCTCTTGATCGGCGCGCAGCGGGTAGACCCGCATGGTCCAGAACGCCAAATGGCCTTGGGTATCGAGCAGGTACAGACGCCCGGCGTCGCGGCTGCGCAGCCAGGCGGTGGGCAGCAGGCTGGCGGTGCCCGGCGGGATCTTCAGCTGCTCGATACCCGGCCGTGGCACATTCACCAGCCCGGACATTTTCCAGAACACCAACTGCTGCTCATCGCTGAGCACCGCGCCAAAGGTGCGACTGAGAAAGGCCATGCTCAGCGGGCTGCGACCGGCCGCCCAGAGGTGGCGACGGATCTCGATTTTCTTCTTCTGCTGCTCGGTGGGCAGCTTGATCACCACTGCGCCGGGCTGGCCCAGCAGCGCCAGGGCCACATAGTTGCCGGCACTGGAGATCACCGGTGGCAGGGTCAGGGCCACCCGTGGCGCGGCCTCGTCATGACGCACCGGGGCGGCTTGCACGCTGTCGAATTCGCCCCGCAGCAAACCCATGGCTGCTGCGTTGTCGGGCATTGGCAACTGCAACCGGGCACGCCCGGAACCCAGCACCTCGAAACTCAGGGCGCTGCCATCCAGGTCCCGCTGCACCTGTACCCGGTGGCTGCACAGCGGGTCGTTGGCGTCGATTGGCAGGCGTTGCCCCACCGCCCAGCATTCGCCCGCCGCCAGCTCCTGCTGCCCCAGCCATTCCCTCCAGGCCTGCCAGTGCGCGGCGCTGACGCAGGCAAACACCCGCTGGTCCAGCAGGCGCTTGATCTGCGCCACCGAGTCCAGCTCGTACAGGCGCGGCGTGGCTTGCAGGATGCCCCAGCGAAACTGCGCGCCGGCTTCCCGCGCCCGACGCGCCAGGAGGATCAGCAGTGCCACATGCACCAGGCGCGAGGCACCCAGTTGCAATGGACCGGCATCAAACAGCACCACAATCAGCGCATTGGCCTGATGCGCGCGGTACTGCGGGGCGACAAACAGATGCTCGCCACCGGCGGCCCGCCGCAGAAACTCATCGGGCACTTCCTCCGCCAGCAGCCATTCGCTGGACAACAGCCGCTCGTAGGGCCCTCGGCGTTGCAAGTCGCCCAGGCCGTCGGGCTCGGGCACACCATTTTGCTGGCGACCACGCAACGGCCCGAGCACCGAGTTGATCCGTCCCAGCAAATCGGCGAACCCGGGCAGCAGTTCGGGAGCGAACCAGCCTAGCCATTCGCTCCAGGGTTCCAGCGCTTGAGGTAATTGCATGTCAGGGCTCCGCCCAGTAGGCGGCGATTCGCGCCAGGTGTTGCGCGCTGACCGGCAGTTGTCGGTGCCGGGGGATCAGCGCCTTCGGCTGGTGCCAGAGCAGCAGCGGCGTCGATGAACAACGCGCCAGCAACGCCTGAGCCAGCAACGCTGGCGGCACGTCGGGCTGGTAGTGGGTCGGCAGCCAGAGCTGCGGAGCCTCAGGGTCGGGCGCGGCGTATTGCAAGCCTTCGATCCACGGCAGATCGGCCTCTTCGCCCAGCACCAGCAGTACCTGGGCATTGGCCGTCGCTTGCAGCCGCGCGGCCTGGGGGGCCGGCAGCTGTTGCAGTCGGGCGTGCAGGCGCCGGGCGACATCGCCCCAGGCCACCGCCGCGCGGGCGACAACCGGCTCGGCCCGGGGCTGCCAGTTCCAGCTCAATCCAGGCGCTTGCGTCATGCGCCGCCAGACAACTGGCTGGCCAATTGGCCCCGCAGGCCTTGCAACGGCTCGGGCAAGGTGGCGCTGTCGAAATTGGCGTCGATTTCCCGCAGCAGGCTTTCCACGGCGGCGTGATCGGCCAGCGGGCGCTGCAACAGTTCGAGGGCGGTTTCCTGCAGACGATTGACCCGCGACAGCGGCTGCAAGGTCGCCTCCTCCACCGCGCTGAACAGATGGCTGTTGCTCGACGCGGCAAACAGCTCGCGCAGCACTTCGCGCCCGCGTTGCTGGGTTTCCTGGGTCGGCAGCACGTAGAGCAGCGGCCACAGGTCGGCGTCGGTGGCCTGGGTGCGGCGGCTCAACAGCGCGGCGGCGGCGATCAGGCGCTGGGACTTGACGATGCGCCGGTCGGACAGGGCAATGCCCGCTTCGCGCAGACGGCGGATGGCCGTGGCCAGCAGTGGCCGCGCCTGGTCGAGGTCGACGCTTTTCAGCGCCTGGCTCAGGGTGTCGAGCTGGCTCAGCCCCAGTAATTGCTGAACCGGACGCTGCTCGGACTGCCAACCGCCGCTGAGCATGGCTTCGAGCTGGTTGTCCGGCACCGATTCGACAAACAGGTGCAGCAGGAAGCGGTCGCCGAACGCGGCCAGGGCCTCGTCGTCCGGCAGGCCGTTGGCGGCGCCGACACAGACCCGCAACGGGCACTGGATCTGGGTGTGGCCACGGCGGAAACGCCGCTCGTTGAGCACCCCGAGCAGGGTGTTGAGAATGGCCGTGGAGCCGAGGAACACCTCATCAAGAAACACGATATCGGCCTCGGGCAGCATGCCGCTGACATCGGTCTCGACCGTACCTTCACGCAGTTTTTTCAGGTCGACCGCGCCAAACAGCTCCGAAGGCTCGGTGAACCGGCCCAGCAGGTATTCGAAGTAGCGCCCGCCCATGGACTGGGCGACACGCCGCACCACGGCGCTTTTCGCAGTGCCCGGCGGGCCGATCACCAGCAGGTGCTCCTGGGCGACGGCGGCCAGCACAATCAGCTCGGCCAGTTGCTCACGGCCTACCAGGCCTTCAGTGGCGACCCGGACCGCGCTTCGAACCTGCGCCGCGGCGCTCTGCAATGAGGCGATCATCACTGTCTTCCCTGAAATCAAAGCGCAGGATTCTGCCTGATCCGCCCCTGATCGCAAAGCGCGCATTGCGCCGGGGCGTCGGGCGGCGCCTTATTCCAGATGGGCCCAGGTCATGCGGAACGAGGCACCGCCCCACTCCGAATCACCGACTTCGACATGCCCGCCATGGGATTGCGAGACCCGCCGCACCAGAGCCAGGCCCAGGCCAAAGCCGCCGGTGCGCCGATCGCGGCTGGCATCGAGGCGGGAAAAGGGTTCAAAGACCTTCTCCCGCCCGTCGATCGGCACCCCGGGCCCGTCGTCGTTGACCCGCACTTCATAACCGTCGCCCTGGCGCACCAGCGACACCTCGACCCGCTGTTCGGCATAGCGAATCGCGTTGCGCAGCAGGTTGATCACGGCCCGCGCCATAAACCGTGGCTCGATGCGGATCGAATCGACCTGGCAGGTGCGAACCCGCAGTTGCACCCCGGCCGCCTCGGCCTCCAGGGCAACACTGCCCACCACACTGTCGAGCCAACTGTGGGCCTGGATATCTTCGCGCTTGATCACCGTGGCCCCGCGTTCGAGGCTGGCATAGGTCAGCAGCTCGGAAACCATTTCCTCCAGCTCGCCGAGGTCCGAGTACATATCGGCGATCAGCTCGCGGTTTTCCCGGGGGTCGGGTTGCTGCCGGAGCTGGTCGAGTTCAAAGGACAACCGGGCAATCGGCGTGCGCAGCTCGTGGGACACCGCGTTGGTCAGCTCGCGCTGGTTGGCGATCAGGCCCTCGATGCGCCCGGCCATGCGGTTGAAGTGCTCGGCCAGGTCACGGATGTTCGAGCGCCGCGACAGGTGCAGGCGCGTGCCCAGGTCGTTGTTGCCAAAACGCTCGGCGGCCAGCCGCAGCTGCTCCAGGTCCCGCCAGTGCGGGCGCACCCAGAAGTACAGGACGATGCCCACCAACGCGCCGAGCAAGGCATAGGCGGCGATGGTGTAGAGGATGGTCAGCGAGGGTTCTTCCGGCAGCTTGATGCTCAGCAGCTGCGGGCCGCCGTCGATGTTGGCGATGAACTCGGTGAAGGTCTGGCGCACCACCAGCTGGTTGCTGTCCAGCAGCGCCTGCTCCCGGGCGCTGAGGCCCAGTTCAGCGGCCTGCACCAGCTTCAATTGCAAGCCATAGTGCGGCTTGAGCTGTTCCAGTTGCTGCTCGCGCCCCTGGCTGTCGTAGGGCCGCAGTTTCTCCGTCAGGCTGTAGGCCGGGCCGCGTACCGCATCACGGTTATAGGCTTCCAGCGGGTCACTGAGCACCGTGGTGAAGATATGGTCGACCGCCGTGATGGCCCCGGCAAAACCAATGGCCAGGACAATGTACAAGCCCAGGAAAAGCCGCAGCATCTAAAGCTCCCACGCGAACGGATTGAACAGATAGCCCTTGCCCCAGATGGTCTTGATGCACAGCGGCTCGCGCGGGTTGTCCTTGAGCTTGGCCCGCAGCTTGCTGATATAGACGTCGACGCTGCGGTTGAGGCCGTCGAAGGCGATCCCGCGCATGCGGTTGAGAATGTCGTCCCGCGACAGGATCTTGCCCGCCGAGCTGGCCAGCAGCCACAGCAGTTCGAACTCCATGGTGGTCAGCTCGATCCCTTCGCCTTCAAGGCGCACTTCGCGGCAACTGCGATCGATGCTCAGGCTGCCGAACTCCAAGTTGCCGCGCGCCGGCGCCTCGGGCACCTGGCGCCGTTGCAGGGCGCGCAGGCGAGCCAGCAGCACCGGCGGCTTGATCGGCTTGATCACATAATCGTCGGCGCCGGACTCCAGACCCAGGATGTGGTCCAGGTCATCTTCCTTGGCGGTGAGGATCACGATCGGGGTGTCGGACACCGCGCGGATTTCCCGGCACACGTGCAGCCCGCTCTGCCCCGGCAGCATCAGGTCGAGGACGACGATTTTCGGCTTGAACTCAAGGAACGCGGCCAGCGCCACGTCGCCGCGATGCACGGTGCGGACTTCAAATCCGTGCTGGCAAAGGAAGTGCGCGATCAGCCCGGCGAGCTTTTCGTCATCCTCCACCAGCAATACTTTGCCAAGACCCAGGTTATCCATAAGTACCCGTCTGCGACCCGCCCATTTTCAGTGCGCGCATTATAGGGCCCAACAGGTGAATCCACGGCTACGCCAATACGCAAAAACCGGCCATTGCGGCCGGCTTTGCGCGAACTTTCATTCTTTTAAGAGTTTTTTACAATTTGCCTGTTTTTTTACACGGACCCGATCCGTTTTACAGAGTAGGCACGCCGCTGTGGAAGCGGAACTCGACGTCCGGCGACTCGATCAGTTCCTGCTCCGCCGCGCGCACCCGCTCGATGACCTGGGCGATGTCCTTGGCGTCACCGTACTGGTAGGCCAGCTTCAGGTAACCCTGGAAGTGCCGGGCCTCGCTCTTGAGCAGGCCGAAATAGAACGTGCCCAACTCTTCGTCCAGGTGCGGCACCAGGGCCTCGAAACGCTCGCAGCTGCGAGCTTCGATAAAGGCCCCGACCACCAGGGTGTCCACCAGCTTTACCGGCTCGTGGCTGCGCACCACCTTGCGCAGGCCCGAGGCATAACGCCCGGCCGACAGCTGGCGCAGCTCGATCTTGCGCTTTTTCATCAGGCGCATGACCTGCTCGTGGTGCACCAGCTCTTCACGCGCCAGGCGCGACATCAGGTTGATCAGGTCGACATGGGAGTGGTACTTGGCGATCAGGCTCAGGGCGGTGCTGGCGGCCTTGAACTCGCAGTTCTTGTGGTCGATGAGCAGGGTTTCCTGATCCGCCAGCGCGGCCTGGACCCAGCCATCCGGGGTGCGGCAGCCGAGGAACTCGTGAATTTCCGGCAGACTCATAGCTGCATTTCCAGCGGGGCAAAGGACTCACAAGGCAGGGCGGCGGCAATATCACGGGTCAATAACATGAGGCTCACGGACAAAAGGTTCACGGCGAAGGGCGCCGATTATACCGGCCGCGCCACAGACCACCAGTCGCGCCGCTTGATGTGCATCAACATCCTGCCCGGTGCGCAGCAACTATAGTTGTGCAGGCACGCCCTCATCCCTTCTGGAGATCCCGACATGCAAGCCATCCGCAGCATCCTGGTGGTTATCGAGCCCGAGCATTCCGAAAGCCTCGCGCTCAAGCGCGCCAAGCTGATCGCCGGGGTGACCCAGGCCCACCTGCACCTGCTGGTCTGCGATAAAAAGCACGAGCATTCGGCGCTGCTCAGCGTGCTCAAGAGCAGCCTGTCGAGCGAGGGCTACAGCGTGACCACCGAGCAGGCCTGGAATGACAGCCTGCACCAGACCATCATCGACGTGCAGCAGGCCGAGGGCTGTGGCCTGGTGATCAAGCAGCACTTTGCCGACAACCCGCTGAAAAAGGCCCTGCTCACCCCTGCCGACTGGAAGCTTCTGCGCTACTGCCCGACCCCGGTGCTGCTGGTCAAGACCTCCAAGCCCTGGGCCGGCCAGGTGATCCTGGCGGCCATCGACGTCGGCAACACCGACGGCGAACACCGCGCCCTGCACAACAGCATCGTCGACCACGGCTTCGACATCGCCAGCCTGGCCAAGGCCCGGCTGCATGTGATCAGCGCCCACCCCTCGCCCATGCTGTCGGCGGCCGACCCGGTGTTCCAACTCAAGGAAACCATCGAGGCGCGCTACCGCGAGCAGTGCAAGGCGTTCCAGGCCGAATTCGACATCGACGACGCGCACCTGCATATCGAAGAAGGCCCGGCGGATGTGCTGATCCCCCACACCGCCCACCAGTTGCAGGCGGCGGTGACCATCATCGGCACCGTGGCACGCACCGGGCTGTCGGGCGCCCTGATCGGCAATACCGCGGAAGTGGTGCTCGATTCCCTGGAAAGCGACGTGCTGGTGCTCAAGCCGCAGGAAATGATGGACCACCTGGAGGAGTTGGCGGCCAAGGGCTGAAAAGCCTGTTAGCGCGGGCATTGCGCTCTTGTGGCGAGGGAGCTCGCTCCCGCACGGGCGCGCAGCGGCCGTAAATGAGGGCGCGGCGGTGGGTCAGGCAGCTTGACGTGACAGGGTTGGGGCCTGTTGCACAGGCCAGCGGGAGCAAGCTCCCTCGCCACAGCAAATCCCCTCGCCACAGGTGTTCACTCAGGCGCCAAATGCGTCCTTGAGAAACCCCGGCGCGATGTAGCGCTGGTAGTGGGCTTCCGACAACAGGAAGAATTCCCGATCAATGGCATCGCGCAGTTCCGGCAGGCTCCAGTCGCGGAACTCCGGCAGCAACACCATCCCGTAGGCATCCAGCTGGCTGATGACCCGCGCCCCACGGGCGATCAACTGGTAGGCCCAGCAGTATTGCGACTGGTGCGGCACAAAGCGGATCTTGCGCGCCTCCAGCTGCCCGCGCAGGCGCTGGGCGTCGAAAATCTCCAGTTTGCCGGCCATCACCTGCACCAGCAGCTGTTCCAGACGCAGCCACACCGCGCGTTTTTCTTCCTCGTTGTAGCCATTCCAGTGAATCACTTCATGGTGGAAGCGCTTGCAGCCACGGCACACCAAATCACCGTAGACAGTGGAGCAGAGGCCGACGCAGGGAGTCTTGATAGTCTGATTGGGCATAGGTAGGGAGTACGCGGAAAAGCAAAACAGGAGCGCATGTTAGCCCTTTGTCTAACATTGATCACCCCTCAAACTTCGGGGCCTAACTTACCTTTAAATTTTTTTTCCCGTAGAATCAGCCAGCCTTTTTAGGCGCCAATGTCCGTTTGAAGCTGTTTTCAAAGCGTCACGAGCACAGTCGTTCCTTCAGAACGGTGTTGGCGAAGGGTTTTTCCAGCGGGGAAAAGCCCAACGCCAACCCTCATCAGCTCCCCGTTCTGCAGGCGTAAAACTTTGAAAGCAGCTTCTGTAAGGAATTGTCGGTAATTCTGGCTAAGTGGCCCACAACGCCACGCAGCGCATGAGTACGGCAATTTCGGGATGAGCGTCCCGGACACCCATTTGGGACCACTGATGAGGGTAATAACTGTGCTTGAAGCCTACCGCAAACATATCGAAGAGCGTGCAGCCCTGGGTATCGTTCCCCAGCCGCTTAACGCCGAACAAACCGCAGGCCTGGTCGAGCTGCTGAAAAATCCTCCGGCTGGCGAAGAAGAATTCCTCGTTGACCTGATCACCAACCGCATTCCACCAGGCGTTGACGAAGCTGCTTACGTCAAGGCCGGTTTCCTGTCTGCCCTGGCCAAGGGCGAAGCCACTTCCCCTCTGATCGACAAGAAACGCGCTGTTGAACTGCTCGGCACCATGCAAGGCGGCTACAACATCGTGACCCTGGTCGAACTGCTGGACGACGCCGAGCTGGCGCCGGTCGCTGCCGCCCAACTCAAGCACACCCTGCTGATGTTCGATGCGTTCCACGACGTGGCTGAAAAAGCCAAGGCCGGCAACCAGCACGCCAAAGCCGTGATCCAGTCCTGGGCCGACGGCGAGTGGTTCAAGAACCGCCCAACCCTGGCCGACAAGATCAGCCTGCGCGTGTTCAAGGTCACCGGCGAAACCAACACCGACGACCTGTCCCCTGCCCCGGATGCCTGGTCCCGCCCTGACATCCCGCTGCACGCCCTGGCCATGCTGAAAATGGCTCGCGAAGGCATCGTGCCGGACGAGCAAGGCAAGACCGGCCCGATGAAGCAGATCGAAGAAATGCGCGGCCAAGGCTTCCCGATCGCCTACGTCGGTGACGTGGTCGGTACCGGTTCGTCGCGTAAGTCGGCCACCAACTCCGTACTGTGGTTCTTCGGCGACGACGTTCCTTACGTGCCGAACAAGCGCGCTGGCGGCTTCTGCTTCGGCAGCAAGATCGCTCCCATCTTCTACAACACCATGGAAGATGCCGGCGCACTGCCTATCGAGTTCGACGTTACCAACATGAACATGGGCGACGTGATCGACCTGTACCCCCATGCTGGCAAAGTCTGCAAACACGGCACCGATGAAGTCCTGACCACCTTCGAAATGAAGACCCCGGTCCTGTTGGACGAAGTTCGTGCCGGCGGCCGTATCCCGCTGATCATCGGCCGTGGCCTGACCGAGAAAGCCCGTACCGAATTGGGTCTGCCACCGTCGGACCTGTTCAAGAAGCCTGAAGCACCGGCTGAAAGCACCAAGGGTTTCACCCTGGCGCAGAAAATGGTCGGCAAGGCGTGCGGCGTAGCAGGCGTTCGTCCTGGTACTTACTGCGAACCGAAAATGACCACCGTCGGCTCCCAGGACACCACCGGTCCAATGACCCGTGACGAACTGAAAGACCTGGCGTGCCTGGGCTTCTCCACCGATCTGGTGATGCAGTCGTTCTGCCACACCGCGGCCTATCCAAAGCCGATCGACGTGACCACCCACCACACCCTGCCTGACTTCATCATGACCCGTGGCGGTGTATCGCTGCGTCCAGGCGACGGCATCATCCACAGCTGGCTGAACCGCATGCTGCTGCCGGACACCGTCGGCACCGGTGGTGACTCCCACACCCGTTTCCCGATGGGCATCTCGTTCCCGGCCGGTTCCGGCCTGGTAGCGTTCGCCGCCGCCACGGGTGTTATGCCACTGGACATGCCGGAATCGATCCTGGTGCGCTTCAAGGGCGAAATGCAACCGGGTATCACCCTGCGTGACCTGGTTCACGCCATTCCTTACTACGCGATCCAGGCTGGCCTGCTGACCGTAGAAAAGAAAGGCAAGAAGAACGCCTTCTCCGGCCGCATCCTGGAAATCGAAGGCCTGGACAACCTGAGCATCGAACAAGCCTTCGAGCTGTCCGACGCCTCGGCCGAACGTTCGGCTGCCGGTTGCACCATCAAGCTGTCGAAAGAGTCGATCACCGAGTACCTGAGCTCCAACATCACCCTGCTGCGCTGGATGATCGGCGAAGGCTACGGCGATGCGCGGACCCTGGAACGTCGTGCTCAAGCGATGGAAGCCTGGATCGCCAACCCTGAGCTGATGGTGGCTGATGCCGACGCCGAATACGCCGAAGTCATCGAAATCGACCTGGCTGAAATCAAGGAGCCTGTGCTCTGCGCGCCGAACGACCCGGACGACGCCCGTCTGCTGTCCAGCGTTGCTGGCGAGAAGATCGACGAAGTGTTCATCGGTTCGTGCATGACCAACATCGGTCACTTCCGCGCTGCCGGTAAGCTGCTGGATCAGGTCAAGGGCCAGCTGCCAACCCGTCTGTGGCTGTCGCCGCCGACCAAGATGGACGCTCACCAACTGACCGAAGAAGGCTACTACGGCATCTACGGCAAGGCTGGCGCGCGCATGGAAATGCCGGGCTGCTCGCTGTGCATGGGTAACCAGGCACGCGTAGAGCCGAACTCGACCGTTGTGTCGACTTCGACCCGTAACTTCCCGAACCGTCTGGGTGATGGCGCGAACGTCTACCTGGCTTCGGCCGAGCTGGCGTCGGTGGCTTCGATCCTGGGTCGCCTGCCGACCGTCGAGGAGTACATGGAATACGCCGCTCAGATCAACACCATGGCCAGCGATGTGTATCGCTACCTGAGTTTTGACCAGATCGCCGAATTCCGTGAGGCTGCCGCGAATGCCAACATTCCGGTGATCCAAGCCTAACGTTGTAAAGCACTGAAGAACGCCGCGTATTCCACAATACGCGGCGTTTTTTTATGCCTGGGATTTGTCCTCGGCGGGCCGGAGATTGAGCGCCGCCTGCACCGTGTCATCGACACTGGTGCCGCTGATCAGCACCCCGAGGGCCTCGGTCGAAGGCAGCGCAAGCAAGGCGGCCCGCGCCCTGTGCTTGACCCGGGCCAGGGCCAGGCCCTTGTGTTCCTGGCTGACCCGCAGAAAGAAATCGTCCAGGACCTCGATACTGGTGCCGTCCAGGTTGGGGGATTCCTCCAGGCTCAGCACCACCGTGTGCACCGGCGCCTCGGCATGCCGGATCAGCCGTAGCGCACCGCCCAGGATCCGTTCCGCGTTGGCAAAGAACAACGCCTCGCTCGGCCGCAGGATCAACACCCCGGGGACTTGCCGGGCCTGGGGATGGCGATTGAGGTCGACAAAATCATGCCCGCTGCCCAACTGCCCGAGAATCTGGATATCCGCCCCCGAAAGCTGGCGCAGCATCAGCACGATACTCACCCCGACCGCCATCAGCAGGCCGTCCAGCACCCCCAGCACCAACACCGCGGCCACCGCGCAGATCACCAGCAGCCGGTCGCGACGCCAGATGAAATAACGCCCCAGGGGCTCCAGACTCAGGCCTCGCCCCAGGGCGTGAATCACGATCGCCGCCAGCACCGGCTCCGGGGTCAGGGCGATATAGGGCAATACCGTCAGCACGATCACCAGCATCACCAGTGCCGCCGTCAGCCCCGCCAGGCGCGAGGTGGCGCCGGCAGCTTCGTTGGCCGAGGTCGCGGAATAACCGGCGCCGACCGGCATCCCGTGAAACAGCCCCGAGAGCAGGTTGGACGCGCCCAGGGCCAGCAGGTCTCGGTTGGACGACACCCGGTCGCCGTGCTTCAGGGCAAATGAGCTGATGGAGCCATAGGACTCGGCATACAGGATCATCACCATGGCAAAGCCCAGCTCCCCCAGGCGCAACCAGTCGGCAAACGGCAGCACCGGCAGGTTCGGCACTTCCAGCTTGAGTTCAATCACCCCGATCAGCTTGACCCCGTGGGCCTCGAGGTCCAGCCACTGCCCGGCGGCGATGCCGAGGATTACCACCAGCAACCCGCCCGGCAGGTAGCGAATCCGCCCGCACAGCCAAAGCACCAGCAACGCGGTGAGCGCCACGGCGGCGCCGGCCCAGTTCCACTGCGGCAGTTGCTCCAGCAACTGCGGCAGGAACCGCACCAGGTTGGGGTCCGTGAGGTGGACCCCGACCACGCTGGCCACCTGCTTCATGACGATGGTCAGGGCCAGGCCGAAGGCAAAGCCGCGCAGCACCGGCTTGGCGATAAAGGCCGTGACCCCGCCCAGGCGGAACAATCCGGCCAGGACGAAGAAGCCGCCGGTCAACAGCACCAGCGCAAACGCCAGGCTCATGCGCAAGGCACTGTCACCGCCGGCCAGAGACAGGGTCGCCGCCGCGAGCACGGCCGCGGAAGAAGAGGTCGCGGAGACAATCGCAAACCGGCTGTTACCCAGCAGGCCATAACACAGCAGGCCGGCAAACAGGGCAATCACCCCGGCCTGGGGCGGCAAGGCGGCGATGCTCGAATAGGCAACCGCCTCGGGCAGTAACAGGCCGGCAATGGACAGGCCGGCCAGCAGGTCACGGGAGCGTTCCGGACGCTGGACAACAGGGAGTTCGGGAGACGGCAAGGCGATGCAATCCTGGAGGTCGATCGTGGCCCCCAAGCTTAGTCGCTATCGCGGCAAGACTCTTGATATCAATCAGATATCTCGGCGAGCGTGCCTATGTCGCGCCTTGTTCCAGGCAAAAAAAACCGCCCCGGGCGGCAACCCGGGGCGGTCAGTGGAGCTCGGCAGATCAGACGCTCAGGGAATACACCAGCGCCGAGATCGCCACCAGGCCGACCAGGGTCACGAAGACATTGGAAGCCTGACCGCGATAACGAGCCATGGCCGGCACCTTGTGGATGGCGTACATCGGCATCAGGAACAGGATCGTCGCGATCACCGGGCCGCCCATGGTCTCGATCATCGTCAGGATGCTCGGGTTGAGGGTCGCCACGGCCCAGCAGATCACCAGCATGAAAGCGGCGGTGACCCGGTCCAGGGTTTTCGATCCCGGGCGCCGGCCGCTCTTGCCGATCAGGCCCTTGAGGCCTTCGCTGGCACCGATGTAGTGGCCGAGGAAGGACTTGGCAATGGCCACGAACGCAATCAACGGCGCGGCGAATTCGATGGTCGGGTTGTTGAAGTGGTTGGCCAGGTAGGACAGGATCGACAGGTTCTGGACCTTGGCTTCGGCCAGTTGCGCCGGCGACAGGGTCAGCACGCAACTGAAGACGAAGAACAGCACCATGCCCACCATCAACAGGTGGGCGCGGGACAGGATCTGCGAGCTGCGCTGTTCGGCGTGTTCGCCATAGCGGCGCTTCTGGTCCACGGCAAAGGCCGAGATGATCGGCGAATGGTTGAACGAAAACACCATCACCGGAATCGCCAGCCACAGGGTATGCAGGAAGGCCGAAGGCGCGGGGACATCGCTGACGGTGGCGAGGATGCCGCCATTCCAGTGCGGGATCAGGAACACCGCCAGGAACAGCAAGGCAACGATGAACGGATAGACCATCAGGCTCATGGCCTTGACGATCACCTGCTCGCCACAGCGCACCACCGCCAGCAGGCCAAAAATCAGCAGCAGGGCCAGGATCGCCCGGGGCGGCGGCGCGATGTGCAGCTGGTGGGTCATGAAGCTGTCGACGGTATTGGTCAGGGCCACGCTGTAGATCAGCAGGATCGGGAAGATCGCGAGGAAGTACAGGAGCGTGATCAATGCGCCGGCGGTGAGCCCGAAATGCTCTTCCACCACGTCAGTGATGTCCGCACCGTCACGCCCGGAAAGCACGAAGCGGGTCAGGCCCCGGTGGGCGTAGAAAGTCATGGGGAATGCCAGCAGCGCCAGGATCAGCAGCGGCCAGAAACCGCCCAGGCCCGCGTTGATGGGCAGAAACAGGGTACCCGCACCGATGGCGGTGCCGAACAGGCCCAGCATCCAGGTGGTGTCATGGCGATCCCAGCGACTGAGGGTCGCTGGGGCTGCCGCTTCAAAGCGTTGATCAACGCTATTGGCCTGATCATTCATCCGGTCGGATCTCCGCATTCCGGTCATTTGCCACTCGGCCAGGACGAGTCGGAAAACCCGACAGGCAGCGCCCTGGTCGAAACAGGGGCGCGATTGTCCGGGATTCGGTAACAGAAGCAAAGACTTAGCTGAGGAACGGTGTATTTGCCGGCATGGCTATAGCCGCTGCCGACGGCTCGGGCCGCGTTCGGACGCTGGCCATCAGCAGCAACGTGTCCATACCTGACACTCCACGGCGCCCGCTCCGACCAGCGCAGCCTCGCGGGCTCGGCAGCGGCTACAGGGACCAGTGTGAATGGCGCGCGCGACGTTGACAGCCCTGGGGCGACGACGGCATGATCGGACCCCATGAATATTTACGCGCTCAACCCCACCTCCACCACCACGACTGCCTTCGGCGGGTCGGATGGTGGCTGCGAGAGTTGAATACAGCGCAGTGACACCAAGGCCCCGCCAGCGATGGACGGGGCCTTTTGTTTCTCCGTCCAGCTGGCTTTCAAGGAGAAACACCATGCCATCAGCCCAAGCCAAGCGCCCCGCCCTGCTGGTCGTCGACATGCAAGTCGGACTGTTCAACGGCCCGGACAAACCTTTCGAACGCGAACGCGTACTGGAAAACATCAACCAACTGATCCGCCGCGCCCGCCAGGCCGGCGTGCCGATCTTCGCCGTGCGCCACACCGGCCCGGCCGAGTCGCCCATTCATGCCGGCAGCCCGTTGTGGCAGTTGCTGCCGACACTGGAGCTGGATGAGCAACACGACACCCTGTTCGACAAGACCCGCCCCAACTGCTTCTTCGGCACCGAACTGGCCGAGCGCCTGCACGCTGCCGACATCGGCCAACTGGTGATCGTCGGCATGAAGACTCAATACTGCATCGACAGCACCTGCCGCGCCGCCGCAGACCTGGGTTTTGCGCCCGTGCTGGTAGCCGATGCCCACACTTGCATGGACACTCCCGTGCTGACGGCCAAGGCGATCATCGATCACCACAACGCCACCCTCAACGGTGCCTTCGTACGCCTGGAAAACACCGTGGATATCGCGTTCTGACGCCACCCTGATCAGCCCGCCGCCCTGGCGGGCTTTTCCTCAAGACCTGATTGCGAGGCCTCTGGCCTGAACCTTTGCGCACCGACGGCGATTGCCAAAAGCCCCTCCAACCAGCACTCTTGAGCGCCCTGTCCTCCGCCTCAGGAACCCGCCATGCCCGCCACTGTTCTGGTCCTGGTTGAAACCATCAACGAATACCTGCCAATTCTCGAAGCCCAAGGCTTTCACCTGATCCTCGCACCCACGCCCAGTGAGCGCGCCCAAGCCATCAAGACCCATGCCGGGCAGATCAACGCCGTGCTGACCCGTGGTCCGCTGGGCCTGCATGCCGAAGAAATCGCCGCCTTGCCGCACCTGGAAATCATCTGCGTGATCGGCGCCGGTTATGAACAGGTCGACCTGCAGGCCGCCAGCAACCGCGGAATTGCCGTGACCAATGGCGCCGGAGTCAACGCCTCGTCGGTGGCCGACCATGCCCTGGCGCTGCTGCTGAGCCTGGTGCGTGACATTCCCCGGGCCGATGCCGCTGTGCGCCGTGGCGAATGGCCCAAGGTCATGCGCCCGTCCCTGGCCGGCAAACGCCTGGGGATTCTCGGCCTGGGCGCGGTGGGCCTGGCCATCGCCAAACGCTGCGCCCTGGGCTTTGACATGAGCGTGAGCTACCACAACCGCCGGCCGCGCACCGACCTGCCCTACCACTATTGCGAAACCCCGGCCGAGCTGGCGCGCCAATCGGATTACCTGGTCATCGCCACCCCGGGCGGCACCGACACCCGGCAGTTGATCGACAAACAGGTGCTGGCGGCCCTCGGGCCCGATGGTTTTCTGGTGAACATCGCCCGCGCCAGCGTGGTCGATACCGCCGCCCTGCTGCACGCCCTGGAGCAGCGCAGCATCGCCGGCGCGGCCCTCGATGTGTTCGATCACGAGCCCCAGGTTCCCGAGGAGTTGAAGGGGCTGCACAACGTGGTGCTGACGCCCCATGTCGCCGGCCATTCGCCGGAAGCCGCCCGCGACACTGTGGAAATGGTCGGTAAAAACCTGCGGGCCTACTTCTCCGGCCAACCCTTGCTGACGCCCCTCACCCTGCCTGCGCCGAACTGAACTAGAGTCAGGCCTGGGGTTTTCAAACGCTTGTATCAAAAGCAATGATTGCCCGGCAACACGCTCACCTATAAAGGCCCGCCACGATTGTGGCGGCCCGGTGTGCGCATTAGATTAGCCAATAATCTCTGGCCTCCAGAATAAGCAGAAGGGATAAGCATGGCGCTTACTGACCAGTCCACCCGTACTCGTTCCGGCGAAGAACTTGATGCCAACCTGATCGATCCGTACCTCAAGGCGCATATTCCAGGCCTTAGCGGTACACCGCAGATCAGCCAGTTTCCGGGCGGCGCTTCGAACCTCACCTACTTGCTGGAATACCCGGAACAGGAGTTCGTCCTGCGCCGCCCGCCCTTCGGCCACAAGGCCAAGTCGGCCCATGACATGGGCCGCGAGTACCGCATTCTCAATCAGCTCAAAGACGGTTTCCCCTACTGCCCCAAAGCCTATGTGCACTGCACCGATGAGTCGCTGATCGGCGCCGAGTTCTATGTGATGGAACGGGTCAAGGGCATCATCCTGCGCTCGGACCTGCCGCCGGAGCTGGGCCTGGACGCGAACCAGACCCAAGCCCTGTGCAAGAGCTTTATCGACAAGTTCGTCGAACTGCATCGCGTGGACTACAACGCCTGCGGCCTGGCCGACCTGGGCAAGCCCGAAGGCTATGTCAAACGCCAGATCGGCGGCTGGAGCGACCGCTACGAGAAAGCCCTGACCCCGGACGCGCCGAAATGGGAAGCGGTGAAAGCCTGGCTCAACGACAAGATGCCGGCCGACCACCCGACCTCGAGCATCGTGCATAACGACTACCGCTTCGACAACGTGATCCTCGACCCCGCCAACCCGATGCAGATCATCGGCGTGCTCGACTGGGAGCTGACCACCCTCGGCGATCCGCTGATGGACCTGGGCAACACCCTGGCCTACTGGATCGAAGCCGGCGACCCACCAGCAGTGCAACTGATGCGCCGGCAACCGAGCAACGCCCCGGGCATGCTGACCCGCCAGCAGTTCGTCGATTACTACGCCGAGCGCTCAGGCATCGAGATTGGCAACTTCGACTTCTATTACACCTACGGCCTGTTCCGCCTGGCGGGCATCGTGCAGCAGATCTACTACCGCTTCTTCCACGGTCAGACCCAGGACAAACGCTTCGCGCAGTTCATTCACATGAACAAACTGCTGGAGCAGATGAGCCTGCAAGTCATCCAGAAATCCAGCCTCTGATGGCGCCCCTCGCCTACAACAAGGAATAACCATGTCCAAGACCCAGTTGTTCGACCTCGATGGCAAGATCGCTTTCGTTTCCGGCGCCAGCCGCGGTATCGGTGAAGCCATCGCCAAGCTTCTGGCCCAGCAAGGTGCCCACGTGATTGTGTCGAGCCGCAAGCTCGAAGGTTGCCAGCACGTGGCCGACGCCATCATTGCCGACGGCGGCAAGGCCACGGCGATTGCCTGCCATATCGGGGAAATGGAGCAGATCAGCCAGGTTTTCGCCGGCATTCGCGAGCAATTCGGGCGCCTGGACATCCTGGTCAACAACGCGGCCACCAACCCGCAGTTCTGCAACGTGCTGGACACCGACCTGGGCGCGTTCCAGAAAACCGTCGACGTGAACATTCGCGGCTATTTCTTCATGTCGGTGGAAGCCGGCAAGCTGATGCGCGACAACGGTGGCGGCAGCATCATCAACGTGGCGTCGATCAATGGCATATCGCCGGGGATCTTCCAGGGCATCTATTCGGTGACCAAGGCTGCGGTGATCAACATGACCAAGGTCTTCGCCAAGGAGTGCGCGCAGTTCGGCATCCGTTGCAACGCCCTGCTGCCGGGCCTGACCGACACCAAATTCGCCTCGGCCCTGGTGAAGAATGACGCCATCCTCAAGACCGCACTGGCGCAAATCCCCCTCAAGCGCGTGGCCGACCCCAGCGAAATGGCCGGCGCCGTGCTGTACCTGGCCAGCGATGCCTCCAGCTACACCACCGGCGTGGCCTTGAATGTGGATGGCGGGTTCCTTTCCTGAGTTCGTCTGCTGTCGGACGACACGACTCCATCTGAAAGACCATGGCGCCTGTTGCGGCCAGCGCAGCCTAGCACTTGTAACCGCTGCCGCTAGGCTGCGCTGGCCCTCCCGAACAACCCAATCACACTGAAATGCAATGGCGCCTGTTGCAGCCTCGCGGGCTCGGCAGCGGTTACTGGCGCGTGTGAATTTTTATTCCACGGATTGCAATTAGCGAATATTTATTCCATAAATAGCCCTTCTTAAAATAAAAATTCTGAAGGGCGCGGCTATGCATGAGCTTGGAATTGGTCTGATCGGCACCGGCTTTATGGGCCGGGCCCACGCCTTGGCGTTTCGTCATGTAAGCGCGGTGTTCGAATTGCCCATGCGTCTGCACCTGGCCGCCCTGGCCGATGCCGATTGCCAGCGGGCCGAACACTGCGCGGCGGCCTGGGGTTTTGAGCGGGCCCACGGCGACTGGCAGCAGTTGATCGCCAACCCCAAGGTGCACCTGGTGGCCATCACCACCCCCAACCACCTGCACTTCCCCATGGCGATGGCTGCGCTGGCGGCCGGCAAAGCGGTGTATTGCGAAAAGCCGCTGGCAGTCAGCGTCGAGCAGGCCGAACAGATGCAGCAGGCGGCCAAGGCTGCTGGCGTGGTGACTCGGGTCGGCTACAACTACCAGCACAACCCGATGATCGTCCGCGCTCGCGAGCTGATCGAGGTTGGCGAACTGGGGCAGTTGCTCAGCTTCCAGGGTGAGTTCAGCGAAGACTTCATGGCCGACTCGGCTTCGCCCTGGTCCTGGCGCTGCGACCCGCAGCACGCCGGCGGCGCCCTGGCCGACCTTGGCAGCCACCTGCTGGCCATGGCCCGCTACCTGATGGGCCCGGTCAGCGCCGTATGCGCCGACACCCAGACCGTGCACCGCCAGCGCCCGGCCAGCAACGGCAGCCAGGAACAACGGCCGATTGCCGTGGACGATCAGGCCCACGCCCTGTTGCGTTTCGCCAACGGCGCCCGGGGGACGTTCAGCAGCAGTTGGCTCAAGCATGGCTACAAAAACCACCTGAGCTTCGAGATCAGCGGCACTCGCGGCACCCTGGCCTTCGACCAGGAACGACTCAACGAACTGCGGCTGTACCGTGCCGGCGAAGCAGGATTCCAGCGCCTGCTGGCCGGCCCCGACCTGCCCGGCTACGCCGCCTTCAGCCCCGCTCCCGGCCACCAGTTGGGTTACAACGAACTGAAGACCCTGGAGGTTCACGAGCTGCTGATGGCCGTAGCCGGCCAGGGCCTGGGCGGCACCGACTTCCAGGAGGCCTGGGAAGTCGAGCGCCTGGCCACGGCCATCCGCCTAGCGGCCCTGGAACAACGCTGGGTCAGCCTGCCGTAGCGGCTACAGGGGCAGCGCGGCCAGGCGTGCCGCCAGGTGCTTGGCCTGCAGGGCGACGTCGGTCACGGCGGTACTTTCCCACCACAGGCCACGCAGTGGCGGGCCCATGGCGAATAGGCGACTGGACACCTGCCCCTGGGCATCCAGCACCGCGCCACCGGGGTCGGCGGCAATCCCCAGGGCCAGCGGGCCGGGCTGGATCAGGCCCCGGGCCAGCAATTGCCGGGGCAGCGCGCGCGCCACCCGGCGCCAGTCGTATTCGATACCGCTGGAGTTGATCAGCGCATCACCCGGCACCTGGGTGGTGTGCGACTCCCCACGGCGGCGGATGCGAATTGCCAGGCGCCCACCCGCTCCAGGCTCCAGGCCCTGGAACGACGCCGCGTGGATCCGCAACCGGCCCTGCTCATGCAGGCGCGCCACCAGCTCGGCGCTCAAGGGTGGCGAGCGATGGTGATGGCTCTCCCACCAGGGCCGTACATGGCGCACGAACTGGCGGCGCTGGCGGTCGCTGGCCTGGCTCCACAGGCGGCCGATATGGGCACGCACCGTGTCCAAAGGTGCCTGCCAGTCAATCCCCTGGGCAATTGCCGCCCTACATTGACGGCGCAGCTCGCGCAGCAATTGCCGGGGGCTGCGAATACCCGGATCCCGGGCCAGGAAGTCTTCCCACACCGGCGGCTGGCGACGGACATGGGGCAACAGGCCATGGCGGGAAAACACCTCGATCGGCCCGCGATGCCCGGCCTGTTCCAGGGACACCACGGCATCGACCATGGTCAACCCGGAGCCGATGATCAGCACCCTCGCCTGCGGGTCCAGCCGGGCCATGGCCTGCACATCCCAGGGGTCCAGCGCCGCTGCATTCAAGCCACTGGATTCGGTCTGCGGCGTGCGCGCGGCGGGAAACATGCCGGTGGCCAGCACCCCATAGGCGCCTCGCAGTTGGCGTCCATCGGCCAGGGTCAGCAGCGTGCCGTCGGCATCGATCTCAAGGTCCACCACTTCGCCTCGGACATGGCGCACGGTCGATCCCTCGCGCGCGCCGAGCGCTTCGGCCTGGGCCAGCCATTGCTGGGCATACAGGCCGAAAAGGCCCCGTGGCGGAAACAACTCGCTGATCGGCACCCCTTGCTCGTGCGCCTCGGGCCAGCCGCCGTCCGCCAGGTAGCGGGTCAGCCATTGGGTCAGGTCATCGGCGTTGTCCGGGTCGACACTCATGCGCGCAGCATTGCCGTTCAGGGTATGGCCCAACTCCACCGCGCTGTAGGCCTCGCCGCGCCCCAGCTCGCTGCGCGACTCGAGCACCACCACCCGGCGCCGTCCCGGCAAGCGCAACAGCTGCCCGGCGAGCAAGGCTCCGCTGAGCCCGCCACCGACAATCAGGATATCGGCGCTGCCGGTCTCGGGGTGGACCTGGGCGTTGTGTGGTTCGCTCATGGGGTTCTCACGGTCAGTGTTTACCTAGGTAGAAATCATGCAGGTCGCCACGGGCCAGCAACTCGTCGGCGCTGCCCGACAGCACCACGCGCCCGGTGTCGAGCACGTAGGCACTGGAAGCATATTTGAGCGCCACATTAATGTTTTGCTCGGCGATCAGAAAGCTCACCTGCGCCTCGCGATTGAGCTGGGCGACGATCTGGAAAATCTCCTGGACGATAATAGGCGCCAAACCCATGGACGGTTCGTCGAGCAGTACCAAAGTAGGACGGGTCATCAGCGCGCGGCCGATGGCGACCATCTGCTGTTCGCCGCCGGAGGTCAGGCCGGCCTGGGTCTTGCGTTTGGTTTTCAGGCGCGGGAACCAGGCGTAGATCCGCTCCAGGTCCTGAGCCAGTTCGCGCCGGCTCAGGCCCCGGACAAACCCGCCGCTGCGCAAGTTGTCTTCCACCGTCAACTGCGGGAACACATGGCGCCCCTCCAGCACATGGACCATGCCCTGGCGCACCCGGTGGCTGGGGTCGACGCCCGCAGTGTCGCGGCCGAGAAACTCGATGCTGCCCCGGCTGACCTCCGCGCGCTCGGCCCGCACCAGCCCGGAGATGGCCTTGAGCGTGGTGCTCTTGCCCGCGCCGTTGGCCCCGAGCAAGGCAACGATGCCGCCCCTGGGCACACTCAGGGAGACCCCGGCCACGGCCAGAATCGCGCCGTCGTAGATCACTTCAATGTCCCGGACCTGTAACAGCGGGTCGCTCGAAACGGCGCTGGCGGCGTGGCTCATGGCTTATTCATCCCCAGTGCAGGTGCGCGGCGTGAGGTTTTTTTCCTTGGCGAAGGCGGCCGACTTTTCGTCGATCAGCGGCCGCAGCAAAGCGCGATCGGCGGCGATCCATTCGCTGACCAGGGTCCACTGGCTGCCGTCCCACTGCTGCACCCGGGCCGAACCGCCGCCTTCGTGGTCACGGCAAGAGAGCTTGAGGTTCTGCATCAGACCCAGGTAACCCATGGCCTTGAGCCGCGCATCGTCGATATTCAGATGTTCCAGGCCCCAGCGCCCTTCCTCGCCGTTGAGCGGGCGCTTGCCGAACTTGCCCTGGGCGGTGCGGATCGCCTCGACCGCCACGGCGGCATTCACCAGCCCGGAGTTGTAGTAGACGCTGCCGAAGTTTTTCAGGTCCTTGAGATCACTCTTGCCCGGGTCGAGGATGGACTGCTTGAGGCGCTTGTGGATCTCGAAATCGCTGCCCGCCGGGTACGGGGTCAAGGCCAGGTAGCCCTTGGCCGCCGCGCCGGCCGGCAGTACGTCTTCGCTGGAACTGGCCCAGATATCGCCGACGATATGGTCCACCGGAAAGCCGAAGCGCGCCGCGGTCTTCACCGCCACCGGGGTCGACACGCCCCAGGTACGCAGGAACACCCAGTCCGGGTTCAACTGACGGACCTGCCGCCACTGCGCCGACTGCTCGTTGCCCGGATCGGCAACCGGGATCTGGATATTCTCGAAGCCGTATTTCTGCGCCAGCAATTTCAGCGGGCCGAGGGTTTCGCGGCCATAGGCCGAGTCGTGGTAGACGGTGGCGATCTTCTTGCCCTTGAGCTTGTCGAAGCCCCCTTCGCGCTGGGCGATGTAGTTCACCAGGGTCGAGGCTTCGCTGTAGAAGGTCAGCATCACCGGGAAGTTATAGGGGAACACCGTGCCGTCGGTGGCCTCGGTGCGCCCGTAACCGAGGGTGATCAGCGGGATCTTGTCGACCTCCGCGCGCTCACTCAAGGCATAGGCCGCCGGTGCGCCGTTGGGCTGGTAGACCGCGACCGGCGCCCCATCCAGGCCTTTCTTGAAGCGCTCATAACATTCGATGCCCTTCTCTGCCGTCCATTCGGTCTCGCATTCCTGCCAGACCAGCTTGACCCCGTTGATCCCGCCTTCGACCTGATTGATGTAGTTCAGGTAGTCGATCATCCCCGCCCAGACCTGCACGCCGCTGGAGGCATACGCCCCGACCCGGTAGGTGGCCAGGGGAAAAAACTGCTGGTCCGGACCGGCCTGGGCCGCAGGCACCACACTGGCAAACGCCGCGAGCGCCAGGGCGGCGCGGGCCAGGCTGAGTTTCAGGAAAGTCGCTCTCAAGGATGCACGCATAGTGGTTCTCTAACGAAATAGGGGTTGAACGGGATGGGGTCAGAAACGCAGCGGCCAGTGCGCCAGCCGTTGCCTGAAGTTGCCGAGCAGGCGGATCAGGCCCTCGGGCTCCTTGATCAGGAACACGATGATCAGCACGCCGAAGATGATTTTCTGCAGGTTCTGCAACTGCCCGGCATCCACCGCGCCGCCAAACAGCGCCTGCCCGGCGTGGCTGAGAAAGATCGGCAGCAGGCTGATAAAGGCCGCGCCGACGAAGTTGCCGGCGAGGCTGCCCATGCCGCCGATAATGATGATGAACAGGATCTGGAATGAGCGATTGATATCGAAGCTGCCGGCGCTGGCCGTGCCCAGGTAGGCAAAGGCCCAGAGCGCGCCGGCGATCCCCAGGTAGAACGAGCTGACGGCAAACGCCAGGCGCTTGTAGCGCACCACGCCGATGCCGATGACCGCGGCGGCGGTGTCCATGTCGCGGATCGCCATCCAGTTGCGGCCGATCTGGCTGTTCACCAGGTTGCGCGCCACCCAGGTCAGCAGCAGCACCGTGACCAGGGTCAGCAGGTAGCGCCCGAGCGGAGTGTTGAGGTCATGGCCGAACAGGCTCAGGCTTGGCGCCGAGATGGTCCCCGATGAACCGTAGTTGTAGAACCAGGGGAATTTGACGAACAGCCACTCCAGGAAAAACTGCGCCGCCAGGGTGGTGACCATCAGGTAAAAACCCTTGATCCGCGAACTCGGCAGGCCGAACAACACCCCCACCATGGCGCTGATCAGGCCACCGCCCAGCAGCGCCAGCGGCAGTCCCAGCTCCGGCAGGCGCAGCAGGAAGCCGTAGGTGGCGAAGGCCCCGACCGCCATGAAACCCGCGGCCCCGACCGACGTCTGGCCGGTGTAGCCGGTGAGCAGGTTGAGCCCCAGGCCAGCCAGGGACAGCACCAGGAACGGAATCAGGATCGCGTTCAGCCAATAGTCGTTGCCCAGCAGCGGCACCGCGCCAAAGGCCAGCAGCAACAGGCCGATCAAGCCCCAGGGTAGGCGGCGCCGGACCAGCAGCACCGGCGCCGACGAATGCAACAGAGTCAGGGACATGAGTTCACACTCGCTCGATGGCGCGTTCGCCGAACAGGCCGGCGGGACGGATATAAAGGAAGGCCAGGGCCAGCGCGTAAGCGAACCAGGGGGTGATGCCGCCGCCGATCAGCGGGCCGATATAGACTTCGGCCAGGTTCTCGGCGGCGCCGACGATCAGCCCGCCGACAATCGCCCCGCCGATGGAGGTGAAGCCGCCGATGATCAGCACCGGCAAGGCCTTGAGCACCACCAGCGACAGCGAGAATTGCACCCCCTGGCGCGCGCCCCAGAGCAAGCCGGCCACCAGCCCGACCACCCCGGCCACCGCCCAGACGATCTGCCAGATGCGGTTGAGGTTGATGCCGATGGACAAGGCTGCGGTGGTGTCGTCGGCCACCGCCCGCAGCGACACGCCGATGCGGGTCTTGTTGAACAACAGCGCCAGCACGGTCACCAGCACGAGGGCGGTCGCCGCCGCGATCAGGTCGAACTGGCTGACCATCAACGGCCCGAGAAACAGCGGCACGTCGTCGATGCCCAGGTCCAGGGCCCGGACCTGTGAGCCCATCAGCCCCTGGGCCAGGCCCTCGATGATGAACGACAGGCCGAGGGTCGCCATGAACAGGGTGATCTGCGAACGGTTGACCAGCGGCCGCAGCACCAGGCGCTCGATTAGCAGGGCGCCGACAACCATCACCAGCACCGTCAGCAGCAAGGCCACGGCAAAGGGCACGCCCTGTTCGTGCAGGCTGACAAAGGTCAGCGCGGCGAACAGCAGCATGGCGCCCTGGGCGAAATTGAACACTCCGCTGGCCTTGTAGATCAGCACGAAGCCGATGGCCACCAGGGAATACATGGTGCCGGCCAGCAGGCCGCCGAGCAGGGTTTCGAGAAAGAAATTCATCAGTGCACCACTCCCAGGTAGGCCGCGATCACCTCCGGATTGGCCTGCACCTGGGCCGGGGTGCCGTCGCCGACCTTGCGTCCGTAATCGAGCACCACCACATGGTCGGACAGACCCATGACCACGCTCATGTCGTGCTCGATCAGGACCACGGTGGTGCCCAGGTCGCGGTTGATATCGGCGATAAAGCGCGCCATTTCCTGCTTCTCCTCGGCGTTCATCCCGGCCATGGGCTCATCCAGCAGCAACAGGCTGGGCTCGGCGATCAGCGCCCGCCCCAGCTCCACGCGCTTTTGCAGGCCGTAGGACAGGTTGCCCACCAGCACATCGCGCTGGGCCTGCAGTTCAAGAAATTCGAGGATGCCCTGGGCCCGCTGGCGGAACGCCTCGGCCTCGCGCCGCCCCCGGGGCAGACCCAGGGCCTGTTCGATAAAGCTGACGCGCATGTGTCGCGAAAGCCCGGTGAGGATGTTGTCGATCACGCTCATCTTCTTGAACAGCGCGTTGTTTTGAAAGGTGCGGCCAATGCCACGGCGCGCGGCGCTCAGCGGGTCGATGCGCTTGAACGCCTGCTGGTTGAAGACGATGGCCCCGGCGTCGAAGCGGTACACGCCGTTCAACACATTGAGCAGGGAGCTTTTGCCGGCGCCGTTGGGGCCGATCAGGGCGCAGATCTCTCCACGCCGGACGTCGAAGGACAGTTCATTGATCGCCTTGACCCCCTTGAACGACAGGGAAATGGCGCTGACCTGCAAGATGCAATCGGTTGAGCTCATGCGATGTTCCGTTTGAATTCGGCCAGCCAGGTCGGCGCCGAGGCTCGCGCGGCGTGACTCGGGGCTTGCCAGATAAAGTCCAGGCGCTGGAAGCCGAGCAGGCGCCGCACGCGGTTTTTCAACAGCCGGGCCAGGCGGTGCTCGGGGTGGGCCAGCGCCCATTCGCAGAGTTGCCGGCGCCAACTGTGGGGCGGCGCCAGGCGGTTTTCGATGTCGTCGGCCAGGCGTTGCAGGCGTTCGGCGGACAGCAGCAAGCCGCTGGGGGCCACGTCGCGGCGGTCGCGACCGGCACTGCCACGGCTTTCGGGGAACGCCAGGCTGTGGCCGCTGCTCAACCATTGTTCGAGCACCACCTTGAGCCCGTCCTGCCACTGGGTGCCCTCCTCGCTCCACAACTGCGCGGCGGCCACTGGCTGACGCCAGTAGACCTGGCGTTGCGGGGCTTCGCTGGCGCCGAGCAATGCAGCGAACTCCACCAGCGGTTGCGGTGCATCTGCCGGCAGGCGCGGCACCTGCTGGTTGCTGATCAGCACCAGTGGCGTTGGGGCGTGCTGCACCGCGGCCAGCCATTGCCGCAATTGCTGGCGCGAATGCACAAAGGCATGGCTCGGTTGCAAGCGCCACAAGGCCTGGCGCAGGGCCTCGGGGCCGAGCTCGTCGCCCAGGCTCAAGACCTGGGCGCCGATGCTCTGGGCCGCCAGGGCCAGCAGCAACAGGTTGGGTTCGAATGCACCGCTCAGGGCCAGCCGCGACTGCTCGCTGAAGCCCTGCTGGCGCAGGCCGTCGGCCAGGCGCTCGACATCGCGCAAGGCGTCGATCCAGCGCCAGGCATACCACTGGCCGTGACGCTTGTGGCGCAGCGCGGTTTGCAACGGGCTGACCTGGGCCCAGTGCCTTAGTTGCTCCAGGGCCTGGGGCAGGCTCAGCCGCCCGTCAGCGGCCAACGGCTCGGCAACGGGCGGACGTTTCAGTTCATGCACGCTCATGGGCTTACCTCGTATGGCTAAAGCGTGCGGTGGTCCGCTGGCTGGGGGTTGGGTGAATCAAAATCTGTGGCCGCTGCCCCTCATGAGCAACGACCATCCGCCTGCTGCAGCCGTATGTGTTTTCTGCCGAGGCTCCTCAGGCAGTTTTTTGCGCGGCGGCGCGTTGGCCACCCAGGTCACGCCAGGCGCTGCCGGGGTGGATCTCGGGCAGGCGTGGGCCGGCGCCGAAGAGTTTTTCGCGCAGGGTGCCGGGGGCGTATTCGGTCTTGTACACGCCGCGCTTCTGCAACTCCGGCACCAGCAATTCCACGGCGTCGACAAAGGTCTCGTGGGTCAAGGCATACGCCAGGTTGAAGCCATCGACATCGGTGTCTTCAACCCATTCCTGCAACAGGTCGGCGACCGTCTCCGGGCTGCCGACGAACAACGGGCCAAAACCACCAATCCCCACCCAGTCCGCCAACTCATGGGGGGTCCAGACCTTGTTCGGGTCCGCCGTGGAAAACGCCTCGACCGCCGACTGGATGGCGTTGGTGTGCACATGTTTAAGCGGTTCATCGGGCTTGAACTGGCTGAAATCGATACCGGTCCAGCCCGAGATCAGGGCCATCGCCCCCTCATAGCTGACCCAGGATTTGTACTCTTCGAACTTGGCCTTGGCCTTGGCATCGGTCTCGCCGAGGATCACCGTCTGCAGGTTGAAAATCAGGATCTTCGACGGATCACGCCCGGCCTCGGCGGCGCGGCGGCGAATATCGGCCACGGTCTTTTTCAGCAGCACCTTGGACGGTGCGGCAACAAATACGCATTCGGCGTGCTCGGCGGCAAACTGCTTGCCCCGGCTCGACGCCCCGGCCTGGTACAGCACCGGGGTGCGCTGCGGCGAGGGCTCGCACAGGTGGATACCGGGAACCTGGAAGTGTTTCCCAAAATGCTGGATCTCGTGGATCTTGCTCGGGTCGCTGAAAATCCGCCGCTCGCGGTCACGCAGGATCGCCCCGTCTTCCCAACTGCCCTCCCAGAGCTTGTAGCAGACCTCCAGGTATTCCTCGGCAAAGTCATAACGCGCGTCGTGCTCGGTCTGGGTCTTCTGCCCCAGGTTCTTGGCCCCGCTTTCCAGGTAGGAGGTGACGATGTTCCAGCCGGCGCGGCCCTTGGTCAGGTGGTCCAGGGTCGACAGGCGCCGGGCGAAGGGATACGGGTGCTCGAACGACAGGGACGCGGTCAGGCCAAAACCCAGGTGCTCGGTCACCAGCGCCATCGGCGGGATCAGTTGCAACGGGTCGTTCACCGGAACCTGGGTCGCCTGGCGGATCGCCGCGTCACCGTTGCCGTTGTAGACGTCATAGATGCCCAGCACGTCGGCGATAAACAGACCGTCGAACTTGCCGCGTTCAAGAATCCTCGCCAGGTCGGTCCAGTATTCAAGGTCCTTGTATTGCCACGAGCGGTCGCGCGGATGCGCCCACAGGCCCGGGGATTGATGGCCGACGCAGTTCATGTCGAAGGCGTTGAGGCGAATTTCACGGGACATCAAACAGCACTCCTGAGGCTCGGTGGCAGCACGCCATTGAGGCGGTAGTTGCCGATCAACTGATATTTCCAGCGCAGCGGATCATTCAGAGCCGCCAACTGCGGGCTGCGTTGCCCGGTCAATTCGAATTCGGCGTTGCTTGCGGCCAGCAGCGCTTCGGCACTGGCAATCGCCGCCTCGGCCTGGGCCACGCTGACCTCGGCCGGGTCCTGGGCGGCGTTGCGCAGGGCTTCGGCCCGTTCGTGCAAGGCCGCCGCGACTTCGATGCGGATCTGCAAGTCGCCGAAACGGCTGATCACATAGGGGTCGTCGCTGGCCTTGGCCAGGCCGCTGCCAGCCCAGGGCTGGGCCTGCTCGCGGACGAACAGCAGGGTCTGCTGCAACAGTTGCCGGGCGCGTTCCAGGTCATTGCCGCTGCGGGCCAGGGACGGCTGGGCGGCAGCGGTTTGGGTCAGTGCATTCATGAGCGAAGTCCTTTTAATTCCAGGCGTGACGGGCTGGCTTGACGCCGTTGAGCAGGAAGTTGCCGATCAGGTGGTATTTCCAGCGCGCTGGGTCATGCAGGGTGTGGGTGCGCGCGTTGCGCCAGTAACGGTCGAGGTTGTATTTGCCGAGCACCGAGCGGGTCCCGGCCAGTTCGAACAACTTGCTGCTGGCGAGCAAGGCACTTTCGGCCGACAGCACCTTGGCCTGGGCCACCACCACCGACGCGTGAGCCACGCTGTCTTCATTGGGGTTGAGCAAGGCCTGGTCGATGGCGCGCCCGGCTTTTTCGAGGATCGCCTCGGTGCCGTGGACGCGCCATTCCAGGTCGCCGATGGCGGCGATGGTGAACGGGTCCTGCCAGCCATGGTCCAGGCCGCTGTCGATCCAGGGCCGTGACTGGCGGGCGTAGTGTTTGGTTTCTTCAAGGGCGCCGACGGCGATGCCGGTGTCCACGGCGGCCTGGATAATCTGCGAAATCGGCCCGTCGGCCGTGGGCTCATCGAAGGCGCGATGGGCCGGGATCACCGCGCTCAGCGGCACCCGTACCGCGTTCAGGGTCACGCCGCCGCTGGCGGTGGTGCGCTGGCCGAAGCCGTCCCAGCTGTCGATCACTGTCAGCCCGGGGTTGTCGCGCTCGATAAAGGCGATAAACGCCTGGTTCTGCTCATTCACCGCCACCGCCGGCACGATATGGGCGAACAGCGCGCCGGTGCAGTAGAACTTCTCGCCGTCGATCTGCGCGCTGTCACCGTCGAAGCGGATCGTGGTTTCAAAGGCCCCGGCGTTTTTGCTCTTGGCTTCGGAGAAGGCATTGCCGAAGCGAACGCCCTGCAGCACCTTGCCGAAGTAGTAGCGCTTCTGCTCTTCGCTGGCGGTTTGCAGCAGGATGTCGAGCACGCCCAGGTGGTTCTGCGGGATCTGCCCCAGGGACGAGTCGACCGCGGAAATGATCTTGATCACTTCGGCCACCGTGACGTAGGACACCCCCGCGCCGCCGTACTCCCTGGGTATGGTGATGCCCCACAAGCCGCTCGCGGAAAACTCGTCGAGTTCGGCGACCGGCAGGCGCCGCTCGCGATCACGCACGCTGGCATCGACCGCAAAGCGCTCGGCCAGCTCCCGGGCGATGCTGATCGCCTCGGCGTCGGTGCGAATGATATGGGCGGTTCGAGTGGGTTGGGCAGAGGCTGTCATGGGCCGACTCCAAGTCCTGGATGAATGCGCCAGGCCCGTGGCGGACCTGTGTTTCAGGACTTATTGCAGAAGTCGTGCCGAAGTTTAAAAGCCTTGTTTATCAGCCTCTTAATCAACAATCAGAGAACTGGCATCAATTCAAAACAGGCAAAGTGTTCAAGCACTGTTGGCTGGCCAACAGTTGCCCTGGCGTCAGTTCAGACCACCACATTGCGCACGAAGCGCGTGGCCAGCGGGCCGTCATTGCGATAGGCATGGGGCACGTGGCTGGCGAACATGAAGAACTCGCCGGTCTCGATCCGCCGCTCCGTATCACCCAGCACCAGGGTCAGGCAGCCTTCGAACACATAGATCTGTTCGCTCCAGCCTTCGGCATCGCATTGCGACTGATAGAGCTCGCCCGGCTCCAGACGCCACTCCCAGAGTTCCACCTCGCGGGTGGCCACGGCCTTGGCCAGCAACATCGCCGTGCTGCCGGGGATGGTCCCGGCCCAGGCCAGCTCATTGATACGGCTGGGGTCGCGCACTTCCGGGGCCTGGATCAGGTCGCTGAACGCGACCCCCAGGGCCGCGGCCACCCGGTCGAGGGTGCCCAGGCTGACGTTTTTCTCGCCAGCCTCTATGGCCACCAGCATCCGCCGGCTGACATCGGACTGTTCCGCGAGGACGCTCTGGCTCAGCCCGGCGGCGTGGCGCAGGCGGCGCACATTGAGGCTGACATGTTGCAGGACCGAAGCCCGCTGGCCGGATTCTTTGTGCACTATATTGCTCACTTAGAAGGATTGCGCAGTATACTGCCCGCATTTCGGCGCATTGTGCGTTCCACTCCCCCTGTACGCAAGGTCATGACTCCGGTGAACTCCCGCAAAACCTTCCTCAAGCTGAGCAAAGCCGAATGCGTGCTGGTGCTGATCACCATGATCTGGGGCGGCACCTTCCTGATGGTGCAGCACGCCATGACCGTGAGCGGGCCAATGTTTTTCGTCGGCCTGCGCTTTGCCGCCGGCGCAATCATCGTCGCGCTGTTTTCGGCCCGCAGCCTGCGGGGCCTGACCTGGTTCGAACTCAAGGCCGGGACTTTCATCGGCACCGCGATCATGCTCGGCTACGGCCTGCAAACCATCGGCCTGCAGACCATTCCCAGCAGCCAGTCGGCCTTTATCACCGCGCTCTACGTGCCCTTTGTACCGCTGCTGCAATGGCTGTTCATGGGCAAGCGCCCGGGGCTGATGCCGAGCATCGGCATCATGCTGGCCTTTACCGGGCTGATGCTGCTGTCGGGGCCCAACGGCGCTTCGCTGGATTTCAGCCCCGGGGAAATCGCCACCCTGATCAGCACCGTGGCCATTGCCGCAGAAATCATCCTGATCAGCAGCTACGCCGGCCAGGTCGATGTGCGCCGGGTCACCGTGGTGCAACTGGCGGCGACCTCATTGCTGGCGTTCCTGATGGTGGTGCCGACCCAGGAAAGCCTGCCGTCGTTTTCCTGGCTGCTGCTGGCCAGCGCCCTGGGCCTGGGCGCCGCCAGTGCGGCGATCCAGGTGGCGATGAACTGGGCGCAGAAAAGCGTCTCGCCGACCCGCGCCACCCTGATCTACGCCGGCGAACCGGTCTGGGCCGGGCTGGTCGGACGCATCGCCGGCGAACGGCTGCCGGCCCTGGCCCTGGTCGGTGGTGCGCTGATCGTGGCGGCGGTGATCATCAGCGAGCTGAAAACCAGGGGCCGTGCCGAACCGGTGCCTGAGGCGGATGAGCAAGAGCAGACGCTGGAATCCCGCCAGTAAGCACCAGGCTACTTGGGCAGGGAGCGCAGGATGGCGGTCAGGTCCTGGCGCGTGACCTGGCCGGCGCGCACGGCCTGGACGATATCGTCGCGGGTCATCGGGGGGCGCGGGATGGGTGCGTCCGGGTTGTCCAGATCAACGTTGTACAGCCAGGTGGGCGCCCCCAGAGTGGGGCCGTGTTCCAGGTCCGCCGGCACCTCTTCATGGGCAAACGCGCCCTTGTGATAGAAGTACGCCAGGTAGCGGACGTGCCCTTCGGCAAAGCCGGTGTCCAGAAACAGCAGCGTGCCCGGCGGCAGCGCATACACGTTGTCATCCTCCAGGGGCCCTTCGATCAGCAAGGGTTCAAGGGTCTTGATCTTCCGCATCCCCATGCTCGGCGAACTGGCGATAAAGCCGAACCACAGGTTGACGAGCAACCCCAGGATGATGACCAGCAGCACGATGATCAGGGTCTTGTGGCGCAAGGTAGTGGAAGTCATGGGGAGTCTGCAGGGTCCTTTGCAAGCCAGGGGTCGGCGCGGGCGCCACAATAACATTTGGCGATGGCCGCAGGTCACTGGCGGTGTCGGGTAAATGGCCACGGTTTTTGGGCAGGTGTCGGGTTTGTCCCCTACTTTGAAACCTGATGTAACTAGTTTTGTAGGATCCTGGCACAGCTTGACGTTTGGTGATCCGGGGTCCGGCACGTATCATTCGTCAGAATTCTCCGCAGATTAGAAGCCTATGTCCCTGATAGTTCTATTGCTTCTACCTTTTATTGGAAGCTGTGTAGCGGCCTTGTTGCCGCACAACGCACGTAACACCGAATCCCTGTTGGCCGGCCTTGTTGCCTTGGCCGGGACCATTCAAGTAGCCCTTTTATATCCCCAGATCGCCCATGGCGGCGTGATCCGCGAGGAGTTCATGTGGCTGCCCAGCCTGGGCCTGAACTTCGTCCTGCGCATGGACGGCTTTGCCTGGCTGTTCTCCATTCTGGTATTGGGCATCGGCACCCTGGTGTCGCTGTACGCCCGTTACTACATGTCGCCGGAAGACCCGGTGCCGCGCTTCTTTGCGTTTTTCCTGGCGTTCATGGGCGCCATGCTGGGCCTGGTGATTTCCGGCAACCTGATCCAGATCGTGTTCTTCTGGGAACTGACCAGCCTCTTCTCGTTCCTGCTGATCGGCTATTGGCACCACCGCTCCGACGCCCGCCGTGGCGCCTACATGGCGCTGATGGTGACCGGAGCGGGCGGCTTGTGCCTGCTGGCGGGGGTCATGCTGCTCGGCCATGTCGTCGGCAGCTACGACCTGGATCAGGTACTGGCCGCCGGCGACCTGATTCGGGCCCATGCCCTGTACCCCATCCTATTGCCGCTTATCCTGATCGGCGCTCTGAGCAAAAGCGCGCAATTCCCCTTCCACTTCTGGCTGCCCCACGCCATGGCCGCACCGACCCCGGTCTCGGCCTACTTGCACTCCGCGACCATGGTCAAGGCCGGGGTGTTCCTGCTGGCTCGGCTCTGGCCCGCGCTTTCCGGCAGTGAAGAATGGTTCTGGATCGTCGGCGGCGCCGGTGCCTGCACCCTGGTGCTGGGCGCGTATTGCGCGATGTTCCAGAACGATCTCAAGGGCCTGCTGGCCTACTCCACCATCAGCCACCTGGGCCTGATCACCCTGCTGCTGGGCCTGAACAGCCCGCTGGCCGCCGTGGCGGCGGTGTTCCACATCCTTAACCACGCCACCTTCAAGGCCTCGCTGTTCATGGCCGCCGGGATCATCGACCACGAGAGCGGCACGCGGGATATCCGCAAGCTCAACGGCCTGGTCAAGCTGATGCCGTTCACCGCGACCCTGGCCATGGTGGCCAGCGCCTCCATGGCCGGTGTACCGCTGCTCAACGGTTTCCTGTCCAAGGAAATGTTCTTCGCCGAAACCGTGTTCATCAACTCCACCGCCTGGGTCGAAGCCGCCCTGCCGGTGATCGCCACCATCGCCGGGACCTTCAGCGTCGCCTATGCCCTGCGCTTTACCGTCGACGTGTTCTTCGGCGAGCCGGCCACCGACCTGCCCCACACCCCGCACGAGCCGCCGCGCTGGATGCGCGCGCCGGTGGAGCTGCTGGTGTTCACCTGCCTGCTGGTGGGGATTTTCCCGGCGCAGATCGTCGGTCCGCTGCTGGCCGCTGCGGCCTTGCCGGTGGTGGGCGGGGTCCTGCCCGAGTACAGCCTGGCAATCTGGCACGGCCTGAATGCGCCGATGATCATGAGCCTGATCGCCATGTCCGGCGGCATCGTGCTTTACCTGCTGCTGCGCAAGCAGCTGCACCTGGGACGCTTCGCCTACCCGCCGCTGACCGGCGCGCTCAACGGCAAGCGCCTGTTCGAACGCAGCCTGGTGAGCATGATGCGCCTGGCCCGACGCCTGGAGCGGTGGATCAGCACCCGGCGCCTGCAGACCCAATTGTTCCTGCTGGTTTTGACCGCCGTGCTGCTGGGCCTGATCCCGATGCTCAACAGCAGCCTGACCTGGGGCGACCGGCCGAAGATCCCGGGCTCGATCGTGTTCGTCACCCTGTGGCTGCTGGCAATTGCCTGCGCCCTGGGCGCCGCCTGGCAAGCCAAGTATCACCGGCTGGCGGCCCTGACCATGGTCAGCGTCTGCGGTCTGATGACCTGCGTGACCTTCGTCTGGTTCTCGGCGCCGGACCTGGCCCTGACTCAACTGGTGGTCGAAGTGGTGACCACGGTCCTGATCCTGCTCGGCCTGCGCTGGCTGCCGCGGCGGATCGAAGACGTCTCGCCACTGCCCAGCAGCGTGCCCAAGGCGCGCATCCGTCGCCTGCGCGACCTGGCGCTGTCGACCGCCGTCGGCCTCGGCATGGCGGTGCTCTCCTACGCCATGCTGACGCGCCAGACACCGAATGACATTTCCTCGTTCTACCTCAGCCGCGCCTTGCCCGAGGGCGGTGGCAGCAATGTGGTGAACGTGATGCTGGTGGACTTCCGGGGCTTCGACACCCTGGGTGAAATCACCGTGCTGGTAGCCGTGGCCCTGACCGTGTTCGCCCTGCTGCGACGCTTCCGCCCGCCCAAGGAAAGCATGCAACTGCCGGCCCAGCAGCGCCTGCTGGCACCGGACGTGGTCACCGATCTGGTCAACCCGCGCCAGGCCAGCGATACCGCCCTGGGCTTCATGATGGTGCCGGCGGTGCTGGTGCGCCTGCTGCTGCCGGTGGCCCTGGTGGTGTCGTTCTACCTGTTCATGCGCGGGCACAATCAGCCGGGCGGCGGTTTCGTCGCCGGCCTGGTGATGTCGGTGGCGTTCATCCTGCAATACATGGTCGCCGGCACCCAATGGGTCGAGGCACAGATGAGCCTGCGACCGTTGCGCTGGATGGGCACCGGGCTGCTGTTCGCCACGGTTACCGGCCTCGGGGCCATGGCCTTCGGTTATCCGTTCCTGACCACCCATACCCTGCACCTGAGCGTGCCGGTACTGGGTGATATCCATATCGCCAGCGCGCTGTTCTTCGACATCGGGGTCTACGCGGTGGTGGTCGGTTCGACCCTGCTGATCCTCACTGCCCTGGCGCACCAATCGGTGCGGGCCCACAAGCCGAACCAGATCAAAGCCCTGCCCAAGCCTGGAGCCGCCTGATGGAAGAAGTCATCGCAATCGCCATCGGCGTCCTGGCCGCCTCCGGAGTCTGGCTGGTACTGCGCCCGCGGACCTTCCAGGTGGTGATGGGCCTGTGCCTGCTGTCCTACGGGGTCAACCTGTTTATCTTCAGCATGGGCAGCCTGTTCATCGGCAAGGAGCCGATCATCAAGGACGGCGTGCCCCAGGACCTGCTGCACTACACCGACCCGCTGCCCCAGGCGCTGGTCCTCACCGCTATCGTCATCAGTTTCGCCATGACCGCGCTGTTCCTGGTGGTGCTCCTGGCGTCGCGAGGCCTGACCGGCACCGACCACGTGGATGGCCGGGAGCCTAAAGAATGAACCTGATGCCGCACCTGATAGCCGCCCCCATCCTGCTGCCGTTGCTGACGGCCGCGATCATGCTGATGCTTGGCGAGAAACATCGCCCGCTCAAGGCCCGGATCAACCTGTTTTCAAGCATGGTCGGCCTAGGTGTTTCCGTGCTCCTGCTGTACTGGACCCAGCAACAAGGCGTGCCCGGCTCGATCGGCGTGTACCTGCCGGGCAACTGGCAGGTGCCGTTCGGCATCGTGCTGGTGGTCGATCGCCTGTCAGCACTGATGCTGGTGCTGACCGGAATCATCGGCGTCAGCGCCCTGCTGTTCGCCATGGCTCGCTGGGACCGCGCCGGGGCCAGCTTCCACGCACTGTTTCAGATCCAGCTGATGGGCCTCTACGGGGCCTTCCTGACCGCCGACCTGTTCAACCTGTTCGTGTTTTTCGAAGTGCTGCTGGCGGCCTCCTACGGCTTGATGCTGCACGGTTCGGGGCGCGCCCGGGTCTCGTCGGGCTTGCACTACATCGCGATCAACCTCCTGGCGTCGTCGCTGTTCCTGATCGGCGCGGCGTTGATCTACGGCGTCACCGGAACCCTGAACATGGCCGACCTGGCGCTGAAGATCCCGCTGGTGCCGGAGGCCGACCGTGGCCTGCTGCATGCCGGCGCGGCAATCCTCGCCACCGCGTTCCTGGCCAAGGCCGGGATGTGGCCGCTGAACTTCTGGCTGGTGCCGGCCTACTCCTCGGCCAGCGCGCCGGTGGCGGCGATGTTCGCGATCATGACCAAGGTCGGCGTCTACACCCTGCTGCGCCTGTGGACCCTGCTGTTTTCCGGGCAGGCCGGCGCGTCGGCCTACTTTGGCGGCGAGTGGCTGATCTACGGCGGCATGGCGACAATTGCCTGCGCGGCCCTGGCGATTCTCGCCGCCCAGCGCCTGGAGCGCATGGCCAGCCTGAGCATCCTGGTCTCGGCCGGGATCCTGCTGTCGGCCGTAGGGTTCGCCCAGCCACAATTGATCGCCGGGGCGCTGGTGTACCTGGTCAGCTCCACCCTGGCCCTGAGTGCGCTGTTCCTGCTGGCGGAGTTGATCGAACGCTCGCGTTCGGCCAATGAAATCCCCCTGGAGGATGAAGTCGAAGTCCTGCCACGACCGCTGGAATCCCTGCAACCGCCCCGGGGCACCAACCTCGATGACGAGCAAAAAGCCGTGGTCGGCCAGGTCATCCCCTGGACCATGGCCTTCCTCGGCCTGAGCTTTATCGCCTGCGCCCTGCTGATTATCGGCATGCCGCCACTGTCGGGGTTTATCGGCAAGCTGAGCCTGATCAGCGCCCTGCTCAACCCGCAAGGCCTGGGCGTTGCCAGCGAGCAGCCGATCAGCCTCGCGGCCTGGGGCTTGCTGGCGTTGCTGATTCTCTCGGGGCTGGCCTCGCTGATCGCCTTTTCGCGGGTTGGCATCCAGCGCTTCTGGACTCCCGAGGAGCGGCCTTCGCCCCTGCTGCGTCGTTTTGAATGCGTGCCGATCATCGCCCTGCTGGGGCTGAGCGTGCTGCTGACGTTCAAGGCCGAGCCGTTGCTGCGCTTCACCCAGGCCACCGCCGACAGCCTCAACAACCCGCAGCAATACGTGATGGCGGTGCTGGGCACCCGCGCCGTGCCCAGCCCTGAAGCCCGAGCCGCAGCGCTGGAGGTGCAGCCATGAAGCGCATCTTCCCCGCCCCCTGGCTGTCCCTGGCGCTGTGGCTGCTGTGGCTGCTGCTCAACCTGTCCCTGAGTCCGGGCAACCTGTTGCTGGGGGCGATCCTGGGTTTCGCCGCCCCCCTGCTGATGCGCCCGTTGCGGCCATTGCCAATCCGCATTCGCCGGCCCATGACCATCCTGCGCCTGTTCCTGCTGGTGGGCCGCGATGTGGTGCTGTCCAACCTGGCGGTGGCCTGGAGCGTGCTGAATGCCGGACGCCGGCCGCCACGCTCGAAGTTCGTCAAGATCCCCCTGGACCTGCGCGATGCCAACGGCCTGGCGGCGCTGTCGACCATCACCACGGTGGTGCCGGGCACGGTCTGGTCGGAATTGTCCCTGGACCGCAGCATCCTGCTGCTGCACGTGTTCGATCTGGACGACGAAGAGCAATTCATCGAGCACTTCAAGACCGCCTATGAGCGGCCACTGATGGAGATCTTCGAATGAGCGCCCTCCTCTCCAATGCAATCCTGCTCAGCCTGTTCCTGTTTTCGGTGGCCATGGTCCTGACCCTGGTCCGTCTGTTCAAGGGCCCTTCGGCCCAGGACCGGGTCCTGGCCCTGGACTACCTGTACATCCTGGCGATGCTGATGATGCTGGTGCTGGGCATTCGCTACGCCAGTGATACCTACTTCGAGGCGGCGCTGCTGATTGCGCTGCTCGGGTTTGTCGGCTCCTTCGCCCTGGCGAAATTCCTTCTGCGTGGCGAGGTGATCGAATGAATGGCCTGGTTGAATTGTCGCCCTGGGTCGAGATCCCCGTGGCGATCCTGCTGGTGCTCAGCAGTCTGTTCGCCCTGATCGGCGCGGTGGGCATGCTGCGCATGAAGGACTATTTCCAGCGCATGCACCCGCCGGCGCTGGCCACCACCCTGGGCTCCTGGGCCGTGGCGCTGGCGTCGATCATCTACTTTTCGGCGCTCAAGTCCGGCCCGGTATTGCATGCCTGGCTGATCCCGATCCTGCTGGCGATCACCGTGCCGGTGACCACCCTGCTGCTGGCCCGCGCCGCGCTGTTTCGCAAGCGCATGGCCGGGCACGATGTACCGGCCGAAGTCAGCAGCAAGCGCAGCGAGAGCGGTAACTGAAGAGCGGTGGTGGCGCAACGGCGACCCCGCTGCCTCAGTTCCACGCCACCACCAGCAGGCCGGCCCCCAGCGCCACACACAGCGGCGAATAGACCAGGCTGTCGAGCCGTGCGAAGCGCGACCGGCTGGGCTCCTTGAAGAAGCCCACCAGGCTCGAATCGCCAATGGCCCGGGCGAACATCAACAGCGCAATTGCACTGATCAACCACTGCAACCACGGCTGGCCCAGCAGCGGCAGAAACAGCCCGACCCGCAGGCACACCAGCAGCGCAATCAACAACAGCCCCAGGGCCACCAGCGCGGTGATCCATGCCGTCGGCCGGAACGCCGGCTGCCACTGGCCCGGTGCCGCACCCGCCACCTGGGGCACCACCGCCTCGCTGCCAAGCCGCCCGCCCAAAGCCCAGTACAGATGAACCAAGGCAATCAGGATCAAAACCGTGGCTGTTCCTTGCGCGACCAAAAGGCTCATGCTCAGACATCCCTGACAAAAATGTCGCTGAAGAATGGACCGCCCCGGACGTTTTTGTAAGTGCTTTCAGTCGCACCGATGGTAAAGTGCCGCCCCATGAAACTTGCCCGAACCGACCGCTCACTGCTGGCCTGGATGCTCTATTGCTGCGTCCTGTTCAACGTGTTCGCCTGCAGCATCGGTCACGGGCAAATGGTCGGCATGCAGCTCAACGGCATCGGCGGCCAGTTCTGTTCGGTCGACCCGCAGACCCAGGCACCGAGCCCCGTGGGCCCCGGCGATGAGTCGCTGCCGACCCTGTCCAAGGCCTTCGGTTGTCCGCTGTGCTCCAGTGGCGGCATGGGCCCGGCACTCAACTCCAGCCTGAGCCTGGCGATCCTGCCGGAGCAGCACAGCCCGCCCCCGGCGCCGATCGCCAGCGCTGAAATCCCCACCCGTTTCCTCTGGCCCACGGCCCACCCGCGCGCCCCACCTGTCGCCTGACTCTTTCGCTCGACCACCTGCCCACCGCGCCAACGCGTGGCGTTCGGCCGTGGGCTGATTCCTAGCCAAGAATTCAGGATACATCGATGAAACACCTTCCTTTGCTGGCCGGCCTGTTCGGCTGCCTGTCCGCCAACGCCTGGGCGCAAGCCAGCCTCGACCTGGCCCCGATCACCATCGACGGCGAACAGGAGGCCGAACCGGGCCTGGCCCTCGACCAAGCCGGAGGCATCGCTTCGCGCCTGGGCCTGAGCCTGCGGCAGACCCCGGCCTCGGTGGCCGTGGCCAATCGCAGCGATATGCAGCGCCACGGCGCGCGGACCTTCCAGGACGCAGCCAACAGCCTGCCCGGGGTCAATGCCAGCGCGCCGCCGGGCTTTGGCGGATTTGTTTCCTACCGGGGTTTCAGCAACAGCCAGATCACCCAGATGTTCAACGGCATCAACGTCTCCAGCGGCCTGGCGCGGCCGGTGGATGCCTGGATCTACGACCGGGTCGAGTTGCTCGGTGGCCCGGCATCCCTGGTCAATGGCGCAGGCTCGGTGGGCGGTTCGCTGAACTACGTGAGCAAACTGGCCAACCGCCAGGAACAGGCGGCCGAGGGCCGGATCAGCTACGCCACCTACGACACGACCCAGACCGCCTTCGGCCTCAACCACGCCCTCAGCGACGCGGGCGCCGAGGTCCAGCACTACGCGCGCCTGGACCTCAGCCACAACACCAGCAATGGCTATATCGACCGCCAGCAGGGCGATGCCTGGAGCCTGGCATTTTCCCTGCTCAGCGACCTGACCCCGGACCTGTCCCACACCCTGGCCCTGGAGTACCAGGACGAGCACCAGGACAGCCCCTACTGGGGCACCCCGGTGCTCAACCCCAAGGCCGGCGAACTGAAGATCGACAAGCACAACCGCTTCAACAACTACAACGTCGCGGACGGCCGCTACGAGCAGCGCACGATCTGGGTGCGGTCGATCATCGACTACCGGATCAACGACAGCACCAGCCTGAGCAACACCCTCTACCACCTGGACAGCCAGCGCGATTACCGCAACCTCGAGACCTACCAGTACAACGCCGACAACAGCCGGGTGAATCGCTCCACCGCCTATCAGGTGCGGCACCAGGGCGAGCAGAACGGCAACCAGTTCCAATTGCGCCACGAGGGCCAGCTGTTCGGCCTCGACAGCACCTGGTCCGGCGGCTTCGAGTACAAGGTCAACCGCATCACCAGTTCGCCGCTCAACGTCAAGGCCGCCAACAGTGTCGATCCCGATAACTACTTGCCCGGGCACTTCTATGACCTGCCACAGACCCGCCAGGGCTTTGTCGCCGACAAGACCAATGAGGTCACGACCCGGGCGCTGTTCGCCGAGAACCGCCTGGCGCTGACCGAACGCCTGGCGCTGGTGAGCGGCCTGCGCTACGACGCGATCGAACTGGACCTGACCAACCACCGTGAAGTCACGCCCAGCAACCCGCGTCATCTCACGCGACGCTGGGAGCCGGTCACCGGGCGCCTCGGCCTGACCTACCAGTTCATCCCCAGCGCCAACGTCTACGTGCTGTACAGCACGGCCGCCGAACAGCCCAATGGCACCCAGAACTTCGACGTATCGACCGGCAAGCAATGGGAGATCGGCAGCAAATTCGACTACCTGGACGGCCGGGGCTCGGCCACGCTGGCGGCCTACCGCATCGAACGCCAGGACTTTTCGGTGACCGACCCACAGGATCCAAGCAACAGCATTGCAGTGGGCCAGCAGCGTTCGCGGGGCGTGGAACTGGCCAGTTCGCTGCACTTGAGCCCCAACCTGCTGCTGGAGGGCAACTTCGCCTGGGTCGATGCCCGGTATGACGAGTTCAACGAGAAAGATGCCGCCGGCAACGTGGTCTCGCGCAAGGGCAATACCCCGGTCAACGTGCCGGACCGGGTGGGAAACCTGTGGCTGACCTATGACCTGACAGCGCGCTGGCAAACCGGGGTCGATGCGCGTTACGTGGCCTCGGTGTTCGCCGACAACGCCAACACCCTTACCGTGCCGTCATACACGCTGTATGGGAGCTTCCTGACCTACAAGGTCGACTCACAGACCAGCGTCACCGGCCGCATACGCAACCTCACCAACCAGGTCTACGCCGAATACGCCCACGTCTCACCGGCCTACTACCTGGGCACCCCACGCACCTTTGAGCTGGCGGTGCAGACCCGCTTCTGAGCCACCACCGCCCTCTCACCGACCCGCCGCCGGCCTACAGCGCGGCGGCAACCTTGTCGGCAATGTCCTTGGGCAGCCAGGCGCGCCACAGGTCCGGGTGTTGCTTGAGGAACGCCTGGGCTGCCTGGCGCGGATCGCCGTGCTTTTCACTCATTTCGGCCAGGGCCTTGTTCAGGGGCTCGATGGGCAGGGTGACCTTGCTGAAGGTCTCGGCAATCTGCGGGTACTGCTGTTTGAAGGGCGCAGACACCCCAATCGACAGTTTCGAGGCCAGGGAACGGGTGGGCTCGGGATGGGGGTTGTCGGCGTCGGTCAGGGTCCTCCAGGCCTCGGCGTCGAAGGCCGGCTCTTCCAGCTGCACCAGCTTGAAGCGACCGATCAGAGGGGTCGGCGACCAGTAGTAGAACAGCACCGGTTTGCCACGGCGGATCGACGAGCTGATTTCCGCATCCAGGGCCGCGCCGGAGCCGCTGCGAAAATTCACATAGCTGTCGGCCAGGCCGTAAGCCTTGAGCTTCTGCTGGTTGACCACTTCCGAGGTCCAGCCGATGGGGCTATTGAGAAAGCGCCCCTTGTCCGGGCTCTCCGGGTCCTTGAACACGTCCTTGTAGCGCGGCAGGTCACTGACGCTGCGCAGGTCCGGCGCCAGAGGCTTGATGCCGCGGGCCGGGTCGCCCTTGATCACGTACTCCGGCACCCACCAGCCTTCGGTGGCCCCCTTGACCGTGTCGCCCAGGGCCAGGACCTTGCCCTCAGCCTCGGCCTTGACCCATACCGGGCTGCGTCCGGCCCACTCTTCGCCGATGACCTGGATATCGTTATTGGCCAGGGCGGTTTCCAGGGTAATGGTGGTGCCCGGCAAGGTGTCGGTGGGCAGGCCGTACCCGGTCTCGACCAGGGTGCGCAGGATCTCGGTGATCAGGCTGCCGCTTTCCCAGTTCAGGTCGGCGAAATGGATCGGCGCCTGCGCGGCCGTGGCTGGCAGCCCCAGCGTCGAGCCGAATGTGAACAACGTACCGACCACCAGCGCTCGAAGTCCCTTCATGCCTGTGCACCCCGTGCTTTCACAGCGTTAGCAGAATGGTCTTCCAGCACAGAGCCGGAAGCCTCTGAATATTCAGTCAACAGACTGTAGTAGAGGTTCCGGTTTTCGAAGCCTGGCGGCTATTTTTCGGCGGGGGCCTGCAACTGCTGGAGTTCCCGACGCACCATGCTGGCGTAGGGCGCCGGACGCAGGTTGTACAGTTGTGCCGCCACCCAGTTCAGCCAGGCGCCTTGCAGCACGGCCTTTTGCGCGAACAGGCGCTGGGCTTCGGCGCGGGCGAGTTCCTGGTGCTGCTGATGAAACTCGGCGCGACTGGCGCTCGTCACTCGCTGGCCTTGAAGGTCACCAGTTCACCCTTGCGCCATTTGGCGGCCTTGCCGGTAACGGCCTTCAGGGTCTTGGTCAGGCCTTCTTGCAGTTGTTCGTGGGCGGCGAACACCATGACCACGGTGTGACCTTCCTTGAACAGGATCCCGTGCCCGTCGGCGCTGGTCACAAAGGCGTATTCGCCCAGCCCGTAGACGGTGATCTTGATTTCACGAAACTTGATCTCGAACTTGCCGCCTTCGCGGCTGGGCAACACCGCCGCGCGAAAATGATCGCCGACCTTGAGTTCCAGTCGCTGTTTATCGTCAACCACCAGGGCGGATTCGGTGTCGATTTCGGCAATGTAAATGCCTTCGGCGGTTTGCTCGGTGATGTACACAAAACGGGACTGAAACTGCTTCACCAGCTTTGCGCGCAAATCACCCAACACGAACAAAGCATGCATCTCAAGATTACTTACTGCCAAGGAAAGCTCCCCAACGCAAAAGATAAAGTGCCCCGCAGGAAAAACGGGCAGCACAAAAAAAGGCCAGAGCGGCGCTCTCGCCGCAATGGTTCACACAAAAACCCGAGGTAGGCCGGACACGCCTTCAGCACCTGTCTGAATACAGACACGCCTGAAACACTGAAGGAGGTGACACTGAAGACCGGTAAACAGCACAGGCTCACAAAGACGGTAAATAAGGCGATATCGCCTGGTGCCACGCCGATGGGAAGGCCCGGATCAAGCACTGATCACTGACCACAGGGGCAATTCTAGAGCAACTTTATGCCTTGCGACCATTCAAAGCGGCGGCAAAGGCCTGATCAAGGTATTAAAACGATCACCGGGTACGATTATTCAGGCCGCAGTACAAAGTGCCAAAACAATCAGTGGCGGGATTCTAACCATTGACCACGGCCTCTGCATACATCCCTTGTCCTGGAAAGGTACTTGGAACATTCCCAAATCAAAGTAGGAGGATTCAACGCGAAACGACACTGAGTTAACTCAGCACTCCTGCGACAACAACTGCCATACTGCGCCGTTAACGAAAAACCAGCCAGCACGGCAAAGCTCCACCCGCACAATAATCTCCAAAGGAAGGCTCATCAGTGACGGAATTAGATATAGGCGAGTTCTTCATCCGTGGGGAATCCCGGGAAGTCGAAGGCGAGTTTCAAGCGGTTATCGTGATGCGTGCCAAACCCCCATTGACCACCGTGACCTTCCATCAGGTCGAGAAGGACCGCTGGTTCAAGACCTCGGAAACCGCCGCCGTTGCCGCCATCGAGGCCGCCAGGGCATTGAAGCTGGCAGTCGACCAGGGGGCGCTGAAGTCCTGAGTGCAGCACACAGCCATCAAGGATCTGGCTGAACCACCGATACCCCGGCGAGCATCCATTTAAGAGCATCATGATGATCAACTTGAATCCACAGGCTCGCCTGCCCGCCCTGGCGCCGGCACCCGCCGCCAGCACCGCCGCCGCCCAAGCCGAAGACGATGAGCGCTCAGGCAACCTGTTCGGCACCCGGGCCAGCGCCGGCAATGAGCTGGACAACCTGCTGCTGGCGAATAAAAAGCACCTGCTGCGCCTGAAAAAACAGATCGAGCAACTGCAACAGAAACTGCGGCGGGCCACTGCCCGGCTGGCGATGGTCAAGGCTGCCCGATCCGGTTCCGAAGCCGGGCGGGCGATGCTGGTGTCCGCCGCCCGCGCTCAGGTCCTGGCCTTGACCAGCGCGCTGTCCATGGCCCAGACCGCCCTGTTTCAAGCTGAAAGCGCGATGATCGGCTCGGTCGACACCAGCGCCTGAATCGGCGCATCCAAACCTGCGCCCCTCACCGATCGAACTCCTGGCGCCCACCCGCCTCAGATGCACTGAATGCCTCTCGCCCGACCTAGGGCACTTTCAGCGCAAGGAGATCATCTATGGATACGCCAACCCACGACCTCACAGGATTGTTCGATCAACTCGGGCTGGACTCCGCACCCGCCGCCATCGACGGCTTCATCGCCCAGCACTCGCCCCTGGCCGAGGATCAGAAGCTGATCGACGCGCCCTTCTGGACCCCGCAACAGGCGGCATTTCTCAAGGAACAACTGCGTGAAGACGCCGACTGGGCCCGGGTGGTGGATGAGCTGAATCTGCGCCTGCACCAGCACAGCTGAGGCGCGGTCGATCAGCGCAGGCCCCGGCAGCTCATGCCGCCGGGGCGACTGCGGGGCTAAATCACGGTGACGGCGATGCTGTCGTTCTGCACCGTGATGTTCAGCGTGGAGTCCCAATCGCGCACCTCCACGGTGATGCTGATCTGCGTCGGCGCGGTGGTCTTGTACACCGTCAACGTCTGCAGACCACTGGCCACTGGCAGCGGCGCACCGAAGTTCGCCGCACCATTGAGCCCCCAGCGGGCCAGACCGAGTGTTACCGCCGTGGTGTTTTGCGCTTGTGCACCGCCGACAATATTGACTGTCACATTAGCAACCATCTTCAGTTCTCCATTGATAGTTAAAAAGCCACTCAGTTAATTCTGCACAACACTGTTTGGAGCTTGATCGATCACTCGCTAAAAACATTCAAGCTCTACGAATTGCTCAGTTCCAACTGCAAGCCGTCGTCACTCGCCTGAACTTCCCACTTCAGCGGCCAGTCACTGTTCTGGGTGACATAACTATTACCCGGATAGACCACATTCAGCACGGTCGTTTGCGCAACAACTCCGTTGCAGATCAAATCCAGCACCACATTGCCAGCCACAGGTACCGTATAAAGAACCACATTGGTTTGAGCAGCGATATTCACGGTAGCCAGAATAGCTGCCTGGTTGTGGAGCTTGATATCAACCCGCTGCGCGGCGGCAGTCGAATTTCTTGCCTCTATCACAATAACCATTTGATTTTCCTTGCAAATAGTCCATGAGCACGGCTTGTCCCGCCAGACAAAGGCTGCCGCTCGGGAGCCGCAGCGCTAGTCATGGCCGTGACCCACGCTAGCCATAATGTTGTTCCGCCACCATTACACGACATTACGTCTCTGTTACTTCACATCGCCCTGCTCATCCACGGCGGGAAACTGCAATTGATGTAATCGTTTGTAATTGCCGATAACAATGCCCGAAAGATACTTTCCTTTGGCGAACAACAGTTCCATCTCGAATAACAAACCCATGACTTCGAGACAAACTTCACGTTCTGCACACCTATAAGACTGGCCTGCTCATTGCAGGATCCATTCACAACACTGGCAGTTAAAACTCAAACTCAAAGGGCATTGAAATGAGCACTATCTACACCATCAACGTGACCAACAACTCGCAAACTGCGCAGAACTTTTTCTTCTTCCAATCACCCGCGGTCTATACCGGCGGTGGACTTGTCTATTCCAACAGCCTGTTCCAGTCACAACTGCAGCCCTACAGCACCTCCGGCTCGGTCCTGACGTTTCAAATGAACCAGCAATACTTTGCCGGCGCCCAGACCCAGACCACTCCCCCCACCATCGGTCATGTTTCCGGCGGGACCACCTCCAGCCAACCGATCAACCTCACACCTGCAAACACTCCCCCAGTCGGTAACGCCACCAACCTGAGCGTTTCACCGCTGGGCCTGACTCCTGCCTTCACCCAGACAGGCGTGCAGCCAGGTGCATTTCGCATCGTCGCACCGACCTACAACCCCAATACCACCGGCAACTTCAACATCGGCTCGGCCATCCAGAACGCCGCGGGCGGCCCCGCTACCGTGTCGAACTTTGTGGTGGCCCAGCCCAACCAGTTCGTCGATTGCCAGCCAATCCTGGTGTTCTACGTGCAGACCGGCAGCTACCAGGCCGGGACAGTGATCAACTTCTCCAGCGCCTCCACTCTCTCGGCCGCCTGCGACACCACCACCGGGCATACCACCTTCAACGTGACCTATAACATCGACGGCACCTGGACCATCAATCCTCAGTAAAACCACGCGCCTTCCGTTGGCGGCGTCCAGCAGCCCTGGCGCGCTCAAGCTGCTGGACTGCCCGCCAACACCGAGGAACAACCCTGGGTTATCCACCGATCGCCCGACCCGCTGTCAGGGTCAAACGCCAAGGAACGATCAATGAGCGCTGTGCAATACGCAATCTGGTTCATCAACAACTCGTCATCCAGCGGCAACGCGTGTGTGTATCAGGACTCGGCCAACGTCACGCTCAATAACGGTGATGGGTTTCAGACCCTGGCCTGGATGGTGATGGGGGCCAACCCGGGAACGCAGATCAAGTTCGTCTGGAGCCTGAGCTACGACTTGGTCTGGTTCGACTATGACAGCCCCCTGACCCAGCAAATCATTGCCGCGCCTCCCGGCAACCAGGTCACCCTCAGCCAGAACCAGTACGGCTATACGTTCTCCAAACCCAGCTCGGGAACCGCCGGGTCCCTGGTGATCAAGGCCGATGCGACGGTCGCACCGGTCAACAATGTGATCTGCGGCATCGGTCTGGATGGCGCCGGGACCTTTGGCGTAAAACCCCAACCCAATCAGGCGGGCACCTTCACCCCCTGCACCGGCCCGCTGACGTACTGGATCAGCTTCGGTTACAACGGTGCAACCAACGACGTCATCGTCCCTGAAGCCCTGAACCTGTCCCAACAGATCACCTTCCCCGCCGGCATCTACAACATGACCGCGTTCTATAACATCGACGGCACCTGGACCTTGAAAAGCGGCAGCCCGAGCCAGCCCGCCAGCATGGCCAAGGGTCAGCAGACCGGCCCGATCATTTACAACCCGGCCGAACAGGCGCGCCCCAATACCATGCAGGCCTAATGCCATATTTCCGCCATTTCAGATAAATCCTTACAACGCACAGAATTTTCTGAAACAGATTTGCAGCGGCTGAACTTCCATGGATACTCCGCTCGGGAACTTGTCTAAGCAGGGAGCTGAGCCATGGCCATTTTGTTGAATTCGTCGACGGGCGCATTGCACGCGCTCAAGTCTTGTCATGTATTCGGCCGACTCGCCCAGCGCTGTGACAGCCCACTGACCGCCATCGATATTTCCCTGCTGCACGCCACCGTTCGCTGGAGCTCCCAGCAGTGGTTGCTGACCGACCAGAGCCGCAACGGCTGCCTGCTCAACGAACAGCCCCTGACCCGACACCAACCGGTAGCCATCAAGCTCGGCGACGAAATCCGTTTCGGCATGCTCGATGCCACGCCCTGGCGTGTGGTCGACCTGGCTCCGCCCGCCGACCTGCTGATCCCCCTCGCGCCCCACGTGGAACCGCTCACCCTGCACAACTTCCTGGTGCTGTCCGACGAGGGGCCGCCCTACAGCTGCATTTACCGCACCCCCGACGGTTGCTGGATGCAGGAAACCAGCGACGGCGCGGTCCCGTTGCGCGATGGCGAGCTGCTGCATTTCGATCATCAGGACTGGCGCCTGTCGTACTCCAGCGAAGAGCAGAACACCCTGGTCAGGGCGCCGTCGTCCCTCAGCAGTTGCATGCGCCTCAAGACCAGCCTCGACGAAGAGCATGTGCAACTGACCCTGTTTCGCGGCGCGCAGAGCCTGGAGCTGGGGGAAAGGACCCATCATTACCTGCTGCTGTTACTTGCCCGCCAGCGCCTGGCCGACGCCGCCCGGGGCTTCGACCTCCATACCCAGGGCTGGCTGGAGCTCGATGACCTGGTGGGCATGCTGGGCCTGGACAAGGCGCACCTGAACATCCAGGTGTTCCGCCTGCGCAAGCAGTTCCAGCAAGCGGTGTCCCAGGGGCTGATCGGCCAGGACTTTATCGAAAGGAGGCGCGGCGGCGTGCGCCTGGGCAGCGTGGCGATCGAGGTCTGGCGGGGCTCATCGCTCGAAGGTCGCTGGCAGCCGGCGACGAGCATGCACCTCCCCCCGACCTCGATGAGCATGTCCGCCCATGAACTCGATATCCCGGTCCTTTGATCTACCCGGCTATGAACTCACCGGCCTGCTCGGCAGCGGAGGCATGGCCTCGGTTTTCCGGGCGCGGCAGAACAGCACCGGGCAGTGGGTCGCGATCAAGCTGCTGCAACTGGACCCCGACGCCGCCGACAGCCTGAGCGCCCCTCGGCTGACCCGCTTTGATCGCGAAACCGCACTTTGCGCACGCCTGCATCACCCCCACATCGTGCGCCTGCTGGACAAGGGCACGCTGAATCGACACCTGTATTACGCGGTCTATGAATACCTGCCCGGTGAAACCCTGCGCGAGTACATCCTGCGACAGGGTGCGCTGTCGGCCGCCGAGGCGACCCAAATCATGCTGCAGGTCCTCGACGCCCTGGCCTGCGCCCACGCCCAGGGCATCGTGCACCGTGACCTGAAACCGCAGAACATCATGATCGATGCCGCCAACGCCAGGCCCAGCGCCACGCTGTTCGACTTCGGCATCGGCCTGGCCCTGGATGACGTACCCGCGCCGCTCGACGCCACGGACATCACGGGCACCCCCTCCTATAGCGCCCCGGAACAACTGCGGGGCGAGCCGGCCACGGCAAAGACCGACCTCTATGCCTGGGGCCTGCTGTTTATCGAATGCCTGACCGGGCGCTCGGCCTTTCACGGCGCGACGCTGGCCGAGATCTACCATGCCCAGCTCACGCCCCAGGACCTGCCCCTGCCGCCCGGGCTGGCGGGCCATCCCTTGCAGGAGGTGCTGCGTGCGGCGCTGGCCAAGCAACCCCGAATTCGTGCCGGGGATGCCATCGGGCTTTACCAGCGCCTGGCGTCGGTCAACGTCGATAATCTGCTGCGCCCGATGACCCTGGCCGAACATGATCAGCTCGCTGCTCCCGATCACGAACGGACCTGGATCAACCCCAGCAGCCCCTCGCGCGCGCCCTTCGAAAAACGCCAGGTCACCGCCCTCTATTGCAGCGTCAGCCTGGGCCGCACCGGCTCGACCACGATTGACCTGGAGACGCTCGAAGCCCTGCAGCGTGAGCACCTGACCACCTCGCTGGACATCGTCCAGCGCCTGGGTGGCCACGCCATGGGCGCGCTGGCCGCGGCCATGCTGTTTTACTTCGGCTACCCCAGGGTCAGCGACCGTAGTGGCCAGCAAGCCGCCCGCGCCGCCCTCGAACTGATCGGCCAGACCCGGCGTCGGGCCCAGGCGCTGCGTGCGCAACACGGTGTGGTGCTGGAGATGTCGATCGCCATCCATGTCGGCGACGTGCTGCTGTGCGCCGACATGCAGCCCAGCCAGACCGCCGCCCGGGCCCAGGAGCTGCAACGCCGGGCCGCTCCCGGGCAGATCCGCCTCAGCCAGGATGCCCGGCTGGCCCTGGCCAGGTTTGTCGAGTGCAGCCAAGTGATGCCTCAGATGGCAAGCGACGCGCCGACCTACCTGCTGGTCAGGGAGCACGCCAGCGATGGTTTTTCCTTCCTCGATCACGGCATCGAGGCCATGGCCGGGCGCCAGGTTGAACTGCAGGCGCTGCAGGCCTTGTGGCGCAACACCCTGGCTGACGGCGGGCGGGCCATGCTGCTGTGTGGAGAAGCCGGCGTCGGTAAATCCAGGCTGCTGTTCGAATGGGCCGCCCTCGATGACGGCCTGATTCTGTCGAGCCTGTGCGAGCCGGAACAGCAACATGCGGCGCTGTATCCGGTGCTGCGCTGGGTGCGCCAGTATCTCGAACGCGGCACCAGCGCCCAGCCCCAAGACAGCGTCCAGCGCCTGCACCGCCATCTGGAGGAACTGGGCCTGGATGCCGATCACCTGAGTGTGCTGCTGTGCTCCTGGCTGGGCATCGGCGGCGCGCCCCAGCGGCCGGGTTTCTGGGAAAAACATTCGCCCGAACTGCAAAAGCAGATGCTGCTCGATGCCCTCGAACGCCTGCTGCTGTCCATCGGCGAGCGCCAGCCCCTGCGTCTGCTGCTGGAAGATACGCACTGGATCGACCCCAGCAGCGCGGCCTTCCTCGACCAGTTGCTGCCCAAGCTGCAAGGCACCGCCATCTGCCTGGTGATGACCGCGCGAACCGAGGAATCGCCGTGGATCCCCAGGGTCCCGAGCCTGCCCCTGAGCGGCCTGGACCGCGCCACCCTGGAGCAGTTGCTGAGCCCCCTGCTGGGTGGCAAACAGATCGACGCCCAGGCCCTGCGCAGCATCCATGAACACACGGCAGGTATTCCGCTCTACGTGCAGGAACTGGTGGCCTTCCTGCGCAGTCGCGGCGACCTGGTGCTGAACGGTGACACTTACCAGTTGGCCACTGCGCACCTGAGCGGGCTGTTGCCGGTGAGCCTGCGCGAGACCCTCGGCCACAGCCTGCACCGGGTCGGTGCGGCCAAGCACACCGCGCAACTGGCCGCCGCGCTGGGGCGCGAGTTCGACCCTGAGTTTCTGGCGCAGATTGCCCCGTACGACGACGTGACCCTGCACGCCCACCTGCAGACTCTGCTCAGCGTGGGCCTGGTCTCGCGCTGCCGCCAGGTGGGCGATGCGCACTACATTTTCAAGCACGCGCTGCTGCGCACCGCGGCCTACGACAGCATGCCGCGCGTGGCCCGGGAACAGGCCCACGGACGGATCGCCGCCGCTCTCGAAGCTCGCTTGTGCAGCAGCGGCCAGGGCGAACAGGGCGTGCTGGCGCACCATCACGCTGCCGCCGCCCAATATGAGCAGGCCCTGCACTGGAGCGGACAAGCCACCGAGCAAGCCCTGCAACGGGCCCTGTATGACGCGGCCATGGACCTGATCGCCGAAGCCGAACCCTGGCTCGAACAGCTGCCACGCTCCCGGCGCCAGGGCCCGGAACTGCGCCTTTATCGCCTCAAGATCAGCGCCTTGATGGCCCGCCATGGCTGGGCCAACGAACGGGTGCGCAACACCGCGAACCGCGCCCACCAGTTGGCCCTGCGCTCGACCAACGCCGAGCACACCCCCGCCCTGCTCTGGTCGCTGGCGACCTACCACCACGTGGCCAGCCACCGCCGCGAAGTCCGGCAGATTGTCGCCCAGCTGTACAACCGCCAAAGCGCCTCCAATGAGGAGCGCATCGCCGCCCTGGTGCTGGCCGGCAGCTCGGCCTGGATCGACGGCCACTACGGGCTGGCGCGCGCGCACCTGCAACAGGCCGTGGCGCTGCCCCGGTCCTCCCAGCGCGTGGAACAGACCCTGTTGTATGGCCTGGATTGCGGCATCTGGGCGCAATCGGTGCTGGCGTGCGTCACCTGGTTTACCCACTCCGACGACAGCCTGGCCCACGGTCTGGCCGCCGATGCCGTGCGCCAGGCCCGCGAGTTCGATCATGTGCCTTCCCTGGGCCTGGCCCTGATGTACCAGGCCTATATCCACCAGTACGCCGGCGACCTGCCGCAGACCGCACAGGTCTGCGGACAACTGGTGGAGCTGGCCACGACCTATGGCTTGCCGGCATACGGGGCCTACGGCGAATTGATTCAAAGCTGGACCCAGGCCTCCTTCGCCAGGGCCAGCCGCACCATCGACCAGTTGCGGCAACTGGGCTGCCTGCTGGGGCATACCTACTTCCACGGTTTGATGGCCGACATCCAGTCCCACCAGGGCCACCAGGCCGAGGCTCTGAGCCTGTGCAACAGCAGCCTGGCGCTGTGCGACGAACTGGGCGAACGCTACTACCAGCCCGAACTGCTGCGTCTGAAAGCCCGGGTGCTGTCGCGCCAGGGGGCCCAGCGCAATGCCACGGAGATTGCCGACACCCTGCAACAGGCCTGCGCCCTGGCCGAACAGATGCAGATGCCGCGTTCCCGGCGCGATGCACAAAAGGACATGAGCAATTTGTTTCACTAACCGCGCTGCAAACAAGGAGTTGTCATGGAGCACAAGTTCTCAACGTCGGTATACGACGAATTTTTGCTGTACCGCGCCCAAGTCATTCGCGCCGTGGCCCTGGCCTGGCAGGACGAGGGCTTCAAGGCCGCACTCCGGGAAAATCCCCGGGCGGCGGTGCGCCAGTACCTGAACTATGAAATCCCCTTCGCCCTGGACATCGACGTGATCTTCGATAACGCCAAGTTCTGTCCGCAAACCGTGCTCGACTGGCTGGTGAAGAAAACCGACCGCCTGCAACTGAACCTGCCCCCGGCGCCACCGGCCAATCAGCAGGCCGAGGCCCTGGCGGCCTACAACCTGCAGTTCCTGACCTTCCTGCAACCCCATATCCGCTGAAGGAGCCACGCCATGCCACGTCTCAACGAAGTACCCAGCCAGGCAGTGCTGCTTGAATTCTCCGAAGTCTATTTGCGCGCCGTGGCCCTGTCCTGGGGTGACAACGACATCAGCGTGGCTTTCCGCCAGCTGTTTATCGAATCGCCGAAACAGGCCCTGATCGACTACTTCGGCTATATCGTGCCGTGGAACATCGACCTGGTGATTAGCCCCTGCGACCCCAGCCAGGGCTGGAACGGCCGGGAGTGGTTGCTGCCGCCCAACCGCATGACCTTCAGCATCCCCGAGACGCCTGCGCTCGAGGAGCAGGCCATTGCGCTGGCGGCCTACAACGACGCCGGGCCGATCTACCTGTTTACCTGCTGCTGAGGACCTTGCATCATGCCGGATCAGATACGCCCGCGGGCGCCACAAACCTGCCCCAGAATCGCGCCAGGCTTTGCCTTGCATCGGCTGGACGACGACAGCCTGGTGGTGGTGAGTGAGTCCAGGCGCGCCCTGATCCGGCTCAAGGGTCTGGGGCTGGTAGCCCCCCTGATCGATGGGGGGCATACCGGCTCGCAGATCATTGATCAATTGGCGGGGCGTCTCGACGGCCCGCAAGTAGAAAGCATCCTGCAAGCCCTGGCGCGCGCCGCCTACATCCAGCTGCACGCACCGCCACAGAGCGACGAGGCCCGCGCCGAACAGGCCTTCTGGCGCCAGGCTTCAGGGCGGGATGGGGCGGCGCCACCGCTGAGCCAGGTCGATATGGTGCGCACCGCCAGCGTCAGCCTGGAACGCTTCGAGCGGTGTCGGCAGGCCCTGCAATTGGCCGGGATCGAGGTGCAGGCAGACGCTGCACTGAAGCTGGTGCTGTGCGATGACTACCGCTGCCCCGAACTGCACGGGTTGTGCCGGCAGGCGCAACAGCAAGGCCGCCCCGTGCTGCTGGCCAGGCCCAATGGCCTGACGCCAAGCATCGGGCCCTTTATCGAACTGCCGCAGAGCGCCTGCATCGATTGCCTGCGGTTCTGGATCGGCACCCAGAAGCCCCTGGAGACCTGGCTGGAACAGCAAGGGTCGCCGACCTATGCCCGCCCGCCGCTGACCTGCGGGCCGGCCAGTGAAATGGCGTGCCACGGGCTGTTGACCATGGCCATCGAACACTGGTTCAGCCAACAGGACGGCAGCCCCCGGCAGGCCTGGGACATCCTGTCGCTGGACACCCGAACCCTGCAGACACAGGCCCACACCCTGGTCAAACGCCCCCAGTGCCCAGGCTGCGGAACGCCCGACCTGATGACTCTCCAGGCCTGGCGCCAGCCTTGCCTGGAGGCCGCGCCCGGCCAGCGGCTCGAAGGCGGCTACCGCCATCAGCGCGCGCAGCGGACCTATGAGCGCTACCGGCATCTGGTCAGCCCCCTGACCGGGCCGATCTGCTACCTGCACACCATGCCCCGGCGGCATGACGGCCTGCGCCAGGTCTATGTGTCCGGCTACATGGTGCGCCCCGCCCCACAGGCCCCGGGGCTGGCCATCGACAAGGTCTGCGCCGGCAAAGGCGCGACCGCCGAACAGGCCCGCACCAGCGCCCTGTGCGAGGCCCTGGAACGATTCAGTGGGGTCTATCAGGGCGATGAGGCCCGTACCCGGGCGCGCCAGGTGGACCTTGCCGAACCCAGCCTGGGCTTCAATCCGTTGCAGCAGTTCAGTGAGCGGCAATTCGCCCGGCGCCAGCAGATCAACGCCGGCACCCGCGATGTCCGGCAACAGGTGCCCCTGCCCTGGGATCCCCGGACCGCCATCGACTGGACCCCGGCCTGGTCCCTGAGCCAGCAGCGCTGGTGCCAGGTGCCCCTGGCCTACTGCTATGCCCAGGCCCCGGAAGAGTCCGGGCTGGCGTTCGGCATCCACAACCCCAATGGCACCGCGGCCGGCACCAGTGTGGCGGAGGCGTTGCTCCAGGGCACCCTGGAGTTGGTGGAGCGGGATGCGACGGCCATCTGGTGGTACAACCGGCTGCAACGCCCGGGGCTCGACCTGGCCAGCTTCAACGACCCGTATTTCAACCAACTGGCGGCGGACTACGCGGGGCTCGGCTGGCAGCTCTGGGTCCTGGACCTGACCCACGACCTGGAGATACCGGTGTGCGCCGCCGTGGCCTGGCATCCCGAGGAAGACCGCCACGCCCTGGGCTTCGGCTGCCACCTTGATCCGCACCTCGCGGTGCAGCGCGCGCTGACCGAGGTCAACCAGCTGTTCGATCCGCTGGTGCGCGGTCCCGATCCCTGGAATCGCCAACTGCTGGCAGACGCCAGTTTTCTGCAACCCGTCGGCAGCCGTTCAGCCCGGGACTTCACCCAGGCACCGGAATCCCTGGAACAGGCCTTGGACCACTGCCAGCGCGTGTTCGAACGGCAAGGCCTGGAATGGCTGATGGTGGACAAGACCCGTCCCGATCTCGGCTTGAATGTGGTGCAGGCCATCGTGCCCGGGCTGCGCCATTTCTGGCCGCGCTTCGCAGCCGGGCGCCTGTATGACGTGCCCTGCACCCTGGGTTGGCGAACCGCACCCCTCGACGAGAGCGAGCTCAACCCGGTGCCGCTGTTTCTATAGCAGCGTCAAGGGCGGTTCGGCGACAGGATCAATGCAGGCGGGCAGGCTCGGCCGCTGCAAGTTGCGCCTGCCAGGCGGCGCGGCACTCCTCGGCCTCATCACGGCTGGCGAACGCCGTACCGCGCTGCTCACCGTTGAGCAGGACTACCCAGCACACACTGCGCCCCAGGGCACGCAGGCTGGGCGGTACACCGCTGCCAATCATGACGGCGACATCGACTCTGCTGTGCATCGCATTCCCTCCGGAAGTAGTTAGCAGGCTAACGATGTTGGCCATGCTAATCATTTCCGGTCCCGGGAAACAGCCGCGTCCTGCACAGCTTTGTTGCAGCCGCGGCAACAATTACCGGCGCGGTGCGGCCTGCTCGGGTTTGTAGCCCAGGCGCAGGCCACCCCAGTGCCGCCCCTTGACCATGATCGGCACCGACAGGTCGTGCATCAGTTCGCCGGTGTCGCGGGTGTAGGTCTGTAGCAGCAGCGCCTGCTGATGGCTGCCACAGCGGATGCCGGTGCGGTCCTCGAACTTGCGCTTGGTGCGGTTATGCAGGGTGTCGACCTGGGGGTCGCCGGTCAGTGGCTGGGAGAACACCTGGTTGTGGGTGGGCACATAACCCTGAGGCGTACAGGCGATGGCAAACACCAGACCGTCGTGGCGGGTCAGCAATGACTCCTGGATCGCCGGCAGCACCTGGTCGGTGTAGCGGTCGAAACGGGTCTGGTACTTGGCCGGTGCCGTGTTGGGGATCAGTTGGTAGCTGCGGTCGAACAAATCGTCGAGGGCAACCCGGTTGTGCTCCACATCGGTCTCGAACTGCTGCGCGATGCGGTTCGCCCCCTCCCGGGCCAGGTCGTAGACCCGCTGGTGATAATCGTCCAGGCCGACCTCGGCCAGGCGCTCGCTGATGGTTTCGGCCTGGCCTTCCATCTGCACCGCGGCGTCGGCCAGGCTGCGGGTCTGCTGGTCGCTGATGGCCAGGTCGCTGCGCATCTGCTCCACCGCATGGAACAGGCTGTCCAGCTGTTCGCGGTTGGTTTGCGCACCCCGGGCAATCTCGCTGACCTGGCCTTCGACCCCGGCCGCCAGGCGCGCGATGTCTTCCAGGTGTTGGCCGGTGTGCTCAACCTGCTCCACCCCAATGGTGAGGTCGGCGGACAGCTGGCGGATCTGCTCCACCACCTGGGCCGTGCGCTGCTGGATATCCGCCACCATCACCCCGACCTCGTCGGTGGCCGTGGCCGTGCGTCCGGCCAGGCCGCGCACTTCATCGGCCACCACCGCAAAGCCGCGGCCATGCTCGCCGGCTCGCGCCGCTTCGATGGCGGCGTTGAGCGCCAACAGGTTGGTCTGGCTGGCAATCGACTGGATGACCAGGGTCACGCGCTGGATCTCTTCACTGCGCTGGCTCAGGGCTTCAATCAATTCGCGGCTGGCATTGGCGCGCTGGCTCAGCTGGTGCATGCGGGTGATGGACTCGGCCAGCACGCTGCGGCCTTCGGCACTGCGCTCGTGGGCCTGGCTGGCGGCGCCCAGGGCCTCGCGGCTGAGCTGAGAGGTGGCCTGCTCGGTCTGGATCATGACCTCGGCACTGCTGACAATCCGCGCCGCCGAATCGAGCTGGGATTGCAGTTTGCCTGCCAGCTGCTTCACCGAAAACGCCACGCCGGCGGCGGACAAGGCGTTATGGCTGGTGCTGTAGGACAGGTCGCGGGTCAGCGCAGCCATGTCGCCCTGCTTGGCAGACACACTGGCCACGGGCACCTTGCGCGAGCGCAGGCGCGGCAACCAGATCACCAGCACCCCCAGTGGCAGGCACAGGTACAGCGGCCAGCCCCACAGGGCCAGGCCACTTAACAGCAGCATCAGGGCGATGCTCTGCAGAGTCGGCGCCCACCAGCGGCTGGCGGTGTCGGGTAGTTGAGCCGGTTGCGCAGCGGCAACCGATAGAGATCCGTCCCTTGTCACATTGATTACCCCGAGCAGTTTCTAATTGTTTGCAAGCATTAGACGATACTAGAACGCCATTATCCATGGTCCCTTAGTCGGGGGGGTTGCAGCAGGTCAATGGATGGGGTCAGTCAGTTGGCGGGGATTTTCGATGTCAGCAGCAATATCAAAATGATCCTATAACCGCTGCCGTCGGGATGCGCTGACCCTGAGTGCGCTGTGGCGTGTCGGATACATGAGGAGGTTTGTGTAGCCGCTGCCGAGGCACGGGACTGCGCTGGCCGGGATGGACGCCGTGGGGGAGTCAGGTAAATGTGCGGTGTTTGGACGGGCCCGTGCAGCCTGCGGCAGCGGCCACAGGCCAAAGGCAAAAATCTGGGACTTGGCGCCGCCGGCGTAGCGGCGGCGCTGATGGCATCAGGCTTGGCGCTGGTGCTTGTCGATCTGCTCGTGGCGCTCTTGGGCTTCGATGCAGTACTTGGTGGTCGGGCTGATCAACAGGCGCTTGAGGCCGATGGCCTCGCCGCTGTCGTCGCACCAGCCGAAGCTGTCGTCACCGATCCGACCCAGGGCCTGTTCGAGCTGCGGCAGCATGCGCTGGTCGCGGTCGATGGAGTTGACCAGCCAGGTGCGCTCTTCTTCGACCGAAGCGGCGTCGGCCGGGTCAGCCGGGGTGTCCAGGCTTTCAATGGCGATCCGGTTCTGCTCGATGCGCTCGTGGGTTTCCACCTTCATGGCTTGCAGCAGCTCAGTGAAAAAAGCCAGTTGCTCGGCATTCATGTAGTCATCCGCCGGCATGGCCAGCAACTTTTCCTTTGTCATTGATTTCTCTATAAAAAATACGTGCATTAAGGCGAATTAGGGAGCGTTCCGGTCGACCCTCTGGGGTCTCTGGAAAGGCGCCATACATTCCAAGCGCCACCCGGCACTCAATTTACGAGGGGCGGCAGTCTAAGGCCGGTTTGAGGCCTCAGCAACTGAAATGAGAGTCAATCTGTCCGACAAAGCGCCGAAAGCCCGCTATTGCGGGCTTTGTCGGTACAGATCGGAGTGTGTTTATAACAAAAAATTCCATCTTGAGGGGTCTTTTAGAAGACAAACGGCAGTGCCATTCGAGAAAAACCGGGCACTGCCCCCTGAAAAACCGCTTTTTCAGAACACCGTCTCGACCTTGACCCCGCCGATGACTGCCGAATCCACTTCGCGCACGCCGCCCGGATTTTTCACGTATTGCAGGTTCGGCCGTACCGTCAGCCACTGGGTGACGTGGACCCCGTAGTACAACTCCGAACTGTATTCACTGCGCTGCAATGGGATATAGCCGGGGTTGTCGTAATCGCCGATGCCGTTGACCTGGTTCTGCAACTGGGCGCGCTCGCGATAATCGCTGTTGGTGTGCACCCGGGCCACGCCAAAACCGATGGCGTCCTTGGGCCGTGCATCGAACGGCCCGTTGTACACCAGCCCGGCCTGGATGAAGTGGTCGACCTGATTGGTGTCCTTGTCATGCAGGGTCAGGTTGGCGAACAACGACAGGCCACGGCTGGCGTCCCCGGCATGCCGAGTCACCTGCTGCTGGGCCACCAGCCAGTAGCCGGACTTGCTGCCATGGGTGCGCAGGTCATTGCCGGTCAGAGGTTGCGGCTGGCCGTTGAGGTCCTTGAGCACGTCGTTAGCCTTGGCCGTGCTGTAGTAGTAACCGGCGCGGTACTCGCCGGGCAGACCGTTGACCTTGGGCGACCACACCACCTCCACCGGCAGGAGCGTGCCCTGGGTGCCACTGCCGTCGAGCTTGAAGCCATTGCCGGTCTCCAGGTTCGACGGGTTCTGGTTGTAGGCGCCGATCTGCACGAACCACTGCGGGTTGATGCTGTACCTGACCCGCCCGGCCAATTGGCTGACCGGCCAGTTGTACCAGATGCCCCCCGCCCAGTTGCCGACCTGGGAACCGCAGAAGGTCAGGCTCTGGAAGTCGCAGGGAAAGCTGTTGAAGTCTTCTCCGGGGCCGAAGCGACCGAGCTTCACGTCCAGCGCCCCGTCCTGCAAAAAGCCCTTGCTGAACCACAGCTGGGTCAGGCGCCAGGTCTGCCCACGGCCATAGACTTCCTGGGACGAGGTGTAGCCGCCAATCCGCGGGTCGGCGATGCGGTCGTTGGTCAGGCTGCGGCCGTCGCGCTCGGTGATCGCCAGTTTGAACTGGGCATTCTCCAGGCCCATGGCCTTTTGCAGATCGACCTTGAGACCGAACACGAACTGCTCGGTCCAGCGCGCGGTCCGGTCGTCGTTGTAACCGCCCTTGAGGTTGCTGGCGAACTCGCCACCGTGCTCGAGCTGGATGTCGTAGCCTTTATTCAGCCACTCGGTTCGCAGGCCGCCCCAGTCGCCGGTCAGCCATTTCGAGTCGGCAGCGAACGCGTCCGCCGCCTGGCCGTGGTCGGCAAAACCGATGGCTGCCAGCAACAGGCAGGGGGAAAGGTAACGCGGGTCTTTTCGTGCGCCCATGGCAAAGCTCACCTCTATTTATTGTTGTTAAGGTTTTTTTGATGCGGGTTGTGGGGGTGCTGCGGGTATTGGCAGGTCTTCGGTCAGCCCGGGTCGATCGTGGCCGGACCGTGACCGGGGCCGGTGGCGACAAGGCGCGACACCGGCCCCGGCCCTTGCTGCACAGGGGCTGGCAAGCCAGCCGCGGTGCCTGTGGTCAAGGGCGCGATGTGAGCATCAGCGCTTGAGCTTGCGCTTGTTGCGGTACTGGTCGATGACCACCGCCACCACAATGATCAGGCCCTTGATGATGTCCTGGATGTAGGCATCGACCCCGACAAAGGTAAAGCCGCTGGCCATGACCCCGAGGATCAGCGCGCCGATCACGGTGCCGGTGATGCGCCCGACCCCGCCGGCCAGGCTGGTGCCGCCGATCACTGCCGCGGCGATGGCGTCCAGTTCATAGGACATGCCCATCCCCGCCTGCCCGGTGGCGGCCCGTGCCGAGGCCACCACCCCGGCCAGGCCCGCCAGCAGCCCGGCGATGCTGTAGACGATCACCAGGTGACGCTTGACGTTGATCCCCGAGGTCCGCGCCGCCTGCATATTGCCGCCGATGGCGTAGGTGTACTTGCCGTACTTGGTGTAGCGCAGGGCGATGTGGAAGATCACCGCCACCACCAGGAAAATCACCACCGGCATCGCCCCGTGGCCGATGGCGGTGTAGGAGTCCGAGAGCATGCTCACCGGCTGGCCTTCGGTGTAGTAGCGGGCCAGGCCCCGGGCCGAAACCATCATGCCGAGGGTGGCAATAAAGGGAGGGATACCGGTGATGGCGATGATGCTGCCGTTGATCGCCCCCGCCAGCAGCCCGACCCCCAGCCCGGCGATCACCGGGATCCACACCGGCAGGTCGGTCAATGAGGGGAACACCGCCCGGGCAAAGTCCGAGGTCTGCGCCAGGCTGGCGGCGATCATCGCCGACAGCGCCAGCACCGAGCCGGACGACAGGTCGATGCCGGTGGTGATGATCACCTGGGTCACGCCGATGGCCAGCAGGCCGATGATCGACACCTGCAAGATCATCAGCACCAGGCGCTGGGAGTTCATCAGGAAGCTTTGATCACGCACGATCCAGCCGAACACTTCGAAGACCAGACCGATGCCGATCAGCACCAGGAAAATACTCAGCTCGGTCGGCAACCGACGACGCGCTCGGGTCGGCGCCGTGGCAGGTTTGTTTTCCAGTATCGCGTTCATAACCATTCACCTTTTATGTCCGTGGCCGACGGCGAACCACTGCGCCCTCGACCTCAATGCCTGTAAGAACTAGTGGACCAGGGCCATGCCCGAGGCCAGTTGCATGACACGTTCCTGAGTCGCTTCGGCACGGTCGAGGGTGCCCATCAGCTCGCCTTCGTGCATGACCATGACCCGGTCACTCATGCCCAGCACTTCGGGGAGTTCCGAGGAAATCATGATCACCGCCATGCCCTCGCTGGCGAGGAACGAGATCAGCCGATAGATCTCGGCCTTGGCCCCGACGTCGATGCCGCGGGTCGGCTCGTCGAGGATCAGGATCCGCGGGTTGGTCATCAGCCAGCGCGCCAGCAGGGCCTTTTGCTGATTGCCGCCCGACAGGGTGTCGATGCACTGCTCCAGCGACGGGGTCTTGACCCGCAGCTTCTGGCACATGTCCTCGCACAGGGCGCGCAAGGCCTTTTGCTGGACGAAACCACCGCCGGCGTAATGGGGCAGCACCGCCACCTCCATGTTTTCCAGGACCGACAGGCAGGGGAACAGGCCACTGAGCTTGCGATCCTCGGTCAGCAGGGCAAAGCCCTTCTCGATGGCCAGGTGCGGGTTGCCGATGCGCAATGGCTGGCCGTCGAGGCGGATTTCGCCGCCGTCGCTGGGGGTGATGCCGAACAGGGTTTCGGCGACGTTGGTCCGCCCCGAGCCCATCAGCCCGGCGATACCGAGAATCTCCCCGGCGTGCAGGTCGAACGACACCCCGGCGAAGATCCCGTCCAGGCGCAGGTCGCGCACCGACAGCAGCAGATCGCCGATGGGCTTTTCCCGCACTGGGAACAGCTGGCTCAGCTCGCGCCCGACCATCATCGAGATCAGGCTGTCGCCGTCCATGCTGTCGGCGCGTTGCAGGCCGATGTAGGCGCCGTCGCGAAACACCGCGACTTCATCGGCGATGGCGAACACTTCATTCATTTTGTGGGTGATATAGATGATGCCCTTACCCTGGGCCTTGAGGTCGGCAATGATCGAGAACAGGTGCGCCACCTCCTTGTCGGTGATGGCCGAGGTCGGCTCATCCATGATCAGCACATCGGAGTCGTAGGACACCGCCTTGGCAATCTCGACCATCTGCCGTTCGGCGATGCTCAGGTTGCCCACCTGCTCCTCGGGGTCGAGGTCGATGCGCAGGCGCTCCAGCAGCCGGGCGGTGCAGCGGTGCATCTCGCGGTGATCGATCATGTGCAGGCCGTTGAGTTGCTCACGGCCGATCCAGATATTTTCGGCGATGCTCATGTGCGGCATCAGGTTGAGTTCCTGGTGGATCATCGCGATCCCCGCCTGCAACGCCGCAAGCGGCGTGCCGAACACCACGGGCCGGCCCTTGAGCCGCAGCTCGCCGGCATCGGGCTGGTAAATGCCGGCGATGATTTTCATCAGGGTCGACTTGCCCGCACCGTTCTCGCCCATCAGCGCCAGCACCGTGCCCGGGCGCACCCGCAGCTGCACATCGGACAGGGCAATCACACCAGGAAAGCCCTTGCTGACGTTGATCACTTCCAGCAGGTAGGGTTCGTCCGTGGCCAGGGCGCCAGGCGGGATCGCCAGCGGCGCAGTGCTCACAGCAGTCGCGCGAGAGAACATGATCAGGTACTCCATCAGCCAGGCGGCCCGAGGCTGCCTGGCCGCTTATTGTTGTTATTGAACGGACGATGACGGTGTCGATGCCCCGCCGCTCTGGCGCCGGGGCGAGGTCAGCGGCATTACTTGAACTGGTCGACGTTGTCCGGGGTGATCAGGCGATAAGGCACCCAGACAGCTTGTTCCACCGGCTCATGCTTGATCATCTTCACCGCGGTATCGATCGAGCCGTCGGCCTGGCCCTTGGCATCCTGGAACACCGAGACCGTCAGGTCGCCCTTCTTCACCGCACGCAGGCCGTCGGGCGTACCGTCGACCCCGGCGATCAGCACGCTGCCCTTCTCCACCCCGGCCTGCTTGAGGGCCATGGAGGCGCCGATGGCCATTTCGTCGTTGTTGGAAACGATGGCGTCGAACTTGCGGCCCTGGGTCAGCCAGTCGTTGACCAGGGTCATGCCTTTATCCCGCAGCCAGATGCCGGTCTGTTCCTGGTCGACCTTGATCCCCGGGTACTTGGCCAGCACTTCCTTGACGCCCTTGGTGCGGTTAGTGGTGGAGTTGTTCGCCAGGTCGCCGAGGAGGATCACGATGTCGCCCTTGCCGCCCATCTTCTCGGCCAGGTACTGCATCTGCATCTGCCCCGCTTCCAGGTCGTTGGAGGCCACGGTGACCACGCCCTTGGGCAGGTTCAGGTCATCCGGGCGGCGGTTGACGTAGACCAGGGGAATGCCGGCCTTGACCGCCGCTTCGGTGATTTTCCGGGTGGCGGCGGTATCCACCGGGTTGACCACGATGGCATCGACTTTCTGGCTGATAAAACTTTCGACCTGGCTCAGTTGCTTGACCACGTCGCTGCGGGCGTCCTCGAACTGCAACTTGACCCCATCGGGCAGGGACTTGGCCTTGTGGTCCATGGACTCGCGCAGGTAGGTCAGCCAGGTGTCATCGAACTGCGACATGCTCACGCCGATCTTCAGGTCGGCAAAGGCCGCGCCGCTGCTAAGCATCAGTGACAGGGCCAGCGTGGCGAAACGGGTCTTGGTCTTCATGAAAGGTCTTTCTCCACATTCTTGTAGGTTTTATGGATAAGGCGCAGAAGCAACTCAGTGCGGCAGGCGCACGATGGGCGCGCCGGGAATGCAGCACACCAGCGCACCGTTGTGCTCGATGCACAACAGGCCGAAAAAATACTGGAACACAGAAAGGTGCACGGCCCGGGGCAGTTCGGGGTCGCTCGGAACATGGCTGGAGCGTGGCTGGGACGTGGAAGGCAGAACGTGCGACGCACTGTTGGAGGTTTTCATCGACGGCACCTGATTTGTTTTTGTTGGCAGGCTCTCCAGGGAATCAAGCAGTGCTTGAAGCCCATCGGAGCCTTCGATAGTCGGCAACCTGGAAATGACTTTATTGGAAAATAATTTCTATATCAACTAATTTTAGAATTTTATTCTAATTTTGTTCCGGGCTGGAAACCGTTGCCAATTCCACCACCTGGCGCCGCAGCCAGCTTAGCCGCGCGGCGTCCAGCACCTGGGTGGTGGCCAGCGCATCGGCGGGGTCCACGGGCAGTGCAGTCCCCTGTTCCAGCGCTTGCAACAGCTGCTGATAGAACTGATTCCAGGCCCCGCGCTCGGAGGTGATGCGCTCGCGTTCCTGGCCCTGCTCGAACCAGCCCCAGCGCCGATGCTCTTCGACGCCCCAGCGCTCGCCTTCGGTTTTCGGCGAAAGACCGGCCACCAGCGCCTGTTCCTGGCCATCCAGGCCATCGACCGTGTAACAGCCGGCCGTGCCATTGACCCGAAAACGCGGCCCCTGGCTGTTTTGCAGGCAACTGCCGGCCAGATGGGAGACCACCCCGTTGACGTGGCTCAGGGACACAAAAAAGCCGTGGTCGACCTCCGGTTCCTCGGGGGTGTAGTGCAGCTCGGCATACACCCGCACCACCGGCCCGAACAGTTGCAGCGCCTGATCCACCAGGTGGCTGCCCAGGTCCCGAAGGAAGCCGCCGCCACTGTCATTGCCCAGCGACTGCGGCGCGTAGCGTTCGACCTTGGATTCGAAGCGAGTGATCCGGCCCAGGGTTCCGGACTCGATCAGTTTGCGCACCGTGAGAAAGTCCGAGTCCCAGCGCCGGTTCATGTAAACGCTGAGGGGCACCTGGCGCGCGGCGGCGCTGTCGATCAGCAACGCCGCCTGTTGTGCATCGGTCGCGAAAGGCTTGTCACTGACCACCGCGATGCCGCGTTCGATCGCCTCCAGCACCAGCGCCGGGCGCCCTGCCAACGGCGTCGAGACCACCAGCACATCGACCCCGGCCTCGGCCAGTTGGCCGATGCTGTCGAACGCCGCCAGGCCCGGGTGATCCTGGGCCAGCAACTGCCGACGCTCGGCCGAACGGGTGACGACCCCGACAAACTGCGCGCCGGGCAAGCTGGCAATCAGCGGCGCATGAAAGTGACGGCCGCCATGGCCGTATCCGACAAGACCTATACGCATACATCCTCCTGCTGATGGGGCGGCGCGCCAGGGCCGCAAGAGCACATGCGGCCTGGCGCCTGCCGTTGGGTAGGGGTTGCGGTTTAGCGGCACAGCTCACTTTTGACGCGCTCAAGCATCATCAGGCTGGACTGATCGGGGCGGTCTTCCCAGGCGAACACCGAGACCGTGGCAATGCCATCGAAGCGGATCTCGCGCAGGGTGGAGAAGAAGGTTTCCCAATCCACTTCGCCCTGGCCGATGTCCAGGTGCTGGTGCACGGTAGCGTGCACGCCCGGTGGGTTGACGATGTAGCGCTGGCCCGATGAGGCCCGGTGGTTATAGGTATCAGCAATGATCAGGTGCGCCAGCTTGTCGCCGGCGTACTTGAGCATCGGCGCGATATCGCCTTTGCCGTCGTCATAGAAGAAGGTGTGCGGCGCGGCGTAGACGTAGTTGATCCAGTCCCGGTCCAGGCCACGGATGATGTCCACCGCCTCATTGTTGCGCTCGCAGAAATCGTAGGGGTGCGCCTGGATATTGAGTTTGACGCCCTCGCGTTCGAACTCCGGCATCAGCTCGTCCATGGAGCGCATGAACTGGTTCTCGCACACCAGGGCCTTGTCCGACTGGCCGGTGAACTCGCTGTTGACCAGCTCGCAGTCCATCTCGACGGCGATCTGGATCGCGCGTTTCCAGTTGCGCACCGCCGCCACCCGCAGGCCTTCATCGGCGCTGGCCCAGTGGTACATGGGCAACAGCGAGGAGAGCTTGACCCCGCTGTCGCTCAAGGCCTTGCGAAACTCCTTGATCCGCGCCCGGTCGACCCGTGGCGCCTTGTAGAACGGCATGAAGTCTTCCCGGGGCGACAGTTCGATGTACTCGTAGCCCAGTTCCGCTGCCTTGTCGGTCATCTGGTTCAAGGGCAGATGGCGATACATATATGGATCGAGTGCAATACGCATAGGGTGTTACTCCCTCAAAAGTTGGCTCAACGGGCCCTGAATCCTCGGGCCGCGTGCGGATGCTGGCCATCCGCAGCGCCTTGCTGACACCTGACACTGCTACGGCGCCCACTCGGGCCTCGCGGAGCTCGGCAGCGGCTACAGGGTGTGGGATTCGAGCTCCAGGGTTTCGTTTGAGATCGGGTATCAGCCATAAAACGCCGGGCGGTCCGGCAGGGTGATGTTGACGATTGCGCCGCTGCCCTGAGCCTCGACACAGGCATCGGCGGCCACCGCCGCGGCAAAGCCGTCCCAGGCCGAAGGGCCGCCGACCTTGCCGGCGCGCACGCCGTCGATAAAGGCCTGCAACTCGACGTCATAGGCGGCGATAAACCGGTCTTTCCAGTCCATCAGAATCGCGTTGGACAGTTTGGCGCCGCTGCGCAGTTGCACCTGGGACGGCTCCGGCAGACGGGCGATACCGCTCTCCCCCACCACTTCGCACTGGATGTCGTAGCCGTACTGGCAGTTGACGAACACCTCGACGTCGATGCGCGTGCCCTTGGCGGTTTCCAACAACACGATCTGCGGGTCCTTGAGGTGCGCATGGGCCTTGCTGGTCTTGCGCGGGAACACCACCTGCACCGACACATAATCGTCGGCCAGCAACCAGCGCAGTACGTCCAGCTCGTGGATCAGGGTGTCGGTAATGGCCATGTCGGTCTTGTAGTTCTCGCCCACAGTCGGGTTGCGGTGGGCGCAGTGCAGCATCAACGGTTCACCGATCTGGCCGCTGTCGATCACCGCCTTGAGTGCACGGTAACCCTGGTCATAAGGGCGCATGAAACCGACCTGCACCAGGCGCTTGCCGTGGGCCACCTCGGCTTCGACGATGCGGCGGCAGCCTGCCGCGGTCACCGCCAGCGGCTTCTCGCAGAACACTGGCTTGCCCGCGGCGATGGCCGCCAGCACGAACTCTTCATGGCTGGGGCCCCAGGAGGTCACCAGCAACGCCTCGACCTCCGGCGCGTTGATCAACCGGTGACCGTCGGGGTAGACCTCGGCGCCCAGGCCCAGGTCGGCCACGACCTTGGCCGCCTGCTGCAAATTGATGTCGGTGACGGCCACCACCTGGCTGTTGAGCAGGGTCTGGCTGCAACGGCGAATGTGATCCTGGCCAATGGCACCGGTGCCGATAACGCCCAGTTTTAACGAATGAGACGACGAAGACATGGCTACACTCCTGCGGTTGTTCAGTTCAGGGCAATCAGTACTGCCGGGCCTTGGCCAGGCGTTCGTTGAGGGTCTTGGCCACCGCGTCGGTGCGGGCGCTGGTGGAGACCTGGGCCACCCCTACCCGCCACCAGGACAGGTACTTGTGGATCATGGTCTTGGGCAGGACCTTGATATCGATCAGGGTCGACACGGTCTGGGTCCGGGCATCCGCCAGGGCCGCCTGCAATTGCTCCTCGGTGCTGACCTTGTAGGTCTTGCAGCCATAGGCCGCGGCGCTCATGGCAAAGTCCACCGGCACGAAGCCGCCGTCGAGCTTGCCGGTGTCCGGGTTGCGGAAACGGAACTCGGTGCCGAAGCTGTCCATGCCGTGTTCCATCTGCAGGTTGTTGATGCAACCGAAGGTCATGTTGTCCAGCAGCACCACATTGATCTTGCGCCGCTCCTGGATCGAGGTGACCAGCTCCGAGTGCAGCATCAGGTACGAGCCATCCCCCACCAGCGCGTAGACCTCACGTTCGGGCTCGGCCAGCTTGACCCCCAGCGCCGCGCTGACCTCGTAGCCCATGCACGAATAGCCGTACTCCACGTGGTAGGTGTTGACCCCCTTGCTGCGCCAGCTGCGCTGCAGGTCGCCGGGCAAACTGCCGGCGGCGGCGACAATCACCGCATCGTCGGCCAGGGCCTGGTTGAGCACCCCCAGCACCCGGCTCTGGGTCAGGCAGGAGCCGGTCAGTTCGATAAATTCCCGCAGCACCGCCGGGTCCAGGTGGTCGTTGATTTCCGGGACGAAGCCGTCACTTTGGTAGTGCACCTGATAGACCCGATCCACCTCGGCCTCCAGTTGCGCCCTGGCGTCCTCGATCTGCCCGCCCCAGGCCGCCTGATAGTCGCTGCGCCCCAGGGCCTCGCTCAGTGCCTGCAAGCCGATCCGGGCATCGGCCAGCAGCTGCACGCCGTCCAGTTTCAGGGCATCGCAGGGGCTGATATTGAGGTTGAGAAACTGCACCTGAGGCTGCTTGAACAGGGATTTGGAGGCGGTGGTGAAGTCGCTGTAGCGGGTGCCGATGCCGATGATCAGGTCGGCTTCCGGCGCCAGCAGGTTGGCCGCCAGGCAGCCGGTCTCGCCGATGCCGCCGAGGTTCAGCGGGTGGCTGGAAAGCAGCGCGCTCTTGCCGGCCTGGGTCTCGGCGAATGGAATCCCGAAGCGCTCGGCAAATGCCTGCAAGGCCTGGTTGGCGCCGGCGTACTTGACCCCGCCGCCACAGATGATCAGCGGCTTGCGCTTGCCCTGAAACAAGGCCACCGCGTCGGCCAGCATGGCCTCGGTGGGCGGCCGGCGGTCGATGCGGTGCACGCGTTTTTGCAGGAAGTAATCCGGGTAATCGTAGGCCTCGGCCTGCACATCCTGGGGCAAGGCCAGGGTCACCGCACCGGTTTCGGCGGGGTCGGTGAGCACGCGCATGGCGTGGATCGCCGCGCTCATCAACTGCTCGGGGCGGTTGATCCGGTCCCAGTATTTGCTCACGGCCTTGAACGCATCGTTGGTGCTGATGCTCAGGTCATGGAACTGCTCGATCTGCTGCAACACCGGGTCCGGCTGGCGGCTGGCGTAGACATCCCCCGGGAGCAGCAGCAAGGGAATGCGGTTGGCGGTGGCCGTGGCGGCGGCGGTCAGCATATTGGCCGCGCCCGGGCCCACCGACGAACTGCAGGCATAGATCTTGCGCCGCAGGTGCTGCTTGGCAAAACCGATGGCGGCATGGGCCATGCCCTGCTCGTTGCGCCCCTGATGCACCAGCAGATCGCCGCTGTCCTGCTCCAGGGCCTGGCCCAGGCCGAGCACATTACCGTGGCCAAAAATGGTGAAGATCCCGGCGACGAACTTGCTCTGCACCCCATCGACCTCGACGTACTGGTTGTCGAGGAATTTCACCAGGGCCTGGGCCATGGTCAATCGTGTCGTACTCATGTCCGTTCCTTCCAAAGAAACCGAAAACCTGCTGTGTACGGTGCTCGGCCCGGCTCAGGCCAGGGCTTGGCGCAAATGGGCGATGCTGGCGCCGATGGCCTGCCGGATATCCGCCAGGCCATGCACGCTGTCGGCGAACGGTTCGAACGACAGGTAGCCGCGATAACCGCTGCTGAGCAGGGTGTCGATCTGCGCCGCATTGCCGAGGATGTCCGCCTCGCCCACCAGCACCCGATGACCGTCGCGGATGCTGTTCAGCGGCGCCTGGGCATCCTCGACCCCGGAGATATGCACCAGCCCGGTCAGCTCGGGGAAGAACTCATGCTCGCTGGCCAAGTGATGGTGGAAGGTGTCGTGCACCAGGCGGAACACATCCAGGCCACCGATGGCGCGGATCGCGTCCACCGCCACCCGCTTGCGCCGCAGCGCGCACTCTTCAAAACCCAGGGGCTCGATAAAACCCAGCAGCCGGTGTTCCCGCAGGATCGGCGCCAGCTGGGTCAAGGCGGTGCGCAGGCCGGCGCTGCGTTCGGCCTCGCTGCGTGGGTCGGCCGGGTCATTCAACGGGCACATCACCAGGCCTTCGGCGCCGCAATCGCGGGCATAGGCCGCCAGTTTCAGCACCTGTTCCCGGCGCTGGTCATTCCACACATCAAAGGGGTACAGGGCGTTGATCGACAGCACCTTGATGCCCTGGGCCGCGCACAGCTCGCGCACCTCCTGCGGCGGCGTGCCGTCTTCAATCTCGACCCCCTTGAGGTCATTGCGGATTTCGATCGCGTCGGCCTTGAGGCTGACCGCGAGGTTGATGAATTCAGGCAGGGACAAACGGGGTGCAACCATACGGTTCAAGGCGAAACGCAGGGGCTGGCTCATTCTTGTTCTCCGCAACGCAACGGGTTGATGTGAATTATTGGGCAGTCGGCATGCTGAATTCAGGGCCTTTGGCGATGCTGTCGGGCCAACGCTGCATCACGCTTTTGTAGCGGCTGTAGAAGCGCATGCCTTCTTCGCCATAGGCATGGTGGTCGCCGAACAGCGAACGCTTCCAGCCGCCAAAGGAGTGCCAGGCCATGGGCACCGGAATCGGCACGTTGATGCCGACCATGCCGACCTTGATCGTGCGTGCAAAGGCCCGGGCCACACCGCCGTCGCGGGTGAAGCAGGACACGCCGTTGCCGAACTCGTGGGCATTGATCAAGGCCACCGCGCTGGCGAAATCCGCGACGCGGACGATGCCCAGCACCGGGCCGAAGATTTCCTCCTGGTAGATGCTCATCTGCGGGGTCACCCCATCGAACAGGGTGGCGCCGACGAAAAAGCCCTGCTCCGCCCCCGGCACCTTGAACTGGCGCCCGTCCACCAACAGCTGCGCGCCCTGGGCCACGCCCTGGTCGATAAAACCTTCAACCTTGGCCTTGTGCTGCGCAGTGACCAGCGGCCCCATGTCGCTGTCGCCCTGCATGCCGTTGCCGACCTTGAGCCGATCGATGCGCGGCAGCAGTTTGGCGATCAGCGCGTCGCCTACCTCGCCCACCGCCACCGCGATCGAAATCGCCATGCAGCGCTCGCCGGCCGAGCCGAACGCCGCACCGATCAGGGCGTCCGCCGCCAGGTCAAGGTCGGCGTCGGGCATCACGATCATGTGGTTCTTGGCCCCGCCCAGGGCTTGCACGCGCTTGCCTCGGGCACTGGCCTGCTGGTGGATGTACTCGGCAATCGGGGTCGAACCGACAAAGGAGATCGCCTCGATGTCCGGGTGTTGCAGCAGGCCATCCACCGCGGCCTTGTCGCCCTGCACCACATTGAATACGCCATCGGGCAGGCCGGCTTCGGTCAGCAGGCGAGCCATCAGCAGGCTGGCGGACGGGTCGCGTTCGGAGGGCTTGAGGATGAAGCAGTTACCCGTGACCAGGGCCATGGGGATCATCCACAGCGGCACCATCACCGGGAAGTTGAACGGGGTGACCCCGGCGCATACGCCCAGGGGCTGGCGCAGGTTCCAGTTATCGATACCGCCGCCGATGTTGTCGCTGAAATCGGTCTTGAGCAGGCTCGGTGCGCCACAGGCGTATTCGACGATCTCGATGCCACGGGTGACTTCGCCCATGGCGTCGGACAGCACCTTGCCGTGCTCGCGGGTGATGATCTGCGCCAGCTCCTGATGGTGACGGTCCAGCAGTTCCTTGAACTTGAACATCACCCGCGAACGGCGCAGTGCCGATTGCTCGGACCAGGCCGGGAACGCCCGGCGCGCCGACGCCACCGCCTGCTCCACGGTCTGCAGGCTGGCCAGGGCCACCTGGGCCTGGACCTCGCCCGTGGCCGGGTTGAACACCGGGCTCGAACGCTCGCCCTGGGTGTGAACCTGGCCGTCGATGTAATGACCTACTACCGGGGTATCGCTCATTGTTCTTGTGCTCCCTCAAGGGTTGAAAGGTTGGGCTCAGAGGTCCAGCAGCCAGCTGTGCCGGGGGTCGTTATGGAACTGCCAGACGCGCTTGGGCCCGGCCATGACGTTGAGGTAATAGGACTCGTAGCCGTAGGGCACGCTGACCGGGTGATACCCCTTGGGCACCACCACCAGGTCGCTGTTTTCCACGGCCATGGCCTGGTCGATGCTGCGGTCGTCGGTGTATACCCGCTGGAACACGAAGCCCTGGGGCGGATTGACCTGGTGGTAGTAGGTTTCCTCGAGAAAGCTCTGGTGCGGCAGGTCATCGGTGTCGTGCTTGTGCGGCGGGTAGCTGGAGGAATGCCCGGACGGCGTGCGCACCTCCACCACCAGCAGCGAGTGAGCCGGCTCGGTGTCCGGCAGGATGTCGCACACATAACGGGTGTTGGCACCCTTGCCACGCACACTGCGCTTGCACTGTTCGGGACGGATCAGGCGCGGGGCAAAACGCTTGTCCGGGGCACCGGGGGCGGCGCAGACGGCGATCTGCACATCGCTCAGGGCGGTGACCTGGGCCTGGCTGCCGGGCGGCAGGTAGGCGGCGAACGGCGACTTGTCTTCAAATACCGACTGCCGATCACCCAGGTTCTCCCAGGCGAACCCGCCCTGCCCTGGCGCTTCGCCCCGAATATCCACCCGGCCGCCGAGCAGCACCAGGCACAGCTCCTTGTCCCCGGCGCTGACCGGCAGGGTTTCGCCGAGGCTCAGGCGATAGGCGGCAAAACCGACGTAGGTCAGTTCGCCCTCCTGCAACTGGACCATGGTCCGGCCCTTGGCAGCACTCTTGACCAGCAGGCTCATTGCGCCACCCCCCGGCTGTGCTGCGCCGTGCCGAGCAAATGGCGCAGGGTTTCGTAGCCCTTCTTGGCGTAGGCATAGCTGGGGGCCACCGCCGGGTCCTGCTCCGCCTCGACCACCAGCCAGCCCTGGTAGTCGGCGTCCAGCAACACCTCCAGCAGCGCGGCAAAGTCGATGTCGCCATCGCCGGGCACGGTAAAGGTGCCGTTGATGATGCAGTCCGGGAAACTCCAGAGGTTATTGCGCGCCAACTGCACCACCGGCTTGCGCACGTCCTTGAAATGCACGTGGCACACGCGGTCGATGTGTTTGCGCAGCACCTCCAGCGGTTCGCCGCCGCCCATGTAGCAGTGGCCCGAATCGAACAGCAGGCCAACTTCACGGCCGGTCAGTTGCATCAACTGATCGATGTCGGCCGGGGATTCGACGTAGGCCCCCATATGGTGGTGATAGGCCAGGCGCACGCCCCGGGACAGGGTGAAGCGCGCCAGCTCGGTGAGCTTGTCGGCGTAGGCCTGCCAGGCCTGCTGGCTGTGAAAGCGCGGGCGCTCGACCAGGGCAATGCGCTGGCCCTGGATCGAGTCGGCGACTTCGCCATAGACCAGGACCTTGGCCCCGTTCTGCGCCAGCAGCTCGACATGGCTGGCAATGGCGTCGATCTCCTCGGCCGCCGAGCGCCGGGCCAACTGGCTCGAATACCAGCCCGAAACCAGCGCCAGGCCGTAGGGCCGCAGCACATCAGCGACGCCCTTGGCGTCCCTGGGGAACTTGCCGTTGAGCTCGAAGCCTTCGTAGCCGATCTCGCGGCCTTCGCTCAAGGCCGTGCTCAGCGGCGTTTCACCGCCCAGGGACGGCAAGTCGTCGTTGCTCCAGGAGATCGGGTTGATGCCAATTCTGATACTGGGCATGGCGCTACCTTTTATTGTTGTTCGTCAAAAAACGTTGAGCGGTTGGGCTGGAAATCGTCGTCCGTGGATCTGGAAAACAGCGCTGTTCATGCTGGCCAGCGCAGCCTTCGGCTGCGGCTACAGGGTGGGCTGATCAGGCGTTGCAGGCGCTGCCGAGGAGCGAGGCTGCGCTGGCCCGAATGATCGCCGTTGATGCACCTGAAGCAATGGCGGTGTTCATCAGTCAGTCACGGGCCTGGCGCCAGGCGTCGATCAGTTCGACGAAGGTGGCCTGGACTTGCCGGATCAAGGTTTCATCGTCGATTTCCTGCGCCAGCCAGGCCCGGCTCGGCTCCTGGAAGATCGTGCGGCCCACGGCAAAACCACGGCAGGTGCGGCTTTGACTGGCCTGGCGAAAGCCTTCGGCAAGGGTGGCCGCCGGGGCATTGAGGCCCAGCAGCACCACGCCACGGCAGTACGGGTCGCGTTCCTCGATCAGTTCGTCGAGCTGTTGCCACTGTTCTCGGCTCTGGGCTTCGATCTTCCACCAGGCGGGGAAGATGCCCAGGTTGTACAGGCGCTTGAGCGCGCGGTAGAGCACGTCCGGGTGGGCCGAAGGGTGGTCCTTGGGCGGGATCACTTCCAGCAGCAGTTCATGCCCGCTGACTTGCGCCGCCTGGTACAGGCCCTTGAGCTGGGCCTCCTGCTCCAGGCGCAGCAGCGGCTCGTCATCCGGGTGGTATTGCACCAGGCATTTGATGATCTGCTCCTGGGGCCAGGCAATGAGGTTGCTGCCAATCGAACGCCCGTGTTCAAAGGCCAGTGGCCGCGACCCCTGGACCTCCACCGGGCGCGCCACCCACCAGCCGCGACCGGTGGCGGCGTTCAGTGAATCCTGGCCGAAGCGCTGGTCGGCCAGTAGCCCGACATCGGCCTCGACGCCCTGCTCGCGCAGGTCGCTTTCAACCCGTTGCACGGCCTGGATAAACAACAGTTTCAACTGACTGATGGCGGCCGAGTCGCGGCCGTCTTTTTGCGCCAGCTCCAGCAACTGCCAGCGGTGATCGAAGGCGAAGATAAACAGCTGCTTCCAGTGTTTGCGCGGCACGCTGACCTGATGCAGGCGTTGCAGCACCGGGTCGCGGTCCGGCCGGGTAATTGGCACCGGGCTGTTGAACAGGTATTCCAGCTCGGCCGGGGTTGGCATCGCCGGGGCGCAGGCATGGCGCGACACCACCAGGCCGCCGCAGGCGTTGGCCAACTGCGAACAGCGCTCGTCGCTGGCATCCGCCAGCCAACCGCTGAGGAAGCCGGACATAAAGGCATCGCCGGCGCCGAGAACGTTCAGCACTTCCACCCGCACCCCGGGGTAGATCGCGCCGTCTTCCAGGCGCGCCGGGATCGCCCCGTGAATCACCGTGCAGCCTTGGGGGCCGAGCTTGAGCACCAGGGTCGCGGCGGTCAGGGAACGCACGGTGCGCAGCGCCGTCAGCAGGTCTTCGCTGCCGCCGGCAATCAGGAACTCTTCTTCAGTGCCGACGATCAGGTCGAAGCGCGGCAGGATCTGCTGCACGTGCTGGCTGACCTGGTGGTCGGCGACAAACCGGGTTTCACCGTCGGCCTTGCCGGCCAGGCCCCAGAGCACCGGGCGATAGTCGATATCCAGTACCCGCTGGACCTGGTGTTTGTGCGCGTATTCCAGGGCCCGGACGCTGGCCTGGTACACGCCGTCGGTGGAGAAGTGGGTGCCGGTGATCAACAGCGCCTTGCTCGACGCGATAAAGGCTTCATCGATGTCTTCGGCGCGCAACGCCATGTCGGCGCAGTTCTCGCGGTAGAACACCAGGGGGAAGGTCTCGCGGTCCTTGAGGCCCAGCAGGACCATGGCGGTCAGGCGTTGCGGATCGACCTTGATTGCGCTGACATCACAGCCCTCGCGGGCCAGGGACTCCACCAGGAAACGCCCCATGTGGTCGTCCCCCACCCGGCTCAACATCGCCGACTTGAGGCCCAGGCGCGCGGTGCCGAAGGCGATGTTCGCCGACGAGCCGCCCAGGTACTTGGCGAAACTGCTGACATCCTCCAGCCGTGCACCCACCTGCTGTGCATAGAGGTCGACGCCCAGGCGTCCGAGGCAGATCAGATCCAATTGACGCCCACTGGCAAAACGAGTCTGGCCCATGCTGGCTCCTGTTATTTTTATCAGCCTGTGTTCGCCCTCTTGCCGGCACCGAACACTCTTGGTGGATGCAGACTAAAACGTCTGTCGGCGCCAATCAATATTTTTTCTATAAATTTTTTACATGGAATATTTTTTCCAATAAACTTTTCAAGCACCGCTCCAGAGGCCGTGCATCGATTCAGCAATCGGCCCGACGCCATCAGCCTCAAGATTTTCTGCGTGCCTAACCTGTAGACTGCGCACAGCCCACCTATTGTCAGGGGACGGATGCCCATGCCGGCCCTATAAGAACAAGCCAGAAGGATTTTCTATGTCCCGCACCGATCAGCCGGCGACTTCCGAGAGCGCGCCAGAGAGCGACCTCACCAGCCCACCGATCAATGCCGAGCGCCTGCTGCAGCTGATCACCAATGAATACGAAAGCCTGCCGCGCCAGCTCAAACGCATCGCCAGCTACATGAGCCAGCAGAGCGACAGGATCATGGTCGACCGCATCAGCGACATTGCCCGCGAGTGCGAAGTGCACCCGTCGGCCATCGTGCGTTTCTCCCAGCGCTTCGGCTTCAGTGGCTTCAGTGAAATGCAGGCACTGTTTCGCGAGGCCTACACCCACAAGACCACCCCGGTGCAGAACTACCAGCAGCGCATCCGCAGCATGATCGCCAACAAGTCGCAGAAGGCCAGTGGCGGCGACCTGGCGCGCGAATGCGTGAATGCCACCCTGTCCGGGATCGAGCGCCTGGGGCTGGAGCTCGACGATGCGGCATTCGACAAGGCCGTGGACCTGGTGGTGAATGCCGACAACATCTACGTAGTCGGGGTGCGGCGCTCGTTCGCCGTGGCCGACTACCTGGTGTACAACCTGCAACACACCAACAAACGCATCCACCTGGTGTCGGGCCTGGGCGGCAGCTACCGCGAACAAATGCGCAGCATCCGCCCCAACGACCTGGTGATCGCCATCAGCTTCACCCCGTACGGCAAAGAGACCCAGCATTGCCTGCGCATTGCCCAGCACCACCAGGCCAAGACCCTGATCATCACCGACAGCAACCTCTCGCCCCTGGCCAAGCGCGCTAACGCGGTGTTGCTGGTGAATGAGGGCAGCTCGTTCGCCTTCCGCTCCCTGAGCGCCACCCTGTGCCTGTGCCAGGCGCTGTTTATCGCCGTGGCCTATCGCCTGGAATTGAAGGTGGATGAAATTCACGAACAGGTCGGCTTCGACGACTAGTACCGCTTTTTAGGGACCAACATGGACCTGCAACACAGCAAGGACGCCCTCACTCCGCAGGATATTGCCTAGGTCGAAGCACAGATCGGCTGCGAACTGCCGGCGCAACTGCGGGCGTTTTACCTGCAACACAACGGCGGGCACTGCCAGACCAACCTGTTTATGGATGAGGACGCGGGCTACAAGATCAACGAGTTCCTGCCCCTCAAATACGGGCGCAACACCCTGGAATCCACCTACCTGGGGGCCTTCCTCGACAACCCGCTGATGCCGCAGAACCTGGTGCCCTTCGCCGGCGATGCAGGCGGCGACTACTTCTGCTTCGCCACCGATGACGCACAGGCGGGCGCGATCATTTTTTTCGAGTCCGAGTACTACGATGAGCCTGAACGCGCCCGGGTGTTCCTGGCGCCGTCGTTTTCAGCCTTTGTCGCACAATTGATCGTCGACCCCGACTGAAACCGGCCCCGACTTACTGGGCACTGGCGATCATCGCGGCCCATTGCAGGTCGCTCAAGGCCCGCCCCTGAGCCGCCCCGCGCCCGCGAACCTGGCTCAGGGCCTGCTCGAAAAACACGCCGCGAATCGTCCCCTCCGAGGCAATGAACAGGCACGCCTCCTCCTGGGCCTGGCTCCATTTGATCTGTTTTTCGTCGCTGCTCAGGTCGCTGGTGTAGATGATGCTCAGCGCGGGCAAGGCCATGGTGATGGAAAACGCCTGTTCAAAGCCGTTGGGCTTACTCGCGGTTTCGGCCCAGGTCCCCAGGCTGACACCCAGTTACAACGCGGCCAGGGCCAAGGCGTTCAACTGCATAGTGCCTCCCAGTCAGTGGCTGCGTGATTGCGCCGCTTCGGCCAGCAGCATAGCCGTTCGCGCAATGTCGGCCGGGCCTGTCGACGTCTACTCGTAGATTTTCCCGCAGTACAAAAACACCGCGAAACGCTGCCAGGGCGACGCCTCGGCCAGGCCCTGGGAGGCGCCGACCCCGGTGGCCCGAGCCCAGGCGTTGGCGCCTTCGAGAAAGTCCGTAATGCTCAGATTCTCCCAGGCCGGTGGCTGGCCCTGGGCCGCTGCCGCCGCATCCTGGAGCCGGTCTTGCACCAGCGCATCGACGAAGGCCATGAAGCTCTGTTCGTCGCACACCGCCTGCAAATACTCTTCAATCCCCATCACCACCCGCCTTGTCAGTTGTTCGGCTGCAACTCCAGCCCCTTGCGCAGCAACTCTTTGCGCAGCACCGGTCGATCCAGCACACGCACACCGTCCTGCGCCGGGCAATCTACCAGCAGCGCGAGTTTCTGCGAACTGCCGGCGCTGCCGGTCAGCAGGTAGCTCTTGTGCTCGCGAAGGCTGATCAGGTTGAGCAACCAGTCCTGGCCCTGGCGCCCCAGCACCTGCTCGATCTGCCGCCGCTGGAGCAGCAGTTGGCCAGCGTCCCACACCGTGAGCTGGGCGAAGGTGCGCGGCAGGTTGCTGATGGGGGCCATGATTTTCAGGTCCTTGAGCAACGCCTGCTCCAGTTGCCCCTCGATTGCCCGCTGGCATTCGCCGAAATAGCCTCGCGCCCACTGTGAGTCGAGGCCGGCCAGCGCGGCCAGGGCGGCGTAGGCTTCGCGGTCGGCTTCGGTGCAGCTGTGGCCGGTAAAATTCAGGGTGTTGTCGAGGATCCCGGCAGCCAGCAAGGTGGCGCTCGCCGGGCTGATCGAGGCCAGCAGACCCGAGGCGTGCCAACGCTGGAACACCTGGGTGCAGGCGGCGCCGATCTGGCGGATATCGGCGCGCTGCGCCAGGCGCCGGTCCCAGAACTCCTCGAAGCCCGGGTGATGGTCGATGACCTCCACCACCCGCTCCAGGGCAACGATCGGGTCCAGGTGCAGGTGATTGGAAATATCCACCAGCACAAACTCGTCTTCGGGCCCGGGCACGTACGGGTCGAGCCCGGGACCCAGGGTCCGCAGGCTGGCGGCCACACTTTCGTTGAGTGGCGCACTGCTCACCGCCCGGGCCGGCTGGCCCTGGAGGTTGAGCAATTCGGCGTAGGCAATGCAGCAGGCGTAGGCATCGATATCCAGATAGGCCGAGCCGGAAGTGACAATGATCATGACGTCCTTGTGGCGCAAACAGCCCGCGGGCCGGGCCGCCCACCCTGCCAGCCGCCCATGACAGTTTGATGACCTGTACCGCCTGGTATGCCTGACGGGTTTTGTGGTGTGGCACAGGGGCAGCGCAAAGTCGCCGGGGATTGTCGGCAAGTGCCGCAAAATTTTCTCGGCCTGCCATGGTCAATCCCGGGCGCGAGCCGCTAAATTACCCGGCGGTCTCCCTCCCAGCGTTGTTTCGCACAAGGAAAATGCTCGATGAAACTGATCGGAATGCTCGACTCGCCCTACGTTCGCCGTGTCGCCATCAGCCTCAAGTGCCTGGATCTGCCCTTCGAACATGCCGCCGTGTCGGTATTCAGTACCTTCGAGCAGTTCCAGAAGATCAACCCGGTGGTCAAGGCGCCGACTCTGGTCTGCGACAACGGTGAAGTGCTGATGGATTCGACCCTGATCCTCGATTACCTCGAAGCCCTGGCCGGCCCGGAGCACAGCCTGATGCCGGCAGCCCTGGAGCCGCGTATCTCAGCGTTGCGGGTGATTGGCCTGGCGCTGGCGGCCTGCGAAAAATCGGTGCAGATCGTCTATGAAAAACAACTGCGCCCCGCCGACAAGCAGCACGCGCCCTGGCTGGAACGGGTGGGCGGCCAGTTGCAGGCCGCCTACCGCGAACTGGAGCAGGAGCTGCACAAACACCCCCTGCCCCAGGATGGCCAGCTCGATCAGGCGGGCATCACCCTGGCCGTGGCCTGGGGTTTCACCCAGATGATGGTCGCCGATCAGCTCGACGCCTCCCAGTTTCCCAAGGTCCAGGCCTTCAGTGCCTACGCCGAGCAATTGCCGGCGTTCCTCAGCACCCCGGCCATCTGAGGCCTGCGTCGCCAGCAGCGGAAAAACCGCGCTGGCGAACCTCCCCTGCTCCTGAGGCCTCAGGCCAGGACGGCCTCGGGCTGCGGCTCAGGTTGCAGATCAGGTTGCAGCTCGAAGCGGTCGGCCAGGAACGGCGTGATATCCAGCGGCAGCGGCTCGTCGTTCACCAGTTTGTCCAGCAGCACCCCGGTGATGGCCGAGGTCAGAATGCCGGTGCGAAAGTGCCCGCAGGCATTGAGGTAACCCTGGACCCCAGCCATCGGCCCGAGGATCGGCAGCTCATCCGGCGAACCCGGGCGCAAGCCGGCCCAGCAGCGTTTCAGGTTGACCTGGGCCAACTCCGGAATGCAGCGCACCGCCCCCTGCACCAGGCCGTTGATTTCCGGGTAGGTGGTAGTGACGTCGAAGCCTTTGTCTTCAGTGGTGCTGCCGATCAGGATCTCGCCGTTATCCTTTTGCGCCATGTAGCAATCGCTGGTGGTCACGCAGCCATTGAGCAACTTGGGCATGCGCTCGGTGAGCAGGATCTGGCCTTTCACCGGCTTGACCGGAATGCTCAGGCCCGTGGCCATCCGGCTCAGCTCGGCGGCCCAGGCACCGGTGGCGTTGATCAGGGTGTCGCAGTTGAATACCCCGGCCTCGTCGGTGCGCACGCCCCGGACCCGGGTGCCCTGGTGCAGCACGCCGGTGACGTTGGTGTTGAAGTACAGGTCGACGCCGTTCTGCCGCGCGCCCTCGGTGTAGGCATCGGCCAGGCGGAAAGGGTTGACCTGGTGATCGCAGAGAAACTCCAGGGCGCCCTGGGCCTCCAGGCTGACATTGGGCTCGGCCGCCCGCAGCGCCGCCTGGTCCAGCCAGCGCACCTGGTCGGCCAGGTGCGGGATGCAGCCGACGATGTGCTCGGCGTAGAGCCGGTCTTCATCGTCGTAGATCACAAACTTGAGGCCGGTCTCCTCGAACTTGAAATCCATCCCGTGCAAGCCCTTGAGCTCGCGGTGCAACTGCGGGTACAGGGCGTTGGATTGCAGGGCAAAGTCGAAGAACGACTGCGGCAGGATATGCGGTGTACTGGAGTCGACCACCACCGCCGAGCCCGCGGCTTCGCGCTTGCGGTTGGCCGACATCATGCGAAAGAAGATCACCCCGCAGCCCAGCCCCACCGACTCGCCGATGGCCCACAGGCCGCCGGCCGAGGCGCGGGTCGCGTTACCCGGGCGCTTGGCGTCGATCAGCGCGACCTTGAGGTGCTTGCGCTTGGACAGTTGGTAGGCGCAGGAGGCGCCGATCACACCACCGCCGGCAATAATCACGTCGTAGAACTTACTCATGAGTCGAAGCATCCTTGCCAGATTGGGAAAACGCCGAGAACGGGATCGGGTCCAGGGGGAAGCGCGGGCGCAGCCAACCGACATCCTGGCGGCCGGTGGCCTGGCGCAGGCGGTCGCTGCAATAGCCGACGCACATCCGCCCCTGGCAATCACCCATGCTGACCCGGGTGCGCATTTTCAGGCTGGCCATGTCCTGCACGCCCTGGGACAGCGCCAGGTCGATGTCGCCCCGGGTCGCATGTTCGCAGCGGCAGATCACGGTATCGGCTGCGGGCAGGCTGGTCTGGCCACTGCCACGCTCGGTGTAGCGGTCGACGGCTACGCGAAACCGCACAATCGCCGCCAGCTTGTTGAGCAACACCTGGCGCCGCTGCAAGGCGGCTTCGGTGCCCAGCACGTCACGCTGGACCAGGATCGACACCGCCGCAATCCGCCCGGCGAGCATGGCCGCCTCGCCACCGCGAATCCCGCCCATATCACCGGCCAGGTGAATGTGCTGTTCGCTGCTCTGCTGCCAGATATCGGCCGTGGCCCGCAGGTAGCCGTCATCGCTGAAGCCATGTTCCAGGCCCATCTGCTGACTGAGCTGGGTGCGCGGGATAAAACCGTAGCCCACCGCCAGGGTTTGGGCGGCCACCGCCTCGGCCCGGGCCAGGTCCGGCTGCCAATCGGCCGAATACGGCGCGACCAGCACGCTGCTCACCCCGCCCTCGCCCCGCGCTTCGACCACGCCCCATCCATAGCGCAGGCTGATGCGGTGCAGCTTGAGGTAGGCCAGCATGCTCAGGCCGTCGAGAAACAGCTGGGGCTTGTTCAGCAGGGCCAGGCTCTGCTTGGCGATCTTGCCGAAGGCGCTGGCCTCGTAGACCCCCGCCACCGCCACCCCGGCGGCATGCAGCTGGCAGGCCACCAGCGGCAGCAACGGACCGGTTCCGGCGATCACCACCGGCCCCTGGGGTTTGACCACCCCGCTTTTGATCTGCAATTGCAAGCCGCCCAGCAACATCACCCCGGGCAGGGTCCAGCCGGGGAACGGCACGCTGCGCTCATGGCACCCGGCGGCCAGCAGCAATTGCGGGTAGGCCAGTTCGTACAGTTGCTCGTCGGCATCGAGCACCATCAATGAGCGTGTGGATTCAGCGCCGATCACCCGGCTGTTGAGGCGCACTTCGATCAGCGGCGCCTGGCGGGCAAAATCACCGTGCAACCGAGCCAGCACTTCGCAGTAGCGCGGGCCCAGGTAGTCCAGTTGCACCCCATCGCGCAGCGGGCCGCGATAGACCACCCCGCCCAGGCGCGACGCCTCGTCGATCAGGATGCTGCGCACCCCATGCTCCGCCAGCTCGATGGCCGCTGCCATGCCTGCCGGGCCACCGCCGACAATTACCGGGCACAGGCTCATAGCGCGTGCTCCGGCTGGTCGATACGGTTGACTGCGGTCTGCACCTGCATCCCCGGCCTGACCAGGGTCTGGCAGGCGCGGCGCTTGTGCCGGCCATCGATCTGCACCAGGCAGCAGTGGCACACGCCCATGCCGCAGTAGGCGCCGGCCAGTTGCCCATGATCGTTGCGCGCCACCTGGCGCAGGCCCAGCGACTGGATCACGCTGAGCACGGTTTCACCAATGGCCGCGCTTACCGGCTGGCCATTGAGGCTGATAGTCATGTCCGCCTGTGGCAGCGGCTGAATGTCGAAGGTGCGGTCTGTTGGACCCATGGGCGCGTTCATCCATGAAAATTAAAGGGGGATTGCCAGCCTCATGCCGTGCAATATCGTGCAGCTGCTCGCCCCAGCCGGCTTGCGGTCAGGATTCGCCAATGCGTCGCCGCTGAACATGCAGGGCTGAAGCGCACCCAATCTAGAAGGTTTTGCCCACACAAGTATTGATCTGCGCCAAGACACGGCGTTGCGAATCTGATGCATCTCCGACCATCCGTCGCCTCCCTGTAGCCGCTGCCAAACTCGGGCCGCATTTGGACCTGGCCCGAATGGGCGTCGTGGAGTGTCAGGTGTCCCCAGATGCCTTCCCCCACAAACAACAAGGCCGCAACTACGAAGGTAGCTGCGGCCCTGGTATCAGGCGGGTCAGGCCATCAATGCATGAAGATGGCGATCAGGATAATCACCGGGATCGGCACACCGAGGAACCACAAGAGTAATGAGCGCATGGGAATTCTCCTTCAATCAGCGAACAGGGGTGGTCAGGTAGGCGTCGGTTTCGAGGTACACCACTGCATCCCGGCGGCGACCGCCAAAAGTGGCAGCCAGGCTGGCGAAGAAAGCACCGCACAGCAGGGCGACAAACATCCACAGCGACGTCCAGGCCGCGACTTTGGTGGCGGTGTCAGCTGCCTGCTTGGCGGCCAGCTTGGCTTCGTCCACGGCCGCACGGGTCTTGGCGAACACCTCGTCCACGCGGCGCTCGGCATCAGCCTGGGTCAGGTTGGTGCGCTGGGCCACCAGTTGCGCCAGGTAGCTGCGATCCTCAGGAGCCAGCTGCCCGTCGTTGCCCAAGGTGCGGACGAAGATCCGGGTCACGGTGCCACGGGCTGCGTCATCGCTGACGGCCACCGGGCGATCATCGCGGAACAGGCTGTCGACGAAATAGCCATAGTCATCGCCACTGGTTTTGCTGGCTGCACTGCCGGCTGCCTGAGTGGCCACGCTGGCCGCTCCTGAAGCCACGCTGGCACCGGCCTGCACGCCACCGCTGACGATGCTGCTGACCGAACCGACCACCAGGGTCGCGGTCACCAGAGTGGCCACGGCCCAGGCCAGGAAGCCATGGGCGGTGTCACGGAAGTAGACCTCGTCACCGTGCATGTTGGCCCACTTCACCCGCAGGCGACCGGCGATGTAACCACCAAGGCCCGAGGCGAAGATCTGGGTCAACGCCAGCCAGACAATCGTGGAGATCCCCAGGCCCTTGGCACTGATGCCATGGTTGGCCCAGGGCGACACGGCCGAAAAGCCCAGGCCGAAGCCCAGCAGGATCAGAATCAGCGACAGGGCCGCAGCGGCCGCCGCACCGGCGAATATCGCGCCCCAGGACACACCCGAGCGGCTGCTCGACTCATCCACGGCAGGCAGATAGGTATCAGAGGATCTATTCATTGTTGTTCGGCTCCAGGCAGAAAAATGGTGTTACAAGTCTCGAAGGGAGAATTGCAGCCACCGTGCCAACCGAACCAACAAATAAAATTCTTTAAAAACAATGAGTTATAAAACAAATACTGGACTGGAACCGTGCAATTTGCCGACCGCTGCGTTTACCGGCGGGCGTTCTGCACGGTGCCGCCCATTCATTTGGTCCGGTAGTAGCGGTAGACATCGCGCAGCTTGCACCAGGCCAGCCACAGCATCAGCGCCAGGAACCATAGCATCAGCAACAGGCTACTCAGGGCGGTGGCTGGAGGGAGGTCCATGAAAACCAGAATGCCGATCAGCATGGCGCCGTAGGCGGAGCGGCGAAAGTTGAACTTCAACAGCAACGCCGGCAGCAAGACGGCGGCCACGCTTGTGATGAGGATTTTCATGATGAGGGTGATCAGCATCCTCTGGCCGACCGAGCTGCTCAGGTGCACGTGCTTCACGATGTAAGGCAGGAGCAACGAGAGGTGTACCGCCGCATTCAGCACCAGGCACACCAATAACAACAACCCGAGACTTTTTATCCATGGCCACACTTTCATCGGTTCAACCTTGAACGAGAGAAAAAAACCCGCGAATCATAACAGCCCCCTCCCCCGCTGGCCGGGATGAACGACGTGGAGTGCCAGGTAAATGCACGGCATTGCAGATCTGTAGCCGCTGCCGAGCTCCGCGAGGCTGCACGGGCCCGGGTGGGCGCCGTAGGAGTGCCAGGTGTAAGCACGGTGTCGCGGATGGCCAGCGGCCGAACGCGGCCCGGCCTGCGGCGGCTACAGTGTCTTTGGCGCGTTGGGCTGGGCGGTAGCGGCAAGGGCCCTGCTGCCAACATGAAAGTTTTTTTAGGAACCTGGGCGCCGTTTCTTGGCAAAATGCCGGCCTGTGTCATGAATTCCTTATCAGGTAAGCCCAATGACCCGCATTCTGACCATCGAAGACGATGCCGTAACCGCCCGTGAGATCGTGGCCGAACTGAGCAGCCACGGGCTCGACGTGGATTGGGTCGACAACGGCCGCGAAGGCCTGGTGCGCGCGGTCAGCGGCGACTACGACCTGATCACCCTGGACCGCATGCTGCCCGAGCTCGACGGCCTGGCCATCGTCACCACCCTGCGCACCATTGGCGTGTCGACGCCGATCCTGATGATCAGCGCCCTCTCCGATGTCGACGAACGGGTACGCGGTCTGCGCGCCGGCGGCGATGACTACCTGACCAAACCCTTCGCCTCGGACGAAATGGCGGCCCGGGTCGAAGTCCTGCTGCGGCGCAAAAGCACGGTGCGCGAATTCGAAACCTGCCTGCGGGTGGCTGACCTGGAGCTGAATCTGATCAGCCGCGAAGCCACCCGGGCCGAGCAACTGCTGAGCCTGTTGCCCACCGAATACAAACTGCTGGAATTCCTGATGCGCAACACCGGGCAGATCCTGTCGCGGATGATGATTTTCGAAGAGGTCTGGGGCTATCACTTCGACCCCGGCACCAACCTGATCGACGTGCACATCGGCCGCCTGCGTAAAAAGATCGATCCGCCCGGCATGACTCCGCTGATCCGCACGGTGCGAGGTTCGGGCTATGTCATTGCTGAACCCCTCTAAAGGCTGGCGCTCCTCCAGCAGCCGCCTGCTGGCGCTCTACAGCACGCTGTTCGTGGCCTGGAGCTGCCTGCTGCTGGGGGTCATGTACTACGAAGTCTCCGGCTACCTCGAAACCCTGGCCAAGCATTCGCTGATGCAGCGCCAGCATCTGTTCTCGCGTTTCCAGGGTGACCAGTTGGTGGAGGCCCTGACCACCAGCATGACCTTCGACATGCGCGCCATCGATGCCTATGGCCTGTTCGACGAACAACGCGGGCACTTGAGCGGGCCGATCCGCGAGATCCCCGACGACCTGCCGCTGGACGGGCAGATCCACGAACTCAAAGGCTGCATCGACTCCGACGACCCCGACCTGCCCCGCGACAGTTGCGATGCGGTGGCCACCCATACCCAGGACGGCCGCTGGCTGATCCTGGTGCGCGACAACGGCTCGTTGTTCGCGGTGAACCGGATCATCCTCCATGCGCTGCTCTGGGGCGTGTCGCTGACCATCATTCCCGGCGTCGCCGGCTGGCACCTGCTGCGGCGCCGTCCGCTGCGCCGGATCCGCCAATTGCAGGCCAGCGCCGAAGCCATAGTCGCCGGCGACCTGACCCACCGCCTGCCCCTGTCCAACCGTCGCGACGAACTGGACATGCTGGCCGCCATCGTCAACGCCATGCTCGAACGCATCGAGCGCCTGATGCATGAGGTCAAAGGCGTGTGCGACAACATCGCCCATGACCTGCGCACCCCACTGACCCGCCTGCGTGCCCAGCTGTACCGGATCCAGCAGCAGGCCGCCGACGGCTCGCCCGAGGCATTGCAGATGGATCAGGTGCTGGCCGAGACCGATACGCTGATGGCGCGCTTTCGCGGGTTGCTGCGGATTTCCGAGCTGGAGGATCAGCAACGCCGATCCGGGTTCCTGGTGCTGGACCCGGTGCCGCTGCTGCATGAGCTGCACGATTTCTACCTGCCCCTGGCCGAGGAAGGCCAGCTGACCCTGACTCTCGACGTGCCCGACAGCCTGCCTCGGCTGACCGGCGACCGCGCCCTGCTGTTCGAGGCCCTGGCCAACCTGCTGAGCAATTCGATCAAATTCACCCCGCCGGGGGGCGAGGTGATCCTGCGTGGCCTCGACGACGGCGGCAGCCCGCGCCTGGAGGTGCTCGACTCCGGCCCGGGTATTCCCCAGGCGGAGCGCAGCGCAGTGTTCCGGCGGTTCTACCGGGTCGACGACAGCAACACCCACGGCGGTTTCGGCCTTGGGCTGTCGATCGTCGCGGCCATCGTCAACCTGCACGGCTTCAAGCTCGAAGTCGGCAGCAGCGAACGCGGCGGTGCCCGCCTGTCCCTGGACTGCCGCCCCAACCTGATTGCCGACACCTGATCCGCCAGGGCCGCCCTGGCCGTGCCGAGACGGGTCACACCTAAACTGGCGCAGCAGCAGCTTCGCGCCGGCTACAGGTTGCCGTCTTCGCAAGCACTGGCCAGGGCGGGTCGCTGGCCGAGGTGGTTGCTGTTCAGCTCATAGCGCAACTCCTCGATCAGCGCCGCCACCTGCTCGGCGGTTCTCAGGTTCTGCAACTTGAGGCCACTGACCACCAGGTCGACACGGCCGCTGTCACGGTCGTACAACCGCACGGTCAGCGAGGCTTCGCCATTGAGGCTGCAATCACAGGCCAGGGGCTGGAAATTGAGTTCCAGCTGCGCGCGCAACTGGCTGAGGCTGGTCATGTTCGACAACCTCAACGGCGTCGCAACAGCAGGCCGGCGAGAATGCCGAGCCCGGCCATGATGGCGAGGGTCGCCAGGGGTTTTTCCCGGACAAAATCCGTCGCGTGGTCCAGCGCCTCGCCATAGCTTTGCTGCATCTGGCCCGCGACCTGACGCGTCGCGCCTGCGGCCTGCATCTGCGGATCGTCCATCAGTTCACCGACCGCGCCCTGGGCCCTGCCCGCGAGTTTGTCCACTGCACCTTTGATCTGTTCGCTGCGCATCTTGCATTCCTTTCGCTGTGAGAGGGGCAATGCCCGGGGGCATCGCTGACATACAGACTAAGAAACACCGACCCGGCGCAGAAGCTCAATTTGCACCGGGCTAACTAGTGCATTTGCACCGGTCGCCTAGCCCTTGCGCCGCCGCTCTCCGGCGAACAGCCCGCGTTCGCGGGCCCAGACAATCGCCTCGCTGCGGCTGTGCACCGCCAGCTTGGAATACACCGTGGCCACGTGATTGCGCACGGTGTTGGGCGCCAGTTGCAGGCGCGCGGCGATCTCCTTGTCGGCCAGGCCTTCGCAGATCAGCCCCAGCACATCGCGCTCGCGCGCCGTAAGGTCGGTGAAGGAGGCGCTGGCCCGCTGCGCCGGGCTGGTGCTTTTCATATTGGCCAGTTTTTCGATCAGGGTCTGGCTGAACCATGAGGCGTCCTGCATCACTTCCTCGATCGCTGCGACCAGTTCCAGCTCGGTGCGCTTGCGCTCGGTGATGTCCATCAACACCAGCAGGTAACACGGGCTGTCCTGGATAATCACGGTGTCGGCCGAGACCACGCAATCGATCAGCTCCGCGCCTTTCTTGCGCACCTTGAGCTCCAGCCCGGCGACGCTGCCGGCCTTTTCCAGGGCCGCGAACAGCTCGGCACAGGCCTCCCTGCCCTCGATAAAGCCGATCTCTTCCACGGTCTTGCCCAACAGTTCTTCGCTGGGATAACCGCTGGTGTCGAGGAAAGCTTCGTTGACATCCACCACCAGCTGGCTGTCGGCGCTGCAGACCATGGTCGGCACCGGCGTCAGGCGGAACGACTTGGCGAAGCGCTCCTCACTCTGGCGCAGCGCCACTTCGACCTTGCGCCGCGGCTCCAGGTCCATGAAGGAAAACAGCATGCAGTCTTCGTCGTTGATATCCAGCGGTTGCCCGGCCACGATCACCAGCTTGCTGCCGCCTTCGGGCAGGCGCAGCTCGGCCTGCATCTGCGGGATGGTCGCGCCCTGGTTCAGGCGTTCGATGGCCAGGTCCTTGTTGTCGGCCTCTTCCAGCACATCCAGCTGGTACACGGAGCGCCCGATCACCTGTTCACGGGCGTAGCCGGTCATCTCCAGGAAGCCCTGGTTGACCTTGATATAGCGCAGGTCGCTGAGGCGGCAGATCACTGCCGGCGCCGGGTTGGCATTGAAGGTTTTTTCAAAGCGCTGCTCGGCGCTGGCCCAGTCGGTGGCATCGCTGAGGATCAGCACCAGCGACTCCGGTGCTCCGGCCCGGTCGGTGAGAATCATGCTGCGGATGCGATGCACCCAGTGCCTCTCCTCGCCATCGATTTCGGTCCTGACCTCCACCACCACATCGCTGAACGTCTCGCCGGCGGCGACCCGGTTGATCGGGTAACTGTCTGCCGCCACCGGGTGGTTGTTGCGGTAGCGCAGGGCATAGCGCTCAGCATATTCGGCGGCATTGGCCCCCAGTTGACTGACGTCGCTGACCCCGTGCATGGCCAGGGCGGCCTGGTTGGCCCAGAGAATGGTCTGGTCGACCTCGATCAGAATCACCCCATCGGACAACCCGGAAATGATCTGCTGCAACTGGCGTCGGTTGGTTTCGGTGGCAAGTACGGCTTGGCTCATAGGGTCGTCTCCGGAAGTGAGCGGCGCGACGTCAGGGCGGGCCGGGACAGGATGCAAGATACGACCACAGCCCAACGCCATCGTGCCCAAAAACCCGCCCCTGTAGCCGCTGCCGAGCTGCGCTGGCCCTGATCGACGCCGTGGCGTGTCAGGTGCAATCGCGGCGCAGCAGCGGCTACGCCGGGGGCAGGCCCAGGGCTTTCAGGCGGCGGTAGAGGGTGCGTTCGCTCAGGCCCAGGCTCTGGGCCAGTTCGCTGCGCGGGCCGTCGAACACTTCCAGGGCGTGGGCCAGGCGTTCCAGGTCCTTGCTGCGGCGTCGGCGGCTGATGGCTTCGGCGGGAGCCTGGGGCGGCGCAAGCGTGTCGGTGCGCAGTTCGCCGGGCAGGTCCTGGACGCGGATCACCCCGTCATCGCTGAACAGGCTCGCGCGCTCCAGGATATTGCGCAGCTCGCGGATATTGCCCGGGTAGGCATACACCCGCAGGCGCTCCATAGCCTGGGCGTCGACCCGTGGCACCGCGCCCGGGGCCAGGCGTTGCAGCAGGCTGTCGATCAGCAGCGGCAGGTCATCCCGACGCTCGCGCAGGGCCGGCAGACGAATCGGAAAGGCGCTGATGCGGTAATACAGATCCTGGCGAAAGGTCCCGGCGGCCACCATGTCCTTGAGCGCCTTGTGGGTCGCCGCCACCAGGCGAAAATCCGAATGCACGGTGCGCAAACTGCCCACCGGACGGAAGCTGCCGGACTCGATCAGCCGCAGCAACTTGACCTGCATCGCCAGCGGCACCTCGCCGATTTCATCGAGGAACAAGGTCCCGCCATGGGCCGCTTCGGCCAGGCCGATCTTGCGCTGCAAGGCCCCGGTGAACGCGCCCTTCTCGTAACCGAACAGCTCGCTCTCCAGCAACGATTCGGTGAGTCCGGTGCAATCGACCACCACCAGCGGCCCGCTGGCGCGCGGGCTGCCGTCATGCAGGGCACGGGCGAACAGCTCTTTGCCGGTGCCCGACTCGCCCTGCAGCAACACCGGGATCGGCGCCGGCGCCGCCCGCAGCAACGCGCTCAAGGCCTCGTTGAAGGCCGGCGAACGCCCCACCAGCCCCTTGCGCTGAGGTTGCACCGAAGCCACGGCCAACGAATTGAGGCGCTCGACATAGGCCACCACCGCCCCGCTCTCACCAATGATCGGCCGCAACTCCACCTCCACGTGCTCCGGCCCCCGTGGCGTGTGGTGCACGTGCAGCATGCGCTCCGGCACCCGGCTGTCGTGGGCCTTGCGCATCGGGCAATGTTCGCCGGCCTGATCGCAGGGCACGGCAAATTGATGGGACACCCGGTAGCACTTGGCGCCGACATGGGGCCGGCCCTCCACGCCGAACTGGCGCTGGTAGGCGGTATTGGCGGCAATGATGTTGTACTGGGTATCGAGCACGATGGTCGGCTGCGGATCGTGCTCCAGGTAAGACACCAGGGCCGACATCCGGCTGCTGGCGAGGTCGCGGGGCGAGGTGGACATGGCAACTCCTGCGGGGGTGCGGCAGCTTAAAACACCGGGGCGGTTTCTGCCACTTACTGCCATCGACTGCCACCCAACTGCCAAAATAACTGGCAGTGACAGCTCGAAACGCCCTCCGTCTATGCTGCAAGCCATTGAATTGAATGAAACGGCGTGCCCATTCGGCGCTGGACGTTGGCACGGTTATTGACACCCCAAGGGACGACTGCCCGTTCCGGCCGGCGTCACTTCATCGTCTGGAGAGCAGCATGATCATCGGCACCACCTTGCGTGTAGAAGCCTTTTTCGACCGCGACACCTGGACCATCAGCTACCTGGTGATGGACCAGACGACCCGGCGCTGCGCCTTGATCGACAGCGTGCTCGACTACGACCCCAAGTCCGGGCGCACTCGCACCGAATCCGCCGACCGTCTGATCGAGCGGGTCCGCGAACTGGACGCCGAGGTCGAGTGGATCCTGGAAACCCACGTCCACGCCGACCACCTGTCTGCCGCGGCCTACCTCAAGCAGCGCCTGGGGGCCAAGGTCGCCATCGGCCAGCACATCACCCAGGTGCAGAAGGTGTTCGCCAGCCTGTTCAACGAGGGCCCGGCGTTCGCCCGCGATGGCAGCCAGTTCGACGTGCTGCTGGCCGACGGCGCCGAGTTCGCCATCGGCGGCCTCAGCGCCCGCGCCCTGCACACGCCGGGGCATACCCCGGCGTGCATGACCTACCTGGTGCAGGTCGGCGACGAGACCGTGGCCTTCGTTGGCGACACCCTGTTCATGCCCGACTACGGCACCGCACGCTGCGACTTCCCCGGGGCCGATGCGCGGACCCTGTACCGCTCTATCGGCAAGATCCTCGCCCTCCCGCCGCAGACCCGCCTGTTCATGTGCCACGACTACCTGCCCAACGGCCGCGAGTTGCAATACATGACCACCGTGGCCGAGCAGCGCGCGCACAACATTCATATCCACCAGGGCATCGATGAAGAGTCCTTTGTCAGGATGCGCGAGGCCCGCGACGCCACCCTCGACATGCCGGTGCTGATCCTGCCCTCGGTGCAGGTCAACATGCGCAGCGGCCAACTGCCGGAGCCCGAGGACAACGGTGTGCGCTACCTGAAGATCCCGCTCAATTCCCTATAACTATTCCACTCCCCACGGAGACCTTGCCATGCGCCCTATTTCCACCCTGCAGCGGGCCGTCGACGGCAGCCACCAGGTACTGATCGTCGGCGGCGGTGCAGCGGGCATCGCCGCCGCATCGAGCCTGATGGCGCGCGACGCACAGCTTGACGTGGCGATCATCGACCCCGCCCCGCAGCACTATTACCAGCCCGGCTGGACCCTGGTCGGCGCCGGGGTGTTCAGCGCCCGGTCCACGGAGCGCAGCATGGCCTCGCTGATCCCCAAGGGGGTCAAGTGGATCCAGGCCGCGGTCAGCACCTTCGAGCCCGAGGCCAATGCCCTGGTGCTGGACAACGGCCAGGCCCTGGCTTACGACCAGTTGATCGTGTGCCCCGGCCTGAAGCTCGACTGGGATGCCATCGACGGTCTGAACGCCACCCTGGGCAGCAACGGCGTGACCTCCAACTATCGCTACGACCTGGCGCCCTACACCTGGCAGCTGGTGCAACAACTCAAGCAGGGCCAGGCCCTGTTCACCCAGCCGCCGATGCCGATCAAGTGCGCCGGCGCGCCGCAAAAAGCCATGTACCTGTCGTGCGACCACTGGTTGCGCAACGGCCATCTGCCACGGATCAACACCCGCTTCATGAACGCCGGCGCGGTGCTGTTCGGGGTGCCGGACTACGTGCCGGCCCTGATGGAGTACGTGCACAAGTACGCGATCGACCTGGATTTCGGGCATAACCTGGTGGCGGTGGACGGCCCCGCCAAGCGCGCGACCTTTGTCCGAACCCTGGCCGATGGGCGCCAGGAACACCTGGAGCGCCGCTTTGACCTGTTGCATGTGGTGCCGCCGCAGACCGCCCCGGACTTTATCCGCAGCAGCCCCCTGGCCGATGCCGCGGGCTGGGTCGATGTCGACCCCTACAGCCTGCGCCACACGCGTTTTGCCAATATCCACGGCCTGGGCGATGCCACCAACACCAGCAACGCCAAAACCGCGGCCGCCGCGCGCAAGCAGGCGCCGGTGGTGGCCAACAACGTGCTGGTGGCCCTCAAGCGCCTGCAGCGACTGGCGCAGTACGACGGCTATGGTTCCTGCCCGCTGACGGTGGAGCGGGGCAAGATCGTCCTCGCCGAATTCACCTACGGCGGCAAGCTCGCACCGAGCTTCGCCCCCTGGTTGCTGGACGGGCGCAAAGCCACGCGCCGCGCCTGGTGGTTGAAAGAGCGGATCCTGCCGTCGCTGTATTGGCGCGGCATGCTCAAGGGCCATGAATGGCTGGCCCGTCCGACCCTGAACACGGACACCCCGCCGGCATGAATGAAGTGACCTTGATCGGCGCCGGCCTGGGGCTGGTGATTGGCGCGATCCTGGCCTTGACCGGGGCTGGTGGCGGGATTCTTGCGGTGCCGTTGCTGGTGTTCGGCCTGGGCCTGAGCATGGTCGAGGCGGCGCCGGTCGGCCTGCTGGCGGTAGGCCTGGCGGCCAGCGTCGGCGCCCTGCTCGGCCTGCGCCAGGGCATCGTGCGCTATCGCGCGGCGGGGTTTGTCGCCGGCATCGGCATCCTGCTGACCCCCCTGGGGCTGTGGCTGGCCCATCGCCTGCCGAACGCCCCCCTGGCGCTGCTGTTTAGCCTGGTGCTGCTGTACGCCTGCGGGCGGATGTTGCTCAAGGCCAGCCGTGAACTGAAACACGGCCAGGCCGCACCGCGCCCGGCCTTTTTGCCCTGCGTGCTCAACCCGCAGCAAGGTCGCCTGCGCTGGACTCTGCCCTGTGCCCGCGCCCTGACGCTGACCGGGATGCTGTCGGGCCTGCTCTCCGGTTTGCTCGGGGTGGGCGGCGGGTTTGTGATCGTCCCGGCCCTGGGCCGCTACACCAACCTGGACAGCAAAAGCATCGTCGCCACCTCGCTGGCGGTGATCGCCCTGGTGTCGCTGGGCAGCGTGGTGACCGCCAGCGTCAGCGGGGTCATGCACTGGGCCGTGGGCGCTCCCTTTGCCTTGGGCGCGGTAGTGGGACTGGTCATGGGCCGACAAATGGCCAGCCATCTGGCCGGCCCGCGCCTGCAACAACTGTTCGCCATTACCGGCATGCTGGCGGCGCTGCTGCTGGCCTTCGGAGCCCTGGGGCTGTTGCCCCGTTGAGCCTATTTCGCCGGCAAGCCGGCGCCTACAAGGGAAATATTGACCTCTGCCGCTCGGGCACGCAGCCGACGACCATGGCCTGAACCTGGCTGCCGGGCGGCTGGCGGACTGGTTCGGCAGCGAGCAAAACTGAACATGGGGCACGCGCCGCGGCTAGGCTACGGCCTTGCTGCTCACTCGACTCACCAGCACACGGAACAGCCCGCACAGCTTGCCGCCAGCTTCACCGCGCTTGCGTATCCAGCGCATAAAACTCCTGCAGCTTGGCCTGCAGCAGTTTCTTGTCCGGCAGTTGAGTCCGATACTCGGCAATCAACGCCGGCGAAAGCGAACGGTTGAGGGCATATTCCACCACCTCGTCGTCCTTGCTGGCACAGAGCAACACTGCCAGGGCCGGGTTTTCGTGGGGTTTGCGCACTTGGCGATCCAGGGCCTCCAGGTAGAAATCCAGCTTGCCCAGATACTCCGGTTCGAAGCGCCCGACCTTGAGTTCAACGGCCACCAGGCAATTCAACCCACGATGGAACAGCAGCAGATCCAGGGCAAAATCCCGCCCGCCAACCTGTAATGGAAAGCCTGACGCGACAAAGCAGAAGTCCCGCCCCATCTCGATCAGAAAATCCTTGAGCTGGCGCACCAGCCCCTGATGCAGATCGGCTTCGCCATGCCCCTGGGCCAGATCGAGAAACTCCACCATGTAGGCATCCTTGAACACCTTCAGGGCCTCGGGATGAGTGTCTCTCAACGCGGCCGAGACGCTTGCCGGGCGGGTCAGCGTGCGTTCGAACAGGGCCGATTTGATCTGCCGTTCCAGTTCTCGCCGTGACCACTGCTCCCGGACCGCCAAGTGCAGGTAGAACTCACGCTCCCTTGCCCCTTTGCTTTGTCCCATGACCACCAGATGGTGGCTCCAAGGCAATTGTCGCACCAGTGGTGCGACTTTCTCGTCATCACGATAGAGCTCATAAAACTGTCGCATGCGAAACAGGTTCGCTCGGGTAAACCCCCGCAGGCCCGGCTGTTGCCGCGCCAGGTAATCCGCCAAGTGCTGGACGACGCCATCCCCCCACTCCGCCGCCTCGATCTTGCGGCTGATATAGGCCCCGACCTGCCAATACAGTTCCACCAGTTCAGTGTTCACCGCTCGCACCGCCCGCTGCCGCGCGGCGGCGATCATCTGCGCCACTTCACCAAATGCCACATCGGTGGAGGTCATTGCCGCTTCAGTCTCTTTATTCATAACGCACGCCCGGTTTCAGGACACAGGCCCCTATCATCCAGTGGACCGCCATGAACTTGTAGTCAGCCTTGTCTATTTTCACTGAGCGAAATGTCCTGATTTCGGTGACGCAATCAGACCTGTCAGCCCGGCATGCACGCGAAGTCATGGGTACTGGCCACCTGCTTGCCCATGGCGTCATACAAGCGCGCCGACACCTCGCTCCCCAGGGACGATTCCACCAGTTTGTAATGCTCGCCGGCCTTGAAGCCGCTGTAGCTGATATGGCCGTCGCAGTCTTGCTGGTTGGAATCACCGACGTTCTCTTCAAACAGGGTCACGTCCAGGCGGTGGGCGCCGGGCTTGACCTGGAAATAGCGCCCATCGTCGATCTTCTGCCCATCCACGCGCTCGGCCAGCAGGTCATTGGGCGCCTCTTCTTGCAGGCCGATCCAGGCCTCGCTGGGGTCGGGCTGGGGCATGGGCCCGGCACACGCCGCCAACAACGCCACCAGGCTCAACATCGGGATCAGCAACAACGGTCTACGGGACATCACTAAACACCTCATCAATCATGGGCGCCGGCGCAAGCTGCGTCGGCTTCTGCGGCACGGCTACAGGCAGCTGAAGTCCGCGCTATGGGCCAGGGGCCGGCCCTGGGCATCCATCAATACGGCGCTGACTTCCTGGCCCTGGCTCGACTCCAGCAACTGGTAATGCTCGCCAGCCTTGAAGCCCGAGTAGTCCAGGCGCCCCTCGCATTCCGGCTGCGCCGAGTTGCCGTTGGCGCCTTGCAACAGCGCCATTTGCAGGCGGTGCGCGCCCGGACTCACCTGAAAGTAACGCCCATCCTCCAGGCGTTTGCCGTCGACACTGTCGGCCAGCAGATCGTTCGGCGACTCCTGGGCCAGCCCGATCCAGGCCTGGCTCGGATCGGCCTTGGGCAGCGGCCCGGCGCAGGCCGAAAGCAGGCCCACCAGGCCCAGCCCCGGCAGCAGCAACAGCGGTTTGAATGACATGACGCAACACCTCGCAAGTGAAAAAACAGTGCCCGGGACGAGCCGGATAACACGCCTCGCCGGATGCCTATCCAGCTTGTGGGCGTGCCCTGCCCTGAACAAATGAATCCACATGAAAGGATTTTCAGGCCGCGCTTAAATCTTCCTTCATCTTCACGAAAGCCGCGTGTTAGGTGGGTCGCCGCAGTCTGCCGAGGTTTGCAATCCCACTCCCTCGGAGGTTTTCGGCATGCTCGGGCTGGTCAAGACCGCACTGCTCAAGCCCTACACGTTTATCGTGCTGGCAATTTTCATCTGCATCATCGGGCCCATGGCGGCCCTGCGTACGCCCACCGATGTCTTCCCCGATATCGGCATCCCGGTAGTGGCGGTGGTCTGGCAGTACAACGGCCTGTCGCCCGAGGCCATGGCCGGGCGCGTGATCTACACCTACGAGCGCTCTCTGAGCACCACGGTCAACGACATCGAGCACATCGAATCCCAGTCCCTGCCGGGCATGGGCATCGTCAAGATCTTCTTCCAGCCCGGGGTGGATATCCGCACCGCCAACGCCCAAGTGACGGCGGTGTCACAAACCGTGCTCAAGCAGATGCCGCCGGGCATCACCCCGCCGCTGATCCTCAATTACAGCGCCTCGACGGTGCCGATCCTGCAAATGGCGTTTTCCAGCCCGACCCTGTCCGAGGCGAAGATCCGCGACCTGGTGCAGAACAATATCCGCCTGCCCCTGAGCTCCCTGCCCGGCCTGGCCATGCCCACGCCCATGGGCGGCAAGCAGCGCCAGATCACCCTCGACCTGGACCCCCAAGCCCTGGCGGCCAGAGGCCTGTCGGCGCAGGACGTGGGCAATGCCCTGGCGGCGCAGAACCAGATCATCCCGGTGGGCACCGCCAAGCTCGGCGGCAATGAATACACGGTGCTGCTGAACAACAGCCCCACCGCCATCGAGGAACTCAACGACCTGCCGATCAAGACCGTGGACGGCGCCCTGATCACCATCGGCCAGGTGGCCCACGTGCGCGACGGCTCGCCGCCGCAGACCAATATCGTGCGCGTGGATGGCCGGCGCGCCGTGCTGATGCCGGCCCTGAAGAATGGCAATATCTCCACCCTGTCGATTGTCGACGGCATTCGCGGGATGCTGCCGCGCATCAATGAAACCCTGCCGCCCTCGCTCAAGACTTCGCTGCTGGGGGACGCCTCGGTGTTCGTCAAAAAGTCGGTGGGCAGCGTGGCCCAGGAAGGCATCATTGCCGCCCTGCTGACCAGCGCGATGATCCTGCTGTTTCTCGGCAGCTGGCGCTCGACCCTGATCATCGCCGCCTCGATTCCCCTGGCGGTGCTGGCGGCCATTGCCCTGCTGGCCCTCAGCGGCCAGACCCTGAATGTGATGACCCTGGGCGGCCTGGCCCTGGCGGTGGGGATCCTGGTGGACGATGCCACGGTGACCATCGAAAACATCAACTGGCACCTGGAACAGGGCAAGGCGGTCAAGGTGGCGATCCTCGACGGCGCCAGGCAGATCGTCGGCCCGGCCTTCGTCTCGCTGCTGTGCATCTGCATCGTTTTCGTACCGATGTTTCTGCTGCAAGGCATTGCCGGCTACCTGTTCCGGCCCATGGCCCTGGCGGTGATCTTCGCCATGGCCAGCTCGTTCATCCTCTCGCGGACCCTGGTGCCGACCCTGGCCATGTACCTGCTCAAGCCGCACACGCCGGAAGCAGGCCCCGGGCATCACCCGGAAGATGCTTTCATCAACCATCACGAAGGCGAGCAGCACGCCAAGCCGCGCAACGCCCTGGTGCGTGCCTTGCTGGCTTTCCAGCAGGGTTTCGAGCGGCGCTTCTCCAACGTGCGCGACACCTACCACGGCCTGCTGCACCTGGCCCTGGGCCGGCGCAAGACCTTCATCCTCGGCTTCCTCGCCTGTGTGCTGGCCTCGTTCGCCCTGTTGCCGAGCCTGGGCCAGGACTTCTTCCCGGCCACCGACGCCGGCGCCCTGGCGGTGCATGTGCGACTGCCCCTGGGCACGCGGATCGAGGAAAGCGCGGCGGCCTTCGACCGCATCGAAGCGCGGATCCGCGAAGTGATCCCGGCCGAGCAACTGGACAGCATCATCGACAACATCGGCATCCCTCTGAGCGGCATCGACATGGCCTACAGCAACAGCGGCACCATCGGCCCCCAGGACGGCGAGATCCAGGTCACCCTCAAGCCCGGCCACGGCCCCACCGCCGACTACGGCAAACAGCGGCGCGAAGCCCTGCCGGAAAGCTTTCCCGGCAGCCACTTCGCCGTTTTGCCGGCGGACATCAGCAGCCAGATCCTCAACTTCGGCGCCCCGGCACCGCTGGACGTGAAAGTCTCCGGGCCCGACAACGCGGCCAACCGCGCCTTCGCCGTGGAACTGGAGCGGCGCCTGCAGCATGTGCCGGGCATTGCCGACCTGCGGATCCAGCAGTCCACCGGCTACCCATCGCTGCAAGTCAAGGTTGACCGCCTGCGGGCCAATGGCCTGGGGATCACCGAACGGGACGTGACCAACAGCATGGTGGCCTCCTTGGCCGGCAGTTCCCAGGTGGCACCGACCTTCTGGCTCAACCCGAAAAATGGCGTGTCCTACTCCATCGTCGCCGCCACCCCGCAGTACCGCCTGGACAGCCTGCCGGCCCTGGAGGCGCTGCCGGTCACCGGCAGCAATGGGCAGTCGCAGATCCTCGGCGGCCTGGCGGATATCTCCCGGGTCGAGAGCCCGGCGGTGGTCAGCCACTACAACATCCAGCCGACCCTGGATCTGTATGCGAATGTCCAGGGCCGTGACCTCGGCGCCGTGGCCCATGGCATGCAAAAGGTTCTGGACGACGCCGCCAGCCTGCGGCCCAAAGGTGCCACCGTCAGCCTGCACGGGCAGATCGACGCCCTGCACGAAGCCTTCAGCGGCCTGAGCCTGGGCCTGCTGGGGGCGGTGGTGCTGATCTACCTGCTGATCGTGGTCAACTTCCAGTCCTGGGTCGATCCGTTCGTGATCATCACCGCGCTGCCGGCGGCCCTGGCCGGGATCGTGTGGATGCTATTTCTCAGCGGCACCTCGTTGTCAGTGCCAGCCCTGACCGGCGCCATCCTGTGCATGGGGGTGGCCACCGCCAACTCGATCCTGGTGGTGAGCTTCTGCCGCGAGCGCCTGGCGGAGCACGGCGATGCCCTCAAGGCCGCCCTGGAAGCCGGCTACACGCGGTTTCGCCCGGTGTGCATGACCGCCCTGGCGATGATTATCGGCATGCTGCCCCTGGCCCTTTCCGAGGAACAGAACGCGCCCCTGGGCCGCGCGGTGATCGGCGGGCTGATCCTCGCCACCGTCGCCACCCTGATCTTTGTCCCCGTGGTCTTCAGCCTGGTCCACGGACGTCTCTCCCATCCCGCTGTTGCTGGAGAAAACACCCATGTCGCCTGAGCACACCCCTTCGCGCAAACGCCTGATGCTGCTGGGCATCGGCGGCCTGACCCTGGCCGCCCTGCTGGTGGCCAACGGTCTGGCCGCGCGCACCCGGCACGAGCAGGCCGTGACCGCCTGGACTGAAACCGCGGCTGTGCCGCAGGTGCTGGTATTGCAGCCGCAGCAGAATGTGCTCGGCGACACCCTGCGCCTGCCGGCGCACCTGGAAGCCTGGAGCAAGGCGCCGATCCACGCCCGGGTCAGCGGCTACCTGAAAGACTGGACCCAGGACATCGGGGCCAAGGTCACCGCCGGCCAGGTGCTGGCCCATATCGACAGCCCCGACCTGGACCAGCAAGTGGCTCAGACCCGGGCGCGGATGATCCAGGAACAGGCCAATGCGCGCCTGGCCCAGACCACCGCCGAGCGCTGGCAGAACCTCTTGGCCAGCCACTCGGTGTCGCGCCAGGAGGTCGATGAAAAGCGCTCCAACGCCGCAGCTGCCAAGGCCAATGCCGAGGCGGCCGGCGCCGACTATGCACGGCTTTCGGCACTGGAGGACTACAAGACCATCCGCGCACCGTTCGCCGGCACCATCACCGCGCGCCACACTGACATTGGCCAGTTGATCAAGGCCGACAACGACAGCGACCCGGAGCTGTTCGACCTGGCCGACACCCACAAGCTGCGGCTGTATGTGCCGATCCCGCAGAACTACGCCAGCGTGATTCACCCCGGGCTGGTGGCCCAACTGACCGTGCCCGAGCACCCGGGCCAGCACTTCAGCGCACAACTGGTGGGCGACTCCACCGCCATCGATCCGCGCTCCGGCACCCTGCTGGCGCAGTTTGTCGCGGCCAACCCTGAAGGCGCCCTGATGCCCGGCGACTATGCCGAGGCGACCCTGGCGATCCCGGCCGACACCCATGGCGTCAGCATCCCGGCCAGCGCCCTGATCTTCCGCGCCGCGGGCACCCAGGTGGCGCTGATCGACAGCGCCCGGCACGTGCATCTGCGCAGCATCCATATCGGCCTCGACCTTGGGGAGCGCCTGGTGATCGACCAGGGCCTGACGCCCGTCGACCAGGTCATCGACAACCCGCCGGACGCCCTGCGTGAAGGCGATCTGGTGCAACTGGCGGACGCCGGAGGTACCCATGCGCCCAAGGCTTAAGCCCCTGGCTGTGCTGCTGTTGCTGGGGTTGCACGGCTGCTCGCTGGCGCCCCATTACCAGGCGCCCACCGTCGACCTGCCGGCGCAGTTTCGCGAACAGATCGCGGACGGGCCCTGGCACCCGGCCCATGCGCCCCAGGCGCTGGCCGAACCCTGGTGGCGGCTGTACCAGGACCCGCGCCTGGACAACCTGCAGCAGCGCCTGCTCAAGGCCAACCCGGACCTCGCCGCCGCCCTCGCCCACTACGACGGCGCCCAGGCCTATGCCAGCCAACTGCATGCCGGATTGTTCCCGCAGATCAGCGCCAGTGCCCAACCCCTGCGCCAGAGTCAGTCCGACAGACGACCGCTGCGGGGCAGCACCCAGCCGTCGATCTACAACAGCAACACGGCGGGGTTTTCCCTGAACTTCGACCTCGACCTGTGGGGGCGGATTCGCAATCAGGCCGCAGCCGGCGATGCCCAGGCCCAGGCCTCCGGCGATGACCTGGCGGCCGCGCGCCTGAGCCTGCAACAACAGTTGGCGAACCTCTATGTGCAGCTCGACGGCCTGGATGCCCAGAGCCGGATCTTGAGCAGCTCCCTCGAAGATTACGCCCAGGCCTTGCAACTGACCCGCGACCGCTACCAGGGGCAGATCGCCTCGGAACTGGACCTGACCCGGGCCCAGAGCCAACTGGCCAGCGCCGAGGCCGAACGGGACGAAGTGCGGGCGCAACGCAACCTCACCGAACACGCCATCGGTGAGCTGGTGGGCGAACCGGCCAGCACCTTCAGCCTCGCCCCCTCGTCACAATGGCTGAGCCTGCCGGCCATTCCCGCGCAACTGCCCAGTACCTTGCTGCAACGGCGACCGGACATCGCGGCGGCAGAACGTCGGGTGTATGCGGCCAATGCCGGTATCGGCGTGGCGCGCGCGGCGTGGTACCCGGACTTCAGCCTGACCGGGCTGCTCGGTGGCCAGACCCAGGGCGTGGGGAATCTGCTGGCGGCGGGCAATCGTTACTGGGCGTTGGGGCCGTTGATCAACCTGCCGATCTTCGATGGCGGGCGGCTCAGCGCCAATGAGCGATTGGCCCATGCCGAGTTTGAAGAAGCGGCGGCTCATTACCGGAGCCGAGTGCTCGGGGCGGTGCGCGAGGTGGAGGACAACCTGGGGCAATTGCGCGATTTGCGCCAGGAGGCGCTGGATCAGCAGGCGGCTGTCAATGCGGCCCAGCACACGCAGTTACTGGCCATGAACAGCTATCAAGCGGGGGCCGTCAGCTACCTGGATGTAGTGACAGCGCAGACCGCAGCCTTGCAGGCGCAGCGCAGTTTGCAAGCAGTGCAAACGCGAGAGTTGCAGGCTAGCGTTGGATTGGTGGTGGCGTTGGGTGGCGGGTGGAAAAGCGGCTGAACCCAGCAGGGGTTATGTGTGCTGAGGAAGCTTTTTGTGGCGAGGGAGCTTGCTCCCGCCGGGCCGGGCTGGCGCTCCAGCGCGTAGCGGCCCCAAGACCTAGCGCCTCGGTTTTATGGGTGTACATATCCATTACTGCGGGCGTGGCGCCTATGGATTCCGCTCTTACAGCGGGTCACTTTGGAACAGCCGGAATGCCGGCCCAGTCCAAAGTAACCAAAGGGCTCTTGCCCCACCACTCGGTGCCTCGCCTAGGCTCGGCATGCCCTCCGGCCGGCCTGGACTGGCACCTGCGCGTCCCCGCCCCTCCCCTAAAATCACCGCGCCTTTACTGGCCAGCGCAGCCTATGCCTCGGCAGCGGCCACAGGGCTTGCCTGCCTTGCTTTTGCTTTGGCTGTTGACCTTGCTTTTGATCTTGATCCACCCGCCCCTTCGGCAGGCCGAGTGGAGGTGTTCATCAGGGGATTGGCGCGCAGCGCCCTTCGACGCAGTCGAAGACGTCGCTGGAAGCGATGCCCCCTGAGGGACGCCGGAACGAGGGAACCCGAGCGCAGCGAGTGGCCGTACGCTTGGGGCGAGACCTTTTGGGTACTTTTGGGGCGTTTGCCAAAAGTACCTCGCCGTAAGGGCGAAACCCTAAGCCGCCATCACCGCAGCAACGGATAAGCCCCCAAACCACCGGAAAAGCTAGGCCGACACAACCACTAAAACATCACGCCCAACACCCGGTTGCACCGCCCTGACAACCCCCCTATAGTTCGCCCTCGCGGCAAAATCCGCGAACGACCTTGGCCGGTCGAATATAGGAACGCATCAGCGTCCAAAACATCATTGCAGGCGCTTTTTTTGTGCCTGCAATTTTGTCTCATGGCGGCTGTGCGTGGGACACCTTCGGGTGTGCCGGTTTCCTATAGCCGGTCGGCCAACCCGCGTACAGTTGCCACCCTTAATTCGCTTGGCCGCGAAAGGTGGTAGCTCAATTTATAGGAGCTACACAGATGACTGACCATCACCCCTCCCATTTCACCCCCGTCGACACCCACGACACCGAACACCCAGTGTTCTACATCAACACCCAGGCCCCCCTGAGCGACCTCGCCAGCAGCGCCGCCCACCGCTTCACCGTAGTGCGCGACCTGATGGACAGCCTCTCCAGCCTGCCATTAACAGACATCTCCGATTGCGACCTGACCCGCATCACCCGCAACGTGCACCTGCTAACCCGGGAAGGTTGCGCAGTGCTGGAAATCATCCAATGGCGAGCAGCACAAGAAAGCTGACCCTCGACAAAAAAGCCCATCACCGCGCCTGTACCGGCCAGCGCAGCCTCGTACCTCGCCAGCGGCTACAGCACATATCAAAGCGTTTTAGGACTCCAGAGTTGCACCGCCCGCGCATCCACAGGCTTGGGCAAAAGTTTTTCCTGATAGAAAGCATCAGCAATTTTCTGCTGCTCACCCAAAGCATCAGGCTTCACCACTTCCACCTTGTAAGTGCGCCGACTGTTGGCCAACTCCACAGTCGGCGCATCAAGGTTGCCCCACAGCGGCCCCAGCAATTTCGCCGCGTCCGCCGGGTGCGCCTTGACCCAAGTGCCGGTCTTCTGCAACTCGGCAAACACCTGGTTCAGCACCTCGGGATGGGCCTTGGCGTAATCATTGGAAGCCAGGTAATAGCGGCGATAACTGGCCAGGCCCTGGCCATCGTGCAGCACCCGCGCGCCCTGCTGGCGTTCGGCGCTGGCGACGAAGGGCTCCCAGGTGACCCAGGCGTCGACCTTGTGGGTCTCCAGGGCCGCGCGGCCATCGGCTGGAGTCAGGTACACCGGTTGGATATCGGCGAATGTCAGGCCAACGCTACGCAGCGCCGCGATCAGCAGGTAATGGCTGCCCGCAGCCTTGGTCACCGCAATGCGCTTGCCCTTGAGTTCGGCCAGGGTCTTGAGGGCCGAGTCCTTGGGCACCACGATCGACTGCGCGGCCGGCGATGGGGTTTCGCTGGCGAAATACGTCAGGTTGGCCCCCGCCGCCTGGGCGAATACCGGCACCGTGTCGGCGACGTCGGCGGAGATGTCGACGTTGCCCACATTCAGCGATTCCGCCAGGGGTAAGCCGCTGGTGAACTCATGCCAGGTGACATTGACGCCCTGGGCCGCCAGTTGTTTTTCCAGGGTGCCCTGGGCCTTGAGCACCGCCAACAAGGTCGAGGATTTCTGGTAACCGATGCGCAGGTCGCTATCGGCCTGAGCATTGAGAGCCATGCCCAGCGCCAGGCCGGCCAGAGCGGTGATCGACAAACTACGACGCAAAGCAAAGGGCAGACGCATGGGGGCGGACCTTCTGGAGGACAGGAAAGTCGCTAAAAGCTAATCGATCTAACAAACGGAAAATAAATACTTTTTAAGAATTAGCTTAGGTTCGTGTGGCTGACGGGACCTAACGATCACAGGGCGCCGAACCACCGTACTGAGTTTGCCGCAGGCAGAAATAGCCATTTTTCTTCAGGGTCAGCGGAGCCACGGCACAGGGCAGCACCGCCTGATTGACCTCGATCGACACGCGCTCGCCCTGCAGCTCGTGCGCGTCCAGCCGGAGCTCGCAGCTGCCGGCCTGGTCGCCGCCCAAGTAGCCGATGGTGTTGATCACCCGGTTGTCCAACTTGATCACCAAGGGGTTCTGCGCCGCCGAACACGCGGTGATGCTGGGGTAACTGGCCTTGATGCGCAGATGGTTGTCATCGCCGGTGGCCGCAGGGACCAGGGGAATGAACAGCAGCGACATCAGATGGTGGGACGGCGCGGACGTCACCTTCACATAGAGCGGCTCGGGCCCGCAGGCCAGCTTGAACGAGGTGCCCTCGTTGTACTTGCCGGTGCTGGCGTCCTGCCAACCGCCGAGGCTGTCGGCCTTCCAGTCGTGGCCCCATTTGTAATCGATACAGCCACTCAGGCTCAGGGCCAGGGTCAGACAAAGCGCCATCCTGTGCATAGTCGGCATCCAGTGCGGGAAATTTTGCCAGTGTACGGCAACCTGAAATATGTCGTCGCTGTCGTTAGCCACCGACCGCGTTCGGAGGCTGGTTAACAGCGATGCGCTGGGGTGTCGGGTGTCATCGAGTTGTTGAGGTTCAGCGCAGCCTTGCGCGCTCGGCAGCGGCTACAGGTGAGTGCTGTAGCCGCTGCCGAAAGCTGCGCTGGCCATTGGCGGCGCCGTGGTGAGTCGGACGCCGTTGAGTGGTTGCATGGCGCTAGCGGCGGGTGCCGGCGATGGTGGCGGAGGCCGCCAGCATCGCGCGCAGCAGCACGGCGCAGCCGGCCGCAAGGTCATCAGGAGCAGCGTTTTCGATTTCGTTGTGGCTGATGCCGCCTTCGCAGGGCACGAAGATCATCCCCGCCGGACCCAGTTCGGCGACGAAGATCGCGTCGTGCCCGGCACCGCTGACGATGTCCATATGGGACAGGCCCAAGCCCTGGGCCGCGCCGCGTACCGCTTCGATGCAGTCCGGGTTGAAGTACAGCGGCGGGAAGTCGGCGGTGGGCGTCAGTTCAAAGCTCAGGCCATGCTCCTCGCAGGTGCTGTCGATCACTTGCCGCACCTGGTCAATCATCGAGTCCAGGCGCGCCGGTTCCAGGTGGCGGAAATCCAGGGTCATGCGCACCTCACCCGGGATCACGTTGCGCGAGCCGGGATAGGCTTGCAGGCAACCGACGGTGCCGCAGGCATGAGGTTGGTGCCCCAGGGCTGCGCGGTTGACGGCCGCAACCACCGCCGCCGCGCCGACCAGGGCGTCCTTGCGCAAGTGCATCGGGGTCGGTCCGGCGTGGGCTTCCACCCCGCGCAGCTTGAGGTCGAACCACTTCTGGCCGAGGGCGCCCATGACCACGCCGATGGTCTTGCGCTCGTCCTCGAGGATCGGCCCCTGCTCGATATGGGCCTCGAAATAGGCGCCCACCGGGTGCCCGCTGACCTTGCGCTGGCCGGCGTAGCCGATGGCGTTCAGGGCCTCGCCGACGCTGACCCCGTCGACGTCGGTCTTGGCCAGGGTGTCCTCCAGGGTGAATTTCTCGGCGAACACCCCGGACCCCATCATGCACGGCGGGAAGCGCGAGCCTTCTTCGTTGGTCCACACCACCACTTCCAGCGGTGCCTCGGTTTCCAGCTTGAGGTCGTTGAGGGTGCGCAACACTTCCACCCCGGCCAGCACACCGAAGCAGCCGTCGAACTTGCCGCCGGTGGGCTGGGTGTCGATATGGCTGCCGGTCATCACCGGTGGCAGCCCTGGGTTACGCCCGGGACGGCGGGCGAAGATGTTGCCGATGCCGTCCACCGTGACCGTGCAACCGGCCTCCTCGCACCATTTCACGAACAGGTCCCGGGCCTGGCGATCGAGGTCGGTCAGGGCCAGGCGACAGACCCCGCCCTTGACCGTGGCCCCGAGCCTGGCCAGTTCCATGAGCGACTGCCACAGGCGGTCGCGGTTGATGTGCTGATGGCTGGATTGCAGAACGTCGACGGCAGCGTTCATGGTGATCTCCTCAGGCTTTTTTCTGATTGTGTGGGGCGACCCGAACCCGGGCCGCCTGGACTTCATGCATCACCGCGAGCCAACAGGTGCAGGCTCAAACCGGGGTCTTGGCGGCCACCACCTGGGCATTGCGCAGGCTGCACAGGCCGTAGTAGAGGATGCCGCCCAGGGCCGAACCGGTGAACCAGCCGTAGCTGTAGAACCAGCTGAATGCGTCGCTGCCCAGGGACAGCAGGGTCAGCACCACCGGCACGGCAAAGGCGATAAACCCGTTCCAGTTCCAGGCCGGGTACACGTCATCGCGGTAAAGGCCGGCCAGGTCCAGGCGTTGTTTCTTGATGATGAAATAGTCCACCACCATGATCCCGGCAATCGGCCCCAGCAGGCTGGAATAGCCCAGCAGCCAATTGGAGTACACGGTTTCCAGACTGACGTCGGAGATCAGCAGGCCCAGCTTTTTCAGCAGTTCATGGGCCATCAGGGCCAGGCCCACCAGGCCGGTGAGCAGCACCGCCTTGGTCCGCCCGATCAGCTTCGGCGCCAGGTTCTGGAAGTCATTGGTCGGCGAGACGATGTTGGCCGCGGTGTTGGTGGACAAGGTGGCGATGATGATCAGCGCCATGGCCAGGGCCACCCAGCCCGGGCTCTGGATATGGCCGATCAGGCTCACCGGATCGGACACGGTCACGCCCACCAGTTTCACCGAGGCGGCGGTCATCACCACGCCCAGGGCGGCGAACAGGAACATGGTCAGCGGCAGGCCGAAAATCTGCCCGAGGATCTGGTCTTTCTGGCTTTTGGCGTAGCGGCTGAAGTCGGGAATGTTCAGCGACAGCGTGGCCCAGAACCCGACCATCGCCGTGAGCCCGGCCATGAAGTAACTGGTGACGCTGGCGCCTTCGGGACGCTTGGGCGGGATCGCCAGCAATTCGCTCAACGACACATTGGGCAGGGCCCACACCAGCAGGCCGATGCCCACCGCCACCAGCAGTGGCGCGGACAGGGTTTCCAGCCACTTGATCGACTCGGCCCCGCGCAGCACCACCCACAGGTTGAGGGTCCAGAAGATCATGAAACCGATCACCTCGCCGGTGCCGCCCAGGGCCTTCCAGCCTTCGAAGATCGACCCCAGGAACAGGTGGATCGCCAGCCCGCCGAACATGGTCTGGATGCCGAACCAGCCGCAGGCCACCAGGGCCCGGATCAGGCATGGCACGTTGGAGCCGATGATGCCGAACGACGAGCGCAGCAACACCGGGAACGGAATGCCGTACTTGGTGCCGGCGAAGGCGTTGAGGGTCAGGGGGATCAGCACGATGATGTTGGCCAGCAGGATCGCCAGCAGTGCCTCGCCGACGCTGAGGCCGAAATAGGCGGTCAGTACCCCGCCCAGGGTGTAGGTCGGCACGCAGATCGACATGCCGATCCACAGCGCGGTGATGTGCCATTTGTTCCAGGTGCGTTCATGGACCTTGGTCGGGGCGATGTCGTGGTTATAACGGGGGCTGTCGAGTACGTCGCTGCCGGCGTCCAGCTCATACAAGCCTGCGCGCTCGGTCACTTGAGATCTGTTCTGTTGCATGGCCGCTCCACTGTTCTTTTGATTATTTTTGCTCATCAGGCAGCTGGCGGACGGGACCGCTAGCCGGACGATGGCCGGAGAACTTACGACTTTTAGCGACCGGCCAACCTGTCAGCGGCGGCACTCAATAAGCGTGCCGGATTGTCCATTGACGGTGTTTGGCGACCGTTAAAATCCATGTAAACAACTGATGTTCATCAGTTTTATTCTTATTAACTATCACGTCCCGGGTACTTGCCTGTTCACTCAGGCTTACTGTTCGGCAAGTTGACCGCAACGTCAGGACTCAAACTGGTGCACTGAAACTTATTGCACACTTTTGTTCAGGCCATAAGCCCCCTTCAAGCAGCTGATTTCACATAGGAAATCTTGACCATATTTCGATCCTGTCAAGTGCGTCAAAATGGTGAGGGGCTGCACCATTTTGCAGTTATTTGATTTTATTCGTTTAAATTCAATAACTTAATATAGATATAAGCTTATAAAAAATAATCTTGCTCATTCCAGGAACACCAGCTAGTTTCTATTCCTGACACCGCTGACAGGAATAAACTTGCGCAGCACGGTCGATATAAAACACTTAGAACCGACATAAGTCGGTCATGCCTGCGAGGAACTCGGAATGTCTCTGTTGATCCGTGGCGCCACCGTTATTACCCATGATGAAAGTTATAAAGCCGATGTCTTGTGCGCCGACGGCGTGATCAAGGCCATCGGTAATAACCTGGATATTCCCGCCGGCGTCGACGTGCTCGACGGCAGCGGCCAATACTTGATGCCCGGCGGCATCGACCCCCACACCCACATGCAATTGCCCTTTATGGGTACCGTGGCCAGCGAAGACTTTTTCAGCGGCACCGCGGCGGGTCTGGCGGGGGGAACCACTTCGATCATCGACTTCGTGATTCCCAACCCCCAGCAGTCGTTGCTCGAAGCGTTCCATCAGTGGCGTGGCTGGGCCGAGAAGTCGGCATCCGACTACGGGTTTCACGTGGCCATTACCTGGTGGAGCGAACAGGTGCGCGAAGAAATGGCTGAGTTGGTGAGCCGGCACGGGGTCAACAGCTTCAAGCATTTCATGGCTTACAAGAACGCGATCATGGCTGCCGACGACACCCTGGTGGCGAGCTTCGAACGCTGCCTGGAACTGGGTGCGGTGCCCACCGTGCATGCCGAGAACGGCGAGCTGGTGTATCACCTGCAACGCAAGCTGATGGCCCAGGGCATTACCGGCCCGGAAGCGCACCCGCTGTCGCGGCCCTCGCAGGTCGAAGGCGAAGCCGCCAGTCGCGCCATTCGCATCGCCGAAACCCTGGGCACGCCGCTGTACCTGGTGCACGTTTCGACCAAGGAAGCCCTCGACGAGATCACCTATGCCCGCAGCAAAGGCCAGCCGGTCTACGGTGAAGTGCTGGCCGGGCACCTGTTGCTCGACGACAGCGTGTACCGGCACCCGGACTGGCAGACCGCTGCCGGCTACGTGATGAGCCCGCCCTTCCGCCCTCGCGGCCACCAGGAGGCGCTGTGGCATGGGCTGCAATCGGGCAACCTGCATACCACCGCCACCGACCACTGCTGCTTCTGCGCCGAACAAAAGGCCGCCGGGCGCGACGACTTCAGCAAGATCCCCAACGGCACCGCCGGTATCGAAGACCGCATGGCCGTGCTCTGGGACGAAGGGGTCAATACCGGCCGCCTGTCGATGCAGGACTTTGTGGCCCTGACCTCCACCAACACCGCAAAAATCTTCAACCTCTACCCACGCAAGGGCGCGATCCGTGTCGGCGCCGATGCCGACCTGGTGCTCTGGGACCCGCTAGGCACCCGCACCATTTCCGCCAAGACCCACCACCAGCAGGTCGACTTCAACATCTTCGAAGGCAAGACCGTGCGCGGCGTGCCGAGCCACACCATCAGCCAGGGCAAGTTGCTGTGGGTCGACGGCGATCTGCGGGCCGAACGCGGCGCCGGGCGCTACGTGGAACGCCCACCCTACCCGGCGGTGTTCGACCTGTTGAGCAAGCGCGCCGAAGCCAGCAAGGCGACGGCCGTAGAGCGCTGAGGTCGCGCTGTGGTGGGGGCCGTTGCTATTGCGGTTGCTGCGCCACCGAGCGGGAGCAAGCTCCCTCGCCACAGCAGCGCCCTCGCCACGGTGAACGCGCTGACTACAGTGCGTTCGCCAGCCACTAAAAGCGTCTTTGCCACAGCGCTGTGAAAAAACAATGCCCGTCAGAGGCAATCGAGAAAAAACCGTGAGGCCTTAACCGTGATCAAGACCTTGAACCACTTGCCCCACCCCATCGCAGACAACGCCACCCTGGCCAGTCATTTCACCGACCTGGCGCCGCCGCTGAACGCGCGCCAGGCCCATCTGGAGGCGTCGCGCTGCCTGTATTGCTACGACGCACCTTGCGTCAATGCGTGCCCCAGCGAGATCGATATCCCGTCGTTCATCCGCAATATCCACACCGATAACGTCCAGGGTGCAGCGCAGAAAATCCTCTCGGCCAATATCCTCGGCGGCAGCTGCGCCCGGGTCTGCCCGACGGAAATCCTCTGCCAGCAGGCCTGCGTGCGCAACAACGCCCAGGAGTGCGCGCCGGTGCTGATCGGCCTGCTGCAACGCTACGCCGTGGACAACGCACACTTCAGCCAGCACCCGTTCCAGCGCGCCGCGTCTACCGGCAAGCGCATTGCCGTGGTCGGCGCCGGCCCGGCGGGTCTGGCCTGCGCCCACCGCAGCGCCCTGCATGGGCACGAGGTGGTGATTTTCGAGGCTCGGGAAAAAGCCGGTGGCCTCAACGAATACGGGATCGCCAAATACAAGCTGGTGGATGACTTTGCCCAGCAGGAGCTGGAATTTTTGCTGGGCATCGGCGGCATCGAAATCCGCCATGGGCACACGCTCGGTGACAACCTGAGCCTGACCGAGCTGCACCAGCAGTTCGACTCGGTGTTTCTCGGCCTGGGCCTGGCCGCCAGCAAACAGCTGGGGCTGGCCCACGAAGACGCGCCGGGCATGCTCGCCGCCACCGACTACATCCGCGAATTGCGCCAGGCCGATGACCTCGGCCAATTGCCGGTGGCTGACCGCTGCATCGTACTTGGCGCCGGCAACACCGCCATCGATATGGCGGTGCAGATGGCGCGCCTCGGCGCGAGGGATGTGAACCTGGTGTATCGCCGTGGCCTCGAGGAAATGGGCGCCACCGAACACGAGCAGGACATCGCCAAGGCCAATCAGGTGCGTCTGCTGACCTGGGCCGCGCCGCAGGAGGTGCTGCTGGATGAACAGGGGCAAGTACGCGGCATGCGCTTCGCCCGTACCCGACTGGTGGAGGGCCGGTTGCAGACCACCGGCGAGACCTTTGAACTGGCCGCCGACGGGATATTCAAGGCCATCGGCCAGGCCTTCGACGGCGCAGCCCTGAGCGACCCGCTGGCCCGGGAACTGAAGCGCGCGGGCGAGCGCATCCAGGTGGATGAACAGCTGCGCACCAGCATCCCCGGGGTCTATGCCGGCGGCGACTGCGTCAGCCTCGGCCAGGACCTCACCGTGCAGGCGGTGCAACACGGCAAGCTGGCCGCAGAAGCCATGCATGCCCAACTCATGCTCAATGTGGAGGCTGCGTAAATGGCCGATCTCTCGATTGTCTTCGCCGGCATCAAAGCCCCCAACCCATTCTGGCTGGCCTCGGCGCCCCCCACCGACAAGGCCTATAACGTGGTGCGCGCGTTCGAAGCCGGCTGGGGTGGCGTGGTCTGGAAAACCCTGGGCGAGGACCCGGCAGCGGTCAACGTCTCGTCGCGCTACTCGGCGCATTTCGGGCCCAACCGCGAGGTGATGGGCATCAACAATATCGAGCTGATCACCGACCGCTCCCTGGAAATCAACCTGCGGGAAATCACCCAGGTGAAAAAGGACTGGCCGGACCGGGCGCTGATTGTGTCGCTGATGGTGCCCTGCGTTGAAGAGTCGTGGAAACACATCCTGCCCCTGGTGGAGGCTACCGGCGCCGATGGCATCGAGCTGAATTTCGGCTGCCCCCACGGCATGCCGGAACGGGGCATGGGCGCGGCCGTGGGCCAGGTGCCGGAATACGTCGAGCAGGTGACCCGCTGGTGCAAGACCTATTGCTCGCTGCCGGTGATCGTCAAGCTCACGCCGAACATCACTGACATCCGACTCGCAGCGCGGGCGGCCCACCGTGGAGGAGCGGACGCGGTGTCGTTGATCAACACCATCAACTCCATCACCAGCGTCGACCTGGAACGCATGGTGGCCCACCCCATGGTCGGCAGCCAGAGCACCCACGGCGGCTATTGCGGTTCGGCGGTCAAGCCGATTGCGCTGAACATGGTCGCGGAAATTGCCCGTGACCCGCAGACCCGGGGGCTGCCGATCTGCGGCATTGGCGGCATTGGCAACTGGCGCGATGCGGCGGAATTCGTGGCCCTGGGCTGCGGGGCGGTGCAGGTGTGCACCGCGGCGATGCTGCATGGGTTTCGGATTGTCGAGGAGATGAAGGACGGCCTGTCGCGGTGGATGGACAGCCAGGGCTACAGCAGCCTGCAGGAGTTCTCGGGCAAGGCCGTGGGCAACACCACTGACTGGAAGTACCTGGATATCAACTACCAGGTGATCGCCAAGATCGACCAGGCGGCGTGCATCGGTTGCGGGCGCTGCCACATCGCCTGCGAAGACACCTCGCACCAGGCCATCGCCAGCATCCGGCAGGCGGACGGCACCCATAAATATGAAGTGATCGACGACGAATGCGTGGGCTGCAACCTGTGCCAGATCACCTGCCCGGTGCAGGACTGCATCGAAATGGCCCCCCAGGAAACCGGCAAACCCTTCCTCGACTGGCTGCATGACCCGCGCAACCCGTATTGCGAAGCGGTGTGAGTATGCCAGCCTGAATCCACCTGACCCTCCACGGCGCCCACGCCGGCCAGCGCAACCTCGCAAGCTCGGCAGCGGCTACGACTGTATCCGCTGCCGGAGTTCGGGCCGCGTTCGGACGCTGGGCGTCAAAACCGTCCGACATCCACCTGATACTCCACGGCGCTCACACCGGCCAGCGCAACCTCGCGGGCTCGGCAGTGAGCGGCTACGGAGGCTTCAGGGTTCCAGGCCGATGCCGCGCAGGATGACGCTGGTGACGGTTTGCAGGGCGCGTTCGAATTGCATGTCGGAGAGTGGCTGGTGATCGTTGAGGATCATCACCTGGTGGTCGAAGTCGGCGTAGTGCTGGGTCGAGGCCCAGATCATGTACAGCAGGCTTGAAGGCTCCACCGGCAGGATGCGTTTGTCTTCGACCCACTGGCGGATTTTCGCTTCTTTCATTTTTGCCCAGTCATACAGGCTGGCATCCAGCGCTTCGCCGAGGGTCGGTGCGCCGTGGATGATTTCGTTGGCCCAGACTTTCGATCCGTAGGGCCGGCTGCGGGAGTGGTTCATCTTGGCGCGGATGTAGCTGCTGAGGACCACCCGCGGGTCATCGAACATCTCGAAGCACAGGGCATCCTGTTTCCATACTTCCAGCAGGTCGAACAGCACTGCGCTGTACAGCTCGCTCTTGGTGCTGAAGTAGTAATGCAGGTTGGAGCGCGGCAGTTGCACCTCTTCGGCGATGTCGGCCATGGCCGTGCCGCCATAGCCCTTTTCAGCGAAGACTTTCTCGGCGGCGAGGAGGATTTTTTCAACGTTACTGCGGCGGATTTCGATCTTGTGATTGCCCATGAGGGCTCCCTGAAGACAACGTGGCTCAAGACTAGCATCCGCTCCAGAGCGGGGCGAGGTCTGCTCGGCCACGCAGCCGCCCCTCTCGCCACAACAGGCGAGATTGGGTAGGATCGCCCTCCCATTCATTGGCAGACGCTGCCGCAGTGCCCCGTCCAGACGTTGATTCGCGACCCGGGCACCCGCTCCCTCTGCACGAATGCCGGCCCTGCCCTGTCGCCGGCCATCTGTCCTGTTACCGATGGAACACTCATGACTATTCGCCCACGCAACGCTGCCGACGACCAGCCGCTTGCCGACCTGTGGCAGCGTTCGGTACGCGCCACCCACGACTTCCTTAGCGAAGACGATATCCAGTTGCTCTACCCCCTGGTGCGCGACGCCTACCTGCCGGCCCTCAAGACCTGGCTCTGGCAACACCCCGATGGCAGCCCGGGTGGTTTTATTGCCACCGCGGGCGACAAGGTGGAGATGCTGTTTATCGAACCGGCACAACGCGGCCAGGGCATCGGCCGCCAATTGCTGGATTACGTGCGCGCCCGGCACCCGAGCCTCAGTGTCGACGTCAACCAGCAGAACCCCCAGGCCCACGGCTTTTATCGGCACTACGGTTTCGAAGACATCGGCTGCTCGCCGACCGATGGCGAGGGCCGGCCCTTTCAGATCATCCATATGCGCCTGGCGCAGCGTTGAAAATCCACTGGCCGGCGTTTCATTCGCCGGCCGCTTCGTGCTCTATTGAGCACCCGTCGTCTTCCTCGAAGGTATCCCACGATGCTCCTGAAAAAACTCCTCACCACCAGCGCCCTGCTGGCTTCCCTGTTGGCCGCTTCCTCGGTGTTCGCCCACGCCCATCTACAAGTCAGCACCCCGGCCGCTGATAGTGTGGTGACGTCACCGCAGGCCTTGCGCCTGGTGTTCTCCGAAGGCGTCGAGGCCAGCTTCACCCAGGTCAGCCTGAGCCGGGACGGCGCGCCGGTGGCGCTCAATGGCCTGGCCACCGAAGGCGCGGACAAGAAGACCCTGGTGGTGACCCCGGCCGCCCCGCTGGCGGCAGGCACCTACAAGGTCGACTGGCACGCAGTGTCGGTCGACACCCATAAAAGCGCCGGCAGCTACAGCTTCAAGGTCGGTCAGTAATTCATGTCGAGCCTGCTGGTGCTGTGCCGGTTTGTGCACTTCACGATGGTGTTGATGCTGTTCGGGGCCTGGGTCTTTGGCCCCCTGCTGCTGGGCCGTGGTGATAGCCACCCGGTGCTGCATCGGCGCCTCGCTCGCATCAGCACCGGGCTGGCGACCCTGGCGCTGCTCAGCGGGGTCTGCTGGCTGCTGCTGATCACCGCCAGCATGGCCGATTCCTGGTCGGCGGCGCTGGACCCGGCAACCGTGCAATTGGTGCTGGGCAAGACCTTCTTTGGCCAGGTCTGGTCCTGGCACCTGCTGTTCAATGCCCTGCTGCTGGGGGTGCTGCTGAGCCCCCTGCGCACTCGTCTGCCGCTCAAGCTGAGCCTCGCCGCGCTGCTGTTGGCAACCCTGGCCCCGGTGGGCCACGGCGCCATGCTCGATGGGCTGGCGGGCCAGTTGCTGATCCTCAATCAGATCGTGCATTTGAGTTGCGTCGGGGTCTGGCTCGGCGGGCTGATGCTGTTGTCGTTACTGTTGCTGCAGCCGAACCCCACCGCGATGGAAGGGGTTCTAAGGCGCTTCAGCGGCGTGGGTTACGCCCTGGTGGCGGGCTTGCTGCTCAGTGGCCTGATCAATGTCCGGGTGTTGACCGGGCACTGGTGGCCGACGCCGCTGTTCAGCGGCTTCGCCCTGATTCTGCTGATCAAGGCACTGCTGGTGTCGGCCATGCTGGGCCTGGCGCTGCTGCACCGCCTGCGCCTGCCTGGCTGCGACCAGCGCCTGGGGGCGCTGCGCAATAGCGTGCTGCTGGAGTGGCTGCTGGGGGTCGCGGCCGTGGCCGCCGTTTCCCTGTTGGGCACCCTGCCGCCGATGCAGGCGGTGTAGGCCGCACAACCTGTTCACGCTCCCGGGGAGCTTTTAACGCTCAATGGGCCACGCGCAAACAGGTTCTCAGGGCGTGACCGAGGTATCGATACTCACCACCACCGACATCCCCGGGCGCAGGCGCTGGCTTTCAGCCTGGTCCGGGTCGACGGTGATGCGCACCGGCACCCGCTGGGCGATCTTGACGAAGTTGCCGGTGGCGTTATCGGCTTGCAGCAGGCTGAACTCCGAGCCGGTGGCCGGGGAAATCCGCTGCACCCGGCCGGTGAATTTGCGATGGTTCAAGGCGTCCACGGTGAAACTCGCCGGCTGGCCGATGCGCACGCTGTCCATCTGGGTCTCTTTCATGTTGGCGATGATCCACAGCTGGTTCGGCACCAGCGCCATCAACTGCGCGCCGGAATTGACGTAGGCCCCCAGGCGCACGCCGATCTGGCCCAACTGGCCGTCGCGCGGCGCGAGGATCCGGGTGTTGGACAAGTCGATCCGCGCTAGTTGCACCGCCGCTTCGGCGCTGGCGACCGCCGCCTCCAGCGAGCCACGGTTGACGATCACCGTCTGCAGGTCCTGGCGCGCGATTTCCAGGGATGCCTGGGCCTGGGCCACGGCGGCGATGGTCTGGGCGTTGGCGGCGCGGGTCACGTCCAGCTCGCGCTGGGACACCGACCCGTCGCTGACCAACGCCTGGTTGCGCCGCAGGTCGGCCGCGCTTTTTTGCGCCTGGGCCTGGCTGTCGGCCAGGGCCGCCTGGCGCAGCTTGATGGTGGCCTCGGCGCTGTTGCGCTGCTGCACCACATTGGCCAGGGCGGCTTTCTGCACCGCCAGCTGGGCCAGAGACTGATCCAGGCGCTGCTGGTAGATGCGGTCATCCAGGCGCACCAGCAGGTCGCCAGCCTTGACGAACTGGAAGTCCTGCACCGGCACTTCGAACACATAGCCGCTCAACTGCGGGCCGATGATGGTCACCTGACCACGCACCAGGGCGTTCTCGGTGGTTTCCACGGCGCTGCCGAACGGTGGCAACTGCCAGGCATAGAGCACGATCGCCACGCCGACAATGGCGATGGCGGCAAAGCCCAGGGACGAGATGATCCGCACCCGCAACGAGCGCGGCTCGGTCACCGGGGTCGGGGTCGACGGCGGCGCCGTGCCTTCCGGGGTCGAAGCGATGGCATTGGTGGTCGTGGTGGTCGGTTCGCTCATGAAGAAGGGGCACCGTTGGGTTGAACGGGAGCCGGGCCGGCAGGCGCGGCGGCTTTGGTGGTGCTCATCAGCCACAGGCTGCGAATGAAGATCCAGATCATGGTCAGCACGGCAATCACCGCGATCAGCATGAACACATCGTTATAGGCCAGCACATTGGCTTCGCGGGTGGCGGCGGTGGCCAGGCTGCGAATGCCCTGCAGGGTGCGCTGGTCGGGATCGGCGATCACCCCGCCGACCGCCGAGCCGCCGCTTTGCACCCGCGCCAGGACCCGGGGGTCGAGCAGGGTCAGGTGTTCGACGATATGGCTGGAGTGGAACTTCTCGCGCACGATCTGGAAGGTGCCGAGCAAGGCGGCGCCAATCAGCCCGCCGAGGTTCTGGCAGATGCCGAACAGCACCGAGAAACTCACCAGGTTGCGCGGGTTGGTCAGCACGTTGCGGGTGCCCAGGACCATGGTCGGGCCGAGGAAAAACGTGCCGCCGAAGGCCAGCAGAAACTGGCTGAAGTACATGTTGGCCGGGCGCGTCAGGTTGTTGGAGAAGCTGTCCATCACCGAGCCCGTGGCCATCAGTGCCAGGGAGATGATCAGCGGCATCAGCAGATGCGACGGGTTGATGGTCAGGGCGCTGGTGGCCAGCCCGGCGATGCTGCCCAGCAGCATCACGCCGTAGAGCATGCGCATCTGCTGGCTGCTCATGTTCAGCGCCTGCAGAAAGCCCACGGCACCGGTGGACTGCTCCGACAGCACCATGCGGATCAGTATCACCGCCAGGGCCAGGCGGATAATCGCCCCGCTGCCCAACCAGCGGGTCATCAGCATCGGGTTGCTGCGGTTATGTTCGATGCACAGGCCGGCCATGATCAGCACGATGGAACCGGCCGAGGCGACGCCGATCCACGGCGCTTCCAGCCACCAGTCAATGCGCCCCAGGGACAGCACCGCACACAGCAGCGCCACACCACTGGCCAGCAGGGCAAAGGTCAGGAAATCGAGTTTTTCAAAGGTCTTGAAGCGGTCGCCCGGCGGCAGCTTGAGCAGCAGCACACAGCCCAGCGACGTCAGGGCCAGGCCCAGTTCGAACAGGTACAACCCGCGCCATTCGGCGATTTGCAGCAAGTCTTCGGAAAACAGCCGGGCCAGGGGCAAGGCCAGTTGCGAAGTGCCCAGGCCCAGGACCAGGGCTTTGAGGCGCCACTTCGCGGGGAAGGCCTGGATCATGTAGTACAGGCCCAGGGAACTCAGGGCCGCGCCGACCATGCCGTGGGCCGCGCGCACGGCGATGGCCGAGTTCAGGTCGTTGACGAACAGATGGCCGAAGGTCACCAGGGCGTAGAGCACCAGGAACACCTCGGTAAAGGCCCGCAGACCGAATTGCTGGCGAAACTTCACCAGCAGCAGGTTCATCGAGACGTTGGTCATGACGTAGGCCGCGGGCAGCCAGGCCATTTCGGCGGTGGTCGCCCCGAGGGCGCCTTGCAGGTACGGCAGGTTGGCGATCACCAGGGAGTTGCCCAGGCCACCGGTCAGCGCCACCAGCAAGCCGACCAGGGCATACGCCAGGCGCTTGCGGTTGGAGTGCAGCGGTGTCGAGGGCGAGCCGGGCAAGCTGGGCTTTTCGTGGGGCTGCCAGTTGCGCGGGACGTAGTGATCCATTCAATGACCTTGTGCGGGCGTACGGTGACTCGATCAAGCCGGAAACTGCCAGGCAGTGTGCCGCAAAAGTACCGCGGGCTGGCAAGTACCTCGGCGTTTTTTGTGGGGAGCGCTACAGATCGGCGCGTAGCCGCTGCCGAGGCACGAGGCTGCGCTGGCCATGGGCAGCCCCGGCACTCCTTCAGGTGCCCCGGCGAAACTCGGATTGGCCGTTGACAAGCCGCCACAGCGCTGTAAATAATCCGCCAATGTCGTACGACAACGTATGACAATGCCAACAATAACAATAAAACGGAGCCTCACCTGTGACGACACTCGCCCGTCTGTTTGCCCGTTCGCCCACGCCCCAGACCCTCGCCCTGTACAGCTGCGCCGCCCTGACCCTGGCCATGCCCCTGTGCAGCCAGGCCGAAGGTTTTCTCGATGACACCAAGGCCACGCTGAACCTGCGCAACGCCTACTTCAATCGCAACTTCACCAACCCCGCGTACCCCCAGGGCAAGGCCGAGGAATGGACCCAGAGCTTCATCCTCGACGCCAAGTCCGGGTTTACCCAGGGCACCGTCGGCTTCGGCCTGGACGTACTGGGGATGTACTCGGTCAAGCTCGACGGCGGCAAAGGCACCGGCGGCACCCAGTTGCTGCCCCTGGACCGTGACGGGCGTCCGGCCGACAACTTCGGCCGCCTGGGCGTGGCGCTCAAGGCCAAGCTGTCGCAAACCGAATTGAAGGTCGGGGAATGGATGCCGGTGTTGCCGATCCTGCGCTCCGACGATGGTCGCTCACTGCCGCAGACCTTCCGCGGCGGCCAGGTCACCTCCAGGGAAATCGACGGCCTGACGCTCTACGGCGGCCAGTTCCGCGGCAACAGCCCGCGCAACGACTCGAGCATGGAAGACATGTTCATGCAGGGTAAAACCGCTTTCACCTCGGACCGCTTCAACTTCGGCGGCGGCGAATACACCTTCAACGACAAGCGCACCCAGGTCGGCCTGTGGTATGCCGAGCTCACTGATATCTATCAGCAGCAGTACCTCAATCTGACCCACACCCAGCCCCTGGGCGACTGGACCCTGGGTGCCAACCTCGGTTACTTCATCGGCAAGGAAGACGGCAGTGCCCTGGCCGGCGACCTCGACAACAAGACCGCGTTCGCCCTGCTCTCGGCCAAATACGGCGGCAGCACCTTGTATGTCGGCCTGCAAAAGCTCACCGGCGACAGCGCCTGGATGCGGGTCAACGGCACCAGCGGCGGCACTCTGGCCAACGACAGTTACAACGCCAGTTACGACAACGCCCGGGAGAAATCCTGGCAACTGCGCCATGACTACAACTTCGCCGCCCTCGGCGTGCCCGGCCTGACCCTGATGAACCGCTACATCAGCGGCGACAACGTGCACACCGGGGCCATCACCGACGGCAAGGAATGGGGCCGCGAGTCGGAACTGGCCTACACCGTGCAGAGCGGTGCCTTGAAGAACCTCAACCTGAAATGGCGCAACGCAAGCATCCGCCGCGACTACAGCACCAACGAGTTCGACGAGAATCGGATATTCATCAGTTATCCGCTCTCCCTGCTCTAAAGCGCGGAAAGGTCGAGAAGAACAGCTGTAGCCACTACCGAGGAACGAGGCTGCGCTTGCCCTTGAGTACGCCGTCTTACATCCGGAAGAAATGCGGCGATTTCGAAGGCCAGCGTCCGAACGCAGCCCGAGCCTGCGGCAGCGGCTACAGCGGCGACCGGTAACAAAAGGCCACAGCTTTTTCGCGATCAGGCGTTGACAAAGGCCCCTTCAGATAACGAAACTCCGAAAAAGTCATACGACAACCTACAACAATTTCAAGCAACGATCATTGATCAGGGTTTTCCATGAACAGCACCCCCTCCCCGCGCAAACCCTTCAATCGCCTGCTGCTCACCGGCGCCGCCGGCGGCCTGGGCAAGGTCCTGCGCGAAAGCCTGCGGCCTTACGCTGAAGTCCTGCGGCTGTCGGACATCGGCGAAATGGCCCCGGCCGCCGGCCCCCAGGAAGAAGTGGTGCACTGCGACCTGGCAGACAAGCAGGCCGTGCATCAGTTGGTCGAAGGCGTCGACGCGATCCTGCACTTTGGCGGGGTCTCGGTGGAGCGGCCGTTCGAGGAGATTCTCGGGGCCAACATCTGCGGGGTCTTTCACATCTATGAAGCGGCGCGCCGCCATGGGGTGAAGCGCGTGATCTTCGCCAGTTCCAACCACGTGATCGGTTTCTACCAGCAGGACCAGAAGATCGACGCCCACTCCCCGCGCCGCCCGGACAGCTACTACGGCCTGTCCAAGTCCTATGGCGAAGACATGGCGAGTTTCTACTTCGACCGCTACGGCATCGAGACCGTAAGCATCCGCATCGGCTCCTCGTTCGCCGAACCGCAGAACCGCCGGATGATGAGCACCTGGCTCAGCTTCGGCGACCTCACCCAACTCCTCGAATGCGCGCTGTACACGCCGAATGTCGGCCACACCGTGGTCTATGGCGTGTCCGACAACCACAACGTCTGGTGGGACAACCACCTGGCCAGCGCCCTGGGGTACGCCCCCCGCGACAGCTCCGAAGTGTTCCGGGCCAAAGTCGAGGCCCTGCCGCTGCCGGCGGCCGACGACCCGGCGCGGATCTACCAGGGTGGCGCATTTGTCGCGTCCGGCCCGTTCGACGACTGATCCACAGCGCCACGCATTGCCCATAACGTCATCAAGGGAACTGAGCCGTCATGCAAGCAGAGTTGATTGTCGATGCACGCAATGCCGTGGGTGAAAGCCCGGTCTGGGTCGCCGAGGAACAGGCGCTGTACTGGGTGGATATTGCCGCCGGCGGCCTGCAACGCTGGAGCGCCCACAGCGGCCATGTCGATACCTGGACCGCCCCGCAAATGCTCGCCTGCATCGCCCGCCACAGCGACGGCGGCTGGGTGGCGGGGATGCAGAGCGGGTTCTTTCACCTGCACCCCCATAACGACGGCAGTCTCGACAGCGAGCCCTTGCCGAGCGTGGCCCACGCTCGCCCGGACATGCGCCTGAACGATGGGCGCTGTGATCGCCAGGGGCGCTTCTGGGCCGGGAGCATGGTCCTGGACATGGGCGCCAATGCCGCCGATGGCGCGCTGTATCGCTACCAGGCCGGTCAGGCAGGCCCGCTGGCAGCGCAACTGCAAGGCTTTATCGTGCCCAACGGCCTGGCCTTCAGCCCCGACGGGCAGACCATGTACCTCTCCGATTCCCATCCTTTAGTGCAGAAGATCTGGGCCTTCGATTACGACACCGACAGTGGCACTCCCTCCAATCGCCGGCTGTTCGTCGACATGCAGCGCTTTCTCGGGCGCCCGGATGGCGCGGCGGTGGACGCCGAAGGCTGTTACTGGATCTGCGCCAACGACGCCGGGCTGATTCACCGCTTTACCCCCGACGGCCGCCTGGATCGCTCCCTTACCGTACCGGTGAAGAAACCCAGCATGTGCGCCTTTGGTGGCAGCCGCCTGGACACCCTGTTCGTGACCTCGATCCGCCCCGGCAACGAGCCGGACCCACAGTCCCTGGCCGGAGGCGTGTTTGCCTTGAACCCGGGTGTCACGGGCCTGGCCGAGCCGCTGTTCAAGGGCCTGGCCGGCTGAACCCGGGCCAGGCACCGCACCCTGTTTACCGCATCGCTGCTCTTTGAATAAAAACAACAAAACGGAGATCCACCATGAATTTCAAACGCACCATGCTCGTCGTCGCCCTCCCCCTGGCCTTCAGCGTCTCGACCCTGGCCCAGGCCCTGGAAATCAAGTTCGCCGATATCCACCCCGCCGGCTACCCGACCGTGGTCGCTGAAGAAAACATGGGCAAGACCCTGGTCAAGGAGAGCAATGGCCAGCTGACTTTCAAGATGTTCGCCGGCGGCGTGCTCGGTTCCGAGAAGGAAGTGATCGAACAGGCCCAGGTCGGGGCGATCCAGATGGCCCGGGTCAGCCTCGGCATCGTCGGCCCGGTGGTGCCGGACGTGAATGTGTTCAACATGCCGTTCGTGTTCCGCGACCAGGCCCATATGCGCAAGATCATCGACGGCGAGATCGGCCAGGAAATCCTCGACAAGATCACCCAGTCCGAATTCAACCTGGTGGCCCTGGCCTGGATGGACGGCGGCACGCGCAACCTCTACACCAAGAAGCCGGTGCGCAGCCTGGCCGACCTCAAGGGCATGAAGATCCGCGTGCAGGGCAACCCGATGTTCATCGAAACCATCAATGCCATGGGCGGCAACGGCATTGCCATGGACACCGGCGAGATCTTCAGCGCCCTGCAGACCGGGGTCATCGACGGCGCAGAAAACAACCCGCCCACCATGCTGGAACACAACCACTATCAGAATGCCAAGTTCTACAGCCTGACCGGGCACCTGATCCTCCCGGAACCCCTGGTGATGTCCAAGACCACCTGGAACAAGCTCACCCCCGAGCAGCAGACCCTGGTGACCAAGGCCGCCAAGGCCGCGCAGTTTGAAGAGCGCCAACTGTGGGATGCCAAGTCCGCCAGCAGCGAAGCCAAGCTCAAGGCCGCCGGGGTGGAATTTATCGTGGTCGACAAAAAGCCCTTCTATGACGCCACCGCCGACATTCGCCAGAAGTACGGCGCGCCCTACGCCGAGCTGATGACCCGCATCGAAGCCGTCGAATAACCCTGCGTCTCCTCTCATAGAAGGCCCTGTCTGCCCGTGGCCCAGCGCCCCGGGCCGGCCCGGTTACGGTGAAACCCGATGAAGAATCTGTTGCTGCGCCTCAATGACAAGCTCTATATGGCCTGCATCTGGGTCGCCGGGCTGTCGATCCTGGCGATCTCCCTGATCATCCCCTGGGGCGTGTTCGCCCGTTACATCCTCGGCACGGGCGCCAGCTGGCCGGAACCCACCGCCATCCTGCTGATGATGGTGTTCACTTTTATCGGCGCCGCTGCCAGTTATCGCGCCGGCGCCCATATGGCGGTGGCGATGCTCACCGACCGCCTGCCGACCGCGGTCAAGTCCGCGGCCTCGATCGTCGCGCAACTGTTGATGGCCACCATGTGCCTGTTCATGGCCATCTGGGGCACCAAGCTCTGCCTGTCGACCTGGAACCAGTTCATGAGCGCCCTGCCGACCCTGCGGGTGGGTATTACCTCTATGCCGATCCCGGTGGGTGGGTTCCTGACCCTGATCTTTGTCCTGGAAAAACTCCTGTTGGGTGACCAGAGCCAGCGCCGCGTGGTGCGTTTCGACCTGGTCGAAGAAAACGAAGGGGCTGCATAAATGGACGCTCTGATCCTGTTGGGCAGTTTTATCGGCTTGATCCTGATCGGCATGCCGGTCGCCTATGCGTTGGGGCTGTCGGCGCTGATCGGCGCCTGGTGGATCGATATTCCGTTCCAGGCCCTGATGATCCAGGTGGCCGGGGGCGTCAACAAATTCTCGCTGCTGGCCATTCCATTCTTCGTCCTGGCCGGGGCGATCATGGCCGAGGGCGGTATGTCGCGGCGGCTGGTGGCGTTCGCCGGGGTGCTGGTGGGGTTCGTGCGTGGCGGGCTGTCGCTGGTCAACATCATGGCCTCGACCTTTTTCGGCGCGATCTCCGGCTCTTCGGTGGCCGACACCGCGTCGGTGGGCTCGGTGCTGATTCCGGAAATGGAGCGCCAGGGCTACCCCCGGGACTTCTCCACCGCCGTCACGGTCAGCGGTTCGGTGCAGGCCCTGCTGACCCCGCCCAGCCATAACTCGGTGCTCTACTCCCTGGCGGCCGGCGGCACGGTGTCGATTGCGTCGCTGTTCATGGCCGGTATCGTGCCGGGGCTGCTGATGAGCGCGAGCCTGATGGTGCTGTGCCTGATCTTCGCCAAGAAGCGCAACTACCCCAAGGGCCAGGTGATCCCCCTCAGGCAGGCGCTGAAAATCTGCGGTGAAGCCCTGTGGGGCATGATGGCGATGGTGATTATCCTCGGCGGGATTCTGTCCGGGATCTTCACCGCCACCGAATCGGCGGCGATCGCTGTGCTGTGGGCGTTTTTCGTCACCATGTTCATCTACCGCGACTACAAATGGCGCGACCTGCCCAAGCTGATGCACCGCACGGTGCGCACCATTTCCATCGTGATGATCCTGATCGCCTTCGCCGCGAGCTTCGGCTACATCATGACCCTGATGCAGATCCCGGCGAAGATCACCACTGCGTTCCTGACCCTGTCGGACAACCGCTACGTGATCCTGATGTGCATCAACGTGATGTTGCTGCTGATCGGCACGGTGATGGACATGGCGCCGCTGATCCTGATCCTCACCCCGATTTTGCTGCCGGTGATTGTCGGTATCGGCGTCGACCCGGTGCAGTTCGGCATGATCATGCTGGTCAACCTGGGCATCGGCCTGATCACGCCGCCGGTGGGCTCGGTGCTGTTCGTCGGCTCGGCGGTGGGCAAGGTCAGTATCGAAAGCACGGTCAAGGCACTGCTACCGTTCTACGGCATGCTGTTTCTGGTGCTGATGGCCGTGACCTACATCCCTGCGCTGTCGCTGTGGCTGCCAAGCCTGGTGCTGTAAACCACGGTCGCTGCCCGTCGAGGACGGGCGGCATTTGACCCTCAAACCCTTTGCCCTGGTGCCGCTGATGCTCCCCACCCTGCTCACCCTTGACGATGGAATCACCCGCCTGACCCTGGCTCCGGACATCGGCGCCAGCCTGGTTAACTGGAGCGTGTCTGCCAGCGGCCAGGCCCTGCTGCGCCACAGCGATGAAGCGGCACTGGCCAGTGGCCTGCCGGGCAAGCTCGGTGGCTACGCCCTGGCGCCCTGGTCGAACCGTATTGCCGAGGGCGGCTTCCAATGCCCCGACGGCTGGCTGGCCCTGGAGGCCAACACCCTGACCGACCCGCGGCCGATTCACGGCAGCGCCTGGCAGCAGCCCTGGCAGGTGCTGGAACAGCGGCCCGACCACGTGCTGCTGCAACTGGACAGCAGCACCCCCTTCGCCTACCGCGCCCGGCAGCGGATCCGTCTCGACCAGGGGCGCCTGAGCATCGAGCTGCAGGTCACCCACCTGGCTCCACAGCCCGCCTGGCATGGGCTGGGCCTGCACCCCTATTTCCCCCGCAGCACCCATAGCCGCCTGCAGGCCCGGGCGCGGCAGGTGTGGCATTGCGATGAGTCGCGCCTGCCCACGCAATTGGCCGATCTGCCCGCATCCTGGGATTTCCGGCAGCCCCAGGGCCTGCCCGGGTCACTGGTGGACAACGGGTTCAGCGGCTGGGACGGCGAATGCCTGATCATCGAACCAGAGGCCGGTTATCAGCTGCACTGCCGGGCCAGCGGCTGTGATTACTTCCTGCTGTACTGCCCGCCCGACAAGGATTTTTTCTGCTTCGAACCGGTCAGCCACCCGGTCAACGCCCACCACCTGCCCGGGCACCCGGGGCTGCGCCTGCTGGAGCAGGGGCAATCCATCGAACTGGGGTTCAGCCTGCACTATCAAACGCTGTAAACCATCGATGCCTTGACGCCATCGCCTCATGCACGGCAAATAGCGCTCTGGCCGCAACCCGGCGCAACCCGTGCACCTTGAGGAACCCCGCGCCATGAAGCCTTTGAGCTTTCGAAAAATGCATGCCAACGGCGATGACTTCGTGCTCCTCGACCTTCGCGGACGCCACCAGCCGATCAGCGCCGAGGTCGCCCGCCAGCTCGGCGATCGCCACCGTGGCATCGGCTTCAACCAATTGGCGGTGCTCAGCGACTGCGTTGAGGCCGACGCCCGACTGACCTTCTGGAATGCCGACGGCACCCCGCTCAGCACCTGCGGCAGTGCCACCCGCGGCGCGGCGGACCTGTTGATGCGGGAAACCGGCGCCACCTCCATCGAGCTGCAAACCGAGCGCGGCCTCCAGCATTGTGAGCGCCTGGCCGACTATTCGGTGTCGGTGGAGATGGGCGTGCCCCTGTTCGACTGGCAGGACGTGCCCCTGGCGGCCGAGCACGACACCCTGGCGCTGCCCATCGAAGGCACGCCAGCGGCGTGCAGCATGGGCAACCCCCATTGCAGCTTTTTTGTGAACGAGGTCGAGCAGATCGACCTGGCCCGCTTCGGCCCGCCCATGGAGCGGCATCCGCTGTTCCCGCAGAAGACCAATGTGCACCTGGTGCAGGTCATCGACCGCCAGACCATCCGCCTGCGCATCTGGGAGCGCAACGGCGCGATTCCATTGGGCTCGGGCTCGTGTTCCTGCGCGGCGGCGGTCAACGGCATCCGCCGCGGCTTGCTCGACAGCCCGGTCAAGGTGCTGTGCGATGGCGGGCCGGTGAGCGTGACCTGGGATGGCCAGGGCAAGGTGCAACTGGCGGGGGCGGTGGAGAGCGTGTTTTTCGGCACCCTGCTGCTGAATGCCCGGGAGCCGGCGTAATCCCGTTGAAGGCGGCAGGCCTTGACCTGCCGCCCGCCCGAGCGGCCTACATCCAGCCGAGCCACTTCCACCAGGTGGCGGCAAACACCAGCATCAGCAGGTAGCCGACCAGGGTCACGATCAAGCCGACCTTGGCGAACTGGCGCGCGTTGAAGGTCTCGGTGCCCAGGCACACCATGTTCTGCGGGGCGTTGATCGGCAGGATAAACCCGTAGCTGACCACAAAGCCCAGGAGCATGGTCATGCCCAGGCGGTTGAACTCGCCGGGCAGGGTCTGCAACACCGCGATCAGGATCGGCAGCAGCGCCGAGGTCAGGGCCGTGGCACTGGCAAAGCCCAGGTGAATCAGGATCAGGAACGCGGCAAGAATCGCGAACACCGCCAGCGCGCCCACCTGATCGAGCCCGGTATGGGTCACCACCTGCCCGCCCAGCCATTGCCCGGCGTGGGTGGTGAGCAGCGCCGAACCCAGGCTGATGCCGACCCCGAACACAATCACCGTGCCCCAGGGAATCCGCGACTGCACGTCCTTCCAGGTCATGATGCCGATCCGTGGCAGCAGCAGGATCACCAGCCCGGCATAGGTGGTGGAGGTGGTGTCGAAACTGTGCAGCTTGCCCTCGGTGGCCCAGGCCAGCAGCAACAGCAGCGACACGCTCAGCAGGCGTTTCTGCGGGCCGGTCATGGGGCCGATGTCTACCAGGGACTGGGCCACCGCTTCCTTGCCACCGGGGATGCTGTCGGTTTCCGGCGGCAGCAGCTTGAGCACCACCCACACCAGCACCACGGACATGATCAGCGCCCAGGGCGCCCCGGCGATCAGCCAGTCGAGCCAGCTCACCCGCTCGCCGAGCATCTTGTCCATAAAGCCCACGGTCAGCAGGTTCTGTGCGGCGGCGGTCTGGATCCCGACGTTCCAGATACTGGTGCCCTGGGCCACCACGATCATCAGGCCGGCGGCGATATTGGAGCGCTTGTCGACGCCGAACGCGGCGATCACTCCCATCATGATCGGCACCACGCAGGCACTGCGCGCCGTGGCGCTGGGCACCAGCAGGCTGAGGAGGATGGTCACGGCGACCGCGCCCACCAGGATCAGCCGGGTGCTGGTGCCGACCCGGGTCAAGGTGATCAGGGCGATGCGCCGGTCGAGGCCGGTGTGGGTCATGGCGGCGGCAATGAACAGCGCGCCGGTGACCAGCGCCAGTGCCGAGTTGGAAAACCCGGTCAGCGCCAGGCTGATGGCCGCCGAACTGCCGTAGATCTGCGTCGGGTCCTGCAGGGTCGGCGCGGTGCCGATCAGGAATGCCATCAGCGAAGTGATCATGATTGCGCTGGCTTCGTACGACACCGCTTCGCTGATCCACACCACCACCGCGAAGGCGAGGATCGCCAGCATCCGCTGCCCCGCCACCGGCAGGTCGGCCGGCAGGGGCAGCAGCAACACCGTGACCATCGCCACCAGCGCGATCAACAGCCCAACCGGCAAGCGCACCGGGGTCTCGGGGGCTTGGGCAACAGGCGCATTCATGGGCGGGTCCTTTTCGAAATTGACAGCTTTACAGCATGCCTGAGCCGTCGGCACAGGGCTTTGATAAAGGTCAAGCGCAAGGAAATGATCGGGCGTTAGGATCGAATAAAGCGCCCTTGACTGTCGCTTCGTTGAACGGCCGCAAACGGAGAAATATTTTTTTACATATCTACAGATTTTTCACTTATTTGAGATCACAGTGACATCAGCACGACAAGGAGTCGAAAGCGGCGGTATCACTCCAACCAGCAGGTGCTTTTATGGTGACAAGAAATATTAGGCTGACTTCTAGGGCGCTGCTGAGCTTTGGCGCCATCTGTATGTTGTTGATCGGTATGGGGGCAATTGCACTGTGGAAGATGGGGCAGATACACGACGCAGCGGTCGACTTGCAATCCAACTGGCTGCCCAGCGTCAGGCAGGCCACGAAAATCGAATCGGCCACCCTGCGCGTGCGCCTGGAAGCCCTGCACTACATCACTGAAAATCCGGACCAGAAAAGCGCCTCGCGCGACAAGCTCGACAGCCTCAAATCAACCCTGACCCAGGCCATCCGGGACTACGAGCCACTGGTTTCCAGCCCCGAAGAAAAAGCCAGCTACGAACGCGTCAAGCAAGGGGCCCAGGGCTACCTCGACAAACTCTCGATATTGATTGATTCCGGCACCCTCAACAGCGCCGAACAGGCCACCGCCTATGTCAACCAGGTCACGGTGCCGCTGGCCCTCGCCCTGCAAACCGCGGTCGATGAGCTGATTCAGGTCAACGAACGTGGGGCCGACCTCTCGGCAACCCTGGCCGGCGATCAGTTCAACACCGGCATTACCCTGACGGCAGCGATCATCATCGTCGCGATCCTGATGACCATCCTGATTGCCACCCTGTTCACCAAAAGCATCACCCACCCGGTGCGCCTGTTGCTGGCGACCACCCAGAAAATCGCCGAAGGCGACCTGCGTGCCCAGGTCGAGGTCAGCGGCCAGGATGAACTCACCGATTTGCAGAACTCGACCCAGGCCATGCTCGACAGCCTGAAATCGACCATCCGCCATATCGCCGACTCTTCGACCCAACTGGCCTCCGCAGCCGAGGAAATGAGCGCCATCACCCGCGAATCGAACGCCGGTATCCAGCAACAGAGCATGGAGACCGAACAGGCCGCCACCGCGGTCAACGAGATGACCGCCGCGGTTGAGGAAGTCGCCCGCAACGCGGTCTCCGCCTCACGCTCGACTCAGGACTCGGAACGCTCGGCAGGCCTGGGCAAGGAACGGGTCGACCAGACCATCCGCTCGATCGAAAAACTCACGGTTACCGTCGAAGGCACCCGGGTCGAGATGGCCGGCCTGGCGCAGCAGGCCCAGGACATCACCAAGGTGCTGGACGTGATTCGCGCCATTGCCGAACAGACCAACCTCCTGGCCCTCAACGCTGCGATCGAAGCCGCACGGGCCGGCGAACAGGGCCGCGGCTTCGCCGTGGTGGCGGATGAAGTGCGGGCCCTGGCCCATCGCACCCAGCTCTCGACCCAGGAAATCGAGCAAATGATCCAGGGCATCCAGGCCGGGTCGAGCAAAGCCATGCTGTCGATGCAGCAAAGCAGCCAGGACGCCAGCGAGACCCTGACCATTGCTCACGAGGCCGGCACCGCGATCACCCATATCGCCCATGCCATCAGCGAGATCAACGAACGCAACCTGATGATCGCCACCGCCTCGGAGGAACAGGCACAGGTGGCACGCTCGGTGGACCAGAACCTGATGAGCATCCGCGACCTCTCGATGCAGAGTTCGTCGGCCGCCAGCCAGACCTCGATCGCCAGCAGCGAACTGTCCGGCCTGGCGGTCGGGCTGAACAAACTGGTAACACGGTTTTCCCTGTAATCCGCCGCGAAGGAGTCGCCGCGCAGTAAATTTTCCAGGGACAAGAACGACCTGCAGCTTTAGCAGTCAGTGATCAGGTGCCGGCCCTATACCCGGCGCCTGACGCTGGATGAAGGTGGGGGACGCACCATGCTCAAACTCATATCGATCTCGCAGTTGCAGATGGGCATGTACATCCATCAGTTCTGCGGCTCATGGCTCGACCACTCGTTCTGGAAGGCCGGTTTCGTACTCGACAGCCCCCAGGATTACCAACGCCTGCAACACTCGAACCTGACGCGCCTGTGGATCGACTCGGCCAAGGGCCGCGACCTGCTGGAGCAGCTTCCCCAGACGAGCCCGGACAGCCTGCCCCCCGGCACAGGGCCGGACTCCGCGCCAGCCACGACCCGGGTGGCCATGGGCGAGGAAATCCAGCGCGCCCTCAAGCTCTGCGCCCATTCGAAAAAAGCGGTGATGGCGATGTTCCAGGAAGTGCGCCTGGGCAATGCCATTGAAATGCAGCAGGCCGAGGCGCTGGTGAACAGCATCTCCGACTCCCTGCTGCGCCACCCCAATGCCCTGATCAGCCTGGCGCGCCTGAAAAGCGCCGATGATTACACCTACATGCACTCGGTGGCGGTGTGCGCGCTGATGATTGCCGTCTCCCGCCAACTGCAACTGCCTGCGGAACAGATTCGCCAGGCCGGGATCGCCGGCCTGCTGCACGATGTCGGCAAGCTGACCATCCCCGACAGCATCCTCAACAAGCCGGCCAAGCTCTCGGACAGCGAATTCGACCGGGTCAAGAATCACCCTGAAGCCGGGGGCCTGATCCTGCGTCAGTGCAACAGCGTCGATGCCCTGGTGCTCGACGTGTGCCTGCACCATCACGAAAAGATCGACGGCAGCGGGTATCCGCACCGCCTGGCGGGCGACCAGATCAGCCTGTTCGCCCAGATGGGCGCGGTGTGCGACGTGTATGACGCGGTGACCTCGAACCGCCCCTACAACCGGGGCTGGAACCCGGCCGAGGCGATCCACCGGATGTCGGGCTGGACCGGGCATTTCGACCAGCGGGTGTTCCAGGCTTTTGTCAAAAGTGTCGGTATCTACCCGGTGGGTTCCCTGGTGCGCCTGCAAAGCGGGAGGCTGGGGATTGTCCTGGAGCAGCATCCGAGCGCGCTGCTGACGCCGAAGATCAAGGTGTTCTTCTCCACTCGCTCGAACCTGCCGATTCCCCAGACCATCGTCGACCTGGCCCGGGCCCAGGGCCAGGAACGCATCATCGGCCGCGAAGCCCCCGAGGACTGGGACTTCAAGGACATCGACCAGCTCTGGACCGGGGTCAGCGCCTGACGCGGCTCAGGCCAGGGTCAAGCCGTTGGCCGGCAGCGGCAGCGCAGTTTTGTAGCGCACCTGCTTGAGGGCAAAGCTGGAGCGGATATTGGCCACGCCAGGGACTTTGGTCAGGAAGTCCATCATGAAGCGCTCCAGGGCCTGGATGGTCGGGACCAGCACCCGGATCAGGTAGTCCGGGTCGCCGGCCATCAAGTAGCACTCCATCACCTCGGGGCGGTCGGAGATCGCCTCCTCGAACTGCTGCAGCGCCTCCTCCACCTGCTTCTCCAGGCTGACGTGGATAAACACATTGACGTGCAGCCCCAGCAGGTCGGCATCGAGCAGGGTCACTTGCTCGCGGATCAGCCCCAGCTCTTCCATGGCCTTGACCCGGTTGAAGCAGGGAGTCGGCGACAGGTTGACCGAACGGGCGAGGTCGGCGTTGGTGATGCGGGCATTCTCCTGAAGGCTGTTGAGAATGCCGATATCGGTACGATCCAGTTTACGCATGAGACAAAACAACCTGTTTTTTGTGGTTATGCAGATTTTTTATCTGCAAATGACCTAAAGCGCAATGAAACACAGATAAATATTCTCTTTGTCCCGGCCTATGATGTTTGTAGGACAAGATTTCCCCTACCCGGGGAATGACCGTCAGCTAGCGCGCCCAATACAAGAAATCCACAAGATCGAGCGTAGAAAGCCATGACCCAAGCGTATGAACCGCTACGCCTGCACGTTCCTGAACCCTCAGGCCGTCCCGGCTGCAAGACCGACTTCACCTACCTGCGCCTGAACGACGCAGGCCTGATGCGCAAACCCCCCATCGACGTAGAACCTGCCGAAACCGCGGACCTGGCCCGTGGCCTGATTCGTGTGCTCGACGATCAGGGCAACGCCCTGGGCGAATGGGCCCAGAACGTACCCGTGGAGATCCTGCGCAAGGGCATGCGTGCCATGCTCATGACGCGGATCTTCGATAACCGCATGGTGGTTGCCCAGCGCCAGAAAAAAATGTCGTTCTACATGCAGAGCCTTGGCGAGGAAGCCATCGGCAGCGCCCAGGCCCTGGCCCTGAACATCGACGACATGTGCTTCCCCACCTATCGCCAGCAAAGCATCCTGATGGCCCGCGAAGTACCTCTGGTGGACCTGATCTGCCAGCTGCTGTCCAACGAGCGCGATCCGCTCAAGGGCCGCCAGTTGCCGATCATGTACTCGGTACGCGATCACGGTTTCTTCACCATTTCCGGCAACCTGGCCACCCAGTTCGTTCAGGGCGTGGGCTGGGGTATGGCCTCGGCGATCAAGGGCGACACCAAAATCGCCTCGGCCTGGATCGGCGACGGCGCCACCGCTGAATCCGACTTCCACACCGCCTTGACCTTCGCCCACGTGTACCGCGCGCCGGTGATCCTCAACGTGGTCAACAACCAGTGGGCAATCTCGACCTTCCAGGCCATTGCCGGTGGCGAAGCGACCACCTTTGCCGGACGCGGCGTGGGTTGCGGCATCGCCTCCCTGCGGGTCGACGGCAACGATTTCATCGCGGTCTACGCCGCCTCCGCCTGGGCTGCCGAGCGCGCCCGGCGCAACCTCGGCCCGACCTTGATCGAGTGGGTCACCTACCGTGCCGGCCCGCACTCCACTTCCGATGATCCGTCCAAGTACCGGCCGGCCGATGACTGGAGCCACTTCCCCCTGGGCGACCCGATCGTGCGTCTCAAGCAGCACCTGATCCGCATCGGCCAGTGGTCGGAAGAAGAACACAGCGCCGTCAGCGCCGAACTGGAAGCCCAGGTGATCGCCGCGCAGAAAGAAGCCGAGCAGTACGGCACCCTCGCCGGCGGGCAGACGCCCAGCGCCGCGACCATGTTCGAGGATGTCTACAAGGACATGCCCGAGCACCTCAAGCGCCAACGCCAGCAACTGGGGATCTGACATGAACGATCACAACACCTCTATCCAGTTGGAAACCGCCATGACCACGACCACCATGACCATGATCCAGGCCCTGCGCTCGGCCATGGATGTGATGCTTGAGCGTGACGACAACGTCGTGGTGTTCGGCCAGGACGTGGGCTACTTCGGTGGCGTGTTCCGTTGCACCGAAGGCCTGCAGAACAAATACGGCACCTCGCGGGTGTTCGACGCCCCAATCTCCGAAAGCGGGATTGTCGGCGTGGCGGTGGGCATGGGTGCCTACGGCCTGCGTCCGGTGGCGGAAATCCAGTTTGCCGACTATGTGTACCCGGCCTCGGACCAGATCATCTCCGAAGCGGCGCGCCTGCGTTATCGCTCGGCCGGTGAGTTCACCGCGCCCCTGACCCTGCGCATGCCTTGCGGCGGCGGCATCTACGGTGGCCAGACCCACAGCCAGAGTATCGAGGCGGTGTTCACCCAGGTCTGCGGCCTGCGCACCGTGATGCCGTCCAACCCGTACGACGCCAAGGGCCTGTTGATCGCCTCGATCGAAAACGATGACCCGGTGATTTTCCTCGAGCCCAAGCGCCTGTACAACGGCCCGTTCGACGGCCACCACGACCGCCCGGTAACCCCCTGGTCGAAACACCCGGCCGCGCAAGTCCCGGACGGCTACTACACGGTGCCGCTGGACGTCGCCGCCATCACCCGCCCAGGCAAGGATGTGACCATCCTCACCTACGGCACCACGGTCTATGTGTCGCAAGTGGCGGCCGAGGAAAGCGGGGTCGACGCTGAAGTCATCGACCTGCGCAGCCTGTGGCCGCTGGACCTGGAAACCATCGTCAACTCGGTGAAGAAAACCCGCCGCTGCGTGATCGTCCACGAAGCCACCCGCACCTGCGGTTTTGGTGCCGAGCTGGTGGCCCTGGTGCAGGAACACTGCTTCCACTACCTAGAAGCGCCGATCGAACGCGTCACCGGTTGGGACACCCCCTACCCGCACGCGCAAGAGTGGGCGTATTTCCCTGGCCCGTCCCGAGTGGGCGCGGCTTTGCATCGGGTCATGGAGGTCTGAATGGGCACGCACGTTATCAAGATGCCGGACATTGGCGAAGGCATCGCAGAAGTTGAACTCTCGGTCTGGCACGTGAAGGTGGGCGACCTGGTGGTCGAAGACCAGGTCCTGGCCGATGTCATGACCGACAAGGCGATGGTCGACATCCCCTCCCCGGTCCACGGCAAGGTGATTTCCCTGGGCGGTGTGCCCGGCGAAGTGATGGCGGTCGGCAGTATCCTGATCAGCATCGAAGTCGAGGGCGCGGGCAACTTCAAGGAGTCCAGCCAACCCGCGGTGCCTGCCAAGGCGCCAGCGGCTGAACAACCGGCGCCCCAGGCGGCGGCCCCTCAGGTGCAGGCCAAGCCAGCACCAGCGCCCGCCAGCGCTGCCGTCAGCCGTGCCGCCAACCCGGCACCGGGGGCCCGGGATGCCGACGAGCGTCCGCTGGCTTCGCCGGCAGTGCGCAAACACGCGCTCGATGCCGGGATCCAGCTGCGCCTGGTCCAGGGCAGCGGCCCTGCCGGGCGCATCCTGCATGAAGACCTGGACGCCTATCTGGCCCAGGGTTCCCGTGCGGCCTCGACGCCGGCGGCGTATGCCCAGCGCCACGATGAAGAGCAGATCCCGGTGATCGGCATGCGCCGCAAGATCGCCCAGCGCATGCAGGACGCCACCCAGCGTGCCGCCCACTTCAGTTATGTCGAGGAAATCGACGTCACCGCCGTGGAAGAGCTGCGCGCCCACCTCAATGAAAAGCACGGCGCCAGCCGCGGCAAGCTGACCTTGTTGCCGTTCCTGGTGCGAGCCATGGTCGTGGCCCTGCGTGACTTCCCGCAGATCAATGCGCGCTACGACGACGAAGCCCAGGTCATCACCCGCCTCGGCGCGGTGCATGTCGGCGTCGCCACCCAGAGCGACATCGGCTTGATGGTGCCGGTGGTCAAGCATGCCGAGGCTCGCAGCCTGTGGGACAGCGCCGCGGAAATCGCGCGCCTGGCCAACGCCGCGCGCACCGGCAAGGCCGCCCGCGATGAGTTGTCCGGTTCGACCATTACCCTGACCAGCCTCGGCGCGTTGGGCGGAATTGTCAGCACACCGGTGCTGAACCTGCCGGAAGTGGCGATTGTCGGGGTCAACAAAATCGTTGAACGGCCCATGGTCATCAAGGGCCAGGTGGTGATTCGCAAGATGATGAACCTCTCCAGCTCGTTCGATCACCGGGTGGTCGATGGCATGGACGCGGCGCAATTCATCCAGGCCATTCGCGGCCTGCTCGAACAACCCGCCACCCTGTTTGTGGAGTAAGCAATGCAACAGACTCTAAACACCCGGCTGCTGATTATCGGCGGCGGCCCTGGCGGTTATGTGGCGGCGATTCGTGCCGGGCAGCTGGGCATATCGACCATCCTGGTCGAAGGCCAGGCGCTTGGCGGCACCTGCCTGAACATCGGTTGCATCCCGTCCAAGGCGCTGATTCATGTCGCCGAACAGTTCCACCAGACCCTGCACCACAGCCAGGGCTCGGCCCTGGGGATCAAGGTCGCGACGCCGACCCTGGACATCGGCCAGAGCGTGGAATGGAAAGACGGCATCGTCGATCGCCTGACCACCGGCGTCGCGGCCCTGCTGAAAAAGCACAAGGTGCAGGTGATCCAGGGCTGGGCCAAGGTGATCGACGGCAAGACCGTGGAGATCGAAGGCGCCAATACCCGTATCCAGTGCGAGCACCTGCTGCTGGCCACCGGCTCGAAAAGCGTCAATCTGCCGATGCTGCCGATCGGCGGGCCGATCATTTCCTCCACCGAAGCCCTGGCGCCCAAGGCGCTGCCCAAACACCTGATCGTGGTCGGCGGCGGCTACATCGGCCTCGAACTGGGGATCGCCTACCGCAAGCTGGGCGCCGAGGTCAGCGTGGTCGAAGCCCAGGATCGGATCCTGCCGGCCTATGACACGGAACTGACCCAGCCGGTGGCCGAATCCCTGAAAAAGCTGGGGCTCAAGCTGTACCTCAAGCACAGCGTCGAAGGCTTCGACGCCGCGAAAAACACCCTGCAAGTGCGCGACCCGAATGGCGAAACCCTGCACCTGGACACCGACCAGGTGCTGGTGGCGGTCGGCCGCAAACCCAACACCCAAGGCTGGAACCTGGAGGCGCTGAACCTGGAGATGAATGGCTCGGCGGTCAAGATCGACAACCGCTGCCAGACCAGCATGCGCAACGTCTGGGCCATCGGCGACCTCAGCGGCGAGCCGATGCTGGCCCACCGCGCCATGGCCCAGGGCGAAATGGTTGCCGAGCTGATTGCCGGTGAACACCGGGAATTCAACCCGGCCGCGATCCCGGCGGTGTGCTTCACCGATCCGGAACTGGTGGTGGTCGGCAAGACCCCGGACGAAGCCAAGGCCGCTGGCCTGGATTGCATCGTCTCGAGCTTCCCGTTCGCGGCCAACGGTCGGGCCATGACCCTGGAATCGAAAAGCGGCTTCGTGCGGGTGGTAGCGCGGCGCGACAATCACCTGATTCTCGGCTGGCAAGCGGTGGGCGTCGGCGTGTCCGAGCTGTCCACGGCCTTCGGCCAGTCCCTGGAAATGGGCGCGCGCCTGGAAGACATCGCCGGCACCATCCACGCCCACCCGACCCTGGGCGAGGCGGTGCAGGAAGCGGCGCTGCGGGCTTTGGGACATGCGCTGCATATGTAAGGGGCAGCGCTGCGCCGATTGAACACCGCACAGCACGCTGACATTCCTGTGGCGCCTATCCTGGCCAGCGCAGCCTGACGGCAGCGGCTAGGGGTCGGGATGGCCCAGGGCGGGAATTTGCTCCCGTATTCCGGACAATGGCGAAACGATTCATGAGCAAGCTACGTTTTTTTGCTCCCCTCCCATCGTCCGGGATGCGGTACACCCCCGGAATGCAGTATTGTTGTGCCCATCCAAAAAAACGTCAGAAACCTTGAGCCGTTCCGACGGTCGTCAAGTGATAGAGGGTGTCATGGGTAACGAAAGCATCAATTGGGACAAGCTGGGTTTTGACTACATCAAGACAGACAAGCGCTATCTGTCGCACTGGCGCAATGGCGAGTGGGACGCAGGCACCCTGACCGAAGATAACGTGCTGCACATCAGCGAAGGCTCCACGGCCCTTCACTATGGCCAGCAATGCTTCGAAGGCCTGAAGGCCTACCGCTGCAAGGACGGCTCGATCAACCTGTTCCGTCCCGACCAGAACGCCCTGCGCATGCAGCGCAGCTGCGCCCGTCTGCTGATGCCGCATGTTTCCACCGAACAGTTCGTCGAAGCCTGCAAGGCCGTGGTCAAGGCCAACGAGCGTTTCATTCCGCCTTACGGCACCGGCGGCGCGCTGTACCTGCGCCCGTTCGTGATCGGCGTGGGTGACAACATCGGCGTGCGCACCGCACCCGAGTTCATCTTCTCGATCTTCGCCATTCCGGTCGGCGCCTACTTCAAGGGCGGCCTGACCCCGCACAACTTCCTGATCTCCAGCTTCGACCGTGCGGCGCCTCAAGGCACTGGTGCGGCCAAGGTCGGTGGCAACTACGCCGCCAGCCTGATGCCAGGTTCGGAAGCCAAGAAGAAAAGCTTCGCCGACTGCATCTACCTGGACCCGATGACCCACTCCAAGATCGAAGAAGTCGGCTCGGCCAACTTCTTCGGGATCACCCACGACAACAAGTTCGTCACGCCGAAGTCGCCTTCGGTGCTGCCAGGCATCACCCGCCTGTCGCTGATCGAACTGGCCAAGAGCCGTCTGGGCCTGGAAGTGGTCGAGGGCGATGTGCTGATCGACAAACTGGCTGACTTCAAGGAAGCCGGTGCCTGCGGTACCGCCGCGGTGATCACGCCGATCGGAGGCATCGAATACAAAGACCAGCTGCACGTGTTCTACAGCGAAAGCGAAGTCGGCCCTGTGACCCAGAAGCTCTACAAAGAGCTGACCGGCGTGCAGACCGGCGACGTTGAAGCGCCAGAAGGCTGGATCGTCAAGGTCTGATTTGACGCTGTACCCAACAGGCCCGCCCTTCATCACTGAACGGCGGGCCTTTTTGGTTTTTGTTGCGGGGCAATGGCAACGATCTATATGATAAGCATTATCATTCATGACCTCCCCTGCCCCGGTATCTCCCCGCCATGCCTTCAAGCGCCCAAGTCAGTGCCTGCGATGTGACCGAGCTGTATCGGCAACAGCACCAATGGTTGAAAAACTGGCTACGCCTGCGGTTGAACTGCTCCCACAGCGCGGCGGACCTGGCCCAGGACACCTTCCTGCGCTTGTTGAACAAGCCTGAGCCGGTGGAGATCCAGGCCCCGCGCAGCTTTCTGACCAAGGTCGCGAAAAGCGTGCTGAGCAATCACTACCGGCGGCAGAAACTGGAACGTGCCTATCTGCAAGCCTTGCAGGCGGTCCCGGAACAGTTGGTCCCCGACCTGGAAACCCAGGCCATCCTCCTCGAAACCCTGTTAGAACTGGACGCCGTGCTCGAACGCCTGGAGCTGCCGGTGCGCAAGGCGTTCCTCTGGTGCCAGCTCGATGGCCTGAGCCTTGGGGAAATTGCCGAGCGCCTGGAGGTTTCCGTGACGACGGTGAAGCGCTACATCGTCAAGGCGGGAGCCCTGTGCATCATGCTCGACGACAGCCTGGACCTGGTTTGAGCCCGCCGCTGCCCACCCGCGCCGGCGCCGAGGCCCAGCCGATTACCGCGGCCATCGCGGAACAGGCGATGCAATGGCAGCTCGACCTGCAGCAGCCGCCCATCAGCGAGGCCACCCTGACCGCCTGGCGCAACTGGCGCCAGGCCCATCCGCTGCACGAAAAAGCCTGGCTGCGGGCCGAAGCCTTTGCCCAGCGCATGGACCAGGTGCGCCAGCAAGGCCACAGCGCCCTGGCCAGCGCCACCCTGGGCCCGAGCCTGCGCCCCACCCTCAGCCGCCGCACTGCGCTCAAGCAATTGGGGGTGCTACTGGCCGTCGGGGCCGGGGCCTGGAATGCCCGGGACCTGGCGCTGGTGCAGGACTGGAGCGCCGACTACAGCACCCGCGTCGGCCAGCAACGCCGCCTGACCCTGGTCGACCAGACCCGGGTCCAGCTCAACACCGACAGCGCCATCAAGCTGCGCTTCGACCAGGACCTGCGCCGCATCAGTCTGCTGCGTGGGGAAATGCTGGTGACCCTCGACCGCCAGTCCGGCCTGCCGCCCCTCAGCGTGGACACCGCCGAGGGCCGCATCGAAACCGTGGCGGCTCGCTTCAATGTGCGCCAGGCCGCCGGCGTCACCCTGCTCGGGGTCTATGAGGGCAGCGTGCAAGTGCAACCGCGCAACCCGGGGCAGCCGGCCCTGACCCTGAACGCGGGCGAGCAGCTGCGCTTCGATCGCCAGGGCCTGCTCTCGCGGCAACCCCAGGGTGCGTCGCAGCCGGCCTGGAGCCAGGGCATGCTGGCGGCCCAGGGCCAACGCCTGGCGGACTTTCTCGAAGAACTGGGGCGCTATCGCCCCGGACACCTGGGGTGCGATTCGAGTCTGGCCGACCTGCCGGTCTCGGGCACCTTTCCCCTGGCCGATACCGACCGTGTCCTGAATGCGGTGGCCGAGACCCTGCACCTGGAAGTCCGCCCCTTCACCCGCTATTGGGTGACCCTCAAGCCCCGCACCCTGGCCGGCTGACATTTATTTTGCTCAAGGGTGGTCCGATTTGCTCGCTCGCGAGACTTAACCCCCAGAACACTGACATTCATGGGGATCCACACATGCAACTCGTCGTACGCAAGGGCCGGGGCTGGCACGTTTCACTCAAGCAAAACCTGGCGGGCGCGGTCGCCCAGGGCCTGGCCTGCATGACCACCGCCAGCGTGGTGCTGCTGGCACCGACCTGGGTCCAGGCTGCCGAACAGGCGCAACAGGATTTCGACATCCCCGCCGGCAGCCTGGCGGGTGCCCTGACCCGCTTTGGCCAGACCGCCCATATCCTGCTGTCGTACCCGACGACCCTGACCGACGGCCAGCAGAGCGCCGGACTCAAAGGGCGTTTTGACATCGACTCGGGGCTGGCCCTGCTGCTCGCCGGCACCGGCCTGCAAGCGACTCGCGACGCCACGGGCAACTACTCGTTGCAGGCGCGCAAAGCCGGCGACAGCAGCCTGGAACTGGGCGCGGTGTCGATTTCCGGCAAGGCGCCGGGGTCGACCACCGAAGGCACCGGCGAGTACACCACCTACTCTTCCAGTAGCTCCACGCGCCTGAACCTGACACCCCGGGAAACCCCGCAATCGATCACGGTCATGACCCGCCAGCGCCTTGACGACCAGAACCTCAGCACCCTGACCGACACCCTGGAAGCCACCCCCGGGATCATCGTCACCCGCGACGGCCTGGGGGCGGAAACCGACAGCTACTGGTCCCGCGGCTTCGCCATCCAGAACTACGAGATCGACGGCGTGCCGACCAACACCCGCCTCGACAACTACTCCCAGAGCATGGCCATGTACGACCGGGTCGAAGTGGTGCGTGGCGCCACCGGCCTGATCAGCGGCATGGGCAACCCGTCGGCGACCATCAACCTGATCCGCAAGCGCCCGACCCACGAAGCCCAGGCCAGCATCAGTGGCCAGGCCGGGACCTGGGATCGCTACGGCGGCGGCCTCGACGTCTCCGGTCCGCTCACCGACAGCGGCAATGTGCGCGGGCGCCTGGTGGCCGACTACAAGACCGAAAGCGCCTGGGTCGACCGCTTCAAGCAGCAGACACAACTGATGTACGGCATCAGCGAGTTCGACCTCAGCGAAGACACCCTGCTGACCCTGGGCTTCAGCTACCAGCGCACCGATGTCGACTCGCCGCTGCGCACCGGCCTGCCGACGCGCTTCAGCAGTGGCGAACGCACCGACTTCAGTCGCTCGACCAACACCTCGCCGACCTGGTCCTACAACGACCACCAGCAGACCAGCTACTTCGCCTCCATCGAACAGCAACTGGGCAACGGCTGGAGCGGCAAGGTGGAGTTCACCCACGCCGAGAACCAGTTCGACGAGCTGTTCAACTTCGCCATGGGTTCGGTCAACAAGGACGGCAGCGGCCTGACCCAACTGCCGGTGCGTTTCTCCGGCACCCCGCGCCAGGACAACCTCGACCTGTACCTGACCGGCCCCTTCAGCCTGTTCGGCCGCGAGCACGAGTTGATCGGTGGCGTGACCTTGTCCCAGTACAAGGAAAGCACCCCGAGCTGGGGCGGCTGGCGCTATGACTACGCCGGCTCACCGGCCGGCCCCATCGACAATCTGTTCGACTGGGACGGCCACTCGCCCAAGCCCAGCCAGAGCGTAAGCGGCAAGTCGTCGATCGATGAAAACCAGTACGCCGCCTACCTGACCTCGCGCCTGCGCCTGACCGATGACCTGAGCCTGATCCTCGGCAGCCGGGTGATCAATTGGAGCAGCGACACCTCCGACCGTCCATACGGCGGCGACGAAACCAAGGTCAAGCGCGAAGAAAACGGCGTGTTCATCCCTTACGCAGGGGTGGTCTACGACCTCGATGACACCTGGTCGGTGTACGCCAGCTACACCAGCATCTTCAACCCCCAGGCGTCCTGGGTGCGCAGCGAAGACAACAAGCCACTGGAGCCGATGCAGGGCAAGGGGTATGAGATCGGCGTCAAGGGCAGCCACTTCGACGGCCGCCTGAACTCCAGCCTGGCGCTGTACAAACTGCAGCAGGACAACCTGGCGATCTGGCAGCACGACAATGTCTACAGCGCCGAGCAGGACACCACCTCCAGGGGCGTGGAACTGGAGTTCAACGGCGAACTGGCCGAAGGCTGGCAGGCCTCCGCCGGCTACACCTACTCGGTCACCACCGACGCCGACGACCAGCGGATCGTCACCGGCCTGCCGCGCAACAGCTTCAAGACCTTCACCAGCTATCGCCTGCAAGGCCCGCTGGACAAGCTGACCGTGGGCGGCGGGGTCAACTGGCAGAGCAAGGTCGGCGGCGACCTGCACACCTTCACCCAGGGCAGCTACGCGGTGACCAACCTGATGGCGCGCTACGACATCAGCCGCAACCTCAGTGCCTCCCTTAACGTCAACAACCTGTTCGACCGCACCTACTACAGCAACGCCGGTTCCTACGGTAACTACGGCGCGCCGCGCAACCTGATGACCAGCTTCAAGTACAACTTCTGACCCGCAGCGATCGGCAGCGCGCCCAGCGCACCACCGGTCATTAAAAAACCCGCCTTTCGCAGCTGCGATCGGCGGGTTTTTTATGCCGGCGTGGTCTCAGACCACGGTCAGTTGATGGTTGGCGAGCAAGGTGGCCAGGTCCGTGTGCACGTTCTGCAAGGTGGCCAGGGTGGCGCTGCTGTAGGTGCTGGCGCTGCCATCGCGGTCGATGCTGATCACGGTATTGGCCCCGCTCTGGGTCACTTGCAGGTAGTTGCCGATATTGCCGGCACCGGCGCCCAGGGTGGCGACGCCGCCCTGGTAGCTGGCGCTGCCATCGCCGCTGTAGCCCACCAGCAAGGCATGCACGTCCAGGCGTTGGGTGCCGGCGGTGCCCTCCCAGGTGCCGACCTTGAAGCCATTGACGATATCGCTGCCATTGCCCCCGGTGTTGTTCGCCGAAGCCCCGGCCAGCACGTTGTACAGAAGGGTGTCGTGGCCGCCGTGGGTCAGGTTGAAGGTGTCGCTGCCACCCCGGCCCTCGAGGGTGTTGTCGCTGCCGCTGTCGGTGAAGGTGTCGTTGCCCGAGCCCCCGGCCAGGCCTTCGATGTTCTTGAAGGTGGCGGTGTTGAAGCCGGTGTTCTGCGCGGCCGCGTTGCTCAGGTCGATGGTCAGCGCAGTGCTGCCGGCCAGCTTGTAGTCGACGATGTCGGTGCCCAGCGTACTGTTCCAGACCGGGGTGCCGGCGATGGTTTCCCAACCGCCCGAGCCGCTGTAGGTGTTGGTGCCGGGCCCGGCAAAGAACGTGTCGTCATAGCCGCTGCCGACAAAGGTGCCGGTGGTGCTGTCGGTGCTGGCGTCGGCGGTCAATACATAGGCGTGGGTCGCCGCGCCAGGGGTCAGGCCGGTCCAGGTGCTGTTGAGCGTTGTACCCCCACCCAGCCCGGCGACCCCGGTGACGCTGCCCTCGCCGCCGTCGATGCCGACAATCGCCGCCTTGACCAGTACTGCGGTGTAGGTCATGGCCGGGTTCAGGCCATAGAAGTCGACGATGCCGCGGTCATCGGTGGTGCCGTAGCCGTACTGGCCATTGAGGATCCGCGTCTCCACCAGGGTGCCGCTGCTGTCGTAGAGATTGACGGTCTGCGAGACGTAGGTGTTGTGCCCCGCCGGGTCTTCGATCTTCAGGTGCAGGCTGGTGCCGGCGGCGATCACGTTGGGGTTGACCACCAGTACGTCCTGGCCATTGGCGTTGATCAGCAGGTCCTGGGAGCCGTCGTAGTTGAAATCCGCGGCTACCGCACCGGTGATCGAGGTCGCCGTGGCCACGCTGCTCACGCTCAGTAGGGTGCGGCTGAAGGTCGGCGCGGCGCCAATGCTGGCCGTGGTGTTCTGCCAGTACTCGTAGCTGGTCTGCAGTTTCAGAGTCGTACTGTCGGTCAGGTTGTCCTGGAACTCGAACACATCGAGCTTGCCGTCGCCATTCCAGTCGGTATTGAGGGTGACACCGCCGGCCAGGGTGCTGCTGGACAAGGTAGTGGCCAGGGTGAAGTTGCCCGCGCCGTCGCTGGTGTACACGCTGCTGGCGGTACCGGCGGTACTGGTCTGCCCCAGGAACAGGTCGAGTTTGCCGTCACCGTTGAAGTCGGCGACGTCCATGCTCTGGGTGCCGGGCGGGTAACTGGAGGTGTTACCGGCCGATGCGTTCACGTGGTAGAGCACGTTGGTGATGGTTTTCAGAGTGCCCGCCGCCGTACTCGCGGCCAATGCCGAAACCAGCCCATTGCTGCTGGTCAGCAACACCGTGAGGTTGGTCACCGCACCGCCAAAGCCGCCCCAGAATTGCCCCAGCAGGTCGACCCGGCCGTCGCCGTTAAGGTCGAACGCCCCTATGTCCTCGTTGATGTTGCCGTTGCTGGTGCTCCCGCTCAGCGGGTCGCTGGTACTCCCCAGGTCATAGCTGGTGAAGGTGCCGTTCTTGTTGTTGAGCTCGTAGACCCCGGAGTTGTCGGTGTACTTGTCGCCGCTGACGAGGTCGATGTAGCCATCGTTGTTCAAATCGATACCGACCTGCCCGCCCCAAGAGATCAAGGTGCCATAGCTGTAGTTGAGCAGTGTGTAGCTGGCGCCGTTGCCGTTGTTGATGAAGTCGTTGTTGCCCTGGGAGGTATTGGCTTGCTCGGTCATCACCGACAGGTTGCCGCTGCGGTTGATATCCAGCAGTTGCACGCTGCTGACCTTGCCCAGTTGCCCGGTGCCCGAACCTTCGGTGTACAGCAGGGTGCCCCTGAAATTATTGATGTTGCTGCCATTGCTGGCGAGCTGGGTGTAGATGCTGGTGGCATTGAAGTAGTCGAACAGGCCGTCGTTATTGACGTCGCCCACGGCCATGCCCATGGCACTGATGTTCGAGGTTTCGCCGGTGACCGTGGTGGTGCCGGTGGGCGGCGACAATACCGTCAGTTCATTGGTGCTGTGGTCCTGGACCGCCACCGAGCCGTCACTGTTGAATATCGCCGCGACCACCTCATAGGTGCCGCTGGTCAGGGCATTGGCGTTGGGCACCTGGACGTACCAGGTGTTGTTGGTCGGGTCGACCACCACCGCCCCCGTGGCCGAGCTGTAGGTGACGCCGTTGAGCATCACCTCCAGGTGCATGCCGCTGGCGAGCGCATAGGGGATGGTGCCGCTGATGATCGGCGTGCTGTCGAGGATGCTCTGGGTGTTGACCCCCACCGAGGCACCGGCACTCGAGGACGCCAGGAGCAACTGGTCGTTGCCCAGCAAGGTGGCAAGGTCGGTGACCACGCCGCTGAGGGTCAGCAGGATATTGGAGGCGCCGAAGGTGCCGCTGCCGGTCAGGTCGACCGACACATAACTGTTGCTCCCATCATTGCTGACGCTCAGGTAATTGTTCAGTGCCTGGGAGGCCGCATCGAGCACGAACTTGCCGCTGATGGCGTCCTTGTAGACATAGGCGGTGCCGGTGTAGCCGGACAGCAGACCACTGAGGTCGATCACATCGGCGGTGGCGCTACTGACCAGATTGCCGACCACAAAACCGCTGGCCAGGTCGCTGCCATTGCCGCCGGTGGCATTGCCGCTGTTGAGCAGGTTGTAGACCAGGGTGGCATGGCCGCCGGTGCTGCCGAGGACGAAGCTGTCGTTGCCGCCACGGCCCTCGAACAGGTTATTGACCAGGGCCGTGGTGCTGGCGGTGAAGGTGTCGTTACCTGAGCCGCCGCGAAGGCCCTCGATGCTGGTGAAGGTTGCGGTGTTGAAGCCGGTGCCCTGGGCCGTCAGGGTATTGAGGTTGACGTTGATTGCGGTACTGCCGGCCAGCATGAAGTCGACCACGTCCTCGCCACCGGTGGCGCTCCATACCGGCGTGCCAAAGCGCCCATTGCTCCAGCCGCCGGAACCGTTGTAGCTATCGGTGCCGGCGGTGGCGAAAAAGGTGTCGTTGTAGCCGGTGCCGACGAAGTTGCCGTTGGCGTTGTTGCTGCCGGTCTCGGCCGACAGGACATAGGCGCTGGTGGCCGCGCCCGCGACCAGCCCGGTCCAGCTGGCGTTGACGCTCTCGATGCTGTTCCCTCCTTCGCTTGCCAGCCCGCCGACATCGGCCGATACGCCGCCCAGGTTGCGCAGCAGTACCAGGGTGTAGGTCTGGCTGGCGCTCAGGCCATAGAAGTTGACGATCGACGAGCTGTCATTGGTGTTGCTGCCCGACTGCGGGTTGATCATTTGCGTACCCACCAGCTTGCCGCTGGAGTCGTACAACTGCACGGTGTTGCCGTAGTAGGCGGTCAGGCCGTTGGCATCGAGGAGGCGTAGATGCAGGCTGGTGCCGTACTGCACCACGTTGGTGTTCTGAATCCAGCGGGCGCTGGTGTTGCCGGTGCTGAAGTAGAGCAGGTCCACCGCGCCATCCCAGTTGTAGTCGGCGGCGACCGCACCGCTGACGTTGCTGATGGCGGTGGCCAGGATGCTGGTGGCAAAGGCCGTACCGCTGCCGTTGTTGGTGTAGAGGTTGATCGACGACGAGGCTGCACCGATGTTCGGCAACTCGATCACGTCCATGGCGCCGTCGTGGTTCCAGTCCACCGCCAGCGAGGCGCCACCGTTGAGGTTGTCGCCAAAGCCCAGGGGGCTGGCGCTCAGGCTGCCGGCCTGGTTGTTGAAGTACAGGCGGCTTTCGTTGGCGGTGGCCGTGGTGCCGTCCGAGCCGATCAGGCCGGAGTTGAGGTACAGGTCCATGTAGCCGTCGCCATTGAAGTCGGCCCAGGTCATGGAAATGGTCTGGGAGTTCTCCACCGGGCTGGCAAACACACCGGCCAGGGTCGCAGTGACGCTGAGGCTGCCGGTGCCGCTGTTGCTCAGCACCACCAGGGTGTTGTTGCTGGCGTAGGCCGGGTTGTTCTGGTGGAACACCAGGTCGACCGTGCCGTTGTTGTTGATATCGACCCCCGACAGTTGCGAATACGGCTGGCCGGTAGTCGAAGAGGCGCCGCCAGTGGCTGGGGTCTGCACAAAGTTGCTGTCCTTGATCAGCACCCCGGCGTTGTTGACCAGCAGTTGCGAGTCGATGCCGCCGGACGCATTGGCATCCCCCGGAAGGGAGGAATCGCCATAGGCCAGGTCGATGTACCCGTCGCCGGTCTTGTCATAGGCCACCACCGTACCGTGCCCGTCATAGACGCCGCCGCTGGCGCCACTGATCTGGAACGCGGTGTAGCTGCTGCCGTTGTAGGTCCAGGACTGCTGACCGTCGGTGTAATTGAAGTCGACGCCGAGCACATCCATGAAGCCGTCGCGGTTGTAGTCAACAAAGGTCACGTTGTTGACCGAGGTGGCGGTGGTACCGCTGGCCAGGGAGGTGGCGCTGTAGCTGGTCAGCCCCGTGGAGTTGTACACCGACAGGTTGCTGTAGAACTCCCACAGGCCATTGGTACCCAGGGTATAGGCGGTGCCCTTATTTTCAGTGTCACCCGCGGTATTAGCGCCGCCCCAACCGGTGTTGGCCAGGGGCGCATGATCATTGGCGCTGACCACATCGACCTCGGTAGTGGCGCTCAAGCGCGAACGGTTGCCGGCTGCGTCCACCTGCATCAGGGCCAGGTGATAAGAGCCGGTCGCCAGGCCGCTGGCACTCAGGCTCCAGCTGCCATCGGCGGCCACCGTGGCGCTGCCGATCAGGCTGTCGATGCCTTCGGAGTAGACCCCGTCGTTGTTCACGTCGTTGACCAGCAGCACCGTGTCGCCCGCACTGCCGGTGTGGCTTTGCGCGCTGGTAAAGGTCATGGATGTGTTGGTGGTGACATGGTCACCCGGCACCCCGCTGTCATAGGCACTGCCCAATGCGGGTGCCAGCAGACTCTGCACCGGCGCGACGGTATCCACCGTGACCAGTTGCGAGGCGGTGACGCTGCCGATGTTGCCGGCCAGGTTGAAACTGCGCAGTTGATAGGTGACGGAACTGGCGTGGCTGATGGGGTCGAGGTAGCTCCAGGTATGGGTGCCGGTGTTGACCGTGGTGCTGTTCCAGGTGCTGCCGCCGTCGCTGCTGATCTGCAACACGTCGCTGGCCAGCAGCGTGCCGCTGTAGGTACCGGATACGGTGAGCGAGGTGTCGCGGGTCACCAGGTCACTGTTGGTGCCGCTGTTGGTGGTGCTGGCGGTGCCTGCGGCCAGCGCCGAGTTGGTGTCGGTACTGACACTGGACACGGCCAGGGCGGTGACGGCCGGGCCGGTGGTGGAAATCAGCACCGCCTGGGTTCCGGCGCTGCTGGCGTTGCCCGCGCTGTCGACCACCCGCGCCTCAAAGGTGTAGCTGCCGGCCGCCAGGGTATTGCCGGTGTTGTCCAACTGGTAGGTCGTGCCGCTGACCAGGGTTGCGTTCTGCCAGGTGCTGCCGCCGTTGAGCGAGATCTGCAGCACCTCGCCACTGCCCAGGGTGCCGCTGAGCGTAGCGTTGACCAGCAAGGTCTGGTCATTGGTGATGAAGTCGCTGGCACTGGTGCCGGCATCCTGGCTGATGGCGCTGATGGTCGCGGTGGCGGTTGGCGCGACACTGTCGATCACCAGGCTTTGGGTCGCCAGGTTGCCGATATTGCCCGCAGCGTCGATCACCCGAGCCTGCACGCTGTAAGTGCCGTCGGCCATGCTGTTGGCGCTGTTGTTGAAGGTCCAGTTGGTGCCGGTGGTACTGGCGCCCTGCCAGGTGCTGCCGCCGTCGAGGCTGATCTGCACGCTTTCATTGGTCCCCAGGACCGCGCCCAGGCTGCCGTTGAACACCAGGCTGTGGCTGGCGGTGACAAAGTCGCTGCTGCTGGTGCCGCTGTCCGGGCTGACCGAGGTAATGAGAATGCTCTGGGCCGGCTCGCTGGTGTCGATGACCAGGGTCTGGTTGGCGGTCAGGCCAATGTTGCCGGCGGTATCGAACACCCGCACCTTGATGTTGTAGTTGCCATCGGGCAACGCGCTGCCGGTGTAGTCGTAGCTCCAGGTGGTGCCGGAAACGCTGGCCACCAGGTAGGTGCTGCCGCCATCGATACTGAACTGCACGCCCTCGCCCGCCGCCAGGGGCGCGCTGAGGGTGCCCTGGAACACCAGGGTGTTGTCGCGGGTGATGAAGTCGCTGGCACTGGCGCCGGTGTCGTTGGTGATCGACACGATGCTGGGGCTGGCAGTGGGCGCCACGGTGTCGACGATGACCGTCTGGCTGGCGCTGTTGCCCAGGTTGCCGGCGCTGTCTATGACCTGGGCAATCACGCTGTAGCTGCCGCTGGCCAGGCTGCTGGCGCTGTTGTCGTAACTCCAGGTGTTGCCGCTGACCAGCGCAGTGCGCCAGGTGCTGCCGCCATCCAGGCTGATGCGCACGCTTTCGCCACTGCCCAGGGCCGCGCCCAGGGTACCGCTGAACACCAGGGTGGTGTCGCTGGTGTTGAAGTCGCTGCTGCTGGTGCCGGTGTCCTGGTTGATGCTGACGATGGCGATGCTTTCGGTTGGCGCAGTGGTGTCCACCACCAGCACCTGATTGGCAGTAGCGCCCTGGTTGCCGGCGCCGTCCACCACCCGTGCCTTGAGGTTGTAGACCCCATCGGCCAGCACGCTGGCGCTGTTGTCGTAACTCCAGGTGCTGCCGCTGACCGTGGTGTTGAGCCAGGTGCTGCCGCCGTCCAGGCTGACCTGGGCAATATCGCCGCTGGCCAGGGTGCTGCCCAGGGTGCCGCTGAGCACCAGGGTGTTGTCGCTGGTAATGAAGTCGCCGCTGGTGCCGGTGTCGCTGCTGACTGCGACGATGCTGATGGTTTCATTGGCCGCCGGCGCAGTGGTGTCCACCACCAGGGCGAAGCTGCCCGAGGTGGTGCCCTTGTTGCCGGCGCTGTCGGTAATCGCGGCGGTGTAGCTGTAGGCGCCTTCGGCCAGGGTGCCGAGCTGATAGGACCAGGTACTGCCGCTGACGCTGGCGTTGCCGAGCAAGGTGGCGCCCTGGTAGATCTGCACCAGGTCGCCGGCCTGCAGCCCGCTGACCACACCGTTGAGCTGCGGCGTGGTGTCGTTGGTGCTGCTGCCGCTGCCGAAGTTGCCGATTTGTTGCAGCACGTTATCGGTGTAATTGCTGATGGCAACACTGTTGCCGCTGGTGGGCGCGCTGGTGTCGATCACCACCACCTGGGCGTTGCTCAGGCCGGGATTACCCGCCGTGTCCAGCACCCGGGCCTGGAAGCTGTAGCTGCCATCGGCCAGGACACTGGCGCTGTTGTCGTACTGGTAGGTGCTGCCACTGACCAGGCTCGCGGTGTGCCAGGTGCTGCCGTTGTCCAGAGAGATCTGTAGCGACTCGCCACTGCCCAGGCTGCCATTGAGGGTAGCGTTGACCAGCAGGGTGTTGTCGTTGGTGATGAAGTCGCTGGCGCTGGAGCCGCTGTCGTTGCTGATCGCAGTCACCGTGGCCGTGGCACTGGGCGCACTGGTGTCGATTTGCAGCCCATGGCTGGCCGGCACGCTGCTATTGCCGGCGCTGTCGATGATGCGCGCCTGCACCGTGTAGCTGCCGTCGGCCAGGACGCTGGCGCTGTTGTCGTAACTCCAGGTGCTGCCGCTGACCGTGGCGCCGACCCAGGTGCTGCCGCCATCCAGGCTCAGTTGCACGCCCTCGCCGCTGGCCAGGGCACTGCCCAGGGTGCCGCCAAAGTTCAGGCGGTTGGCCGAGGTAATGAAGTCGCTGCCGCTGACGCCGGTATCAGGGCTGAGGCTGTTCAGGGTGATGCTCTCGACCGGGGCCGTGCTGTCGATAACCACCGCCTGGCTGCTGGAGGTTCCGGGATTACCGGCAGCGTCCACCACCCGCGCCTGGAAGCTGTAGCTGCCATCCGCCAGGCTGACGCCGCTGTTGTCGTAGCGATAGGTGTTGCCGCTGAGCAGGCTCGCGGTGTGCCAGGTGCTGCCGTTGTCGGTGGAGATCTGCAACTGATCGCCGCTGCCCAGGGTCCCTGAGAGGTTGGCGTTGATCAGCAACGTGTGGTCGCTGGTGAGGTAGTCGCTGGAGCTGGAGCCCGTGTCGCTGGTGATTGCACTGATGCTGGCGGTGGCGCTGGGGGCCGTGGTGTCGATCACTACATTCTGGCTGCTGATCGCACCGATGTTGCCAGCCGCGTCGACGACGCGGGTCTGGAAGCTGTAGCTGCCATCCGTCAGGCTGGTGCCCGTGGCGTCGTACTCATAGGTACTGCCGCTGAGCAGGCCACTGTTGTGCCAGGTCGCGCCGCCATCGATGGAAATCTGCAGCGATTCTCCAACCCCCAGGGTGCCGCTCAATGTGGCATCGACCAGCAGGCTGCTGTCGTTGGTGATGAAGTCCGTGGCGCTGCTGCCGCTGTCGTGGCTGATGGCACTGATGCTGCTGGTGGCGCTGGGCGCGCTGCTGTCGATCAGCAGGTTCTGACTGGCCTCCTGGCCGATATTGCCGGCGGTGTCCACCACCCGGGCGAGCAAGGTGTAGCTGCCATCGGCCATGGCATTGCCGCTGTTGTCATAACTCCAGCCTGTACCGCTGACACTGGTACTGACCCAGGTCCCCCCGCCGTCGAGGCTCAATTGCACGCCCTCGCCCGCAGCCAATGCCGTGCCCAGGGTGCCATTGAAGACCAGGGTGTGATCGCTGGTAATGAAGTCGCTGGCGCTGCTGCCGGTGTCGCTGCTGACGGAGGTGATGGCGAGGGTTTCGCTGGCCGCCGGGGCCGTGGTGTCGATACGCAGGGTGTCGCTGGTGGTCTGCTCGACGTTGCCAAAATCGTCAATGATCCGGGCTTGCATGGCATAGCTGCCATCGGCCAGGGTCTGGGCCGTGTTGTCGTAGCTCCAACTGGTGCCGAGGCTGGTGCCGGTGTGCCAACTGGTTCCGCCGTCCAGGCTGACCTCCACATGCTGGTTGGCCGCCAGGGGCGAACCCAGGTCGCCGGAAATGATCAGCGTCGGGTCGTTGGTCACGAAGTCCTGATTGCTCAAGCCACTGTCATTGCTGATGGTGAGGATTTCGATCAGGTTGCCGCTGGCCGCGCTGCTGTCGATGACCACGGTCTGGGCCGCCAGGCTGCCGACGTTGCCGGCGGCGTCGATGACCCGGACAAATACGGTGTAGGTGTCGTCAGGCAACACATTAGCGGTGTTGTCGTAGGTCCAGCCCGCGCCATTGACCTCGGTCGCGTGCCAGGTGGTGCCGCCGTCGAGGCTGATCTGCACGCTCTCACCGGTGGGCAGGTTGGTGCTGAGGGTGCCGAAGAACATCAGCGTGCTGTCGTTGGTCTGGAGTCGTTGCCGCTGATCCCGCTGTCCTGGGAGATCGAATCGATACTGACCAGCGCGGTCGGCGCGGTGGTGTCGACCACCAGGTTGTGGTTGGCAACCTGGCCGACGTTTCCGGCGGCATCCACCACCCGGGCCTGCAGGGTGTAGCTGCCATCGGCCAGGGTGCTGGCACTGTTGTCGTAGCTCCAGCTGCTGCCGCTGACGCTGGCGTTGAACCAGGTGCTGCCGCCATCCAGGCTCAGTTGCACGCCCTCGCCGCTGGCCAGGGGGGTGCCCAGGCTGCCGCTGATCAGCAAGGTGTTGTCGCTGGTGACAAAGTCGCTGCCACTGCTGCCGGTGTCGCCGCTGATGGCGGTAATTGCCAGGGTTTCACTGGCGCTTGGCGCCGTGGTGTCCAGGGTCAGACTGAAGTTGCCAGAAGCCGTACCGAGGTTGCCGGCGCTGTCGACGATCACCGCGTGATAGGTCGTGCTGCCTTCGGTCAGGCCGCTCAGTTGGTAGGTCCAGGTGCCAGCGCTGATGCTGGCGGTGCCGAGCAGGGTGCTGCCTTGGTAGACCTGCACGCTGTCGCCGCTGTTCAAGCCGCTGACCGTACCGTTGAGCAACGGCGTGCTGTCGTTGGTAAAGGTGCCGTCGCCGAAGCTGCCGACCTGGGGCGCAACATTGTCGGTGTAACTGACAATGGCCAGGCTGTTGCCGCTGGTAGGCGGCGTGGTATCGACCACCAGGGTCTGGCTGGCCAGGCTGCCGATATTGCCGGCCAGGTCTATCACCCGCGCCTGCAAGGCGTGGTTGCCATCGGCCAGGACATTGCCGGTGTTGTCGTAGCTCCACTGGGTGCCGCTGCTGCTGGCCGCCAGCCAGGTGCTGCCGCCGTCGAGGCTGATCTGTACCGACTCGCCGCTGCCCAGCGCCGAGCCCAGAGTGCCGCCGAGCACCAGGGTCGGGTCATTGGTGATGAAGTCACTGGCGCTAAGGCCCGTGTCCTGACTGACGGTGTCGATGCTGATACTGGCCGTCGGCACGCTGGTGTCGATCAGCACATCCTGGCTGCTGACCGGGCCTTTGTTGCCGGCGGCATCCAGGACCCAGGCCTGGGCATGGTAGGTGCCGTCGGCCAGGGCCGTGCCGGTCAGGTCCAGGCTCCAGGTGGAGCCGACCACAGTAGCGGTGGCCGGGTTGAGCCCGCCATTGAGCGCCAGCTGCACGGTCTCGCCAACGCCCAGCGGGGCACTCAGGGTGCCGCTGATCAGCAGCGTGTTGTCGTCGGTGATGAAGTCGCTGGCACTGGCCCCGGTGTCGCTGCTGATGCTGCCGATCACCAGCCCCTGGGTCGGCGCGCTGGTGTCCACCGTTAGGCTGAAGCTCGACGATTGGGTGCCGAGGTTGCCCGCCGCATCGCTGATGGCCGCGTGCAAGCTGTAGCTGCCCTGGGCCAGGGTCGGCAGGCCATAGGTCCAGACGCCACCGGTGACCGTGGCATTGCCCAGCAGCGTGGCGCCTTGATAGATCTGCACGCTGTCGCCGCTGTTCAGTCCGCTGACCGTGCCGTTGAGCAGCGGCGTGGTGTCGTTGGTGCTGCTGCCATCGCCGAAGTTGCCGACCTGGGGCGCTACGTCGTCGGTGTAACTGCTGATGCTGACGCTGTTGCCAGTCAATGGCGCGCCCGTGTCGATCACCACGGTCTGGCTGGCCAGCGGGCTGGTGTTGCCGGCGAGGTCGGTGACCCGTGCGGCAAACTGATAGGTACCGTCAGACAGGACCTGGCCGCTGTTGTCCAGGGCATAAGTGCTGCCGCTCACCAGGCTCGCCGTCTGCCAGGTGCTGCCGCCGTCCAGGCTGATCTGCACCTGTTCGTTGCTGGCCAGGGTGCCGCTGAGGTGGGCGGTGATCACCAGGGTGTTGTCGGCGGTGATGAAGTCGCTGGCACTGCTCCCGGTGTCGCCGCTGATGGCCGTGATGCTGGCCGTGGCGGTCGGCGCCAGGCTGTCGATCTGCACCAACTGGCTGGCGCTCTGGCCGATATTGCCGGCGCTGTCGATCACCTGCACCTGAATGCTGTAGCTGCCATCGGCCAGGTTCTGCGCGGTGTTGTCATAGTTCCAGTTGGTGCCACTGACGGTGGCGCTGCTCCAACTGACGCCACCGTCCAGGCTGATCCTTACCCCCTCTCCCGCCGTCAGTGGCGCCCCCAGGCTGCCGTTGAACAGCAGCAAGTGGTCATTGGTGATGAAGTCATTGCCGTTGTCGCCGCTGTCGCGGGTAATCGCCAGGATCGAAATGCTTTCACTGGCCGCTGGCGGCGTGGTGTCGACCACCAGGGTCTGGCTGGTGATTTGGCCGATATTGCCGGCCGTGTCGATCACCTGAACCTGCACTGCGTAAGTACCATCGGCCAGGGTGTTGGCGCTGTTGTCATAACTCCAGGTGCTGCCACTGGTGTTGGCGGTGACCCAGGTCACGCCGTTATCGAGGCTGATCTGCACCGACTCGTTGCTGGCCAGCGGCGCGCCGAGGCTGCCGTTGAACACCAGGGTTGGATCACTGGTATTGAAGTCTGTGGCACTGGCGCCGGTGTCGCTGTTGATCGCGGTGATGAGCACGGTTTCGCTGGCGCTGGGCGCGCTGCTGTCGATCACCAGGGCCTGGCTGGCGCTTTGGCCAATATTGCCCGCCAGGTCGATCACCCGTACCTGCACCGTGTAATTGCCATCGGGCAACGATTGCCCGGTGCCGTCGTAACTCCAGCTGGTGCCGGAGACCTGGGCGTCATGCCAGGTGGCGCCGCCATCGGTACTCAGTTGCACGCCCTCGCCGTTGGGCAGTGCCAGGCCCAGGCTGCCGCGATACAGCAGGGTGTGATCGCTGGTGATGAAGTCGCTGGCGCTGGCGCCGGTATCGCGCGCGATCGAATCGATGCTCAGGGTCTCTCCCGCCAGCGGCGCCGTGCTGTCGATGACCACGCTCTGGCTGGCGCTCTGCCCGAGGTTGCCGGCGCTGTCGATCACCTGCACCTGCACACTGTAGGTGCCATCGGCCAGGGCATTGGCACGGTTGTCAAAACTCCACTGGGTGCCGCTGACACTGGCGTTCTGCCACGTGGCGCCACCGTCCAGGCTGATGCGCACGCCCTCGCCCACCGCCAGCGCCGTGCCCAGGTTGCCGTTGAACACCAGGCTATTGTCGCTGGTGATGAAGTCGCTATTGCTGATGCCGCTGTCGGTGGTGATCGAGGCCAGGTTGATGGTTTCGCTGGCCAGCGGCGCGCGGGTATCGACCACCAGGCTCTGGCTGGCGGTCTGGCCGATATTGCCGGCGGTATCGATCACCTGGACCTGCACGCTGTACGTGCCATCGGCCAGGTTGTTCGCCGTATTGTCGTAGCTCCAGGAGTTGCCGCTGACCGTTGCGTCATGCCAGGTGCTGCCGCCGTCCAGGCTCAGGCGCACGCCCTCGCCCGCCGCCAGGCTGCTGCCGAGGTTGCCGTTAAACACCAGGGTGCTGTCGTTGGTGATGAAGTCGCTGCTACTGCTGCCGCTGTCGCTGCTGATCGAGGAGACGGTGATGGTCTCACCGGCCGCCGGTGGCGTGCTGTCGATCAGCACATTCTGGCTGGCGCGCTGACCAATATTGCCGGCGCTATCGATGACCTGCACCTGCACGTTGTAGGTGCCGTCGGCCAGGGTATTGGCGCTGTTATCAAAACTCCAGGCGGTGCCACTGACGGCCGCCGCGTGCCAGGTGACGCCGCCGTCCAGGCTGATGCGCACCGACTCATCCGGACTCAGGGCCGCGCCCAGGCCACCGTTGAACACCAGGCTACTGTCGCTGGTGATGAAGTCGGAGGCACTGGCCCCGGTGTCCGTGACGATCGAGATAATGGTGACCGTCTCGCTGGACGCCGGTGGCGTGGTGTCGATCACCAGCACCTGGCTCGCGCTTTGACCGATATTGCCCGCTGTATCAACCACCTGAACCTGCACGGTGTAAGTGCCATCGGCCAGGGTGCTGGCGCTGTTGTCGTAGCTCCAGTTCGTGCCGCTGACCGTCGCGACTTGCCAGGAGGTTCCGCCATCCAGGCTGATGCGCACGCCTTCATCCACCGCCAGGGCCGTGCCCAGGGTGCCGCTGAATATCAAGGTGTTGTCGCCGGTGATGAAGTCGCTGCTACTGCTCCCGGTATCGCTGGTAATCGATGCGATGGCGATGGTTTCACTGGCCGCCGGGGCGCTGCTGTCGATCACCAGGGGCTGGCTGGCGGTCTGGCCGATATTGCCGGCGCTGTCGATCACCCGCAGCTCAATGGTATAGGTGCCGTCAGGCAGCGGCTGGCCGATACCGTCATAGCTCCAACTGGCGCCGGAGAGCGTCGCGTCGTTCCAGGTGACGCCACCATCGACGCTCAGTTGCACACCCTCGCCACTGGGCAGCGCCGTAGCGAGATTGCCGAAGTAAAACAGACCGTGGTCGCTGGTAATGAAATCGCTGGCGCTGATCCCGGTGTCGAGGAAAATCCCGGCGATACTCACCGTCTCGCTGGCCGCTGGAGCCTGGGTATCGACCACTACCGTCTGGCTGGCGCTTTGGCCAAGGTTGCCGGCACTGTCGACCACCTGCACCAGCAGGTGGTAGGTGCCATCGGGAACCGCAATGGCGCTGTTGTCATAACTCCACTGGGTGCCACTGACAGCGGCCGCGTGCCAGGTCAGGCCGTTATCCAGGCTGAGGTAAACCCCCTCGCCCGCCGCCAGGGCCGTACCGAGGCTGCCACTGAGCACCAGGGTGTTATCACCGGTGATGAAGTCGCTGCTGCTGGCGCCGGTGTCGGTGGTGATGGCATCGATGCTGATGGTTTCACTGGCGACCGGAGGCGTGCTATCGATCTGCACATTTTGGCTCGCACTCTGGCCAATATTGCCGGCGGTATCGATCACCTGCACCTGCACCGCATAAATGCCATCGGCCAGGGTGTTGCTGGTGTTGTCGTAGCTCCAGGCGGTGCCGCTGACCGCCGCGTCATGCCAGGTAGCGCCGCCGTCCAGGCTGATACGCACACCCTCGCCCGCAGCCAGGGCAGTGCCCAGGGTGCCGTTGAGCACCAAGGTGTTGTCGCTGGTAATGAAGTCGCTGCTGCTGGCGCCGCTGTCGGTGGTGATGGCGTCGAGGCTGATGGTTTCACTGGCGCTGGGGGTCGAGGTGTCGATCACCACGGCCTGGGTGCCGGTCGGGCTGGGGTTGCCTGCCGCGTTGATGACCCGGGCTTCGAACAGGTAGCTGCCGTCGGCCAGGGGGCTGGCGGTATTGTCGAAGGCAAAGGTACTGCCGCTGACCAGCGCCGCGTCGTGCCAGGTGGCGCCGCCGTCCAGCGAGATCTGCACCTTGTCGCCCAGGCCGGGGTTGAGTGTTCCGGTCAGGGTCGCGCTGACCACCAGGCTGGAGTCGCTGGTCAGGTAATCGCTGGTGCTGCTGCCGGTGTCCGAAGTCACGGCACTGATGGCGGCGGTCGCCGTCGGCAGCAAGGTGTCGACATAGGGGGCGCTGGTGGACGCGCTGCTATTGCCGGCGGCATCGGTGGCGATGGCGCTCAGGCTGCCGCTGATCTGCGGTGTGCCCGAGGTGGTGGTGTAATGCCCGGTCCCGTCGACCAGCGCGGTGCTGGTGCTGCCGTCGGGGTAAGTGATGGTCACCGAACTGCCCGCCTCCGCCGTGCCGGAAACGCTCAAGGTGCCGTCAGGATTGGCGCTGACACTCTGGCTCGGCGCCAGGGGTGGCGCAGTGTCGATGTAGCCGGAGGTGGTGGAGGCGCTGGTATTGCCTGCGGCATCGGTGGCACTGACCGCCACACTGCCGCTGGTTTGCGGCGTGCCCGACGTGGTGCTGTAGTGGCCCGTGGCATCGACCAGGGCTGTGCCCGAGGTGCCATCGGGGTAGGTGACGCTGACCGTACTGCCGGGTTCCGCCGTACCGCTGACTGTCAGCGTGCCGTCCGGGTTGCTGGAGATACTTTCGCCCGGTGCTAGTGGCGCGGTGGTATCGATATAGCTACTGGCGTTCGCGGCACTGGTATTACCCGCGGCATCGGTCGCGGTGACGCTTACCGTGCCGCTGGTCTGCACGGTACTGGAGCTGGTGCTGTAGTGCCCCGAGGCATCGACCAGCGCCGTGCCCGAGGTGCCATCGGGGTAAGTAACGTTTATCGTGCTGCCCGGTTCGCCACTGCCGGCCACCGTCAGCGTGCCATCAGGATGGGTGGTGAGGGTCTGGCTGGGCGCTTGCGGCGCCGTGGTATCGGTATAGGCGCTGGTGGTCGGCGGGCTGGTATTGCCCGCCACATCGGTGGCGCTGACCGACACATTGCCGCTGCTTTGCGCCGTGGTCGAGGTGGCGCTGTAGTGCCCGGTGGCATCGACCAGCGCTGTACCCGAAGTACCATCGGGGTAGGTGACGCTGACCGTACTGCCAGCTTCCGCCGTACCGCTGACTGTCAGCGTGCCGTCCGGGTTGCTGGAGACGCCCTCGCTCGGTGCCTGTGGCGCAGTGGTGTCGGTATAGGTACTGACCGCTGCCGCGCTGGTATTACCGGCGGCATCGGTTGCGGTGACGCTCACCGCGCCACTGGTCTGCACGGTACTGGAGCCGGTGCCGTAATGCCCGCTGGCATCGGCAACCACGGTGCTTGAACTGCCATCGGCATAGGTCACCGTCACCGTACTGCCCGGCTCGGCGCTGCCGGTTACCGTCAGCGTGCCGTCAGGCTGGGCGGTGAGGGTCTGGCTAGGCATTTGTGGAGCGTTGGTATCGGTATAGACGCCGGTGCTCGGCGCACTGGCATTGCCCGCCGCATCTGTCGCGATAACGCTCACGCCACCGCTGCTCTGTACCGTGCTAGAGCTGGTGCTGTAATGCCCGGACGTATCGGCGACCACGCTGCTTGAGCTGCCATCGGCGTAGGTCACCGTCACCGTGCTGCCCGGCTCAGCAGTGCCGGTGATCGCCAGCGTGCCGTCGGGATTGGCCGTGATGGTTTGAGTCGGAGATTGCGGGGCCGTGGTGTCGGTATAGACGCTGGTGGTCGCGGCGCTGGTATTGCCCGCCGCATCCGTTGCTGTGGCGCTGACGCTGCCGCTGCTCTGCACCGTGCTGGAACCGGTGCTGTAGTGCCCCGAGGCGTCGGCGACAACGGTGCTTGTACTGCCGTCGGCATAGGTCACCGTCACCGTGCTGCCCGGTTCCGCCGTGCCGCTTACCGTCAGCGTGCCGTCGGGGTTGGCCGTGACGGTTTCAGCCGGAGATTGCGGGGCGCTGGTATCGGTATAGACGCTGGTGCTTGGCCCACTGGCATTGCCGGCCGCATCCGTCGCGGTAACGCTCACGCTACCGCTGCCCTGTACCGTGCTGGAGCCGGTGCTGTAGTGCCCGGACGTATCGGCAACCACGGTGCTTGAGCTGCCATCGGCGTAGGTCACCGTCACCGTGCTGCCCGGCTCCGCAGTGCCGGTCACCGCCAGCGTGCCGTTGGGGTTGGCAGCGATGGTTTGAGTCGGAACTTGCGGTGCGCTGGTATCGGTATAGGTGCTGACGTCCGTTGCGCTGGTATTGCCCGCCACATCGGTGGCACTGACCGACACATTGCCGCTGCTTTGCGGGGTGCTCGAGGTGGTGCTGTAGTGCCCCGAGGCATCGACCAGTGCCGTGCCCGACGTGCCATCGGGGTAGGTGACGTTTATCGTACTGCCCGGTTCCCCGGTACCACTGACCGTCAGCGTGCCGTCCGGGTTGCTGGAAACGCTTTCAATCGGTGCTTGTGGCGCGGTGGTATCGGCATAGGTGCTGGCATCCGCTGCGCTGGTATTACCTGCGGCATCGGTCGCGGTGACACTCACCGTGCCGCTGGTCTGCACGGTACTGGAGCCGGTGCTGTAGTGCCCGGTGGCGTCGGCGACCACGGTGCTGGAACTGCCATCGGCATAGGTCACCGTCACCGTACTGCCCGGCTCGGCGCTGCCGGAAACCGTCAGCGTGCCATCAGGATGGGTGGTGATGGTCTGGCTGGGCGCTTGCGGCGCCGTGGTGTCGACATAGGCGCTGGTAGTCGCCGTGCTGCTATTGCCCGCCGCATCAGTCGCGGTGACGCTCACGCTGCCACTGCCTTGGACCGTGCTGGAACTGGTGCTGTAGTGCCCCGCCGCATCGGCGACCACGCTGCTTGAGCTGCCATCGGCGTAGGTCACCGTCACCGTGCTGCCCGGTTCTGCCGTGCCCGTGACCGTCAGCGTGCCATCGGGGTTGGCCGTGAAGGTTTGAGTCGGAGATTGCGGGGCGCTGGTGTCGGTATAGGTGCCGGTGGTCGCGGTGCTGGTATTACCTGCCGCATCGGTACTGGTGGTGGTGACGCTGCCATTGCCTTGTACCGTACTGGAGCTGGCGCTGTAGTGCCCCGAGGCATCGGCAACCACGGTGCTTGAGCTGCCATCGGGGTAGGTCACCACCACTGTGCTGCCCGGTTCCGCGTGGCCGGTTACCGTCAGCGTGCCATTAGGGTTGGCCGTCACGGTTTCAGTCGCAGGTTGCGGAGCGACCGTGTCAGTGAAGACGCTGGTGGTCGCGGTGCTGGCGTTGCCCGACACATCGGTCGCGGTGACGCTCACGTTGCCGCTGCTTTGGACCGTGCTGGAACTGGTGCTGTAGTGCCCCGTGGCATCGGCGACCACGGTGCTTGAGCTGCCGTCGGCGTAGGTCACTTTCACCGTACTGCCAGGTTCTGCCGTGCCCGTGACCGTCAACGTGCCATCGGGGTTGGCGCTGACGGTTTGAGTGGGTGGTTGCGGCGCCGAGGTATCGACATAACCGGTGGTGGCCGAAGTGCTGCTATGGCCACTGCTGTCCGTGCTCTGCGCACTGACCGGGCCCGACGGCTGATTGGGCCCGGAGGTAACGCTGAAGTGGCCATCGCTGCCCACCAGCACGCTACTGGAACTGCCATCCGGGTAGGTCACCCGTACTGTGCTGCCGGCGGGCGCCGTACCAGCCACGGTCAACCCGCCGTCGGCATTGCCTTCCACACTGAACACAGGCGCCGCAAGGGGCTCCGGGCCCTGCGCTGCCGGGTGTTTGTTGCTGCTGGCATTACGCCCCGCGAGCGCGGCGGCACCGGCCCCGGCCAATGCCAGCCCACCGACGATCCAGGCCAGGGTCGACAGGTCGAAATGGGCGTAGACCAGCAACGGATCAATCGAGTCGATGGGCACAAATCGCGCGCTCACCAGGCCATCGTCGACCGACTCCATCTGCAACAACTGCTTGCCGTCCTGCAGCACCAGTTGGTTTTGCTGAGGCCCCTGGGTCGGGAAAAACCCGTGAACCTTGATCACCGCTCCGGATGCCAGGGTCAAGTTCAGGCTGTCGCCTTCACGCACCACTTGGTGCAGCTCACTGCGTTTGCCTGTCAGGCGGATAACCGACGGCCCGTGCAACGACACTTCCTGCCCGACCACCGACAGCTGTTTTTGAGTGGCTTTATCGATAATGGAAATTGACATGTCCACTGAATCTACCTCGTTGCAATAAGGGCTTAACAGCACTTGAAGTTGAGGTAAACGTAGCAACGGCGGCTGCACTATCACGGCGTACGTGACAATTGTTCACAAACAGGAAAACATCATGAAAGTTCGACAACTCCAACAACACCCGTCTTTTTTATACGAATCGACCATAAACTAAAGTTATCGAACAATAACCCATTCAAATAGATATAACCCAGCAGAACAACCCTCTTAAAAACACCAACAACAAAAAATAAATCAATAAAATTCAAATAGTTAATAAAATCAATCCGACCGGCATAACTCCACCGGATCAATTGTCAACAATTGACACACAACCCCATGCACGCTCAAACGAGGTGCTAGCCTCGGTCCGGCACATAAACCCACCGATCACTTACGAACCACGCTGAACATGCCGCTTCTCCAGGATACAAATACCGTAAATATCCGGACAACCTATTGAAAGTTATCTATTCCGCACCGTACCAAATCGATCACTTTCCTTATTAGCCGGCACCCGCAAGTGCATGTTTAGTTATTGACCAGGACATCGGAGCATATGCCCAGACTGCACTACTGGCCCCTCGGCTTATTACTCGCTAGTGTCTGCGATACGCCTGCCCAGGCAATACAAGCCAACCTGCCATGGTTGTCGCAGGGTCCCTCGAGGACGGTCCAGACACCAGGCGCGCAGGCGCTGGCGACCGAGCTGGGACAAGACGCCCCTGCCCTCCAACCCTTGACCTTCAACACGCTGCCAGCGGCGACCCTGGGCCTGTTCGAAGCTGTCGCCATCGCCGTCAGCCGTCACCCTTCGATCATTTCCGCGGTCAGTGCCATCGAGCAGCAGCAAGGCCAGGTCGATGTGGCCAGGGCCGGTTACTACCCCAAGGTCAATGCCGGGATGAACTCCGGGCGCGTCAACACCTATGGCTATGGCCAGGTGGCGACGGTGTCGCTGTCGCAGATGCTGCATGACTTCGGCAAGGTCGAGGGCTCGGTGACCCAGGCCCAGGGCCAGGTGTTCAAACAACAGGCGCTGCTGCTCAAGCAGGTCGACAGCATCGCCGGGCAGACCGCCGAGGCCATCCTTGAAGTGCATCGGCAACAGAGCCTGCTGCAGATCGCCCGGGACCAGGTGGTCGCGGTCGAGGATGTGCTGCAGCGGGTCAAGCTGCGGGCCGACTCCGGGCTGACGCCGCAGTCGGACTTCATCCAGGCCACCACGCGCCTGCAAAGCGCCCAGGCCAACAGCCAGCAAGTGGGCACCTCGCTCAATCAATGGCGGGCGCGCCTGAAAACCCTGGTTGGCGCCGCGTTGCCGGCCAGGGTCGCCGATTTGCCGCCGGACCTGGAGCGCCTGGCCCAACTCGACACCCCACCCGACTACGGCCTGCTGCCCGATGTACTGGCCGCCGAGGCGGATCGGCGCTCGGCCTACGGGCAACTGCAAAACGCCAAGGCCCAGCGCTATCCAACCCTGGCCCTGGAGGCCACGGCGAACCAGGCCCTCAGCGGCACCAACCCGAACAACGGGATCCGCCACGGCAGCTACAACACCCTGACCCTGACCGGCTCCATGGCGTTGTACGAAGGGGGGGCGATTTCGGCTCAAGTCCGAGGCGCCAACGCCGCCATCGAGCATGCCGAATCCACCATCAACGAAAGCCGCCTGACGGCCGAAGACGCCCTGCTGCGCGCCCATGAACTGGCAATCGGGGCCCGGGCCAGGCTCGGCATCCTCGCGCAACGCATGGCCAGCATGAGTGAAACCCGTGCGCTGTACCGCGAGCAGTACAGCGTCGGCACGCGCTCGGTGCTCGACCTGCTCAACGCCGAGCAGGAGGTCTACCAGGCCGCCGCCGACCAGGAAACCGCGCGCCATGATTTCTGGCTGGGCCTGATCACCTACATCGGCGCGGCTGGCCGCAGTCGCCAGGCCTATGGCCTGGACACCCCACCTACCGCACAGGGCGAAAACCACCCATGAACAACGCCGCAGCCTACCAACCCTGGCTCGAAGCCATGCTCAACATCGCCCGGTTCTACCGCATGGACGTCTCCGAAGAAACCGTGCGCGTCTCCCTCGCCTGGGAGCATGGCAACGACCCGGATGCGGTGCTGCGGCGCATGGCCGGGCAAATGGGTCTGATCTTGCGGTTCGAGGCGTTCTCCGAGGCGGCGCTCGACCCCTGGCGCCTGCCACTGGCGGTGGAACTCGACGACGGGCAGGTGGCGATCATCGACAAGGCCGACACCGCGGGCAATATCAGCGTGCTGAAAAGCGGCGAACAGGGTCTGTTCATCAACCTGCGGCTCGGCCAGTTGCGCGAGCGCGCCGTGCGGGTGGCGATCCTGCGCCCGGAATCGTCGGTTGACGACGCCCGGGTCGACGACTACATCAAGCCCTACCGCCCCGACTGGTTCTGGCGCATCGCCCTGCGTGACTGGAAGCGTTACGGCGACGTGCTGCTGGCGGCAACTGTGGCCAACATCCTGGCCCTGGCCGGGGTGATTTTTTCCATGCAGGTCTACGACCGCGTCATACCCGCCCAATCGGAACCGACCTTGTGGGTCCTGTTTATCGGGGTGCTGCTGGCGATCGGCTTCGAGTTCCTGTTGCGCATGGCCCGTTCGAAGGTCGCCGACATGATCGGCAAGCGCGCCGACCTGAAAATCACCGACCAGGTCTTCGGCCATGCCCTGCGCCTACGCAATGATGTCCGCTCCAAGTCCACCGGGACCTTCATCGCGCAGATTCGCGAGCTGGAACAAGTGCGCGAACTGATCACCTCGACCACCCTCGGCGCCATCACCGACCTGCCCTTTGTCCTGTTGTTTTTGGTGATCCTCTACCTCACCGGCGGGCCCTTGGTGTACGTGGCCCTGGCCGCTCTGCCGCTGCTGATCCTGCCCGGGCTGCTGGTGCAGAAACCCCTGGCCCGGCTCTCGGCCGAGGGCATGCGCGAGGCGGCGCTGCGCAACGCCTTGCTGGTGGAAGCGGTGCAAGGCATCGAAGACATCAAGCTGCTGCGCGCCGAACCGCGCTTTCAGAATCAGTGGAACCAGATGCACGCCGTTGCAGCGGATATCGCCATCAAGCAACGGCACCTGACCAACCTGCTGCTGACCTGGACCCAGGAGCTGCAAAGCCTGGTCTACGTCACGGTGCTGCTGGCGGGCTGCTACCTGGTGATGCGCGGCGAAATGACCACCGGCGCCCTGGTCGGTTCTTCGATCCTGGCCTCACGGATGATGGCGCCCCTGGCGCAGATTTCCGGGATCTTCGCCCGCTGGCAACAGGCCCGCGTCGCCCGCCAGGGCCTGGACGAACTGATGAAACGCCCGGTGGACCAGCCCGAACGCTCGCGGCGGGTGCACCGTCCCTTGCTGCGTGGGCGCTTCACCCTCAAGGACGTGCAGTTTCGCTACAGCGAAAAGGACAAGCAGCCGGCACTGGATATCCAGCACCTGAATATTCACGCCGGCGAGCGCGTGGCGATTCTCGGGCGCAATGGCGCCGGCAAATCGAGCCTGCTGCAATTGCTCGCCGGCCTGCACCTGCCGCAACAGGGGAACGTGGTCCTGGACGGCCTGGAACTGACCCAGATCGACCCGGCAGACGTACGCCGCGATATTGGCCTGCTGACCCAGAACTCGCGGCTGTTCTTTGGCTCGATCCGCGACAACCTGACCCTCGGCCGGCCCATGGCCAGCGACGCCGAAATCCTCCAGGCCCTGACCCTGAGCGGCGCCCTGGCACTGGTGCAATCCCAGGAAGGCGGCCTGGACTACCTGATCCTCGAAGGGGGCATCGGCCTTTCCGGTGGCCAGAAACAAGCCCTGCTCCTGGCCCGGACGCTGCTGCGCGAACCCAACACGCTGCTGCTCGACGAACCCACCGCGACCCTCGACGAAGTCAGCGAGCGCCAGGTACTGGAACAACTGACGCCCTGGCTCGACGGCCGCACGCTGGTGGTGGCCACCCATCGCCTGGCGGTGCTGCAGTGGGTCGATCGGGTGCTGGTGATCGATGCCGGGCGCATCGTCATGGACGGCACCAAGGAACAGGTGCTGGCCCACTTCGGCAACCAATGACTGTCTTAACTTTCCCTGTGTGAGCGAACCTCTGCCATGCCTCATTCAATGCCGATCGGACCGCATCAGGTCGATCCCCCCAAACCCTCCCCACACGTCACCGACACCCTGCCGGCGGACGGCTTCAACCGCTCCGAACAGGAGCTGCCGGGGGCTTCGCGGTTGATCGCCTGCCTGGCGCTGGCGGTCCTGGCTTTCGGCCTGTGGGCCTGGTACTTCGAGATCGACGAGGTGTCCAGCGGCACCGGCAAAGTGATCGCCTCTTCCAAGGAGCAACTGATCCAGTCCCTGGAAGGCGGCGTGCTCGCCAGCTTGAGCGTGCAAGAGGGGCAGATCGTCAGCAAGGGCCAGGTACTGGCGCGCCTGGACCCGATCCGGGTCGAGTCGGCCGTGGAGGAAAGTGCCTCCCGCGGTCGCGCCGCCCAGGCCACCGCCGCGCGCCTGATGGCCGAGGTCAACGGCACGCCCTTGCAGTTCCCGCCGGAGGTCGTGGCCGACCCCAGCCTGGTCGCCGCCGAAACCGCGCTCTATCACTCGCGCCGCGAAAGCCTGGACAAATCCCTGGAGGGGCTCGACGAGGCCATGCACCTGATTCGCAGCGAACTGCAACTGACCGCGCCCCTGGTCGCCCAGGGAGCCGCCAGCGCTGTGGAGGTGCTGCGCCTGAAACGCCAACTCAACGAACTGCAAAACCACTACACCGACACCCAGAGCCAGTATCTGGTCAAGGCCCGCGAGGAACTGGCCAAGGCCAACGCCGAGATCGACGCCCAGGAATCAGTGACCCGCGGGCGCACCGACTCGCTGACCCGCCTGACCTTCACTTCGCCAGTGCGCGGGGTGATCAAAGACATCGAGATCAATACCATCGGCGGGGTCATCCCGCCCAATGGCCAGTTGATGCGGATCGTGCCCCTGGATGAACGCCTGCAAGTCGAAGTGCGCATTTCGCCCCGAGACATCGCGTATATCCATCCAGGGCAAGTGGCCAGCGTCAAAGTCTCGGCTTATGACTATTCGATTTATGGCGGGCTATCGGGAAAGGTCATATTTATCTCACCTGATACTTTGCAGGACGATGTACACCGCGATGTCTATTACTACCGGGTACACATATTGACCGACAGCGACTCCTTATTGGACAAGGCTGGCAGACCCTTACCCATAGTGCCCGGGATGATTGCCACGGTGGACATTCGTACCGGCAGGAAAAGCGTGCTCTCTTACTTGATCAAACCTTTCAACAAGGCCAAGGAGGCATTAAGGGAGCGCTAGGAATTTCAAACTTTTTGACATTTAACAGCAAGTAATTCTGAGCAATTGTCAACTTGCATAACAGCTGAAACGCAAACACATAACATGGAGTTAACCCCCTTAATACAGCGAACTCAAAAATGTTGGTCGAGGGTCAGTTCTGGCGAGTCCTGAAGATATTCATGCTGCAGACAGCCCATATCACGCATCACCTTGGAAATGCCTTATCCCCTCCCAAACATGGTGTGCTTATCAGCTCACCGCCCCCTGTCACCGATGCCGAATTCGGGCCGCAACCGCGGGTTCCCGCCTTGGGCCCAGGCAATCCGCTGACGCTCGCGCCGTTACTTTCAACTCGCTGCGGCACCCACTCCAACCAGATCATCACCGGCTATGCCGGGCGCATGGGGCCGCCGCGGCGTGAGGAAATGGGACCGATAAAACGTGAGCTGGAAGCCGCCAGGATACTCGCCCGCTCACCCGCTGCCGCCAACCTGCTCAACGTCCGTAAACAGGTGTGCGACGACGCCTTGAACCCTCCTTCAGCAACAAGCAGCCCAGACGCGCCGCGCACGCCAAAACCCTGAAAAACATGACCTTTCAGGCATTGAGCGCTTCGAGCCGATAGCCGTAGCCATAGACCGTACTCAGCACCCAGCCGTGCTCGGCCGTCAGCTTCAGTTTGCTGCGCACGCGGTAGATATGGGTATCGAGAGTTCGGGACGACAACACTTCATCGCGCATCCACAGGTGTTCATACAGATAGCTGCGCGACAAGGGCCGGCCCTGGTTACGAAACAGCAGCAACGCCAGGTTGAACTCGCGCAGGGTCAAGGCCACCGGGGTCCCGCCAACGCAGACCTGCCCCTCATGCACGTTGAAACGCAGATTGCCGAAGACCACCGCCCCCTCATCTCGGCCCTTGTCGCCCTGGCGCTGGCGCAATACGTTATTCAAGCGCGCGAGCAGCTCGGCCTGGCGGAAGGGTTTGCTGATGTACTCGTCGGCGCCGGCGTTCAGGGCCTGGACCACGTCACGCTCAGCGCTGCGCGAGGTCACCATGATCACCGGGGGCTCGGGCCGCAGATGCTCCTTGATCCACAGCAGCACCTGCAAACCGCTGACTTCGGTGGCCTGCCAATCGAGGATGACCAGGTCAAAGGTCTCGCGCTTGAGCCGGCGCAGCAGATCCGGACTGTTGGAAAACGCGGTACAGAGTGGGGAACTACCGTCAGACAAACTGTAGGAACTCAGCGCCTCGCGCAACCGCTCAAGCTCCAGCGGTTGATTATCGAGAATGGCAATGCGCATGACGTAATACTCCGGGTCGACAGAGTGGCACCAACTCAAGCTCGGACTAGTTAGAAATACACTAACAATCGGTGAATGACTGACAACTAAAAACCGAACATGCCACTTATTAATCAATAAGACTTGTCTTATCAAGAGCTAAGATAGTTCTTATTCTTAATCCGCTAGTTGGTTACGGACAGCCCACGCAAGATTAAATTATTATTTTCCCAATCAAGGCGAGGGGTGTTTTCATCATGCCAACTCAATGTCGCAGCGTAAACTTAAAGTTCAAAAACCACCAAAATCAACATAAGAAAACGGACTAACACGCCATTACACGACCCTTCAAAAACCGCACTAAGCCAACTTGCAAAAAGTGCTATTGCAGGAGTTAAAACCTGCCTGAATATCGGAACCCAGCGACCGAATCACAGTCTCAAACGCTGACCTGAAACAACGCCAGCACCTGCCTGAAACCCTCCACCAGCAACACCGCTGCCTTGGATACCGTCAGGGTGTAGACGAAGCTGGCGATCAACACGCACAGCTCGAACCAGACGAACATCCCCCAGTTGCTGGCCCGCATCGGCCGCTGTGTCATCACCCATTCGACCTGGGCCCGTGGCAGCCGATAGACCAGCTCGAGGATGTTCAACTCGCGAAAATTCCTCAATACCGCGATCACCAGGGCCAACAGGATTGCCATGGCAAACACGCTAAAAAATACCTGTTCAAGGGGCCCGACACCCTGGCCATTGAAGCTGCGCAGGACATCCAGGAAAAACACGCTGCCGATCGCCGACACCACCGGCACTACCACCCCGATGTAAATCAGCAACCCCAGGCACGCCACAGCAACGCCGGTGCCGTTGACACAAATCCTGATCACGGCCGCAAGAAAGCCCGGCGAAAACTTGGAATAGGCGCGGTGCGTCTCGATTACCAACAGTGGAATCAACGCCGTCAGCACCGCGACGCTGATATCCAGCACCTTCAAGCCGGTCTTGGGCAGCAACAGCGCCGCCAGAAAGGTGATGCCCCGACTGCCCACCCGCCACAGCATCTTGGCGTCATCACTCACCTGTTGCGACCAGAACGCCTCGGTAATGCCCTTGCCATCATCCATCGTCAATGCTGCTCCTGATCCGCTTCAAAGGGTGTCTGGTTGCGCTGGGCCGATACGTTTACCGGGACGATTCGCCACCTGGCTGGCCTGCCCGTCGCGCTGCTTGCCGTGGCGCGCTTCGCTGATCAGCGAAGGGATCAACGGGCCTTCCGGCAGATTCTTCCAAAACCGCGCTGGCAAGTGACCCTGCATAACCTTGGGGTTGAGCCGCGCAGGATTGAAAATATGGCTGTAGTAGGCCAGCCACATTTCACCGCCAGGGTCTTGCACGCCTTGCGCCAGTTGCTGCCAGGCCACGGGACAGCGGCGCTGGTGAATCAGCGTCTGGCCGTCGTAATAGACGCCGTCCCGGGGGGTGGCGATCATCCAGCGATGGCGGCCCATGCGCCCGATAAAATGCTCGCTGGCGCTGGCCAGGATGTCATGGGCAGGCTCATGCCAGGCCACGTACTGCGGCTGTTCGGCAGTCGCCCCCTGCGCGCCCTCCGGCCCTGGCGGCACCTCGACAAATCGTACAAAGGCATGCAGGTGATGGGCCTCGCGGTCCACCTGCTTGATCCGCCGCTGCAATTCGCTGCCCAGGCGGTCGCCACTGAGCATGGCCGTGCGATCGCCGTGGCTGACCCGCCACAGCACCTCATACAGCAGGCTCCAGCGCTGCTCGCCGTGATAGCGCGCGGCGTGCTCCAGCAAGCCGAGCAAGGCCTTGGGTATACGCGCCTGCACCGGCCCCATGTGTGGCGGGCACGCTTCGTCGGTGGCGAACAGGTCGGCCACTTGGGTCCCACACCAACTGACCCGGCTCGGGTCAATGCCGTGGCTGAGCAACCAGCGCGCTTGCTGGCGCCAGGTTTCGAACAGCTCGTCGCAGTCGAGGCAGATCATCCCCACAAGCCCATCTGTTGAGGTTGCGGACGCTCCCGCAACTGCTGGTAAAGCAGCGCGCTGCTGCTTTCGGCTTGCTGCGGGTGATAGTCGCTGGTGATAAAAAACGGCTTGGCCTTGCTCAGCACGCAGCGCATGCGCGCCAGGTCTTCGTAACGGATCCGCCGCTCGCGGCGCAACTCCACCAGGCGCTGGGTGGTGCGCAGGCCGATGCCGGGGATCCTGGCGATCAGCGCTGGCTCGGCGCGGTTCAGGTCCAGGGGGAACACGCTGCGGTGTTCCAGGGCCCAGGCCAGTTTCGGGTCCATGTCCAGCGCCAGGTGCCCCGGCCCCTTGAACAACTCATCGGCGCTAAAGCCGTAACTGCGCAGCAGGAAGTCGGCCTGATACAGACGGTGCTCGCGCATCAGTGGCGGCGCGGCCAGGGGCACGCTTTTCGGGCTGTTGGGAATGGGGCTGAAAGCCGAGTAATACACCCGGCGCAAACGGAAATTGCCGTACAGCGCTTCGGCGCTGTGGAGGATGGTGCTGTCGTCGGTATCGTCGGCGCCGACGATCATCTGGGTGCTCTGCCCCGCCGGCGCGAAACGCGGCGCCCGGGGTTCGTTGAGCACCGTCTGCTCGCCGGTGTAGATGGTCTGCATGGCCTGCTTGATCGAGCCCAGCTGCTTCTCCGGAGCCAGGGTCTGCAGGCTCAGGTCGGTCGGCAACTCGATGTTCACGCTGAGACGATCGGCGTAGCGCCCGGCTTCGGCGATCAACAGCGGGTCGGCCTCAGGGATGGTTTTCAAATGAATATAACCGCGAAACTCGTGCTCTTCGCGCAGCAGCTTGGCCACCCGCACCAACTGCTCCATGGTGTAGTCCGCCGAGCGAATGATCCCCGAGCTGAGGAACAGCCCGCTCACGCAATTGCGCCGATAAAAGTCCAGGGTCAGGGTCACCACTTCCTCGGGGCTGAACCGCGCCCGGGGCACGTCGCTGGAACGACGGTTGACGCAGTACTGGCAGTCATAGAGGCAGAAATTGGTCAGCAGGATCTTCAACAGCGAAACGCAGCGCCCGTCCGGGGTATAGCTGTGGCAGATGCCCATGCCATTGGTCGAGCCCAGCCCTTCCTTGCCGGCGGAACTGCGCTTGGGCGCACCACTGCTGGCGCAGGACGCGTCGTACTTGGCGGCGTCGGCGAGGATGCTCAGCTTGTCGATCAGCTGCATGGCTAAACCCTATACTGTTTGCATATACAGTACAGAGTTGAACCTGTCCCGTTCAAGAGGCACGTGGACCTGGCTCGAAATAAACTGCGACCGATACCGGGAAAGCCCTGGAACCGGCCATGAATTTACTTAAGATACGCAGCCCCCCAGAAAGGATTCCCTCAATGCGCTCCGCCCATCGACTCTGGCTACTGGCTATTACGCTGTTCTCGGCCTTGCATGCCAACGCCGATCAAGACCCGCTCAAGCTCAGCGCCAGCCTTGCGGCCCGGCTCCAGGCCAACGCCGCCTGGCAGGCTCAGGCCAAAAAGTGCCCGGCCGAATCCATGCCGGCGCGCGCCACCCTCCAGCCACTGCGAGCCGATCCCTGCCAGGGCCCGGGGCGCATGGAAAGCTGCCTGGCCCACTGCGAAACCGGCGACGCCAATGCCTGCTACTGGCTGGCCAATGGTTTGCAACCGGCCGGTGGCGCCGACGAGGGTTATGAGCCGCTGTACCAGCGGGCATGCAGCCTGGGCTTGGTCTCCGGGTGCACCAACCGCGCCGCCGGCATGCTCGCGGCGGATGCCGACAGCCCCGAGGCTCGCCAATGTGCGGTCCAGACCTTTGCTGGAGCCTGTGACCTCGACGACCCCTGGGCCTGCACCATGTACGGCTTCCACCTCAGTCGCGGGATCGGGGTCAAGGCCGACCTTGAGCTGGCGCTCAAGGTGCTACAAAAATCCTGCCGCTTCGGCCCGCAGGATCCGGCCTGCAGTGGCGCAGAAAAACTGCGCGAGGAGATTCTCCAGGCCCAGCGCGCTGCCGAATCCTGAACCGGCACCAGGTGCCGGCTGAGACAGAACTGCCTGCGCCTGCTGACCGCCAGTGCAGTGTTGATGAAGGCGGTACTGGTTTTGCGGGCGCCGTTCGCGATGAACGCCGTCGTTGATGGCTCAGGCTCCGCCCAAACTTGGCCACCCAGCCCCGGCCGGCTACAACCGGCCCTGGCCCGCCAATGCGCGGCGAGCCAGGCGCTGCTGCAACCACTCATAACCGCTGACCAGCACGAGCCCCGCCAACACCAGCAACGAACCGAGAATAAAGTTCGACTCCAGGGGTTCGTCCAGCAGCCACACACCAAAGCCGACGCCAAACAGGGGGGTCATGAACGACAGCACCCCAAGGCGCGAGGCCAGGTAGCGACGCAACAGGCTGAACCACACCAGGAAACTGGCGAACGACACCAGCAGCACCTGGAAGGTCAGGCTGGCGAACACCATGGGCGTGAAATGCAGGGTGGTCTGCCCGGTCCACAGGGCCGCCAGCGACAGCCAGACAAAGGCGCCGAGCAACTGGTATTGCAGGGTCCGGGTCACGGGGCTGGCCGCCAGGCGCGAGCAGCGCACCACCACCGTGGTCGCGCCCCAGGCCACGCCGGCCAGCACCGCCAGCAAATCCCCGAGCCAGGTACTGGCGCCCTGGGCCGGGCCGGAGTGTCCGCTGAATGCCACCACCACCCCGGCGAAAGCCACGCCGATGCCCAGCCATTGCACGGCCTGGAGCCGCTCGGCAGGGAGTTTCCAGTGCAACCCAAGGGCGGCGAAGATCGGCGCGGTGTAGAGGAAAATCACCATGTGCGAGGCCGTGGTGTAGCGCAGGCCCTCGCCCACCAGCAGAAACTCCAGGGCGAACAGCCCCCCCACCAGCAACCCCGGGCGCCAGTGCCCCTCGCCCACGGCCAGGGTTTCCCCGCGCCAGCGCATCAAGGCCCCGACCAGCAACGCAGCGAGACCGGAGCGCAGGGCAATCTGCAGGATCGGCGCGATGTCGGGCGCCATGGCTTTCAACGAGACCTGCTGAAAACCCCAGACCGCGCACAGGCCGACCATCAACAGAGTGGCATTGGCATCGAGCGCTTGGCGATTGGCCATGGGGCGTCCTTGATTGGGGGGGAAGTGAGCTGGCATTGTCCGACTGACAGATTTGATTGATATAGTCTTTATCCGACAATCCATAACACTTATCCGCCAAGCAGGTGTTCCATGCGCCACACCGCCCAGCATTTGCGCATCCCACCCTTTACCGAGTCGCTGCCGGCGCCGATCTTCTTTCGCACCGAGTGCATGCCGGCCCAGGCCACCTACCCGCGTCACAGCCATGCCTGGGGTGAGTTCGTCTACTCCTACAGCGGCGTGATGGAAATCGAACTGGGCGATCACCATTACCTGGCACCGCCCCAATACGGCATCTGGCTGCCGCCGAACGTCGAGCACGTCGGCTTCAACCGCCATGCGGCGTGCCATTGCTCGCTGTACCTGAGCGCCGAGCTGTGCGGCGCGCTGCCCAGCCGCCACTGCGCGCTGACCCTGAGCCCGCTGATCCTGGCGCTGCTCAACGACCTGCGCCGCGACCCGCCGAGCCAGCCCCAGACCGAGGAGCAGCAACGCCTGTTGCAGGTGCTGGTGGATAAACTGGCCCGAGCCTCATGCGCCGGCAGTTACCTGCCATCCTCCGACGACCCGCTGCTGGGCCCGGTGTTGCGTGCGCTGAAAGCCGCCCCTGGCGATCCGCGCTCACTGCCACAACTGGCCCGCGCCGCCAACACTACCGAGCGCACCTTGATGCGCCGTGCCCAGCGCGACCTGGGCATGTCGCTGATCGAGTGGCGCCAACGCCTGAAAGTGGTGGAAGCCCTGGCCCTGCTGGAACAAGGCCAGACCGTGGAAACCATCGGCCTGGACCTGGGCTACAGCAGCGCCTCGGCCTTTATCAGCATGTTCCGCAAGATGATGGGCGCGACCCCGGACGAGTACCGGAAAAGCTACCTGCCGCCCTCATGAGGTGTGCCATGGCGGCGGTTTTTCTTATACTGCCCGCCCCCTTGATGCACAGGACTGCCCATGACTTCCAGCACGGATACGGTGGAGCGTTTTATCGCTTCCGGCCAAGACAGCTTCGATCAGGAACTGAGCTACAACGAGTATTACAACCAGCATCACCCGGCCATCACGCCACTCAGTCGCAAGCCGCCCCGGGATCTGCCCGAGGCCACCCTGCAGGCGTTCTATTACCACCTGCTACTCAATGGCCTGACCCCGCCTGTAAGCAAGGACGCCCATTGGCCACTGCTGACCCAGGCCGCCGGGCAGGCCGCCGAGGTTCTGGAGCAATACGGATTTCCGCGCTGCCGCCTGAACCGCTGGGTCATGCGCCTGTTGTTTACCGGCGACGTATCGTTGACAGGGTATACGCGCAAGCTGGCGCTGCTGACACAACTGCGGCGCTTCTCCCACCAGCCCGGGATGCTGAGCAAAAAAGCCAAGCTCAAGACCGAGTTCGCCGACGATCCCTGGCTGCATGGAGAAATCGCCGCCCTGCTACGCAGCCTGCCCCTGGCCGAGGTGGCCTTTGACAACCCGATGCTGAGCTGGAACCTGGACCTGATCGGCCTGGTGTTCGTGTTCCTGCTGGGGGCCGACGCCGATTCCCAGCGCCTGCTGGAACACTGGTTCACCCAGCGTGCCGAGAGCATTGTTGATGTCCCCGGCTACCGGACCCGCGATCAGTTGCTGCGGCCTCTGGTGTGGACCCTGTTCCGCGTCAGCGAAACCGCCGACAGCGAGCAACTGACCCAGGCCCTGCTCAGCCGCTACGGCGACGCCTGGTGCCGGGACTATCAGCATCCCGGCTCCAACTGACACCCAGGCTCGCGCCTGGGCGGCCCTTACCGCTGCACCTGCACCATCGAGCTGACCTGGACCCGCGCCTGCATGCGCTCGGCGCCGCCGCCACGGCGCATGCCGCGCACCGGACAGGCGTCGAGGTAGTCCAGGCCGAGCGCCAGTTTCAGATGGCGTTCGGGCCGGGTCAGGCGGTTGGTCACGTCGAAGCTGTACCAGCCATCGTCGAGCCAGGCCTCGGCCCAGGCGTGGCTGGCCAGGTGGCTTTCATCCTCGGTGCACAGGTAGCCCGAGACATAGCGCGCCGGGATTCCCAGGCTGCGAGCACAGGCGAGAAACGCATGGGTGTGGTCCTGGCACACCCCGACCCCGCCGGCAAAGGACTCGGCGGCGGTGCTGTCGACCGCCGTGGCCCCCGGGCTGTAAGGCATGTGGTCGGCCAGGGCGTGCATCAGCTCGGTGAGCGCCGCGCGATCACGGCGCGCACCGCAATGCTGCACAGCAAAGGCGCTCAAGGCGGCGTCGCACTGGGTCAGGTGGCTGCTGCGCAAAAACGGCAGCGGCGACTGGCTGTCAGGCTCGACCTCCCGGGAGCGGTCGATTTCCACTTCGCCATAGGCAGTGAGCACGATGGCGCCGTGGGGTTCGTCCAGGGTCAGCACATGCAGGATGTTGCCGTAGGGGTCGATCTGGCTGCGCACCAGACGCGGCAATTCCAGGTGCCATTGCAGGATGCGCTGACGCTGACTGTCCTGGGGCGTCAGGCGCAAAAACTGGATGCTGGTGCAGACCTCGTCGGCGTAGCTGTAGGTGGTGTCGTGACGGATGGACAGTTTCATACAACCTCCAGATAAGACTCGTGCACGGTCTGCCCCAGGTGGCGAACCCGGGCGATGAAATCGTTCAGCCACAGGTGCAGCCCCGAGGCCAGGATTTCGTCGATCCCGGTATAGCGCAGGCGTGCATTCAGCTCCGCCGCCAGGCGCTGGGCCGGGCGCCCGTTGGTGCCGGGCAGGCTGGCGAGAATGTGGTCCAGCTCTTCGATACAGGCGTGCAGCGAACGCGGCACATCGGCACGCAACAGCAGCATTTCCGAGACCTGTTCGGCATTCGGCGCATTGCGGTAGATCTCGTTGAACGCCTCGAACGATGACAGGGCTCGCAACAGGGCGCTCCACTGGTAATAGCCGCGGGCCGAGTTGTCGCTGACCTCCTCGGACTCTTCGCCGAACATTTCGTAGCGCGCGTCCAGCAGGCGCAAGGTGTTGTCGGCCCGTTCCAGGAAAGTCCCGAGGCGAATGAAGCAGTAGGCATCGTTGCGCATGATGGTGCCCGAGGTGGCGCCGCGAAACAGGTGCGAGCGTTCCTTGACCCACTCGCAGAAATGGCTGATGCCGTAGCGCCCCAGACCGTTGCTGGCGATGTTGCGCATTTCCAGCCAGGTGGCGTTGATGTTCTCCCACATGTCGGCGGTGATCCGCCCGCGCACCGCATGGGCGTTGCTGCGTGCCGCCCGCAGGCAGCTGAAGATGCTGCCGGGGTTGGTTTCATCGAGGGCAAAAAAATGCAGCATGCGCTCGGTATTGAGCTCACCGTAACGCTCGTTGTAATCGTCCAGGGTGCCGGCAGCCAGCAGCGACATCGCCAGTTCGGCGTGGCCGTCGCTGCGCCCGGCCTGGGGCATCAGCGACAGCGAGTAACTGACCTCGAGCATGCGCGCCAGGTTCTCCGCGCGTTCCAGGTAACGGGACATCCAGTACAGATCGGAAGCGGTTCTTGAAAGCATGTGTCAGTCCTCCACTACCCAGGTGTCTTTGGTGCCGCCGCCCTGGGACGAGTTCACCACCAGCGAGCCTTCGCGCAAGGCCACGCGCGTCAGGCCACCGGGCACCAAACGGGTTTCGCTGCCCGACAGCACAAAGGGACGCAGGTCGATATGCCGCGGCGCGATGCCGTTTTCGACAAAGGTCGGGCAGGTCGACAGGCACAGGGTCGGTTGGGCGATATAGGCATGCGGGCGCGCCTTGAGCCGGGCGCGAAAATCCTCGATTTCCGCCGCCGTGGCCGCCGGCCCGACAAGCATGCCGTAGCCGCCGGAGCCCTGGGTTTCCTTGACCACCAGGTCCGGCAGGTTGGCCAGCACATGGGACAGTTCCGCCGGCTTTCGGCATTGCCAGGTGGGCACGTTCTTCAGCACCGGCTCTTCGCTGAGGTAGAAGCGGATCATCTCGTCGACATAGGGGTAGATCGACTTGTCGTCGGCGACCCCGGTGCCCACGGCATTGGCCAGCACTACGTTGCCCGAGCGGTAGGCGGCGATCAGCCCCGGCACGCCGAGCATCGAATCGGGGTTGAACGACAACGGGTCGAGGAAGGCGTCGTCGAGGCGACGGTAGATCACATCCACTGCCTGGGCGCCGGAGGTGGTGCGCATGAATACCCGGTCGTCACGCACAAACAGATCGGCGCCTTCCACCAGCTCCACGCCCATCTCGCGGGCCAGGAACGCATGCTCGAAATAGGCACTGTTGAAGCGCCCGGGGGTCAGCACCACCACCGTGGGGTTGTCCAGCGGGCAGGAGCTTTTCAGGGTTTCGAGCAGCAGGTTCGGGTAATGGTCGATGGGCGCCACCCGCTGCGCGGCGAACAGCTCCGGAAACAGGCGCATCATCATCTTGCGGTCTTCAAGCATGTAGCTGACGCCGCTGGGGGTGCGCAGGTTGTCTTCGAGCACGTAGTAACTGCCGTCGCCATCACGCACCAGGTCGACCCCGGAAATATGCGAATAGATATTGCGGTGCAGATCCAGGCCCTGCATCGCCACCTGGTAACCCTCGTTGGCCAGGACTTGCTCGGCCGGGATGATGCCCTCCTTGAGAATGTGTTGCCCGTGATAGATATCGGCCAGGAACATGTTCAGCGCCTGAACCCGCTGGATACAGCCGCGCTCGACCGTCTGCCATTCACTGGCCTTGATGCTGCGCGGAATGATGTCGAACGGAATCAGCCGTTCGGTGCCCTGCTCGTCCCCGTACAAAGTGAAGGTGATGCCGGCGCGATGGAACAACAGGTCGGCTTCGCGCCGACGCTGGTCCAGCAACTCCAAGGGAGTGTCCGCAAGCCAGCGGGCAAACTCCTGGTAATGTGGGCGGCAGCCACCACTCGCGTCATACATTTCATTAAAAAAAGCACGGGACATACCCCACTCCTCGCCGTGGTTTAAACGGCTTTTTATTTACGCTCTCTATTTCGATAAATCGGGCCTTGCGCTGTGCGGTCAGTACTGGGTTGTAAAGCACCTCATTGTGCGTTGCAGCTATCCGGGGACGATGCACACGCAGCACGGCGACGCGTGACGCGAACGTTGCGCTGGACTGTGTGCAGTTTTTTCGGCAAGGGCGGCAGCGCCAGGACAGGCAATGACGTCGTGACCTTGCTGATGGGTAAGAGGGGAATTTAAAGAAGACAACGGACCGGCACTCAGGCATTGGCATGCCCCCGGTCTCTTCAGGGCTTTTGCAATCGCTATGCCCAAATGCCGTGCCTTGGGGATTTTGCCGAGGCAGCCCGCAATATCATCTATAAAGCGACATTTTTATTCACCTATGAGACATGGACACCGATATTCACTGAATCGGTTGAGCCGGCAACATCGTCCCCCAGGGTCGCTCAACCCTGGAACGACCGAAAAAAGTGCAGAAAGCGCGGCTGACGGTTTTTTTGCCCCTTAACCGGGACTTTTTTACCCAACCTGCCTGACCACCCGACGTAACCCTGGGCGCCCGGTGCTGAAAACAGCGGCACTGCACGCACCATCTGCGTCCGAAAAAGCGCAGCACAGCGGCAGTCACCGCCCTTTTCGCCCGTATCCCGGACAAATGCGCTGTAACTGACTGAGCCGTGGCTGCCGTCGTTGATACTGCTGCGCGGCCCCTATGGAGTTGGGGTATTGGCCGGGGGATCATCGGCGAAACGGCGGGCAATCTGCCGGTAACGGGTCACGGCAGAACAACCAGCCAACACCGTTTCCATCCTGAAAAAGGCCTGTTGGCGCCCCCTGTACAGCGCGTGTTGAAACAGCTTGCAACATACCGCTTCACTGACCGGCGGCGAGCCGCTCGAGGATCAGTTGCACTGCCTCTTCCGGTAACAACTGGGCGCTGTCCAGACGCAATGGCGGCACAGCCCAGGGCTGGTAGTCATGCTCGCACACCGACTGCCAACTCGCCGGCACCAGCCCCGGCACATCCAACTCCCGACCTTGGACCCGGCGTCGGTGCTCATCGAGGTCGGAGCACAGCACCTCGATATCCAGCAGCCCTACTCCCTCGCCATCGGCGATCGCGCGCCAGGCCTCACGACTCTCGGCCAGCGGATTGACGCAGTCGGCGATCACCTGATTGCCCAGGGCCAGGTTGCTGCGGGCCAGGGCATTGGCAATGTCATAACCGGTCTTGCCCACCTCGCGCATACCGTTGTCACGCAGCGCCTGCTCGATGTTGTCGATACGCAGGTAAGTGGCGCCCAGGCGCACGGCCAGCAAGCGGGCGATGGTGGTTTTACCAGTGCCGGGCAGGCCGCTGAAGACAATAAGCATGGGGGTTGCTCCTGGGACGGCTAAGCAGCATACGCAAACTAAAAGTGTCCATCACCCCGAGAGACGGCTGCCGGGGTGTCGCAGCACCACCTGACGCTTTCTGCTCACGGCGCCGTCCGCGACTCACGATCCATCTCGGCCGGCCACTTCACCTTCGGTGCCAGGCGCAGGGCCAAGTTGTACCAGGGCACATCGTTATGGTCGCGCGGTGGTCCTGGCGGTGGCAGGGCCGAGGGGCCTTGCTGCATGTAAGTGCAGATATAGGCCCAGGCAAACTCATCGGCGCCCATGGTGCTTAGTGGAAAACGATCAATGACCTTATTGGTGCCGGGCTCGACGATGGACAGGACCACGCCCCATTTGATGATGAGCGCGCCTTGGGCAGTGGCGCCGCGTTTTTTCCAGCGTTCGGCGCGGACTTGTGACCAGTCGTAGGCCACGGGGATAACGCGCCAACGTTCGAAGGGGTTCCACCAGCGGTAGTTGAAGTTGTAGGCGTAGATGCGTTGGCGGGCTCGGTTGAAACGCAGTGGTAGATCACGTGGTATTGATAAATCTAGCCTAATGGCTAGTAGAGAAATCCAAAAAGATACTAGGGTAGAAACTATGCCAATCAATAAAATTGATGGTTTTGTAGAGTGAATAAAAGAGAATGGCCCTATGGTTAACGTCACCAACCATAACAACATAATTAGCCCCATCCACAACATAATCCCTCTTGCCCGGAACGAGGCCCTAGGCAGTTCTAAATAATAATCACTCAAGTGATTGGACCCATTATTATCAAGTGAGGCTATGGCAGGCGGAGGTGCGTTTGGCGGTGGAAGATCCTCTTTCCAGCCAGGACAAGGTGGGTTGAGTAGGGGGGATGTCAATTTACTTTCCTTAGCGTGATCATTTAATTTGTCGTCTTTAACTACCAGTTGCGCAACACCGCACTCATCACTTACATCCGGCCAAAATGAGACCTGTAGTTCAATAGCATGGATGTTATGAGCTGGGTTTTCAGCAATGGAATCACTGATGCTCAACGTGTGTGACTTGGCATCTTCTTTAAGGTAGGAACCTCTTCTCACGGCGCTGTCCGCGACTCCCAGTCCATCTCGGCCGGCCACTTCACCTTCGGCGCCAGGCGCAGGGCCAAGTTGTACCAAGGCACGTTGTTATGGTCGTGCGGTGGCCCCGGCGGTGGCAGGGCCGAGGGACCTTGCTGCATGTAAGTGCAGATATAAGCCCAGGCAAACTCATCGGCGCCCATGGTGCTCAAGGGAAAACGGTCGATGACTTTATTGGTGCCGGGCTCGACGATGGACAGGACCACGCCCCATTTGATGATGAGTGCGCCTTGGGCGGTAGTCCCACGTTGCTTCCAACGTTCGGCGCGTACTTGCGACCAATTGTAGGCCACAGGCACTACTCGCCAACGCCCGAAGGGATTCCACCAACGGTATTTGAAGTTGTAGGCGTAGAGGCGTTGGCGGGGGCGGTTAAAACGAATCGGTTCATCACGAGGGGGAGATATACCCATCCTAACAAAGTAGAAAATCATCCATGCTGCAAGCGGAATAATCACAACGCAAGCTGCTAATACATTTGCGAGCGACAGATTAATCCAACCGGAAATAATATAACTACCAACATATAGCGGACTGATAGCCGATATGATTGCCAACCAAATTAAAAGCCCTCTAGCCCTTGTTGTTTGGCGAGAGACTTCCAGATAGACATCATCTAGATAGTTTGCCCCATTTTCGCCTAATGACGGCTGCGCACTTGGAGGGACCTCTGGCCCAGACAAGTCTTCTTGCCAGCCCAAACAAGGGGGGTCGAGTAGCGGTCTAACCAATTTCAATCACCTTTTTTATCAACATCAATTTTATCTTCTTTAGCTATCAGGAAAGCAACGCCTAATTCGTCGGCCAGGTTCGGCCAGTACGACACCTCTAATTCAATGGCGTGGACGCTATGTGTTTGATTAAGAGCAATTGCTCCACTAATAGAGAGCACGCGCGAGACAACATCTTCTTTAAGCTCTGGAGTCGTAGTTCTAGGGTTATAGTCGGGACACTTTAGCGAGGCTGGAGGTAATATCAAATTACTAGAACTGCCTGATCTACCTGACGCGATTATCATGCCGCCTTCATCCCCCGGACGAAAAACTTTTAGTTTCCAGCTATAACGTGAAGTCTTAGGGTCATAACCTGGCAAAGTTATTTTATAGTCTAAATAGATCCCGGCAGGGATAGAAAATCCATCTCTGATGATTATTTCAGTTTCGCCCGCAGCGATCAGATCACTTGTTCGTTGAAGGCGAACACCAACTGCTACTTCGGCAGTCATTCCTAATACAGCAGCATTAAGGGCTCCGACTGCAATATCAAAGTCATCAATTGATGTCCATCGTCTGTACTTTTCGGGCTTACCCCAACGGCTATGTCTGACCCATAGCTCAAGCGGGCTAGATTCAGTTTTTTTTGCCCACAAGGCTATGGAATAAGCGGTTAACCCCAGAACTAGTGCAAAGCCTAACGGACCAAGAAGGACTGCTTGTGTAGCGAGTGCAGCGCCGATTCCAATGCCACCTGAAAAAAATGCAACTGCTGCTGCGACAGCGTATCCCGTTGCTGAAGGATCATCCCCTTGTTTAGCCGTTCTCTTGGCGGCAAAACCATACTGCACACCATCCATCACCCCCGCGACCGCAGCAATCGCCCCCCCATACTGCGCAATTCGCACCCCCATCATCACCGTCTGCACCTGACCTGCCACCCGCACCGTGGTCGTCAGCCCCGGCCGCAATAGCTGAGTCCCTACACCCGCAATCTCGACCCCCACCCCCATTACCCCGATGGACGACGACCACACCGCCGCCAGCGCCTCGGGATTGCCGCTGCCCGGGGTGTTGAGGAAGGTCTCAAAGTTTTTGCGCAGGCTGTCTTGCTGGAACCAGAGGCTGCCCAGGCCCAGCAGCAGGTCGGCGCCGGCAGGGGCTGCGGAGATGGCGGTATTGCGCATTCGTTGCATGGCGCCTCTGGCCAGCGCTTGGGCGTCGTCCACGCCAATAGCCAGCGTATGCAGCAGCCGGGTGCTGCCGCTGTGGAGCGTGGCGGCGCCGATGCTGACGCTGCGCAGCGTCTCTGTAA
>NZ_MVOL01000008.1 GCF_002018875.1 Pseudomonas sp. MF4836
CTTGAGTTCCCTGAAGGGCCGTCGAAGACTACGACGTTGATAGGTTGGGTGTGTAAGCGCTGTGAGGCGTTGAGCTAACCAATACTAATTGCCCGTGAGGCTTGACCATATAACACCCAAGCAATCTTGTAACTTCGAAAGAAGAACCTGATTGCGGTGTGTGAAGACGAAACGAACCGAAAGTTCGAGAGAAACACACAAATCTATTACATACCCAATTTGCTGAAGCGAGGCCATCTGGTCACGACTCAGTACCCGAATTTCTTGACGACCATAGAGCATTGGAACCACCTGATCCCATCCCGAACTCAGCAGTGAAACGATGCATCGCCGATGGTAGTGTGGGGTTTCCCCATGTGAGAGTAGGTCATCGTCAAGATTAAATTCCGAAACCCCTGATTGCTAACGCAATCAGGGGTTTTGTTTTTGCGCGCAGGAAAGCCAAGGCTTCATAAGTGGGGCTTGTCTTCAGTTACTTGCTTCAAGCGACTTTGCTTGCCGCTGTTTTCTATGCAACTCCCGTGTGCATAGCTATCATGCCTGCCTCTTTGTGAGGCGAGACTTGCATGTTGATGTTGTTAGAGCTTCTTAAGGATGGGCGATTTCACTCGGGGCAGGCCCTGGGCGATGCGCTGGGTATCAGTCGTAGTGCCGTATGGAAGCAGCTGCAGCAGATGGAAGCCGAGCTGGGCCTCTCTATCCATAAGGTCAGGGGGCGCGGCTATCAGTTGGCGGCGCCTATAACGCCCCTCAGTTCCGCTGAGATTGGCCGGCAGGCAGCTGTTTGCCCCTGGAGTGTGCTGGTCTACGACTCGATAGACTCGACTAATGCGAAAGCTCTACTCTTGATTGAGCGTGGGCAGCCTTCGCCGTTCCTGGTGCTGGCCGAACGCCAGACCGCCGGGCGTGGGCGGAGAGGGCGCAAGTGGGTCAGCCCCTTTGCCGAGAACCTCTATTACAGCCTTGTCCTGCGTATTGAAGGTGGGATGCGTCAGCTGGAAGGGCTCAGTTTGGTCGTTGGCCTGGCGGTGATGCAGGCCTTGCGTGAGCTGGGAGTCAGCTCCGCTGGCTTGAAGTGGCCAAACGACGTCTTGGTCGGGCAGAAAAAAATAGCTGGAATTCTATTGGAGCTGGTCGGAGATCCCGCGGATGTCTGTCATGTGGTCCTGGGGGTTGGAATAAATGCGAACATGCGCAGTGCTGACGAGGTTGATCAGGAATGGACTTCGGTGAGGCTTGAGACCGGCAAGACCGTTGACCGTAATGAGCTGGCGGCCCGACTGAGTCTCGTGCTCAAGTCCTACCTGGATCGGCATCAGCTGTCTGGATTTTCGGCTATCCAGGAAGAGTGGGAACAAAACCACTTATGGCAGGGACGACCTGTCTCGCTCATTGCGGGTGTCAACAGGATCGACGGGGTTGTTGTAGGTATTGATCGCCAAGGTGCTTTGCGCTTGATGGTAGATGGTGCCGAGAGGGTTTACAGCGGTGGTGAGCTCAGCCTGAGGTTGCGCGATGATTCTTGAGCTCGACTGTGGAAATAGCTTCATCAAGTGGCGTGTGCTGCATGCAGATGCGATCTTGGTTTTTGCCGAAGGCGTGGTCGATTCTGATCAGGTGCTTTCAGAGAGTCTGCATGGGCTGTCCGGTCTTGCGCTGACGCATTGCCGATTGGTTAGTGTGCGTAGTGCAGAAGAAACCGCCAAGCTGGTCACGCTATTGGTCGACGCATTTTCTGTATCGGTATCCTGTGCCAGTTCGGCTCGGGAGATGGCCGGCGTGCGCAATGGCTATGAGGATTTCGAAAAGCTCGGTCTGGATCGCTGGCTGGCCATGTTGGGCGGTTTTCGCCTAGCTAAAGGGGCTTGCCTGGTGCTCGATTTCGGAACGGCTGTAACGGCGGATTTTATTGCCGCTGACGGTGAGCACCTGGGGGGCTTTATTTGTCCGGGGATGCCCTTGATGCGCAGCCAGTTGCGAACTCATACCCGGCGAATTCGTTACGATGACCTGTCCGCTGAGCGTGCGCTGGTCAATCTGCTTCCGGGGCGCACCACAGTCGAGGCTGTAGAGCGAGGCTGCTTGTTGATGCTGAGGGGGTTTGTGCTGACTCAGTTAGAGCTGGCGCGCAGTTATTGGGGGGATGACTTCGTCGTCTTTCTCACTGGGGGTGACGCCGACCTGGTCTTGGGGATGGTGCCGCAAGGTCGGCTTGTGCCGGATCTTGTTTTTGTCGGGTTGGCCATGGCCTGCCCATTAACCTGAGGTTTCTATGCGTTGGTTGTTCCTGCTGCTCTTGGTTCTCAATGTGTTTTATTACGTCTGGCATCAGCAGGAAGTACCGTTACGCGCAAAAGAAGTGACATCGCTCAGTTTGTATAAGGGCTCGCAGCAGGATATCCGCTTGCTGAGCGAGTCGGCCGACGTTGTTGCGCGACGCGAGAAGAGCAAGGTTGGAGAGGTGGAGGCTGGTTGTCTCTATGTCGGTGGCTTTGCTCGTCGAGACCAGGCTCAGCAGCTTGAGCGGAGCTTGATTGGCTTAAAAGTTGAGGCTCAATTGCAATTTGTGAATCTGCCGAACGCTAACGGTTATTGGCTGCGTGTTGTGCCCGAAAGCAGGCATTTGCTGGACGAATTGCAGTTGACGAACCTTGCCAAGGAATTCAATGAGTTAAAACATAAAATAATGCCGTGCGAAGGCATTGCAACTGTCGAATAGTTTGCATAGAATGGCGCCCGCTTCGCAGTGAAGACCTCTTGGGGTTGGAATCGCGAAGCGAGGTCAACGCAGCTAACCTCAGGTTTTTAATGAGAAAATGCTTGACAGAAGGGCAGCTTAGTATAAAATGCTGCCTCGCTTAGGAGGGGTTCCCGAGCGGCCAAAGGGATCAGACTGTAAATCTGACGTCTACGACTTCGAAGGTTCGAATCCTTCCCCCTCCACCATTTTTAGCGTGAGCTGCAAGCTTACGCGGGTATAGTTTAGTGGTAGAACCTCAGCCTTCCAAGCTGATGATGCGGGTTCGATTCCCGCTACCCGCTCCAAGTTTTCAGGTTGTGCAAAGTGTTTTGCTCTTGTAGCTCAGTTGGTAGAGCACACCCTTGGTAAGGGTGAGGTCAGCGGTTCAAATCCGCTCAAGAGCTCCATAATAACAAGGCAGATATGAAAATATCTGCCTTTGTTTTAATGGCTGGTGTGACTTGTTTAATTCTTCTCCTGAGGGTGATTTCGATGGCTAAGGAAAAGTTCGAACGTAATAAGCCGCACGTCAACGTAGGTACTATCGGTCACGTGGACCATGGTAAGACTACCCTGACTGCTGCTCTGACTCGCGTCTGCTCCGAGGTTTTCGGTTCGGCAAAGGTTGACTTCGACAAAATCGATAGCGCCCCAGAAGAAAAGGCTCGTGGCATCACCATTAATACTGCTCACGTTGAGTATGATTCGGCTGTGCGCCATTACGCGCATGTTGATTGCCCGGGTCACGCTGACTACGTAAAAAACATGATCACCGGTGCTGCGCAGATGGATGGAGCTATCCTGGTCTGCTCGGCTGCTGATGGTCCGATGCCGCAAACTCGTGAGCACATCTTGTTGTCTCGCCAGGTTGGCGTTCCGTACATCGTTGTCTTCCTGAATAAGGCTGACATGGTCGATGATGCTGAGCTGCTCGAGCTGGTCGAGATGGAAGTGCGCGACTTGCTGAGCACTTATGATTTCCCGGGTGATGATACTCCTATCATCATTGGCTCGGCTCTCATGGCTTTGAACGGCCAGGACGACAACGAGATGGGCACCACTGCCGTCAAGAAGTTGGTCGAGACGCTGGATACTTACATTCCGCAGCCTGAGCGCGCTATTGATAAGCCGTTCCTGATGCCGATCGAGGATGTTTTCTCGATCTCTGGTCGCGGTACTGTTGTAACTGGTCGTGTTGAGCGTGGCATTGTTCGCATCCAGGAAGAGGTTGAGATTGTTGGTCTTCGTGACACGGTCAAAACAACCTGTACTGGTGTTGAAATGTTCCGCAAGCTGCTCGATGAGGGTCGTGCTGGTGAAAACTGCGGCGTTCTGCTGCGTGGTACCAAGCGTGATGATGTTGAGCGTGGTCAGGTCCTGGTTAAGCCGGGTACTGTCAAGCCGCACACTAAGTTCACTGCAGAGGTTTATGTCCTGAGTAAGGAGGAGGGTGGTCGTCACACTCCGTTCTTCAAGGGCTACCGTCCACAGTTCTATTTCCGGACCACTGATGTGACCGGTAATTGCGAACTGCCGGAAGGTGTTGAGATGGTGATGCCGGGTGACAACATTCAGATGACTGTCACTTTGATCAAAACCATCGCAATGGAAGATGGTTTGCGTTTCGCCATTCGTGAGGGCGGTCGTACCGTCGGCGCGGGTGTTGTGGCTAAAGTCATCGAGTAAGTTGTTGATATATCTTCATCGGGCCGGCATAATGGTCGGCCTGATTTTGTTTTTAGGTCAGTAGCTCAATTGGCAGAGCGACGGTCTCCAAAACCGTAGGTTGGGGGTTCGATTCCCTCCTGACCTGCCAGATTCACTCAGTGTGTCTGGCTTTCTTTTCACAGGATCTTCATAGATGACTCCTAAGGCTGAAGCTCAAGGCTCTCGCTTCGATCTGCTCAAGTGGCTTGTAGTAGTCGCTCTTGTGGTCGTTGGCGTTGTTGGCAATCAGTACTACTCTGCTTCGCCGATCCTGTACCGTGTACTCGCTTTGCTTGCTATTGCTGCTGTAGCTGCCTTTGTAGGTCTGCAGACTGCCAAGGGCAAGTCTTTCTTTGTACTGGTTAAGGAAGCTCGCACCGAGATTCGTAAAGTCGTGTGGCCAACCCGCCAAGAAACCACGCAGACCACATTGATTGTTGTGGCTGTTGTTCTGGTTATGGCGTTGCTGTTGTGGGGGCTTGATTCCCTGCTCGGTTGGCTTGTTTCCTTGATTGTTGGCTAAGGGTGTCCCGTGGCTAAGCGTTGGTACGTTGTGCATGCTTACTCGGGTTACGAGAAGCATGTAATGCGCTCGTTGGTAGAGCGCGTAAAGCTGGCTGGCATGGAAGATGGATTCGGCGAAATTCTGGTTCCCACTGAAGAAGTGGTTGAAATGCGTAATGGCCAGAAGCGCAAAAGCGAGCGTAAATTCTTCCCAGGTTACGTGCTGGTACAGATGGACATGAACGAGGGTACTTGGCACTTGGTCAAGGACACTCCTCGCGTGATGGGCTTTATTGGCGGTACTGCCGACAAACCTGCGCCGATCACCGACAAGGAGGCGGAAGCTATCCTGCGTCGCGTCGCTGACGGTAGCGACAAGCCCAAGCCTAAGACGCTGTTCGAGCCAGGTGAAGTTGTTCGCGTCACTGATGGTCCGTTCGCTGATTTTAATGGCACGGTCGAAGAAGTTAACTACGAAAAGAGTCGCATCCAAGTGGCTGTGCTCATTTTCGGTCGCTCTACCCCGGTAGAGCTAGAGTTCAGTCAGGTCGAAAAGGCATAACTGAACGAGAATCCCATACCCCGCAGCCCCAGGCTGTGGGGTTTTTTCGTCACTGGGATAAACGCGCAAGTAACCGGGGAGCCTTTTCAGGCGTCTGAACCCGTAATTGGAGTGCCTCATGGCCAAGAAGATTACCGCTTACATCAAGCTGCAAGTGAAGGCCGCTCAGGCCAACCCAAGCCCACCCGTCGGTCCAGCTCTGGGTCAGCACGGCGTGAACATCATGGAGTTCTGCAAGGCTTTCAACGCCCGTACTCAGGGTATTGAGCCAGGTCTGCCGACTCCAGTGATCATCACTGTATACAGCGACCGTAGCTTCACCTTCGAAACCAAGTCGACCCCGGCTTCGGTTCTATTGAAGAAAGCTGCTGGTCTGACTAGCGGTTCCGCTCGTCCTAACACCGTTAAGGTTGGCACCGTGACCCGTGCTCAGCTGGAAGAAATCGCGAAAACCAAAAACGCGGATCTGACTGCAGCTGATATGGATGCAGCCGTGCGTACCATCGCCGGTTCTGCTCGTAGCATGGGCCTTAACGTGGAGGGTGTGTAATGGCTAAGCTGACCAAGCGCCAAAAGGCTATCGCCGGCAAAATCGAAGCGGGCAAGTCCTACAACTTTGTAGACGCTGCTGCTCTGCTGACTGAGCTGTCGACTGTCAAGTTCAGCGAGTCCGTTGACGTTGCTGTAAACCTGGGTGTTGACCCGCGTAAATCCGACCAGGTCGTTCGTAGCGCTACTGTGCTGCCACACGGCACTGGCAAGACCGTTCGCGTTGCTGTGTTCACCCAAGGCCCAGCTGCTGAAGCAGCTCTGGCTGCCGGCGCAGATCGCGTTGGCATGGACGACCTGGCTGCCGAAATGAAAGGCGGCGACCTGAACTATGACGTCGTAATTGCTTCCCCGGATGCAATGCGCGTTGTAGGTCAGTTGGGTCAGATCCTCGGTCCACGCGGCCTGATGCCTAACCCTAAAGTCGGCACCGTAACTCCAGACGTAGCTACCGCGGTTAAAAACGCCAAGGCTGGTCAGGTTCGTTATCGCACCGACAAAAACGGCATCATCCACACTTCCGTTGGCAAGGTCGGTTTCGACGCCGTCAAGCTGAAGGAAAACGTTGAAGCACTGATCGCTGATCTGAAGCGTATCAAGCCAGCTTCTTCGAAAGGCATCTACGTCAAGCGCGTTACCCTGAGCACCACTATGGGCCCAGGTCTGGTCATCGACCAAGGCTCGCTGGACGTATAAGAACACAAGTTGGTGCAAGCGATTGCGCCAACTGAAAGATTGGGGTCCCTGCCTGGCGGGGGCTATCCAAGACCGTAGGCGACGCAAGTCTTAAACCTCAAGCCTACGCAGATGGTGCTCCCGGTTCCTTACCGAATCAGACACCAAAACGACATCCGGCCTCGGTTGGATGAAACGGTAACAAGCAGGAGTTAAACCCGTGGCAATTAAACTCGAAGACAAGAAGGCCATCGTCGCTGAAGTCAACGAGGCTGCCAAAGCTGCTCTGTCCGCTGTCGTGGCTGATGCCCGTGGTGTGACAGTAGGCGCTATGACCGGACTCCGTAAAGAGGCCCGTGAAGCTGGCGTTTACGTACGCGTTGTACGTAACACCCTGCTCAAGCGCGCTGTTGCTGGCACTCAATATGACGTGCTCAACGACGTGTTCACTGGCCCGACCTTGATCGCATTCTCCAAAGAACATCCGGGCGCTGCTGCTCGTATCTTCAAAGAGTTTGCCAAAGGTCAGGACAAGTTCGAGATCAAGGCAGCTGCGTTCGAGGGCAAGTTCCTCGCAGCTAATCAGATCGACGTACTGGCAAGCCTGCCGACCCGTGACGAAGCAATTTCTCAGCTGATGAGCGTGATTCAAGGCGCAACCAGCAAATTGGCTCGTACTCTGGCGGCTCTTCGCGACCAGAAAGAAGCTGCCGCAGCCTAAGGCTGAGCATCTCCTTTTGCGTTTATTGTTTATTTCGATGGCCGCTTAGGCCGTCACCCCAATACAGGAATTTATAGTCATGTCTCTGACTAACGACCAAATCATCGAAGCAATCGGCGAAAAATCCGTTCTGGAAATCGTTGAGCTGATCAAGGCCATGGAAGAGAAGTTCGGCGTTTCCGCTGCCGCTGCTTCCGCTGGTCCAGCTGCTGTTGCTGCCGTTGTTGAAGAACAAACTGAATTCAACGTCATGCTGCTCGAAGCTGGCGAGAAGAAAGTTAACGTGATCAAGGCTGTACGTGAACTGACCGGTCTGGGCCTGAAAGAAGCCAAGGCTGTAGTTGACGGCGCTCCTGCCCTGGTTCTGGAAGCTGTAGCTAAAGAAGCAGCTGACAAAGCCAAAGCAACTCTGGAAGAAGCAGGCGCTAAAGTCGAGCTGAAGTAAGCATCGACTTTGCGTTTCCAGCCCGAGCGTTAAGCGACAGGCTGATGGCTGGTGGCTCTTGCCACCGGCCTTTTTCCGTTATTGGCAGCCGACTGGGTCGGTGTCTCTAACGAGCTGTAACCACCCTGTGCGGTGGCGCAAACCATGGGGTTTGCACGATTTTCTGGCTGCTCCCGTCGGGAGGGGCCAAACAAGCAGGTGACCAAGCTGGGGAACGCTGATGGCTTACTCATATACTGAGAAAAAACGTATCCGCAAGGACTTTAGCAAGTTGCCGGACGTCATGGATGTGCCGTACCTCCTGGCCATCCAGCTGGATTCGTATCGTGAATTCTTGCAAGCGGGAGCGACTAAAGATCAGTTCCGCGACGTGGGCCTGCATGCGGCCTTCAAATCCGTTTTCCCGATCATCAGCTACTCCGGCAATGCTGCGTTGGAGTATGTCGGTTATCGTCTGGGCGAACCGGCGTTTGATGTCAAAGAATGCGTGTTGCGCGGTGTAACTTACGCCGTACCTTTGCGGGTAAAAGTGCGCCTGATCATTTTCGACAAAGAATCGTCGAACAAAGCGATCAAGGACATCAAAGAGCAAGAAGTCTACATGGGTGAAATCCCCCTGATGACTGAGAACGGTACCTTCGTAATTAACGGTACCGAGCGTGTAATCGTTTCCCAGCTGCACCGTTCCCCTGGCGTTTTCTTCGACCACGACCGTGGCAAGACGCACAGCTCCGGTAAGCTGCTGTACTCGGCGCGGATCATTCCTTACCGTGGTTCGTGGTTGGACTTCGAGTTCGACCCGAAAGATTGCGTATTCGTACGTATCGACCGTCGTCGCAAGCTACCTGCATCGGTACTGCTGCGCGCGCTGGGCTACACCACAGAAGAAGTGCTGGACGCTTTCTATACCACCAACGTATTCCATGTGAAGGGTGAAAACCTGAGCCTGGAGCTGGTGCCTCAGCGCCTGCGTGGTGAAATTGCCGTCCTCGATATTCTGGATGACAAAGGCAAGGTTATTGTCGAGCAAGGTCGTCGTATCACCGCTCGTCACATCAACCAGCTGGAAAAAGCCGGGATCAAAGAGCTGGAAGTGCCTCTGGACTACGTCCTGGGTCGCACTACCGCCAAGGTCATCGTGCATCCGGCCACCGGCGAAATCCTGGCAGAGTGCAATACCGAGCTGAATACCGAGATCCTGGCAAAAATCGCCAAGTCTCAGGTCGTTCGTATCGAAACTCTGTACACCAACGATATCGACTGCGGTCCGTTCGTCTCCGACACGTTGAAGATCGACTCCACCAGCAACCAACTGGAAGCGCTGGTCGAGATCTATCGCATGATGCGTCCTGGCGAGCCGCCAACCAAAGACGCTGCCGAAACCCTGTTCAACAACCTGTTCTTCAGCCCTGAGCGTTATGACCTGTCTGCGGTCGGCCGGATGAAGTTCAACCGTCGTATCGGTCGTACCGAGATCGAAGGTTCGGGCGTGCTGTGCAAGGAAGACATCGTTGCGGTCCTGAAGACTCTGGTCGACATCCGTAACGGCAAGGGCATCGTCGATGACATCGACCACCTGGGTAACCGTCGTGTTCGCTGCGTAGGCGAAATGGCCGAGAACCAGTTCCGCGTTGGCCTGGTACGTGTTGAGCGTGCGGTCAAAGAGCGTCTGTCGATGGCTGAAAGCGAAGGCCTGATGCCGCAAGACTTGATCAACGCCAAGCCAGTGGCTGCGGCGGTGAAAGAGTTCTTCGGTTCCAGCCAGCTTTCCCAGTTCATGGACCAGAACAACCCGCTGTCCGAGATCACCCACAAGCGCCGTGTTTCTGCACTGGGCCCGGGCGGTCTGACGCGTGAGCGTGCTGGCTTTGAAGTTCGTGACGTACACCCGACTCACTACGGTCGTGTATGCCCGATCGAAACGCCGGAAGGTCCGAACATCGGTCTGATCAACTCCTTGGCGGCCTATGCGCGCACCAACCAGTACGGCTTCCTCGAGAGCCCGTACCGTGTGGTGAAAGACGCTCTGGTTACCGACGAGATCGTGTTCCTGTCCGCCATCGAAGAAGCTGATCACGTGATCGCTCAGGCTTCGGCCACGATGAACGACAAGAAGATGCTGATCGACGAGCTGGTAGCTGTTCGTCACTTGAACGAGTTCACCGTCAAGGCGCCAGAAGACGTCACCTTGATGGACGTATCGCCGAAGCAGGTAGTTTCGGTTGCAGCGTCGCTGATCCCGTTCCTCGAGCACGATGACGCCAACCGTGCGTTGATGGGTTCCAACATGCAGCGTCAAGCTGTACCCACCCTGCGTGCTGACAAGCCGCTGGTCGGTACCGGCATGGAGCGTAACGTAGCTCGTGACTCCGGCGTTTGCGTCGTGGCTCGTCGTGGCGGTGTTATCGATTCCGTTGATGCAAGCCGTATCGTGGTTCGTGTTGCTGATGACGAAGTTGAAACCGGTGAAGCTGGTGTCGACATCTACAACCTGACCAAATACACCCGCTCCAACCAGAACACATGCATCAACCAGCGTCCGCTGGTGCGTAAAGGTGATCGTGTTCAGCGTAGCGACATCATGGCTGATGGCCCGTCCACCGATATGGGTGAGCTGGCGTTGGGTCAGAACATGCGCATCGCGTTCATGGCCTGGAACGGTTACAACTTCGAAGACTCCATCTGCTTGTCGGAACGAGTTGTTCAGGAAGACCGCTTTACCACGATCCACATTCAGGAACTGACCTGTGTGGCACGTGACACCAAGCTTGGGCCAGAGGAAATCACTGCAGACATCCCTAATGTGGGTGAAGCTGCACTGAACAAGCTGGACGAAGCCGGTATCGTTTACGTAGGTGCTGAAGTTGGCGCGGGCGACATCCTGGTGGGCAAGGTCACTCCGAAAGGCGAGACCCAGCTGACTCCGGAAGAGAAACTGCTGCGTGCAATCTTCGGTGAAAAAGCCAGCGACGTTAAAGACACCTCCCTGCGCGTACCTACCGGTACCAAAGGTACTGTCATCGACGTACAGGTCTTCACTCGTGACGGCGTTGAGCGTGATGCTCGTGCACTGTCGATCGAGAAGAGCCAGCTCGACGAGATCCGCAAGGATCTGAACGAAGAGTTCCGCATCGTTGAAGGCGCTACTTTCGAACGTCTGCGTTCCGCCCTGGTCGGCCATAAAGCCGAAGGCGGCGCCGGTCTGAAGAAAGGTCAGGACATCACCGACGAAGTACTCGACGGTCTTGAGCATGGTCAGTGGTTCAAACTGCGCATGGTTGAAGACGCTCTTAACGAGCAGCTCGAGAAGGCTCAGGCCTATATCGTTGATCGTCGCCGTCTGCTGGACGACAAGTTCGAAGACAAGAAGCGCAAACTGCAGCAGGGCGATGACCTGGCTCCAGGCGTGCTGAAAATCGTCAAGGTTTACCTGGCAATCCGTCGTCGCATCCAACCGGGCGACAAGATGGCCGGTCGTCACGGTAACAAAGGTGTGGTCTCCGTGATCATGCCGGTTGAAGACATGCCGCACGATGCCAATGGCACCCCGGTCGACGTCGTTCTCAACCCGTTGGGCGTACCTTCGCGTATGAACGTTGGTCAGATTCTCGAAACCCACCTGGGCCTCGCGGCTAAAGGCTTGGGCGAGAAGATCAATCGCATGATCGAAGAGCAGCGTAAAGTTGCTGAACTGCGCAAGTTCCTGGACGAGATCTACAACCAGATCGGCGGCCGTAACGAAGATCTGGATAGCTTCTCCGATCAGGAAATCCTGGATCTGGCGAAAAACCTGCGCGGCGGCGTACCGATGGCCACTCCGGTGTTCGACGGTGCCAAGGAAATCGAAATCAAGGCCATGCTGAAACTGGCTGACCTGCCAGAAAGCGGCCAGATGCAGTTGACCGACGGCCGTACCGGCAACAAGTTCGAGCGCCCGGTTACTGTTGGCTACATGTACATGCTGAAGCTGAACCACTTGGTAGACGACAAGATGCACGCTCGTTCTACCGGTTCGTACAGCCTGGTTACCCAGCAGCCGCTGGGTGGTAAGGCGCAGTTCGGTGGTCAGCGTTTCGGGGAGATGGAGGTCTGGGCACTGGAAGCATACGGTGCTGCATACACTCTGCAAGAAATGCTCACAGTGAAGTCGGACGATGTGAACGGTCGGACCAAGATGTACAAAAACATCGTGGACGGCGATCACCGTATGGAGCCGGGCATGCCCGAGTCCTTCAACGTGTTGATCAAAGAAATTCGTTCCCTCGGCATCGATATCGATCTGGAAACCGAATAACACGTGACGCGAATCGAGAGCGGGGCTGGATTGCCCGCTCTCTGCTCCGCCAGGAGGAAAGGCCTTGAAAGACCTACTGAATTTGCTGAAAAACCAGGGTCAAGTCGAAGAGTTCGACGCCATCCGTATCGGATTGGCATCGCCTGAGATGATCCGTTCGTGGTCGTTCGGTGAAGTTAAAAAGCCGGAAACCATCAACTACCGTACGTTCAAACCCGAGCGTGACGGCCTGTTCTGCGCCAAGATCTTTGGCCCGGTTAAGGATTACGAGTGCCTGTGCGGTAAGTACAAGCGCCTGAAACACCGCGGTGTGATCTGCGAGAAGTGCGGCGTTGAAGTTGCACTGGCCAAGGTTCGTCGTGAGCGCATGGCGCACATCGAACTGGCTTCTCCGGTTGCCCACATCTGGTTCCTGAAATCGCTGCCGTCCCGTATCGGCTTGCTGATGGACATGACCCTGCGTGATATCGAACGCGTTCTCTACTTTGAGAGCTATGTCGTTATCGATCCAGGCATGACCACCCTTGAAAAGGGTCAGCTGCTGAACGACGAGCAGTACTTCGAAGCGCTGGAAGAGTTCGGTGACGATTTCGATGCCCGCATGGGTGCCGAAGCTGTTCGTGAGCTGTTGCACGCTATCGATCTGGAGCACGAGATTGGTCGTCTGCGTGAAGAGATTCCGCAAACCAACTCCGAAACCAAAATCAAGAAGCTGTCCAAGCGTCTGAAGTTGATGGAAGCCTTCCAGGGTTCCGGCAACCTGCCAGAGTGGATGGTGCTGACCGTTCTGCCGGTTCTGCCGCCAGATCTGCGTCCACTGGTCCCGCTGGATGGCGGTCGCTTCGCGACTTCCGACCTCAACGATCTGTATCGTCGAGTGATCAACCGTAACAACCGTTTGAAGCGCCTGCTTGATCTGTCCGCTCCGGACATCATCGTGCGCAACGAAAAACGTATGTTGCAGGAAGCCGTCGACGCATTGCTCGACAACGGTCGTCGTGGCCGCGCTATCACCGGTTCCAACAAGCGTCCTCTGAAATCCCTGGCTGACATGATCAAGGGTAAGCAAGGTCGTTTCCGTCAGAACTTGCTCGGTAAGCGTGTTGACTACTCCGGTCGTTCGGTAATTACCGTGGGTCCGACCCTGCGTCTGCACCAGTGCGGTCTGCCGAAGAAGATGGCTCTCGAGCTGTTCAAGCCGTTCATTTTCGGCAAGCTGGAAATGCGTGGTCTCGCTACCACCATCAAAGCTGCCAAGAAGATGGTCGAGCGTGAGCTGCCAGAGGTTTGGGACGTACTCGCTGAAGTAATCCGCGAACACCCAGTGCTTCTCAACCGTGCACCGACCCTTCACCGTCTGGGTATCCAGGCGTTTGAACCGGTACTGATCGAAGGTAAGGCTATCCAGCTGCACCCGTTGGTCTGTGCTGCGTACAACGCCGACTTCGACGGCGACCAAATGGCCGTGCACGTACCGCTGACGCTGGAAGCCCAGTTGGAAGCGCGTGCGTTGATGATGTCGACCAACAACATTCTGTCGCCAGCCAACGGTGAGCCAATCATCGTTCCGTCGCAGGACGTTGTATTGGGTCTGTATTACATGACCCGTGAAGCGATCAATGCCAAGGGCGAAGGTCGTATCTTCGCTGACCTGCAGGAAGTCGACCGCGTATTCCGCGCCGGCGAAGCTGCGCTGCACGCCAAGATCAAGGTTCGTATCAACGAAACCGTTAACGATCGTGATGGCGGCAGCGTGAGCGGCACCCGTATTGTCGACACCACTGTCGGCCGTGCGCTGCTGTTCCAGGTTGTGCCTAAAGGTCTGTCCTTCGACGTCGTCAACCTGCCGATGAAGAAAAAGGCGATCTCCAAGCTGATCAACCAGTGCTACCGCGTGGTTGGTCTGAAAGAGACCGTGATCTTCGCTGACCAGTTGATGTACACCGGTTTTGCTTATTCGACCATTTCCGGCGTTTCCATCGGTGTTAACGACTTCGTTATCCCGGATGAAAAAGCCCGCATCATCGGTGCTGCTACCGACGAAGTGAAAGAGATCGAAAGCCAGTACGCCTCCGGCCTGGTAACCCAGGGCGAGAAGTACAACAAAGTGATCGACCTTTGGTCGAAAGCGAACGACGAAGTTTCCAAGGCGATGATGGCCAACCTCTCGAAAGAGAAAGTCATCGACCGCAATGGTGTCGAAGTCGAGCAAGAATCGTTCAACTCGATGTACATGATGGCCGACTCGGGCGCACGGGGTTCTGCGGCGCAGATCCGTCAGCTCGCCGGTATGCGTGGCCTGATGGCCAAGCCGGACGGCTCCATCATTGAAACGCCGATTACTGCGAACTTCCGTGAAGGTTTGAGCGTACTTCAGTACTTCATCTCGACTCACGGTGCTCGTAAAGGTTTGGCGGATACCGCGTTGAAAACTGCGAACTCCGGTTACCTGACTCGTCGTCTGGTAGACGTGGCGCAGGATCTGGTTGTAACCGAGATCGATTGCGGCACCGAGCACGGCCTGTTGATGACTCCGCACATTGAAGGCGGTGACGTTGTAGAGCCGCTGGGTGAGCGCGTATTGGGTCGTGTTATTGCCCGTGACGTATTCAAGCCGGGTACCGAGGAAGTTATCGTTCCTGCCGGCACCCTGGTAGATGAGAAGTGGGTCGAGTTCATCGAGCTAAACAGCATCGACGAAGTGATCGTGCGTTCGCCGATCAGCTGCGAAACCCGCTACGGCATTTGCGCCAAGTGCTACGGCCGTGACTTGGCTCGTGGTCACCAGGTGAACATTGGTGAAGCTGTCGGCGTTATCGCTGCTCAGTCGATCGGTGAGCCGGGTACCCAGCTGACAATGCGTACGTTCCACATCGGTGGTGCGGCAAGCCGGACCTCCGCAGCTGACAGCGTTCAGGTGAAGAATGGCGGTACCGTCCGTCTGCATAACCTGAAGCACGTTGAGCGAGTGGATGGTCACCTGGTTGCTGTGTCCCGTTCCGGTGAGCTGGCAATCGCTGATGACTTCGGTCGTGAGCGCGAGCGTTACAAGCTGCCGTACGGTGCTGTGATTTCGGTTAAGGAAGGTGACAAGGTCGACGCTGGCGCAATCGTGGCCAAGTGGGATCCGCACACTCACCCAATCGTTACCGAAATGAAAGGTACCGTGACCTACGTGGGCATGGAAGAAGGCATCACGATCAAGCGTCAGACTGACGAATTGACCGGTATGACCAACATTGAAGTGCTCGACGCGAAAGATCGTCCAGCTGCCGGCAAGGACATTCGTCCTGCTGTGAAGATGGTCGATGACAACGGCAAGGATCTGTTGCTGCCAGGTACTGACGTTATCGCTCAGTACTTCCTGCCAGCCAACGCCCTGGTCGGTGTAGCGGATGGTGCGAAGATCGCGATCGGTGATGTTATCGCTCGTATCCCGCAAGAAACTTCGAAGACCCGTGACATCACCGGTGGTCTGCCGCGTGTTGCCGACTTGTTCGAAGCTCGTCGTCCGAAAGAAGCGTCGATTCTGGCTGAAGTCAGCGGCACCATCGCGTTCGGTAAAGAGACCAAAGGCAAGCGCCGTCTGGTTATCACCCCGAACGACGGTACCGATCCGTACGAAGAGCTGATTCCAAAGTGGCGTCACCTGAACGTCTTCGAAGGCGAGCAAGTGAACCGCGGCGAAGTTATCTCCGACGGTCCAAGCGATCCACACGACATCTTGCGTCTGCTGGGTGTGAGTGCGCTGGCCAAGTACATCGTTAACGAGATCCAGGACGTTTACCGTCTGCAAGGCGTGAAGATCAACGATAAGCACATCGAGACCATTCTGCGTCAGATGCTGCGTAAGGTTGAGATCGCTGAATCTGGCGATTCCACCTTCATCAAGGGCGACCAGATGGAGTTGACTCACGTACTGGTAGAAAACGAGCGTCTGGCTGGCGACGATAAATTTGTTTCCAAATTTACTCGTGTGCTGCTGGGTATCACCAAGGCGTCGTTGTCCACCGAATCGTTCATCTCGGCGGCCTCTTTCCAAGAGACCACTCGCGTACTGACCGAAGCGGCGGTAACCGGCAAGCGCGATTACCTGCGCGGCCTGAAAGAGAACGTGGTTGTGGGTCGTCTGATCCCAGCCGGTACCGGCCTGGCGTATCACAGCGAGCGTAAGCGTCGTCGTGAAGCAGACAAGCCGCTGCGCGTAAGCGCAAGTGAAGTTGAAGCTGCACTGACCGAAGCGCTGAACTCCAGCGGCAACTGAGGTCTGCAGTAGATTGAGATAGGGCCCTGGCCTTCATCGAGCAACTCACCAAGGTGTTTTTACCTTGGCGAGTTGGGCGATGAGGTCGGGGCCTTGCCTTGACTGGGGACAAGATCCTCTTTAGACTCTTGTACCCCTAAATTTGGTGGAGCTTGTGCTCTGCCATTTTGTTTATGTCGAAAGACAACAGTGGAGCTAGTAGATGGCAACTATCAACCAGCTGGTACGTCAGCCGCGTAAGCGTATCGTCGAGAAATCCGACGTGCCTGCGCTGCAGAACTGCCCGCAACGTCGTGGCGTGTGCACTCGCGTGTATACCACTACGCCGAAAAAACCTAACTCGGCACTGCGTAAAGTATGCCGTGTGCGTCTGACCAACGGTTTCGAGGTTTCCTCGTACATCGGCGGTGAAGGCCACAACCTGCAAGAGCACAGCGTGGTACTGATCCGCGGCGGTCGTGTAAAAGACTTGCCAGGTGTTCGTTACCACACCGTTCGCGGCTCCCTGGATACCTCCGGCGTTAAAGGTCGTAACCAAGGTCGTTCGAAGTACGGTACCAAGAAGCCTAAGTAGTAGCGGCTTTTTGTAAAAACTGAATCATCTTATTTTCTGAGTCGATAAGAGTAAGGTCGGAGGCGTCCCGAAAGGGCAATGATTCCGAGCGAACCTGAAGACCGTTTGAGGGCTTATCCATGCCAAGAAGACGCGTAGCAGCCAAGCGCGAAGTGCTTGACGATCCAAAATACGGAAGCCAAATTCTGGCCAAGTTCATGAACCACGTAATGGAAAGCGGCAAGAAAGCCGTTGCCGAGCGTATCGTTTATGGCGCGCTGGAAAAGGTTAAAGAACGCAAGAACAGCGACCCCCTGGAAATCTTCGAGAAAGCTCTCGACGCCATCGCTCCGCTGGTCGAAGTGAAGTCGCGCCGTGTAGGCGGTGCTACTTACCAGGTTCCAGTCGAAGTTCGTCCGTCCCGTCGTAACGCCCTGGCAATGCGCTGGTTGGTAGACTTCGCCCGTAAGCGCGGCGAGAAGTCTATGGCTCTGCGTTTGGCTGGCGAACTGTTGGATGCTGCTGAAGGTAAAGGTGCTGCTGTTAAGAAGCGTGAAGACGTGCACCGTATGGCCGAAGCTAACAAAGCTTTCTCGCACTACCGCTTCTAATTTCAGCGTCACTAATTTTGCGAGGGCTTTATGGCTCGTACTACTCCGATTAACCGCTACCGTAACATTGGTATCGTTGCTCACGTGGATGCTGGTAAAACCACCACTACCGAGCGCGTCCTTTTTTACACCGGCGTAAACCACAAGATGGGCGAGGTGCATGACGGCGCCGCGACCACCGACTGGATGGTGCAGGAGCAGGAGCGTGGTATTACCATTACTTCTGCTGCAATCACCACCTTCTGGCAGGGTTCTGCCAAGCAGTTCGACAAATACCGTTTCAACGTAATCGATACCCCGGGCCACGTAGACTTCACTATTGAAGTTGAGCGTTCCCTGCGCGTACTCGACGGCGCGGTAGTTGTGTTCTGCGGTACCTCGGGTGTTGAGCCTCAGTCGGAAACCGTATGGCGTCAAGCCAACAAGTACGGCGTTCCACGTCTTGTTTACGTAAACAAGATGGACCGCGCGGGTGCTAACTTCCTGCGTGTAGTTGCTCAGATCAAACAGCGTCTGGGTCACACTCCGGTGCCTATCCAGTTGGCGATCGGTTCCGAAGACAACTTCCGTGGTCAGATCGATCTGATGAGCATGGAAGCGGTTTACTGGGACGATGCTGATAAAGGCATGGTGCCACGTCGCGAAGCTATTCCTGCAGATATGCTGGAACTGGCTGAAGAGTGGCGCAGCAACATGGTTGAGGCTGCTGCCGAAGCCAACGAAGATCTGATGAACAAGTACCTCGAGGGTGAAGAACTCACCGTCGAAGAAATCAAGGCTGCTCTGCGTCAGCGTACTATCGCTGGCGAAATCGTCTTGGCTGTTTGCGGTTCTTCCTTCAAGAACAAGGGTGTTCCCCTGGTTCTCGACGCCGTTATCGACTACCTGCCTGCACCGGTCGACATTCCTGCCATCAAGGGTACTGACCCGGATGACGAGACTATCGAACTGGAGCGTCATGCAGACGACAGCGAGCCGTTCTCGGCTCTGGCGTTCAAGATTGCTACTGACCCATTCGTGGGTACTTTGACCTTCGTTCGAGTTTACTCGGGCGTGTTGAGCTCCGGCGACGGCGTTATCAACTCGGTTAAAGGCAAGAAAGAGCGCGTGGGTCGTATGGTGCAAATGCACGCAAACGCCCGTGAAGAAATCAAGGAAGTACGCGCTGGTGACATCGCGGCCTTGATCGGCATGAAGGACGTCACCACTGGTGAAACCTTGTGCACCGCTGACAAGCCAATCATCCTGGTTCGCATGGACTTCCCGGAGCCGGTTATTTCGGTTGCCGTTGAGCCTAAGACCAAGGATGACCAGGAAAAAATGGGTATCGCTCTGGGCAAGCTTGCTCAGGAAGATCCATCTTTCCGCGTCAAAACTGATGAAGAGACTGGTCAGACGATCATCTCCGGCATGGGCGAGTTGCACCTGGACATCCTGGTTGACCGGATGCGCCGTGAGTTCAACGTCGAAGCCAACATCGGTAAGCCTCAGGTTTCCTATCGTGAGCGCATCACGAAGAGCTGTGAGATCGAAGGTAAGTTCGTTCGTCAGTCCGGCGGTCGTGGCCAGTTCGGCCATTGCTGGATTCGTTTTGCTCCTGCTGACGAAGGTCAGGAAGGTCTGCAATTCCTGAACGAAGTTGTTGGTGGTGTGGTTCCTAAGGAATACATCCCGGCAATCCAGAAGGGTATCGAAGAGCAGATGAAGAACGGCGTTGTTGCCGGCTATCCGCTGATCGGCCTGAAGGCTACCGTGTTCGATGGTTCTTACCATGACGTCGACTCCAATGAGATGGCGTTTAAGGTTGCTGCTTCCATGGCTACCAAGCAATTGGCTACCAAAGGTGGTGGTGAGCTGCTTGAGCCGATCATGGCGGTAGAGGTTGTTACGCCTGAAGACTATATGGGTGATGTGATGGGCGACCTTAACCGTCGTCGTGGCATGATCCAGGGTATGGAAGACACGGTATCCGGCAAGGTTATTCGCGCCGAGGTTCCGCTGGGTGAGATGTTCGGTTATGCGACCGACGTCCGTTCCATGTCCCAGGGTCGCGCAAGCTACTCTATGGAATTCAAAAAATACGATACAGCTCCGGCGCACATCGTCGAAACTGTCACCAAAAAACAAGGCTGATTCAGTCCTTTAGGCAAGGAGTTAATTGTCGTGGCTAAAGAAAAATTTGACCGTACCCTCCCGCACGTCAACGTTGGCACCATTGGTCACGTTGACCACGGTAAAACCACGCTGACCGCTGCTCTGACTCGCGTCTGCTCCGAAGTTTTCGGTTCGGCTGTTGTTGCTTTCGACAAGATCGACAGCGCTCCAGAAGAGAAGGCTCGTGGTATCACCATCAACACCGCGCACGTTGAATACAACTCGCTGATCCGTCACTACGCTCACGTTGACTGCCCAGGTCACGCTGACTATGTGAAGAACATGATCACCGGTGCTGCTCAGATGGACGGCGCTATCCTGGTTTGCTCGGCCGCTGATGGTCCGATGCCACAAACCCGTGAGCACATCCTGCTGTCCCGTCAGGTTGGCGTTCCGTACATCGTTGTCTTCCTGAACAAGGCTGACATGGTTGACGACGCTGAGCTGCTGGAACTGGTTGAGATGGAAGTGCGCGATCTGCTGAGCACTTACGACTTCCCAGGTGACGACACTCCGATCATCATCGGTTCCGCTCTGATGGCTCTGAACGGCCAAGACGACAACGAAATGGGCACCACTGCCGTTCGTAAACTGGTTGAGACTCTGGACAGCTACATTCCAGATCCAGTTCGTGTTATCGACAAGCCGTTCCTGATGCCAATCGAAGACGTATTCTCGATCTCCGGTCGCGGTACTGTTGTAACTGGCCGTATCGAGCGCGGTATCGTCAAGGTTCAGGATCCACTGGAAATCGTTGGTCTGCGTGACACTACTGTCACCACCTGCACCGGTGTTGAAATGTTCCGTAAGCTGCTCGACGAAGGTCGTGCTGGCGAGAACTGCGGCGTGCTGCTGCGCGGCACCAAGCGTGACGACGTAGAGCGTGGCCAGGTTCTGGTCAAGCCAGGTTCGGTTAAGCCGCACACTACCTTCGAAGCTGAAGTGTACGTGCTGAGCAAAGAAGAAGGCGGTCGTCACACTCCGTTCTTCAAAGGCTACCGTCCACAGTTCTACTTCCGGACCACTGACGTGACCGGTAACTGCGAACTGCCGGAAGGCGTTGAAATGGTAATGCCAGGCGACAACATCAAAATGGTTGTCACCCTGATCAAAACCATCGCAATGGAAGATGGTCTGCGTTTCGCTATTCGTGAAGGCGGTCGTACCGTCGGCGCTGGCGTCGTAGCCAAAATCATCGCCTAAGCGTTGATTGATTAAAAAGCCCTCGCTAGCGGTCTCCGCTGGCGGGGGTTTTTTATTGGGTTGACACTCTGTTGGCCCGTCTATAGAATTGCGCCTCCTTTTAACGGGCGTATTGCGCTCGGTGGGAATAGCAGCCGGAGTCTGAAATCCAATGCAAAATCAGCAAATCCGTATCAGGTTGAAGGCTTTTGACCATCGCCTGATCGACCAATCCACCCAGGAAATCGTGGAAACCGCGAAACGTACTGGTGCTCAAGTGCGTGGTCCAATTCCACTGCCTACCCGTAAAGAGCGGTTCACCGTTCTGGTCTCCCCGCACGTCAACAAAGACGCGCGTGACCAGTACGAGATCCGTACTCATAAGCGCGTTCTGGACATCGTCCAGCCAACGGATAAAACCGTTGATGCTCTTATGAAGCTTGATCTTGCGGCCGGTGTGGAAGTGCAGATCAGCCTCGGCTAAGACTCGGTCTTAGTCGTGTAACGCTCTGAAATGGGCGGCCATAGCGGGTGAAAGCCCCGTACACTCATGAGGTTTACAACATGACTATTGGTGTAGTCGGTCGTAAATGCGGTATGACCCGTATTTTCACCGAAGAAGGTGTCTCCATTCCGGTCACGGTCATTGAGATCGAGCCGAATCGCGTCACCCAGTTCAAAACTGAAGAGACCGATGGCTATCGTGCAGTGCAAGTCACTGTAGGCGAGCGTCGTGCTTCGCGTGTTACAGCTGCTCAAGCTGGCCACTTCGCCAAGGCGAACGTTGCCGCTGGTCGTACCGTAATGGAATTCCGTCTTGAAGAAGGCGACTACCAGGCCGGCGATCTGATCAACGCTGAAATCTTCGCTGCTGGTCAACTGGTTGATGTAACCGGTCAGTCCAAAGGTAAAGGCTTCCAGGGTACGATCAAGCGTTGGAACTTCCGCGGGCAAGATAATACCCACGGTAACTCCGTGTCCCACCGCGTTCCAGGCTCTATCGGCCAGTGCCAGACTCCTGGTCGTGTATTCAAGGGCAAGAAAATGTCCGGTCATATGGGCGCTGAGCGCGTGACCGTGCAGTCCCTTGAAGTAGTGCGCGTGGACGCTGAACGCAATCTGTTGTTGGTCAAGGGCGCTGTTCCTGGCGCTACTGGCGGCAACTTGGTTGTACGTCCAGCAGCCAAGGCTCGCGGTTAAGGGGAAGCTGACATGCAATTAAATGTAAATGACGCTCAAGCGATCGAAGTTTCCGAACTGACATTTGGCGGCGAATTCAACGAGACGCTGGTTCACCAAGCAGTCGTGGCCTACATGGCCGGCGGCCGTCAAGGTAGCAAGCAGCAAAAGACCCGTTCCGACGTTCGTGGTGGCGGTAAGCGCCCATGGCGTCAGAAAGGTACTGGCCGTGCTCGTGCCGGTACTATCCGTAGCCCAATCTGGCGTGGCGGCGGTACCACTTTCGCAGCTCGTCCACAGGATCACACTCAGAAGCTCAACAAGAAGATGTATCGCGCAGCACTGCGCTCCATCCTTGCTGAACTCGTGCGTACTGATCGTCTGGTTGTGGTTCAGGACTTCGCTGTTGATGCACCGAAGACCAAAGATCTGCTGAACAAACTGACCGGCATGGGCCTGACTGACGTCTTGATCGTGTCTGAAGTAGTTGATCAGAACCTGTACCTGGCTGCTCGTAACCTGCCACACGTTGATGTACGTGACGTGCAAGGTTCCGATCCAGTTAGTCTGATCGCATACGACAAGGTGTTGATCACCGTGTCGGCCGTGAAGAAATTCGAGGAGCTGCTGGGATGAACCAGGAACGCGTATTTAAAGTTCTGCTTGGCCCGCACGTTTCCGAGAAGGCTACGGTTCTGGCTGACAAGAAAGGCCAGTTCGTTTTCAAGGTTGCAACTGACGCAACCAAGCTGGAAATCAAGAAGGCCGTCGAATGCCTGTTCAGCGTGAAAGTAGAGCGTGTTACTACCCTGAATGTTCTGGGTAAGAGCAAGCGCACTGCTCGCGGTCTGGGCAAGCGTAATGACTGGAAGAAGGCAGTTATCTCCCTTCAGCCAGGCCAAGATCTCGATTTCAGCAGCAGTGCTGAGTAAGGAAGGGGTGCATCATGGCAATCGTTAAATGCAAACCGACTTCCCCTGGCCGCCGTTTTGTGGTCAAGGTGGTCAACCAGGAGCTGCATAAAGGCGCTCCTCACGCACCGCTGCTCGAGAAAAAATCGAAGACTGGTGGTCGTAACAACAATGGTCGTATTACCACTCGTCACATCGGTGGTGGCCATAAGCAGCATTATCGTCTGGTCGATTTCCGTCGCAACGACAAAGATGGCATCGCTGCCACTGTCGAGCGTATCGAATACGATCCAAACCGTACTGCTCACATCGCTTTGCTGCTGTACGCAGACGGCGAGCGCCGCTACATCATCGCCCCTAAAGGCGTGAGTGCTGGCGACCAGCTGATCGCAGGTGCCTTGGCGCCGATCAAGCCGGGCAACGCTCTGCAACTGCGTAACATTCCAGTTGGTAGCACCGTACACGGCATCGAACTGAAGCCAGGTAAAGGCGCGCAAATCGCTCGTTCGGCAGGTGCTTCGGCCCAGCTGATCGCTCGTGAAGGTGTCTACGTGACCCTGCGTCTGCGCTCTGGTGAAATGCGTAAAGTCCTGGCTGAATGCCGTGCGACCCTGGGTGAAGTCTCGAACTCCGAGCACAGCCTGCGTTCGCTGGGTAAAGCTGGTGCCAAACGCTGGCGTGGCGTTCGCCCAACCGTTCGTGGTGTTGCCATGAACCCGGTTGACCACCCACACGGTGGTGGTGAAGGTCGTACCTCTGGTGGTCGTCATCCGGTATCGCCATGGGGCTTCCCGACTAAGGGCGCGAAGACTCGTGGTAATAAGCGTACCGACAAAATGATCGTCCGTCGTCGCAAGTAAATAGAGGGATACGACAGTGCCACGTTCTCTGAAAAAAGGTCCTTTTATTGATCTTCACCTACTGAAGAAGATCGAAGTGGCGGCGGAAAAGAACGATCGCAAACCAGTTAAGACCTGGTCGCGCCGTTCCATGATCCTGCCACAAATGGTCGGTCTGACCATCGCAGTACACAACGGTCGTCAACATGTTCCAGTTCTCGTGAACGAAGACATGGTCGGCCACAAACTGGGCGAGTTTGCCGGTACCCGCACTTATCGTGGGCACGTGGCAGACAAGAAAGCCAAGCGTTAAGGGGTAAGGAACGATGGAAGTAGCCGCTAAGTTGTCGGGCGCTCGAATCTCCGCCCAGAAAGCCCGCTTGGTCGCCGACCAGATCCGCGGGAAGAAGGTGGGCGAAGCGCTCAACCTGTTGGCTTTCAGCAGTAAGAAAGCCGCCGAGATCATGAAGAAAGTGCTGGAGTCGGCCGTAGCCAACGCCGAGCATAACGAAGGCGCAGACGTTGATGACCTTAAAGTCAGCACCGTTTTCGTCAACGAAGGGCGTTCGCTGAAGCGCATCATGCCACGTGCCAAAGGCCGTGCTGATCGCATCGTCAAGCGGTCTTGCCATATCACTGTCAAGGTTGCTGACAAGTAACGGAGTCGAAGAGATGGGTCAGAAAGTACATCCCATTGGCATTCGCCTGGGAATCGTCAAGGAGCACACCTCCGTCTGGTACGCAGACGGTCGGACTTATGCGGACTATTTGTTCGCTGATCTGAAGGTGCGTGAGTATCTCCAAGACAAACTAAAAAGCGCGTCCGTAAGCCGTATCGATATCCATCGTCCGGCTCAAACTGCACGTATCACCATCCACACCGCTCGTCCAGGTATCGTTATCGGGAAGAAAGGTGAAGATGTTGAGAAACTGCGTCAGGACCTGACCAAGCAAATGGGTGTGCCTGTGCACATCAATATCGAAGAGATCCGTAAGCCGGAACTCGACGGTATGCTGGTTGCGCAGAGCGTAGCTCAGCAGCTGGAGCGCCGTGTAATGTTCCGTCGCGCTATGAAGCGCGCTGTACAGAACGCCATGCGCATTGGTGCCAAAGGCATCAAAATCCAAGTGAGCGGTCGTCTCGGCGGTGCTGAAATCGCACGTACTGAATGGTATCGCGAAGGTCGTGTGCCACTGCACACCCTGCGTGCCGACATCGACTATGCCAACTACGAAGCTCACACCACTTATGGTGTGATCGGTGTAAAGGTTTGGATCTTCAAAGGCGAAGTAATTGGTGGTCGCCAAGAAGAGCTGAAGCCACAAGCACCAGCGCCTCGTAAAAAAGCTGCTAAGTAAGGGGTACGCCAAATGTTGCAACCTAAGCGTACGAAGTTCCGCAAGCAGATGACCGGCCACAACCGTGGCTTGGCATTGCGCGGTAGCAAAGTCAGCTTCGGCGAATATGCGCTGAAGTCTGTAGCTCGTGGTCGTCTCACCGCTCGTCAGATCGAGTCAGCGCGTCGTGCACTGACCCGTCACGTTAAACGTGGCGGCAAGATCTGGATCCGTGTATTCCCGGACAAGCCTATTTCCAAGAAGCCACTCGAAGTTCGGATGGGTAAAGGTAAGGGTAACGTCGAATACTGGGTTGCCCAGATTCAGCCAGGCAAAGTCCTGTATGAAATCGAGGGTGTTTCTGAAGAGCTGGCGCGTGAGGCTTTCGCCCTGGCTGCTGCAAAGCTGCCGCTCGCCACCTCCTTTGTTAAACGGACGGTGATGTGATGAAAGCGAATGAACTTCGTGAAAAATCCGCACAGCAGCTGAACGAGCAACTGCTCGGCCTGCTGCGCGACCAGTTCAATCTGCGTATGCAGAAAGCAACTGGCCAGTTGGGGCAGTCTCATCTGCTCTCGCAAGTTAAGCGTGACATCGCTCGCGTGAAGACTGTGCTCAACCAGCAGGCAGGTAAGTGATCATGGCTGAAGCCGAAAAGACTGTCCGTACGCTGACTGGCCGTGTTGTCAGCGACAAGATGGACAAAACCATCACCGTTTTGATCGAGCGTCGCGTTAAGCACCCGATCTACGGTAAATACGTTAAGCGTTCGACTAAGCTGCACGCGCACGACGAAACCAATCAGTGCCACATCGGCGACAAAGTCACTATTCGTGAAACTCGTCCGCTGGCCAAGACCAAGTCTTGGGCACTGGTTGATGTTCTCGAACGCGCTGTGGAAGTCTAAGGACTAGGGGTCGGAGAAATTATATGATTCAGACTCAATCCATGCTCGATGTGGCCGATAACAGCGGCGCTCGCCGCGTTATGTGCATCAAGGTGCTGGGTGGCTCCCATCGTCGTTACGCTGGTATCGGTGACATCATCAAAGTTACCGTGAAGGAAGCAATTCCTCGCGGTAAAGTGAAAAAAGGCCAAGTGATGACTGCTGTTGTAGTCCGCACTCGTCACGGCGTTCGCCGTGCAGATGGCTCCATTATCCGCTTTGATGGCAACGCTGCTGTTCTTCTGAACAACAAGCAAGAGCCGATCGGCACCCGTATCTTTGGGCCAGTGACCCGTGAACTTCGTACTGAGAAGTTCATGAAGATCGTCTCGCTCGCCCCAGAAGTGCTGTAAGGAGATCCGACATGCAAAAGATTCGTCGTGACGACGAGATCATCGTGATCGCCGGCAAAGACAAAGGTAAGCGCGGTAAGGTGCTGAAGGTTCTTGCTGATGACCGTCTGGTCGTTGGTGGTCTGAACCTGGTCAAGCGTCATACCAAGCCTAACCCGATGTCGGGCGTACAAGGCGGTATCGTCGAGAAAGAAGCGCCACTGCACGCTTCTAACGTCGCCATCTTCAACGGCGAAACCAACAAGGCTGACCGCGTTGGTTTCAAAGTAGAAGACGGTAAGAAAATTCGTGTCTTCAAGTCGACCCAAAAAGCGGTTGATGCTTGAACACTGCTAGGTAGAAGACCATGGCACGACTAAAAGAGATTTACCGGAAGGAAATCGCACCGAAACTTAAGGAAGAACTTAAGCTTTCGAACGTGATGGAAGTTCCGCGCGTTACCAAAATCACCCTGAACATGGGTCTGGGCGAAGCGATCGGCGACAAAAAAGTCATCGAGCACGCTGTTGCTGACCTGGAAAAGATCACCGGCCAGAAAGTCGTTGTGACCTACGCTCGGAAATCCATCGCTGGCTTTAAAGTCCGTGAAGGTTGGCCGATCGGCGTCAAAGTGACCCTGCGCCGTGAGCGTATGTACGAGTTCCTGGATCGTCTGCTGTCGATCTCCCTGCCTCGGGTTCGCGACTTCCGCGGCCTGAATGCCAAGTCCTTCGATGGTCGTGGCAACTACAGCATGGGCGTTAAAGAGCAGATCATTTTCCCGGAAATCGACTACGACAAGATCGATGCTCTCCGCGGTCTGGACATCACCCTGACCACCACTGCCAAGAACGATGATGAAGGCCGCGCTCTGCTGCGTGCATTCAAATTCCCGTTCCGCAACTGATTGGAGTAGGAAAATGGCCAAGAAGAGCATGAAAAATCGCGAGCTGAAGCGTCAGCTCACGGTTGCCAAGTACGCCAAAAAGCGTGCAGCACTGAAAGCTATCATCGTTGATCTGAACGCAAGTCCAGAAGCACGTTGGGAAGCTACAGTTGCCCTGCAGAAGCAGCCACGTGACGCAAGCGCTGCGCGCATGCGTAACCGCTGCCGCCTGACCGGTCGTCCACACGGCGTTTACCGCAAGTTCGGCCTCGGCCGTAACAAACTGCGTGAAGCGGCAATGCGTGGTGACGTACCAGGTCTGGTTAAAGCCAGCTGGTAAGTACTGTCAAAGTCTCGGTGTTCAGGTTCGCAAGATCCTGACCACCGGTGGCCTTGAATCTGGATCAAGCCCCTATTGGGGCTTGTTTCATTTCTGGAATATGTCTAAGATACGCGGCTCGCCTGAGCCCGTGTTTTTTATGCCCGGAGATTCTCGGCGACACGTAGTAGCCGCAAGGCTAATTTTTTTGTATTAGGAGCGTCTAGCCCATGAGTATGCAGGACCCGTTAGCGGACATGCTAACTCGAATCCGTAATGCCCAGATGGCTGAAAAGTCCGTCGTAAGCATGCCATCTTCCACGTTGAAGGTAGCTGTTGCCAAAGTCCTGAAAGACGAAGGCTACATTGCGGGTTATCAGATCAGCAGCGAAATCAAACCACTGCTGTCCATCGAGCTGAAGTACTTCGAAGGCCGTCCGGTCATCGAGGAAGTGAAGCGCGTTAGCCGTCCAGGCCTGCGTCAGTACAAGTCCGTTGAAGATCTGCCAAAAGTTCGTGGCGGTCTCGGCGTGTCTATCGTCTCCACCAACAAAGGTGTGATGACGGATCGTGCTGCGCGCGCTGCCGGTGTCGGCGGCGAAGTTCTTTGCACTGTGTTCTAAGGGGGGATAAGCATGTCACGCGTCGCTAAGAACCCCGTTAAGCTGCCAGCCGGTGTCGAAGTCAAATTCGCAGGCCAACAGCTTTCGGTGAAGGGTGCCAAGGGCACTCTCGAACTGAACATCCATTCGTCCGTTGAGATTGTTGAAGAAGCTGGTGAGCTGCGTTTCGCTGCTCGCAATGGCGATCAACAAACTCGCGCAATGGCCGGTACCACTCGTGCGTTGGTAAACAACATGGTCCAAGGCGTAAGCCAAGGCTTCGAGCGTAAGCTCCAGCTGGTCGGTGTTGGTTACAAAGCGCAAGCAAAAGGCACGGTGCTGAACCTGGCCCTTGGCTTCTCGCACCCAGTGGATTACGAGCTGCCGGAAGGCATCACCGCTGAGACTCCTAGCCAGACCGATATCCTGATCCGGGGCATCGATAAGCAGCTGGTAGGTCAAGTGGCCGCTGAGATCCGCGACTTCCGTCCACCAGAGCCGTACAAAGGCAAAGGTGTGCGCTACGCGGACGAAGTCGTCCGTCGTAAAGAAGCCAAGAAGAAGTAGGGCATAGCAAATGACCGACAAAAAAGTTACTCGACTGCGTCGCGCTCGCAAAGCACGCCTGAAAATGCACGAACTCGAAGTCGTGCGTCTCTGCGTGTTCCGCTCGTCGCAGCACATCTACGCCCAGGTCATCTCGGCCGACGGCAACAAAGTCCTGGCAAGCGCCTCGACTTTGGATAAAGAACTGCGTGATGGGGCCACTGGCAACATCGACGCGGCCACTAAGGTTGGCCAGCTGGTCGCTACGCGTGCAAAAGCCGCTGGCGTCTCGCAGGTGGCTTTCGACCGCTCTGGCTTCAAGTACCACGGCCGCGTCAAGGCGCTGGCTGATGCTGCTCGTGAAGCTGGGCTGGAGTTCTAAGTTATGTCAAATAACGACCAAAAGCGCGACGAAGGCTACATTGAGAAGCTGGTTCAAGTTAACCGCGTAGCCAAAACCGTTAAAGGCGGCCGTATCTTCACTTTCACCGCGTTGACCGTGGTTGGTGATGGTAAGGGCCGTGTTGGCTTCGGCCGTGGCAAGTCGCGTGAAGTGCCTGCTGCGATCCAGAAGGCAATGGAAGCTGCTCGCCGCAACATGATCCAAGTTGATCTGAACGGCAACACTCTGCAGTACGCAATGAAGTCCGCTCACGGCGCTTCGAAGGTGTACATGCAGCCTGCTTCTGAAGGTACCGGTATCATCGCTGGCGGCGCTATGCGTGCCGTCCTCGAAGTTGCTGGCGTTCAGAACGTTCTGGCCAAGTGCTACGGCTCGACTAACCCGGTAAACGTGGTTCACGCCACTTTCAAAGGTTTGAAAGCAATGCAGTCTCCTGAATCCATTGCTGCCAAGCGCGGCAAAAGTGTCAAGGAGATCTTCTGATCATGGCTACCGTAAAAGTAACGCTGATCAAAAGCATGACCGGCCGCATCCCTAACCACAAACTGTGCGTTAAGGGTTTGGGTCTGCGTCGCATCGGTCACACTGTAGAAGTCCAGGATACTCCCGAGAATCGCGGGATGATCAACAAGGCTTACTACATGCTGCGTGTAGAGGGTTAATCGATGAAACTCAATGATCTGAGTCCAGCGCCGGGTTCCCGTCGCGAAAAGCATCGTCCGGGCCGTGGTATCGGTAGTGGTTTGGGTAAGACCGGTGGCCGTGGCCACAAAGGTCAAAGCTCCCGCTCCGGTGGCACTATCGCTCCAGGCTTTGAAGGCGGCCAACAGCCGCTGCATCGTCGCCTGCCGAAATTCGGTTTCGTTTCCCTGAAAGCCATGGATCGCGCAGAAGTGCGTCTGTCCGAACTGGCTAAAGTGGATGGCGACATCGTCACCGTGCAGTCCCTGAAAGATGCCAACGTGATCAACGTCAACGTTCAGCGTGTGAAAATCATGCTGTCCGGCGAAGTTACTCGCGCTGTCACCATCGGAAAGGGAATCGGCGCCACCAAAGGTGCGCGTGCGGCTATCGAAGCAGCTGGCGGCAAGTTCGAGGAATAAATGGCTAAGCAAGGTGCTCTCTCTGCGCTCGGCAAAGGCGGTATGTCTGAACTCTGGGCTCGTCTGCGTTTTCTGTTCCTGGCGATTATCGTCTACCGAATAGGCGCACACATCCCGGTTCCAGGTATCAACCCGGACCGACTCGCGGACCTGTTTCGACAGAATGAGGGGACCATTCTTAGCTTGTTCAACATGTTTTCCGGCGGCGCGCTGGAGCGGATGAGCATCTTTGCACTGGGGATCATGCCGTACATTTCGGCATCGATCATCATGCAGCTGATGACCGCCGTCAGCCCGCAGCTGGAGCAGTTGAAGAAGGAAGGTGAAGCTGGCCGTCGCAAGATTAGCCAGTACACCCGCTACGGCACCGTTGTCCTCGCTCTGGTTCAGGCTATCGGCATGTCCGTTGGTCTGGCTGGGCAGGGCGTTGCGTTCACTGGTGACTTTGGCTTCCATTTCGTCGCGGTATCCACTTTTGTGGCTGGTGCGATGTTCATGATGTGGCTGGGTGAGCAGATTACTGAGCGTGGTGTTGGTAACGGTATCTCGATGTTGATTTTCGCAGGTATCGTTGCCGGTCTTCCGAGGGCAATTGGGCAGTCTTTCGAGTCTGCACGTCAGGGTGATATCAACATCTTCGCCCTGGTTGCTATCGGTTTGCTGGCAGTAGCGATTATCGGTTTTGTGGTGTTCATTGAGCGTGGTCAGCGTCGTATTGCTGTTCACTACGCCAAGCGTCAGCAGGGCCGCAAGGTTTTTGCTGCGCAGACTAGCCACTTGCCGCTGAAAGTGAATATGGCCGGTGTTATTCCTGCTATCTTCGCGAGCAGCATTTTGCTGTTCCCGGCTTCGTTGGGTGCCTGGTTCGGTCAGTCTGAAGGTATGGGCTGGTTGCAGGACATCTCGCAGTCGATCGCTCCTGGTCAGCCGTTGAATATTCTGCTGTTTAGTGCAGGGATTATTTTCTTCTGCTTCTTCTATACGGCGTTGATGTTCAATCCGAAAGACGTAGCGGAAAACCTGAAGAAGTCCGGTGCCTTTATTCCGGGTATCCGTCCAGGTGAGCAGTCTGCGCGCTATATTGATGGCGTTTTGACTCGCTTGACCATGTTCGGTGCTCTATATATGACGGCCGTCTGCCTGTTGCCCCAGTTCCTGGTGGTTGCAGCAAACGTTCCGTTCTACCTTGGCGGGACCTCGTTGCTGATCGTGGTCGTGGTTGTTATGGACTTCATGTCCCAAGTACAATCGCACCTCGTTTCGCACCAGTACGAATCCCTGATGAAGAAAGCCAACCTGAAGGGTTACGGCAGCGGCATGCTGCGCTGACCCATAAGGTTCGAGGAGTTGGTGATGAAAGTTCGTGCATCGGTGAAAAAGCTGTGCCGTAACTGCAAGATTATTCGCCGCGAAGGTGTTGTTCGAGTAATTTGCAGCGCGGAACCGCGTCACAAACAGCGCCAAGGCTGAGTGTGATTGTGCTTCAAGCCCAGCAGCTAGTGCGCTGCTGGGTTGATTATTTGTTATTACAGCGATATTATCTCGCGCCCTATTTCTTGGCTTCCGGGGCGTAGGTAGCTGTCAATTGGAGTCCCACTGAATGGCCCGTATTGCAGGCGTTAACATTCCAGATAACAAGCATACTGTTATCTCGCTGACCTACATCTATGGTGTTGGTCGCACTACTGCGCAGAAAATCTGTGCAGTGACTGGGGTAAACCCAGCGGCAAAGATCAAAGATCTGAGCGACGAGCAAATTGAACAGCTGCGTGGCGAAGTGTCGAAGTTCACCACTGAAGGTGACCTGCGTCGCGAAATCAACATGAAAATCAAACGCTTGATGGATCTGGGCTGCTACCGCGGTCTGCGCCATCGTCGTGGTCTTCCAGTGCGCGGTCAGCGTACCAAGACCAACGCGCGTACTCGCAAAGGTCCGCGTAAGCCGATCCGCAAGTAATCGCACCAGCGAATCGACAGGAATTTAGTCATGGCAAAACCTGCTGCTCGTCCTCGTAAAAAGATTAAAAAGACAGTGGTTGATGGCATCGCCCACATCCACGCGTCTTTCAACAACACCATCGTGACCATCACCGACCGTCAAGGTAACGCTCTTTCCTGGGCAACCTCCGGTGGTTCGGGTTTCCGCGGTTCTCGCAAGTCCACCCCGTTCGCTGCTCAAGTAGCTGCTGAACGTGCTGGTCAAGCTGCGCTGGAATACGGCCTGAAAAACCTCGACGTTAACGTCAAGGGTCCAGGTCCAGGTCGTGAATCTGCAGTCCGCGCTTTGAACGGCTGTGGCTACAAGATCGCCAGCATCACCGACGTGACGCCAATCCCGCACAACGGGTGCCGTCCGCCGAAGAAGCGCCGCGTGTAATCCAGGAGATTGTAAAGAATGGCTCGTTACATTGGTCCAAAATGCAAACTGGCTCGTCGCGAAGGCACCGATCTCTTCCTGAAGAGCGGCGTGCGCGCTATCGAATCTAAGTGCAACATCGAAGCAGCACCTGGTATCCACGGCCAACGCCGCGGTCGCCAGTCCGACTACGGCACCCAACTGCGTGAAAAGCAGAAGGTCCGTCGTATCTACGGCGTTCTCGAGCGTCAGTTCAGCGGCTACTACAAAGAAGCTGCTGGCAAGAAAGGTGCAACCGGTGAAAACCTGCTGCAACTGCTCGAATGCCGTCTGGACAACGTTGTATACCGTATGGGTTTTGGCTCTACTCGTGCCGAATCCCGTCAGCTGGTATCGCACAAATCCGTTAGCGTAAACGGCCAGACCGTTAACGTCCCGTCGTACCAGGTTCGTGCTGGTGACGTGGTCGCGATTCGCGAGAAAGCAAAGAACCAACTTCGCATTGTCCAAGCTCTCGATCTGTGTGCCCAACGTGGCCGCGTAGAATGGGTAGAAGTAGACACTGAGAAGAAGTCGGGCGTTTTCAAGAACGTTCCAGCTCGCAGTGATCTGTCCGCCGACATCAACGAAAGCCTGATTGTCGAGCTCTACTCCAAGTAAGGGCTAGAAAATAGGTGCATCCATGCAGATTTCGGTAAATGAGTTCCTGACACCCCGCCATATTGATGTGCAGGTTGTCAGTCCAACCCGCGCCAAGATCACTCTCGAGCCTCTCGAGCGTGGTTTTGGCCACACCCTGGGCAACGCGCTGCGCCGCATCCTGTTGTCCTCAATGCCCGGCTGTGCAGTAGTCGAGGCCGAGATTGACGGTGTGCTCCACGAGTACAGCGCCATCGAAGGTGTACAGGAAGACGTAATTGAAATCCTGTTGAACCTTAAAGGTCTGGCTATCAAGCTGCACGGCCGTGACGAAGTTACGCTGACCTTGTCGAAGAAGGGTTCGGGGGTGGTTACCGCTGCCGATATTCAGCTGGATCATGATGTCGAGATCGTTAACCCCGATCACGTAATCGCTAACCTGGCGTCTAACGGCGCCCTGAACATGAAGCTCACCGTAGCTCGTGGTCGTGGTTATGAACCGGCAGACTCGCGTCAGAGCGATGAAGACGAAAGCCGCAGCATCGGTCGCTTGCAGCTTGACTCTTCGTTCAGCCCGGTTCGCCGTATCGCATACGTGGTGGAAAACGCCCGTGTCGAGCAGCGTACTAACCTGGACAAGCTGGTTATTGATCTGGAAACCAACGGTACCCTGGATCCTGAAGAGGCTATCCGTCGTGCTGCAACCATTCTGCAACAGCAGTTGGCTGCGTTCGTCGACCTCAAAGGTGACAGTGAGCCAGTGGTAATCGAGCAAGAAGACGAGATCGATCCGATCCTGCTTCGCCCGGTTGACGATCTGGAACTGACTGTACGTTCGGCTAACTGCCTTAAGGCGGAAAACATTTACTACATCGGCGACCTGATTCAGCGTACCGAAGTAGAACTGTTGAAGACTCCGAACCTTGGCAAGAAATCCTTGACCGAAATCAAGGACGTTCTGGCCTCCCGCGGTCTGTCCCTCGGCATGCGCCTCGACAACTGGCCGCCTGCAAGTCTTAAGAAGGACGACAAGGCGACTGCCTGATCGTCGTAATCACCGAACGTTGTGTTTGGTAAGGAATGAACCATGCGTCATCGTAAAAGTGGTCGTCACCTGAGCCGCACCAGCTCGCACCGCAAGGCCATGTTTCAAAACATGGCGGTGTCGCTGTTCGAGCACGAGCTGATCAAAACTACACTGCCGAAAGCTAAAGAACTGCGTCGCGTTGCTGAGCCGCTGATCACTTTGGCCAAGACAGACAGCCTGGCTAACCGCCGTCTGGCTTTCGACCGTACTCGTTCGAAAGCTATCGTTGGTAAGCTCTTCAACGACCTGGGCAAGCGTTACGCTACCCGTGAGGGTGGCTACCTGCGCATCCTCAAGTGCGGTTTCCGCGCTGGCGACAACGCTCCTATGGCGTACGTCGAGTTGGTTGATCGTGCTGTCAGCGGCGAAGCTGTATCCGCTGAGTAAGACGTCAGTCTGAAACGAAGAACCGGGCCTAGTGCCCGGTTTTTTGTGTCTGCAGTAAAAGCCGGCAACCAATCAAACCTTTCAGCAGAGCTCGATTTGGCTATTTGTCTTCCTGGCTAATTAGTAATTATCTATCGAACATCATGAATTAATGAATTTGATGGTGTCATCGGGATGGTCAATACTCGATGTCAGCCGATTAGCCGGCAGTTTCAAGACTGACAGAGGAAGATTGAGCATGAGCCAGAACAAAACGCTTACCACCGCCAGTGGCGCTCCGGTCGCCGATAACCAGAATTCCCGTTCCGCCGGTCCTCGTGGCCCATTGCTGCTCGACGACTTTCATTTGATCGAGAAGCTTGCCCACTTCAACCGTGAAAACATCCCTGAGCGTCGCGTGCATGCCAAGGGTTCAGGTGCCTACGGGACGTTCGCTGTCACCCGGGACATCACTCAGTACACCAGCGCCAAGCTGTTCGAGTCCGTGGGCAAGCAAACACCGACCTTTTTGCGCTTCTCCACGGTAGGCGGTGAGCGTGGCTCGGCTGATACCGAACGCGATCCCCGTGGTTTCGCCTTGAAGTTCTATACCGAGGAAGGTAATTGGGACATCGTTGGCAACAACACGCCGGTGTTTTTCATCCGTGACCCGCTGAAGTTTCCCGATTTTATCCACACCCAAAAGCGTCTGCCGCAGAGCAATCTGAAGAGCGGCCAGATGATGTGGGACTTCTGGTCGCATTCGCCTGAGGCGCTGCACCAGGTCACCATCCTGTTCTCGGATCGGGGTATTCCTGATGGCTACCGCCACATGCACGGGTTCGGCAGTCACACTTACAGCCTGATCAGCGCCACAGGCGAGCGGCACTGGGTGAAGTGGCACTACAAGACCCTGCAAGGGATCAAGAACCTCGCTCCGGCGGAAGCGGCAAGACTGGCGGGTACTGATCCGGATTACGCCCAGCGCGACCTGTTTGGCGCGATTGAGCGTGGTGACTTCCCAAAATGGCGCGTGTGCATTCAGATCATGAGCGAGGCCCAGGCCGCAGCTCATTACGAGAACCCGTTTGACGTGACCAAGACCTGGTCGCAGAAGGAGTTCCCGCTGATTGAAGTGGGCGAGCTGGAGCTTAACCGCAACCCGCAGAATTACTTCGCTGAAGTCGAACAGGCGGCGTTTGGTCCAAGCAATATGGTGCCGGGGGTAGGCCTGTCGCCGGACCGCATGCTGCAAGGACGAGTCTTTGCGTATGCCGACGCTCATCGCTATCGCGTGGGTACCAACCACCAGCAACTGCCGGTCAACGCGCCGCGCAGCCCGGTGAACAGCTACCAGCGCGACGGCTCCATGGCCTTCGGCAGCAACGGTGGCGCGGCGCCTAACTATGAGCCGAACAGCTACGCGGATGCGCCCAAACAGGCGCCTCGGTATGCCGAGCCCGCATTGGCGCTCAGCGGCGCGGCAGATCGTTATGATCACCGTGAAGACACCGACTACTACAGTCATGCTGGCGCGCTTTTCCGCCTGATGAACGAAGATCAGAAGGCGTTGTTGATCAGCAACATTGCCGGTGCCATGGCCGGTGTTTCGGCGGACGTGGTCCAGCGTCAACTGCAACATTTCTTCAAGGCCGACCCGGCTTATGGAGAAGGAGTCGCAAAGGCGTTGGGCGTACAGCTTAACTAAGTCTAAACGAGAAGCAGAACCGCCCTCATTTGGGCGGTTTTTGCGTTATTTAAGCTACTTTTCTCAGAATATCTTCACTTTGTTAGCGTTTTTCCAGTGACCTGCAAGTCAGCTTGGTTCAAACTATCCACTTTCAAGCAGGGAGATGTAGGGCGATGCAAGGTCACCCGGACGTAATCGATTACCTCAACACGTTGCTGACGGGCGAGCTGGCAGCACGTGACCAATATTTCATCCATTCGCGGATGTACGAAGACTGGGGCTTCAGCAAGCTCTTCGAACGTATCAATCACGAGATGGAAGAAGAGGCACAACATGCTGACGCCCTGATGCGTCGCATCTTGATGCTCGAAGGCACGCCGCGCATGCGTCCAGATGATCTGGACACCGGCACCACGGTGCTTGAGATGCTCGCCAGCGATCTGCGCCTGGAATACAAGGTGCGCGCCGCGCTGTGCAAAGGCATCGAGCTTTGCGAGTTGCACAAGGACTATGTCAGCCGTGACATCCTGCGCATTCAATTGGCCGATACCGAAGAAGATCACACCTACTGGCTGGAGAAGCAGTTGGGCCTGATCAAGGTCATCGGACTGGAAAACTACCTGCAATCGCAGTTCTGATTTTCCGTCAGCGCCGTACTGGATCGTTCGCAAGGCGATTTCAGTGACATAAAAAAGCCCCTGGCATCTCACAATGCCAGGGGCTTTTTCGTGGGGCTCAATCCCTGTCGCGAGCCAACAGAGGTTTGAGGTAGTACCCGGTGTGGGACTGCGCCATCTCGGCCACTTGCTCCGGTGTGCCGACCGCGATGATCTGCCCGCCCTTGGAGCCGCCTTCAGGGCCCAGGTCCACCAGCCAGTCAGCGGTCTTGATCACGTCCAGGTTGTGCTCGATCACCACCACGGTGTTGCCGTGGTCGCGCAGGCGATGCAAGACGTCGAGCAGTTGCTGGATATCGGCGAAGTGCAGGCCGGTAGTCGGCTCGTCGAGGATGTACAGGGTCTTGCCGGTATCGCGCTTGGACAACTCACGCGACAGCTTGACCCGCTGGGCCTCGCCACCGGACAGCGTAGTCGCCGACTGCCCGAGCTTGATGTAGGACAGGCCGACATCCATCAGGGTCTGCAGTTTGCGCGCCAGCGCTGGCACTGCATCGAAGAAGACCCGCGCTTCCTCGATCGTCATTTCCAGCACTTCGTGGATGCTCTTGCCCTTGTATTTGACCTCAAGGGTTTCGCGGTTGTAGCGCTTGCTCTTGCACACATCGCAGGGCACGTAGATGTCCGGCAGGAAGTGCATCTCGACCTTGATCAGACCGTCGCCCTGGCAAGCCTCGCAGCGTCCACCCTTGACGTTGAACGAGAAGCGCCCCGGCCCGTAACCGCGCGAACGCGACTCTGGGACGCCGGCGAACAGCTCGCGAATCGGTGTGAACAGACCGGTGTAGGTCGCCGGGTTGGAACGCGGTGTCCGTCCAATCGGGCTCTGGTCGATATCGACCACCTTATCCAGATGCTGCAGGCCGTTGATGCTGTCGTGGGCAGCGGCTTCCAGGGTGGTTGCACCGTTCAGTGCCGTGGCGCTGAGAGGGAACAGGGTGTTGTTGATCAGGGTCGACTTGCCCGAGCCGGAGACCCCGGTCACGCAGGTCAGCAGGCCGATTGGAATCTCCAGGTCGACGTTGCGCAAGTTGTTGCCACGGGCGCCCTTGAGCGACAAGGTGAGCTTCTTATTACGCGGCGTGCGCTTGGCTGGCACCGCGATCTTCACCCGCCCCGACAGGTACTTGCCGGTCAGCGAATCAGGGTGGGCCATGACTTCGGCTGGCGTGCCTTCGGCAACGATGTGTCCACCGTGCACCCCGGCGCCTGGGCCGATATCCACCACGTAGTCGGCCAGGCGAATGGCGTCTTCGTCATGCTCAACCACGATCACCGTGTTGCCGATGTCGCGAAGGTGCTTGAGGGTGCCCAGCAGGCGATCGTTGTCCCGCTGATGCAGGCCGATTGACGGTTCGTCGAGGATGTACAGCACCCCGACCAGGCCTGCGCCGATCTGGCTGGCCAGGCGAATCCGCTGTGCCTCGCCACCGGACAAGGTGTCCGCGCTGCGGTCCAGCGACAGGTAATCGAGACCGACATTGACCAGGAACTGCAGGCGCTCGCGAATCTCCTTGAGGATCTTGTCGGCAATTTCGCCGCGACGTCCGGTCAGCTTGAGCACGCCGAAGTATTCACAGGCGTCGCCGATCGGCAGGTTGGTCACCGCCGGCAGGGTTTTCTCGCCGACCCACACATGCCGCGCTTCACGACGCAGGCGGGTGCCACGGCAATCCGGGCAGGGCTGGGTGCTGAGGAACTTCGCCAGCTCTTCGCGCACGGTGGCCGACTCGGTTTCGCGGTAGCGACGCTCGAGGTTCGGCACGATGCCTTCGAACGGGTGCGAGCGCTTGACGATATCGCCACGGTCGTTGAGGTACTTGAAGTCGACGTTCTGCGAACCGCTGCCGTTGAGGATGACCTTCTGCTGGTCGGCGGGCAGTTGGTTGAATGGCACTTCGAGGCTGAAACCGTAGTGCGACGCCAGGGAACCGAGCATCTGGAAGTAGTAGACGTTGCGCCGGTCCCAGCCGCGAATCGCACCTTCGGCCAGGGTCAGGTCGCCGTTGACCAGGCGCTTGATATCGAAGAACTGCTTGACCCCCAACCCGTCACAGGTCGGGCAGGCGCCAGCCGGGTTGTTGAAGGAGAACAGCTTGGGTTCCAGCTCACTGATGGCGTGTCCGCAGATCGGGCAGGCAAAGCGCGCGGAGAAGATGATTTCTTCACCAGGCTCATCATCCATCGGCGCCACCAGGGCGATGCCGTCCGCCAGTTTCAGGGCGGTTTCGAAGGATTCGGCCAGGCGCTGCTGCAGATCGGCCCGGACCTTGAAGCGGTCTACGACCACGTCGATCGAATGCTTCTTCTGTTTATCCAGCTTCGGCAGTTCGTCGAGTTCGCACAGCCTGCCGTTGACCCGTGCCCGGACAAAGCCCTGGGCCCGCAGTTCTTCGAAGACCGAGAGGTGCTCGCCCTTGCGCTCGCGAATCACCGGGGCCAGCAGCATCAGCTTGCTGCCTTCCGGCTGGGCCAGGACCAGGTCGACCATCTGGCTGACGGTCTGGGCTTCCAGCGGGATATCGTGATCGGGGCAGCGCGGAATACCGACGCGGGCATACAGCAGGCGCAGGTAGTCGTAGATTTCAGTGATGGTGCCCACGGTGGAGCGCGGGTTGTGCGAGGTCGATTTCTGTTCGATGGAGATGGCTGGCGACAGACCTTCGATGGTGTCGACGTCAGGCTTTTCCATCATCGACAGGAACTGTCGGGCGTAGGCCGACAGCGACTCGACATAACGGCGCTGGCCTTCGGCGTACAGGGTGTCGAAGGCCAGGGACGACTTGCCGGATCCGGACAGGCCGGTGATGACGATCAGCTTGTCCCGCGGCAGGGTCAGGTCGATGTTCTTCAGGTTGTGGGTTCGGGCCCCACGAATCAGGATCTTGTCCAAAAGCGGCCTCGCTTGGCGGGCATCGAAAACGAAGGAGTATAAAGCCAAATACTGGATGGATGCACACTATCAACGTGCGGATTTATGCGGCGGTCGAGGGGGTGTGACCCCAGGTCGCGGCACGGGTACGTGACAAAGAGTCGCCATGTACCCCGTCTATCGATGGGACTGGTAGAATCGCCGCCGGTTCACATGAGGTTTATCCATGCACGATCCCCACAGCGAACGCATGAGTGGCAGCGAGACCCGCGCAGCGAGCGGTCTGGCCCTGGTGTTCGCCTTCCGTATGCTTGGCATGTTTATGGTGTTGCCGGTCCTGGCGACCTATGGCATGGACCTGGCTGGCGCAACCCCGGCCCTGATCGGCCTGGCGATTGGCGCCTACGGCTTGACCCAGGCATTGTTCCAGATCCCGTTCGGCATCATCTCCGACCGCATTGGCCGGCGCCCGGTGATCTACCTCGGGTTGATCGTCTTTGCCCTGGGCAGTGTGCTGGCGGCCAACGCCGATTCGATCTGGGGGGTGATTGCCGGACGGGTCCTGCAGGGGGCGGGGGCGATTTCCGCGGCGGTCATGGCGCTGCTGTCAGACCTGACCCGCGAGCAACACCGGACCAAAGCCATGGCGATGATCGGTATGACCATCGGTCTGTCGTTTGCCGTGGCCATGGTGGTCGGTCCGTTGCTGACCCGCAGCTTTGGCCTGTCGGGGTTGTTCCTGGCGACCGGCGGCATGGCCCTGGTGGGGATTCTGATCATTGCCTTTATGGTGCCGCGCTCCACCGGGCCGTTGCAGCATCGTGAATCCGGCGTGGCCCGCCAGGCACTGTTGCCGACCCTCAAGCATCCGGACCTGCTGCGCCTGGATCTTGGTATCTTCGTGTTGCATGCGATGCTGATGTCGAGCTTCGTTGCCCTGCCTCTGGCGCTGGTGGAAAAAGCCGGCCTGCCCAAGGAACAGCACTGGTGGGTCTACCTCACCGCGTTGTTGATCTCGTTCTTCGCCATGATCCCGTTCATCATCTACGGCGAGAAGAAACGCAAAATGAAACGAGTTCTGCTCGGTGCCGTCAGTACCCTGATGCTCACTGAGCTATTCTTCTGGCAGTTCGGCGACAGCTTGCGGGCGCTGGTGATAGGTACGGTGGTGTTCTTCACCGCGTTCAATCTGCTGGAAGCCTCCTTGCCATCGCTGATCAGCAAGGTTTCACCGGCCGGCGGCAAAGGCACGGCCATGGGGGTTTACTCCACCAGTCAGTTTCTCGGTTCGGCCTTGGGCGGTATCCTTGGCGGCTGGTTGTTCCAACATGGCGGTTTGTCGGTTGTGTTCCTGGGATGCGCAGGTCTGGCTGCACTCTGGCTGGTCTTTGCTGTTACCATGCGCGAGCCCCCATATGTGACGAGCCTGCGCTTGCCGTTATCGCCCGAAGCGATCCGCGAAGCCGGTCTGGTCGAGCGCCTGAAGGCCGTTGTTGGGGTAACAGATGCAGTGGTGGTGGCCGAGGAGGCCGCCATTTACATCAAATTGGACACCGAATTATTGGATCGCGCGACCCTCGAGCAGCTGGTCAATCCAGCGCCGGCGGCGAGCGAAGCCTAGGAGAACGTTATGGCCCGTGGGGTTAACAAAGTCATATTGGTCGGCACTTGCGGCCAGGATCCCGAAGTTCGCTACCTGCCTAACGGTAACGCCGTGACCAACCTGAGTCTGGCAACCAGCGAACAGTGGACCGACAAACAGACCGGCCAGAAAGTCGAAAAGACTGAATGGCACCGCGTCTCGATGTTCGGCAAAGTCGCGGAGATCGCTGGCGAGTACCTGCGTAAAGGTTCGCAGGTCTACATCGAAGGCAAACTGCAAACCCGCGAGTGGGAAAAAGACGGCATCAAGCGTTACACCACTGAAATCGTGGTCGACATGCAAGGCACCATGCAACTGTTGGGCGGCCGTCCACAGGGCGACCAGCAAGGCGGTGGCATGTCCAACTCGGCGCCACGTCCTCAGCAGTCCCGTCCGCAGCCAAGCCAGCAGCCACAGCGTGAGTCGCGTCCAGCGCCTCAGCAGGCGGCACCGCAGCCGGCTCCGGATTTCGACAGCTTCGATGACGATATTCCGTTCTGATCCAGCGCCGTCAAAAGCACTGAGCAAAGGCCCTTGGCGATAATCGCCAAGGGCCTTTTTCTTTGCCTGGCGATCAGTCCGCTAGGGCAGTTGCACCCGGCGAACCTGGCCGGACAGCGCGGCGACGCCGTTGTCCGGTGTAGGCAGGGGGCGACCGGTGAGACCCATGCCTTCGCTGATCAATACCGCCCCCGGCACCAGGCACAGGTTGGAGGGGGTATCCAGATGCTGGGCCAGCAGCGTGACCTGCCCGGTGTTCAGGCTGCAACTGAGCAGCCGGCCACTGAAGCGGGCAAAACCGCCGTGCAGGCACTCGCCGGCCCAACTTGGAAGCAGGGGTTGCAGCAGACGGTCGCACAGCTCCAGGACCAACACCTGGCCGTCCTGGCTCAGGGCCAGGCCGGTGGGCAGTTGCAGGCCATCAATCAGCACCTCAATGCGCCCACTGTGCAGCCAGACCCGGATCACCTGGCCGGCACGCTCGGCGAAATCAATGCCGCGCCGCGCCGGATCGCTGTGCAGCTCACCCGAGAACAGGCTGATCAACACGGCGGCGGTCGCCGGTTCATAGACCAGGGTCACCGGCACCGCTTCCTGGCCCAGGCCCAGGTCCGGCAAGTCGAACAGCACGCGCTCTTCCTTGTCGCCCTTGAACTCTACCAGTTGATTGGTATCGGGTTTGACCGCCAGCCAGCTGCGGCGCACCGGGTGATAGCACAGCGAGTTCAGGTTGCCGCGGCTGTTGAATACCGGCTCGGGCGGCCGGTATTGCAGGTCGAGGATTTTCGAGCCTTCGACATAGTTGGTCTGGCTGACCAGGCAGCGTCCGTCGCCACAGGCGATATCCGACAGCCCCATGATTTCATCGCGCAACATGCGCGCCTGCAGGTTCATGGAACGAAAGCCGTCGGCCACGATTTCCGGTGGCAGATACGCCCCCGGCATATCGGGATCGGGGCGCAGGCGGCTGATGCGCCCGCTGAAGCTTTGGTCGGGCAGGCCTGAACCGGCTTCGGCCATCAGCAGGCTGCCGTCGCTTTGCAGGCACAGGCCCCGCGGGTTCAGCAGCCCTTGGGCGACGATGCTGCTGGGGCGCAGGTTTGGCGCCGGGTGGGCGGGAATCAGGATCGGCATCGGCATGGCGGCTCTCCAGTGCAAAGGGGGGGCAGGGCGTCATCACAACTGGGGCTGCCAGGGCTCGCTGGTGAGCCAGGCTTTGAGCAGCGCCCGCTGGCTCGGTGACATCGAGTGCACCACTGGCATGTACAGCGTGGTGCCGTTATAGACCTCGGAGGTGCGCGCCAGGATCATCTGCCGTGCGTTCCACACCGCATCCTGCTGGTTGAGCGGGATGTAGCGCGACATCGCCGGGAACGCCAGGTAGTGAAAACGCAGCACGTGTTCGTAGACCTGATCCCAGGTAACGCTGGTGCCCGGGGCGATGCCGAAACTGGTCTGGGCGAACTTGCGAAAGTTGATGAAATACGCCCCGTCGTCGCTGCCGACGACGCTGAAATTCAAGGTGGCAAACCCGGCCTGGGGTTCTGAGCCTGGCTTGAGGGTCACCTTGAAGCTGACGCTGGCACTGCCTTTGCTCACGGTCAGTTGCGGCTCGAACACCAGGAAGTCCCAATATTCAGGGTCCAGGTACGGGGCGTGCTCGTCGTCGTTGGAAGGGCCCGGTGTGATCTTGATCACCGTGTCTTGCGTCACGGGCCCGCCCAGTTGGGTCACGTTCAGGGTGATCTGGACCCCGTCCGGGTGGTCGTCCAGGTAGATATTGCGCTGGTCGGCGCTCAGGCGATAAGCCTGCTCGGGGGCGTTCACCGTGGTCTTGGCGAGGGTCAGTGGGGCCTTGATGCCCAGTGGCTGGCTGGCGACCAACTGTTGCTGCTCGGCGCTCAGGGGCAAATCAACGATGCCGCCGTAGAGGTAGTAGTACTGCAGGTCTTTGCCGAAGGGGCTGAGGGTGGTCAGCCTGGTCGATCCAGCGGTGATGGACACCGGGCCGTAATCCGCATTGGGCCCGATGGGGCTGGTGATATCGGTGCGCACGCTGCGAAAGGCCTGCTTGGGAATGATGTTGAGCATGTCGATGCTCAGCAGCTCATCGCTGGTCAAGGTGGCGTAGCCGGTGCCGCCGCTGGTCTGGTTGATCAACTGGCGGCCAGCCGGAAAGATCAGCGGCTCCCCGGGGAACGCCGGGGCCAGGGTGCCGACCATGCGCCCGATGCTCGGGTTGGCGGTGAAGAGCTTGGCGGCGTAGTCGGCGTCGAGCTCGGCGGTGGTCATGCTCGGGCACATTTCGAACATGACGAAGCGCACCACAATCCCGCTGGCTCCCGGCGCTTCGATGATGGACTTCAGAATCGCGCTGTCCTGGTTGTAACTGACGATGTCCTTGAGCGGGAAGGTCAGCTGGAAGGTGCCGCTGATCCGGTTCGACCCGGGCGCATCGGGCTCACCTTCGAGGATCCGCAGGGCCACGTCGAAGCTGCTGCACACCGTATTGCCGCGGATCAGCAATTGAGGGCTGTCACTGCTGCCGATCTGCAGGCCACCGACGAAAATCTGCGTGCTGATGGTCCCGGTCGGGTCAAGGTCGACCATCATCGGCCCGGTGACCGGCGGGTTCTGGGTGACCGGGTCCACCGAACCCATCAGGTACAACGGCTGGCCGATCAGGTCGCCATGGGTGCTGATGTCTCCCGGCTGGCCCTGGGAGCTGATCAGCACGTTCTGCATGTCGACGGAGTGCTGGCCATAGTGGTTCCAGCCGCCGGCGGTGTACTTGACCCCGGTGGGGGCGTTGATGAATTGGTTCAGTTGATCATCGCTGTAGGCCTGGGCCGGGGGCGACACGGTCGAGGTGGTCAGGTCGAACAGGGCCAGGGTCTGGCCGTTGTCGATGGGGAGGGTCGCGGCGTTGTTCGGCACGCTGACGTTGGTGCGGATGCCGCCCCAGAAATTCAGCCGTGGGCCATTCAGAATACTCATGGTCTATTCCTCATCCTTGATGGAAGTGCCTGCGGGTGCCTTGGCGAATTTGAACAGGTAGGAGAAGTCCGCCTTGAAGCGGCTGTTGATCGGGGTGGCCTTGGAGTGGCAATCGGTGCAGCTGCTGTTGGGCTGGATATAGCTTTCCATGGTCACGTTGGCGGCCAGGGCCGGCGTCGGCGAACCCTGGGGATTGCTGGGGTTGCTCGGGTCGCTGGGCCATTGGGTGGTCACCAGCTGGTAATACTTGAACACCGTCGATTGCACTTGCGCAGCGGCCTGGAACTGACTGTTGAGGGTTACGGTAGCCGGGGTCAGGGGCGTGAACCGGTCCAGCGGATTGGGCGTGGTGAAGCTGGTTCCGGGTTTGGGCTGGCACACCTGGTGGCCATCCTGCAGGGTCCAGTTGCAAGGCGACTGGTTGAGGCTGTCGGCGGGGGCGCCGGCGTTGAAATAGGAGTACTTGACCCCCGGCGCCGGCTGATTGACCCATTTTCCCTCGACCAAGACCTTGGGTGGAACGTTGTCGACCTGCTCGAAGGTCGACCAGATCCACTGCGGATAACCCGGCGCCTTGGTGATGATGTGCAGGCCGACCAGGCCCAGGTTGACCTGGGTGGTACCGTCCGGGACGCCCTGGTCGTTGAACTGGGTGACCGTGGCGGGCATTTGCAGGTAGCGGCTGGCATCGTCCTGGGCGGTCAGGATGCGCCAGCTGGATTTGATCTCGCTGGTCGCACTGGGAAACTTGATGTTGCTGGCCTTGGACACGATGTCGGCGTTGTAGAAGTCGTTGGCGACGATGTAGTTGTAGGAGGCCTCGTTGGCGGCCAGTTCGTAATAGGTGGGTTTTCCGTTCTGGTCGATCAGCCAGCCGCCGACCGCCTGATTGTCGGAGTGCACGACGGTGTTGTTCTTCAGCGCGGCAATGTTGATCAGCCGCAGGCGCTTGGCCTGCAACGCCGAGTTCCACGGTCCGGGCGGCTTGGCGCCGGGGAGGAAGATTTCATCGACGTTTTTGTAGGTTTGCCACACGGTCGGGCCAGGGGCGCCCAGGGCCGCCGAGCAATCGGGCTGGCCCCGGGCTCCGGCCTTGGCGGGCCAGCTCAGGGCGACAAACATCTGCCAGCTGTAGCGATCGAACGCATCCTGGCTGGCGTCGGCGATGGGCACGACGCTGGGTGGCTGGCATGAGAGGTCGATGCCCGAGGTGGTCTGGGCCGGCTGCTCCCGGGCAACGGCGGGCAGGCTGAGCAGGCCGAGCAAGATCAGGCTAAAGCGCGGAAAAGTGTTCATGGCGATCCTTCGTCATTGTCAGGGTTGGCGTTGCATCAACTTGTTCCACTGCGCCGATTTGCCGTTGCTCTGGCCGGTAGGCGGCTCGAACAATTGGCAGGGTGGCGGGTTGCTCGGGCACATGGCTGCGACCTGGTCCCAGGTCTTGGCCGGGTCGGGTTTCTCGATGCGGAAGTTGACGTAGTTCTGGCTGACGATGGGGGCGTTGGCGACGCTGGCGTCCCCGGAGAAAAAGAACGACTGCGGCTTGCGGTAGGGCGGCGTGCCGGTCTGCGCCTTGTTGAAGGCATAGCCGAACAGGATCGGTCCCTGGGGCGAATCCAGGTCCAGGGCGTAGGCCTGCACGCTGCCCTTGAGGTTCTGGCTGCGGCTGGGGCTGTAGGGCAGGTGCTGCACGAAGTCCTGGCGCGGCGGGTGGTTCATCGGCGAAAAACTGCAACAGGCCGGCATGTCCTTGGGGCGATCGTCGTAGGTCAGGAAATACGCCTTGTTGCCCAGGGAGACGAAGGTGCAGCTGTAGTTGTTGTTCTTGATCGGGAAGATCGGCAGGCAGTACTTCTCGTAGTGCTCGAACATCGCGCCGTAACCGTCGCCATCGGGCGGCAGGTAGCCGGTGTCGTAGTAGCTGGTGCCCTTGGACACGGTGTAGTCCGAAGGTTTCAGGGTGCTGGGCGGCGAGCTGTAGGGCGGCGGGTTGTTCTGGTAGTTGGTCATCACCCGGTACATGGTCCAGTCGCTGATCCAATAGGCCGGGAAGAACGGATCGCTGGGATCGGTGGGCGCACGGGGGGCGACGCAGTTGCCGTTTTTGGCATTGCACCCCAGGGTGTTGTGCACCCCGTTGGTGAAGTACACGGCGGGGCTGTCGTCCTGGGCGAACAGCGGCGAGCTGATAAGCAGGGTCGGCAACAGCAGCCGGGTAAAGAAGCTGGCGTTCATAAGACACTCCCTTGAAGTGCCGGGTGAGGGTGTCACCCGGCGTTCCTGCGTGATGCGTTGGCGGTCAGTTGAGGGTGTTGAAGTCACTCATGCTCAGGGGGATGGGCGGGTAGTTGCGCTTGACCAGGGCCTGGGCCCACAGCTCGAGAATCGCCCGCCGGCTTTGCGACATGTCGCGGGTGATGGGCATCGAGAGCGTGCTTTCTTCCTGATACGGCTTGCTGATCAGCACGATCAATTGGTCGATGGCGCCTTCGACCCGGGTCTGGGAGTTGAGCGGCATGAACTTGTTCATGATCGGGTACAGGTAATAGAAGGGCTGCAGGATCTGCGCGTAGATGAAGTTGTTCCACAGCAGCTGGCTGGCGTTTTCGCTCTTGTAGATGGAGTTCCAGTAGTTGATGAAGTTTTGCTGCAATTGCGGCTCCATCGGCAGCACGCGCAAGGGCGCGAGGAAGTCGGCGTAGCCCCCGGTGTAGTCGAAGCTGAAGGGCACCTGTGGCGCGCTCGCGCCTTCTTGCAGGAAGAAACGCAGGGTCGGAAACCCCGGGGCCACGGCGCGCATTCCCAGTTGCGCGATGCCTCTGGCGTCAGTGCGGATTTTAGTGATGGAGTAGTTGATCAGCCCGCCACCGGGGGTGTCGCGCAGGTTGCCACTCCTGGCAAACGGCTCATCGAAGGCCAGGCACGGACGCAGATTGATCGCGGTCGGCTTGCTCAGGTACTGCTGATAGCTGATGGGGATGCCGGGTGGCACCGCCGCATCATTGCGGGCGTCCGTCTTGTGCAGTGCGGTCAGGCGTCGCCCGCTGCCGGTGGCCAACTGATTGGCAATCGGTGGCGCGTCGGTGAACTGCGGCAGCCAGGGCTCGTTCGCGTTGCGATCGTCCGGGTTGTCATAGAACAGGGTGAAGTTGGCCGGGTTGCTGAATGCCAGGTAGTAGTTGCTGGTGGTGATCATGTAGGCGTTGCCGTACTCGGCGACCCACAACACGGTGCCGGCCGGGGCTGGGACGCCGTCCTGCTGCACCATGATCTGCAGCGTTTTGTGATCGCCCACATCAATGAAACTGCCGCTCTCGATGACCTCGGCGGTCCACTTGCGCTGAGCGGCGGCGACCACGGGCGTGGCGCCTTGCTGTTGCAACAGCAGCGAGCCGTTCTCCAGGGCGCTCTGTTGCCCGCTGTTGATTGGCAGGTCAAGCAGGCCCGAGCGTTTATCGAAGGCCGCCTGGTTGTACTGCTCGAAGCCGAACTGGGCCAGGGGTTGGTACTTGCCGTTCAACTGCACCCCCACTGTGTAGTTGCCGGCGTTGAAGCGTTCCGCCTTGGCGATCGGGGCGCTGGGATCGACCGGGTAGAACGGGAAGCCGTTGGACAGGTCCAGGGACAACACCCCCGGGTTGATCTGGGCTGAAATCACCCCCAGCTGGGTGCTCGACGGCTGGGTGTCACCTGGGGTTTTCTTGTACACCGGCACCTCGCTGGCGGGCATCAGGCGCCGGCCGCCGGGGGCCGTGGGGAACTCGTCGGCAAACCACAGCCCAAGGGTACCGGCGGTGCGGCTGTAGGCCGGGTTGAAAAAAATATCGGCGACGTTGTTCAGCCCCTTCTCATACATCACCCGCACCTTTTCCATGTCCGCAGGGGCATGGGAGTGGGTGTTGATCGGCGGGAAGTCGTTGAAGACGCCGTTTTTGTCGTAGAAGGTCAGGTAGGTCGAGAACCGGAACATCAGGCCCTTGGCGCCCTGCTGGGTCATTTGCTGCTGGAGGTTTTTCAGCAGCACCGAGTTGCCGATGACCCATTGCAGGTTTTCCTTGGGAAAGCAGGTCTGCCAGGTGGTGGTCACGGTACTCAAGCCACCGAACGCGCCCCAGTTGAAGTTGAGGAAGCGATCGAGCATCCGGTACTGGCGGTTGAGCGTCAGGCCGCATTGGGCGTCGCCCAGCACCAGCTTGTCGAAATACAGCGCGGTGAAGGTGTTTTGCCAGGGGCTGATATCGACAAAACGCGCGGCACTGGGCGCGTTGCCGCCAAAGGGGTTGCCCTGCAACTGGTAGTTCTTGCTGACCAGGGCGTCCTGGAGGATGTAATTGTTGGCCTGCAACTCGCCACCCACCACCACCGAGCGGGTGTCCTTGTGGGTCACCGTGCCGCAGGCGTTGTCGCCGAACAGGTCCCATTCGGCGGGCATGAAGGGGTAGGTTTTCGGGTTGGCGTTGGTCGGCACCTGCAGCACGTAATCCGGGACCTGGTTGTACGCCAGTGGCCGGATCGACCACGGCATCAGCGCGGTCGGGGCGTTTTGCGGGGTGACGTCGTAGTACTTCAGGAACGGCCAGTTCATGTCCATCTTCACCGCGTCGTACAGCGGGAACACGTCGTTGTTGTTGGCCGTTGGCGGGTTCCAGAACATGTGGCCGTTGAGGTAGATGCGGGGGAAGTTCAATACGCTCATGTCATGCTCCTTAGCGTTGCCACTGGGCGCGTTTGAGCGACCAGACAAAATCCAGTTTTTTGTAACCGGCATACGCCGAGTCCGGCAGCGGAGTGGTCGGGTAGACGATGCCGCCCTGTTCTTTCAGGGCGAAATTGAAGTAACCCTTCTGGTTCGAGTAGGCGGCGGTGCTGTGGCAGGCCAGGCACGACGAGGTGCTCTGGAACGCCGACTCCAGCTGCGAGTTGGCCAGCACCTGGGTCACGGGCTGGAACTCGACGCCGATCAGTTCGTACTTCGACAGCCCGGGGTAGGTGGCCTGGAAACTCAGGTTCACCGGCTTGGCCGCCGGGGTCGGGCCGGTGGTGTTGGTCATCGGCGTGGCCGGTACGGCATTGGTCACGGTGTACTTGCTGTTGTTGACGTTTTCGAAGGTGGTCCACACCCAGTTGGCGCTCAGCTTGTTGATGACGTGCATGCCGCTGAGGGCGGCGTACCCGACCTGGTACTGGTTCTTGTCCGGGTAGTAGGCCTGGATGATGTAGTAGCCATCGTTCTCCAGCTTCTGCTTGAAGGCGGCATCGGTGCCGATCCAGATCCACGAGGTTTTCAGCTCCCAGGCGGTGCTCGGGAAATTCAGGTTGCCGGTTAGGGCGGCCTGGCCGTTCACGTTGTAGATCTTGTTATTGAGGATGTAGTTGAACGTGTCCTGGCCCATGAGTATGTGAAAGCGCACCGGCTGGCCGCGTTGCGCTGCCGGCACCTGGTTGCCCATTTGCAGGATCAGGCCGTCCACCTGTTGCGTGCTGTCCAGGTTCTGGAACACCCGGTTGGGGTTCATCCCCAGTTTTTGTGCCTGGGCCTGGATCGCCATAGGCGTGGGCTGCTGCGGCAGATAGGGCTTGGGCTGGGCGCCGTTGGCCAGGTACACCTGGTCCGACGGCTTGAACCCTTCCCAGACCCGGTTCGGGCTGCCCTGGGCCGAAGGCTGGTTGAGGCAGACGAACCAGTTCCAGGCCTGGGTTTCCGGGCTTTGCAAAAAGTTGGCCTTGGTCTGGCTGGGGTTGGCTCCGTACGTGAGGAAATTACCGCAGTCATAGGGAGTGGCGTTCTGTGCCTGCGCCAACCCGGCGAGTGCACTGAGAACGGTTATGGAGATGGCTCGCCGCATGGAAGCTCCTTGGCATTGGCCTTGTCGTGGTATGGGCGCCCCAGGAAGTACTGCAGGAGCAGTTGCTTGACTGCCGTGACCGGAAGTTGCTCCGGTAGCGCCAGGTCGCAATTGGTGATGAGCAGCGGGCTGCTCTGTGGGCTGTCGGGCAGGCGGCCATGGCTGCCGCGGACCATCCGCGTGTCCAGTGGGATCAGGTCCATGTAGTAGCGAAAGCCGAGTTTTTTCTGCAGCAGGCGGCGGGCGATTTTCAGCTTGGGCCAGCGGATGGCCGGGTCGATGAACATCTCCAGCGGGTCGTAGCCGGGCTTGCGGTGGATGTCCACGGTACGGGCGAAGTCCGGGGCCTTGCGGTCGTCCAGCCAGTAGTAGTAATCGAACCAGTAGCCGGCAGCGGCCACCACCACCAGCTCGCCGCTGCGCGGGTGGTCCAGGTGCCAGGCCCGCTGTTCGGTTTTGTCCAGCACCTGCTCGACACCGGGCTGGCGCTGCAACAGGGCCTTGACCCGGGCCACGTCCTGGGCGCGGCGGATGTAGATATGCGCGACCTGATGGTCGGCCACGGCAAAGGCCGCACTGGCGCCGGGGTCGAGCAGTTCCCAGGACAGCGACTGGCGGACCTGGAGCAAGCCTTCCGAGCGCAGCAGCCGGTTCAGCGAGACCGATTGCTGCACCGGCTCGATGCCGTACTCGGACAACAGCATCACCGACGCGCCCTGTTGCTCGGCAAAGTCCAGCAGGCGCCCGACTTCATGATCGATGGCGCGCAATTCATCGGCCATGGCCGGGTGCTCCGGCCCTAGGCGTTGCAGGCCGTAATCCAGGTGGGGCAGGTAGACCAGTTGCAGGTCCGGGCGGTTGATCTGGAACTCGGCCATGGCGCAGTCGACGATCCAGCGGCTGGAGGCAATGCCCGCCGCCGGCCCCCAGAAGCCATGGAACGGAAACTCGCCGATCTGCTGCTCGATGGCCTCGTGCAGCCCGGGCGGGTCGGAGTACAGGCCGAACACTTTGCGCCCGTCGGCCGGGTAGTGCGGGCGCGGGGTGATGGCGGCCGAGACCTCGGCGTACATGTTGAACCACCAGAACAGCTGGCTGCAGCGAAACCCGGGGATCTCCCGTTGCAGCACCTGCCAGACTTTTTCCCCCTGGATCAGCCCATTGGGCTGTAGCCAGAAACGCACCTCGGCCTGGTCGCGAAAGTACCAGCCGTTGCCGACAATCCCGTGCTCCGATGGCGCGCTCCCGGTGAGGATCGAGGCTTGCACCGTCGAGGTCACGGCCGGGAACACCGGCTGCAAACGGGTCATCTGCCCGCCGTGCAGCAGTTGATTGATGCGTGGCGTGGCGGCCCCGAGCAAACCCGGGGTCAGCCCGACCACGTTGATCAGCAGCAGCGGTGGGCGCGGTGCTTCAGCGGCCATGGGCCACCTCCAGCGGGCGTGGGTGGGCTTGCAGCAGTTGCCTGGCCCGCAGTTGCTCCTCGACCCATTGCAGCTCGCGGGCGATGCCCTGCAACTGCGCCGCGGCGCTGTCCGGGCGCAGCGGCTCCGGCAGCACGCCCCAGCTGTAGGTCTCGACCTCTAGCACCGGACGCAGCGCCGGATGCTCGGCCAGGTAATCGAAGGTCTGGGCCAGCGCGCCCTGGCTGCCGCTGAGCTCCGGCAACAGCAATTGCTCACTGAACAGCGGCACGTGGAAGTGGATACGCAGCTCCGCTTCCAGGACCCGGCCCTGGGCGATGTCCTGCAACACCGCGGGCAGGTCGGGCCAGGACAGCAGCCGGCCCTGGACGTCGCGAGCCTTGACCTGATGCAGGTACACCACCTCGGCAAAGTCGCCGAGGGCCTGGACCACCGCCGCCCGACGTGGATGCTCCGCTGCCGGCAGCTGGCAGACCATGGCGCTGGACAGCTGGATCTTGCCCACCGGTACGCCGGCCTGTTGCAGGCGGTGCAGGGACTGGTAGCAATCCTCGAACAGCACCGCCTGATGGCAGACGTCGAAACACAGCGCCAGGTACTCCTGGTGCGGATCGGTAGCTTGCCAATGCTGGAAAAAGGCAATGGCCTGGCCGGTGCTTTCCAGCACGCAATCGGGCTCCATTTCCAGGCACAGCCGGATCTTCTTGCCGCTCTCCTGATACAGCCTGGCCAGGCCCGCCGTGAGCTGGCGCAGTTGCTGTTCGGCACTGTGCTGCAAGGCCTGATTCCAGTGCGCGGCATACCCCAGGGGTACGCTGGACATCACCCCCTGGGTGCAATCTGGGGGCAGGGCATCGGCCAGCAGCCGTGCCAGTTGCAGGCTGTAGTCGAGGCGCTGCGGATCGGCCCAGTGCGGGCGGTAGACCTCGGCCTTTACCGCCCCCTCATGGAACCGGCCATAGGGGAAGCCATTGAGCGAGGTCAGGCGCAGGCCGCTGCGTTGCAACAGTTCGAAAAATTGCCGGCGTGCCGTCGGCTGTTGCAGCTCGGCGACCGCTCGCGCGCTGATCCAGAGACCGCTGTCCTGCTGGCTCAGCCCGCGCAGCCGGCGCACTCCCTGGAAGTCGGACTCGATCGAGGCCCGCAGCCCGGCCAGTTCCGGGGTGGGGTGCACGTTGCCGCAATAGCCGATCTGGGTGGGCGTCCATTCCCTGGGCTGGCTCATTTGATCACCGGCTCCTGGCCGCGCAGGGCCGAGTTTTCCTGCCACTGCTTGCGCTGGTCGATGGGCAGCGGGGTGCTGACCAGTGCCTTGTCCAGCTGCCCGCTCTGGGCGAAGAAATCCACCGGGTTGTGAAACAGCACCTGTTCCACCTGGGCTTCGCTGAAACCGGCGGCGAGCATGGCCTGGCCGGTTTTCGGCACTTTCAGCGGGTCGCTGATGCCCCAGTCGGCGGCGCTGTTGACCACCATTTTCTCGGTGCCGTACTCCTGCAGCAGGGCGACCATGCGCTGCTCCGACATCTTGGTGTTGGGGTAGATCGAATGGCCGCGCCAGCAATCGCTGTCGAGCACCAGGGGCAGGGTCAGTTCGTTGAGGTGGTCGATGATCACCAGGTTCTCGGCGATGCCCACCTCGCGGATCACCGCCAGGGTGCGCTTGGTGCCGCCGATCTTGTCGCGGTGCGGGGTGTGCACCAGTACTGGCAGGTTGAACTCCTTGGCCAGTTGCAGCTGGGCGGCGAGAAAGCGGTCTTCCTCGGGGGTGATGTCGTCGTAGCCGATCTCGCCGACGGCCACCACGCCGTCCTTGAGCAGGTAGCGCGGCAGGATCTCCAGCACCTCGTTGGCCACTGAGAGGTCATTGGCCTCCTTGGGGTTGAGGCCGATGGTGCAGAAGTGATGGATGCCGAACATGCTGGCGCGAAAGCGCTCCCAACCCAGCAGGGTGTCGAAATAATCGATGAAGCTGCCGACGCTGGTCCGGGCCTGGCCCTGCCAGAAGGCCGGCTCGATGACCCCGGTGATGCCGGCGGCGGCCATGTTCTGATAGTCGTCGGTGGTGCGGCTGACCATATGGATGTGCGGGTCGAAGTACTTGAGCATGGTGAATCCTCGTCGAGGGGGAGTCGGTAGGCGTGGGTTCGATCAGGAAACCGGCGGCGGCAGGTGCTCGCGCCATTCGTCCGGCAAGCGTTGCTGCTGGCTCAGGCCCTGCAGGCGTTGGCGTTGTGCCGGGCTCAGCAGCTCGAAGGCGATCGCCAGGGGCAGCCCGGGAGACACCGGGCGCCCGGCGGCGAGCTGCTCGTCCAGCAGGTCCAGGGCCAACTGGTTGAGGCTGACGCTGTGGCGTTGCGCGAGGCCTTGCAGGCGGCGCACGTCGAGCCCCATGCCCAGGGCCTTCAAGAGCAATTGGTGGAAGGCCCGTTCGCTGTAGTGGCGGGCCGGGTAGGGGGTGTCCAGGGCCAGGGCAGCGAAGACCTGGCTGTTGCTGGTGCGCCCGGCCTGCAACGCCAGCTCCAGGCCGAGCCCCTGGCGGTCGAGCCAGTCCAGGGCTTTGAGGGTGGCGATTTTTTCCTGATCGTCCCCCCACAGAAACAGCTGGCGCAGAACGGACAGTTGCTCGCTGGCCGGCTGCTGTTCCAGGGCCTGGGCCAGCAGCAGCGCGCGCGCCAGCTGGACCAGGCTCCAGCCGCTGCCGGGCAGGGCGCGCTCCTTGAGGTGGCGCTTGCACTGGCTGCTCAACAGCGCCGCCGTGCTGGCATCGGCACCTTGCGCCAGTTGCTCCAGGGCCTGGCGCCACCAGTGCCGCTCATTGTCATCAAGCTGCTGGGTGAGTAGTTGGCGCTGGGCGTCGAGGCAGTCCTGGCGCATGTCCAGGGCCGCCGATGGCTGTGGTTTCAGGTCGGTGTTCATGTGGGTTTGATCCAGCGCTGGAAGTGTGGGAGCAGGAAAAACACCAGGACGCATAACAGGCTGCCCATGGGCTGGTTGGCCACCGCCAGCACCAGCGCATCGAACAGGGGCAGGGCCGCGAGGCCAGCCCCGATAAAGGCCCGGACCTGGCGTTGCCGGGGGTTGGCCAGGTGGCGCCAGTAATGCCAGCCCAACCAGCCGAGCCAGAGCAGCAGCACCGCCCAGAACCAGGCGTTGACCGCGTATATCGCCAGTGCCAGAGGGCTCAGCATCAACAGCAGCGGCAGGCGGCTGATCAGTTGGTTGCGATGCTCCTGGCGGGCCAGGTAGGTCAGGCCGCTGATGTACACGCCAAGCAACACCGCGCACAGCCAGATCGGCTCCGGCGGCACCGCGAGGCTGGCCGCAGCGGTGAGGTACAGGGCCGAGCGGCATGCGCCCATCAGCCACACGCTGTGAGCGTATTTTTTGTGCAGCAGGTTGTAGCCCAGGATGCAGCCCACCAGCAGGGTGGCGCTGCCCAGCAGCCAGTGCGGCTCGTCGATCAACTGGCTCAGGCCCAGCACCGATGCCGCGGCCAGGGCCAGCAGCAACGCAGTGGCCAGGCCCACTTGCTGGCGACTCACCAGCCCCAGGGTGATCGGGCGCGGGTTGTGGTGCTGCTGGTCCCAGTTGGCGTCCAGCAGGTCGTTGAGCAGCATGCCGGCCAGGTACAGCAGGGACAGGGCCGCCAACAGCAGAATCCACACCAGCGACGAGGGCGGGGCGAGGGCGCTGGTGCTGCTGGCCAGCAGGGCGGCGGCCAGGGTGTTGGTCCACACCGTCGGCAGGTTTGACACCCGGCCCAGGGTCATCCAGGTCTTGAGGTTGTGCGGCGCCAGGTTCATTGCGCGCAGCCCTCGCTCAAGCTCAACAGTGGGCCGCTGCCGGTGGCCAGCCGCAGCAGCGCCTGTTCCATCAGCGGCGCGTCGATTTCATGCAGGTCCACCGACCCCCCGATGCGGTTGAGCATGGGGATCGACAGTTGCCCGCCCAGGTGCTGGCGGAACTCCTCCAGGCCGATCAGCACCTGGGCGCGGCCCTGGGCATCCTTGAGCAGCAGCTCCGCCGGGCACAGGTTGAAGCCGAGCTGGACCAGCAGCCGCAGCACCCGTTCGCTGTCGGCATCGCTCAACAGGCCCAGGGCATTGGCGTACAGCCCGTCGAGGGCCATGCCCACCGCCACGGCCTCGCCATGGCGCAGCCGGTGGTGGCTGAGGTTTTCCAGTTTGTGCGCGGCCCAGTGCCCGTAGTCCAGCGGTCGGCCATTGCCGCGCTCGAACGGGTCGCCGGCGCCGGTGATGTGCCCCAGGTGCAGCTCGGCGCAGCGGCGGATGGCGTAGCGGCTGGCGCTGTGTTCGAAGGTGGCCAGGGCTTCGGCGTGTTGCTCCATCCAGTGGAAAAACGCCTGGTCCTTGATCAGCGCCACCTTGACCGCTTCGGCCAGGCCGGCGATCTGGTCGCGGCGGGTCAGGCTGGTGAGCAGCTGGAAGTCGTTGATCACCGCCGTGGCGGGGTAGAAGGCCCCCAGCAGGTTTTTCTGGCCGAAGGCATTGATGCCGTTCTTGACCCCGATGCCGGCGTCGTTCTGCGCCAGCACCGTCGTCGGGATGCGGATCAGGCGAATCCCCCGGTGAAAGGTGGCGCTGGCGTAGCCCACCGCATCCAGCACCGCGCCACCGCCCAGGGCCAGCACGTAGCAGTGGCGGTCCAGGCCCTGTTGCAGCATGTCGCTGTACAGCTGTTGCAGCACCTGTGGGTCCTTGCTCAGTTCGCCGGCCGGCACCGCGATCGGCGCGGCCAGCAGGCGCAGGTCCGCGTGGGCGGCAAAGTACTGGTCGATCTGTTGCAGCAAGTGGGGGGCGCTTTGCAGCAGTTGCTCATCGGCGAACACCAGTGCGGTCACCGGCCCGCGATGCTGGGCGCAAAGCTGTTGGTGCAGGCAGGGGTTGGCCGGGTCGAACAGGTGGTCGGTGAACACCACCGGGTAGTCGTAGCTGACCTCGAAACGCCCGCGCAGTGGCTGGTTGGCGTCCACGGCGTGGCGCGGCTTGAGCAGGCTGCGCGCAGCGATAAACAGAGCGGGCAGCAGCATGCCGGCGAGCAGGGTCAGCAGCAGCGCATTTTGTTCCACCAGAAAACTGCCGATGGCGCTGTAGGCCAATGCCAGGCCGGCGTTGGCCAGGGTGGTGACCAGCAGGAACGAGCGCAGCGGGTAACCTTGCATGCCGGCGGCCACCACCGAGGTTTCGGCCAGTACCGGCACGCCGCGCAGGCAGATCAGCGACAACGTGCCCAGGCGGTAGCCCAGTTGCCCCGGCTGGCGCTGGTGCAGGCCCAGGCGGCCGGACAACAGCCGAAAATAGCCGGCCCCCAGGGCGTAGCCGAGCCCGGCGCCCAGGCACAGGCCGATGAAAATCACCAGGTAGCCACCCAGGCTGCCGAGCATGGCAATCGCCAGCAGCGCCACCATGCTTGAAGGCACCGGCAACACAACGTCGAACGCCAACAGGGCGATCAGCAGCAGGGCCAGGTTGAATTTCTGCGCGGGGGTAGAGGGCAGGTACAGGTTCAGATGGGCCAGGGCATCCTGGATCTGCTGTTCGAACAACAGGAAGCTGGCGATGACCAGACCGGAGAAGCAAAGCAGCGACAACCAGAAAAGTCCGGCCGACCCTCTTTGCGAGCACGCACGATACCATTGGCTGCGCTTCATCAAGCGTCCCTCTTGATTGTTATGACTGAATTCCGTGTCAGCAGTTAACGCAGTATCTGAAGAGTGTTTTAAATAACCGAGTGTCCTCGTCGGATGGGGTGTTGCTTCATCGATCGGCGATGCGGCTGAATAATAGTTATGAACTTAGTCGCGACTTGCACTTTTGCAAGCAAGGCCGGAACAAGAGTTTTTCGATGGTTTCCAACAGCGACTTCGAGACGCTGGGGATGGGCGAGTGTCTCGCGCGTTTGCCGTGTATTTATTGGGCTTCGGCCCGGTTATCCCGGCTTTTAAATGAAATTGAACATGATTGAACCCATTTGAAAAAAGATCGGTCAATGAATTAATAGCAAGGTAAACAACCAATAATGGCTATTTGTCATTATCGTTTGTTATAGGCTTTATTATGCTTGGCTATATGGAGTTAAGTTGCGTGTGGGGCTATCAGTGCGAGAGGGGTGTAAGTTGGCGCGGTGAAGGATATTCAAGCCGCTGAGGTCTACGCTTAAGGGTTTTGTCTGCGGGATGGGGAAGTTACACGGAAGTTGCTTCGTTAGTTTGTTGAGAATAATAATCAATACTCTTGTTGGTCCGCTACAAACTTATTGTTTTTTATGAACCACCAAACCCCGCAGCGTCATGACGCCACGGGGCTTTTTGTGGGCAAGTGGGCTCAGTGCAGAGCGGCGCCGGGCTTCAGCGGCTGGCGTTCAGGTATTCATCGGTCGCGACCACGCTGGCATAGGCGAACGCCAGGGATGCCATGTACGCCCCATGCACCTGGGCGGCCGGGATCACCTGGCCGTTGAACTCCAGGTCACGGGTGGCGCAGGCGTCGTGAATCACGGTGACGCCATACCCCAGGTCGGCGGCAGCCCGGGTGACGCCATCGATGCACATGTGGCTCATGCTGCCGACTATCACCAGTTCCTCGATGCCCTGTTGTTTGAGAATCGACTCCAGCTCGGTGTCGCGGAACGCATTGACGAAATGCTTGAGCACCACCGGCTCGTCGCCCTGGCTGGCGACCTTGGCATGCAGGCGCGCGCCTTCGGAGCCCGGGGCAAAGAACGGCGCGTCGCTCGAGGTGAACTCATGGCGCACATGGATTACCGGTTTGCCGCTTGCGCGAAAGGCGCCCAGCAGCCTGGCGGCATTGTCGGCAGCGGCCTCGACTTCGGCCAACGGCCACTTGCCCTGGGGAAAGTAGTCGTTCTGGATGTCGATCAGGATCAGTGCTTGCTTGGCCATAAGGGTTTCCTTGAACAGAGGTGGGTATGGCGTCCAGTATTGGCGCCGGCGGGTCTTTCGAGGATTGGCCGCACCGACAATAGCAGGGGGAAAACTGACAATGGCCATGCAACGTGCGGTCGCCGAACTGGGCGTGCTGATCTATCCCGGTGCGCAGATGGCCGCGGTCCACGGCTTGACCGACCTGTTCGGGGTGGCCAATCGGATTGCTGCCGAACACCAGAGCGACCAGTTGCCGTTGCTGCGTATCAGCCATTGGCAGGCCTCGTTCGATGAGGCGCCGGTGCGGGTCTATGACAGTCACCCGGGCCCCGATTCAGCGCTGGTGGCGGTGTTGATTCCGCCCTCCCTGGCGGGATTTTCCGAAGGCCAGGCCACGACCGCGCTGACTCACTGGCTGCGCGAACAGCATGCCGCCGGTGCCACCCTTGGCGGCGTCTGCGTGGGCTCGATCCTGATGGCCGAAAGCGGTCTGCTGGACGGGCGCAGCGCCACCACCCACTGGACCTCGGCCAAGAGTTTTGCCCTGCGTTACCCGCAGATCCGCCTGAGTGCCGAAAAGCCCATCGTCGACGATGGCGACCTGATCACCACGGCCGGGCTGATGGCCTGGTCCGAGCTGGGTCTGCGCCTGGTGGACCGCCTGCTGGGGCCGAGCATCGCCACCGGCACTGCGCGCTTTCTGGTGGTCGAGCACAGCGACAGCGCCAGCCAGTGCGGGAGCAATTTCGCGCCGATCCTCAATCACGGCGACCCGGCGATCCTCAAGGTCCAGCACTGGTTGCAGGGCAATGGCGCGGTGGAGGTGTCCCTGGGGGCCATGGCGCTGCAGGCGGGGCTGGAGGAGCGCACCTTGCTTCGACGTTTTCGTGCCGCCACCGGCCTCAAGCCGACCGAATACTGCCAGCACCTGCGAGTCGGCAAGGCCCGGGAGATGCTCGAGTTCAGCAACGGCACCATCGACCGTATCGCCTGGACCGTGGGTTATCAGGACCCGAGCGCCTTTCGCGCGATCTTCAGGAAAATCACCGGCCTGACCCCCAGCGACTATCGCAGTCGCTTCGGCGTAACGCCTCCAACTGCGGCGCGGGGCGATCAGGGGCGCTAGGCCCGTCGTGCAATATCCGCAGGCGTTGGCAACGATCGTGCAGTTTGCAACGGGCACAGTGCCGCTACGTTTCTCCAGCTGACTGATTTGCAAGGGGTTTTGCCCGGGCGGAGAGCTGGCCTGATCCGTGCAGCCCAAAGGGCACACTCATCGGCCGGTTGGCCAAGGTGGCCCCATGACCTCGACAAACCGCAAGAAGCTGGTGGTCGCGCATTCCACCCGTCCCCAGGCACCCCTGCATGAAGTCGAAACCAACCGCGCGCTGGCCCGCTGGCTGGCGCAGATTCTCGGCCTTAAATACGGCGGCAGCTACGACCCGGCGCAGCATGCCGGGCGTGACTTGTACTGGTTGCCGACCCAGACCCTGGTCGGGGCCGAAGCGGCGCGTGCGTTGGGGGTGACCAATGCGGACGATTTATGGGGCGGCTATGTCGAGCACGACTTTATCGCCACCAAAGCCATCGCCCACGGTTTGTTCAGCGCCGAGGCCGTAGCGCCGCCGGGCTGGTCGCCGCTGTTTGCGCAGCGGATCGGGGACTCGGTGCTGGACGGCTTCAGTGTGTTTTCCGAACAGGATGCGCGGTCCGCCGCCAGCCGTTTGCTGGAGTGCGGGCCGATCCGCATCAAGCCGATTCACGCCTGTGCCGGCCGCGGGCAACAGGTGATCGACAGCCTCGAGCATTTCGACCAGGCCCTGGCCCAGCCGCAGACCGCCGCCCTGTTCGAGGAGGGCGTGGTGCTTGAACAGGACCTGCAAGGGGTGATTACCCACAGCGTTGGCCAGTCGTTTATCGCCGGCCACGTCATCAGCTATTGCGGCGAGCAATTCCTGACCGAGGACGCCCATGGCGAACAGGTCTATGGTGGTTCGCGCTTGCTGGTGGTGCAGGGTGGCTACGAAACGCTGCTGGCCCTGGATCTGCCCCAGGACGTGCGCCTGGCGGTGCAGCAGGCCCAGGTGTTCGACAGCGCCGCGGATGAGGTTTACCCAGGCTTCTTTGCCTCGCGGCGCAATTACGACATCGCCCAGGGCCGGGCCGCCGACGGCCAGGTGCGCAGCGGCGTGCTCGAACAGTCCTGGCGCATGGGGGGCGCCAGCAGTGCCGAGGTGGCGGCCTTGCAGGCCTTTATCAATAACCCCGGGATGCGCGCGATCAACGTCGCCTCGGTGGAAACCTACAGTGATCAGGCACTGCCTGCGGACGCCATCGAGGTGTATCGCGGGCCGGCGGACAACAGCGATTTTCTTCTCAAATACGTAACGGTCCAATCCTATGACGGCTAGAAGCGAGAGCATTCAAATCGACATCGATGATGAACAGATGAGCGGGAATTTTCTCAGTCCCAAATCGAAAGTACCGGGGGTGTTATTCGTCCACGGCTGGGGCGGTAGCCAGGAGCGCGACCTGGAGCGCGCCAAGGGCATCGCCGGCTTGGGCTGCGTGTGCCTGACCTTCGATCTGCGGGGGCATGCCGGCACCGGCATTCCATTGTCGCGGGTCACCCGCGAAGACAACCTGCGCGACCTGCTGGCCGCCTATGACCGGCTGCTCTCGCACCCGGCCCTGGACACCTCGGCGATTGCCGTGGTTGGCACCAGCTACGGCGGCTACCTGGCGAGCATCCTCACCTCCCTGCGCCCGGTGCGCTGGCTGGCGCTGCGGGTGCCCGCGCTGTACCGCGACGAGCAGTGGCATACGCCCAAGCGTGACCTGGACAAGGCCGACCTGATGCACTACCGCAGCAGCCTGGTGCGCGCCGACAGCAATCGGGCGCTGCATGCCTGCGCCGCCTTTACCGGGGATGTGCTGTTGGTGGAGTCCGAGACCGATGACCACGTGCCCCACGCCACCATCATGAGTTACCGCGCGGCGTGCCAGCAGACCCATTCCCTGACCCACCGCATCATCGACGGCGCCGACCATTCCCTGAGCGATCCGGTGTCGCAGCAGGCCTACACCTCGATCCTCGTCAGCTGGATCACCGAGATGGTGGTAGGCGAGCGCCTGAGCATCATTCAGGAACGCTGATCGACGGCTCCGTCGCCAGGACCCCGGCGCTGCATCAGGCCGGTTTCTTCGCTATCCGAAGTGCCTTGGCCTTGGCCTCCACCACCAGGTACATCAGCAGGGCCACCAGCAGCGGCAGGATGAAGTAGATCGCCCGGTAGGCGATCAACCCGGCAAGCAGGCTGCCCCGGGACACCTCGTGTTGCAGCAGGGCGATAAAGACCGCCTCCAGCACCCCGAGCCCGGCCGGGATATGGGTGATGACCCCGGCGATGCTGCTGATCAGCAGCACCCCGAGCACCACCGGGTAATCCAGCTTGCCCGGCAGCAGGGTGAAAATCACCGCCGCCATCAACGACCAGTTGAGTGCCCCCAGCGCCAGTTGCAGCAGCGCCATGCGCAGTGACGGCAGGTTGATTTCCACGCCACGGATCGCCCACTCCCGACGTCGGGAGAACTGGCATGCGGCCAGGTAGCCGATGCTCAGCAGCAGCAACAGCACGCCCACGGCCTGCAACGCGCTGCTGCTGAGTTTCCAGCCGGGAGGCATCTGCACCACGCCACTGGCAAATACCCCCCCGGCCAGGACCATATAGCCGAACCAGTTGGTGGCCAGGCTCAGGCCGAGGATCTTGGCGATATTGCCGGTGCTTACCCCCAGCCGGGAATACAGGCGGTAGCGCATGGCGATCCCGCCGACCCAGGCGCTGAGGTTGAGGTTGAAGGCGTAGCTGATGATGCCCACCGGCAAAATCTGCCGCCAGCCCAGGTCCTGGCGGATGTAGGTGCGGCCGATCAGGTCGAAGCAGGCGTACACCAGAAAACTGGCCAGGGTCAGGCCGGCGGCGATGATCAGGGTGCGCACCTTGAAATCCGCCAGGGTGCTGAACACTTCGCTCCAGTCGATGCGCCGCGCGAGCAGGGTGAACAGCACGATCAACAGCAGGAAAAACAGCACCGTCAGCGGCTTTTTCAGGCGCTGCCAAAGGGTCTTGGAACCCTTGCTCTCGGAGGGCGCTGCGTGGGCGCTGGGCTGGCTCATGACGGCTGCTCCGGTGGCGCCTTGTGCTGCACAAAAGGCTTGAGCTGCGGTTTGTGCGCCGGCAACCAGCCGGCCCAGGCCGGAAAATGGCGCAGGAAGTGAAACACCATGAAGCCGACGGTCAGGCGCCACAGGCGGCCCCGGGGCTGGCGGTTTTCCGGCATGGCCTGGCAGTGGTCCTGGCTCAGCCGTTCCAGCCGCTCGAACAGCAGGCGGTTGAACGCCCGGTCGCGGATCAGCACGTTGGCTTCCAGGTTCAGCGACAGGCTCAGGGGGTCGAGGTTGCTCGAACCGACCGTGCTCCAGTCTTCATCCACCAGGGCCACCTTGCCGTGCAGCGGGCGCTGGCAGTATTCGTAGATGGTCACGCCGTCCTTGAGCAGGTAGTCGTAGAGCATGCGCGCGGCGAATTTGGCGATGGGCATGTCCGGCTCGCCCTGCAGGATCAGGCGCACATCCACCCCACGCCGGGCCGCGTTGCGGATTTCCCGCAGCAGGCGGTAACCGGGGAAGAAGTAGGCATTGGCGATCACCACCCGTTGCCGGGCGCCGCGCAGCACATGCAGGTACACCTCTTCGATGTCCGAGCGATGCTCGCGGTTGTCCCGATACACCAGCCGCACCTGACCGTCATGGTCGCTCAGCGCCAGTTCGGAGCGGCGTCGACGGCGCCGTTGCCACCAGTATTTGGCCCGGGCCGGGCGACCGCTTTGCACCAGGGCGAAATGGTGAATATCCACCACCGCCGGGCCTTCGATCTCGACCGCGTAATCCTGCTTGGCTTCGGGGCCGAAATCCGCCAGGTGATCGGCGGAGAAATTGATCCCGCCGATAAACGCCAGGCGCCCGTCGACCACTACGATCTTGCGGTGCAGCCGACGAAACCAGTTGGTGCGCACCCCCAGCAGCGGCCGTGCCGGGTCGAACAATTGCAGGTGCACTCCGGCCTCGCTCAGGGCGCCGAGGAAATCCCGGCTCAGCTCGCCGCAGCCAAAACCGTCGAGGCTCACCGTGACCCGTACCCCGCGTTGCGCAGCCTCGATCAGGATGGCATGCAGCTCATTGCCCACCTTGTCTTCGAAGAGGATGAAGGTTTCCAGGAGGATCTCGCTCCGGGCCTGGCGCAGTGCGGCGAACACCCGTGGGAAGTAGGCCTCGCCGTTCTCCAGCAGTTCGACCCGGTTGTTGCTGTGCCAGTCGTATTCCAGGTCCGAGGCCGGCGTTTCACTAGGTGCCACGGGGTTGGCGAGGGGTTCCAGGGTGGTTTTTTCCAGGGGCGTGCTGCTCATAATTCGACCTCCACCGACAGCGGCGCGTGGTCGGAAAGATGGGACCAGGGGTGAGCCGCCAGTACCTGGGGCCGATGGATGCGCAGATTGCGCAGGTAAATGCGGTCCAGCCGCAGCAGCGGCCAGCGCGCCGGAAAGCTGCGGGCCGGCTTGCCATGGGCATCGACAAAGGCTTCGCGCAAGCCGCTGCCGGCCAGCACCTGATCGGCCCGCTGGCGCCAGTCATTGAAGTCGCCGGCGACGATCACCGGGGCCCCGGGCGGGATCTGCTCCAGGCGTTGCAGCAACAGGTTCAACTGCTGCACGCGGTGGTCCTCCCGCAGCCCGAGGTGCACGCAGATCCCGTGCAGCTCCTGCTCCTGACCGGGCAGCTGCATGACACAGTGCAGCAGGCCGCGGTTTTCATGGCCGTTGAGGGAGATGTCGAGGTTGTCGTGGCGGATGATCGGGAATTTCGACAGCACCGCATTGCCATGGTCGCCCTCCGGGTACACCGCGTTGCGCCCGTAGGCGAACTGCGGCCAGATGCTGTCGGCGAGAAACTCGTATTGCGGCATGCTCGGCCAGTTGCTGTAGCGCTGCGGGTGCTGCTCGTGGGTGCCGTGCACCTCTTGCAGGAACACCAGGTCGGCGCCGACGCTGCGCACCGCTTCGCGCAATTCGGGAAGAATGAAACGCCGGTTCAGCGCCGTGAAGCCCTTGTGGGTATTGACCGTGAGGATACTGAAGCGCTGCACCCGGGCTTCGACGGGCGTCGCAGGATCACTGAGCACCGCAGTCTGCTGGCTGCTCATGGCAGGGCTCCCGGTGCGGCTGGCTGGCCGGGTTCGGTGGCCAGGTCGCGGTCCAGGCCGAAGCGTTGCAGCAACTGGCGCGCATCGAAGGGCGCGCGCACTTTGAGGTCGTTGTCGAAGTAGCAGAACACTTCGCGGCTCTTGCGCGCCCGGGGTCGGCGACGGGGGTCGATCAGATGCGCGTCCGAGGGTTGGCGGCCGTGGCTCCAGGTATCGATGCGGTCGCCCCAGTGTTTCAGGGCGGCGGCGGTGTAGCCGCTGGCATACAACTGCTCCTGGCCATGCAGGCGCAGGTAGACGAAGCCGCAGGTCAGGTCTTCGCAGTAAGGCCACTTGCCCGCCGCATCGGCGATCACCAGGGCCACGCCATAACGCCGCAGCAGGTCGGTGAAGGCGGGCACGGCAAAGCTTGGGTGACGAATCTCCACGGCATGGCGCAACGGTCGCTTGCGGTAGGCCTTGGAGCTGGCCTTGCCGTCCAGGCGCGGCTCGTGCTGGCGGGCCAGGGCGGCGGCCTGCTGGGTGTTGGCCGGCAGTTGGGCGAGAAAGTGCTCGAACAGTTCAGGGTCGAATTTGAAACTCGGCGGAAACTGCCAGAGGATCGCCCCGAGTTTGCCCTTGAGCTCCAGGACCCCGGAGGCGAAAAAGTTGGCCATGGGCCCGTGAATGTCCCGCAAGCGCCGGATATGGGTGATGAAGCGCGGGGCCTTGACGCTGAACACGAAGTGCTCGGGCGTTTCGGCGTACCACTGGGCATAACGCTCGGGCGTTTGCAGGGCGTAGAACGAACCGTTGATCTCGATGCTGTTGACCGCCCGCGAGGCGAATTGCAGCTCGCGCTTCTGGGTCAGACCCTTGGGGTAGAAGCCCCCGCGCCAGGGCGTGTAGCGCCAGCCCGAGATACCGATATGAATCGCCGCCATGTGTCCTCCCGTGCGCCGCCGTGCATTGCCCCGATGTTTTGCTGACTGTGGCGAGTGCGGGAAAGTTTCGACGGGGCTACCGATGGCACTGCGGATGGCACTGCAGATGGCTCCGCGGATGGCTCCGCGGATGGCACTGCTCCGCCGGACTGATTGCGCGGCAAACCGAACTTGCCGGGCATTTGCCGATCAGTTCCTTACAGACCCTTCTCAAGGAGCTCCGCGTTTTGTTCAATTTCAAGATCGCGCTATTGCTGGGGATCGTACTGGTGTTCGGCAGCAGCGAGCTGCAAGCCGCCGCAGCACCGGCACCTGCGGCCAGCACCAGCACCGACGCCGCCGAGGCGCCGGCCAAACCCGAACTGCTGGTGCAAGGCGGCCTGCTCGGGGCCATCAGTTCGAGCATCGATGACGTCCAGCAAAAACTCGACCTGAATGAAAACCTGGTGGACGCCTGGCGCCTGCGCGCCGACCGGGCGGCGGACGAGGTGGGCCGCCTGGTCAACCAGCCCTCGGATCGCTCGACCTGGAGCGTCGTCGGCGACTTCCTGATGCTGTCGGGGGTGTGGATCGGCGCCTTCATCGTGCTCACCCTGGCCGCCGGGCTGTTCGCCAAGCGCCTGAACCGGCACCGCCTGTTGGTGACCCGCCAGCGCAGCCAGTCCCTGCTCGGATATTTGCTGCCCTACACCTTGCCGGCGCTGATCTGCCTGCCGCTGACCCTGTACGCCAGCCACTTTCTGCAGGCGTCGGTGGGCCGGGCCCTGGCCCTGTGCTTTGCCTACGCCACCAGCAGCGGCATTGTCTCCACCTCGGTGCTGCTGTGCCTGGTGGTGATGTTCAATGTCGGCCACAAACGCCCTGCGGTGCAGATCATTCGCCGTCATTGCCCCCGGCCGTTGTTCCTGATCGGTTTTCTCGCGGCCCTCAGTGATGCCCTGACCAGCCCGCAGATCGCCCGGCAGTTGGGCGGCAATATCACCAGCAGCATTGCGGTGTTCACCGGTCTGTTCGCTTCGGTGATTTTCGGCCTGCTGGTGATCCGCCTGCGCCGGCCGGTGGCGCACCTGATTCGCAACCGCCCCCTGGCCCAGCGCCTCAAGCAACCGGCGCTGCAAGAGTCGCTGCGGATTTTCTCCGGGCTCTGGTACTGGCCGATCCTGCTGATGGTGCTGGTCTCGGCGATCAACCTGATCGGTGTCGGCGAAGACAACCAGAAAGCCCTGCGTTGCGCCTTGCTGACCACGGTATTGCTGATCGCCACGGTGTTTCTCAGCACCGTGTTCCAGCACCTGTTCAAGTCCCGCAGTGCCCAGGCCCTGCAACGCAGCAGCGCCTACAAGGAACGCTTTTTGAGTTTGCTGCACGCCTTGCTGCGCATTGTCATGGCCATCGCCTTCATTGAAATCCTCGGGCGGATCTGGGGCCTGTCACTGTTCGAATTCGCCCAGCGCAATACCGTGGGCCGGGCCATCAGCGATTCCCTGAGCAGCATCGGCCTGATCTTCCTCGTCACCTGGCTGCTGTGGGTGGTGCTGGACACGGCGATCCAGGAAGCCTTGAAACCGCCGGTCAGCAAACGCGGCGCACGCCAGCCCAGTACCCGGGTCAAGACCATCCTGCCGCTGCTGCGCAATGCGATCAAAATCGTGCTGGTGGTGATCTGCGCGATCACCACCATGGCCAACCTGGGGATCAACGTCGGCCCGTTGCTGGCGGGTGCCGGGGTGGTCGGCCTGGCGATTGGTTTCGGTTCGCAGCAACTGGTGCAGGACGTGATCACCGGGCTGTTCATCATCATCGAAGACACGCTGTCGGTGGGCGACTGGGTGGTGCTCGACTCCGGCCACGCCGGCACCGTCGAGGGCCTGACCATTCGCACCTTGCGCCTGCGCGACGGCAAGGGTTTCGTGCATTCGGTGCCGTTCGGCCAGATCAAGGCGGTCACCAACCAGTCCCGGCAGTTCGCCTATGCGTTTTTCTCGGTGCAGTTCACCTACGACACCGACGTCGACAAGGCGGTGGAATTGATCCGCGAAGCCGGCCGCTCCATCAGCGAAGACCCGTTCCTCAAATACAACCTGCAAGGTTCGCTGGATGTGTTCGGGGTGGACAAGATGGACCTCAACGGCGTGGTCCTGACCGCGCAGTTCCGCACCGTCTCCGGCGGCCAGTACGCGGTCAACCGTGCCTTCAACCAGCGCCTGAAAAAGCTTGTGGATAACAGCCCCTGGGTGCACTTCGCCCAGACTTATCCACAGCAGGTGCTGCTGCCCAAGCGCAACGCCCAGGAGGATGAGCCGGAGCACCACGACACCCCGGGCGTGCTCTTGCCTGACCAGCCACGCCCGCAGTAGCCGGCGTGGTGTTCAGTGGTGGGTGAGGGCGGTGCGCAGCAACAGGGTGGCGTGGTCGTCCAGCTCCAGCCAGAAGTGAGGTTTGCCGGCAATGTGCGCCGCCGCCGGCACACCGTCGCGGTACACCAGGCGGTTGCCGGCCAGCGCCGGCACCTTGCTGCCGGGCAACAAGGTGCCGACGAGGTTCAGCGGATCGACCCCGCACACTGCGACCAGGCTGCCGTCGTGGGGCCGGCGCCGCACTTCGCGCAGCAGCGGGATGGCTTCGGGCAGGGCGAATTGCTCACCGGCAAGGCCGCTGACAAAACGGCCGCCGCGAATCTCGCCCCGGGCTTCCAGGCGATGAAAGGTGCGCAGCAGTTCGCGCCAGCTTGGCAACCAGTCGGCTTCACGCTCCAGCAAGCGCCAGAACACCACGCCGTAGCGGCGCAGCAGGGTCATCGCTACGTGCTCCAGAGTGGCCGGTGCAGTGGCGGCGGGACGGTTGGACAGGGGCGCCGGGTCGGCGGGCGCCCGTCGCAGCAGCGCCCAGCGCCCGGCATCGTCCATGCCGCCGACAAACGCGCCACGGCCACGTCGGCTGCTGCGGGCCTGGCGTTTGCTGGCCGGGGTGATCAGCGCCCGCAGCCCGGCAAAGCTGTCGGCATTGACCAGGCCGGCTCCCACCAGCTCCTGCAGGGCAATCTCCAGTTCGCTGCGCAGCAGATGGGCCTCGTGCACCAGTTCGTCGAAAAACAGTGCCCCGTGCTGGCTCAGGGCGGCGTGCACCTTTTGCGCCTTGGGTGACAATTCATGGCTTTCGGGCGGTGCTGTGAGCGAACTCCAGAGCGGCACCTGAGCCCGTGGCAGCAGGACCACCGGCGTGCTGCGCAGCGCGCTGCCGCTGAGGCTGTGCTGGGCACTGAGGCGGCTCCACACCAGCTTGCCGCTGCGGCACAGCTCATCGAGCCAGGTGGCGGAATAATCCTTGAGCCGCGCCGGCAACAGGTCGCTGTCCCAGGCCGAAGCTGCTGCCGGGTAGCCTTCCAGCTGGCCGACCACTTGCGCCAGCATGGCGCTGCCCTGGCCCCGGGTGCCGGCAGACAGGTGCTGCCAGTCGAATAGAAAGCGCATGAAATCCTGCAACGCCACCGGCTCGATTTCCCGGCGCAGGCGCTTGACCGTGTAGCGATGGATACGCGCCAGCAGGTGCCGTTCGCACCATTGCGCCTCCTCGGTGCCGGGGCTGAAATGCCCGCGCAACACATAGCCCTCGCTTTCCAGTTGGGCCAGGGCCTGGGCGATGGTCGAGGGCGGCAATTGCAGGGGCGCGGCGATCTGCTCCAGGGTCAGCGGGCCAAAGCCACCCAGGCGCGCGCGGAGGATTTCCACCCGTGCCGCGTCGGCGTCCCAGGGCTGGTCAAAACCCGGCAGCGGGGCCAGCGCCGGCTGCGCGCGGGCCTCGGGGTACAGCGCTTGCAGGCACACCAGGCGTTCCCGGGCGACCCACAGGGCATGGCCCTGGCCGATCGGCAAGCAACTGGCGCGGCCATGCTCGGCCAGCTCCTGCAACCACTGCGGCCACTGCGGTTGGGCCTGAGCTTCGCCGGCGCTGATCGTGCCCAGGCTCATCAGCGCTTCGTGCATTTCATCGGCATTGGCCGGTAGCGGCCAGGCCTCGTCGCGCACGCTCTGGATCGCTTCGGGGTCCAGGGCGCCGAGGTCGTCGCTGGCTTGCGGGTCGCTCCAGCGCCGGTTGAGCACGGCCTGGGTACGGCGTTCTTCAAGCGGCGCATCGTCGAGAAAGGTGTAGGGCTTGGCGTTGAGAATTTCTGCGGCCAGGGGCGAGGGCGCCGGCAGGTCGCGGCTGATCAGGCGCACCTGACCCTGCTCGATGCGCCGCAGCAGCGCCAGCCAGCCTTCGCTGTCCATGGCTTCGTGCAGGCAATCGTCGAGGGTCTGCTCCACCAGCGGGTGGTCGGGGATTTCCCGCTCGCCGGCGAGGTTCTCCAGGCAGGCGATCTGATCGGGAAAGACGCTGGCGATCAGGTCTTCGCTTTTCATGCGCTGGATCTGCGGCGCCACTTTGCGCCCGCCGGTAAAACGCGGCAACGCCATGGCCACCCCGGCGTTCCAGCGCCAGCGCACCCCGAACAGCGGCGCATCGAGCACCGCCTGGATCAGGATGTGCTCGGCGCTGTTGCTGTGCAGGTAACGCCACACCTCGTCCAGCTCGAAGCTGTGGCTGGTGGACAGCGACAGCACGATCGCGTCCTCGCTGGCCGCCGCCTGCAATTCGAAGTTGAAGGTGCGGCAGAAGCGCTTGCGCAGGGCCAGGCCCCAGGCGCGGTTGATCCGACTGCCGTAGGGCGTATGGATAATCAGTTGGGTGCCGCCGGACTCATCGAAAAAGCGCTCCATGACCAGGGTGTCCTGGGACGGCAACGCGCCGAGGGCCAGCCGCGCCCGGGCCAGGTATTCCACCAGTTGCTCGGCGCTGGCGAGGTTCAGGCCAAGGTGTTCGGTCAGCCAGTCGAGGCTCGGTTGCACATTGCCGGGGCTGGCGGCCAGCAATGCGTCGAGTTGCCCCAGCAGGCGCGCCACGGCCTGGGACAGCTCGGCACTGCGCCCGGGCGCCTCGCCCAGCCAGAAAGGGATAGTCGGCGGCTGGCCCTGGGCATCCTCGACCCGCACCCGGCCCGGTTCGACCCGCAGGATGCGGTACGAGGTATTGCCCAGCTGGAACACATCGCCGGCGATGCTCTCGACCGCGAAGTCTTCGTTGACGCTGCCGATGTTCAGCGCCTGGGGTTCGAGCAGCACGCTGTAGTCGGCATTGTCGGGGATGGTGCCGCCGCTGGTCACCGCCGTCAGCCTGCTGCCCCGGCGCCCGCGCAAGGCCCCGCCCACGGCGTCGCGATGCAGGTAGGCGCTGCGGATGCCCTGGCGCCCGTTGTAGCCTTCGGCGAGCATTTTCAGCAGGGCCTGGTAATGCGCCTCGTCGAGGGAGGCATAGGGCGTGGCCCGGCGAATCATCTGCAACAGCGCCTGCTCCTGCCATTCCTGGCAACTGACTTCGGCAATGATCTGCTGCGCCAGCACATCCAGCGGCGCCACGGGGATGTGCAGGGTGTCCAGTTCGCCGCGGCGCACACAGTCGAGCAGGGCCGTGCATTCGATCAAGTCGTCGCGGGACAGGGCGAACAGCCGGCCTTTGGGAGTGCCGCCGACCTGGTGCCCGGAGCGCCCGACCCGTTGCAGGAACGCGGAGATGGAGCGCGGCGAGCCGATCTGGCACACCAGGTCGACCTCGCCGATATCGATCCCCAGTTCCAGGGAGGCGGTGGCGATCAGTACCTGCAATTCGCCGCGCTTGAGCCGCTGTTCGGCATCCAGGCGTTGCTCCTTGGCCAGGCTGCCGTGGTGCGCGGCTACCGCCTGCTTGCCCAGGCGCTCGCTCAAATGCCGCGCCAGGCGTTCGGCGAGGCGCCGGGTATTGACGAAAATCAGCGTGGTGCGGTGTTCCCGCGCCAGTTGGGCCAGGCGCTCATACACCAGCTCCCAGACATCGTTGGCCATCACTGCCGACAGCGGCACCGGCGGCACCTCGATGCCCAGGTCCCGGGGGCGCGCATGGCCGATATCGACAATGGCGCAGGGCCGCTGGGTGCCGACCAGGAAGCGCGATACGGCGTCGATCGGCTTTTGCGTGGCCGACAGGCCGATGCGCATCAGCGGTTCGGCGCACAACGCTTGCAGGCGCTCCAGGCTCAGGGCCAGGTGGCTGCCGCGCTTGCCTGCGGCGATGGCATGGATTTCATCGACGATCACCGTGCGCGTGCTGGCGAGCATTCGCCGCCCGGAGTCGGAACCCAGCAGCACGTACAGCGACTCCGGGGTGGTGACCAGGATGTGCGGCGCATGCTTGCGCATGGCGCTGCGTTCTTTCTGCGGGGTGTCGCCGGTGCGCACGGCGGTGCTGATGCGCAGCTCGGGCAGGCCCATGGCGCGCAATTGCTCGGTGATGCCGGCCAGGGGGTTCTGCAGGTTGATCTGTATATCGTTACTCAGCGCCTTGAGCGGCGAGACGTACACCACCAGGGTCGCGTCCGGCAACTCGCCGCCTTGTTCCAGGCCACGCCAGACCAGGTCGTCGAGCACCGCGAGAAACGCGGTCAGGGTCTTGCCGGAGCCGGTGGGCGCGGCGATCAGGGTCGACTGGCGCTGGCGAATCAACGGCCAGGCTTTAGCCTGCGCGGCGGTGACCGCGGGGAAGGTGGCGTTGAACCAGGCGCTGACGGCGGGGTGGAAGCCGGCCAGGGCGTTGTCCGCGGAGTGGGGAAGATTCATGGACTGAGTTATGCGGTCGTCTCAAGTCACTTGCAAGGCCCGCCGGGCGGCCTGGGCGGCACACCGGGCATGGCTGCGGCTACAAGGGTGATTTTTTCGGGTAAGGTGCCAACGGCTTGGCGCGTGTTTACTTTATCCGTGACGGTTGCGCCACAAACCCGCAAAATGCAACGATTCCGGCAATTCTCGATGGCTGAACCCGCGGGTTTGGCCGACTCAAACCATCGTTCCGAACAGACTGGGCCTGCTGACTCTATGCGAATGCGCCTTATGTTACTGGGCGGCGGAAATGCCCTTGGGCAGGCGCTGATTCGCCTGGGTGCGGAGGAAGACATCGGCTTCCTCGCCCCCCGTCCGCCGCAAGACGGCTGGGATGCCGCGAGCCTCACGCAACTGCTCGACGACACCCGCCCGGATGCCTTGATCAACCTTGCGTACTACTTCGACTGGTTTCAGGCGGAGGCCGTGCCCGAGGCACGCCTGGCCGGCCAGGAGCGTGCTGTCGAGCGGCTGTCCGAGCTGTGCCAGCATCACAACATCATTCTTGTGCAGCCTTCCAGCTACCGGGTCTTCGACGGTTCGCGGGCCACCGCCTACAGCGAAAAAGACGAACCCGTCCCTCTGGGGCTGCGCGGCCAGGCTTTGTGGCGGATCGAGCAAAGCGTACGCGCCACCTGCCCGCAGCATGTGCTGCTGCGTTTTGGCTGGCTGCTCGACGACAGCGCCGATGGCACCCTCGGGCGCTTCCTGGCCTGCGCCGAAACCGCTGAAGAACTGTTTATGGCCGATGACCGGCGCGGCAATCCGACGCCGGTGGACGATGCGGCACGGGTGATCATCTCGGTGCTCAAGCAGCTCGATTGCGCCGCGCCGCTGTGGGGCACTTATCACTACGCCGGCCACGAGGCGACCACCACATTGGCCCTGGGCCAGGCGGTGCTCACCGAAGCCCGCCAGCAACACCCCCTGGCCATCGAGTCGCCCACCGCCCAGGCCCACGCCGCGCGGCCGGACGCCGCCGACGAGCCGCAGCACGCGGTGCTGGCCTGCAAGAAAATTCTGCACACCTTCGGGATCAAGCCCCGCGCCTGGCGCGCCGGGCTCCCGGCATTACTGGATAGGTATTACCGACATGGCTGATGATCGCCCTGTACTGATCACCGGCGGCGCCGGTTTTATCGGCTCGCACCTGAGCGATGCGCTGCTCGCCAAGGGGTACGCGGTGCGTATCCTCGATAATCTGTCGACCGGCAAGCGCAGCAACCTGGCACTGGATAACCCGCGCCTGGAATTGCTCGAAGGCGATGTCGCCGATGCGGCCCTGGTGGCCCGGGCCATGGTCGGTTGCCAGGCCGTGGCCCATCTGGCGGCCGTGGCCTCGGTACAAGCTTCGGTGGACGACCCGGTGCGCACCCACCAGAGCAACTTCATCGGCACCTTGAACGTCTGCGAAGCGATGCGCGAGGCCGGAGTCAAGCGCGTGCTGTTCGCCTCCAGCGCGGCCATCTACGGCAACAATGGCGAAGGCCATTCGATCGACGAAGACACGCCCAAGGCACCGTTGACGCCCTACGCTTCGGACAAGCTGGCCAGCGAGTACTACCTGGATTTCTACCGGCGCCAACATGGGCTGGAGCCGGCGATCTTCCGCTTCTTCAACATCTTCGGCCCACGCCAGGATCCGTCTTCGCCTTACTCCGGGGTGATCAGCATTTTCTGCGCGCGCGCGCAGCAGGGCCTGCCGATCACCGTGTTCGGCGACGGCGAGCAGACCCGCGATTTCATGTATGTCGAAGACCTGGTGAGCCTGCTGGTGCAAGCCATCGAAGCGCCGCAGCTGGAAGTCGGGGCGGTCAACGTCGGCCTGAATCAGTCGATGACCCTCAAGCAGATGCTTGAAGCCCTGGAGCAGGTGCTGGGTCAGTTGCCGCCGATCAGCTATGGCCCGCCGCGCTCGGGCGATATCCGCCATTCCCGGGCCAACAACCAGCGTCTGCTGGAGCGCTTCACCCTGGCCGAGCAGACGCCGATGAGCGTTGGCCTGGCGCGTCTTCTGGGGCGTTGAGGTTTATTCCAGGCATGAAAAAGGCGCCCCGAGAGGCGCCTTTTTTGTCTGTCGGGCTTAGAACTTGTAGCCCAGGCCGACCATGTAGACCATCGGGTCCACGTCGACATTGACCTTGGCCCGAGTGCCCGAACCCACAGCGACGTTGTCGACATAAGCGGTGGTGTTGATGTCGATGTAACGCACTTGGGCGTTGACCATCAGCTTGTCGGTCAGCATGTAGTCCGCACCCACCTGCCAGGCCAGGCCCCAGGAGTTCTTGGCGCGGAAGTTGTCGAAACCGGCTTCGCTGGCGCGGCTGCCGACGTGCTCGTCGTAGATCCAGGTGTAGTTGATACCGGCGCCGACATAGGGCTGGAACACCGACTTGGAGTCCAGCGGGTAGTAGACCACGCTCAGGGTCGGCGGCAGGTGCTTGAGGGTACCGAGCTTGCCATTGGCTGGGCCCAGGTCGGTGTTCTTGAGTTTCACATCGTGTTCGAACGGCGTGGCGGCCAGCAGCTCGATACCAATGTTGTTGGTGATCATGTAGGCAAAGTTCAAGCCCAGCTGGGTGTCGCTGCTCATGGTCGCCTTGCCGTTCAGGTTGGTACCTGCCAGCGAACCGCGATCGACCCTGACGTTGCCGCTGTCGGCTTTCGGGTTGACGGTGATGGCACCGGCGCGGACCAGAATTTCGCCCGCTTCGTGGGCGTGGGCAGCGGGGGCGGCGAGTGCGAGCGCAATCAGGGAGGCGCTGAGCAAGGACTTGTGCATGGAGGGCTCCAAAGGACGGTTCAAGTTGGCTGTGTCCAATGGTAAAGATCGTCCGCGCCCAGGCGTTGACTCAGCTCAATGAAATCGTCATGGCTGGCCAAAGCCATGAACTATTCTGTTTGCCCTTACTCTGTGTCCGGTTGTTCGTGCGGATGCCTCACTCGGGCAATTCGTAGACGTAGATCTTCTGTGCATCCATCTGATACCCGGCGTCTGCCAGCTCGCTGGTGGAGGCCTTGACCTGCATGGCACCTTCGATCCAGTAAGGCTGGTACAGCTCTTCGAGCTTGACCCCGACCTCGCTTTTGACATGCACGATCTGGTTCGACGGTGGCGGCGGCACGTGGATGCAGGCGCCGAAGTAGGGCACCAGCAAAAACTCGGTGGTGCGCCCTTCCTCGCTGACTTCCAGCGGCACGATATAACCCGGCAGGCGGATCGACTGGCCGTCGAGGCTGTTGACCACCGGCGCGTTGGGCATGTCCTGTTTGGCTGCCGGAGCGGACTCGGCAGCCAGGGCATCGCTCATTTGCGACAGGTCATGCAGCGGCTGCATGTTCGGTACTTCCGCTGGCGCGTCCGGCGGGATCATCTCCGACCAGGTCAGTTCTCTGGGCGCCGCTGCCCACAGGGGCATGGCCACCAGCAGCAACAGCGCAAGCAAGGCGCGGGGCATGAATCGATTCCTCATAAACGAATGGACAGGCCATCGGCCAGGGACTGCCGGTAGGCACGCCAGGCCGGCACGCTGCCCATCAGCAGCGCGGCGATCAGGATACCCCCGAGCAGCGTCCACTCATACTCGCTGGGCCAGGCCAGCGGCAGGTACAGGCCGTAGGTCGACTGCACGTAGCCCTGGGCCACGGCAATGCACAGGTACAGCAGGCCGAGCCCGGCGAGCACCCCGAACAGCGCCAGGGCGAAAGCCTCCAGCACCAGCAAGGTGGCGATATGCCAAGGGCGGGCGCCCACCGAACGCAGGATCGCCATCTCCCGCCGGCGCTCGTTGAGGCTGGTGAGAATCGCGGTAAGCATGCCGATCAAGCCGGTCAGGACCACAAACAGCGAGACCACGAACAGTGCTTTTTCAGCGGTGCCCATCAGGCTCCACAACTCTTGCAGCGCCACGCCGGGGAGGATCGCCAGCATCGGCTCGCCGCGAAATTCATTGATCTCGCGCTGCACGGCAAAGGTCGCGATCTTGCTGTTGAGCCCGAGCATAAAGGCGGTGATGGCTTGCGGCGTGAGGTCCATGTTGCGGGCCTGGTCGGCGCTGATGCGCCCGGCGCCCTGGGCCGGCACGCCGTTGTGCCAGTCGATGTGAATCGCTTCCATGCCACCCAGGCTGATGTGCAGCGTGCGGTCCACCGGGGTGCCGGTGCGCTTGAGGATGCCGACCACGCTGAACGGCTTGTCGTCGTGCTTGACCAGGCTGATGGCCGCCACACCGTGGGCCAGCACCAGTTTGTCCCCCAGTTTGTAATGCAGGGCGTCGGCGACTTCAGCCCCCAGCACCACTTCGAACGGGTCGCTGGCGAAGGCGCGGCCGCTGGCCAGTTGCAACCGCTGCTGATGCCCGTACTGGTAATGCTCGAAGTAGGCCTCGGTGGTGCCCATCACCCGATAGCCGCGGTGGGAGTCGCCCAGGGAAATCGGGATTGCCCACTTCACTTTCGGGCTGTTGGCGAAGTGCTCGAAGCTGTCCCAGCGGATGTTGTTGGTGGCGTTGCCGATGCGGAACACCCAATACAGCAACAGGTTCACCGAACCGGAGCGGGCGCCGACGATCAGGTCGGTGCCGCTGATGGTGCTGGCAAAACTGCTACGGGCTTCGGTGCGCACCCGTTCCACCGCCAGCAGCAGGCACACCGAGAGGGCGATGGCGAAGGCGGTGAGGATCGCGGTAAAGCGGCGGTTAGCCAGGCTGGCCATGGCTAGACGGAACAAATACATCTCAGACCTCTGCGGGCGTGGCGGCGCGATTGAGTTCGGCCAGCGACAGGTTGCGATCGAACAGGGGCGCCAGGCTCTGGTCATGGCTGACAAACAGCAGGCTGGCCCCGGCCTCGCGGCATTCGGCGAACAGCAGGCGGATAAAGGCTTCGCGGGCATCGTAGTCGAGGGCCGAAGTCGGCTCATCGGCGATCACCAGTTCCGGCTGGCCGATCAGCGCGCGCGCCGCGGCCACCCGTTGCTGCTGGCCGATGGACAGCGAGTCGGCGCGGCGATTGAGCAACTCCGGGTCCTTCAGGCCCAGGTGCGCCAGCAGGGTGGCGGCAGCCTGGTCGACGCTGCCATGGCGCTGTGCGGCGCGGCTGGCGCGCAGTTTGGAAAAGTGGCAGGGCAGCTCGACGTTTTCCCGTACCGAGAGGAACGGCAGCAGGTTGAACTGCTGGAAGATGTAGCCGGTGTGATCGACCCGAAAACGGTCGCGGGCGCCGGCCGAGAGTTCGGTCAGTTCCTGGCCCAGCAGGCGGATGCTGCCGTGGTCGGGTTTCTGCACGCCGCCTAGCAGGCCCAGCAGAGTGGTCTTGCCGCTGCCGCTGGGGCCCTTGAGGAACAGGGTTGCGCCGGCTTCCAGGCGAAACGCCGGGATGTCTAGCAACTGCGGATGCCCGGGCCAGCTGAAGCTCAGGTCGGACAGTTCGATAAGTGCTTGGGTCATGGTGGGCCGGTCAAGAAAATGAGTAATGGTGCATGGCCGCCGCCGCAGGTGACGACCTGCGCGGCAGCGGCGGCAACCGTCAGAACTTCAGGCTGGTGGCGGCCTTGGCAGTGGCTTCGACACCTTGCTGGCCCGCGGGCGAGATGAGTTGTACCTGAATTTTCAGGGTGGCGGGGAAGGTCTTGAACACCTGAGTCAAATCAAGATTTTTCAAGGCTTCGGGCTTGGCACAGGTGAACTGGTAATGGGCGTGGATCTCGCTGTGCTCGTGGTGGTGCTCGTGACCATCGGCGTCCTTGGCGTCTTCGTCGTGGTCTTCATCTTCGTCGTGGTCATCGGCATCCGGCTTGTCGCCGAACAGCGGGCTTTCCAGCTCCTGCTTGGCCACGACGCATCCGGCGGCCTTGGGCAGGCTGAACAGCACCAGCGGCTGTTCCAGCTGGGCGCGGGCGGCGGCGACCTTGGCCTTGTCGGCGTCGCTGCTGGCCACATGTTCGAAGCCCACCAGATTCATCGCCGGGCTTTCCAGCTCCAGCTCCAGGGTCTTGCCGTCAAGGGCGGCATTCAGTCGCCCGACCCCATGTTCATGGGCTCCGAGGCTGCCGTGCTCGTGCTCGTGCTCGTGTTCATGGTCGTGGTCATGGACCTCGGCGGCCTGGGCGATGGCCAGCGGCAACAGGGCGAACGGCAAGGCGAGAAGCAGACGGCGCATGGCAAGACTCCGGGCGAAGATGAAATAAATGTTATGTAATCTTATAACGATTGACCGCAGAGTTTGCCCGCCTGCTTGGCGTTGCGCAAGACGCGTGGGAGCATGCTCGTCAGAAATATTCCGGAGCAGAGCAATGTTGCGAATTCGTGGAAGCATCGGCGACTGGCCGGTGGATTTGACCCTGGAGCTGGACGCCGGCGACTGGGCGCAGTTGGGCGCGCAGTTGCAGGCGAGCAAGCCTGAAACCGCAGCCACGCCGGCCAAGCCGGTGAATCAGGATGACGCGCTGTGGCTGATCGCCAAGGATCTGCTGCGCAAGGCCGGGCAGCTCAGTGGCCCGGACCTGCTGGAACAACTCGAAGGCCTGACCGGCAGCGCCGCGGCGGGCAAGCGCCTGTTGGTGCGCCTGCGCCATTGCGCCGAGGTCAAGGTGGTGAGCGGCGCCGATACGCCGCTCTACAGCTGGGTGCAACAGGCTCAGTAGAGGGCGGCGAACAGCTTGCGGCGGTAGGTGGTCACCAGCGGGTGATCGTTGCCCAGCAGTTCGAACACTTGCAGCAAGGTCTTGTGCGGCAGACCTTCGTTGTAGCTGCGGTTACGGATAAACAGCTTGAGCAGGGCGTCCAGCGCGGCGTCGTACTGCTGGCGTGCCAGTTGCTGGATCGCCAGTTGGTAGATGGCCTCATCGTCCTGCGGGTTTTGCGCCAGGCGCGCCTTGAGGTCGGCGGCGTCCGGCAGATCAGCGGCTTGCTTGAGGAAGGTGATCTGGGCCTTGGCCCCGGCCAGCGCGGCTTTGTGCTCATCGCTTTTGACCGCGTCGAGCACGGTCTGGGCTTCGTCCAGTTCGCCGCGCTCGGCCAGGCAGCGGGCATAGAGAATCAGCGCCTTGGCGTTGCTGTTGTCTTCACCAAGCAGGGCCGTGAGGACGGCTTCGGCATCGGCGATCCGGCCTTCGGCAAACAGCGCCTCGGCCTGCTCCAGCGGGTCGGCGGCGGCCGGTGGCGGCATCTGCACATGGGGTTCGAGCATGGCGCGGACCGCGGACTCAGGTTGTGCGCCAGCAAAGCCGTCGACCGGCTGGCCGTCCTTGAACAGCACCACGGTCGGCAGGCTGCGAATGCCGAAGCGGGCGACGATGTCCGGCTCGATATCGCAATTGACCTTGGCCAGCAGCAGTTCGCCCTGATAGCTCTCGGCAATTTGCTGCAGCATGGGCATCAGCGCCTTGCAGGGCGCGCACCATTCGGCCCAGAAATCCACCAGCACCGGCTTGTGGAACGAGTTTTCGATCACCGACTGGTCGAAGTCGGCAGTGCTGGCGTCGAAGATGTACGGCGTGTCCTGGCTCATGGGGAATCTCGAAAAGCGGGAATGGGGCAACTATAAAGGGTGCCGGGGGGTAGCCGGAAGCGTCAGCCGCTACGGCTCGCCGGGGCGCTGTGCGTGATACAGGCTCACATCGCGAAACTCCCAGGGTTCGGCCAGGTCCGGCAGGGTCAGGGCATGCAGCATGCCCAGGCGCTGATAGAGCGGATGCTGGAAATCCTTGACCCGCGAGTCGGCCACCAGCGCCTGGCGGCCACGGCTGAGGAACTGGTCCAGCAGCGGCAGGTTGGCCCGGTCATAGAGCACGTCGGCCACCAGGATCAGGTCGAAACGATCGGCCTCGGCAAAAAAATCCGTGGAGTAGCTCAGTTGCACGTCATTGAGCTCGGCATTGGCCTGGCAGGCGGCGATGGCCAGCGGGTCGAGGTCGCAGGCCACCACTTCCAGCGCGCCAGCCTTGGCGGCGGCAATCCCCGCGACTCCCGAGCCGGCGCCAAAGTCCAGGACCCGCTTGCCTCGCACCCACTGCGGGTGCTCGGCCAGGTAGCGCGCCAGGGCCAGGCCGCTGGCCCAGCAGAAGCTCCAGTACGGCGGCTCGTGGAGAATGCGGCGGGTTTCTTCCGGGGTGAAGGCGCGGTCCATGTTGTCGGCGTCGATCAGCCAGAGTCGCAGCTCGGTCTGCGGCAGCCCGCAGGCCACCAGTTGCGCATCGCCGAGCAGCTCGCTCAGGGCCTGTTGCAGGTCGAGCGGTGGGGTCATGGTGCTTTGACGAACTGCAGCTGGCCCAGGGCCTGGGTGGTGGCCTGCTCGACCCGTCGCGCCGGCAGGTGCAGGATCAGTTGCCCGGATTGGCTGGCGCGGCCACGCAACTCGACCCGCGCACCGGCGGGGAAGGCTTCCGGGTTGAAACGCAGGCGAAACGGCAGGATCTTGCCGGTGCCGATCAGATTGCTGTTGGCCAGCAGGCGCTGCGGCCGCCCGCGCTCGTCGATCACCAGCAGCGCCAGTTCGACTTCCGCGCCGGCCGGCACCCCATCCAGGGTGCCGCTCAGTTCACGCTGATAGGCCGGCAAAGGGCCGAGGTCGGTGGCTTCCTGGGCTTTTTTTACCGTTTGCTGCGAGCTGGGGGCGGGGGCCGCGGGCTTTGGGGTATCGCTGCTGCAGGCGACCAGCAGGCTGAAAAGGCTGAGCAAAACGAGCGGTCGTAACGGCATGTGAAGCTCCAACAGGGCGAAATTCCATGTGCGAAACATAATAGTCGGTCTGTATACCGTAAAGGCTATGGCTTGTCTTGCCAGTGGGATGCGCTACCATGGCCCTCCCATTTTTTGTTGCCTGCCACCATGCACTGTCCCTTCTGCGGTGCCAACGACACCAAGGTCATCGACTCGCGACTGGTCGCCGAAGGCGAGCAGGTCCGCCGCCGGCGTGAATGCCTGGCCTGTGGTGAGCGTTTCACCACCTTCGAAACCGCCGAACTGGTGTTGCCGCGCCTGATCAAGACCGATGGCAGCCGCCAGCCGTTCGACGAAGAAAAACTGCGCGCCGGAATGCAGCGCGCCCTGGAAAAACGCCCGGTCAGTGTCGAACGCCTCGAAGCCGCGCTGGTGCACATCAAGCACAAGCTGCGGGCCACGGGCGAGCGCGAGGTCAAGTCGCTGGTGGTGGGTGAACTGGTGATGGCCGAGTTGCAGAAGCTCGATGAAGTCGCCTATATCCGTTTCGCTTCGGTCTACCGACGCTTCCAGGACCTCAACGAGTTCCGCGAAGAAATCGACCGCCTGGCCCGCGAGCCGGTCAAGGAATGAACACCTCCTCCGAGCAGGCCGTACTCGACGCCCATTACATGGCGCGCGCTCTGGAACTGGCCCGCAAAGGCCACTACAGCACCCACCCCAACCCCCGTGTCGGTTGCGTCATCGTGCGTGACGGGCAGATCGTCGGTGAAGGCTGGCACGAGCGGGCCGGCGAGCCCCATGCCGAAGTGCATGCCTTGCGCGCCGCCGGCGTCAACGCCCGGGGGGCCACGGCCTACGTCACCCTCGAACCCTGCAGCCATTACGGCCGTACCCCGCCGTGCGCCGATGCCCTGGTCGGTGCCGGCGTGGCGCGGGTGGTCGCGGCGATGCAGGACCCCAACCCGGAAGTGGCCGGGCGCGGCATGCAGCGCCTGGCCCAGGCCGGCATCGCCATTGCCAGCGGTGTGCTGGAAGGCGAGGCGCGGGCCCTCAACCAGGGCTTTCTGAAACGCATGGAACAGGGTTTGCCGTTTGTGCGGGTCAAGCTGGCCATGAGCCTGGACGGGCGTACCGCCATGGCCAGTGGCGAGAGCCAGTGGATCACCGGCCCGGCGGCGCGTTCCGCGGTCCAGCGTTTGCGGGCCCAGGCCAGCGTGGTCCTGACCGGCGCCGACACCGTGCTGGCCGACGGCGCGCGGCTGACCGTGCGCGCCGCCGAACTGGGGCTGGACCCGGAGCAGACGGCCCTGGCCATGAGCCGCCCACCGCTGCGGGTATTGATCGATGGCCGCCTGCGGGTGCCGCTGGATGCGCCGTTCTTCAAGGCCGGCCCGGCGCTGGTCGCCACCTGTGTCGCCGTGGAAGAACAGTACGCCAACGGTCCGGAATGCCTGATCGTGCCCGGCGTTGACGGCCAGGTCGACCTGCACCAGTTGCTGCGCCAGCTGGCCGCCCGCGGCGTCAACGAGGTGCTGGTGGAAGCCGGCCCGAGCCTGGCCGGCGCCTTTGCCCAGCAGGGCCTGGTGGATGAGTACCAGATCTTCGTCGCCGGCAAGTTTCTCGGCTCCACGGCCCGGCCGCTGCTCGACTGGCCCCTGGCGCAGATGAGCGAGGCGCCTTTGCTGCAGATCATTGACATGCGCGCTGTCGGCGATGACTGGCGAGTCACTGCCATTCCTCGGCCGGCGACGAGCGTATAATCGCCGGCTTTCGCCGAGCGGCGGACCCGTTCTCGAGGAGGACTCCATGTTTACAGGCATCATCGAATCCATCGGCAGCATCCGTGCATTGACCCCAAAAGGCGGAGATGTGCGGGTCTACGTAGAAACCGGCAAGCTTGACCTGGCCGACGTCAAACTGGGCGACAGCATCGCGGTGAACGGCGTCTGCCTGACCGCCGTGGAATTGCCCGGCAATGGGTTCCTGGCCGATGTCAGTCGCGAAACCCTCGACTGCACCGCCATGAACGACCTCAAGACCGGCAGCCCGGTCAACCTGGAAAAAGCCCTGACCCCGACCACCCGTCTCGGCGGACATCTGGTCAGCGGCCACGTCGACGGTGTCGGCGAAGTGGTTGCCCGCACTGAAAACGCCCGGGCCGTGGAGTTTCGCATCCGCGCTCCCAAGGAATTGGCCAAGTACATCGCGCACAAGGGCTCGATCACCGTCGACGGCACCAGCCTGACCGTGAACGCCGTGGACGGCGCCGAGTTCCTGCTGACGATCATCCCCCACACCCTGAGCGAGACCATCATGGCTTCGTACCAGCCTGGGCGTCGGGTGAACCTGGAAGTCGACCTGCTGGCCCGTTACCTGGAGCGTCTGCTGCTGGGGGACAAGGCCGCGGAGTCGAGCCTTGCTCAAGGCCAGGGCAACATTACCGAAAGCTTTCTGGCCGCCAACGGCTACCTCAAATCCTGACCCAAGGGGGTGCCGCGTGGCGCTCAACAGCATCGAAGAACTGGTTGAAGACATCCGCCAAGGCAAGATGGTCATCCTCATGGATGACGAAGACCGCGAGAACGAAGGCGACCTGATCATGGCTGCCGAGTGCTGCAAGGCCGAACACATCAACTTCATGGCCAAGCACGCCCGTGGCCTGATCTGCATGCCCATGAGCCGCGAGCGCTGCGAACTGCTCAAGCTGCCGTTGATGGCGCCGCGCAACGGCTCCGGGTTCGGCACCAAGTTCACCGTTTCCATCGAGGCCACCGAAGGCGTGACCACCGGCATCTCCGCCGCCGACCGCGCGCGTACCGTGCAGGCCGCTGCCGCCAAGGATGCCAAGGCTGAAGACATCGTCAGCCCCGGCCACATCTTCCCGCTGATGGCCCAGCCGGGCGGCACCCTGGCTCGCGCCGGCCACACCGAAGCTGCCTGCGACCTGGCGCGCATGGCCGGTTTCGAGCCAAGCGGGGTGATCTGCGAAGTGATGAATGACGACGGCACCATGTCCCGTCGCACCGAGCTGGAAGCCTTCGCCGCCGAGCACAACATCAAGATCGGCACCATCGCCGACCTGATTCACTACCGGATGATCCACGAACGTACCGTTCAGCGGATTGCCGAGCAGCCGCTGGACAGCGAACTGGGCCAGTTCAACCTGGTGACCTATCGTGATTCAGTGGAAGGCGACGTGCACATGGCACTGACCCTGGGCGAGATCTGCGCCGAACAACCGACCCTGGTCCGGGTGCACAACATGGACCCGCTGCGCGACCTGCTGATGGTCAAGCAGCCCGGCCGCTGGAGCCTGCGCGCGGCCATGGCCACGGTGGCCGAGGCCGGCAGCGGCGTCGTGCTGCTGCTGGGTCACCCGCTGGATGGCGACGTGCTGCTGGCGCACATCCGCGAAACCGCCGAGCACATTCCGGCGAAAAAACCGACCACCTACAGCATCGTTGGTGCCGGTTCGCAGATCCTGCGGGACCTGGGCGTACGCAAAATGCGCCTGATGAGTGCACCCATGAAGTTTAATGCGATATCCGGTTTCGACCTGGAAGTTGTAGAATACGTGCCCTCCGAATAAAGGCTGGTCGTTTCCGGCTTGAAATTCGCGGTTCAAATATCACTGAAGGGCGCGCACCGAGCGCGCTCTGGCTCTTTAAGAGATTTGTCGAATGACCCTGAAGACCATCGAAGGTACCTTCATCGCCCCTAAAGGCCGCTACGCCCTGGTGGTCGGCCGCTTCAACAGCTTCGTCGTTGAAAGCCTGGTCAGCGGTGCCGTTGACGCCCTGGTTCGCCACGGTGTGAGCGAAAGCGACATCACCATCATCCGCGCACCTGGCGCCTTCGAGATTCCGCTGGTTGCGCAGAAAGTCGCGCAGCAAAGCGAATACGCGGCAATCATCGCCCTGGGCGCGGTCATTCGTGGCGGCACTCCGCACTTCGAATACGTGGCTGGCGAATGCACCAAGGGCCTGGCCCAGGTGTCCATGGAGTTCGGCGTACCGGTTGCGTTCGGCGTGCTGACCGTTGACTCCATCGAACAAGCCATCGAGCGTTCCGGCACCAAGGCCGGCAACAAAGGTGCTGAAGCTGCCCTGTCCGCCCTGGAAATGGTCAGCCTGCTGGCGCAGTTGGAGGCCAAGTGATTAGCGACGAAAGCGATCGTTTCAACCCGCGCGATCCCAAGCCTGCGGACGCTGGCAAGCCATCCAAGAGCGCCAAGCGCCGCGAAGCCCGTCAGCTCGCGACTCAGGCGCTGTACCAATGGCACATGGCCAAGCACTCGCTGAACGAGATCGAAGCGCAGTTTCGGGTCGACAACGATTTCACCGACATCGACGGTGCCTACTTCCGCGAGATCCTTCACGGAGTTCCAGCCCACAAGGGTGAGATCGACAGCGCTCTCGTGCCTTGCCTGGACATCACCATCGACGAGTTGGACCCGGTCGAGCTGGCGGTCCTGCGCCTCTCCACCTGGGAACTGCTCAAGCGCGTCGACGTGCCATACCGCGTTGTGATCAACGAAGGTATCGAGCTGGCCAAGGTTTTCGGTTCCACCGACGGCCACAAGTTCGTCAACGGCGTACTCGACAAACTGGCCCCACGCTTGCGTGAAGCTGAAGTGAAGGCGTTCAAGCGCTGATTCGCGCTTGCAGCTGCCATGGGCGAGTTTGAGCTGATCCGTAACTTCTTCGCTGCCGCGCCTTGTGCGCAGGGCGGCGAGGGCGTTGCACTGGGGATCGGCGACGACTGCGCCTTGCTGGCCGTGCCGTTTGGCGAGCAGTTGGCAGTGTCCACCGATACCCTGGTGGCCGGCGTGCATTTTGCCGACCCCTGTGATCCCTTTCTGCTCGGCCAGCGTTCGCTGGCGGTGGCAGTCAGCGACCTGGCAGCCATGGGCGCCAGTCCCCTCGCATTTACCCTTGCCCTGACACTGCCGACGGTCGAAGCCGATTGGCTGCAACGCTATGCCCGTGGCTTGAATGCCATGGCGCAGAGCTGTGGGGTGCAGTTGGTGGGCGGCGACACCACCCGCGGACCGCTGGCGCTGACCCTGACCGTCTTCGGCCGCGTGCCGGTCGGCCAGGCCCTGACTCGCAGCGGCGCGCAACCCGGCGACCTGCTGTGCGTCGGCGGCGAGTTGGGGAATGCCGCCGGGGCCTTGCCCCTGGTGCTGGGCCAGCGCAGCGCCGAACCGGCCATCGCCGAACCGCTGCTGGCTCACTACTGGTCGCCGCAACCGCAACTGGCCCTGGGCCAGGCATTGCGGGGCAAGGCCAGCGCGGCGTTGGATATTTCCGATGGGCTGTTGGCCGATTGCGGGCACATCGCCCTGGCTTCAGCTGTCGGCTTGCTGATCGAAAGTGAAAAGCTGCCGATGTCCCGGGCATTGCTGGGCTTTCTCGGTGAGAATGCCGCCCGGGTTGCCGCCCTCAGTGGCGGTGACGATTATGTGCTGGCGTTCACTCTGCCCCCTGCCGAGCTGCCGCCGTTGCTGGCTGACGGCTGGCCGGTGCACGTGGTCGGCCGGGTCGTGGCCGGGCAGGGCGTGACCCTGCTGGATGCCGCCGGCCAAGACATCACCCCGGGCGTCCGGGGTTATCAACATTTTCGGGAGACACCGTGACAGATCATCCCAAGCAGGTTCCGGCCGAGTTCGTGCCGCCATCGGTATGGCGCAATCCTTGGCACTTCCTGGCTTTCGGCTTTGGTTCGGGAACCTTGCCCAAGGCTCCCGGCACCTGGGGCTCGCTGGTTGCGCTACCGTTTATCCCGTTGTGGCAGATGCTGCCGGACTGGGGCTACTGGCTGATGCTCGGCATCACCATGCTGTTCGGCTTCTGGCTGTGTGGCAAAGTGGCCGACGATCTGCGGGTACACGACCACGAAGGCATCGTCTGGGACGAAATGGTCGGCATGTGGATCACCCTGTGGCTGGTACCCGAAGGCTGGTACTGGCTGCTGGCGGGGTTCCTGATGTTCCGCTTCTTTGACATCCTCAAGCCCTGGCCGATTCGCTGGATCGACCGGCATGTGCACGGCGGCGTCGGCATCATGCTTGATGACGTGTTGGCTGGGGTCTTCGCCTGGCTGGCGATGCAAGGACTGGTGTGGTGCTTCACTTGAGGGATTAAGGCATGGCTTCTAGCCGCTGGCTGGTGGTTTTACTCTGTCTCTGGACCTGCGGGGTTCGGGCCGTGGAGCCGTCGCCGGTTCTCACCGAGATCCATCTGGCCAGCGAAGAGTGGAACGATTACACCGAAGCCGATGGCCGGGGCATGGCCTGGGATATCCTGCGGGAGGTGTTCCAGGCCGAAGGGGTCAAGCTCGAGATCCACAGCGTGCCGTACATGCGCTCGGTGGGGCTGGTGCAGCGGGCCGAGGTGGACGCCCAGGTCGGCTCCTACAAAGGCGAGGCGCCGGGGGTGATCTACCCCCGCTGGCATTACGACACCGATCACATCTATGCCTTGGGGCTGGCCGCCAATCCGGAACCGACCCTGGCGACCCTGGGCAGCTATCGGCTGGTCTGGGTCCGTGGCTACAAGTACCAGGAGTACTTGCCGAATGTGCAGCGTTTCAACGAGATTCGCCGCCGTATCGGCATCCTGCCCATGCTCAGCTACAGCCGCGCCGACTACTACATCGATGCCCTGACCGAGGTCGATTATGTCCTCAGCCAGGCCAAGGACCCGTCGTTGTTCAAACGTTCGCACCTGGCCGAACTGCCGTTGTACCTGGGGTTCGCCAACAGCGAGCGGGGCCGTGCCTTGAGTGAGATGTTCGATCGGCGCATGGAAGAATTGGTCAAGAACGGCCGCCTGCGCGCGATTTTCGAGCGCTGGAAGCAACCGTATCCGTTCGACGCGAACCTCGATGCGATTGCCCGCTGATCAAACTTCTTGATCTTTATCACCGATAATTCAGCCTAAGCGTCTGCCGAAAGCTGCTGTTACAATGCCGCCTCTGCGAATCTCCAGTCCCCATCCAGATCAGGAGCACAACGGTGCCCGTCGTTTTTGTCGCCGCTTCCAAGCTGCCAACCCCGTTTGCGCAATTCACCATGCACGGTTTTCTCGATGAAGCCACCGGTCGCGAGCACGTCGTGCTCAGCCTGGGCGACATTGCCGATGGCGCCCCGGTCCTCGGACGCCTGCACTCCGAATGCCTGACCGGTGATGCCCTGTTCAGCCAGCGCTGTGACTGCGGCTCGCAATTGGAAGCCGCGTTGCAGGCGATCGCTCGCGAAGGCCGTGGCGTCCTGTTGTACCTGCGTCAGGAAGGCCGTGGCATTGGCTTGCTGAACAAGATCCGCGCCTACGAGCTGCAAGACGGCGGCGCCGACACCGTTGAAGCCAACGAGCGCCTGGGTTTTGCCGCTGATCAGCGTGACTACGCCATTTGCCTGCCGATGCTCGAGCACCTGGGGGTCAAGTCCCTGCGCCTGATGACCAACAACCCACGCAAGGTCAAAGCCTTGACCGAGATGGGCATCCAGGTGGCCGAGCGCGTGCCGCTGCACACCGGGCACAACCCGCACAACAAACTGTACCTGGCGACCAAGGCCAGCAAGCTCGACCACATGATGGGCAACGAGCACCAGAGCGAGGCGGATCCGGCGTGACCCGGGGCCAAGTTCGGCGGCGCCTGGCGGTCAGTTGGTGGCAGTACCTGGCCCTGGCCCTGTTGCCGTTGTTTGTGATCAACGCGGTGTTTGGCCAGAGCGAGGCGATTTTGCCGGTGCTGGCGATGCCGTTCTTTATCGCCGGCGTGGCCTCGATGTTTGTCAGCCTGCGCTTCTTCAATGGCTACAAGCGCGCCTTGATCGCCACCCAGAAAGCCCTCGATACCCCTGAAGAACCGGCTGCCTGGCTCACCCTGGCAGCCCGCCGCCGCGTGGCCTTCCTGGTGGCGGCGTTGCCGGCCTGGATCGGTGCCCTGGCGGTCTTTGTCGGCCTGGAAGCCGTGCCGCTGATGCTGCTGGCCCTGTCCACGGCGGTGCTGTTCTACCTCTACCGTATTCCTCGCCAGCTCGGCTGATGCGCTGCTGGCTGGCTGTCCTGTGGCTGCTGGCCAGCGGCTCGACGCTGGCGGTGGAGCGGGTCGTCAGCCTGGCGCCATCGCTCTCGGAAATTGTCGTCGAGCTGGGCGCCGCCGATTTGCTGGTGGGGGTGCTGGATGCCGGCGAGCGTCCACCGGCGTTGCAGCATCTGCCGTCGGTGGGCCGTTATGGCCAGCTCGACATGGAGCGCCTGCTCAGCCTCAAGCCGGACTTGCTGCTGCTCTGGCCCGGCAGTGTCGGCCCGGCGCAGCGCGACCAGCTGGCGCGCCTGGGCATTCCCACGTATGTTGCCGAGCCCCATGATTTCCAACAGCTGATTGCGCAGATCGCCGAGATCGGCGAGCGCCTCGGCCGCCCCCAGGCCGGGCGCGAGCGGGCGGCGCAGTTGAGTGCGCAACTGGCCGGGTTGCGCCGGCGTTATCACCGGGAGCAGCCGCTGCCGGTGTTCTATCAGGTCTGGGACCAGCCGCTGTACACCGTGGGCGGCCAGCAGATCATCAGCGACGCCATGAGCGTGTGCGGGGCGCGCAATGTGTTTGCCGACCTGCCGCTGCCGGCACCGCAAGTCAGCATCGAGTCAGTGTTGCAGCGCAATCCGCAGGCGATCCTGGCCACCACGCAGAGCCAGCTGGACAGCTGGAAGGCCTGGCCACAGATCGCCGCCGTGGCCCAGGGCCGTCTGTTGTTGGTGCTGGACAAGGGCCTGGAGCGGCCAAGTGGACAGATGCTGGCGGCGACCGGCAGGCTATGCGAGCTGATCGCTCCGGAACGTTGAGGGCTTTTTGTTGTGGCGAGGGAGTTTGCTGCCGCTGGGCCGGGCTGGCGTTCCGGCGCGAAGCGGCCCCAAACCTGGCACTGTGATGTGTCCGGCTTGGGAGTGCGCGCACTCCAGCGGGAGCAAGCTCCCTTGCCACGTCTGCCGTGCAGGAGGCCGCTTGAGCCGTTCTAGAGTTCGGGTGTCCAGGTCACGCCAAACATCCAGGTCCGGCCTTCTTCGCGGTAGCCGTATTGGCTTCCTGAATAGCTGTAGAGCGAGCGGCTGTAGGTCTTGTCCAGCAGGTTGTCGAGTTTCAGGTCGAGCTTGATCTCGCGGCTCAGGGCCCAACTGCTGCGCAGGCCGAGCAGGCCGTAGCCTGGGATCGGATCCTTGTTCGCCATGTCGTTGTAACTGCCGCTGACGGCTTGCCAGCTGGCGCCGAGCCCCAGGCGGTCGAATTGTCGATCCAGGTCCAGGCTCAAGGTGCGCCGGGCGCGGCGGTTCAGGGTGTGGCCGCTGTCACGGTCCCGAGGATCGATCACCGCCAGCCCGAGGTTGCCCCGCCAGCCGAACAGCTCCTGCTTGAAGGCGGCCTCGAACCCGTTGATCCGCGCGGCGCCGATATTCTGCGGGCGATATTGGCTGTCAGGGGTGATCGCGTCCCGGATATCGGTGCGGTACAGCGAGGCTTCCAGGCTGCTGCTGTCGCTCAGTTGGCTGCGCCATTGCAGCTCATAAGTTTTCGAATGTTCGGGCTTGAGCTCGGGGTTGTCGTAGCCCGGGTAGTAGAGGTCGCTGAAGTTCGGCGCGCGAAAGCCTTCGCTGTAGGACAGCAGCAGCTCGTTGTCCGGGTTCAGCGGCAGGGTAAAAGTGGCGCTCCAGGTGTTCTGGCTGCCGTACTGCTGATTCTGGTCCCGGCGCAGGCCCAGCTCCGTCGAGAAGCCCTCGCCCTGGAAACGGTGCTGGATAAAGGCCGCGCGGTTCCAGCGGCTGTCCTCGGCGAAGGCGGTGCTGGTGTTGAGATGATCCTCGTACCAGTCCGCGCCTAGGATCAGGCTGTTCTGCTGGTCCAGGCTCAGGTCGTTCTGCCAGTTGAGCGAGTTGCGGTAGGTGTTGAACGTGCTGCGTTCGTCACTCAGCTTGTCGCCTTTGAAATCACGGTTTTCGACATGCCCAAACTCGACTCGCGAGTGCCAGTTTTCAGTGACGTCGCTGTCGAGGTAGCTGCCGATGCTGCTCAGGTTGAAGTCGGTGTAGGGCTGCTGTTGCGGGCCGAAGGGGTTGTCGTACTCGCTTTTGCCGCGGCTATCCAGGAGGTTCAGGCCCACTTCAGTCTCATCGCTCAAGGCGTGGCTGAGGGTCAGGCTCAGGGATTTGTTGCGGTAGGCATCGTGGTCGGCGTCGGCCGGAAACGAGGGGCCGGTCGAGTCGATGCCGGCGGTCTCATCCAGGCTGGCACCGAGACTGAAGCGCGTCTGCTGGTCGCCGCCGGACAGGCCCAGGCTGCGCTCCCAGCTTTGATTGCTGCCAAACCCCAGGCGCAGGCGCGGTTGCAGTCCCGCCTCGGTGCCGCGCCGGGTAAAAATCTGGATCACCCCGCCAATCGCGTCGCTGCCATAGATCACCGAGCGTGAGCCGCGCAGCACTTCCACCCGTTCGATCTGCTCGACGTTGAGAAATTGCAGGTTGCTGTCGCCGGAGCTGGAGCTGCTGATGCGCTGGCCGTCGACCAGCACCAGGCTCTGCGCGGAATTGGTGCCGCGAATCAGGATATTGGGCAGGCTGGTCCGACCGCCGCCGGGCGCCACCTGGACCCCAGGCACCCGTTGCAGCAAGTCGGTCAGGCTGGTGGGTTGCAGGCGTTCGATGTCGTCGCGGGTAAACACTGTATTGGCGGCGCTGCTGTCGTTGCGCGCCTGGACCTGACGGTTGGCGCTGATCAGCATGTCCGGCAGTTTCAGGGCCTGGTCACGATCGGGGGTGGCGGCCAGCATGTCGGCGCCGGGCAGTAGCAGCAGGGGCAGGGCGAGGGGCGAGAATTTCATGGCGTTGCGCCGATGGCTCCTTGAACAGAGGGTGGAGCAATCTGCTCTTGTGGCGAGGGAGCAAGCTCCCCGCCACGAGAGCGGAGCACTCATCAGTGCCGAGTCACAGCCCCATCAACTGCAGGCGCTGGCGCACCGAGGCTTCGATGCCGGCTTGGTCCAGGCCACATTCGGCAAGCATCTGCGCCGGTTTGGCGTGTTCGACATAGGCGTCGGGCAGGCCCAAGTGCAGCATCGACTTGAGGATGTTTTCCCGGGCCAGGAATTCGCTGACCGCACCACCGGCGCCGCCCATGATGGCGTTCTCCTCGATGGTCACCAGCAGCTCGTGGCTGCCGGCGATCTCGCGGACCAGGGCTTCATCCAGGGGTTTGACGAAACGCATGTCGACCACGGTGGCGTCCAGGGTTTCGGCAACTTGCAAGGCTTCGGCCAATTGCACGCCGAACACCAGCAAGGCCACCTTGCTGCCCTGGCGGCGAATCACGCCCTTGCCGATCTCGATCGGTTCCAGGTCTTTGTCGATCGGTGTGTTCGGGCCGTTGCCTCGTGGGTAGCGCACGGCTGCCGGGCCGTTGTACAGGTGGCCGGTGCTGAGCATCTTGCGCAGCTCGTTTTCGTCACTCGGGGTCATCACCAGCATGCCGGGGATGCAGCGCAGGAACGACAGGTCGAAGCTGCCGGCGTGGGTCGGGCCGTCTTCGCCTACCAGGCCGGCACGGTCGATGGCGAACAGTACATCGAGATTCTGCACCGCCACGTCGTGGATCAACTGGTCATAGCCGCGCTGGAGGAAGGTCGAATAAATCGCCACCACCGGCTTGGCGCCTTCGCAGGCCATGCCCGCTGCCAGGGTCACCGCGTGTTGCTCGGCAATCGCCACGTCGAAGTAGCGCAGCGGGAAACGCTCGCTGAAAGCCACCAGGTCGGAGCCTTCCTTCATCGCCGGGGTAATGCCCACCAGGCGCGGGTCGGCGGCCGCCATGTCGCACAGCCACTCGCCGAATACGCCGGAGTATTTTGGGCCGCTGGATTTCTTCGGCGTAGCGGCCGGGGCATCCAGGGGTTCGAGCTTGGTGATGGCGTGGTAGCCGATCGGATCGACTTCCGCCGGGGCGAAGCCCTTGCCCTTCTTGGTCACCACGTGCAGGAACTGCGGACCCTTGAGGTCGCGCATGTTGCGCAGGGTGGCAATCAGGGTCGGCAGGTCATGGCCGTCGATGGGGCCGATGTAGTTCCAGCCCAGTTCTTCGAACAGGGTCCCGGGAACCAGCATGCCCTTGGCATATTCTTCGGTGCGGCGGGCGATTTCCCAGGCCCCGGGCAGGCGCGACAGGACCTTCTTGCTGCCCTCGCGCATGCTGGCGTAGGTGCGGCTGGAGAGGATCTTGGCCAGGTAATTGGACAGGCCGCCGACATTGCGCGAGATCGACATGTCGTTGTCGTTGAGGATCACCAGCATGTTGGCGTCGACTTCCGGCGCGTGGTTCAGCGCCTCGAAAGCCATGCCGGCGGTCAGGGCACCGTCGCCGATTACTGCGATGGCCTTACGCTCGCTGTTCTGCAGGCGGGCGGCGATGGCCATGCCCAGCGCGGCGCTGATCGAGGTGCTGGAGTGACCGACGCCAAAGGTGTCGTACTCGCTCTCGGAGCGCCGCGGGAAGGCGGCCAGGCCGTCTTTCTGGCGCAGGCTGGCCATGCGCTCGCGACGACCGGTCAGGATCTTGTGTGGATAAGCCTGGTGACCCACGTCCCACACCAGCCGGTCGTCCGGGGTGTCGAACACGTAATGCAGCGCGATGGTCAGTTCGATCACGCCCAGGCCGGCGCCGAAGTGCCCACCGGTCTGGCCGACCGTGTAGAGCAATTCCAGGCGCAACTCATCGGCCAGGGTTTCCAGCTCGGCTTCGCCTAACCGACGAAGGCCCGCCGGCGTGTCGGCACGGTCGAGCAAAGGCGTGGTCGGGCGTTTGCGGGGAATCTCATGAAACGTCGTGGGCATCAGGCGAATCGTTATAGGTATAGAAGAGGCGGCAGTTTACCTGATGCATCGCATGCTGCCCACGCAGAGCGCGGAACTTGGCTGATATGCACTCGGAACTGTCTGAGGTCGATCAGCTGCGCCGTTCGACGATATACCGGGCCAACTCCCGCAGGGGCTCGGCTGCCGCGTCAAAGGGTCGCAGCGCGTGCAGCGCCTGGTCGCGCAGTTCCAGGGCGTACTCCTTGGCCGCCTCCAGGCCCAGCAGCGACGGGTAAGTCGGCTTGTCGCGGGCAATATCGGCGCCCTGGCGTTTGCCCAGGGTGGCGGTATCGCTTTCGACGTCGAGGATGTCGTCCTGCACCTGGAACGCCAGGCCGATGGCCTGGGCGTAGTTCTGCAGGGACTTGAGTTCGTCTTTCTCAGCCTTGCCACTGGCCAGGGCGCCGAGCTTGACGCTGGCCTCGATCAGCGCGCCGGTCTTGTGCCGGTGCATGTATTCCAGAGCTTTCTGGTCCAGCTTGAGGCCGACCGAACCGAGGTCGATCGCCTGACCGCCGACCATGCCCGCCGGGCCTGCCGCCAGGGCCAGGGCGCTGACCATCTGCAAGCGGATCTCGGCGCTCGAATCGCTCAGGCGCGGGTCGAGCAGGGCGCTGAAGGCCAGGCTCTGCAAGCCGTCGCCAGCAAGAATCGCGCAGGCTTCGTCGAAGGCCTTGTGCGTGGTGGGCTGGCCGCGACGCAGGTCGTCGTCGTCCATTGCCGGCAAATCGTCGTGCACCAGGGAATAGGCGTGAATCAGTTCCACCGCGCAGGCCGCGCCGTTGGCTTGCCCAGGCTGGCCGCCCAGGGCTTCACAGGCCGCGTAGGCCAGCAGCGGGCGTACGCGTTTGCCGCCATTCATCACGCTGTAGCGCATGGCTTCGTAGAGCCGCGACAACTCCGGGCTCGGCGCGACGAACAGGGTTTGCAGGGCTTCATTGACCCGGGCCTGACTGCTGGCCTGATAGGCGGCAATCATTCGGGTTGTTCCGCATCGAAAGGTTGTTCCGCCAGTTCGCCATCGCGCTCCAGCAGGATCTGGACTTTTTGTTCGGCCTGGGCCAGGGCGGCCTGGCAGTCACGGGTCAGGCCGATGCCTTGTTCAAAGGCGGTCAACGAGTCTTCCAGCGACAGCTCGCCGTTCTCCAGCCGCTCGACCAGCGTTTGCAGGTCAGCGAGGGATTGTTCGAAATCTAGGGCAGCTTTTTTGCGGGCCATGGCGGCTATCTCGGTTGACGTTAAACCGGCGCGACACTAGCAGACAGAGGGGTTTCGGGCAAATCGACAGGCCCCGCAGCGACAGGTTCCAGGCCGCCGCCGGGCGGTGTAGTGCCGGCTCGGTTGTTGGGAGCCGGCTGAAGGGGGCGGGGGTCAGAAGTCGTATTTGAGGCTGGTCATGACATTGCGCGGTGCACCGTACACGCTCCAGTTGTCGGCGTAGGTGTAATAGGTGCGGTCGAACAGGTTGTTGACGTTAAGCGAAGCACTCAGGTGCTGGTCGATCTGGTAGCGGGCCATGAGGTTGGTCAGGGCGTAGCTGCCTTGCTGGAACTGATGCAGGTCCTGGCCGATCTTGCTCTGCCAATTGACGCCGCCGCCCACCGTCAGCTTGTCCCAGGCCCCCGGCAGGCGATAGGAGGTAAAGGTCTTGAGGCTGTGGCGCGGAATGTTGGTGACGATGCGTTCGTCGTTCTGGTCGGTGCTGATGCTGTAGGCGTAGCCGGCCGAGGCTTGCCAGCCTTCGCCCAGTTCCCCGTTGAGCTCCATTTCCAGGCCCTTGGTGGTGGTGCCCTGTTCGGCGGTATAGGTATCGAATACCCCGGTAAACACCGCGAGGTTGTCCTGATCCAGCTTGAACAGGGCCAGGCTGGCGTTGAGCTTGTCGTCGTAGAAACTGCCCTTGACCCCGACTTCGTAACCCGTGCCTTGCTGCGGCTCCAGGGGCTTGCCGCTGCTGTCTTTCACGCCGTAGGCCTGGGGATTGAAGATCTTGGTGTAGCTGCCATACAGCGACCAGGTGTCGTTCAGGTCGTAGACCAGGCCGGCATACGGCAGAAAGATGCCGTTGCGGGTTTCCTGATTGCGCGTGCTGCTGCCGTCATTGCCGTTGTTTTCGCTGCTGCGTTTCCAGTCAGTCACCCGGCCGCCGAGGATCAGTGCAGTCTGGTCGGTGACGTGCAGGCGGGTGGTCATGTAGGCCGCGTACTGGTTTTCTTCGATCACCGACTTGCCCATCTGCGTGGTGTCCGGGCGGTTACCTTTGCCGTTCCAGCCGTAGATGCTGCCGATGTTGCCGTCGTAGCCGGTCCATGGACCGATCCAGCCGCCGTACTCCGGAACACTTTCCCGGTAGCGCGAGAGGGTGACCCCGGTGATCAGCTCATGTTCGCGGCCGAACAGGCTGAACGGCCCGCTGACATAGGCATCGAGGTTGTTTTCCCGGGGCGTCCCCGCCCAGCGATTGGGGAACATGTAGGCGCCAGTGCCGGTCGCCTGGTCGATCTCGCCATTCATGTAGTTGATCAGTTCGTCGAACCTGTACTCGCTGTGTCCCAGCTCGATCTTGGCACTCCAGCCGTTGTCGAACCGGTGTTCCAGCGAGGTGAAGAAGTTGCTGCGCGCCTGGTCGTAGTAGGACCAGTCCGGCGAACTGCTGGCCGAACGCTTGAAGTCGGTCTTCACGCCGTTGCTGAAATACGACTGCAAGCCGGTGCGCAGCGGCGAATCGGCGTTGCTCTTGAGGTAGCTGAAGCCCACCGACAGCAGCGTGGCCTCGCTCAGGTCGAACTCGGTGATGCCGTAGAACAACTGGTTCTGCTGCTTGTAGCGATCAACCCAGGAGTTCTGGGTCTTGTAGTCGAGCACCAGCCGACCGCGCACATTGCCGCTGTCGGTTAGCGGGCCCGATACATCCATGCCGGTGCCATAACGGTCCCAGCTTCCGGCTTCGACGGTGACGCTGGCCTGCGCCTCGGCGGTCGGGCGCTTGCGAATCATGTTGATGGTGGCCGACGGCGTGCCCGAGCCGCTGATCAGCCCCGTGGCGCCGCGTACCACTTCCACCCGGTCGTACATGGCCATGCCCTGGGAGAAGTTGGCCAGGCGCGGCGACGTGGGGATGCCGTCGATCTCGAAGTTGTTGATCTGAAACCCGCGGGACCAGTACGTGTCGTTTTCCGCGCCGACCCCGACCCGGGACACGGCAATCCCCGGCGTGGCCTCCATGACCTCGGTGAGGTTGTTCAGGCGCTGGTCATCCAGGCGCTGACGGGTGATGACGGTCAGCGATTGCGGGGTTTCTTTCTGCGTCAGGTTCAGCCGGGTCGAGCTGCTGGAGGAATAGGTGGTGTAGAGCCCGGTGCCTTCGGTGGTCGAGCCCGGGGCCTTGCCGGAAATGCTGGTGGCCCCCAGTTCCAGGGCGCCTGCGGCAGCCGGCCGGGCTTGCAGCTGATAGCGCTGGCCACCGGTAGGCACCGCTTCCAGGCCGCTGCTGGCGAGCAGGATCTGCAGCGCCTGGTCCACCGGGTAGTGGCCCTTCAGGGCCGGCCCGGTCTTGCCGGCACTCAGGCTGGCATCGCCGGCCAGGTAGATCCCGGCCTGGGATGCCAGCAGGTTCAATTGCGGTGTCAGTGGACCGGCGGGGATATCGAACGCCTGGCCCTGCGTGCGCTCGGCGCTCTGCTCGGGGGCGGCGAAGGACAGCGTGGCGGTTGCGCCCAGGGCCAGGGAAATGGCCAGCGTCAGTGGCCGCGCGCTGACGCGCAGGGAATAAGGGGTGCGTGGTGACATGTTGTGTTCCTTGCTGATAGGGGCGCAAAGCCGTTGTCACCAGCTAAATCGAATGAGACGGCAAAACCGGAAGCTGCAAATGCGAATAATTCAAAAAAAGTTTCAACGCGGCTCCAGCGTCACCCACCACGGCAGCGTGCGCTGGATGCGGATCGGCAGCGTGCCTTCGAGCATGGCCAGGACCTGCTCGGTGTCATGCAAGGGGTAGGCCCCCATCACCCGCAGGCCGGCAATGCGCGGGTCGACGCCCAGGTGGCCGCTGCGGTAGACCGCGAGTTCCTCGATGAACTGCCCGAGGCTGATGTCGTTGGCCAGTAGCAGGCCCTGGCTCCAGGCCTGGCGCTCCTGCTGCACGGGGCTGTCGGGCGCGATGTCACGGCTGTCGAAGGTCAGGCCCAGGCCGCTGTCGACGATCCGCTCGGCGCCGCTGGCCTGGCACTGCACCTGGACGGCGCCCTGGTAGACGTTGAGGCGGGTGCGTTGCGCTTCCTGGCGCACGCTGAAGCGCGTGCCCAGTGGTCGCAGGCTGCCCTGGGCCGTTTCCACCCGCAGTGGGCGCGGGTCGCTGGCGGTGCTGATGAGGATTTCGCCGCGGTACAGGCGCAGGCGGCGCTGGTTGCGGCTGAAGTCCACATCCACTGCCGTGGCGCTGTTGAGCCACAGGCGCGTGCCGTCGGCCAGCAGTTGTTCGCGCACTTCGCCGCCGGCGGTACGGTAATCGGCTTGCCAGGCCATGAGCTGGGTGCCCAGGTCGGCCTGGCGCCAGCCGATCCAGCCGAGCAGGCTGGCACCGCCGAAGATCGTCAGGTTACGCAGCATCTGCCGCCGTGACTGCTGGCCGCGGCGCAGGCTATCCAGGGTGCGCCCGGCCCTGTCGGCGTCCTGTTGCAGCGGGTTGAAGCGCTGGCTGACCCGCTCGACAAACACCCAGGCCTGGCGATGGCTTTCCTGTTGCCCGTGCCAATGGCGCCAGGCTTCCTGCAGCGCCGGGTCCTCGGGCTGGCTGGCCAGGCGCGCAAACCAGTCGGCGGCCTGTTGCAAGGTGGCGTGGTCAGGTCGGTTGTCCATCCCTCAGTCCAGCGCCCCGTTGAGTTCCACTTCCAGCAACAGGCACTGGAACATGGCCTGGGACATGTAACTGGTGACCGTGCGTTCGCTGACCCCCAGCCGGGCGGCAATCGCCCGATACCCCAGGCCGTGCAATTGCGCCAGCAGGAAGGCCTCGGCGACCTTGGCCGGCAAGCGTTCGAGCATGGCCTGCACCTGATGCAGGGCTTCAAGCACCATGGCCCGGTGCTCTTCTGAGGGCGCGCAGGCTTCCGGGCGGCTGGCCAGCACCTCCATCCAGGCGCGTTCGACTTTCTGCCGCCGCCAGTAATCCACGCACACGTGCCGCGACATGGCGCTCAGGTAGGCCCGGGCGTGGCTGTCGCTGGAGAACTCCCTGGGTTTGCTCAGCAAGCGCAGAAATACGTCGTGGGCCAACTCGGCGGCATCGCTGCTGTTGCCGAGCTTTTTATTCAGCCAGGCGCGAATCCAGCCGTGGTGCTCCTGATAAAGCCAGCCGACATCGAGCTGAGAAGGGGGCAGGGGCATGGGGCGCGCTCCGTCGGCAGGTGCTGGGCAGGCAAAAGAAGGGAATGGGAATTGTTCTCAATGCTACGCGTTAGCGGTATGGCATGACAACCCATGCGCAAGCGGGCAAATGGCCGAATAAGCGTGAGGTATTGCGACTGCCGGCGGAATCGGTGATGTCACCTTGAAATCATTGCTCCCGCTCATTGACGATTACCTCGCAAAAACCCTTTTCCCCAATTGTGTAACAGCCTGTGAGTCGATAATCTGCGGGCCTTTCCGGCGCCCTTTTTAAAGGGCCCTCTCTGACGATTCTTTGCTGCGCCGCGGATCTGGCGCCAGGGTTTTCCCATGCATGGCAGGAAGCACAACATGCGCCGGTTCTGGTCACTGCTGAGCGTCCTGCTCTGGGCGTCATGCGCGTGGTCCGATCCCTCCGCCGAACTCCAGGAACCGCTTGCCGGCTGGCGTTATTCCGGCTTGCTCGACCGCAGCGAAAACCCTCAGGTTGCTTACCCCACGCCCCCCATCGATCGCGGCATCCAGCGCAATCGGACGATGATCGAGGGCCAGATCAAGGCCATGGGGCACCTGCGGCAACCCCACAGCCTGTCGGTCAACGGCAACCCACTGAACCTGTACACCGACGAGCAGGGCCGTTTCGGCCGGCCCTATGCCTTTGGCGCGGGCTCCAACAGCGTCGAGGTGCGCAGCTCCGAGGGCAAATCCCTCAAGCGCGTGCAGTTCTACGAGGCCAACACCAGCAAGACGCCGGCGCGGATCCGCGTGGTGCTGGGGTGGGACGACCCCAAGGCCGAGCTGGACATGCACATCGTCACCCCCGACGGCCAGCATGCGTTCTTCGGCCACCCGGGCCTGACCAATGGCGGCGGCCTCGACCCGGATGGCGTCGACGGCCCCGGCCCGGAAATGTTCACCATGACCGCGCCGCTGCGTGGCACTTATCTGATTTACGTCAACTACTGGGGCAACTTCGGCAGTGGCGGCTATAACTTCGACGCGGGCAGCAATCAGAACGAAGTGATCACCTCGCAGATCAACCTGGTGCTCAACGAAAACACCGTCAACGAGAAACGCGAAACCTTTATCGTGCCCATGCGCGCGATTGGCGACCTGTTGCTGGTCAAGACTTTCAACTACTGAACATCCCGCTCCACGGATGAATTGGGCTTTGCGAATCATGAGCGAAAACACTGCTTCCCCGGCTGCTGGCGTGCCAGGCACGCAACAACCCTCCAGCAAACGGCGCTGGCCGGCCCTGGCGCTTGGCCTGTGCCTGGTGGCCGCCGCAGCCGGTGGCATGGGCTGGTTTTTCCATAAATCCAAAGCCCCGGTGGCGGAACTGGCCGGGGAAAAACTCGGCCTCAGCCGACCCGATGGCCTGCTCGAAACCCACTCCCTGAGCCAACTGCCCAAGGACTTGCTGGCGGTGCCGTTCCTGCGCGAAACCCTGACCGAGGATTTCGTCTTCTATTACGAGTCCCATGCCGACCGGCTCGGCCTGATCGGCAGCCTGCGGCGGATCGTCTACGAACATGACTTGAAGCTGCAGGACAGCCTGATCGAGGAACTCTTCGACCAGCCGGCGGATGTGGCCCTGTGGCGCACCCCCGATGGCCGGCTCAAGGACTTCCTGCTGGTGATGGACCGTGGTGGCCTGGCCAAACTGCTGGAACCCCTGGCCAAGGTGGCGCTGGATGACACTCAACTGAGCAAGATCGGCGACCTGAAAGTGGCCGGCGACGACGTGGCGCTCTATCAACTGACGTTCAATGCCGGCAGGTCCCTGGTGTTCGCCTCCCATGGCGACAAGCTGGTGGTGCTGTCCAACCCCAGCAAACTCTACGACCCGGGCAGCGGCCCGAGCGACGAGCCGGGGCATGTTTCGACCACATCCCTGGAGGCCCTGCTCAAGGGTGACAAGCTGTTCCCCGAAGCCTTCGGCCTGCAAGCGCGCACGCCCGAGATCAAGCAGCGGCTGACGGTCAATGCCAGCGTGCTGGCCATGGGGTACCAGCGGTTCATTCCGAACTTCGCCGGCCTGCGCTTTGATATGGACGAGCAGGGCTGGCACAGCTTCCTGGCCATGGAAGAGCAGGAAAACCAGCCGGACTTCGACTTCAAGCCGATCTGGCAAGCCATGCCCATGGGCGCCAGTGCCTGCGTGGCCTTGCCGCTCGCGGCCGAGCAGCAGCAACCATTGCTGGTGAAGCTGGGCGCCGAGGCCTCGGTGGCCAAGGCCCTGACCGAGCACATGGCCGGTGCGGCCGGGTTGTGCTGGTATGCCGATTCGCGGTTGTACACGCCGCTGCTGGTGGCCAGTCTCAAGGACCAGGACAGTGCCAAGCTTGACGCTGAACTGGGTACGTTGTTCGGCTCGATGGTCGGCGCCAACGAACCCAACGTGCCGGAGCGGATTTTCCCGGTGACCGAGCAGCAGAAGGGCGACAGCCACCAGTGGCAGCGCCAGGTCAGTTCCAACTTCGGGCAGTACTCGGCCCGGGACGCCAAGGACCCCCAGGCCATTTCCGGCAGGGCCTTCCTCCAGGTCAGCCTGGCGCGGCACGGTTCGACCCTGCTGTTCTCCCTTGACGACAAGCTGGTGGACAAGGCCCTGGGCACCCTCGACAAACGCTTCCCGCCCCTGGCTGACATTGTGCCCAAGGACGCGCTGGTGCCGGTCTACCTCGGCCCGGATTCCCTGGCGCAACTGATGCAGCAGGAAACCTTCGACAGCCTGCCGCAAGACATGGAACCGGTGTTCAACAACGCCGCGCAAACCTACCTGGTGCCCAAGCTGCGCAAGCTCGGCAGCTACGGCAAGTACGCCCTGACCCTGCCCGAAGGCAGCGAGCCGGATGGCCATTGGCAATGGCTGCCCCTGCAATGGCGTGCGCTGTGATCGCGTTGCGCAGGAGCCTGGGCGGTTGCTGGCTGGCGCTATGGCTGCTGGGCAATGCGGCCCAGGCGGCCTCGGCACCGGCGCCGGCCCTGGACGCCCAGCAGTCCCAGGTGTTTCGCGCCTGGTTCGTGCGCATTGCCCAGGAACAGCTGACCCAGGGCCCGAGCCCCCGCTGGTATCAGCAGGACTGTGCCGGGCTGGTGCGTTTTGCCGCAAACGAAGCGCTCAAGGTGCATGACGGCAAATGGTTGCGCAGCAATGGCATCTCCAACCGCTACCTGCCGCCCGAGCTGGAATTGAGCGCGGCGCAACGCAGCCTGGCCCAGCAATGGCAGCAGGGCGGCGGCAAGGTCGGCCCTTACGTCAATGCGATCAAGCTGATCCAGTTCAACAGCCATTTGGTTGGCCGCGACCTGGCCCAGGCGCGTCCCGGCGACCTGATGTTTTTCGATCAGGGCGACGACCAGCACCTGATGATCTGGATGGGCCGCAACATCGCCTATCACACCGGCACCACCACCCCCACCGACAACGGCATGCGCTCGGCTAGCGTGCAGCAACTGATGACATGGAAGGACACCCGATGGATACCCGACTCAGCCAACCCCAACTTCATCGGCGTCTATCGACTGAACTTCCTCACCCAATGAGCGAATCGCGTATGCCCCGTTTCCTGTTTCGCCTGAGCCTGTTGCTGGCCCTTTGCGTGCCGGTGTCCCTGGCCAATGCTGAAGACACGGTGTTGTCCAGCAACTACGCGCCGGTGTCCGGCGAGAGCTTCTTCCTGCTGGCCGACAGCAGCTTTGCCAGCGACGAGCAGGCCATGGTGCGCCTCGAAGCACCGGGCCGCGATTACCGGCGCTACCGCATGGAGCCGTACGGCGGCGCGGACATCCGGGTGTACCGGATCAACCAGCCGCTGGACTTTCTCAAGCGCCAGAAAAACCTGCACCGGGTGGTCAGTGATGGCCAGTTCAAGGGCGAAGGCCTGTCCAACACCACCGCCTACCTGTGGGACAACTGGTACCGCAAGTCACGCCGGGTGATGCAGCGTGCGTTCTCCTACGAGTCGCGCAAGCAGGTGATCGACGAAGTGCCGGAACTGCGCATGGGCAACTCGATGCTGGTGCCGACCAAATTTGATGCGCCGCCGCAATTCGCCTTGATCAAGGGCCTGCCGCTGGTGACTCAGTTCCGCTACCCGCTGTGGGAAGCCAAGCCGATCCAGCCACCGGCCGGGGTCAACCTGGCGGGTTCCTCCAGCGAGTTCGTCAGCGTCGCGCCGGGTAACGTCTATATCCCGTTGGGCAACCTCAAGCCGGGCCTGTACCTGGTGGAAGCGCTGGTGGGCAAGTATCGGGCGACGACCATGGTCTTTGTTTCCAACACCGTGGCCGTGAGTAAGATCGCCGGCGACGAGCTGCTGGTCTGGGCCGCGCGCAAGCATGAAGGCAGCTCGGTGCCCAAGGTCAATGTGCTGTGGACCGACGGCCTGGGCGTGATGAGCAGCGGTGCCACCGATGCCGATGGCCTGCTGCGCCTGAAGCACGTCAGCCCGGAACGCTCCTACGTGATTGGCGAGGACGAAGAGGGCGGGGTGTTTGTCTCGGAAAACTTCTACTACGACAGCGAAATCTACGACACCAAGCTCTATGCCTTTACCGATCGGCCGCTGTACCGGCCGGGGGATTGGGTATCGGTGAAAATCGTCGGCCGTGAATTCAAGAACGCCCGTGATTCGGTGCAGCCCGGTGCCTCGCCGGTCAATGTCACGGTGCTCGATGCCATGGGCACCGCCCTGCAGTCCCTGAGTTTGAACCTGGACTCCAAGGCCGGCACCCAAGGCCGCTTCCAGCTGCCGGACAATGCCGTGGCCGGCGGTTATGAACTGCGTTTCAGCTACAAGGATCAGGTCTACAGCAGCGCCTTCCGCGTGGCCGAATACATCAAGCCGCACTTTGAAATCTCCCTGGCCCTGGCCAAGCAGGACTTCAAGACCAACGAGCCGATCAAGGGCAGCCTGGTGCTGCTGTACCCGGACGGCAAACCGGTGGCCAATGCCAAGGTGGAACTGGGCCTGCGCTCCCAGCAGCTGTCGATGGTGGACAACGAATTGCAGTACATGGGCCAGTTCCCGATCGAGCTGACCAGCACCGAACTGACCACTGACGCCAAAGGCACCGCGACCCTCGACCTGCCGGCCGCCACCAAGCCGAGCCGCTACATGCTCACGGTGTTTGCCAGCGATGGTGCGGCGTACCGGGTCAAGACCACCAAGGAAATCCTCATCGAGCGTGGCGCGGCCAGCTTCAGCCTGAGTGCGCCCCAGCGTTTCAGCGCGGTGGGCGAGAAGGTGCAGTTCAGCTACGCCAGCGAAAGCAGCACCGAACAAGGCAAGAACCTCAAGCCCAACCGCTATAGCTGGGTGCGCCTGGAAGACCAGAGCACCGGCGAAGGCAAGCTGGCCGCGGCGGACAAGGGCTTTGCCCTGAGCTTCGAGCGTCCGGGCACCTACAACCTGACCCTGAAAGACGAGCACGATCGCGTCCTGGGCGGTACCGGCCATGCGGTCACTGGCGACGGCGTCAAATCGGTGCCGGGCACCGTGGAAATCGTCCTCGACAAGCCGGAGTACAAGGCCGGCGATGAAGCGCTGGCGCTGATCACTTTCCCCGAGCCGGTCAACGACGCACTGCTGTCGCTGGAGCGGGACAAGGTCGAGTCCACCGCGCTGCTGTCCAAGGGCGGCGACTGGCTCAAGGTGGAAAAACTCAGCCCAACCCAGTACCGCGCGCGGGTCCCGGTCAAAGGCAACTTTGCGCCGAACCTGACCTTTTCCGTGCTCTACACCAAGGGTGGCGAATACAGCTTCCAGAACGCCGGGATCAAGGTCATCACGCCGCAGATCGACGTGGCGGTGGCGACGGACAAAGACAGCTACCAGCCCGGCGAAACCGTAACCGTGGACCTCAGCACCCAGTTCGCCGGCAAGCCGATCCCGGCGCACCTGACGGTGAGCGTGGTCGACGAAATGGTCTACGCGCTGCAACCGGAAGTGGCCCCGACCATCGACCAGTTCTTCTACCACCCGCGCCGCAACAACGTGCGCACCAGCGCCAGCCTGTCGTTTATCAGTTATGACGTGGCGTTGCCGGGCACCCCGGCGGCACCGGGCAAGGCCAACCGCAGCGAGCGTGGGGTCAAGGTCCTGGAGCGGCCGCGGCGCGAAGATGTCGACACCGCCGCCTGGCAGCCGGAGCTGCTGACCGATGCCAGCGGCAAGGTCCGTTTCACCTTCCGCATGCCGGATTCCCTGACCCGCTGGCGCATCACCGCGCGCGCCATTGCCGATGACGGCCAGGTCGGGCAGAAAAAGCAGTTCGTGCGTTCCGACAAGGCGCTGTACTTGAAGTGGAGCGGGCCGACCCGTTTCCGCAGCGGTGATCATCCGGAGCTTGGGGTCTTTGCCTTCAGCCAGGCCGAGCAACCGGTCAAGGCCGAACTGGTGATCCATTACGCCGGGGAAACCCAGCGCCTGCCCCTGACCCTGAACAAGGGCATCAACTACGTGGCCCTGCCGGCCATCGCCGTGGGTAATGGCGATTGGACCGCTGAGCTGGTGCAGGGCGGCAAAGCCGTGGACACACTGGCGGTGCGCCTGAGCAGCGACGCTGCCGGCTGGCAAGTGGCGCAGACCCAGAGCCTGGACGTGACCAACGGCGATACGCCGCTGAACCTGCCGGCTGACGCCAGCAACCTGCGCCTGCACCTGGACGACAGCCCGCAAGCCTTGTTCCGCTCGGTGCTGGACGACCTGCTGGGTTACCCCTACGGCGGTGTCGAGCAGACCGCCAGCCAACTGCTGCCCCTGAGCGTGGCGTACCCGGCGTTGTCCGCCAACCCGCAGGTCCGCGATCGCTTGCGCCTGATGCTGCAAAACAGCCGCTTGCGCCTGGTGCAGATGGCCGGTCCCGAAGCCACCTTCACCTGGTGGGGTGGCGACGCCGATGCCGACGCCTTCCTCACCGCCTACGCCTATTACGCCGACTGGCACGCAAGCAAGGTGCTGCAACTGAACCTGCCGCCGGAGCATTGGCAGCGGGTGCTGGAGGTCTACTCCAAAGAGGCCGGCAACACCCCGCTGCTGCAACGGGCGCTGATCCTGTCGTTCGCCCGGCAGATGCAGTTGCCGGTCAACACCCTGGTCAGCGGCCTGATGGATGACCTGGCCAAGGCCGGTGCCGGTTATGCCGACGAAGAGCGCGACGGCGACGACAGCCTGGTGATGAACGATCCGGACTCGGCCCTTGGCCTGGCCAGCGCCCGGGTGCTGGCCGCCGGTCTGGCCCGTGATCTCAAGGTCACCCCGCCGCCGGCTTTCGCCGCGCAGCTTGAAGATGCGCGGCAACGCCTGGAAGTCAGCTCGGCGCCGTTCACCGAAGCCTTGAACCTGTCGCTGCAACCCTTCGATGCCGCTCGCGCCCAGGCCTTGCTGCAACGCCTGCGCTTGCCGCAATCGACCCTGGAGCGCGCCCTGGCCCTGACCTGGCTGCAACGCAGCGTCGAGCAGGCCGCCCCGGCAGTGGCGCTGAAACCTGGACCGGGCTGGCAACAGCAGCAGGGCGCCAGCGGTGAAACCTTCTGGCAGTGGCAAGGCCCGCAAGTGCCTGGCGTGCTGTCGCTGACCGGGGCCGAGGAGCGTCCGCTGCGGGCCTCCCTGAGCTACCTGAGCAAGCAGCCGGCTGCCGCCGCGCTGCCGGTGACCATTAGCCGCCGCCTGCTGCGTCTGGTGCCGGGTGAGGAGAGCTTCACCTTCAAGCTGGAAGCGGTGGGCAACAAACCGATTGCCAGTGATGGCCTGTACCTGGACGAGGTGATCATCGCCAACCAGGGTGGCAAGCCGCTGCCTTACGGCATGCTCGAAGTGCCGTTGCCACCGGGCGCCGATGTCGAGCGCACCACCTGGGGCATCAAGCTGGCGGGGCTGGCCGGTGCCGAGGCGTCGTCCCTGGAGAAGGCCCGTTTCGAACCGGGGCAGATGGCCTATGCCGTGCCGCTGGAAGTGCTGGGCGAAAAAAGCGAAGTGCGCCTGCGGCACCTGATCCGCTTCTCGCAAAAGGGCCAGTTCAATCTGCCGGCGGCGCGTTACTTCCAGGTTTATGCGCCCGAGCATCAGGCGGCGGAGCAGAAGCCGGCGCTGGGTCAGGTCACGGTCAAATAACATGACACGGCGTTTGGCCTGGCTGTGGTTGTGCTTGATCCCGGTGCTGGCAACAGCCCAGGACGAGCCGCTGCGCCTGGCCTGGAAAACCGCCCAGGGCGATGAGCTGCTGCACCTGAGTCAGGCTCAGGTGCTGGCGCGCGAGCCTTTGCCGGCCAGCCAGCAGGCACCGTTGGGCAGCCTGTGGAAGCTGTTCGTCTACGCCTGGCTGGCGGACACCGGTGCCCAGGAGCCGGCTTATGCCTGCCAGGGCCAGTCCAAGGAAGAAGTCTATTGCTGCACCGCCGGCGGCAGCATTGGCCGCGACCAGGCGCTGGTGCGTTCCTGCGGTTTGTATTTCGAGCCCCAGCGTTTGCAGGTGCAGGCCGATACCTGGCGCAGCTACTGGCAGGCGCGCCAGGCGCCGCCGTGGTTGCTGGACCTGAACCAGTTGCAGCCGCAGACCCGGGTGCCGGTGGCCGAACTGTTGCAGATGCTGGCCGTGCTGCCGGCCCAGGACCAGGCGCGTCGGGTACTGCTCGATGTGGTGCTGCACGCGGGTGACGGCCTGGTGGTCGGTGCCCTCGGCGGGCGCTTGCGGGTCAAGACCTGGAGTTGGCTCGGCGAGCAGGACGTGCAATCGCGCCAGGGTGGTTTTGCCGGTTGGCTGGCGGATGGCACGCCGCTTTGGGGCGGGGGCCGAGGTACCAGCCAGCGGGTGCTGAAGGACTATGCCGAGGCCCTGGCCACCGTGCTGCCGGTCAACGAGCCGCTGGATAAAGGTCGCTGCGTGGCGGTCAATCTGTTTTCCCGCTACCCGATACAACGGCTCAGCCAGAACGGCCAGGCAATCAAGACCGGAGCCTTGCAGGGCGATTACCGGGTCGAGTTCGTCAACGGCAATCAATTGGACATCCACAGCGGCGGCGAATTGTTCTTGCAGCAGGACGCCGGCCAACCGCGCCTGGTGGCCCGCCTGGACCGTGAGGAATACGTCGCGCGGGTGTTGCAGCGCGAAGCCAGCGCGCAACCGGTCGAGGCGGCCAAGGCCCTGGCGGTGGCGATCCGCACCTACCTGCTGCAAAACGCCGGACGCAGCGGCGAGTGCCTGAGCATCGACGACAGCAGCGACCGCCAGCGTGTGGCGCCGCGTCCGGCCACTCGCGAGGCGCGGGCCGTTGCGGCCTGGACCAGCGACCTGATCCTGGCCGGGACCCAGGTTACCTACCATTCGGATCAGACCGGCGAAGACAAACTGTCCTGGCAACAGGCGGTGCAGCAGGCCCGGTCCGGCCAGCGCTACGACGCCATCCTGCTGCATGCCTACCCCAGGGCCAGCTTGAGCCGCTGGGACAACCCGGTGGCCTCCTGCGAACCCTTGCCGGCGGCCCAGGACTGGCTGCAAAACCAGCGCCGCCGTTGGCGCCAGCCCCTGGATCGGGAGATTGGCTACAACGAAGTCAACCATTTTGCGGTGTGCCGCCTGGCCTTTGGCCGGCCGTATGTCGATCGCGAGCGCCAGCGCATTTACGTGCGCGGCGTGCTGTCGCTCCAGGACCGCCTGGACCTGACCCATGAATACCTGCACCTGGCCTTTGAAGCTCATCCCAATGGCCAGGATGAAACCTACATCGAAGGGCTTGCCCGCCACCTTTTACTGGAATAGGCCATGAAACTTCCTTATCCCCCGGTCATTCTGCTGCTCTGTGGGCTGTTCACCCTGGCGCCGGCCCTGGCCGACAGCAGCATTCACCTCGACACCCCACGCGGCGGCTGGCGCACCGGCGCGGCCGATAACGAACTGTTCGAGCAGACCGTCAATTACCCGGCCTCATCGGTCAACACCCCGGCCGGCCAGTCCGACACCGCGCGCATCAGCGGCCAGATCAAAGGCGCGCCCAAGGCCAGCGGCGAGCCGGGCAAACTGATCGTCAACGGCGTTGCCATGCCCCTCAAACTGGATGGCGAAGGGCGCTTCGATCGGCCGTTTTCCTTTACCAACGGCAGCAACAGCGTGGAAGTGCGCAGCGCCGATGGCCAGCAACGCAAGCGCGTGCAGTTTCTCAACAGTGGCGGCGGCGCCACGCCACCGAAGTTGCGGGTGCTGCTGTCCTGGGACAGCGACAACACCGACCTCGACCTGCACCTGATCACCCCAGACGGCGCTCACGTCTGGTACGGCGACCGCGTGGCGCCCAACGGTGCGGCCCTGGATGTGGACGTGACCACCGGCTACGGTCCGGAAATCTTCGCCATGCCGGCGCCGCTCAAAGGCCAGTACCTGGTGTACGTGAACTACTACGGCGGCGGTTATCGCAGCACCGACGATGACGACGAAAGCCAGTCTGACGCGGTGCAGCCGCTGACCACCGCCCAGGTCACGCTGATCACCGAGGAAGGCACGCCGAATGAAAAGACCGAGTCGTTTATCGTGCCCATGCGCGCTCCGGGTGAGCTGACGCTGGTCAAGCGCTTCAGCTACCCGTGACGGCGCCGTGCAAGGCACGCGGCTGGTGCGCGGTTCTGGCCCTGATCTGTGTGCCGGCCATGGCGGCGACGGTGGAAGTGGGCAATCAGAACGGGTGGTCCGCCTCGGCTTCGGGGCCTGCGGTGGCCGTGATGCACCTGGACGGCTGCCAATTCAGCCTGCCACTGGCTGAGCAGCAGTCCCTGACCTTCGTCACTCCCCATGCCTTGTTTATTGAGGCAAAGCGCGGCGATCGGGCGCGCAACCGACCCTATCTGTGGCAGGCACAAACCAATTCCGGCTATGCCTGGAGCTTCAGGAAACCCGGTGCACGCCAGAACAAATGGTTCGGCCTGATGTGCGACAGTCCGGAGTATTTCAGCTTCCAGGGGCCGTACACGCCGGACCCGGCGCAAGAATACAACCCGGCCATCGAGTCCCTGCGCCAGGACAGTGAACACAAATGCCCGGCCACCCTCACCGGGCACGGCTGGGTCCCGAGCCCCCAGGCCGGCCCGGCCAACAGCTATGTGTTCAAACCCCTGCAAGGGGCCAACTGGAGTGGCTTTATCTTCGGTTTTCGCAACCCGGGCCGGGCCAGCTTCGGCCGTGTCAGCTTCTGCCTGGTGCACGGCGATAACGTGCTGCTGGGCGCCGCGGAAAACGATCCACAGCCTCTGGAACTGAGCCCGCGGACCTTGGCCGAGATCACCGCTATCGTGTCCTCGATCACCTTTCCCTGAATCAGTGCGTGCGCTGGCAGGGCGCCAGCGTGATTTATTGCCGCAAGACAATACGACTCGCCCGGGCTTGCTTTGCAATGAATCACCGTTCATTGGCAAGGAGATGCACATGGGGGCTTTTCAGTCGTGGTTGAAGGTGTGTGTGGTGGCCTGCGGTTGTGCCGTCACCTCGGTACTGGCCGGCGGCGCCGACGGGTTGCAACGGGTCAAGGTGGAGTTGGTGACACCGCCCCAGGTGCATCCCCATGACCAGGTGGTCAGCGGGCCGCCGAAAGTCATGCAGTTTCACATGCGTGTCGAAGAGAAAAAGATGGTCATCGACGACCAGGGCACCACGCTGCAAGCCATGACCTTCAACGGGTCCATGCCCGGCCCGACCCTGGTGGTGCATGAGGGCGACTACGTCGAGCTGACCCTGAGCAACCCGGCCACCAACACCATGCCGCACAACATCGACTTTCATGCCGCCACCGGGGCCCTGGGCGGCGCGGCGCTGACCCAGGTGCTGCCGGGCCAGGAAGTGGTCCTGCGCTTCAAGGCCGACCGCAGCGGCACCTTTGTCTACCACTGCGCACCGGCGGGGATGGTCCCCTGGCATGTGGTCTCGGGCATGAGCGGGACCTTGATGGTGCTGCCCCGTGACGGCTTGAAAGACCCAGGCGGCAAGCCCCTGCACTATGACCGCGCCTACACCATCGGTGAGTTCGACCTGTATATCCCCAAGGATAAGGACGGGCACTACAAGGACTACCCGGACCTGGCCTCAAGCTACCAGGACACCCGCGAAGTGCTGCGCACCCTGACCCCGAGCCATATCGTGTTCAACGGTCGGGTCGGCGCGCTGACCGGCGCCAACGCGCTGACCGCCAAAGTCGGCGAAAGCGTGCTGTTTATCCATTCCCAGGCCAATCGCGACAGCCGTCCACACCTGATCGGCGGCCATGGTGACTGGGTCTGGACCACCGGCAAATTCGCCAATGCCCCGCAGCGCAACCTGGAGACCTGGTTCCTTCCCGGCGGTTCGGCCCTGGCCGCGCTCTACACCTTCAAGCAACCGGGCACTTACGTGTACCTCAACCACAACCTGATCGAAGCCATGGAGCTGGGTGCCCTGGCCCAGGTCAAGGTCGAGGGGCAGTGGGACGATGACCTGATGACCCAGGTAAAAGCCCCGGGGCCGATAGCACCGGTCAAACCGTAGGTTGAGGGGAGGCTGCGCGGCTGCTGCCAGCGCACATCGGCAGCGCAGGTCGGTCGCTTCGACGACCTGCGTTCAGCCGCAATCGGTGCTTCTTTTGACGGCGGCGGCCGGTCAGTCGCTCTGGTCGGCGGTGGACAGCACGTCGTCGATCTTCCAGCAGCCCTTATCCTTGATCATTTGCACATCAAGGATCTGGGTGGTGTCCGGGGTGCTGCCCAGGGTGACCTGCTCCTTGGCGCTGGAGCCCTGGATCTGCGGCTCGCTGACCTTGATCTGGGTCAGCCATTCATCCATGTAGTCCTGGGCCTTGAGGAAGTAGTCCTCTTCCAGGCCATCGGGGCTGGCCATCTGCTTCTTGATCTTGGTGATCAGCGCGTCCGAGACATACTTCTTCATCTCCGGGACGCTGTCGGTCAGCGGATCCTTGTCCTGGCTGTAGGTTTGCAGATACCAGTTGTAAAACGCCTCGGTGACCGGCTTGGGTGAACTGGCGCAATCCGCCAGGGCCAGTGGCTGATGCAAGGCGACGGCAGCCAGCAGCGAGCAGAAAAGCATTCTCATGGATGACCCCTTATGGATGGCGATAGATTTTGTAGTCGGGTTTCTGCACCCGATAGGAATGCCCCGGGTAGAAACCATGCAACTGCTTGAAGTCTGACACCCAGAGTTTGCCGTTGAACATCGCCATATGCCCATGGGGATGGCCGGGAATGGGCTGGATGATCACCACGTCGCCTGCTTCAGGGGCCTGGCCGGCCGGCTGCTCGACAAAACCGGCGGAGGTCAGAGATGAGCCAAAGTCCTTGGCCGAGTGCTTCCTGTGCAAAATCACGCCACCGCCGCCGGCTTCGATCGCCTGGCGGGTATAGGCCGCACAGCGCCCCGTACTGCCGGCGTGAGCATGCGAGTTCAAGTGATTGATAGCGGCTTGTTTATTCCACATTCCTTGTCATCCGAGAGTCCTTGAGAGCGGGGAGTTTATGCGGGCGATGGCACTGCCGGAAATACTGGCCAAGTGCCTTTTTATTGGGGCTTGGGGGATGGGTCACAGTTCATTCAAGCGCAATCAGCAAGATCAGGCAGGTCGCGCCCTCAGGGGGATGGGCGCAACGGTCACCTGACTCAGCCTGATTGGGCCTCCGCTACCCTCCGCGGCACCGCCTGGGCCCGATTGCGACCCTGCCCCTTGGCACCATACAACGCCTGATCCGCCTGCGAGAGCAGGCGTGGCAGCTCGTACCCGGCCTCCTCACTGGTCACCACGCCGATGCTGACGCTGAGCAAGCCAGGTTCGAGCATGGTCAGCCGTGCGAAGCCGTTGCGAATGCCCTCGGCCACCGAAAGTGCGCTGGCTTGATCGGTATCTGCCAGCAGACAGGCGAATTCTTCGCCGCCAATACGGGCAAACACATCATGGGTACGCAGTTGCTGCGCCAGCACCTGGCTGAAGGCGATCAAGGCCAGGTCGCCTGTCTGGTGGCCAAAGTTGTCGTTCAGGCGCTTGAAGTGGTCCAGGTCGCACAGCAACAACGCGACCGGCACCTGACGCTGCTGACAGTCGAGCAGGGCGCGCTCGGCACCGAGCATAAACGCGCGGCGGTTGCCGATGCCGGTCAGGGCATCACACAGGGCGGCGGCCTTGAATTTGAGTTCGACCCGCTCCTTGACCATGGCCAGGGTCACGTAGGCAATGCCGATCACATACAGCATCGACTCGAACAGCATGAACGAGAAAAACGGCACCCCTTCGCCATCGCCGGTAAGCGCCTGGTCCAGGTGGGAATGCCTGATCGACAACGCTGCGTACGCAATATCACATTGCCCGTAGCAACGAAGCCATAAAGAGCGCGTCAGTGGTTCTAAAAGCTACTTCTGTATTAAATAAGGCCTCATGAGAACTTTAACCCTGTTTTGAATATTTTTAGAAAGTGCTACATCGGTCAACAAAGAAACTACATAAAATTTGAAGCGGTTTGGTTTCGTGTGCCCTCAATGAAAACTAAAAAAGGCCACTGATGTAATGATTTGTTGGAATAAATCGGCTTTTTGTAATGAGAGGTGCGCTATGCAATCGGGATTCATAGCTTGTACGGTGTGTTCTATAGGCGGGTGAGGTCGATCTTAAGTAATAGGGGAAGTTAAAGCTTATATGTGTAAGCGCTATAGCCTTTGGTAAGCCGAAGGGTTGAAATACTATTTATTCAAGTTTTTACTGGCTTTAGAGGGTCTATTTCAGACTTGTCTTATTTTTCGGGTGTGTATGGGGGGTATTATCAATCATCTTGAAAAGAAAATTTTGTGTGCTTTACGAGATGCCTATGTCAGGTCGGACGTTGCTCTATTTAGCAGTTGATCCATCAGTTGGCCTTCAAAATAGTAAACGAAAGTTGATTGGCTTTAGCCATTTATGGCAAAGGATAAGGCGCGCTTTACGTTGAAGGAAACTTAATATGCAAGAGTGTTTTGCGGGCCTAAATGTGCGTATGAGCTCAGAATCACATAGTAATGAGCTGGCTTGTGCAGTTAAGGATGCGAAGGTCGCTATACTTATGTGTACATATAATGGCTCATCATTTCTTACTGATCAGATTCGATCTTTTGAAGATCAAACTTATCGTAATTGGATTCTTTATATCTCTGACGATGGTTCGAAAGATGGGACGCTGGATTTACTGCGGGAATCTACGAAGCAGTGGCAGACAGGTCTAATTCAAACTTTTAATGGGCCTCGGCGAGGTTTTGCTGCCAACTTTCTCTTTTTGACATGTCACGCTGATATTGAGGCGGACTTTTATGCGTGGTCGGATCAGGATGACATCTGGCGAGAGGAAAAGCTCCAGAAAGCTCTTGATTGGCTCGGTAAAGTACCAAGTCATATTCCTGCGATCTATTGCGGACGAACAAAGTTGATTGGAGCGTCTGGAGACGTATGCGGTTTTTCTCCAGAGTTCGGCCTTCCTCCGCACTTCTGTAACGCATTGGTTCAGAACATTGCGGGTGGTAATACTATGGTTTTTAACCAGGCTGCACGCATTCTTCTTCAAGAGGCAGGTGATAATCTTGTTGTACCGTCTCATGATTGGTGGGCATATCAGCTTATTTCTGGGGCTGGAGGTTCAGTTTTTTATGACCCTGAACCCATGGTTTTATACCGTCAGCATGATGGAAATTTAGTGGGGAGCAACTCGAGCTTTTTCGCGCGCTTAAAAAGAATGTGTATGGTTTTAAAAGGAAGTTTTTGTGAGTGGAACGACCAAAATATCCAAGCTCTTGAAGCATTAGAACATCGATTGACTAAAGAAAGTAAGTACACGTTGGCTTGTTTCAAGTCCGCAAGAAAGCAAAGATTTTTTTTAAGGTTTTTTATGATGCGACAAGCGAGGTTGTATCGTCAGACACTGTATGGGAATTTGGGGCTGATTTTCGCTATTTTGCTAAATAGAGTTTAAGCCAATAACGGCTGAAGTGAGCGAGAATTGATGTCTGTTCAATGTGATTTTTTTGAGTGTCTAAATACGTGTATTTCCTGATTTTGGTTGCAATAGGATTGATGCACGTTGTTGTTCGCAAGTATGCAATTAATGTTTGAGCTAGTGAGGCAGTTTTCTTATGAAAGATTATTCCGCTTCTCCAGTGGAAGCTTTCAAATCTGCGTGGGGGAATCGTCGACTAATTGGTGTTTTAACAAAGAGGGAAATTCTTGGTAGGTATCAAGGTTCAATGTTTGGATTGCTTTGGTCTCTGTTCAATCCAATATTGGTCCTGGGGATTTATACCTTTGTTTTTAGCGTAGTGTTCAAGGCGCGCTGGAATGGAGGTGGCGACTCAAAGGCCGAATTTGCACTGGTTTTGTTTGCAGGGCTAATCGTTTTTAATCTGTTTTCAGAAATTGTCAGCCGGGCACCCTCGTTGGTTTTGTCAAATGCGAACTATGTGAAAAAAGTAATATTTCCGTTAGAGGTTCTTTCAATCGTTTCTTTGGGAGTTGCAGTTTTCCATTCTTTGGTCAGTCTGCTTGTTTGGATGGCATTCTATAGCATTTTTATAACTAGGCCGCCGCTTACTATATTCTTAGTCCCTCTTATACTCATGCCGATCGTGTTTATCTCGTTAGGGGCTAGCTGGTTGCTATCATCTCTTGGGGTGTTTTTCAGAGATGTATCGCAGGTTATTGGGGTCACTATCACGATGCTGCTTTTTATGTCTCCGGTTTTTTTCCCGGTATCAGCGTTGCCAGAAGGATATCAGACACTTCTTTATTTCAATCCCCTTACTCTATCTATCGAATTTATGAGAGAGGTGATGGTTCAAGGGCAGCTTCCTGACTTTGAAAAATTCGGATTTTATTTTTTTGAAAGCCTTGTTTTTTCCATGATTGGTTTTGCTTGGTTTCAAAGAACTCGCAAAGGATTTGCCGATGTCCTGTGAATTCGCGATTAAAGTAGAAAATATTAGCAAATGCTTTCACGTATATGACGCGCCGAGGGATCGACTCAAACAGTTCATACTTCCGCTTGTTCGAAGTTTTCTGCGACTAAATAAGAAAAAATATTACCGTGAGTTTTGGGCGCTGAAAGATGTTTCTTTCGAAATCCGGAAAGGCGAAATCATTGGGGTGATTGGTGGTAACGGCGCAGGTAAATCAACGCTCTTGCAAGTAATCTGCGGTACCCTCGATAGTACTTCAGGCACTACCCAGGTCAATGGCAGGGTTGCAGCGTTACTGGAGCTGGGAGCTGGTTTTAATCCGGAATTTAGTGGGCGGGAAAATATATATCTGAATGGAAGTATTCTTGGGTTGAGCAAGCAAGAAATTGATGCTCGATACAATGAAATAATTGACTTTGCTGACATCGGATCTTTTATTGAGCAGCCAGTAAAAACCTATTCGAGCGGAATGTATGTCCGTCTCGCTTTTGCAGTTCAGGCTTGTATTGAACCCGATATTTTGATTGTTGATGAGGCATTGGCAGTAGGTGATATAGGTTTTCAATATAAATGTTTCAAGCGTATTGAAAGACTGAGGGATATGGGTACCACCATTTTAATGGTTACTCATTCTACTGGTAGCATTTTGGAATATGCCAACCGCTGCCTGGTCATTGCGAATGGACAAGTGATAAAAGATACGAACGACGTTTTGTCGGCAGTGTTAACGTATGAAAAAGGCATGGTTGATTCTCAGTCGAAGCCGAATGATTTAATTTCGCGGTATAAGTTTTCAGATGACTGTTCTTTGGAACAGTTGAAAAGGTTTCAGGCGTCGGAGCTTAATATTGAGACCAGTGAGAAAAGATTTGGATCTGCACGGGCCATCATTAAAAGCATGGAGGTGTATAGGGCTGATGGTAGTAGCATATTAGAGCGGCCTATTGTTAAGTCGGGTGAGGTTTTACGTTTTTCATTTCTTATCTGGTCTTCAGAAAATATTGAAGAAGTAGTCTTGGGCTTGTCGCTCAGCAAAGCTCAAGGCGGTGATGTCTGGGGAGATAATAATCTAAGTGCAGGCACGGCGATAAAACTACGTGAAGGACAATGCCAGATTGAGTACACGGTTTGCCTTCCTCTTAGCGCCAGTGAGTATCTGGTCCACTGTGGACTTTCGTGCACATCTTTTGGAAAGCGGGAAGAGCTTGACCAGCGTAGACCTATGCAGCGCTTACGGTTTTGGACTCCTCGTGAGCAAGTAGGTGTGGTTTATTCTCCAATTACTATTAATATAATAGATTTATAATGCTGACTATATTTTTATCTCCCTTTCCGTTTCGCGGCTCGGATGCTCCTTATCTCTGGATGTTTTACAAGTATTTGCAAGAGTCCAAAGAATCCCTGCACTTTATAATGTCACCTTCTTATCTTCAAGGTGAACAGCACTTTTCGGAGGCCCAGCGCTGGGAAGTTGAAACTGCGTCTTTTGAAAGCTTGGGTTATGAGTTTCCCAGCGAAACGGTATTGGCAAGGCACCGTTTTAGCCATATCCAAGATAACATCTTTATGCAGTTGTTATCTATGTGTGGTGATAATCCTATTCTTGCCTTTAAAAGATTAGTGACAGAGCGTATACCTTTTCTCGAGGTCGAATTTAAACGGATATTATCTGCCCCTGAATTGCTAGGTTGCGAGGTAATACTATCCTGCTTGAATTGTCCTTCACTAGAAGCTGTTGCCGAGACATATAAGATTCCCGTCATTCATATTGAATTAGGTCCACTTCGACCGCCAAATTATCGCGGGACTGCCTATTTTGATTTTACTGGTGTTAACGGGAATACGGAGGCTGAAAGACGTTATCTCGACGCTGTGGACGAAATGGGTGAAGAGGAGATCACCGTTGAGGAGCTTAGAGCGTTCTTCATTTCTGCTGATTATGATTTTTCTCCTTGCTCATCTGGAACTAGCGTCGGCGTTCCTTTGCAAGTTGAAGATGATTCAAACTTAGTCGCCTTTGGCAGCAGCTACGATAATAGCTCGCTGATTGCATATTCCAATTGCTTTCGTAAAAAAGATATTCTTGTGCGGGTGCATCCAAATAGCATTTTTACTATTAATAAAGGTGGCTTCGAAATAGACGAATCACCTAATAGTCTTGAATTTATATCAGCGTGCAAAGAAATTATCACTATAAACTCCAGTGTCGGTCTGGAGGCTTTATTGTTTGAACGTAAGGTCACCCTTTTGGGGGACAGCTCTTTTGCATTTTTAACTCAAGGGAGTTCATGCGAGGGTAACGTCAAGCGTCTAGCATTTTATATGTTTTGTTATCTAATACCGTTCAATTCTGCATTTGATCCTAACTATATTCGATTTCGACTGCAGAGCCCTTCAGCGCTAGAGATACTCAAGTGGCACATGCGTGCGTATGGATATATTTTTGAAGGAAAGAGCTCTCTCATAGGTATTATGAAGCGTGGGGTAGTGTATTGTAATATGGAAAAATTGAAGCAGTTAAATAGCCGTATAACCGAGGGCATCGGTAGACTTGGCGCCGAGAAGCAAGAACTTTTACAAAGGCAGCAGGAATTGCTGAAAATGAATGAAGAATTGTCTTTGTCTAATCAGCTCTTAGCCGAATCTAATCAAGATCTTGCCAGCGAAAGAGAGAAACTTACCCGTACTATTACTGAGCAGTTTGAAAGAGGTAGGTTTCTGGATGAAATTTTGGCCAGCTCTTCATGGAAGGTCACTGCACCCTTACGAAAAAGCAGGCGATTATGGTATTCGCTGATATGTGCTTTAAAAGTAAAGGCTGTAAAGGCAGGACATGCACTCAGAGTGATAAAGTCCGAGCCGCAGATTCTTTTACGTGCAATTCGCTATATTTTTAATAACGGATTTACGGCGTCCTCTAGCCGGGTAGATGATCTTCTCAATATTAAATATTCAGTGGAAACGTCTTTAAGTGGCTTTAAGCATCAAGCTGTCACTCATGTGTTAACAACAAAGCACTGTGTTTTCGTTGCTGAACTAATCAAGCGAAATATGGAAAAGGCAGGTTTTCTAACGGACATAATTTTTGAGGCACCTTTATGCGGTTTTGACTCCTCTCTTCATTTTGTCATTTGCCCACAAGTTTTCACGGTGCTACCGGGTAATTATGTGGCATTTCAAATGGAACAGTCAGTCAGCTCTCGTTGGTTTGAAGAAAGCTACATAAAACTGCTTGAAAATTCGTATGCGATCTTGGACTACTCTCTCCTAAATATTAAATTTCTTCAGGAAAAAGGCTTAAGTTTAAAGCAAATATATTATGTTCCGATCTCATATAATCCGTACGTTTCAGAATCTACTTGTCTGAGTAAGGAATATGATGTCCTTTTTTATGGCGATACAAACAACGAGCGGCGTCAAAGATACCTTGCTGCACTCCAGGGAAAATATACGGTAAAGGTCATTGATAACGTATTTGGCGAGTCTCTTTATCGGGAGATCGAAAAGGCAAAAATAGTTGTCAATATTCACTACTATGAAGACGCACTTCTCGAAACGACTCGTATTTATGAATGTCTTTCAAGGCATGCCTTGGTTGTTTCGGAGCGCAGTTCGGATATTACTGAGCATAGTAATCTTGAGGGTGTTGTAGAGTTTTCTAAGATTGGCGATATCGATGATATGGTGCGGCGAATCGATTATTGGTTGTCCAGCGAAACTCGCCGGGAAGAAAAAATTGCTAAAAATAAGCAGGCGCTGCTATTGGCTCCTGATTATTTTGAGTATTATTTCCATAGGTTTTTATTGGCCACCGATAGTATTTGTTTTGATAAGTTTTACGATATTGCTGGTCATAATGTAGAGTTTTATTCTGAGTTTGTGTGCCTTGGTCTTCCTGAGTCAACAGAGCGAAGAGCGGACTTTGAAAAAGATAACAGGGTAGGGTTTCAGTACTTTCCCGGATTGCGACATAATATGGGGTGGGTCGGGTGCGGGCTCAGCTATAAATTTATTTTGCGCAAAGCTTATGAGCAGGCACTGAAGAAAATTACTATTTGCGAGGACGATGTTGAGTTTTGTGATGGCTGGAAAGAAAAGCTTGACCGAATTCACCAGCATCTCGAAGATCAAGGAGATAGTTGGGATATAGTCTCTGGCCTGATTGCTAACTTGCATGCTGAGACTAATGTTAGAAAGATCGAGTCGATTGGCGGATTAGAGTTGGTTCATATCGATAAGATGACTAGTACTGTGCTTAATACCTATAGTTCGAGGGTGTTCGATAAGGTGATGAGGTGGGACGAGAATTATCGAGATCCTTATAAGAATACTATTGATCGATTTATTGAGAATCAATATGGCATCGATATTGTGACTACATCACCTTTTCTTGTCGGTCACAAAGAGGAGCTTATGTCGACGTTATGGGGGTTTCAGAACAGCCAATACACCGAGATGATTGCCACTAGTGAGTCACTGTTACGAGAAAAAGTAGATATGTTCAAATCGGAAAATATTTTGAATTGAGTGTCGTCACTTTATATCCTCGCCTGTCAGCCTAATAAAGTTTTTGATCATTGTGAGAGGGTTGACCTAGAGGCGGATTATTTCGAAATGAGAGCCTCCGATTAACTTGAAGCTTGCATGAGTGAGTTGAAAGAAATTGATTCAGATCCGGCTATAAGCCTTTGGGCTGCCGGCAGTAGTTGTTGATCCTTTTCGACTACTCGAGTGTGGGCGGTGATTCGATTTCGCCCCTTCAAGGAAATGTCCCACACAAGGCATTGCCCTGGTATCTGTGCATCAGCGGCGCCATAAACATGAAGGGGCCGCAGGCGTAGAACGTCGAGGTCATGCTCTGGCTGGTGTAAAGCAGCGGTTTTTCTACGCCATAGACGTTCTTGCCATAGGCAATTTCGCTGTAGGACTCACAGACCGGCAACTTGAGCGGAATCGGAATAATCACGACCAACAAGGTGGTGCCGCACCATTCGCGGGTCGAGGGCGATTTTTCCGAACGGGTAATCAGCGGTTTTTCGTTGTAAGAGGTGAGCTGATCGTGGGCGCTGGATTTGCTCGTGGTTTTACTGGTGGTGTCGACCCAGGCACCCACACAGCCCGTCAGGCTCAAGGCAAGGAATGCTGAAACAGGAATTTTTTTCATGACAAGCCTGGAAGAGGAAGGAGCATCAGCCCGCGGTCGTGCGTTGCGCTGAAGCGGTGGGCAATCATACGGGGCCCGTGGTGTTTTTCGAGCGACTTCGCATCTTCTTGATAGTCAGCCGTGCAATGGCTGCAGGTTGGCGTCTCTGTGGCCGGGCAAGCGCAATAGCTTGGGCGCCACAGCCGGATGTGGTGTTAAATACGCGCCCGGAAATACCCCGTGGCCAATGTCCAGTCGGCATGCTCCTGCTGTGGCGAGCTGCGTGGGGGAGGAATCTGCTCACATTCACACGGATGGAACCCCAATGCCCACACCTGCCCCACAACCTGTGTCTTCGGGCCCGTCACGCCTGCTTGTGGCCTCGTCACTGGTCGCCATTTTCGGTGTGCTGATCATGTTGCTGCGCATCGCCCAGCAAAACTACATGCTGGCCATCGGCGCGGCCTGGGTTGCCAACGGCCTGACGATGATCTTTCACGTCCTGTACTGGATGCGCTACGGCCTTTCTGGCGCTTGCAAGGCTGCGGTTATCCTGCAAATCGTGATCAGCGTGGCCCCGCTGTTTCTAGGGTCGTTCGGGATGGCCCTGGTGTTTCTCATGACCGGTGGTGAGCTGCGCTTTTGGTGAGGCGGACAATGCCGGAATGAGCGTGCATTGGAGGGCGGCCAGCTTTTTTTGCCTTGTGCGCAGAGGCTTGGTCGCTGGGCCTGCAGTTGCGTACCCCCGATCTGGCATCCAGTGCGATATACAATGCCACGGCCGTGTTCTCCTCATAGAGGGTTATTCCGATGCTGCTACGACATCTGCGGTACTTGCTGGCGGTCGCCGACAATGGCGGCTTCACCCGCGCCGCCGAGGTGCTGCACGTTTCCCAGCCGACCCTTTCCCAACAGATCCGGCAACTGGAAGACAGCCTCGGCGTCAGCCTGTTCGACCGCACCTCGCGTACGGTCAAGCCGACCGATGCCGGCCTGGCCTACATCGCGTCCGCGCGTCGGGTACTGGTGGAGCTGGAAGCGGGCAAGCGGGCGTTGCACGACGTTAAGGACTTGTCCCGTGGCAGCTTGAGGCTGGCCATGACTCCGACCTTTATGCCGTACCTGGTGGGGCCGCTAGTCCGGGATTACATCAAGCGCTACCCGCATATCCATCTGGAGGTCTTCGAGTTATCGATGGACGACATCGAAATCGGGCTGGCAGATGATTCGCTGGATATCGCGATTGCGTTTGAGCAGGTCAGAAACACCGACATCGAATCGATCCCGGCGTTTATCGAAACCCTGGGCTTGATGGTCGGGCGCGATCACCCGCTCTACGACTGCCAGATCGCGTTGAGTGTCGAGCAGGTTGCGCAACTGGATTTCGCACTGCTGACCGCCGATTTCGCCACCCGTTTGTGCATCGACGAGTATTTCGCCACGGCGCAGATCACGCCCAAGGTGGTGATTGAGGTCAACTCGGTCAACACCCTGCTGGAAGTGATTCGCCACACCGGCGTCGCCACCATTCTTCCGGAGTCCATCGCCACCCAGGATCGTGGCCTGCACAAGCTGCTGTTGCAGGATAAGGTGCCCCAGCGTGGCGTCTCGATCCTCAGGCGTAAAAACAACTACCACAGCGTGGCGTCCGTCGCGTTTAAGGACCTGATGCTGGAAACGGCGGCGCTCAACTAGCTCGCGCCGTTATCCAAGGGTTGGCGGCCAATGCCTCACGCTGCCGCTTTGCCGATGCGGCTCTGCACGGCGCAGGTATCGGGGTGCTTGGCCAAGGGCTTGAAGCTGCGATGATCGGCGTCCAGGGCATCCACCGAACCGGTCTCGATGTCGTAGACCCAGCCATGCAAACTCAACAGGCCTTTTTCCTGAGCCAGGCGCACGCTGGGATGGGTCTGGATATTGGCCAGCTGGGCGATGACATTCTCCCGAACCATCGAACTCACCTTCGCCGCTTCGCTTGCGTGGGAGCGCGACTCGTTGATCACCTTCGCCGACTCGGCATGCTGCAACCAACCGGCGACAGCGGGCAGGTGATCCATGCATTTGCACTTGGCGACGGCCGTCATGGCACCGCAATCGGAATGGCCGCAAATCACAATATCTGTCACACCGAGCACCGCCACGGCGTACTCCACCGTCGCCGACACACCGCCCGGGTGCGGGCTGTAAGACGGCACGATGTTGCCGGCGTTGCGCACTACGAACATTTCACCGGGTTCTTGCTGGGTCAGCAGTTCCGGCACCACACGGCTGTCGGAGCAGGTGATAAACAACGTGCCGGGGTGCTGGGTGGTCGCCAGGTGCTTGAACAGGTCGGAGCGCTGAGGAAACGCTTCGCTTTGAAACTTCAGGAAACCGTCAATTAGCGCTTTCATAGAGATAGCTCGCAGTAGTAGGGGGAAGGGTGACGCTCAATTGGAGCAGCCGTTGCCGAGCACGCTGTACTCCAGGACGTGGGTCTGGCCTTGGGAGTCGCGGTACGTCATGTGCATTGGCGCCGGGCCGCACACATCTGGCACGGGCGACATGCTCAGCACTTGGGCGATGTCCAGGTGCATGCCGTAGGTGTAGGCAACCACGTCCGCAGGTGCCGCAGATGCCTGCGCATAGGCGCAGAGCGAGGTCGTCAGGGCCAACGCGAAAAGCAGATTTTTTTGCATGATCAGTCCTCCAGTCAAAATTGGTGGTGGGAAAGAAGAGGCGTGCGTCAGGGTTTGCAGCGGGCCCGCAGCAACTGCGGGCCGGTGACAGGTCGAGGTGCGCCGTTAGAAAGGACGCAGCGGCAAGAACTTACCGTCGAGGGTGATCACGGCGCGGTGACCGCCTTCCGGGTCTGCAACTTTCTTCATGTCCAGCTTGAAGTTGATCGCGCTGATGATGCCGTCGCCGAACTGCTCATGCACCAGGGCTTTAAGGGTGGTGCCGTAGATCTGGATCATCTCGTAGAAGCGATAGATGGTCGGGTCGGTCGGCACGCCCGAGAGGCTGCCGCGCAACGGGATGACTTGCAGGCGGGCCACCGAATCGGCGTCCAGCTCGAGTTTTTCGCCGATCACCTTGGCCGCGCTTTCTGGCAATGGATGCTGGCCCAGCAGCGCCGCGGTGACATACGCCAAGCCAAGACCGGTGCCATCCGTCAGATCCTGCCAGGACAGGTTCTTACGCGCCTTGGCATCGAGGATGCCGGTGGTCAGTGCGAGGCTCATATCTTTGTAGGCGTGGGACTGTTGCATGGTGGTTCTCCTCTGGTTTGCAGGTCGGTGTTGCTGTGTGTGGAGCTATCTTCTGTCGTTTGATTGATAGCGTCCAAGACCGATATGCGATTCTTTATATAGGCATATCCTATAGTTTGGGCTCGAAGTTTTGGTCATCGGTGCAGGTGCAGGTGCAGAGGCGCAGGGAGGGGAGATCAGCTTGCGCTTGCGCGTGACCTTGTGGCCGATGCTTTCGATGTCGGCTTTCGCTCTGTTCAACATCAGGATGGTTATCTGGTGGCCCGGCCACCGCGATGTGCCTCTGCGCCCCCGAACGTTGGTGACTTTTTCCCTGGAGTGGCTCGCATTGCAGAACCAACTTCACGTTGCCTAAATGTCCGGAGCCGTAGGCGTTGGAGGCCATGGGATAAACGAAAGCCTCACCGCTGAAAAAACGAGGCGGCGGATGGGGTTTTGAAGGGGGATAGGTTTTTTGCAGGCATTAAAAAGCCGGCTTGTGGCCGGCTTCTCGGGGACTGGCTTGGTTCATTTTTGGTAAACCGCACCAGCCTTCAAAACGTACACCCAGCTCTTGCGTCTGGCTGTGGGACTTGGCGAGAAAATCATCCGCTTCGTCGTGCGATCTGACCGCGGAAGGGCCGATGCGCAAATGTGGGGCGCAGCATACGCATATTTGCCGCAAATTCCCAGCGCAAAGGGCCGGCCAGAGGCCTCGAGAGCCAAAATAGTGCAACGGAATTTTACCTGCCCCAGGCACCGGGTTTCTGGCATGCACAAAAAAGCCCCGAATCACCGGGGCTTTTCCTTGCAGCTTACGACTGGAAGCTTAGCGCTGCTTCTCAGCCTTTATAGGCTGCAACCGACTTCATGATCTCGGCACGGGCTGCGTCTGCGTTGCCCCAACCGTCGATCTTCACCCATTTGCCTTTTTCGAGGTCTTTGTAGTTCTCGAAGAAGTGCTTGATCTGTTCCAGCAGCAGTGGCGGCAGGTCGGTGTATTCCTTCACGTCGACGTACAGCTGGGACAGCTTGTCGTGTGGTACCGCGATGACTTTGGCGTCGCCGCCACCGTCGTCGGTCATGTTCAGGATGCCCACCGGACGGGCGCGGATGACCGAGCCTGGGGTCACTGGGTACGGGGTCACGACCAGCACGTCGAGGGGGTCACCGTCGTCGGCCAGGGTGTTGGGGATAAAGCCGTAGTTGGCTGGGTAGAACATCGGGGTTGCCATGAAACGGTCAACGAACAGGCAGTCGCTGTCTTTGTCGATTTCGTACTTGATCGGCGCGTGGTTGGCCGGGATCTCGATCGCGACGTAGATGTCGTTCGGCAGGTCTTTGCCAGCCGGAATCTTGCTGTAGCTCATTGGGCGGTGCCCCCGTTAGATGACCAAATGACTTGGCCGGATTGACCAAAAAGTGGCGGCGATTATAGACACACTCCGCTATCGATGCCACGTACCAAGGGTCGTACAACGCTTAGTCGTGTGGCCGATAGACCGGATCTTCGGCCTGAAGTTGCCGCAGCCTGGCGAGCGGATTCTGCCGGTAAAACAGCTGCAACTGTTCATAGACTTTCGGATAGGCCTCGTTGAGCAGATCCGGGGCGCTGAAGAAGTATTCGCTGGTGACGGCAAAAAACTCGGCTGGGTTTTCCGCGGCGTAGGGGTCGATGGCGGTTTCGGCGTCCGGGTTCTGCTCGAGTTGGCGGTCGAGGTCGTCGTAGGCTTCTTGCATCACCTGCGCCCAGTCGCTGACCCGCATATCGCTGTGCAGCGGCGGCAGGCCGTTGGCGTCGCCGTTGAGCATGTCCAGCTTGTGCGCCAGTTCGTGGATCACCAGGTTGTAGGCTTCCCAGCCGCCGCTGGCCAGGACTCCGGGCCAGGCCAGGATGATCGGCCCTTGTTGCCAGGCTTCGCCGCTGTGTTCGCCGTCCCACTCGTGCTCGACACCACTGGCATCGCGATGGCGCTGGGGGCTGAGGAAGTCGTCCGGGTAGAGGACGATTTCATGGAAGCCCTGGTACCAGTTGAGGTCACCCAGGTGCAGCAATGGCAGTTGGGCCTGGGCCGCCAGCAGCAGACGCTGTTCCTGATGCAGTTCTACGCCGGGGAGGGCGGTCAGGTGTTTTTCATCGAGAAACAGCACGCTGGCTTCACGCAGCCATTGGTCTTCGGCCGGGGTGATGCCATCGAGGAAGGGCAAGTGCTGGCGCACCCGCTGCCAGGTGTCATCGGCAATCGGATGCTTGGCCAGGATGCGCTTGCGGCGCCAGGCACTGAGGGACCACATGCCGGTCAGCGCGGCTCGGCGTTTGACGTCGAGCGGCCAAAGCGGCTGCGGGCCACGCCGATGATCATCGGGACCAGGGACAGGAGAATGATGCCCACCACCAGCAACGACAGGTTTTTCTTGATGAAGGGCACGTTACCGAAGAAATACCCCAGGGTGACCAGGCCGCCTACCCAGAGGATGGTGCCGGCCACGCTGAAGCCGAAGAAGCGCGGGTAAGGCATCCGCGCCACGCCGGCGACGAACGGCGCAAAGGTGCGGATGATTGGCAGGAAGCGCGCCAGGGTCACGGTCTTGCCGCCATGCTTGTCGTAGAAATCGTGGGTCTTTTGCAGGTAATCGCGGCGGAAGATCTTCGAGTTCGGGTTGTTGAACAGGCGTTCGCCCGCTGTTCGGCCGATGACATAGTTGGTGCTGTCGCCGAGGATCGCCGCCAGCATCAGCAGGCCGCCCAGCAGCACCGGGTCCATGCCGCCACCCGCGGCCACGGCGCCGGCGATGAACAGCAGGGAATCACCCGGCAGGAAGGGCATCACCACCAGGCCGGTTTCGCAGAAGATCACCAGGAACAGAATGGCGTAGATCCATGGGCCGTAATTGGTCACCAGCAAGTCGAGGTAGACGTCGAGGTGCAGGATGAGGTCGATCGGGTTGAAATCCATGGAGGCACCTGTGGTGACGGCCCGGCTCGGCGGACCTGTGCAATGACTCGGGGTAAGGTCTTACAGCGAGGGCAGACGTTTCTTACTTGCCGAAAAGGTCAGTATTATAAAGTGTGAACTGTGAAATGCGCGTTGAGATTGTAGCGGGGCGTTTCGAGGGCCAGGCATCGTTTGACGGCGGGCAGAGGCGGGAAATTCGATAAATGCCACAGCGGCCCGAAGGCCGCTGTCGAGCGGATCAATCATCGCTGATGGGCAATACGTAGTTCTTGAACTCGGTGTCTTCGCGAAAGCCGATGGACTCGTAGGTTTTCTGCGCCACTTCGTTATCGCTGCTGGTGGAAACGCGCATGCGCACGGCGTGGGTTTCCTTGGCCATTTTCTTCGCGGTGCGGATCAGGTTGTCGGCCACCAGTTGGCGCCGAGCGTCTTCAGCGACGTAGATGTCGTTGAGGATCCATACACGCTTGAGGGACAGGGACGAGAAGCTGGGGTACAGCTGACAGAACCCGAGCAGTTTGTTGTCGTCATCGGACAGCGCCAGGTAAATCACCGATTCCTTGCGGCGCAGGCGTTTTTCCAGAAAGGCCCGGGACGAGTCCGGGTAAGGCAGCGCGCCGTAGAATTCGCGGTATTTGACGAACAACGGCGTCAACAGGTCCAGGTGTTCCAGGGTTGCTTGAGTAATCCGCATGGTAGGCCTCAACAGCAAGTGGATATGACGGCAAACGGTTCATTACTCGGGGCAGCCGTGTTCGGATGCTGCCTAAAGCTGGAAAAAAGCGCAATCGTCTTGAAAATCACGCTTCGGGTGGGCTCAACAGGAAGTTGCCCTTCATGTTCTCCGGTGTGTCCGACTCCAGGGTTTGCACCTGGGCTTCATCCTTGAGGTTGACCCCCGACAACTGCCGCCGGCATGCCTCGCGCATCAGGTACAGCAGGCGGTGGGCGGCCATGCCGTAGCTCAGGCCCTCCAGGCGCACGTTGGAGATGCAGTTGCGGTAGGCGTCGGTCAGCCCGACCTTGGGCTGGTAGGTGAAGTACAGGCCCAGGCTGTCCGGTGAACTCAGGCCCGGGCGCTCGCCGATCAGGATCACCACCATTTTCGCGCCCAGCAGTTGGCCGATTTCATCGGCTACCGCGACCCGGCCCTGTTCCACCAGAATCACCGGCGACAGCGACCAGCCTTCGGCGTTGGTCTGCTCTTCCATTCGCGCCAGGAACGGCAAGGTATGGCGATGCACCGCCAGCGCCGAAAGCCCATCGGCCACCACCACTGCCAGGTCGACTCCGCCGGGGTTGGCGCTGGCGTAATCGCGCAGGGTTTGTGCCGACTCATCACTCAGGCGCCGCCCCAGGTCGGGGCGTTGCAGGTAGCTGTGGCGATCGACGGCTGCGCTGTGCAGCAACAGGCTGTCACGCCCGCGCTCGGCCAACTGGCTGCTGAGCCCGGCATGGTCGAAGGGCAGGTGCACGGCATCGCGGGCCTGGGCGTGGGCGTACTGGAAGTCCAGTTGGGCACCGGTTGGCATGCTGGTGCCGGTGCGGCCCAGGGCGATGCGGGCCGGGGTCAGGCGGCGCAGTTCCAGCCAGGGGTTCTGGCTGTCGGTGGGGTGCTTGTCCATAAGTGTCTCGCTTATCCCAATTGCGCCAGCGCCTGGCGGAAGGCCGGTGGCAGGTTATTGCCGAAATGCACCTTGCCATCGGCTTGGGTGAAGATTCCGGTGCGCGCCAGCCATTGCTCGAACTCCGGGGCCGGCTTCAGGCCCAGGGTCTGCCGGGCGTAGAGCGCGTCGTGAAAGGAGGTGGTCTGGTAGTTGAGCATGATGTCGTCGGAGCCGGGGATGCCCATGATGAAGTTGATTCCGGCCACTCCCAGCAGGGTCAGCAGGGTGTCCATATCGTCCTGGTCGGCTTCGGCGTGGTTGGTGTAGCAGATGTCGCAGCCCATGGGCACGCCCAGCAGCTTGCCGCAGAAGTGATCTTCCAGACCGGCGCGGATGATCTGCTTGCCGTTGTACAGGTATTCCGGCCCGATAAAACCGACCACGGTGTTGACCAGAAACGGCTTGAAATGCCGGGCCACGGCATAGGCGCGGGTTTCGCAGGTCTGCTGGTCGATGCCGAAGTGGGCGTTGGCCGACAGGGCGCTGCCCTGGCCGGTTTCGAAATACATCAGGTTTTGTCCCAGGGTGCCGCGGTTCAGGCTCAAGCCGGCGTCGTAGCCTTCCTGCAACACATTGAGGTTGATGCCGAAACTGGCGTTGGCCGCCTCGGTGCCGGCAATCGACTGGAACACCAAGTCCAGCGGCACGCCCCGGTTGATCGCCTCGATGGAGGTGGTGACGTGGGTCAGGACGCAGGCCTGGGTCGGAATTTCATAGCGCTGAATGATGGCGTCGAGCATTTCCAGCATGGCGCAGATCGAGGCGATGCTGTCGGTGGCCGGGTTGATGCCGATCATGGCGTCGCCGTTGCCGTACAGCAGGCCGTCGAGCACGCTGGCGGCGATGCCCGCCGGTTCGTCGGTGGGGTGGTTGGGCTGCAGGCGGGTCGACATCCGCCCGCGCAGCCCTACGGTGTTGCGAAAGCGCGTGACCACACGGATCTTCTGCGCCACCAGCACCAGGTCCTGCACGCGCATGATCTTCGACACCGCGGCAGCCATTTCCGGGGTCAGGCCTGGGGCCAGGGCGCGCAGGCTGGTTTCGTCGGCGGCATCGCTGAGCAGCCAGTCGCGAAAACCACCCACGGTCAGGTGGCTGACCGTGGCGAAGGCCTGTTGGTCGTGGGTGTCGATGATCAGCCGGGTGACTTCATCGGACTCGTAGGGGATCAGCACTTCCTGCAGGAAGTGTTTCAAGGGGATGTCCGCCAGGGTCATCTGCGCGGCGACCCGTTCGCCATCGTTCAGGGCCGCGACCCCGGCCAGGAAGTCTCCGGAACGCGCCGGGCTGGCCTTGGCCATGACCTCCTTGAGGCTATCGAAGTGATAGGTCTGGGGGCCGACGGTATGGGAAAAACTGGCCATCTCTGTCTCCGTTTCAACGATGAAGGTGCGTTGTCGTGGGGGTGGCAGTTGTCAGAATGCCACCTTTTTCGACCGCTGTTCCAGGCGCTTGCCCGTGTACGTACAAGCCGGTGTTGCGCGCCGTCCTCAGGCGGTGGCCTTGTGTCCGGCGGGCAGCGGGGCCTCGGGCTCGGCGTCGCCCAGGTATTCGCCTTCGGCGATGATCCCGGCAGCGCGATCCTGGGCTTCCAGCTCCAGGGCCTTGGGCACCGATAACCAGTAAGCCAGGCCCACGGCGATGAATCCGGCGCTGATTTTGCCGATCAGCACCGGGAGGATGATGGTCGGTTGGAAGTTGGCGGTGAACGACAGGTGGTCGCCCAGTAGAAAGGCCGCGCACACACCAAAGGCGATGTTGATCACTTTGTCTTTGGGCGGCATGAAGCGCACCAGGCGGAACATGGCCAGGATATTGGCGATGGTCGCCAGCATGCCGGCACTGCCGACGGCGCTCAGGCCAACCTTGCTGCCGAGGTTTTCCAGGGGCTTGCCCAGGTATTTGCGCAACAGGTAGACCATGGGGAAGGCGCCGGCCAGCATGATGCCGATGTAGCCGGCGGTTTCCAGGGCGCGGGTCTGGTCCTCGGCGTCGGCGATGATCGGATGGAAGCCCCAGCCGCCGAATACCAGCGAGAACACCCCGGTGAAGTATTCGACGATGGAAAACACCAGCACCAGCTTGATCGCCGCGTCCATGGCCCGGCCGAAAATGATGAAGCCCTTGATCATCATGTCTGGCAAAAAGCGCAGGCCGACGGCCAGGGCCACGACGAAGATCAGGATCGGCAGCAGGTTGGCAAAAATACTGCCCATGCCCAGGGCCAATTGATAACCGGCCTCGCCATTGGTGGTTACCAGGTCGCGCACCAGTGGGTTGCTGAACGCCAGGATCACGCTGGCGATCAGTACGCCGATGGGGATGGTCAGGATCCCGGACATGATTCCCAGCGCCATGTATTTATGGTCGCGCTTGTCGAGCATCGCCAGGCCCATGGGAATCGAGAAGACGATGGTGGCGCCGCCCATGAAACCGGTGATCAGGGCCATCACCAGCGCTTCCTTGCTGGCCGCCAGGGCCGAAGCCAACTGATAGCCGCCCATGTCCGAGGCGATGATCATGGTCGCCGCCAGCGCCGGGTCGGCGCCCAGGGAGTTGAAGAATGGACCGAAAACGCTTTCGATCACCACCGTGAGGTAGGGGATGGAGGCCATGATCCCGGCGGCCGGTACGAAAATGTACCCGGTGGCGTGGATGCCCTCCATGAATTCTTTGCCCAGCCCTCGGTCGCTGTCGTAAATCGCGGCGAATGCCCCGAGCACGGCGCAGAGCATGATGAGGTAGAGCACGTAGTTGCCGATCTGATCCATTAGGTTGTTCCTTGTTCTTATTGTTCTTTAAAAGCCGCGTGGGCTTTCAGCACGACAGCCCGATGCGAGGCCAATCGGGAATTTTTGACAGCAGCATCCCTCTCGGCCAGTCGTGGACGCCGAAACGGATGGAGGATGGAGGGGCGCTTCAGGCCCTGGCGGGCCGGAACCCCCGGCGACCTGGGTCGCCGGGGGCGTGGATCAGAAGAAGCCCAGCGGGTTGATGTCGTAGCTCACCAGCAGGTTTTTGGTCTGCTGGTAGTGATCGAGCATCATCTTGTGGGTTTCACGGCCGACACCGGACTTCTTGTAACCGCCGAACGCGGCGTGCGCCGGGTACAGGTGGTAGCAGTTGGTCCAGACGCGACCGGCCTTGATCGCCCGGCCCATGCGGTAGGCGCGGTTGATGTCGCGGGTCCAGAGGCCGGCGCCGAGGCCGAACTCGGTGTCGTTGGCAATCGCCAGGGCTTCGGCTTCGTCCTTGAAGGTGGTGATGCTCACCACCGGGCCGAAGATTTCTTCCTGGAACACGCGCATATCGTTGGTGCCCTTGAGCAGGGTCGGCTGGATGTAATAGCCGGTTGCCAGGTCGCCGGTGAGTTTTTCCACCTTGCCGCCGGTGAGCAGTTGCGCACCTTCCTGCTTGGCGATTTCCAGGTAGGACAGGATTTTGTCGAATTGTTGCTCGGAGGCCTGGGCGCCGACCATGGTGTCGGTGTCCAGCGGGTCGCCGCGCTTGATCTGCTCGACCTTCTTCATCACCACTTTCATGAAGTCGTCGTAGATCGACTCTTCCACCAGGGCCCGGGATGGGCAGGTGCAGACTTCGCCCTGGTTGAAGAACGCCAGCACCAGGCCTTCAGCGGCCTTTTCAATGAACTGCGGCTCGGCCTTCATGATGTCGGCGAAGAAGATGTTCGGCGATTTGCCGCCCAGTTCCACGGTGGACGGGATGATGTTCTCGGCGGCGCATTTCATGATGTGCGAGCCCACCGGAGTGGAACCGGTGAAGGCGATCTTGGCGATGCGCTTGCTGGTGGCCAGGGCTTCGCCCGCTTCCTTGCCGAAACCGTGTACCACGTTGAGCACGCCTGGCGGCAGCAGGTCGCCGATCAGCTCCATCAGCACGCTGATGCCCAGCGGGGTTTGCTCGGCGGGCTTGAGTACCACGCAGTTGCCGGCGGCCAGGGCTGGGGCGAGTTTCCAGGCGGCCATCAGCAGCGGGAAGTTCCACGGAATGATCTGCCCGACCACGCCCAGGGGTTCATGGAAGTGGTAGGCGGCGGTGTGCTCGTTGATTTCGGCGCTGGTGCCTTCCTGGGCGCGAATGCAGCCCGCGAAGTAGCGGAAGTGGTCGGCGGCCAATGGAATGTCGGCGTTGAGGGTTTCACGCACGGCCTTGCCGTTGTCCCAGGTTTCGGTGATGGCCAGCAGTTCGAGGTTCTGTTCGATGCGGTCGGCGATTTTCAGCAGGACCAGGGAGCGATCCTGGGCCGAGGTCTTGCCCCAGGCGTCGGCGGCAGCGTGGGCAGCGTCCAGGGCCTTGTCGATGTCTTTGGCGGTGGAGCGCGGGAATTCGGCGATGGCCTTGCCGTTGACTGGCGAAGTATTGGTGAAGTAGTTGCCATCGACCGGAGCGACAAACTCACCGCCGATGTAGTTGCCGTACTTGGCCTTGAACGAAACGATAGCGCCTTCAGTACCGGGGTGTGCGTAACGCATGGTGGGTATCTCCTGGCTTTTGTGCTTATAGGGGAGGACGCGCTGTTGCGCTTGTTAAGCCTAGAGCAAAGGTCGGGCCAGCGTGTTGCAGGCCCGCAGAATCAAGGGTTTTGTAGTGTTTCGACAGGCACTTGGCGGCGGGCTGTGACAGATATGGCACAGCGGTGAGTGACAGTTTGTCACCTGTATGGCACAACCTGTGACTCATCAGTCGAGTCGGCATTGCAATGAATCCGCCGCAGGAGGATGCTGGTTTGCTTGTGAAATTCACCCGTCCCGTCTGTCGCTGTTGCCTGGTTGCGAACGGGTCCAGGGGCTTCCAGCCATCTTGCGGCAGCGGCCAGAGGTGGTTCCGTCTGAGCGTGACAGCGCAGCAGGAGAATAATAAGAAATGCATAGCAGTAATCATCTGACCCGGCACGCCCAGCAAGTGCTGACCGTTACCCAGGGCAAGGCCCGCTTGCAGGGCCCGGGCAGCGACCCGTCGATCGCCCGCTCGTGGCTGCGTTGCCTTGAGGATTACCACCTCGACCCGGCCCAGGCCATGGCGCCGACCGTGCTCGAGCAGGGGCGGGTCCTGGAAAGTCGCGAGCGCTTGCAGCAAGTGCTGCAGATTGCCGGCAGCGAGATGGCCAGCCTGCATCAGCAATTGTCCGGTGCCGGCCATGCGGTGCTGTTGACCGATGCGCGCGGGGTCATCCTCAACTGCATTACCGCGCCCACCGAGCGCAAGATCTTCGAGCGCGCCGGCCTGTGGCTGGGCGCTGACTGGAGCGAAGCCTGCGAAGGCACCAACGGTATCGGCACCTGCCTGGTGGAGCGTCAGGCGCTGACCATCCATCAGGATGAGCACTTTCGCGGGCGTCACACGGGCCTGACCTGTTCCGCCAGCCCGGTGTTCGACCCTCACGGCGAGCTGCTGGCAGTGCTCGATGTATCGTCGGCACGCCAGGATGTCTCGCGGCAAAGCCAATTCCACACCATGGCCCTGGTCAACCTTTCGGCGAAGATGATCGAGAGCTGCTATTTCCTGCGTTATTTCGACAACCAGTGGTTGCTGCGTTTTCATTTGCAGGCCGAGTCCGTGGGACTGTTCAGCGAAGGGTTGCTAGCGTTCGACGGTGATGGGCGGATCAGTGCGGTGAATCAGAGCGCGTTGAACCTGTTGGGGCATGTTCGTGGCGGTTTGCTGGGGAAACCGGTGGAGTCGTTCTTCGATTGTTCGCTCGATGAGTTGCTGAGTCGGGCCAGCGTCAATGCCAGCGCCAGTTGGCCATTGCGCAGCCGTGATGGGCGCAACCTGTTCGCCCTGCTGCGTGGCCAGCCGCGCACGGTGCCGCAGCCGGTGGTGATGCCGGCCCCTGTGCTCGAACGCCCACGGCTGCCGGGCATATGCCTGGGCGATGCGGCGCTGCAGGACGATTTTCGCAAGGCCCTGAGGGTCTTCGAGCGCGATGTGCCCTTGCTGATCAACGGCGAAACCGGCTCCGGCAAAGAGGCCTTCGCCAAGGCCGTGCACCACGCCAGCCAGCGTGCGGAAAAAGCCTTTGTTGCGCTCAATTGCGCGGCGATTCCGGAAAGCCTGATCGAGAGCGAGTTGTTCGGCTATCGCGGTGGCAGCTTTACCGGCGCTCGCAAGGAAGGCATGCGCGGCAAGTTGCAACAGGCCGATGGCGGCACGCTGTTTCTCGATGAGATCGGCGACATGCCCCTGGCCATGCAGACTCGCCTGTTAAGAGTGCTGGAAGACCGGATGGTGGTGCCCATTGGCGGCGAGCCCCAGGCGGTGAACGTGCGGATCATCAGCGCCACCCACCGCGACCTGCTGGAGCGGGTGCACAACGGCAGTTTTCGCGAGGACTTGTACTACCGCCTCAATGGCCTGGAAATCGGCTTGCCGGCGTTGCGCCAGCGCAGTGACAAATCCCAGTTGCTGGACTTTCTCCTGGCTGAAGAGGCCGGTGAGCAGGCGGTGCTGCTGGATGCGGCGGCGCGCCAGGCGTTGCTGGACTTTCATTGGCCGGGCAACGTGCGCCAGTTGCGCAATGTGCTGCGGACGCTGGCGGCGCTTTGCGAGGATGGGCGGATCGTCCTCGAAGATCTGCCGGCAGTTATCCGTCACAGCCGTCCGGCCCCCGTGGTGGCCACGGTCGAGGATATTTCGCAGCACCCGCTGGATGATGCCGAGCGCCTGGCGCTGCTCAACGTCCTGGAGCAACAGCGCTGGCACATGACCCACACTGCCGAGCAATTGGGCGTCAGCCGCAACACCCTGTATAGAAAGCTGCGCAAACATGGCATCGCCCGCTAGCGCCCCGTAGGGGATACCTCGGGGAGGACAAGCGGCTACAGCGAAGGCCATAAGCTGCGGCGTTCGATCTGCTCGGCAGCTAAAGAGTGCGAATTGCAGCCCTCTACGCTAACCTGCCGCGATGTTTACGAGGTCGACTATGCACATTCATATTCTCGGTATTTGCGGCACTTTCATGGGTTCAATGGCGGTTCTGGCCAAGGAGTTGGGCCATCGTGTGACCGGTTCCGATGCCAACGTCTATCCACCCATGAGCACCCAGCTCGAGGCCCAGGGCATCGAGTTGACCCAGGGTTACGACCCGGCGCAGCTCGACCCGGCGCCAGACCTGGTGGTCATCGGCAATGCGATGTCCCGCGGTAATCCGGCAGTGGAATATGTGCTGAACAAAGGCCTGCCCTATGTCTCCGGCCCGCAATGGCTGGCCGAGCATGTACTGCGAGGTCGCTGGGTACTGGCGGTCGCCGGCACCCATGGCAAAACCACCACCAGCAGCATGCTGGCCTGGGTGCTGGAGCACGCAGGCATGAGCCCGGGTTTTCTGATTGGCGGTGTGCCGCAGAATTTCGCAGTCTCGGCCCGTTTGGGTGACACACCCTTTTTCGTGATCGAGGCCGATGAGTACGACAGCGCCTTCTTCGACAAACGCTCCAAGTTCGTCCACTACGGCCCGCGCACCGCGATCCTCAATAACCTTGAGTTTGATCATGCGGACATCTTCCCCGATCTGCCGGCCATCGAGCGGCAGTTCCACCACCTGGTGCGCACCATTCCCAGCGAAGGCCTGGTGATCCATCCGACCACCGAGCCGGCCTTGCAGCGAGTGATCGACATGGGCTGCTGGACCCCGGTGCAGACCACCGGCGCGGGTGGCCAATGGCAAGCCAGGCTTCTCAGTGAAGACGGCTCGCGCTTCGAAGTGCTGTTTGAAGGTGTGGTTCAAGGCGTGGTCGAGTGGGACATGACTGGCCAGCACAACGTCGCCAATGCCTTGGCCACTCTGGCAGCGGCGCGTCATGTGGGTGTGGTGCCTTCCATGGGCATCGACGGGTTGAGTGCGTTCAAAAGCGTCAAGCGGCGCATGGAAAAGGTCGCCGAAGTACAGGGCGTGACCATTTACGACGACTTCGCCCACCATCCGACGGCCATCGCCACCACCTTGGACGGCCTGCGCAAACGCATTGGTGATGCTCCGCTGATCGCCATCATCGAACCGCGCTCCAATTCGATGAAGTTGGGTGCCCATCGAGATGGCCTGCCGGAAAGCGTCAACCAGGCCGACCAGGTGATCTGGTATGCCCCCGCCAATCTCGGCTGGGACCTGGGCGCGACCGCCGCGCTGTGCTCGGTGCCGGCCATTGTCAGTGACTCGCTGGAAGGCATCATCGAGCGCGTGAAGAGCCAGGCCAAACCCGGTACTCACGTGGTGATCATGAGCAACGGCGGTTTTGGCGGCCTGCACGGCAAACTGGCTGAGGCCCTGCAATGAACAACGGTCCGGAACGCATCACCCTGGCCATGACGGGCGCCTCGGGCGCCCAGTACGGCTTGCGCCTGCTCGATTGCCTGGTCCGTGAGGATCGGGAAGTGCACTTTCTGATCTCCAAGGCCGCGCAATTGGTCATGGCCACCGAAACCGACGTCTCCCTGCCGCCCAAGACGCAGATGATGCAAGCCTTCCTCACCGAGTACACCGGTGCGGCGGCGGGGCAGATCCGGGTTTATGGCAAGGAAGACTGGATGTCGCCCGTGGCCTCGGGCTCCGGCTCGCCGGCGGCGATGGTGGTGGTGCCGTGCTCGACCGGAACCCTGTCGGCCATTGCCACGGGTGCCTGCAACAACCTGATCGAGCGTGCGGCCGATGTCACGCTCAAGGAGCGTCGCCAGTTGATTCTGGTGCCGCGCGAGGCGCCGTACTCGAGTATTCATCTGGAGAACATGCTCAAACTGTCGAACATGGGCGTGACCATTCTGCCGGCGTCGCCGGGCTTTTATCACCAGCCGCAGACCATCGATGACCTGGTGGATTTTGTGGTGGCGCGGATTCTCAACCTGCTGAACATTCCCCAGGACATGCTGCCGCGCTGGGGCGAGCACCATTTGAGCAGTGATGAGTAGGGCGTTGCTGGTGGCGTTGATCGCCCTGCAACTGGGTGGTTGCGCCACCGCGCGCACCCTCAATGCCGCCCAGCCGGGAGCGCCGGTGGTGTACTCGGGAACCCGCCTGGATTTGTATGCGATGCAGGGTGGCTGTTGCGCCATGGACCGTTTTGGCGCCGAGGCGCCGAGCTATCCCGGTGTCGACCTGCCCGCCAGCGCTGTGCTCGACACGCTGCTGTTGCCGTTGTCGGTCCTGACGGTGTTGGGTGTGGGGTTCCAGGCTACCGGCGGGCTGTAGCGGCGCTTGCTGGAGTGCCGCGCCAGCCCGGTTCTATTTGCCCAGCTTGCGTAACTCGTCGGACTCAACCACCCGAACCCCGTCCTGTTCTTCCAGGGCCAGGCGCCACATGGCACGAGCCAGCTGACAGGCTTCGATACCGCGGTACTTGCCGGGAATCAGTTTGGACAAGGGGCCGGCCAGTTGTTCCGCCAGGCGTGGCTCAAGGCGCTCGCCCAGCAGCAGCGAAGGGCGGCAGATGGTCAGTTGCGGCCAATCCTGGGCTTGGAGCGCCTGCTCCATTTCGCCCTTGACCCGGTTGTAGAAGATCGAAGACTGGGCGTCGGCCCCCACGGCGCTGATCACGATCAGGTGCCGCGCGCCCATTTCCCGCGCGCGCTTGGCAAAGGCCACCACCATATCCAGGTCCACGGCACGAAACGCCTGTTCCGAGCCCGCCTGCTTGATGGTGGTGCCCAGGCAGCAGAAGGCGATGTCGACCTGGCCTGTGAGTTGCGGCAAAAATACAGCCGGGTCGCCCACCGGGTTTTCCAGGTGCGGATGCTCGCTCAACGGGCGGCGGCTGGGTGCCAGAACGCGGGTCACGGTGGGTTCGTTGAGCAGGCGATCAAGCAGGTGTTCGCCAGTCAGGCCGGTGGCTCCAGCGAGCAGGATATGCTGAGGCGTCAAGTACATAGTGTTTCCCCCTTGATACTGTTTCAGCTTAGTTGCTCTTTGCTTCCTTGCTGTTGATTGAGACACTTTGCAGCGCTTTTCGTGCCTGCTGTTTTCGCAATTGTTGCCAGTGCGCCAAGACCCCCTTGGGCGCCCAGATCTGCGGTTCCGAGGCTTCGAAATTATCGGCCTGCTCGCGTTCGGCGACGTTGGCCCGGGCCAGTTTGAAGGCCTGCTCCAGATCATCGGTCTGGTTCAGCGCCTGGGCGAACAGCGCATCGCCAAAGTAGGTGAAATCCGCTTCTTCCGAGCAGCCGAAAGACACCCGGTCGGCCTGCGAGGCGGTCATGATCAGCGTGCGTTCGTCCTTGAGCGCCGGGATAAAGCCGCCGGAGTAACAGGCCGAGATCACGATGATTTTGTCGCGGTTCTTCAGCGGGGCCAGGGCCGTCGCCAGCTCATCGGCCGGCAGGTCGGCCAGCTCCAGACGCGGCTGATCGAGCACCAGTTCGTGGGCGCTGGTGCCGTGGCTGGTCAGGTAGATGAAAACAAGGTCTTCCGGGCCACTGCGTTCGGCCAGGGTCTGGGCCGAGCGGTGCAGGCTCTCCCGGGTGGCCATGGGCCGGTCGGCCAGGTGGTCGCGGTGGTTGACCAGGCGGATCTGGCCGTAGGCACCGAAACGGCTGGCGAGCATGTTGCTGACGTAGTCGGCTTCGCGCAGGAACACGCTTTGCTTGCCGTCACCGGCCAGTGTCAGGCTGTACAGCTCTATCGCCGGTGTCGAGGCGGGAACGTTGGTCAACGCTTGTTCGAGCAGACGCCCCTGGGCCAGCAAGCCGAGCTCCAGTGGGTCCGGCAGCAATTTGCCGCTGGCATCGCGCACGCGCAGGCCGTTGATCCAATCGCCGCTTTGCACGGTGTCGTCACGCAATACCAGCACCCCATGGCCCTGGTAGCTGTCGCTGTCGAAACCGCCGATATAAAAGCTGCCGTCGCTGAGGTTGAGACGGCCCTGGCCGCTGAAGCGCCAATCGCTGAATTGCCCGACATAGTGGCTGCCGTCGACGCCTATCAGTTCACCTTTACCGCTCAGGGCGCCTTCTTTGAACTGGCCGATCCACACGTCGCCATCCGCGTTTTCGTAACGCCCCTTGCCGTGCAACTGGTTCTGCTTGAAGCCGCCGACGTAGATGTCGCCCTCGGCACTGTTGAAAGTGCCGTTGCCTTCGAGCTGGCCATTGACGAAGTGGCCGCTGAACTGATTGCCGCTGGCGTCGCTGCGCTGGCCTTCGCCATTGGGCTTGCCGTGGGCGAACTGGCCCTGGTATTGGCTGCCGTCCTCCAGCTCCAAGCGCCCGAGGCCGGAATAAAGGTCGGCCTTGAACTCGCCACGGTAGGTCATGCCACCCTCTTTGAGGGTGCCTTCACCATCGCGGCGGCCAAACTTGAAACCGCCGGTGTAACTGCTGTCCTGGGTGGTCAGGCTGCCCTGGCCGTGGAACAGGCCTTGCTGGAACTGGCCGCGATAGACCTCGCCGTTGCTGCCATGCCATTCGCCGTTGCCATGCCATTGGCCATTTTCGAATTGTCCCGCGTACCAGCTGCCGTTGGGATAGTCGATGCGCCCCTGGCCCTGCAGCAGGCCGTTGACCACGTCGCCCCGATAGCGTCCGCCGTCGGGCAGCCGGGCGTCGGGCGGTAGCAGCGATTCGCCGTCTCCGCAGGCGGCGAGCAACAGGGTCAAAACCAGGGGTACAAGTGGGCGCATAGCGGGATCCGGGTAATTAGGGGACCGAGTATGCCGTAGCCATGTGGCTTATATATAGAGAGGCCGTGCGAAACAGCGTGAGCTGTTTCGCATCAACGGTGTTTCAGACGAAGCAGAGCGACAGTGGCTCGGCGATATAGGCGGGTTTTTCCTGGCCTTCGATTTCCAGGGTGGCGGTGGCCTTGAGCAACCCCTGGCCGGGTTTCTTTTCGGTGACCTCGGTGAGGTCGACCTTGAGTCGCACCTTGGAGTTGACCTTGACCGGCTGGATGAAACGCACGCTGTCCAGGCCGTAGTTGACCACCATCTTCAGGCCTTCAGGCAACACCAGGATGTCTTCCATCAGCTTGGGAATCAGTGACAGCGAGAGGAAACCATGGGCGATGGTGCCGCCAAAGGGGGTTTGCGCAGCCTTGACCGGATCGACGTGGATAAACTGGAAATCGCCAGTCGCCTCGGCAAACAGGTTGATGCGCTCCTGGTCGATGGTGAGCCATTCGGAACGTCCGAGTTCCTTCCCGACATAATCTTTGAGCTCTGCAACAGGAACGTAGGGCATTGAGACTCTCCTTGGTTTATCGGTTTTATAGTTTTTCACGGGGTGGGGACGGTGCCCTGACAACCACTTTAGATCATCATGGCCAATTGCTTGGGTCAACCATCCATGCTTTTGGCGAATGCCGGTCCATAGCCCTTGCGTGCTTATAATGCGCGACGCGTTTTTGCTGGAGAGTGGGGATGTTGTTACGCGGTCTGACATGGCTGGTGCTGTTCCAATTGCTCGGCACGGCGATCAATCATCTGTTTCTGCCGATACTGCCGGGGCCTATCGTCGGCCTGCTGCTGATGCTGATCTTCCTGATTGCACGGGGCGAAGTCGGGGAGCCCCTGAGCCTCGCGGCCAGCAGCCTGCTGCGTTACCTGCCGTTGTTGCTGGTGCCGCCGGCCGTGGGCGTGATGGTCTACGCCAAAGACATTGCCGCCGATTTCTGGGCGATTGTCGGTGCACTGGTGCTGTCCCTGGTGATTTCCATGGCCTTTGTCGGCGTGCTGATGCAGAAGCTGGTCAAGCGCCAGGCGCGGCGGGAGGAAGGGCAATGACGTTCGACTGGCAAGGTGCCTGGGCGGCCGTGATCCACCACCCGTTGTTTGGCATCGGCATTACCCTGGGGGCTTATCAACTGGTGCTGGCGGCGTTCGAGAAAACCCGCTGGATCTTTCTGCAGCCGGTGCTGGTGTCGATGCTGCTGGTCATCGGCGTGCTGCTGGGCTGTGGCCTGACGTACGCCGAGTACCGTAAGAGCACCGAGATCCTGAGTATTCTGCTGGGCCCGGCCACGGTGGCACTGGCTGTGCCGCTTTATCTGAATCTGCGGCGGATCCGGCAATTGTTCTGGCCGATATTTACTACGCTGGTGGTGGGTGGCGTGGTCGCTACCGGACTTGGCGTATTGCTGGGCTGGTGGTTTGGCGCCGAGCACATGATCTTGATGACCATGGCGCCCAAGTCGGTGACTTCGCCGATTGCCATGCTGGTGGCCGAGCAGATCGGTGGTGTGGCGGCCCTGGCGGCGGTGTTCGTGCTGATAACCGGGGTCATCGGGGCTATTTTCGGCCCGAGCATTTTGAATCGCCTGGGTGTCCATAGTCCCGAGGCGCGCGGCATGGCCCTGGGCATGACGGCGCATGCCGTGGGCACCTCGGTGGCCTTGCAGGAAAACGAAGAGTGCGGTGCCTTTGCGGCGCTGGCGATGAGTCTGATGGGCGTGGCCACGGCGGTATTCCTGCCGCTGGCGGTGTCGTTGGTGGTTTAAGGATTTTTTATGAGCCTGGCGCTTTTTCCGCTGAATACCGTGCTGTTTCCGCAGTGCATCCTCGATCTGCAGATTTTCGAGGCGCGCTACCTGGACATGATCGGCCGCTGCATGAAACAGGGCAGTGGTTTTGGCGTGGTCTGCATCCTCGAAGGCGAGGAGGTCGGCAACGTGCCGGAAGGTTATGCGCTGATCGGCTGCGAAGCGTTGATCACCGATTTTCATCAACAGGACAATGGCCTGCTGGGCATTCGGGTCAAGGGTGGGCGGCGTTTTCGGGTGCTCAGCAGCGAGGTGCAGAAGGACCAACTGGTGGTCGCCCAGGTCGAGTGGCTCGACGAGGCTCCGGAGCAACCGTTGCAGGATGAGGACGCCGACCTGATCGCCTTGCTCAAGGCGCTGGCCGAGCATCCGATGGTCGAGGCCTTGAACATGGGCACGGAAGCCACCGGCCAGCAGTCGCTGGCGAACCAGTTGGCCTATCTGCTGCCATTTTCAGAGCTGGACAAGCTGGACCTGCTGCAACTGGATGATCCGCAGCAACGCCTGGATGCGATCCAGGCGCTGTTGGATGAGTTGCAGGGCGAGCTTTTCGCCTGATCTCTGAATGTTGGGCTGCAAGTTCAGCGTGACGGCCCTTGCCACCACTCTCTAGCGGATTTCCTCAATAGGCGTAGCGCAGCAGGGCGTGGGGCAGGTGCCGCATGGCCATGAATGCGCACAGCGCAATCATGCTCGGCAGCACCAGCCACCAGACCCTGGCTGGCATTGCCGGCAAAGGCGTCTGACGCTGGCTCAGGGCCAGGCTGGCGGCACAGACGCAGGTCGCGAGCATCGCGCCGGCCAGAATATCGGTCGGCCAATGCGCCCCGAGGTAGACCCGCGACAAGGCGATCGAAGCGGCCGGCAGGCAGCCCAGCAGCAGCCAGGTCAGGCGCATCCTGGGTGGCTGGCCGCGCCCGGCAAGCACCGCCAGGGTCAGGAACAAGGCAAAGGCGCCGGAAGAATGCCCGCTGGGCATGCTGTAGCTGGTCAGTGGATCGGTCAGCACCTCGGGGCGGACCCGGGCGAAGAACCACTTGCTGCCGGTGTTGGCCAGAGCGGTGAACATCAGTGTGGCGCCGGCGAAGATCGCCTGCCGCCATTGGCGGGCAATCAACAGCAGCAGGGTGAGCACGCCGCTGATGATGAACATGGCTCGGAACTCGCCGATCTGCGTGACCATCACCATGATCCGGTCCAGGGAGGCGCTGCGATGCTCCTGCACCAAGGCAATCAGGCCCTGATCGAACTGGATCAGGTAGGGGTAGCCGATAAACAGCCCGGCCAGGATCACCAGGCTCATCACACTCATGATCAAGGTGGCATTGCGGTGTCGACGCAGGCTGCTGGTAATGCTCAGGCCCACCAGCACGGCGATGCTGCCGACCACGACTCCCGCCTCGGGCCAGAAACCCTCGGGCAGCGGCAGGCGTATCGCGGCGCCGGTGGCCCAGCCGGGCAGCAGGTAGGCAACGGTCCAGCCGGCAGCGGCCAGCAGGCTGACGGCAATAAAGCGGGGGAAGGGCATGTCGAACATGCCGGCGACCATCGGCAGCATCGGCCGCAACGGCCCGATAAAACGACCCACCAGCAGGCTGGCGATGCCATAACGCTGAAAATACGCTTCGGCGCCGCTGATCCATTGCGGGTGTTGGCGCAGCCCGGGCAGTCGACGAATGCTCTGATGAAAATGTCTGCCGAGCAGGTAGGAAACGACGTCGCCCAGCAGCCCCCCGAGGAACCCTAGCAGCAGGGTTTCGCCCAGGGACAACGCGCCGTTGCCCGCCAGCACGGCAATCGCGAATAGCAGCACCGTGCCGGGCACGATCAGGCCGGCAATCGCCAGGCACTCGACACAGGCCACAATAAATACCGCGGCGGCCAGCCACTGCGGGTTGGCCGTCAACCAGGTGGTCATGCCATCGAGCCATGGGCCCATAGAGTCAACTCCGTCATGTGCACATTGAACGCAGAAGCGCGCCAGATCGCGATAGCGCTATCGCGGGCAGGTTCGTTGCTGCGGGATTTCAGTCGAGCAGAAAGTAATCGCGTCCTTCGACTTGGCCGCGACGCAAGGGGTTCCGCGTGCAATAAGGCGCGTAGGACGCATCGACGAAGCGGTACATCAAATGCTCGTCGCGGCCGTGGGGAATGCCCAGGCGAGTGGTCTGGATAATCTGTCCAACCGGGGTGCCGACATCTTCGACAAACAGCAGCTCCTGATCAAAGCGCTTGGCATCCCAGATTGGGACTTTCAAGCCCAAGGCCTTGCACAGCAGGGTCTGGCCGGCGCACAGCTTTTGCGAGGGGCGGGGGCTGCCACTGGCATCGGGGTTGTTGAGCAGCATTTGCGCCAGGCTGGCCGGGCCAGAGACCGCGTCGACCCAGGGGTAGGCCGATTTTATCAGCACCGCGTTGCCCGGACCCTGAGCGCTGAAATTCAGCGAATCGCCGCCGCGGGCGTAATACATGTAGATGTGGCCGCCATCCAGAAACAAAGCTTTACGCTTTTCTGTGTAGCCGAGGGAGGCGTGGCTGCCTTTTTCCTCGCAGTAATAGGCTTCGGTCTCGATAATGCGCGCCGATAACCACAGGCCGTCGAATTTATGCCGGATGATTTTGCCCAGCAGTTCGCGGGCCAGCAGTTGCGCATCACGGTCGAAGAAGCTGTCAGGCAGGGCGTTGGGCAGGTCTGCGTTGGTCAGAATGGACATGGTGGCAACGGTGGGCGACGAGAAATGTGACGCAATGATATCAACATCAGCCTTAACTCATGCTTAACGAGCGCTATTTGCCCTCCATTTTGACCATCCGCCCGTGACCGCTGTCCGTGGGCCGATGCGACAGCTATAATCTGCCGCTTTCCTCTTTGCCAAGACCACACCAGACCATGACTGAGTCCGTTCTTGACTACATGACCCGTTTGGGTCGCGCTGCCCGCGAAGCTTCGCGTGTCATCGGCCGTGCCAGCACTGCGCAGAAAAACCGTGCGCTGAATGCTGCTGCCGCTGCTTTGGACGCCGCTCGTCCAGAACTGACCGCTGCCAACGAGCAGGACCTGGCTGCCGGTCGGGCCAATGGTCTGGAACCGGCCATGCTAGAACGTCTGGCGCTGACCCCGGCCCGTATCGACGGCATGATCGTTGGTCTGCGCCAGGTGGCTAGCCTGCCGGACCCGGTGGGCGCGATCCGCGATATGAGCTACCGGCCTTCGGGTATCCAGGTCGGCAAAATGCGCGTGCCGCTGGGTGTGGTTGGCATCATTTACGAATCACGGCCGAACGTGACCATCGATGCCGCGAGCCTGTGCCTGAAGTCGGGTAACGCGACCATCCTGCGTGGCGGCTCCGAGGCCATCCACTCCAATCGCGCCATCGCCCTGTGCATCCAGCGCGGCCTGGCCGAAGCCGGCTTGCCGGCGGCCGTGGTCCAGGTGGTCGAAGTGACCGACCGGGCGGCTGTCGGTGCCTTGATCACCATGCCGGAATACGTCGACGTGATCGTACCGCGCGGTGGCAAGGGCCTGATCGAACGCGTTAGCCGTGACGCCCGCGTGCCGGTGATCAAGCATCTGGACGGCATCTGCCACGTTTATGTCGGTGCTCACGCGGACCTGGCCAAGGCCCAGCGCATTGCCTTCAACGCCAAGACCTACCGTTATGGCATCTGCGGCGCGATGGAAACCCTGCTGGTGGATCAAGCTGTGGCTGCCGATTTCTTGCCGGCGATGGCTGCGCAGTTCCGCGAGAAGGGTGTCGAGTTGCGGGGTTGCGAGCGTACTCAGGCCATCATCGACGTGATTGCTGCAACCGAAGAAGACTGGAATACCGAGTACCTGGCACCGATTCTGTCGATCCGCGTGGTGGACGACCTGGGCCAGGCCATTGAGCACATCAACCATTACGGCTCGCACCACACGGACTCGATCGTCACTGAACACCAGGGTGAAGCCCGGCGTTTTGTAGCTGAGGTCGACTCCAGTTCGGTGATGATCAACACCCCGACCTGCTTCGCCGATGGCTTTGAATACGGATTGGGTGCGGAGATTGGCATTTCTACTGATAAGCTGCACGCCCGCGGCCCGGTAGGTCTCGAAGGCTTGACCTGCGAGAAATACATCGTGGTCGGTGATGGCCAGTTGCGTGGACAGGAGTCGGTCTGACTTGGGCGACCTTGGCCAGCCAGCCGTTCTGCCCGTCAGCGAACCCCGGCCCAGACGCATTGGCGTACTCGGCGGGACGTTCGACCCGGTGCATATCGGCCATTTGCGCGGTGCGCTGGAAGTGGCCGAATCGCTGACTCTTGATGAATTGCGCCTGACACCCAGTGCCAGGCCGCCTCATCGCAACACGCCGCAGGTATCGGCGTTGGACCGTCTGGCGATGGTCGAGTGCGCGGTCACGGGGGTATCACCGTTGGTGGTGGACGACCGTGAGCTGAAACGGGACAAACCGTCCTACACCCTCGACACCCTGGAACTGATGCGGGCCGAGTTGGCCGCGGATGACCAGTTGTTTCTGCTACTGGGCTGGGACGCTTTTTGCGGCCTGCCCACCTGGCATCGCTGGGAGGAGTTACTCCAGCATTGCCACATCCTGGTGCTGCAACGCCCGGATGCCGACAGCGAACCGCCGGATGCGTTGCGCAACCTGCTGGCAGCGCGGTCGGTAAGTGACCCCTTGGCCCTGACCGGGCCAAGCGGGAATATTGCATTCGTCTGGCAGACCCCGCTTGCGGTGTCTGCCACCCAGATCCGTCAACTGCTGGCCAGCGGTAAGTCGGTACGTTTCCTGGTGCCTGACGCGGTCCTGGCCTACATCGATGCGCACGGGCTTTACCGTGCGTCGAACTGAAAAGGCGCGCTTGAAGGCACGAATAGTCGTGTATTGAAGCGCCCGAACATACGAGCAAAACGAGTTTTATATGACGAACAACGACGTAAACAAAGTTAAGCGCAAAGGCACGTTCAAGAGTGCCCCGCTGCCTGAAAAAGTCATCATCGGCGAGCCCCTCAAGGGCGAAGAGCTGGTCAAGGTTGCCGTAGCGGCCCTGGAAGACGTCAAGGCCCAGGACGTGCTGGTCATCGATGTGCGTGACAAGCAAAGCATTACTGACTACATGATCATTGCCACCGGTACCTCCAACCGTCAGATCGGCGCGATGCTGGACAAGGTTCGCGAAGCCGTGAAGGCCCTGGGCGTCAAGCCGCTGGGTGAAGAAGGCAAGGGCGACAGCGACTGGGTGTTGTTGGACATGGACGACGTGATCGTTCACATGATGACCTCCAACGCCCGTCAGTTCTACGACCTGGAGCGCCTGTGGAAAGGCGCCGAGCAGAGCCGTGCCGCCGATGGCAAGCACCACAGCCCGGAAGTGGGTCACGAGCATTTCAACAAGCTCAACAAAGACCAGGAATAAGGAACGGCTGTGCGCCTGCGTCTGATCGCTGTCGGTTCACGCATGCCCAAGTGGGTGGAAGAGGGCTGGCATGAATATGCCAAGCGCTTGCCGTCCGAGCTGGCGCTGGAACTGGTGGAAATACCGCTCAATACCCGGGGCAAGAACGCCGACGTGGCACGCTTTATCCGTCAGGAAGGCGAAGCCATGTTGGCCAAGGTCGGCCCCAACGAGCGGATTGTCACCCTCGAGGTGCACGGCAAGCCCTGGAGCACCGAGCAACTGGCGGTCGAACTGGACCGCTGGCGGCTCGATTCGCGCACGGTCAACTTCATGGTCGGCGGCCCGGAAGGGCTGGCGCCGGAAGTCTGTGCGCGGGCGGATCAGCGCTGGTCGCTGTCGCCGCTGACCTTACCCCACCCGCTGGTACGCATCCTCATCGGTGAACAGCTGTATCGCGCCTGGACAGTCCTGTCCGGGCACCCTTATCACAAGTAGCCCTGCGCCCTAATGTCCCAGCCGATCCGCATCAAGGACCACGAGAAAGACGCCCGTCTGGTGCGTGGCCGGGTCGTGTTCGGTGCAATTGCAGTGGTGTGCCTGATCGGGGTGCTGATAGCGCGGTTGTATTTTCTGCAGGTCATCCAGTACGAGTACCACTCGACCCTGTCGGAAAACAACCGCGTCCATGTGCAGCCGATTCCACCGACCCGCGGCCTGATTTTTGACCGCAACGGCGTCGTGGTGGCGGATAACCGGCCGAGCTTCAGCCTGAGCATGACCCGCGAGCGCTCCGGCGACTGGCGCCAGGTCCTCGATGTGATTGTCGAGGTGCTGGAGCTGACGCCGGAGGACCGCGTGCTCTTCGAAAAGCGCATGAGCCAGGGGCGGCGGCCATTCGAACCGGTGCCGATTCTGTTTGAGCTCAACGAAGAGCAGATCGCCCGGATCGCGGTCAACCAGTTCCGCCTGCCGGGCGTGGAAGTGGTGGCCCAGTTGGTGCGCCATTACCCCCAGGGCGCGCACTTTGCGCACTCGGTGGGCTACATGGGGCGGATCAACGAGAAAGAGCTGAAGTCCCTGGATCCGGTCAACTACAGCGGCACTCACCATATCGGCAAGACCGGTATCGAGCGCTTCTACGAGCCGGAGTTGCACGGCCAGGTGGGCTACGAAGAAGTCGAGACCAACGCCCGCGGCCGCGTGCTGCGGGTGCTCAAGCGCACCGATCCGATTCCTGGCAAAGACATTGTCCTGAGCCTCGACATCAAGCTGCAGGAAGCCGCCGAACTGGCTCTGGGCGGGCGTCGTGGCGCGGTGGTGGCGCTGGATCCCACCACCGGTGAAGTGCTGGCGATGGTCAGCCAGCCAAGCTTCGACCCGAACCTGTTCGTGACCGGCATCAGCTTCAAGGCCTATGCCGAGTTGCGCGATTCGATCGATCGTCCGCTGTTCAACCGGGTGCTGCGCGGCCTTTATCCGCCGGGCTCGACCATCAAACCAGCGGTGGCGATTGCCGGTCTCGATTCGGGCGTGGTCACGGCCTCGACCCGGGTCTTCGATCCGGGTTATTACCAATTGCCCAATTACGATCACAAGTACCGCAACTGGAACCGCACCGGTGACGGCTATGTCGACCTGGACACGGCGATCATGCGTTCCAACGACACCTACTTCTATGACCTGGCCCACAAGCTGGGGATCGATCGATTGTCGGCCTACATGAACAAGTTCGGTATCGGGCAAAAGGTGTCCCTGGACATGTTCGAGGAATCCCCAGGGCTGATGCCGTCCCGTGAATGGAAGCGCGCCACGCGGCGCCAGGCCTGGTTCCCGGGGGAAACCCTGATTCTCGGGATCGGCCAGGGCTATATGCAGTCGACCCCTTTGCAACTGGCCCAGGCCACTGCGCTGGTGGCCAGCAAGGGCAAGTGGAACCGCCCGCACCTGGCCAAGACCATCGAGGGCGAAAAGCCGGTGGATGAAAACCCGATGCCGGACATCGTCCTGCGTGACCCGTCGGACTGGACCAAGGTCAATCACGGCATGCAGCAGGTGATGCACGGCGCTCGCGGTACCGCGCGCAAGGCGGCAGTCGGCGCGCAGTATCGGATCGCCGGCAAGAGTGGTACCGCCCAGGTGGTCGCCATCAAGCAGGGCGAGAAGTACGACCGCTCCAAAGTCCAGGAACGCCACCGCGACCACGCCCTGTTTGTCGGGTTTGCCCCGGCGGACAACCCCAGAATCGTGGTCTCGGTCATGGTCGAGAACGGTGAGTCGGGTTCCGGCGTCGCGGCCCCGGTAGTGCGTCAGATCATGGATGCCTGGCTGCTTGGCCAGGACGGTCAGCTCAAGCCCGAGTTCGCCAGCCCTATCAGCGCGGAGGCTACGGCCCGTGAAGAGTAATTTTGATCGCATCCTCTCCAGCGAGGATGTGATGCGGCGTCGCGCGACTCTGTTGCAGCGCATGCACATCGATGGACCGTTATTGATCCTGCTGCTGACCCTGGCGGCCGGCAGCCTGTTTGTCCTGTACTCGGCCAGCGGCAAGAGCTGGGACCTGCTGGCCAAGCAGGCGACCTCGTTCGGCATCGGCCTGGTGTCGATGATCGTGATCGCCCAGTTCGAGCCGCGCTTCATGGCGCGCTGGGTACCGCTGGCCTATGTGTTCGGCGTGGTACTGCTGGTGGTGGTAGATGTCATGGGGCACAACGCCATGGGCGCCACCCGCTGGATCAACATCCCGGGGGTGATTCGCTTCCAGCCGTCGGAATTCATGAAGATCATCATGCCCGCGACCATTGCCTGGTACCTGGCCAAGCGCACCCTGCCGCCGCAACTCAAGCACGTGGGGATCAGCCTGGTGCTGATCGGTATTCCGTTCATTCTGATCGTGCGCCAGCCCGACCTCGGCACCTCACTGCTGATTCTCGCCGGCGGCGCCTTCGTGCTGTTCATGGGTGGGCTGCGCTGGCGCTGGATCCTCAGCGTGCTGGCGGCGGCGGTGCCGGTGGCGGTGGCGATGTGGTTCTTTATCATGCACGACTACCAGAAACAGCGGATCCTGACCTTCCTCGATCCGGAGAGCGATCCGCTCGGCACCGGCTGGAACATTATCCAGTCCAAGGCGGCCATCGGTTCCGGCGGCGTATTTGGCAAAGGCTGGTTGTTGGGCACTCAGTCGCACCTGGACTTTCTCCCGGAAAGCCACACCGACTTCATCATTGCGGTGATGGGCGAGGAATTCGGTCTGGTGGGCATCTGCGCGCTGCTGCTGATCTATCTGTTGTTGATCGGTCGCGGGCTGGTGATTACCGCCCAGGCGCAGACGCTGTTCGGTAAATTGCTCGCCGGCAGCCTGACCATGACGTTTTTTGTTTACGTTTTCGTCAACATCGGTATGGTCAGTGGCCTGTTGCCGGTTGTAGGGGTGCCGTTGCCGTTCATTAGCTACGGAGGAACTTCGCTGGTGACACTGCTGTCAGCGTTTGGGGTTTTGATGTCGATCCATACCCATCGTAAGTGGATCGCGCAGGTTTGAAAAAGGTGAAGAATTCAATGCAAGTAATGCGTGGCTGGGCCGCTCGGTATGCACCGTGGGTCGGTCTGGTAGGCATCCTTGGTGCAACGCAGGAAGCGTTGGCCGGCGATTACGAGGGTTCGCCGCAAGTGGCCGAGTTCGTGGGTGAAATGACCCGCGATTATGGTTTTGCAGGCGAGCAGCTGATGGGTGTGTTCCGCGAAGCTGAACGCAAGCAATCGATTCTGGACGCCATTTCAAGGCCTGCCGAGCGCGTCAAGCAATGGAAAGAATACCGGCCAATGTTCATCACCGACGCGCGCATTGCCCGCGGGGTGGACTTCTGGCGTCAGCACGAAGCCGCATTGGCCCGTGCCGAGCAGGAATATGGCGTGCCGGCCCAGGTGATAGTGTCGATTATCGGCGTTGAGACCTTTTTTGGTCGAAATACCGGTAATTACCGGGTGATCGATGCTTTATCAACCCTGAGTTTCGATTATCCGCCGCGCGCCGAATTCTTCCGCAAGGAGCTGCGCGAATTTTTGCTGCTGGCCCGTGAAGAACAGGTTGACCCCTTGACGCTCAAGGGCTCCTACGCCGGGGCCATGGGGTTGCCGCAGTTCATGCCGAGCAGCTTTCGCGCGTACGCTGTGGATTTCGACGGTGACGGCCACATTAATATCTGGACCAATCCGGACGATGCCATTGGCAGCGTCGCAAGCTACTTCAAGCGCCACGGCTGGGTTGCCGGCGAGCCGGTGGTCAGCCGCGCCGATGTGCGCGGCGATCAGGTCGATGAAGGCCTGACCACCGGCATCGAGCCGACGAAAACCGTCGGGGAGTTGCGGGCCCTGGGCTGGTCGAGTCATGATGCGCTGCGCGATGATTTGCCCGTCACCGCCTTCCGCCTGGAAGGCGACAATGGCCCGGAATACTGGATGGGCCTGAAGAATTTTTACGCGATCACGCGTTATAACCGCAGCGTGATGTACGCCATGGCCGTACATCAGTTGTCTGAACAGCTGGTCCAAGCACGGGGCGTCAAGTAATGCCGGCATCGCCAATTCGCAAACCCCTGAAGCTGGTGGCTTTCGCCGCGTTGTCCTTGCTGGTGGTCAGTTGCTCGACGAGTCGAGCGCCGCAACAGAAATCCTCGACCGCGGTGCGTTCCGCCCCGGGCCTGGATATCAACCGTGCCCACAAGGACGGCGCGCCCTGGTGGGATGTCGACGTTTCACGCATTCCCGATGCCACCCCGACCCTGCACACCGGGCCCTACAAGGCCAACCCTTATACGGTGCTGGGCAAGACCTATTTCCCGATGGCCGAATCCAAGCGCTATGTCGCGTCGGGTACGGCGTCCTGGTATGGCACCAAGTTTCACGGGCAGAACACCGCCAATGGCGAGGTATATGACCTGTATGGCATGAGCGCGGCGCACAAGACACTGCCGCTGCCCAGTTACGTGCGGGTGACCAACCTGGACAACAACAAGACCGTGATTCTGCGGGTCAACGATCGTGGGCCGTTCTACTCCGATCGCATCATCGACCTGTCCTACGCCGCAGCGAAAAAGCTCGGGTATGCCGAGACCGGCACCGCGCGGGTCAAGGTTGAAGGCATCGATCCCCAGGAATGGTGGGCCCAGCGTGGTCGCCCGGCGCCGTTGATGCTCAATGAACCGCAGGTGGCGCAGAATGCCGCGCCGACGGTCACGGCATCGACTGGCACGGTAGAACAATGGACGCCGCCGCCCCAGCAGCACGCTGCCGCCGTGGTGCCGGTGCAGCTGGAGGCCAAGAAAGCGGCTGCTTCCCCAGCCTCTGGCCAGTATCTGCAGGTGGGCGCCTTCGCCAACCCGGATGCTGCCGAATTGCTGAGGTCGAAGTTGAGCGGAATGGTGAGCGCCCCGGTGTTCATCAGTTCGATCGTGCGTAATCAGCAGACCCTGCACCGGGTGCGCCTGGGGCCGATCGGCTCGCCGGGTGAGATTCAGCAAGTGCAGAACAGCGTGCGCCTGGCCAATCTGGGTCAGCCGAGCGTCGTGACTGCCGAGTGATTTTTTGATTCAGGGTCTGCCCGCGTGCGGGTGGCCTAGGTTGTTGGCTCTGTGAACAACAAAAACCCGGCAAGGGTCAGTGAGTGAACAACTGAACACGCGACAGCCCGTCAGAAGGCTGTCTGATTAGTTTTGCCCGAGAGGGCAAGTTTCCATTAGCTACTTCGAGAGACGGATGAACATCACCACCTTTGCCAAACGCCTGTGCCTGCTTGTTCCGCTGATCATCACGCCCGCTGCCTGGGCGGTAGAGGCGATGCCGTCGCCACCGCAACTGGCCGCCAAGTCCTATGTGCTCATGGATGCCAGCAGCGGTAACGTGCTGGTGGAGAACAATGGTGACCAGCGTCTGCCGCCAGCCAGCCTGACCAAGCTGATGACAGCCTACATCGCGACCCTGGAAATCCGTCGCGGCCAGATCGGCGAGAACGACCCGGTGACCGTCAGCGAGAACGCCTGGCGCACCGGCGGTTCGCGGATGTTCATCAAGGTCGGTTCGCAGGTGACCGTCAGCGACCTGCTGCACGGCATCATCATCCAGTCGGGTAACGACGCCAGCGTTGCGGTTTCCGAGCACATTGCCGGCAGCGAAGACGCATTCGCCGACATGATGAACAAGACGGCCGGCGACCTGGGCATGAGCAACAGCCACTTCATGAACCCGACCGGCCTGCCGAACCCCGAGCACTACTCGTCGGCCCACGACATGGCGGTGCTGGCTCGCGCGATCATCCACGAAGACCCGGCTCACTATGCGATCTACTCGCAGAAAGAGTTCTTCTGGAACGGCATCAAGCAACCTAACCGCAACCTGCTGCTGTGGCGCGACAAGACTGTCGACGGTCTGAAAACCGGCCATACCGACGAGGCCGGCTACTGCATGGTGTCCTCGGCCGTGCGTGATGGCATGCGTCTGATCGCGGTGGTCTTCGGCACCAACAGCGAACAGGCTCGCGCCGCCGAGACCCAGAAGCTGCTGACCTACGGTTTCCGCTTCTTCGAAACCCAGACCTTCTATCAGAAAGGCACCGAGCTGGCCCAGGCACCGGTCTGGAAAGGCACCACCCACCAAGTCAAGGCCGGCCTGGCTGAAGACCTGACCATGACCATGCCCAAGGGCCAGCTGAAGAAGCTCGCCGCCAGCATGACCATGAACCCTCAACTGGTCGCGCCTATCGCCAAGGGCGACGTGATCGGCAAGGTTGAGGTCAAACTGGACGACAAGGTCGTACACAGCGCCGACCTGATCGCTCTGGAAGCGGTCGAGGAAGGTGGTATCTTCCGCCGCATGTGGGATAGCATCCGTCTATTCTTCTACGGCTTGTTCAACTGATTACTGTTGTCGACGGACATGGGCCCTGCTCTGAAACAGACCAGGGCCCATGTCCGTCGCCACGGCTTACGAGGCCGTTTTGCCATGACAGACACTGAAGTAAAGGCGCCAAAGATCGAATTCCCTTGCGCGGATTACCCGATCAAGGTGATTGGCGACACCGGTGTGGGTTTCAAGGACAAGATCATCGCGATCCTTGAGAAGCACGCCACCGTTGACCACAAGACCCTGGCCGAACGCCAGAGTACCAACGGCAAGTACACGACTATCCAGCTGCACATCATCGCCACCGGTCAAGAACAGCTGTACGACATCAACAGCGAGTTGCGGGCTACCGGTTTCGTACACATGGTGCTGTGATGCAGCAACCGCTCGGCTTTCGCGAGCTTGGCCGGATGGATTACGAGCCGGTCTGGCACGCCATGCAGCGTTTTACCAATGAGCGCGGCAGTGATGCCGCCGATGAAATCTGGCTGGTCGAGCATTCACCGGTGTTTACTCAAGGCCAGGCCGGCAAGGCGGAACACCTGCTGATTCCCGGGGATATCCCGGTGGTCCAGGCGGATCGAGGCGGGCAGGTGACCTATCACGGTCCCGGCCAGCTGGTGGCTTACCTGCTGCTGGATGTGCGCCGACTCGGGTTCGGTGTGCGCGAGCTGGTCAGCCGGATGGAATGCTGCCTGATCGAGTTGCTGGCCAGTTATGGCGTGACAGCGGCAGCCAAGCCGGATGCGCCTGGCGTGTACGTTAACGGGGCGAAAATCGCCTCCCTGGGCCTGCGGATTCGCCATGGTTGCTCCTTTCATGGCCTGGCCCTGAATGTGGATATGGATCTTGAGCCGTTTCGACGGATTAACCCCTGCGGCTATGCCGGGCTGGCGATGACCCAGCTGCGCGAGCACACAGGGACGATTGAATTTGCCGAGGTAAGTGCCCGGCTGCGCGCGCAGCTCGTCAAACACCTCGACTATGCTGAGCAGACGACCCTAACGGGCGGAATCGACTGATATGACTACTGCGCAAGACGCTGTGCAAACCATGATCCCGACGCTCGATATCACCGAGCGCCCGGCCCCGCGTGCCAAGGTTGAAGCCGGCGTCAAGCTGCGCGGCGCCGAAAAGGTTGCACGCATCCCGGTGAAGATCATTCCGACCACCGAGCTGCCGAAGAAGCCGGACTGGATTCGCGTACGGATTCCGGTGTCCCCGGAAGTCGATCGCATCAAGGCCTTGCTGCGCAAGCACAAGCTGCACAGCGTTTGCGAAGAGGCCTCCTGCCCTAACCTGGGCGAATGCTTCTCCGGCGGCACCGCGACCTTCATGATCATGGGTGACATCTGCACCCGTCGTTGCCCGTTCTGTGACGTCGGCCACGGCCGTCCGAAACCACTGGATGTCAACGAGCCGGAAAGCCTGGCCATCGCCATTGCCGACCTGCGTCTGAAGTACGTGGTGATCACCTCGGTCGACCGTGATGACCTGCGTGACGGCGGTGCTCAGCACTTTGCCGACTGCATCCGCGAAATCCGTAAATTGTCGCCGAATGTACTGCTCGAAACTCTGGTTCCGGATTACCGCGGCCGGATGGACGTGGCACTGGCAATCACCGCTGCCGAGCCACCGGATGTGTTCAACCACAACCTGGAAACCGTGCCGCGCCTGTACAAGGCTGCGCGTCCGGGTTCGGACTACCAGTGGTCGTTGACCCTGCTGCAGAAATTCAAGCAGATGATGCCGCTGATCCCGACCAAGTCCGGCTTGATGCTGGGCCTGGGCGAGACCGACGATGAAGTGATCGAAGTCATGAAGCGCATGCGCGAACACGACATCGACATGCTGACCCTGGGCCAGTACCTGCAGCCGTCGCGCAGCCACTTGCCGGTCCAGCGCTTCGTGCACCCGGACACCTTCGCCTGGTTCGCCGAGGAAGGTTACAAGATGGGCTTCAAGAACGTCGCCTCGGGCCCGCTGGTGCGTTCGTCGTACCACGCCGACGAGCAGGCGAAACTGGTCAAGGCCAGCCTGGTCTCCTGATTCGCGACCGGTAAAAGCGCCCGCAAGGCTTGCCTTGTGGGCGTTTTCGTTTCTGCGGTATCGACATCACCTTTCTTTGCAGATAAATCCCAGGTCTTTCCAGGCATTCCGGGGCTTTTTTTGCTCAGCAATCCTGTCTACTGTGAGCCACACAATCCACGTCGGGAGAACCATGGATGACCACCCAGCCGATTGAAACATTGCTCGCCCATCTGCCGGTGCCGGCCCTGCTGCCTGAAGGGCAGATCGGCCTGATCGCACCTGCCGGACCCGCAGCCCTGGATGTGGATAAAGCCGTGCAATGGATGCGCGCGCGGGGCTATGCATTGCGGATCTTCCCGGGCGTGGGTGAGGCTGACGGCTACCTGGCGGGCAGCGACGAGGTGCGGTTGCAGGACCTGCACGCGGCCTTTGCCGACAAGGCGATCGGCGCCATTCTCTGCCTGCGTGGGGGCTACGGCAGCCCGCGGTTACTGGACCGGATCGACTACGACCTGCTGCGGCGCAATCCCAAGCCGTTTATCGGCTACAGCGATATCACCGCCTTGCACCTGGCGATACACCGTTATGCGGGATTCGTGACCTTTCACGGGCCGATGCTCAACGCCGACCTGTTGGGCGGCAAGCAGGCACCGACCGAGGCTTCGTTGTTCGGCATGCTGCGCGGCCAGTTCAAGGCCGGCAGCGTGCTGGCGCATCCGGTGGCCTATCCCTTGAACACCATCGAGCCGGGAATTGCCTGTGGCCAGCTGCTGGGGGGCAACCTGTCGATGATTGCGGCGACCATGGGCACGCCCTACGAGATCAATGCCCAGGACGTTATTCTCTTCATCGAAGACATCAATGAGCCGCTCTACCGCATCGACCGTCTGCTGACTCACCTGCGCCTCGCGGGCAAGCTGCAGCAGTTGCGGGGGGTGTTGGTCGGGGATGTGGCGGGAGTGGACCCCGAGGCTCTTGCACGCCTGCTCAAGCAGACCTTTGCCCCCCTGCGCATTCCGGTACTTGCCGGGTGGCGCAGTGGCCATTGCGATCCCAACCTGACCTTGCCGCTCGGGGCTTTGGTCAGGCTGGATGCGGGTGAGCAGCAACTGGTCCTGGAGCAGGACGTGGTGCTGAGGTAGCGCGATGGGCCAGGGACGTGCTCCCTGGCCGTCTCTGGTCATTGATTGCGCAGGTTTTCCAGCAACTTATGGGTCGGGTAGCCATCTGCCGGCCAGCCGAATGATTGCTGCGCGCTGCGGATCGCCTTGCGGGTATTGGCGCCGATGATGCCGTCTGCAGTGCCTGCGTCGTAGTTGCGGGCGCTCAGCAGGTTTTGCAACTCGATACGCTCGGAGCGGCTCAGTGGCAGGTCATCCTTGGGCCAGGCGCCGCTGATCAGGCCGGCACCGGTGAAGCGTTCGGAAAGCAGATTGACTGCCAGCGCGTAGGACGACGAGTTGTTGTACTTGAGCACTGCACGGAAGTTATCGAGGATCAGGAACGCCGGTCCCCGGTAACCCGCTGGCAATAGCAGGGCTGCTGAGAGGTGTTCCGTACCCGCCGGCAGATTGCTGCCGTTGGGCAGCTTCAGGCCCAGCTTTGCCCATTCGGCGACACTTTTACGGATGGCGCCGTCGGCCAGGGAGTAATCGAAGTTATCGGCCAATCGCACCTCGAAGCCCCAGGGTTGGCCTTTTTGCCAGCCCGAGCTTTGCAGGTAATGGGCGGTCGAGGCCAGGGCATCAGCCGGGCTATTCCAGATGTCGCGACGGCCGTCGCCGTCGAAGTCCACGGCGTGGGTGTTATAGGTGGTCGGAATGAACTGGGTCTGGCCCATGGCGCCAGCCCAGGAGCCGAGCATCTTTTCCGGCTGGATGTCGCCCTGCTGGAGGATCTGCAGGGCGGCAATCAGTTGGCTGTTGGCGAAGGCTGGACGCCGTCCCTCATAGGCCAGGGTTGCCAGGGAGCGAATGACCGACTTGTTGCCCTGGAAGTCGCCGAAATTGCTTTCCATGCCCCAGACGGCCACCAGTGCCTGGCGGTCGACGCCGTAGCGCTGTTCGATCTTTTGCAGAGTGTCAGCGTATTGGGTGAGCAGGGCCTGGCCTTTGCGCACTCGCAGCGGTGATACCGCACCGTCCAGGTATTCCCATACCGGCCGGCTGAATTCCGGCTGGCTACGGTCGGCCTTGATCACGCTCATGTCTGGAGTAATGCCGACGAAAGCGCGATCGAACAGTTCGGCACGGATGCCAGCATTCAAGGCTTCGACGCGGAACCCGGCCTGCCATTCAGCGAAGGTCTGGGTGGGTTGGATATCCAGATTGTCGACGGTCAGCGGAGCGATAGTCGCAGGAGCTGCCAGTGGGGCGGCTTGAAGGTTGGGCAGTGGCTGGGCGTCGGCGGCTGTAGGTTTTTCCGCGCAGGCGACAAGCAGAATAAGACTGGAGGCGGCGGCCAGTTGGCGAAGGCGCCAATGACGGGAATTACGGAAGGGCATGCACAGGTCCAGGGAATACGAATCAGGTGCAGACCTTACCATGCCAAAGGGGAGCTTGCCTTCAGGCGGCCAGAAAGTAAGAAGCCTCCCAGCTTTTAGACTGGAAGGCTTCGCGGCGGTAGCTGCCTTTGCCCTTGGCGGGTTGTTCCTGACGGCTGCGGAACAGTGGCTGGGCAATGATGGATTTGGCCTTGTTGGGGCCATGCTTGGATGGCTTGCTCATGGGATCTCTCGCTGTGCTGGTGAGTTGTACGGCGCAGATGATCGGCCAGAGTTCGGCTGTTGTCCAGCCCCTGTGATGTGTAGGTGATTTCGCCAGTGATCGCTTATCGAGAGCGGGCAGGCACTGTCAGTTACTCCGCCGGCAGTGCCAGGCGTTGCCCCGACATCAGCAGCGACAGGCGGCTCAAGCTGCTCCAGGGCGAGCCAGCGGCCTGGCCCTTGATCTGGGCATCGATACGCTGGGCATCCAATAGCAGTTGTCCCCAGCGTTGCGCCGAATAGCGTTGCAGGGCTTTGCTCATCAGCGGCTTGCGTTTGTCCCAGACTGGGGGGCGGGCTTGGCTGAAGACTTTATCCAGGGGCACGCCCTGGCTGAATTGCAGCGACAGATTACCCAGCAACCGCAGTTCCCGGGACAGCGCCCAGAGAATCACCGGAGGCTCAACGCCTTCACCGCGCAGGCCTTCGAGCATGCGCAAGGCGTGCGCGGCTTCGCCATTGAGAATGGCGTCCACCAGCCCGAACACATCGAACCGAGCGCTGTCGGCAACCGCAGCCTGCACGGTCTCGACGGTCAGTTGTCCGCCTTCGGCCATCAGCTTGAGTTTTTCGATTTCCTGGGCGGCGGCCAGCAGGTTGCCTTCGACCCGTGCGGCAATCAGTTCAACCGCGTCCTGGCTGGCAGAAAGCCCAGCCTGGGACAGGCGCTGGCGAATCCACTGTGGCAGCTGGTTGGCGTCCACTGGCCAGATCTGCACGAACTGAGTCTGCTCGCCTTCGACCAGGGCCTTGCCCCACTTGGTCTTCTGCGCGCTGCCATCGAGCTTGGGCAGACTGATAAGCAGCAAGGTGTCTTCGGCAGGGCGTGAGCAGTACTCGATCAGCGCTGCTGCGCCCTTGTCGCCGGGCTTGCCCGACGGCAGGCGCAGCTCCAGCAAGCGCTTTTCGGCGAACAGCGACATGCTTGCGCCGGCTTGCAGCAGCGTGCCCCAGTCGAAACTGGCATCGGCGCTGAACACCTGGCGTTCGTCATAGCCTTGCTGGCGGGCCGCGGTGCGGATCGCGTCGGCAGCTTCCTGGCACAGCAACGGGTCATCGCCACTGATCACATAGACCGGTGCGAGGCTGCCTTGCAGGTGTTTACCGAGTTGGGCGGGGGTGAGTTTCATAAAGAAGGGCAAGCGGGGCGCCTGGGCGCCCCGCAATGCTTACTGGTTCGGCAACTGCATTGGCGACTGTTGCGGAGTTTCCGCTTCAGCCTTCTGTGCCGCTTCCAGGGCGTCGGCGTCGGCCTTGGCCTTGTTCCTCGCCGTCTGCTCAAGCTGCTGCAGTTGCTCCGGGTGCAGCAGTTGCAGGCGTAATACCATGCGCTGCACCAGGTCACGGCGCATTTCCTTGCGCACTTCGATCGCCTCCTGGTCGGTACCTACCAGGTTGCTGCCGTCGTGGATATAGACCTTCTGTACTTGCATTTTGTCATCGAGCAACACGAGGTTATCGCTGCTGAGGATCTGGTAGTTCAGTACGTTAGTGATCTCATACTCGGTGGAACGACCGGCGCCGGCGTAGCTGAGGCTGCGCTGGCTTTCCTGTTCATTGGTCAGTACCAGCTTGTACGGCGCGCCAGTGTGGATCTCGATGCCACTGTTCTGCAGTATCTGACGCAGGAGGGTGACGGTTTCGCCATAGGCGTTGCGTGCACTCAGGTCGAGTTCCTTGAACGCCATGTCGTAGTTGCCGGTGCCGCGCAGCTGGAAGCCGCAGGCGCTTAGCAGTACAGCCAGGCCCATCACCAGCAGATTGCGTTTGATCATCTTGTTGCTCCCCTTGAAACCATGTGGGCCGACTTTGCGGCCCTGGAGGTTTTATGCGGTGCCAGGTCAATGACCTGGCACCTGATCCAATTAGCTAGCGACGATATTGACCAGTTTGCCGGGCACGACGATCACTTTGCGAATCGTCAGGCCTTCGGTGAAGCGCAGCACGTTCTCGTTGCTGCGAGCAGCGGCTTCGACCTCTTCGCGGCTGGCGCTGGCCGGCATTTCGATCTGCCCGCGCAGCTTGCCATTCACTTGGATGACCAGTTGCAGCGTGTCCTGTACCAGGGCGCTGTCATCCTGTACCGGCCAGCCGGCGTCGATCACCGCGCCACTGTGGCCCAAGCGGTTCCACAGATCGTGGCTGATGTGCGGCGTGATTGGCGCCAGCAACAGGACGACAGTTTCCAGGCCTTCCTGAACCAGTGCGCGGTCCTGTTCGGTGATTTGCGGTGCTTTTTCCAGCACGTTCATCAGCGTCATCACCTGGGCGATGGCCGTGTTGAATTTGTGATTCTGGCCCACGTCCTGGCTGGCCTGGCGGATAGCCAGGTGGGTGCTGCGACGAATGACTTTTTGCTCATCGTTCAAGTTGGCCACGTCCAGTTTGCCTGGGAGACCCTGGCTGATATGGGCGTGCGCCAGGCGCCAGACGCGCTTGAGGAAGCGGTGCGAACCTTCAACGCCGGAGTCGGACCATTCCGCGCTCATGTCAGGCGGCGAGGCGAACATCATGAACAGGCGGCAGGTATCGGCGCCGAACTGGTCGATCATCGACTGAGGGTCGACGCCGTTGTTCTTGGACTTGGCCATCTTCTCGGTGCCACCGATCTCTACCGGCAGACCGTCGCTGATCAGCTTGGCACTGATCACCTTGGCTTTGCCATCACGCTCCAGCTCGACGTCGGCCGGGTTGAACCAGGTGTAGGCGCCATTGGCTTCGCGGCGATAGTAAGTCTCGGCAACCACCATGCCTTGGGTCAGCAGGTTCTTGAACGGTTCATCAGAGGTCACCAGGCCTTCGTCGCGCATCAGCTTGTGGAAGAAGCGCGCGTAAAGCAGGTGCAGGATCGCGTGTTCGATGCCGCCGATGTACTGATCCACCGGCAACCAGTGGTCAGCCGCGGCTTTTTCCACCAGGCCGCCTTCATAGTGTGGCGAGGCGTAGCGGGCGTAGTACCACGAGGACTCGACGAAGGTGTCCATGGTGTCGGTTTCACGCTTGGCCGGAGCACCGCATTTCGGGCAGGCGCATTCGTAGAACTCTGGCATGCGCGCCAATGGCGAACCGGCGCCGTCCGGCACCACGTCTTCGGGCAGCACGACGGGCAGTTGCTCTTCCGGGACCGGCACATCACCGCAGCTGTCGCAGTGGATGATCGGGATCGGGCAGCCCCAGTAGCGCTGGCGGCTGATGCCCCAGTCGCGCAGGCGGAACTGGGTACGCGAGGCACCCAGGTTTTTCTTGATCAGCGCCACTTCCATGGCGTCGAAGGCGCCTGCGAAGTCGAGACCATCGAACTCGCCGGAGTTGATCAGCGTGCCGTGCTCGCCATAGGCGTCTTGCCAGGGTGCCGGGTTGGTATCACCGGAGCTGGTGCGCACCACCGACTTGATCGGCAGGTTGTACTTGGTGGCGAATTCGAAATCGCGCTCGTCGTGTGCTGGAACAGCCATCACTGCGCCATCGCCGTAATGCATCAGCACATAGTTGGCGACCCACACCGGAAGTTTTTCACCGGTCAACGGGTGCTCGACGAACAGCGAGGTCGGCAGGCCTTTCTTCTCCTGGGTGGCGACATCGGCTTCCGCGACGCTGCCGCCTTTGCATTCGGCGATAAAAGCCTGCAGCTCAGGGTTGTTCTGGGCCGCCAGGGCCGCCAGTGGATGCTCGGCAGCCACGGCAACGTAAGTCGCGCCCATCAGGGTGTCCGGGCGGGTGGTGAAGACTTTCAGTACGCCCGCTTCGCCGATGGAGTCGACGTTGTACGGGAACTGCACTTCCATGCCGCGGGACTTGCCGATCCAGTTGCGCTGCATGGTCTTGACCTGCTCAGGCCAGCCCGGCAGATCGTCGAGGCTCGACAAGAGTTCATCCGCGTAGGCGGTGATCTTGAAGTAGTACATCGGGATTTCGCGCTTTTCGATCAGCGCGCCGGAACGCCAGCCGCGCCCGTCGATCACCTGCTCGTTGGCCAGCACGGTCTGGTCGATAGGGTCCCAGTTCACGGTGCCGTTTTTGCGGTAGATCACGCCTTTTTCGAACAGGCGAGTGAACAGCCATTGTTCCCAGCGGTAGTAATCCGGCTTGCAGGTGGTCACTTCACGGGACCAGTCCACGGCCAGGCCCAGGCTGCGCAGCTGGGTCTTCATGTAGGCGATGTTTTCGTAGGTCCACTTGGCGGGAGCCACGTTGTTCTTCATCGCGGCGTTTTCCGCCGGCATGCCGAAGGCGTCCCAACCCATGGGTTGCAGGACGTTTTTGCCCAGCATGCGCTGGTAGCGGGAGATGACGTCGCCGATGGTGTAGTTGCGCACATGCCCCATGTGTAGCTTGCCGCTGGGGTAAGGGAACATCGATAGGCAATAGAAAGTCTCCTTGCCTGGCTGTTCACTGACTTCAAAGGACTTTTGCTCATCCCAGAATGACTGGGCGGCGGCTTCAATTTCACGGGGCTGATATTGTTCGTGCATGGCTACTTTTGAACTGAATAGGGGTGGCCTAATCCTCTTCATTGCAACGTTGGGCGGTGATGGCGCCAGATACGGCGTTTTCGAGGCCCAGTCGAGCTGGAAGTGGAGTTACAGGAAGCGCCGTAGCATACATGACCGCGCTCTGCCGAGGGAAACCCTGATTGCGCGCCCTGGGCCGTTGGTCGCGGCGCCAGGCCGCTTTCATCTGCCCGGCTAAGCTGAAATTGGGGAGCAAGACTGATCTTCAATGAGGTGAGCGGATGGCTGAGTCGCAGCAAAAAGCTACAAAACCCGAGTTGTACGAAAAGCTTATAGATCGTTTGGCATTGGCGCTGGATGCAGCAAAAACGGCGGGTCGCTTGCGCGATGAGCGTCCCCTGGAGCTGGAGCTGGAGTTGCGAGGTCTGAGTCGCGCCGAGTTCGAGTTGGTCAAGGCGTATCTGGATCGCAGTGAGCGTATGACGCAGGCAGGCGTGCTGGAGAGTTTGAGGCAGTGCGCAGCGCCACGTTCAGCCAAAGTCATCTGGTTGAAAGACAGGCTGCCATTGAGGGAGCAGGTAAAGGCCCGTTCCCTGAGGTGCAAGTAGCCCTGAGCTGCTCGTTTTGGTCTGCCTCCGGCTGCTGGCGCGGGCCTTGAGGTTTGAAATTCATCTCGCGCCTGTTGTTGCAGGGCGTCTATCCACATAGGCTTTGGGCATCTTTGGAGATGCCCGATGCCCTTTCGTTATTTCATCAAACAATTGCTTTTGCCGCCCGGTGTCCTATTGCTGTTGCTGGCCGTTGCCTGGTGGTTTCGTAAAACGCGCCCACGCTTGGCCGGGCTGTGTTTTGCCCTTGGCCTGGGCGGTTTCTGGCTGATGAGTCTGCCGGTGATGGTGGAGTGGGGTGCCAGAGCCCTGGAGCGCGAGCCGGCGCTGGCGACAGATCAGTGGGCGGCGCTGGCCGAGCGGGCGGATGCGATTGTGGTGTTGGGTTCCGGGCGCGAACGGGGCGATCCGGCATGGGGGTATGACCAGCCCACCGGTGTGGGCCTCGAGCGTGAGCGCTATGCCGCGCGACTGGCCAAGGCCTCTGGCCTGCCGATATTGACCAGTGGCGGCTTGCACTATGGCACGCCGCCGACCGAGGCTGCGCTGATGGCCGAGTCGTTGATGGGGGACTTCGGGGTGGCGGTGCGCTGGCAGGAAGGGCGCAGCCGCACCACTTGGGAGAATGCTCAGTTCAGCGCCGAAGTGCTGTTGCCCCAGGGCATCAAGCGAGTGGTGGTCGTGACCCAGGCCTGGCACATGCCGCGTGCGGCCTGGAGCTTCGAGCAGGCAGGTTTTACCGTGGTGCCGGCGCCGGTGTGTTTTCTGGGGGTGGATAATGCGCGGCCGCTGGGCGGCTGGATGCCGGAGTTCAAGTCGATCTGGCAGAGCGGCCAGTTGTTGAACGAAGCCGTGGGGCAGGTGGGCTACAAGCTGTTCTATCGCTGAGGGCCGACAAGCCAGGGCCCGCAGCCACGGGCGGGAACGGCTTGCCGGCGTCGGGTCAAACGGTCTTGGCAATACGACTGGCCAGCAACGCCCAGCCAAACAACAGCCCGCACAGGATGATCAATGGCCATGAGCGCCATTGCAGATAGGGCGTGAGGTTATGCATGGGCACCACTTCGCCGTAGAGAATCCCGCGCTCAAACTGCGGAATCTGCACGGTGATCTTGCCAAACGGGTTGATCAGCCCGGTCACCCCGTTGTTGGTGGCACGGATCATCCAGCGCCCGGCTTCCAGGGCGCGCATCTGAGCCATCTGCAAATGCTGCAGGGGGCCGATCGAGGTGCCGAACCAGGTGTCGTTGCTGATGGTCAGCAACAAGTCGCTGCGAGCCGAGAGGCCGGCGGCGAATTCCGGGTAAACCACCTCGTAACAAATAAACGGTGCGATCTGATAACCCTTGGCCTGCAGCAGCGGCTGGTCGGCGGGGCCACGGGCGAAGTCCGACATCGGCAGGTTGAAGAAGTCGATCAGGCCGCGCAGCAGGTCCTGCAGGGGCACGTACTCGCCAAAGGGCACCAGCTTCTGTTTCAGGTAAGTGCCATCGCCTTCGCCAACCACGGTGATGCCGTTGAAGAAGCGTTTTTCGTGGCGCAGTTCCTGGCGAATCGGAACCCCGGTGATCAGCGCGGAATGCCTGTCAGCCGCAAAGTTGCCCATCATCGCCAAGTAGCCTTCAGCAGACTCCTTGAGCACGGGGACCGCGGTTTCCGGCCAGATCAGCAGGTCCACAGGCTTGGAACTGAAGCTCATGTCGCGGTACAGCGCCAGTTGCGCGTTGAGCTGGGCCGGGTCCCATTTCATGCTCTGTTCGATGTTGCCCTGAATGGCGGCAACGGACAGCGGCTTGCCCGATGGGCTGGTCCAGGCGTGGTCCTTGAGGCTGAGGCCGATTACCCAGGGTGCAGCCAGTAGCAGCAGGCCGGCGACGATAAAGCCTTTGCGTCCGGCCCGGATCAATCGCGGCAGGTTGTAGAGCAGCGCAGCGGTCAGGGCGAGGGAGAAAGAAATCAGCCACATGCCGCCCAATGGCGCGAGCCCGGCCAGGGGGCCATCGAGCTGGCTGTAGCCGGAGTAGAGCCATGGGAAGCCGGTCAGGAACCAACCGCGAAAGGCCTCCTGGGCCAGCCACAGGGCAGCGAACGCCAGGGCGTCGGCCAGGGGCGCTTCATTGCGCCGCAGCCAGCGTGCCCAGAGCCAGGCGGGCAGGGCGAAGAACCAGGCGATTGCAGCAATGAATGCCAGCATCAGCAAGCCGGCCAGCAGCGCTGAGGCGCCGCCGTAGGTATGGATGCTGACGTAGATCCAGCTGGTGCCGGCGCCGAACAGGCCAAAGCCGAAGCACCAGCCACGGCCCAGGGCTTGACGGGGTGTCAGCTCACGCAGGCCGGCGTAGAAAAAGCCGACCGCCAGCAGGGCCAGCGGCCAGATATCGTACGGTGCCAGGGCCAGGGTGGTGATTGCGCCAGCCGCCACGGCCAGCAGGTTACCGGGCCAGCCGGGGCGGGTGATCCAACGCATGTCAGTCCTTAGCGGGAGATAGGGGTCAGGCGCAGCAGGTGGATCCGGCGGCTGTCGGCATTCAGGATGCGGAAGCGATAGGCGCCGATTTCGGTGATTTCATTACGCTTGGGCAAGTGCCCGAACGCGCTCATCACCAGGCCACCCACTGTGTCGAATTCATCGTCGGAGAACTCGCTGTCGAAAAACTCGTTGAAGTTCTCGATCGGCGTCAGTGCCTTGATCAGGAAGTCGCCGCTGGGCAACGGCTTGATGTAGCTGTCTTCCTCGACGTCATGTTCGTCCTCGATGTCGCCGACGATCTGTTCCAGCACGTCCTCGATGGTCACCAGGCCGGCGACGCCGCCGTATTCGTCGATGACGATCGCCATGTGGTTGTGGTTGGCGCGGAACTCGCGCAGCAGCACATTGAGGCGCTTGGACTCGGGCACGAACGTCGCCGGGCGCAGCAGATCCTTGATGTTGAAGCTGTCGCCGTTCTCCTTGAGGATCAGCGGCAGCAGGTCTTTGGCCAGGAGGACGCCCATCACGTCGTCATGACTTTCGCCGATCACCGGGTAGCGCGAGTGCGCGGAATCGATGACTGCGGGCAGGAACTCGCGCGGGGTCTGGGTCGCCTTGATGCTGATCATCTGCGAGCGCGGGACCATGATGTCCCGAACTTGCAGGTCCGCAACCTGGATGGCGCCTTCGACGATGGCCAGCGCTTCGCTGTCCAGCAGCTTGTTCTGATGGGCTTCGCGCAGCAGCTCCAGCAGCTCCTGGCGGTTTTTCGGCTCATGGGCAAAAGCCTGGGTGAGCTTACCCAGCCATGACTTCTGCCCGTTGCTCGATCGATCTTCGCTCATAGCGATTACTCTAAATCCTTGGTTGTTACAGGTGGATGTAATTAAGACTCGTCGTCGGCATAAGGGTCGCGATGACCCAGTTCTGCAAGCAACGTTCGTTCCAGTGCTTCCATTTCTTCGGCTTCGTCGTCATCTATATGGTCGTAACCCAGTAGATGCAAGCAGCCGTGAATGACTAGATGTGCCCAATGGGCCTCAAGTTCCTTGCCTTGCTCCGCCGCTTCGCGTTCGACCACTTCAATGCAGATCACCAGGTCGCCGAGCAGCGGAATATCCAGCAGCTCGTCCGGCACATCGGCCGGGAACGACAGCACATTGGTGGCGTAATCCTTGTGGCGCCAGGTGTGGTTCAGCTCGCGCCCTTCAGGCTCGTCCACCAGGCGAATGGTCAGCTCGGAGTCGGCGCTGCGCTGGCGCAAGGCCAGTTCGCACCATTGGCGGAACTGGGACTCGCTGGGGGCAGGCTTGTCACTGGCCAGTTGCAGATCAAGCTCAAGCATCGTGGCGATGGCCTTTTTCTGCAGTTGGCTCTTCGGGCGCAGGGTTTTCGAAGCGGTCGTAGGCTTCGACAATGCGCTGGACCAGCGGGTGGCGCACCACGTCCTTGGCCAGGAAGTGAGTGAAGCTGATGCCCGGGACGTCCTTGAGCACGGTGATGACCTGGGACAGTCCGGACTTGGTGCCTTTGGGCAGGTCGACCTGGGTGATGTCGCCGGTAATCACCGCGGTCGAGCCGAAGCCGATACGGGTCAGGAACATCTTCATCTGTTCGACGGTGGTGTTCTGGCTTTCGTCGAGGATGATGAAGCTGTTGTTCAGGGTGCGGCCGCGCATGTAGGCCAGCGGGGCGATCTCGATGATTTGGCGTTCGATCAGTTTGGCCACGTATTCGAAGCCGAGCATCTCGTAGAGCGCGTCGTACAGCGGGCGCAGGTAGGGGTCGATCTTCTGCGCCAGGTCGCCGGGCAGGAAACCGAGTTTTTCACCGGCTTCGACTGCAGGGCGTACCAGCAGGATGCGTCGCACTTGCTCGCGTTCCAGTGCGTCGACGGCACAGGCCACGGCCAGGTAGGTCTTGCCGGTACCGGCGGGGCCGATGCCGAAGTTGATGTCGTTATTGAGGATCTCTTTGACGTAGCGCTGCTGATTCAGGCCGCGTGGGCGAATCATGCCTTTCTTGGTGCGCAACGCAACGCTGGCTTCGGCCACCGGGTTGTTGGCGAGATCCTCTACGGCGGATTCCTGCAGGTACAGGTGCACGGTTTCCGGCGACAGCTCGGTCCCCTTGGTTTCCCGGTACAGGCGGCGAATTAGGTTTTCCGCGGAGGCGGTGAGTCTGGATTCACCAATGAGTTCGAACTGGTTTCCGCGATTGCGGATCTCGATGCTCAGGCGTTGCTCGATCAAGCGCAGGTGCTCGTCGAATTGTCCGCACAGGTTGGCGAAGCGGCGAGCCTCAAAAGGCTCGAGGAGGAAGCGATGTGGTTCTATGGGTGCGTTCAAGGTCGTTTTAAGCCGCCCTGGGGCAATTAAGATGAAATCAAGGATAACGCCAGTGGCGCGGGTGCGAAAGCACTTAAATAGTGGAGCAGGTCCTCGGCAACCCAGCCTGACCAGTGTGAGCGCTGGTCAGGCTGTTGTGAGGTTGTTCAGCTCACGCGAGCGGCAATCCTTCAGGCCACGGTGGCAGGCGCACCGACTTCTCTCGCGGTGCCGCTTTGCTCGGTTGCAGGCAGCAATGATCCGCGCAGCGAGTGCGGCTGGGCGGCATCGATGTGCACGTCGGCGAACTGGCCGATCAAGGTCGGGTTGTCGCAGCGGAAGTTGACGATGCGGTTGTTCTCGGTCCGGCCCTGCAGTTCGCCAGGGTCTTTCTTCGAATAGTCGGTGACCAGGATCCGCTGGATCGACCCGACCATTTGTCGGCTGATCTCGAAGCCTTGCTGATTCAATCGGTGCTGCAGAGCATTCAGGCGTTCTTTTTTTAGCTCTTCCGGGGTGTTGTCGACCAGGTCGGCAGCCGGGGTGCCCGGACGCTGGCTGTAGACAAACGAGTAGGAAAAGTCGAAGCCGACGTCTTCGATCAGCTTCATGGTCTGTTCGAAGTCTTTTTCAGTCTCGCCCGGGAAGCCGACGATAAAGTCGGAGCTGATGCAGATGCCGGGTACCGCCGCGCGCAGTTTGCGCAGCTTGGATTTGTACTCCAGGGCCGTGTGGTTGCGCTTCATGGCCGCGAGGATCCGGTCGGAGCCCGATTGTACCGGCAGATGCAGGTGTTTCACCAGCTCCGGGACTTCGGCGTGGGCCTGGATCAGGCTGTCGGAGAATTCCAGAGGGTGCGAGGTGGTGTAGCGAATACGCTCGATGCCGTCGACCGCGGCCACCACTCGAATCAGCTCGGCCAGGTCAGCCAGGCGCCCGTCATGGGTCAGACCGCGATAGCCGTTGACGTTCTGCCCCAGCAGGGTGACTTCACGCACACCGTTTTCCGCGAGGTGGATGATCTCGGCGATCACATCGTCAAAGGGCCGGCTGACTTCTTCGCCGCGGGTGTAGGGCACGACGCAGAACGTGCAGTACTTGCTGCAGCCTTCCATGACCGACACATAGGCGCTTGGGCCATCGATGCGCGGCTCCGGCAGGTGGTCGAACTTTTCGATTTCCGGGAACGAGACGTCGACTTGCGGCAGTTTGGTGATGCGCGCCGCGTCGATCATTTCCGGCAGACGGTGCAAAGTTTGCGGGCCAAAGACCACGTCGACGTAGGGTGCGCGATCGCGGATCGCCGCGCCTTCCTGGCTGGCCACGCAACCGCCGACGGCGATCACCATGTCCGGGTTGGCCAGTTTCAGTTCGCGCCAGCGGCCGAGCTGGGAGTACACCCGGTCCTGGGCGCGCTCGCGGATCGAGCAGGTATTGAGCAGGATGACGTCGGCATCTTCAGCGCGGGCAGTGACTTCCAGGGCCTGATGTTCACCCAGCAGGTCGACCATGCGCGAGCTGTCGTACTCGTTCATCTGGCAACCGTGGGTTTCGATGTAAAGCTTCTTGGCCATGGGGGATCGTCAACTGGTGGTAAAGAACCGCGCATTATAGGGGGCATGCCGATAGGTTCCTAGCACTGTGCATCGGGTGCCATGCTATAGTTCGCGCCCTCTTTTATATCCCCCGATGTGTTACCCGCCCACCATGACCAAACGTGAAGCTCCAATCTATAAGGTGATTTTCCTCAACCAGGGCCAGGTGTTCGAAATGTACGCCAAGCAGATCTATCAAAGTGATCTGTGGGGTTTCCTGGAGGTGGAAGAGTTCGTCTTTGGCGAGCGCACCCAGGTGGTCGTCGATCCGAGCGAAGAGAAGCTCAAGGCGCAGTTCGAAGGCGTGGTCCGCAGTTTTGTGCCGATGCATTCCATCGTGCGCATCGACGAAGTGGAGCGTCTGGGCACACCGAAGATCAGCGAAGCCCGCGGCATGAGCAACGTCATGCCGTTCCCGATGCCGATGCCCGAAAAGTAGTATCGGCACAGTTGCTGAGCGAGGGCGTGTACCCTCGCTCGACAGCGAGGCAGGCGCAAATCTACCCCTGCGATTCATTAAGGTAAGTGCCGTGATCGGCTCGAGGGGAGTGCTGCACTCCCTGAATACAGCTCAGGGCAGAGGGGAGAAGGGCGAACGCCCGTCGGCGCTCTGCAGCTCCATCAGGTATTTGCGGAAGATCTGCCCCAGCACCTGGGTCGCTACTTCCAGTTCATCACGCTGCATGTGCTCGGCGACTTCGTCGGCCGTATCCAGCGCATCTTCGGCACCGTTGACCGCCGCCATTTTCAGCACGATATACGCCTGGACGTTATTGGCGGGCACGCCTTCACCGTGGAAAAACATGGTTCCGAGCTTGAACTGTGCCTGAGCGTGGCCTTGCAGTGAGGCTTTCTCGAAGTAGCTGAGGGCCAGGTTGAGGTCGCGCGGTGCGCCCTTGCCCTCGTAATAGAACTCGCCCAACTCGTACTGTGCTTGTGCATCGCCTTCATCGGACGCTTTCTGGCAGGCGGCGAGCGCCTCGGCCAGGTCTTGCGGCTGAGTATTCAGGGTGCAGCGACCCATCGCTGGGATCAACAACGAGTTGCCGCCCGCTTGTGCGTGCGCGAGCAGGGGCTGAAGGAGCAACAGGCAGCCCAATGCAAGGGCGCGGCCGGTGCGGTTCATGGGAATCGACTTACCTCTGGAGGGCACGCGGACCCATCGAGGGATCCAATAAGCGCGCATTATGAAATAAGCAGGGCCAACCTTACAAAGTCTTTACTCGTTTTTCTGCTGCGCGGGCGCTATATCCGCAGCTTTCGGCGGATTTATTGCTTTGCGGGGCGCAAACAGCGAGTGACGAGGTACAACCGCCGCCCGCAAATGCTGGCGGCGGTTGAGGCGGGCTTTACTTCAATGCGGCAAATGCGCGTTCTGCGGCGTCCAGGGTCAGTTTCAACTCGGCATCGCCGTGGGCGATCGAGGTGAAGCCGGCCTCGAAGGCGCTCGGCGCCAGGTACACGCCACCTTCGAGCATCAGGTGGAAGAAGCGCTTGAACAGGTTGGCGTCGCTGGCCATGACGTCGTCAAAGGTGACGATGTCGTCGGCGCCACTGAAGTACAGGCCGAACATGCCGCCTGCCTGAGTGGTGACGAACGGTATGCCTGCGGCATCGGCACGCTGTTGCAGGCCGTCGAGCAGGCGGCTGGTGTAGTCGCTGAGTTCGGCGTGGAAGCCCGGGCGGCTGATCAGGCGCAAGGTGGTCAGGCCGGCAGCCATGGCCAGCGGGTTGCCCGACAGGGTGCCGGCCTGGTAGACCGGGCCCAGCGGGGCGATGTGGTGCATGATCTCGCGCTTGCCGCCGAAGCAGCCGACCGGCATGCCGCCGCCAATGATCTTGCCGAAGGTGCTCAGGTCCGGAGTCACGCCGTAATGGGCCTGGGCGCCGCCGAGGGCGACCCGGAAGCCGGTCATCACTTCATCGAAAATCAGCACCACGCCGTGCTGGTCGCAGAGGCTGCGCAGGCCTTCGAGAAAGCCCGGCGCCGGCGGCACGCAGTTCATGTTGCCAGCCACTGGCTCGACGATAATGCAGGCCACTTCCTGGCCGACTTCGCCCAGCATCTTCTCGACCGCTGCGATATCGTTGAACGGCAGCGTCAGGGTGTGTTTGGCAAACGCCGCAGGAACACCGGCCGAGCTTGGAACGCCCTGGGTCAGCGCGCCGGAACCGGCTTTTACCAGCAGGCTGTCGGAGTGACCGTGGTAGCAGCCTTCGAACTTGATGATGCTGTCGCGGCCGGTGAAGCCCCGGGCCAGGCGGATGGCGCTCATGGTGGCTTCGGTGCCGGAGCTGACCATGCGCACCATCTCCATCGACGGCACGATGGAGCAGACCAGGTCCGCCATCTCGGTTTCCATGGCCGTCGGCGCGCCGTAGGACAGGCCATGTTCCAGCTGCTTGCGTACCGCGTCCAGCACGTCCGGGTGGCTGTGGCCGAGGATCATCGGGCCCCACGAGCCAACGTAATCGACATAACGCTTGTCATCTTCGTCAGTGACGTAGGCGCCTTCGGCGTGCTTGAAGAACAACGGGGTACCGCCAACGCTCTTGAACGCACGAACGGGCGAGTTCACGCCGCCGGGGATGTGTTTCTGGGCATTGGCAAACAGAGTTTCGGAACGGGACATGATCGGGCTCTCAGCAATCAGCAATTGAATAAGTCGTTGAAGGCGCGGGCGCGGCGCGTTACTTCCTGGGTGCTCGATGCACCAAACAGGCCGTGGACCACCGCCAGCAGGTCGGCGCCATGGGCCACCAGTGGCGCGGCGTTGTCGAGGGTGATGCCGCCGATCACGCAGATCGGCAGGTGCAGGCTGGCGCGGGCCTGGTCCAGCAGTTCAAGGTCGGCGCTCGGTGCGCCGGGCTTGGTGCTGGAGTTGAAAAAGCGGCCAAAGGCGACATAGCTCGCGCCTTCCTTGGCGGCCTGCTCGGCGAGTGCGAGTTGGCTGTGGCAGGTCGAGCCGATGATTGCCTTGCGCCCGAGCAGGGCCCGGGCGGGCGTCAACGGACCATCGGTCTGGCCCAGGTGCACGCCGACACCAATGCGCGCCGCCAGCTCGGCGTCGTCGTTGATGATCAGTTGGGTCGTGTAGCGCTCGCACAGTCGCTGCAGGGTCTCGGCCTCGCGCAGGCGACGGGCCTCGTCGTTGCTCTTGTCGCGGTATTGCAGCAGCGTCACGCCGCCATCCAGCGCGGCCTCCACGTACTGCGGAAACTTGCCGGCCAACAATTGACTGTCGGTGATGGCGTACAGGCCACGTAGTTTCATTGAAAGCCTCAAGGCGTTACGAGCAGAAATCCAGGGGCAGGCGGCGCGGTACGAACTGGCCTTTGCCCAGTTGTTCGGCGTCGCGCAGGGTGCGCCAGGTGTAATCCAGAGCGGTTTTCACTGCGCTGGCCAAGTGTTCCCCTTGGGCCAGGCGGCCTGCCAGGGCGCTGGCCAGTGTGCAGCCGGAGCCGTGATAGCTGCCGGGCAGCCGCTGGCAGGTGTAGGTTTCACGCAGGCCGTCGCGACTATATAGACGATTATGCACCTGGTGCTCGTCGCCATGGCCGCCGGTGATCAGCAGGTGTTTGACGAACGGCAGGAGTTTTTCAGCGCACTGATCGGCGGTGCCTTCGGGCAATTCGGCCAGGATTCGTGCTTCAGGGAGGTTGGGAGTGGCAATGGTGGCCATCGGCAACAGGCGCTCGCGCATGGCATAGCCGACTTCATCCTTACCCAGGCGCCCGCCGCCGCCGGCCCTGAGCACCGGGTCGCAGACCATCGGCAAATGTGGATGCGCCTGGAGCAGTTCGACTACGGTGTCGACCATCTCCAGGGAACCGAGCATGCCGAGCTTGACCGCGGCCACGGTCGAATCATTGAGCACGGCGTTGGCCTGGGCCAGTACCCACTCACGATCCAGGACCCGGAAGTCGCTGACGTTGACCGTGTCTTGCACGGTCAGCGCGGTCACAGCCGGAGCTGCATGACAACCCTGGGCGAGCAGGGCTTCGATATCTGCCTGCAAGCCGGCGCCACCACTTGGGTCGTGGCCGGAGAGACAGAGGACAACGGGGCGAGAGCTGTAGATATTCATGGTGCGCGAGCTTACCACCAAACGTTTTTTTTCGCGGCTCTCGGCGCGCCTTTGCGCCGAGTCGCAGCTTCCCATGAATCGACTTGACTGAACGAACAGCTCTAGCTCAATGGATAGCGCTGAAATGCCCGTTCTAGAGCCTTTAGACTAAAATTTTCAATGGTGCTCAATGGCCATCAGCGGCTATGCTAGAGTGGATCCAAACCAATAACAGGTAATGCCGGTTTTACGTCTGCTCAAAAGGAATGGGGGCTTTTTGACACAACCGGACAGGCCACGCTGGGGCTTTATGCGCTATTTGTTGATGTTGCTGTTGTGTGTGCCAATGTTGGCTGGCGCGGTCGAGTTCGACGAGTTCACTCAGCGCCTGCCCTTGGGCCAGGTCATGCAGGTGTTCGAAGATGTGAGTGGCGAGGCGACCATCGCCGAAGTCAGTTCACAGGCTTTGGCTGGCAATTTCAAAACCCACGAAAAGCCCACCCTCAATGCCGGTTACTCGCACTCGGTGTTCTGGTTGAAAGTCGACCTGGATTACCGGCCCGGCAACTCCACTGCGCAGCGCACCTGGTTGCTGGAACTGGCTTACCCACCGCTGGACCATCTCGACCTCTATCTGCCCGATGAAGGCTCCGGCTACCGCCTGGCTGGCCGAACGGGCGACGCCTTGCCCTTCGACAGCCGGCAGATCCGCCAGAACAACTACCTGTTCGACCTGAGTTTTGCGCCCAACGAGCACAAGACGGTGTTCCTGCGCCTGCAAAGCGAGGGTTCGATCCAGGCCCCGCTGACCCTCTGGTCGAGCACCGCCTACCTCGAGGCGCAGCCGATGCGCCTGTACGTACTGGGCCTGATTTACGGCGTGCTGCTGGGGATGCTGATCTACAACCTGTTCATCTACCTCAGCGTGCGCGACACCAGCTACCTCTACTACATCTTCTATATCGCCTCGTTCGGCCTGTACCAGCTCTCGGTCAACGGCGCGGCGGTCGAGTATTTCTGGCCGAACAACCCATGGTGGGCCAACGCCGCCACGCCATTCTTCATCGCCTCGGCCGCGCTGTTCGGCAGCCAGTTCGCCCGCAGTTTCCTGCAGACCTCAAGCCACAGCCGTTGGGTTGATCGCCTGTTGTTAGTGCTGATCGCCTGCAGCGCCGTGGTGCTGGGCCTGTCGCTGATGACCAGCTACGCCCTGGCCTTGCGCCTGGCGACCGGCCTGGCCCTGATCTTTACCGTGGTGATCTTCGTTTCCGGGATTGTGGTCTGGTACCGAGGCTTGCGCGTGGCACGCTATTTCATCATCGCCTGGTCGGCGTTTCTGTTCGGCGGGGTGATCAACACCCTGATGGTGCTCGGTTACCTGCCTAACGTGTTCCTGACCATGTACGCCAGCCAGATCGGTTCGGCGATCGAGGTGGCGCTGCTGTCCCTGGCCCTGGCCGACCGGATCAACTCGATGCGCGAGCAGCAGGCGCAGACCCTGTTCGATGCCGGGCAGAAGCTTGAAGTGCTGAACCAGCAACTGGCCCACAGCAATCGGCTCAAGGACGAGTTCCTGGCCACCCTGACCCACGAATTGCGCACCCCGATGAATGGGGTGATCGGCTCCCTGGAACTGATGCAGACCCTCGATCTGGATCCGGAGCTTGAGCAATATCAACAAACCGCCGCCGGCTCGGCGCGGGACATGATGCGCATGGTCAACGGCATCCTCACCCTGACCGAATTGCAGGCTGGCAAGCTCAGCGCGCAGCGCGAGTCGTTCAGCCTGCGTTCGATGGTTGATGGCCTGCGCCTGCAGTTTGCGGCCAATGCCTCGGGCAAGGCCCTGGGGTTCGATGTCGACCTGGCGGCCGGGGTGCCGGACCGCTTGCTGGGTGATCGCGGCAAGCTCAATCAATGCCTGGAGTGCCTGCTGGACAATGCCATCAAATTTACCCGTGTCGGTGGAGTGGTCCTGCGTATCACCGCCAAGCCGGAGGTTGATGGGCGCCAGGCGCTGACCTTGGCCGTGATCGACACCGGGATCGGCTTCGTCAATCTGGACGAGGCGACCCTGTACCAGCGGTTTTTCCAGCTCGACAGCTCAATGACCCGGGAATATGGCGGGTTGGGTGTGGGTCTGGCCATTTGCCGGCAGTTGATTGAGCTGATGGGGGGCCACCTGACCCATGAGTCCGAGCCGGGGCGCGGCAGTTGCTTCCGCCTGGAGGTCGAGTTCGAAGTGGACGTCAGTCACGCTCTGCACACCCCTTCGGTGTTCCAGGCGCGCTCGGTGTGCCGGCGGGTGCCGGAGGATTGCACGATGCTGCTGGTGGATGACAACAGCATCAATCAGTTGGTGGTGCGTGGCATGTTGCTCAAGCTCGGTTATCGGGTGCTCAGCGTCGACAGCACCGCGCAGGCTTTGGAGCAGCTGCGGGTGGAGAAGGTGGATGGGGTGCTGCTTGATTGCCAGATCAGCGCCCAGGACGCCACGGCGTTCAGCGCCCAGGTGCAGGCCTTGCCTGGTTGCGCCAGGTTGCCGGTGCTGGTGGCGCTGGCTTGCACCCATGCTGCCGAGCGCGAACATTGCACGGCTTATGGCTGGATCGAACACGTGGCCCGGCCGGTGAAATTCGAGGAGTTACAGGTGGTGCTGTTCAAGCGTGTGCTCTGTCCTGAGCAGGGTGAAAGTGCCGATATTTAGGCGTATATGACACTTTGAACCCCGGGGGTGGGGTGCTTAACTGAGGCCAGTCACGCCTTCAGGAGCCCCGTCATGAACCTGCACCAGTTCGCTGAAACCCACGAAGTTACCAACCAGCCGCCGTCTCTGGATGGCATCAACCTGTATCGCATCGACCTGCCCCTGCAGGAGTGGACCCGGCGTTTTGGCGGCGCCTGGGCCGAGCCGCGGATCGATGCCTATGGGGCGCTGGCCGGTGGCCCGCTGATGGAGGCGGGTTTCCTGGCCAATCAGAACAAGCCGGTGTTTGTCAGCCATGATCGTTTTGGGCATCGCCTGGACCTGGTGGAGTTTCATCCGGCCTATCACCAGTTGATGCGTACTGCCGTCGAACATGGCTTGCCGTCGCTGCCCTGGACCGACGCCCAGCCCGGTGCCCACGTGGCTCGCGCCGCGATGACTTACCTGCACAGCCAGGCCGAGGCCGGCAGCGGTTGCCCCCTGACCATGACCTTTGCCTGCGTCCCGGTGTTGAAGTTGCAGCCCGACCTGGCCGAGCAATGGCTGCCCAAGGTGCTGGCCACCGAGTACGACCCGCGCAACGTCGGCATCGCGCACAAGGCCGGTGTGACCATCGGCATGGCGATGACCGAGAAACAGGGTGGCACCGATGTGCGGGCCAACACCACCAGGGCTTATCCGGTGGGAGCGGGTGGTCCCGGGCAGGCCTATGAGCTGGTAGGGCACAAGTGGTTCTGTTCGGCGCCGATGTGCGATGCCTTCCTGACTCTGGCCCAGACCGAAAAGGGCCTGACCTGTTTCCTGCTGCCCCGGCATCGCCCTGATGACAGCCGCAATCAGTTCTATATCCAGCGCCTGAAAAACAAGCTCGGCAACTGCTCCAATGCTTCCAGCGAAGTGGAGTTCCGCGGCGCCCTGGCATGGATGGTGGGCGAGGAAGGACGCGGGGTGCCGACCATCATCGAGATGGTGGCCATGACCCGTTTCGATTGCATGGTCGGCTCCAGCTCGCTGATGCGCCAGGCGCTGACCCAGGCCAGCCATCATTGCGCCCATCGGCTGGTGGGTGGCCGGGTGCTCGCCGAGCAGCCGCTGATGCAGAACGTCCTCGCCGATCTGGCCCTGGAAAGCGAAGCGGCCCTGGCCTTGAGCCTGCGCATGGGACGGGCCCTGGATCACCTGGATGATGGCCAGGAGGCCAAGTTCTCGCGGCTGGTGACGGCAGTGGGCAAGTATTGGATCTGCAAGCGGGCGCCGGCCATGATCAACGAAGCCGCCGAGTGCATGGGCGGCGCCGGGTACGTGGAAGAAAGCATCCTGCCGCGGCTGTACCGCGAGGCGCCGGTCAACTCGACCTGGGAAGGCTCGGGCAATGTGCAGTGCCTCGATGTGCTGCGTGCCCTGTCGAAAGAGCCCGGGGTGCTGGATGTGTTGTTCGCCGAGCTTGGCGATGGTCATGGCGATAAACGCCTGGCCGCTCATATCACCACGCTGCAACAGGCGTTCAAGGACACCGACGATATCCAGTACCGCGCGCGGCAGCTCACTGAAGACATTGCGCTCGGGTTGCAGGCCAAGCTGTTGCTGGAGGCGGGCAATGCGGCCGTCAGTGATGCCTTTATCGCCAGTCGCCTGGGCAATGCCGGGCGCGTCTACGGCATCTTGCCGCGGGGCCTGGATGTCGCGGCGATAGTGGCACGCTGCACGCCCCAGGCCTTTTGATCAACCTTGGGGGCTGGTAGCGATTGGGCGGTTCCCGTGAGGCGGCGATGCAGGCAAGATGAACGCCTGCAAGATCAGAACACAGGATGCTTATCGTGACCGAAGCTTTTATTGTCGTTCAAACCGCCGAGCAAGCCGTGGATCGGCTTGCTCAACTGCATGAGCGGGCCACCTCCGCCTTGAGCCAGGCGCTCAAGCGCTATCTCAAGGATCGCGTCGAACCCACCGCCGAGCAACGGGCGCAGTTTCGCTACCCCGAATTACGTTTGACCTACCTCTGCCAGGGCGAAGTCCCACAAACCACCCGGGCCTATGCCAAGGTCCAGCTGCCGGGCACCTACAGTGTCACGGTCACCCATCCGGCGGCGTTCCGTAAGTACCTGCTGGAGCAACTGGTGCCGTTGATGCACGACTTCACCGTGACCGTGGAAGTGGGCGTCAGCGAGCAGAATATTCCGTATCCCTATGTGGTCGAACAGGGCGATGAGCTGGCCGGCTCCGGCGTGACCGCCGCCGTACTGGCGCGGGTTTTCCCCAGCACCGACCTGTCCGCCGCCACCGACGGCATTGCCGACGGCCTGTATGACTGGGAAAACACCGACCCCTTGCCCCTGGCGCTGTTCGACGCCGCACGGGTGGACTTTTCCCTGCGGCGCCTGGTGCATTACACCGGCAGCGACTGGCGCCACGTGCAGCCCTGGATCCTGCTGACCAACTACCACCGTTACGTCGACCAGTTCATTACCCACGGCCTGGAGCAACTGCGCAGCGATCCGCGTTTTGTACGCATGGTGTTGCCGGGCAACGTGGTCATCGAAAAAACCATGGACCACGGCGAAGCCTCGGCGATTGCCGCCGGGGTGGTCTGGCACCGCTACCAGATGCCGGCCTATCACCTGCAGGCCTCCGATGGCCATGGCGTGACCCTGGTGAATATCGGCGTCGGCCCGTCCAACGCCAAGAACATCACCGATCACCTGGCGGTACTGCGTCCGCATTGCTGGCTGATGATCGGCCACTGCGGTGGCCTGCGGCAGTCGCAGACCATTGGTGACTATGTGCTGGCTCACGCCTATATGCGCCGCGATGGGATTCTGGACCGGGTGGTGCCGCCCAATATTCCGATTCCGGCCCTGGCCGAAGTGCAGATGGCCTTGCAGCAAGCCGCGGCCAATGTCACCGGGGAGAAGGGAGACGACCTGAAAAAACGCCTGCGCACCGGCACCGTGCTGACCTACGACGACCGCAACTGGGAGTTGCGCTGGGCTCAGGAACGACCGCTGATCAACCTGTCCCGGGCCGTGGCCGTGGACATGGAAAGCGGCACCATCGCCGCTCAGGGCTATCGCCTGCGAGTGCCGTACGGCACCTTGCTCTGTGTCTCGGACAAACCGCTGCACAGCGAAATCAAACTGCCGGGTTCGGCCAACGCTTTTTATGAGCGAGCGGTCAGCCAGCACCTGAAGATCGGCATCGCAGCGGTGGACCTGCTGCGCACCGACCTCAACTCGCTGCACTCGCGCAAACTGCGCAGCTTCGACGAGCCGCCATTCCGCTGAGTGTTTATTGAATGGTCATTTGGCGATCAGGCCACTAGCATTGTCGGTCCTGATCGCTGAATGTCCTTTTCACCATGCCCCGTCCCCCTCGTCCCGTTTCCCGCCGTCCTGGCAGCAACAGCCCGTCTTCCGGCCAGGCGCCGCGCCGTATCACCAAGGCGCCGCCGACCGAGCCGAAACTGATTCTGTTCAACAAACCCTTCGATGTGCTGACCCAATTCAATGATGAGCAAGGGCGAGCGACCCTCAAGGATTTCATCGCCGTACCGGGCGTCTACCCGGCCGGTCGCCTGGACCGTGACAGCGAGGGCCTGTTGCTGCTGACCAACGATGGCCAGCTTCAGGCGCGCATCGCCGACCCCAGGCACAAGTTGGCCAAGACCTATTGGGTGCAAGTCGAGGGCGTGCCCAGCGCCGAGCAATTGCAGCAACTGCGCGATGGGGTGCAGCTAAATGACGGCCCAACCCTGCCCGCCGAGGCCCGAGCCCTTGATGAGCCCGAGCTGTGGCCGCGCAATCCGCCGGTGCGCTTTCGCAAGAGCGTGCCCACCAGTTGGCTGGAGTTGGTGATTCGCGAGGGGCGCAACCGTCAGGTCCGGCGCATGACCGCTGCGGTTGGCCTGCCGACCCTGCGCCTGGTGCGGGTCAGGATTGGCGACTGGACGTTGGACGGGCTGGATCAGGGGCAGTGGAAGGAAGTCCCGGCGCGTTTATAGAACCCCGGACTCGATGAGGCCGATGACCACGCTCTTGATAATGAAGGCGGCCACGCCCAGGCCCAGGACGAAGAACAGGATGAACGAGCCGAAGCGCCCGGCCTTGGACTTCTTCGCCAGATCCCAGACGATAAACGCCATGAAAATGATCAGGATGCTGACCAGGACCGTCATCATCCATTCTTCGAAAACTGCAGGATCCATCGAACATCTCCAGCGCAGGCAGGGCAAAAAAGGCCGGCCGAGTATACGCCAAGGGGTATGGGCAGGGCATTGATCTGCGTGCGTTACGTCGCCACAGGCAGGCTCGCTGGCGCGGCGTAATCAGCCGCGCAGGTGGGTAAGTGGCAGTTCGGTGCTGTTGAGTACCTGGTTGAGGACGAAGCTCGAACGCACGCTGGTGACGCCTTCGATGCGGGTCAGGTGGCCCAGCAGCAGTTTCTGATAGTGGTCCATGTCGGGCACCACGACCTTGAGCTGGTAGTCGGCGTCCATGCCGGTCACCAGGCTGCATTCCAGGACCTGAGGCAGGCTGCGGATTGCCGCTTCAAAGTTCTCGAAGCGCTCGGGGGTGTGCCGGTCCATGCCGATCAGCACGTAGGCGGTCAGGCTCAGGCCGAGCATCTTGCGATCGAGCAGGGCGACCTGGCGCGAGATGTAGCCGTCGTCCTCCAATTGCTTGACCCGGCGCGAGCAGGGCGAGGGTGACAGGCCAATACGCTCGGCCAGCTCCTGGTTGGAGATGCGGGCGTCGCGTTGCAATTCAGCCAAAATGCTCAGGTCGTAACGGTCGAGTTTGCTCATGGAACAGGCCTTTGTCATAACTATTGCGCCAGATTATCTATCCTGAGTTAAAAATTGCGCAAGCTATGTTTATTTGAGCAATCTTCGCAATCCTGTGTCGACGCTCCAGGCCTATTCTTAACACCAGAATCACTGCCCGGACATAGAGTCCAGTGCGGCCCGCCGAATCAGGCCAGCCGCGGTCGCCACCCCCACAGGGTTGAGTCGGCCCCCGGGCTACACACTGTCCAGAAGACGGAGTGAGGTGAGCCGGGGCCACAAGCGCCGAGCACGGACGAAAATCTCAAGGGGGGACCGACGGGTCCCCCTTTTTTATTGCCCCTAAATAAGTCTCGTGACTGATAACCTGTCGCAGAACCGGCCTGTGCTTTTCCAGTCTTATCTATAGGCCCTAATCCGCAGTGAGGAATAGCATGAAGTCGCGCATCTGGCGTTTGGCAGGTGTTGGTTTGCTGTGTATCAGTGTCAGCGCGCAGTCGCTGGCCGACGAGCGGGATGAGGCGCAACAACGTCCTCAGCATGGCGCCGGTGGTGGCAATGGCGGCGGCCAGCGCGAACATGCGCCAGAGGCGCGCCCGGCACCCGCCCAGCCGCGTCCGGAGAACAACCAGAACCGTCCTCAGAATAATCAGCCCCGGCCGCAGAATGAGATCATTCGCGGCGATAACAGCCGCCAGTTCGAACATAACGGCCAGAACCCGGGAAGCCAGAACCCGAGTGGACAATGGCAGAACCGTCCCCAGCACGATCCAAACGGCCAGGGCCGTCCGGTGCAGCAGCCTGCCGTGCAGCCGGCAACCCGCCCGCAGAACAACCTGCCGATCCAGGGGCGTCCCGACACCGTGCGCCAGACCCAGGAGCCGCAGCGCGGCTACTACCAGGACACGCCTCGACGCAACGATTACAACCAGCACTGGCAGGCGGGCGGGCCGGGCTCGCGTCCGGGCGGCGGACATGCCGACGATCATCGCTGGCCGGGGCGCCCGGATGGGCATGGCAACGGTTGGGGGCCGGGCCCGCAGTATCGCCCGGGGTATGTGATCGACCGTTTTCCGGATCGCAATTACCGCGTGCCTTATCGGGGCCAGGACTACTTCTTCTCCGGTGGCTATTGGTATCGCCCGCAAGGCCCGCGCTACGTCGTGGTGACGCCGCCCTATGGCATTCGCGTGGGTTATCTGCCGGATTACGCCCGGGAAGTCTGGATCGGCAGCGCGCTGTTCTTTCTCGCGGCGGGCGCCTACTACACCTACGAAGCCAACACCCAGGACTACGTGGTGGTGCAGCCGCCGGTGGCCAGCCCGCCGCCGCAACAGGCGGGCAATGGTTATGACGTGGTGGCTTACCCGGTCAGCGGGCAATCGCCGCAGCAGATCGATCAGGACCGTTACGACTGCTATCGCTGGGCCGTGCAGCAAAGTGGTTTCGATCCGGCAGTGGCCACCTATCCGCCTGCGCCCGAAGTGGTGCAGACCTACCGCCAGGCCCAGGGCAGTTGCCTGAGCTCACGCGGTTATCAGGTGACTTACTGACCCCTGGCAGCCAGCACCACTTCCTGTGGGTCGGCGTGCACCAGCACTTCGGCCCTCGGGTAGGCGGCATGGATCGCATCGGCGGCCTGGTCGCTGATGCCATGGGCCACTGACAAGCTCAAGTCCCCCGGCAGTTCCAGGTGCAATTGCACGAACCAGTGACTGCCGGAGATCCGCGTGCGCAAGTCATGGGCACCCAGCACCCCTGGAACGGCGCAGGCCAGTTCCAGCATGTGCTGGCTGACATCCGGCGGCAATTCTTCGTCCATCAGCACGGCCACGCTCTCGCGGGCTATCTGCAGCGCACTCCACAGGATGTAGACGGCGATCGCCAGGCCAAACCAGGCGTCCAGCTGGTGCCAGCCGAAACTGGCGAGCATCAGGGCCACCAGGATGCTGGCGTTGAGCAGCAAGTCCGAACGGTAATGCAGGGAGTCGGCCCGTACCGCCGTGGAGCCGGTTTCGCGGATGACCCGGCTCTGTACCATCAGCAAGGCCACGGTCAGGGCCAGGGACAGCAGCATCACGCCGATACCGACCCAGGGCGCGCCCAGCGGCTCGGGGTTTTTCAGGCGTTCGATGGCCTGGATCGCAATCAGCACCGCACTGGCGGCGACGAACACCGCCTGGGCCATGCCTGACAGCGACTCGGCCTTGCCGTGGCCATACCGGTGATCGTCATCGGCCGGGCGCAGGGCGTAATGCACCGCCAGCAGATTGAGGAAGGACGCCGCACCGTCGAGCAACGAATCGGTCAGGCCCGCCAGCAGGCTCACCGAGCCGCTGAGCCACCAGGCGACGGCCTTGGCCACGATCAGGATGCTGGCCACCGCCAATGATGCGCGGGTGGCCAGGCGCAGCAGGCGCGCGTGTTCCGGACTAGTGCTCATACGAGGCGAATTCCTTCAGAGGCCGCTTCAGGCCGCAGGTTGCAGGCCGTACAGCGCCAACTGTTGCACGCTGCCTTTGTGCTGGATCAGGCGCGGATCATCCAGCGGAAAGCTGCCGCCCAGTTCGCTTTCGAGAATCGCCTGCAGTTTGCGGTTATCGACTTTGCCGTCGGCGCCTATGGCTTGCTGGAGTTTTTCCGGGGCGATCTGCGCGGTTTTTCCGGGCTCCAGGTAGATGGCGCCGGTGGCGAAGTCGACGCCGAAGGCGATCAACCCGGGGATCACGTAAAACAGCAGCCCCACGGCATCGAGCACGGCCACCAGGGGGTCGATCTTGCCTTCGATCTGGCCGCGTCGATCCGGGAAGAAAATCGAGCCGCAGGCGGTGACCTGGGTCAGCAGGGTGGCGACCAGCACACCGCCAATCAAACGGAAGGGAATACGCATGGAAATCTCCTGAGCAAAGCGTGAAGCCAAAGGGGGTGAAGCGTTGTCGGTTTGAGTTCAGACCGTGATTAACGCCAGGCAGTTCGCCGTTATACTCGCGCCTCTGTTTTGGAGCCAGCATGAATTCTTTGCCAATTGATGAAGTTTTGCCTGCACTGCGCGCCGCCCTGGCGACACGCAATGAGGCGGTGCTCGAAGCACCGCCGGGTGCCGGCAAGACCACCCGCGTGCCTTTAGCCCTGTTGAATGAAGCGTGGCTGGCCGGACAGACCATCCTGATGCTCGAACCACGGCGCCTGGCAGCCCGCGCGGCGGCCGAGCGCCTGGCCAGCGAGCTGGGGGAGAAAGTCGGTGAAACCGTGGGCTACCGCATCCGCCTGGACAGCAAGGTCGGCCCCAACACCCGTATCGAAGTGGTCACCGAAGGCATTCTGACCCGCCGCCTGCAGGACGACCCGGCGCTGGATGGCGTGGGTTTGCTGATTTTCGATGAGTACCACGAGCGCAGCCTCGACGCCGACCTGGCCCTGGCCCTGAGCCTGAATGGCCGCGAGCTGTTTCGTGATGAGCAACCGCTGAAGATCCTGCTGATGTCGGCCACCCTGGAAGGCGAGCGCCTGTCGCAGCTGCTCGACGATGCGCCGATCCTGCGCAGCGAAGGGCGCATGTTCCCGGTGACCCAGCGTTGGGGGCGGCCTTATCAGCCTGGCGAGTTTATCGAGCCACGGGTGGTGCAGACCGTTCTTGAGGCCCTCAACGATGAGCCCGGCAGCCTGCTGGTGTTCCTGCCGGGGCAGGCAGAGATCCGCCGGGTACATCAGCAACTGGCCGAGGCCCTGGGGGACTGTCGCGAGATCCTGCTGTGCCCACTGCACGGCGAGCTGGATCTTGCAGCCCAGCGTGCGGCCATCGACCCGGCGCCGGCCGGCCAGCGCAAAGTGGTGCTGGCCACCAACATCGCGGAAACCAGCCTGACCATCGACGGCGTGCGCGTGGTAATCGATGCCGGGCTGGCGCGGGTGCCGCGCTTCGACCCGGGCAGCGGCATGACCCGTCTCGATACCCAGCGCATCTCTCGCGCCAGCGCCACACAACGTGCCGGCCGTGCGGGGCGCCTGGAGCCCGGGGTGTGTTATCGCCTGTGGTCCGAGGATCAGCATGAGCAACTGGCGGCCTATGCCAGTGCGGAAATCCTCCAGGCGGATCTGGCCGGGCTGGCTCTGCAACTGGCCCGCTGGGGCGTCGCTCCGGGGCAATTGGTGTGGCTGGATGGGCCGCCCACTGCGGCTTACACCCAGGCCCGGGACTTGCTGGAGCGCCTCGGTGCCCTGGAAGCCAAGGCCGGTGAAGAGGCTACGTTATCGCGCCACGGCCAGGCCATGGCGCAATTGCCGGCCCATCCACGCATCGCCCATTTGCTGCTGCGCGGCCAGGCCCTGGGGCTGGCGGACATGGCCTGCGATGTGGCCGCGCTGCTTGGCGAACGGGACATCCTGCGCGGTGCCGGTGCCGACTTGCACAGCCGCCTGGTGTTGTTGTCGGGCGAAGCCCGCGCGGCGCGCGGTGCCCAGGGTGGGGTGCAGCGGGCACGGCAATTGGCGCGACAGTACCGCGGCTACCTGCGGGGCAACGCCAGCGCCGCGGTGCCGGACCCCGAGCATCCGCGCTGGCTGGGGGCTTTGCTGGCCCTGGCCTATCCGGATCGCGTGGCTCAGCAGCGGCGTCCCGGGGGGGCTGAGTATCGCCTGGCCAACGGGCGTGCGGCGCTGTTCAGCGAGGCCGACAGCCTGATGAAGCAAGCCTGGCTGGTGATTGCCGATCTGGGCAGCCGCCAGGGGCAGCGCGAGGAGCGGATTTACCTGGCGACCGATTTCGATCCGGCACTGTTCGATTCGGTCTTGGCCGAGCAGGTTCGCACCGTCGATCAACTGGACTGGGACGAGCGCGAAGGTGTGCTGCGAGCCGAGCGCCAGCGCAAGGTTGGCGAACTGGTGCTCAGTCGCGAACCCCTGACCGGGCTGGACGAGGCGGCGCGCAGCCAGGCGCTGGTCAACCTGGTGCGGCGCAAGGGGCTGGAGCTGTTGCCCTGGACCCCGGAGTTGCGCCAGTGGCAGGCACGAGTGGCCTTGCTGCGGCAACTGGACCTTGCCGCCAAGTCAGACAGCGAGTGGCCCGATGTCAGTGACGGCGCTTTGCTCAAGGGCCTGGAGCACTGGTTGCTGCCGTACCTGGGCAAAGTCTCGCGGCTCAGTCATTTCGCCCAACTGGACCTGTCGAGCATCGTCCGCAATCAGTTGCCCTGGCCGCTGCCGCAACGCCTCGACGAGCTGGCGCCGCAGCATTTGAGCGTGCCCTCGGGTTCGTCGATTCGCCTGGACTACAGCGAGCAGCCGCCGATTCTCGCGGTGCGCCTGCAAGAGCTGTTCGGCTTGGCCGAGACCCCGCGCATCGCCGGTGGCCGACAGGTGGTCAAGCTGCACCTGTTATCGCCGGCCCGGCGTCCGGTACAGGTAACCCAGGACCTGGCCAACTTCTGGCGCAGCACCTACGCCGAAGTGAAAAAAGACTTGAAGGGCCGCTACCCGAAACACTATTGGCCGGACGACCCGCTGGTGGCCGAAGCGACCGCGCGGGCCAAGCCGCGCAAGTAGCCCGGTCAATAAACGCGGGTTATTGCGCGGCAGGCAGCAGGAAGCGGGCGATCACCGGTAAATGGTCGGAGATGCGCAAGGTGTCGTCCTGCCTGACCCGGGCCTCGACCCGCTTGATGCGCGGGCTGTAGAACAGGTAGTCGACCGTGCGGTCAGGGCCGCTGAGGCTCGGGTCGTTGGGGTAGTGGGTCAGCCAGTTTTCGCGGTCAATGCCGCCGGCCTGGGTATTGGTCGGCACCATCGGATATTTGTCCCACAGCAGGTGCAGCGCGCTGTCGGCGGCGTAGGGCGCGCGCTGTTCCGGCGCCAGGCGCTGGTACTGGCCCAGGGGCAGCAGGTTGAAGTCGCCACCGATCAGCCAGGGCGTGCCGCGCCCTTCGAACATGTCGAGCACCTTGGCGATGGCCGTGACCTGGTTGGGCAAGGTCTCGTCGGCTTGTTTCGCCCGTTCCAGGTGGGTGTTGAGAATGGCCATCTGCCCGCCGTCGGTCAGGGGCAGGTAGCTCACCAGCAGGGCGTTCCTGGGCTGGTACTGACGGCTCAGCAGATTGGCGGAGGCGATCGGCAGTTGCAGGCGTTCGGCGTGCTCGATCTGGTAGCGGCTCAGGGTGGCCAGTTGCCGGCCGACGCTGCCGAAAATATGCGGTGAGGGAATGAAGTCGGCCTTCCAGTCGTAGGCCTGGGTGCTGCAGGGGTAGAGGTCGGTGACCCGTTCCTGCAACAGCTTGAGCTGGTTCTGGTAAGCGCTGGCCTTGGCGCCGTTGTCCAGTTCCTGCAGCAAGACGATGTCGGGTTGCTCGTCGCGGATAACCCGTGCCACCTCGTCGAGGCTGAAGGCCATGTCCTCGGTGGTGGGGCTTTCATCCGGGCCCTGGGCCTGGTCATTCCAGAACACATAGCGCTTGCCGGCCAGGTACTGGACGTTCCAGGTCATCACCTTCAGCGCCTGGCCGGGCATCAGGATCGGGGCCTTGGCCGCGCAACTGACGGGCAGCGACTCCTTGGCATCCGGGCGCCACGTCAGGCTGTAGACCAGGCTTGCAAACAGTCCGGCCAGCAGGAGCAGGCCCAGCAGGGTGAAGCGAAGTAGACGGGTCATCGGCTCGGCTTATGGCGTTGCAGGATTGAGCGCGAGCATAACCGAGAGCAGGGCCGCGGCCCAAGGGGCAGAGCGGCCGGTGTCGGTTTCAGCGTTTGTCGGGCAGATCGCTGATCAGCATGAACAGGCGGAACAGCACCACGCTGGTGAACAACTGCAGGAAGCTGTAGGCGCTGTCGATCACCAACCCCAGGAAGGCGTTCTGCGGGTCCGGGTAGGCCGCACTGCTGGCGCCCTTGAGCAGCCACAACGGGGTCATCACACAGAGGATGCACACCAGGATGCGCAGGAAATGACCACGGGTCAGGCGCAGGCTTTCCTTGATCGCCGCCAGCGGTTGCAGGCCCTTGAGCACCAGCAGGTATTCGGCGAATGCCAGCATCACCATCACGCACAGCCCGGGCAGGAAGTACATCGACAGCCCGAGCAGAATCAGCAGGGTGCTGGTGGCGGTCAGCAGGGCAAAGCGCGGCCACAGCGTCAGGGACATGGCCAGCAGGTCACGGGTGCGAGGTGATTCGCCACGGCTGCGGGCATCGAGAAACAGAATCAGGGCGCCGGTGTACAGCGGGTAGACCAGCAGCCCCACCAGCACGCTGTAGCCGGGGAAGGCATCGGGGCCCAGGGCGTTATCGACGACTTGCTGCAACAGCGCTTCGAGTACCACCAACGGCAGGCACAAGGGCACGATCTGTCCCAGGTTGCGCCGGAAGAAGAACAAGGAGTCGCGGAGCACGTCTAACGGATTCATCGGTTGGTATCGCAGTGGCAGAGCGGTTTGCCACTTTAACCGATGCGGGCCCCGGGCAAGCAAACGTAAACGTTCGGTAAAGCCTATTGAAAGCCCGGGCAACAGCCCCATTACTGATCCGGGCATCAGCCCGTTTCCTGGTCAAACCCTTTATCCACAACGGACAAGGGCCAGTTTTCTACCGGCAATCTAAAGAGGTCGCCATGAACAGCGAAGAGCAAGCCCTGATCGATGGACTGTTTTCACGGTTGCAGCAAGCCGAAACGGATTCAGCCCCACGCGACGCCCAGGCCGAGGCGCGGATCAAGGAGCATCTGACCCGCCAGCCCGCCGCGGGCTATTTCATGACCCAGGCGATTCTGGTGCAGGAGGCCGCACTCAAGAGCCTTGATGAGCAGAACAAGCAGCTGACCCAGCAAATCCAGCAATTGCAAAACGAACTGCAGCAAGCCAGGGCCCAGGCCGCCGCCCCGGCGCCGAGCACCGGTGGGGGATTCCTGTCGAGCATCTTTGGCGGCTCCCGCGACGCGCAGCCAGCCCCGACGCAAAGTGCTGCGCCGGCGTCCAGCGGTGGCTGGCGTGAACCGGCGCGGCCGTCCTTCAATGCCCAGCCGCAGCAGAATTTTGGTGCGGCACCGCAAAATTATGCGGCGCCGCCGCAAAACTACGGGCAGCCAGCCGCACCGGCGGGCAGCGGGTTTCTCGGTGGGGCGTTGAAAACCGCAGCCGGGGTGGCGGGTGGTGTGATGCTGGCGCAAGGCATCAGCAGCCTGTTCCACAGCAACCAGCAACCCCAGGAAGTGGTGGAAGTGATCAAGGAAGAGCCGGCTCCGGTCAGCGATAGCGGCAGTGGCTGGGGCAATGACGACCAGCGCCTGGCCAATAACGACTCCTGGGGCAGCAATGACCAGGGCGGCCTGGACGATGCCGATTACGGCAGCGACGACAGTTCGTTCTCTGACGACGATTCCTTCGTCTGATCCCTTCGCCTGATCTGCGCTCGGTCCGGGAGGCACGGCCCCCCGGACCGATTATTCGCGGAACATTCCCCATGGCTGGCATACTGGGCGACTTTTCGGGGTTTGAGTCCCGATCCAGCCTGCGCGCTCCAGCGCCATGAGGATTAGCGGTGAAAAAAATCGCTGTGTTCGCCGACGTCCAGAACCTCTATTACACCGTGCGCCAGGCCTATGGTTGCCACTTCAACTACGCCGCCCTGTGGGCTGATATCAGCAAACAGGGGCAGATCGTCGAAGCCTATGCCTATGCCATCGATCGCGGTGACAGCAAGCAGCAGCAGTTCCAGCAGATCCTGCGCAACCTGGGCTTCACGGTAAAACTCAAACCCTATATCCAGCGCAGCGACGGCTCGGCCAAGGGCGACTGGGACGTGGGCATCACCATCGACATCATGGACGCCGCGGCTCACGTCGATGAGGTGGTGCTGGCCTCCGGCGATGGTGACTTCGACATGCTGCTCGAACGCATCATCCACAAGCATGGGGTCCAGGCCGTCGCCTATGGCGTGCCGGGGCTCACCGCCAATTCGCTGATTCGCGCCGCCTCGCGCTACGTGCCGATCGAAGGCGCGTTGCTGCTGAAGAACTGATTATTTTTTGTACGGAGCTGGACAGGTTTGGAACGCATTGCAGTCATCGACTTTGAAACCACCGGGATCTCCCCGAGCAGCAGTTGCCGGGCCACGGAAATTGCCGTGGTGATCCTGCAGCAGGGGCGCATCGTCGAGCGTTACCAGAGCCTGATGAATGCCGGCGTGCGGGTGCCGGGTTTTATCGAGCAACTGACCGGCATCAGCAACGCCATGCTGCGCACCGCGCCTTCGGCGGAGCAGGTGATGAACGAGGTCAACGAGTTCGTCGGCACCACGCCGTTGCTGGCGCACAACGCCGCCTTTGACCAGAAGTTCTGGGATTTCGAGCTGGGACGGATCAAGCGCACCCGCTTGCAGAACTTCGCCTGTTCCCTGTTGCTGGCGCGGCGCCTGATGCCGGCGGCGCCCAACCACAAGCTCGGGACCCTGACCCAGTTTGCCGGCCTGCCCCATACCGGCCAGGCTCACCGGGCCATGGCCGATGCCGAGATGGCGGCCAACCTCACCACGCACCTGGCCGAGGAACTGCGCCGCACCCACGGCCTGCGCGAGCTGTCCCATGACTTCCTGTGCACATTGCAGAAAGTCCCGGCGGCGAAAATTCCCGACCACCTCAAGCGCCATCGCGGGTTCTAGGGCTGTTCGTTCGGCGCCGTCAGTGAAACTCGCTTACTTGCCGTTGTGTTCCAACTGGCCCAGGGGCACCCGCCGTTCGATGGCGCTGGAGAGCACGATCGAAGTCTTGCTGGAGCCGAACTGCGCCACCCGATTGATCAGGTCTTCCAGCTCCGGCATCGACGCCACGGCGGCGCGCATGATCATGCAGGGGTCGCCGGTGACCCGGTAGCACTCGGTCAACTGCGGGATCCGGGCCAGTTCGTCATAGGCCTTCTGGTTGCCGTGCTGGGCCAGGCGCAGTTCGATCACGCACTGGATCGGCAGCCCGAGCTTGGCCATGTCGACGTTGGCCTGATAACCGGTGATCACTCCGCTGGACTCAAGCTTGGCCACGCGCTCGGCCACGGCGGGGGCTGACAGATTCACCTTGCGCGCCAATTCGGCATAGGTCGCCCGGCCGTTTTCGATCAGTGCAGCGAGGAGCATGCGGTCATATTTGTCCATGATAAGGCTCCCAAAGGCCCGGGCTTTCGAAAGCATGGCTTATAGCCGCAATCTCCCTATTTTGGAAAGTGTACGGGCCTTATAAACAGGTTTTGTAACTTAATTTCCCTGCTCCGGCTTTCTAAAATAGCGTTCCCATTGCCTGCCTACCGAGCTGCTTATGCCTGGCCTTCGCCGTTTTCCCTTGCCGTTGATTGCCGCCTTTTTTGCCTTGTATGTGATCTGGGGTTCGACCTACCTGGTGATTCGCATCGGCATCGAATACTGGCCGCCGCTGTTGTTGGCCGGGATTCGGTTTGTGCTGGCCGGCAGCCTGATGTATGGCTTCCTGCGCTGGCGCGGCGTGCCGGCACCTACCTGGGCGCAGTGGAAGGCGGCGGGGATGATCGGCATTCTGCTGCTCAGCTGCGGCAACGGCGCGGTCAGCGTGGCCGAACACACCGGCGTGGCCTCGGGTGTGGCGGCGCTGGCGGTGGCCACCGTGCCGCTGTTCACCTTGCTCTGCGGTTATTTCTGGGGCGCGCGTAATACGCGGCTGGAATGGGCCGGCATCGTCCTTGGCCTGATCGGCATCGGCATGCTCAACCTCGGTTCCAACCTGCAAGCCAGCCCACTGGGTGCGGGCCTGTTGGTGTTCGCAGCCGCCGCCTGGGCCTTTGGTTCGGTATGGAGCAAGCACTTGCCGCTGCCCCAGGGCGCCATGGCCAGTGCCGCAGAGATGCTGGTGGGTGGCGTGGTGTTGCTGATCGGCAGTGCCCTGAGCGGCGAACAGCTGGAGAGCGTGCCGCCACTGGAAGGCTGGCTCGCCCTGGCCTACCTGGTGGGTTTTGGCTCGATCATCGCTTTCAACGCCTATATGTACCTGCTCAAGCACGTGCGCCCGGCCGCGGCCACCAGCTACGCCTACGTCAACCCGGCCGTGGCCGTGCTGTTGGGGATCGTGTTTGTCGGCGAGACCATCGGCACCGAGGAGGCCCTGGCGATGGTGGTGATCATCAGCGCCGTGGTGCTGATCGGCCTGCCGCAGTGGCGCCGGCCCAAGCCGGTGGTGGAAGAGCAGACCGCGACCTGAAGCAGGCCGCCGTTTGTGAGGGTTGGCGACAGCTGGACTTGGCCGGTGTTCGTGCCCGTGCCCGTGCTGATGCCGGGCCCCATAAAAAACGCCGGGCATTGCCCGGCGTTGTGGTTTTCAGCGCGCAGGGGTCAGGCATAGCCCGTCAGCATCAGCACGGCGACCATCAGGCCCACCACCGCCGCTGAAAACAGCAGGCCGATACCCGCGACGCGCCATAGCGAGTAGAACGGACCGTTGCTCGCCTTGTGCCCCAGCAACAGCGGCCCGAACAGTTGACGCGCATAAGCGTTCATCGCAAACAGAGGCGGCAGGACGAAGACCACGGCGGGGATGTTATCCGGCAGGAAAAACCCGGCCAGGGTCATGGCGACAAAAAGTCCGATGCCGATTGCCCAGACGGTGTTGGCCTCGGACTCACGGCCCAGTGCCTTGAGGTTCTGGACGATAAAGTAGGCGCCCGCCACCGAGGTGCCGAAGAAGGTGCCCAGGCCGACGGCGGCCACACTGTAGAGGCGCTGATTGTGGGCGGGGGTCTTGTCGGCGAGCAGTTCGGCCGCGGGGGCCTGGAAGGGGTTTTCGTTGTCCATGGGGGCAGTGGCTCCTGAGGTGCAAGGCATTGGGGGCGCGATAGGACGGGCACCAGGGCGCATCGATCCGCCCGCGCAGGGCAATTCTGCTCGGCTGGCGGCCGAGCGTCCACCTCGGCGATTGTCCGCCGTGCCTGGGTTTCGACTCAGGAGAACGCCCCTGAATTAGGGTAAACTGCCGCGCATTGCACCCTGTGCTGACATTTTTCCTACGGTACCCCCATGACATTCGCCACTCTTGGCCTGATCGAACCCTTGCTGCGTGCTCTCGAAACGCTTGGCTACCAGACCCCGACCCCGGTGCAGGCGCAAGCTATTCCAGCCGTACTGGCCGGTCGCGACCTGATGGCAGCCGCCCAGACCGGCACTGGCAAGACCGCCGGTTTTGCCGTGCCGCTGTTGCAACTGTTGGCCATGGAAGGGCCAAAAGTCACCGCCAACTCAGTCCGCGCGCTGATCCTGGTGCCCACCCGCGAGCTGGCCGAACAAGTGCACGAAAGCGTGCGCCAATACGCCGAAAACCTGCCCCTGAGCACCTACGCGGTGTACGGCGGCGTCAGCATCAACCCGCAGATGATGAAGCTGCGCAAGGGCGTCGACCTGCTGGTCGCCACCCCGGGTCGGTTGCTTGATCTGTTCCGCCAGAACGCGCTGAAGTTCAACCAACTGCAAACCCTGGTGCTGGACGAAGCCGACCGGATGCTCGACCTGGGCTTCTCGGAAGAGCTGTCGAACATCTACCGCGTGCTGCCGAAAAAGCGTCAGACCCTGCTGTTTTCCGCCACCTTCTCCGACGAAATCCGCCTGCTGGCCGGGCAGATGCTCAACGACCCGCTGAGCATCGAAGTCAGCCCGCGCAACGTTGCTGCCAACACGGTCAAGCAATGGGTGGTGACGGTGGACAAGAAGCGCAAACCGGAACTGTTTGTGCACCTGATGCGCAAAGGCAAGTGGAAGCAGGTGCTGGTGTTCGCCAAGACCCGTAACGGGGTCGATGCCCTGGTGGAAAAACTTCAGGGCATGGGCGTCAACGCCGATGGTATTCACGGCGACAAACCCCAGGCCACCCGCCAGCGTGCGCTGGATCGGTTCAAGGCCAGCGAGACGCAGATCCTGGTGGCCACCGACGTCGCCGCCCGCGGCCTCGACATCGAAGACCTGCCGCTGGTAGTCAACTTCGATTTGCCGATCGTCGCCGAAGACTATATCCACCGCATTGGCCGTACCGGGCGTGCCGGTGCCACCGGCGAGGCGATCTCCCTGGTGTGCGCCGATGAGGTGAACCTGCTGTCGGCGATCGAGACCCTGACTCGCCAGACCCTCAAGCGCCATGACGAGCCGGATTTTGTGCCCGAGCACCGGGTGCCGGAAACCGACGCCAGCGGCCAAGTGGTGAAAAAGCCGAAAAAGCCGAAAAAACCCAAGACCTCCGGTGGCAAGCGCAACCTCGGCAAGTGGGTGGAAAGCGGTGAAGTGGCCGAAGCCCCTGCAGTAAAACCGGTGCGTAAAGTGCCGGTCTTCAACACGGGGCCGCGCAAAAGGAAGCCTTGAGGGGCAGCGGCAAGCTTCTAGGGGCAAGCTGCAAGTTTTGAAGCTTGCGGCTTAGGTCTTGTCGTTTAGCCAGCCCTTGATGCCCATTCCTGCGGCTCTCCCGCCGGCAAAGCAGGCGGTGAGCAGGTAGCCGCCGGTGGGGGCTTCCCAGTCGAGCATTTCGCCGGCGCAGAACACCCCCGGCAGGGCCTTGAGCATCAGTCGTTCATCCAGCGCTTCAAAGGGCACGCCGCCAGCACTGCTGATGGCTTCGTCCAGCGGGCGGGTTTTTACCAGATTCAGGGGCAAGGCCTTGATGGCCTGGGCCAGCGAGGCTGGATCGGCGAAGCATTGGGCATCGGTCAGTTCGCGCAGCAGGGCGGCCTTGAGTCCATCGATGCCCAACTGGCTGTGCAGGTGCTTGGCCATGGAGCGCGAACCCCGTGGCTTGCTCAGCGCTGCCAGGACTTTGTCCGCAGCCTTGCCCGGTAGCAAGTCGATATGCACGGTGGCCACGCCTTGCTGCTGGATAGCCCGGCGAATCGGTGCCGACAAGGCATAGATCAGGCTGCCTTCGATGCCACTGGCGGTGATCACGCATTCACCCAGTCGCGGTTTATCGTCGTTGAGGCCGATGGCCACGTTTTTCAGCGGCGCGCCGGCGAATTTCTCGCGCAGCAAGGGGCTCCAGCCCGCCACGTCAAACCCGCAGTTGCTGGGCTCCAGCGGCGCCAGCGGGATGCCGCGCTGTTCCAGCAACGGCAGCCAGGCACCGTCCGATCCCAGCCGGGCCCAACTGCCGCCGCCCAGGGCCAGCAGCACGGCGTCGGCCTGTACTGCGATTTCGCCTTCCGGGTTATGGATTCGCAGGCTGTTATCGGCATTCCAGCCCAGCCAGCGGTGGCGGGTGTGGATAACTACACCGGCATCGCGCAGGCGCTTGAGCCAGGCACGCAACAGCGGCGCGGCCTTCATGTCGGTGGGGAAGACCCGGCCGGAACTGCCGACAAAGGTCTGGATACCCAGCTCATGAATCCACTGGCACAGCGCCTCGGCGCCAAATTCCCGCAGCAACGGGGCGATGTGCGGCGCCCGCTCGGCGTAGCGGGAAAGGAAGGCCGGATAGGCTTCGGAGTGGGTGATGTTCATGCCACCGACCCCAGCCAGGAGGAATTTTCGGCCCACCGATGGCATGCCGTCGTACAGGTCGACCCGAACCCCGGCCTGGCTCAGTACCTCGGCGGCCATCAGGCCGGCGGGGCCACCGCCGATAATCGCGACGTGGGAAGGAGGGGAGGAGGGCATCAATAAGCCTAGAAAATGGGGGGAGGGATATTGTAAGCAATGCTAGGGAGCAGTCACCTATCTTGAGGTGCCGTCACCGCAGTTCTGCTGATGGCCGACGGGCCGTGCAGATCATTCAGGCTGGCTGCGTCGGAGCAGCTTCCTCTGGATAAGTTGCCGGCCATTGGCATGGAGTGCATGCCGTCGGATTCATCATCAGATATTCAACAGGTTCAACAGTCGCTGATTGACCTCTTGCGCATCGAACTTTTCCTGGGCCATGCGATAGCTTTCCTGGCCCATTTTTTCCAGGCGTTCGGGGTGCTCGATGATGAAGAGCATCTTTTCTGCGAGCTTTTGCGCCGACCAACGTGGCACTAGAAAGCCATTTACGCCATCGACCACCGTTTCACGGCAGCCTGGCCCATCTGTCGTGATTACGGCTCTCCCCACGGCCATCGCCTCTTGCGTACTTCGAGGAACACCTTCTCGATAGTAGGACGGCAAGACGAACACGTCGGATTCGATAATCCAGTCCACGACATTGGAGACATGTCCTGGGTGTACCACCAGCCCATCTTCGACCAGTTGTTTGAGCGTCGCCGCCGATAGGCCGCCGGGGTTTTCTTCGTCCAGCCCGCCCAGCATCACGAACCGAGTCTGCGGGTAGCGCTCCTTTACCAGTCGAGCCGCTGCCACATATTCGTTCACGCCTTTTTCCGCAAGCAACCTGCCGATAAACAGAAAGGAAATGGGTGCTTTAGCGACGGTGGGAGAGTAGGGGTAGTCTTGAAGATTCAGGCCTATGGCGCCCAGCACATCAACTCTTTTTACAGTGATGCGGTACTTGTCTATCAGGTCGACCGGATCATCCGGGTTGAGGAAAATAATCCTCTCGAGAAAGGGAAAAGACAGGCGATAAAGAAGTGCCTGGACTTGCCTTAGTACCCTCAGTTTGTAGCCGGTTCCAGAGGGTGTGTCGGTAAAGACATACCCTAGCCCCTCAAGCATGCCGACCCGGCGTTTGACGCCAGCCAGCACTGCGGCAAAGGTCCCGAATATCACCGGCTTGGAAAAATAGGAGAACACCAGTTCCGGTTTTATCTGCTTGAGGATCTTTGCCAGTTTGAGGGTGTTGGCAATATCGGAAAACGGGTTCAAGCCAGTGCGGCTGAAGCTGTAGTCGACAGTAAGGGCTCCAAGTTTCTGGACCTTTTCCCGGCTCTTTTCGTCGTAATCCAATGCCAATGCATAGACTTCATGGCCGGCAGCAACCAGGGCCTTGATCAGATCTGCACGAAATCCGTAAACGCACGCAGCAGTCGTTCCGACCAGCGCAATCTTCATTTAAAACTACCTGTATCCATCTGGATTGTTCGACTGCCAGCGCCACGTATCTTCCATCATCTCTTTCAAACCGAGTTCTGCCTTCCAGCCCAGATCGTGAAGTGCCTTGGACGGATCTGACCAGCATTGCGCAATGTCGCCCTGCCGACGGGGGGAGAGGGTGTAGGGAATGCTGCAGCCAGAGGCCGCTTCGAATGCCCGGATCATCTCCAGTACTGAGTAACCCACACCCGTCCCCAGGTTCCAGGCGTTTATGCCGGAGTGTTGGGAAATGTAGTCCACGGCGGCTAGATGCCCTTTGGCAAGATCAACGACATGGATGTAATCCCGAACACCGGTGCCATCGTGCGTCGGATAGTCGTTGCCATAGATGGAGAGCCCTTCGAGTTTTCCCACGGCGACACGGCTGATGTAGGGCAACAGGTTCTCCGGCGGGCCATTTGGGTCCTCGCCTAGCAGGCCACTATGATGCGCGCCCACCGGATTGAAGTAACGCAGCAGCGCAACTGACCAGCGTGGATCGGCGGTCGCCATGTCCTGCAAGACTTTTTCCACCATTAACTTGGAACAGCCATAGGGGTTGGTGGGTGTTCCCAGTGGGCAGCTCTCGACAATCGGTATCTGCACCGGATCGCCGTACACGGTGGCGGAAGAACTGAACACCAGGCGGTATACACCTGCGGCTGCCATGGCCTGGCACAGGGTGATGCTGCCACTGAGGTTGTTCTGATAGTAGGACAACGGCTGTTTTACACTTTCTCCGACGGCTTTCAGGCCAGCAAAGTGCAACACCACGTCAATCTCATGTTCGGCAAAAATGCGGTCAAGGGTGGCCCGATCGCAAACATCGCCCTGGATAAATACCGGTGTACCTCCGGTTATTTGCTGCACGCGCTGTAGCGATGACATGGAGCTGTTGCACAAGTTGTCCAGGACCACGGCTTGGTGGCCGGCCTGGAGCAACTCCAGCAAGGTGTGTGAACCAATATAACCTGCGCCGCCAGTTATTAAGAACCGCATAGTTTTGATCCTACTTCAAGTGAATGCTGACAGTGCGATCGCAGTATTATCTGGACCTGATGATTGACTTTGAAAAATGATACAGCACCGCCAATAGGTTTTTAATGCTTTTATTCAAGACGAATTCCCGCGCAGCCAACCCTGTCGCTTCGGCATATCCCAGCAGTTTTCTTTGTGAGGCACCGCTGTGTATTCTGTAATCAAGTAGCACTTCATCCATGTTTGCCCACTTGACGCCAAACCGCTTGAGTCTTAGCCACAGGTCATAGTCTTCAGAGTTGAAGCCAGCGTTATATCCGCCGGCTTTGATAATCAACTCTTTTCGATAAATGATGGTGTTATGCGCAAAGCAGTTTTTATACCGGAGCATCTTGTCTATCCGGGCGCCCTTGGGGTAAATCCTGGTCCCCAGTACGGCACCTTTGGGATCAATGAGCCTTAGGTCGCAGCCTACGAAGTCCAGATTGTTGGCTTGCATGTAGGCAAACTGTTTTTCCAGGCGATCGGGCCAGCAGACATCATCCGCATCCATTCTCGCAACATAGTCGAACTTGGCTGCGTCGAGCCCGATGTTCAGCGCGCAGGCCAATTGTGGGATCCTGCTCTTGATCACTCGCAAGCGCGGTTCACTGCTGTAGAGCTCGCTGAGGCAGGATTCAACCTCATCACTAGAGGGGCCATTGGCGACGATGATCAGCTCGAAATCGGAAAATGTCTGAGAGAGAACACTGTCGACGGCCAAAGGAACAAACTCGTCGAATCTGCTGACGCCCATAACAACACTGATCATTGGTCCACCGCCGTGTTACGTCGACGATCCATCCGGCTTTTTACCCGATAGACGAAAGATGTACCAAAAACCATGAAGGACACGGTTTTCAGCCATGCAGCATCTATCGGAAAGTAAAAGAAATATTTCAGTTTTCCCCTGCCAAAGAAGGCATCCCTCAAGGCAATGGACTTCCTGAAGTAGGCATTTGGCCAGAACCCCTTGATGTAAGGTTTTATGGCCGAGAAAAAGTCATAATGCCGCGCGTAGTCTCTGGCAACAGAGTCCTGCGTGGGAACAACCGTCCCGCAGTCATTTCCCGCATGTAGCCTGTAGTACAGAACCGGTTCAGTGACCACGGCGACCCTGTTGTCTTTAAGCAGGAAGAAGGAGATCCACCAATCTTCAAACTTGATATGTTCAGGCAGTGGGAAGATGCTCTTGGCGTCTGTTTTCCACAGCATGGCACAGCCTCCGGATAGGCTGCTTCCTAATAGGTTTTTCAAGTAGTTGGGCTGGGCAGGTAATGCTGTTCCGATAACGGCCTTAGCGTCGTTGTCATAGCGGAACAGGCCGCCGTAAACCGACTTTTCGGTCGCCAGGGCTTCATCCAAGAGCCTTCTGGTCCTTCCTGGAACTAAAAAGTCGTCTGCGCCGAGCAGGCAGATGAAATCGCCTTCAGCCATTTCAAAGGCACTGTTGAAGGCCGCATTCTTGCCCTTGTTTTGCGAGAATGCATGTATCTTGATCTTTGGGTTTTCAGCAAATCGCGAGTGCACCACAGACAGTGAGGAATCGGTCGAACCGTCATCGACGAGGCAGACTTCAACGTCCAGATCTTCGCTGGCTTCCTTCAAGACTGACTCAATTGCTTCGACTATATACTCCTCCTTGTTGTACAAGGGGATTAAATATGAAACCAGATGCATGTGAGCCCTCAATCTAACGGTGTACTTCGAAGTGAATCGATTTTGATTTTAAGAGTTGCTTTGGCAAGGTAGTGGCGTTTGTTTATAACTAACGACAGCCTTGTATAACTCTCGTTCTGCTTCACTGTCGAACTGTGAGTTATGCCACAGCAGGGTGAAGCATCCACCTACCGCAAGACAGGTCTCTTTCAGGTCTTGAAACTTTTTCAACGCCGCTTCGCCTACGCCCAAGCCCATATAGTGTGGCGCCGTGACGGTTGACTCCATGGCAATCAATGGGCGTATACGCAAATTCAACTGTTTGCCTTCGACTAGATCATAAGCCGGGTACTCGTGGCAGGTTCCGCAACGAAAACCGACGTAGTCAGCGTAACCCAGGGTGCTGTCGTAAGTTAGACCCGCTGCGTCCCAGGCGCGCATTGTAGTGGGATGCTCCCATCGCAGATAGTGCATTCGGCCACCCCAGACGGTTTGCCGGATATTCTCTTCCTCACATGTTCTTCTCAGGCGCTGAGCCTCGGCTTGAATCTGTTGCGGATTCTGAAAAGAGTTATAGCTGGGGTGTAGGCCTATCTCGTGGCCGCGCCTGTGGATATCGTGCATCAAGGCTCGAATAGCTGGATGCTCCGGTTCATAGTCGGCGTCTTTAGCGCGATCAGTTCTGCCGCAGATGAAGTAGAAAGCACTGACCAGTCCATAGCGCTCCGACACATCCATGATCCAGTTGAAAGTATTTGCAGGGTCGGCGGGATGCAGTGACGTCTGGCTATTGAAGCGTATCCAGGGTGCCAGAAACACCCCTTTGAAGTTTCGGCGTTTCAGTGCGTCCGCCACCATCCCTCGAGCAATGCCTACTGGCGAGCGAAATCCATACTGACTAGGCATATCGACGTCATGGGAGACTTTCATGCCGGACTGCTGCTGCTTGAGCTGTAAATTGGGCCAGGCTTTTTGTATGACTTGCCCAAGAATGCCCAGCCACTCATCTACCACGGGGCGCTCAAGATAACCGTGCTTGAAGGCGTGGGAAGAAGTTGCCGCAAAACGCTGGTGGGTATCCAAGTTCGTGCGATTGGTTTCCTCCAGGCGTGAGAGCATCCAGTAAGTCAGCCCGAGGATGTCATAGTTGATGCGGTAGCCGTTTTGTATGGGCTCGATCAATGGCGACGATAGAGTACTGGCCCCTGGCGCGGGTAACGGGCGGTCCAGGAGTGAGGCCCACCCATCTCCAGTTGCATCCCATGTTGTGAAAGGCAAATCTGAATTGGCTTTATTGAAGCTGATAGGGTCAATCGACAGTAGTATCTGTACGGGGCTTTCCTGATAGCTCAGCCAGAGTGTGTCGGACTCAGTAGAACTGATAGAAAAGGTATGGCCAAAACGTTCAGCCAGAACCTGTTGGAGCCAGCTGAAAATGGATTGGTTCGGCCATGCACTTTGCATCGTTACTTCCCTACTTTCAGTTCTTTGAGGAATTGTACTGTTCTAATCATTCTGGAGGGTGTTTTTGTCACCGCGAAATAGGGCGTCTGTATTGCACCGAAGGCTCTGAAAAAGCGTTCAACCGGTTCTATCATCGAACCCTCAAAGTCGAAGCGCTTAGTCACGGTCGAGGCGAACTTGATCGCTTCCCACATGCACAGGCTGGTGGCTCCGCTGTTGCGTAGTTCAGGATCGCCGCCGCCCATCAGGTAGTAGGCGCTGTTTTCGTCCCAAATCAAATAGACAGCAGCATGCCGTTGCCCCTGCGGGTCTTCTGCGATGAATATCTTGCGTGAGCTGTGTGCAACACATGCTTTGTCGAGGTTTTCGACAAAACTCTCGGAATAGGGAAGCGGCATCCCCTGACGAGTGAAGACCAGGCGATTGAGGGCCAGAAAGTCCTTGATGCCGAGGTCGTCGCGAACTCGTACATTGAAGCGGTCGCTGGCTTTGCGTATGTCGGTTCGAATGTTGGCTTGGACCTCTTGCCACAGCGCTTCCTCATTCGTCAGTTCAGGCAGGACGTAGGTGTAGCGTGTGGTCTGTTTGAACCCTCGCCAGAAGAAGGGCAGCCAGTTCTGTTGTTGGTAATGCCAGTTCTGGCTGTACTGATCGAACTTGGGAAGCTGATCGATCAAAGCTTCCATCAGGTCCTTTTGCTGCCCCAGAGCCTTCGCATATTTCGCATTACTCTCCCGCAGCCATGGGCCGAGGAACTGAGTCAGAGAAGGTTGGGTCAGCAACGTGGACCAGCGCTGCCTTTTAGTCAGGTAAGGCAAGGCAGCCATGAGCTTGCCGCCTTTTTCAACGACAGCTACATCCCAGTTTTCTGCGCCCGCCGTAGCATCGAGCCACCAGGCCTGACTGAATATAGGGATTGTTTTTTCTGCTATGCAAGCATCCCTGTAGAGTTTCTTTTTTTGCTGCATACAGAAAGCCATCAGTTTGAATTTAGTTGTGGAAAGTACATTTGATTTGCTTTTTAAAGTACTTGCCTCGATACGGTATATTTCAATGCTTTTTGACGTGGAGTGAAGAGCGAATTTGCTCAGTTAAAAGTTTTGCGCTCTACTATCAGCTCTTGTCCGGGAGTTTACGTATGATTGCGTGATAACGGTACTCATAGTACTTTGAACTGATGAAGTTTATTTCAAGGTTCAGCTTCTTGCATGTCTCGAACCAGAAGTAAGGGGTGTAGGCGAATCCCATACCTTGGTCTTTCCACTTGATCCACTGTTGCCGGCCTAACCTGAAGCTGGCCAGTTTCGCGCAGGATATCAGGTCTCTGGCAATCGACTTGGTTCGAGCTGTCAGCCCATTCAGCGCAGATTCTGGTTGTGTCGAGTAGTAGGATCCCATGCCCAGTGTCATGTAGCGGATCGGATCCACGCAGTCGAACAAGTAGAAAGCATGAGCCTGTTCATTGCGTGCAAAGAGTCCGATGACCCTAGCCATTTCTGTTGGGTTCAAGTACTGGTTCAAGGCTTCGGTCGTGGTCCAGGTTGGGAAGCTGGACTGGGGAAGGATCTCGAAGATGTCAGCCACATCCAGATCGATATCGATGTCCTTGAGGCGCTGCTTGGCAGATTCGATCATGGAGGGGGAGTAATCAATTCCCTTGGAAATTCTTGCCAAGGGTATGAGTTGCTCCAGCAACTCTCCTGCGCCGCAGCCCAGGTCGATGATTTCGCCTGTGGAACCGAACTCCTCCATGACCTGCGCACATTCAAGTGCCTTCTTCCTGAAGTATTCGGTGCTGGAGAAGCGATGTCCGCTATTGGTTTTGTCTTGCCAATAGTCTTTGGGGTTGTTCATAGTAGTTAGCCACTAAAAATTGAGCATGCAGATTCAGTTTGAGGTCAGCTCGAGAATCATTTTTTTTGCAGAAGGCTTGTCCTGGGCTTTAAGGAATCGATTACCGTTGTTCAAATGGTTTGCAATTGCTACAGCCCATGCTTGTCCTTCTTCTCTACGTTGTGCAATCCCCAGGTTTTGCCACTCCATGTAGTAACTGCAGTTGTGATCAAGCAGTGTAGGGACGCCTTCAAGTGCGGCTTCGATAGTAACTGAAGAGTTGAGGGTGACATGTAGATCAGCCAGCTTCAAAACGTAATCGATAGGTAGGTTGGAGCATAAATCCAAGTCGCTGCACTTGTTTTTGAATCGAGCTGAATAGATATCCTGTTTGTCCATCATTGCCGGGTGTAGCCGAAACAACCAGAATACGGATTCGCACTCAGGGCTCTGCATCGCGTCGAGCAGGGCTTGAAGGAAATCCTCGCACTCTATGGGCTGCAAGGTGATCAGAGTGACTCGTTCACAGCCGGAGTTCTTGATGCGAGATGTCAACGTTTTATATTCGGAGAACTCAACATCCACCTCGCTCAAGTACTGGCTGAAGATTCGCCCTCCCAATATCCCTGTGTGAGCCTGGCCTCCCCATGAGTTCACATTGACTACATCCTCAGCCGTCCAGTTCCAGAATAATCGAGGCAGCATGTCCCAACCACCCTCAGGAACCCGGCCCCAATTTCCATATGCAAAATGCCCGGGACCTTGCACGCCGTGCTGCAGATCAATGGTCTTTATGCCAAGTGCATTGGCCGCCGCCATCAAGGAAAAGCCGAGAATGTTGTAGTAAGTGACGACCAGTACAATATTCGGCTGTGTGGATTTCAGGACTTTTGAAAAACGCTCTTTATGCAAATCTAGCTGTGTAAGGGCTTTCTGGATCGCAGGAAAGTTGATTGAGCGGGCGGTGAAGCCTTGCAACTCAATCTCGCTCTTCAGGTTCTCAATCAGCGCAATATCACTCTCTTCCAGTTTTGTGGATTTGCTTCGGGATCCACCTAGAAGAGAAATTAACGTCAGATATTTTTGTATATAGGCTGTCTTTTCCGACCTCGGAGTGCGGTACTCCGCGCCAGGGACAAACTCTTCGGCGTAGAAGCTGATTTGGTTGTTCGCCGCCTCACACCAATGCCTCAAAGGGGAAAAGAATGCGTCGAAGTACTTGCCCTTAATTTTCAAGCTGCGGCAGGTCGAGTGCGTCAGATAGTAGACATCAGATGGTCCACTTCGACCCAGGTTGCTCTTCGGGTCAATGAAACTCTCAAAAAACGAACTAAGCGCGTATAGGTATTTTCTAAACCGATCTTTGATCCCGGCTTTTTCCTGGGCGGGCGGAACCAGTGGATCATTCTCAAAACCGAGCATCATCCGCAGCAAGGGCCAGTATTGCGTGCCCTTATAGCGCAGTGACGAAACATCATATTTTTTTTCAAGCGTGCACAATACGTCAAGAAAATTTCTTTCACTGACAGCAAGTGCAAGATTGCTTTCTAACTCCCCCACCCGGCGTTACTCCGCAATTACTTCGAAACTGACAGCGGTATTGGCGGTTATGTCTCTAGTCACTCGCTTTCCAATGACCAGGTCATAGCACTTGGGTGGAAGTCCATAGCTCGGGCGTACGCTGCGTATCGCGTCCGGGGTAATCAATTCTCCGGCTTTCAAGTCTTGTACAAAGTACAAGGAGCGGCGGAATTTTGCGTTGCCTTGTTCACTCGACTTGCGTGCGTAGTCGACCTTGCCCATGGCCGACCATGCCGTCTTGCTGTTACGGCAGAGCTCGGCCAGTTCGGCAGGTTCCAGCGAAAAACTGTCATCAGGGCCGCCACCACTTCGATTGAGAGTGAAGTGTTTCTCGATGATCGAAGCGCCCAGGGCAACACTGGTAATGGCTGTGGTGTTGTCCAGCGTATGGTCGGAAAGGCCTGTGACCAATCCAAATCGCTGAATCATTTCGAGAATGGTGCGTAGGTTATAGTCACTGGCCGGAGCAGGGTAGCCACTCACGCAGTGAAGAATTGCCAGCTCCTTGCAGCCGTTGGCTTTCGCCGTATCTATGGCTTCCTGAATTTCCTCGGCATCAGCCATGCCGGTGGAAATGATCATGGGCTTGCCGGTACTTGCGACATACTTGATCAGGGGCAGATCCACTGCCTCGAAAGAGGCAATCTTGTAGGCCGGGGCGTTGAGATCTTCAAGCATGTCTACAGCGGTGTTATCGAAGGGCGAGCTGAAAATGGTAATGCCCAGTTTCTCCGCATGCTTGAACAAAGGAGCATGCCAGGCCCATGGCATGTGGGCTTCCTGATATAGCTGATAGAGAGTTTTCCCATCCCAGAGCCCGCCGTGTATCTGAAACTCTTCAGAGTCGCAGTTCAAGGTGATGGTGTCGGCGGTATAGGTTTGTAACTTGATGGCGTCAGCGCCTGCCTTTTTTGCTTCTTCAATGATCTTCAGCGCAGTTTCCAGCTTCCCGTTATGGTTGGCGGAAAGCTCGGCGATGATGTAGGGCGGAGCGTCCAGAGCAATGCGGCGACCGGCAATGTTGATACTGTAAATGTTTGACATAAAGTCGGTGCCTCTCAGGTATTTAGTTGCCATTCAGCGGCAAGAAGGCCAAAACACACAGTGTCGTGATAGCTCTGACCATCGAAATGTTGCTCGCGCAGGACGCCTTCCTGTTGAAAGCCAAGACTGCGATGCATCCGCAATGAGCGTTCATTGTAAGCCAGCACTTGGCCACAGACTTTGTGCAGGTTCAGCTCTGTAAACCCATAGTGCAAAGCCGCCTGGCCCATATTGCGACCTGTGCCCTTCGGCGCTTCTGGGGCCGCATAGAACCCCCAATCGGCGGTTCGGCCCTGTGCAGTCTGGTGGAAGTTAACATAACCAAGTGCAACTCCCTGGCTTTCGAATATCAGTAGATCGCGACGGGGGTCTGCGCACGCCTGTTCAAACCAGCGAGTGTGTTCGGCGCGCTTGATCTCATGTTGGGTATGCATGTAGCTGCGCACCGCTTCGTGGTTGCGCCAGGCGAGTACTTGATCGATATCGTCGTCAGTCATCCTGCGTACCAGCCACTGATTGTCGCTTTGTCTGGTCATTTAGAGAGCTGCTCCAGTTTCTCTACGACATAACGTGTGCCGCAACCGTCGGTGACGCCGATCGCTGCTTCAATCATCTGCTCCAGTCTGGAGCCTTGTTGCAGGTCGGCCAGCGCAGCAGGCAGGCGATCGGTGATTTGCTCTACGGTTCCCAGCAGTTCCCCGGCGCCGGCGTTAGCCAGGGCATGGGCCCCAGGCCATTGGTTCTCGGCGATTACCACCGTCAGGGTGGGCAGCCCCATGCAGCAGCGCTCCCAGGATGTCCCGCCCGCGGCACCGATCGCCAGATCGCTGTCCGCCATCCGTTGTGCCATGTCGCTGATATTGACCAGCACTTCGGTTGGTACCGGCATCAGGGCACATTGCTCTCGCACGCTTTCCAGCCACGGGGCAGTGGCGCCCATCACTGCCCAGATGCGACAGTCGTCCGGCAGTGCACAGTTTTTCAGGACATCCAGTACCTGGCCTGTGACATTATCCTTGTCGACACCGCCCATGCTGATCAGCAGTTGTCTGAGCCGTGGGGTGGTCCGGCGCTTGATGCTGTAGTCGCGCAGTTGTGCGAAATCGGGTCGCAGCAACGCATATTTCGAACCAGCGAGCACTTCGCAGTGAGGCAAAACCCAAGAACCATAGTCCGCAGCCTGGCGTCCCAGATTCTGGTCCAGCAGCAGGTCGCAGCAATGGGCACGGTCGGCTAGGTCGTCAATCGCCATCAACTTGCCGCACAGAGGTCTGACGGCCTGCTCCCAGCGAGCATCAAGAGCGTAGTGATCGACGATCAACCAGTCAGGCTGCAAGTCTTGCAGAATAGCTGCCGATTCACTGGCATCGTGTTGCTGCGACACTCCCAGCCACTTGCAATGGGCAAGCTGCGGGCCATGTTCCTCGCGCTTGGGCGAGGCGGCCTGCCGCATAGGAGCCGTAGTGGTTGTGGGGAGCACATGAACGCGGTGCCCCTTGTCCACTATCAGTCTGGTTAGGTTCTCAGGAGTTCCGCGACAGATGAAGTGGCTCTCAACCGTACCCAGGGACAAGGCGTCGGCCAATGTGAGGCAGCGCATCACATGGCCAATGCCGATGTTCACCGAGGCATCGACACGAAACGCAACGCGCTCGATCATCGAGACCCAGCCGAATCAAGGTATGGCTTGCGGATGGGAACACCTGCGGCGGCCAGGGCGTTTTTCGCACCGGCAGGAGTCTGTTCGGTGAAGTGGAACATGCTGGCAGCAGCGACTGCCGAGGCTCCAGCCTGAGTTACAGCCTCGACCATATGCTGGTAGTTGCCTGCGCCGCCCGAAGCGATTACCGGGATGTTGACAGCCTTGACTACAGCCTCGATCAACGCCAAGTCATACCCAAGTTGCGTTCCGTCTCGATCGATCGATGTAATCAATATCTCGCCGGCGCCTCTTGCTTCCACTTCGCGTGCCCAGTCAGCAACTTTACGACCTGTAGCCTGTTTTCCCGCATGGCTGAAGCACTGCCAACCACTGCCGTCCGACTCATTTCGGACATCGATGCTCGCCACGACGGACTGCGCACCATGGCGCTTGGCAATTTCACTCAGCAGTTCCGGGGTGGTATAGGCCGCGGTGTTGATGCAGACCTTGTCCGCACCAGCTCGAAGCAGTCGCTGAACCTGGTTGATATGAGTAATGCCGCCACCCACGGTCAATGGAACAAAGCACTCTTGGCCGAAGTCATCGACAGATTCGAAATCCAGATCTTCATCTGACTTGTGAGCCACGATGTCCACCAGGATGAGCTCATCAACTTCACGCTGGTTATAGACCTTGATCGCGGGCATGACGGATCCCACTCTTCGCCAGCTGTCAAAACCGATGCCTTTTACCAAGCCTAATTGTTTCCACAGCAGGGTTGGAATTACGCGAACCTTCAGCATTCTGGCGCCTCTACAAAGTTTCGCAGCAACCGAAACCCGGCCCTGGAGCTTTTTTCTGGATGAAATTGTGTACCCCAAACACGACCGCGTCTGACAGCGGCGACCACCGGGACACCATAGTCCGTAACGGCCAGAATATCGGCACTGTCCTCTGGCGTGAATGCATAGCTGTGTACGAAGTAGAAGTCCGTGCCATCAGGTATGCCATCGAATAGTTCACGCTCTGCGGCGCATGCCGAAACGTTGTTCCAGCCACTGTGAGGCACGCGCAGGGTACAGCCCAGCGAACTCAGATGCTCGACCTTGCCTGGGATCAGGTTCAACCCGGGAGTCGTCCCCTGGCCATCACTTTGCGCGCCCTCCATGCTGGTGGTAGCAAGAAGTTGCATGCCGACGCAAACCCCTAGCATGTGTTTGCCGCGGTGTTGAACTTCCTCATGCAAAGCGTCGACCCACCCCCCTTTGTGCAGGAGCTGTGCGCAATCGGCAAAGTTGCCCACGCCAGGTAGAAGGAGCCGATCGACCGTGTGCATGTCAATGGCGCGATCCACCAGGACCGGTGTGACGCGCAGGGCCTCAATGGCGCGCATCACCGATCCGAGGTTACCGACTCCATAGTCAATAATACCTATCTTCATATGTTGTCGTAGTTGACCTTGGTGAGGTTGCCTTCTTTATCTTTAATCAGCGCACCTTTTGCGTCGCGTTTAAAGATCTTCTTATTGGTGAACTTGTCACACAGGGCGATGAACTCGTCCACTGTCATGTCCAATGGGCGCAAGATGTCTTCCAGGCTTTTCCCCAGATATTCCCACGGGAACTTGCCATCCAGGTTCTTGACGATATCCATGCCATCTTGCCTGGTCAGGCGTTCACGGCGAATGTGCAGGCAGGCGTGGTCGGTGGCACGACTGAAACCAAACTTGAGGAACTTGAAGTAGTCGTGAATCCCGTGCTGATGATTGTCCAGGTTTTCATAGTTGACCATGGAGCCTTCGGCTACTTTTTCATAGGTATGAAAACCATGTGCTTGGGCGATCAGCGAGTTGGACAAGCCATCCCACGGAATGTAGTGCCCAAGGAACAGGCCGGTAACGCCCACGCGTGTCAGATCTTCATCACTAGGGTAGGTGTAGGAGATCAAGTGCTTTGCTTCGATGCCATCGGTGCCGATGAGATCGGAAACACGCATGCCCAGCAGGCCACCGAACTCTTCCAGCCAGCGACGGTTGAGGACGTTATTGCTGGCCGCAGCAGCGGGGCCGCCATATTCGTTTTGCGAGTTCTCTCCCCATACGATCAGCGGGATGTTGAACTGAACGGCGGCTCGGACCGGGATGGTAAAGATCCCTACGTGCTCGGGCCAGGCAATGTCGCCCACCTGGGTCAGGCCGATTCGGTTCAGCTTTGCGCGGATCCGTGGGTTGGGGGACATCTCTACGTAGTCGACACCGAGGTGTTTCAGGTTTTCGATGTTCTTGCGGCCAATGTCAGAAAGGTCGCAAGTCGTCGAGGTTACGCACAGGGGGTTCAAACCCAGCTGCAGCATGCGTATCACCTGGTAGGTGCTGTCTTTCCCACCACTGACAGGAACAATGCAATCCCAGTTGTCACCGGTCTTGTTCTTGTACTTGTCGAGAATGACCGCCAGTTCTTTCTTGCGCTGGTCCCAGTCGACTTCGTTTCGTTGTTCATAGCTGCGGCAGGCACTGCAGATACCCTCATCATCGATATAGAGATCAGGTTTGGTGTCTGGCATTACGCAGCGCTTGCAATAAGTCAGCATCTTTTAACGTCCTCTCGAAAAACAAATTTACTGGCTGCTATCCCGAAGCCGCACGGCCTTGAAAAGATATTCAGCCATTTCCCAGTCTTCTAGCGTGTCGATATCTTGAACGCGATGTCGTGGCAGTACGATCGGTAGCGATCTTCTGCCAAAAATTACCCGGGTTTCCAGCCATGCGGCGGAGGTTCCCCAATAAAATTGGCCGGCGTCATGGTAGGCATGTTCAAGATCTTGAGAGCGGACAGTGAAGTACTCGGGGTTGAACATATCAACGTGGCCATCGTCATCTATGCGGATGGCGCGTTGAATTGGAAATGCGTAGCTGGTGACCGAAAAAGCGTAATCCCCTCCTTCTTTATCCAGCGCATTCAACCCCTTGAGGATGTCCTGGCTGTCGATAAGAGGGGCGGTGGCATAAAGGCAGCAAACATATTGAGGGTTAGAACCTTGAAGGTTTAACCATTCAATGGCGTGACGCACTACGGGGGTAGTGCCCGTATGATCATCGGATAGCTCCGCTGGCCGCATGAACGGTACGCTAGCCCCATGCTGAACAGCAACTTCAGCTATTTCGGCGTCGTCCGTAGAGACGATGACCTGTTCAAAGCAGCCACTTTTTAACGCTGCCTCGATGCTCCAGGCAATCATCGGCTTGCCGCAGAACTCTTTGATGTTCTTGCGTGAAATACGCTTGCTGCCACCGCGAGCAGGGATGATTGCGACGTTCATGCCGAGAGAGCCTTGCGCAGTGCGAGCACAACCTGATCCTGCTGCTGCTCAGTCATCGTCTGAAACATCGGCAGGCTAATGGCTTCGCGGTAATAGCCCTGTGCTTCCGGGTAATCTTCAGGCTTGATACCCATCTGCCGATAGTAAGGCTGGGTGGACACCGGGATGTAGTGCACATTCACGCCAATGCCTTGCTCGCGCAGGGATTCAAATACCTGGGCATGTGTCTTGTCGATCTTCTCGAGCTGCAGGCGAATTACATACAGGTGCAGGCCGGAATAACTGTCTGGATGCTGCCAAGGCGTAGTCACCGGCAGTTCAGTCAGCAATTGATCATAGCGTCGGGCCAATGCGTGACGTCGGGCCACGTATTGGTCGAGGCGCTGAACCTGGCTAACGCCCAGAGCCGCTTGCAACTCGGTCATACGGTAGTTGTAGCCAAGAGCGATCTGCTGGTAGTACCAAGGGCCATCAGATTCATGAGTCATCTGGGCCGGATCACGGGTAATACCATGGCTGCGCAACAGCGCCATCTTTTCGGCCAACTCCCCGTTATTGGTCAGGGCCATACCGCCTTCAGCAGTGGTGATGATCTTGACCGGGTGAAAGCTGAATATCGTGATGTCGCTAAATCGGCAGTTACCGATGAACTCGTTCTGATACTTTCCGCCGATGGCATGCGATGCATCTTCGATGACCTTGAATCCATAACGCTTGGCTAGCGCATGGATGGCCTGCATATCGCAGGGCTGGCCACAAAGGTGGACGGGAACCACCACTTTAGGCAGTTTTCCTGCGCGCTCCGCCTGCTCCAACTTGAGCTCCAATGCCCGTGGACAGAGGTTGTAGGTGACGGGGTCGATGTCTACGAAGTCCACCTGGGCGCCGCAGTACAGCGCGCAGTTTGCCGAGGCGACAAAGGTGATTGGAGTGGTCCAGAGCCAATCTCCAGGGCCTACTCCCAGCGCCAAGCAGGCGATGTGCAGCGCAGATGTCGCGCTGTTCAGCGCCAGAGCATGCTCAGCACCAACATGTGCTGCTACCGCTTGCTCAAAACGCGGCACCATAGGGCCTTGAGTGAGAAAGTCGGACTGCAATACTTCCACTACCGAATCAATGTCTGCTTGGGTAATGTCTTGGCGGCCGTAGGGGATCATGGATCAGATACTCCCGATTTTTTCGCGATTGAGATCTATCCATGCCTGCAGCGCTTCACCGGTCATCCACTGGCTGTTGCTGTCACTGGCATAGACAAAGCCTTCGGGGACTTTATGACCGTCCTTGATGCGCTCTTCACAGGTCGACCAGTTGTTGATTGTTGGCAGAATCTTGAAGTGCTCCGGGTACTCGTAGGTGTAGTAAGCATCCTCGACGCTGATCATCTGCTCGTGCAGTTTCTCGCCAGGACGGATACCCACTACTTCCTGCTGTGCATCTGGGGCAATGACACGAGCCAGGTCGGTGACCTTCATGGATGGAATCTTCTTAACGTAGATTTCACCGCCTTCCATATCCTCAAAGGCATGCCATACCAACTCCACACCTTCTTCAAGAGAGATCATGAAGCGAGTCATGCGCTCATCGGTGATTGGCAGTACGCCTTTATCCTTGATCGACATGAAGAACGGGATCACCGAGCCGCGAGAACCCATGACATTGCCATAACGAACGACGGAGAAGCGGGTTTCGTGCCCACCGGAATAGGAGTTCCCAGCGATGAACAGCTTGTCGGAAGCCAGTTTGGTGGCACCGTATAGATTGATCGGGCTGCTGGCTTTGTCCGTGGACAGGGCGACAACGCGCTTGATGCCTTTATCAATGCAGGCATCGATCAGGTTCATGGCGCCGTTAATATTGGTCTTCACGCATTCGAAAGGGTTGTACTCGGCCGTCGGGACAATCTTGGTGGCAGCCGCGTGAACGACATAGTCCACACCATCAAGGGCGCGATACAGACGGTCTTTGTCGCGAACGTCGCCAATGAAGAAGCGCACGCGAGGGTCGCCTTCGAACTTCTTCGCCATGTCCCACTGCTTCATTTCGTCACGAGAGAAAATGATGACTTTCTTCGGATTGTATTTGGCGAGGGTCATCGGCACGAAGGTGTTCCCGAAGGAGCCTGTGCCACCAGTGATAAGAATGGTCTGGTCGGTGAGCATGAACTGTAATCCTATTTTAAGCTTTGAAGTTGAACCAAGGCATTGGATGCACTTTGTTTGAAAGCCACCATGTGCCAACGAAAGAGAAACATTGAGTCAGCATGAATGCTTGGGCTGCACCTACCAATCCGTTACGTTCTACCAGGAAGTACATCAGTGGAATGTTTATCAATCCAGTGATCAGGGTGATCAGTGCCAGAATCGAATTTTTATTTTCGAAAAAGACATAGTTGGTGACCATGTAGTAGCAGCCACCAAAGGCGAAGCCAATCGCAATGTAGATCACCAGTTCGCTTGAGGCCTTGAACTCGTGGCCCACCACGAAGCTCATGACCCATGGGGCGAGCAAGCCAAAGGTGGTGGCCATGACGAGCAGGAACACCATGTATAAATAAGAAAAGCCCACAATGCGCGAGCGCGGTATCTCTTCCTTGCTTGCCAGGTTTTTCATCAGCCAGGGTGCATAGACCTTATTGAAGGACTCGGTAACCAGGCCTATCACTTGTCCAAACTGCAGGGCAACCATGTAAAGACCTGCCTGTCCCACGTCAAGCAACTTGACGATGATGAGCCGGTCGGTGGCGACAATGAGTAGCCCGCCAATGACATGCGGAATCAGTGGAATACCGAACTTCAGCGCGTCTCTGCAGTGGGCTCGCCACACCACGGGTTTTCTCAGCAGGCCGTCTTTCCACAGCCAGAACAATCCGATTACGCCAAACAGGGCTATGGCAATGCTTTGTGCCAGTACCCGGCCTTCCCACGCCATGCCGACCAAAAGTATGAGCACGAGTGAACCGCCCGCGTTCAGAAGGCTTTGCGTGACTTGAAACGCACCATATTTTTTCGCCTCACCGGCAACTTGCCAGAGAGACAGGCGAATGTTACCGAGGAATTGGAAGCCTGAAACCACTACAGCGACCAACAGCCAGTCCATGGGCAAGCCAGTGATCGGTGCGAGCCAGGGCCGAAGGGCGAGTGTTATAAGGAAGATGGTCGTTGTACTGACGACCAGGATCCCCATGCATGTCACTACGTACTCGGCCAACTCTTCCTTGTTGAGCTGAAAGTAACGAACCCCAATGGCTCCATGGACGCTCAGGCCCGTGAATGCACTGATAATGCTCAAGCAAATGCCAAACATGGCGATGGTGCCGTAGTCCGCCGGGCTCAATACCCGGGTCAGAATGGGCAGGAGAAAAAATGGTATGGCCGCATTCAGGATATTCGCCCCGAAGTAAATGGCCGTGTTACTCACCAGTTTTCTACTGTCGCTCATTGATTCGCAACGCCAGCCGCTACCAGGCACTCAACGATCCTTACCTGATCTTCGATCGTCAGGTAGGGGTGCATGGGCAGGCTCATTACCTGTTCTGCAACTTCATCACCCAGAGGCAAACGGGCGCTACTGTCCGCGACAGCCGGTTGCTTGTTCAGGGGAATCGGGTAATGCACGGCGGTTGGAATGCCCTGTTGCTTCAACTTCGCCTGTACGGTGTCTCGCTCTTTTACCCTGATGGTGTATTGCGCGTAGACACTGGTGTTGTGGGGCTCGACGTAGGGAATCGTTTTGATACCGGCCTCAGTCAACAACTGTTCGTAAGTGTTGGCGACTTGTTGACGCAGCAGGATTTCCTTTTCAAAAAGCTCCAGCTTGGCCAACAGAATTGCTGCCTGCAGGGTATCCAGGCGGCTGTTTACGCCAACCCGGACATGGTGGTAGCGACGATCCTGTCCATGACGAGAGATTTGCCGGAGGATCACCGCCAGGTCATCGTCATTGGTGAACATTGCGCCGCCATCGCCATAGCAGCCCAAGGGTTTGCTTGGGAAAAAGCTTGTGCAGGCGATGCTCGTCAGATTGCAGGAGCGCTTGCCTTTATAGCTTGCACCGAAGCTTTGTGCGGCATCTTCAATCACCGGTACATGGTATTTGGCGGCGATACTGTTGATCGTGTCGAAGTCCGCACACTGACCATACAGGGAGACTGGGATAATGGCTTTGGTTCGTGGAGTTATTGCCGCTTCCAGGTGCTTTGGGTCGAGATTGTAGGTGCGAGGGTCGATATCCACGTACACCGGCTTGGCACCTAGCAGGGCCACCGTTTCTGCGGTGGCGATGTAGGTAAAACCAGGTGTGATGACTTCATCGCCGGGGGCAATGCCCAGCGCCATCAGGGCGATCTGCAGGGCATCGGTACCATTGGCGCACGTAATGCAGTGCTTGGCCCCTACTGATATGGCGAGCTTTTCCTCGAGCTCGGCAACTTCAGGCCCGAGGATGTATTGGCCGTGGGAGAGGACTCGCTGGATGCCTGCGTCGATCTGTTCTTTGATCAGTGCCTGTTGGCTTTTCAGGTCGATGAATTCGATCATGCGCAGCTCTCCTCCTTGCTCAATAGTTTCCCGTGCAGGCTGTAATGAGCCCCGGTATGTTCACAGATAGCCCTGGCCTGGCCTTCCACGGGCAAGTCCAGTTGCTCGCCGAACTCGCTCATCCAGCCAATTTGCCGAGCCGGAACCCCAACCATCAGGGCGTACGCAGGTACATCTTTGTTGACCACCGCGCCAGCGCCGATAAAGGCGAACTCGCCAATGGTCACGCCACAGACGACGGTGCAGTTGGCACCCAGCGTCGCGCCTTTTTTCACCAGGGTGTCCCGGTACTGGTTTTTGCGTTCAATCAGGGAGCGGGGGTTGTAGACATTGGTGAAGACCATGCTCGGCCCGCAGAACACGCCGTCTTCCAAGGTGACGTTGTCGTACACCGACACGTTGTTCTGGATCTTGCACTGGTCGCCAATCACTACCTTGTTGCCGACAAAGACGTTTTGCCCAAGCGACACCCCTTTGCCTATGCGCGCGCCGCCGCAGACATGAACGAAATGCCAGATGCGCGAGCCTTCGCCGATCTGGGCGCCGTCATCGACTATGGCGCTGGGGTGAACTTGATAGGGCATGAGAACCTCAGCGAGCCAGATTGGCGAGGAATGGGTGCCCTTCGCCGTCCTGCGACGCAACCGGCGCAGCGCAACGGATGACTTCGACGGTTTCGACGCAGTGCCGCGCGTCCTCGATGCCGTAACCCTTGCCGTCCAGGATTGCCTGGTAGCTGACGGTGTGCAGATCGGTAAAACCTTCGGAGAACTCTATTTCCTGACCATCAACGGTGATCGAACGGTAGGTTGGCTTCTTTCCCTTGACGGCATCAGGCAGATCATTCTGGTCAATGGACAAGAACCAGCGTACTCGGGCGTTCTCATATTCCAGATACCCTGCAGCCTTGTAAGCACTGCTGTGGTGCACGACATTGCGCTGCAATTTGCCAAAAATGAAATGCAGCATGTCGTAGAAATGCACACCAATATTGGTGGCTACACCGAATGACTTGCGCTGGTCGCCTTTCCAGCTCTCCATGTACCAGTTACCACGGGAAGTGATGTAGGTCAGTTCGACTTCATGCTTGTGGGTACGCTTCTCGTTCTGGACTTTCTCTTTGAGGTCAATGATCGCCTGGTGATGGCGCAGTTGGAGAATGTTCCAGAGGCGCTTGCCGGTCTCGCGTTCGGTCAGGGCCAGGTCGTCCAGTAGGGCGATGGTTGGAACCAGTGGTTTCTCGCAGATGACATCGCAGCCCATGCGCAGGGCCGAAGTGATATGCGGATGGTGCAAGTAGTTGGGAGAGCAGACGGACACGATATCCAGTGCCTTGGCTGGATCACGCTTCAGGCGCCAGGCGTAATCGTAGAAACGTTCGAACTCGGTAAAGAACTCGCTTTGCGGGGAGAGACTGTCGATGATGCCGACCGAATCGTTGATGTCATAGGCACAAACCAGCTCATTACCGGTGTCCTTGATAGCTCGCATATGGCGTGGGGCTATGTAGCCGGCTGCACCAATCAGGGCAAAACGTTTCACTAGAACGCTCCAAATAACATTGTCTCGGATAGACCAGGACTGAAAAAATTAAGCCTTGATGATGTGGGCTTCAGGCTGGCGGTATTTACCACGGCTATCAATGATCAGTTTGGCGCTGGACTTGATCAACTCATAGTCAAACTTGTCGTGGTCAGTGGCTAGAACAACAGCATCGAAGCCGGCCAGGGTATCGGCAGTCAAAGGCACGCTGGAGAGGTTGAAATGGTGTTCGCGCATCTTCGGGAAGACAGGCACGTGAGGGTCGCTGTAGGCGACAATGGCGCCCTTGGCTTCAATCAGTTCCATGATCTCGACGGAAGGTGACTCACGCATGTCATCGACATTCTTCTTGTAAGCGATGCCCAGTACAAGGATACGGCTGCCCTTCAGAGCGCGGCAGTCATCATTCAGAGCATCCACGAGCTTGCTGACAACATACTCGGGCATGGCCTGATTGACTTCGCCGGAGAGTTCGATGAAGCGGGTATGCAGGCCATATTCCCGCGCCTTCCAGGTCAGATAGAAGGGGTCGATTGGGATGCAGTGGCCGCCCAGGCCGGGGCCTGGGTAATAGGCGGTGAAACCGAAGGGCTTGGTGGCCGCAGCGTCCACAACTTCGAAGATGTCGATGCCCATGCGGTCGGCGACGACTTTCATTTCATTGACCAGGCCAATGTTGACCGCGCGGTGAATGTTCTCCAGTAGCTTGGTCATTTCCGCAGCCTTGGTCGAACTCACCAGCACTACGCGGTCGATGGCCTGTTCGTACAGCGCAACACCTACCTCCAGGCAGCTTGCGGTATGGCCGCCAACCACTTTCGGGATGGTGCGTGTTTCAAAGTCGGGGTTGCCCGGGTCTTCGCGTTCTGGGGAGTAGACCAGGAAGATATTCTCGCCAACCTTGAGTCCACCCTCTTCAACGCGAGGCAGCAGTTCTTCCTCGGTCGTCCCGGGGTAGGTGGTACTTTCCAGGGATACCACTTGGCCGGCACGCAAATAGGGCTTTAGCGAGTCGGTAGTGTTGATCACGAAACTCATGTCCGGCTCGCGATACTTATTCAGCGGAGTGGGAACGCACAAGATCAATGCATCGCACTCGCTGACGCGGCTGAAGTCCACGGTCGCTTCAAAGCCACTGGCATGGGCGGCAGCAATCTTGCTGGCAGAAATGTGCTCGATATAGCTTTGGCCAGCATTCAACTGATTGACCTTGTTCTGGTCGACATCAATGCCCAGCACGCGAAAACCAATTGCGTTGTAGCGCAACATCAACGGCAAACCGACATAGCCAAGCCCGATAATGCCGATCAGAGCTTCTCTGCTCTTGAATTTTTCAATGCTTGCCTGTTTGATGTCTGACATCAATTAAAACTCCGACTGGACTTTCGTCTTAATATTGAATAAGTGTTTAATTTTAAGTTGTCATGGTGCTGGAAGTTTTAATTTTATTAAGTGAAATAAACTATTAAAATCCAGGTCTGCCTCGAGCGATAATGCATAAGGCGGTCCCAGCCTCCAGCATGTCTTGCGCAAGACTCCTTTCGCGAGCTCCGTTTGTGACAGCGCGGCACACTGAGTATAAATCGGTGGCCCTGATCGGTCTGGCACACCAGGCGTCCGCGGTCAGTTGTTCGCGGTCATTGAGGCAAATGCTGGATTGGCTGTTCCCACCTGTGGACGAGTGCAGGCTTGACGGGCCTATGAGAAGCAGATCGACGTCAAAGCTGCTTATGGCAATGCCGCTTTTGCAGCGAGAGGCTGCTGCGAATGATGCGGTCAAAACTTCTCCCCCTGAGTGCTGCATACCGCAGTAGCCGCCGAATCTGTCGTCATTGAACGGGGCATTTTACCTGTATTCGGTGAAATGTCCGATAGCCTCGTCAAGGTCTTCGCTAGCTGGACGTCTGAAAGAGTCAGGTCGTGGGCTCAAATCGCTGCCGGCAAGGGGATGTGACGAAGAGGCTTGGGATGGGGGGCAAGCTGTTCAAAAAATGCACATCGCTCTGCAAGCCTTGTGGAGCAAAGGCTGTAGCACCTTTCACGCAGGTTATCCACAGGCGGCTCCACAGGGATTGGGGGTAAGCCACCCACAACTGTATGACCGTCTTATGTCATTGATCAAAAAACAGGCGATAGCCGTGAGGCCCCGTGGAGCAAGGTCTGTAGGAGCTTTCTCCCAGGTTATCCACAAGCTGTTCCACAGTGGATGTGGGTAAGGCCCTCAGGCTCAGTAGCATCCTGATGATTCCCAGACCCGCTGCGCACTGTGGTGCAGGATGCCGTGGCGTCGGGCCAGGGCCTGGCGGTCTTTGCTGTAGCCGCCGCCAATCACCCCGACCACCGGGATGTCGCGGCCCAGGCAATGGCGCATGACACGCTCATCGCGCTCGGCGACCCCGGCGTCGGTCAGTTTCAGGTAGCCCAGGGCGTCGTCCTTGTGCACATCGACCCCGGCGTCGTACAGCACCAGGTCCGGTTGGTAGAGCGGCAGCAGGTAGTTGAGGGCGTCATCGACCACCTGCAGGTACTCGCCGTCGCCCATGCCCATGGCCAGGGGAATGTCCCAGTCGCTGGTGGCCTTGCGCGCCGGGAAGTTCTTTTCGCAGTGCAACGAGACGGTCACCGCGTCCGGGGTATGTTCGAGAATCCGAGCGGTGCCATCGCCCTGGTGCACGTCGCAATCAAAGATCAGAACCCGGCTGACCCGACCGGCCGCCAGCAGGTAATGGCTGATGATCGCCAGGTCGTTGAAGATGCAGAAACCGGCCGGGTAGTCGTAATGGGCATGATGGGTGCCCCCGGCCAGGTGACAGGCCAGGCCATGTTCCAGGGCCCGCTCGGCCGCCAGCAGCGAGCCGCCGACCGCGCGCACGGTACGTCGCGCCAGGGCTTCGTTCCAGGGCAGGCCCAGGCGCCGCTGGTCTTCCCGGGACAACTCGCCGCTCATATAGCGTTCGATATAGCCGGGGTCATGGGCCAGGGCCAGGATCTCTGGCGGGCAGAGCTGCGGGCGCAGCAGGTCGGCATCCCGGGTCAGGCCGCTGTCCACCAGGTGGTCGCGCAGCAGGCGAAATTTGTCCATGGGAAAGCGGTGTTCCGCAGGAAACTCGGGGCTGTAGTCATCGTGATAAATCAACGGCAATGGCATGGCAATTTCTGATAGGAACCCGTGAAGGATCCTACCAGCGATGTAGACTTGCTCCCATGGATTATGGAGGGCCCCGATGGAGCCGATATTGCAACTGGAAAGCGCGCGGCTGTTGATGCGCCAGTGGAGCGATGAAGATTTGCCGGCGTTTGCGGCAATGTGCGCCGACCCACAGGTCATGCGGTACTTCCCCGCGCCCTTGAGCCGACTGGAAAGTGCGGCATTGATCGGGCGAATACGCGGTCATTTTGCCGAACATGGCTTTGGTTTGTGGGCGCTGGAGCGCAAGGACAGCGGCGCCTTTATCGGCTTTACCGGCTTGGGCGTAGTGGGTTTCGAAGCGCCCTTTACCCCGGCGGTGGAAATCGGCTGGCGCCTGGCCCGTGAACACTGGGGCCTGGGCTATGCCAGCGAAGCGGCCTGGACCGCTCTGCGCTGCGGTTTTGACCGCTTGTCGCTGAAAGAGGTGGTGGCGTTCACCACAGCCAGCAATCAGCCGTCGCAGAAAGTCATGCAAGCCATCGGCATGCACCATGCTCCAAGCGACGACTTCGAACATCCCGCGCTGGCCGGCGATCACCCGTTGCGCGCCCATGTGCTGTATCGCATCAACCGCGAACAATGGTTGGAAACCTTGCATGGATAGGGCGGCAGGGCGTTTAGAATGTGCCGATTATCAGGATGCCCCCTGATTGAATTGCCCGCCGCAGCCAAGACTGCGCGGTATTGCTCTGTGTGAGGAGATCCTGAATGAGCCACGTGTTGGAAGATCTGGTCGACCTGTTGACCCTGGAACCGATCGAAGAAAACCTGTTTCGCGGTCGCAGCCAGGACCTGGGCTTCCGCCAGCTGTTCGGCGGCCAGGTGCTGGGCCAGTCCTTGTCCGCAGCCAGTCAGACCGTGGAAGAAGCACGCCATGTGCATTCCATGCACGGTTACTTCCTGCGCCCGGGCGATGCCGGTTTGCCGGTGGTCTACCAGGTGGACCGGGTGCGTGATGGCGGCAGCTTCAGTACGCGCCGGGTGACCGCGATCCAGAAGGGCAACCCGATCTTCACCTGCAGCGCCTCCTTCCAGTACGACGAGCAGGGCTTCGAACACCAGAACCAGATGCCGCAAGTGGTGGGCCCGGAAAACCTGCCCTCGGAGCTGGAAATCACCCAGCAGCGCGCGCACCTGATTCCTGAGCACATGCGTGAAAAACTGCTGTGCCCGAAACCCATCGAAGTGCGCCCGGTCACCGAAAAAGACCCGTACAACCCGCAGCCGATGGACCCGGTGAAGTACGTGTGGTTCCGCGCCGACGGCGCCTTGGCCGATATCCCGGCCTTGCACAAGTACCTGCTGGCCTATGCCTCCGACTTCGGCCTGCTGACCACTTCGATGCTGCCCCACGGCAAATCGGTGTGGCAGAAGGACATGCAGGTCGCCAGCCTCGACCACGCGCTGTGGTTCCATGCTGATCTGCGCGCCGATGACTGGTTGCTGTACGCCATGGACAGCCCATGGGCCGGCAATTCCCGTGGTTTCTCCCGTGGCAGCGTGTTCAACCGCGCCGGGCAATTGGTGGCGTCGGTTACCCAGGAAGGTCTGATCCGTCATCGCAAGGACTGGGCATGAGCCTTTCGGACATACGCCATTGGGTGTTCGATATGGACGGCACCCTGACGATTGCAGTGCTTGATTTCGCCGCCATTCGCCAGGCCCTGGATATCCCCCCGGAAGACGACATTCTGACCCATCTCGCGGCCTTGCCCGCCGCAGAAGCCGCGGCCAAACATGCCTGGCTGCTGGAGCATGAGCGTGAACTGGCCCTGGGCTCACGCCCGGCGCCGGGGGCGGTGGAGCTGGTGCGCGACCTGGCGCAGCGCGGCTATCGCCTGGGCATCCTGACCCGCAACGCGCGGGAGCTGGCCCATATCACCCTGGAGGCCATCGGTCTGGCGGACTGCTTTGCCATCGACGACGTGCTGGGCCGCGATGATGCGCCGCCCAAACCGCACCCGGGTGGCTTGCTGAAGTTGGCCGAGGCCTGGGAGGTGACGCCCGGCGCCATGGTGATGGTGGGCGACTACCGCTTCGACCTCGACTGCGGCCGCGCCGCAGGCACGCGCACGGTGTTGGTCAACCTGCCGGAGAACCCATGGCCGGAGCTGGCGGATTGGCACGCGGCAGACTGCGGCGCGTTGCAGAAAATGATCTAGCGAGGGCGTTTGTTCCCTTGGAGCCGCTGCGGCCCGAGTCTTCGGCAGCGGCTACAGATGGCTTCTAGTGGCGAGGGAGCTTGCTCCCGCTGGGGCGCGTAGCGCCCCCCAATAAAGTCCGCCCCCTCAGCGGGCGAACAATGCCTTCTGCCCCTCAGGCGAGGTCAACATCCCATCTCCGTTGTGCCCCACCCCCGGCACCTCCACCAACCGATGGCTCAACTGCGGGTGGCGCTGCTTGAGGTAGTCGAAATAGTTGTGCCCGCGAATCAGGCGATAGGCGCCCTGGGCCTCGGCTTCACAACTTTTATCCAGTGCCGGATGGTTCGGATCGGTGTCCTGCTGGCCCAGCAGGTAGGTGATAGTGCGTGACACGTACGCCTGCTCCAACTGCTCCGCACTCTGACCCCGGGCGTAGTCCGGCAGCTGCTGCAGGCCGTATTTCCAGTTGTCGAAGCCCGGGCAATCGGCTGCATCGAACCGCACCGGCCGCTGCGGGCTGAAGTACGCATAGGACGATGGGTTGGCCACCACAAAGCGCAGGCTGATGCCTTCGCGTTGCAGGGTCGGGTGATCGTGGCCGATCAGAGCGAAACGCTGCACCACTTGGCCACCGCCGGAATGGCCGGCGACCACGATTTCCTTCAGCGCCGGAAACAGCGTGTGGTTGCCCAGGTGTTTGATGATCTGGTCGAGGGCGCCATAGGAGCTGACCTGGCCCGGGCCGATGGATGCCTCGCCCGCCATCCAGTCGTTGCCCTTCCAGCGCAGTACCTGGCGGTCCAGGTGGTTGCGCTGCACGTCGGACTCATTGAGAAACTGCGGCGCGATCACCAGGGTGTTCGCGCCTTGCCCGGCCTGGCTGGCGGCCTGTTCGGCGCTGTGCAGGTAGGTCTGGGCATTGCGCAGGCGGCCATGGACGATGATCAGTGCGCGCTGGATCTGCGGCAGCGGCTGTCGCCAATCCTGGCTCAGGCCCACGGCCAGCTCACCGCCGTCCAGCGCCAGGCGCTCGGGGCTGATGTCCTTGACCCCATGTTCCGCCGCCTGTGCGCTGGCACAGGCGATCCACAGCGCAACCAGCGTCAGCACGCGCATTTTTAAAGGCTCTTCGCGGCGAAGGTGTCGCACTGGCCGATCTGGCCCTGGCTGAAGCCGGTCTTGAACCAGCGCACGCGCTGCGCCGAGGTGCCGTGGGTGAAGGAGTCCGGCACCACACGCCCCTGACCTTGTTGCTGCAAACGGTCATCGCCGATGGCATTGGCGGCGTTCAGGGCTTCTTCGATATCCCCGGGCTCCAGCCAGTTCAGGCGTTTTTGCGCATGGTTGGCCCAGACTCCGGCCAGGCAGTCGGCTTGCAGTTCCTGGCGCACCAGCAGCCCGCCATCGCCCTGCATCTGCCGGCCTTGCTGGCGTGCAGCCTGGATCTTGGCCGAGACCCCGAGCAGGGTCTGCACGTGGTGCCCGACTTCGTGGGCGATTACATAGGCCTGGGCGAAGTCGCCGGCGGCGGAAAAGCGCTGGGACATTTCGCGGAAGAAGTCCATGTCCAGGTACACCTGCTGGTCGGCAGGGCAGTAGAAGGGGCCGGTGGCCGAGGTGGCGGCGCCGCAGGCGGAGTTCACCCGACCGCGGAACAGAATCAGTTTGGGTTGCTGGTACTGGCGCCCGGCCTCCTGGAAGATCTGGCCCCAGGTGTCTTCGGTGTCGCCGAGGATGGCGCGCACGAACTCGGCCTGTTGATCATTGGCCGGTGGTGCCTGGCGCGTCTGGGTCGTGGCCGGTGCCGATTGCTCCATCTGCCCGGTCAGTTGCCCGAGGATCTGCATCGGGTCCTGGCCGGTGATCCAGCCGATGCCGACGATCAGCAGGATGGCCGTCAGGCTCAGGCCCTTGCCGCCGCCGAAACGCATGCCGCCGCCACCGCCACCGCTGTCATCACGAGCATCCACCACGTTGTCGCTGCGCCGCCCTTTTTTCCAAAGCATGGGGTGAATCCTCGTTATCGTTGGCTGTGAGTGTTGCTGGTGAGTGGTGCCGACGCCAGTCCGGTCGTCAGGCATTTGCGCGCACGTTACCATTGCCCGCGGCCGCATCGCTGCTGTCCAGACCTATTCGGGGCTCACTATTGAACATCGATACCCGCATCAAATTCCGTCACCTGGTGTGTTTTCTTGAAATGGCTCGCCAGGGCAGCCTCGCGCGTGCCGCCGATGTGCTTGCCGTGAGCCAGCCGGCGATGTCGAAAACCCTCAAGGAGCTGGAGCAACTGCTCGATGCCAGCCTGTTCCTGCGCAGCAAGGCCGGGCTCAGCCTGACCGAGGCCGGCCGGGCCTTCCTGCGTTATGCCGGGCCTTCGGTGCAGGCTCTGCGCGAGGGTGTGGATACCCTGCGCGGCGGTGAATATGCCGCCGGGGTGGTGCGCCTCGGGGTGCTGTCGACCGCTGAAAGCCTGCTGCTGCCGGAAGTGGTGCGGCGCCTGCACCAGCGCCACTCGGCACTGGCGGTGAGTGTGGTCACCGGCCCCAGCGCCTACCTGTTGTCGCAGCTGCGGGTCGGGGATGTCGACCTGGTGGTGGGGCGCATGACCGAGAGCCCGGAGATCCAGGGCCTGAGCTTCGAGCACCTGTACAGCGAGTCGATGACCCTGGTGGCGCGCCCGGAGCATCCCTTGCTCGCTGGCCCCCTCGATCGCGACGCCGTGGAGCGCTTTCCCCTGGTGCTGCCGCTGGCGGGCACTACCATCCGCAAGTTCGCCGACAGCCTGTTTGTGCAGTGCGGCATCGGCCAATCCCGGCAGCGCCTGGAAACCCTGTCGGTGACCTTGAGCCGGCGTTATGCGTTATCCACTGATGCGCTGTGGATCGCCCCGCTGGACGCGGTGCGCCTGGACCTGGCCAACGGCGAGTTGTGCGAGATCGACCTGGGGTTGCGCGAGCCCGGGGGCTCGGTGGGGATTTCGAGCAACGCCAGCCTGCCGCTGTCGCTGGCCGGGCAATGGTGCGTCGACGTTCTGCGGGAAGTGGGCAGCGCCTACCGCGCAGGGCTTTATCCATAACCATTTGGTTATGGTTGGCGGGCGGCTTTTCAATTTTCCGCTTCCTGTTGTTGGGTGAGACTGCGAAGGCAGCTCCATAAATCCAACAACAGGAGATCGACATGTCTGATGCAGACAGCAGTCGCTTCGTGATTCGCGACCGTAATTGGCACCCCAAGGCCTTGACCCCCGACTACAAGACGTCCGTCGCCCGCTCCCCGCGCCAGGCGCTGGTCAGCATCCCGCAATCGGTGAGTGAAACCAGTGGCCCGGATTTCTCCCACCTCAAGACCGGCCGTTTCGACAACGACCTGCTGCTCAACTTCAACAACGGCGGCTTGCCGGTGGGCGAGCGCATCATCGTTTCCGGGCGGGTCTGCGATCAGTACGGCAAGCCGATCCCCCATACCCTGGTGGAGATGTGGCAGGCCAATGCCGGCGGCCGCTACCGGCACAAGAACGACCGCTACCTGGCGCCCCTGGACCCAAACTTCGGCGGCGTCGGCCGGGCCCTGACCGACCGTGACGGCTACTACAGCTTTCGCACCATCAAGCCCGGGCCGTACCCCTGGCGCAACGGCCCCAACGACTGGCGCCCGGCGCACATCCACTTCTCCATCAGCGGTCCGTCCATCGCCACGCGCCTGATCACCCAGTTGTATTTCGAAGGCGATCCGTTGATCCCGCTGTGCCCGATCGTCAAGTCGATTGCCAACCCGGATGCGGTGCAGAGCCTGATCGCGCGCCTCGACATGGGCAACGCCAACCCCATGGACTGCCTGGCCTATCGCTTCGACATCGTGTTGCGCGGCCAGCGCAAGACCCATTTCGAGAACTGCTGAGGAGCTTGCCCATGCCTATCGAACTGCTGCCCGAAACCCCTTCGCAAACGGCCGGCCCTTATGTGCACATCGGCCTGGCCCTGGCCGCTGCCGGCAACCCGACCCGCAGCGATGAAATCTGGAACCAGATGGCCAAGCCTGACGCGGCCGGCGAACAGATCCTGCTGATCGGCCACGTCTACGACGGCAATGGCCATCTGGTGCGCGACTCGTTCCTGGAGTTCTGGCAAGCCAACCACGAGGGGGTCTATGACCCGGTCTTCGATTCGGAAAAAACCTTCAACAGCTTCGGGCGTACCGCCACCACCTTCGACGCCGGCGAGTGGACGCTGAACACCATCAAGCCAGGTGTGGTGCAGAACGCGGCGGGGGTGGCCATGGCGCCGCACATCAACCTGTCGCTGTTTGCCCGGGGCATCAACATCCACCTGCACACCCGGCTGTACTTTGCCGACGAGTCGGAGGCCAACGCGCGCTGCCCGGTGCTGAACCTGATCGAACAGCCGCAACGTCGCGAAACCCTGCTGGCCCATCCCTGCGAAGTCGACGGCCAACGCGCCTACCGCTTTGATATTCGCATCCAGGGTGAAGGCGAAACCGTGTTCTTCGACTTCTAGAAAGACCCCGGCGCCATTGGACTGCCAATGGCGCCTAATGCCCCCTCATTTCAACGATCAAACACGTCCCACTGTGGCGCGAAATCCGGGCTGACCTGGCGCTGGTCCTTCGGCAAGTCCGCAATCAACGCCCGATCCTCATCGTCCAACTGCACCTGCAAAGCCCCAAGATTGGCCAACTGGTTGGCCTGGCTGCGGGCTTTGGGAATGGCCGCGACGTTGTCCTGATCCAGCAACCACTTCAATGCCACCTGGGTCGGCAGCACCCCGTGTTTGGCGGCGATCTGCTGGATCTGCGGGATCTGCGAAACCTTGTTGCGGGCCAGCGGCGTATAGGCGGTCAGCACCATGTCGTGCTGGCGTGCATAGTCCAGCAAGCCGCTCTGGCCCAGCAGCACGTGGTACTCCACCTGGATGGCCGACAACGGCGTACCCAGTTCTTCGACCGCCCGGCGCAGCAGCGCCAGCGGGAAGTTGGCCACGCCTATATGGCGGGCCAGGCCTTGTTCCTTGAACGACGCCAGGGTTTCCAGGGTGCGTTGCAAGTCCATGTCGGGGGTTGGCCAGTGGATGTGGAACAGGTCGACGTAATCGGTCTGCAGCGCCTTGAGGCTGCGCTCCATGGAGTGGCGCATGGCATCGGGTTGCAGTTGGTCCCACCAGACCTTGGTGGTGACGTGGATCTGCTCCCGGGGCACGTCGGTGTTGCTCAGCGCCTGGCCGACCGCCTCTTCGTTGTTGTAGGCCTGGGCCGTGTCGATGTGCCGGTAACCGAGGCTCAACGCCTGTTCCACGGCGCGGGTGCATTCCTCGCCCAGCATCGGCCAGGTACCCAGGCCCAGCTTGGGCATGTGCAGGCCATGTTGGGTCAGGATGGGGCTGTTGGCTGAGTGCTGCATGGTCGATCTCCTATTCGTAAGCGATGGCCCCGGCGATGTGGCGTCCGGCAATGTAGCCGAACGTCAGGGCCGGGCCGAGATTGATGCCGCCGGCGGGGTAGTGGCCGCCCATGATGCTGGCCATGTCGGTGCCCGCTGCGTACAAACCGGCAATCGCCTGGCCTTGGCCGTCGAGCACCTGGGCGTGCTGGTTGACCTTGAGCCCGGCAAAGGTGCCGAAGCAGCCCGGTTGTACCTTCACCGCGTAGAACGGGCCGTGCTCGATGGGCGCCACGCAAGGGTTGGGCTGGTGCAGCGGGTCGCCCTGTTTGCGGTTGTAGGGGGTCGAGCCGCGGCCGAACTCCGGGTCCTGGCCCTGATGCGCGTGCCGGTTGTAGTGCGACAGGGTCTCGCGCAAACCGTTCACATCAATGCCGCAGGCCTGGGCCAGGGCTTCGATGGTGGGGGCGCTTTTCAGGTAGCCGCTGTGGATAAAGGGCGCCACCGGCAACGGGAAGGGGCGGGAGATGCCCAGGCCGTAGCGGCGCTGGAAGCCATGGCTGCAGATCAGCCAGGACGCCACTTCCTCGCCTTCCGGCGCCGCCGCGACCATGGCCCGGACGTAATCGTAGTAACCGTCGGCTTCGTTGACGAAGCGCCGGCCATTGCTCAGCACGCCGATGATCCCCGGTTTGCCGCGCTCGATGATGTGCGGGAAGTGGCCGACGCTGCCGTCCTTGTACGGCACGGCGGACACCGGGGCCCAGGCCACCGGCGACTCCATGTCGCTGTTGACCTGGGCGCCCACGCTTTCCCCCAGGCGCAGGCCATCGCCGCTGGCGCCGAGGGGCGGCAAGGCCAGGTGTTCGTGGCCACTGGGGGTACGCGGGAACAGCGCCTTGCGGCGTTCGATATCGTTGGGGAAGCCTCCGGCGGCGAGTACTACTGCCTTGGCCGCATTGATGCGGATCTGCCCGCGCGCGGTGCTGACCACTGCACCGGTGACGGCGCCGGTGTCCTGCAGCAACTCGGTCACCGGCGCCGACTCCCAGAGCAGCACGCCCAGGTCTTCGGCGGACTTGGCCAGGCGCGCCACCAGGGCTACGCCGTTTACCAGTTGCATGGCCCGGCCATGGACGGCGAGGTCCAGCAGGTGGCGGCTGAAGCGCCGGGTCACGTGCCAGGCGGCGGGCAGCGAACGGGTCAGGTTGAGGAAGGCCGATAGGTCGGCGCCGGCAATGATCGGCATGCCCATGAATGAGGTTTCGCGCAGGGTTCTGCGCAAGCGCTTGAGCAGCTTGCCGACCTGGCGTGCGTCGTAGGGCGCGGCGATTACCGAGCGACCACCGGTGCCGGCCCCGGGGCTGTCACCGTGGATATCGGCAATCCCATTGCCGTCGGCAAATTGCAGGGCGGTGTGGCGCTCGAAAAACGCCACCATGCGCGGACCGGCTTCAAGAAAGGCATCGATCAGCGCCGGTTGGTAACGCGCGCCCAGTTCATGCTTGAGGTAGGTGCGCGGCAGCTCGACGTCTTCGATAATCCCCGCGCGCTGGGCCAGCGGGTTGCAGGGTACCCAGGCCCAGCCGCCGGACCAGGCCGTGGCGCCGCCGAACACCGGGTCCTTTTCCACCACTATCACCTTCAAGCCGTGCCAGGCGGCGGTGACGGCGGTTGAAAGCCCGGCCGCGCCGGAGCCGACAATCAGCACATCGCAGTCGATATCGGGGTGATGCAGGCTGGGTGCGGCAGACATGGGCGAAAAAACTCCGGAGCAGGGGATTTATTATTTTCTGGAACTTGATTCCAAAAAATATACGGAGTCGAATAGCGCACAGCAAGGCACGCTGAGCGAGTGGAGCCGTGCCGATGTTTTTTTTGTGCGGTTATCGAACGATGCCGCGGTGTATTTCCCATTGCGCCGGTTGTCTCTAGAATCGGCCAAATTTCGTCTGGACCCCCACCATGGCCGGCAGTCAAATCGAACGCGTGTTCAGCGTTCTGGAAAGTCTTACCAGTGACCCCCGGGGTGTGCCGATGCAGGCCCTGGCCGAGCAACTCGAGATCCCGAAAAGCGCCACCCATCGTCTGCTGGCGGAGCTGATTCGCCTGGGGTACGTGCGGCAGAATCCGGACAACCTGCGCTATCAATTGTCGACCAAGCTGGTGGCCATGGGCTTTCGCTACCTGGCCAGCAGTGGCGCCGATATCGTGCAGCCGGTGCTCGACCGGCTGGCCCAGGAAAGTGGTGAACTGGTGCGCCTGGGGGTGATCGAGGGCGAGCGCCAGACCTGGATCGCCAAGTCCCAGGGCGCTCGTTCCGGCCTGCGTTACGACCCGGACATGGGGCGCGAGGCGCCGCTGTTCTACACCGCTTCCGGGCATGCCTGGCTGGCCTGCCTGAGCGACGCCGAGGCCCTGGCCCTGGTGGAGCGCCAGGGCGCCGGGGTGCCGGATGAGCTGGGGCCGAATGCGCCGCGCTCGAACATTGAATTGCTCGAACGCCTGCGCCTGGCGCGGGAGCAGGGCTATGCCTGGGTCGAGGAAAGCTCGGCGGTGGGCACTTCGGCCATCGCCGCGGTGGTGCGTCATCCGATGGACCAACGAGTGGTGGGGGTCCTCAGCATCGCCGGCCCCAGCGCCCGCCTGCCCCTGGCCCGCCTGCACGAACTGGCGCCGCTGCTGCTGAGCTTCGCCGCCGAACTCAGCGCCGCAAGCCAAGCCTCCGAACTCTTCAACTGACAACAGCCTCGCCCTGTAGCCGCTGCCGCCAGGCTGCGCTGGCCCTGCGCCTCGACACTCATACATCTGACGCCACCACGGCGTCCGCACCGGCCAGTGCAGCCTCGTACCTCGGCAGCGGCTAGGGGTTTGCAGCACGGCTTGCTTGTAATGGGTTTGGAAAGTTGTGCGCTGATCGGACAGTATTTTGTTTTGCGCTTGTGTGAAAGTGGAACTGAGTTCTAAATAATTTGAATTGAGCTTCCCGATAACAATCACAAGAGGATCGCGCATTGAGTTCGCCACTGCGTATCGCCCTGATCGGCGCCGGCAACATGGGCCAGCAGCATTACCACCACTTCAAGACGCTTGCCGAAGCCCGGCTTTGCGCAGTGGCCGACCCTGGTCCCCAGGCGGCCGAAGTCGCTGCGCAATGGCAGGTGCCGCATTACGCCGACCACCGGCAGATGCTGGCCGAGTCCCGGCCCGACGGGGTGATTGTCGCCAACCCCAACAACCTGCATGTCAGCACCGCCCTCGATTGCCTGGCTGCCGGCGTGCCGGTGCTGCTGGAGAAACCGGTGGGTGTGCAGATGGATGAAGTGCGCCAGTTGGTGGCGGCCTCCACTACCAGCGGAGTGCCGGTGCTGGTGGGGCATCATCGCCGGCACAATCCACTGATCGTGCGGGCCCATGAATTGGTGCACGGCGGCGCCCTCGGGCGGCTGACCACGGTCACCGCGCTGTGGCAATTGCGTAAACCCGACAGCTATTTCGAGATCCCCTGGCGTCGTGAAGCCGGGGCCGGGATGTTGCTGACCAACCTGATCCACGACCTGGACCTGCTGCGTCACCTGTGTGGCGAAGTGCGCCAGGTTCAGGCGATGACCAGCAACGCCGTACGCGGTTTTGCCAATGAGGATTGCGCGGCCGTGCTGCTGCAATTCGACAATGGTGCCCTGGGCAGCCTGACCGGTTCCGACGCGGTGGCGGCGCCCTGGAGCTGGGAACTGGATTCCGGCGAGAACCCGGTGTACCCGCGCCAGGCCGATCAGCCCTGCTACCTGCTGGCCGGCACCGGCGGCGCCCTGAGCATCCCGCAGCTCAAGCGCTGGCAATACGCCGAGAGCAGCGGCGGCTGGCATCAAGCGTTGCAGGTGGTGCAGGAAAGCTTCAGTGAAGATGAGGCCTTGCGCCTGCAATTGCAGCATTTCGTCAAAGTCGCACGGCGTGAAGTCGAGCCCCTGGTCAGCGTCGCCGATGCCGCGCGCACCCTGGCTCTGATCGAGGCGATCCGCGAAGCCGCCGAAACCGGCCGGGCCTGTGCCCCGGCGCTGATTGAGTGAAGCCCATGACCCCACGAATCTTTTCCCTGGCCAGCCTCACCGTGCTCGAGCTGTCGCCGCCGCAAATGGTCGAGGTCGCGGCCCGCGCCGGCTACAGTCACGTCGGCCTGCGTCTGGTGCCGGCCACCCCGGAAGAACATCATTTCCCGCTGGTGGCCGACGCCGACTTGCGCCGCCAGACCCTGGCGCGCCTGCGCGATACCGGGATCGGCGTGCTGGATGTGGAAATCCTGCGGCTCAAGCCCGAGACCCGGGTCGCCGACTTCGAAGCGACCCTCGCGGTGGGTGCCGAGTTCGGTGCCAGCGAATTGCTGCTGGCCGGCAACGATCCCGATGAGGCGCGCCTGACCGACAACTTCGCCGCGCTCTGCGACCTGGCCGGGCCCTACGGCTTGCACCCCCATCTGGAATTCATGCCCTGGACCGATGCACGCAACCTCGAACAGGCGGTGCGGGTGGTGGAGAATGCCGGGCGCGCCAACGGCTGCGTGCTGGTGGATGCCTTTCATTTTGATCGCTCGGCATCGTCCCTCGATGACCTGGCCAAGGTCGCGCCGGCACGGCTGCGCTATGCCCAGCTGTGCGATGTGGCGGGCCCGCGGCCGGACGATATGCAAGAGATCCTGCGCCAGGCGCGCAATGAGCGGCGTTTCCCCGGTGATGGCGACTGCGACTTGGCGGGGCTCTTGCATTGTCTGCCGGCCGGCTTGCCACTGAGCCTGGAGATCCCGGCTGTGCGCTTGATGGAGCAGGGCGTGAGTGCCTTGCAACGGGCGCAAATGGCCCTGGACAAGACCCGGGCGCTGTTGGCGAGGATCTAGAGCGGCAGATGAACCTATCGCCGGACAGCGGGTTCCTACAAGATGTCGTGACCTTGCAGGAGCCGGATTGGCGGCGATACGGCCTGAACCAGGATTAAAACAAGGACCTCCAATGACCATCAGCACACCCCTTTCCGGTGTCAACCAGCCTTTGAAAGGCATCCTGCTGGTTGTCCTCGCGACCTTCCTGTTTTCCAGTCACGACGCGTTGTCCAAATACCTCTCCGGTTTCTACCCGATCATCATGGTGGTCTGGGCCCGGTACTTGGTGCACACGCTGCTGATGGCCGGGATCTTCCTGCCGCAATCGGGCCTGCGGGTACTGCGCACCAAGCGCCCGCTGTGGCAACTGGCGCGGGCCCTGTGCCTGCTGGGCACCAGCCTGCTGTTCACCTCGGCGTTATTGTTCATTCCCCTGGCGGAAGCCACGGCGGTCAACTTCCTGGCTCCGGTGCTGGTCACGGCCTTGTCGGTGCCGCTGCTGGGCGAGCATGTTTCCCGGGGGCAGTGGCTGGCGGTGATCTGCGGTTTTATCGGGGTCATTATCATCATCCACCCCGGTGGCGAGCTGTTTACCCCGGCGGTGCTGCTGCCGTTTTGCTCGGCCCTGTGTTTCTGCTTTTACCAACTGCTGACCCGCAAACTCGCGGAGTACGACAGCCCGACCACCAGCAATTTTTTTGCCGGGCTGTGCAACACCCTGGTGATGAGCGCGCTGGTGCCGTTTTTCTGGCAAGTGCCGACTCTGACCCACGGCATCTTGATGCTGGCGCTCGGGACCTGCGGCATGACCGCCCACCTGTTCCTGACCCAGGCCTTTCGTCTGGCGGCGCCGGCCTTGCTGGCGCCGTTCGGTTACTGCCAGATCGTGTTTGCCGGGCTGCTGGGCTGGTTGCTGTTCAGCCACACGCCGGACCTGATCACCCAGGTCGGCATCGCGGTGATTTGCCTCAGCGGCCTGGCCGCGGCCTGGCAACAACGGCGTCGCTGAGCCGGCCTAGAAGCGAAAGCGCAGCACCAGGTTCTGCAACCCGGTGGCCAGCTGCGCAAGCTCCTGGCTGGTGGCGTTGGTGCGGGTCGAGGCGTCGGCGCTTTCCAGTGACAGGTCGCGAATGTTCAGCAGGTTGCGATCCACTTCGCGGGCGACCTGGGCCTGTTCTTCCGAGGCGCTGGCGATCACCAGATTGCGCTCGTGGATCTGCTCCATGGCCCGGGTGATCTGCGCCAGCGCCAGCCCAGCCTGTTCGGCCAAGGACAAGGTCTGGGCCACGCGCTGACTGTTGCCCTGCATCGAATGCAGCACGCCGTCGGTATCGCCCTGGACCCGGGCAATCATCTGCTCGATCTCCTGCGTCGATTGCTGGGTGCGGTGGGCCAGGGCTCGCACTTCATCGGCGACCACGGCAAACCCGCGTCCGGCTTCCCCGGCCCGCGCCGCTTCGATAGCGGCATTCAAGGCCAGCAGGTTGGTCTGCTCGGCAATCGCGCGGATCACGTCCAGCACCTTGCCGATCTCCCGGGATTGCTCGGCCAGGGTCTGCACCTGTTGCAGGGCATTGCCGACGTCGCCGCTCATGGCCTGGATCGAGTCCAGGGTCTGGTTCACCCGTGCCCGGCCCTGAGTGGCCTCATCACTGGACAGGCGCGTGGTGTCGGATGTCGACACGGCATTGCGCGCCACCTCTTCAACGGCGCTGGTCATCTCGTTGACCGCCGTCGCCGCCTGTTCGATCTCATTGTGCTGGCGTTGCAGGCGGCTGGAATCCTCAAGGGTGCTGTGGCTCATCTGCTGCGCGGCGGCGGTCAGTTGGGTCGAGGTGCCGCTGATGGATTGCAAGGTGTCGCGCAGGCTGCCCTGCATGCTGGCCAGGGCTCGCAACAGGCGCGCGGTTTCGTCTTTGCCGCGGCTCTCGATGGTCTGGCTCAGGTCGCCGGCCGCCACTTGCTCAGCCACGCCCACCGCCTGGCGGATCGGCCCGACGATACTGCGGGTCAATAGCCAGGCCAGGGCCAGGGTCAGCAGGGCGACAGCGAGCAGGGCGCCGATCACGGTGAATTTGACCTGGTTGTACAAGGTGTCGGCATGCTGCGCCGACTGGCTGACTTCGGCGGCGGTCAGGTTCATCAACTCGGCGAACTGGTCGCCGGTGCGGGTCGAGTAATCCTGGATCTGGCCGTTGAGCAGCGCGTTCATTTCCACGCTGCGGTTGGCCTGGGACAGCGCCTCGTACTGGTCCAGGGCCTGGCGGTAAGTGCTCACGGTGGCCACGAACTGTTGGTACTGCTGCCGGTTGTAGTCACCCACCAGCGGTGCGAATTTTTCCAGGGCCTGGTCCAGCCAACCTTCAACCTGATGCAGGCGGGCGATGGTGGGCTCCAGCACCTTGGGGTCGCGGTTGAGGGCCATGCGCAGGCTGAGCACGCGGATGCTCAGGACGTAGTCGCGGATTTCTCCCAGGTAGCGGGTGCTGGGCAGGGACACGGTTTCCGTGTGCTGGCCGGTGGCGCGGACTTCGGCCATCTGTTTCAGGGCGAACAGGCCCTGGAGCAAAACCAGCAAGGCGATGACGCCAAAGCTGATCACGGCACGTTGGGCGATGCTCAGGTTAACCAGGGGCATGGGAGGGCCTGCGTAGCGGGAAGAAAAAAATAAGAGGGCGTCGAGAAAAAAAGCGCAGGCCCGTGGAACCGGGCCTGCGCGAAGGGAGCGTCAGTCTTCGATTTTCGGAATTTTGCGCGGGGCCATGAAGTACAGCCAGATCAGGGCAATGAAGTACATCGCCGGGATCAGGGTGAACAGCACGGTGTAGTTGTTGTTGGTCACGGTCAGGATATGGCCCACCAGCTGGGTCATGAACATGCCGCCGACCGCAGCGCACATGCCGCCGAAACCGAACACCGTACTCATCATGTGCTTGGGCGTGTAGTCCATCACCAGGCTCCAGATGTTGGCGGTCCAGGCCTGGTGGGCACCGATGCCCAGGGAGATGGCGAAGACCGCCAGCCACAGGTTGGCCGTGCCGGCCGCCATGATCACGCCGATGATGCAGCAGGCGAACAGGAACATCGACATCAGCCGAGCCTTGATCGGGTTGATCCCGCGGCCGATCAGGAATGACGAGAGAATGCCGCCGCCGACACTGCCGAAGTCGGCGGTCAGGTAGATGATGATCAGCGGGATACCCATCTGGGTCACGCTGATGCCCAGGTTGTATTGCTGGTTGAGGAACGGCGGCAGCCAGTACAGGTAGAACCAGAACACCGGCGCGGTGATCGAGTAGGCCAGGGCGAAGGCCCAGGTGCCACGCATGCGCAGGATGCGCGAGAAGGGCACGCGGGTTTGCTCGGGTTCGACTTCTTTCTGGATGTACTCCAGTTCAGCCTGTTTCACCGTCGGGTGATCTTCCGGGTTGTAGTACTTCAGGCCCCAGAACAGCAGCCAGATCCCGCCCAGTGCAGCCATGCACAGGAACGCTGCCTGCCAGCCCCAGACGTGCAGGATCAACGGCAGCAACATCGGGGTGAACATGGCGCCGACGTTGGTCCCGGCGTTGAAGATGCCGGTGGCCACGGCGCGTTCGCCGGCCGGGAACCACAGGCGCGTGGTTTTCACGCAGGCCGGGTAGTTGGCGGCCTCGGTCAGCCCGAGGATAAAGCGGCAGACCATAAAGCCCAGGGCCGAGGTGGCCAGGCCGTGGGCGCCGGTGGCCAGGCTCCACAGCAGCACGGCGCAGAAGAACACGCGCTTGACGCCGATACGGTCGATCAGGCGTCCCTGCAGCACGAAGCCGATGGCGTAACCGACCTGGAACCAGAAGTTGATGTTGGCGTAGTCCATCGCCGTCCAGCTCATCTCCTTGGCCAGGATCGGCTGCATCACGCCCAGTGCGGCGCGGTCGATGTAGTTCAGGGTGGTGGCGAAAAACACCAGTGCGAGCATGCCCCAGCGGGTCTTGCCGACCGCCATGGCGCCGCGGATCTTGTCGCCTATACCGCCGTTGGCGGCCCCGAGGCGCGAGGCCATGGAAGAGCTTTGCGAAGGAATCATGTTGGCCATCCGTTCAATGACTGACGAGCGTCGACTCGTCGGGACTCAAGGTCGCTTGATCAATTCAGGAGTGCGGGCCGGCCGCAGGTGAACTCGAAGATTGATCGGCTGAAGGCTTTCGTCGGCTCCCGGGGGGGAAGGGGGCGAAAGCGGTCTGATCCGCTGGGTACGATTCAGCCCAGGGGTTGTAGAGCGTCCGTATGCAGAGTGCCAATAGCGTCTGGGCCAGGCGAGAATCGGAGGGAAAAGCAGGAAAGCGGGGCGTTGAGTGCAAGCATGAGGGTCTACCCGATTTTTGAAATTTTTATGGTGTGTTCTGGGTCTAGGGTGATTGAGGCCGGGGGTTTGCTGCCGACTCAATGTGGGGTGGATGGTGCGCAGTGGACGAAAAATCGTCAATTCACCAATGGCCATTGTGTTCGATAATCGCCCTAAAAACTAACTGGTTCGTACACTTTGAATTGCTGTATAGATGGGCTCGCTGAATAATTCGCTCACCTAATAAAAGACGCGGACCTCGTGGAGCCGCCGTACGTCGTGATCGTACGCGTAGCGCGCAAGGGCTGCCTGATGAGCGATGCGGCCGAGCAGATGGCCTGCACCGCGCCCGCCAGGCCCGCTGCGGCCGGTACCGATCGCCGCCTGTGCGGCTATAGAGCAGTCATCACCGGGAGTTGAAACATGCAGCGTTCCATTGCCACCGTATCCTTGAGCGGTACCCTGCCGGAAAAACTCGAAGCCATTGCCGCCGCCGGTTTTGACGGGGTGGAGATCTTCGAAAACGATCTTTTGTACTACGACGGCAGCCCGCGCGAAATCAAACAGATGTGCGCCGACCTGGGCATTGCCATCACCCTGTTTCAACCCTTCCGTGACTTTGAAGGCTGCCGCCGCGACCGGCTGGCGCGCAACCTGGAGCGCGCGGAACGCAAATTCGACCTGATGCAGGAGTTGGGCACCGACCTGGTGCTGGTCTGCAGCAACGCCTCGGCCGACAGCGTCGGCGAGCAACAGATCCTGATCGACGACCTGCACCTGCTGGCCGAGCGCGCCGGAGCCCGGGGCTTGCGTATCGGTTACGAGGCGCTGGCCTGGGGCCGTCACGTCAATACGTATCAACAGGTCTGGGACATCGTGCGCCAGGCCGACCACCCAAGCCTCGGGGTGTTGCTGGACAGCTTCCATACCCTGTCGCTCAAGGGCGACCCGGCGGCGATTGCGCAGATCCCCGGGGACAAGATCTTCTTCGTGCAAATGGCCGATGCGCCGATCCTGGCCATGGACGTGCTGGAGTGGAGCCGGCATTTCCGCTGCTTCCCGGGGCAGGGCGAATTCGATCTGCCGGGCTTTCTCGCGCCGATCATCAAGAGCGGCTACACCGGCCCCTTGTCCCTGGAAATCTTCAACGACGGCTTTCGTGCCGCACCGCCACGGGCCAACGCCGCCGACGGCCTGCGCTCGCTGCTGTACCTGGAAGAGAAAACCCGCGACCGCCTGCTGCAGGAAGGGCAACCGGTGGCCAACCTCGACCAGCTGTTCGCACCGCCGCCGGCCAGCGAGTACGGCGGCACCGAGTTTCTCGAATTCGCCGTGGACGAAGCCCTGGGCGCCAAGCTCAGTGGCTGGCTGGAACGCCTGGGTTTTGCCAAGGCCGGCCAGCATCGCTCGAAAAGCGTCAGTCTGCTGCGCCAGGGCGATATCAACCTGATCCTCAATTCCGAGCCTTACTCCTTCGCCCACAGTTTCTTCGAGGCCCACGGGCCTTCGGTCTGTGCCACGGCGATCCGGGTCAAGGACAGCGCCAAGGCGCTGGAGCGGGCGGTGGCCTATAAAGGCCAGCCTTATCGTGGGCTGGTCGGGCCGAACGAGCTGGAACTGGCCGCCGTGCGCGAGCCCGATGGCAGCCTGATCTACCTGGTGGACCAGGAAAACGGCGGCCAGCACCTGTACGACACCGACTTCAACATGCTGCCCGGTGTGGTCGCCAAGGGCGGCTTGCAGCGCATCGACCACATGGCCATGGCGCTGCCGGCCGACACCCTCGACAGCTGGGTGCTGTTCTACAAGAGCCTGCTGGATTTTGCCGCCGACGACGAGGTGGTGTTGCCCGACCCTTACGGCCTGGTGAAAAGCCGCGCCTTGCGCAGCCGCTGCAGCTCGATCCGCCTGCCGCTCAATATCTCGGAAAACCGCAACACTGCCATCTCTCACGCGCTGTCGAGCTATCGGGGGTCCGGTGTGCACCACATCGCCTTCGATTGTGCGGATATCTTCGCCGAAGTCAGCCGCGCCAAAGAGGCTGGGGTGCCGTTGCTGGACATCCCCCTCAACTACTACGACGACCTGGCGGCGCGCTTCGATTTCGACGATGAGTTCCTCAGCGAGCTGGCCTATTACAACGTGCTCTACGACCGCGATGCCCAGGGCGGCGAGCTGTTCCACGTGTACACCGAGCCGTTCGAAGGGCGGTTCTTCTTCGAGGTCATCCAGCGCAAGAATGGCTACGTCGGATACGGCGCGGCGAACGTCGCGGTACGCCTGGCGGCCATGGCCAAGTCGCGCAGCGGTGCGGTACGCCAGGCCAAGTTGTAGGAGTTTGGTAACGCGGGGCGGTCCAGGCCGCCCCGGTGCTTTCTTTCGCTGGCACACGCGGCCCATAATCGCCCGCGTGTGCAGCGTTGGCCGTGAGCCCAGAATGACAATGACCCCAGAACTCTCCGTAGCCCCCGAGCAACCGCTGGTGGAGCCGCGCAAGAGTCGCAAGAACAACCCGGAAAAGACCCGCGAGAACATCCTTCAAGAAGCCATTGTCGAGTTCGTGCAGCAGGGCCTTTCCGGCGCCCGCGTGGATGCCATCGCCGAGCGCATCCATACCTCCAAGCGCATGATCTATTACTACTTCGGCAGTAAGGAACAGCTCTACGTCGAGGTCCTGGAAAAGCTCTACGGTGATATCCGCAGTACCGAGAGCCGCCTGCACCTGGCGGAGCTGGAACCGCGTGAAGCGATCCGGCGCCTGGTGGAATTCACCTTCGATCACCATGATCGCAATGTCGATTTCGTGCGTATCGTCAGCATCGAAAACATCCACAACGCCGAGTACGTCAAGCAGTCCAGCGCGATCAAGGCGATGAACAACACCATCCTTCATGCCCTGGGCGAGATCCTCACACGCGGCCTCGAGGCGGGGGTATTCCGCAGTGGGCTGGACCCGCTGGACGTGCATTTGCTGATCAGTTCGTTCTGTTTCTACCGGGTGTCCAACCGGCATACCTTTGGCGAGATCTTCCAGATCGACCTGCCGGACGAAAGCATCAAGCAACGCCACCGGGAAATGATCTGCGAATCGGTGCTGCGCTACCTGCAGGCCTGAAGCGGTCCCTCGAGCGTCGACAAAAAAGCCCGCCCCTGCGTGTGACCGCAGGCGGCGGGCTTTTTACGTCATGGGGCGGGCAGGTCGGATACAACCTCTGGCGGTTCAGCTAAGCTCCGCGCTTCCCTCCCTCAACGCCAAGGAATGCATCATGGGCAATCCCGTCCCAACCCTGAAAGTCATCCTGATCCTGATGATTGTGGTCGACTCGTTCTGGCTCGCCGAACGCTTGCTCGGCCTGCTGAGCACCAGCCTGTTCGACTGGATGCCCAGCGCCCTGATCAGCGTGATCGGCATCTTCAGCAGCGTGCTGATGATCCTGTTCAACATCCTGCTGGTGGCCTTGCTCTCGCGCTTGCAACTCAAACCCGAATAAGCCGGCGCTCCATGGGCCATCTGTAGCCGCTGCCGCCAGGCTGCGCTGGCCATTTGCAGTACTGCGTTTCTCCAGGGGCGTCGCGGCATCTGTTCTGGGCGCGGCTATAGACTCAGCCGTTCATGCTCTGGAAATGCGCCAGCATGCGCTGGGCGTCCGGGGTCACGCCGCTGAACAGTTCAAAGGCCTTCACCGCCTGGAACACCGCCATGTTGCCGCCGTCCAGGGTCCGGCAGCCCAGGGCCCGGGCGTTGCGCAACAGTTCGGTTTCCAGCGGGAAGTAGACGATTTCCGCGACCCACAGCGCAGGCCGCAGCAAGGCGGCCGGCACCGGCATGCCCGGCAGCTTGGCCATGCCCATCGGCGTGGTGTTGACCAGGCCCGAGGCGCTTGCGAGGGTGCTGCTCAGGTCGACACCGGCCTTGGCGCGACCGGCACCGAAGTGCTGGTTCAGGTTGTCGGCCAGGGCCTGGGCACGGCTCGCTTCCACATCGAAAATACTCAGCAGCTGCACACCCTCGCTAAGCAGGGCATGGGCCACCGCCGCACCGGCCCCGCCAGCCCCCATCTGCACCACCTGGTCCAGGGCCACACCCTGCAGGCCGCGACGGAAGCCTTCGGCAAAACCCAGGCAGTCGGTGTTGTGGCCGATGCGCTTGCCGTCCTTGAGCACCACGGTGTTCACCGCGCCGATGCCACGGGCTTCGGGGGACAGCTCATCGAGCAGCGGGATGATGCTTTGCTTGCAGGGGAAGGTCACGTTGAGGCCGGTGAAACTCATGCGTTCGGCGGCCAGCAGCAAGTCGGCCAGCGCGCTGCTGTCGAGTTGCAACGGGTCGAGGTCGATCAGGCGGTACAGGTACCGCAGGCCCTGGGCATCGCCCTCATGTTCGTGCAGGGCCGGGGTGCGCGAGGCCTGGATGCCGGCGCCGATCAGGCCGGCGAGAATAGCGTTGGTTTTGCTCATGCGATTCACCCCTTCAAACGCTGGCTGAAATGTTCCAGTGCCAGTCGATAACCATTGCTGCCGAAACCGCACATCACCGCCTGGGCGATCGAGGACACGAACGAATGGTGACGGAACGGCTCGCGGGCATGGACGTTGGACAGGTGCACTTCGATCACCGGCAATTCACTGGCCACCAGCGCATCGCGGATGGCCACCGAGGTGTGGGTCCAGGCGGCGGGGTTGATCACGATGCCGGCGCAGCGGCCACGGGCGGCATGAATCCAGTCCAGCAGTTCACCTTCGTGGTTGGTCTGGCGAAACTCCACCGCCAGCCCGAACTCTTCGGCGGCGCGGCCGCACAGGGCAGAAATATCCGCCAGGGTTTCATGGCCGTAGGTCGCGGGTTCGCGGGTGCCGAGCAGGTTCAGGTTGGGGCCGTTGAGCACCAGGACGATAGGGGGCATAGGGGGTGAATCTCCGTTGTTATTGTTGGCGTGGCGTGCGAGGCCCGCTTGTGCGGATAAATTGTACTAACTGGTTAATTAGGTCAATTGCAGGGTGTCGACGGAGGAGGCCACGCGGCATTAAGTGTTCGTTTATCGAACAACTTCCCGTGCCCTGAGCTACAAACCCGAGTCGCCGGAATGGCTGAGCACTTGCTGGCCGTAGTGCTGGTAGCGGCGCGCGCTGGACGTCAGGGCGGCGAGGGCAAGGCCCGGGCAACCCGTTTCAACGGAAAAACAGTCGGCCGTTCGTGCAGGGTGGGCTGCGGCGCGCCCTGATGCCTTACCGAGGTTGTTGCACCCGTGCGGTGGTAGATGGGTGCTGATATCAATTGAAAATGATTCTCGACAAGCCGTAAGATGCCCGCCAATTTCCTTCAAGTTCCAGGGAGTCGGTTTGTCGGACGTGGATCTCAAGGGCCTGTTTCTCAAGCATGCCGCTACCTTGCGTGGGTATCTGGCGCGCAAGGTACGGGACCCGCAGTTGGCTGCCGACCTGGTGCAGGAGAGTTTCCTGCGCCTGGCCGAGCAGACCCGTGGCGAACGCATCGACAATTCACAGGGGTATCTCTACCGAACGGCCAGGAATCTGCTGATCGACCATGTTCGTCAGGAGGCGCGGCGCAAGACTGACACCGTGTCCCATGAAGCGCTGGCTGAAATCGAAGATGAACTGGCCGGGTTGGAGGCGCAGGCGATGGCGCAGCAACAGCGGATGGCATTGAAGCAGGCGATGGCTGAACTGCCACAACGGACCCAGGAGATTTTTCGCCTGAACCGGATCGAGGGCATGACCCATGCCGAGGTGGCCCGGCACTTGAACATTTCCGACAGTTCGGTGCAAAAGCATCTTTCCCGGGCGTTGGCCTATGTCATGCAACGCCTGCAAGGCACCGATGAGCGGCCCGCCGACGAATGAATTACGGTAAATGTCGGGGTTAGACGTCACTGCTTATATATAACGAGAAATCGAGATTCACACGTGAATAGCCAGGGTCCGCAAGAGCGCAGTATCACTGAGGCGGCCGCCGACTGGGCGGTGCGTTTGCACGCCGGTCACTTGAGTGCGGCCGAGCAGGTCGAGCTTGAGCAATGGCAGGCCCGCGATAGCCGGCATGGCCCGGCCTTGCGTTTTGCCGAGCAGACCTGGGCGGCCCTGGGCGAACTGCACCTGGAACCGGACAGTGCCCGGCTGACGCCGGCACGCCGGGCCTCGGCGCCTGCCGCCGAGCCCGCACGACCTGCAGCACGCCGGCGACGCGCTGGGCGCCTGGCAGCCAGTGCGGCGGCGCTGACCCTGGCGGTCTGCATCGGCTGGTGGCAGGGGCCGCAAGCCCTGTTGCGCATGCAGTCCGATTACCTGACCGCCAAGGGTGAGGTGCGTACGGTGCAACTGGCCGACGGCAGTCAGGTGGAGCTTGATTCAGGCAGCGCCATCAGCCTCGATTTCACCGATCAGCAGCGCCAGGTACGGCTGCTGGCAGGTTCGGCGGTGTTCGATGTGGCGCCCATGGGCCCCGGGGAAACCCGCCCTTTTGTGGTGGAAAGCGCGGGCGGCCAGACCCGCGCACTGGGCACCCGGTTTGTGGTCGGGCGTGAAAGCAGCCAGCAGGCCTGGGTCGGCGTGCTGCAGCACAGTGTCGCTGTCAGCCTGCAATCCCCGGCGCAGCAGGGGCCGGGCAAACGGGTCCTGGAAGAAGGGCAAAGCGCGCGCTACAACCCGCAGACCGGCGTGGTCGCGCTGCAGGACTTCGACCTGCAGCGCGCCACCAGTTGGCGCCGTGGGGTGCTGGTGTTTGATCGCCTGCCCCTGGCCAATGTGGTCGAGCAGCTCAACCGCTATCGCCCGGGGCGCGTGGTGCTGACCAGCAGCGAGTTGGCCGAGCGCCAGGTCAGTGGCGTGTTCCGCCTGGATATGCTGGACACGGCCCTGTCCACCCTGACTCGGGAATTGCAGGTGCAGCGCTTTGACCTGGCCGGTGTCAGCCTGATTTATTGAGCCCTGTCCCGGGGCTTTTTCGATTGCGATAAAAAAACCTGAAAAAAACTTACTGAGTTTTCGCCCCTGGCACGTCTTGCTAGTGAGATGCATTCGCATACACACAAGATGGCCAGCGTGGGGATAACAACAATGAGGGGAAGCAGTCGCAAGGAAGCCAGTACCGGTCGCCGGTTGGCCCTTGCTGTTCACCTGGGAGTCGCAGGCTGGTTGGCGGGCGTTGGCCTGTTGCACGCCGCCGAGCCGGTTGGCGCCAGCCAGCCGAGTGCCGATCAGCAGTACCTGTTGAACTTCGAAATCCCCGCACAACCCCTGGGGGCGGCGGTCCTGGCCTTTGCCGAACAGGCCGGGCTGCAAGTGTTGTTCGACAGCCAGCGCCTGCAAGGGCTGCAAAGCTCGGCGCTCAATGGTCGCTACAGCGTGCAGGAAGGCCTGGCGCGGCTGCTGGGCAATGCCCCAGTGGAGTACCGCTTCACCGGTGAGCGCCAGGTGACCCTGAGCCGGGTCGCCGGCGGCCATGATGGCGCCCTGGCGCTGGCCACCACGACTGTCACCGGCAACCGCGAAGGCAAGAAAGGCGACTGGGTCTATGGTGATCCGCGTTCGGTGAGCGTGATCGGTCGCGAGCAACTGGACCGCAACCCGCCGCGGCATGCGGCGGACATGCTGGAAGAAACCTCGGGCGTGTACTCGGCGGTCAACCAGCAGGACCCGGGCCTTTCCGTGAATATCCGCGGGATCCAGGACTACGGCCGGGTCAACATGTCGATCGACGGCATGCGCCAGAACTACCAGCAGAGCGGCCACCAGCAACGCAACGGCACCCTGTATGTCGATCCGGAATTGCTCTCCGAGGTGGTCATCGAAAAGGGCGCGACCTCCGGCATGGGCGGCGCGGGAGTGATTGGCGGGATCGCCAACTTTCGCACCGTCGAAGCCAGCGACCTGCTCAAGCCGGGCAAGGAAATCGGCGGGCGCATCCGCCTGACCACCGGGCTGGGCGGGCGCAGTAACGGTACGCATTTTATCGGCAGTTCCGCCTTCGCCATCGGCACCGAGGCCTGGGACATGCTGCTGGCCGCCAGCGAGCGGCACCTGGGGGATTACAACCCGGGCACCCGGGGCAGTATCGGCGAGCTGCGCACCGGCGCGGCGATGGACCCCACCGCCACCGACCGGGTGAAAAATTCCACCGTGGACTACACCGCCTCGGTGATGCGGTCGCGCCTGCTCAAGCTCGGGGTCAACCTGCCGGCGGACCAGCGCCTGCAACTGAGCTACCTGACGACTGAAGTGTCCTACGACGACGCGAACATGATGAACGTCGAGAACGGGCAACTGTGGGAAAAGCTCGGCAGCAGCAAGGTCCGGGCACAGAACTTCGCACTCGATTACAGCTACACCCCGGACAACCCGCTGATCGACTTCAAGGCCAAGCTCTACTACGTCGACAACCGCAACGATCAGAGCACGGTCCGCGTCCGTTCGAGCCCGGGTTACTCCATCACATACCAGACCGATACCTACGGCGCCCAGGCGCAGAACACCTCGACCTTCGCCCTGGGCGAGCTGTCCACGCTCAAGGCCAACTACGGCCTGGAGTTCTTCTATGACAAGGTCCGTCCGGACTCCAGCCAGGCGGTGGCCAGCGGGTCGGCGGTGAATGCTTCGGCGGCGGAGGCCATGACCCCCGAGGGCGACCGGGCCCTGGGCAGTCTGTTCGCACGCCTGGATTACGACTATGACGGCTGGCTGAACATGAACGCCGGGCTGCGCTATGACCGTTACCGCCTGCGCGGCGAGACCGGGCTCAATACCCGGACCTTCGTGATTGGCGCCACCCCCCGGCAGATCACCGTGCCGGTGACCTACGACGTGGACAATCAGGAGGGCCGCCTGTCGCCGACATTCGGCCTGTCGGTCAAGCCGGGGGTGGACTGGCTGCAACTGTTCGCCACCTACGGCAAGGGCTGGCGTCCGCCGGCCGTCACCGAAACCATGATTTCCGGGCGCCCCCACGGTGGCGGGGCCGAGAGCATGTACCCCAACCCGTTCCTCAAGCCGGAGCGTTCCACGGCCTGGGAGGTGGGGGTCAATGTGCTCAAGGAGAACCTGTTTTTCAGCGAGGACCGGCTGGGGATCAAGGTTGCCTACTTCGACACCCGGGTCGACGACTTCATCTACATGAACATGGGCGTGCAGCCGCCGGGTTATGGCATGGCCGGCATCGGCAACAGCGCCTACGTCAACAACCTGGAAGAAACCCACTTCCGTGGCGTCGAGTACCAGTTGGACTATGACGCCGGAAGCGCCTACGGCCAGCTGTCCTACACCCACATGATCGGCAGCAACGACTTCTGCGCCAAGACCGCGTGGCTGGGTGGGGTGACCCAAGCCGTCAAGCAAGGCTCGGGGCGTGGGGCCATCGTGGTCGGCATGCGCCCCGATGATGCGGCCAACGCCGCCACCCAATGCAGCGCGATCCTCGGCTCGGCCGAGCACATGCCGATGGACCGTGGCGCGCTGACCCTGGGCGCACGCTTCTTCGAACGCAAGCTGGATATCGGTGCTCGCGCCCGTTACAGCGCCGGGTATGCGGTAGAAGGCACCGCCACCACCACCGTGTCCCAGAGCGGCGTCTACCCGGCGGACTGGAAGCCCTACACCGTCTACGACCTCTATGGCAGCTACCGCGCCACCGATGAACTGACCCTGCGCCTGGCCATGGAAAACGTCACCGACCGCGCCTACCTGGTGCCCCTGGGCGACGTGCTGGCCTTCACCCTCGGCCGTGGCCGCACCTTGCAGGGCACCGTGGAATATCAGTTCTGACCCCTTTTGCCCAATGACGGGCAAAACCGGAGCCGGCAGGAGTCGGCTTCGGAGTGACCAACCTATGTATTGGAGTTTTGCATGAGCATTTCAATTTCCTACAGCGCTACCTACGGCGGCGTCAGCGTTGCGAACTACCTGACTGACTGGTCGGCCTACTTTGGCGACGTCAACCATCGTCCGGGCCAGGTGGTCGACGGCACCAACACCGGCGGCTTCAACCCGGGCCCGTTCGACGGCACCCAATACGCGCTGAAGAGCACCAACAGCGACGCCGCGTTCGTGGCCGATGGTGAATTGCACTACACCCTGTTCAGCGCGCCGAGCCACACCGTCTGGGGTTCGCTGGACACCATCTCCCTGGGTGACACCCTGGCCGGCGGCACCACCGCCAACCCGTACAACCTGGTCAGCCAGGAAGTCAGCTTCACCAACCTGGGCCTCGAGAGCCTGAAAACCGAAGGCCGTGAAGGCGACGTGCACAAAGTCATCTACGGCCTGATGAGCGGCGACAGCTCGGCCCTGGCTGGCGAAATCGACGCTCTGCTCAAAGCCATCGACCCAAGCCTGTCGGTGAACTCGACGTTCGACGACCTGGCGGCTGCCGGTATCGCCCACGCCAACCCGGCTGCTGCCGACGTCGGCCTGGTGGGTGTGCAGGACGTGCCTCAGGACTGGGCCCTGGCGGCCTGAGTGCCGGTTTGAGGCATAAAAAAGCGAATGCCGGATCGCTCCCGCATTCGCTCGCTTGAATCACCTCCGTCGCCCGAGTTTTCGAAGGCCAGGGCGGCGGCGGTGGCAAATTCTGGGGAGCGCCGTGGTGCCTGTCAATGCACGTGGCGCGCCTCTTGCCGATCCGTTCTGCAAGAACGGATGGCGCTCTATCCCTCGACATCCAACAGGACACCTTGATGAGCAGGCCGAATTCACTTGCCGGTTCCGAGACGCTGGCGGCCCTGGCGGCCTATAAAAGCGGCTTCTTCAACATCGGCCTGTTTTCGGCGGTGATCAACCTGCTGATGCTGGCGCCCGCCCTGTACATGTTGCAGGTGTATGACCGGGTGCTGGCCTCGGGCAATCAGATGACCCTGTTGATGCTGACGCTGATGATTCTCGGCCTGTTCGGCCTGATGGGCGCGTTGGAGTGGGTGCGCAGCCAGGTGGTGATCCGCCTCGGCACGCAGATGGACATGCGGTTGAACCAGCGGGTGTACGACGCCGCGTTCGAAGCCCAGCTCAAGGGCAGCCCCCAGGCCGCCGGCCAGGCCCTGAACGACCTGACCGCGCTGCGCCAGTTCGCCACCGGCAATGCGCTGTTCGCGTTTTTTGATGCGCCGTGGTTCCCGGTGTACCTGCTGGTGATCTTTCTGTTTCACCCCTGGCTCGGCCTGCTGGCCCTGGGCGGCGCGGTATTGCTGGTGGTGCTGGCCTGGGTCAACCAGCACATCTGCCAGGCGCCGTTGAGCGCGGCCAGCCAACTGTCCATCAGCACCAGCCAGCAGGCCACGGCCAACTTGCGCAATGCCGATGTGATCGAAGCCATGGGCATGCTGGGTGCCCTGCGCGGGCGCTGGTTTGCCGGGCATCAGGCGTTTCTGGCCCAGCAGAACCTGGCCAGCGAAAAGACTGCCACCGTCAGCGCCTGGTCCAAGGGCGTGCGTCTGGCCCTGCAATCGTTGGTGCTGGGCCTCGGCGCCTTGCTGGCGGTGCAGGGTGAAATCACCCCGGGGATGATGATTGCCGGTTCGATCCTCATGGGCCGGGTGCTGAGCCCGATCGACCAACTGATTGCGGTGTGGAAACAATGGAGTTCGGCGCGCCTGGCCTATGAGCGCCTGTCGGCTTTGCTCCAGGCCCACCCGGCGCGCCCGCAACGCATGAGCCTGCCTGCGCCGCGTGGCGAGTTGCAGGTACAAGCCCTGAGTGCCTGCGCCCCGGGCAGCCGGCGGCCGGCCTTGAGCAACCTCGGGTTCAGCCTGCCGGCGGGCAACGTGTTGGGGGTGATCGGCCCGTCCGGTTGCGGCAAGTCGACCCTGGCTCGGCTGCTGGTCGGGGCCTGGACGCCGCTGACCGGCAAGGTGCGCCTCGACGGCGCCGACCTTGGGCAATGGGATCGCCAGCAACTGGGCCCGCATATCGGCTACCTGCCCCAGGACGTGCAACTGTTTGCCGGCAGCATTGCCGAGAACATTGCCCGCCTGGGGCCGGTGGACTCGGCCAAGGTGCTGGCGGCGGCGCAGATGGCCGGGGTGCACTCGTTGATCCTGCAATTGCCACAAGGCTATGACACGCAGTTGGGGGAGGGTGGCGCCGGGTTGTCCGGCGGGCAGAAGCAGCGCATCGGCCTGGCCCGTGCCCTGTATGACCTGCCGGCGCTGATCGTGCTCGATGAGCCCAACTCCAACCTCGATGAAGCCGGCGAGCAGGCCCTGCTCCAGGCCATCACCCAGCTCAAGCAACAGCAGCGCACGCTGGTCCTGATTACCCACAAGCCCAACGTCCTGACCCTCACCGACCAGTTGATGATCCTGCGCGACGGTCAGCTGCAGGCCTTCGGCCCGACGGCGCGGGTGCTGGAGGCCAGCCAGAAAGCCAAGGCCCCGCCAGCGCCCCCGGTGAGCAACCCGGTGACCGCGTTGAACATGAATTACCGGCTGGGCGTAGCGACCAGCCCTGAAGGGAAAAAAGCATGAGCCAGTCCCACGCCAGCGCGGCGCCGCCGCTGCCTACCGCCGAGGCCCCGAGCAATGTGCTGCCCCTGGACCACAAACACCATTCGCGCCTGGGTTGGCTGCTGGTGCTCGGCGGCTTTGCCGCCTTTCTGGGCTGGGCGGCGTGGGCGCCCCTGGACAAGGGCGTGGCGGTGTCCGGCAAGGTCATGGTTTCGGGCCACCGCAAGGCGGTGCAGCACCCCAGTGGCGGGATTGTCGAGCATATCGAGGTGCGCGACGGCCAGTTGGTGAGTGCCGGGCAGGTGCTGCTGCGCCTCAAGGAAACCCCGTTGCGCACCCAGATGCAGTCCTTGCGTGCGCAGTATCTCGGTTCCCTGGCCAGCGAGGCGCGGCTGAATGCCGAGCGTGAAGGCGCCACCCGCATTGAATTCAGCCCCGAACTGCTGGCCCTGGCCGCCGAGCCCGAGGTGGCCGCGACCATGGCCCTGCAACGCCAGCTGTTCAGCAGCCGGCGCGAGGCCCTGGCCATGGAGCAGCAGGGCATTGGCGAAACCATCGCCGGCACCCAGGCGCAACTCTCGGGCACCCGTGACTCCCAGGCCAGCAAACAGCAGCAGCGCAAGGCCTTGAGCGAGCAATTGCAGGGCCTGCGCGAGCTGGCGCGGGACGGCTACATCCCGCGTAACCGGTTGCTCGACAGTGAGCGGCTGTACGCGCAGATCGACGGTTCGATCGCCGAAGACTTCGGGCGCATTGGTCAGTTGCAGCGCCAGATCCTCGAATTGCGCCTGCGTATTCGACAACTGTCCGAAGAGTTCCAGAAGGAAGTGCGCAGCCAACTGGCCGACACCCGCCCGCGCAGCGAAGACCTGCGCAACCGCCTGGCTTCGGCCGAGTTCGAGCTGGCCAACAGTCAGGTCCGGGCACCGGCCGCCGGGGTGGTCGTGGGGCTGCAGGTGTTTACCGAGGGTGGGGTGATCAAGCCCGGCGAAGCGCTGATGGAAATCGTGCCCCAGGGCGAGCCTTTGCTGGTGGAGGCCCGGGTGCCGGTGCAGATGGTCGACAAGGTGCACCCCGGGCTGCCGGTGGAACTGATGTTCTCGGCCTTCAGCCAGAGCACCACGCCCCGGGTGGCGGGAGAGGTGACCCTGGTGTCTGCCGATCGCCAGGTCGACGAGCGCACCGACGAGCCTTATTACACCTTGCGTGCCCAGGTCAGCGCCGAGGGCATGCAGCAACTGCAAGGTTTGCAGATCCGTCCGGGAATGCCGGTGGAGGCGTTTGTCCGTACCGGTGAGCGTTCGATGCTCAATTACCTGTTCAAGCCCCTGCTGGACCGCACCCACATGGCCTTGGTGGAAGAATGAAGTCGCGTCCCCTGCAACTGGCCCTGCTAGGGCTGGCGTTTTTGTGTGCTCCGGCGGCCCAGGCCCTGGGTTTGCTCCAGGCCTACGACCTGGCGGTGCTCAACGACCCGACCTTCCATGCGGCACTCAAGGAACGCGACGCCGGTGAAGAAAACCGCGTCATCGGCCGCTCCGCGCTGCTGCCCAATCTGTCCTGGAGCTACAACAATTCGCGCAATGAATCCGAGGTGACCCAGACCCTGCCCCAGGGTGATGTCACCACCGACCGCGATTACCGCAGCTACGCCGCGACCCTGACCCTGCAACAACCCCTGCTCGATTACGAAGCCTATGCGCGTTATCGCCAGGGGGCGGCCCAGGCGCTGTTTGCCGATGAGCGCTTTCGCAGCAAGAGCCAGGAATTGGCGGTGCGCTTGCTGGGGGCCTACAGCCAGGCCTTGCTGGCCCAGGAGCGCATTGAGTTGAGTCAGGCGCAACGGCGCACCTACGCCGAGCGCTTGCAACTCAACCAGCGCCTGCTGCAAGGCGGCGAGGGCACCCGCACCGATGTTCTGGAAACCCAGGCCCGGCTATCCCTGGCCCTGGCCGACGAGATCGAATCCCGGGACCTGCAGGACACCGCCCTGCGGGAGTTGGAGGCGATCGTCGGCCAGCCGTTGCAGATCGACGAGCTGGACCCCCTGGTCCGGCGCTTTGAAATCCAGCCGCTGCAGCCCAACCGCTTCGACACCTGGCGCGACCTGGCCCTGGCCAATAACCCGGAACTGGCCTCCCAGCATCACGCCCTGCGTGCCGCGGAATATGAGGTGGAGCGCAAGCGCGCGGGGCACTTGCCCAAGGTCAGCCTGTACGCCAGCAGCCGCCAGACCAGCTCCGATTCGGAAAGCAGTTACAACCAGAAGTACGACACCAACACCGTTGGTATCCAGGTCAGCGTGCCGTTGTTTGCCGGTGGCTCGGTCTCGGCGTCGACCCGTCAGGCCGCCAGCCAGCTGTCCCAGGCCCAGTACGAGCTGGACGCGCAAACTGCCAGCACTCTGATCGAGCTGCGCAAGCAGTTCAACCTCAACAGCAGTGGCGCGGCCAAGGTCCGGGCCTATGAAATGGCCGTCAGCTCGGCCGAAGCCCTGGTGCTGGCCACGCAGAAAAGCGTGCATGGCGGGGAACGGGTCAACCTCGATGTGCTGGACGCCGAACAACAACTGTTCAGCGCCCGCCGCAACCTGGCCGATGCCCGCCACGCCTACCTGCTGGCGCGTATCCAGCTCAAGTACTACGCCGGGCTGCTCAACGAACAGGATTTGCAGCAGTTGGCCGGCTACTTCCACCCCCTGGGCTGACACCGCCCCCCGGCACCAACCCACCCCTGTAGGCGCTGGCTTGCCAGCGATGGCAATTTCGAACCCAGCGAAAGATCCAAGACCGCCTCGCCGGCAAGCCGGCTCCTACAGAGGACGCAGAATGAAAACGGCCGTCTCGAGGACGGCCGTTGGCGCGAGCGGGGCGGATCAGCGCCGGGTCAGCAACACCCCGGATTCCATATGGTGGGTCCACGGGAATTGGTCGAACAGCGCGCAGCGGGTGATGCGGTGCGTGTCGTGCAGCTGGGCGATGTTGTCCGCCAGGGTTTGCGGGTTGCACGAGATGTACAGGATGTTGTCGAAGCGCCGGGTCAGTTCGCAGGTGTCCGGGTCCATGCCTGCACGCGGCGGGTCGACGAACACACTGCCGAATTCGTAGCTTTTCAGGTCCACGCCCTGCAAGCGGCGGAACGGCCGCACTTCGTTCAGGGCTTCGGTCAACTCTTCGGCAGACAGACGCACCAGGGTGACGTTATCCACCGCGTTTTCGCTGAGGTTGCTCAACGCCGCATTCACCGAGGTCTTGCTGATTTCCGTGGCCAGCACCTTGCGTACCCGGGTGGCCAGGGGCAGGGTGAAGTTGCCGTTGCCGCAGTACAGTTCCAGCAGGTCGTCCGGGCGTTCGCCCAGGGCGTCGTAGGCCCAGTTGAGCATCTTCTGGTTCACGGTGCCGTTGGGCTGGGTGAAGGCGCCTTCGGGTTGGCGGTAGCTGAAGGTGCGGCCGCCGACGTCGAGTTGCTCCACCACGTAATCGCGGCCGATCACTTCACGCTTGCCCTTGGAGCGGCCGATCACGCTGACCTGCAACTCGGCCGCGAGCCTGCTCGCCGCCGCGTGCCAGTGCTCGTCCAGCGGACGGTGATAGCACAGGGTAATCATCGCGTCGCCGGCCAGGGTAGTGAGGAACTCCACCTGGAACAGCTTGTGGCTCAGGGCGGCGCTGGCCTTCCAGGCCGCCTTGAGCTGCGGCATCAGCTGATTGATGCGCAGGCTGGCGATGGGGAACTCTTCGATCAGGATCGGTGTGCGTTTGTCTTCCTGGGAAAACATCGCGTAGTGCCGCTCACCGGCTTCGCGCCACAGGCGGAACTCGGCGCGCAGGCGGAAGTTCTGCAGCGGCGAGTCGAAAACCTGCGGCTCGGGCGCATCGAAGGGGGCCAGCAGGTCACGCAGGCGCGTGACCTTGTCTTGCAGTTGTACGGCGTAAGAGGCGGCGTCAAAAGTCATGCGGGGTAGCCCAGCTTGATCACAAACAGAATCGACAGGATCACCAGGGCCGGGTTCAGCTCACGGGCGCGGCCCGACAGCAGCTTGATCACGGTCCAGGAAATAAAGCCGAAGGCGATGCCGTTGGCGATGGAGTAGGTGAACGGCATCGCCAGGGCGGTGACCACCACTGGCGCGGCGACGGTGATGTCGTCCCAGTCGATTTCGGCCAGGCCCGACGTCATCAGCACCGCCACGAACAGCAGCGCCGGAGCGGTGGCGAAAGGCGGCACGCTGGCGGCCAGTGGCGAGAAAAACAGCGCCAGCAGGAACAGGATCGCCACCACGATGGCGGTCAAGCCGGTGCGGCCGCCGGCACTGACGCCGGCAGCGGACTCGATGTAGCTGGTGGTGGTCGAGGTGCCCAGCAGCGAGCCGGCCATGGCCGCCGTGCTGTCGGCGATCAGCGCACGGCCCATTTTCGGCATGTGGCCGTCCTTGCCCATCAGCCCGGCGCGCTTGGCGACGCCGATCAGGGTCCCGGAGTTGTCGAACAGGTCGACGAACAGGAAGGCGAAAATCACGCTGATCAGGCCGAAGTCCAGCGCGCCCTTGATGTCCAGCTGCAGGAAGGTCGGGGCCAGGGACGGCGGCATGGACGTCACGCCACCGAACGCGGTGACGCCCAGCAGAATCGAAACGATGGTCACCACCAAAATGCCGATCAGCACCGCACCGCGCACTTTCAGGGCCTCCAGGGCCACGATCAGGGCGAAGCCCAGGGACGCGAGGATCGGCGCCGGTTTTGTCAGGTCGCCCAGGCCCACCAGGGTCGACGAGTTGCCGACTACGATCTCGGCGTTATGCAGGGCGATCAACGCCAGGAACAGGCCGATACCGGCCGCAATTGCCGAACGCAGCGGCAGCGGGATGCTGTTGATGATCCATTCGCGGATACGAAAGATCGACAGGATGAAGAACAGCACCGCCGAGATGAACACCGCCCCCAGCGCCACTTGCCAGGTGTGGCCCATGTGCAGGACCACGGTGTAGGTAAAGAAGGCGTTCAGGCCCATGCCCGGTGCCAGGGCGATCGGGTAGTTGGCGATCAGGCCCATGATGGTGGAGCCGATGGCTGCCGCCAGGCAGGTGGCAACGAAGATCGCACCCTTGTCCATGCCGGTCTCGCCGAGAATGCTCGGGTTGACGAACAGGATGTAGGCCATGGCCAGGAAGGTGGTGATGCCCGCCAGGATCTCGGTGCGTACGTTGGTGTTGTGTGCCTTGAGTTGAAACAGCCTTTCCAGCATGTCTGCTCCCCGTGGCGCGCCGGGCGCCGTGAATGTATCGACCTAAACAGCAAAGCACAGACCGCCGGAGGCGCCTGAGGAATTTCAGTGGGTCGGAAAAAGCCGCGCATCATACCAGCAGCGTGGGCTAATGGCTGCGATCGTCGGCGATGTTTTGCCTGCCGGGCGAGTGGGGCATACTGCGCCGACGTTTCGGGGGGGATTTATGCACAGCACGATAAAAGCGATGGCCCTGGGGCTGGTGGCAGCGGCCTTTGGTCTGGGGGCCACAGCGGCCATGGCCCGTTCCGCGCCGCCGTTGAGCCAGTTGGAGATCCTCAAGGTCGAGTCGCCGGCCTGTGGTTTCGAGGATGTGTCCGATGGTCGCAGCCAGACCCGTTGCGATCACAGTGGCCCCAACATCAAGGTCTATGTCCTGGAAATCGGCTACGGCCGCCAACCCCATGTGACCCTCGACGGCTTTGAAGTGAACGGCACCCGCTCGGCGGTCTGCGAAAACGGCTCGAGCCTGGTGCCCTGCGGCAATTCCGGGATCACCGTCGGCTATATCTACATCTTCGACCTGGCCGGCAAGCAGGAAGGCACCTTCAGTTTCAGCAACTCCTCGCTCAATGCCCCCGGCAACACCATGAGCACGCAGATCTACATCAAGTAGGCGATCAAGGCCGACTACGCTCTAAAGACCCATCTGTGGACGTGCGCCATGACCTTTAGAGCCCTGATCACCGTCGCCGAAGGCATCGACGACCTGCAAAGCGTGACCCTGATCGATGTCCTGCGCCGCGCCGAGGTCGAAGTGCTGGTGGCCAGCATCGAGTCACGGCGCATGCTGACCTGCGCCCGCGGCACCCGCCTGACTGCCGACGGCATGCTGGTGGATGTGCTGGCACAAGACTTCGACCTTATCGTCCTGCCGGGGGGCGCGGTCGGCGCGCAACACCTCGGCGCCCATCAACCGTTGCTGCAACGGGTCAAGGACCAGGCGGCCGCCGGGCGCCTGTTTGCCGCTATCGCCGAGGCTCCGGCCCTGGCCCTGCAAGCCTTTGGCGTGCTGCGCCAGCGGCGCATGACCTGCCTGCCCAGCGTCAGCCAGCAACTCTCGGGGTGTAACTTTATCGACCAGCCGGTGGTGGTCGACGGCAACTGCATCACTGCCCAGGGCTCGGGCGCGGCCCTGCTGTTTGCACTGACCCTGGTGGAGCAGATGTGCGGCAAGGCGCGGCGGGCTGCGGTGGCGGCGCAGTTGCTGGTTTAAAGCCGATCAACGGCCCCGGTACGCCCATCAATTGCCCTGAACGCTCATCCCGCAGCGAAGTCGTACCCCTAAGACGGCGGTTTATCAAAACGCCGCGCATGCACGACAACCGTGAGGTGTTTATGAGCGCGACCACTACCGGCGCTGCGGCGCAGACCTTTGCCCGCCACCCGATACGCCTGACCTTGAATCAGCAACCTCGGCAACTCGACGTGCTGCCCTGGACCACCCTGCTGGACCTGCTGCGCGAGCAACTGGACCTGACCGGCAGTAAAAAAGGCTGCGACCACGGCCAGTGCGGTGCCTGCACGGTGTTGCTCAATGGCAAGCGGGTGAACGCCTGCCTGACCCTGGCAGTGATGTGCGACGGCGCCGAGCTGACCACCATTGAAGGGTTGGCCAGTGGCGATCAATTGCATCCTCTGCAGCAGGCCTTTATCAAGCACGACGCCTTTCAATGCGGCTACTGCACGCCGGGGCAGATCTGCTCGGCCCAGGGTCTGGTCAACGAGGGACGGGCCCAGACCCGCGAGCAGATCCAGGAACTGATGAGCGGCAATCTGTGCCGCTGCGGTGCCTACAGCAATATCCGCGATGCCATCGAAGAGGCGTTGCCCGCTTGCCGCCGGCAGGGGGAAAACCCATGAACCCGTTCCATTACAGCAAGCCGCTCGATGTGCAGGAGGCCGTGCACCTCGCGGGGCCGAATACGCGCTTCATCGCCGGCGGCACCAACCTGCTGGACTTGATGAAAGAGAACATCACTCGCCCCGAACGCTTGATCGATATCACCGGCTTGCCCCTGCGGGACGTTCGGGAAACCGCCGCTGGCGGCCTGATGATCGGCGCCCTGGTCAGCAATGCCGACCTGGCCTGGCACCCCCTGGTGGAAGCGCGCTACCCGTTGCTGTCCCAGGCGATCCTGGCCGGTGCCTCGCCACAGTTGCGCAACATGGCCAGTACCGGAGGCAACCTGCTGCAACGCACCCGTTGTTATTACTTCTACGACGCCAGCGTGCCCTGCAACAAACGCCAGCCAGGCAGCGGTTGCCCGGCCCGCGAAGGCTTGAACCGGATCCACGCGATCCTCGGTGCCAGTCAAGAGTGCGTGGCCACGCACCCCTCCGACATGTGCGTGGCCCTGGCGGCCCTGGAGGCGGTGGTCCATGTGCAGGGCGGTGGCGGCAAGCGCCTTATCGAGTTCGCCGACTTTCATCGCTTGCCGGGCGAACATCCGGAGCGGGACAACCTGCTGGCCGATGACGAACTGATCACCGCCATTGAGCTGCCTGCGGCGGGTTTTGCCCGGCACAGCCACTACCTCAAGATCCGTGACCGCGCGTCCTATGCCTTTGCCCTGGTCTCGGTGGCGGTGGGGCTGGAAATGGTCGGGCCGGTGATTCGCGAGGCGCGCCTGGCGCTGGGCGGTGTGGCCCACAAACCCTGGCGCGACAAGGCAGTGGAGCGGCTGCTGGTGGGCAAGCCGGTGAGCCGCGAGCTGTTTGCACTGGCCGCCGACACGCTGCTCGAAGACGCCGAACCGTTGGCGCACAACGCTTTCAAACTCAAGCTGGCACGCCGCGCGATGATTCGTGCCCTGGGCGATGCCGCACTGGAGGGGGCTGCCCGATGAATTCCTTTGCCAAACCCATGGGGCAACCGGTGGACCGGGTCGACGGCATGCTCAAGGTCACTGGCCAGGCGCGCTATGCCGGCGAGTTTCCCGAGGCGGGCTTGCTTCACGGCAGCGTGGTGTCCAGCAGCATTGCCCGTGGCCGGATTGTCAGCATCGACGCTTCGGCGGCCCTCAGCCTGCCTGGGGTGGTGATGGTGCTTGAGCACTTGAATCGCCCGCGCCTGGCCAGTTACGACGAAAGCTACGCGGACGATGACGCGGCCAAGGGGTCGCCTTTTCGTCCGTTGTTTAACGAGCGGATTCTCTACAGCGGGCAGCCGGTGGCCCTGGTGGTCGCCGAAAGCCTGGAGCTGGCGCGCCATGCCGGTTCATTGCTGGTGATCGAGTATCAGGCCGAGCCCCACGCCACTGACCTGCTGAGCGCGCAATTCGAGGGCCATCCGGCGCCCGCCGAGGTGCCCGGGCCCCGTGGCAATTTCCAGGCGGAGCTGGCGGGCGCGGCCTTGCAACTGGACCTGCACTACAGCACCCCGATCGAGCACCACAACCCGATGGAGCCCCACGCCAGCACGGTCCTGTATCAGGCCGACGGCAGCCTGCACATTCACGACAAGACCCAGGGGCCGCAAAACTGCCAGCGGTATGTGCAGAAGGTTTTCGGTTTGGGGCGCGAGCAGGTGCGGATCTTCGCTGGGTATGTCGGTGGTGCGTTCGGTTCCGGCCTGCGTCCGCAGTATCAGCTGCCGCTGGCGGTGATGGCGGCGCTGGCCCTCAAACGCTCGGTGCGGGTCAGCCTGACCCGCCAGCAGATGTTCACCTTTGGTTATCGGCCTCGGACCTTGCAGCGCCTGCAACTGGGCGCCGCGGCCAATGGCCGGCTGCTGGCGCTGGGGCACGCGGCGATCGGCCAGACTTCGCGTTTCGAAGACTTCACCGAGCACGTGGTGGAGTGGAGCGGCATGCTTTATCACTGTGACAACGTGCAACTGGACTACCAGTTGGTGCCGCTGGATGTGTTCACGCCCCTGGACATGCGCGCTCCCGGTGCCGCCCTGGGCCTGATCGGGCTGGAGTGCGCCATGGACGAATTGGCCTGCGCCCTGGCCATCGATCCGGTGCAGTTGCGGCTGATCAATTATTCCGAGCGTAACCAGAACCAGGACAAGGCCTATTCGAGCAAGGAACTGCGTGCCTGTTATGCCCAGGGCGCCGAGCGCTTTGGCTGGGCGCGACGCAACCCCGAGCCCCGCAGCATGCGCGAAGGCCGTGAACTGATTGGCTGGGGCATGGCCGGTGGGGTCTGGGAAGCCTTGCAGCAGAAGGCCAGCGCCAAGGCCCATCTTGACCACGAGGGGCGCCTGACTGTCAGCAGCGCCACCACCGATATCGGCACCGGCACCTACACCGTAATGACGCAGATCGCCGCCCAAGCCTGCGGTGTGGCCCTTGAGGATGTGGTTTTTGTACTGGGAGATTCCTCCTTGCCCGCTGCGCCCTTGCAGGGTGGTTCGTTCACCGTGTCTTCAGTGGGTACGGCGGTGCAGCAGGCCTGCTCGGCCCTGCGCGAAAAACTGCTGGAGCGCGCCGCCGCTCAAGCGCCGGCCTTCCAGGGTGCAACGCCTGCCCAAGTGCACTTTGCCGATGGGCAGATGTGGTACGGCGAACACGGCCTGGCCCTGGCCAAGCTGCTGCGCGATACCGAGGAGCAGGCGCTGGAGGTTCAAGTGGATGCCGAGCCGGATAAAAAGCGCGACGCCTACGCCACGGCCACCCATTCGGCGGTATTTGTCGAGGTGCGGGTGGACGAGGACCTGGGGGTGGTCAAGGTCAGCCGGGTGGTCAGTGCGATTGCCGCCGGACGCGTGGTCAATCCGAAAATGGCCCGCAGCCAGATTCTGGGTGGCGTGGTCTGGGGCATCGGCATGGCCCTGCACGAGGAAACCCAGACCGACCACAACCTGGGACGCCACATGAACCACAGCCTGGCCGAGTACCACATCCCGGTGAATGCCGATATCGGTCAGATCGATGTGCTGTTCGTCGAGGAACTCGACGAGATCGTCAACGCCCTGGGCTCCAAGGGTGTGGGAGAAATCGGCATCGTCGGCGTGGCGGCGGCGGTGGCCAATGCGATTTATCACGCCACCGGCAAGCGGGTGCGGGACTTCCCGATCACCCTGGACAAGCTGCTTTAGACCTTGGCTTCTTCCACCGGGACATGCATCCGGTCGCGGTTGGCCAGGGTCGGGAACAGTTTGATCCAAACCCCGGTCACGACCAGCGTGCCGACTCCGCCCATGACCACTGCCGGCACGGTGCCGAACCAGTGGGCGGTGAGCCCGGATTCGAACTCGCCGAGCTGGTTCGAGGCGCCGATAAACAGGCCATTGACCGCGCTGACCCGGCCGCGCATTTCGTCCGGGGTTTCCAACTGCACGAAGGAGGCGCGGATCACCATGCTGATCATGTCCGCCGCGCCCAGCACCACCAGCACCGCCAGGGAAAACCAGAACGAGGTCGAGAGGCCGAAGGCGATGGTGGCCACGCCGAACACACCGACGGCGGTGAACATCACCCGACCGACCTTGCGGTCGACGCTGAAGCGCGCCAGCCACAGGGACATGCCCAGGGCGCCAACCGCCGGTGCCGAGCGCAACAGGCCCAGGCCCCAGGGGCCGGTGAGCAGGATGTCTTTGGCGAACACCGGCAGCAGTGCGGTGGCGCCGCCCAGCAGGACGGCGAACAGGTCCAGGGAAATGGCGCCGAGGATGTCCGGCCGGCTGCGGATAAAGCGAATCCCGGCCAGCAGCGAATCCAGGGTGGCCTTGCCTTTGTTGAGCGGGGTCTGCCGTGCCGGCAGGTTGAGCATCAGCAGGCAGGCGATGACGTACAGGATCACCGTCGGGCCATACACCCAGACGCTGCCAAACGCATAGAGCAGGCCGCCCAGGGCCGGGGCGACGATGGTTGCCGATTGTTGCGCCGACTGTGCGGCAGCCACGGCGCGGGGGAACAGCGCGCTGGGGACGATGCTCGGCAGCAGGGCCTGGGTGGTCGGCATTTCGAATGAACGGGCGGCGCCGAGGAGGAAGGCGAGGATAAAGATCATCTCCCGGGTGACGCTGTCGGTGGCGCTGCCAATGGCCAGCGACAGGGCGATCAACGCCTGCAACGACTGGCAGATCGCCGCGACCCGGCGTCGGTCATAACGGTCGGCCACATGCCCGGTGTGCAGCATGAACAGGACCCGCGGCGCGAATTCGACCAGGCCCACCAGGCCCAGGTCCAGCACGTTGCCGGTCAGTTGGTAGAGGTTCCAGCCAATGGCCACGGTGAGCATCTGAAAGCCGCTGGCGGTGAAGATCCGGGCCAGCCAAAACGCGATGAAAGGGCGGTGATGACGGAGCAGAAGCGGGTCTGGGCTGGGCATCTGAGGGCATATCTGAGCGGGGGGTAGGGCGAGGTTATCACCAACATGTAACCAATAGTTGCCGCGGCCCGAAAAATCGTTAGCCCCGCATCTATCTCGCCGCCGCTGCCTGCGCTGTCCCTGATGGGCGCCGAAGATATCCCTGGCTGATCCCGGTGTTCTGGAGGGCCAGCGCAGCCTCGCGTGGCTACTCAGGCTGGTGAGGCAAGCTGTCACGCGACAAAAGACCACACAAACCAATGGCGGATTTAGGACTACTCTTTCAACGTTGATTGATCCAGATCAAAACCTTTTCCAAAGGTCGATCTGGCGGCCAGATGGCCAGAAATCCCTACGTTGCGATGGTTTAAAAAGAACGAATCCGAATTCGCCACACTCCATATCCGTGGGGGCAGTGGGTGCAGGCCGCAAGCCTTCAGCCGGTATTACCTGACAGAGGAAAGCTTATGTTCGGTTTGGAGGCACTTGATCTCGCCCGAATCCAATTCGCGTTCACCATCTCGTTCCACATTCTGTTCCCGGCCATCACCATCGGCCTGGCGAGTTACCTGGCGGTACTCGAAGGCTTGTGGCTCAAGACCCGCGACGACACCTACCGCGACCTGTACCACTTCTGGTCCAAGATCTTTGCCGTCAACTTCGGCATGGGTGTGGTCTCCGGCCTGGTCATGGCCTACCAGTTCGGCACCAACTGGAGCCGCTTCTCGGATTTTGCCGGCGCTGTCACCGGCCCGTTGCTGACCTATGAAGTACTCACGGCGTTCTTCCTTGAGGCCGGTTTCCTTGGGGTCATGCTGTTCGGCTGGAACAAGGTCGGGCGCAACCTGCACTTCTTCTCCACGGTGATGGTGGCCATCGGCACGCTGATCTCGACCTTCTGGATCCTCTCGTCCAACAGCTGGATGCAGACCCCTCAGGGCTTTGAAATCATCGACGGCCGGGTGATTCCGGTGGACTGGTTCGCCGTGGTCTTCAACCCTTCGTTCCCCTACCGCCTGGCGCACATGGCCACGGCCGCGTTTGTCGCCACGGCGTTCTTCGTCGGCTCCTCGGCTGCCTGGCACCTGCTGCGCGGGCGGGATAACCCGGCGATCCGGCGCATGCTGTCGATGGCGATGTGGATGGCCCTGATCGTGGCGCCAGTACAGGCGGTGATCGGTGACTTCCATGGCCTCAACACCCTCAAGCACCAGCCGGCGAAAATTGCCGCCATCGAAGGGCACTGGGAAAACATCGGCAACGAGCCGACCCCGCTGATCCTCTTCGGCTGGCCGGACATGAAGGCTGAAAAAACCAAGTACGCCGTGGAAATCCCTTACCTGGGCAGCCTGATTCTCACCCACTCGCTGGACAAGCAAGTGCCGGCGCTCAAGGACTTTCCACCTGAGGACCGGCCGAATTCGACCATCGTCTTCTGGTCGTTCCGGGTCATGGTCGGCCTCGGCTTCCTGATGATCTTCACCGGTCTGTGGAGCCTGTGGCTGCGTCGCCGCGAGCGGATCTACCACAACCGGCTGTTCCTGCACCTGGCGCTGTGGATGGGGCCGTCGGGTCTGATCGCGATTCTCGCCGGCTGGTTCACCACCGAAATCGGCCGTCAGCCGTGGGTGGTCTACGGGCTTATGCGCACGGCAGATGCATCGTCCAACCACAGCTTTATGCAGATGAGCATCACCTTGGTGTTGTTTGTCGTGGTCTATTTCGCGCTGTTCGGTGCCGGCCTGGGCTACATGATGCGCCTGGTGCGCAAAGGCCCTGTGATCAATGAAGGGGCCGAAGTCAGCCACGGGGGACCTGGGCAGAAACGCACGCCGGCCCGGCCGCTTTCCGCTGCCGACGATGACGCCGAAGCTGACCACAGCGACCGCCTGAACAAGGGGAATTGACTCATGGGTATCGATCTTCCGCTGATCTGGGCCGTGATCATCATCTTCGGCATCATGATGTACGTGGTCATGGACGGCTTCGACCTGGGGATCGGGATTCTCTTCCCGTTTATCCCGGGCAAGACCGACCGTGACGTAATGATGAACACCGTCGCCCCGGTCTGGGACGGCAATGAAACCTGGCTGGTGCTGGGGGGCGCGGCACTGTTCGGCGCCTTCCCGCTGGCTTATTCGGTGGTGCTCTCGGCGTTGTACTTGCCGCTGATCCTGATGTTGATCGGCCTGATCTTTCGCGGCGTGGCGTTCGAGTTCCGCTTCAAGGCCAAGGATGACAAGCGTCATCTATGGGACAAGGCGTTTATTGGCGGATCAATCACCGCCACCTTCTTCCAGGGCGTGGCGCTGGGGGCCTTTATCGATGGCTTGCCGGTGGTCAATCGCCAGTTCGCCGGCGGTTCGCTGGACTGGCTGACCCCCTTCACCCTGTTCTGCGGCGCGGCGCTGGTGGTGGCCTATGCCCTGTTGGGCTGCACCTGGCTGATCATGAAGACCGAAGGCAAGCTCCAGGAGCAAATGCACAACCTGGCGCGGCCCCTGGCCTTTGTGGTGCTGGCGGTGATCGGCATTGTCAGTATCTGGACCCCGCTGGCGCACCCGGAAATCGCCACGCGCTGGTTCACCTTGCCGAACCTGTTCTGGTTCCTGCCGGTGCCGATCCTGGTGTTGGTGACCATGTATGGCCTGGTTCGCGCCGTGGCGCGCAACGCCCATTACACGCCGTTCTTGCTGACCCTGGTGCTGATCTTCCTCGGCTACAGCGGCCTGGGCATCAGCCTGTGGCCGAACATCGTGCCACCGTCGATCTCGATCTGGGACGCCGCCGCGCCGCCGCAAAGCCAGGGCTTCATGCTGGTGGGCACGCTGTTCATCATCCCGTTCATCCTCGGGTACACCTTCTGGAGCTACTACGTGTTCCGCGGCAAGGTCACCCACGAAGACGGTTACCACTAGGGCGCCGCCGGGCGCGCGGTGTGCCGGGCACACCGCAGCCTGCGGTTTATCAGGAGTTCAAGCGATGAGCAATAAACACTCTTTGCAGGAAATCGAAGCCGCCGAGAAAAAGCCCCTGTGGCAACGTCTCGGCTGGCTGGCCGGAATCTGGGTCGGCAGCGTGCTGGCCCTGTTTATCGTCGCCAGTCTGATGCGCATGTTCATGAATGCCGCGGGCCTGACGACCCACTGATCATCCCATCCCGTTGCCTTGCGGCACGGTTTTACAGCCCTCTCATGGAGGGCTTTTTTTGGTCTGCAACCTGCTAGTGCGGGATTATTTGCGGGCCTTGAGGATCACGAACTTCGGTGTCGCCGCCACCTGTTCGACGCCCCGGAACAGGCGCGCCAGCTTGCTGTGATAACCCAGGTGGCGGTTGCCGACGATGTACAGCGCGCCGCCCACCACCAGCGCTTCGCGGGCCTGCTGGAACATGCGCCAGGCCAGAAAGTCGCCGACCACCTGTTGCTGGTGGAACGGCGGGTTGCACAGCACCACGTCCAGCGACTGCGGCTCCTGCCCGGCCAGGCCGTCGTCGGCGCGCACGGTCACTTCGCGTTCGCCGAGAGCCGCATGCCAGTTCTCCCGGGCCGATTGCACGGCCATGAAGGATTCATCCACCAGGGTGTAGTGGGCGTCCGGATTGCGCAGGGCGCTGGCGATGGCCAGTACCCCGTTGCCGCAGCCCAGATCGGCGACCCGGGCCTGGCCCAGGTTGTGGGGCAGGTGCGGGAGGAAGGCACGGGTGCCGATGTCCAGCCCTTCGCGGCAGAACACGTTGGCATGGTTGAGCAGCTCGATGGCCGGCTCATCCAGTGGATAGCGGCTGGGGTAGGGCGACACGGCCGGGGTCCTGGCTTCAGGCGTGGCCATCAGCAACCGCGCCTTTTTTACCGCCAGCGAAGCCTGCACCGGGCCGATGTAGCGCTCCAGCAAGTCCCCGGCCGCCCGCGGCAAGTGTTTGACCATGGCCGCCGCCACCACCTGGGCGCCTGGAGCCAGTTGGCCCTGCAGGCGGATCAACTGTTCTTCCAGCAGGGCCAGGGTCTTGGGTACGCGAATCAGCACCCGGTCGAACGGGCCGTGCAACGGCTCGCTGGCCGGCACCACCGACACCGCGTCAAAGGCGCGACCGTTACGCACCAGGTTCTTTTCCAGGGCCTGGGCGCCTAGAAACGAGTCGCCACTGCTGGTCAACTGCACCCGACCCGCCAGGCTCGCGGCCAGGGCGCCGAAGCTGTCATTGAGGATCAGCACGCGGGTCTGCGCATCCGGCTGCTGCTCGGCCAGGTGGTTGAGCAAGTACTCGTCCGCCGCGTCGAAGGCCTGCAACGGCTCGTTCGGTTGTTCGGGCTGGCGGATCAGGTCGAGCTGGGCGAAGGGGCTTTCGAGCAGGGGCATGGGACGGACTCTGGATAATCGACGAATGTCCTGCCGATGGACGGGGCGTCTGCGGGCAGGAGCGTTCGGGCAGGTGGCACGCAGGCCGCGTGGCGTCTGCTCGAAGAGGGGGCAAATGGTACGTTTTTTTGCCGCTGATTGCCCGCGATCTATGCCATTACAAACCACCGGTGTTTCTACCCCGTGCTTTGCGGGACACTAGCGGCATTCGCCCAATGGAGCCTGCCATGACTGCCAGTGCAGAAAAGTACACGCGCCAGACCTTGCTTGAGGTCCATCCCCTGACCCCGAGCCTGTTCACCCTGCGCACCACCCGCGATGTCGGTTTTCGCTTTCGCGCCGGGCAGTTTGCCCGCCTGGGCGTGACCCGGGCCGATGGCAGCACGGTGTGGCGGGCCTACTCCATGGTGTCGTCGCCGTTTGACGAATTTCTCGAGTTTTTCTCCATCGTGGTCCCCGGCGGCGAGTTCACCAGTGAACTGAGTCGCCTCGAAGTGGGCGACAGCCTGCTGGTGGAACGCCAGGCCTTTGGCTACCTGACCCTGGACCGCTTCGTCGATGGCCGTGACCTGTGGCTGCTGGCCACCGGCACCGGGATCGCGCCGTTCCTGTCGATCCTCCAGGACTTTGAAGTCTGGGAAAAATTCGAGCGCATCATCCTGGTCTACAGCGTGCGTGAAGCCAAGGAACTGGCCTATCAGCAGTTGATCCGCGAGCTGGTACAGCGCGACTACTTGGCGGAAGTCGCCCACAAGTTGCAGTTCATCAGCACCGTGACCCGCGAACAGCATCCGGGCAGCCTCAACGGGCGCATTACCCACCTGATCGAAAACGGCGAGCTGGAGCGCGCCGCCGGCGTGCCACTGACCCCGGAGCATTCGCGGGTGATGCTGTGCGGCAACCCGCAGATGGTCGATGACACCCGGGCCCTGCTCAAGCAACGCGATATGCAACTGAGCCTGAGCCGACGCCCCGGGCAGGTGGCGGTAGAAACCTACTGGTAAAAAAAAACGGCGCCTCAGGGGCGCCGTTTTTCTAGGGGTGTGGCGACTTCAGGGTTTGTTGTTCTGCGCTTTGAGCAGATCGCGGATCTCGCCCAGCAGTTCTTCTTCCTTGGTCGGTACCGGTGGCAGGGTAGGGGCCACGGCTTCTTCGCGCTTCAGGCGGTTGATGGCTTTCACGCCCATGAAGATGGCAAAGGCGACGATGACGAAGTCGATCATGCTCTGGATGAATTTACCGTAGGCCAGCACCACGGCCGGTGCATCGCCCACAGCGGCCTTGAGGGTAATGGCCAGGTCACTGAAGTCGACGCCGCCGATCAGCAGGCCGATAGGTGGCATGACCACATCACCGACAAAGGACGAGACGATCTTGCCGAACGCCGCACCGATGATGATACCGACGGCCATATCGACCACATTACCTTTGACCGCGAAGGCCTTGAACTCACTTAGCACGCCCATAGGTTATTCCTTGTTACAGATGAGGTTGGTGAACGCAGTGTAAATCAGCCATTGCGCTCCTGCTTGATACAACTGCTTACAGTGTTCGCTGTTATCGACCGACTTGGCGGCAAATAGTTTACAAAGTGCCAGCAATCGCGCGCGTAATACCCGCACTTGAGCCTATCGCCCAGAACATTCTTTCAATCAGTCGCTTGCGACCTTTCAATTTAGTTTTCAACTCGTTGCTCACTAGCCTCTAACAGGCGCACTCGACTGCGCTGGATTAACCAGAGGAATAAAACAATGAGTACCACCCTTGGCCTTGGGACTCTTTCCCAGCGGCGCCTGCTGGGCGTCATGACCGCCAGCCTGCTGTCCCTTTCCGTACAGGCTGCCACCTTGACCCGCGATAACGGCGCCGCAGTGGGCGACAACCAGAATTCGCAAACCGCCGGCGCGACCGGCCCCGTGCTGTTGCAGGATGTGCAACTGATCCAGAAGCTCCAGCGTTTCGACCGCGAGCGCATTCCGGAGCGGGTGGTGCATGCCCGTGGCACCGGTGCCCACGGCACGTTCACGGTGACCGACAGCCTCAGCGACCTGAGCAAAGCCAAAGTCTTTGCCGCGGGCGAAGTGACGCCGGTATTCGTGCGTTTCTCGGCGGTGGTCCATGGCAATCACTCGCCTGAAACCCTGCGTGACCCTCGGGGTTTTGCCACCAAGTTCTATACCGCCGACGGTAACTGGGACCTGGTAGGCAATAACTTCCCGACCTTTTTTATTCGTGATGCCATCAAGTTCCCGGACATGGTGCATGCATTCAAACCTGACCCGCGCACCAACCTGGATGATGATTCGCGGCGTTTCGATTTCTTCTCCCATGTTCCGGAAGCCACCCGCACCTTGACCGAGTTGTATTCCAACTCCGGAACTCCGGCCAGTTACCGGGAAATGGACGGCAATGGCGTGCACGCCTACAAGTTGGTCAACGCCAAGGGCGAAGTGCACTACGTGAAGTTCCACTGGAAGAGCCTGCAGGGCATCAACAATCTGGACCCGCAACAGGTGGTCCAGGTGCAGGGCCGTGACTACAGCCACATGACCCATGACCTGGTGAGCCATATCAACCAGGGTGACTTCCCGAAATGGGACCTGTATGTCCAGGTGCTCAAGCCCCAGGACCTGGCCGGCTTCGATTTTGATCCGCTGGATGCGACCAAGATCTGGCCCGGGGTGCCGGAGCGCAAGGTCGGGCAGATGGTGCTCAACCGCAACCCGGGCAATGTGTTCCAGGAAACCGAGCAGGTGGCCATGGCCCCGGCCAACCTGGTACCGGGCATCGAGCCGTCGGAGGACCGCTTGCTGCAAGGCCGAGTGTTCTCCTACGCCGATACCCAGATGTATCGCCTGGGGGCCAATGCCCTGCAGTTGCCGATCAATGCGCCGAAAGTCGCGGTCAACAACGGTAACCAGGACGGCGCGATGAACAGCGCCAGCAGCTCCACCGGGGTCAACTACCAACCGAGTCGCCTGTTGCCCCGCGAAGAACCGCAAGCTGCCCGCTACAGCCAACAGCCGCTGAGCGGCAGCACCCAGCAGGCAAAGATCCAGCGCGAGCAGAACTTCAAGCAGGCCGGCGAGCTGTACCGTTCGCTGAGCAAGCAGGAGCGCCAGGACCTGATCAACAACTTCGGCGGCTCCCTGGCCACCACGGATGACGAGAGCAAGCACATCATGCTGTCGTTTCTCTACAAGGCCGATCCCGAGTACGGCAGCGGTGTGACCCAGGTGGCCAAGGGCGACCTGGCGCGGGTCAAGGCCCTTGCCGCCAAGCTGACAGATTGACGGCGTGCGCGCGACGCCCGCTCAGGGTGTCGCGTGCTCCTGCTTTGTGTAGACCTGAGGGAGGTGCTCCATGCCTATCTATATCGCGGCACTTTTAATCTGTTGTTCATTCACCGCGCTCGCCGCTCCCGGGCAACCGCCCGCCACGGAGCCGGCAGCGATCAAGGCCCAGTTGCAGGACTACTATTTCGATGCCGCTCGGCGCGGTGATGTCGAGATGCTCGACACCTTTATCGAGGCCGGCTATGCCCTCGATACCCAGGACGAAAAGGGCTACAGCGCGCTGATCCTCGCCGCCTATCACGGCCAGGCTCCGGCGGTTGAACGCCTGCTGGCCGCGGGTGCCGACGCCTGCGTGCAAGATAAGCGGGGCAATACCGCGTTGATGGGCGCGATCTTCAAGGGCGAACTGGGGATTGCCCGGCGCCTGCTGGCCGCCGATTGCAGCCCGGACCAGCGCAATGCCGCCGGTCAGACCGCTGCCATGTACGCCGGCCTGTTCAAGCGCGTGGAGTTGCTGGATGCGCTGGCGGCCAAGGGCGCCAACCTGAATGCCGAGGATCCGCTGGGCAATAGCGCCGCACGTCTGGCCAGCGGTGAAATCCGTACCGCCGCGCCGCACTGATCACCCTCCAGCTGAGCTATCATCGCGGTTTTTGCCGGGGGTTCAGATGGCCAAGGCCAAACGCATGTACGGCTGCACCGAGTGCGGCTCAACCTTTCCCAAGTGGGCCGGGCAGTGCGGTGAGTGCGGGGCCTGGAACACCCTGACCGAAACCATGGTCGAGAGCGGCGGCGCGGCGGCCCCCAGCGGGCGCACCGGCTGGGCCGGGCAACAGGCGCAGATCAAGACCCTGGCTGAAGTCAGCGTCGAGGAAATCCCGCGTTTCTCCACCGCTTCCGGCGAACTCGACCGCGTGCTCGGTGGCGGCCTGGTGGACGGCTCGGTGGTGCTGATCGGCGGCGACCCGGGTATCGGCAAGTCGACCATTCTGTTGCAAACCTTGTGCAACCTCGCCACGCGCATGCCAGCCCTCTATGTGACCGGCGAAGAGTCGCAGCAACAGGTGGCCATGCGTGCCCGCCGCCTGGGCCTGCCCCAGGACAAGCTGCGGGTCATGACCGAAACCTGCATCGAAACCATCATCGCCACCGCCCGTCAGGAAAAACCCAAGGTCATGGTGATCGACTCGATCCAGACCATCTTCACCGAGCAGCTGCAATCGGCGCCGGGCGGCGTGTCCCAGGTGCGCGAGAGCGCGGCCTTGCTGGTGCGCTATGCCAAGCAGAGCGGCACGGCGATCTTCCTGGTCGGCCACGTGACCAAGGAAGGCGCCCTGGCCGGGCCGCGGGTGCTGGAGCACATGGTCGACACCGTGCTCTATTTCGAAGGCGAGTCCGACGGGCGCCTGCGCTTGCTGCGAGCGGTGAAAAACCGTTTCGGCGCGGTCAATGAACTCGGCGTGTTCGGCATGACGGATAAGGGGCTGAAAGAAGTCTCCAACCCTTCGGCGATTTTCCTCACCCGTGCCCAGGAAGAAGTACCGGGCAGCGTGGTGATGGCCACCTGGGAAGGCACGCGGCCAATGCTGGTGGAAGTCCAGGCGCTGGTGGATGACAGCCACCTGGCCAACCCGCGCCGGGTCACCCTGGGCCTGGATCAGAACCGCCTGGCCATGCTGCTGGCGGTGTTGCACCGCCACGGCGGCATTCCGACCCACGACCAGGATGTGTTCCTCAACGTGGTGGGCGGGGTCAAGGTACTGGAAACCGCTTCCGACCTGGCGCTGATGGCGGCGGTCATGTCCAGCCTGCGCAATCGCCCGTTGCCCCACGATTTGCTGGTGTTCGGCGAAGTGGGGCTGTCCGGCGAAGTGCGTCCGGTGCCCAGCGGCCAGGAGCGCCTGAAAGAGGCCGCCAAGCACGGCTTCAAGCGGGCCATTGTGCCCAAGGGCAACGCACCGAAAGAGTCGCCACCGGGGCTCAAGATCATTGCTGTCACCCGCCTGGAACAGGCATTGGACGCACTTTTCGAATAACCGCCACGTGGGCCTTATGAAAGGAAGCAGATGATGGTCAATAAAAGCGGCTGGACCCGGACCCTCGGTTTGGCGCTGATGTTCAGCGCCGCCAGTGCCCATGCCGAACAGGGCGAAGTGCCGGAAGGCTATCGGGTGGCGCAGCAGGTGCTGGTCGGCGACGGCTCGGTGCTGGAGGTGCTGGAGGACCTGCGCATCACTCCGCAGATGCACGCCGACAGTTGGGGCAGCGCGCTGGATGCGGACTCGTTCGATGCGTCGGCGGATCTCGAAAACCATCCCTTGCTGGAGGCGCAGGCCCGGTTGATTGCCGATTCCGGAGAGGTGCTGGCGCAAAAGGACCTTGGCTACCCGCTGGCGACAGTGGAGAAGGCCCCGATCAACGGCCTGCCAGCGCCGGCGTTCTTCCTGACTATCGACATGACGGCGCCCATGGGCAGCTACAGCGGTCCGGCCACGGAGGTCCTGGTGCCGGCACAAAATCAGCTCGACCCGTTGCGTTACCTGGCGGAAACCGGTGAAAAACGTCCGTTGGTGCTGGCCGAGACCGGCAAGGCGGCCTGGAAAGTGGTGCCGGCGAACGATAGCGCCACCGAGTCCATCCAGCAGGTGTCATCAGCGCCCGCGCCCCAGGGTGAGGACTTTGTGACCACCTACCGGACCTATCGTTATGTCGATGGGCAGTGGCAAGTGGCATCCCGCCAGCAGCCGGGTTACTGGGAAAACGAGAGCGAGTTTCCCCAACCATCGGCGTTTCCCTGAGGTTCGGGTTTGGGGCGCTGATCAGATTTCGATCAACGCCCCAAGCTCACGCTCCAGCTCCTCGGGGTCGCCCAGGTTCAACTCCACCAGCCGCCGTAGATGCTCGATCGACTCCAGACCGATGTGCAGGCAGACGAACCCGAGCTGGCCATGGTCATCGTGGGCCAGTTGCACGTCCATCTTCACCTCGGCATCGGCACTCAAATGAATGTCGGCTTCAAAGGGCTGGCTGGCATCGCCCAGCCACGGCTCGGGGCGCTGGATCAGCATGCCCTTGAGCGACAGGTCGAGCAGTTGGACGGGCCAGCGTCGGGATCCCTGGCTGAGTTCGGTCCTGGCATCAAAAGCAATGCGCTTGAAACGTCGGCGATCGGAATGTTGCTCGCTCATGGCCTGGCCCTCTGCGTGGTGCACTGACTATAGACCCCTGTTCTGCGCTACAGCCAGCGGCGGACCTTGCGGCAATAGTCACGGTAGGTGTCGCCGAACAGGCTTTGCAGCTGCACTTCGTCCGGGTGGATGACATTGCGGTTCATCAGATACAGCAAGGGCGCCAGCAACAGCCACGGCCAGAGACTGCCAAGCAGCAGGGCGATGGCGCAATAGCCGCAGGTGTCGCCGAGGTTGATCGGGTTGCGGGACACGGCGAACGGGCCGTCGCGCAGCAGTTGCCGGGGCTGGTTGAAGTTGCTGTTGGTGGTGTGCTGCTTGCGGAAACGCCACATTGCCCAGAACGACAGGCCCTGGCCAACCACGATCAGCAGCACGGCCAGGGCCTGGGTCCAGCCATTGGCAGGGATGGGCAGGGGCAGCCAGTCTGCAAGAAACAGCGCCAACGTGATGAACAGCAGATACAACAACGGCGGCGGTAGCAGTGGTGGTTCAGCGGGCCTGGCCATGGGGTCTCCTGACGGGGGGCTTGTAGTTGCGACTGTTTTTTCGCCACGGTGGTTCAGCGTGTTTTCGAGCGGGCGGGCAGAAGCGGCGAGCGGCCGTTCCCACAGGGCTGGATTTTCTTAAAAGAAGGCTCTAGACCAACGTGGGGGGTGGTCTTTGAAGCCAGTAGCGCTAAACTCGGTTTGGCTGTCTTTCTGTCCACCCTGGCTGGAATAAAAAAATGAAAAATAATAATAGCCTGCTACGCCATGTACCCTGGCTGCTGCTGGCAATCGTAGGAGCGTGCGCCCTCGGCGTAGTGGCATTGCGTCGCGGCGAGGCAATCAACGCCTTGTGGATTGTGGTCGCGGCAGTGGCCATTTATCTGGTTGCGTACCGTTACTACAGCCTGTTCATCGCCAACAACGTGATGCAACTCGATGCACGCCGGGCAACCCCTGCTGTGCTCAACAACGACGGTCTGGACTACGTCCCCACCAACAAACACATTCTCTTCGGTCACCACTTCGCGGCTATTGCCGGTGCAGGCCCTCTGGTCGGTCCGGTGCTGGCAGCGCAAATGGGCTATCTGCCCGGCACACTCTGGCTGATTGCCGGTGTGGTACTGGCGGGTGCGGTCCAGGACTTCATGGTGCTGTTCCTGTCGACTCGCCGTAACGGCCGTTCCCTGGGCGATATGGTGCGCGAGGAAATGGGCCGGATCCCCGGGACCATCGCGCTGTTTGGCTGCTTCCTGATCATGATCATCATCCTCGCGGTGCTGGCGCTGATCGTGGTCAAGGCCCTGGCCGAAAGCCCGTGGGGCATTTTCACGGTGATGGCGACCATCCCGATCGCGATGTTCATGGGCATTTACATGCGCTACATCCGCCCGGGTCGCATCGGTGAAATCTCGGTCATTGGCGTATTGCTGTTGCTGGGTTCGATCTGGCTGGGCGGGCAGATTGCCGCTGATCCGGTTTGGGCCAAAGCCTTCAGTTTCACCGGGATCCAGATCACCTGGATGCTCATCGGCTACGGCTTCGTCGCGGCGGTGCTGCCGGTCTGGCTGATTCTGGCTCCCCGGGACTACCTGTCCACCTTCCTCAAGATCGGCACCATCATCGCCCTGGCGATCGGCATCCTGGTCACCATGCCCGAGCTGAAAATGCCGGCCCTGACCCAGTTTATCGACGGCACCGGACCGGTGTGGAAAGGCGGCCTGTTCCCGTTCCTGTTCATCACCATCGCCTGTGGCGCGGTATCGGGCTTCCATGCGCTGATCTCCTCGGGCACCACGCCCAAGCTGCTGGATAACGAAACCAACGCCCGCTACATCGGTTACGGCGGCATGTTGATGGAGTCCTTCGTGGCCATCATGGCGATGGTTGCCGCATCGGTGATCGAGCCTGGCGTGTACTTCGCCATGAACAGCCCGGCGGCCGTGGTCGGCGGCGATGTGGTGGCCGTGGCGCAAACCGTCAGCAGCTGGGGTTTTGCAATTACCCCGGAAGCCCTGCAAGCGGTGGCCCATGACATCGGCGAGACCACCATCCTGGCTCGCGCCGGTGGTGCGCCGACCCTGGCGGTCGGTATTGCGCAGATCCTGCACAGTGTCCTGCCGGGTGAAAACACCATGGCGTTCTGGTACCACTTCGCGATCCTGTTCGAAGCCCTGTTCATCCTGACCGCAGTCGATGCCGGTACCCGTGCCGGACGCTTCATGCTGCAGGACCTGCTCGGGTCCTTCGTGCCGGCGCTCAAGCGCACCGAGTCCTGGACCGCCAACCTGATCGCCACTGCCGGCTGCGTGGCGATGTGGGGTTACCTGCTGTACCAGGGGGTGATCGATCCGTTGGGTGGCATCAACACCTTGTGGCCACTGTTCGGTATCTCCAACCAGATGCTGGCGGGTATCGCGCTGATGCTGGCGACCGTGGTCCTGATCAAAATGAAACGCCAACGCTACATCTGGGTGACCATGCTGCCGGCTGTCTGGCTGCTGATCTGCACCACCACGGCGGGCTTCATCAAGCTGTTCGACGCCAACCCGGCGATCGGCTTCCTGTCCCTGGCCAAGAAGTATAGCGATGCCCTGGCAGGCGGTCAGATCCTGGCTCCGGCCAAGAGCATCGAGCAGATGCAGCACGTGATCTTCAACGCCTACACCAACGCAACGCTGACCGCGCTGTTCCTGCTGGTGGTGTTCAGCATCCTGTTCTATGCGCTCAAGGTCGGCATCGCCGCCTGGGGCACCAAGGAACGTACGGATAAAGAATCGCCCTTCCAGGCCCTGCCGGACGCGTAACCCGAGGATTGCAAACATGTTCAATGACCTGAGTCGCCTCGGTAAATACCTCGGTCAGGCCGCGCGCCTGATGGTCGGCATGCCCGACTACGACAACTACGTCGAGCATATGCAAACCAAACACCCGGACAAGCCGGTGATGAGCTACGAGATGTTCTTTCGCGAACGTCAGGAAGCACGTTACGGTGGCAAGGGCGGTCCGAAGTGCTGTTGAAGCACAGAGAATAGGCAACATCCCACTGTAGGAGCCGGTCGGTCGGCGAGGTCTGAATTGACCTCGCCGGCGGGCTGGGCTCCTACAGTTTTTTCAGCCCAAGGGAGATCTTCGTTTTGTCAGCACCCATCCCCGTCACCGTCCTCAGCGGCTTTCTTGGCGCGGGCAAGACCACGCTGCTGCGGCACCTGCTCAAAGCCGAGCACGGCCTGAGAATCGCCGTGATCGAGAACGAATTCAGCGACGCCGGTATCGACACCCAACTGTTGGGGGCCGAGCCGGTGCAAGTCATGACCCTGTCCAACGGCTGCGTCTGCTGCACCATCCACACCGACCTGACCAAGGCGCTGTACCTGCTGCTGGAGCGACTGGACAGCGGTGAAATCGCCTTCGACCGCCTGGTGATCGAGTGCACCGGGCTGGCCGATCCGGCGCCCGTGGCCCAGACCTTTTTTATCGATGAAGAGCTGCGCGAGCGCTACATCCTCGACGGCATCATCACCCTGGTGGACGCCGCGCATGCCGAGCACCACCTGACCCAGACCATCGCCCAGGCCCAGATCGGCTTTGCCGACCGGCTGCTGGTGAGCAAGCGCGATCTGGTGGATGAAGCAACCTTCAACGCCCTCAGCGAACGCCTGACCCGGATCAACCGCCGGGCGCCGATTCGCGTGGTTGAGCACGGTCAGATCGACCTGGCCGAACTGCTGGATGTGCGCGGGTTCAACCTCAATGCCGACCTGGGCGGCGGCGTCAGCTTGCGTCCGGTGAGCAAGGCGCCTTCCATCGATCGTATCTCCAGCCTGGTGCTGCGCACCGACCAGCCGCTGGATATTGAAAAACTCAGCGAGTTCATGAACGAGCTGCTGGAAGATCACGGCAAGCAATTGCTGCGCTACAAAGGCGTGCTCAATATCGCCGGCGAACCGCGGCGCATGGTGTTCCAGGGCGTGCTCAAACTCTACGGCTTCGATTGGGACACCGAATGGGCCGAAGGCGAAGCCCGGGAAAGCGTGATTGTGTTTATCGCCGACGACCTGCCGGAAGAAAAGATTCGTGCAGGATTTGCACGAGTGGCTGCGAGCTAAGCCCACCCCTCTGTGGACAGGCCCGGCCACCGCACAGGCGTGCGGCAGCAGGCCGGCCCGAGCCGGGCTTAACGTGCGCCCAGCAGCCTGGTTTCCAGATGATCCAGGTGTTGGTTCATCAAAACCTCCGCTGCCTGGGCATCCCCGGTTTCCAAGGCATCGACAATCGCCGAGTGTTCCTGCCAGGCGCAGTAGTTGCAGGCCCGTGATTCATGGTGGGCGATGGCCAGGGAGGTCAGCGGCACTAGGCTGGCCAGAAAATGCGCCAGCGGCCCGTTGCCCGCCACCTCGGCCAATTGCAGGTGGAACTCGCCGGACAGGCGAATGGCCGGCCCGCGCTGATCCCGTTCGATGGCCTCGCGTTCGCGGGCAATCAGTTGGCGCAGGGGCAGCAAGTGCCGGGGTCGTGGTTGCTGGCAGGCCAGGCGCACCAGGGTGATTTCGGTCAGGCGCCGGGCATGCAGGATCTGCCGGGTCTGCTCGATGTCCGGCGCCGCCACCTGTGGCCGGTGGTTGGGGCGCAGGATGATCACCTGTTGATGGGACAGGCGGGCCAATACCTGGCGAATGATGCTGCGGCTCACCCCAAAGGCCAGACCGAGGTTTTCTTCGGTGACGCGGCTGCCGGGGGTGATGCGCTGTTCGAGAATGGCTTCGAAAATCTGTGGATAGACATCGTCGACCAGCAGCTTTCTCTGGCCCCGGCCCAGACGGGGCAGGGCGCCGCTGGGGAGGAATGCATGATTGTTCAAGGCGCAGCTGGCCATGGCCTGTCTCCAGTCCGGTTGCCGATATGAAGTGGTCTACATCGGGTCAGTGACCCAGGTTGTCATCCGGGATGTTCAGTTCGATGCCCATGCGCTGGCCTTCCTGGAGGATATGCTTGCGCATCTCGGCGCTGGCCAGCGCGCTGTTCTTGTTGCGGATGGCCCGCACCACCGCTTCGTTTTCCTGCAGGCGCTCGGCCAGGTGTTCCGGCGAGTTGCGCAGGATGTCCGCGCTCTGTTTCAGCGCGTTGCTGGTCTGTTGCACCACGTTCTGGAAGATCGGGTTGGAGGTCAGGGCGAACAGCTCTTCATGGAAGGCGATGTAGGCGTTCATCCCGGCTTCGCTGTCATTGGCGTCGAGGGCTTCGCGCATGTCCATCAGGGTCAGGCGCAATTGCCCGACTTCCTTGCTGCTGATGGACTGGGCCACCAGGCCGACGATAAAGGGCTCAAGGGTGTAGCGCAGTTGCAGCACGTCTTCCAGGCTGGCGCCGGCGACGCTGCTGGTGCTGATCGATGATTCGCCGAGGGTGGCTTCGAGTACCAGCACGCCCTTGCCGGGCAGGGAACGCACTAGCCCCAGGGTTTCCAGGACGATCACCGCTTCGCGCAGGCTTGGACGACTGATGCCCAGTTGTTCGGCCAACTCGCGTTGCCCGGGCAGCATGTCGCCGCAGCGCCATTGGCCACGGGCCAAGGCTGCCCGCAGTTTTTCCACCACTGAATTTACCACCGTCGACGAGCTGATCACTGTGCACTCCATGGGTATCGGTAACGCCGCCATCGGCGGGCGCTGATTGTTGTGCCTGCCGTCGGCAGGCACAAGTGTTGCCTAGAACTCCTGCTGATGGGCGGACGCTGCCGGTTTACGCGGCTGGAAGCCGTAACCCTGCTGGCCGCTCAAGACCTTGTTGGCGCGCTGCAGGTCGATGTCTTTTTCCCAGCGCGCGATGGCCACGGTGGCCACGCAGTTGCCGATCAGGTTGGTCAGGGCGCGACCGATGCCCATGAACCAGTCCACCGCCAACACCAGGACCAGGCCGACCACCGGAATCGCCGGGATCGCAGTCAGGGTCGCGGCCAGAATCACCAGCGCCGAGCCGGGTATGCCGTGGGCACCTTTGGAGGTGATCAGGGACACCAGGAGAATGGTCAGCAAGTCCGACATCGACAGCGGCGTACCCGTGGCGTTGGCGATAAATACGATGGCCAGGGTCAGGTAGATGGAAAACCCATCGAGGTTGAACGAGTAGCCGGTGGGGATCACCAGGCCCACCGTGGAGCTGCCGATCCCCAGGTGTTCGAGCTTGCGCATGATCTGCGGCAGCACGGCGTCGGATGAGGCGGTGCCGAGCACGATCAGCAGTTCTTCACGCAGGTACTTGAGGAACGGCAGCATGCGCAGGCCCGACAGGCGCATCACCAGGCCCAGGATCACCGCAACGAACGCGAAACAGGTCAGGTAGAACAGCCCCACCAGGCTGCCCAGGTGCTGCAGCGAATCCACGCCGTACTTGCTGGTGGTGAAGGCGATGGCGCCAAACACGCCGATCGGCGCCAGGCGCACGATCATGCCCATGATGCGGAAGATCACGTGGCTGAGTTCGTTGATCAGCCGCGAGATGCCGGAGGCGGCTTCACCTACCAGGTTCAGGGCGCTGCCGAAGAGCACGGAAAACAGCAGGACCTGGAGGATGTTGTTGTCAGCGAAGGCACCGATCACCGAGGTCGGGATCAGGTTCATCAGGAACTGCGCGGTGCCCTGCATGTGCTGGCCGCGTTGGGCGATGTCACCCATGTCGGCGCTGGACAGCTGATCCAGATGGATGTTGGCGCCGCTGCCAATGCCGGTGCTGAAGGCCATGATCAGGCCGATCACCAGGGCAATGGTGGTGAGGATTTCGAAGTAGATGACTGATTTTAGGCCGATACGCCCGACCTTTTTCAGGTCGCCGGCACCGGAAATGCCGCTGACCACCACGCAGAACACGATCAGGCCGATCAGCATCTTGATCAGCTTGATAAAGCCATCGCCCAGCGGTTTGAGTTGTGAGGAGAATTCGGGAAGGGTGAGTCCGCAAACGACGCCGAGCATCAGTCCGAGAACAACCTGGAGGAAAATTGAACGCGAGCACCATCTGAGCATGAGGAGGATCCTGATCGGTGTCCTGTCTGCCGTGCGCGTGAGCGCTTGCGGATCCAGGACTTAATTATTGTGGTCTTACCGGTATGTCCAGTGCAGGCGCAGTCTACGCTCGGATTTTATGGGTTTACAAGGGGGATGTCGGAAATTGGCATGACCGGTCTGACCAGTTGTGTCACTCAGACAGTTGGGCGGGGTAAGTGGGACGGTGTGCCTGGGGTGTTTGTGGGGGAGGAGGGCCTGCGCTGGTTTTATCTGGCACACAAAACCCCCACGCACAAAAAAGCCCGGCACCAGGGCCGGGCTTTTCTACTGCGTTATGCGGGCTATTAAGCGCCGTATACCGGCAGCTTCTTGCAGATGGCCTTGACCTTCTCGCGAACGGCGTCGATCACCGTTTCGTTATTCAGGTCAGCCAGGATGTCGCAGATCCAGCCAGCCAGTTCCTTGCACTCGGCTTCCTTGAAGCCGCGAGTGGTCACGGCTGGAGTGCCGAAGCGCAGGCCGGAAGTGACGAACGGGGAACGTGGGTCATTCGGTACCGAGTTCTTGTTCACGGTGATGAAGGCTTTGCCCAGAGCGGCGTCAGCGTCCTTACCGGAGATTTCCTGCTTGATCAGCGACAGCAGGAACAGGTGGTTTTCAGTACCGCCGGAAACCACGTCGAAACCGCGCTCGATGAACACGCCGGCCATGGCCTTGGCGTTCTTGATCACTTGTTCCTGGTAGGTTTTGAACTCAGGCTGCAGGGCTTCCTTGAAGCAGATGGCCTTGGCGGCGATCACGTGTTCCAGCGGGCCGCCCTGGGCGCCCGGGAATACGGCGGAGTTCAGCTTCTTCTCGATGTCGGCGTTGGCGCGAGCCAGGATCAGACCGCCACGTGGACCGCGCAGGGTCTTGTGGGTCGTGGTGGTGACCACATCGGCGAATGGCACCGGGTTCGGGTAGACGCCAGCGGCGACCAGACCGGCTACGTGAGCCATGTCCACGAACAGGTACGCACCGACCTTGTCGGCGATTTCGCGGAAGCGCGGGAAGTCCAGGATCTGCGAGTAGGCAGAGAAACCGGCCACGATCATTTTCGGCTTGTGCTCGACCGCCAGGCGCTCGACTTCGTCGTAGTCGATCAGGCCGTTGGCGTCGATGCCGTATTGAATGGCGTTGTACAGCTTGCCGGAGGAGGAAACGCTGGCGCCGTGGGTCAGGTGACCGCCGTGGGCCAGGCTCATGCCCAGGATGGTATCGCCAGCCGACAGCAGGGCCAGGTATACCGCGCTGTTGGCTTGGGAGCCGGCGTGGGGCTGGACGTTGGCGTAATCGGCGCCGAACAGCTCTTTGGCGCGGTCGATGGCCAGTTGCTCAACCACGTCGACGTATTCGCAGCCGCCGTAGTAACGCTTGCCTGGGTAGCCTTCGGCGTATTTGTTGGTCAATACCGAGCCTTGAGCTTCCATCACCGCTGGGCTGGTGTAGTTTTCCGAAGCGATCAGCTCAATGTGCTCTTCCTGGCGCTGAGCTTCTTGCTCCATGGCGGCAAAGAGATCGGCGTCGTACTTGGCAATAGTCAAATCACGGCTGAACATGGCGGTCCTCAAGGATCGGGGGCAGAAAAGGGAGGCATTCTAACCCAATGGGTTTTAGATGGCATATGAAAGGACATCATGTCGCACAGAAGCAGCGTTCAAGTGACGAGCTGCAAGCGGCAAGCGGGTCGTTTTTCTCTTGCAGCTTGTCGCTTGAAGCTTGCCGCGGGTTCTAGTCGAACATGAAGAGTGCGTCGTTGCTGAACTGGGCTTCGAAGCGATTGGCCGGCATCGGGCGGCCGAACAGATAGCCCTGGACCTCGTCGCAACCGTGTTCACGCAGGAAATCCAGCTGTTCGTGGGTTTCCACGCCCTCGGCGATCACCGCCAGGTTCAGGCTGTGGGCCATGGCAATGATGGCGCGGGCGATTTGCGCGTCCTGCTCGCCGGACGGCAGGCCATCGACGAAGGTTCGGTCGATTTTCAGCACGTCGATCGGAAACTGCTTGAGGTAGTTCAGCGATGAGTAGCCGGTGCCGAAGTCATCGACGGCGATGCTCAGCCCCAGGTTTTTCAGGCCGGCGAGAATCTGCATGGCCTCGCTGACTTCACGCATCAGGATACTTTCGGTCAGTTCCAGCTCCAGGCACGCCGGCGGCAGGCCGGTTTCCTTGAGGATGGTAGCGATCCGCGTGCCCAGCTGGCCGTCGGAGAACTGCCGCGCCGAGATGTTCACCGAGACTTTCGGCACCCGGACCTTGGCCAGGTGCCAGGACTTGAGCTGGCGACAGGCCTCGCTGATCACCCAGTCACCGACATCCACCACCAATCCGAGTTCTTCGAGTACCGGGATGAAGTCCCCCGGTGGCACCAGCCCGCGCCGCGGATGCCGCCAGCGCAGCAGGGCCTCGGCCCCGGTCAGGCGCTTGCCGTCGCCGCTGAATTGCGGCTGGTAGTAAAGGACGAATTCTTCCTGCTCCAGGGCGTGGCGCAGGTCGCTTTCCAGCTCCAGGCGCTCCAGGGCGCTGGCGTTCATGTCCGCCTGGTAGAACTGGAAGTTGTTCTTGCCGCGTTCCTTGGCGTGGTACATCGCGGTGTCGGCGTTCTTCATCAACTGGCTCAGTTCATTACCGTCCTGCGGGCTCAGGGCGATGCCGATACTGGCGGTGACAAAGAACTCGCGGCCCTCGAGCACAAAGGGTTTTACCAGGCTGGCGAGAATCTGCTCGGCGACGTGGATCGCCCGGTTCAGCGCCATTTCACGGCTGGCGCGAGGCTGCAGGAGCAGGGTGAACTCATCGCCGCCCATGCGCGCCACGGTGTCGTCATCGTCGACGCAGCCCAGCAGGCGCGTGGCCATTTCCTTGAGCATGCGATCGCCTGCGGCATGGCCCAGGGAGTCGTTGATCGGCTTGAAGCGGTCGAGGTCGAGGAACATCAGCACCACCCAGGACTTCTGCCGTTCCGCCGATTGCAGAGCGGTGTGCAGGCGATCCTGGAACAAGGTGCGGTTGGGCAAGTGGGTCAGGGCGTCGTAGTAGGCCAGGCGGTGGATCCGCTGCTCGCTGGCCTTGCGCTCGCTGATGTCACTGAAGAAGCACACGTAGCTGGCCAGGTCGCCTTCGTCATCCAGCACCGCGGTAATCCCGACCCAGGCCGGATAATGCTCGCCATTGCGCCGCTTGAGCCAGACTTCGCCTTCCCAGGTGCTGTGCTGGTGCAGTTGCTTGAGCACATAGCGCAGGTGGGCTTCCTGCTGTTCGTCGACGGTCAGCATGTTCGGCAGTTGGTCGAGTACCTGGGACACCGCGTAACCGCTGACCCGGCTGAAGGCCTCGTTGGCCTGCACGATATAGCCGGCCGGGTCGGTGATCAGGATCGCCGAGGTCGAGTGTTCGAAAACCGTGGCAGCCATGCGCAGGTCTTTTTCCGCACGGCGTTGCTGGCTGATGTCGCGGCCGACGCCGAGCACGCCTTCGAACGCCCCGTGCTCGTCCCACACCAGCACCAGGCGCAGCTCGATGGGGATCTTGCGGCCGTCGGCGCGCAGGCAATCGAACAGGAACAACTGGGTCTGCACCTGGCTGCGCAACTGCGCCAGTTGCTCGGGTTTGTCCAGGGCCTTGCTGACCCGGTCCATCAGGGCATAGATGCCGGTCAGTTGCTGCGGGTTGGCGATGGTCGATTGCCAGCCATTCTGGAAGATCCAGTCCACTCCATAACCCAGCACCGCCAGCACCGACGGGCTCACGTAGTTCAACGACAGCTTGCTGTCGGTGGAGAAAATCACGTCGCTGATGCTTTCGGCGAGCATCCGGTAGCGTTGCTCGCTGTCGCGCAGGGATTCGCTGGCCTCGATCTGGTCGGTGATGTCCTTGGCCACGCCGATGATCCGCGTGACCTGGTCGTGCCGATCCCGGGCCAGCGCCTGTTCGCGGATCTCGAAACGCCGCCATTGGTCGCTGCGGTGGCGAAAGCGCAGTTGGCATTGCAACAGCTGGGCATAACCCGAATGCCGCTGCTCCTGGCGCAGGCGGTGGTAGAGGTCGGCGTCTTCCGGGTGCAGCAGGATCTCCCAGAAGTACTCGCCCATCTGGTGCAGTTCGGTCTTGTTGTAGCCCAGGGTCTGCCCCAGGTGATGGTTGCTGAAAATCATGCGCTGGCTGATCACGTCCTGCACATACAGGTGATCGGGCACGGTACGCACCACGTCCGACCAGAAACCTTCACGCTCCAGCAGCGACAGTTCGATCAGCTTGCGGCTGGTGATGTCACTGATGCTGAGGATCACCGCGCGGTAATCGCTCGGGTCTTCCGGCAGGCGCAGCACCAGCCACAGATGCTGGTCCTTGCCCTGGGCATCGCTGAGCTTGATTTCCAGCTCCAGCTGCTTTTGGCGGGTGAGCACGGCATCCAGCAGTTGAATGCCGATGGCGTTGCCGTTGAGCGGGCAGCCGTCGATCAGCAGTTTCCAGGCGCTTTCGCAGGCGTCGACATTCAGCAGGCGCAGGGCGACCTGGTTGACTTCGGTAATGCGCAGTTCCTGCAACAGTTGCAGGCGCTGCTCGGAGCTCTGTTGCAGCCAGTGCCTGAGCTGCTCGCTGGTGCGCAGTTGCAGCTTGTCGAGCAGAACCGGGAGCCCGGAGATATCCAGCACGCACAAGGCCACGCCGGTGCCTTCGAAAATATCCTGGTAGCGGCGCCGACCTTCGTGCAATTGGCGCTGGCGCCGGCGCATGTTCAGCAGGGCGATCACCGGAATCAGCGAGAAAGCCAGGCCCAGCAGGCATTTGCCGATAAAGGCCGGCAACAGTTGCTCGATGACCGCGCGCTCATCGAACAGGCCGCGCAATTGCCAATCGCTATTGCCCAGGGGCGTGACCAGCACGGTGTTGGCCATTTCATCGGGCGAAAGCTGGCCGGGTGTGGCGCTGCTGCTTTCATCGCGGCTGATGACTTGCTGGGTCAGGCGGTTTTGCACCACCCACACCGGGCGGAAGCTTTCGTCGCTGTGCCGGGTCAGGGTCTGGAAGAAACTCGGGGCCACTCGCAGTACCCAGTAACCCTTTACCGCGCCGCTGGGCTGGTGCAGTAACAGATACACCACCGAACCCTCCGGGCCGTTGCCGAAGAAGTAGCGCTGGGCGTGGCTGCGCTCGACCAGTTTCGCCAGCCAGGCCGCATCCTGGCTGTCGGTGGCGCTGTCACTCAGCACTTGGCCCTGGGCATCGAGCAGGGCGACGCTGCGAACATCCGGCAGGGACAACTGGAGTCTTTTCAGCAGTTGCTGCTGTTGCTCGGTGTCGTGGGGCTGTTCGACGATCGGTAGCAGGTTGAGGGCAATCTGCGCGTTCAGCGCCAGGTTCAGGCTGAGGTGATCAGCCAGATCGGCGCTGTAGTCGATGGCATGTTGGTGCTGGTCTTTACGGGTTTGCTGCAGTTGGTCGAGCAACTGCCAAAACAGCAGGGCGAGCAGCAGCAGTACCAGCGTTGCCAATCCCCCCTTCAGGGTGCCGCGCAGGGGAGAGCCGGGCGCAGAGGCGATTGCGCGCACGGAAGATGGCGGAATGACATTGGACAAGCTGTGATCCTGCGGTTTGGCTGGACTGGCGCGACGTGCACTATAAGCCGGACGCCCGAAGGGCGGCTAGCATGCCTTGAGTTGTGGCAAAGTGCCAGCCCCGCCTGGCTGGACCTTAGTCATCCGTTGAGGTAGCTTTGCCGGTTACGCGGGAGCGTTCCAGCTCCAGACAATCAGGCATTTACCGCGCGCAGGTATTGATCACGATCAACGCCCGTGCCGCGCATGGCCTGGCCCGGGCTCTGCCCGATCTATTCATCAGTCACTGACGCTAGGTTCACCATGGCTCAATACGTCTTCACCATGCATCGGCTGGGAAAAGTTGTTCCGCCGAAGCGGGAAATCCTCAAAAACATTTCGCTGTCATTCTTCCCCGGCGCCAAGATCGGCGTACTGGGCCTCAACGGTTCGGGTAAATCCACCCTGTTGAAAATCATGGCCGGCGTTGACACCGAGTTCGACGGTGAAGCACGCCCGATGCCAGACCTGAACATCGGCTACCTGCCGCAAGAGCCGCAGCTGGACCCGACCAAGACCGTGCGTGAAGTGGTCGAGGAAGCGGTCAGCGTGATCAAGGACGCCCAGGCGCGCCTTGACGAGGTGTATGCCGCCTACGCCGACCCGGATGCCGATTTCGACAAGCTGGCCGCCGAACAGGCCAAGCTCGAAGCCATCCTGCAAGCCAGCGATGGTCATAACCTGGAGCGCCAGCTGGAAGTCGCCGCCGATGCGCTGCGCCTGCCGGCCTGGGACGCCAAGGTCGAACACCTGTCAGGTGGCGAGAAGCGTCGTGTGGCCCTGTGCCGCCTGCTGCTGTCGGCCCCCGACATGCTGCTGCTCGACGAACCGACCAACCACTTGGACGCCGATTCCGTCGCCTGGCTGGAACACTTCCTCCACGACTTCCCGGGCACTGTGGTCGCGATTACGCACGACCGTTACTTCCTGGACAACGTTGCCGGCTGGATTCTGGAACTCGACCGTGGCGCCGGCATTCCTTATGAAGGCAACTACTCGGGTTGGCTCGAAGCCAAGTCCGACCGTCTGGCTGCCGAATCCAAGCAGCAGTCGGCTCACGAAAAAGCCATGAAGGAAGAACTGGAGTGGGTGCGCAAAGGCGCCAAGGCCCGCCAGTCCAAATCCAAGGCTCGTCTGCAACGCTTCGAGGAAATGCAGTCCCAGGAATTCCAGAAGCGCAGCGAGACCAACGAGATCTACATCCCGGCCGGTCCGCGCCTGGGTGACAAGGTCATCGAATTCAAGAACGTCACCAAGGGCTATGGCGATCGCGTCCTGATCGACAACCTGTCGTTCAGCATGCCTAAAGGCGCCATTGTCGGCGTGATCGGCGGTAACGGTGCGGGTAAATCCACCCTGTTCCGCATGCTGATGGGCAAGGAACAACCGGATTCGGGCAGCATCGAAGTCGGCGAAACCGTGCAGCTGGCTTGCGTGGATCAGAGCCGCGACGACCTGGATGGCAGCAAGACTGTGTTCCAGCAGATCTCCGACGGTTCCGACCAGATCCGCATCGGCAACTACGAGATTCCGTCCCGTACCTACGTCGGTCGTTTCAACTTCAAGGGCGGCGACCAGCAGAAGTTCGTCAAGGACCTGTCCGGTGGTGAGCGCGGTCGCTTGCACCTGGCCCTGACCCTGAAAGAGGGCGGCAACGTCCTGCTGCTCGACGAACCGTCCAACGACCTCGACGTTGAAACCCTGCGTTCCCTGGAAGAAGCCCTGCTGGACTTCCCGGGCGCCGCCATTGTGATCTCTCACGATCGGTGGTTCCTTGACCGCGTCGCGACCCACATCCTGGCGTACGAAGACGACTCGCAAGCGGTGTTCTTCGAAGGCAACTACACCGAGTACGAAGCCGATCGCAAGAAGCGCCTTGGCGAAGCGGCTGCCCAGCCGCATCGCGTACGGCACAAAAAACTGGCCTGATTGGGTCGGTTGAAAAAAAAGCGGAGCCTTCGGGCTCCGTTTTTTTGCCTGGTGATTGTTGCCAGAGGGGAAGTTGAACAAGGGGAACTGCTCAATCGGCGAGCGGTTTCAGAGGTGACCGCAATCGGGCGATCGGGTTAATGTTGATCCTCGTTTCGGTGCACAAAAATCGGCTTTTCAGGGGCTGATTTATATCTAATGCACCATTTAAATTCATAACTGCGACATTTTGCGCTGTCGCGGTGCGAATCGAATTGCTAAAGTCCCGGGCAAATCTCCGTTAACGACAATAAATTTGCCGAGACTTTTCCATGATCGAATCCGTCGAAGACTTCCTTGCCCGCCTGAAAAAACGCGATCCAGACCAGCCTGAATTCCACCAGGCGGTGGAAGAGGTACTACGCAGCCTGTGGCCTTTTCTGGAAGCCAATCCCCATTACCTGACCTCGGGTATTCTCGAACGCATCTGCGAGCCGGAGCGTGCGGTGGTGTTCCGTGTGTCGTGGGTCGACGATCAGGGCAAGGTCCGGGTCAACCGCGGTTTCCGCATCCAGATGAACAGCGCCATCGGTCCCTACAAGGGCGGTTTGCGCTTCCACCCTTCGGTCAATCTGGGGGTGCTTAAATTCCTCGCCTTCGAACAGACCTTCAAGAATTCCCTGACCTCACTGCCCATGGGCGGCGGCAAGGGTGGTTCGGACTTCAACCCCAAGGGCAAGAGCGACGCTGAAGTCATGCGCTTCTGCCAGGCGTTCATGAGCGAGCTGTATCGTCATATCGGTGCAGACGTGGATGTGCCCGCGGGCGATATCGGCGTCGGCGCCCGGGAAATCGGTTTCCTGTTCGGGCAGTACAAGCGCCTGAGCAACCAGTTCACCTCGGTCCTGACCGGCAAGGGCATGAGCTACGGCGGCAGCCTGATTCGTCCTGAGGCCACCGGTTTCGGTTGCGTGTACTTTGCCGAAGAGATGCTCAAGCGCCGTGGCGACCGGGTCGAAGGCAAGCGCGTGGCGATATCCGGTTCGGGCAACGTGGCGCAGTACGCGGCGCGCAAAGTCATGGACCTGGGGGGCAAGGTGATTTCCCTGTCCGACTCCGAGGGCACGCTGTATTGCGAGTCCGGCCTCAGCGAAGAGCAATGGCTGGCGGTGCTGGAGCTGAAAAACGTCAAGCGCGGGCGCATCAGCGAGTTGGCCGAGCAGTTTGGCCTGGAGTTCCGCGCTGGCCAGAGCCCTTGGTCCCTGGCGTGCGATATCGCATTGCCCTGCGCGACCCAGAACGAACTGGACGCCGACGCTGCTCGCACCCTGCTGCGTCAGGGCTGCATCTGCGTGGCCGAAGGCGCGAACATGCCGACCACCCTGGAGGCTGTGGATATCTTTATCGACGCCAATATCCTGTTCGCCCCGGGCAAGGCGTCGAACGCCGGCGGCGTGGCGGTGAGCGGGCTGGAGATGTCGCAGAACGCCATGCGTCTGCTGTGGACTGCTGGCGAAGTGGACAGCAAGCTGCACAACATCATGCAATCGATCCACCATGCCTGCGTGCATTACGGCGAAGAGAACGGTCGGATCAACTACGTCAAGGGCGCGAACATTGCCGGCTTCGTCAAGGTTGCCGATGCCATGTTGGCCCAGGGCGTGGTCTGAGGCGCTTCAGGCCGGTTCGATGCGGATGATCTCGATCGTCTGATCGCCTGCCGGCCGATGCCACAGCACCTCATCCCCCGGTTGCGCGCCCAGTAGCGCGCGACCCAGGGGCGAGCCCCAGTTGACCAGGCCATGGGCGGCATCGGCCTGGTCTTCCCCCACCAGTTGCACCTGCTGCTCGCTGCCCTGTTCATCGGCGAAGGTCACGCGGCTGCCTATCTGCACCTTGGTGGTGGAAGTGGCCTGGGTCACCACCTGGGCGCTTTGCAGGCGTTGCTGGAAATACCGCAGGTCACGTTCGATATCGGCTTGACGCTGTGGGTCCGCCTGGTCGCCCAGGCTCGCTTGTTCGCTGTGCTGGCTGTGCAGCTGCGCGACTTTGGCCTGCAACTGGGCCAGGCCGGTCGGGGTGACGTAGTTGGGTTGGGCGCTGACGAGGCGTTCGACCGGCTGGTCGGCCTGTGCGGCGGCCTGATCTTCATTGACGAAGGCACGGCTCATGGCATTTCTCCCTTGATGGAGGTTGGGCCATGGTCGCAGCCTTTTAGTTTCGGGCAATGTCCGAAAGCGACCTATTGCGAACGATAGGCCCGCGCCGCGCCTTGATCCTTCTCTTGCTGCCAGGCGCGCTCGCGCTCATCCCAATGGCGATCCCGGTAATCGGTGCGGTCCTGGTTTTCGAGCATGGCCTGGCATTGGCGGAAGCCATCGCTCCAGCCTTCGGCGTATTGCGGGTCCTTGAGATAGCGCGGGACGTTTTTGCGGAACTCGCCACTGATCGACCCGGCGGCCTGGCGACCGCTGATGCACCCGTCATCGAAACCGTCGGCGAAGGCCGGCGGGTAACCCAGGGCCAGCAAATGCTCGTGGGTCGACTCGCACCCACTGATCAGCAACAACAAGACGGCTGCCCAACCAAAACGCTTCATCTGCGACTCCTGGACGCTTGATGAGTGAAGTTTAGAAGCGCTTTCGTCGCGGCCTTGTGAAAAACAGGTGAGCGGTTTGTTTGGGGTTGCCGTGGGTAGGTGCTGTGGAGTGTCAGGGAGGTTATCGGCGTGATTGATGCCAGCGCAGCTTGGCGGCAGCGGTTACAGGAGGAGCTGTAGCCGCTGCCGCCAGGCTGCGCTGGGTCTTCCAGGCGCCGTGTTGGTGCAGGCGGATTGGGAGCTTCTTAGTAGTGATACCACTTGAGTTCCAGCATCACTTCGTTGACCGGTGTGGCCAGCTGGCTGAATTCGCGCTGGGCACTCAGGCGCAGGCCGAGGTTGCGTGACAGTTCCCATTGCTGGTTGAGGCTCAAGCTGCGGCGCACTTCGCCGTTGGTGAAGTAGTCGCCCTTGGCCTCGACGCTGAAGTTGCCCAGCGGGTTTTTCCACAGGAGCCCGGAGTTGAACCCGGCCGCGGGGGCGATAAAGCCAGCGAAGTCGTTGTTGTGTTCGATGCGAACGGTGCCCAGGGCAAAGCCCAGGGTGTTTTCGCCCAGTTGCCAGGTGCCGCCGGCACCGCCATTGACGTGGCTGACCAGGGTTTCATCGTCATGCTTGCCGGGCACTCGCTCCAGGCCGCCGGTGACCTGCCACGACCAGGGTTGCAGCAACTCGTTGCGCGGGGTCAGGGAGCGGATGGTCGCAAGATCCAGTTGCTGCAGTTGCCAGTGATTGCCTTCGTACTGGCGCAGCTTCATCTGCAGGATTTCGATCTGTGCGCCCAGGGGGAAGCCTTCGGCGTTGTCATTCAGATCGTGGTAGGCCATGCGCAGGCCATACTCGCCAAACGCCTGGTCGCCCCGGGTGCCGATGCCGGCCTGCCAGGTGCGCGACTCGTGGCCATCTTCCGGCAGCCCCGGCCGCTCGATCTCAAGCTCCGGCGCCGGGTTCTGATTGATCGCCCGCAACAGCTCGAAGCTGCGTTGTGAACGCTGTGGGTCGCGCTCCTGGCCGTTGGCGCGGTAGCGCTCCAGGCGGTAGGCCGCGTCGATGATCAGGGCCTGGCGGTCCCGTGGTTGGGCCTTGAAGGCTGGGTCCTGCAGTTGCTTCTGATTGGCACTGACCTTGAGCACCCAATCCTGCTCGGCACCCGACAGCGGTTGCGCGCGGCTCAGCAACTCACGCTCGCGGGACGGGCGATAGTCGATCTTCTCCACCAGCCCGGCTTCTTTCACCGCCTTGACCGTATCGGTAGGGATCGCGGTCAGGGGGAACTGCTCGGTCAGTTTCAGGCCGGGGCGCGCCACCTGCAGCAATTCCAGCAGGCGATAGGAGCAGTTTTCGTCGAAGAAAAAGTAATCGAACTGGATCTGCTTCAGCTCCCAGACATGCTCGACCATACGCTCGGTCTCGACCTGGGTCAGGTTCAGCCGGTATTCCCACAGGTCGCGGTTTTCCAGGCTGCGGTATTCCGAGAGTTTCTCCTGGTAGGGGACCAGGGCGAACAGGCCCGGATAGCCGCCCATCAGGCCTTTCCAGGCGTAGAGGATGCTGTTGTCCGAGCCTTCGATATAGGCCCCGAAGTTGATCGCGTAGCTGAGCAGGGCCGTGTTGTTGCTTTGCACGTCGGCCTGGTCGATGCGCAGCAGGGTGTGGCCGAACATCGAGGATGGGCTATTGAGGTAGGCCGCCGGGAAGATCATCACCGCGCTGTGGGGCGCGACATCCTTGAACCATTGTTTGAACTCGCTGCAGTCCACCGCCGGCAGATCGTCCAGCTTGAGCTGCGCCTTGAGCCAGCGGGTGCGGGCCGGATAAACGCATTGGGCGTGTTTCTCGCCGGCGCTCGCCGGGGCGTAGATCGCTTCGAGGGTGGCCTTGAGTTCTGCATCGGGATGGTGCGCGCCATCGGCGGCGAGAAAGAACTTCTGGTCGCTGACATAGCTGCGCCAGCCGCCGAGCTTGCCACTCTCGTAGTGCCCCAGGGAGATCCAGAACGGATCATTGGCCAGTTGCTGCAAACGTTGATTGTCGATATGAGGCGCGGCGTACAGCGGGGCGCAGGCACACAGCGCCAGATAGGCAAGGCGTTTGAGCATGGTGGGCAACTTAAGTCGAAAAAAACAAAGACCCAAAGGGGGTTAGGTCGAAAAAATAAAAAGCCCGCCCCCAGAGGGAGCGGGCGTTGCGAGCTTAAGCCGGGGTAGCGTATTTAGCCAGGCGCGTGTCGCTTTTCAGCACGGCCAGGGTATTGGTGTGCACATCGTCCGCCGTCACGTCAGCTTTGCTGAAGATCTGCTGGAAGTGCTCGTGGGTGACTGCGGCGAAGTGCGCGCGATCTTCCGGAGCGACACCCAGTACCACAGCGTAAGTGGTCAGGGCTTCGCCTTGGCCTTTTGCCATGTCTTCGGACAGTTCGTTCATCATGCCATTCATGGCAATCCAGGATTTACCGCCATAGGTCAGCGCGGCGTTGGTCGAGCAACCGTTGGTACCGGACGTCATACCGAACGTGGCGTTACCGGAAGTGCCGTTGGTGGTGGATGCCAGGAAGTGTGCTGGGGTCCCACGCTGACCTTCGAACAGCATGTTGCCCCAGCCGCAATCCGGACCGCCTGGCGCCTGAGCCATGGCATTGATGGAAACAGCGGTGAAGAGAGTACCGAGAAGAATCCGTTTCATAGCTTTGTTCTCTTTGTGTGCAAACCAATGGACAAGGGGGTCTGGCCCATTTCTGCGCCAGTGGGCCGGTTATTAGTCCAGCCGCGCAGTTTGGAGTTTAGGCAGGTTCCAAGGGTTCCGTTACTTTTTACAAAACATTCATGCATATGAAGGTTTTTTTCCCGTTCACCCAGGCTTTTACGTTTGTCTATGCTTTCGCCTGAGGCGCGCCTTGCCAGCCGGGTATACCCGGCGCCAGAATGCCGCCATCTGCCCCGCCTGATGTAAGGAAGCCCGATGCCTGATCCTGTTGCTGCCAGCTTGCGTCTAGCGCCCGAAGCGCTGACCCGTCCGTTTTCCGCTGAACAGTTCAGCTTCTCGACCACCAATGATCTGGAGCCCTTTCGCGGTGTGCTTGGCCAGGAACGTGCTGTTGAAGCGCTGCAATTTGGTGTGGCCATGCCACGCCCCGGTTACAACGTGTTTGTCATGGGTGAGCCCGGCACTGGCCGGTTTTCTTTCGTCAAACGCTACCTGAAGGCTGAAGGCAAGCGCCTGCAGACCCCGGCGGACTGGGTCTACGTCAATAATTTCGATGAGCCGCGCGAGCCCCGCGCCCTGGAATTGCCGTCGGGCACTGCCGGTGCGTTCATCGGCGACATCAACGGTTTGATCGACAACCTGCTGTCGACCTTTCCGGCGGTGTTCGAACACCCGTCCTACCAACAGAAGAAAAGCGCCATCGACCGTGCGTTCAACCAACGCTACGACCGCGCCCTGGATGTGATCGAACGCCTGGCCCTGGAAAAGGAAGTCGCGCTGTACCGCGACAGCAGCAACATCGCCTTTACCCCGATGAGCGAGGGCAAGGCGTTGGACGAAGCGGAATTCGCCCAGTTGCCCGAGGCTGAGCGCGAGCGTTTCCACGAGGACATTTCAGCGCTGGAAGAACGCCTCAACGAAGAGTTGGCGAGCCTGCCGCAATGGAAGCGCGAGTCGAGCAACCAGTTGCGCCAGCTCAACGAAGAAACCATCACCCTGGCCCTGCAACCTTTGCTGGCGCCACTGTCGGAAAAGTACGCGGAAAACGCAGCGGTCTGCGGGTACCTGCAAGCCATGCAGGTTTACCTGCTGAAAACCGTGGTCGAGCAACTGGTCGACGACAGCAAGACCGACGCCGTGGCCCGCAAGCTCCTGGAAGAACAGTACTGCCCGAGCCTGGTGGTCGGTCACCCGGCCAGCGGTGGCGCACCGGTGGTGTTCGAGCCGCATCCGACCTATGACAACCTGTTTGGCCGGATCGAGTACAGCACCGACCAGGGCGCGCTTTACACCACCTACCGTCAACTGCGGCCGGGCGCCTTGCACCGGGCCAACGGTGGCTTCCTGATTCTTGAAGCCGAGAAGATGCTCAGCGAGCCCTTCGTCTGGGATGCCCTCAAGCGTGCCCTGCAATCGCGCAAGCTGAAGATGGAGTCGCCATTGGGCGAGCTCGGGCGCCTGGCCACGGTGACCCTGACACCGCAAGTGATCCCGCTGCAGGTCAAGGTCATCATCATCGGTGCGCGGCAGCTGTACTACACGCTGCAGGACCTGGATCCGGACTTCCAGGAGATGTTCCGGGTGCTGGTGGACTTCGACGAAGACATTCCGATGGTCGACGAGAGCCTTGAGCAGTTCGCCCAGTTGCTCAAGACCCGTACCTCGGAAGAAGGCATGGCGCCGCTGACTGCCGATGCGGTGGCGCGCCTGGCGACTTACAGCGCACGCCTGGCCGAGCACCAGGGGCGTTTGTCGGCGCGCATTGGCGATCTGTTCCAACTGGTCAGCGAGGCCGACTTCATTCGCCACCTGGCCGCCGATGAAATGACCGATGCCGGGCATATCGAACGCGCCCTCAAGGCCAAGGCCACTCGCACCGGCCGAGTGTCGGCGCGGATTCTCGATGACATGCTGGCCGGGATCATCCTGATCGATACCGACGGTGCCGCTGTCGGCAAGTGCAACGGGCTGACGGTGCTGGAAGTGGGCGATTCGGCGTTCGGGGTTCCCGCGCGGATTTCGGCGACGGTCTATCCGGGCGGCAGCGGTATCGTCGACATCGAGCGCGAGGTCAACCTCGGGCAGCCGATCCACTCCAAGGGGGTGATGATCCTCACCGGTTACCTGGGCAGTCGTTATGCCCAGGAATTCCCCCTGGCGATCTCCGCCAGTATTGCCCTGGAGCAGTCCTACGGTTACGTCGATGGCGACAGCGCGTCCCTGGGCGAGGCTTGCACGCTGATCTCGGCGCTGTCCAAGACGCCGCTCAAGCAATGCTTCGCCATTACCGGCTCGATCAACCAGTTTGGCGAAGTGCAGGCGGTGGGCGGGGTCAACGAGAAGATCGAAGGCTTCTTCCGTCTCTGCGAGGCGCGCGGCTTGACCGGGGAGCAGGGCGCCATTATTCCTCAGGCCAACGTCGCGACCCTGATGCTGGATGAGAAAGTGCTGCAGGCGGTGCGTGCCGGGCAGTTTCATGTGTATGCGGTGCGCCAGGCCGACGAGGCGTTGAGCCTGTTGGTCGGCGAGCCTGCCGGCGAGCCGGATGCAGATGGGCAGTTCCCGGAAGGCAGCGTCAACGCGCGGGTGGTGGAGCGCTTGCGGGTGATCGCGGAAATGATCAGCGAAGAAGACCTCAAGGAAGCCGAAAAAGAGCTGGCGCAACAGGCGCTGGCTGAAGCCAAACCGGTCTGAACCCGACCTGTGGCGCGGGCTTTGTCCCGCGTCGCAGCGTCAGTCGGCTGGCGTCAACTTTCGCCAACAGACCATTCGGCGCCTGTTTATCCGGTCAACTTTGCTTATCGGGCTTTTCCTCTATTCTCAGGGCAAGGAGAACGACAGTCGTCACTGGATCGCAACAGTCTTCCGACGAAGGCTGAACACCGGATCTAACGAGGGTCGCCGCCATGTCGCGCAACCTCTGCCTTACCCGCCAATGCCTGGGCCTGGTCACCCGTATCGAATGCAGCGTTCGTCCGCTGGCCGGCGATACCGGAATGTGGACCTTGCTGTTCGCCGCCGGAATGGCCGGTGAGCAACCTTCTGCCATCAAATCCCAGGGGCCTTTCTGCGGTCCGGTGGTGGCTGAATCCATACTCGACTCGATTGTCGAGAGCCTCACCACCCACGGTTACCAACTGGCCGATGACCCGCAGATCTGGTGCCTGCACCTGCAAGCCCAACTGCGCCAGATCAACGGTGATCGCGGGCGCAACTCCGGCGACTTCCAGTTCCACCCCGAGCACTGAACCCTACTGATCGGCCCGAGGCGGTTCGACTTTGTCGAGCTTGACCTCAAAGCCATACTCGACGGGGTTGAGCTCGGTGCGTTGGTAGGTCTCCAGTTCTGTGGGCTGGCCATAGAAATAGTGCACGTCGAACAGCGCCGGGCCGGTGGCCGATGCACCGTGGCTGACGGCAAAAATCTCCTTCAGGTATTGTCCCGTGTCGTCTTTGGCGTAAAAGCGCCAGGCGTCGGCGGGAAACTGCGCCTGGTCGACGATCAGCGCATTGCCTTTAAGCTCCAGGCCCTTGGGCAATTGCTGGGTCTTGAGGGTGTTTTTCTCGATGCTGGCAAGGAACAGCGGTATAGAACCGACGGCGTAGGCCGGGGTCTCCGGGAACAGGTTGAGGTCGTAGGTGATGGTGCCGCGCAACGGGTCGATCTCGAGGGCTTCGGTGGGCAGTTCGATGGGTTCGCCGCGCTTGCCCTGGGCGCCCTGGGTGAAAAATGTCACTGGGGTATCGCCGGTATTGAAGGAGGAACCCAGCAGTTCGTCATTGAACGTACGCGGGTGATCGAATTCGATGCGCGCGGCACTGGCATCCTCCACCGACTGGCTGATGCTGACACTTTTCTTCAGGGTGTCTTCGTCGAGGTCCGCGGCTTTCAGGTAGGTCGCGGCCTGGTCGTCATAGACCACGACCGGCATCGGCAGCGGCCGGATGTTCTTGTCGGTGCTCATGTGGTCGAAGCGCTGAACCGGCAGGTCGAGATCCTTGCGGGTAATGCTGGCCTGGGAAAAGTCGAAAACGCTGACCTCCAGCTTGTCGATCACTCCGTTGAAATAGACCTTGGCGTAATGGCTGGTCTGCTGTTCGTCGAACGCTTTTTGCTCGGTTTCGAGCTGCCGTTCGAAATCGTCGCTCCAGGCTTTCTGTTTCTTCATTTGCGCCAGTTGTTGCTCATAAAAGGCCACTTGCTGGGCGCTTTCGTTGAGTGAGCCGGCGCGCGCCAGAAACTGCCCGCTGGTGTCTCGGGCCTGGACCAGCAGCGGGTTCGGCGAGGTATCGCTGATCTGCTCGGGCAGCGCGGTGCTGTTGCGCATTTCGATCTCGGCCCAGTTCTTGTCCAGTTTGAGCAGGGTGACCTGAATATTGTCCTCGGTGCGGGTCTTGCCCAGGTCGGCCTTGCTCAGCTCGAAAGTCTGTATCCGGCGCGGCGCTATGACTTCGACCTTGCCCTGCAGGCTGACCGGTTGAGGCTGATTTTTGTTGGCGACTTCCAGGCCCTCGATGAACGGGTAGGTCACCGTCAGGTCGTCGGGGTTGGTCAGGTTGGAACTGGACGGGCTGAGCTGAATACCGGGGTCGGTTTCCGACCATTCAGGCTGGAAAGGGATGACTTTTTTGTTGCTCAAGGTTACGGACTGCCATTCCAGGCCATGGGGAAAGGGGAACTCGGCGGGCATGGTAAAGCTGAAAGGGAACACCGGTTGCAGGTCGGTCAGGTAGTCGGAACTGGTGGGTTTGCGCAGCACGAACAGGCCATTGATGTAGGTGTCGACCAGGGCTTGCGGGCTGGGATAGTGCTTGAGCAGGGCCAGGGCGTCGTCGGCGTACTCGGTATCGATGGGTTTGCTTTGCAGTCGTAGCTGGGCGCGCTCCAACAGCAGCAGAGAGCCGCCCAGGTCGGCAATGGCGCCTTTGAGTTTCGGGTCCTGGATAGCGTCCAGGGACTTCTCGAATTGCGCGGTTTTCTCTTCGAGGCTGACCTGGCGCTTCTCTTCACTGGGTGAGCAGCCGCTGCCGAGCAACAGCGCCATGCACATTCCGATACTCGCCAGAGGCAATCGCAAATCCATTTTCCAGTCTTCCTGTCCGATGTCAGTGAGCGGCGTGAATGGTTTCGACACTAGCAGAAAAAACACGGCGACAGACCCGCAGGTTGCGGATTTGTCGGTGGTTTATGGGCTCGGGGACGGCTGATATACTCGCCGCCGTTTTCAAACTTCGTGTGAGATCCAATGGAACGTTTTATCGAAAATGCAATGTATGCCTCACGCTGGCTGCTGGCGCCGATCTACTTCGGGCTGTCGCTGGGCTTGCTGGCGCTGGCATTGAAGTTCTTCCAGGAAGTCTTCCACGTTATCCCCAACGTGTTCTCCATGGCCGAGTCGGACCTGATCCTGGTGCTGCTGTCGTTGATCGACATGGCACTGGTGGGCGGCCTGCTGGTGATGGTGATGATTTCCGGTTACGAGAACTTCGTTTCCCAACTGGACATCGATGAGAGCAAGGAAAAGCTCAACTGGCTGGGCACCATGGACTCGTCGTCGCTGAAGATGAAAGTGGCGGCGTCGATCGTGGCGATTTCCTCGATTCACCTGCTGCGCATCTTCATGGACGCCAAGAACGTCGATCCCGAGCATCTGAAGTGGTACGTGATCATCCACATGACCTTCGTGATCTCGGCGTTCGCCATGGGTTACCTGGACAAGCTGACCAAGCACTGATCGCTCAAGCGCCGCAGTAACCGAACCGCCCGGATGTTGCAAACGTCCGGGCGGTTTTGTTTATGGGGCTGGCGAGTTTCAGGCAGTGGGGATCAGGGGACTTCCGGAGCGTGCAGCTTGACCTCGAAGTCATACTCAAAGGGCGTGACGTCTACCAGTTGATAGGCTTCGACGGTGGTGGGTTGCCCGTAGTAGTACTGCACCTGGAACAGCTCCTCGCTCTGCTTGCCTTGATGCTGGACCTGGTGGAATTTCTTCAGGTAGCGGCCACTGCTGTCCTTGGCGAAGAAGCGCCAGGCAACCTGCGGGAACGGCGTGCTCTGGATGATCAGGGCGTTGTCCCGCACGCTCAGACCCTGGGGCAGGGCGCTGGCTTCGAATAGGCTTTTTTCAACCTTGGGGTGAAGCAGGGTCATGGTGCCGGTGGCATAGGCTGGTTGCCGAGGCAGCTCAGAGGGGCTGTAAGTAATGCTGCCGCGGAAAGGGTCGAAATCGAAGGTGCGCAAGCCCATATCCAGCAGTTCGCCACGGGTGTTGAGTGCGCCCTGGGTATAGAACTCCAATGAGCGCTGGAAGTCGTACCCAGCCGCCGACCAGGCGAAGGGCGCGTCGGAGTGAAAGAGGATTCGGGCGTATTGGGCGCTGACCGCTTCTGAGCTGACACGAACGCTCTGGCGCATCTGTTCCTGGCTTATGGCATAGCGACGGGTCTGCTCGGCGATGCTGTCGTCATGCACCACAGCGTGACCCTGCATGGGCAGCAAGGCGTTGCCAGTGATCCATTCCTTGAACGAATAGACCGGGGTTTTCAATGCCTGGCGTTGCACCTGGGCGGTGGAGAAGTCCAGGGCGGTGACCTTGAGGCTTTCCAGTTCTCCGTAGAAGGACACCTTCTTGTAGTGACTGCCCCGGGCCTGGCGCCAGGCGTCCAATTGCTGCTGTTGTTGGTTGATAAAGGCCGGGTCGTATTTTTTCTGTTGCAACAGCGCCAGCAGTTGCTCGTCCTCGAAGTCCAACTGTGCTTGGGGCTTGGTGATCGCGTGGGAGGCTTTCAAGTAGTTGCCGTCCCGGTCTTGAGCCTGGATCAGCAGCGGGTCCAGCTGCATGTCTGCGAGCTCGGCACTCAGCGGGGCACTGTTGACCAGCTCGAACTCGGCAAAGTTTGGCTCGGCCTTGAGCAGCTTCACACTCAGATTGCCCTGGCTCTGGGTACTGCCGACGTCACCACGGGTGAAGCTGAACACCTTGACCTGGCCGGGAACCACCGTTTGCGCAGTACCGTTCAAGGCCACGACTTCGGGGGTGTTCTCGGTCCGCTCTTTATCCGGGTAGATGAGTTGATAGTGTCCGGGCTTGTGCTGTTCCAGGCGCCGGGACTGAGGGCCTCCTGCGGGCTCCTTGTCGGCTTGCAGGGCGATCACCGATCCGTCCTTCAAACTGGCCGACTGCCAGTCGAGCTCGGTCGGGAACAACGGTTCGAGTGGGTCTTTGTTGAACGGCGAACTGAGATCCATGTCGATTCTGCGGAAGACGATAGCGTCATAACTCTTGAAGAACAGGCTGGCCAGCCAGTGCCCGGCCGCATCGGCGGGAACCGGGTATTGCTCGATGAGGTCATTGGCGTCGAGGCTGTGTTCGACCTTCCAGGCTGAGTTCATCCTCAGCAAACCGCGCCGCTCGTCGTACCAGGCCTGCAACTGAGTGATGGCCAGGTTTTCGAGTGTCGAGTTGGGCAACTCCCTGGCCTGGGCGATGCGTTGATCGAAGGTTTGTTCCAGGCGTTTTTCGGGGCTGAGCTCGACGCTCAGGTACAGCGCCAGGACGCCTGCTGCGAGGAGGCCGATGCCGGTGGCGACGCAGGTCATGAGTTTCATGGGCGGGCGCACTTTTTTAGGGCGCGTGGCAGGTCAACATCCATTTGCAGAGATCCATTGGCGTAGAAAGGGCTGGAAAGCGGCGGCGACACTAACAGAAAACCCGGGCCTTTTCCTTTTGCCGATGCCTGCTCCAAGTGCTGCGCCGTTGGTCCAGATCGAGAGACCGGCGCTTGTGCTTTTATCGCGCCAGGCATATGCCTGTAGCGTCACGGGCCTGAATTGCACGAGGTGGGTTTATGAACCTGCAAGAAATGAATGCCTACGCCATCGCCGGCAAGGTCGATGAGTTGAACCTGATTTCTCTGGAAGGCGGCATCTATCTGCTGGAGGCGCGCATGCATGGGGCGGCCTACCCCCTCAGCGACGGCCATGGGCAGATGTTCCACTTGCGTTCGGTGGAACATGCGCGTCAGGTGTTGCAGGCGTTTCCGACATTGCCGTTCAACCTTGTGCACACCTCGGTGCATGACGAAATGTGCGGCCTGTCAGCCAGCGCCGAGGAAAGCCTGAAGGTGCCACTGGCGTTGCGCTCGGCCTGATAGCGCCATACGCCCCCCTGATCTTCGCCAGGGCTTCTGTGCTAGTCTGCTCGCCCTTTTGGTTCCGGGCGCCCCGGGATGCGCTGTGCACGCACGGCAAGTTCCCGAGCCGTCCGCACAGCGGAGCAGTTCCATGTCCGAAGTAAATCTGTCCACCGACGAAACCCGCGTCAGCTACGGCATCGGCCGTCAGTTGGGCGACCAGCTGCGCGACAACCCGCCGCCGGGCGTGAGCCTGGACGCGATCCTGGCCGGCCTGACCGACGCTTTCGCCGGCAAGCCAAGCCGTGTAGGCCAGGACGAGCTGTCCGCCAGCTTCAAGGTCATTCGTGAAATCATGCAGGCCGAAGCGGCCGCCAAGGCTGAAGCAGCTGCGGGCGAAGGCCTGGCTTTCCTGGCTGAAAACGCCAAGCGCGATGGCATCACTACCCTGGCTTCCGGCCTGCAATTCGAAGTGCTGACTGCGGGCGAGGGCGCCAAGCCATCCCGTGAAGACAGCGTGCGTACTCATTACCACGGCACCCTGATCGACGGCACTGTGTTCGACAGCTCCTACGAGCGCGGCCAGCCTGCAGAGTTTCCGGTGGGTGGCGTGATCGCCGGCTGGACCGAAGCCCTGCAACTGATGAACGCCGGTAGCAAATGGCGTCTGTACGTGCCGAGCGAACTGGCTTACGGCGCGCAAGGCGTAGGCAGCATCCCGCCGCACAGCGTCCTGGTGTTTGACGTCGAGCTGCTCGACGTACTCTAAGTCGTAGCGAATGCGGGAGCCGGTTCGCCGGCGATGCAGGCGGCGCGGTTCAGCCTTGAACCCGTGCGCATGCCATCGCTGGCAAGCCAGCCCCCGCAGGTTTTGCAGTGACGCTCATACCTGAAACTTGCTGCTGAGTTCTGACGCCGGGCGCAAGGCTCTGGCGTAACAGAACAAAAACAGGTTGCGCACCAGTTCCTTGAGCACCATCGGTTCGCTGGAACTCAAGCCGTTGAAATCCAGGTCACCCTGGTCCTGCAGCTCGTTCAGAGCCTCTTCTTCCAGCACCGCACAGACTTCCCCGGTTTCCCGATGAAGGATTCTCAGGTAAGGGTGTGGGCGATCCAGCCACGCGTCGATCAAATAAGTCATGGGTCTCATCTCCTTGATGGGTTCAATGAGAATAATTCTTATTCAATGAATAGCAAGTACCTATTGGCGGTTTCTGCTTTTTTCTAGGCAGAAATTGCTGTCGATCAACTCGACTGGCCTTTTGCTATTGGGAGGGGATTAGTGGGGGATGAGGCGGGGAGATGGCGCCATCCCGCGTAGTACGCGGGATGGGCAGGGGGATCAGACCTTGCGCACGAACTCTGACTTGAGTTTCATCGGGCCGATGCCGTCGATTTTGCAGTCGATGTCATGGTCGCCATCGCACAGGCGGATATTCTTGACCTTGGTGCCGACCTTGACCACCAGGGACGTGCCCTTGACCTTGAGGTCCTTGATCACGGTGATGGTGTCGCCATCTTGCAGGACGTTACCCACCGAGTCTTTTTTCACGCTTTCATCGGACGCTACTTCGGCTTCGCCGCTGGCGGACCACTCGTGGGCGCATTCCGGGCAGATCAGCTGTGCGCCGTCTTCATAGGTGTATTCGGAATTGCATTTTGGGCAGGGTGGCAACGTGCTCACTAAAGCTCCTTGAGTTTCAGGATGGCTAAAAAGCGCACATTGTATAGGGTTTTAGCCGGGAGAGGGGCGGGATGCCCGTTGGAGCCGGCTGGCCGGCTCCAGTGCATGCGGGGGATCAGTGCGTGCGGGCGACCGCGAACTCGCTCAGTTCCACCAGTGCATCGCGGTATTCGCTTGGCGGCAGGGCTTCGAGGCAGCTGATGGCGCGGGCTACGTAGTCGCGGGCCAGTTGTGCGGTGTAATCCAGGGAACCCGAGGCTTCCACGGCAGCGCGGATGCTTTCCAGGTCTTCGATGCCGCCTTTCTGGATCGCCTGGCGAACCAGCGCGGCCTGTTCGGCGGTGCCTTCGCGCATGGTGTAGATCAGCGGCAGGGTCGGCTTGCCCTCGGCCAGATCGTCACCGACGTTCTTGCCCAGGGTCTCGGCGTCGCCGCGGTAGTCCAGCAGGTCGTCGACCAGTTGGAAGGCCACCCCCAGGTGATCGCCAAAGGTGCGCAGCGCTTCGCTTTGCTCAGGCGTGGCGCCAGCCAGGGCTGCGGCACTGTGGGTCGACGCTTCGAAGAGCATCGCGGTCTTGCCGCCGATGACTTCCATATAGGTTTCTTCGGTGGTGCTGGCGTCACGGACTTTCGACAGCTGCAGCACTTCGCCTTCGGCGATGATGCGGGTGGCTTGGGAAAGAATCTTCATGACCGGCATCGAGCCCAGCTCGACCATCATTTCGAACGAGCGCGAGTACAGGAAGTCGCCCACCAGTACGCTCGGCGCATTGCCCCACATGGCGTTGGCCGTGGAGCGGCCACGGCGCATGCCGGACATGTCGACCACGTCGTCATGCAGCAGGGTGGCGGTGTGCAGGAATTCGATGGTAGCGGCCAGCAGGCGCATGTCGTCGCCTTCGCGACCCAGGGCCTTGCCACACAACAGCACCAATAAAGGACGCAGGCGCTTGCCCCCGGCCGAGGTGATGTAGTCGCCGATTTTCGATACCAGCGGCACCCGGGAAGTCAGCTGCTTCTTGATGATGCCGTCGACGGCGCTAAAATCGTCCGCCACCGCGCGGTAGAAAGCTTGGGGTTGCATCAGCGAGAGTCGCTCCAGAAGGGTTGCGCGGCATGCTAGGACCCGCGTCCGGGCCTGTCAAGGCGCTATGGACAGGCACTTGCATCGGCTTTGCTCCTTGCGTACAATCGCGCACCCTGAACTTCCTGGGCAGCACCTGCCTTACGCAATTGCACTTGGGCCGTTCCAGCCCCATGCAGCCATGCCAGCCAATACCTCTTCTTATAAAGAGCTGGGTGAGCAGGATTATCGGAGAAATACCATGTCGTACGCAGTAATCGTTACTGGTGGCAAGCAATACAAAGTCGCCCCAGGTGAATACCTGAAGATTGAAAAACTGGAAATCGCTACCGGCGAATCCGTAACTTTTGATCGCGTTCTGTTGGTCGCCAATGGCGATGACGTGAATATCGGTGCTCCAGTTGTTGCTGGCGCTACCGTTGTGGCTGAAGTGATCTCCCAAGGTCGTCACGATAAAATCCGCATCATCAAGTTCCGTCGTCGTAAGCACCACATGAAGCGTATGGGCCACCGCCAGTGGTACACCGAGATCAAAATCACCGGTATTCAGGCTTAATTTCAGCCTAATTCCTCACTAGGAGAATTGAACTCATGGCACACAAAAAAGCTGGTGGTAGTACCCGTAACGGTCGCGACTCAGAAGCCAAACGCCTTGGCGTGAAGATGTATGGCGGCCAGGTCATCATTCCGGGCAACATCATCGTGCGTCAGCGCGGCACCCAATTCCACGCTGGCTACGGCGTTGGCATGGGCAAAGATCACACTCTGTTCGCTAAAATCGACGGCGTGATCAAGTTCGAAGTAAAAGGCGCTTTCAACCGCCGTTACGTGAGCATTGTCCCGAAGACTGAAGTCGTCGCGGCATAATTGCGTAGTTGCTGGAAAAGCCCTGTCTCGCGACGGGGCTTTTTCGTTTGTGGGGTGAGTCTCTTGCAAAGCTGTTTGTGATGGGCGAAAGCAGCTGGATTTGCGGTCGTTGCTTGAGGTCGCTGCGCTCATTTTTGCAAGAGTCTTATGTCTTGATTTTTCGGCTCGTCCGTATGGCGAGAGGCGTTCTGTTATGAAGTTTGTTGATGAAGTATCGATTCGAGTAAAGGCCGGCGACGGCGGCAACGGTTGCATGAGCTTCCGTCGCGAAAAATTCATTGAAAACGGCGGCCCGAACGGCGGCGACGGTGGTGATGGCGGCTCGGTCTATATGGTTGCCGACGAAAACCTCAACACCCTGGTGGACTACCGTTACACCCGGCACTTCGATGCCGAGCGTGGCTCCAACGGCGGCAGCACCGATTGCACCGGTAAAAAGGGTGAGGAGCTGGTGCTGCGGGTGCCGGTTGGCACCACGGTCATCGATTCCGCTACCCAGGAAGTGATTGGCGACCTGACCAAGGCCGGCCAGAAACTGCTGGTAGCCCATGGCGGCTGGCACGGTCTGGGCAACACCCGATTCAAATCCAGCACCAACCGTGCGCCGCGCCAGACCACTCCGGGCAAGCCGGGTGAGGCGCGTGACCTCAAGCTGGAAATGAAGGTCTTGGCGGACGTGGGTCTGCTGGGTTTGCCGAACGCCGGTAAAAGTACCTTTATCCGTTCGGTTTCGGCCGCTAAGCCGAAAGTGGCCGACTACCCGTTCACCACCCTGGTGCCGAACCTGGGTGTGGTCAGTGTCGATCGCTGGAAAAGCTTCGTGGTTGCGGATATTCCGGGCCTGATTGAGGGCGCTTCCGATGGCGCTGGCCTGGGGATTCGTTTCCTCAAGCATTTGTCCCGTACACGCCTGCTGTTGCACCTCGTGGATATGGCGCCGCTGGATGACTCCAGTGCGCCGGATGCTGCAGAAGTGATTGTCAGCGAGCTGACCAAGTTCAGCCCGTCGCTGGCTGAGCGTGATCGCTGGCTGGTGCTGAACAAGTGCGACCAGATTCTTGAAGAAGAGCACGATGCTCGGGTCAAGGAAATCGTTGATCGTCTGGAGTGGACCGGTCCGGTCTACGTGATCTCGGCCATCTCCAAGCTGGGTACCGAGCGTCTGTGCCACGACATCATGCGTTACATGGAAGATCGTGCCGATCGCCTGGCCAATGACCCGGCCTACAAGGAAGAGCTGGCCGAGCTCGATCAGCGCATCGAAGACGAAGCCCGTGCTCAGTTGCAGGCCCTGGATGACCAGCGTGCCCTGCGCCGTAGCGGCGTGAAGTCGGTCCATGACATCGGTGACGATGACTGGGACGAAGAAGATGTGGATGACGAAGATGGTCCGGAAATCATTTACGTGCGTGACTGATTCCTTGCAGTAAACTTAAGCGCCGCTCAATCGAGCGGCGTTTTAGTATCCGGAAATCGATAGTCACGAATAACGTTACGGGCAGTGCTGGGTCGTGCTGTCCTCAAGCTAAGGTTGAAGAAGATGCGGAGCAAGGTGACGGGTGCGCAGCGCTGGGTCGTGAAGATCGGCAGTGCACTGCTGACGGCGGATGGCAAGGGCCTGGATCGTGCGGCAATGGGTGTGTGGGTCGAGCAGATGGTGGCCTTGCACGAGGCTGGCGTCGAGTTAGTGCTGGTTTCTTCGGGAGCGGTAGCGGCTGGCATGAGCCGTCTGGGCTGGACCTCGCGACCCAGTGCGATGCACGAGTTGCAGGCGGCCGCTGCCATTGGCCAGATGGGCTTGGTGCAGGCCTGGGAGTCGAGCTTTGCCGAGCATGGCCGGCACACTGCGCAGATCCTCCTGACCCATGACGACCTCTCCGATCGCAAGCGCTACCTCAACGCTCGCAGTACCTTGCGTGCCCTGGTCGAGCTCAAGGTGATCCCGGTGATCAACGAGAATGACACCGTGGTGACCGACGAAATCCGTTTTGGCGACAACGACACCCTGGCGGCGCTGGTGGCGAACCTGGTCGAGGCTGATCTGTTGGTGATCCTTACCGACCGTGATGGCATGTTCGATGCTGATCCGCGCAATAACCCGGACGCCCAGCTGATTTACGAAGCGCGGGCCGATGATCCGGCGCTGGATGCGGTGGCCGGCGGCACCGGCGGTGCGCTGGGGCGTGGCGGCATGCAGACCAAGCTGCGCGCGGCGCGTCTGGCGGCGCGCTCCGGGGCGCACACCATTATTGTTGGCGGGCGTCTGGAGCGAGTCCTGGACCGTCTGAAGGCGGGTGAGCGCATCGGTACCTTGCTCTCGCCGGAACGCGGCATGCTGGCGGCGCGCAAGCAGTGGCTGGCTGGGCACTTGCAGACCCGCGGCACTCTGGTGCTGGATGCGGGAGCGGTCTCGGCGCTGTCCCAGGGCAACAAGAGTTTGTTGCCGGTGGGTGTGAAGCAGGTCCAGGGCGGTTTCCGTCGGGGCGAGATGGTGGTCTGCGTGGCGCCGGACGGGCGGGAGATCGCTCGCGGCCTGGCCAACTACAGTGCGCTTGAGGCGCAGAAGATCATTGGTCAGTCGTCTGATGCAATTGTCGGTCTGCTGGGCTACATGGCTGAGCCGGAGCTGGTGCATCGCGATAACCTGATCCTGGTTTAAGCAGTGATTCGAGTCATTTAGGGAAAAAACCAATGCGCGTAGCAAAAGGGTTGTTGGGTGTGCTGTTGGCGATGCCGCTCCTGGCGTCCGCTGAGGAAATTGGCCAGGTGTCCACGGTGTTCAAATTTGTCGGGCCGAACGATCGCATTGTGGTCGAGGCGTTCGATGATCCTCGGGTCGAGGGTGTGACTTGCTACCTGTCGCGAGCCAAGACGGGTGGGGTGAAGGGTGGCCTGGGTCTGGCCGAGGATCGTGCCGAGGCGTCGATTGCCTGCCGTCAGGTCGGGCCTATCAGCTTCAAGGGCGAGCTCAAGGATGGCGAGGAGGTATTCAAGGAGCGAACTTCGCTGGTGTTCAAGACCATGCAGGTGGTGCGCTTCCTCGACAAGAAGCGCAATACGCTGGTGTATCTGGTCTACAGCGATCGCTTGATCGAGGGCAGCCCGCAGAATGCGGTGACGGCGATTCCGATCCTTCCGTGGGTCCAGCCACAGTAACTGCTTTTGCCGGCCGGCTCGCCCTCTGCAAGGGGTGAGCGGGTTGGTGGTGGTGCTGCCGAATCGTAGGCAATAAAAAACCGACCCTAGGGTCGGTTTTTTAACAAGCGTGTCGCTTAGGCTGCAGCAGCAAGGTTCAACGCCTTGATGTGGCCATTCAGACGACCTTTATGGCGAGCAGCTTTGTTCTTGTGGATGATGCCTTTATCGGCCATACGGTCGATAACTGGCACGGCCAGAACATAAGCAGCTTGCGCTTTTTCAGCGTCTTTTGCGTCGATGGCTTTAACTACATTCTTGATGTAGGTACGAACCATGGAACGCAGGCTGGCGTTGTGGCTGCGACGCTTCTCAGCCTGTTTTGCACGTTTTTTGGCGGAAGGTGTGTTGGCCACCGTCGAGCTCCTCGAAAGACTTTTTGGGAAATAGCAAACAAAATAGGCCGCGAATCATGCCGATGAGTTGAAGTCTTGTCAAGGGCGGGTGATGCGTTCCGCTGAGTGGTCGATCTGAAGAGGCGGGATATTTATTTCCGGCGCTTGACCTGTAAACTCGCGAGCTTTGGCTCTGTGCTGTTGCGGCGCGGAGTATCGCATAAGTAGGCGCATTGTTCGCCTGCTGTTTATCTACAGGCAAAAAACCTTTCAATGAACCTGCTCAAATCGTTGGCCGCTGTCAGCTCTATCACCATGATTTCCCGGGTGTTGGGGTTTGTTCGTGACACCATCATCGCGCGTGCCTTCGGTGCCGGCATGGCTACCGATGCCTTCTTCATTGCCTTCAAGTTGCCCAATCTGCTGCGCCGGATCTTTGCCGAGGGGGCTTTCTCCCAAGCGTTCGTGCCGATCCTGGCGGAATATAAAAGCCAGCAGGGCGAGGAGGCGACTCGGACCTTCATCGCTTATGTGTCGGGTCTGTTGACCCTGGTGCTGGCGCTGGTCACGGCCCTGGGGATGATTTTCGCGCCTTGGGTGATCTGGGCGACGGCGCCGGGTTTTGCCGATACGCCGGAAAAGTTCGCCCTGACCTCTGACCTGCTGCGGGTGACCTTCCCTTATATATTGCTGATTTCCCTGTCCTCGCTGGCGGGGGCGATCCTCAATACCTGGAACCGTTTCTCGGTGCCGGCCTTTGTGCCGACCCTGCTCAATGTGAGCATGATCATCTTTGCCCTGTTTCTGACGCCTTACTTCGACCCGCCGGTGATGGCCCTGGGCTGGGCCGTATTGGCCGGTGGCCTGGCGCAGTTGCTGTACCAGCTGCCGCACCTGCGCAAGATCGGCATGCTGGTGCTGCCACGGCTGAACCTGCATGACACTGGGGTCTGGCGGGTGATGAAGCAGATGCTGCCGGCGATTCTCGGGGTCTCGGTGAGTCAGATTTCACTGATCATCAACACTATTTTTGCCTCGTTCCTGGTCGCAGGCTCCGTGTCCTGGATGTACTACGCCGACCGCCTGATGGAGTTGCCGTCCGGTGTGCTGGGGGTGGCATTGGGCACTATTCTGTTGCCGACCCTGGCCAAGACCTACGCCAGCCAGGATCGCCACGAGTATTCGCGAATTCTCGATTGGGGCTTGCGCCTGTGTTTTGTGCTGGTGCTGCCTTGTGCCCTGGCCCTGGGGATTCTTGCCGAGCCGCTGACGGTTTCGCTGTTCCAGTACGGTGAATTCAGCGCGCTGGATGCCGCCATGACTCAGCGGGCGCTGGTTGCCTACTCTATTGGCCTGCTCGGGATTATTGTGATCAAGGTCCTGGCGCCGGGCTTCTATGCCCAGCAAAACATTCGGACGCCGGTCAAAATCGCGATTTTTACCCTGATCGTCACGCAGTTGCTCAACCTGGTGTTTATCGGTCCCTTGAAGCATGCCGGGCTGGCCCTGGCGATCAGCGGTGGTGCCTGCATCAACGCCGGCTTGCTGTTCTATCAGTTGCGCAAGCAGAAGATGTTCCAGCCGCAGCCGGGCTGGGGGCTGTTCGCCCTCAAGCTGGTGATCGCGGTGCTGGTGATGTCGGCGGTACTGCTGGGGTTGATGTACGTGATGCCGGCCTGGGACCAGGGGCATATGCTGCAACGCTTTCTGCGCCTTGGGGCGTTGGTGCTGGCCGGGGTGGTGACGTATTTCGGCATGCTGGCGCTGCTGGGCTTTCGCCTGCGGGACTTCAATCGCAAGGGCTTGAACTGACGCCTGCCTGGCGTTGAGCCGTGATCGGACCCTGGTTTTATCGGTTCGATCACTTTGGGTGGTGGTGTTGCCTGTCGCCGACCGCCGGGTGTGGTTATAATCGACCACTTTATGAGCAAGAAGCGCGTTATGCAGCTGGTTCGAGGTCTCCACAACCTGCGCCCCCAGCATCGGGGCTGTGTCGCCACTATTGGCAACTTTGACGGTGTTCACCGTGGCCACCAGGCTATCCTGGGCCGGCTGCGTGAGCGCGCGCTCGAGTTGGGCGTGCCCAGCTGCGTGGTGATTTTCGAGCCGCAGCCCCGCGAGTTCTTTGCGCCGGACACCGCTCCAGCGCGCCTGGCACGCCTGCGTGACAAGTTGCAGCTGCTGGCTGACGAGGGCGTCGACCGCGTGTTGTGCCTGGCATTCAATCAGCGCCTCAGCAAGCTCGGCGCCAGTGAATTCGTCGATACCATTCTGGTGGATGGCCTGGGAGTGCAGCATCTGGAAGTCGGCGACGACTTCCGTTTTGGCTGCGACCGGGTAGGGGATTTCGATTTCCTGCAACAGGCCGGGAGCGCCCGGGGGTTTACCGTCGAAGCGGCGCAGACCGTGGAACTGGACGGTTTACGTGTCAGCAGCACCCAGGTCCGTAACGCCCTGGCCGCGGCTGATTTTGAGTTGGCCGAGCGTTTGCTGGGTCGCCCGTTCCGTATTGCCGGACGGGTTCTGCACGGTCAGAAGCTGGCGCGCCAATTGGGTACGCCTACCGCCAATGTGCAGCTCAAGCGCCGTCGCGTGCCGCTTTCCGGGGTGTACCTGGTGAGTGTCGAAATCGACGGCCAGCCTTGGCCCGGCGTCGCCAATATCGGCGTTCGGCCTACGGTTGCAGGTGATGGCAAGGCCCACCTGGAAGTCCATCTTTTAGATTTTGCCGGCGATTTGTATGACCGGCGTTTGACGGTGGTTTTCCACCACAAGCTGCGTGAAGAGCAGCGTTTCGCCTCTCTGGAGGCGTTGAAGACGGCGATCAATGCGGATGTTGCCGCCGCCCGTGCCCAAGTTGCACGTATCCATAGCGCCAATCGCTAATGAAGAGCCTTAAATGACCGACTATAAAGCCACGCTAAACCTTCCGGACACCGCCTTCCCAATGAAGGCCGGCCTGCCTCAGCGCGAACCGCAGATTCTGCAGCGCTGGGACAGCATTGGCCTGTACGGTAAGTTGCGCGAGATTGGCAAGGATCGTCCGAAGTTCGTTCTGCACGACGGTCCTCCGTATGCCAACGGCACGATTCACATCGGTCATGCGCTGAACAAGATTCTGAAAGACATGATCATCCGCTCGAAGACCCTGGCGGGTTTCGACGCACCTTATGTTCCGGGTTGGGACTGCCACGGCCTGCCGATCGAACACAAGGTTGAAGTGACTCACGGCAAGAACCTGGGCGCGGATAAAACCCGCGAACTGTGCCGTGCCTACGCCACCGAGCAGATCGAAGGCCAGAAGTCCGAATTCATCCGTCTGGGCGTGCTGGGCGATTTCGCCAACCCTTACAAGACCATGAACTTCAAGAACGAGGCCGGTGAAATCCGTGCCTTGGCCGAAATCGTCAAGGGCGGTTTCGTGTTCAAGGGCCTCAAGCCCGTGAACTGGTGCTTCGACTGCGGTTCGGCCCTGGCTGAAGCGGAAGTCGAGTACGAAGACAAAAAGTCCTCGACCATCGACGTCGCCTTCCCGATCGCCGACGCCGACAAGCTGGCCGAAGCCTTTGGCCTGGCGACCCTGGCCAAACCGGCCTCGATCGTGATCTGGACCACGACCCCCTGGACCATCCCGGCCAACCAGGCGCTCAACGTGCACCCGGAATTCACCTACGCCCTGGTGGACGTCGGTGACAAGCTGCTGGTGCTGGCTGAAGAGTTGGTCGAGTCGTGTCTGGCACGTTACAACCTGCAAGGCTCGGTGATTGCCACCACTACCGGCTCGGCACTGGAACTGATCAACTTCCGCCACCCGTTCTACGACCGCCTGTCGCCGGTGTACCTGGCCGAGTACGTCGAACTGGGCGCCGGCACCGGCGTGGTTCACTCCGCGCCTGCCTACGGCGTGGACGACTTCGTGACCTGCAAAGCCTACGGCATGGTCAACGACGACATCCTCAATCCGGTGCAGAGCAACGGCGTCTACGTGCCGTCCCTGGAGTTCTTCGGTGGCCAGTTCATCTGGAAAGCCAACCCGGCGATCGTCGAGAAACTCTCGGAAGTCGGCGCGCTGATGCACACCGAAACCATCGTCCACAGCTACATGCACTGCTGGCGCCACAAGACTCCGCTGATCTACCGCGCCACCGCGCAATGGTTTATCGGCATGGACAAGGAACCGACCAGCGGCGAAACCCTGCGCAAGCGTGCCCTTGAGGCCATCGAAGAGACGCAGTTCGTGCCGGCCTGGGGCCAGGCGCGCCTGCACTCGATGATCGCCAACCGTCCGGACTGGTGCATCTCCCGCCAGCGCAACTGGGGCGTGCCGATCCCGTTCTTCCTGAACAAGGAAAGCGGTGAGCTGCACCCACGTACCGTCGAGCTGATGGAAGTCGTGGCCCAGCGCGTTGAAGAAGAGGGCATCGAAGCCTGGTTCAAGCTGGACGCCGCCGAGCTGCTGGGCGACGAAGCGCCGCTGTACGACAAGATCAGCGACACCCTCGACGTCTGGTTCGACTCGGGCACCACCCATTGGCACGTACTGCGCGGCTCGCACCCGATGGGCCACGACACCGGCCCGCGTGCCGACCTGTACCTGGAAGGCTCGGACCAACACCGTGGCTGGTTCCACTCGTCGTTGCTGACCGGTTGCGCCATCGACGGCCACGCGCCGTATCGCGAGCTGCTGACCCACGGTTTCACCGTGGATGAAAGCGGTCGCAAGATGTCCAAGTCCCTGGGCAACGTGATCGCGCCGCAGAAAGTCAATGACACACTGGGCGCCGACATCATGCGCCTGTGGGTGGCCTCCACCGACTACTCCGGCGAGATCGCGGTTTCCGAGCAGATCCTGCAGCGCAGTGCCGACGCCTACCGGCGGATCCGCAACACCGCGCGCTTCATGCTGTCGAACCTGACCGGCTTCAATCCGGCCACCGACATCCTGCCGGCCGAGGACATGCTTGCCCTGGACCGTTGGGCCGTGGACCGCACCCTGTTGCTGCAGCGCGAGCTGGAGCTGCATTACGGCGAATACCGCTTCTGGAACGTGTACTCGAAGATCCACAACTTCTGCGTGCAGGAGCTGGGCGGTTTCTACCTCGACATCATCAAGGACCGCCAGTACACCACCGGCGCCAACAGCAAGGCACGCCGCTCGGCGCAGACCGCGCTGTATCACATCTCCGAAGCGCTGGTGCGCTGGATCGCACCGATCCTGGCCTTCACCGCCGACGAGCTGTGGGAGTACCTGCCGGGCGAGCGCAACGAATCGGTCATGCTCAACACCTGGTACGAAGGCCTGAGCGAATTGCCAGCCGACTTCGAACTGGGCCGCGAGTACTGGGAAGGCGTGATGGCCGTCAAGGTCGCCGTGAACAAGGAACTGGAGAACCAGCGTGCAGCCAAGGCCGTCGGTGGCAACCTGCAGGCCGAAGTCACCCTGTATGGCGAGGACGGCCTGACCACTGACCTGGGCAAACTGAGCAACGAACTGCGCTTCGTGTTGATCACCTCGACCGCCAGCCTGGCACCTTTCGCCCAGGCTCCGGCTGATGCGGTGGCCACCGAAGTACCTGGCCTGAAACTCAAGGTGGTCAAGTCGGCCTTCGCCAAGTGCGCCCGTTGCTGGCACTGCCGTGAAGACGTCGGCGTGAACCCTGAGCACCCGGAAATCTGCGGTCGCTGCGTCGACAACATCAGCGGTGCTGGCGAGGTTCGTCACTATGCCTAACGCCGCGGGCCGTTTCGGCCGTCTGGGCTGGCTGTGGTTGAGCCTGCTGGTCCTGGTCATTGACCAGGCCAGCAAGTTCCACTTCGAAAGCTCATTGTCGATGTACCAGCAGATCGTGGTGATCCCGGATTACTTCAGCTGGACCCTGGCCTACAACACCGGTGCGGCCTTCAGCTTCCTGGCTGACAGCTCCGGCTGGCAGCGCTGGCTGTTCGCCCTGATCGCGGTAGTGGTCAGTGCGGTGCTGGTGGTCTGGCTCAAGCGTCTGGGGCGTAATGAAACCTGGCTGGCCGTGGCCCTGGCGCTGGTACTCGGCGGCGCCCTGGGTAACCTCTACGACCGCATTGCCCTGGGCCATGTGATCGATTTCATCCTGGTGCATTGGCAAAATCGCTGGTATTTCCCAGCGTTCAACTTTGCCGACAGCGCCATCAGCGTCGGTGCAGTGATGCTTGCGCTGGATATGTTCAAAGGCAAGAAGACCGGAGAAGCCGTTCATGACTGAGCAGGTATTGGCTGAACAACGCATTGGCCAGAACACGGAAGTCACTTTGCATTTCGCATTGCGCCTGGAGAATGGCGATACGGTAGACAGCACCTTCGACAAGGCCCCGGCGACCTTCAAGGTCGGCGACGGCAACCTGCTGCCAGGTTTCGAAGCGGCGTTGTTCGGTTTCAAGGCGGGCGACAAGCGGACTCTGGCGATCGAGCCGGAAAACGCTTTCGGTCAGCCGAACCCGCAGAATGTGCAGATCATCCCGCGCTCGCAGTTCCAGGATATGGAGCTGTCTGAAGGGCTGCTGGTGATTTTCAACGATGCGGCGAATACCGAGCTGCCCGGCGTGGTCAAAGCTTTCGATGACACTGAGGTGACCATCGACTTCAACCACCCGCTGGCGGGCAAGACCTTGACCTTTGATGTCGAGATCATCGACGTCAAGGCGCTTTAAACGTAATCCCCGGCAAGCGGACGCCTATGCTTTAGGCGCCCGCTTGCCGGGGATTCATCGCTACAGTGGCAACGATCTAACTTCTTGCGCGCAAGACACGAGGCACAGCATGCAAATCAAACTCGCCAACCCCCGTGGCTTCTGCGCCGGCGTGGACCGCGCGATCGAAATCGTCAATCGTGCCCTGGAGGTCTTCGGACCGCCGATCTACGTTCGTCATGAAGTGGTGCACAACAAATTTGTCGTCGAAGATCTGCGTGCTCGCGGCGCGATCTTTGTCGAAGAGCTGGAACAGGTTCCGGACGACGTCATTGTGATCTTCAGTGCCCACGGTGTTTCCCAGGCCGTGCGCACCGAAGCTGCCGGCCGTGGCCTCAAGGTGTTCGATGCCACGTGTCCGTTGGTGACCAAGGTGCATATCGAGGTCGCGCGCTACAGCCGCGACGGCCGTGAGTGCATCCTGATCGGCCACGCCGGGCACCCGGAAGTCGAGGGCACCATGGGCCAGTACGACGCCAGCAATGGCGGCGCGATCTACCTGGTCGAAGACGAGAAGGACGTCGCCGCCCTGCAGGTGCGCAACCCCGAGAAACTGGCCTTCGTGACCCAGACCACCCTGTCCATGGACGACACCAGCCGGGTGATCGACGCGCTGCGTACGCGCTTTCCGGCCATTGGTGGCCCGCGCAAGGACGACATCTGCTACGCCACGCAAAACCGCCAGGATGCGGTCAAGCAACTGGCGAACGAGTGCGATGTGGTGTTGGTGGTGGGCAGCCCCAACAGTTCCAATTCCAACCGCCTGCGTGAGCTGGCTGAGCGCATGGCCACCCCGGCCTACCTGATCGACGGTGCCGAAGACATGCAGCGCAGCTGGTTCGACGGTGTCGAGCGGATCGGCATCACCGCCGGTGCATCGGCCCCGGAAGTGCTGGTACGGGGCGTGATCCAGCAGTTGCAGGCCTGGGGCGCCACCGGTGCCGATGAATTGGCCGGCCGCGAGGAGAACATCACGTTCTCCATGCCCAAGGAACTGCGGGTTCGCTCGCTGCTCTGATCAGTCGCTGCCTGCGCACACGGCCTGTCCGGCCTGTTCGCTGCGCAGGCTGACTCGCCCGGTTCGGGCCAGCACCACCTGATACTGGCTGGTCGATTGCTCGCTGGCACAGATATGCAGAGTGCCGGCCTGGAAGGCTCCGCTGGGTAACAGTGGCTGGCCCAGGCTGCTGAAACGCACGAAACTCTTCACCGGGCGATTGCCCACCACCACGACCTTTCCTCCCGCCAGGTGCTCCACCAGCACCGGGTTGTCGCTGTCCTGCGGCCCTCGGCCACTGACATCCAGGATGATCCGCCAGCCCTGCCCCCAGTCGTCGTCCTGTGCCTGAATCACCGTCGTGGTATGACGCAGGATGGCCTCGCTGCGGGCTTGGCGCAGGCCGCTGGCGAGCCCTTGAGCCATCTCCTGTTGGCGGTTCGAGATCAACAACTGGCCCAATGACGCGGCGCCAAACTGCAGCAGCATGCCGAGCAGTGCCAGCGCCGCCAGCAGCTCCATCAAACTGAAACCTCTTTGATCCATGGGTTTTCCCTCCTTGGAAAGGTGAATGCCAACGCTATCCGTGCGCGAGCATTGAGCAAAACGGCAAACAGCCGGTCTATGAGTGTTCGAGGTTGTAGCCCGTTATAGCCGAAGGCGTTTGCAGGACAGGCAATGAATTTGCGTACAAAGGGTTTCACCCTGATCGAGATGTTGGTGACCCTGGCCATTGGTGGGCTGTTGTTGACCTTGATCCTTCCGGCATTCAGCCAATCGTTGCAGCGCAGCCAGGCCGACAGCGAGCTCAATGAATTACTGCGAGCCCTCAATTACGCGCGTTTCGAGGCCATTGAGCGCGGTATTACCACCCACCTCCGGCCCATGGATGATTCGCGGCAATGGGCGGCTGCCCTCGGCGTGTATGACGGCGCAGCGCCCCAGGCGAATGTATTGCGGGTTGTTCCCGCGCTCTCTCGGGGTGCGATTCTGGCGCTACCCTCAGGCATCGATGCTGTGGCTTTCAGTCCGCTTGGGGGGCTGGCTGGGGCAGATCGACCGTTGCTGATCCGCTATGAACGCGGGGCGCTGCAGCGCTCGATCAGCGTCTGCCTCAATGGACGGATTATTTTTGCAGGGAGCTGCCAATGACTGACAGGCGCGGGCAACGCGGCATGAGCCTGATCGAAGTGCTGGTTGCGCTGTTGATTCTGGGCGTGGGGCTGCTGGGAGCGGCAGCGGTCCAACTCAAGGCGCTGAAGTACACCGACAGTGCACGGATGGCCAGCCAGGCCAGCTTTGTGGCTTACGACATGCTGGACCGGATTCGCGCCAATGCCGGCGCCGACTACAGCGTGCCGACGCCGGCCGCGGGTAACCTGGAGCAGGCCCGGGATCAGGATCTCTATGACTTCGCGAGCAATATCGCCAGTTTTGGCGGGCCGACGGCCACTGGCAGCATCAGCGTAAACCAGCGGCTGTACACCATCACCGTGACCTGGGATGACACCCGCGCGGGCGGTGCTGCCGAGGCGCAACGCAGCTTCGTCCTGAGCAGCCGAGTCGCGGTCGACGAGCCTGGTCAGCCATGAAGGGGCCGATGCGCGGCTTCGGCCTGATCGAAATGATGCTGGCCCTGGCCTTGAGCCTGGTGGTGGTGCTGGGTGTGACACGGATTTTCATTTCGGCCAAGAACACCTACCTCAGCCAGAACGCCGCGGCGACCCTGCAGGAGGATGGGCGTTTTGTCCTGAGCAAGCTGATGCAGGAGGTGCGTATGGTCGGGATGTTCGGATGCCTGGCAACGGTGGTTGATGCCAGTGCGGCTGGGGACTTTACCGCCAATGCGGCGACTCCGGTGCGCTGGGACAATGCCAGTCGGCGCCTGACTTTAGTCACCGCTGACGTTGGCCTGGATGGTGGGGTGCCGACCTGGACGGTGCTGTCCGACTGCCGTGACACCTCCACCGCGTACAGCGGAGCCCGGGTCGCGGGAGTGGGGCAGCAGGCGTTTGCGATCCGTCGACTGTCCTACCGCCTGGACAACCGTCAGATGGTGATGGGCAGCGGTACCGGCAACGATCAGGCGGTACTGGTGAGCGATGTCGAAGCGTTCGAGGTCAGCTTTGGCATGGCCCGTTCGGCGTCGGACACGGGCGCTTCCCGCTACAGCCCCAACCCCGAAGACCCGCAGTTGATTCGCAGTGTGCGCCTGAGCCTGACCCTGGCTGATCCTTTGCAGCGGGTTGCTAGCCAGACGTTCACCGTGGTGGCTGCCTTGCGCAACCGGCTGCGGTGATGGCGATGCGCAGAGAGCCACCACGGCTTGGGCGTGGCCGTCAGCAGGGCATGGCATTGCTGGTCAGCCTGGTGTTCCTGTTATTGCTCACCTTGATCGGGGTGTCGTCCCTGCGTAACGCGACGCTGCAGGAAAAAATGGCCGCCAGCCTGAGTTTGCGCAATCAGTCGTTCCAGGCCGCGGAGTCGGCCCTGCGGGCGGGTGAGGGGGCGGTCCAGCAAGGGCATTACACGCTGCCTGCCTGTGCACGTTGCCCACCCCCTGCGGAGTCTTCCGGCGTGACCGCCGCTGGTGCCAACAGCCATTCCGGCGTGACTTGGGTTGCCACCGACCAGGGGTTCTACGGGGTGCAGAACCTGGGGGCAACCCTTGATGCAGTCAACCTGCCGCCCCATACCGCAGCCACCCTGTATCGGGTCACGGCGGTGGGTGTGGCCGGGCATTCGCGCACGGTGCTGGAGAGTATTTATGCCAAATATTGAGCCTCATGTGCGGAGCTGGCGAAAGGCGCGCTGGCGGGTCATGGCAGGTTGCTGCCTGGTGCTTGCGCTGCCTGTTCAGGCGCGCGGCGCTGCTGCGCCTTGCGTGCAGCCTCTGGACCCGGTGCCGAGTGGCTGGTCAGTGCCGATGCCCTATGAGCGCGGGCAGCATCGCCGTCTGCCTGATCCCGTTGACCCCTGTTCGACTAATGATCGCGGGAAACTGCTGGAGCTCGGCCCGTTCGGCGGTAAGATGCTCGACCACGCAGGTCGCGACCCGGACCTGCTCTCTGATGAGGTGGTGTTTGTGGGTGAGGTTCCAGGCCCGGATGGCAGTGCCCCGGGCACGTCTGGCGAGCCCCTGAACCGCGCCGATGACCCTTTGGCCTCGCAGCCGCAACCGCCGGGAAGTGCCGGCCGCCGCATCATGTGGCGACAAATACAGTAAGCGAGATTCACCCATGCGCAGATCCAACCAAGGTTTTACCCTGATCGAAATCATGATCGTGATTGCGATCATCGGGCTAGTCCTCACCTTGAGCCTTCCGGCCATTACCGAATACACCAAGAAGCCGCACCGCACTGAGATCGCCGGCCTGCTCTCCGACCAGGCGCAGTTGCTTGAGCGTTTCTATTCGAAAAACGGCGTCTATACCGGTGCCGCTGACCTGAGTAGCGGTAACGATGACTACAGCATCACCGCGACCCTGGCCGACAAAACCTTCCTGCTGACCGCGACGCCCGAGGCCGAGAGCCAAATGGCCGGGGATAAATGCGGCAGCTTCAGCATCAGCGAAACCGGCGCCACCACCATCAGCAATCAGGCCGAGGGTGTGACGGCCAAGGATTGCTGGGGTCGTTGAGCCTTTGGGTGGGCGTGCTGCGCCCAGCGTCTTTTTAATGACTGGATCGGCTATGGCTAAGCAACAGCAAGTGGTGGTGGTTGGGGGCGGGGTGATCGGCCTGCTGACAGCGTTCAATCTGGCTTCGGCCGGGCAGCGAGTGGTGCTGTTGGACCGTTCGAACCTGGGGCAAGAGTCGTCATGGGCGGGTGGCGGCATCGTCTCGCCGCTTTACCCCTGGCGCTACAGCCCTGCCGTCACCGCGCTGGCCCACTGGTCCCAGGATTTTTATCCACAGCTGGCCGAGCGTCTGTTCGCCAGTACTGGCGTTGATCCGCAGGTTCACACCACCGGGCTCTACTGGCTGGACCTGGATGATGAAAGCGCTGCGCTGGAGTGGGCGCGGCGTGAAAATCGGCCGTTGAGCGTGGTGGACATCGACGCGACCCATAGTGCGGTGCCGGTGCTGGGCCCCGGTTTTTCGCGGGCGATCTATATGGCCAACGTGGCCAATGTGCGCAACCCGCGCCTGCTGAAGTCGCTCCGGGCGGCGTTGCTGGCGCTGCCCGACGTCACCGTGCATGAACAGTGCGCGGTCAGTGGTTTTATTCGTGATGGGCAGCGGATTGTCGGCGTGCATACCGCCAACGGCGATGTTCATGGCGACCAAGTGGTGCTGGCCGCCGGTGCCTGGAGCGGCGAGTTGCTGGGCAGCCTGGGCCTGACGCTGCCGGTGGAGCCGGTCAAGGGGCAGATGATCCTCTATAAGTGCGCTGAGGACTTCCTGTCGTGCATGGTCTTGGCCAAGGGTCGTTATGCGATCCCGCGGCGGGACGGGCATATCCTGATCGGCAGCACCCTGGAGCATGAAGGCTTCGACAAGACCCCGACCGAGTCAGCGCTGGAGAGCCTCAAGGCGTCTGCCGTCGAGCTGATTCCCGCCCTGGCCGGGGCAGAGGTGGTGGGGCATTGGGCGGGCCTGCGGCCAGGGTCGCCGGAAGGTATTCCCTACATCGGGCCGGTGCCGGGGTTCAGTGGCTTGTGGCTCAATTGCGGGCATTACCGCAATGGCCTGGTGCTGGCGCCGGCTTCCTGCCAGCTGTTCACCGACCTGATGCTGGGTCGCGAGCCGATCATCGATCCTGCGCCGTACGCGCCAAGCGGACGGCTTTAATCCAGACCGAGTTTCTGCATCCGGTAGCGCATCGAACGAAACGACAGGCCCAGGCGCTGGGCCGCTGCCGTGCGGTTCCAGCGAGTGTCTTCCAGGGCCAGGAGGATCAGCTCGCGCTCAACCTGTTGCAGGTGCTGGTCAAGGTGGGTCACCTGGGCCAGGTCAGTTCTGGCGCAGGCAGGCCAGTGGTCATCCAGCCCCAGGTCCCGTGGCTCGATCAGCCGGTTGTCGCACAGGGTGTAGGCGCGCTCCAGCAGGTTTTCCAGTTCTCGCACGTTGCCGGGAAAGTGATAGTCCTTGAGCACTGCCAGCGCATTGGCGTGCAGCTGCGTCGGCAGCGCGCCGTGCTCGGCGGTCAGTCTTTGCAGAACACGCCTGGCCAGGGGCTCGATGTCGTCTTTGCGTTCCCGCAGGGGCGGGACCCGCAATTCGATCACATTCAATCGGTAGTAGAGATCCTGGCGAAAGCGCCCAGCGCTGACCTCGGCCTGCAGGTTCTTGTGGGTGGCGCAGAGGATCCGCACATCGACCGCCACCTCCTGTTGGCTGCCGACCCGACGCACGGCTTTTTCCTGAAGTGCCCGGAGCAGCTTGACCTGCATGGACAGCGGCAGGTCGGCCACCTCATCCAGCAGCAGCGTGCCGCCATGGGCCGCCTGGAACAATCCGGGCTGGTCGCTGACAGCGCCGCTGAAGCTGCCCTTGCGGTGGCCGAAAAACTCGCTCTCCATCAGCTCCGTCGGGATCGCGCCACAGTTCACCGGCACCCACGGCTGCTCGGCCCGCGGACCCTGGGCGTGGATCAGCCGGGCCACCAGCTCCTTGCCACTGCCGGATTCGCCGCTGATATAGACCGGAGCCTGGCTCTGGGCCAGTTTGCCGATGTGTCGGCGCAGCGTGCGCATGGGCTCCGAATCGCCAAGCAATGGGCTGTCGCCACTGTCACCGGGTCGGTGCAGGGTGCGATTGATCAGGGCGCGCAGGTGTGTGAGGTCCAGCGGGGTAGGCAAGCCATCGCTGTTGGAGCCTTTGACCCCCTCGATGACAGTGGCCGGGGTGCCGCAGGCGCTGATCATTGCGGTCTGGACTTGGGGGTGATGCTGTTGAATGTGTTGCAACAACTCCAGGCCGGTGCCGTCCGGCAGCTGGCTGGCGCTCAGGCACAGGTCGAAGGGGCCGGCGGCCAGCCACCGGCGAGCTTCGCCGAGGCTGCGGGCGCTCTGGGTGTGAAGGTTCATGCGGCCCAGATTGATTTCCAGGAGCGCGCGAACCTCCGCTTGATCATCGACCACCAGTACTTTGTGCCGTGGGCTCATGTTTGCTTGAAACTTCATCCGTGAACGCAGGTAGGGCATGGGCGCTCGCCATCCTGGCGAGAGTTGAAGTCTAGGAGCTGCTTGCGGGGTTCGCCGGGGGGCGAGGCCCTGTAAACGCTCGGGAGGCGGGGGCAGAGGCGCCTTTTGTGTAGCCAATTGTTCGATGGCCAGAGGGGGCTGACAGCGCGTTGCCGCTGACTCGTCAGGCCAATGCTCTGAGGCTCGTCAGTTAATGGGTAAGAAGGCGTGGGAAAGTTATCGATCACCCGATTCATGCGCTGATTAAGGCCTTGAATAATCAGCGTCAGACGCCCATTCGGGTGCTTTGTTCCTCAAATAGGGCGGGGTGGGACCAGTGGCTGGGCAGGCATTGTGCCAGCGAACCGGCACTGTCCCTGGCGCAGAGGCCTCAGCGGTGGCCGGGGCCTGGCCCTTGTTCCAGATGAGTCTGGCTGCAGTACCACTGTTGCTGTTGGCTCAGCGCTCGGTCACGGGGCAGATGCAGGCCGCACTGGGCGCAGCGGACCATGGGGGTGGCGCTTTGCTCAGGGGGTGGGCTGCCAGCGGATGCCTGGCGCTTGAATTTGCGCCAGAACCATACCGCAGCGGCAATCAGGGCGATCCAGAACAGTAGACGAACCATGGCAACCAGCTTTATGAGGAAAGATGGCGCAGTTTAGCCAAGGACCCTGCGGGCGCACAGAACAATAAAACACGGGCATGAAAAAGGGAGACTCGAAAGTCTCCCTTTTCTTGACGGCGTCGGTGCTATCAGTCGAACACACCGAAGGTCATGTAGCTGAACCACGAACGATCGTCGTTGTTGCCTTCGGCTTCATGCTGCTCTTCTTCGATCACGTCGCCGTTGGCATCTTTAGGCTTGAGGTCGGAAGGGATCGCGTCCTTGGCGTCCTGGAACTGCTTGACCACGTCCTGGTTGGCGCGGGTTTCGCCCGGCGGCAGCGGTGGACGCGACTCGATCAGGCCCAGGGTGGCCTTGCTCAGCCACGAACGGTTGTCGGCTTCGGCCACTTGCGGCACGAACTGGCCATCAACCAGGCTCGGGTGGTTCGGGTAGTTGAGCTTCAGGGTTTCCAGGCTGGTGGCGGCCAGCTCGTCCAAGTGCAGACGCTGGTAAGCCTCAGTCATCACCGCCAGGCCGTCACCGACCGAAGGGGTTTCCTGGAAGTTCTCCACCACATAGCGGCCACGGTTGGCAGCCGCTACATAGGCCTGACGGGTCAGGTAGTAGTCAGCCACGTGGATCTCGTAGGCGGCCAGCAGGTTGCGCAGATAAATCATGCGCTGCTTGGCGTCTGGAGCGTAACGGCTGTTCGGGAAGCGGCTGGTGAGCTGGGCGAACTCGTTGTAGGAGTCGCGGGCAGCACCCGGGTCACGTTTGGTCATGTCCAGGGGCAGGAAGCGAGCCAGCAGGCCGACGTCCTGGTCAAAGGAGGTCAGACCCTTGAGGTAATAGGCGTAATCCACGTTCGGATGCTGTGGATGCAGGCGAATGAAACGCTCGGCGGCGGACTTGGCGGCTTCCGGCTCGGCGTTCTTGTAGTTGGCGTAGATCAGCTCGAGCTGTGCCTGGTCGGCATAGCGACCAAACGGATAACGCGACTCCAGGGCCTTCAACTTGGCGGTAGCGCTGGTATAGCTGTGGTTGTCCAGGTCGGCCTGTGCCTGCTGGTACAGCTCGACTTCGCTCAAGTTTTCGTCAACGACTTCCTTCGATGAGCAAGCAGCGGTCAGTGCGAGGATGGCGATCAGCAGCAGGTGTTTCACTTGCATGGCGGCTTGCGTCCCTATGACGGCCGCTGTCTTGGGCGGGGCCGTCCTGTTATGATGAGCGCCCCGTTGAAAGCCTCGGGGCAAAAGACGCCGTATTTAACCACAAGCGCGCAGCCGAAACCAAAGGCTGTGCCGACGCCTAGTCTGAGCATGTCCGATAAAATTGAACTTCGCGCAGAGGTGCCGTCCGAACTGGGCGGCCAACGCCTCGATCAAGTCGCCGCCCAATTATTCGCTGAGCATTCACGCTCGCGCCTTTCCGCCTGGATCAAAGACGGCCGCCTGACTGTGGACGGAGCCGTTATTCGGCCGCGTGACATTGTGCATGGCGGTGCGATTCTTGAGCTGACCGCCGAGCAGGAAGCTCAGGGAGAATGGGTCGCTCAGGACATCGAGCTGGATATTGTCTATGAAGACGACGATATCCTGGTCATCAACAAACCCGCGGGCCTGGTGGTACACCCTGCTGCCGGGCACGCTGATGGCACCTTGCTCAATGCCTTGCTGCACCATGTTCCGGACATCATCAATGTGCCGCGCGCCGGCATCGTCCACCGCCTGGACAAGGACACCACCGGTTTGATGGTGGTGGCCAAGACCATTCAGGCCCAGACCCAATTGGTGACCCAGCTGCAAAGCCGCAGCGTCAGCCGGATCTACGAGTGCATCGTGATTGGCGTAGTGACGGCGGGTGGCAAGATCAACGCGCCCATCGGTCGCCACGGCCAGCAGCGCCAGCGCATGGCAGTGATGGAAGGCGGCAAGCAGGCGGTCAGTCATTACCGCGTGCTTGAGCGTTTCCGCTCCCACACCCACGTGCGGGTCAAGCTGGAAACCGGTCGTACCCACCAGATTCGGGTGCACATGGCTCACATCAACTTCCCGTTGGTCGGGGATCCGGCCTACGGCGGTCGTTTCCGCATTCCGCCTGCGGCCAGTGTGACCATGGTCGAGTCGTTGAAGGCGTTCCCGCGTCAGGCGCTGCATGCGCGGTTCCTGGAGCTGGATCATCCGACCACCGGCGTGCGTATGAGCTGGGAGTCGCCACTGCCGGACGACTTCGTCTGGTTGCTGACCCTGCTCAAGCAAGACCGCGAGGCGTTCATCGGATGAGTGAATGGCTGATTCCTGACTGGCCTGCGCCGGCCGGGGTGAAAGCCTGTGTCACCACCCGTGCGGGCGGCGTCAGCCTGGCGCCGTTCGACAGCCTCAACCTGGGCGACCACGTCGATGACAGCCCCGAAGCTGTTGCCGAGAATCGTCGCCGCCTGACGGATCACTTCTCTATAAGGCCCGCCTGGCTGCGACAGGTCCACGGTATTGACGTGGTCGAGGCGGATCCGTCCGTCATCGCCAGCGCCGATGCCAGCTGGACGGCCACGCCAGGTATCGCCTGCGCCTCGATGACCGCTGACTGCCTGCCGGCGCTGTTCTGCGATCGCGCCGGGACCCGTGTCGCGGCGGCCCATGCCGGTTGGCGCGGGCTGGCTGCCGGCGTGCTGGAAGCCACCCTCGACACGCTGGACGTTGCGCCGGCCGAGGTGCTGGTCTGGCTTGGACCGGCTATCGGTCCGCGGGCTTTCGAGGTCGGCCCCGAGGTGCGGGAAACCTTCGTCAGCCAACTGGCGCAAGCCGAGCAGGCATTTGTCCCAAGCCACAATCCCGGCAAGTTCATGGCCGACATCTATAGTCTGGCCCGCTTGCGCCTGGCGGCTCGCGGCGTCACGGCGGTGTACGGTGGCGATTACTGCACAGTCAGTGACGCGCGTTTCTATTCTTACCGTCGCAGTCCTCGTACAGGACGGTTTGCCTCCCTTATCTGGCTCGAGCGCTAGACTCTTCTGACCTGCGTCAATTGTCAGGCGCTTGAAACTCCCAGAATCGACCGCATCTATAAGGGTATCTGGCAGGTTTCTTTATTTAGGTGTGTCCATCGCTCCGGCCTGCTCAAAAGGAAGGTGACTAATGCGTATAGACCGTTTAACCAGCAAATTGCAGTTGGCGCTGTCCGATTCTCAATCTTTGGCGGTCGGTCTCGATCATCCCGCGATCGAGCCGGCGCACTTGATGCAAGCATTGCTTGAGCAGCAGGGTGGTTCGATCAAACCCCTGCTGATGCAAGTGGGCTTCGACATCAACAGCCTGCGCAAGGAGTTGAGCAAAGAGCTCGACCAACTGCCGAAAATCCAAAATCCTACTGGCGACGTCAATATGTCCCAGGATCTGGCGCGTCTGCTCAATCAGGCCGATCGCCTGGCGCAGCAGAAAGGCGACCAGTTCATCTCCAGCGAGATGGTGCTGCTCGCGGCCATGGACGAGAACAGCAAGCTTGGCAAGTTGTTGCTTGGCCAGGGCGTGAGCAAAAAGGCCCTGGAAAACGCCATCAACAATCTTCGCGGCGGCGAGGCAGTCAATGACGCCAATGTCGAGGAGTCGCGCCAGGCCCTGGATAAATACACCGTCGATCTGACCAAGCGTGCCGAAGAAGGCAAGCTCGACCCGGTAATCGGCCGTGATGACGAAATTCGCCGGACCATCCAGGTCCTGCAGCGGCGGACCAAGAACAACCCGGTGCTGATCGGTGAGCCAGGCGTGGGTAAGACGGCAATCGCCGAGGGCCTGGCCCAGCGCATCATCAATGGTGAAGTGCCGGACGGCCTCAAAGGCAAGCGTCTGCTCTCGCTGGATATGGGCGCGCTGATTGCCGGTGCCAAGTATCGCGGCGAGTTCGAGGAGCGCCTCAAAGGCCTGCTCAATGAGCTGTCGAAACAGGAAGGGCAGATCATTCTGTTTATCGACGAGCTGCACACCATGGTTGGCGCCGGTAAGGGCGAGGGCTCCATGGATGCGGGCAACATGCTCAAGCCGGCCCTGGCCCGTGGCGAGCTGCATTGCGTCGGCGCCACCACGCTCAACGAGTACCGCCAATATATAGAGAAGGACGCAGCCCTTGAGCGGCGCTTCCAGAAAGTACTGGTGGAAGAACCGAGCGAAGAAGACACGATCGCCATTCTGCGTGGCCTCAAGGAGCGGTATGAGGTCCACCATAAAGTGGCGATTACCGATGGTGCGATCATTGCCGCGGCCAAGCTCAGCCACCGCTACATTACTGATCGACAATTGCCGGACAAGGCCATCGACCTGATCGACGAGGCCGCCAGCCGCATCCGCATGGAGATCGACTCCAAGCCGGAAGTGCTGGACCGTCTGGAGCGGCGCTTGATTCAGCTCAAGGTTGAGTCCCAGGCGTTGAAGAAAGAAGACGACGAAGCCGCGATCAAGCGCCTGGAGAAACTCCAGGAAGAAATCGTCCGGCTGGAGCGCGAATACGCGGACCTGGAGGAGATCTGGACCTCGGAGAAAGCCGAAGTGCAGGGTTCGGCGCAGATCCAGCAGAAGATCGAGCAGTCGCGTCAGGAGTTGGAAGCCGCACGCCGTAAGGGTGACCTGAATCGCATGGCCGAGTTGCAGTACGGGGTCATCCCGGACCTGGAGCGCAGCCTGCAGATGGTCGACCAGCACGGTCACAGCGAAAATCAATTGCTGCGCAGTAAGGTCACTGAGGAAGAAATCGCCGAAGTGGTTTCCAAGTGGACCGGGATTCCGGTCTCGAAAATGCTCGAAGGTGAGCGTGACAAGTTGTTGAAAATGGAAAGCCTGTTGCACCAACGTGTGATCGGCCAGAACGAAGCGGTGGTGGCAGTGGCCAACGCAGTGCGGCGTTCCCGTGCCGGGTTGTCCGACCCGAACCGGCCAAGCGGCTCGTTCATGTTCCTCGGCCCGACCGGTGTGGGTAAAACCGAGCTGTGTAAGGCCTTGGCCGAGTTCCTCTTCGATACCGAAGAGGCCATGGTGCGGATCGATATGTCCGAATTCATGGAGAAACACTCGGTCGCTCGCCTGATCGGTGCGCCACCAGGCTATGTGGGCTATGAGGAAGGCGGTTACCTGACCGAGGCGGTACGGCGCAAGCCTTACTCGGTGATCCTCCTGGACGAGGTCGAGAAGGCCCACCCGGATGTGTTCAACGTGTTGCTGCAGGTGCTCGAAGACGGTCGCTTGACCGACAGCCATGGCCGTACCGTGGACTTCCGCAATACGGTGATCGTCATGACCTCCAACCTGGGCTCGGCGCAGATCCAGGAACTGGTCGGTGATCGTGAAGCGCAGCGTGCAGCGGTGATGGATGCGGTGTCGACCCATTTCCGTCCGGAGTTCATCAACCGGATCGACGAAGTGGTGATCTTCGAGCCATTGGCTCGGGATCAGATCGCTGGCATCACCCAGATCCAGATGGGCCGTCTGCGCAGCCGCCTGGCCGAGCGCGAGCTGACCTTGGAACTGAGCGACGAGGCGTTGGACAAGCTGATCGCCGTGGGTTACGACCCGGTCTATGGTGCACGGCCGTTGAAACGTGCGATCCAGCGCTGGATCGAGAACCCGCTGGCGCAGTTGATTCTCTCTGGCAGCTTCTTGCCGGGAGCAACGGTCAAGGGAACGGTGGAAAACGACGAAATCGTCTTTGCCTGACCGACACGGACGTTGCTGTGAAAAAGGCCTCGCATTGCGAGGCCTTTTTTTTCGATAGGGCGTTGAACTGAAAGGCAAAGGCTTGTAAAGTGCGCCCCGCAGTATGTCAGCCCAACGGTTCCTTCTCCCCAAGAAGAAATCTGAAACAAGTCGCAAATCATTGTCTTAAAAGCAATTTAAAGGGTTGACAGGGGTTTTTAAGATTGTAGAATAGCGCGCCTCAGAGACATGAACGCAGCGATGCTGACAGGGTCGAAGAGAGTGAAATACGCAGTAAATGTTGCAAATTGAAATATGTAGTTCCGTGATAGCTCAGTCGGTAGAGCAAATGACTGTTAATCATTGGGTCCCAGGTTCGAGTCCTGGTCACGGAGCCAATTTCAAACCGGGGTATAGCGCAGTCCGGTAGCGCGCCTGCTTTGGGAGCAGGATGTCAGGAGTTCGAATCCCCTTACCCCGACCATTTTTGGGTCGTTAGCTCAGTTGGTAGAGCAGTTGGCTTTTAACCAATTGGTCGTAGGTTCGAATCCCACACGACCCACCATTTTTGAGACCAGCTAACACTGGAATCGAATCTTAAGATCAGAGGCCAAAAGCACTGATCGAAGAAGGCGACTTGAATAGGTCGCCTTTTTTTTACCGGGGTATAGCGCAGTCCGGTAGCGCGCCTGCTTTGGGAGCAGGATGTCAGGAGTTCGAATCCCCTTACCCCGACCATATTTAAAGTCCTCGTATCGCAAGATACGGGGATTTTTTTTGCCTCGAATTTGCTCGCCATCTACCGGCAGGCAAAAAAATGCCCCGATCAGTTCGGGGCATTTTTTATGTGGATCAGTGCAACTTCAACCTCGGATCCGTCCCGCGTCCAATCCGGCTGCCCAGCATCAGCATGGCGGTGCGGAATGCGCCGTAGAGCGCCATCTGGTGCATGCGGTAGAGCGAGATGTAGAACATCCGCGCCAACCAGCCTTCGAGCATGACGCTACCGGTCAGGTTGCCCATCAAGTTACCCACAGCCGAAAAGCGCGACAGCGAGATCAGTGAGCCGTAGTCGGTGTACTTGTATTCAGGCAGGGCCTTGCCTTCGATGCGCAACTTGAGCGATTTGGCCAGCAGTGAGGCCTGCTGGTGAGCCGCCTGGGCCCGCGGTGGCACGTTGCGATCGCTACCGGGTTGCGGGCAGGCCGCGCAGTCACCGAAGGCGAAGATGTTTTCATCGCGGCTGGTTTGCAGGGTCGGCAGGACTTGCAGCTGGTTGATGCGGTTGGTTTCCAGGCCGTCGATGTCCTTGAGGAACCCCGGTGCGCGGATCCCGGCAGCCCAGACTTTCAGGCTGGCGGGGATCACCTGGCCGTCGGCGGTAATCAGGCTTTCGGCGGTGACCTCGCTCACGGCAGCGTTGGTCATGACCCTGACCCCGAGTTTCTCCAGGGTTTTATGCACAGGCCCGCCGATGCGCTCCGGCAGGGCAGGCAGCACCCGTGGGCCGGCTTCGATCAGGGTGATGTGCATGTTTTCCGGCTTGATCTTGTCCAGGCCATAGGCGGCCAGCTCGTGGGCGGCGTTGTGCAGTTCGGCGGCCAGTTCGACCCCGGTGGCGCCGGCACCTACGATCGCCACGCTGATCTGTTCAATCGCATCTGTTTGCCCTGCGTGGGCGCGCAGGTAGTGGTTGAGCAATTGCTGGTGGAAGCGCTCTGCCTGTTTGCGGGTGTCGAGGAACAGGCAATGCTGGGCCGCGCCCTGGGTGCCGAAGTCATTGGTGGTGCTGCCAACGGCGATCACCAGGGTGTCGTAGCCCAGTTCCCGGGCAGGCAGCAGCTCTACGCCACTTTCATCGTAGGTGGCGGCCAGCTGGATTCTCTTGCGCTCGCGGTCGAGCCCGCTCATGCGGCCCAGCTGGAACTCGAAGTGGTTCCATTTGGCTTGGGCAACATAGTTGAGTTCATCTTCGGAGGAGTTCAGGGAGCCGGCGGCCACTTCATGTAGCAACGGTTTCCAGATGTGGGTGAGGTTGGCGTCGACCAGCATTACGCTGGCGGTGCCGCGCTTGCCCAGAGTCTTACCCAGGCGGGTAGCCAACTCCAGGCCGCCGGCGCCGCCGCCGACGATAACAATACGATGGGTCATGGGGATATCTCGCAAGGCTAAAAGAAATCGGTGCAGTTACCCGAGCGAGCGCAAGGCAGCTCATAGCGTCAGGTAACTGATAAAACGGCTCAGCAGGCCCAGGCCGATGGTCACTGCCAGCACCACCACCAGGAGCATCCACGGCCGAAAGGGCCGGCGCTCGACACGGTGTTGGGTCAGTTGCAGATACTCTTCGACATGTTTTTGGTCGTCGGGGTTCAGGCGGCTGCTCATAAAGGCCTCGTCAGGTAGACGTTGCGAAATGTGGGGAAGCTACAGCTCCAGCCGAAGGTTTGCAGGGCCCCCGGGAACAGGTGCGTGCCGCAGGGCGCCAGGTTCTCACAGGCTGATCCCGACGTCGAACAGGATGCTGCGTCCCAGGTTGCTGCGTAAAAAGTCCGGTGCGTCCGGGTGGGCGAACAGGACTCGGGCGAAGGTCGGGCCGACCAGCGACAGCGAGCGCCAGCCTTGGCGCAGATACTCGGTGGGCGGCGGGAAGTGGCTGTTGAGGTCCAGCACTTCACGCTTGAGGCTGGCGAAGGCAATGATGTCCAGCTCGCCCAGGTCCATGCCGCGCTCTTTATAGTTGTGGGCTTTCTTGCGCAGGGTGGGCGCCAGGCGCAGCAGCAGTTCGCTGGCCGGAATGCGCTTGGGCTTGGCTTCGCGACGCACCAGTTGGCTCAGGGAGAATGCGCTGCGGCGCCGTTGTAGTTCGTCCCGCCATTCGTCGTTGAGGCGCCGGCCTTTATCGAGGACGAAAAACACCTCGAAGCTGGCCTCGCGAAACAATACGTCCGGTGGTTCCTGCCCGGCTGGGGTGAACTCGTCGGCGCGGTAACTGATGTTCAAGCCTTGCAGCAGGCGTTGGCAGACCCAACGCTCACGCTCCCATTTGCGGGCATTGGACAGGAACGCATTGGCTTGTTCGGCCTGAATGGTGAGCAGGCGCAAGTAATCTGAGTCATCCATAGGCCAAGCTTAGCGTCCAAACGCCGATTGCTGAAAGGTTCGTTTGACTGGAGGGCTGCGAAGGGCGGTGTAGACTGCTGGCCTGAACAATGTGCGATGCCCAGAGGAGAGAATGCGGTGAAGTATGGCGTGATGCTGTTGCTGAGTGTGCTGTGCCTGGGGGCACAGGCGACTGAAATCGGGGAGCGCCTGGCGCCCTGGACCCTGCTCGACCAGTTCGACCAACCCTACAGCCTGGATCAGCAGACCCATACGTTGCTGGTGGCGCGCGACATGGACGCGGCCAAGCTGGTCAAGGCCGCGCTGGAAGATCGCCCCAAGGGCTATCTGGAGGCGCGACACGCGGTATTCGTCGCGGATATCCAGCGCATGCCGATGCTGATCGCGAAAATGTTCGCGGTCCCGGCCATGCGCGATTATTCCTACCGGGTTCTGCTCGACCGCGAAGGACGAGTCGCACCGCGTTATCTCGGCGCCGAGAATAAGGTCTTGTGGTTGCAGCTCAATGAAGGGCGGCTGGTTGCGCAACGTGAGTACGCCACCGCTGCCGAACTGCGCGAGGCGCTGGAGCAACTGCAGCCATGATCAGTGCGGCCGTGCTGTCGGCGCCGACCCTGGTGGTCGGCTGGCTGCTGTATGTGCCGGTGTTGATCTGGGCGATAGCGCGGTCGCCCTGGGTCGAGTTGTTCTCCGACCGTCGACGTCAGCATTTGCTGTTTGGCACGGTGTTCGCGCTGTTTATGTTGTGGCTGGTGCGCCGGGACTTCGACACCGGCGTGTCTTATCACTTTATCGGCATGACCGCCGTGACCTTGCTCCTGGACTGGCCGCTGGCAGTGGTCGGCGGGTTGGTGGCCCAGTTGGGGCTGGTGCTGCTCGGGCGTCAGGACCTGGCCGCCATGGGGGTCAACGGGGCGTTGCTGATTCTGTTGCCGGTGCTGGTCACCGAATGCTGCGCGATCCTCGTGGAGCGGGCGCAACCGCGTAACCCCTTTGTGTACATCTTTTGCTCCGGCTTTTTTGCTGCGGCACTCTCGGCCTTGCTGTGCCTGTTGGTCGGGCTGGGCCTGCTGTGGTTCGACGAGCGTTTTGCCATGCCTGAGTGGCTGGAGGATTTCGTCGGCTACCTTTGGCTGATCATTTTCCCCGAGGCCTTTATCAACGGCATGGTGATCAGCGCGCTGGTGGTGTTCTGCCCCGAGTGGCTGGAAACCTTCAACCGTACCCGCTACCTCTCGGCACCGTGGAAGGACGACGATCCACGTTCTTGATCCATATCAATTACGTCGGCCAGGCGCCGTCTCATGCTCTGGAAAATTTCTGGAGTACGGTCATGAGTGTCTACGAATGGGCAAGGCAGGAAATGCGCAAGAATCTGGAACAGGCCCAGGAGCAGGGCTTTGAGCCGGGCCTGAGCCTGCGCGCCCTGCTCAGCGCGGTGGTGCAGCAGAGCAAGAGCGTACGCAGTATTGAGGATCTGGCCGACGAATTGCAGTTTCTCGCGGAGAACCTCGACGACCAGCAGGATTACGGGTTTATGCGTCCTTAGGACGATGCAGCCGGGGTTCAGTGGGCGCGGGGCGGCAGGTCTTCGGAGAACAATTCGTCTTCGGCGTCCGGGCTGACCGGAATCTTGTGTTCTTCGGACGCCCAGGCACCCAGGTCGATCAGTTTGCAACGGTCCGAGCAGAACGGCCGGTTGCTGTTCTCGGCGGTCCATTCAACGGGGGCGCCACAGGTTGGGCATTCTACGGTCAGGGGTTGGCTCATGACTGGCCTCCACGCAAAGTTAGATAAAAGTGGTGCAGGCGCTCGACCTCACTGTGCAACCAGGCAAGGTCGCGGTCGTTGGCCAGCACATCGTCGGCATGGCGCAGACGCTCTTCGCGGCTGGCCTGGGCCTTGAGAATCGCCTGGATCTGCTGTTCGCTGATCTGGTCGCGCTGCAGGGTGCGCTCGATTTGCAGCTGTTGCGGGACATCGATCACCAGCACCCGCTGAGTCATTGCCGCCTGGCCGGACTCGATCAGCAGCGGCGACACCAGGATTGCATAGGGCGATTGTGCACGCGCCAAGTGGACGACGATTTCCTCGGCGATCAACGGGTGCAGCAGGGCTTCGAGCCAGCGTCGCTGCTCCGGGACTTCAAAAATCAGCTTGCGCAGGGCGGCTCGGTCCAACTGGCCGTCAGCCTGCAGCACGCCTGCGCCGAAATGTTCAGCGATGCGCGCCAGGGCCGGACGTCCGGGCTCCACCACCCATCGAGCGGCGTGATCGGCGTCCACGACATGGATGCCCAGGTCGATAAAATGTTGCGCCGCAGCGCTTTTGCCACTGCCGATGCCGCCGGTGAGGCCAAGAATCCAGGGTTTGGTTACAGGGTTAGTCATTGGAGCCCGACAAACTGCAAATAGAGGTCGGTTATTTGACCACCCCAGAGCAAGGCAATCCAGCCGGCAATTGCCAGAAAGGGCCCGAAGGGGATCGGGGTCGAGGTTTGCGCATTGCGCCAGCGCAGCATCAGCGCCCCCACCAAGGCTCCCACCAGCGACGCCAGCATGATGGTCAGTGGCAGGCTCTGCCAGCCGCCCCATGCACCAATCATGGCCAGCAGCTTGAAGTCGCCATGGCCAATGCCGTCCTTGCCGGTCAGCAGCTTGAACAGCCAGTACACCGACCACAGGCACATATAACCAAGCACGGCGCCCCACAGCGCATCGTCCAGGCTGACGAACAGCCCGAAACTGTTGACGATCAGCCCCAGCCACAACAGGGGCAATACCAGCACGTCAGGCAGCAGTTGATGCTCGGCGTCGATCAGGCTCAGCGTCAGCAGCCCCCACGTGAGCAGCAGCACCACACCGGCCTGCCAGCCAAACCCGAAATGCCAGGCAATAAAGGCCGACAGCAGGCCGCAAGCCAGCTCGGTAAGCGGATAGCGTGGGCTGATCCTGGCTGCGCACTGTGAGCAACGCCCGCGCAGCAGCAGGTAGCTGAGCAGCGGGATGTTCTCCCAGGCGCGGATCTGGTGGGCGCAGTGCGGGCAGTGGGAGTGCGGCAACAGCAGGTTATAGGTCGGCGCTGGCGACTGCTCGGGCAGACCCAGCACTTCATGGGCCTGTGCCTGCCAGTCGCGCTGGAGCATTTTGGGCAGGCGCCAGACCAGCACATTGAGGAAGCTGCCGATCAGCAGCCCGAGAGTCAGCGCGGATAACACGAAGGCCAATGGGTAGATGGCCAGAACTTCAGTCAAAGACATGCTCAGATCGCTGTGCCGAGTTGAAAGATGGGCAGGTACATGGCCACCACCAGGCCGCCGACGATGCTGCCCAAAATCACCATGATAAAGGGCTCCATGAGGCTGGTGAGGGTGTCGACCAAGTTGTCGACCTCGGCTTCATAGTAGGTCGCCACTTTTTCCAGCATGGAGTCCAGGGCGCCGGATTCTTCGCCGATCGCCGTCATCTGGATCGCCATAGTAGGGAACATTCCACAGGTGCGCATGGCGAAGTTCAGTTGCATGCCGCTGGCCACATCCTCCTTGACCTGCTGCACCGCTTTTTTGAACTGGCTGTTGCCGGTGGCGCCGCCTACCGAATCCAGGGCCTGCACCAGGGGCACGCCGGCAGCAAAGGTGGTGGCCAGGGTCCGGGCGTAACGCGCCACCGCCGACTTGTACAACAGCGGCCCGGCCAGTGGCAGCTTCAGCAGGCTGACATCCAACCAGTCGCGCAGCCCCTGGAAACGCCGATAGCCGTAGCGCGCCGCGAGCAACGCAAGGGCGCCAGCCAGCAGCATTTGCCACCAGCGCTCCTGCATAAACTGCGAGAGCCCGATGACGGCCTGGGTAAAAGCCGGCAGTTGGGTATTCAGCCCGGCGAACATCGACTGAAATTGCGGCACCACCTTGACCAGCAAAATGCCGCTGACGATCAAGGCGACGCAGATGACCGCCAAGGGATAGGTCATGGCCTTCTTGATCCTGGCCTTGAGGCTTTCGCTTTTTTCCTTGTAGGTGGCTACCCGCTCCAGCAGGGTGTCCAGGGCGCCGGCTTGCTCGCCGGCATCCACCAGGTTGCAATACAGCTCGTCGAACTGCCGGGGATGTTTGCGCAGGGCCCCGGCAAAGCTGTTGCCGGCTTCGATTTCACGCTTGAGCGCGTGGATCAGATTGCGCATGCGCGGCTTGTCGAAGCCCTCGGCGATGATATCGAACGACTGCAGCAGCGGCACACCGGCTTTCATCATGGTCGCCATCTGCCTGGTGAACAGCACGATATCTCGCGCAACGATGGCTTTGCCGCTGCTGAACAGCGCCACTGGCTTTTTCCGCACCCGCCCCGGGTTGATTCCTTGCTGACGCAATTGCGCCTTGATCAGTGCCGGATTGTGTCCGGTCAATTCGCCGCTCAGCTTGCGTCCGTTTCGGTCGCTGCCTTCCCAGGCGTAGACACTGACTCTTGCTGCTTTTACCGCCATGGTTCGGTCCTTGCTGGCGCCTTTGGACTATTCCGGGCCGCAGGCAATGGGTGTGACGCCTTTAAGGTCGCGCCGACCGCCTGATAGATCGTGATTGCCCCGAGATGTTCCTGAGCGCTGGGGAACGGCGCCTCCCTGGGCCGTTTTCCTGTGCAAGCCTAGCCAGCAAATACCCTCGGCCCCAGGCTGGCGGCTGACGAAAATTGTCAGTTTGTGCGACTCCTTGTGATGAAAGCCATCGGCCATCCCCGCTGCACGCCTTGATCTACGGGCTTTCAGGGGCTGGCACAGGCCATGCTTCAAGCACTTCAGGTCATGACATTCCCGTTCATGCTTGGAGCTTGTCCATGAAGAGTCAGAAGGGCTTTACCCTGATTGAATTGCTGGTGGTGGTCGCCATCATCGGCATCCTCGCCACCTTTGCCCTGCCGCTGTATTCCAAATACCAGGCTCGGGCCAAGGTGGTGGCGGCATTGGCCGAAGCCTCAGCGCTGAAGGTCAATTTCGAAGATCAGCTCAACCAGGGCAGTGACCCGACCCTTGAACTGGTCGGCGGTACGGCCCTCACCACCAATTGCCGCATGACCGCCAGCGGCACGGCGGCCAGCGGCGAGGGCGTGATTGCCTGCACCATCCTCAACGCGCCGGGCCCGGTACTGAACCAGACCCTGACCCTGAGTCGTACCAACACGTCCGGGTGGCTGTGCAACACCACGGTAGGGGCGGACTACGCGCCCAAGGGCTGCACGGCCGGCGGCGCATGATGTAACGCCGGGAACGAACTGCGGATGTCGCGCCCGCTGGGGCATGGGGCGCGCCAAGCCGGTCTTCCGGTTCAGATACGGCCGGAATCCAGGGCGCAGGGAAAGTTTCGCGATTTCAGACGGTTAAGGTTGAGCGAGAAACCGCAACTTGCACGCAGATCCGCAGGGTGTCATGCAAATTGCATGATTCCGGATTTTTGCTGTTTTTATAACTTATTGTTTTATAAGGGTTTTATCTGTTATCAGAAGTTGGCACAGCGCCTGCAATATCTCTGGTAACCCTGTTGCCAGGACACGGCGCAGGCTTTCCAGAAAAACAGGAGTTACTCGTATGAAGAAGTTCGCTATCGCTGCCGCAACTGCTACCGCTCTGACCCTGACCATGGCCAACGCAGCATTTGCGCAGACCACTCAAAACACCCAGGCACCGATGGTTGTGGCTGCCGGTGAAGTGACCAAGGCTAAAGAAGCTACCTCCGATACCTGGATCACCACCAAAGTTAAAAGCGACCTGGTTACCGAAAAAGGCATCCCAGGCACCGACATCAAAGTCGAAACCAACAAAGGTGTAGTGTCGCTGTCGTCCACCGTCGCGGTGACCGATGCGCAGAAAGCCACCGCTGTTGCCATCACCAAGAAAATCAAAGGCGTTAAAGCGGTTTCCGCTGATGGCCTGAAAGCCCAGTAAGAGTTCTTGCCTGGACTGGGAGATGAGGTGTAGGGCGAGCTGAGTAACACGCCTGGCGCTTCCTGAAGGTTCATGCGGAAGACCACAAGGATGTGGTCATTACAGGCCCCGGCACTTTGTGTCGGGGCCTGTTCTATTGCGGCGGGAAAAGACCGCGGCCTTCAGGCTGCGGCGCAGTCAGGGGTTATTCCGCATCCAGGTGCATCGGGGTGATGACTCGGCCATCGCTTTCGGCTTCACCGAGATTGGCGTCGATGAAGTAGACGCGGTCATCGGCCAGTTGGCCCTTGTCCACCAGGAAGTCCTTGATGCTGCTGGCGCGCTCCTGGCCCAGTTGGCGCAACAGTACATCGCTGCCACTCCAGAACTTGATCACCGCTTCACGCATTTTTGCGCTGCGTTCTTCCTTGCCCAGGTCCTTCCACTCGGCCGGCGGCTGGGTCTTGAGGCGAGTGCGATAAATGCCTTCGAGGAGCGGGCTCTTCTCGCTGTCGGGTACTTGCAGCAGCGACGCTTGGGCGGGCACCTTGTCCCCACGACGCTGGAGCATCTTGTAGTAGTTGTACTGGTATTCCCGTTCCAGTCGTTGCTGGGCCAGCAGTGGACCATCGCTGCTTTGCGCCGCAGTGCCTTCGATCTCCAGGCGCAGGGCCGGACGCTCCTTGAGTGCGTTGGCAAGTTTTACCAGCGCGGCTTCCGAGTCCTTGCCCAGATCGCTTGAGCCAGGGGCGAACGACACGCTGCCCAGGTCTTCCGAACCTCCACCCGCGATCAGTCCGCCAATAAGTTTGAAGGGCGCAGCGGCAGCCTTGACGATCAGGTTACGCAGGGTCTGCCAGACAATCGGCATGACACTGAACTGTGGGTTGTTGAGGTCGCCGGTCACGGGCAGCTCGATGGAAATCTTGCCATCGACGTCCTTGAGCAAGGCAATCGCCAGTTTCAGCGGCAGGCTCACCGCGTCCGGGCTGTCGACTTTTTCACCCAGTTGCAGCTGTTCGACCACCACCTTGTTCTCGGCCTTGAGTTGGCCGTTGGTGATCAGGTAGTGCAGGTCTAGGTTGAGTCGGCCCTTGCGGATGCGGTAGCCGGCGAACTTGCCCGAGTAGGGGGTGAGGGTGGTCAACTCCACGCGTTTGAAGCTGGTGGCGATATCCAGCGCGGCCATGGGGTCGAACGGGTTGACGCTGCCCTTGATGGTGACCGGCGCATAACGATCGACCTTGCCCTTGACGTCGACACTGGCCGGTTTTGCCTGGCGACTGTCGATGGTGCCGATCTGCCCGTTGAGTTGTTGCACCGCGGTGGCGAAGTTGGGCGTCAGGCTGAAGTCGGCAAAGTTGGCCGAGCCGTCATTGATGGCAATCGCACCAATGTGAATCCCCAGCGGTTTGTCCTTGCCTGGCGCGGGTTTGGCAGCAGGCTTGGCGCCGCTGTTGGCCGGTTGCGGAATCAGCAAGTCGTCGACGTTGGTGGTGCGGTCATCGTTGATCATGAACCGCGCATAAGGCTGGTACAGGTTGACCTTGTCGATCGACAGGCTGTCGCCGTGTTGATAGTTGAGACCTTCGACCACGACCTTTTGCCACTTCACGAAGTCGCGGGTTTTCAGGGTGTCGAGGGTGTGCAACTGGTTCACTTCGGCGCGGCCGGTGATGGCGAGTGTCAGCGGGTCGACTTTTTTCAGGTTGACCGCCAGGTCGCTGTCGAGCATGCCGCTGCGCAGTTCCAGGCGAATGAACGGGCTGATATAGGACTGCGCGACCCGCAGGTCGATATCCCGGGTCTGCACCTGGAGCTTGGCCGTGACCGGGTTCAGGTTGACCTCGCCGTTCGCTTGGAGCTTGCCCTGTTTGCCCAGCCCGCTGTCGAGCTTGAGGGTAAAGGGCGACTGGTTGAGGCTGTCGAAATTCTGCAGGTCCAGGTTCAGCGGACCGACTTCCAGGGCCACCGCAGGTTTGGCTTTACGGTCTGCGAGGTGCACCTGGTAATTGCGCAGTTGCACATCCTTGAGCAACACCTGCCAGGGTTTGCTCGGTGCTGCCGGCTGCGCCTTGGGGGTGTCGGCAGTCGCGGGCGCTGGGGCCGGTGCCGGTTTGGCCGGTTGGCTGGCGAACAGTTTTTGCCAATCCAGCTGGCCATCGGCTTCGAGGGCGGCCCAGGTTTCCAGCTTCTGGCTGCGAATCTTGCCGACCACCACCTGCTGCTTGGCCAGGTCTATCGTGGTTTCGCTGACATCCAGGCGCTCCAGGCGGGCCAGGGGACGGCCGTCCGGGGCCTTGATGGCGAAGGGCGCGACGCTCAGCGAAGTATCGCTGAGCAGCAACTCGGTTTCCTTGGACAGGTTGAGCGTGTAGTGCGTGCTGAGGTTGAGGATGCCGTCCTCGAGAACCAGCGGCACGGCGTCGCGAACGTAGGGCCACCAGACTTTCATCTTGCCGTCAGTGACCTTCAGGTTGCCCTCGGAAGTCAGCGGGATCAGGCTGAAGTTACCGGACCAGTCGATCTGTCCGCCTTCGGGCCCGGCCGCGACCAGGGTCATGTCGGCGTTGTCATCGGGCAGGGTGCTGAGGTTCTTCAACTCGAAGTCGAGTTTGTCGTACAGGAACTCGATCGGCTCGCTCGGGCGCAGGTCCTGGAAGTGCACATAACCGCTCGCCAGCTTGATGCGCTCGATACGCAGTGGGAACGGCTTGGCGTCGGGATCGGCAGGGGTCGGTTCGCTGGCGGGGATCTTGAACAGCCCCAGCAGATTGAGTTTGCCTTCCTTGTCAAACAGGATCTCGGTCTTGGGTTTATCCAGTTCGATATCCGCCAGATGCAGCGCGCGGGTCCACAGGCTGTCCAGTTGCAGGTTCAGATAGAGGCGTTCGAAGCCTACCTGCTCTTTACCTGGCGCACCGATATTCAGCCCCCAGAGCGTGAGCTCCAGGCTGTACGGATTGAATTCGATACGTTGGATATGGGCCGGGGTGGTGGCGTAGTTGGCGAGTTGCTGATTGGCCACCCGCAAGGCAATGCCCGGCAAGATCAGAAAGCCCAACAGACTGTAAAGGGCAAGAGCAGTCAACAGGGCGCCGATAGCGCGAATCAATCCTTTGGTCATGCGAGGGCTTCATCTATCTGATATCGGAAGTGCCTTGGAGTATGGCACGCGTTTCCGGTTCCGAAACAATCGGTGGATACAGGATTGTTCAGATTTGCCGCTACCGGGTCAGAGTTGCAGGACCAGGGTCTTGAGCGGTGGCTGTTGGTCCTGCGACGGGAAGTCCGCGCCGGGGGTCAGTACCTGGCAGTCACGCACCGGGCGCCCGGCCTTTTCGGCGCAACGCAGCACCTGTCCACGCCAGTCGTCCATCGATACCTTTGCCAGGTTGTTGCAGCAGATCAGCACCCCATCCTCGGCGGTGGCCAGCAACGCCGGCTTCAGCAGGCTCTGGTAATCGCGCAACAGGTCGACGGTGCCGAAGGCGCTCTTGGCCCAGGCGGGCGGGTCGAGCAATACCAGGTCGTATTGACGCTGTTCCAGGCGCGGATAACTGGGCAGTTTCTGCCCGCGACGCTGGCTGATGGGCAGTCCGGCCAATTGGCGAATGGCCGGGAAGTAATCGGACTGCACGAACTCCATGGTCGGCAACTGCGGGTTCAGCGCACCGTTCTCCCGGCCCACCGCCAGGTTGCCTTCGGCGAAGTCCAGGTTGCAGACCTCGCGGGCGCCGCCGGCTGCGGCACTCAGGCCGACGCCACAGGTATAGGCAAACAGGTTGAGCACGCTTTTGCCGGCGCTGTGTGCCTTGACCCAGCCGCGGGCGTTGCGCAGGTCGAGAAACAGCAGGGGATCCTGCCCCGCATGTCGGCCGCGGACCCGGTAGTTCAAGCCCCATTCATGGCCCACCAGGTCTTGCAGCGCGGCCTCATCGGCGCGATACACCGTGTCTTCGCGGTCGATCCGCGAGTTGCCCCGAGAGCGGTCGTTGTAGACCAGCAGGGTGTCCAGGCCCAGGTGTTGGTTGATGGCCTGGTGCAGTTCCAGCAGCGTGTCGCGTTCCAGGCTCTGGTGAAAGCTCTGCACCAGCAGTTGCGGGCCATAGCGGTCGACGGTCAGGCCGCCGGCCCCTTCCTGGCTGCCGTGGAACAGGCGATAGCAATCGGTGCCTTGCTGATGCAACTCGGCGAGCAGGTCCTGGCGATGATCGAGGGCGGCGCGCAGCGCCTGATTCAAGGAAGACATGCGGGCGCCTTGCGAATGATTGGGCGCGGCAGTTTACCAGCTATGTCGCCAGAGGGCTTGTTCCTGCTGGCCTGCGCCCTGGGAGCGCAACCTATTCAACCGCCCCCGGGCAACTCATCAGTTTCTGCGTCCTTTACTGCTTCGGTCTTACAGCCCCATGCGCCGTTTCGCCCGTTGTACCGAGCCATTACGCACCGCCCAGCGCAGCATGGGCGCACTGCGGTTGACGCTGGCGCGGATCAACTGGCGTTGCAGCGGGTTCTGGCTGACGTCGAGCATCGCACTGGCCCAGTCCGGCAGCAGATCGATTCCGGCCTTCATCATCAGTGCGCCAAAAGGCTTAGCCAGACGGCTGGGAGCGGGGGCCGCCAGCAACAGCCGCAGCACTTCTCGACTGCGTTCGTCACACAACAACTGCTGTTGCATGCGGGCCAGGTAATCGCCGACCTCCCGGCGCGAGCGCGGGATATCGCGGGCGCCGAGGCGTTCGGCAACCAGCGCGATCTCGGCGTAATACCGGTCTTGATCGGCGGGTGACAAGTTCGGGTTGCGGTAGCGCAAGTGGGCCGCGAGGAAGCTGCTGACTTCAGCCACATGCACCCAGGTCAGCAGGTCAGGGTCGCTGGCGGCGTAGGGGCGGCCATCGGGCGCGGTGCCCACCACCTGCAGGTGAATGGTGCGCACCTTGTCGATCAGCCATTCAGCATCCTGGCGCGAACCGAAGGTGGTGCCGGAAATGAACTGGCCGGTGCGGCGCAGGCGGCCGAGCATGTCCTGGCGAAAGTTTGAATGGTCCCAGACCCCGGCCAGGGCCAGTGGGTGCAGAGCCTGCATCAATAGGGCACTGATGCCGCCGATCAGCATGCTGCTGAAATCGCCATGCACTTGCCAACTGACCGAGTCCGGGCCGAACAGGCCCGGGTCGCCCTTGGGGTTTTCCAGGTCGAGTTTGCCCAGCGACAGGCCGGACAGGCTCATGACTTGGTTTTCGATGCGGCTACGAATGAATTCCATGACAGCTCGGTGATGTCTTCATGAGAGAAGCGCGGCCTGGGCCGCGCCGATTCAGAGGTTCAGGCGTTTGTCGATCAGCCCCTCGACCACGCTGGGGTCGGCCAGGGTCGAGGTGTCGCCCAGGCTGTCCAGCTCGTTGCAGGCGATCTTGCGCAGGATACGCCGCATGATCTTGCCCGACCGGGTTTTCGGCAAGGCCGGCGCCCATTGCAGCAGTTCCGGCTTGGCGAAGCTGCCGATTTCCTTGCTGACCAGGGCCAGCAGTTGTTTCTTCAAGTCATCGTTGGCTTCGACCCCGTTCATTGGGGTGACGAAGGCATAGATGCCCTGGCCCTTGAGGTCATGGGGGTAACCGACCACGGCGGCTTCGGCAACGCTGTCATGCAGCACCAGCGCGCTCTCGACCTCGGCGGTGCCGATGCGATGGCCGGAGACATTGATCACGTCATCGATGCGCCCGGTGATCCAGTAATCGCCGTCCTCGTCGCGGCGTGCGCCGTCACCGGTGAAGTAGTAGCCGGGGTAAGGTTTGAAATAGGTGTCGACCATGCGCTGCGGATCGCCATAGACGCTGCGGATCTGCCCAGGCCAGCTGGCTTTGATGGCCAGCACGCCGCTGCCGGCGCCGGTGATTTCCTTGCCCTGTTCGTCCAGCAGCACGGGTTGTACGCCAAACATGGGCTGGGTGGCGCAGCCGGGCTTGATCCGGGTTGCGCTGACCAGGGGGCTGAGCATGATGCCGCCGGTCTCGGTCTGCCACCAGGTATCGACGATCGGGCAGCGTTGCTCGCCCACCACATTGAAATACCACTCCCAGGCTTCCGGGTTGATCGGTTCGCCGACGCTGCCAAGCAGGCGCAGGCTGCTGCGCGAGGTTTGCTGCAAGGGTTCGGGGCCTTCGCGCATCAAGGCCCGCAGAGCGGTTGGCGCGGTGTAGAAAATATTCACCTGGTGTTTGTCGATGACCTCCCAGAACCGCGAGCTGCTCGGGTAGCTGGGCACGCCCTCGAAGATCAGGGTCGTGGCGCCATTGGCCAGCGGGCCGTAGACGATGTAGCTGTGGCCGGTGACCCAGCCGACATCCGCAGTGCACCAGAAGACTTCGCCGTCGCGGTAGTCGAGCACGTACTTGAAGGTCATGGCCGCCTGCAGCAGGTAACCGCCGGTGGTATGCAGCACGCCCTTGGGTTTGCCAGTGCTGCCCGAGGTATAGAGGATAAACAGCGGGTCTTCGGCGTCCATGGGCTCCGGCGGGCAGTCATCGTCGACGCTGCGCAGGGCCTGGTGATACCAGAGGTCGCGGCCTTCGACCCAGTTCACCGGGTTTTGCGTGCGCTCGACCACCACGACGGTACTGACTCCGGGGCAGTTGAGCAGGGCTTGGTCGACGTTGTTTTTGAGCGGTACGAACTTGCCGCCGCGCACGCCTTCATCGGCGGTGATGACGGTGCGGCAATCCGCATCCAGAATCCGGTCGCGCAAGGCATCCGGGGAGAAGCCACCAAAGACCACCGAGTGCACGGCGCCGATTCGCGTGCAGGCGAGCATGGCGTAAGCGGCTTCGGGGATCATCGGCATGTAGATGCACACCCGGTCGCCCTTCTTCACGCCACGGCTTTTCAACACGTTGGCCAGGCGACACACGTAGTGGTGGAGCTTTTTATAGGTGATCTGCAGCGACTCGGCCGGATCGTCGCCTTCCCAGAGAATGGCCACCTGATCGCCACGCTGTTCCAGGTGACGGTCTATGCAGTTGTAGCTGACGTTCAGCTCGGCACCGGCAAACCAGCTGGCGGAACCGGTTTTCAGGTCATAGCGCTGGACGGTCTGCCACGGTTTGCTCCAGTCGAGAAAACGTGTGGCCTGGTCGGCCCAGAAGACGCTGGGGTGTTCGATGGATTGTCGGTACAGGCGCTGGTAATCGTCCTGGCTCAGTTGTGCTGCCCGGCGGACGGCATCGGCTTTGGGGAACGTGCTGATATCGAACATGACGGTTCCTTATTCTTGTTTTTGCGACAAGTAATAAAGATGCGCCGAGCGGGGGGAGGGTTCAAGAGGCAGGCCCGCCGTCGAGGTCGAGGCGGGGTTGGCCTGGGTCGCAGCAGGTTAGGCGGTGCGCGGCTTGCGGGTGCATCGCCGGTTGGCCGTTGCCTTTGTTACAGGAGGTGAAAGCGTGGCCCGTTGATCAGGCCACGCCGAACAACCCGTCAGCCGCGGTGGCGACCGCGGAAGTAGTTGATCAAACCCTGAGTGGAGGCATCGTCAGCCGGTGTTTCCTCGCTGCCAACCAGGCGGTTGTAGACGCCTTTGCCCAGCTCCTTGCCCAGCTCCACGCCCCATTGGTCAAAGGCGTTGATGCCCCACACCACGCTCTGCACGAACACCTTGTGTTCATACAGCGCCACCAGTGCGCCCAGGCGACGCGGGCTGATGCGCTCGACCACCAGGGTGTTGCTTGGGCGGTTGCCCGGAATCACCTTGTGCGGCGCAAGCTTCTGCACTTCGTCTTCGCTCAGGCCTTTGTCGCGCAGTTCGGTTTCGGCTTCGGCGCGGGTCTTGCCCAGCATCAGCGCCTGGCTTTGCGACAGGCAGTTGGCGTACAGCCACTGGTGGTGGTCGGAGACCGGGTTGAAGCTGACGATCGGCACGATGAAATCGGCCGGAATCAGTTGGGTGCCTTGGTGCAGCAACTGGTGGTAAGCGTGCTGACCGTTGCAGCCGACGCCGCCCCAAATGACCGGGCCGGTATCAGTGGACACCGGGGTACCGTCCTGGCGCACGCTCTTGCCGTTGGACTCCATGTCCAACTGCTGCAAGTGCTTGGTGATGTTACGCAGGTAGTGGTCGTACGGCAGGATCGCGTGGCTCTGCGCGCCCCAGAAGTTGCCGTACCAGACGCCCAGCAACGCCAGCAGTACCGGCATGTTCTGTTCGAATGGCGCGCTCTGGAAATGCTGGTCCATGGTGTAGGCACCGGACAGCAGTTCCTTGAAGTTCGACATGCCGATGGCCAGGGCGATCGGCAACCCGATGGCCGACCACAGCGAATAGCGGCCGCCGACCCAATCCCACATCGGGAAGATGTTTTCTTCGCGGATACCGAACGCCACGGCAGCGGCGTTGTTGCTGGAAACCGCAATGAAGTGCCGATACAGCTCGGCTTCCGAACCACCCTGGGCCAGGTACCAGGCGCGTGCGGCCTGGGCGTTTTTCAGGGTTTCCAGGGTATTGAAGGATTTCGACGAGACGATGAACAGCGTGGTCTCGGCGCGCAGCTTGAGGGTCAGCTCATGGAACTCACTGCCGTCGATGTTCGCCAGGTAATGGCAGCGCACGCCTTTTTGGGCATAGGACAGCAGGGCTTCGGAAACCAGTTCCGGGCCCAGGAACGAGCCACCGATACCGATGTTCACCACGTCGGTGATCGGTTTTTCGGTGTAGCCACGCCACAGGCCGTCGTGAATGCGACCCACCAGGTCGGTGATCTGATTCAGCACCTTGTGCACGTCAGGCATCACGTTGACGCCATTGACCGACAGTTTGTCGCCTACCGGGCGGCGCAGGGCGGTATGCAGGGCCGGGCGCCCTTCGGAAGAGTTGACCAACTCGCCATTGAACAGCGCCCTGATCGCGTCCTGCAGGCCGACTTCGTCAGCCAGGCCCACCAGCAGGTCGCGGGTTTCGCTGTTGATCAGGTTTTTTGAATAATCGAGAAAAAGCCCACAGCTGCTCAGGCTGAAATGATGAAAGCGCTGCGGGTCGGCATTGAAGGCTTCGCGCATGCTGAAATCCTGCATGGCTTGGCGGTGGTCATTCAACGCCTGCCAGGCGGGCAGAGCGGTAACGTCATGAGGGGTGCGGTAATACGCCATCGCTGCGGTTTTCCTTTTGCTTGAACTGCCTTTTGGACACTGAAAAGCCCGGAACGTCCTGTTGGATGACAGGCCTCGTTCGGTCGACCCTGCGTCAACACGATAAATGGCGCGGGGCAATTACAGTAACCCTCGCGTGTTGATCTGTCTTGGCTTTGTCTGACCTGTGGCCGGTACTTTTTTATACCGGCGCGCACGGCGGGTGCAACAAAGGGGTGTGGATTGTTAGAAAAGAGTGGTTTCAGGCGACCTGAACCGGGATGGCATTGCTGGTGTGGCTCAGCTCGTTGCCGGGGGCCATGTACAGCATGCGCGGCTGGAAGTTGAGCAGCTCGGCTTCGCTGTAGTGGGCATAGGCGCAGATGATCACCCGATCGCCGACCTTGGCCTTGTGCGCTGCGGCGCCGTTGACCGAGATCATGCGCGAACCGGGCTCGCCGCGAATGGCGTAGGTGGTGAAACGTTCGCCATTGTCGACGTTGTAGATCTGGATCTGTTCGTACTCACGGATGCCAGACAGGTCCAGCCATTCGCCATCGATGGCGCAAGAGCCTTCGTAATCGAGCACAGCGTGGGTGACTTCGGCGCGATGCAGCTTGGCCTTGAGCATGATGGCGTGCATGGGGTGTATCCCTTGTCAGATCCTCGGGCGGGGCGCGGCAATAGTGGCTGCGGGCCCCTGGCGGCGGCAGTTTGCCCGAAGGTCCTGCTTCGGGCAATCATGCTTTTATGCCGTGGCGTCGAGGTTCAGATGAAGGTTATCGATCAGGCGTGTGGCGCCCAGATACGCGGCCGCCAGAATCACCAGGTCGCGGTCATCTGCCGTGGCCAGGCGCAGGTTCGTGGCGTGGCGGATCTCCAGGTAATCGGGACGTAGACCGGCCGCTTCCAGTTGCTGGCGTTGTTCGCCCAGCAGCTTGGGATAATCCCGTTCGCCCTGTTCGATAGCCTGGGCGATCTGGCTCAGGCTGCGGTACAGCGCCGGCGCGATGGCGCGTTGTTGCTCGTCGAGGTAGCCGTTGCGCGAAGACAAGGCCAGGCCGTCGGCGGCCCGTACGGTCGGCTCGCCGATAATCTGGATCGGCATGTTCAGGTCCTGGACCAGGGCACGAATGACCGCCAGTTGCTGAAAGTCCTTCTGGCCAAACACCGCGAGGTCCGGCTGCACCATGTTGAACAGCTTGCAGACCACGGTCGCCACGCCCTCGAAATGCCCGGGACGGCTGGCGCCGCACAGGCCTTCGGAAAGCTGAGGGACGCTGACTCGGGTCTGGCCGCTCATGCCTTCCGGATACACCTCTTCAACGCTGGGGGCGAAGAGCAGGTGGCAGCCGGCTTGCAGCAGTTTTTCCTGGTCGGCGGCCAGGGTCCGAGGGTACTTGTCGAGGTCTTCGCCCGCGCCGAATTGCAGCGGGTTGACGAAAATGCTCGCCACCACGAAATCCACTCGCTGCGCCGCCTTGGTCACCAGTGCGGCATGGCCGCTGTGCAGGTTGCCCATGGTCGGGACCAGACCGATACGTTTGCCTTCGCTACGGGCGCGAGCCACCGCCGCGCGCAGCTCGCGCACAGTTTTAACAGTATTCATGCAGAGAATCCGTGTTCAGCGCCCGGGAAAGTCCCGGCTTTGACTTCATTGACGTAGGCGGCCAGGGCGGACTGGATGCTGTCCTGGCCGGCCATGAAGTTCTTCACGAACTTGGGCGCACGGCCGCTCAGTGACAGCCCGAGCATGTCGTGGATCACCAGAACCTGGCCGTCGGTGGCGCTGCCGGCGCCGATGCCGATCACCGGGATTTTCACCGCCTGGGTGATTTCAGTGGCCAGCTCGCTGGGCACGCATTCGAGCAGCAGCATCGCTGCCCCCGCCTGCTCCAGGGCGATGGCATCCGCGCGCATCTGCCGGGCCTGGTTCTCGTTGCGGCCCTGGACCTTGTACCCACCCAGGATATTCACCGACTGTGGGGTCAGGCCCATGTGCGCGCACACCGGAATGCCGCGCTCGGCCAGCAGGCGAATCGAATCCGCCAGCCACAGTGCACCTTCGACCTTGACCATGTGCGCACCGGCCTGCATCAGCTGGGCGCTGTTGTTGAGGGCTTGTTCGGTGGTGGCATAGGCCATGAAGGGCAGGTCGGCGAGGATCAGCGCACCACTGTTACCGCGTTTGACCGAAGCCACGTGGTAGGCCATTTCGGCGGTGGTAACAGGGAGGGTGCTGTCGTGCCCTTGCAAGACCATGCCGAGGGAGTCGCCCACCAGCAGAACGTCGACGCCCGCTTCGCAGCAGGTGTGGGCGAAGGTGGCGTCATAGCAGGTCAACATGGCGATCTTCTCGCCTTTCTGCTTGAGGTTTTGCAGGGTGGTCAGGGTGATATCCGGCATCAAAAGGTCCTCATTCAGGCGCTTTGGAAACTACTGCGAGTAACGCGCGTGATTCTTCGTTTATTCAGGCGCACGGTCTTTTGTCGTGCTTATAAGGCCTGGATTGCGCCCTTTAACGCCAGGTTGGCGGCAACGGGACGCCTATAGTCGTGAGGAGAACTCGGGAAGTCAATTGGATGTGTTACCGCATTGTTACGCCGCGGGTGTTACCGCGGTTACTGATGCGTTTCAGCTGTCAGGCCAGCCGTTCCAGCCCGACAAAAGGGCAGGCCGCGAGGAGTTCGCGCAGGGTACGGCCGTCGGCCAGTTGCAGGTTTTCCGGAGCCAGTTCCGCCAGGGGGTAGAGGACAAAGGCCCGGGCGTGCATGTGGTAGTGCGGGACCTTGAGCCGCGGCTCGTCGATCAGGCGGTCACCGAACAGCAGGATATCCAGATCAAGGGTGCGCGGGCCCCAGCGCTCGTTGCGCTCCCGGCCCTGGCTGTTTTCGATGGCTTGCAGCGCATCCAGCAAGGCCAGAGGGGACAGGCGGCTATCAAACGCCGCGACTGCGTTGGTGTAGCGCGGTTGGCCGGGCAGCAGGGAGTCGCTCTGATAGAAAGACGACACGCCCACCCACTCGGTCTCGGGCAGCTGCGCCAGGGCATCAGTTGCGCTGCGCAGTTGTTGCGTCGGGGCAGCCAGATTGCTGCCCATGCCGATGTAGATGCGCTCCATCAACTTACTCGCCGGATGGGCCCGCGCTGCGTTTGCGCTTGGCGCCGCTGCTGCGGCGGCGTTTACGTGGAGCGCCGCTGGCACTGTCATCCTTGCCGCTGAGGTCGCGGATCATGTCGCGGCGTTCGGCATCGTTGGCATCCTGATAATCAGTCCACCACTCGCCCAGGCCATCGGTCTGCTCACCTGCGCTCTCACGCAGCAGCAGGAAGTCATAGCCGGCACGAAAACGCGGGTTGTCCAGTAACTGGTCGGCGCGCTTGCCGCTACGACGTGGCAGGCGCTCCTGCATGTCCCAGATCTCGCGGATCGGCATGGTGAAGCGTTTCGGAATTGCTATGCGCTGGCACTGTTCGGCGATCAGCTCATGTGCCGCTTCCTGCATCGCCGGAATTGGCGGCATGCCGCGTTCCTGCAGGCGCAACACGCGGGCTGGAAGGGCCGGCCAGAGCAGGGCGGCGAAGAGGAAGGCCGGGGTCACCGGTTTGTTCTGCTTGATGCGCAGATCGGTATTGGCCAGGGCTTCGCTGATCAGGGTATGGGTATAAGTCGGGTTGTACTCAAGGGCCTCGGCGCTGGCCGGGAACAACGGATCGAACAGTTGCAGGTCCACCAGCATCTCAAAGGTGTCTGCTGCGTGGCCCGAGAGGAACAGCTTGAGCACTTCCTCGAACAGGCGTGCCGACGGGATCTCCCGCAGCATCGGGGCCAGGTCGCGAATCGGCGCGGCGGTGTGCTTCTCGATGCCGAAATCCAGCTTGGCTGCGAAGCGCACGGCCCGCAGCATCCGCACCGGGTCTTCCTGGTAGCGTTGCTGAGGGTCGCCGATTAGGCGGATCAGATGATTGCGGATGTCGTGCACGCCATTGGCGTAATCGAGAATGCGCTCACTGACCGGATCGTAATACAGGGCGTTGATGGTGAAGTCGCGGCGTTGGGCATCTTCTTCGAGGGTGCCGTAGACGTTGTCGCGCAGGATCCGCCCGCTTTCATTACGCGAGGACTGATTGCTGTCTTCCTCTTCGTCGTTCTGCGGGTGGTTGGCGCGGAAGGTCGCGACCTCGATGATTTCGCGACCAAAATGGATATGCACCAGTTTGAAACGGCGACCGATGATGCGCGCGTTACGAAACTCTGCCCGCACCTGTTCCGGTGTGGCGCTGGTGGCGACGTCGAAATCCTTGGGCGTGATATTGAGCAGCATGTCGCGCACGCAACCACCTACCAGGTACGCCTGATAGCCAGCGTTCTGCAGGCGTTCGACGATGTTCACCGCATAGCGGCTGAACTGGGCGCGTTGCAGCGAATGTTGGCTGCTGTTGAGCACTTCAGGCGTGCTACGGATGTGTTGCGTATGACGCTTGGGCGAACGGAATGACTGGAACAACTTCTTCAGCATGGGATGCACTGTTTGAAGGAATGTTCGGCCATAACGAAGAATGACCGCATGATGGGCCGGGATTCTAGCATTTAGTCGGGGGATGGTGTAGGACGGCGGAGTTTTGAGCTGAAAGCCGTGAGCGGCATGGGTTGGGCGGGGAAAGCTGAATCGCGGAAACTACAAGGGGAGCCGAAGCTCCCCCAGAAGTAGTTGCGTGCTCTATTTTTATTATTGGTTTTGGGCTTCTTGTTTTTGTTTAACGCCCGTGTCACCTGGTTTACCCAGAGTGACCCTCCCAATCGGGAGCCAAGAGCAAACGGATTGCTTTGATCGCTGTGTTGCAATGATCTGATGATCCAACCAGTTCAGGCTCTGCCTTAGGGCAGTTTTTGTTGTTCTCGGCCTGGTTGTGGGGCAAGCCCCAAATACAACGCCTCTCCAAAAGAATCAGTTAGCTGCGCCTCCGCCGTGTTGTTTTTATTATGCGTGAGTCGATTCGTCTTATTTTTATTGTCTTATGCATTGCTTGTTATTGTTCTTGTACCAGACATATAGCAGATGCCGTGCCAACTTTTGCGAGCCCCAATGAAACTGGGGGTTGACCGGTGTTTTGGGTTTTTTACGGGCAAAAAAAAGCCGGGGCTTCGTTACCTTTAGCCCCGGCTTTTGTTACGTGAAATTGCAGAGGTAACAGTTTTTTCACAAAGTCGAGTGTTACCCGCACTTCCTACAGCGAAGGTTCAGCTTTCGCTGGCGACCCCGGTCTTGCGTCGTGGAATGCCCAGGCGCTGGCGCCGTTCCCACAGGCACTTGCGGCTGACGCCCAGTTTGCGTGCCAGTTCGGTCTCGGTCATATGGTCCTGATGCTCGAGCACGAAATGCTGGAAGTAGTCTTCCAGAGACAGATCTTCGGTGGGCTCGTGGCTGGTGGTATTGGCGCCGCCCTGTTGCGGAGCCAGGCCGATGAAGTCGTCATCGTCCAGGTCGCTCAGTTCGATATCGATGCCCAGCAGCTCGGCAGAAATCTCCGGGCTTTCACACAGGATCACCGCACGCTCGACGGCGTTTTCCAGCTCCCGCACGTTTCCTGGCCAGGAATAATGACGAATGGCCTGTTCGGCGTCCGGGGCAAACCTCAGGTCGGTGCGGCCCACGCGTGCGCTCTGGCGTGCCAGAAAGGCGGTGGCGATCTCGTTGACGTCGGCGCCACGTTCACGCAGTGCGGGCAGCTTGAGGGCAATCACGTGCAGTCGGTAATAAAGGTCTTCACGGAACTGGCCGATCTTGGCCAGGCTCTTGAGGTCCCTGTGGGTTGCAGCGATCAGGCGCACATCCACCTTCTGCGACTGCACCGAGCCGACACGACGGATTTCGCCTTCCTGCAGTACCCGCAACAGGCGCGCCTGGGCTTCCAGGGGCAGCTCGCCAATTTCGTCGAGGAACAGCGTGCCGCCGTCCGCTGCTTCCACCAAGCCCGCGCGCCCGGCGCTGGCCCCGGTGAATGCACCTTTTTCGTGGCCGAACAGTTCGGACTCGATCAGGGTTTCCGGAATGGCTGCACAGTTGACCGAAATCATCGGCGCCTTGGCACGTTTCGACAGATTGTGCAGGGCGCGGGCCACCAGTTCCTTGCCGGTCCCGGATTCGCCCTGGATCAGTACATTGGAGTCGGTCGGGGCGACCTTGCGGATCTTGCTGTACATGTCCTGCATCGGCGGGCATGAGCCGATGATGCCGATTTCGCCATTACTGTTTCCGGCGCCGGCTTTCTCGCCAGCGTTGGCTGCCTTGCCCGCCGGACGCTCAGCCGGGTTGGCCTGGGCGCTTTGCCGGTCGCGCAGGATGCGCGCCACGGCCTGGAGCATTTCGTCGTGGTCGAAAGGTTTGGCGATGTAATCCACCGCGCCCATCTTCATTGAGTCAACGGCCGAACGCAGGCTGGCGTAGCTGGTCATGATCAGCACCGGCGTGCCCTGGCCGAGCTTGATCAGCTCGGTACCGGGGGCGCCCGGCAAGCGCAAATCACTGACGATCAGGTCGAACGTGGGGATGCTGAAACGCTCCTGCGCTTCCTGCACCGAGCCGGCTTCGCTGACCTGGTACTGGTTGCGCTCCAGCAGACGACGCAAGGCGGAGCGGATGATGGTTTCGTCTTCGACGATCAGAATGTGCGGCATTGATTCAATTCTCTCGACGGTCTCAGTTCACAGCGGACGTCGCTTCGACATGACGCGGTAGAGTCACCCGGATACGGGTGCCGCGTTGGCTTTCGGTGTCAGCCGGGCTGTCGATGGTGATTTGTCCATAATGCTCTTCAACGATGGAATAGACCAGTGCAAGGCCCAGTCCGGTGCCTTCGCCAGGATCCTTGGTGGTGAAGAAAGGTTCGAACAATCGGTCCATGATGTTCTTCGGAATGCCGCTGCCTTCGTCTTCTACGATCAGATCGATCGTATGTTCCGAGGCCTCGCTTTTCACTCGTACTGCACTGCCCGCCGGTGAGGCGTCGCGGGCGTTGGACAGCAGATTGATCAGAACCTGGGCGAGCCGTTGCGGGTCGCCGTCGACCCAGTGATCGGGGTCGCACAGGTTGAAAAATTGCACTTCGAAATTGCGCCGGTTCAGCGCCAGCAGACCGATGGCGTCCTGGGCGACTTCGGCCAGGCAGACCGGCTCGTCGTTGTGCTGATGGCTGCCGGCATGGGCGAAGCTCATCAGCGATTGCACGATGCGCGACACCCGCTTGGTCTGCTCAAGGATCTGGCCGCTGATTTCGGTCAGCTCGCTGTCATCTTCCCGTTCTTCGCGCAGGTTTTGCGCCAGGCAGGCAATACCGGTGATCGGGTTGCCAATTTCGTGGGCCACGCCCGCAGCCAGGCGGCCGATGCTGGCCAGTCGCTCGGAGTGCACCAGCTTGTCTTCGAGCATCTGGGTTTCGGTCAGGTCCTCCACCAGCAGCACCAGGCCGCTATTGCCCGGGGCCAGGGGCTCATCGATGGCAGCCTTGTGCAGGTTGAGCCAGCGGGTCTGGCCGTCGAGGGCCAGGTGCTGTTTGTGCAAATGTTCGTCAGGCAGGTTGATGAAACCCTGCAGCAGTTCTTTCCAGGGATCGGCAATGGTGCTCAGGCGCGAGCCGACCACGTGTTGCGCCGGGATATTGGTCAGCTCCTCCATGGCCTTGTTCCACATCAGGATCTCCTGATCCTTGGCCAGGGAGCAGACCCCCATCGGCAGTTCCTGCAGGGTTTGCCGGTGGTAGCGGCGCAAGGCGTCGAGCTCGGCGGCAAGGCCTGTCAGGCGCGAGTGGTAATCCTCCAGCCGGCTCTCAATAAAGTGGATGTCTTCAGTGACGTAGTTTTCGCCGCTGGCCTTATAGGGCAAGAAGGTCTCGACCATGTCCTGGGCCACGCTGGGCCCCATCAGCCCGGACAGGTTGGCCTCGATGCGGTCGCGCAGGCGGCGCAGGGCGTACGGACGGCGCTCGTCGAAGGGCAGATAAAGGTCGCGCAAGGCCTGTTCGACTTCCTTCTGCGCAGCCTTGGCGCCCAGGGGCTTGGCCAGCTGTGTGGCGAATTCCTGGGGTGAAGCCGCATGCAGTTCACGGCGCTGCGGGCGGCGCACGTTGTCCACCGCACAGGCTTCGGCGGCGCTGGCCTCTTCGGCGCTGGCGTTGGTGAACAGCGAGATCAGGGTGAACATCAACACGTTGGCGGCCAGGGAGGCGATCGCCGCCATATGCCAACTGGTGTCATCCAGCACGTAGATCATGTTCAACAGCGGAATATAGAAACCCTGCAAGTTGCCGATCAACGGCAGCAGCATGGTCACCAGCCATACCAGGATCCCCGCCAGCAAGCCGGCGATAAAGCCCCGGCGGTTGGCGGTCGGCCAATAGAGTACGGACAGCACGCCGGGCAAGAATTGCAGGGTGGCGACAAAGGCGACGATGCCCAGGTTCGCCAGGTCCTGCTCGGCGCCCAGCAGCAGGTAGAAGGCGTAGCCGGCCATGATAATGGCGACGATCAGCGCGCGACGGGTCCATTTCAGCCAGCGGTAGATATTGCCCTCGGCCGGTGGCTGATACAGCGGCAGCACCAGGTGGTTCAGGGCCATGCCCGACAGTGCCAGGGTCGTGACGATGATCAAGCCGCTGGCCGCCGACAGCCCGCCGACATAAGCCAGCAGCGCCAAGGCCTTGCTGTTGGCGGCGATGCCGATGCCAAGGGTGAAATATTCCGGGTTGGTGGTGGCGCCCAGTTTCAGGCCTGCCCAGAGGATCAGCGGCACCGCCAGGCTCATCAGCAGCAGGAACAACGGCAGGCCCCAGCTGGCGCTGACCAGTGAGCGCGGGTTGAGGTTCTCGGTGAAGGTCATGTGGTACATGTGCGGCATCACAATCGCCGAGGCGAAGAACACCAGCAGCAGGGTGCGCCACGGACCTTCCTGCAGCGGGGTGTGCAGTGCGGCGAGGGCGGTCTGGTTCTGCAGGAGCCAGATTTCCAGCTGCTGCGGACCATCGAACACGCCATACAAGGCGTAGAGGCCGACGCCGCCGATGGCGATTAGCTTGATCACCGACTCGAAGGCAATGGCAAACACCAGGCCTTCGTGTTTTTCCCGGGTGGCGATATGCCGGGACCCAAAGAAGATGGTGAACAGGGTGATCAGTGCGCAGAAGCTCAGGGCAACCCGATGCTGCACCGGCTCGCGGGTGAGAATGCCAATGGAGTCGGCGACCGCCTGGATTTGCAGCGCCAGCAGCGGCAGCACACCGATCAGCATGAAAATCGTGGTCAGTGCGCCGGCCCAGGTGCTGCGAAAACGGAAGGCGAACAGATCGGCCAGGGATGACAGCTGGTAGGTGCGGGTAATTTTCAGAATCGGGTAGAGCAGTACCGGTGCCAGCAGAAAGGCCCCGGACACCCCCAGGTAACTGGACAGGAAGCCGTAACCGTACTGATACGCCAGGCCGACCGTACCGTAGAACGCCCAGGCACTGGCGTAGACCCCGAGGGACAGGGTGTAGGTCAGCGGGTGGCGAATGATCGAGCGCGGAATCATTCCGCGTTCACTGATCCAGGCGACGCCGAACAGCACGGCCAGGTAGGCGGCGCTGATCAGGATCATCTGGGTCAGGCTAAAGCTCATCGGCATCTTTTTGGCTCTGCAGGATGAAGGTCACGACGATCAGAATCAGCCAGAGCAGATACGGGCGATACCAGGCGCCAGTAGCATCGATCCACCAATCCATGATGGCGGGGGAAAACAGATAGATCCCCACTACCAGGAGCAGGACCAAGCGATAGATGTACATCCCGGCCTCTCTTTATTGTGTGCGTGCCCGAAAACGTGCGGCGATGGTAACGGATGGGCGCCAAGCTGCAAGTGGCGTCAGCGTAATTGCGCTTCCGGCACGCTGAGGGTGCGCGGGTTCAACCCGGCGTCCCAGTGAGTGATACCCCAGTTCAGCACTTCTCGCGGGGTGGCGTCGTCCAGTTCACTGCCGGGTATCTGCCCCAGCGCCCGCAATGCGCGCAGTAACAGGGCGGTGGCCTGATCTTCGGCCAGCGGCGGTGAGCGGTAGGACTTGCCCAGCTTGTTGCCGTCCGGCTGGGTTATCAAGGGCACGTGCAGGTAGCGTGGCTGCGGCAGCCCAAGCAACTCCTGCAGGTATAGCTGGCGTGGGGTGGAGTCCAGGAGGTCGGCGCCGCGCACAATATCGGTCACGCCCTGCCAGGCATCGTCCAGCACCACCGCCAGTTGATAGGCGTACAGGCCGTCACGCCGTCGAATCACGAAATCGCCGACCTCACGCCCCAGATGCTGGCGAAACTCGCCCTGTACTCGATCGTTGAAATGGTATTCCAGCTCCGGCACGCGCAGACGGATCGCGGCATTATCCTGGCCATGGCCAGCGTTGCGGCACAGCCCTGGGTAGATCCCGTGGTAGGGCTCAAGCTGTTTGCGCGAGCAAGTGCAGGCGTAGGCCAGGCCATGGTTGAACAGGCGATTCAGGACCTCGGCGTAGGCGTCATGGCGCTCGCTCTGGCGGACCATTTCGCCGTCCCATTCAAAGCCGTAGCTTTCCAGGGCCTTGAGAATCGCCGCCTGGGCGCCGGGCTCTTCCCGTGGTGGGTCAAGGTCTTCCATGCGCAACAGCCAGCGCCCACCGGAGGCGCGTGCGTCCAGGTACGAGGCGAGGGCTGCCACCAGCGAGCCGAAATGCAGGTAGCCGCTGGGAGTCGGGGCGAAACGCCCGATGTATGAGGAGTTCGAGGCAGTCATGGGAGGGCGATTACATGCTCTGGTTCGGTCGACACGAGGTTGTCGCGTGCTGCGGGCTCAGGGAGCACCATCGGTTGAAATGCCAGAAACAAAAACGGAGCGTTCGCACGCTCCGTTTTTCACTCGGGCCGGCTGTTATTTGCCGACCTGTTTTTCCTTGATTTCGGCCAAGGTCTTGCAGTCGACGCACATGTCGGCTGTAGGACGGGCTTCCAGACGGCGAATACCAATCTCGACGCCGCAGGATTCACACCAGCCGTATTCTTCGTCTTCGATCAGTTGCAGGGTCTTGTCGATCTTCTTGATCAACTTGCGCTCACGGTCGCGGGCACGCAGTTCAAGGCTGAACTCTTCTTCCTGGCTGGCACGGTCGGCCGGGTCAGGGAAGTTGGCGGCTTCGTCTTTCATGTGGTCAACCGTGCGGTCGACCTCCTGCATCAAGTCCTGTTTCCACTTGTTCAGGATCTTGGTGAAGTGCTCGCGCATGGGCTTGCCCATGTACTCTTCGCCCTTCGTTTCAACGTAGGGTTCGAAGCCACTGATCGATTGGCTGCTCTGTTGCTTTGCTTGGGTGGGCATGAATGGACCGCCTCTACTCTTGTAATCCATTGCGCAGGATTGCTCCATCTCCGACGGTTGCCGGCCCTGCGCCTGCAAGCGGGCGAACTTACCAGAACAAGTCGGACCGCGCTACTCCCGGTTGTCGAGCCCCCAGCCCACGGCGCTTGCAGATCCTGGAGAGGGTTGCTCCGGCCAGTCCGAGGGCCTGGCCAAAATGTAATTTTAGTCAGTTTTTTGCCCCACGTTGGTGCTCATGGCTCCCGGCCATCGGGCGGAGCCAAGCGCTTTAGACTCTCTCCTCGCTCCCCGGTTGGGTAGAATCGAGCTTTTGTTCCCTCTCTTATTATATGAAGGAAGGCTAATGGCTCAGCCCTACAGTGCGCGCAGCCGCGCTATCGAACCTTTCCATGTGATGGCCCTTTTGGCTCGTGCCAATGAATTGCAGGCCGCCGGTCGGGATGTCATTCACCTGGAGATCGGCGAGCCGGACTTCACCACGGCCGAGCCGATCATCCAGGCCGGCCAGGCCGCGCTGACCGCCGGTAAGACCCGTTACACCGCTGCTCGCGGCATTCCCGAGCTGCGCGCGGCCATTTCCGGCTTCTATCAACAGCGCTACGGCCTGGATATCGACCCGCAGCGCATCCTGATCACCCCGGGCGGCTCCGGGGCCTTGTTGTTGGCCAGCAGCCTGCTGGTCGATCCCGGCAAGCACTGGCTGCTGGCGGACCCGGGCTATCCGTGCAACCGGCATTTCCTGCGGCTGGTGGAGGGGGCGGCGCAGTTGGTGCCGGTTGGCCCGGATGTGCGTTACCAGCTGACTCCGGATCTGGTGGAGCGCTACTGGGATCAGGACAGTGTCGGCGCACTGGTGGCGTCGCCGGCCAACCCGACCGGGACCATCCTGACTCGCGATGAGCTGGCCGGCCTGTCGGCTGCGATCAAGGCGCGAAATGGTCACCTGGTGGTGGACGAGATCTACCACGGCCTGACCTACGGCACAGATGCCGCCAGTGTGCTGGAGGTGGATGACAGCGCCTTTGTGCTGAACAGTTTTTCCAAGTACTTCGGCATGACCGGCTGGCGCCTGGGATGGCTGGTGGCCCCGCCAGCGGCCGTCGGTGAGCTCGAAAAGTTGGCGCAGAACCTCTACATCAGTGCCCCGAGCATGGCCCAGTATGCGGCGTTGGCCTGTTTTGAGCCCGCGACCATCAGCATCCTTGAAGAGCGCCGCGCAGAGTTCGGCCGGCGGCGGGACTTTCTCCTGCCGGCGTTACGCGAGCTGGGCTTTGGCATTGCCGTCGAGCCCGAAGGCGCGTTTTACCTGTATGCAGACATCAGCGCGTTTGGCGGTGATGCCTTTGCCTTCTGTCGACACTTTCTCGAAACCGAGTCCGTGGCGTTCACCCCGGGCCTGGATTTCGGTCGGCATCAGGCCGGGCACCATGTGCGCTTTGCCTACACCCAAAGCCTGCCGCGCCTGCAGGAAGCGGTGGAGCGCATTGCTCGTGGCTTGCGGAGCTGGCAAGGCTGATGCGCTTTCATCCTCCTCTCGAAGAAGGCCGTCTGATACGGCGCTACAAACGGTTCCTGGCGGATATCGAGACCGCCAGCGGCGAGCTTCTGACAATCCACTGCCCCAACACCGGCTCGATGTTCAACTGCATGGTCGAGGGCGGGCAGGTCTGGTTCAGTCGGTCCAACGACCCCAAGCGCAAGTTGCCCGGTACCTGGGAAATCAGCGAAACCCCACAAGGGCGCCTGGCCTGTGTCAACACTGCGCGGGCCAATCCGCTGATTGAAGAGGCGCTGCAGGCCGGGCTGATCAGTGAACTCAATGGATTTACAGCGCTCAAGCGCGAGGTGCCGTACGGCCAGGAAAACAGCCGCATCGATTTTCGTCTCGACTATGCCGACGGCCCGGCCTTTGTCGAAGTCAAAAGCGTGACCCTGGGGTTCGACGGCACGCCGGTGGCAGCTTTTCCGGATGCGGTGACCCAGCGGGGGGCCAAGCATTTGCGCGAATTGGCATGCCTGGCGCGCGAAGGCGTGCGGGCAGTGCAGTTGTATTGCGTCAACCTGAGCGGGATCGAGGCCGTGCGCCCGGCCCAGGAAATCGACCCGGCCTACGCTGCCGCATTGCGCGAGGCGGTGGCGGCAGGAGTTGAAGTGCTGGCCTATGGCGTGCGTCTGACGGCTGAAGAAGTCTGTGTCGAGCGGCGTCTGGAGGTCTTGCTCAACGGTTAAAGCTGGACCCAGACCCCCTGCTGATCTTCGCGGCAGGGGATGGCAGTCAGGGACTGGCCGGCGCAGGGGCCGGCGACGCATTCACCGTCCTCGATCAGAAACAGGGCGCCGTGGGTCGCGCATTGAATGAGGCTGGCGCTCTGATCAAGGAATTGGTCGGGCTGCCACTCCAGGGCCACGCCCCGGTGCGGGCAGCGGTTGGCGTAGACGTACACCTGCTGGTTGCGGCGCACGGCGAACAGCTTGACCCCGTCAAGCTCGAAGCCCCGGCTGCAAGCGTCGGGCAGGTCGTCATTGGCGCAAAGAAACTTCATTTCAATCCTCGGGCGCCGGAGGCTCTAAGCTCAGGCTGTCGGTGCGTTTTCGGGTGATTTGCTGAAACACGTCTGTGCTTGACTGCTAAATGCAAACAATTATCAAATAGCCGCTTCGCCCGTTTGTGGCGCTTGCTCATTTCGATGCCCGGGTTGCAGGGCATGTCACATGGACGGCGGCGTCATCGGCTCAATCTTCTATAGGAAATGCTTTTATGCGCCTGAGTGCCAGCGCAATCGCGCTCTGTATCGCAATGCTGGCCGGCCATGCCAACGCGGCCGAGTTGCCGCAACGTTGGGTGAGTGCCGGCGGTGCATTGTCCGAGTGGGTCAGTGCGCTGGGAGCCGAATCGAAGCTGGTCGGTGTCGACACCACCAGCCAGCATCCGGAGTCGCTCAAGGCGCTGCCGAGTATTGGTTATCAGCGTCAGTTGTCCGCCGAGGGCATCTTGAGCCTGCGTCCGCAGATTTTGGTCGGCACCGAGGAAATGGGGCCGCCACCCGTGCTGTCGCAGGTTCGCAGCGCTGGGGTGCAGGTCGAATTGTTCTCGGCCCAGGCTGATCTGCCGACGCTGCAGCACACGCTAGAGCATCTGGGCCAACTGCTGGGTAACGAGGCCCAGGCCGCGCAATTGTTCCAGGGTTATCAGCGGCAGCTTGAGCAACAGCAGGCCAGCGTCAGCCAGGCCCAGGCCAAGCATGCGGCCCCGGGTGTGCTGTTGTTGCTCGGGCATGCCGGTGGCAAGCCGCTGATCGCGGGCAAGGACACGGCGGCTGATTGGGTATTACGCCAGGCGGGCGGCCGTAACTTGGCGACCCACAGCGGTTACAAACCCTTTTCGGTGGAATCGCTGGCCAGTCTCAGCCCGGATGTACTGGTGTTTGCCGACCGCAGCTTGACCGGTGATGCGGCGCGCGCGGCCTTGTTCAAGGAAAACCCGATTCTGGCCTCCACCGCGGCAGCCAAGTCTGGACGCGTGGTTGAGCTGGATCCAACGCTCCTCGTGGGTGGATTGGGGCCGCGCCTGCCGCAAAGCCTCAAGGTGCTGTCGGCGACCTTCTACCCTGATGCAGCGAGTGCGGCGAACTCCGCTCCATGAAGCCTCTGGTCAAACCTCGTAGTTTATTTATCGGCCTGAGTTGTCTCTGCCTGCTGGCGATCTGGCTGTCCCTGGCCCTGGGGCCGGTCAGCCTGCCTCTGCTGGATACTCTGCGGGCGGCCTTGCGCATGCTCGGGCTGCCGATCGACGGCCAGGGCCTGGAGCAGGCCGAACTGATCCTTGGGCAGATCCGCCTGCCGCGTACCTTGCTAGGCCTGGCCGTGGGCGGGGTGCTGGCGTTGTCCGGGGTGGCGATGCAAGGCCTGTTTCGCAACCCGCTGGCCGATCCCGGGCTGGTGGGGGTCTCCAGCGGCGCAGCCTTGGGCGCGGCGCTGGCGATTGTCGGCGGCTCCCTGTTTGGTGGATTGCCGGAGGCCGTTGGACCTTATTTGCTGTCGTTGTGCGCGTTTCTTGGCGGCTTGGGAGTGACCGCACTGGTATATCGCCTGGGGCGGCGTAATGGCCAGACCAACGTAGCGACCATGCTCCTTGCGGGCATCGCGCTGACTGCCCTGGCGAGCTCCGCGGTGGGGCTGTTCACTTATCTGGCGGACGACGCCACCTTGCGCACCCTGACGTTCTGGAACCTGGGCAGCCTCAATGGCGCCAGTTACTCGCGCTTGTGGCCCTTGGTGCTGGTGAGCGCGGGCGTGGCGTTGTGGTTGCCGCGCCGCGCTCGGGCGCTGAATGCCCTGTTGCTGGGGGAGTCGGAAGCCAGTCACCTGGGCATCGATGTCGAGCGGCTCAAGCGTGAACTGGTGTTCTGTACTGCGCTGGGGGTCGGCGCGGCAGTTGCCGCCGCCGGGATGATCGGCTTCGTCGGGCTAGTGGTGCCGCACCTGATACGTCTGCTGGCGGGCCCAGATCATCGGACTTTGTTGCCTGCTTCGATCCTGGCGGGCGCCAGCCTGTTGCTGCTGGCGGACCTGGTGGCGCGCCTGGCCCTGGCGCCGGCCGAGTTGCCCATCGGTATCGTCACCGCCTTCATTGGTGCTCCGTTCTTTTTGTATTTGCTATTGCGAGGGCGTGCCTGATGTTGTGCGTACACAACCTGCATGTCCTGCGCGGCAAAAAAGCGGTGCTGACGGCCATCGACCTTGAGCTCAAACCGGGTGAAGTGCTTGGCGTACTGGGCCCCAATGGCGCGGGCAAGAGCACCTTGCTGGGGGCGTTGTGTGGTGAGTTGCAGCCCGATCAGGGCCAGGTCCTCCTCGATCAGCGCGAACTGGCGCAATGGGGAGGCGCACAACGGGCCCAGCGGCTGGCGGTCTTGCCTCAACACTCAACGCTGGATTTTGCCTTTCGTGTGGAAGAGGTCGTAGGGATGGGGCGCTTGCCGCACCAGAGCGGGCGGGTCCGGGATGACGAAATCGTCCTTGAGGCCCTGCAAGCGGCAGACGCCGCCCATTTGCAAGGGCGCAGCTACCTCGCGCTGTCTGGCGGTGAGCGCCAGCGTGTTCACCTGGCGCGGGTGTTGGCTCAGCTATGGCCAGGGCAGGTGGGGCAGACGTTATTGCTCGATGAGCCCACCTCGGCCCTTGATCCCTTGCACCAGCACATCACCTTGCAGGCAATTCGGGCATTTGCCGATCGTGGGGTCGCGGTGCTGGTGATCCTGCATGATCTGAACCTGGCCGCGCGCTATTGTGACCGGGTGCTGCTGCTTCAGGGGGGCAGTCCCCATGCGCTGGACACTCCGGAGCAGGTCCTGCGCCCCGAGCCGCTCAAGGCGGTGTTTGGCCTGGAGGTGCTGGTGCAGGCACATCCGGAGCGCGGTCATCCCCTGATCATTGCTCGTTGAGCCATTTGCGGAGAGCGATCCATGCGCGGGCTGATAGGGTTACTCGCGGTACTGCTGGTTGCGGGGTGCCAAGGCGTGGCGCTGCCGCCGTTACCTGAGGCGCAGCGGGCCAGCGAGATTATTGAGTTGCGCAGCGGACGGTCACTGTCAACTGCGGAGCTGGTCGAGCGACTGGCCCAGGCGCCCCGGGTGATTGTCGGCGAGCAGCACGACAATGCCGATCACCATGTCCTGCAGCTGTGGCTGATGCGGGCACTGGCCAGCCAACGCCCGCAAGGCAGCCTGTTGCTGGAGATGTTGGTTGCGCAGCAGCAATCGCGGGTCGATACCGTGCGTCAGCAATTGAAGTCCCAGGGTTGGCCCGAGGATTTGCCGGCGGCGCTGGCCTGGCAGCCGGGCTGGGATTGGGCCTTGTATGGGCCGATTGTGCGCTTCGCCCTGGCGCAGCCTTATCCACTGCTGGCGGCCAACCTGGACGCCAGCGAAATTCGCCGTATTTATGCGCAGCCTCCGGTTCTGAGTGGCGTCCATGCCAACTCCCAGGCGGTCAAGGACCTTTTGCAGACCCAAATTCGCGATGCGCATTGCGGTTTGTTGCCCGAGAGCCAGGTGCCAGCCATGTTGGCGGTCCAGCAGCAGCGCGACCGGCGCATGGCCGAACGTTTATTGGCGGCGCCGGTTCCAGCACTGTTTTTCACGGGGGCTTACCACGCCCGCAAGGATGTGGGAGTGCCGGTGCACCTGGCCGATCTCGGCGCGGCCCAGGGCACGGCGGTGCTGATTCTTGCCCAGCAGGGGACACCGGTGGCTGCCGACAGCGCCGATTACGTCTGGTACAGCGCACGGATGCCGGATCAGGATGACTGCGCGCCCTTGCGCAAATAAAACTAAGGCGTTGTTACCAGGCACTTTTCCACAGGCAAAAAAAGACCCGGCAAGAGCCGGGTCAAATAACCGTGATTAGCCTGATGAGGAGATAATCTGAGAGTCCGAACCACTGGTCTTCCAGGTTATCGACTGATCTCGCGACCAGTTGTGATAATCATAACGATTCTCATTTCTATGTCAACAAAGGTTTTTCAAGTTTCTTTGATTTCTGCCAAACGCTCGTTTGGATTGCCCGTAAACAGTGGTCTCAGGCGCGGTTGCTCAGGGCGTGCAGCCGGGTGACTTCCTTGTTCAGCAGGTCGATGCGCCGTGCCATGCTCTCGATAAGGCTGTGGGCGATGCGCGGATTGCTCATGGTCAGGCTGAGAAACTGCTCCTTGGGAATCAGCATCACGGTGCTGGGCTCGCTGGCAATCACGCTGGCGCTGCGTTTTTCGCCGGTGAATACCGCCATCGCACCGAAGATTTCATCTTTGGGTACTTCACCGACGTTGTGACCGTCGACATAGGCCTGCGCATGGCCTTCGATGATCACGAACACATGGTCGGCCTCATCGCCCTGATGGATCAGCACCTCGCCAGTGTCCACCCGCCTGAAGCCGTTGCTGCTGCGAAACTCCGGTGGTTTCAGCCGCGCCACCGCGTCCGCGAGCAGGGCAGTCTGGCCAAGCAGGTATTGCAGGAACAGTTCGGCGCGCTGCTCGTCGGCGTAGATATGCTGGAACACCGCCGAACGCAGGTACGGAATCAGGCTCAACTCGGTCTCGCAGCGCAAATGCCAGGCTGGCTGCTCACTGCCGCGCCGTAGCCCAAGCAGGTCACCCTCATGCAGATAGAACAGCGGGCGCTGGTCGATGCTGGCCTGCACCTGGCCACTTTCGAGTAGGAACAACTGATGTCCCGCAAGCACACTGGAGAGGTCCTGGGTGGCGTCGATCAGCACATGATCGCCTGCCGGAGCCAGGCCTTCCAGCAGCTGTGTCGGGATACTTTGCAGTCGATTGATCAGGCTGTCGGCATACGCCGGTTGTTCCCCCAGTAAGTACATGCAGCCCCCTCGCGAGGTCAGTTCTGATGGCGCGCGGAAATCGCTTCCAGCTGCCGGTTCAGCGCTTCTTTGCGCTCGGCCGGAATGTCGTTCCAATGCACATCCATCAATGCACCTTCAATGGCATACAGCAGAACTTTCGAGGCACGAAAGCCGCGGGTGCGTACAGCCCTGTAAGCATCCACCGCGCCCAGGCGACGCAAGTCCGACGCACTATGGATACCCACTGCATGCAGCCATTGTGCGGACGTCTTGCCAAGGTTTTTCAGATGTTGCAGTTCATCATTCATCAAGCCTCCTTGCGACGGCCGAATGGTGCGTGGGCAAGTCTCAGAGGAGTGTAGCGCTCAGTAGGAAAAGCGCTGTTCTTTGGTCGGTTTCAACGCAAATGCTTCTAAGCCGGACGCTGCGGGGCGCTCGGTGGGGCATTTGGGGGGAGCAAAAGAAGAGGCAAAGCGAGGAGTCCAGCGCAAATCCTGGGGCGCCGGACCTGTAGCAGCAGGTTGTTACTTGGTGCGATAACGCAGGCGGGTGCCGAAATTGACCGACATGAGAATTTCATCTGCCGTCAGTTCCGGAGGAAAGTAGGTCCCGGAGATCTGCGCATGGGACAGGCTGGCGCCTTCCATGGCCGAACTGCGCAAATCCAGGCCGCGCAAATCGGCGGAGCGGAAATAGGCGTCGGTGAAATCGATACCCTCGGCGTTCAGATCGCGCAGGTCGAGGCCACGAAAGTCGCCGCCACGCATGTCGATCGGCTGGTCCGTTGGGCGTTCGCGGTTGAATCCGGTGATGTCATCTTTGTGCAGCAGGGCGTACAGCGGGGTGTCGAGAAGCTTTGGTTGGCTCATGGCAACGTCACCTGTTGGATTTATGACGCCATTATAGTGCCACTGTTTTTCAGCCGCGAAGTCTTTCCCTCTTCGCGGCTGAAATAGTTGCTTACAGGCCTGGCAGACGCTGGCGAATATTCGCCACCAGCGCGTCGAGGCTTCCGCTTTCATTGGTTTCCACGCGCTTGCTGCGCAGTACTTCTTCGGCGCTCAGCGGTTCGCGATTGGCCTGCTGAGCTTCGATGACGGCCAGGTTGGCATCCGATGGGTCGTTTTGATCCGCCTGACGCTGCGCCAACCAGCTGGCGATGACCGCGGGTGGAGCATTGCAGTCGATGATCAGGCAGGGCGCGCCAGTGGCTTCGGCCACCTGGGCAGCCGCATCGCGTTGCGCACGTTTGAGGTAAGTGGCATCGATGACCACCGGAAAACCGGCCCGCAGGATGATGTCGGCGATTTCGTGCAGGCGTGCGTAAGTCGCAGCACTGGCGTCGCTGCTGTAAATGCCAGCATTCGGGTCGTTTTGCACTTGCTGCTCACCGAACAGGCGCTTGCGCTCGACATCGGAACGCAGGCGCACTGCGCCCAGGGCCTCGACCAGGCGCATGGCGACGTGGCTTTTACCGACAGCAGACACACCGCAGGTGATCGCCATGAACCGCGAAGGGATGGTGCTGTAGCTTTCCGCCAGGTTGGCGTAGTTGCGGTATTGGCGCAGGGTGGTGGCACGCTGCACCGGAGTGGCGTCGGCCGGCATGCTGAACAGGCTGACCTTGGCCCGGACCAGGGCACGGTAGGCTTTATAGAAGTTCAGCAACTCCAGGCCTTGATAGTCGCCGGTCAGCTCCAGGTACTGGCTGATAAAGCGGCGAGCGAGACTTTTCAGGCCACGGTCTTCAAGGTCCATCGCCAGGAAGCCGGTATCGGCATAGACGTCGGTGAAGCGGAACGGTTCGTTGAATTCGATGCAGTCGAAAATCACTACCTGGCCGTCGATCACGGTGGCGTTGCCCAGGTGGATATCACCGTGGCATTCGCGAATGAAACCGTCAGCCTTGCGCTGGGCGAACAGTGGCTTGAGGCGTTCGAAGCTGCTTTCGGCCCAGGCCTGCAACGCATCCAGTTGCTGCAGGTCAGCCTTGTCGCTGAGGAAAGGGCGGATCTGCTCGAAGTTCTGCCGCACCGGTGCCATCACGCTGTCCGGCGTGCCAGCTTCGTGATCGGCTGGAACACGCGGTGCGTTGAGGTGGAACTGGGCAATCTGCTTGGCCATCTGGTCGATATGCGCGGCGGTCAGTTCGCCGTTGGCTTGCAGTGTGCTGAGCAGTTGGCTTTGCGGGAACTGACGCATTTTCAGGGCATAGTCGACAACCGGCCCGCTGCCACCAAACTCTGGGGCCTCGGCGCTGCCGGTGATCGGCAGCACTTCAAGGTACAAATCTTCGGTCAGGCGCTGATTCAAACGCAGCTCTTCGCCACAGAAATGCTCGCGAGCCTCGAGGCCGGTGAAGTCGAGGAAGCCGAAATTGACCGGTTTCTTCACTTTATAAGCAAAGGGGCCAGTGAGCAGCACCCAGGAAATGTGGGTCTCGATGACCTGGAACCCGTCGACGGGGTGTGGATAAAGGGCCGGGTTTTGCAGGGCGGCGATCAGGGACTGGCTCACAGGCGATCCTTCAGAGACGGAGAAAATTCAAGGCCGTCATTATGGCCGCTCGGGGGGCTGACGCAAACCTCGGGACGCTCCTGTTGAGTATGAATAAAGTGCGTATAATCCGCCGCCATGACTCGTACTCGATCCCCTCGCTCCGCTAAAAAACGTCCCTCTGGTGGCCTGCGCCCCTGGCTGGGCTGGGCTCTTAAGCTCAGTCTGGTCGGCTTGGTGGTGCTCGCCGGCTTTGCGGTTTATCTCGACGCTATCGTCCAGGAGAAATTCTCCGGCAAGCGCTGGACTATTCCGGCCAAGGTCTACGCCCGGCCGTTGGAACTGTTCGTCGGCCAGAAGCTGAGCAAGGAAGACTTCCTCACCGAACTCGACGCTCTGGGCTATCGCCGCGAAAGCGTGGCCAACGGCCCGGGGGCGGCGGCCGTGAATGGCAATGTCGTGGATTTGAATACCCGCGGCTTTCAGTTCTATGAGGGCCTGGAGCAGGCGCAGCCGGTACGGGTGCGGTTTTCCGGTGACTATGTAGCCGAGCTGGCGGGAGCCAAGGGGTCGAAACTGGCGGTGGTGCGCCTGGAGCCCTTGCTGATTGGCGGGTTGTATCCGAAGAACCTCGAAGACCGGATCCTGATCAAGATCGATCAGGTCCCGCCGTACCTGCTGGAAACCCTGGTGACCGTGGAAGACCGGGACTTCTACCATCACTTTGGCGTCTCGCCGAAGTCGATTGCCCGGGCGGTCTGGGTCAACACCTCGTCCGGAAAGATGCGTCAGGGCGGTAGTACCTTGACCCAGCAGTTGGTAAAGAACTTTTACCTGACCAACGAGCGCAGCCTGTCACGCAAACTCACCGAGGCCATGATGGCCCTGCTGCTTGAGATGCATTACGACAAGCGCGAGATTCTCGAGGCCTACCTCAACGAGGTTTTCGTCGGGCAGGACGGTCAGCGCGCGGTGCATGGTTTCGGTCTGGCCAGTCAGTTCTTCTTCAGTCAGCCGCTGTCCGAACTCAAGTTGCACCAGGTGGCTTTGCTGGTGGGCATGGTCAAGGGGCCTTCGGCCTACAACCCTCGGCGGTATCCGGAGCGCGCGCTTGAACGGCGCAACCTGGTGCTCGACCTGCTGGCGCAACAAGGCGTCGCCACGCCCGAGCAAGTTGAAGCAGCGAAGAAGATGCCGCTGGGCGTGACCAAACGCGGCAGCCTTGCCGACAGCTCATTCCCGGGTTTCCTCGACCTGGTCAAGCGTCAATTGCGTGAAGACTACCGCGACGAAGACTTGACCGAGGAAGGGCTGCGTATTTTCACCAGCTTCGACCCGATCCTGCAGATGAAGGCCGAAGCCTCGGTCAACGACACCTTCAAGCGCCTGGCAGGGCGCAAGGGGTCCGAGGATGTCGAAGCCGCGATGGTCGTGACCAACCCGGAAACCGGAGAGGTTCAGGCCATGATTGGCAGCCGCCAGGCCAGCTTTGCCGGTTTCAACCGGGCGCTGGACGCAGTTCGCCCGATCGGCTCGCTGATCAAGCCGGCGGTCTACCTGACAGCGCTGGAAAAACCCAGTCAGTACACCCTGACCAGTTGGTTGTCCGATGAGGCGTTCTCGGTCAAAGGCGCGGACGGCCAGGTATGGAAGCCGCAGAACTACGATCGCCGCTCCCACGGTACGGTATTCCTCTATCAGGGCCTGGCTCATTCCTACAACCTGTCGACCGCCCGTCTTGGCCTGGAAGTCGGCGTCCCGAACGTGCTCAAGACCCTGGCGCGGCTGGGCGTTTCCCGCGAATTCCCGGCATTCCCTTCGATGCTGCTGGGGGCGGGCGGCTTGAGTCCGATGGAAGTGGCGACCATGTACCAGACCCTGGCCAACGGCGGTTTCAACACGCCGATGCGCGGGATCCGCAGCGTGCTGACGGCCGAGGGCGAGCCGCTCAAACGCTACCCGTTCCAGATCCAGCAGCGTTTTGACCCAGGTTCGATTTACCTGATCCAGAGCGCCATGCAGCGGGTGATGCGTGAAGGTACTGGCAGCTCGGTCTATAACGTGCTGCCCAAATCCCTGGCGTTGGCGGGCAAGACCGGTACAAGTAACGATTCGCGCGACAGTTGGTTTGCCGGGTTCAGCCAGGATCTGCTGGCCGTGGTCTGGCTGGGGCGTGACGATAACGGCAAGACGCCGTTCACCGGTGCCACCGGCGCACTGCAGGTCTGGACCAGTTTTATGCGCAAGGCCGACCCATTGCCGCTGGATATGCCACAACCGGATAACGTGGTTCAGGCATGGGTCGATTCCCGGACCGGACAGGGCTCCGATGCCAACTGTCCGGGAGCGGTGCAGATGCCGTATATTCGCGGCAGCGAACCGCCTCCCGGCGCTGCGTGCGGTGGCGAAAGCCCTGCATCCGGCGACTCGGTGTCGGATTGGATCAAAGGCTGGATGAACTAAGCGAAGAGGGTTTGACGTGAACAAGTGGTGGGTTCCAGCTATTACAGCTCTGGCTTTGCTCAACGGCTGCTCCAGTGTGCAGCGCGGTTCGATCCCGGTGGTCGATGCCGGTACTGCGGTCTCCAACAGTGAGCGGATTTCGGCTAACGGCGGCTTCCGGCAGACGACTATCAAGCGTCCGGCTCAGGCGCAGTCGCAGAATATCCCGCAGGATTCCGGCGTGGTGGTGATGGTGCCAGGAGGCGGTGCGACGACATCGGCCCCTATCAGCTCATCGCCTATTACCCCGGGTCCGATTATTCCAGGGCCGGTTGATTCGGCGCCGATCAACCAGGGCACCTACAACATGCCGTCGAGTTCGATCCCGTCGGCCAGCGCCGGCGGTTTGTCGGCGGACGAGCAGTTGGATGGTCCGGTGCTGGCCTTGCTCAGTACCGCCCAGCAACAGCAGGCCAGCGGTGACCTGAATGGCGCCTCGTCGAGCCTTGAGCGAGCGCAACGGGTAGCCCCGCGCGAGCCACAGGTGCTCTACCGTCTGGCGCAGGTGCGCATGGAGCAGGGCGACGCGCCTCAGGCCGAACAGTTCGCTCGCCGTGGGCTGACCCTGGCTTCCGGTCGTCCGGCCCTGCAGGCTAGCTTGTGGGGGCTGATCGCCCAGGCGCGCGAGAAGCAGGGCGATGCCGCCGGCGCCGCGCTGGCTCGTCAAAAAGCCAAGGTCGCACTCTGATGGATGGGCGCTTTCCCGAGATCGCCGAACAGTTGCTGCTGATCGAGCGTGAACTGCGGCTGCTGGGGTTGTGGGATGAGGTTTCGCCCAGTGCCGAAGCCTTGTCCAGCCAAGAACCGTTCAGCGTCGACACGCTGGATTTCGAGCAGTGGCTGCAGTGGATTTTCCTGCCGCGCATGAAACTGATTCTGGAGCAGGACCTGCCGTTGCCCAATGCCTCGGGCATTCAGGAAATGGCCGAAATGGTCTTCGCCAGTCGGGACATGCAAGGCCGGGATCGGCAATTGCAGGTCTTGCTCAAAGAGTTCGATCAACTGATCGTTGCCACGCGCTGAACCTCAACCGCCAGTTTTCACTGGCGGTTTTTCTTTGGGCGTCGGACGCTTGACTCAGGCTCCTGGTCTTTCAAGTCGCGCACATTTTCCCCGGTCAGATTTCAATGGCGTGCAGCTCGCGAAGGGTGTTCGTCAAGGCTTGCGGGTTCGCAGATGTCCCAGACCTGCAAGAGATTGCGCAATTGAGACTTACGCAGTTGCCGTTTTGAGGTTTTTTCTTGCGTTCTCATGCGCTTAGTTCGAATTAAGTACATTGACGTCTTGACTTGGAGAGGGCGAAACAGAAGAATCTCAAGTCCGCTGTAGAGGGACTGCCAGAAGCAGGCCCACTCAGCAGATCATGAGGCGCATATCCGCGCCGACCTGCTACACCCGCAACGCGTTACCTCGCGCTGGGTGGGAAGCCCCCGCAACACTTTGGGGCGCTCCCAATACTTGCTCAGTCAGTGCTGACGTAGTCGGCGACCACCGTCGCTCATGCTCTGCTGAGAAGTAAACCTATTAAGACCCGCCTCCTTTTGAGGGCGGTATTCTGGCGTTTTAGAGGTGAACAACGTGGAGCTTTTATCTGGCGGTGAGATGCTCGTCCGCTTTTTGCGTGACGAAGGCGTCAAATATATCTATGGGTACCCAGGTGGTGCTCTCCTTCATGTCTACGATGCCCTGTTCAAAGAACCGGAAGTGACCCATATCCTGGTTCGTCACGAACAGGCTGCTACCCATATGGCTGACGGCTATGCCCGTGCCACCGGTAAAGCCGGCGTGGTACTGGTGACTTCCGGCCCTGGCGCGACCAATGCCATCACCGGTATCGCCACTGCCTATATGGACTCGATTCCAATGGTGATCATCTCCGGTCAGGTGCCCAGCACCATGGTCGGCACCGACGCGTTCCAGGAAACCGACATGATCGGTATCTCCCGGCCGATCGTGAAGCACAGCTTCATGATCAAGCACGCTTCGGAAATCCCGGAAGTCATGAAGAAAGCCTTCTACCTGGCGCAATCCGGTCGTCCGGGCCCGGTGGTGGTCGATATCCCTAAAGATATGACCAACCCGGCTGAAAAGTTCGAATACGTTTTTCCCAAGAAAGCCAAGCTGCGCTCCTACAGCCCGGCGGTCCGCGGTCACTCCGGGCAAATCCGCAAGGCGGCAGAAATGCTCCTGGCGGCCAAGCGTCCTGTGCTGTACGCAGGCGGTGGGGTGATCCTCGGTGGTGGTTCCGCACCGCTGACCGAGCTGGCCAAGATGCTCAATCTGCCCGTAACCAATACCTTGATGGGCCTGGGCGCCTATCCGGGTACTGATCGGCAGTTCGTCGGCATGCTCGGCATGCACGGCAGCTACACCGCCAACCTGACCATGCACCATGCCGACGTGATTCTTGCAGTGGGTGCGCGCTTCGATGACCGTGTTATCAACGGTGCGCCGAAGTTCTGCCCGAATGCCAAGATCATCCATGTCGATATCGACCCGGCTTCCATCTCCAAGACCATCAAGGCCGATGTGCCTATCGTGGGTCCGGTAGAGAGCGTCTTGACCGAGATGGTCGCGGCACTCAAGGAAATCGGCGATTCCCCGAACAAGGACACGGTTGCCAGTTGGTGGAAGCAGATCGAAGAGTGGCGCGGTGATCGTGGCCTGTTCCCTTATGACAAGGGTGACGGCAGCATCATCAAGCCGCAGACCGTGATCGAAACCCTGTGCGAAGTGACCAAGGGCGATGCCTATGTTGCTTCCGACGTGGGCCAGCACCAAATGTTCGCGGCGCAGTACTACAAGTTCGACAAGCCTAACCGCTGGATCAACTCCGGCGGCCTGGGCACCATGGGCTTCGGTTTCCCGGCGGCCATGGGCATCAAGTTGAGCTTCCCGGATGCCGACGTCGTCTGCGTGACAGGCGAGGGCAGTATCCAGATGAACATTCAGGAACTGTCCACCTGCCTGCAATATGGTTTGCCGGTCAAAATCGTCATCCTGAACAACGGTGTTCTGGGCATGGTTCGCCAGTGGCAAGACATGAGCTATGGCAGCCGTCACTCCCATTCCTACATGGAATCGCTGCCTGACTTCGTCAAGCTGGCTGAGGCCTATGGCCACGTTGGCATGCGTATCAGCGACTCGAAAGAATTGAAGTCGAAGATGCAAGAGGCTTTTGCCATGAAGGATCGCCTGGTGGTGCTCGATATTTCGGTCGACACCAGCGAGCACGTCTACCCGATGCAGATCAAAGACGGCTCGATGCGCGATATGTGGCTGAGCAAGACGGAGCGTACTTAATCATGCGGCACATTATCTCCTTGCTTCTGGAAAACGAACCGGGTGCTTTGTCTCGTGTAGTCGGCCTGTTTTCGCAACGTAACTACAACATCGAAAGCCTGACCGTGGCCCCGACCGAAGACCCGACCCTGTCGCGTCTGACGCTGACCACTGTCGGCCACGATGAGGTGATTGAGCAGATCACCAAGAACCTGAACAAACTGATCGAAGTGGTCAAGTTGGTCGACCTGTCGGAGAGCGCTCATATCGAGCGTGAACTGATGCTGGTCAAGGTCAAGGCCACCGGCGCCCAGCGTGCCGAGATCAAGCGCACCACCGATATTTACCGTGGGCAGATCGTAGATGTCAGCGCCAGCGTGTATACCGTTCAATTGACCGGTACCAGCGACAAGCTCGACAGCTTCATTCAGTCCATCGGCACCGCCTCGATTCTGGAAACCGTCCGTAGCGGCGTAACCGGCATTGCTCGCGGCGACAAAGTACTCAGCATCTAAACCAAATTAGCGAATGGCCTGAACGGCCTGGATATATAGGGGAAATTCATGAAAGTTTTCTACGATAAAGACTGCGACCTGTCGATCATCCAGGGCAAGAAAGTTGCCATCATTGGTTACGGTTCCCAGGGCCACGCTCAAGCGTGCAACCTGAAAGACTCCGGCGTTGACGTTACTGTCGGCCTGCGTAAAGGCTCGGCTACCGTTGCCAAGGCTGAAGCTCACGGTTTGAAAGTGACTGACGTTGCTTCCGCTGTTGCTGCTGCCGACCTGGTCATGATCCTGACCCCGGACGAGTTCCAGTCCTCGCTGTACAAGAACGAAATCGAGCCGAACATCAAGAAAGGCGCCACCCTGGCCTTCTCCCACGGCTTCGCGATCCACTACAACCAGGTTGTGCCGCGCGCTGACCTCGACGTGATCATGATCGCGCCGAAAGCTCCGGGCCACACCGTACGTTCCGAGTTCGTGAAGGGCGGCGGTATTCCTGACCTGATCGCTATCTACCAGGACGCTTCGGGCAACGCCAAGAATGTTGCACTGTCTTACGCGGCAGGCGTGGGCGGCGGCCGTACCGGCATCATCGAAACCACCTTCAAGGACGAGACTGAAACCGACCTGTTCGGCGAACAAGCCGTTCTGTGCGGCGGTACCGTTGAGCTGGTCAAGGCCGGTTTCGAAACCCTGGTTGAAGCTGGCTACGCGCCAGAAATGGCCTACTTCGAGTGCCTGCACGAACTGAAACTGATCGTCGACCTCATGTACGAAGGCGGTATCGCCAACATGAACTACTCGATCTCCAACAACGCCGAGTACGGCGAGTACGTGACCGGTCCGGAAGTGATCAACGCCGAATCCCGTCAGGCCATGCGCAACGCCCTGAAACGCATTCAGGACGGTGAGTACGCGAAGATGTTCATCAGCGAAGGTGCAACCGGCTACCCTTCGATGACTGCCAAGCGTCGCAACAACGCTGCACACGGCATCGAAATCATCGGTGAGCAACTGCGCTCGATGATGCCGTGGATCGGTGCCAACAAGATCGTCGACAAAGCCAAAAACTAAGTCGCGAACTTGCACGGAAAACGCGGCCTAGGCCGCGTTTTTTCGTTTGGGGGGCTGGTTCTGGTATAAAGCTGCATCGTTTGCGATGCGAACCGTTGTTGCAGACACCTGTCGAAACTTTCCACACCGTTGCAAGGTAATGTCCATGAGCGAACGTCCCGAAGAGCCAAACCAGGCCTCTGACGCCGAAAGCCTGCTACCGATCGATGAGCATGTCGAAGAAGGGCATGATGCTGAAGGCCGTAAAGTCCGGCATCGTGGTATCTATCTGCTGCCGAATCTGTTCACCACTGCGAACCTGTTCGCCGGGTTCTACTCCATCATCAGTTCCATGAGTGCGCAAAGTGCAATGAGTGCGGGCGACTCCGTTGCCGCGAGCAAGTACTTTGCCTTCGCCGCCATTGCGATTTTCGTCGCCATGGTGCTCGACGGTCTGGACGGTCGCGTTGCCCGGATGACCAATACCCAGAGCGCCTTTGGCGCCGAATACGATTCTTTGTCTGACATGGTCGCGTTCGGTGTTGCCCCGGCCTTGCTGGCATTTGGCTGGGCCTTGGGCGATATGGGCAAGGTCGGGTGGATGGTTGCCTTCATCTATGTGGCTGGGGCGGCGTTGCGCCTGGCGCGGTTCAATACCCAGGTTGGGACTGCCGACAAGCGTTACTTCATCGGTCTGGCCAGTCCGGCAGCGGCGGGTGTCGTGGCGGGGGTTGTCTGGGCGTTCAGTGACTACGGGATCCAGGGTTCGAAAATGTCGTTCCTGGTGGCGCTGCTGGTTGCGGCGGCCGGCATGCTGATGGTCAGCAACATCAAGTACAACAGCTTCAAGGAGCTGGACCTCAGGGGGCGGGTGCCTTTTGTGGCGATCCTGGCGGTAGTCCTGGTGTTTGCGGTGGTGTTCAGCGACCCGCCGCGTATTCTGCTGCTGGTTTTCCTCGCCTATGCGGCCTCCGGCCCGGTTCAGTACTTGTTGCGCCTTCGTCGGCATAAAAGCGGCGAGTGATGTAATTTCCCCCATACTCCGCAGTCTATTGGTGCATCAGTTCTCCAATCCTGCGGAGTTGCCATGTTGATCAAAGTGCCAAAGGCGTCTGACTGCAAAGAGTCGGATGTCACCCCGGAATCCCTCTATTTCTCTCGACGCACCCTGCTGGGCGGAGCGATGGCCGGCCTGGCGGTCAGTGGCCTGCCGCGTTGGGCTAGCGCCGCTGAGGCATCGCGTTATGCGGATGTCGAGGCGGGCAGGGCGCCCTCGTGGTTTGCCGAAAAGTTGCCAGCCACACACTGGCAGGCGGTGACGGTCAAGGACGAGGCGATCACACCCTTCAAGGATGCGACCCACTACAACAACTTCTATGAGTTCGGCACTGACAAGGGGGATCCGGCGGCTAATGCGGGATCGCTGAAGACCGAGCCCTGGAGTGTGGTGATCGACGGTGAAGTGGCCAAGCCAGGTCGCTATGCGCTGGAGGACTTCATGAAGCCCTACGCATTGGAGGAGCGCATCTACCGTCTGCGCTGTGTCGAGGCTTGGTCGATGGTGATCCCCTGGATCGGTTTTCCCATCTCGGCGTTGCTCAAGCAGGTCGAACCAACCGCCAGCGCCAAGTTCATTCGTTTCGAAACCCTGCAGGATCCTAAAAGCATGCCCGGTCAGCGTTCAGGTTTCGCCTTGATCGACTGGCCTTATGTAGAGGGTCTGCGTCTGGATGAAGCGATGAATCCGTTGGCGATCCTCGCCGTCGGCATGTACGGGCGTGAGCTGCCCAATCAGAACGGGGCTCCACTGCGGCTGGTGGTACCGTGGAAATATGGTTTCAAGAGCATCAAATCCATAGTGCGTATCAGTCTGGTGAGCGAGCAGCCGAAAACCACCTGGCAGAGCATTGCGGCCGATGAGTACGGCTTTTATGCGAACGTGAATCCCACCGTCGACCACCCGCGCTGGACCCAGGCGCGGGAACGGCGTCTGCCCAGCGGCCTGTTCAAGCCCAATGTGCGTGAGACCCAGATGTTCAACGGTTACTCGGATGAGGTCGCCTCCTTATATAGTGGCCTCGATTTGCGGACGAACTACTGATGCGTTATCCGCTCTGGCGCGTGGCGGTATTTATCACAGCGGCGGTATGGCCGCTGTATTGGCTATTCCAGGCGGGAGACTCGGCGCTGGGGCCGGATCCTGGCAAGGTGCTGGTTGAGCGCCTGGGGCTGGGTACGTTGATTCTGCTGTTGATCACCCTGGGCATGACCCCTTTGCAAAAGCTGACGGGGTGGGCTGGCTGGATTGCGGTGCGACGGCAACTGGGTTTGTGGTGTTTTGCCTATGTGGTGCTGCACTTGAGCGCCTACGCCGTGTTTATCCTGGCGCTGGACTGGTCGCAGTTGGGTGTGGAGCTGCGCAAGCGGCCTTACATTATTGTCGGCACCCTGGGTTTTGCAGGATTGCTGGTGTTGGCGGTGACATCCAATCGCTACAGTCAGCGTCGGCTCGGTAGTGGATGGAAGAAGTTGCACCGTTTGGTCTACGTCATTTTGGGGTTGGGTCTGTTGCATATGCTGTGGATCGTTCGCGCCGATCTCAAGGAGTGGGCGATCTATGCCTTTATAGGGGGGCTGTTATTGGTGCTGCGCATACCCCCTGTAACGCGCCGGATACCCCGCTTAATAGCTAAAAAGTCATCTTCTGCAACAAAAGCGTAATTAACCCTTGACGGCAGATTCTGGAAGTCTATAATTCGCCCCACTTCCGGCGCAGTCGAAACGGAAAACTCCTTGGTAAACAAAGAGTTACGCGGTTTTCGACAGCGAGTTGCTTCAGATCATCGAAGCCCAGAAGGAGTTGATAGAGCGGTGTTGTTTGGCTCTATTAACATTAACGGTTCGATCTTCTCGGTCGAAAGCGGTGAAAAGAAGGTGTTGACAACAGCGAGTAACGCTGTAGAATTCGCCTCCCGCTAACGAGAGATCGGAAGCGCAAGTGGTTGAAGTTGTTGAAGAAATCTTCGAAAACTTCTGAAAATAATCACTTGACAGCAAATGAGGCTGCTGTAGAATGCGCGCCTCGGTTGAGACGAAAGATCTTAACCAACCGCTCTTTAACAACTGAATCAAGCAATTCGTGT
>NZ_MVOL01000009.1 GCF_002018875.1 Pseudomonas sp. MF4836
GCTGCACGAAGGAGGACACGGCGCCATGCACATAGCGCACTGGCGTCTCGCCGTGCCAGAGGGTCAGCAGCGCGGACCGATCCAGCACCTGCCCAAAGTCGATGGCCGGATTGGCACTGGTCAGTTCGACAGCCAGATGAAAGGTCTCGGACAGCGCTTCATGCAAGGTGAACTCAACAACCTCAAAAGACTCGTTGTTAATGCTGAAGGTAAAGCGCAGATCGGCTTGGCTGGCCATGCATAACTCCCTGTTACTGAGTTCCTGATCTCTAAAGCCCTGGGCTTGTACCGGCCGGCAGGGCTGTCGCCTGACTGCGGGAATCTAGAGTGGGGAGCGAGCGTGAGGCTATAAGGTGAGTCTGAAACTCACCCAGGACTTGACCAAGCACGTAGATGATAAGCATTATCATCAACTGCAAAAAATGGATCAGGCCCCGCTGTGAGTCAATCGCGCTTCAACAATGTCTTCCTCACTCAACGAATTTCTCTGCTGCGCACGCTGGAGCGGATGGTCGATAACCACAGCACCGCCGAGGACCTGCTGCAGGAAACCTACCTTCGTGTGACCCGGGCCCTCAATGAACGGGCCATCGATCACCTCGAACCCTTTGTGTTCCAGACCGCGCGCAACCTGGCTCTGGACCACTTGCGCGCGCGCCGCATCCAGGGCAGGACCCTGCTCGAAGACGTGCCGATGGAAGTGGTGGAGAACGTCGCCGCCCCCACCAGCAGCGCAGAGGATGCGGCCCATGCCGAACAACTGCTTGAGCGCCTGAACCTCAGCCTCAATCAGCTCAGCCCGCGCCAGCAGCGGATTTTTATCCTCAGCCGCCTGCACGGTCACAGTTATCAGGAGATCGCCGAAGAACTGCGGGTGTCCCTGAGCACAGTGCAAAAGGAATTGAAACTGATCATGGCCATCTGCATCGGCGTCGCCGAACGCCTGGACTCACAGTGAGTCTTAGAACCTGTTCACGATCCAGCGAGCGATGCTCAGCCACTTGTTAATGCCCCATGAACCAAGCACAGCGGATCGTGACCAGGTTCCGAGCTGATGATCGGAACGACTGCGTCAGCCCCGGGGGTTTGCTAACCTTGCCCGGCTTTCGCTCTCTCTTGAAAAAACAGCTGTGCACAGACACAGCCGAGGAACACCCGTGACGGATACTCACCGCGCCGAGCCGCCTAACCCCTCGGGCGCCTCTCCACAGGAGCTGGCCATGGATCAGGCGCTGGACTGGCTGATCGTGCTGGACCATCCCAGTGCCGAGCAAACCCGACAATTCCAGCAATGGCTGGCGGCCTCCGCACTCAATGCCCAGGCCTTCGAGAAAGCCCAGGCGATCTGGAACGGCCCGCACGTGGCGCAATCCGCCGTCGCCCTCGACAGCACCCCACCCAAGGTGTCACGCCTGGCCCGCCTGCGACCCCACTGGAAACCCCTGGCCACGGCCGCGGTACTGGTGCTCGGGCTGTTCAGCTTCAGCAATCTGCCCCTGCGCCTGCAGGCCGACCACCTAACCCAGGTCGGCGAACGTCAGCGCCTGCAACTGGAAGACGGCTCCAAGGTGCTGCTCAATACCAACTCGGCGTTTTCCAGCGACATCGACGATCAGCAGCGCGTGGCCCGGCTGTATCAGGGCGAAGCTTATTTCGAGATCCCGGCCAACCGCGGCCTGCCCCTGGAGCTGGAGGCCGGCCCGGTCCGGGCCAGCGTGCGCGATACCACCTTTGCCGTGCGCTACCTGGACGGCATTGCCCAGGTCCAGGTGCAGCGCGGCGCTATCGACTTGCGGGCGACCCATGCCGACCAGCGCATTCGCCTGTCCGCCGGGGAAAGCGTGCGCGTCGGCCCCCAGGGCTTCGAACCCCCGGCCAAACTCGATGCAGACAAGGAGCTGGCCTGGGTCCAAGGTCGCCTGGTGTTCGAAAACTGCCCGATGAGCCAGGTCCTGGCCGAACTGCGGCGCTATTACCCGGGCTGGATCGTCAACAACAACCCGCGCCTGGCCGATGTGGCCGTGACCGGCAATTACCGCCTCGACCAGCCCCTGAATGTGGTGCGATCCCTGGCCCACATCACCTCTGCGCGGCTCTCGGAATTCCCGGCGCTGGTGATCATCAATTGAGAATAATTATTTTTACTCGATAGCCTTGGGTCGTACGTCTCGTTATAGCCAATGCAATTGATTCGCATTTTAAATGCTGATCTGCACCTATAAGATTCGTGCGACCCGGAGCGCTTTCGATGTCCTCTCGCCTCAACAGCCGATCCCCTGTTCCCTCTGCCCGCCTGCAAAGTTGCACCCTGTCGTTGCTGACCGCCGCGATCCTGCTGGCCGGCGCCCAGGCCACGCCCGCCATGGCCGCCACTGCCCCGGCGCAGTCCAGTTCGAGCATGGGCAATTATCATTTCGCCATTGCCCAGCAACCCCTGGTCTCGGCGCTCAATGCCTTTACCGCGGTCACCGGCTGGCAGGTGGGGCTGCCCGCAGAACTGGGCGCCGGCGTCGCCTCCCCTGGTGTGCGCGGCTCGCTGCCGCCGGAAAAAGCCCTGGACCGGCTGCTGGCAGGCACCAACCTGAACTATCGCAAACTCGGGAACAACACCATCGTCCTGGAAAAGCGCAGCGGCGCCGACGTGGTCAACCTGCAGCAGATGACCATCAGTGCGACCCGCCAGGAACAGGACGTCAGTTCGGTGCCGAGCACGGTGACGGTGCAGGACCGCACCCAGCTCGACCGGCAGAACGTGAATAACATCAAGGAGCTGACGCGCTACGAACCCGGCGTATCGGTCGGTGGTGCAGGCAAGCGCGGTGGCGGCATCAGCGGCTACAACATCCGCGGCATCGACGGCGACCGGATCCTGACCCAGGTGGATGGGGTCGAAGTGCCCAGCAGCTTCTTCAACGGCCCCTACGCCGAAACCCAGCGCAACTACGTCGACCCGGAAATCATCAAGCGCGTGGAAATCCTGCGCGGCCCGGCCTCGGCGCTCTACGGCAGCAATGCCATCGGCGGCGCGGTGAGCTATTTCACCCTCGACCCGGACGACATCATCAAACCCGGCCAGGACCTGGGCGCACGCCTGAAAACCGGCTACAGCTCCGCCGACAACAGCTGGCTGACCTCCGGCACCTTCGCCGGGCGCAGCGGTGAGTTCGACGGTTTGCTGCACCTGAGCCAGCGCAACGGCCGTGAAACCGAGTCCTACGGCAGCACCGGCGGCACCGGCCTGAAACGCACCGAAGCCAACCCGGAAACCGTGCGCACCACCAACGTGCTGGCCAAGCTGGGCTGGAATTACAACGACGATTCGCGCCTGGGCCTGACCTACGAAAAGTACAAGGACGACCGTGACAGCAATCAGCGCAGCGTGGTCGGCGGCTTGTTCTTCAACGGCATGGGCAGCAACCTGTATCGCGCCCGTACCGCCAACGACACCGTCACCCGCGAGCGTTTCGGCCTGGAGCACAGCTTTGCCCTCGACAGCCTGCTGGTGGACAAGATCAAGTGGAGCCTGAACTACCAGATCGCCAAGACCGACCAGCATGCCGATGAGATCTACCAATCCGGGCGCCGCGTGGCCCGCACCCGCGACACCCTGTACCAGGAAAAACAGTGGGTCTTCGACGCCCAGCTGGACAAGGCGTTCAGCATTGCCGATACCGAGCACCTGCTGACCTACGGCACCAACATCAAGCAACAGAAAGTCACCGGTTACCGCTCCGGCACCGCCGTCTGCCTCAACGTGGCCACCAACTGCCCGGTCATCGGCGGGCCGAGCCTGATGCCGGCGGACAGCCTGGTCAAATCCAGTGACTTCCCGGACCCGACCATCAACACCTACGGCGTGTTCGTCCAGGACCAGATTCGCTGGAACGACTGGACCTTCCTGCCGAGCCTGCGCTACGACTACACCCAGCTCAAACCCCACGTGACCGATCAGTTCATCAATACCATCGTCGCTGCCGGCGGCAGTGCCAGCGAAATCGACGCCAAGGAAAAAACCTGGCATCGCCTGTCGCCCAAGTTCGGCCTGACCTACGCCCTGACCGAGCAGTACACCTGGTACGGCCAGTACGCCGAAGGCTTCCGCACACCGACCGCCAAGGCCTTGTACGGGCGCTTCGAAAACCCGGGCCTCGGCTACTCGGTCACGCCGAACCCGAACCTGAAGCCGGAGAAAAGCCAGAGCTGGGAAACCGGCCTGCGCGGCAACTTCGAGCACGGCAACTTCGATGTGGCGGTGTTCTATAACAAGTACCGCGACTTCATCAACGAAGACGCCATTGCTCCGGGCTACAACCAGGTCAAGTTCCTCAGCGCCAACATCAAGCACGCCACCATCAAGGGCGCGGAAGTCAAAGGCCGCCTGAACCTGGACGCCCTGGGCGCTCCCCAGGGGCTCTACACCCAGGGCTCGGTGGCATACGCCTACGGGCGCAACGCCGACAACGGCGAGCCACTCAACAGCGTCAACCCGCTCAAGGGCGTGTTTGGCCTGGGCTACGACCAGGACAACTACGGCACCCTGCTCAGCTGGACCCTGGTCAAACGCAAGGATCGGGTGGATGACAACGCATTCAAGGCGCCGGACGGCCTGACTAGCAGCAGCCAGTTCAAGACCCCGGGCTTCGGCATTCTCGACCTGACCGGCTTCTACAAGGTCACCGACGACGTCACCGTCAACGCCGGCCTGTACAACCTGACCGACAAGAAATACTGGAACTGGGACGACGTACGCGGCTACGACGGGGTCGGCGAAGCCGGCATGCTCAACCCCGCCAACCTCGACCGCCTGACCGCTCCCGGGCGCAACGTCTCGGTCAATCTGGTGTGGGATATCTGATCCATCCAGCGCCTCGCTGCCCTTTTTTTTCATGGGCAGTGAGGTTTTTTTACTGTGTCGCGTCTTCTTGTTCGTCTAGTCACTTAAGTGCATCTCATTCTCAAGGACATCTTCATGACCGCCCAGGATTCTACCCAGCCTCATCACCTGCGCTCGCAACGCCTGAACCAGATCACCCACGAGCCGCACACCAAGCTCGACACCCTGGTCAAGGCCCACGCGCCGTTTGAAACCCAGGGCAACTTCGCCCGCTTCGTGGTTGCGCAGTACCTGTTCCAGTCGGAACTGGTGGACCTGTACAACGATGCCGAACTGAACAAAATCGTCCCTGACCTCGCGGCCCGCTGCCGCGCCGAAGCGGCCAAGGCCGACCTGGCCGACCTCGACACCGAAGTCCCGGCACCGGTAGCCGGCGCGGTGAGCAACCCGAGCCAGGCCGAAGCCCTGGGCTGGATCTTCGTTTCCGAAGGCTCCAAGCTCGGCGCCGCGTTCCTGATCAAGCGCGCCGTAGGCCTGGGCCTGAGCGAAACCTTCGGTGCTCGCCACCTGGGCGAACCGGCCGGCGGCCGTGCCGAAGGCTGGAAGAGCTTCGTCAAGACCCTCGACGGCCTGACGTTCAGCGCCGAAGAAGAAGCCGCGGCGGAAAAAGGCGCCCTGGATGCCTTCAACCGCTTCACCGTGCTGCTCGAACAGGCTTACGCCAGCGCCCCGGAACTGGCCTGACGCAACCTGGGCAGGCCAGGCCCGACAAGGGCTGGCTTGCCCCTTTCAGCGACTTGGGTACCTGGCTTGAGCCGCCGCCAGCTTGCCGGCGATGGCTTTTTTCAGAAAACCGACCCAGGATTAAGCCTCTGCTCGTCACTCACCAGCGAACCCATGACCCGCTCCCCCCGACCCGCCTCGAAGCTCTCGCGCCTGCTCTTCGGCCTGCTGGCCTACACCAGCCTGGCCATCGGCCTGATCGCCATCGTCGTGCCTGGCCTGCCGACCACCGAATTCATCCTGCTGGCCGCCTGGGCCGCCACCAAAAGCTCGCCACGCCTCAGCGCCTGGCTGGAAAACCATCGCCTGTTCGGCCCCATCCTCAGTAACTGGCGCAACGGCAAGATCGTCAGCCGCCGGGCCAAGGTCAGCGCCACCCTGAGCATGCTGCTGTGCGCCGGACTGATGCTGGCCCTGCTCAATCATCACTGGACCATGTACCTGGCCATCGGCGGCATGAGCCTGGGCAACCTGTGGATCTGGTCGCGGCCAGAGGCCTTGCCTCAGATTTCCTAGCCGAAGATGACCGCTCGTCGGCTGCGTCTCACGCAAATGCCGCGCAAGCCGATGTTCCGGGCATAGCGCTGAATGGACTTGGCGCCATGAGTCATCCGACTCAAGGCTCATCACCTGTCCCTTCGCGAGATCGCCCCATGCTCGACTCTCTCTCCATCCGCCTGAAAATCGTGCTGTTGTCCGGACTGTGCCTGCTGGGCGTGGTCGGGTTGATCGTTGGCATGAACCTCTACCAGACCAACCAGAACAACCAGTTGGTCAGCACCTCCAGCACCCGGATGCTCACGGGCAGCGTGCAGAACCTGTTGCAATCCAGAGCGGGCGAACAGGCGGTCAGGCTGCAACGGAGTTTCGGCGACAGCCTGCTGGCAGTGACCGCCCTGGCCGACCAGGTCAAGGATCTGCGGGCCATGGCCGGCAAACGTGCCCTCGAAGCCTCGGCGCTGCGTGAAGAACTGAACCAGAGCCTGAAGACCGCATTCGAGCGCAATGCCAAGGTGCTGGGCATCTGGCTGGCCTTCGAGCCCGACGCCCTCGACGGCAAGGACAGCGAGTTCGCCAATGACCTGGCCCGGGGCTCCAACGAGCACGGGCGCTTTGCCAGCTACTGGAGCCGCGCCGGCGGCACCGGGCTGAACACGGTGATGACCAACGAAGACCTGAGCAAAACCACCCTCAGCCTCAGCGGTACGCCCTACAACAGCTGGTACACCTGCCCACGCGACGGCAAGCGCACCTGCCTGCTGGACCCCTACGCCGATACCGTCGGCGGCAAGTTGATGCTGATGACCACCATTTCCCTGCCGTTGATCATCGACGGCAAGGTGCTGGGGGTGATCGGCGTCGACATCGCCCTGGACTCCCTGCAAGCCGCTGCCGCTGACGCCCAGCGTGAACTGTTCAACGGTGCCGGGCATATGCTGATCGTCTCCGGCAGCGGGGTCCTGGCCGCCTACAGCTCGGACGCGAGCAAAGTCGGCAAGAACATCGGCGACACCCTCGGCGCCGACGGCAAGGACGTGCTCCAACTGCTAAACGGCAACAGCCCGCAAACCCTGCAACAGGGCGACCTGATCCGCAACGTGTACCCGGTGAGCCCGATTGCCGACGCCAAGCCCTGGGGCGTGGCCATCGACTTGCCACAGCAGGTGCTGCTGGCCGACTCGATAAAACTCCAGGCCGTGCTCGATGACGCCCAGGCCAGCGGTACCCTCAAGGCCCTGCTGGTGGCCACCGGCGCCGGCCTGCTGGGCCTGTTGCTGATCTGCCTCAGCGCCTCGGGCGTGACCCGGCCGATCAACAGCGTGGCGCAGATGCTCAAGGCCATTGCCAGCGGCGACGGTGACCTGACCCAACGCCTGCACTACAGCAAACAGGACGAGTTGGGCGAACTGGTGAACTGGTTCAACCGTTTCCTCGACAAGCTGCAGCCGACCATCGCCCAGATCAAGCAGAGCATCACCGACGCCCGTGGCACCGCCGATCAGTCTTCGGCCATCGCCCGCCAGACCAGCGAAGGCATGCAGGTGCAGTTCCGTGAAATCGACCAGGTGGCCACCGCCTCCAACGAAATGAGCGCCACCGCCCACGACGTTGCCAACAGCGCTTCCAACGCAGCCAACGCGGCACGCGGCGCCGACCAGTCGGCCCGGGAAGGCATGACCATCATCGAGCGCAGCACCCGTGATATCAGCACCCTGGCCGAGGAAGTGAGCAAGGCGGTGACCGAGGTCGAAGCCCTGGCGGTCAACAGCGAACAGATCGGCTCGGTGCTGGAAGTGATCCGCAGCATTGCCGAGCAGACCAACCTGCTGGCCCTCAACGCCGCCATCGAAGCCGCCCGCGCCGGGGAAAGCGGACGCGGGTTCGCGGTGGTCGCCGACGAGGTGCGCAACCTGGCCAAACGCACCCAGGACTCGGTGGAAGAAATCCGCCAGGTGATCGAACGCATCCAGAACGGCACCCGTGGCGTGGTGGCGACCATGCACTCGAGCCAGACCCAGGCCCACAACAACGCCGGCCAGATCCAGCAGGCCGTGCAGGCCCTGGGCAAGATCAGCGATGCGGTGACGGTCATCAGCGACATGAACCTGCAGATCGCCAGCGCCGCCGAACAGCAAAGCGCCGTGGCCGAAGAGGTCAACCGCAATGTCTCGGCGATTCGCAGCGTGACCGAAACCCTGACCGAGCAGGCCACTGAGTCGGCGAAGGTCAGCAGCCAGTTGAACGCGCTGGCGACACACCAGATGAAATTGATGGATCAGTTCCGGGTGTAACCGCCCCAGGCACTACCGACCGCTGTTGGTCATGAGGGAACCGCCGGCTCTGCCAGCGGGTTCTCGACAGCCGCAGCGGTTTCGGGGTGCAATGCCCCTCCTGCTCTGGAGGGCCTGCCATGACCGACATTCTCACGTCCATTCAAGCTGCGCTGGGGCTCCCCCAGTCGTCCATCGACTTCAGCGAAACCGGGGCCCTGCCCTCGGCCTTTGCCGTGACCGATCTGGCCAGCGCCAGTATCGCCAGCGCCGGCCAGGCCGTGGCCGAGTTGCTACATCGGCAGACCGGGCGCCTGCCGGCGCTGCGGGTCGACCGACGCCTGGCGTCGTTCTGGTTCGCCACGTCACTGCGCCCGATCGGCTGGAACATGCCACCGCTGTGGGACCCGGTTGCCGGAGATTACCCGACCCAGGACGGCTGGATCCGCCTGCACACCAATGCGCCCCATCACCGGGCGGCTGCCGAACAGGTGCTGGGCCGGGTCAGCGAGCGCAGCGCCATGGCGGCCAAAGTGGCGCAGTGGGGCAAAACCGAACTGGAACAGGCGGTGGTCGACGCTGGCGGTTGTGCGGCGCAGATGCGCAGCTGGGCGCAATGGCAGGCCCATCCCCAGGGGCAGGCGGTACAGACCGAGCCCTTGGTGGCGGTGATTGAAAATCCGCCGACCGCGCTCGGAACCTGGTCGGGAAGCCCGGCCCAGCCGCTGGCCGGGATCAAGGTATTGGACCTGACCCGGGTGCTGGCCGGGCCGATCGCCAGCCGCTTTCTCGCCGGGCTGGGGGCCGATGTGCTGCGTATCGACCCGCCGCACTGGAATGAGCCCGGAGTGGTCCCGGAGGTCACCCTGGGCAAGCGTTGCGCACGCCTGGATCTGCAGGACCCGGCCGACCGCGGCACCTTCGAAAGCCTGCTCGGGGAGGCCGATATCCTGCTCCACGGTTACCGCGCCGACGCCCTGGAACGCCTCGGTTATGGCGTGGCGCAACGCCAGGCCCTGGCCCCGGGGCTGATCGATGTCTGTCTGAACGCCTACGGCTGGAGCGGCCCCTGGCAGAACCGCCGGGGCTTCGACAGCCTGGTACAGATGAGCTGCGGGATTGCCGACGCTGGCATGATCTGGAAGCACGCCGACCAGCCCGTGCCCCTGCCAGTCCAGGCCCTGGACCACGCCACCGGCTATTTGATGGCCGCCAGGGCGATTCGCGCCCTGGACCAGCGCCTGCAGACCGGCGCCGGCAGCAGTTCGCGCCTGTCCCTGGCCCGTACCGCGCAGTTACTGCTGGAGCACAGCGCAGGCCCCTGCGAGCAGCCGCTACGCGCGGAAACAGCCGAGGACCAGGGCTTGCTGGTGGAACAGACTCCCTGGGGCCCGGCCCATCGCCTGCAAGTGCCGTTGCATATCAGCGGCTCGCCGTTGCAGTGGGCCCTCCCGGCCAGTGAGCTGGGGTCCCATCGGGCCAAATGGTGATGGCCGGCCCAAAGGCAGCCAGGGCACTCGCCACAGGGCGCTGGACGGGAGGATTCAAAGCCTTAGCAGGCCGCTGTACAGGCCGTAGGCCGCCAGTGCCGCGCCCATGATCACGGCGGCGAAGATCAGCTTCTCGAATCGGGTGAACAGCGGTTCGCCCTGCTCCCGTTTGGCCTGGGCGAACAGCACCACCCCCGGCGCATAGAGCAACGCCGACAGCAGCAGGTACTTCAGGCCGCCGGCATACAGCAGCCAGATCGCGTAGGTCAGGGCGATGGCGCCGATGAACAGGTCCTTCATGCGCTGCGCCGAGGCCTGCTCGTAGGTTTCACCGCGGCCGCTAAGCAGCACCGCATAGGCCGCCGACCACAGGTACGGCACCAGGATCATCGACGAGGCGAGGTAGATCAGGCTGGTGTAGGTACCGGCCGAGACCAGCGTGATCACCAGGAAAATCTGGATCATGCAGTTGGTCAGCCACAGCGCATTGACCGGAACGTGGTTGGAGTTTTCCTTTTTCAGGAAGGCCGGCATGGTCCGGTCGCGGGCAGTGGCGTAAAGGATCTCCGCGCACAACAAGGCCCAGGACAGCAACGCGCCCAACAGCGAGACCGCCAGGCCGATGCTGATCAGCAACGCGCCCCAGGGCCCGACGATATGCTCCAGCACCGCCGCCAGGGACGGGTTCTGCAACTGGGCCAGTTCCGGCTGGGTCATGATCCCCAGGGACAGCACATTGACCAGCACCAGCAACGCCAACACCCCGAGAAAACCGATCACCGTGGCCCGACCGACATCGGAGCGTTTCTGCGCCTTGGCCGAATAGACACTGGCGCCCTCGATGCCGATGAACACGAACACCGTGACCAGCATCATGCTGCGCACCTGATCCATCACGCTGCCGAAATTCGGGTTGCTGCGGCCCCAGATATCACGAGTGAACACGTCGGCCTTGAACGCCACGGCGGCGATCACGATAAACATCAGGATCGGCAGGATCTTGGCCACGGTGGTCAGTTGATTGATGAACGCCGCCTCCTTGATCCCGCGCAGCACCAAAAAGTGCACCGCCCACAGCAGCACCGAGGCACAGCCAATGGCAACGGGGGTGTTGCCCTGGCCGAACACCGGGAAGAAGTAGCCCAGGGTGCTGAACAGCAGCACGAAGTAGCCGACGTTGCCCATCCAGGCACTGATCCAGTAGCCCCAGGCCGAAGAGAAGCCCATGTAATCGCCAAACCCGGCCTTGGCATAGGCGTAGACCCCGGAATCCAGCTCCGGCTTGCGATTGGCCAGGGTCTGGAAGACGAAGGCCAGGGTCAGCATGCCCACGGCGGTGATCGCCCAGCCGATCAGGATCGCACCGGCATCGGCACGCGCCGCCATGTTCTGCGGCAACGAGAAAATCCCGCCGCCGATCATCGACCCCACCACCAGGGCAATAAGCGCACCGAGTCGAAGCTTTTGCGCCGGTTGTGCCATCCCTACCTCTGCATTCATGAGTCCATCCGGCGTTAACGCTACACGCAATTAAATAACTTCTACAGATTTACGTATGACTCAGTAAGTCAATTAACCATCGCTTTTTCTATAAATGGCATCACAACTCGTGGAACGCGCTGAATAACCGGAGCTTTTATCGAGCCCATGTACTAAGTGCCATCATTATGACCTGTTTCAAGACCGTTACATGATTTGCACATTCGGCAAAACGAACTAGCTTGAACCCTCGTCGCCGATGAGAAGTCTTGTTGTTCACGCAGCTTGAAGGCTCTGGAAAGCGCTTTCCAGACGCCCAATGATCATATGGAAATGTTCCTTAAGTCATTCATAAACAATGGAATGTAGCAATGAACTGATCTAAGTCAGCTATTCAAAATGATATCAGCCCTACGCTGACAACTCTCTTCTCCTGCATTGGAGTCATGCAATGTCTGACACTCCCGGAAAACTACGATTAGGTGCGCTAGTCGCCTTGGTAGTCGGCTCGATGATTGGCGGCGGGATCTTCTCATTACCGCAAAACATGGCCGCCAGTGCCGACGTCGGTGCAGTTCTTATTGGTTGGGCCATTACCGCGGTGGGGATGTTGACCCTGGCTTTTGTGTTCCAGACCCTGGCCAATCGCAAGCCGGACCTGGACGGCGGGGTCTACGCCTACGCCAAGGCCGGTTTCGGCGATTACATGGGTTTTTCCTCGGCCTGGGGCTACTGGATCAGCGCCTGGCTGGGCAACGTCGGCTACTTCGTGTTGCTGTTCAGCACCCTGGGTTACTTCTTCCCGATCTTTGGCGAGGGCAATACGCCCGCCGCGGTGATCGGCGCCTCGGTGCTGCTGTGGGCCGTGCACTTTCTGGTGCTGCGCGGGATCAAGGAAGCGGCGTTCATCAACCTGGTGACCACGGTCGCCAAAGTCGTGCCATTGCTGCTGTTTGTGTTGATCGCGATCTTCGCCTTCCGCCTGGATATCTTCACCGCTGACATCTGGGGCGTGAAAAACCCGGACCTGGGCAGCGTGATGAACCAGGTGCGCAACATGATGCTGGTCACCGTCTGGGTATTTATCGGCATCGAGGGCGCGAGCATCTTCTCGTCGCGGGCGGAAAAACGCTCGGACGTGGGCAAGGCCACGGTCATCGGCTTTATCACCGTGCTGCTGTTCCTGGTCCTGGTGAACGTGCTGTCCCTGGGGATCATGACCCAACCGGAACTGGCCAAGCTGCAGAACCCGTCGATGGCCGCCGTGCTGGAGCATGTGGTCGGCCACTGGGGCGCGGTGCTGATCAGCGTCGGCCTGATCATCTCGCTGCTGGGGGCATTGCTGTCGTGGGTGCTGCTGTGTGCGGAGATCATGTTCGCCGCGGCCAAGGACCACACCATGCCGGAGTTCCTGCGCAAGGAAAACGCCAACCACGTACCGGTCAATGCGCTGTGGCTGACCAATGCCATGGTCCAGCTGTTCCTGATCATCACCCTGTTTTCGGCCAGTACCTACCTGTCGCTGATCTACCTCGCGACCTCGATGATCCTGGTGCCCTACCTGTGGTCCGCGGCCTACGCGGTACTGCTGGCGGTGCGTGGCGAAAGCTACGAACAGGCCCTGGCCGAACGCAAGAAAGACCTGTTCATCGGCGCCATCGCCCTGATCTATGCGATCTGGCTGCTCTATGCCGGCGGCGTCAAATACCTGCTGCTGTCCGCCCTGCTCTATGCCCCCGGCGCGATCCTGTTCGCCAAGGCCAAGCTGGAACTGGGCAAACCGATTTTCACCAACGTCGAGAAGCTGATTTTCGCCGCGGTGGTCCTGGGCGCCCTGGTGGCGGCCTACGGACTCTACGACGGCTTCCTGACTCTGTAAGACCCGCTCGTAACATTGGATGTTATGTCACTGGAGGAACACTGTAATGACCACGGTAAAAGCTAAGTACGGCGTACATTCCGAAGCCGGCAAACTGCGCAAAGTCATGGTTTGCTCCCCAGGCCTGGCCCATCAGCGGCTGACCCCGAACAACTGCGACGAATTGCTGTTTGACGATGTGCTGTGGGTCGCCCAAGCCAAGCGCGACCACTTCGATTTCGTCACCAAAATGCGCGAGCGCGATATCGACGTGCTGGAAATGCACAACCTGTTGACCGATATCGTCGCCATCCCCGAAGCCCTGGACTGGATCCTGGAACGCAAGATCACTGCCAACCAGGTCGGCCTCGGCCTGGTCAATGAAGTCAGCTCCTGGCTGCGCAGCCTGGAGCCGCGCAAGGTAGCCGAGTTCCTGATCGGCGGGGTTTCCGCCGATGACCTGCCGAGCAGCTTCGGCGGCAAGACCATCGAAATGTTCCGCGATTTCCTCGGCCACTCCAGCTTTATCCTGCCGCCGCTGCCCAACACCCAGTTCACCCGTGACACCACCTGCTGGATCTACGGTGGCGTGACCCTGAACCCGATGTACTGGCCGGCGCGACGCCAGGAAACCCTGCTGGCCAGCGCCATCTACAAATTCCACCCCGAGTTCACCAATGCCGACTTCCAGGTCTGGTACGGCGATCCGGACCAGGAACACGGCAACGCCACCCTGGAAGGCGGCGACGTGATGCCGATCGGCAATGGCGTGGTCCTGATCGGCATGGGCGAGCGTTCCTCGCGCCAGGCCATCGGCCAACTGGCGCTGAACCTGTTCAAGCACAAGGCCGTGGAACGGGTGATCGTTGCCGGCCTGCCGAAATCCCGCGCAGCCATGCACCTGGACACCGTGTTCAGCTTCTGCGACCGCGACCTGGTGACCATCTTCCCGGAAGTGGTGAACCAGATCGTCGCCTTCACCCTGCGCCCTGATGAAAGCAAGCCGGGTGGCATCGATATCCAGCAGGAAAAAACCAGCTTCCTCGACACCGTGGCCGCCGCCCTCAACCTCAAGGCCCTGCGCGTGGTGGAAACCGGCGGCAACAGCTTCGCCGCCGAACGCGAGCAGTGGGATGACGGCAATAACGTGGTGGCCCTGGAACCGGGCGTGGTGATCGGTTACGACCGCAACACCTACACCAACACCCTGCTGCGCAAGGCCGGTGTCGAAGTGATCACCATCAGCGCCGGCGAACTCGGCCGTGGCCGTGGCGGCGGCCACTGCATGACCTGCCCGATCATCCGCGATCCTATCGACTACTGATTTTTCTTCCATGCTTGCCGCCGCGCGCACCCCGAGCCGCGGCAAGTGGACGACCGAAACCAAAGGAGATCCATCATGGCTTTTAACATTCACAACCGCAGCCTGCTGAGCCTTGAGCACCACACCCCGCGTGAACTGCGCTACCTGCTGGACCTGTCCCGCGACCTCAAGCGTGCCAAGTACACCGGCACCGAGCAGCAGCACCTCAAGGGCAACAACATTGCGCTGATCTTCGAAAAAACCTCGACCCGCACCCGCTGCGCCTTCGAAGTGGCGGCTTATGACCAGGGCGCGAACGTCACCTATATCGATCCGAACTCGTCGCAAATCGGCCACAAGGAAAGCATGAAGGACACCGCCCGCGTGCTCGGGCGCATGTACGACGCCATCGAGTACCGCGGCTTCAAGCAGGAAATCGTCGAAGAACTGGCCAAGTTCGCCGGCGTACCCGTGTTCAACGGGCTGACCGACGAATACCACCCGACGCAAATGATCGCCGACGTGCTGACCATGCGTGAACACGCCGACAAGCCGATCCACGAGATCAGCTACGCCTACCTGGGCGACGCCCGCAACAACATGGGCAACTCGCTGCTGCTGGTGGGCGCCAAGCTTGGCATGGACGTGCGCATCTGCGCGCCCAAGGCCCTGTGGCCCCATGACGACCTGGTCGAGCGCTGCAAAAAATACGCGGAAGAAAGCGGCGCACGCATCACCCTCACCGAAGACCCGAAAGCCGCGGTCAAGGGCGTGGACTTCATCCACACCGACGTCTGGGTCTCCATGGGCGAGCCGGTGGAAGCCTGGGCCGAGCGCATCGAGCAATTGCTGCCGTACCAGGTCAATGCCCAGCTGATGAAGGCCACCGGCAACCCACGGACCAAGTTCATGCACTGCCTGCCTGCGTTCCATAACAGCGACACCAAGGTTGGCAAGCAGATCGCCGAGCAGTATCCGCACCTGGCCAATGGCATCGAAGTCACCGACGACGTCTTCGAATCGCCGGCCTGCATCGCCTTCGAGCAAGCGGAAAACCGCATGCATACCATCAAGGCGATCCTGGTTTCGACACTGGCCGATCTGTAATCCCCCCTCCCGTGCAGGCGCCGCCCTGCCGACGCCTGCACGGGAGCTCTAGAAGGACTGCATTATGCGTATCGTCGTTGCACTGGGCGGTAACGCCCTGCTCCGCCGTGGTGAACCCATGACCGCGGACAATCAACGCGCCAACATCCGCATCGCCACCGAACAGATTGCCAAGATCCACCCCGGCAACCAGTTGGTGATCGCCCACGGCAATGGTCCGCAAGTCGGCCTGCTGTCGCTGCAGGCAGCGGCCTATACCCAGGTTTCGCCCTACCCGCTGGATGTGCTCGGTGCCGAAACCGAAGGCATGATTGGCTACATCATCGAACAGGAACTGGGCAATCTGCTGGACTTCGAAGTCCCGTTCGCCACTTTGCTGACCCAGGTCGAAGTCGACCCCAAGGACCCGGCATTCAAGAACCCGACCAAGCCCATCGGCCCGGTGTACAGCAAAGCCGAGGCGGAGAAACTCGCCGCCGAAAAAGGCTGGGCCATCGCTCCCGACGGCGACAAGTTCCGCCGCGTGGTGGCCAGCCCGAAACCCAAGCGCATCTTCGAGATTCGCCCGATCAAGTGGCTGCTGGAAAAGAGCAGCATCGTGATCTGTGCCGGCGGCGGCGGAATCCCCACCATGTACGGCGAGGACGGCAAGCTGCGGGGCATCGAGGCGGTGATCGACAAGGACCTGTGCTCGGCGCTGCTGGCCGAACAGCTGGAAAGCGATCTGCTGGTGATTGCCACTGACGTCAACGCAGCCTTTATCGACTTCGGCAAGCCGACCCAGAAAGCCATCGCCCAGGCCCACCCGGATGAAATCGAGAAGCTGGGCTTCGCTGCCGGCTCCATGGGGCCCAAGGTCCAGGCCGCCTGCGAGTTCGCCCGCAACACTGGAAAAGTCGCGGTGATCGGTTCACTCTCGGACATCGAGGCGATCGTCCAGGGCAAGGCCGGCACCCGCATCAGCACAGCCAAGCCGGGTATCAGTTACCAGTAAATCGCCAGTCACAAGAACTTCGGGGCGGGCCCTGTGCCTGCCCCTACTTCAATGCCTTGAAGGAGAGACGCCCATGGCCACGTTCGAGCCCGGTCACCTGCATATCGAGCGCCACGCGCTGAACAAGGACGACTACAGCTACAACCTGTGCATCGACTACGAGGTCACCCAGGACCCCAAGGAAGGCAAAGGCATGCTCTTCACCCTGCATGGCACCATCGAGGACAAGCCCCTGAAGGAACAGTTCTTCCTGGCCAAGGACCTGGCCTTCGACTTCGCCCGCCATGCCACCCGCATCGCCCAGCAATACGGGATGCCCAAAATCGCCAGCATCGGCTCGATGCACAAGTACTACGACGAAATGTTCGAAGATGTACGCAAGCAACTGGAGGTCAAACCCGGCGACCCGGTGAAACCCGAACACCTGGCGTAACCCCCTCCCCGTGGTGAGGGAACCACTGCCCTCGCCACCCTGTTCACGCTGCGCGCATTTCACCTTGGCCCTCCCCCAAGGCATACTGGCCACCCTCCGCTTCGCAGAACCGTCAGCCTCCCCATGCGTATCCACGTCAGTTTCATCGACCGCGTCGGCATCACCCAGGAAGTCCTGGCCCTGCTCGGCGGGCGTAATCTCAACCTGGATGCGGTGGAGATGGTTCCACCCAACGTGTACATCGATGCCCCAACCCTCAGCCCGCAGGTGCTGGAAGAGCTGCGCGATGCGCTGTTCAACGTGCGTGGGGTCCAGGCGGTGACCGTGGTCGATATCCTCCCCGGCCAGCGTCGCCACTTGCAGCTCGATGCCCTGTTGGCGGCCATGACCGACCCGGTGCTGGCCCTGGACAGCGCGGGCAAGGTGCTGCTGGCCAACCCGGCGCTGATTGCCCTGTATGGCCGTGAACCGGCCGGCGAAAGCGTCGCCGAGCTGTTCGCCGACCCGGCGCTGCTCGACAGCCTGCTGGAGCAAGGCTTTCGCCTGCCCCTGCGGGAAATCACCTTGAATGGCCAGACCCTGCTGCTGGACGCAACGCCCATCACCGACGCCGGCGCGCTGCTGACACTGTATCAGCCGAACCGGATCGGCGAGCGCCTGTCGGCCCTGCACCACGACCATGCCGAAGGTTTTGATGCCCTGCTCGGGGAATCACCCGCCATCCGCACCCTCAAGGCCCGCGCCCAACGCGTGGCAGCCCTGGATGCGCCGCTACTGATCCAGGGTGAAACCGGCACCGGCAAGGAGCTGGTAGCCCGCGCCTGCCATGCCATCAGCGCGCGCCATGGCGCTCCCTTCCTGGCCCTGAACTGCGCGGCGCTGCCGGAGAACCTCGCCGAAAGCGAACTCTTCGGTTACGCCCCCGGCGCGTTCACCGGGGCCCAGCGCGGCGGCAAGCCGGGGCTGATGGAACTGGCCAACCAGGGCACGGTGTTTCTCGACGAAATCGGCGAAATGTCGCCTTACCTGCAGGCCAAGTTGCTGCGCTTCCTGAACGACGGCAGCTTCCGCCGGGTAGGGGGCGATCGCGAGGTCAAGGTCAATGTGCGGATCCTCAGTGCCACCCACCGTGACCTGGAAAAAATGGTCAGCGAAGGCACCTTTCGCGAGGACCTGTTCTATCGCCTGAACGTGCTCAATGTCGAAGTCCCGCCGCTGCGCGAGCGCGGCCAGGACATCCTGCTGCTGGCGCGCTACTTCATGCAGCAGGCCTGTGCACAGATCCAGCGCCCGGTCTGCCGCCTGGCCCCCGGCACCTACCCGGCCCTGCTGGGCAACCGCTGGCCGGGCAACGTGCGCCAGTTGCAGAACGTGATCTTTCGCGCCGCGGCCATCTGCGACAGCAACCTGGTGGACATTGGCGACCTGGACATCGCCGGCACCTCCGTGGCGCGCCAGGGCGATTCCGAGGTCGGCAGCCTGGAGCAGGCGGTCGAAGCGTTCGAGAAGAGCCTGCTCGAAGGTCTCTACCTCAATTACCCCTCGACCCGACAACTGGCCAACCGCTTGCAGACTTCCCACACTGCCATCGCCCATCGCCTGCGCAAGTACGGCATTCCCGGTAAAGCCTGAGCGTTCAGGCAAACCCGCTGAAAACGACCTCCACCTGTACTGAAAGCGCTACAGCGGAACGATTTCGCTACACGCGTCTACAATCAGTGCTGCCCAAGGCTTTGATCCTCAAAGCGTTTTTTCAAACGTCCCAGCTGTAGCGATTTCGCTACAGCAGCTCCCACACCCTCTTCCGAAAAATCATACAAGCCATTGATTTTAAACAACTAAAAAACATTGGCCGCGTTTTTGCTATGGGTTTAGCCATTCGCTCTGCATTGCAAGAGCATTCAATCGCGTCCACCAGACGAGTCTGGCCCCTGAGGAGTTTCCATGAGCGAGTTGCGTTTTACTGAAGATCACGAATGGCTGCGTACCGAAGCTGATGGCAGCGTCACCGTAGGCATTACGCCTTTCGCGCAAAACGCCCTGGGCGACGTGGTATTCGTGCAACTGCCGGAGCTGCAGAGCTACGACAAAGGCGCCGAAGCCGCCACCGTGGAATCGGTAAAAGCCGCCAGCGGCGTGTACATGCCACTGGACGGGGAAGTGGTCGAGACCAATCCGGCCCTGGACAGCAGCCCGGAGCTGGTCAACGAAGACCCGCAAGGCGCAGGCTGGTTCTTCCGCTTTATTCCCGCCGATGCCGCCGCCGTCGGCCAGTTGCTGGACCAGCACGCCTACGACCGCCTGATCAAAGCCAACGCCGAAGCCTGAGGAGCCGCCATGACTATCAATCTCAGCACCGCCAACGAATTTATCGCCCGTCATATCGGCCCGCGCCAGGGTGACGAGCAAGCCATGCTCAACAGCCTGGGCTTCGATTCCCTGGAAGCCCTGAGCGCCAGCGTCATCCCCGAGAGCATCAAGGGCACCAGCGTGCTCGAACTCGGCGCCGGGCAAAGCGAAGCCGATGCCCTGGCCTCGATCAAAGCCATCGCTGCCAACAACGAACTGTTCAAGACCTACATCGGCCAGGGCTACTACAGCTGCCACACGCCATCGCCGATCCTGCGCAACCTCCTGGAAAACCCGGCCTGGTATACCGCCTACACGCCCTATCAGCCGGAAATCTCCCAGGGTCGCCTGGAAGCCCTGCTGAATTTCCAAACCCTGATCAGCGACCTCTCCGGGCTGCCGATCGCCAACGCCTCCCTGCTCGACGAAGCCACCGCCGCCGCCGAAGCCATGACCTTCTGCAAGCGCCTGAGCAAAAACAAAGGCAGCCACGCCTTCTTCGCCTCCGTGCATTGCCATCCGCAAACCCTTGACGTCCTGCGCACCCGTGCCGAACCCCTGGGCATCGACGTGGTGGTGGGCGATGAGCGCGAACTGAGCGATGTCAGTACCTTCTTCGGCGCCCTGCTGCAATACCCGGCGAGCAACGGCGATGTGTTCGACTACCGCGAACTGACCGAACGCTTCCACGCCGCCAATGCCCTGGTGGCCGTGGCCGCCGACCTGTTGGCCCTGACCGTGCTGACCCCGCCGGGCGAATTCGGCGCCGACGTGGCCATCGGCAGCGCGCAGCGCTTTGGTGTGCCGCTGGGTTTCGGTGGCCCGCACGCGGCCTACTTTTCGACCAAGGATGCATTCAAGCGCGACATGCCCGGCCGCCTGGTGGGCGTGTCGGTGGACCGTTTCGGCAAGCCGGCGCTGCGCCTGGCCATGCAGACCCGCGAGCAACATATCCGCCGCGAGAAAGCCACCAGCAACATCTGCACGGCCCAGGTCCTGCTGGCCAACATCGCCAGCATGTACGCCGTGTATCACGGCCCGAAAGGCCTGACCCAGATCGCCAACCGCATCCACCACCTGACTGCGATCCTGGCCCAGGGCCTGGGCGCGCTGGGGGTGACCGTCGAGCAACAGCACTTCTTCGACACCCTGACCCTGGCCACCGGCACGCACACCGCCGCTCTGCACGACAAGGCCCGCGCCCAGCGCATCAACCTGCGGATCGTGGATGAGCACCGCCTGGGCCTGTCCCTGGATGAAACCACCAGCCAGGCCGACGTTGAAACCCTGTGGAGCCTGCTGTCCGACGGCCAGGCGCTGCCGGATTTCGCCGCCCTCGCCGCTTCGGTGACCAGCACCATCCCCGCCACTCTGGTACGCCAGTCGCCAATCCTCAGCCACCCGGTCTTCAACCGTTACCACTCGGAAACCGAGCTGATGCGCTACCTGCGCAAGTTGGCCGACAAGGACCTGGCACTGGACCGCACCATGATCCCGCTGGGTTCGTGCACCATGAAACTCAACGCCGCCAGCGAAATGATCCCGGTGACCTGGGCCGAATTCGGCGCCCTGCACCCGTTCGCCCCGGCCGAGCAAAGCGCCGGCTACCAGCAACTGACCACCGAGCTTGAGGCCATGCTCTGCGCCGCCACCGGCTACGACGCGGTGTCCCTGCAGCCGAACGCCGGCTCCCAGGGCGAATACGCCGGCCTGCTGGCCATTCGTGCCTACCACCAGAGCCGTGGCGATGAGCGCCGTGATATCTGCCTGATCCCTTCGTCCGCCCACGGCACCAACCCGGCCACCGCCAACATGGCCGGCATGCGCGTGGTGGTCACCGCCTGCGATGCCCGGGGCAACGTCGATATCGAAGACCTGCGGGCCAAGGCCATCGAGCACCGTGAACACCTCGCGGCACTAATGATCACCTACCCCTCGACCCACGGCGTGTTCGAAGAAGGCATCCGCGAAATCTGCGGCATCATTCATGACCACGGCGGCCAGGTGTACATCGACGGCGCCAACATGAATGCCATGGTCGGCCTCTGCGCCCCGGGCAAGTTCGGCGGCGACGTTTCGCACCTGAACCTGCACAAGACCTTCTGCATCCCCCACGGCGGTGGCGGCCCGGGCGTGGGCCCGATCGGCGTCAAATCGCACCTGGCGCCCTTCCTGCCTGGCCACGCAGCCATGGAGCGCAAGGAAGGCGCGGTGTGCGCGGCACCGTTCGGCAGCGCGAGCATCCTGCCGATCACCTGGATGTACATCCGCATGATGGGCGGCGCCGGCCTCAAGCGCGCCTCGCAGCTGGCGATCCTGAATGCCAACTACATTTCCCGGCGCCTGGAAGAGCACTACCCAGTGCTCTACACCGGCAGCAATGGCCTGGTGGCCCACGAATGCATCCTCGACCTGCGCCCGCTGAAGGACAGCAGCGGCATCAGCGTCGATGACGTGGCCAAGCGCCTGATCGACTTTGGCTTCCACGCACCGACCATGTCGTTCCCGGTGGCCGGCACCCTGATGATCGAGCCGACCGAAAGTGAATCCAAGGAAGAGCTGGACCGTTTCTGCGACGCCATGATCCGTATTCGCGAAGAGATCCGCGCCGTGGAAAACGGCACCCTGGACAAGGACGACAACCCGCTGAAAAACGCCCCGCACACGGCGGCGGAAATCGTCGGCGAGTGGACTCACCCCTACAGCCGCGAACAAGCGGTGTACCCGGTCGCGTCCCTGATCGAAAGCAAGTACTGGCCACCGGTAGGCCGGGTCGACAACGTATTTGGCGATCGCAACCTGGTGTGCGCCTGCCCGTCGATCGAGCTTTACGCGTAAAGCAGTTGCAAGCGCCAAGTTTCAAGCTGCAAGTTAAAGGCCGGCCGGCTGTTTCTTGCAGCTTGTGACTTGAAGCTTGCCGCCGCTCCTATAACAAGAAACCGGAGAGCCACCATGTCCCTGAGCGTGTTCGACCTGTTCAAGATTGGCATCGGCCCCTCCAGCTCCCACACCGTCGGCCCGATGCGCGCGGCTGCGCGCTTCGTCGAAGGACTGCGCCGCGAGGGCCTGCTGACGGCCACCACCCGCGTCAAGGTCGAGCTGTACGGCTCGCTCGGCGCCACTGGCAAGGGCCATGGCAGCGACAAGGCGGTGCTGCTGGGCCTGGAAGGTGAACACCCGGACACCGTGAATACCGAGACCATTGCCACTCGCCTGCATGACATCCGCTGCAGCGGACGCCTCAACCTGCTGGGCGAACACCTCATTGCATTCAATGAGAAAGAACACCTGGCCATGATCCGCAAGCCGCTGGCCTACCATCCCAACGGCATGATCTTTCGCGCCTTCGATGCCGCCGGTATCCAGATCCGCAGCCGCGAGTACTACTCGGTCGGTGGCGGTTTCGTGGTGGATGAAGACGCCGCAGGCGCCGACCGGATTGTCGAAGACGCCACGCCCCTGACCTTCCCCTTCAGGAGCGCCAAAGACCTGCTCAGCCATTGCAGCACCTACGGGCTGTCCATCAGCGCGCTGATGCTGACCAATGAAAGTGCCTGGCGCCCGGAAGCGCAAACCCGCGCCGGTCTGCTGCAGATCTGGCAAGTGATGCAGGACTGCGTGGACGCCGGCTGTCGCAACGAAGGGATTTTGCCCGGTGGGCTCAAGGTCAAGCGACGGGCAGCGGCGTTGCACCGGCAACTGTGCAAGCACCCTGAGTCGGCGCTGCGCGATCCGTTGTCGGTGCTGGATTGGGTCAACCTGTATGCCCTGGCAGTCAACGAGGAAAACGCCAACGGCGGGCGCGTCGTGACGGCGCCCACCAACGGCGCCGCCGGGATTATTCCGGCCGTGCTGCATTACTACATGCGCTTTATCCCGGGTGCGAATGAAGACGGCGTGGTGCGTTTTCTGCTCACTGCCGCCGCCATCGGCATTCTGTACAAGGAAAACGCCTCGATTTCCGGTGCCGAAGTGGGTTGCCAGGGCGAGGTCGGCGTGGCCTGTTCGATGGCCGCCGGTGCGCTGTGCGAAGTATTGGGCGGCACGGTGTCTCAGGTCGAAAACGCCGCCGAGATCGGCATGGAACACAACCTGGGCCTGACCTGTGACCCCATTGGCGGGCTGGTACAGGTGCCGTGCATCGAACGCAACGCCATGGGCTCGGTGAAAGCCATCAACGCCGTGCGCATGGCCCTGCGCGGCGATGGCCAGCACTTCGTGTCCCTCGACAAAGTCATCCGCACCATGCGCCAGACCGGCGCCGATATGAAAAGCAAATACAAGGAAACCGCCCGCGGCGGTTTGGCCGTCAACATTATCGAATGCTGAAGCGACCTCGATCGCTTGCGCAGTTTTTTCAGGAGCTCAATATGTCCACCGAACACCTGCTGCACACCCCGTTGCACGCCCTGCACCTCGAACTCGGCGCGCGCATGGTGCCCTTCGCCGGCTACGACATGCCGGTGCAATACCCACTGGGAGTGATGAAGGAACACCAGCACACCCGTGAACAGGCCGGGTTGTTCGACGTGTCACACATGGGCCAGATCCGCCTGAGCGGCGCCAACGCGGCGCAAGCCCTGGAAACCCTGGTGCCGGTCGACATCATCGACCTGCCGGCCGGCATGCAGCGCTACGCCATGTTCACCAATGACCAGGGCGGCATCCTCGACGACCTGATGGTCGCCAACCTGGGCAACGACCAGCTGTTCCTGGTGGTCAACGCCGCCTGCAAGGACCAGGACCTGGCCCACCTGCGTCAGCACATCGGCGATCAATGCAGCATCGAGCCGTTGTTCGAGGAACGTGCCCTGCTCGCCCTGCAAGGCCCGGCCGCAGTCACGGTGCTGGCACGCCTGGCCCCGGAAGTCGCACAGATGACATTCATGCAGTTCAAGCCGGTGACCGTCAGCGGCATCGACTGCTTTGTCAGCCGTTCGGGCTACACCGGCGAAGACGGTTTCGAGATTTCGGTCCCTGCCTCCAGCGCCGAAGCCCTGGCCCGTGCGCTACTGGCGGAACCGGAAGTGGCGGCCATCGGCCTTGGTGCCCGTGACTCGCTGCGCCTGGAGGCGGGCCTGTGCCTGTATGGCCACGACATGAACAACGAGACCACGCCCATCGAGGCAAGCCTGCTGTGGGCCATCTCGAAGGTTAGACGCGCCGACGGCGCCCGAGCGGGTGGCTTCCCGGGTGCCGAACAGGTGTTCGCACAGCAGCAGAACGGCGTCAGCCGCAAACGCGTCGGCCTGCTGCCGCAGGAGCGTACGCCGGTGCGTGAAGGTGCGGAAATCGTCAATGGAGCTGGCGACATCATCGGTAGCGTCTGCAGTGGCGGTTTCGGACCGACCTTAGGTGGCCCTTTGGCAATGGGTTACATCGACAGCCGTTATAACGCACTCGATACGCCAGTTTGGGCGATTGTTCGTGGGAAAAAGGTGCCTATGCTTGTAAGCAAAATGCCATTTGTCCCACAACGCTACTATCGCGGTTGAACAACTGTTTCTATAAGTAACGCGGTTGCGTTAGAAGTGCACTAATCTGTAACGCAACCGCCATAAAACAGTGCACGTTTTCGATATTGAACTTGGCTTATAACAATTGAATAACTCTATCGTCTAAGCATGGCCAGACAGGTCCAACCAATAGGCCAAGGCCGAGCAAAACCGGGGGATTTCGCAGGGCTTGTTTTTTCTCCCGTAGTTGGCGTAGAGTTTCTCCACTGTGTTTGCATGGGTCGCTTGGAACCGTGACCTGGGCAGTAGCCAACAAGTTAGCTACAACCCGTTCGACGTCTCTTACTTTCCTGCAACCCAGCCCAGTACTCTTTCTTGAGAAAGAGACTGTCATTAATTTTTGTGTCAAAGGAAATAAGAAATGTCCCAACGTCAGAGCGGTACCGTCAAGTGGTTTAACGACGAGAAAGGTTTTGGTTTTATCACTCCAGAAAGCGGTCCGGATCTGTTCGTGCATTTCCGCGCCATTCAGGGCAACGGCTTCAAGAGCTTGAAAGAAGGCCAGAAAGTGACCTTCATCGCCGTGCAGGGCCAAAAAGGCATGCAGGCTGACGAAGTTCAAGCCGAAGCTTAATCGTCTGTAACGAAAAAGCCTCTGATGCTGACATCAGAGGCTTTTTTGTGCGTGCAATTCCGTAAAATGGCTTCTTTTCAGCCCCAGACGAGAGCCGTGCCATGTCGAAACACCTGCTAAGCCCCCAAGGCGACTTCCCTGCCGTCGGCCTGGGCCGCCGCCTGGCAGCGATGTTCTATGATTTCCTGCTGTGCACCGCATTGATGATCGTCACCGGCGGCATCTACAAAATGATCCAGATGCAGATCATCGGCGAAGCCAAAATGCGTGCGTTGACCGAAGCCGGCGTCTTGGATGGGGACCCGCTGTACTCCACTGTGTTGCTATTTGTGTTGTTCGGCTTCTTCGCCAAGTTCTGGACCTACTCCGGCCAGACCTTGGGCATGCAGGTCTGGGGCATTCGCGTACAGAACGCCGATGGCAGCAGCATCAGTCTGTGGCAGGCGCTGCTGCGCTTTATCGTCTCGATCGCCTCGTGGCTATGCCTTGGCCTGGGGTTCTTCTGGGTACTGATCGACAAACAAAAGCGCAGCTGGCACGACATTTACTCCAGCAGCCAGCTGGTACGCATTCCCAAGAAGAAAAAGTAATTCGCCACATATAAAAACGCCCCGACAGATCGGGGCGTTTTTGTTTGACCGGCAAAACAGATCAGGCATTGCCTGCCAGCTTCATCCGCGCGGCCTGGGTGAAGTCCAGCATGCGTTTGAGCGGGCGAATCGCGTGGGGGATCAAGGCCGGGTCGACGAAGATCTCGTTACTGCCCGTACGCAGGCATTGCAGGGTGCGCTCCAGGGTGTTCATGGCCATCCAGGGGCAATGCGCGCAACTGCGGCACGCCGCGCCGTTACCGGCCGTAGGCGCCTCGATAAAAACTTTGTCCGGGCACAGCTGCTGCATTTTGTAGAAAATCCCGCGATCGGTCGCCACGATCAGGGTCTTGTTCGGCAAGCGTTGGGCCGCGGCAATCAGTTGACTGGTGGAACCCACCGCATCGGCCAGCTCGATCACTGAGGTCGGGGACTCCGGGTGCACCAAAATCGCCGCGTCCGGATACAAAGCCTTCATATCTTCGAGCTGTTTGGACTTGAACTCTTCATGGACGATGCATGCACCGTCCCAGAGCAGCATGTCGGCTCCGGTCTGGCGCTGGATATAAGTACCCAGGTGTTTGTCCGGGCCCCAGATAATGGTTTCGCCGTTATCCATCAGGCTTTCGACAATTTCCAGGGCGCAACTGGAAGTCACCACCCAGTCAGCGCGGGCTTTGACCGCCGCCGAGGTATTGGCATACACCACCACGGTGCGCTCTGGGTGTTGATCACAGAACGCCGAGAACTCTTCCACCGGGCAGCCCAGGTCCAGGGAGCAGGTCGCCTCGAGGGTCGGCATCAGCACACGCTTTTCCGGGTTGAGGATCTTTGCGGTTTCCCCCATGAACTTGACCCCAGCTACCACCACCGTCTTGGCCGGGTGCGCATTGCCGAAGCGAGCCATCTCCAGGGAGTCGGAAACACAACCGCCAGTTTCCTCGGCCAAGGCCTGAATCACCGGATCACAATAGAAATGCGCCACCAGCACCGCGTCCTGAGCCTTTAGCTCGGCGGCGATAGCAGCACGGTAGCGGGCCTCCTCATCAGCACTGAGCGGCTTGGGCTGCTTGGCATCGAGGTGGGCTTGAACCAGAAGGCGTTCGGAAATCTGCGTCATGTTCGCAAGACCTGCAGGCGCATTCGCGCGAAAGTCGAGTATACACCCGGCTCCGGACCACTCGGGTCCCGCCGGGAGAGTGAGTTTTTATCAGGCACGGACAGCTGTTAGGCCGGCAAGGCTACAGAATATCCCCTTGATGTAAAAGATGATTCTGAGCAGCGGGAGGTCGTGCACATCGCCCGTGCAAAGCCCTCGGCACTCAGCGCTCGCTCAAGAGCGCCAGGAACCGTTGGTGCCTATCAAGAATGGAGAAACATGGGTGATTACTGAGTGTGTGGTCGTCACCGGTTGTTCGGAGCCCTATTAGATAATGCGGCCAAGTTCATCCAGGCTTATCTGAGGTATTACATCCGAAGGTATGCGTGAGGAGTTGGATAAGTTGTAGACCTGAAAGCGATCACCCATCACTTTCTCGGAAACTATTTCGAAGGAAGGCAAAATTCTGGTGAAAAAATGTTGATCCAGTCCACAGGGGGAAAGATCCGTAGTCCTGTCTTCGTAAAATCGTCTTGCTGATTGGTTGAGGTCGACTCCCACCATTACTGCTTTGGTGAAACCCGCGTGATAAGCAATTTGCAGTGCCAGATAAGCCACTGTGCGGGCATCAAAGAAACCCCGTTTAAGATTTTTACTGAAGCCAATTCGGCGATTGCGGCGCCTGAGAAAATTGCGGTTCCTTATCAGCTCATTGTCTTCGCCCATTAACTCCGTCCAGGAAAGTTTGGGGGCTTTACTTAGCAGAAACACCTCCCCGCTTGGAGTAATGGACGAGGCCCGTAAATGCTCTTCCCACAAAGCAACCCGCTCACTAATCAACATCGCCTGGGAAAACAACTCGGGCTGCTGATTGGAGAAGTCCCTATCGGTACAGGTATAGAAGAACGGTTTGACTCCAGTGCCAACAAACTTTGAAATCGCCCCATTCATGGTAATCATTGGGACGTGAGCAAAATCCTCAGGATGAAAATCCTTGGCAGATGCACCCGAGGCAATAATAAACACAGTGCCTTGCTGGATGTTACGACAATCATCCAAGTCGCGAATATTGGGAATGCAACTCATTTGCACTCATCCAACCTTTGAAGTCATCTGGCTCAACATCAGATAAATCACACTACTAACCCCTTCGCGCAGAAAACGAAAAATTATATACAGACAAATCCACACAAAAAACCAACACATGTAAAAAATAATTACTCAATCTAAATCGATAGCAAACAAACTCAATCATCGAATCATATTGATAGCATTGAACTGATTGGTATCAAATTGCTTACATTGACCACTGAGGCGGCGAACTTCGGATAATGAGCGGCGATAAAGCGGATTTAATGTATCAAACGCACAAGGACAAGACCTTGTCATGGGCAGCAGTAGCTTGGGCGTTCAGAAAGACTGCAAAAAAATCGGGCGCTGGCCCGATACACCTCTGAAGCCCTTCGGCACTTGATGTCGATTCGGCCCCATCAATTCAACGGCGACCTGAGATACCGGTCCAGGCAGGGAAAACAGCACGAGGCCGTGCCCGGGAGGACTGACCCTGACCACCGAATTGCGAGCAAAAAAAAACCCGGAAATCCTCACTTGCGTGGGCCTTCCGGATTTTCTAAACCGCCAAAAATGGTGGGTCGTGTGGGATTCGAACCTACGACCAATTGGTTAAAAGCCAACTGCTCTACCAACTGAGCTAACGACCCGCTGTGTGGTGGCGCGTATAATACTGATTTCTAACGGGAATTCAACACCTTATTTGAAATAAATCAGAAATAAGGTGTTGGGTCAGTAATCCCGGCTGCGGAAAAGCCTTCTGCGCGCAGGCGGCAGCTGTCACATTTGCCGCAGGCGTAGCCTTTATCGTCGGCCTGATAGCAGGAAACGGTCAGCCCGTAGTCGACCCCCAGCTTGACCCCCGCCTTGACGATTTCAGCTTTGCTAAGGTTCTGCAGGGGCGCCTGGATGCGAAAGCCCTGCCCCTCTACACCGGCCTTGGTCGCCAGGTTGGCCATGCGCTCGAAGGCTTCGACGAACTCGGGGCGGCAATCCGGGTAGCCGGAATAATCCACAGCGTTGACGCCGATGAAAATGTCGCGTGCGCCCAATACTTCCGCCCAGCCCAGCGCCAGGGAAAGAAACACCGTATTACGTGCAGGCACATAGGTGATCGGAATGCCTTCACTTGGGCCTTCCGGTACAGCGATCGCGCTATCGGTCAAGGCCGAACCACCGATGCCATTCAGATTCAGGCCGATGACCTTGTGTTCAATCACCCCCAGATCGCGAGCCACACGCTCGGCCGCCTGCAGTTCGGCGCGATGTCGCTGGCCATAGTCGAAGCTCATGGTGTAGCAGCTGTAACCCTCGGCACGGGCCATGGCCACCACCGTGGCCGAGTCCAGCCCGCCAGACAGGAGGATTACCGCACGCTTTTGCGTGGAGGGAATGTCATCTGCTTGCTCGGTCATATCAGCGCCCCGGCTCGTCGTTCCAAAGATATTTGTGCAACTGCAATTGCAGGCGCACAGGCAGGTTGTCCGCCACCACCCAGTCAGCCAGGTCGCGTGCGTTCAGGTCATGGTGGCTGGGGGAGAACAACACCTCGCCTGCACGCCGCTCAAGGCCGTACTGGATCAGCTTGGACACAGCCCAGTCATAGTCTTCACGGGAACAGATGACAAACTTGACCTGATCGTTAGGTGTCAGCAGGTCGATGTTTTCGTAGCGATTGCGCCGAACCTCTTCCGACCCGGGAGTCTTCAGATCAAGCACCCGACTGACTCGCGAGTCGACCGCAGAAATATCCAGCGCACCACTGGTTTCGAGGGAGACCTCGTAACCCGCGTCGCACAACTGTTTGAGCAAGGGAATGGCGTTAGGTTGCGCCAGCGGCTCGCCACCGGTGACACAGACATAACGCGGGCGGAACTCGGCAACCTGCTCGAGGATGCTGTCCAGCGTACGCAGGGTGCCACCGCTGAAGGCATAGGCACTGTCACAGTACTGGCAACGCAACGGGCAACCGGTCAGGCGCACAAATACTGTGGGCAGCCCGGCAGTCCGAGTTTCCCCCTGCAACGAGTAGAAAACTTCGGTGATTCTCAATGTGTCTTGCATAGTCGCCACGGGCGTAACAGCTAAACAGGCTGTCCGCCTCCGTCAGGCACTTCAAGAGACTCCGCCAACGCGTGAGCCCCAGGAAGCGTGTTTCATAAAAAGGGCATGGATTCTAACGAAAAAACCCGCGGCAAGCGCGGGTTTCTTCAAAGCGGTCAAGCCATGATTACATGCGTTGCAAATCGCGCTGTGCCAATTGAGCAGCGGAAGTGCCCGGATATTGCGCAACCACCTGCTGCAGAATGCCTTTGACCCGGTCGTTGTGACCCAGGCGGCGCTCTACGTCAGCCAGTTTATACAGCGAGTCCGGCACTTTGGCGTGCTTGGGATACAGCTGGGATACCTTGGCAAAAGCCTGACCCGCGCCTTGCAGGTCGCCCTTGGCCAGGTTCACTTCGCCCAACCAGTACTGGGCATTACCCGCGTATTGGCTGTTCGGGTATTTACGCAGGAAAGCGCCAAAAGCCTGGCTGGCCTTGTCGAAATCCTTGGCTTTGATCAGGTCGAAAGCTGCATCGTAATACAGCTTTTCCTTGGCCGGATCACCCGGTTCACTGCTGGCTGCAGGGGCTTGTGTCGCAGCTCCGGCAGCCGCACCGGCGGTATTATCACCACCGGCAGAAGAATTATCAGGAGTGGCGGCAGGTGCAGCGCCAGATCCAATGCGCCGATCAAGATCCTGGTATCGCTCCAGGTTTTCCTGCTTCATGCGCGAAACATCATTTTGCAATACTTCAATCACACCTTGTTGCCGTGCGATTTGCTCCTGCATTTGCTGCAGTTGCTGGAACAGCTCGCCCTGTGCCGAGACAGGGGTCGAAACCCCTCCCCCGGCATAGGCGCCGTTCGTACCATAACCCGCTGGCGGATAACTGCCCCCGCTATTGTTATAGCCTGAGTTGTTATCGACCACAGGAACCGCAGCCCACGCCGCAAGCGGCGCGAGGCTGAGAGCCAAAATAGTTACAGCACGACGGCACGTTCGCATGACGAATTACTTACGCAGTTCGACGCGACGGTTTTGAGCCCAGGACTGCTCGTCGTTGCCGGTAGCAACTGGACGCTCTTCGCCGTAGGAAACCAGTTCCAGCTGAGCTGGGGAAACACCTTGCAGTACCAGGTAGCGCTGAACGGCTTTCGCACGACGCTCGCCCAGTGCCATGTTGTACTCACGAGTACCACGTTCGTCGGTGTTGCCTTCCAGAACAACGCGAGCGCCGTTTGCTTTCAGGTCTTTGGCGTGAACGTCCAGAGCGCGCATGGCTTCTGGCTTCAGGTCCGAGCTGTCGTATTCGAAGTAGAAGGTGGTGATTGCGCGCAGAGCAGCTTCTTCGCTCAGGGAGCCGTCAACTGCACCAGTGTTAGCGCCGTAACCAGCGTTTGGATCAACAGCGCCTTCGCCAGCGTTGTCGCCGCCTTTGGAGGAGCAACCTACAGCTACAGCCATGGCCAGAGCCAGCGCAGCAAACTTACCAAACTTCAGCATTTCCATCGTGAAACTCCTAATGAACCCCAGTGTGTTAAGTAAAACGTGTAGCGCCGCGTCAGTTCAGGTAAGGGGACCAGGAAGGTTCTCTGACTTCGCCTTGTGCGGTAGGAAGCGGGAGCCTTACGCGTCCATTAATGGACACGAGCATCAAGACTCCCCGGCCCTGCTGGCGGGTGGCGTAGATTACCATGGTGCCGTTGGGCGCAACAGTAGGCGACTCATCAAGTGTGCTATCTGTAAGGATTTTTACGCTTCCGCGCTGCAAATCCTGAGCCGCAACCTTGAAGTTTGTGAAGCCGTCCTGCCGGTGAATCATTACCAGCGTCTTTTCATCCGCCGACAATTTCGGGTTGGCGTTGTAGTTACCAATAAAGGTCACACGCTCTGCACCACCGCCGCTGGCGCTGGTTTTGTAGATCTGTGGCTTGCCGCCACGGTCCGAGGTGAAGTAGATAGTCGACCCATCTTTACCCCAGAAAGGTTCGGTGTTGATACCCGGGCCACTGGTGACACGGGAGATCTGACGCGAACCCAGGTTCATCACATAAATATCCGGGTTACCGTCCTTGGACAGTACGAAAGCCAGGCGCTGACCATCTGGAGACCAGGCAGGAGCACCGTTCAGCCCTTCAAAGTTGGTGATCTGCTCGCGACGGCCGGTGTCGATGTGCTGGACAAAGATGCGCGGACGCTTCTGTTCGAACGACACATAAGCGATACGCTTGCCATCCGGAGCAAAGCGTGGCGACAGGATCGGCTCACGGGATTGCAGCAGAGTCACCGCACGCGCACCGTCGTAGTCCGAGCGTTGCAGGGTGTAACGGGTGTTTTTCTCGGAAAACCGCTCAGCCGTCACATACAGCATGCGTGTCGAGAAGGCACCCTTGATACCGGTGAGTTTTTCGAACGACTGGTCGGCGATGTAGTGGGACATGTCGCGCAGTTGATCAATGCTGCCCGACACGCTGCCGGTCAGCACTTGCTGCTCGGTGGCGACGTTGAACAGGGCGTATTGCACCTGCAGGCGACCGCCCGCCGGAACAATGCTGCCGACCATGATGTACTGGGCGCCCAGGGCCTTCCAGTCACGGTAGATGACTTCGCTGGCCTGAGTCGGCAGGCCGATCATGTTCTGTTTTGGAATCGGCGAGTAGTAACCCGAGTTGCGCAGGTCGTTACCGATGATTTCCGCCATGTCGTCCGGCAGCACGCTGCCACCCTGCCAGCCGAAAGGAACTACGGCGATAGGGGTGGCCCGGTCACTACCGCTAGTGACCAGAATGTTCTTTTCATCCGCTGCCGCTATCCCTGCCATACAGCAAATAACGACAAGCATTCCTCGAAGAAGGTTTCTCACAAGGCTAGATCCTCAGGTGTGAATGTCATCTTGAATGAACGATAGGGAGCGAAATCGCTCGGTTTCATTCCCTGCATTTCTGTCAAACGCCCAATGTTCTTGACTGCCGCCACCGCCGAAGCGTCGAACGGACCGTCACCACTGGACTTGGATACGCTGACCGTGGTCACCGTACCGTCAGGCAACATGCCGATTTGAAGCACAACCGTCATACCCTTGCGTGCCGAAGGAGGACGAGCCCACCCTTCTGCCGCCCGAGCACGAATCAGATCGTCGAAACTGCCCGCGACTTCATCGCCCTGCTCATCGGCCAAGGCCTGCTGGCGCTGCGGCGTGTCGGAAAGCAAGTCAGCCAAGGCCTGGGCCTTTTTCTCTTCGGCTGATTTACGCGCGGCTTCCTGCGATTTCTTCTTCGCAGCATCGGTGGCAGCTTTCTTCTTCGCGTCTTCGGCGACTTTTTTCTTCGCCTCGTCAGCTTCAGCTTTCTTCTTGGCGTCTTCCGCGGCTTTTTTCTTCGCGTCTTCGACTATCTTTTTCTTCGCTTCTTCAGCGGCCTTTTTCTTGGCCTCTTCTTCAGCGGCTTTCTTGGCTTCTTCTTCGGATTTCTTCTTGGCTATATCAGCCAATTGTTTCTCTTCAGCTTTTTTAGCTTCCGCAGTCTTCTTCGCTTCGTCGGCTTTCTTGGCTTCATCAGCCTTTTTTGCCTCGTCCGCTTTCTTCGACTCGTCCGCTTTCTTTGCTTCTTCGGCTTTTTGAGCCGCTTCTTCTTTCTTTTGTTCCGCAGCCTTCACCGCTTCCTGCTCGACCTTCTTCTGCTCCATCTGTTCGACTTCGGTCTGACGCGCGGCGGATTTCTTCGCCTCACCCGCAATCTTCTGATTGGTCTGGGTGGTTGCCTGACTTTTCGATTTCAGCTGATACAGGGTCGCCTGGACAATCGGCTTGGCCGGTGGCAACTCAGGCGTAAAGGCAAAGCTGACGAACAGCATGCCAAATACCAGAATGTGCAGGCCTACTGCCCAGACACTCGGCCAGAAGTAGCTTTCCGAGGCGGACGGCTCTCGCTGTTGGTGCATCAGGGCGCCTCGGTAATCAAGCCAACGTTACCGACCCCGGCTTTCTGCAATCCGCCCATGGCCCCCATCACGGCACCATAGTCGACGGTCTTGTCGCCGCGAATGAACACCTGGGTGTGCTTGCCGCCTTCATTGCCGGCACGGATGATCTTGGTCACCGCGTCGGTCATTTGCGGCAAGGTCATCGCCTTGTCCTGCTGCTTGTCGGTATCGACTTCGCTGCCAAGGTTCCAGTAATAGGTCTTGTCAGCCTTGATCGAAATGGTCAGGACCTGGGTGTTGTTGTCTTGCGGCAAGGCTTCGCTGGAAACCTTGGGCAGATCAACCTTCACCCCCTGATTGAGCATCGGCGCGGTCACCATGAAGATGACGAGCAGCACCAACATCACGTCGATGTAGGGCACTACGTTCATCTCGGCAACCGGCTTGCGCTTTTTGCGAGCTCGAGCGATTAAAGCCATTGGAAATTACCTGCTTATTCTTCGCTGGTGTGCACTTTACGGTGCAGGATCGCCTGGAACTCATCGGCGAAGGTGTAGTAGCGGCTGGTCAGGGTTTCGCTGCGCGCGGCAAAGCGGTTGTAGGCGATAACTGCCGGAATCGCCGCGAACAGGCCGATTGCGGTGGCAACCAGGGCTTCGGCGATACCCGGGGCCACAGTGGCCAGGGTCGCTTGCTGGGCGGTAGCCAGGCCACGGAAGGAGTTCATGATCCCCCACACCGTACCGAACAGGCCGATGTACGGGCTCACGGAGCCAACGGTCGCCAGGAACGGCAGGCCGGTCTCGAGCTTTTCTTCTTCGCGGGAAATAGCCACGCGCATGGCACGGGCGACGCCTTCCATCACGGCTTCCGGGTCAACGCCGGGCTGCTGGCGCAGGCGGGAGAACTCTTTGAAGCCGGCACGGAAAATCTGCTCCACACCCGAATCTGGGTCCGGGTTGCTGCCAGCCTGGCGATAGAGTTTGGACAGGTCGATACCCGACCAGAAGCGCTCTTCAAAGCTCTCCAGGGCACGTCGACCGGCACGCAGCATATTGCTGCGCTGAAAAATCATGACCCATGAGGTCACCGATGCGGCCACCAGAATCAGCATTACCAACTGCACCACGACGCTGGCATTGCTGACCAAGCTCCACATGGAGGAATGGTCGACGACGTTAGCTTCCACGCTTTATCTCCTGCTCTGAGTGTGTACCCGCGCCGCTCACGTCGGCAAAGGCCGCACGTAGAGCTTCGGGAATGGCCCGGGGTTTCAAACTATCGGCGCGCACACAGGCCACCAAAAACTGCCCTTCACAGAGCAGCGCATTATCCGTAGCCCGCCTGACCTGCTGTTTAAAGCGCAGGCTGACCCGGTTCAATTCGATTACTTGTGCACTTACCAGAAGTTCGTCATCCAGTCGCGCCGGCGCGTGGTAGCGCGCTTCGCTGGAATGCACGACGAACAACAGGTTCTCCCCTGCCAGCTGCGATTGGGCGAAGCCCAGATCACGTAGCCGCTCGGTTCGAGCCCGCTCCATAAACTTAAGGTAATTAACGTAATACACGATGCCGCCGGCATCGGTGTCCTCGTAATAAACGCGACAACGATGTGCGAACGACTCAAGCCCGTTTTGCGCGCGCATACTCTAGTGCTTACTCCTCAGGTTGCCAATCCGGCCAGGCAACTGTTTTTCATTCTCCTGCGCCTTTCTTGCGAAAGAACGGTCATGCCTGCCCCTAGGACAGCACAAACCTCGAATAAATCGACACAGGACGAGTTTTTAATCGTCTACGGCATCGAGGAATTCGTCTACCACAGGCATCTCCCCCAATCGTGACGGAATGTTAAGACCGAAGTGCAAATAGGCATGCCGAGTCACCACGCGCCCACGTGGCGTGCGCATGATGTAGCCCTGCTGGATCAGGTACGGCTCGAGCACGTCCTCGATGGTGTGCCGTTCCTCGCTGATCGCTGCCGCCAGACTGTCGACCCCCACCGGCCCGCCATCGAACTTCTCGATCATGGTCAGCAGTAGACGTCGGTCCTGGTGGTCGAAGCCACGTTCATCGACGTCAAGCAGGTTCAGTGCAAGATCGGCAATCGGCTTGGTGATATGGCCCTTGGCCCGGACTTCGGCGTAATCGCGCACCCGACGCAACAGGCGGTTGGCGATCCGCGGCGTGCCTCGGGCACGGCGGGCGATCTCGAACGCACCGTCCGGGTCCAGGGGCAACCCCAGAATCGTCGCTGAGCGTCCGACAATGGTTGCCAGATCGGCGGTGCTGTAAAACTCCAGGCGCTGGACGATACCAAAGCGGTCACGTAACGGGTTGGTCAGCATCCCCGCACGGGTAGTGGCGCCCACCAGGGTGAACGGTGGCAGGTCGAGCTTGATCGAGCGCGCCGCCGGGCCCTCGCCAATCATGATATCGAGCTGGAAATCCTCCATCGCCGGATACAGTACTTCTTCGACGATTGGTGAAAGCCGGTGGATCTCGTCGATAAACAACACGTCATGGGGTTCCAGATTGGTCAGCAGCGCCGCCAGGTCTCCCGGACGCTCCAGCACCGGACCCGAAGTGCTCTTGATCGACACCCCCATTTCCTGGGCGATGATATTGGCCAGGGTGGTCTTGCCCAGGCCCGGCGGACCAAAGATCAGGGTGTGGTCCAGCGACTCATTGCGCCCACGGGCCGCCTGGATAAACAGCTCCATCTGCTCGCGCACGGTCGGCTGGCCGATGTACTCGGCCAGGCTGACAGGGCGAATCGCACGATCCTGGACTTCTTCGCGGTCACGGGGGCCCGTGGCGGCGATCAGACGATCAGCTTCAATCACTTAAATCATTCCCTTCAGGGCGCGGCGGATCATGTCTTCGCTACTCAAACCTTTTTCCTTGATGGCAGATACAGCCTTGCTCGCCTCCTGGGGCTTGTAACCCAGGGAAATCAGCGCGCTGACCGCATCGGTCTCGGCACTGGCCACTGGCGCCGGCCCGTCCGGCTGGTTGGGCACCAGGGCAAACATGCTCGGTACGGTTTCCCAGGCCTTGAAGCGGTCCTTGAGCTCAACCAACAAGCGCTCGGCGGTCTTCTTGCCCACCCCTGGCACCTTGGTCAGCGCCGACGTGTCCTGGGCTTGCACACAACGCACCAACTCATCGACTTCCAGACTGGACATCAAGGCCAGGGCCAGTTTCGGCCCGACACCATTGAGACGGATCAACTCGCGAAAAAAGTCTCGCTCGCGCTTGGTGCTGAAGCCGTAGAGTAACTGCGCGTCTTCGCGCACGACCAAATGGGTGTGCAAGGTCAGGGGTTCGCCGACCGACGGCAGGCGATAAAGCGTGGTCATGGGCACTTCAACCTCATAACCCAGACCGTTTACATCAAGAATCAGATGCGGCGGCTGTTTTTCAGCCAAATTGCCGCGCAAGCGTCCAATCACGTTTCAGATCCTTAAAGACTGGCCAGATTCAATGGCTGGCGAATAACCGAGCGAGCATGGCGGCCGGGCAGACAGGCACACCAGGCTCCACTCCTGAATAGACTGCGCAGATGCTATCAGAGACGCAGGCGACCGCCACGACTGCGTGCCGTACCCAGGCCATGGGGCAACAAGCTGGAGCGGGTGTGAGCATGGCAGATGGCAATTGCCAGGGCGTCCGAGGCGTCGATCTGCGGCTTGCTGGTGAGTTTGAGCAAGTGCATGACCATCATCTGCACCTGCTCTTTATTGGCGCCGCCAGTGCCGGCCACCGCTTGCTTGACTTGGGTCGCGGTGTATTCGGCGATCTCCAGGCTTTCCTCGGCCCCCGCGACAATCGCCGCGCCACGGGCCTGGCCCAGCTTCAAGGCCGAGTCGGCGTTGCGCGCCATAAACACCTTTTCGATGCCCATGGTCACCGGACCATAGGTCTGTATGACTTCGCGCACACCGCGATAAACGATCTGCAAGCGCTCGTGCAACTCGCCGCCACCGGTTCGAATGCAGCCCGAGGCGACGTACACGCAGCCACGCCCGGTATCACGGACCACGCCATAACCGGTGATGCGCGAACCGGGGTCGATGCCAAGAATAAGAGTCATAACGCCTGCTGCTGGAAAGAAATTGCCCGCCGACCGAAGCCGGAACCGCTAAAAGGCAGAAGCCGGAAGTACAGCACCGTTCGATCATCACGGCATTGCACCTCCGGCTTCATGAGTATTGCAGATGGATCAGCCGAGCTGCTCTGCCACCGACTCAGGAATATCCGCGTTGGAATAGACGTTCTGCACGTCATCCAGATCTTCCAGCATATCGATCAGCTTGAGGACCTTTTCCGCGCCTTCCAGATCCAGTTCGGCACTGGTGGTCGGCAGCATGACGATTTCCGCATCGGCGGCCTTGAATCCGGCGGCCTCCAACGAGTTGCGCACCGCGTAAAAACCGCCGAAGGAAGTGAACACGTCGACCGAACCGTCCTCGTTGCTCACCACGTCATCGGCGTCGGCTTCCATGGCGGCTTCAATCAGCGCGTCCTCATCGACACCCGGCGCAAAGGAAATCTGCCCCTTGCGCTCGAACAGGTAGGCCACCGAACCATCGGTACCCAGGTTGCCACCACACTTGCTAAACGCGTGACGCACGGCTGCTGCGGTACGGTTGCGGTTGTCGGTCATGCATTCGACCATCACCGCCACGCCGCCCGGGCCGTAACCTTCGTAGGTCAGTTCGACCATGTCGTCGGTATCGGCCGCGCCGGCACCACGTGCCACCGCGCGATCGATGATATCGCGGCTCATGTTCGCGCCAAGGGCCTTGTCCAGGGCCAGCCGCAGACGCGGGTTGGAGCCCGGGTCCCCACCGCCCTGACGGGCAGCGACAGTCAGCTCACGAATCCACTTGGTGAAAATCTTGCCTTTCTTGGCATCCTGACGCTCTTTGCGGTGCTTGATGTTCGCCCACTTGGAATGACCTGCCATAACTTGCTCCAAATTCTCTTTGAAACCTTGTCCGCGACGCCCTTGCAGCGCGCGAACAACAAAATCCGGACCCAATAGAAAAAGGCGCACCCGAAGATGCGCCTTATCAGGTCAGCTTACTCAGCCTTGGGCTGTTCGCGAAGACGAATGTGCAGCTCGCGCAAGGCCTTGGCGTCTACCAGGCCCGGGGCCTGAGTCATGACGCAAGCGGCACTCTGGGTTTTCGGGAAGGCGATCACTTCACGGATCGACTGGGCGCCGGTCATCAGCATGACCAGGCGGTCCAGACCGAAAGCCAGGCCACCGTGTGGCGGCGCGCCGTATTTCAGGGCGTCGAGCAGGAAGCCGAATTTCTCTTCCTGTTCCGCTTCGCTGATACCCAGCAGGCGGAAGACCGATTGCTGCATCTCTTTGCGATGGATACGAATCGAACCGCCACCCAGCTCGGTGCCGTTCAGAACCATGTCGTAGGCACGGGACAGAGCGGTCGCCGGGTTGGCTTCGAGCTCTTCCGGGGTGCACTTGGGCGCGGTGAACGGGTGATGCAGCGCGGTGAAGCTGCCATCGTCGTTCTCTTCGAACATAGGGAAGTCGACGACCCACATTGGCGCCCACTCGCTGGTCAGCAGGTTCAGATCGTTACCGACCTTGATCCGCAGCGCACCCAGGGCCTCGCTGACGATCTTCGACTTGTCGGCACCGAAGAACACGATGTCGCCATCGACCGCACCAACGCGATCCAGGATCACATTGAGGTTGGCTTCAGGGATGTTCTTGACGATTGGCGACTGCAGGCCTTCGACGCCTTTGGCGCGCTCGTTGACCTTGATGTAAGCCAGGCCCTTGGCACCATAGATGCCAACAAACTTGGTGTAGTCGTCGATCTTGCTGCGCGGCATGCTCGCGCCACCAGGTACGCGCAGGGCGGCAATACGGCTTTTCGGGTCGTTGGCCGGGCCGCTGAACACCTTGAACTCGACATCCTTGAGCTGGTCGGCAACGTCTACCAGTTCCAGCGGGTTACGCAGGTCCGGCTTGTCGGAACCGTAACGACGCATGGCCTCGTCCCAGGTCATGTGCGGGAATTCGCCGAATTCCAGACCCAGCACTTCCTTGAACAGGTTGCGGATCATGCCTTCGGTGAGGCCCATGATGTCTTTTTCATCGAGGAAGCTGGTTTCGATGTCGATCTGGGTGAATTCAGGCTGGCGGTCGGCACGCAGGTCTTCGTCGCGGAAGCACTTGGCGATCTGATAGTAGCGATCGAAACCGGCCACCATCAGCAGTTGCTTGAACAGCTGCGGCGATTGCGGCAGGGCGAAGAAGCTGCCGGCGTGGGTGCGGCTCGGCACCAGATAGTCACGCGCGCCTTCAGGGGTGGCACGGGTCAGGATCGGGGTTTCGACATCCAGGAAGCCGTTTTCATCCAGGTAGCGACGGATGCTGGTGGTCATGCGCGAGCGCAGACGCAGTTTTTCCAGCATTTCCGGGCGACGCAGGTCGATGAAGCGATAACGCAGGCGGGTTTCTTCGCCAACGTCGGAGAATTCGTTGAGCGGGAACGGCGGGGTTTCCGCTTCGTTCAATACTTCCAGCTCGTAGCCCAGCACTTCGATCATGCCCGACGCCATGTTGGCGTTGCCGGCACCGGCTGGGCGCAGGCGCACCTTACCGGTGATCTTGACTACGTATTCACTGCGCACACGGTCGGCAGCAGCAAAAGTGTCAGCGCGATCCGGATCGAATACCACTTGGGCCAGACCTTCACGATCACGGATATCGAGGAAAATCACCCCGCCATGGTCACGACGACGGTGGACCCACCCGCAAAGAGTAATTTCCTGACCTTCCAGGCTTTCGTTCAGTTGGCCGCAATAATGGCTGCGCATCATGGTAGTGGTTTCACTTCTCGTAATTCGAAATTCGGTGGGAGGCCTTGCGCACCTCTAAGGTGCCGGATAGTGCAAGAACTCGCGCGTGTCGTTCAACTTAGTCAGCTTTGTCGCCGCCGGCCAGATTCTTCTTGGTGCCGGTCTTGAAGTCGGTCTCGTACCAGCCGGTGCCGCTGAGGCGAAAGCCAGGCATGGACAGCATTTTCTTCAATTCGGGCGCCTGGCAGGCAGGGCAGTCGACCAGTGGATCGGCACTGATCTTTTGAATGGCTTCCAGCTGATGACCGCAGGAGGCACATTGGTAGTCGTACATGGGCATGGGACGTCTCGACAATCAGAATGGAGCTTGAACTGCAGTCAGAGCCCACGCCAAAGCCCGGGCTACGGAACAAAGGGCGTGATTATATCCATTAAATCGACCCTGTGCAGCCGTATCCGGGCACAGAGCAAGGTTCACAGTACCCAGAGTGGCACCCGCCCAGTGACAGACCGCACCGCAGTCATTGCTGAGCATCGGCCAAATGGCAGGATATAAAGGCAGCGCGACGACGAGTGACGCCAAACGGCACCACTCGTCCCCGGCGGTTAGCGGTTATCGAGCAGCGAGCGCAGCATCCACGCGGTTTTTTCATGAACCTGCATGCGCTGGGTGAGCAAGTCCGCGGTAGGTTCGTCACTGACCTTGTCCAGCAACGGGAAAATGCCACGCGCCGTACGGGTCACGGCTTCCTGACCGGCGACCAATTGCTTGATCATCTCTTCGGCACTCGGCACGCCCTCTTCTTCCTTGATTGAAGAAAGGCGGGCATAGATCGAGTAGGCGCCAGGTGCCGGGAAGCCCAGCGCGCGGATGCGCTCGGCGATCAGGTCGACTGCCAGGGCCAGCTCGTTGTACTGCTCCTCGAACATCAGGTGCAGGGTACGAAACTGTGGACCGGTGACGTTCCAGTGAAAGTTATGAGTCTTCAGATAAAGCACGTATGTATCTGAAAGCAGGCGGGAGAGGCCATCCACGATGGATTTGCGGTCTTCTTCGCTGATACCGATATCGATTGCCATGTTTATCTCCGTTGACAGGTTGAATTCACCAAACCAGGTGCCGAACCACTCTAGCAAGAGTCAATCACCCTCGCTGAGCGGATTTCCCTTGAGGCCTGCGGTCAATTGTCCCGCAAGCTGCGACGTGCCATCACTCGGCTGCGAAAGCCCACGATGGAACGACTGAAAAACGGTGCTTATTGAAAATGCGGGCGCCAGCTCTCTAAATCAAGGCTTTGCACGATACTGCAAAGATTTGCGCTCCCCGCCGCCGCCCTGCCCGCTCCCACCGACACCGCAGCTGATTTGAGAAGGCAAGGGCTTTACTGTTAAATAGGCACCGTGTCGTTGTTGCCTATTTCTTCGGCCACAACGCATAGGCTGATACCACGTACGTGCCCAACGCCTCCCATTGTTCAGAAGCGAACCGTGCGTCATCAGCTCTTCCTTGCGATCCGTCTTAACGTGAGTTAATTAAAATGTTGAAAATCGTCCACCTGCTAACGGGCGCTGCGGCTCTGCTGCTGTCCTTTATCCCCAGCCTTCGGTCTGAGGCCATTCCCTACCTGCAACAACCTGATGCTGTATACCTGGCCTTTTTCGGCCTGCTCAACCTCACTCTGGCTCCGGTTATCCCTTACTGGAACAGAGGTCCACGTCACCAACTGCAAAACCTGGTCAGCGCGCTGCTGGTTCTGGCCGTGGTCCTGCAGACACTCACCCTGCTTGCTCCAATGCCGGTCATCGGCGGCCAACCTGCCGTACTGTTCAGCCTGCTGACGGCGGTGATTGCCGTGGTTCTGCACCTGGCGGTCAGCTTCTACAAGTCGTCACCGGCTGCTGCCTCCTCCCAAACCTATGACATGACCAATCGCGATACGGGCACCGTCAAATGGTTCAACACGTCCAAGGGCTTCGGTTTTATTTCCCGCGATTCCGGGGATGATATTTTCGTGCACTTTCGCGCTATTCGCGGAGAAGGCCATCGCGTCCTGGTCGAAGGCCAGCGCGTGGAGTTTTCGGTGATGAACCGTGATAAAGGCCTGCAAGCCGAAGATGTGATCGCCGCTCTGCCGCGTCGCTGATTCAGCCGAAAAAAAACCGCGTTGCAGCCTCGCTGCAACGCGGTTTTTTATTGCCCGGCCAATACACGACCTTGAATCAGTAATGCGGCGGCGGGGCCTCCTCCTCGAACGTTTCGAATTGACCGGCCATTTCCGCCTGGCGCTTGAGCAAGGCTGCCATCTGCAATTGCAGGCGCTCGACCACGCGCTGTTGCGCCACCAACACATCGTTCAGGGTCTGGATGGTGTCATCCTGAAACGCCAATCGGCTTTCCAACTCCATTACACGCTCATCAAGGCTCATGAGTCAGGCCTCCAGGAACTTGAAGTCATCGGCCAGCACCAGGCGCAAACGCTCACGAATAGTTGCCACCTGCTCGGCCGTGTAAGGCCGCGCCGGGTGCTTGCCCCATACCGGGGCTGGCCAGGCAGCATCGTCACGTCGCCGCACAATAACGTGCATATGCAGTTGGCTGACTACATTACCCAGGGCTGCCACATTCAACTTGTCGGCATCGAACGAGTCTTTGAGCAACTCGGCGAACGCCGTGGTTTCGCGCCACAGTTGTTGTTGATCAGCATCATCTAATTGAAACAACTCGCTGATGTCGGCGCGACGTGGAACCAGAATGAACCAGGGATAATTCGAGTCGTTGGACAACAGCAACCGGCACAACGGGAAGTCGCCGATAGGCAATGTGTCTTGTTGAAGCCGTGGATCTAAAGCGAACACCGCGCGCACTCCCGCTCAGTTCATCAAATTTAAGCTTGGTGCCCGACAAGGCTGGCAGCCTGCCTGGCGAAAGGATGCAGCATACCCGCGAATGCCTTCGGGTTCATCGCCATCCGCCCTGAACTGCACGCTGCGCTACACACCCTGCAAAAGAAAAGTCCATCGCCCCACGGCGGAACATTTTCAGCGCCAACGCACCATCAAAGCGCCGACCGTTAGGCGTGATCTTGATCGGGCACCGCGCCCGCTCGGCCATGGCAGCGTCTGCAATGGCACAACTGTATGAATTCGGCACAGCAGTCATGAACTTTTGCACCAAAACCGCACAGTGCGTCTACTCTTAGTGCGTCACGCATCCGCCGTTTACTCACAAACGGGGTGAACCGGTAACGTTTTTGATGGTCTCGCGTTTTTTTCGCAGGGAGCAACACAACCCAAGAAGCGGCGTCAAGCCCGAACCAAAGGACCTTAAAACGCAGGTTTTATGAGGTTTTTACAGGCCCGGGCCGAAGGTTAAAAAAAAATCCGAGCTTTTGCTGATTTGAGCACGCTTGTTGCATTCACCCCCACATCGTCTAAAAGAGGCTCTGCGAAAGAGAACCGCTTATAGGCCAATAATAATAGTGGCAGGGTCGCCCCATGCTGTTTTGATTGCCCACGACGAGGGTCTTTCTTACGTCAATACGGCTTTCAAAAACGACGCTTTAGTTGTCAGTCCGAATACAGTTGGACTACGAAATTGCGACATGGATCGAGCAATTTGCGACAGGCTCGTAAAGAAGCCGAAAGGATAGATACGCAAGTATCGCCAACATTGTCAGCGTGATATAAGTTTGCGCCGACACAAAAAGAAAGAGCCGCCCAGATAATAAATCAGGTGGGACGGCAGTACTCTTCTAAAAACCAAAGGAGCAAATCACGATGCGCGTGATGAAGTGGAGCATGATCGCCCTGGCTGTTTCAGCAGGCACCTCGCAGTTCGCAATCGCGTCTTCTCAGGACGAAGCCAAGGGCTTCATCGAAGACAGCACCCTGACTGCGAAAACTCGCATGATGTACATGAACCGCGATTTCAAAAGCGGCGTAGGCAACGATCGTCGCGCTAACGGTACCAATACCACCAGCGATGACGGCATCAGCGGCTATCGCCAGGACACTGGCATCAGCGAATTGCTCAACTATCAGTCCGGCTTCACTCAAGGCACCGTAGGTGTCGGCGTGGACGCAATGGCAATGGGCAGCGTCAAGCTTGATGGCGGCGCAGGCCGTGCAGGTAACGGTCTGTTCGGTACCAACGGTGCCGGCGAACCAGAAAACACCCAATCCAAAGCTGCAGCAGCCGTCAAACTGCGCTTGTCGGATACTGTACTCAAGTACGGTAACCAGGTTGTATCCAGCCCGGTATTCACTACCGATGACGGCCGTCTGTTGCCTGAAATCGCGACCGGCACCTTGCTGACCAGCAACGAAATCAAAGGCCTGGAGCTGACCGCAGGTCGCTTCACCGCCATGAGCGGCCAAACCGGCATGGCTCGTGACAGCATCAACGGCCGCAACACCGCTGACGGTACCTACAAGCCAGGTCTGACTGCAGCCAACATCGCAGGCGCTACCTACTCCGGCCTTGAAAACTTCATCTTCGCGGTCCATGCGTCCGACATCGAAGACTACTGGAAGAAGCAGTACTTCAACGTGAACTACACGTTGCCACTGAGCGAAAAACAATCGCTGAACTTCGACCTCAACGCCTACCGCAGCAAAGACGACGGCAAGAAACTGGCCGGCAATCTGGACAACAAAGTCTGGAGCCTTGCAGCTGCCTACAGCATCGAAGCTCACAAATTCACCGTGGCCTACCAGCAGTCCAGCGGCAAGACCGGCTACAACTACGGTGTTGACGGCGGCGGTACTGTGTACGTAGCCAACTCGGTGCAGATCTCCGACTTCGTGGGTGAAGACGAGAAATCCTGGCAGGCTCGCTACGACATCAACATGGCGTCGTTCGGTGTTCCTGGCCTGAGCTTCATGACTCGCTACATCCGTGGTAGCAACGTTACCGTCCGTGATGAAGACGGCACTCCAGGCAGCGATGGCACCGAGCACGAGTGGGATCTGGAAGCCAAGTACGTGCTTCAAGAAGGCCCGGCCAAGGACCTCTCGTTCCGTCTGCGTAACGCAATTTACCGTGGTAGCAACGCCGATTATCGCGGCACCAACTACGACAACCTGAACGACCTGCGTCTGATCGTCGAGTACCCGCTGAGCATCTTGTAATTCAGCGGCTATTCGATAGCGCTAGAGCCCTGCTCTAACAAAAACCGCCCACCTGATTCAGGTGGGCGGTTTTTTTATGCCTGACGCATAACAAACAACCAAACTACTAAATAGGTAGCTAACAAAGTTATGGCTGGTGCGGCAGCTAAAGTTGCGACGCAAACTTAGCCCAAAAGTTATTAACCCTGATTGCAGTACGCCAGAAACAATCAAGGGGCGTAACGCCCCTTGAGTTTATTGCAGATACTTGACTGACCAGACAAGTAATAAAACTGTCTTATTGCGGTGCAGCTTCCTGAACGACTCGAATGACTCGCTGTGGAAACGGGATATCGATCCCGGCCGCCCGCAATCGATCACGGGACAACTCGTTAAAGCGGAACATCACATCCCAATAGTCCGCAGTCTTCACCCATACCCGCAACGACAAGGTAATAGCGCTATCACCCAGGGTAGAAACCACAGCCACCGGTGCCGGGTCGGCCAGGACTCGTTCGTCCTTGGCCAGCTCCAGCAACACCTCACGGGCCTTCTGCAAATCGGCGTCGTAATCCACCCCGACATCAAACACCACTTTGCGGGTCGGTTGACGGTTGTAGTTGGTGATGATGCCGTTGGACAGATTACCGTTAGGCACGATGACCGTCTTGTTATCACCGGTACGCAGCACGGTATGGAAGATCTGGATGCTGTCGACCGTACCGCTGATGCCCTGGGCTTCGATCCAGTCGCCGATACGGAAAGGACGGAACAGCAAAATCAGCACGCCACCGGCAAAGTTGGCCAGGCTGCCCTGCAACGCCAGGCCGATGGCCAGGCCTGCGGCACCGATCGCGGCCACGAAGGACGTGGTTTCGACACCAATCATCGAGGCCACGCTGACAATCAGCAGAACCTTGAGGATGATATTCGCCAGGCTGCTGATAAACCCCTGCAACGCCAGGTCGGCATTGCGCAACGCCAACAATTTTCCAACCTTGTGGGTCAGCTTGTTGATCAACCACCAGCCCACGGCCAGGGTAATGACTGCCAGCAACACGCGGCTGCCGTACTCCATGATCATCGGGATCCAGGCTTGGGAAGCCTTGACCAGATTGTCCACTTCAGCGTTCAAATCCATCTATATCTCCAGATTTCCGGGGTTCCGGCTTGCATGACTGAGTGGCAGAACAACCAAGCCCACACGCTCAATCGTTTCTGCCCTTGCTCCGGCCTCGGACGCCAAGAAGGCCTGGAGGTTCCCGAAGCAGCCGATCAGTCGCGGAAGTTGTTGAATTGCAGCGGCATGCCGAACTCTTTGGCACGCAGGGCTGCGATGGCTTCCTGCAGATCGTCGCGCTTCTTGCCGGTGACCCGCACCTGCTCGCCCTGGATTGCAGCCTGAACCTTCAATTTCGCATCCTTGATATGAGCGACGATCTTCTTCGCCAGCTCTTTATCGATACCTTCCTTGAGGACCGCGTCCTGCTTCATCAATTTGCCCGATGCATAGGCATCCTTGACTTCAAGGCACTGCACGTCGATTTTGCGTTTGACCAGCGCCAGCTTGAGGATCTCGATCATCGCTTCCAGCTGGAAGTCGGCTTCGGCGGTGAGGTTGACGGTCAGGTCCTTTTCCTTGAACTCGAAGCTGCCCTTGCCCTTCAAGTCATAACGACGGTCCAGTTCCTTGACGGCGTTTTCCACTGCGTTAGTGAGTTCGTGTTTGTCCAGTTCGGATACCACGTCAAACGACGGCATGTAGTCTCTCCAATAAAAAAGGGGCGCAGCTCGATAAAAATGGAGCGCGCCTGGCTTGCGGTTAAAATCCGCGCTCATTATAACGGGTCTTTTCCCTCCTTCACCGCGAGCCACTCATGTGTTCGCCAAACAGAGCAGAAAGCTGATGAGCACTACCTGGCATGTACTCGGCGCCGGCAGCCTCGGCACCTTGTGGGCTACGCGACTGGCCCGGGCCGGCTTGCCGGTCAGGCTGATCCTGCGGGACCAGGCGCGCCTGCTGGCCTACCAGGCGGCCGGCGGGCTGACCCTGGTAGAACACGGCCAGGCCTGCGTCCAGGCAATCGCAGCTGAAACCCTGGATGCGTCGACACCTATCAAGCGGTTGCTGGTGGCGTGCAAGGCATACGACGCCGCGCAGGCTGTCGCTCACCTGGCGCCACGCCTGAGTGCCGACGCTGAACTGATCCTGCTGCAGAACGGCCTGGGCAGCCAGGACGCGGTGGCAGCCCAGGTCCCGCAGGCGCGGTGCATTTTTGCCTCGAGCACTGAAGGCGCCTTTCGCGACGGTGACTGGCGAGTGGTGTTTGCCGGCCATGGCTACACCTGGCTGGGGGACGTCGGCCACCCGGTCGCGCCGCCCTGGCTGGATGACCTGACCCACAGCGGCATTCCCCACGAATGGAGCGCCGATATCCTGACCCGGCTGTGGCGCAAGCTGGCCCTCAATTGCGCGATCAACCCGCTGACGGTGCTCCACGATTGTCGCAATGGCGGCCTGCAACAACACCAATGCGAAGTCGCCACCCTCTGCGCCGAACTCGGCGAACTGCTGGAATGTTGTGGACAGCCCGCCGCCGCACAGGACCTGCAACAGGAAGTCGAACGGGTGATCCAGGCCACCGCCGCCAATTACTCGTCGATGCATCAAGACGTAGCCAGCCAGCGCCGCACCGAAATCAGCTACCTGCTGGGGTACGCCTGCAAGGTGGCAACCAGGCATCAGTTGAACCTGCCCCACCTTTTCCAATTGCAGCAACGCCTGATCGAACTCCTGCAACAGCGCGGATTGCCCAGCGACTGAGCAGCGGCTACGCTGCCCACTTGCTCATCCTTAGCGACGTTCCCTGATGCCATTGCGCCAGCGCCTTGAAAACCTGCCGGTCGGCCAAAAGCTGCTGGCAGCCCTGCTTGTCCTGCTGACCACGGTCCTGCTGGTCGCCAACCTCACGTTTATCAGCGCCGCCTACTGGATCTCCCAGGAAAGCATGGCACCCCAGGCCTTGCAGACCATCGGCCGCCTCATCTCCAACCCGACACTCGCCACCGAGGCGCTGGATTCGCCACAAAGCGCCGAACGCCTGCTCAACGAACTCAACAGCTATTCGCCGTTACGGGCCGCAGCGGTCTACGACGGCAAAGGCGCGCGCCTGGCGCAGTTGCAACACGGCGAGCGGCTCAAGCTGCCAGAACGCTATCGCCATATAGAAGCCTGGCAACTCACCGAATTTCGCAGCAACCAGGTGATTACCCTGCCCCGCCCCGGCCAGGCTCCCGGGCACTTGCTGCTGGTGGCCAGCAGCGAACTGCCGATGGCCTTCTACACCGGCACCCTTACCGCCAGCCTGGGGATCCTGATCTTCAGTGTGCTGTTGTGGCTGGTCATTGCCCGACAGATCAAGCGCCTGATCACCCAGCCGATTCATCAGCTTGAAGAGCTGTCGCGACAGGTCACCCGCGAGGAAAACTACGCCCTGCGGGCCGGGCGCGGCAACCACGATGAAATCGGCAGCCTGGCTGAAGCCTTCAACACCATGCTGTCGCGCATCGAAGCCCGCGAGCAGCAGCTCAAGCGCGCTCGCGATGACTCCCAGGCAGCCTATGACCAGGCCCAGGGGCTGGCGGAAGAAACTCGCCACACCAATCGCAAGCTGGAGCTGGAAGTCCAGGTACGGAGCAAGATCGAGAAGAAGCTCACCGGCTTCCAGAACTACCTGAACAGCATCATCGACTCCATGCCCTCGGCCCTGATCGCCCTCGACGAACAGCTTTATGTCACCCAGTGGAACCAGGAAGCCAGCGCCCTTTCCGGCACACGCCTGGACGAGGCGCTGAACCAGCCGATCTTCCTCGCCTTCGAGCCACTCAAGCCGTTCCTGCCACAACTCAAGGAAACCGTGGAGCAGCACACCGTGACCAAGGTCGAACGGGTCACCTGGTTCAAGGACGACGAGGCCAAGCACTACGCCCTGACCTTTTACCCCTTGATGGGCGGTGCCGGGCGTGGGGTGGTGATCCGCATTGATGACATCACTCAGCGCCTGTCACTGGAAGAAATGATGGTGCAGTCGGAAAAAATGCTCTCGGTCGGTGGGCTGGCCGCCGGCATGGCCCATGAAATCAATAACCCGTTGGGCGCGATCCTGCACAACGTGCAGAACATCCGTCGCCGCCTGTCCCCCGAACTGCCGAAAAACCTGGAACACGCCGAGCAGGTCGGCATCGAACTGGACACCGTCAACCGCTACCTGCAAAGCCGTGAAGTGCCGCAACTGCTCGATGGCATCCAGCAGGCCGGGGCTCGGGCAGCGAAAATCGTCACCCACATGCTCAGCTTCAGCCGTCGCAGCAACCGGCAGATGGCTCCCTGCGACCTGCCGGCGCTGATCGATCAGGCAGTGGAAATCGCCGGCAACGACTTCGACCTGACCATAGGTTTCGACTTCAAGGGCCAGGCCATCGTCCGCCAGTTCGACCCGCAACTGGGCCCGGTGCCCGGCACCGCCAACGAATTGGAACAGGTCCTGCTCAATCTGCTGAAAAACGCCGCCCAGGCCATTCACCTGCGTGAAGACGACAGTGAGCCGGGGCGGATTATTCTGCGCACGCGCCTGAACCCGCCCTGGGCGGAAATCCAGGTCGAGGACAACGGCATCGGCATGAGCGAAAACGTGCGCAAACGCACGTTCGAGCCCTTCTTCACCACCAAGGAAATCGGCCAGGGCACCGGCCTTGGGCTGTCGGTTTCGTACTTCATCATCACCAACAACCACAAGGGGCAGATGGAAGTGCACTCGACCCAGGGCCAGGGCACTTGCTTCACGCTGCGCCTGCCGCTGGCCGGCGCCCAACTGCCCAACCCCGGACAACTGGAACTGGAGAGATAAACATGGGCTTTCGCCTGTCGAAGATTTACACCCGCACCGGCGACAAAGGCGAGACCGGGCTTGGCGATGGCCGCCGGGTGCCCAAGGATCATCCCCGGGTCGAAGCCATCGGCGAAGTCGATACCCTCAACAGCCAACTGGGCCTGCTGCTGGCCGGATTGGCCGAACACAGTGTCGAGAACCCTGGCTTGAAGCAGGTCATCGAAGTACTGACGCCGTGTCAGCACCGGCTGTTCGATTTGGGTGGGGAGCTGGCGATGCCGGTGTATCAGGCGCTGAACACGGCAGAAGTCGAGCGCCTGGAAACGGCCATCGACCTCTGGAACGAGGAACTTGGCCCCCTGGAGAACTTCATTCTGCCCGGCGGCTCGGCGTTGATAGCCCAGGCCCATGTCTGCCGCAGCCTGGCGCGCACTGCCGAGCGTCGCTGCCAACAGCTGAATGCGCTGGAGCCCCTGGAAGGCGTTGGCCTGGCGTATATCAATCGCCTGTCGGACTTACTGTTTGTCGCTGCGCGCCTGATCGCCAAGCGCCAGGGTATCGCTGAAATCCTGTGGCAGGCGGCGGAAAAACCCTCCGCGTGATCGGCCAACCGCCCCCGGAATGATTCTATCGAGGGCGGCTGACGGGCAACGGGCGCGTTTCAATCCGGCCAGAACGCACGAATCCCCGCCACGCCCTGGGCTCCGGCGGCCCACGCCTGCTGGCACTCGGCCGGTCCGACCCCGCCCAGCAGGTACACCGGTTTGTTGAAACCGCTGATCAACTGACTGGCCTGCTCCCACCCCAGCGGCTGGGCATCGGGATGAGTCTGGGTGGGCTGGACGGGCGACAAGGTGACGAAATCCACATCCATCTGCTGTGCCAGGGACAACTCCTCGGCATTGTGGCAGGAGGCTGCCAGCCAGCGGTCCTTGGGAAATGGTCGCCCGGCGCTGGCGTGCTTGCGCAGTTGTGCCGAGGTGATGTGCCAGCCTGCCGAAGGGAAATCCCCCAGCCACTCGAACGGCCCCTTGAGCATCAACTGCGCCTTGCCCGCGCACAGGCCGACGGCATCCACCGCCAGGTCGCGGTATTGCGGGTCGTAGCCGTTGGGCGCACGCAGCTGGACCAACTTGATGCCGCCGGCGATGGCCTTTTGTATGCCCCGCAGCAGCGCCGGGGTTTCCAAGCCCTCAGGGGTGATCAGGTACTCGGAAGGCAAGCGAGCGGCCGCCACGATCGGCTGGTTGGCTGCCGGAAACTCGTAGTTCGCCAGTTCTCGCGAGCTGACCCAGGCCAGAGGTTGCCCTTCCGCGCCATGGGCTTCACCGCTGAACGCCGATACTTCCCATACATCCAGCAGCACCTGCTTGTCCGGATAATCGTGCTGCACCTTGATCAGGGGTCGTGCCGCCTGCACCACAATCCCCAGTTCTTCCAGCAGCTCGCGGGCCAGCGCCACCTCCACCGCTTCACCGGCCTCGACCTTGCCGCCCGGGAATTCCCACAGGCCGCCCTGATGCTGGGTGTCGGCACGTCGGGCAATCAGGATCTTGCCGCTGACATCGCGGATAACGGCCGCGGCCACATGTACTCGTTTCACCGCACTATTTCCTCTAAACCGGCTTGCTGCCAGACCTTGAAGGCTGGCCATTGATAGATTGCCTCGACATAGGCCGCATCAACCGCCGGCAATGGCACCTGATAGGTCCGCAGACGCACGGCGACCGGTGCAAAAAACGCATCCGCGAGAGTCGCAGGGCCAAACAGGAACGGCCCGGGCTCGGTTGCCGTGGCACGGCACTCGGCCCATAACGCCAGCATCCGCTCGATATCCGCCTGGGCCTCCGGGGGCATTGGCGACAGTGGCGCGTCACGTGCCAGGTCGAAAGGCAAGTTGCCCCGCAGGCCGAAGAAGCCGCTGTGCATCTGCGCACACGCCGAACGCGCCTGGGCACGAGCGGCAGTATCAAGCGGCCATAGACGGGCCTCGGGAAAGCGTTCAGCCAGGTACTCGGCAATCGCCAACGAGTCGGCAATCGTGCCGTGCTCGGTCTTCAGCAAAGGCACCTTGCCGGTCGCCGAATGCCTGAGCAGGCGCTCGCGGGTGTCGGGCTGGTTGAGTTTGATCAGCTCTTCGCTGTAGGGGACGGCGGCCAGCTCCAGCGCCAAAGCCCCGCGCAAGGACCAGGAAGAATAGAGTTTGTCGCCGATGATCAGGTGGAAGCTCATGGTCTGACACCTTGTGTGATGCGAGGGACAGCGGGCTTGCCAGCGCCGGCAAGCCGCCCCTGGCCCATGGAAGCCAGAAACAGCCTGTCGGCGCGGGCACCGGCCTCAGGTACGGTATTCGGCGTTGATCTTCACGTACTCGTGGGACAGGTCGGTGGTCCAGATGGTTTCGCTGCACTGGCCACGACCCAGCTCGATACGAATGGTGATTTCTTCCTGCTGCATGACACCAGCGCCCTGGGCTTCGGTGTAGCTGGCGGCACGCGCACCGCGGCTGGCGATGCACACCTCACCCAGGAACACATCGATCTTGCTCACGTCCAGATCCGGCACACCGGCGCGACCGACAGCGGCCAGGATCCGCCCCCAGTTCGGGTCGGAAGCGAACAGCGCGGTCTTGATCAGCGGCGAGTGGGCGACGGTGTAGCCGACGTCCAGGCATTCCTGATGGTTACCGCCGCCATTGACTTCTACCGTGACGAACTTGGTCGCGCCTTCGCCGTCGCGCACGATGGCCTGTGCCACCTCCATGCACACCTCGAACACCGCCTGCTTCAGCGCGGCGAACAGCGGGCCGCTGGCCTGGTCGATTTGCGGCAGGTTGGCCTGGCCGGTGGCGATCAGCATGCAGCAGTCGTTGGTCGAGGTATCGCCATCGATGGTGATGCGGTTGAACGACTTGTTGGCACCGTCCAGCAGCAGGTTCTGCAGCACGTCGCGGGAAACCTTGGCGTCGGTGGCAATGTAGCCAAGCATGGTCGCCATGTTCGGACGAATCATACCGGCGCCCTTGCTGATGCCGGTCACCGTGACAGTCACACCCTCATGCTGGAACTGGCGACTGGCGCCCTTGGGCAGGGTGTCGGTGGTCATGATCCCGGTCGCGGCGGCGGCCCAGTTATCGACCGACAGATCGTCGAGGGCGGCCTGCAGCGCGCCTTCGATCTTCTCCACGGGCAGCGGCTCGCCGATTACCCCGGTGGAGTAAGGCAGCACGGCGCTGGCATCGACACCGGTCAACTCGGCCAGCTTGGCGCAGGTGCGGGTCGCCGCGGCCAGGCCCGGCTCACCCGTACCGGCGTTGGCATTGCCGGTGTTGGTCAGCAGATAACGCACTGGGCCCTGAACCCGCTGCTTGGCCAGAATCACCGGCGCCGCGCAAAAGGCATTCAGGGTGAACACGCCTGCAACCGTGGAGCCTTCGGCACAGCGCATGACCACTACATCCTTGCGCCCCGGGCGCTTGATGCCAGCCGAAGCGATGCCAAGCTCAAAACCGGCAACCGGGTGCAACGTTGGCAAAGGACCAAGACCAACAGCCATGAATGCGCTCCTCTTTAATGTGATGTCAGCACCGTCGTCGCGAAAGACAGTGTTTCAAATGGAAAAACGCCGCGACGGCTGATGCCGGTCGCGGCGCGGGTATTTCAGTGTCCGGCGGAAATCTTAGTTGATCTGGCCGTGACAGTGTTTGTACTTCTTGCCCGAACCGCAGTAGCACAGTTCGTTGCGGCCCAGCTTCTGATCATTGCGAACCGGGGCCGAGGCCAGGGCTACATCGACATCGACGCCCTCTTCCAGGGCTTCGGGCTGATCCAGGCCAGGCGCTTCAGGATGCTCGAACTGCATGCGCGCAGCCAGTGCCTCGGCTTCCTGACGCAGGCGGACTTCTTCTTCGACCGGATCTTCGCGGCGGACCTGAACGTGCGACAACACACGGATCGAGTCGCGCTTGATGGAATCCAGCAGCTCGGAGAACAGGGTAAAGGACTCGCGCTTGTATTCCTGCTTCGGGTTCTTCTGTGCGTAGCCACGCAGGTGGATACCGTGACGCAGGTGATCCATGGTCGACAGGTGGTCTTTCCACAGGTCGTCCAGGACGCGCAGAACGATCTGCTTCTCGAAGCTGCGCAGGGCTTCTGCGCCAGCCTGGTCTTCTTTCTCGTTGTACGCCGCGACCAACTCGTTCAGGAGCTTCTCGCGCAGGGTTTCTTCGTACAGGTGATCGTCTTCGTCGAGCCATTGCTGGATCGGCAGTTTCACCCCGAAACCGCTTTCAATTTCGGTTTCCAGACCCGCCACGTCCCACTGTTCAGGCAGCGACTGTGGTGGAATGTGGGCGCTGACGGTGGCGCTGAGCACGTCCTGGCGGAAGTCGGAAATGGTCTCGCCGATGTTGTCCGCGGCCAGCAACGTGTTGCGCATGTGATAGATCACTTTACGCTGCTCGTTGTTGACGTCGTCGAACTCCAGCAGTTGCTTGCGGATATCGAAGTTGCGTCCTTCTACCTTGCGCTGCGCCTTCTCGATCGCGTTGGTCACCATGCGGTGCTCGATCGCTTCGCCAGGCTGCATGCCGAGGGCTTTCATGAAGTTCTTCACCCGGTCGGAGGCGAAGATGCGCATCAGGCTGTCTTCCAGAGACAGGTAGAAACGGCTGGAACCGGCGTCACCCTGGCGACCGGCACGACCACGCAACTGGTTGTCGATACGGCGCGATTCGTGACGCTCGGAGGCGATTACCTGCAGGCCACCCGACTCGAGTACTTGCTGATGGCGCTTCTGCCAATCGGCCTTGATCTGGGCGATCTGCTCAGGGGTCGGGTTTTCCAGGGAGGCGACTTCCACTTCCCAGTTACCGCCCAACAGGATGTCGGTACCACGACCGGCCATGTTGGTGGCGATGGTCAGGGCGCCTGGGCGACCGGCCTGGGCGATGATTTCAGCTTCTTTTTCGTGGAACTTGGCGTTCAGGACCTTGTGCTCGATGCCTTCCTGGTTGAGCAGGTTGGACATGTGCTCGGAAGTCTCGATGGTCGCCGTACCGACCAGTACCGGACGCCCAGAGATCATGCACTCCTTGATGTCCGCCACGATCGCCGCGTACTTCTCTTCGGCGGTAAGGAACACCAGGTCGTTGTAGTCTTTACGCGCCAGCGGCTTGTTCGGCGGAATGACCATCACCGACAGACCGTAGATCTGGTGGAATTCGAACGCTTCGGTGTCGGCCGTACCGGTCATGCCGGACAGTTTGTTGTACAGACGGAAGTAGTTCTGGAACGTGGTCGAGGCCAGGGTCTGGCTTTCGGCCTGGATGTTCAGGTTTTCCTTGGCTTCGATGGCTTGGTGCAGGCCTTCGGAGAGACGACGACCCGGCATGGTACGACCGGTGTGTTCGTCGACCAGGACCACCTGACCGTCTTGCACGATGTATTCGATGTTGCGATGGAACAGCTTGTGCGCACGCAGGCCGGCGTAGACGTGGGTCAGCAGGCCCAGGTTGTGCGCCGAGTACAGGCTTTCGCCTTCAGCCAGCAGGCCGACACGGGTCAGCATCTCTTCGATGAACTGGTGACCGGCTTCGTTGAGTTCGACCTGGCGGGTCTTCTCGTCGATGGTGTAGTGACCCGCCTTGGTGACTTCGCCTTCCACTTCTTCGACATGCAGCTCCAGCTGCGGGATCAACTTGTTGATCTCGATATAAAGCTTGGAGCTGTCTTCGGCCTGACCGGAAATGATCAGGGGGGTACGGGCTTCGTCGATCAGGATCGAGTCGACTTCGTCGATAACGGCAAAATTGAGCTCGCGCTGGAACTTGTCTTCCATGCTGAAAGCCATGTTGTCGCGCAGGTAGTCGAAACCGAATTCGTTGTTGGTGCCGTAGGTGATGTCGGCGGCATAGGCTGCGCGCTTCTCTTCCGGCGGCTGGAAAGGCGTGACCACGCCAACGCTCAGGCCGAGGAATTCATAGAGCGGACGCATCCAGTTGGCGTCACGGCGGGCCAGGTAGTCGTTCACCGTCACCACGTGTACGCCCTTGCCGGACAACGCGTTGAGGTAGACGCCCAGGGTTGCTACCAGGGTCTTGCCTTCACCGGTGCGCATCTCGGCGATCTTGCCTTCATGCAAGGTCATGCCGCCGATCAACTGTACGTCGAAGTGGCGCATACCCATGACCCGCTTACCGGCTTCACGGGCGACCGCGAAGGCTTCAGGAAGCAGTTTGTCGAGGGTTTCACCTTTGGCTACGCGGGCCTTGAACTCTTCGGTCTTGGCACGCAATTGATCGTCCGAAAGGGCTACCATTTGCTCTTCGAAGGCATTGACGATCTGTACCGTCTTGAGCATGCGTTTGACTTCACGCTCGTTCTTGCTTCCAAAAAGTTTCTTTAACAAAGGCGCAAACATATCGGCAGGATCTTCCACACATAGGGATGGAGGGCGGCCCCGTGAGTCGCCCGAGCAGCCCTTATGGCCGCATGCGAACGAGTATTCTACCCGGAAACGATGGCGAGGAAAGTGGCGTTATTCCACGATGCTAGTACAGCGCTATGACGGGGCTCACTTACAATAAGGCCTTTTCGCCGACTTTCAACCCAGACAAGTACGAAGTTACCCATTGATTTAATGGACAATCCCCAGCCGACAGAGATGAGCGCAGAGACCAGGACGCTTTCTGCTACCATGGCCGCTCTGTAACTTCAGGTTTCTGATCATGGCATTTCGCCCACACACGGCCAGACTCCCCGCCGTTCTCCTTCGCGAAGCCAAGCCTCTCAAAGCCATATTCGGCCATGCCCAGCGCCTGGCCCATCTGCAACGCCTGGTGGAAAGCCAATTGCAGCCGGCAGCGCGCGAGCATTGCCATGTCGCCTCGTGGCGCGAAGGCAGCTTGCTGTTGATTGTCACCGACGGCCACTGGGCGACCCGCCTGCGCTATCAACAGAAGCGACTGCAACGCCAGTTGGTGGAGTTCAACGAGTTCGCCAGCCTGACGCGGATCCTGTTCAAGGTGCAGCCGCCCACCGTTCCGCAAGGCGCTGCGGGCCACACCATGGACCTCTCGAGCAACGCCGCCGAAACCATCCAGGCAACGGCCAATGGCATCAGCGACCCCAACCTGCGGGCCGCCCTGGAACGCCTGGCCAGTCACGCCAAACCGCGAACCTGAGCCGCCGGCGTCGGATCAGCGACGCTTGCTGCCCCCCAGCAACGAGCCCATCAAGCCACGCACCAATTGCCGTCCCAACTGGTTGGCGGCCTGGCGCATGGCTGATTTCAGCGCCTGGCCGGCCGCAGTGCCGAGAAACTCCCCAGCCCGATCGGTAAGACTCGGCTCTTGCGCAACCGGTTTGTCCGGTGCCGTGTCGGCCTTTGGCGCAAGGTCCTTGCGCCCCATCAGCACTTCATACGCCGACTCGCGATCAATGGGTTTGTCGTAGCGCCCAAGCAATGGCGAACCGGCAATCAAGGCCGCCCGCTCGGCTTCAGTCAGCGGCCCGATGCGTGATTGCGGAGGCGCGACCAGCACGCGCTCGACCATGGCCGGCGTGCCTTTGTCCTGCAAGGTGCCCACCAGGGCCTCGCCGATGCCCAGCTCGGTCAGCACTGACAACGCATCGAACGCCGGGTTGGGCCGAAAGCCCTCGGCCACCGCGCGCAGGGATTTCTGTTCCTTGGCGGTGAACGCGCGCAAGCCATGCTGAATCCGCAACCCCAACTGCGCCAGCACGCTGTCGGGCAAATCCCCTGGCGATTGCGTGACGAAGTACACCCCCACGCCTTTGGAGCGAATCAGCCGCACCACCTGTTCCAGTCGATCCTGCAGCGCCTTGGGCGTCCCCGCGAACAGCAGATGCGCCTCATCGAAAAACAGCGCCAGCAGCGGTTTTTCACCATCACCGCGCTCCGGCAACTGTTCGAACAGTTCAGCCAGCAGCCACAACAGAAACGTCGCGTAGACCTTGGGCGCCTCATGCACCAGGCGGCTGGCGTCGAGCAGGTGAATGCGCCCGCGGCCGTCGCTGGCCGGTTGCAGAATGTCTTCAAGTTGCAAGGCCGGCTCGCCAAACAGCGCTTCGGCCCCTTGCTGCTCAAGGGTTGCCAGGCGCCGCAACAGGGCCTGGCTGGAGCCGGTGGTCATCAACGCCGCATCGTCACCCAGTACCTGCGGGTTTTCCCGCAGGTGATTGAGCAGCGCCTTGAGGTCTTTCAGGTCCAGCAGCAACAGCCCTTCACGGTCCGCGACCTTGAAGGCCGCATAGAGTGCCGATTGCTGGCTGTCAGTCAGCTCCAGCAGGCTTCCCAGCAGCAGCGGGCCCATTTCACTCAAGGTGGTGCGCAATGGATGACCGGATTGCCCGTGGATATCCCACAGCGTCACCGGATAAGCCTGGGGCTTATGGTTCAGCCAAGGCATCCCGGCGATTCGTTCGGCCACCTTCCCCTGCGGATTGCCGGCAGCTCCCAAGCCACACAGATCGCCTTTGATATCGGCAGCGAACACGGCAACCCCGGCATCGCTGAAGGCTTCCGCAAGGCGTTGCAGGGTTACGGTCTTGCCCGTCCCGGTGGCACCAGCCACCAAACCGTGACGGTTGGCCAGACGCATGGCCTGGGCGATCGGCTGCCCGGAAAGATCGGCGCCGATAACGAGTTGCGATGAGTCAGGCATTTTGTCACCCCTGGTTAATCTTTAGCCGTACACGGTCGATATGAATAAACGAGATACCAGACACATCTGAAATTAATGTCGGATAGTTCCCTAGGGAGGGATGGAAGTATCAGCTTACTTTCAACTCCGTCTATTTTGCGCGCTTTTATATGAGCACGCCCGGATCACAAGACCTTAGCGGACCCTCGAGCCATGAACAAAAACCTGCGCTTCAGCCATAAAATCCTGCTTGCCGCCTCCCTGATCGTCATAGCTGCATTCGCGCTATTCACGCTCTACAACGACTACCTGCAACGCAATGCCATCCGCAGGGACCTTGATAACTACCTTCAGGAGATGGGCGACGTCACCGCCAAAAACATCCAGACCTGGCTTGCCGGCCGTGCGCTGCTGATCGAAAACCTCTCGCAATCGGTGGCGCTCAACTCGGACAAGACCAACGTCAGCCTGCTGCTCGAACAAAAGGCCGTGACCTCGACCTTCATGGGCGCTTACCTGGGCAACAACGATGGCAGCTTTATTATCCGTCCCGACAGCAAGATGCCCGACGGTTATGACCCGCGTGCCCGCCCCTGGTACAAGAGCGCCGAAAGCACCAGCGGCTCGGCCCTGACCGAGCCCTACATTGACCTGGCGTCCGGGCAGTTGGTGATTTCCATCGTCGACAGCGTGCTCAAGGGCGGCCAGCGCATCGGCGTGGTCGGCGGCGACCTGAGCCTGCAGGTGATTGCAGACAGCATCAATGCCCTGGATTTTGACGGGATGGGCTATGCGTTCCTGGTCAGCGCCGACGGCAAGGTCCTGGTGCACCCCGACAAAAACCTGGTGATGAAGAACCTCAAGGACATCTACCCCCAGGACACCCCGCGCATCAGCACTGAACTCAGCGAAATCACCGCTGATGGCAAAACCCGAATTGTCACCTTCACCCAGATCAAGGGCCTTTCCTCGGTCAACTGGTACATCGGTCTGTCCGTCGATAAGGACAAGGCCTACGCCATGCTCAGTGAATTCCGTACCTCAGCGCTGATCGCCACCGTGATCGCCGTGGCCATTACCATTTTCCTGCTGGGCATGCTGATCCGGGTCCTGATGCAACCGCTGCATGTCATGACCCGCGCCATGCAAGACATCGCCGACGGCGAAGGCGACCTGACCCGGCGCCTGACTATCCAGAACCAGGACGAATTCGGCATCCTGGGCAACGCTTTCAATCGCTTTGTCGAACGCATCCATGGTTCGATCCGCGAAGTGTCCTCGGCCACCGAGCATGTCAACGAAGTGGCCCTGCGCGTGGTCAGCGCTTCCAACTCGTCGATGCTCAACTCCGATGAGCAGGCCAGCCGCACCAATAGCGTCGCCGCGGCCATCAATGAACTGGGTGCCGCCGCCCAGGAAATCGCACGCAATGCCGCTCAAGCCTCGCAACAGGCCAGCGACGCACGCAACCTGGCCGAAGACGGTCAGCAAGTGGTGGATCGCAGCATCCAGGCGATGAATCAGCTGTCGAAGATGATCAGCGCCTCCAGCACCAACATCGAGACACTCAACAGCAAGACCGTGAACATCGGGCAGATCCTCGAAGTCATCACCAGCATTTCCCAGCAAACCAACCTGCTGGCGCTTAACGCTGCCATTGAAGCGGCACGCGCCGGGGAAGCAGGTCGAGGCTTTGCGGTGGTGGCCGATGAGGTTCGCAACCTGGCGCACCGCACTCAGGAGTCGGCGCAACAGGTGCAAACCATGATCGAGGAGCTGCAAGTGGGCGCCCGCGAGTCGGTCGGTACCATGAGTGAAAGCCAGCGCCACAGTCAGGACAGCGTGGAGATCGCCAACCTGGCTGGCGAACGCCTGAACAGCGTGACCCAGCGGATTGGCGAGATCGACGGCATGAACCAGTCGGTCGCCACCGCCACCGAGGAGCAGACCTCGGTGGTGGAGTCGATCAACATGGACATTACCGAGATCAACACCCTCAATCAGGAAGGCGTGGAAAACCTGCAGTCGACCCTGCGCGCCTGCTCTGATCTGGAGCAGCAGGCCGCGCGCCTGAAGCACCTGGTAGGCACCTTCCGCATCTGACCTATTGCCGGCGAGGGCCTAGGCTCTCGCTGGCAAACGCCCATTAAAAAGCCGGCGCGCCTGTTTTCTGAAAACGGGCGGGCCGGCAATAGGGTCTTGTCGCGGTATCCCAAGACGCTGTTCGCCCATCAGGCAGGCTTGGTCGGTGCCTCGGTTTCGGGGTCTTGATCTTGCTGCAGTTGTTCCCACAACTCAGCGGCTCCGGGAAACTCGGTGCCGTCCTGCGGCCCCATATCGTCAGGGTCGTAGCGGCTCAGACAACCCTCGCCCAAGGTGGCGGGAGCCTTGGATGTGGCTTTATCCAGTGGATCGTTCATCGGCCCGACCTCGCTACGACGATGCGGGGGGCCTGACATGTAACGCCCGGCCCCACCCTTCTCAATCAGAACACCACGGTCTTGTTGCCATGCACCAGGACCCGGTCTTCCAGGTGATAACGCAGGCCACGGGCCAGGACCATCTTCTCGACGTCACGGCCGAAACGCACCATGTCTTCAATGCTGTCGCTGTGGCTGACGCGCACCACGTCCTGCTCGATGATCGGGCCGGCATCCAGCTCTTCGGTCACGTAGTGACAGGTCGCACCGATCAACTTGACCCCGCGCAGCGACGCCTGGTGGTAGGGTTTGGCACCGACGAAGGACGGCAGGAAGCTGTGGTGAATGTTGATCACTTTGTGCGCGTACTCGCTGCACAGGGATGGCGGCAGGATTTGCATGTAGCGCGCCAAGACCACCACTTCTGCATCGTGATGCTTGACCAGGCGCGAGACTTCGGCGAAAGCCGGTTGCTTGTCCTGTGGATTGACCGGTACGTGGTAATAAGGAATGCCGTGCCACTCGACCATGCTGCGCAGGTCGTCATGGTTGGAGATCACGCAGGAGATCTCGCAATCAAGCTCGTCGCTATGCCAGCGATGCAGCAAGTCCGCCAGGCAATGGGACTCACGGCTGGCCATCAACACCACGCGCTTCTTCTGTGCGGTGTCGGTGATGCGCCAGTCCATCGAGAACTCTTCGGCAATCGGCTTGAACGCCTCGCGCAATGCTTCGATACCAAAGGGCAACGAATCGGCACGAATCTCGTGACGCATGAAGAACCAGCCACTGAGGTTGTCCGAGTGGTGGCTCGCTTCGGTGATCCAGCCGTTATGGGAGGCCAGAAAGTTACTGACTTTGGCGACAATGCCAACGCGGTCCGGGCAAGAAATCACCAACCGAAAAGTGCGCATGAGGGGGAAACTCCAGAACTTCGCAAAGGCCGCCATTCTAGCCATTACGCGGCAAAACTGCAGTATCCGTTACGCCTCAATCGTCTCCAGGCACCGCCGGGCTCACTAACACCCTGGAAAAACTGACTGCCGGGTTCTGTCACAGACCTAGTTGCAAATAGTCGGTGACTGAGTTTGTGAATATCTGTGAGAGGCCCATCACCGTATTTAACTGCACGGCTTTTTTTTCGAGCCGACACTTTAAACAAATTAAACAAAAGCCCTCTTTAATGTTTACTTGCTGAAACTGCCTGACTATTATTACGACACTGTACCCCGCCACTCGCGCCCAAATAAGGTAGTTTCCATGTCCCTGATCAACGAATACCGTGCCACAGAAGAAGCCATCAAAGAGCTCCAGGCCCGTTTGAAGAATCTGTCCCAAGACGACAAACTGCAAACCGAACTGGAATTTGAAGGCAAACTGCGCACCCTGATGGGCGAGTACTCCAAGTCGCTGCGTGACATCATCGCCCTGCTCGACCCAGAGTCCAAAGTTAAAGCGCCACGCGCTGCTGTAAAAACTACCGGCACCAAACGTGCTCGCAAAGTTAAACAGTACAAAAACCCGCACAACGGCGAAGTCATCGAAACCAAAGGTGGCAACCACAAGACCCTGAAAGAGTGGAAAGCCAAGTGGGGCGGCGACGTAGTTGAAGGCTGGGCAACCCTGCTGGGTTAAGCCATAGCGCCGGCACCAGAAATTGGTGACCCGTAGAAAAAACGCCAGTCAGCTGGCGTTTTTTTATTCCTGGAATTTAACCCGGGTGCGCAGTAAGCCCGTTCAAATACCCAGCCGGACGCTTAATGAACGCGCATAATCCTGCCATTCATTGAGTACCGCTTTCTGCGCCGGCGTGGCGTTTAATAAGGACTGTGCACAGGCCGCGTTAAAAGCCTCAAGGGTATTGGGCGCCCCGTATTTCGGGTCGAGTAGGCGCTGCTGACAAAATGTTTTCCAGTGCTCTTGCTCTTGCTTATTCAATGTCTCGATGAAGTTGCGCGCTCGGTAACGGAATAATAATTCCGGCAGGCGTCCATCATCGAATGGCCAATGCGCTTGAGCCAAATCGACAGGGTCGGCCAGGCGTACTTGCTCGCACAGTCGACGATCACGATCACCAATAAACCCGTCGTATAACTGCTGCTCCGGATCCTCTGTGGCCGCAAAGTCTTCAGTTGCATAGATCGCCTGAAGTTTCTCCCGCCAAACTTCCTGGCCCGCGCTCAGCTGCTGCGCGCGCACCTGATAAAGCTCCATGTCCAGTTGCAGGCGCTGCTGGTCCTGTGGGCGCAATACATTCAGTGGCGCCACCACCGGACAGCGGTTGATATGAATAAGCTTGAGTGGCACCGGCAACTCGCCCTCCTCCAACTCGTCACGGCGGGTGTACAAGCGCTGGCGCAATGACTCCGCATCCTGGTCAAGCAACCCCTGGGGATCGAGGTGCAGGTCACAGACAATCAGCGCATTGCGATTGCGCGGGTGCCAGGCCAGGGGCAGCACCACGCCGAGGTAACTGCGCGCCGCCGAGAACCGCCCGGAAATATGCACCATCGGCTGCAGCAGGCGGATCTGGTCCATCACCCGTTGCTTGCTGCGCAGTTGAAACAGCCAGTCAAACAGCTTGGGCTGCTTCTCGCGGATCAGCCGCCCCAGAGCGATGGTGGCGCGCACATCGGAGAGTGCGTCGTGGGCCTGGCCATGGTCGATGCCGTTGGCAGCGGTCAGACGCTCGAGCTTGAGGCTCACCCGCCCTTCTTCCTCGGGCCAGACGATGCCTTGCGGACGCAAGGCATAGGCCGCACGCGCCACATCGATCAGATCCCAGCGGCTGTTGCCGCCCTGCCACTCGCGGGCGTACGGGTCGAAGAAGTTGCGGTACAGGCTGTAGCGGGTCATCTCGTCGTCGAAACGCAAGGTGTTGTAGCCCGAGCCACAGGTGCCGGGCTGGGCCAGCTGGGCATGGACCCGAGTCATGAAATCGGCTTCGCTCAACCCCTCTGCAGCCAGGCGGCCGGGGGTAATGCCGGTGATCATGCAGGCCGCAGGATGGGGCAGGATATCGTCGCTGGGCTGGCAGTAGAGGTTGACCGCCTCGCCGATCTCGTTGAGTTCATGGTCGGTGCGAATACCCGCCACTTGCAGCGGCCGGTCGCAGCGCGGGTTGATGCCAGTGGTTTCGTAGTCGTACCAGAAGATGGAGGTCACGGGCTGTTCCTGAACTGAAGACCGGCAAAGTCTAGGCGCTAGGCAGCCGCCGCGGCCAGCGATCTTGCACCAGATCGGTTACCCGATGCGTCATCGCGACAGTTAGTGATGTCGTTTGCCCCCCCGACACTGCTAGCATCTGCCCTGGATTTTTTCTCAACCAGGCCAGCCACTCGTTGCCCATGCCCGAGACCACAGCACTGCCACGGAAAGCACCGCTGCACCCGCCACTGGATACGCGGTACCAGGTCGAGACGCCGGAAGGCATCGACTTGCCGCTGCGCCCGGCCGGGTTGATGTCGCGCGCCATGGCCTTTGCCATCGACCTGGGGTTTCGCGGGGCGATCCTCGGTGTGCTGTTCATTGCCCTGGCGTTTCTCGGCAAGCTGGGCATGGGCCTGGGTTCGCTCCTGCTGTTCCTGATCAGTTGGTGGTACATGGTGCTGTTCGAGGTGCTCAACCAGGGTCGCTCGCCCGGCAAGATGCTAATGGGGCTCAGGGTCGTGCAGGATGACGGCACGCCCATCGGCTGGGGCCCGTCCCTGACCCGCAACCTGTTGCGGTTTGCCGACATGTTGCCATTCGGCTATTTCCTCGGCGCCATCAGTTGCCTGCAGCACCCGACCTTCAAGCGTCTCGGCGACCTGGCCGCCGGCACCCTGGTGATCTATCGCGAGCGCACCCTGGACCGCCCGGCATTGCCCGAGGCTGAACCCAGACGCGCACCTTTCGCCCTCAAGCTCGATGAGCAGCGGGCAATCCTCGGTTTCGCCGAACGCCAGAGCCAACTGTCGGCAGAACGAATCGACGAGCTGGCGGCGATTCTCGCCCAGCCCCTGCAGGTTCCCATTAACCAGGCCAAGGCCGAGCTCAACGGCATCGCCCGTGGCTTTTTGGGGCCGACATGAAGCAAAGCCTGTTCGAAAGTCGCCATCAACCCGAGTGGCAGCGTTTCAGCCAACTGCTGGAGCAACTGGAGCGCCGCCAGGCCAAGGCCGAAGACTGCCTGAGTTTCCCCCAGGACTACCGCCGCTTGTGCCAACACCTGGCGTTGGCCCAAGAGCGCGGCTACAGCAGCTACCTGATCGACCCGCTGCAACAATTGGCGCTGCGCGGCCATCAACAGCTGTACCGGCAACGCACGCCTTTGAGCGCCAAGGTGCTGGGTTTCGTACTCGCCGGGTTTCCACGCCTGGTGCGCGAACAATGGCGCTTCGTGCTGGCTGCCGGCCTGCTGTTCTTCGGCAGCCTGCTGGGCTTCGGCCTGCTGGTCTATCTGTTTCCCGACCTGGTCTACAGCCTGGTAAGCCCGGAGCAGGTGGGCGCCATGCAGAGCATGTACGACCCCGACTCCAGCCGCCTGGGCCGAGATGCCGCGCGCGCCTCAAGTGAAGACTGGGTGATGTTCGGCTACTACATCATGAACAACATCGGCATTGCCTTTCAGACCTTCGCCAGCGGGCTGCTGTTCGGCCTGGGCAGCGTGTTCTTCCTGTTCTTCAACGGTTTGATGATTGGCGCCATTGCCGGCCACCTGACGCAAATCGGCTCCGGGCAGACCTTCTGGTCGTTTGTCATCGGCCATGGTGCCTTCGAGCTCACGGCCATTGCCCTGGCCGGCGCGGCAGGCCTGCAACTGGGCTGGGCGCTGATCGCCCCCGGGCGCCTGCCCCGGGGCGAAGCGCTGCTGCAAGCCTCGCGCAAGAGCGTGCAACTGGTCTGTGGAGTGATGCTGTTTTTATTGATCGCCGCCTTTATTGAAGCCTATTGGTCCTCCCTGACCTGGCCCGCGCCCTGGATCAAATACCTGGTGGGCGCAGCCCTGTGGGCGCTGGTGGCGCTTTATCTGATTTTTGCCGGACGTACCGCCCATGCGCCTGAGTGACTCAAGTGTGGCGATCCGCCCGCGCACGCCCTGGGAAGCCATGGACCTGGGCGTGCTGCTGAGCCAGCAGCATCGTCGGCTGCTGATGACCAGTTGGGCCATCGTCACCCTGCCGGTCTTTGCCTTGCTCAGCCTGCTGCTGTGGCAGTCGCCCTCATGGGCCCTGCTGCTGTTCTGGTGGTTGAAACCGGCCTTCGACCGGCTGCCGCTGTTTATTCTGTCCAAGGCCCTGTTCGGCGAGACTCCAACCCTGGGCCAGGCGCTGCGCCAATGGCCGCGCCTGCTCAAGCCACAACTGCTGGCGAGCCTGACCTGGCGCCGCCTGAGCATGAGCCGCAGTTTCGTGATGCCGGTGGTGCAGCTCGAAGGCCTGAGCGGTGATGCGCGCCAGCAACGACTCAACGTTCTGCTGCAAAAAAATGCCGGCGCCGCACGCTGGCTGACCCTGATCGGTGTACACCTTGAAGGCGCGCTGTGGATCGGCCTGATGGTGCTGTTCTACCTGATGCTGCCGCAGCAGATCGAACTCGACTGGGACTGGCAGAAAACCCTGGTCGCGGCCGCCCAGCACGACTGGCTATGGCTGGAGCACCTGACCAATGCCTTCTACGCGCTGGTGCTGATTGCCTGGGAACCGATCTACGTCGCCTGCGGTTTCAGCCTTTATCTCAACCGCCGTACCGAGCTGGAGGCCTGGGACCTGGAGCTGGTGTTCCGCCGCCTGCGCCAACGTCTGAGCAGCGTGGCGGCGCTGCTGTTGCTGGTGGGCCTGACGCTGGTCCCGCTGCATCAAGAAGTCTGGGCCGCCGCAGAGGTCGACCCCTCGACCCACCTGCGCCTGCGCAACCAGGCGCTGAACAGCCAGGCGTCAAAAGATGGCATCCAGGCAATCCTGGAAAAACCGCCGTTCAAGAATCCGGAATCGGTGACCCGCTACCGCTTCGGCGACGAACCCAAGCCAGGCACCCAGTCGGGCAAACCGCCAAGCTGGTTGAAGAAGCTGCTGGGTAACCTGGACGGCGGCACCTTCGCCAGCATTGCCAAGGGGCTGGAAGTCTTCCTCTGGGCCGTGGTCCTGGGCACGATCGCCCTGGTGATCTGGCGCTACCGCGAGTGGTTGCAAGCGTTTGTCAGCCGGCGCCCCCAGCCACGAAAAAAAATCCCGAGGCCCCAGCCGACCCAGTTGTTCGGGCTGGATGTCGCCAGCGAAACCCTGCCCGAAGACATCGCCGCCAATGCCGCACGGCTGTGGCAGAGCCAGCCACGGGAAGCCCTGGGCCTGCTGTACCGGGCCCTGCTCAACCGCTTGTTGCATGACTACCAGTTGCCACTCAAGGCCGCCGACACTGAAGGCCAGGTCCTGGAACGGATCCGGGGCTTGCAGCAACCGGCCCTGCTGGCGTTCAGCAGCAGCCTGACCCAACACTGGCAAAACCTCGCCTATGGCCACCGACTGCCGGCGGCGCACCTGCAACAGGAACTGTGCGACGCCTGGCGGGCGCTGTTCGAGCCGCAGGTGCGACCATGAAGCGTGGCTTGCCGTGGGCCCTGGGCCTGGTGCTGTGCGTACTGGTCGCCGGGGTCGCTTACGTCATTTTTCGCAACGCAGTGCCCTACCAGGAAGTCATCGACCACGGTCCCTCCCCCGAGGCCCTGGCCAACCCTTACCTGGCCGCCGAGCAGTTTCTGCAGCAGCGCGGACTCAAGGTCCAGCACGCCGATGGCCTGGAAATTCTGCCGACCCTGGAGTCCCACGGCCAAACCCTGCTGATGCTGGGGGAGCGCTCGAACATGACCCCACGCCAGGTTCGCCAGGTGCTGAACTGGACCCGCGCCGGCGGGCGCCTGGTGCTGGTCGCCGAGGCGCTGTGGGACGAAAAAACCGAAAAAAGCGGCGACCTGCTGCTGGACCGGCTGCGAATTCATCAATTTATGAGCGCCGACCAGGAACACCCGCCGCAGCCGCAGGAACCTGAAGAAAAAGAAGACTTCCCGAAGTTGACCAAGCTGTACCTGGAAGATGAAAAGGCGCCGGCCTACTTCAGCTTCGACAATGACTTTGATCTCGATGACCCCCACGACCTGGCGCGATCCTGGGCCAACAGCGGCGTCGCCACCCACATGATGCAACTGTCCTACGGCAGCGGCACGGTGACGGTGCTGACGGACGCCGAAATCTGGAAAAACACCCAGATCGGCCGTTACGACAACGCCTGGCTGCTGTGGTATTTGAGCACCGACAGCACCGTCACCCTGTTATTCGACACCCACCACGACGGTCTCTGGCAGCTACTGCTGCGGTACTTCCCCCAAGCCCTGGTGGCCCTGGCAGCGTTGATCGGCCTCTGGCTGTGGCATGTCGGCGTACGCCACGGCCCGCTGCTGGCGCCTCCGCCCAAGGCGCGGCGCCAGTTGCGCGAACACCTGCGCGCCAGCGCCGACTTCCTGTTGCGCCATGGCGGCCAAGGCGCCCTGCTCAAGGCCCTGCGCCTGGACATCCAGCGCCGCGCCCGTCGCCGGCACCCGGGGTTTGAACGCCTCGACACCGAACAACAGTGCCAGGTGCTCGCGCGCCTGACCCAGCAACCCATCGATGCCATCAGCCAGGCGCTGCCGTCAGGCAGCGGGCAGCGCCACTCCAGCGCCGATTTCAGCCGCCTGGTCGCCCACCTGCAAACTCTCAGGAATGCCCTATGAGCGAACTTCCCGAAGACCCGCTTCCATCCACTGACGCCCTCCCTGCCGAACAACATCTGGCCCAACAGCGCCAGCGCGCCAGCCAATTGGCCCAGGCCGTACGCCAGGAACTGCAAAAAGTCGTGATCGGCCAGGACGCGGTGATCGACGACGTGCTCACGGCGCTGATTGCCGGCGGCCATGTACTGCTCGAAGGCGTGCCGGGCCTGGGCAAGACCTTGCTGGTGCGCGCCCTGGCTCGCTGCTTTGGCGGTGAGTTCGCGCGCATCCAGTTCACCCCGGACCTGATGCCCAGCGACGTCACCGGGCACGCGGTGTACGACATGCAGACCGAGCAGTTCAAGCTGCGCAAGGGTCCGCTGTTCACCAACCTGTTGCTCGCGGACGAGATCAACCGCGCACCGGCCAAGACCCAGGCCGCGCTGCTCGAAGCCATGCAGGAACGCCAGGTCACACTGGAAGGCCAGGCCCTGCCGATCGGTCAGCCGTTCATGGTGCTGGCGACCCAGAACCCGATCGAACAGGAAGGCACCTACCCGCTGCCGGAAGCCGAACTGGACCGTTTCATGCTCAAACTGCGCATGGACTACCCAGACGCCGAGCAGGAACTGGACATGGTGCGCCAGGTCGCCCGTTCGACCCGCGCCGACATGCTGGATGTGCAACCCCTGCGCACCGTATTGCAAGCCAAGGACGTGCTGACCCTGCAACGGATTGCCAGCGACCTGCCGCTGGACGAACAGGTGCTCGACTACGCCGTGCGCCTGGCCCGCGCCACCCGTACCTGGCCCGGCTTGACCCTGGGCGCCGGCCCCCGGGCATCGATTGCCCTGGTCCGCGGCGCGCGGGCGCGAGCGCTGTTGCGTGGTGGCGACTTCGTGATTCCCGACGACGTCAAAGGCTGTGCCCTGGCGGTGTTGCGCCATCGGGTGCGGATCGCCCCGGAACTGGATATCGAAGGCCTGTCGGTGGAGCAGGTGCTCAAGCAACTGCTCGACCAGATCCCGGCGCCACGCCTATGAGCCATCTGAACCGATGAAACCTTCGCGCCTGTTGCTGATCTGGCTGGGCGTGCTGCTGGGCCTGGACATCGTCCTGGGCGCCTGCGGTGCCCTGGGCCTGGACCTCCCACCAAGCCTCCAGTCGATTGCCTGGGGCCTGCTGCTGGCCTTGTTGCTGCTGGCGGTGCTCGATGCCGCGCTGCTCTGGCGCCTGCCCTCGCCCCGACTGCGGCGGCAGATCCCCGGCAGCCTGCCGCTGGGGCGCTGGAGCGAAGTCAGCCTGGAGCTGCACCACGACTATCAGCGGCCGCGCGCCGTCGAAGTCTTTGACCATGTACCGGACGGCTTGAGCTTCGAACACCTGCCTCAGGGCCTGACCCTCGAACCCGGGCGGCACAGTCAGTTCGGCTATCGAGTGCGACCGCTCAAGCGTGGGCATTTCAACTTCGCCTACTGCGAGCTCAACCTGCCCAGCACCCTGGGACTGTGGAGCGCGCGCCGGATCCTGCCCCTGCCCGACAGCACCCGCGTGTATCCGGACTTCGCCCGCCTCTACGGCGCGCAATTGCTGGCGGTGGACAACTGGCTAAGCCAGCTCGGGGTGCGCCAGTTGCAACGCCGGGGCCTGGGCCTGGAGTTCAACCAGCTGCGGGAGTTTCGCGAAGGCGACAGCCTGCGCCAGATCGACTGGAAAGCCACCGCCCGCCAGCGCACGCCGATTGCCCGCGAGTACCAGGACGAACGCGACCAGCAGATTATCTTCATGCTCGACTGCGGCCGCCGCATGCGCAGCCAGGATGGCGAGCTGGCGCATTTCGACCATGCCCTCAATGCCTGCCTGCTGCTGAGTTACGTGGCCTTGCGCCAGGGCGATGCGGTAGGCCTGAGCACCTTTGCCAGCCAGGCACCGCGCTACCTGGCCCCGGTCAAGGGCTCGGCGCAGCTCAGCGTCTTGCTCAACTCGGTGTACGACCTGGACAGCAGCCAGCGCCCCGCCGACTACCAGGCCGCCGCCAGCCACTTGCTGGCACGGCAGAAACGCAGGGCACTGGTGGTGCTGGTCACCAACCTGCGCGATGAAGATGACGAAGAACTGCTGACGGCGGTCAAGCGCATCAGCCGCCAACACCGGGTGCTGGTGGCCAGCCTGCGTGAAGAAGTTCTCGACGAACTGCGCCAAACACCGGTGCAGACCCTGCCCGAGGCCCTGACCTACTGCGGCACCGTGGACTATCTGAACGCCCGGAGTGAGCTGCATGAGCGGTTGCTGGCCCACGGCGTCTCCTTGCTCGACGCCCGTCCGGGCGAGCTGGGCGCGGAACTGGTGACCCGTTACCTGAGCTGGAAGAAAGCCGGCACCCTGTGAGCCAGGGCCGGCAGGCTAGGCCGAGGCCTGCAAGGGATAGAAACTGAAGTAGTGCTGCAGGTCGCTCACCAGTTGCCGGTACTCGGCAGACGCCCGCTGCAGGGCAAAACCCGCGTCGTAATAGTGGGGCGTTACGTCTTCGTGGCACCACAGGCAGTTGGCAGTGAAGTCGATGAACTGTGCTCGACCGGTGTTGCCCGGAAGCTTCACCCGCAGTTCGAAATCGACCCCTACCATCATCGGCAACTGGCTGATCAGCATCAAACCGTCTTGCGAGACATTGCCCAGGCTGCCGACAGGCTTGTCGGTGAGTCGATTGTAGACTTTCAAAAAGTACGGCAGCTGGTGCCGCTCTATCCGACGTTCGGTAGGCATGCTGAAGATCGCTATGCAGAGGCCATTAAGCATGGCCGCACTAGGGCTTCGGAGCAGACCTGCAGGCAGGTCGCTCTCCCGAGTCCGTGCTGTCGCCGGTCGCGGGCAGCCAGCAGAGCCGGCGATTCAGATGCGAAGCTCCAGGCGGACTCCGCAATCTTAGCTCAAGGCCCAAGCCCGGCCACGGAATGTATGACGAATATAATTACAAGGTTGCCGGGCGGACCTGGGCGCCGGTACGCGGCGGGTAGTAGCCCAACTGTTGCAGGGTTTCCAGTCGAGCACGGGCACGGAACGCATACTCGCTGCTCGGGTACTCGGTGAGGATGAACTGATAGGTCTGCGCAGCATCGACGAACAGTTTCTGCCGCTCCAGGCATTGCCCGCGCAACATGGAGACTTCCGGCTGCACATAGCGGCGCGAACGGCTGGTGCGATCGACCTGGCTGAGTTCGAGCATCACGCTCTCGCAGTTACCGCGATCGTAGGCGCGGTAGGCATTGTTCAAATGGTGGTCCATCGACCAGCGGGTACAGCCGACAACACTGACGGCCAGGGCAGCAATGAGTACGAAGCGCATGGGGGATCTCCTGTCTTGTGCAGTGTATCGACTCATCAGCGAAAATCTTCAAGGTTGTTCGTTTAAACAAACAAACGAATAAGTAGTGCAAACGAACAATGACTACAACTTCGGACCATAGTAGCCTCTCGTTGCGCTTGAACTTTAGGAGTCTTGCATGTCCGTTCGTCGTACCAAAATCGTTGCCACCCTCGGCCCGGCCAGTAACTCGCCGGAAGTTCTCGAACAGCTGATTCTCGCGGGCCTCGACGTCGCCCGTCTGAACTTCTCCCACGGCACCCCCGACGAGCACAAGGCTCGCGCCAAGCTGGTACGCGATCTCGCGGCCAAGCACGGGCGTTTTGTCGCGCTGCTGGGTGACCTGCAAGGCCCTAAGATCCGCATCGCCAAATTCGCCAACAAGCGCATCGAGCTGAAGATCGGTGATCACTTCACCTTCTCCACCGTACATCCGCTGACCGAAGGCAACCAGCAGATCGTGGGTATCGACTACCCGGACCTGGTCAAGGATTGCGGCGTCGGCGACGAGTTGCTGCTCGACGACGGTCGTGTGGTGATGCGCGTTGAAACCGCCTCCGACACCGAACTGAACTGCGTGGTCACCATCGGCGGCCCGCTGTCGGATCACAAAGGCATCAACCGTCGCGGTGGCGGCCTGACCGCACCGGCCCTGACTGAAAAAGACAAGGCTGACATCAAGCTCGCCGCCGAAATGGAAGTCGACTACCTCGCCGTGTCCTTCCCGCGCGACGCCGCCGACATGGAATACGCCCGTAAACTGCGCGACGAAGCCGGCGGCACCGCCTGGCTGGTGGCGAAGATCGAACGCGCCGAAGCCGTAGCCGACGACGAGACCCTTGATGGTCTGATCAAGGCGTCCGACGCCGTCATGGTTGCCCGTGGCGACCTGGGTGTGGAAATCGGCGACGCCGAACTGATCGGCATCCAGAAGAAAATCATCCTCCACGCTCGTCGCCACAATAAGGCAGTGATCGTGGCGACCCAGATGATGGAGTCGATGATCCAGAACCCGATGCCAACCCGCGCCGAAGTGTCCGACGTGGCCAACGCCGTGCTCGACTACACCGACGCCGTGATGCTTTCGGCTGAAAGTGCCGCGGGCCCGTACCCGCTGGAAGCGGTTCAAGCGATGGCGCGGATCTGCGTCGGCGCTGAAAAGCATCCAACCAGCAAGACTTCCAGCCACCGTATCGGCAAGGTCTTCGAAAGCTGCGACCAGAGCATCGCCCTGGCCGCCATGTACACTGCCAACCACTTCCCGGGCGTGAAGGCGATCATCGCCTTGACCGAAAGTGGCTATACGCCGTTGATCATGTCGCGCATTCGTTCCTCGATCCCGATCTACGCGTTCTCCCCGCACCGCGAGACCCAGGCCCGTGCCGCCATGTTCCGTGGCGTCTACACCGTGCCGTTCGACCCGGCATCCCTGCCACCGGAGCAGGTCAGCCAGGCAGCCATCGACGAACTGCTGAAACTCGGCGTGGTAGAAAAAGGCGACTGGGTCATCCTGACCAAGGGCGACAGCTACCACACCACCGGCGGCACCAATGGCATGAAGATCCTGCACGTTGGCGACCCGATGGTCTAAGCAGCACGCGCTGAACGCAAAAGCCCCGTCGTGAAAACGTCGGGGCTTTTTTCGTTGGGTAGCTGTTGGTGCTTGAGCGCGCTGGGGAGCGTCAGGCATAGATGCGCTGGCCCGCAAGGACGCCGTGGCCTGTCAGGCTCGCGGCAGGAAGACGTCGGCCAGCAGTTGATTGCGCGGCAAGCCTGACAGGTACAGACGCCGGGCGAAGGTGTCGACGCTGTCGGGGTGACCGCAGAGCAGCGCCAGGGTTTGCCGGGACGTCAGCCGCAGTTGACCCAAGGCCAAGGGCAGTTCGGCCGGGGTCAGCAACTCGACGCTGAGGTTGGGATGATTCGCCGCCAGGGCCGCCAGAGGCTTGGCCAGGTAATGCTCGCCGGCATCATGGGCGAGGTGGATAACCCGGATCGCGCCCTGATGATCCTGGCGCAACGCCTCACGCAACACCCCGAACAACGGCGCCAAACCGGTGCCGGCCGCCAGCAGCCACAGCGGCCGGCTCTGCCAATCCGGGTCATAGTGCAGCGCCCCTCCTCGCAGCTCCCCCAGGCGCAGCGGGTCGCCCGGCTTCAGCTCACGCGCCACATCACTGAATGCCCCCGGCTGGCGACAGTCGAGGTGGAACTCCAGAAAGCGGTCTTCCTCGGGCAGGCTCGCCAGTGAATAAGGGCGTGCCACACCACTGGTCGTCCACAGCACCAGATGCTGGCCGGCCTGATAGCGCAGGTTGCGTTCGGGCTGCAACCGCAGACGCAGTACCGTGGACGATAACCAGTCAGCCCCCTGCACCACGGCAGACAGGCCATCGCGCAGAGGATCGAAGGTTTCGACCTGCAGATCCTCGTTCACCTGGCACTGACAGGCCAGGCGCCAGCCGAGACGGCGCTGCTCGTCGCTCAGGGCATCAGGTCGGCTATCGCTGGGCAGGCCCTGGACGCACCGCACCAGGCACGCATGGCAACTGCCGGCGCGGCAACTGTAGGGCACCGCCATGCCGGCCTGATTCAGCGCATCCAGCAGATTACTGCCCGCCGCCACCGACCACTGCCGCTCACCGACCCGCAGCTCAGGCATCGGCCTGCTCCCACGCCGCCGCGCAGCGGTTGCGGCCATCGCGCTTGGCCCGATACAGCGCCTGATCAGCACGCTGCAGCGCATCATCGAGGTCATCGTCCAGCACCAACAGGGTCATGCCCGCCGACAGACTGAGGTCGCGCACCTTCAAGCCAACCAGCTGGGCATCCATAAACGCAATGCGCAGGCGCTCGCAACAGGAGGTCAAGCGCTCGGCGTCGCATTCAGGCAACAACAGGACAAACTCTTCACCGCCGTAGCGAGCCAGCACATCACCTTCGCGCAGGCAGGCGCTGGCCACTGCGGCAAACGCTTGTAACACCTGGTCGCCGGCGGCATGGCCATGCATATCGTTGATCCGTTTGAAATGGTCGAGGTCGATTAGCGCCAGGCCGTGCACCTGGTCGGCGCCCATGGCATGCAACTCACGGGAAGCGAGCCGGAGGAAGTGCCGTCGATTGAACAGGCCTGTCAGTTCATCGGTGGCCACCAGGTCCTCGAGCTGACGCATCATGCCACGCAAGGTGTCCTGGTGGGCCTGCAAGGCGAAACGCCGTTGTCGCATGCGCTGGCGCGAAGCCTGGACATAGCTGGCGTACAGGCACAGCCACAGCAGCACCACGAACAGCACGCTCACCTGCAACACCGCCAACCGCGGGTCTGCCAGCCGGAAGTGATAGGCCTCCCACAGGTTGAGCGCGGCAAAACTGATAAATATCCACATCGCACAGCGGGTAAAGGCCCGCCGCGAAAGATGAAAGAGCCCGAACAACATGGGCACCACGTAGAACACCAGGAAGGTGCCACGGGCGATATCCAGGTGCGCCAACAGCCAGGTCTGCCAGGTGATACCCAGCAGCACCTGCACTTCGGTAAGGCTTGGATCGGAAAACCGCAGGTTGCGCCCGCTGATGAACAGGCCAAACAGGATGGCCTGGCTGATCACCACCAGGACCGTATCGATCAGCGCGGCGCTGACCGGAGCAGAATAATGTCCGGTCAGGATGGCGACCCAGAGCAACAGCAAAATCAATGCGTAACTGCCCGCAGCAATGGCAAAACGCTTGATTAAAAGACGCTGAATAGCTTTATGGGTCAATCGTTGACTCACCGTGCGAAAGGGGGCTTAAAGAGTTTCCTACCCTACAGGCCACTTGCCACTTTAGTGCCGTGGCGAAAAAATAACTATTCAAATTTGTGGCGTTTTAATGCTACGTCTGACGCGTTCACGCAAGAACAGTGCCTGTTCGCTGCTCGACTTTCGTTTGGCGGCTGGCGGGTGTGCCCGGGACTGAGGCGCGGTATACTGCCGCGCCTTTTTAGCGTCGCGCCAATGTGTGTCCGGCGTGCCTCAAGAAGGTGTTTGCAACCGACCGATGCACCCAAGCTGCAAGCACCTTATTAAATGTTCCCGTCTTTTAGAGGAGCGCGACTCATGACCGTGATCAAGCAAGACGACCTGATACAGAGCGTTGCCGACGCCCTGCAGTTCATTTCCTACTACCACCCCGTGGACTTCATCCAGGCGATGCACGAGGCCTACCTGCGCGAAGAATCGCCGGCAGCCCGTGATTCCATGGCGCAAATCCTGATCAACTCGCGCATGTGTGCCACTGGCCACCGCCCGATCTGCCAGGACACCGGCATCGTTACCGTATTTGTCCGCGTAGGCATGGACGTGCGCTGGGATGGCGCGACCATGGGCCTGGACGACATGATCAACGAAGGCGTGCGTCGCGCTTACAACCTGCCGGAAAACGTCCTGCGGGCTTCGATCCTGGCCGACCCGGCGGGCGCGCGTAAAAACACCAAGGACAACACCCCGGCGGTCATCCACTACTCCATCGTCCCGGGCAACACTGTGGAAGTGGACGTGGCGGCCAAGGGCGGCGGCTCCGAGAACAAGTCGAAAATGGCCATGCTCAACCCGTCCGACTCGATCGTCGACTGGGTGCTCAAGACCGTTCCGACCATGGGCGCCGGCTGGTGCCCACCGGGCATGCTGGGCATCGGCATCGGCGGCACCGCCGAGAAAGCCGCAGTGATGGCCAAGGAAGTGTTGATGGAATCCATCGACATCCACGAGCTCAAGGCCCGTGGCCCGTCCAACCGTATCGAAGAGATGCGCCTGGAGCTGTTCGAGAAGGTCAACCAACTGGGCATCGGCGCCCAGGGCCTGGGTGGCCTGACCACCGTGCTCGACGTGAAGATCATGGATTACCCGACCCACGCCGCCTCCCTGCCGGTGTGCATGATCCCCAACTGCGCCGCCACCCGCCACGCGCACTTCGTGCTCGACGGTTCCGGCCCGGCATCCCTGGAAGCGCCACCACTGGACGCCTACCCGGAAATCGTCTGGGAAGCCGGCCCGTCGGCCCGTCGCGTCAATCTCGACACCCTGACCCCGGAAGACGTGCAGAGCTGGAAGCCGGGCGAAACCGTGCTGCTCAACGGCAAGATGCTCACCGGTCGCGACGCGGCGCACAAGCGCATGGTCGAGATGCTGAACAAGGGCGAAACCCTGCCGGTAGACCTCAAGGGTCGCTTCATCTACTACGTCGGCCCGGTCGATCCGGTCGGTGACGAAGTCGTGGGCCCTGCCGGCCCGACCACCGCCACGCGGATGGACAAGTTCACCCGGCAGATCCTCGAGCAGACCGGCCTTCTGGGCATGATCGGCAAGTCCGAGCGCGGTCCGACCGCGATCGAGGCGATCAAGGACAACAAGGCCGTGTACCTGATGGCCGTCGGCGGCGCAGCCTACCTGGTGGCCCAGGCGATCAAGAAATCCAAGGTCCTGGCGTTCGCCGAACTGGGCATGGAGGCGATCTACGAGTTCGAGGTCAAGGACATGCCGGTCACCGTGGCCGTCGACAGCCAGGGCGAGTCGGTGCACATCACCGGCCCGGCGATCTGGCAGAAAAAGATCAGTGAAAGCCTGGCGGTAGAAGTGCAGTAAGGCTTCCACGCGTCAACCCAGGCGGCGGCGCTGTTCATTGAACGGCCCGCCGCCTTTTTCATGGGCAGATTTCACCGGCGAAACTGTCCACGATCAACGCCCCGTGGGGCACTCATGCTATCGTTCCCGCCCCCATTGCAGCCTGCCCTGACTCATGGCCCAGATCTCGCGCCCGCTACGCCTGACGTTTTATTCCCTGGTGATTCTCGCTGGTGCCGTCATCAGCGCCGGCCTGGCCATGCATCACGCCGAACGCCAGGCCCTGGTCGATGACGCCGCCCGGGCCAACGAACAACTCGGGCTGTACGCCAATTCCCTGCACACCCTGATTGAACGCTATCGCGCGCTGCCGGCCGTGCTGGCCCTGGACCCCGAGTTGCGCAGCGCCCTCAGCGGCCCGCTGGGCGCCGAGCAACAGGATGCGCTGAACCGCAAGCTGGAAAAAATCAACGGCGCGGCCCGCTCCTCGACCCTCGAGCTGCTCAACCACGACGGCCTGGCCGTGGCCGCCAGCAACTGGCGCCTGCCCAGCAGTTATGTCGGGCACAACTATGGCTTTCGCCCTTACTTCAGCCAGACCCGCAGCCAGGGCACCGGACGCTTTTACGCGGTGGGCGTGACCAGTGGCATTCCCGGCTATTTCCTGTCCAGTGCGGTCAAGGGCGACGCCGAAGAATTCCTCGGGGCCATGGTGGTAAAGCTGGAGTTTCCGGAGCTGGAACGTGAGTGGAGCCAGGGCAGCGACACCCTGCTGGTCAGCGACGCCCGGGGCATCATTTTTATCGCCAACCAGCCTGGCTGGCGCTACCGCCAATTGCGCCCGCTGTCCGACAGCGAGCTGGCGGACATCAAGACCACCCGCCAATACGACAAGCAACCGCTGACACCGCTGGAACATCAGACCCTCAGGCACTTTGACGACAACAGCAAGCTGACCCGGGTCAACGGCCCGCAGGGCAATGCCGACTACCTATGGGAGTCCCTGCCCCTGAGCGCCGAAGGCTGGACCCTGCACCTGCTGCGCCGGCCCCAGGTCGACGAAGACCGACGCAACGCCGGGCTGGCCGCCGCCGGCGCCTGGCTGACCCTGGTCTTTCTGCTGCTGTTCCTGACCCAGCGCTGGCGCCTGGCCAAGTTGCGCCAGCGCAGCCGCGAAGAACTCGAACAACTGGTCGAGGAGCGCACCCGCGACCTGCGCACCGCCCAGGATGGCCTGGTGCAATCGGCGAAGCTGGCAGCCCTCGGGCAAATGTCAGCGGCCCTGGCCCATGAGATCAACCAGCCGCTGACCACCCAGCGCATGCAACTGGCTACCCTGCGCCTGTTGCTGGATCACGGTCGGGTCGATGATGCCTACAAGGCTCTGCGGCCACTGGATGACATGCTGACGCGCATGGCCGCCCTCACCGGACACCTCAAGACCTTCGCCCGCAAAAGCCCCAGCGGCCTGCGCGAGCGCCTGGACCTGGCCGCGGTGGTGGATCAGTCCCTGCAACTGCTCGAGACACGCCTGCGGGATGAAAACGTCGAGCAGGTGCTGCACCTGACGCGCCCGGCGTGGGTCCGTGGCGACGCGATCCGCCTGGAGCAAGTGCTGATCAACGTGCTGCGCAACGCCCTCGACGCCATGCACGACAAGCCCCACCGGCGCCTGGAAATCCGCCTCGAAGCCGATGACCAGCTGTGGAGCCTGAGCATCGCCGACAGCGGCGGCGGGATTGCCGAGGAACACCTGGCCAATGTCTTCGACCCGTTCTTCACCACCAAGCCGGTGGGCGACGGGCTGGGCCTGGGGCTGGCGGTGTCCTACGCCATCATCCACGAGCTGGGCGGGCGCCTGACCGCCGCCAATCAAGGCGAAGGCGCGGTGTTCACGCTGTACCTGCCCATCGATCTGGAGGCGCACATCCAATGCTGAATTCGGTGCTGGTGGTCGATGACGAAAGCAGCATCCGCAGCGCCATCGAACAGTGGCTGAGCCTCTCGGGCTTCGACGTGCAGTTGTTCAGCCGCGCCGATGAGTGCCTCGCGCACCTGCCGGAGCATTTACCCGGGGTCATTCTCAGCGACGTGCGCATGCCCGGCATGAGCGGGCTGGAACTGTTGGCCGAGGTCCAGCGCCGGGACCCGGACTTGCCGGTGATTCTGCTGACCGGCCACGGCGACGTGCCGATGGCCGTGGAAGCCATGCGCGACGGCGCGTATGACTTCCTGGAAAAACCCTTCAGCCCCGACGCCCTGCTCAGCAGCCTGCGGCGAGCCCTCGACAAACGCCGCCTGGTCCTGGAAAACCGCGCCCTGCACCAGTTGGCGGACAACCGCGCGAAGCTGGATGCCACGCTGCTGGGGGTATCCCGCGGGTTGCAGACCCTGCGGCGCCAAGTCCTGGACCTGGCCGCGCTGCCGGTCAATGTGCTGATCCGCGGCGAAACCGGCAGCGGCAAAGAGTTGGTTGCGCGCTGCCTGCACGACTTCGGCCCGCGCGCCAGCAAGCCGTTCGTGGCATTGAACTGCGCGGCAATTCCCGAGCAACTGTTCGAGGCCGAGCTGTTCGGCCACGAGAGTGGCGCCTTTACCGGCGCCCAGGGCAAACGCATCGGCAAGCTCGAATACGCCGACGGCGGCACGCTGTTTCTCGATGAAATCGAAAGCATGCCCCTGGCCCAGCAAGTCAAACTGCTGCGCGTGCTGCAAGAACAGAAGCTCGAACGCCTGGGCTCCAACCAGAGCATCCATGTCGACTTGCGGATCATCGCCGCCACCAAGCCCGACCTGCTGGACGAAGCCCGCGCCGGGCGCTTTCGCGAGGACCTGGCGTATCGGCTGACCGTGGCCGAGCTACGCCTGCCGCCCCTGCGGGAGCGGCGCGAGGACATTCCGCTGTTGTTCGAATCCTTCGCCCAACACGCCGCCGAGCGTCTGGGTCGCACCTTCCCGCCCCTGAGCGGGCCGCAGTTGAGCCACCTGCTGAGCCATGACTGGCCGGGCAACGTGCGCGAACTGGCCAACGTTGCCGAACGCCAGGTGCTGGGGCTGGGGCTGGGCGAGCCGGAGCCAGTGGGGATCGACCCGGGGCAATCCCTGGCGGCGCAGCAGGAGGCGTTCGAGGCCCACTGCCTGCGCTCCGCCCTGACCCGGCACAAGGGTGACGTGAAGGCCGTGCTCGAAGAGCTGCAACTGCCGCGCCGGACCTTCAATGAAAAGATGCAACGCCACGGCTTGAACCGGGAAATGTTCTTGTAGGCGCCCGCCGTGATCGACGACCTTTGCCACCCCCGCTCGGCAAGTTTCCGCTTACACACCTGCCTTCGATAAGCGGATTTCCGCCTATTCAAATGCCCTACCCCCTCTAAACCGGCCTTCTTCGACCTGGCACAGCTCCTGCTATAGCCCACCCAGGCTGCGTTTACGCGCGCTCCAAAAAAACAATTAGATGAAGGATCCTTCAATGGATAACTCCAACGCCCTGCCTCTTGGGTCGGCTGCCGTGCCAGCCAAAGCCCGAACCACTTCCAGCCGCATCAAATCGATCTTCAGTGGCTCGGTCGGCAACATGGTCGAGTGGTACGACTGGTACGTCTATGCGGCGTTCTCGCTGTACTTCGCCAAGGCCTTTTTCCCCAAAGGCGACACCACCGCCCAATTGCTCAACACCGCCGCGATCTTCGCCGTGGGCTTCCTGATGCGTCCGATCGGTGGCTGGCTGATGGGCCTCTACGCCGACAAGGTCGGTCGCAAAAGCGCATTGATGGCCTCGGTCTACCTGATGTGCTTCGGCTCGCTGCTGATCGCCCTGAGCCCGGGTTACGAAACCATCGGCATCGGCGCGCCAATCCTGCTGGTGTTCGCACGCTTGCTCCAGGGCCTGTCGGTGGGTGGCGAATACGGCACCTCCGCCACTTACCTCAGCGAAATGGCAACCAAGGAACGTCGTGGTTTCTACTCCAGCTTCCAGTACGTGACCCTGATCTCCGGCCAGCTCATCGCCTTGGCCGTACTGATCGTGCTGCAACAGCTCCTGACCACCGAGCAACTGTACGCCTGGGGCTGGCGCATTCCGTTCGCCATCGGCGCGCTGTGTGCCGTGGTCGCGCTGTACCTGCGTCGTGGCATGGAAGAAACCGAGTCCTTCACCAAGAAAGAGAAGGCCAAGGAAAGCGCCATGCGCACCTTGCTCCGTCATCCCAAGGAACTGCTGACCGTGGTCGGCCTGACCATGGGCGGTACCCTGGCGTTCTACACCTACACCACCTACATGCAGAAATACCTGGTGAACACCGTCGGCATGAGCATCTCCGACTCCACCACTATTTCCGCGGCGACCCTGTTCCTGTTCATGTGCCTGCAACCGATCATCGGCGGGCTGTCGGATAAAGTCGGACGCCGGCCGATCCTGATTGCCTTCGGGGTCCTCGGTACCCTGTTCACCGTGCCGATCCTCACCACCTTGCACACCGTGCAAACCTGGTGGGGCGCGTTCTTCCTGATCATGGCCGCGCTGATCATCGTCAGCGGCTACACCTCGATCAACGCGGTGGTCAAAGCCGAGCTCTTCCCTACCGAAATCCGCGCCCTGGGCGTAGGCCTGCCCTATGCGCTGACGGTGTCGATCTTCGGCGGCACCGCGGAATACATCGCGCTGTGGTTCAAGAGCATCGGCATGGAAACCGGCTACTACTGGTACGTCACCGCCTGCATCGCCTGTTCGTTGCTGGTCTACGCGACCATGAAAGACACCCGCAAGCATTCGCGGATCGTGACTGACTAAGCGTTCAGCCAGTAGCAAAAAAGGGCGCTGTCATTCGATGACCGCGCCCTTTTTCATGCCTGCAAGCCTCTGCCCCTGGCCGTGCTCATCGGCTCAGGACGGCTCGGCCAGCGCCTGGCGCCCGAACTTACGCTGGGCATAGGTCGCGCCGATAATCATCACCAGCAGGATCCCCGCCAACACCGCCGAGGAGCCGATGGTGCCAAAATCCAGGCCGCCCTTTTCATGGGGTTTGGTCAGGAAATCCCCCAGGGTCGCGCCGAATGGCCGGGTCAGCACGAATGCCGCCCAGAACAGCAGCACCGACGAAATCCGAGTGAAGTACTTGAGCAGCACCACCACGGCGATGGTGGCGCCGATAAACAATGCGCCGCCGGCAAAACCCAGGCCCGAATCATCTGCCAGGTAGTCGCCCAGGGCGGTGCCCAGGGTGTTGGAAAACAGAATCGCCATCCAATAGAACATCTCCCCCCTGAAGCTGTGGATCTTGTTCACGTTCAGCGAATCGCCGCTCAGGCGCCAGGCCGCGAAGATCGCCAGCAGTATTGCAATCAGGATCATCGAGCCAGTGGCGTAGCCCAGCCCCAGGGTGCGGTCCATGAAGTCCGACATGGTGGTCCCGGCCGTGCTGGTGGAGAGGATCACGATCCAATACAGCACCGGGTTGTAGGTCCTGGAAAACAGTTGGGTGATCAGGGTCAGCACGAACACGCTGATCAGGATCATCGAGCTGATGGCATAGCCGACATTCAAGGTCATCGACAACAGGTCCCCGGCGGTTTCTCCGAGGGTGGTTGCGCAGATTTTCATGACCCAGAACGCCAGGGTGATCTGAGGAAGTTTATTCATTCGCGGTATCGCTCCAGGGCTCTATTCAAGACGGCCTGTCGTCGAATGCAGGCCTGGGCGAAGGCTGCGGGGCGCGCAGTGAAAAATAGGTCTGTGGCGCATGAAAAATCCGTTGATCGCGATTCCACAGCCCGGATTAACAGATTAATGATCCGTTAATGCTCGGGTCGCAGCCTGCAATTGAATCCATAACACCGTCCCATACGTATACAGAACACGGGCCCCACCGCAGTTATTTGCAGTCACTTGTGACGGCCTTAACATCGATCAAATCGATTAATTTAAGCGCTTTTTTGCGCTTTTTAATCAACTTACACGGAGTAATATCTATTTCACGCCCAACGCACACACCCTTGACGAACCTGGAGTCACTCTCATGAAAAGCAAACTGATCATCGCCCTGACCCTTTCGGTACTGGCCGCCAACGCCTTCGCTGCCGATGGTTATGACCGTACCGGCTCGGCCACGCTGGCCGCTGACGGCTACGATCGCACAGGCTCGGCCACCGTTGTCGAAGACGGCTATGACCGCACCGGTTCTGCCACCTTCGCCGCTGACGGCTACGACCGTACCGGTTCTGCCACAGTCGCTGAAGACGGTTATGACCGCACCGGCTCTGCCACAGTCGCTGAAGACGGTTACGACCGTACCGGCTCTGCCACATTCGCCGAAGACGGCTACGACCGCACCGGTTCTGCCACGGTCGCTGAAGACGGTTACGACCGCACCGGCTCTGCCACCATCAGCTAATACCCACGCGCGGCATCACAGCCCGGCTTCGGCCGGGCTTAGTCGTTTTAGGGTGGGGAGAAAACCACCGTACCTCGTTTGAAAGCCGGCCATCGTCTGACCATCGATGCTGGAATTAGCGCCTCGCGCCCGGCACTATGGCGCCCTCGGATCACCGCACCTCAGGAGCCCCGCCATGCCCGACGATATCCACTACTACGAACCCGCCCAGGGCCACGGCCTGCCCCATGACCCGTTCAACGCCATCGTCGGCCCGCGCCCTATCGGCTGGATTTCCTCACAGGACACCCAGGGCCGGCTGAACCTGGCGCCCTATAGCTTCTTCAATGCCTTCAACTACATTCCGCCGATCATCGGGTTCTCCAGCGTCGGGCGCAAAGACAGCCTGAACAACATCGAGCAGACCGGCGAATTTGCCTGGAACCTGGCGACCCGGCCCCTGGCTGAGCAGATGAACCAGAGTTGCGCCTCCGTGCCGGCCGATGTCGACGAGTTCGAATTGTCGGGCCTGACCCCGGTCGCCTCGAAGGTGATCGCCGTACCGCGGGTAGCCGAAAGCCCGGTGTCCTTTGAATGCAAGGTCACGCAGATCATTCAATTGCAGCGGGCAGATCAGGAGCTGGTGCCAAGCTGGCTGATTCTCGGCGAAGTAGTCGCCGTGCATATCGCCAAGTGGCTGCTCAAGGATGGGGTGTACGACACCGCCGCGGCAGAACCGATTCTGCGCGGCGGCGGGCCAGCGGATTATTTCCAGCTGGGGCCTGAGGCCTTGTTCAAGATGTACCGCCCGGGGGCAGTCAGATAGTTTTCCAGGACAGCTCGCCGTCCTCATCGACGTCGATCAACTGCTCAAGCTTCTGCGCAGCAGCCTGGTCGGCGTCATCGGCGGTCTTGAATTTCTGGTCATCCAGTACTTTATGAAAACGCGGAGCCCCTGAACCACCCAGGGCCTTGATGGCGATAGCGGCGCTGTAACCGCCTTCACCCGGTACCACGGCGGATACCGCTTCGAACTGCGCAAACTCTTTACGTGCCATGTTGCTGATCCTGGCCAATGGAAAGTCGGCCATTCTAAACCTTCAACTGGCCAGTTTGTGCACCGGGGCCTGGTTCAGTTGCGCGTATTCGCCATGGGCCTCGGCGGCCGAGATATGGCTGAAGGTATGGAAGTCCAGGCTGTTGACCACCAGGTCCTGCACCAACTCGGTAAAAATCGCCATGGCGGGCGAACTGAAGTAGGCGGTCATCGCCTGCTGACTACTCCAGAAGCCGGAAACCATCCACAGCTCGGCATCGCACTGCGAGTGCTGCAACGCGAAATGCAGGCAACCGGGTGTCTGGCGCGACGGCTCGATCAGGCTGCTCAAGCGCGCGCCCAATTCCGTGGTACGCCCGCTGCGGGCACGGACGAAAGCCATATGACTGACAGGACTATGCGTGGACATCTGCGACCCTCCCAGGGTGTTGTCGAGGCAGCCATGGGACGGGCTGCGACAGGATCAAAGATTAAACGGCCGCAGCAGCCGCCGTTAGTCGAATCCTGTCGGCCTTTTGCACAATCCTGCGAGTAGCGCGAGATGGGATCACCGCACGCCCGACAGTCCTGGAAAAACCATACGACTGTTTCAAGCAAGTGACACCCGCGCCGAAACACGTGTTGTGTCTAATACGCGCGGGCGCTGCAGAATCAGGCAAGTTTTACGCAGGAATCGCCTACCCATGGTTCTTGCACAAATTTAAGCTGTGCCCATCAGAAACGCCGGAGGCTTCCCATGTCGTCACTCGAATATCCGCAAGCTCCGCTGGATCCGGACATGGAAAAACAGCGCGCCGAGCTGGCCGGAATCATTCGCCGCAACACCAGCGAAGACGGCAGCTACGCCACCGCCATCCACTCACTGTTTGTTTCGCGCCACAGCAGCTCCCACCAGTTCGCCCCGGTACTGGCCCAGCCCGCGCTGTGCATCATGGCCCAGGGGCGCAAAGAGGTACGGCTGGCCGACGAAACTTTCAACTACGACCCGCTCAATTACCTGGTGGTGTCGGTGTCGGTGCCCTTGAGCGGCAAAGTCGCCATCGTTTCGCCCGAAGAGCCGATCCTGGCCTTGCGCCTGGACATCGACCCCACTGAAATCAGCACCCTGATCGCCGATGCCGGCCCCCTGGGAGTTCCGACCCGGCCCACTGGGCGCGGCCTGTATGTCGAACAACTCGACCCGCCGATGCTCGATGCCGTGCTGCGCCTGACCCGTTTGCTGGACACGCCGAAAGACATCGCGATGCTCGCGCCGCTGATCCGCCGGGAAATCCTCTATCGGCTGCTGCGCAGCAAGCAGGGGCATCGGTTGTATGAAATTGCCATCGCCAACAGCCAGAGCCATCGCGTCAACCAGGCCATCAAGTGGTTGAACGGCAACTATGAACAGCCCCTGCGCATCGATGACCTGGCGCGGGAGGTCAACCTCAGCGTCTCGACCCTGCACCATCGCTTCAAGGCCATGACCGCCATGAGCCCGCTGCAGTACCAGAAGCAACTGCGCCTGCAGGAAGCGCGACGCCTGATGCTCGCCGAAGGCCTGGAGGCCTCCGCCGCCGGCTACCGCGTGGGCTACGAAAGCCCGTCCCAATTCAGCCGCGAGTACAGCCGCCTGTTCGGCGCCCCACCGCTGCGCGACATGGCGCGCCTGCGCATCAGCGTCTGAATCCAGCGCCGCCAGCGACGCTGGATACGCCGGTTCAGCGGGCCCGGATCACGTGTTTGATTTCCTGGAAGGCCTGCAACCCCCAAGGTCCCAACTCGCGGCCGATGCTGCTCTGTTTGTAGCCGCCCCACGCCGCTTGCGGAAAAATCACCTGGGGCGCGTTGATCCACACCAGCCCGGCCTGCAACTCGTTCGCCACCCGTTCGGCTCGCTCGGTGCAACCACTGACCACGCTCGCCACCAGGCCGAACGCGCTGTCATTGGCCAGGTCCACGGCCTCCTGCTCGCTGGCGAAACTGCGTACGCAGAGCACCGGGCCGAAGATTTCCTCGCACCACAGCGCGCTGTCCAGAGGCACCTGGGTGAAGATCGTCGGCTCAATGAAATAGCCACGGGGCAGCGCCGGTGGACGTCCGCCACCACACACCAGCTTGGCGCCGACACTCAGCCCAGCCTGGATATGGCCCAAGACCCGCTGGTACTGCGCCTGATTGACCAGCGCTCCCATGTCCACCTCGGCGGCGAACGGGTCAGCGACCCGGATCGCCTCGGCCCGAGTCTTGAGGCGCAGCAGAAACTCATCCGCCAGCTCTTCGGCCACCAGCACCCGACTGGTGGCCGAGCACATCTGCCCGGCGTTGAAAAAACCACCGCCACAGGCCAGCTCTACCGCCAGGTCGAGATCGGCATCGGCCAGCACCAGCAACGATGATTTGCCGCCCAGTTCCAGGCTGACGCCCTTGATGCTTTCTGCTGCACGCTGCATGACCTGGACCCCGACCGCATTGCTGCCGGTAAAGGAAATCTTCGCCACCCGCGGATCGGCCGCCAGCGGTGCGCCGACTGCCAGGCCAGTGCCGCACACCAGGTTGAACACGCCATCGGGCAAACCACTGTCGGCGATGATTGCCGCCAGCTCCAGCTCCGGCAGCGGCGTCACCTCGGACGGTTTGAGGACCACGCTGCACCCGGCCGCCAAGGCGGGCGCCAGCTTCCAGGCCGTGGTCACCATGGGGAAGTTCCAGGGCACGATCAAGCCAACCACGCCGCAGGGTTCGCGACGCAGGCGAGCGCTGAAGTCGTCACTGGGCAGGGGCACATCCGCGTCCTGGGCGGCATCCAGGCTTTCGGCCAGGCCGGCGTAGTATTCGAAGGTGGCAATCACATCATCCACATCGATAACCGCTTCGAATTGCGGCTTGCCGTTGTTGCTCGATTGCAGCTGCATCAGGCGTTCGCGGCGTGCGGCAACGCCCGTGGCAATCTTGCGTAAGACCACGGCACGCTCGGCGCCGCTGCACGCGGACCACACGCGAAATCCCGCCTGGGCGGCGCGTACCGCCTGCTCCACATCCTGCCCGTCGCCCCCGGCGACTATCGCCAAAGGCTGCTCCGTGGACGGGTTGATCACCTGCAAGCGTTCGCTGCCGGCGCGCCATTGGCCATTGATGTACAGCCCATTCGACAGATTCATTGTGCTCATGCCTGCACCGCCTGCATCCAGCCGGCCTGGTCGATTTCAATCAGGCTCGGCCCCTGGCGTGCGGCGGCGGCACGCAAGGCGTTGCGCAACTGCTCGACACTGCTGATGGCTTCGGCGGCGCAGCCCAGGGCCTTGGCCACACCGATAAAGTCCGGGGTGTAAATGTCCACGCCCACCGGCGTGATGGCGCGGTTGACCATGTATTTCTTGATCTCCTCGTAACCCTGGTTATTCCACAGCAGGACGATGATCGGAGTCTGGGCCTCCACGGCGCTGGCGAGTTCCGCCAGGGTGAATTGCAGACCGCCATCGCCAATCAGACAGGCCACCGGGCCACGGGCACTGCGCTCGGAAGCCCCGCCCAGCCAGGCGCCGACCGCTGCCGGCAAGGCATAGCCAAGGGTGCCGTAACCGGTGGACGAGTTGAACCAGCGCCGCGGCTGCTCGGGGTTGAAGGTCAGGTTGCCGCTATACACCGGTTGCGTGGAGTCACCGACGAACACGATCTCCGGCAGCTCCTGAAGCACGGTGTGCAACAGCTGGGTCTGGGCACGGGTCGGGGCGTCCCAGGCGCTGTCCAGTTCCCGGCGCAGGACTGCCGCGCGGGCCTGGCCCCATTCTGCGGCGCGCTCGGCTAGCGGCTGTTGGCTCAACTGCGCCAGCAAGGCCTCGGCGGCCATCTGGGCATCGGCCACCAGCGCCACCTGCGGCGGGTAGTTGCGCACGGTCTGGTCCGGGTCGATGTCGATCCGCAGCAGCACCCCGGGAATCTCGAAACCACCGGCGAAGGTCACGTCGTAATCGGTCTCGGCCAGTTCGGTGCCGATGGCCAGGACCACATCAGCCTCTGCCACCAGGGCCCGGGTGGCGACCAGGGACTGGGTCGAGCCGATTAGCAGCGGATGCGAGGACGGCAGCATGCCCTTGGCGTTGATGGTCAGGGCCACGGGCGCTGCCAACAGCTCCGCCAGTCGGGTCAACGCAGCCGCCGCATCGATCGCGCCACCGCCGGCGAGGATCAACGGGCGCCGGGCGCTGGCCAGGCGCTGGCTCATCTGCGTGATGGCGGCAGGTGCGGCGCCGGCACGGGCGATGCTGACCGGGGTGCTGGCGAGCAGATCATCAGCCTCTTCAACCAGCACATCGAGAGGGATTTCAATATGCACCGGACGCGGACGCCCGGCCTGGAACAAGGCGAAGGCCCGGGCCAATACCCCCGGCAGCTCGGCGGCGGACATCAGGGTGTGGGAAAACGCTGCCACGCCGCTCACCAGAGCCGCCTGGTTCGGCAGTTCGTGCAGCTTGCCGCGCCCACCGCCCAACTGGCTGCGCGACTGCACGCTGGAAATCACCAGCATCGGAATCGAATCGGCGTAGGCCTGGCCCATGGCCGTGGTGATGTTGGTCATCCCCGGGCCGGTGATGATGAAGCACACCCCCGGCTTGCCGCTGGTGCGTGCGTAGCCGTCGGCCATGAAACCGGCGCCCTGCTCGTGACGCGGGGTGACGTGGTTGATACTCGACCCGGCCAGCCCACGGTACAGCTCGACGGTATGCACCCCGGGAATGCCGAAGACCTGCTCGACCCCATATCCCTCAAGTAACTTGACCAGTACTTCGCCGCACGTCGCCATTTCATCGCCCTTGTTATTGGATGGACACCGGGCGTCGGCGGCCTGCTTGAACTCGCCATCAAACGCCCGCAGAAGGGGTATTGGAACGGCGGGCCCGTAGCCGGGACAATGGATAAAAAGTCATACTAGCCATGTCCCCACGTCATACCTTGGCCCCCCATGAAACGCCTCCCGCCCCTGCCCGCGCTGCACACATTCCTGATCACCGCCCAGTGCTGCAATTTCACCCGCGCCGCCGAGCAATTACACATCACCCAGGGCGCGGTGAGCCGGCAGATCGCCGGGCTGGAAAGCCACCTGGGTTACCCGTTGTTTCAGCGCCAGGCGCGGGGCTTGAGCCTGACCGCCGAAGGGCTGGAATGGCTGCCCCGGGTGCAGCAGGTGTTCGAATTGATCAATGGCGCGGTGGATGAAATTGGCGCGCAAAACCACAACCTGCGCCTCAAGGCCCCGACCTGCGTGATGCGCTGGCTGCTGCCGCGCCTGCTGCAATGGCAGAAGGAGCGCCCGGAAGTGCCGGTGCAACTGACCACCACCGTGCAGCATGGCGTGGATTTCAGCCGCGAGCCGTTCGATGCGGCGGTAATGTATGGCGCCCCGCCCACCCCGACGCTGGGGTCGCGGCACCTGTTCAACGAACAGCTGACACCGGTCTGCTCCCGACCGCTGCTGGAGGGTTCGGTGCCACTCAAGACCCCGGCGGACTTGCAGCAGCACCTGCTGCTGCACCCGTCCCATGACCAGCGCGACTGGCAAAGCTGGTTGAAAGCCGCCGGCACGCCATTGAAGACCCTGGGCAAGGGCCAGCATTTCGAGACCCTGGACCTGGCGATGTCCGTGGCCTCGCAAGGTTCTGGCGTGGCGATGGGCGACTGGGCATTGATTGGCGACGACCTGAGTGCCGGGCGGCTGGTCATGCCCTTTGATTTGAAGGTGCCGACGGGCCAGGCCTACTACCTGGTCTACCCGGAACGCCCGGGGCCTTCGGCGGCCTTGCAAGAGTTGCTGGATTGGCTGATAACCCAGGCGCAGCAACGCTAACCACCAGCCTGTAGCCGCTGCCGCCAGGCTGCGCTGGGCCGGTGGGGCGCCGTGGTAACCGGCCCCTACTCAATAACCAACCGTAAACCGCTGACGGCTGTGGGCCGGTTTTTCCACTTCGTCGATCAAGGCAATGGCGTAGTCGGCAAAGCTGATCCAGCTACGTCCTTCGGCACTGACCAGCAGATGATCCTGGCCAAGGCGAAAATGCCCGGTGCGCTCACCCTCGACGAACTCCGCCGAGGGCGAGAGGAAGGTCCAGTCCAGATCCTGTTCCTGGCGCAGGGTGTCGAGGTAGACGCCACCGGCGCTGGCTTCGGCCTTGTACTCCGGCGGGAAGCCAGGGCTGTCGATGACCTTGCCGCCATCGGGCAACAGCAGCGAACCGGCACCACCAACCACCAGCAGGCGCTTGACCCCGGCCTTTTTCACCGGCTCGATGATGGCGCTGGCGGCGATGGTGGAGAAATGCGCGGCACTGATCACTGCATCGTGACCGGCCAGCGCCGCTTGCAACGCTGCGCTGTCGGCAACGTCGACCTCACGGGTCACCACACCGGCACGCTGGCCGATCTTTGCCGTGTTGCGGGCAATCGCGGTCACGCTGTGACCACGACGCAGGGCTTCTTCCAGCAATTGGCTACCGGCACGACCGGTGGCACCAATGATTGCGATCTTGCTCATGACAGTTCTCCAGTTGCGATAAGTGCTAAAGGGCCTCCCGCGCCAGGCGCGGGAGTGAATCAAACCGATCCGCTCACCACTTCATCTCGCCCTTGGCGACTTTGGCGCTGAGTTCCAGGGAGCTTTCTTCGCCAAGGTTCGGGTAGCGCTTTTTCATGGCCGCGATCAACTCGGCAGAGTTGCTGGCCTTGGCGGTTTCTTCGTCGAAAGCCTTGATGTATTCGGCAGTGAACTGCACCGGCGCCAGGGACCGGGCACTGTCACCCAGGAAGTGCCCCGGAATCACGGTCTTGGGCTGCAGGCCCTGGAGGGTCTGCAGGGTGCTCAACCAATCCTGGTGCGATTGCGCGCTCTGGGTGTCGGCCATCCACACGTGGATGTTTTCCGCGACCACGACGCCACCCACCACGGCCTTGATCGACGGGATCCAGACAAAGGTCCGATCCGGCTGCTTGCCGTCCAGACCGATGATGTCGAGCTTCTGCCCTTCCAGGGTCAGGCTGTGGCCCTTGAGCACAGCGGGAACGATGGTTTTGCCCGGCACGTCGGCGCCCATTTTCGGCCCCCAGAAAGCCAGCTTGCCCTCAACAGTGGACTTGATGTGCTCGACCGTTGGCTGCGAGGCCACGACCTTGGCCTTGGGAAACGCCGCGGTGATGGTCTCAAGGCCGAAGTAATAGTCCGGATCGCCATGGCTGATGTAGATGGTGGTCAACTGTTTGCCGCTGGCGCGAATTTTCTCGACCAGTTGCTCGGCCTGGGACTTGCCGAATTGGGCATCCACCAGAATGGCTTCCTTCTTGCCGCTGACCAGCACCGAGCTCACCGGAAAGATTGCCGCCGCGCCCGGGTTGTAGACATCCAGGGTCAACCCGGGCTCGGCCGCTGCGGCATGGGCGGCAAAACCCACGATAGCGCTGGCCAGCAGCAGGCGTTTGAGTGAGGTGAATCCGATCATGGGGCAACTCCAGAGTCTGTGGGCTTGGCTTTCGATGGGGGGGAGCTTAGTTGCGTCAGTCGGTACAAAAAATGCGATGCTGGAACATAGTTTGTTTCTGAAAGCGGGCAAATCATGGATCGTCTTCAAGCAATGCGCGTGTTTGTCAGTGTGGTCGACCTCGGCAGCCAGTCGGCCGCCGCCGATCACCTGGATCTGTCGCGCCCGGTGGTTTCGCGTTATCTGGCGGAGTTGGAGGATTGGGTCGGCGCGCGGCTGATGCACCGCACCACCCGCAAACTCAGCCTGACAGCGGCGGGCAGCGAAATCCTGCCGCGGTGTCGGCAGATGCTGGAGCTGTCGAACGACATGCAGGCGGCGGTCAGTGAACCGGATGACGCCCCGCGCGGACTGCTGCGCATCAGTGTCAGCACCTCGTTCGGCCAGGCCCAACTGGCTGACGCCATGGCCGCCTACGTCAAGCGTTACCCCGGGGTCAGCATCGATTTGCAGATGCTCGACCGCACGGTGAACCTGGTGGATGAACGCATCGACCTGGCGATCCGAACCAGCAACGACCTGGACCCGAACCTGATCGCCCGTCGCCTGACCGTCTGCCGCTCGGTGATCTGCGCCTCACCGGCCTACCTGGGCGAGCACCCCACACCGCAGCGGGTGGAAGAGTTGAGCGAACACAACTGCCTGACCCATTCCTACTTTGGCAAAAGCCTGTGGCATTTCGAGCAGGCGGGTGAACAGCTGTCAGTTCCGGTACAGGGCAACATCAGCGCCAATGAAGCCAGCACCTTGCTGCGTGCCGCCATGGCGGGTGCCGGGATCGCCATGCTGCCCACCTACCAGGCCGGCGTGCACATCCACAGCGGCGAGCTGGTGCGCCTGCTGCCCGATGCCGAGCCGCGGCAGATGAACATGTATGCGGTGTACGCCTCGCGCAAGCACATGCCTGCCGCGTTGCGCAGCATGCTGGACTTCCTGGTGCTGAGATTTCCCGAAGAACCGCAGTGGGACCAAGGCCTGTAGGCGGTAGCCGCGCGCAGCCGATCAACCGGCTGAATACCCCGTCAACCATGCAGACCTGCGGTCTGGCAACTCGGCAGCGCTGGCCTATGCTGATTAAGTAGCCCTTCAATCAATGGGGCTACTCGTTCAGAGGTGCTAGCCATGAACATCAAAACAAGAAGGTATCTGGCGATCTTCCTGACCTGCGGCGCAACCCTGGCGCTTTACGGCACCGCGGCCTACCGCGTCGAACAGGCCCGGCAATTGCCCCGGGTCTACGCCAGTTGCAGCCTTGAGCACTGCATCCCGCACTCGGCCACGTTGAACGCCTTGCGGTAAGGCGCTGCTCAATCCTCGCTGGCCTGGTCGACCTTCAACCGGTCGCGGAAGGCCTTGGGCGAAATACCAATGCGACGCCGGAACATCCGGGTGAAGTTGGTCGGGTCGGAAAAGCCCAGGCTGTCGGAAATCTCGTAGATGGTCATCCAGGTGTACGTCAGCAGGCGCTTGGCTTCGAGCAACTGGCGTTCGTGCATGATCTGCAACGCTGGCTGCCCGGCCAGTTCGCGGCAAGTGCCGTTGAGGTGCGAAACCGAAATCCCCAGTTTGTGCGCCAGGTCCTCGACCTTCACGTGCTCGCGATAGTGCGTCTCCACCAGTTGCACAAAACCATTGAAGTACTCCCGGGCGCGCTGCGGCCGCTGATTGGCGCTGCGGCGCTGGATCGCCTGGCGGCTGACCCAGACCACGATGGTGCTGACCAACGCGTGCATGAGCATTTCGCGGGCCGGCTCATGCCCTTGATATTCCTGCTGCAAGGCGGCGAACAGGCCGTTGAGGTATGACCCGTCGGCGCGCGCCGGATAGCTCTCGGCCAACGCCAGGGCATTCACCGACTGCCCCAATTGCGCCTGCAGGTGCGCCACCAGCGGTGCGGCCAGCGTCAGCACATACCCTTCTATGTCCTCGGAAAAACGGAAGCCATGCACCGACAACGGCGGCAGCACCTGCAGCGCCGATTCCCCCAGCAAGGTGCGCTGCCCTTCTATCTCGAGTTCCGCCTGCCCACGGTGGACGAACAGTAATTGACCGAGGTCGGCGTGCCGGTGCGGCTTGATTTCCCAATGGTGTTCGCGACTGCGTTTGCTGATGGTTTCGCAGTGCAACAAGTCCGGGGTCGGCCAGCCCAGGCTCTCGCCATAGAGTTTGAACACCGGGATGGAAGAAAGGGCAGGCTTGTTCATAACTGCAATCCAGGCCTCAGAGTGACGGGCGATAATCGCACCGATTGGTGAAATGAACAGGTATCGGCTTAGTTTTAACCTTCAATTGACAGGTTCACCGGTGAAAAATGCAAGCACTCGAAACATAAAAAAACCATTCACCGAACCTTGTTCGGCTGAAGCTTGCGAGTCATAAAAACAATGAAAACCCTGAAAACCCAAGTCGCCATCATCGGCGCCGGCCCCTCCGGCCTGCTGCTCGGCCAACTGTTGCACAACGCCGGCATCGACACAGTGATCGTTGAACGCCAAGACCCGGACTACGTCCTGGGTCGCATTCGCGCAGGCGTCCTGGAACAAGGCATGGTCGATCTGCTGCGCCAGGCCGGCGTCAGCCAGCGCATGGACGCCGAAGGCCTGGTGCATGGCGGCTTCGAGCTGGCGTTCGACGGTCGCCAGGTGGCCATCGACCTGCACGCCCTGACCGGCGGCAAGAACGTGATGATCTACGGCCAGACCGAGGTCACCCGCGACCTGATGCAGGCACGCGAAGCCGCCGGCGCAGTGACCCTTTATCAAGCCCGCGACGTGCAGCCCCACGGCATGAAAAGCGAGCAACCCTACCTGACCTTCGAACACGACGGCGAAGCGGTGCGCCTGGAGTGCGACTACATCGCCGGCTGCGACGGCTTCCACGGTGTGGCGCGGCAATCGATTCCCGCCGAATCCCTGAACATTTTCGAACGGGTCTATCCCTTCGGCTGGCTGGGCATCCTGGCCGATACCCCGCCTGTCCACGAAGAACTGGTGTACGCCCGGCACGCTCGCGGCTTCGCCCTGTGCAGCATGCGCTCGACCACCCGCACCCGTTATTACCTGCAAGTGCCGGCCGATGAACAGGTCGAGAACTGGTCCGACCAACGTTTCTGGGACGAACTCAAGAACCGCCTGCCAGCCGCCCTGGCCGAGCGCCTGGTGACCGGCCCGTCGATCGAGAAAAGCATCGCACCGCTGCGCAGCTTCGTGGTCGAACCCATGCAGTACGGGCACATGTTCCTGGTGGGCGATGCCGCGCACATCGTGCCGCCAACGGGCGCCAAGGGCTTGAACCTGGCGGCCAGCGACGTCAGCACGCTGTTCAACATCCTGCTCAAGGTCTACCGCGAGCAACGCACCGACCTCTTGGAGAAATACTCGGAAATCTGCCTGCGCCGGGTATGGAAAGCCGAACGTTTCTCCTGGTGGATGACCTCGATGCTGCACCAGTTTCCCGATGCCGACGCGTTCAGCCAGCGCATTACCGAAGCAGAGCTGGATTATTTCGTCAGCTCCGAAGCGGGACGAAAAACCATTGCGGAAAATTACGTCGGCCTTCCTTACGAGGCTATCGAGTAGGAGGCTATCGAGTACACTAGCGCTCATTCCCGCTAGCCTTGCACCCTGCGGGTCCATTACTGCCCGCAGGTTTTTTCGTGACCCAGCTTCCCCCGCCCGGCCAGGCCACCCCGGCCATACGCAGTGTGCTGATCGCCCTGATGCTGGCGATTTTCCTTGGCGCACTGGACCAGACCATCGTCGCTGTTTCCATGCCGGCCATTTCCGCGCAGTTCAAGGATGTCAGCCTGCTGGCGTGGGTCATTTCCGGCTACATGGTGGCCATGACCGTGGCCGTGCCGATCTACGGCAAGCTCGGCGACCTCTATGGCCGACGCAAACTGATGCTGTTCGGCATGGGCCTGTTTACCCTGGCCTCGCTGTTCTGCGGCATGGCGCAAAGCATGGAACAACTGGTGCTGGCGCGGATTTTCCAGGGCATCGGCGCCGGTGGGATGATTTCGGTGAGCCAGGCGATCATCGGCGATATCGTTCCCCCCCGTGAGCGCGGGCGCTACCAGGGTTACTTCAGCGGCATGTATGCGGTGGCCAGCGTCGCCGGGCCGGTGCTCGGCGGCTACATGACCGAGTACCTGTCCTGGCGCTGGGTGTTCCTGATCAACCTGCCCCTGGGCCTGGGTGCCTGGCTGGTGGCCCATCGCACCCTGGTCGGGCTGCCCCTGCCGCAACGCAAGCCGATCATCGATTACCTCGGCACGCTGTTGATGATCATCGGCCTGACCGCCCTGCTGCTGGGCATCACCGAGATCGGCCAGGGCCACGCCTGGCGCAGCAACCAGGTCCTTGGCCTGCTCGGTATCGCCGTGGTCGCCCTGGCGCTGTTTGTCTTGCACGAGCGCAGGGCCCGCGAGCCATTGCTGCCGATGCACCTGTTCGCCAACCGCAACGCGGTGCTGTGCTGGTGCACGATCTTTTTCAACAACTTCCAGGCCATTTCCCTGATTGTGCTGATGCCGCTGCGGTTCCAGAGTGTCACCGGCGCCGGGGCCGACAGCGCTGCGCTGCACCTGCTGCCACTGGCCATGGGCTTGCCGATGGGGGCTTATTGCGCCGGGCGCCGGACCTCGGTGACCGGGCGCTACAAACCGATGATCCTCGGCGGCGCGCTATTGATGCCGATCGCGATCCTCGGCATGGCCTTCAGCCCGCCCCAGGCGGTGCTGCTGAGCAGCCTGTTCATGCTGTTGTGCGGGATTGCCGGTGGCATGCAGTTCCCCACCTCGCTGGTGGGCACCCAGAATGCGGTGGAGCAAGGGGACATAGGCGTGGCCACCAGCACCACCAACCTGTTCCGTTCCCTCGGCGGAGCTGTCGGGGTGGCACTGATGTCGGCGCTGCTGCTGACCTTGCTGCAACACTCCGGCCTGGTTCACCTGTCGGGCGCGGCACTGCTGGTCGAAGGCAGCTCGGGCAACGCCTTGCTCGACAGTCTGAATGCTGCGCCCGGTCCTGCGCAGGACGCCTTGCGCGCCGAGTTGCTGCTGACCTTCCGCCATCTGCTGATGGTCAGCGCGGCGGTGTCGCTGCTGGGGCTGGCAGCGGCTCTGGCCATGCCCAACATGCTCCTGCGCGGCCGCGAAGACGCCGTGCGCTAGGCCGCGCCAGGGTTCAGGGTGTCACGGACTGTAATAACCCACCGCCACCAGCAGGTCGCCGACCTTGCGCAGGTACGCGTGTTTGTCTTCGACCTTGCCGGTTACCGGGTTTTTCCAGCGGTACTCATATTCCCCCTGATCCTGCTTGGCCATTAGGGCCAGGATCGGCTCGCCCACCGGCTTGCCCTCGGGGTCGCGGATCTTGCCAAAGTCGGTATTGATCAAGCGCAGGTTGGTGCCGTGGGCCACGTAGCGATGGGTCTTGAGGTCGACGACAAAGACATACAGGTCGTCCTGCAGAAAACCGCCCTTGAGTGAGTTGATGGCGTTGAGGGTTTGTTTCTGATCGCTGCCAAGTGCGGTGGCCGCCTTGTCCAGCAGCGCCCTGGCCTGATCGGCCGACGCCCGGGGCAGGTAATAGCCGACCGCCAGAATGCGCTCGCCGACCCGTTGGAAAAACACCCGCTTGCGCTCGACCTTGCCATCGGCCCAGTTCTGCCAGCGGTACTCGGCTTCCTGGACGCCCTCGCTCGGGGTCTTGAGCACATCCTTGAAAGCTTTTTTCAGGTCCGGCCCAAGCACCTCGGACACATCACGACCGATCAGCGCCGCCGATGGACCTCCGCTGGCGAGCATCACGCCGTGGGTGTCGACCACGAACACATAGCGGTCCTTGTCGACAAAATCGCCCTGACGGCTGAACGCGGCAAACGCCTTGTCACCCTGCTGCTGATAATAAGCCACGGCTTTTTCCAGCAAGGCCCTGGCCGCTGCTCCTTCATCTGCGTCTGGTGCGGCCGCCAGGGCGACACTGCCAAAGAGCATCAACAAACCGTACAGCCAGGAACCTTTCAGCAAAGCCTTCATTGCCCATCCCTCGTTCTTGTTGGTGTTTCAAGAGCGTAGACGGCAACGGGCTATGGTCGAGTATTCAGTCAACGGGGGGCAGGAGGAGCCTTCCCACGCCGTGCGCAGGAAGGCTGGGGTTCGATCAGGGACGGGCGCTGATCTGCTGTTGCAGGTTCTGGATCTGGCTTTGCAGGGTGTTGATGTTGCGCGTGACCTGACCCCGGAAGGCGTCGAACTCAGCGGTATTGGTCGCCCCTTGTGCCGGTGCCGGATGGTTATCCTGCTGGCTCTTGAGCACGATCATGTCCTGCTCCAGGCGCTCCACGGCGGCGCTCGGGTTGCCCTGTTTTTTCAGTGCAGCGACGTCAGCCGCCAGGCTCTTGAGCTGAGCATCGAGCTTGCCGGCATCGCCCTGGCCGCCCTTGAGGGTCGCCAACTCGGCGCTCAAGGCTTTGACCTGAGCCTGCAACTGGGTGTTGGCGGCCTGCTGTTCGGTGGTCTGGGCGCTCATCTGGGCCAGGCGTTTGTCGAGGTCGGTGGCTTGTCCGGCAACGCCTTGCTGCTGCTTGCCTTGATCCAGCAACTTGCTTTCGAGCTGCTTGATCTGCAGCTTCAACGCCTCGCTGTCGCTGTTGACGTTGGACTGGCTGGCCACCACCTTGCCGGAGATATCCTGCAAACGCCCCGCCGCCTCCTCACTGATGCGGGCAAAGCTTTCCTGGGTTGCCACCAGTTGCTGCTCCATCAGCGAAATCTGCTGGAAACTCCACCAGGCCAGGCCGATAAAGGCAAAGAACAATGCCCCAACCAGCGCCCACAGTGGCCCGGTGCTCGGCCCCTTGACCTTGACCACCGGCGTACTGCGCGAATGCACGGCGGTGCGCTCGCGGACAGCGGTGGTAGTCGGGAAATCATCGTCATCGAGAGGGTCGGCGCGCAGGCTGGGAACATCATCGAAGTCGTCGTTGGCATCGTTACGCATGGGTCAACCTTTGTGAACCGCAGTAATGGCTGGGTGAGCGAGTATAAACCGCTAATTCGCCGCACTGATCGACCCTGAAGTGCAAACTCGGTTCAGTGTTTGTTTTCAGCGTATGTCCTGAGCCTTCCACCAACCGCAGAATTCGTCGAGGGCGGTCCACAGGCTGATCTTGGGCTCGTAGTCCAGATAATGCCGGGCCCGGCTGATATCGAGGGTGAAGTTCTTGTTCATCACCTGCATCCCCAGGCGCGACAGGGTCGGCTCGGGGCGGCCGGGCCACAGCTTGCACGCCCCCTCATTGAGCGCCGCCAGGCTGTAGGCCAGGCCGTAGGAGCGGTAGCGCGTGACCTGCGGCACTTCCATCTGGCGCATCACATAGTTGATGACATCCCACACCGGCACCGGGGCGCCGTTACTGATGTTGTAGGCCTTGCCCAGGGCCGAGCCGGCAGCCAGCAGACTGCTGAACAGGGCTTCATTGAGGTTTTGCACGCTGGTGAAGTCGACCTTGTTCAGGCCATTGCCGACAATCGCCAGCCGCCCCTTGCGCTGCATCTTCAACAGTCGCGGAAAAATGCTCATGTCCCCGGCGCCGGTGACGAAGCGCGGGCGCAGTGCCAGGACTTCCAGCCCGAACTCCTGGGCGCCGAAGACTTTCTGCTCGGCCAGGTACTTGGTTGCGGCATAGGGATGCTTGAAGCGCTTGGGCACTTGTTCTTCAGTCAGGCCCAGGTGGTCGCGGCCGTCGAAGTAGATCGACGGCGACGACAGATGCACCAGACGCCGCACATTTTGCTTGAGGCAGGCCTCGACCACGTTTTCGGTGACCAGCACATTGCCCTGGTGGAAGTCCTGATAACGCCCCCACAAACCCACCGCGCCGGCGCAGTGGACCACCGCGTCGACATCACGGCACAGGGTGCGTACCAGGCCGGCATCGCTCAAGTCGCCCTGGATGAACTCGGCCCCGCGGCGCAGCAAATGCTCGACCGCTTCGGCCCGGCGCCCGTTGACCCGTACATCCAGGCCTTGCTCAAGGGCGAACCGCGCAAAGCGCCCGCCAATGAAGCCGCTTGCGCCGGTTACCAGAATTTTCATGACTTCTCCTAGAAATGCAGTGCGCGCTTCAAGCCACGGGCTGCACGTTAAATCTTCACGCAAGCACATCACGTGTCGCTTGCAGCTTGACGCTTACGGCTGCACCCAGGGCACCAACCATTGCGCAGAGGAACGCGCCAGATGCTCAGTCAGCAACCCCAGCAATTGCCCGCCATTGCGCCAATGATGCCAGTACAGCGGCACATCGATCGGCTTATCTGGCAGCAGCTCCAGCAATTGGCCCCGTGCCAGCTGTTCGCGCACTTGCAGTTCCGGCACCAGGCCCCAGCCCAGGCCAGCCTCCGTAAGACGGATAAACCCCTCCGAAGACGGGCACAAATGGTGCTCGAACCCGCCATTGACCCCGAGCGACGCCAGGTAGCGATGCTGCAGAAAGTCATCCGGGCCGAACACCAATGCCGGGGTGCGGGCCAATTGCTCGGCGCGCACGCCCTGGGGGAAATGGCGCTGGATAAAGGCCGGGCTGGCCAGGGCGCGATAACGCATGGCGCCCAACAGCAGGCTGCGCGCACCGGCCACCGGCCGCTCGCTGGCACAGACACAAGCCGCCACTTCCCCGGCGCGCATGCGCTTGAGGCCGACGGTCTGGTCTTCGACCACCAGGTCCAGCAGCAGGTGCTGTTCAGCACAGAAATCCCCCACCGCCTCGGCCCACCAGGTGGCCAGGCTGTCGGCATTGAGGGCGATGCGCAGGCGCTCCGGCAGGCCTTCTTCATCCAGCGCCGGCACCAGGCTCTGCAGGTCGCGTTCGAGCAGACGCACCTGCTGCACATGGTTAAGCAGGCGCCGGCCGATCTCCGTCGGCGCCGGCGGCGTGGCCCGCACCAGCACCGGCTGCCCGACCCGGGCCTCCAGCAATTTGATGCGCTGGGAGATGGCCGATTGCGACAGCCCCAGCACCTGGGCCGCGCGTTCGAACCCCGCCTGCTCGACCACGGCGGCCAGGGCCGAGAGCAATTTGTAGTCGAACATCAGTTTTCCTAATGAGCGATCAGTAATATTGGTTTTTCTTATACAACCTTGAACCGGAGAATAGCCAGCATGCCTCTTCGATCAAGGACTTCTTTCATGGCCGGTGAAACCACCCTCGCCACGTTGCTGCGCAGCATGAGCCCGCAGCTCAATGCCGGCGAATACGTATTCTGCTGCATCGCCGACGCCAGCCAGCTTCAGGGCTGTGAAGCGGTGGGCAGCTTTCGCGAACAGGAAGGCCTGACCGTCATTCTCGAACGCGCCCAGGCCGTACGACTGGGCCTTGGCTTCGACTATGTCGCTGCCTGGATCACCCTCAACGTGCATTCGGCATTGCAGGCCGTCGGCCTGACCGCCGCCTTCTCCGGCGCCCTGGGCCAGGCCGGTATCAGTTGCAACGTGATGGCCGGCTATTACCACGACCACCTGTTTGTCGGCCTGGAAGATGCCGGGCGGGCCATGGATGTATTGCAACAACTGACCGCGGGCCAGGAGTAAGGACTATGTGGCAAAGCTATATCAACGGCCTGCTGGTCGCCGCGGGGCTGATCATGGCGATCGGCACCCAGAACGCCTTTGTCCTGGCGCAGAGCCTGCGGCGCGAGCATCACCTGCCGGTGGCGGCGCTGTGCGTGACCTGCGATGCGTTACTGGTTGCGGCCGGCGTCTTCGGCCTGGCCACTGTGCTGGCCCAGAACCCGACCCTGCTGGCCGTGGCACGCTGGGGCGGCGCGGTGTTCCTCATTTGGTACGGCAGCCAGGCCCTGCGCCGCGCCTGCTCGAAACAAAGCCTGCAACAGGGCGAAAACCAGGCCGTACGCTCCCTGCGCGCAGTGCTGCTCAGTGCCCTGGCGGTGACCCTGCTCAACCCCCATGTCTACCTCGACACGGTGCTGCTGATCGGCTCCCTGGGGGCGCAGCAAACTGAGCCTGGGGCCTACGTGGTCGGTGCCGCCAGTGCCTCGCTGCTGTGGTTTTTCACCCTCGCCCTGGGCGCGGCATGGCTCGCTCCGTGGCTCGCGCGGCCGAGCACCTGGCGGATTCTCGACCTGCTGGTGGCGGTCATGATGTTCAGCGTCGCGTGGCAATTGATCAGCGCCGGCTGACTTATTCCAAAAGGCTCTGGAACCTCTATCCCACACAGTTGTTGCGTGGTTTTGCCGCACCCCCGGTGCTATGATCCAGCCCCTGCGCCGCAAAGAGTACAAACTCCCCGGCGCTTGTTTGGCCGCCCGTGATCGGCCTTGCGCTCACCGCAACTGACCTGATTAGGAGAATCATCATGGCTTTCGAATTGCCGCCGCTGCCCTACGCACACGATGCCCTGCAGCCGCACATCTCCAAGGAAACCTTGGAATTCCACCACGACAAGCACCACAACACCTACGTCGTGAACCTGAACAACCTGGTGCCAGGCACCGAGTTCGAAGGCAAGACCCTGGAAGAAATCGTCAAGACTTCCTCGGGCGGTATCTTCAACAACGCCGCTCAGGTCTGGAACCACACTTTCTACTGGAACTGCCTGGCGCCAAACGCCGGCGGCCAACCTACCGGCGCCCTGGCTGAAGCCATCAACGCGGCTTTCGGTTCGTTCGACAAGTTCAAAGAAGAATTCACCAAGACTTCCGTCGGCACCTTCGGTTCCGGTTGGGGCTGGCTGGTGAAAAAGGCTGACGGTTCACTGGCCCTGGCCAGCACCATCGGCGCCGGCAACCCGCTGACCAGCGGCGATACCCCGCTGCTGACCTGCGATGTCTGGGAACACGCTTACTACATCGACTACCGCAACGTGCGTCCGAAGTACGTCGAAGCGTTCTGGAACCTGGTCAACTGGAAATTCGTCGCTGAGCAATTCGAAGGCAAGAACTTCGTTGCCTAAGCGCGTTTTGCAGTAGAAAAAAGCCCGGCATTGCCGGGCTTTTTTCGTCCGTAGCCTGGGATATGTCTTGCCCCAAAGCGATGGCGCGCTAACATCTACTCAGTAAAAAATATGACCTGCCCCTCAAGTTGCAGGGCCTCGCTACCGACACATTATCAATGGGCCAAAATGCTCCTAATCAGTGCATTCCGGCCAAGCCTACCGGCGAAATATCCTGAGCACGATTGTCTCTTTGACTGCCAACACGGGATTGCCAATACTCATGGCAACTTGACGCTACGCGCACGGAACAAGGAATAGCCCTTTGAAGCTGGAACTCAAAAACAGCTTGTCGGTGAAGTTGCTCCGGGTTGTGCTGCTGTCGGCACTGATCGTGGGCGTAGTCTTGAGCTGCGCGCAAATTGTCTTCGACGCCTACAAGACTCGGCAGGCGGTGGCCAACGATGCCCAGCGCATTCTCGACATGTTTCGCGACCCATCGACCCAGGCGGTCTACAGCCTGGACCGGGAAATGGGGATGCAGGTCATTGAAGGGCTGTTTCAGGACGATGCCGTGCGCATGGCCTCCATCGGCCATCCCAACGAAACCATGCTCGCGGAAAAAAGCCGTGAGCTGCAGCAATCCCCCAGTCGCTGGCTCACCGACCTGATCCTCGGCCAGGAGCGCACCTTTACCACGCAGTTGGTAGGTCGCGGCCCCTACAGCGAATATTACGGCGACCTGAGCATCACCCTCGACACCGCCACCTACGGCAAGGGCTTCATTGTCAGTTCGGTGATCATTTTCATTTCCGGCGTCCTGCGTGCCCTGGCCATGGGCCTGGTGCTGTACCTGGTGTATCACTGGCTGCTGACCAAGCCGCTGTCGCGCATCATCGAGCACCTGACCACCATCAACCCGGACCGTCCCAGCGAACACCAGATTCCACTGCTCAAGGGCCACGAGAAAAACGAACTGGGGATCTGGATCAACACCGCCAACCAGTTGCTGGCCTCCATCGAACGCAATACCCACCTGCGCCACGAAGCGGAAAACAGCCTGTTGCGCATGGCCCAGTACGACTTCCTGACCGGCTTGCCCAACCGCCAGCAATTGCAGCAGCAACTGGACAAGATCCTGGTGGACGCCGGGCGCCTGCAACGCCGAGTCGCGGTGCTGTGTGTCGGCCTGGATGACTTCAAGGGCATCAACGAACAGTTCAGCTACCAGACCGGCGACCAGTTGCTGCTGGCCCTGGCCGACCGCCTGCGTGGCCACAGCGGCCGCCTCGGCGCCCTCGCGCGCCTGGGCGCAGACCAGTTCGCCCTGGTCCAGGCCGATATCGAACAACCCTATGAAGCCGCGGAACTGGCCCAGAGCATCCTCGACGATCTGGAAGCGGCGTTCGCCCTCGATCATCAGGAAATACGCCTGCGCGCCACCATCGGCATCACCCTGTTTCCCGAAGACGGCGACAGCACCGAGAAGCTGCTGCAAAAAGCCGAGCAGACCATGACCCTGGCCAAGACTCGGTCGCGCAACCGTTATCAGTTCTATATCGCCAGCGTCGACAGCGAGATGCGCCGCCGTCGCGAGCTGGAAAAAGACCTGCGCGAAGCCCTGGTGCGCGAACAGTTCTATCTGGTCTATCAACCGCAGATCAGCTACCGCGATCACCGCGTGGTCGGGGTCGAGGCATTGATTCGCTGGCAGCACCCGGAGCACGGCCTGGTGCCACCGGACCTGTTCATTCCTCTGGCCGAACAGAACGGCACCATCATCGCCATCGGCGAATGGGTGCTGGACCAGGCCTGCCGGCAACTGCGCGAGTGGCACGACATGGGTTTCAGCGACCTGCGCATGGCGGTCAATCTGTCCACGGTACAACTGCACCACGCCGAGCTGCCGCGGGTGGTCAACAACCTGCTGCAGATCTATCGCCTGCCACCGCGCAGCCTGGAGCTGGAAGTCACCGAGACCGGCCTGATGGAAGACATCAGCACCGCCGCCCAGCATCTGCTAAGCCTGCGCCGCTCCGGCGCGCTGATCGCCATCGACGACTTCGGCACCGGCTACTCCTCATTGAGCTATCTCAAGAGCCTGCCGCTGGACAAGATCAAGATCGACAAGAGCTTCGTTCAGGACCTGCTGGATGACGATGATGATGCAACCATCGTGCGGGCAATCATCCAGTTGGGTAAAAGCCTGGGCATGCAGGTGATTGCCGAGGGTGTGGAAACCGCCGAGCAAGAGGCCTACATCATCTCCGAAGGCTGCCATGAAGGTCAGGGCTATCACTACAGCAAACCCCTGCCGGCCCGGGAGTTGAGCGCCTACCTGAAACAAGCCCAGCGCAGCAACGCGGCGATCCTCTGAGCGGGCAACCGCGCAACGGGGCTTGATCCAGCGCAACCGTCCCGCGAATAAGAAATATTTCCAAGAGCAACCCTTTACACATAATGCAAATCTTTCGCATTATGTGGCAGTTTTGCGCGCCCCCGCGCCTGTCCACCCCTCTCGAAGCAGGATGTTCGCCATGATTCGTATGCCTCTGGCTACCGCCAGTCTGTTGGCCATCGCTATTTCCCTCGCCGGTTGTGGCGAAGGCAAAGACAAGGCCGCCGCGCCTCAAGCGCCGACCCCAGCCACCAGCACTGCCACTCCTGCGGCAGACGCCAGCGCCGGCAAGGTCGACGAAGCCGCAGCCAAGGCCGTTGTCGCGCACTACGCCGACCTGGTCTTCGCCGTGTTCAGCGATGCCGAATCCACCGCGAAGAACCTGCAAACCGCAGTCGACGCCTTCCTCGCCAAGCCGAACGCCGACACCCTGGCCGCCGCCAAGACTGCCTGGATCGCCGCCCGCGTGCCTTACACCCAGAGCGAAGTGTTCCGCTTCGGCAACACCATCATCGACGACTGGGAAGGTCAGGTGAACGCCTGGCCCCTGGACGAAGGCCTGATCGACTACGTCGACAAGAGCTACGAGCACGCGCTGGGCAACCCGGGTGCCACCGCCAACATCATCGCCAACACTGAAGTCCAGGTCGGCGAAGACAAGGTCGACGTGAAAGACATCACTCCGGAAAAACTCGCCAGCCTCAATGAGCTGGGCGGTTCCGAAGCCAACGTCGCCACCGGCTACCACGCTATCGAATTCCTGCTCTGGGGCCAGGACCTCAACGGCACCGGTCCAGGCGCCGGCAATCGTCCAGCCTCGGACTACCTGGAAGGCGCCGGCGCCACCGGTGGCCACAACGATCGTCGTCGTGCCTACCTCAAGGCCGTAACCGACCTGCTGGTCAGCGACCTCGAAGAAATGGTCGGCAACTGGAAGCCGAACGTGGCCGACAACTACCGCGCCACCCTGGAAGCAGAACCGGCTGAAACCGGCCTGCGCAAAATGCTCTTCGGCATGGGCAGCCTGTCCCTCGGCGAACTGGCGGGCGAGCGCATGAAGGTTTCCCTGGAAGCCAACTCCCCTGAAGACGAGCAGGACTGCTTCAGCGACAACACCCACAACTCGCACTTCTACAACGCCAAGGGCATCCGCAACGTCTACCTGGGCGAGTACACCCGCACCGACGGTACCAAGCTGACCGGCGCCAGCCTGTCTTCCCTGGTGGCAAAAGCCGACCCTGCCGCCGACACCGCGCTCAAGGCCGACCTGGCCGACACCGAAGCCAAGATCCAGCTGATGGTCGATCACGCCAACAAAGGCGAGCACTACGACCAACTGATCGCGGCCGGCAACGACGCGGGCAACAAGATTGTGCGCGACGCCATCGCCGCCCTGGTCAAGCAGACCGGTTCGATCGAACAGGCCGCCGGCAAACTGGGGATCAGCGACCTGAACCCGGACAACGCCGATCACGAGTTCTGATCCGCGCTGCATAAAAAAGGCGACCTTCGGGTCGCCTTTTTGTTGCCTGCCCCACGCAATGGCTGGCAGACCCCGCCCAGCTTGTCCTGGGTCAAACCAAACGATAATTCCTCTTATTCAAATTTCGTCGCCCTGTTAGACTTTGCGCCCTTGTTTTGCTCGTCTTGCAGGATGTCCGATGCCCTTGTCGCTGCTTCGCTGGTCTGCGCTATTCATGGCCCTGAGCCTGAGTGCCTGCGATGACGCCCCGCGTTTCACCAAGGCCGAACCTGGCGAAGCCCGCTCAGGCGGCGCGGCCACGGTACGCAAGACCGATCAGAACGCCTTCTCCCTGCCCTCGGCCAACCTGTCGCCCACGCGGCGCCTGGACTTCAGCGTCGGCAACAGCTTTTTCCGCAGCCCCTGGGTGATCGCTCCGTCCACCACCACGGCCCGCGATGGCCTTGGCCCGCTGTTCAACACCAACGCTTGCCAGAACTGCCACATCAAGGACGGCCGCGGCCATCCGCCCACGCCAGATGCCGCCAACGCGGTGTCGATGCTGGTGCGCCTGTCGATCCCCAACGACCCGGCCTACGCCAAGCTCATCGAACAGGTCGGTATCGTGCCGGAGCCGGTGTATGGCGGGCAGTTCCAGGACATGGCCATCCCCGGCGTGGCCCCGGAAGGCAAAGTGCGCGTGGAGTACGACCCGGTCAGTGTGCGGTTCAAGGACGGCACCGAGATCGAGTTGCGCAAGCCAAGGTTGCTGCTGACTCAGTTGGGCTATGGGCCGATGCACCCGGACACCCGATTCTCGGCCCGCGTGGCACCACCGATGATCGGCCTCGGCCTGCTGGAGGCCATCCCCGAGGCGGCGATCCTGGCCAATGCCCAAGCCCAGGCCAGCGCCAAAAACGGCATCGCCGGCCGTCCCAATCAGGTCTGGGACGATGCCCTGCACAAAACCGTGCTCGGGCGTTTTGGCTGGAAAGCCGGGCAACCCAACCTCAATCAACAAAATGTTCACGCGTTTTCTGGTGATATGGGCCTGACCACCAGCCTGAGACCATTCGATGACTGCACCGACACCCAGACCGCCTGCAAACAAGCCCCCACTGGCAACGGCCCCGACGGTGAGCCGGAAGTCAGCGACAACATCCTGCGCCTGGTGCTGTTCTACAGCCGCAACCTGGCCGTTCCGGCCCGCCGCGATGTCGGCTCGCCGCAGGTCCTGGCCGGCAAGAATCTGTTCTTCCAGGCCGGTTGCCAGTCCTGTCACACCCCCAGCTACACCACGGCGGCCAATGCCGCCGAGCCCGAACTGGCCAACCAGGTGATCCGCCCCTACAGCGACTTGCTGCTGCATGACATGGGCGAAGGCCTGGCCGACCACCGCACCGAGTTTCTGGCCGGCGGCCGGGACTGGCGTACACCGCCACTGTGGGGCGTCGGCCTGACGCAGACGGTCAGCGGTCACACCCAGTTCCTGCATGACGGCCGCGCCCGCAACCTGCTCGAAGCCGTGCTCTGGCATGGCGGCGAAGCCCAAGCGGCGCAGCAACAGGTTTTATCTTTCAATGCCGAACAGCGTGCCGCGTTGCTGGCATTCCTGAATTCTCTATAAGCTTTTCTCCATTAAAAAAGGGAGCCCGACCATGTTTCGTCCCAAATTGCTGTTTACCAGCCTTGCCGCCCTCGCCCTCGGCGCCTGCTCGCCGCAGGACCCGCAGGCCGTGACCTCCGCAGCCATCGCCAAGCAGGTGATCCTGCCGACCTACAGCCGTTGGGTCGAGGCCGATCGTCAACTGGCGGTCAGCGCCCTGGCGTTCTGCGAAGGCAAGGAAAACCTCAACACCGCCCGTGCCGACTTCCTCCACGCGCAAAAAGCCTGGGCCGAGTTGCAACCGCTGCTGATCGGGCCGCTGGCCGAGGGCAATCGCTCGTGGCAGGTGCAGTTCTGGCCGGACAAGAAAAACCTGGTGGGGCGCCAGGTCGAGCAACTGGTCACCGCCAACCCGCAGATCGATGCGGCGGCGCTGGCCAAGTCCAGCGTGGTGGTACAAGGCCTGTCGGCCTATGAGTACATTCTGTTCGACAGCAAGATCGACATGGCCAACAGCGAGCAGAAAGCCCGCTACTGCCCTTTGCTGACCGCCATCGGCGAACGTCAGAAAACCCTGGCCGAAGAGATCCTGTCGAGCTGGAACAGCAACGACGGCATGCTGGCGCAGATGAGCAAGTTCCCCAACCAGCGCTACGCCGATTCCCATGAAGCGATCGCCGATCTGCTGCGGGTCCAGGTCACGGCCCTGGACACTTTGAAGAAAAAGCTCGGCACGCCGATGGGCCGCCAGAGCAAGGGCATCCCTCAGCCGTTCCAGGCTGATGCCTGGCGCAGCCAGTCGTCCCTGCAGAGCCTGGAAGCCAGCCTGAGCGCGGCGCAGACGGTCTGGGCCGGGGTCGACAACAAGGGCCTGCGTGGCCTGCTGCCGGCTGAGCAAAAGCCGCTGGCCGACAAGATTGATGCCGCCTACGCCGCGTCCCTGAAACTGTTCGCCAGCAGCCAGCGTTCCCTCAGCGAAATGCTCAGCGACGATGCCGGCCGCCAGCAACTCAACGATATCTACGACAGCCTCAACGTGGTCCACCGCCTGCACGAAGGCGAACTGGCCAAGGCGCTGGGCATCCAACTGGGCTTCAACGCCAACGACGGTGACTGATCATGCTGCGACGTCAGGCCGTGGCGCTCGGCAGCCTGCTGCTGAGCGCGGTCACCCTGGGCGGCTGGAAGCTGTTCAAGCAACAGAATCAAAGCCCTTTGCTGCTGTCGGCCAGGGATGATGGCGACGGTCAGCATTATGCGGTCGGCTACCGCCTGGATGGCCAGCAAGTGTTCGCCACCCAGGTCGGCCAGCGCTGCCACGACATCATCAATCACCCGACGTTGCCGATGGCGTTGTTCGTGGCCCGGCGCCCGGGCACCGAGAGTTACCTGATCGACCTGCGTGACGGCCGTCTGCTGCAGACCCTGAGCTCGCAGCCGAACCGGCACTTCTACGGCCATGCGGTGATCCATCACAGCGGCGACTGGCTATACGCCACCGAAAACGACACCACCGATCCCGGTCGTGGCCTGCTGGGCCTGTACCGATTCGAGGGGGAGCGACTGGTGCACAGTGGCGAGATTTCGACCCACGGCATCGGTCCGCACCAGGTGTCGTGGATGCCCGATGGCGAAACCCTGGTGGTGGCCAACGGCGGCATCCGCACCGAGGCCGAGAGCCGGGTTGAAATGAACCTCAATGCCATGGAGCCGAGCCTGGTACTGATGCGCCGCGACGGCACCCTGCTGAGCAAGGAAACCCTGGCCCAGCAGATGAACAGCGTGCGCCACCTGGGTATCGCCAGCGACGGCACCATCGTCGCCGGCCAGCAGTTCATGGGCGCCGCCCACGAGTCCTCCGAGCTGTTGGCGATCAAGCGTCCCGGGCAGCCCTTCGTCGCTTTCCCAGTGGCCGAGGAACAACTGCAAGCCATGGGGCATTACACCGCCAGCGTCGCAGTACACAGTGATTTGCGCCTGGTGGCCCTCACCGCGCCCCGGGGCAACCGCTTTTTTATCTGGGACCTGGACAGCGGCGAACTGCGCCTGGATGCGCCCCTGCCGGACTGCGCCGGAGTCGGTGCGGTCGCCGACGGCTTTGTCGTGACCTCGGGCCAGGGCCGTTGTCGCTTTTACGACTGCCGCCAGAAACAACTTGTGGCAAAACCCCTGGAGCTGCCCGCAGGCCTCTGGGATAACCATTTGCATCTGATCTAGCCGCTCCCCCCTTCGCCGCCCCTGGCGAAGGGGCTCCAGTTGAATGGATTGTCATCTGGAAGCCCCCGAAAAGACGGAGTAATGTGCCCGGCTATCCACGCTTTTTATTCCCGGCTTTTTGTCCAAGGAAACGGAATATGCTGCGCCGCCGCATGCTGATCATGTTGGGTATCGTCCTGTTAATCGTGCTGCTGCTGGCGGGCTACAAAGCCTTCTCCATCTACCGGCAGATTCAGGTGTTCTCGGCCCCACCGCCGCCGATCAGCGTCGCCGTGGCCACCGCCAGCGAGCGCCCCTGGCAAAACCGCCTGCCCACTGTCGGCACCCTCAAGGCCTTGCAGGGCGTCAACTTGAGCCTGGAAATCGCCGGCACCGTCAAAGACCTGCAGTTCGAGTCAGGGCAACAGGTCAAGGCCGGGCAAGCGCTGCTGCAACTCGACAGCGCAGTGGAAAGCGCCCTGCTGGAAACCGCCCAGGCCGACCTCGGGCTAGCCCAGCTGGATTTCGGTCGCGGCAGCCAACTGGTTGGCAGCCAGGCCATTTCCAAAGGCGAATTCGACCGACTTTCGGCGCAGTTGCAAAAGAACAAAGCCACGGTCAATCAACTGAAAGCCGCGCTGGCCAAGAAACGCATGCTCGCGCCCTTCAGCGGCACCATCGGCATCCGCCAGGTGGACATTGGCGACTACCTGGCCAGCGGCACGGTGATCGCTACCCTGCAGGACCTGAGCAGCCTCTACGTCGACTTCTACATTCCGGAACAGTCGGTGCCGAAAGTCGCCCTGGGCCAGCCGGTGCAGATCAGCGTCGCGGCCTACCCCGGGGAACAGGTCGAAGGCAAAATCAGCGCCATCAACCCCAAGGTCGAGAACAGCACGCGCAACGTGCTGGTCCGCGCCACCCTGGCGAACCCGGGCGGCAAGCTGCTGCCGGGGATGTTCGCCAACCTGCAAGTGCTGCTGCCGGATCCACAGGCAAAAATCGTGGTCCCGGAAAGCGCCATCGCCTACACCCTCTACGGTAATTCGCTGTACGTGGTGGCCCACAGGAAAGCGGCGGACGGCAGCGAGGAAAAAGACCCTCAGGGCCAGCCGATCCTGATCGCCGAGCGGCGCTACGTCGAAACCGGCGAACGTCGGGACGGCCTGGTGCTGATCAACAAGGGCGTGGCCAAGGGCGAGCAGGTGGTCAGCGCCGGGCAGATCAAGCTGGACAACGGCGCGCACATTGCCATCAGCCCGGACAAGCTGCTGCCCGATCATCAGAACAGCCAGCCACGTACTGACTGATCAAGGAATCACCATGGCTTTTACCGACCCGTTCATTCGTCGCCCGGTGCTCGCCACCGTGGTCAGCCTGCTGATTGTGCTGCTGGGCTTCCAGGCCTGGAGCAAGTTGCCCCTGCGCCAATACCCGCAGATGGAAAACGCCCTGATCACGGTGACCACGGCCTACCCCGGCGCCAACGCCGAGACCATCCAGGGCTATATCACCCAGCCGCTGCAACAGAGCCTGGCCAGTGCTGAAGGCATCGACTACATGACCTCGGTCAGCCGCCAGAACTTCTCGGTGATTTCGATCTACGCGCGCATCGGCTCCAACAGCGACCGCCTGTTCACAGAACTGTTGGCCAAGGCCAACGAGGTCAAGAACCAACTGCCGCAAGACGCCGAAGACCCGGTCCTGAGCCGGGAGGCCGCCGACGCCTCGGCGCTGATGTACATCAGCTTCTTCAGCAAGGAGCTGAATAACCCGCAGATCACCGACTATCTGTCGCGGGTCATCCAACCGAAGCTGGCGACCCTGCCGGGCATGGCCGAGGCCGAGATCCTTGGCAACCAGGTGTTCGCCATGCGCCTGTGGCTGGACCCGGTCAAGCTGGCCGGCTACGGCCTGAGCGCCAGTGACGTGACCGATGCCGTGCGCCGCTACAACTTCCTGTCGGCGGCCGGCGAGGTCAAGGGCGAGTACGTGGTGACCAGCATCAACGCCAACACCGAGCTCAAATCCGCCGAAGCCTTTGCCGCGATTCCGCTGAAAGTCGACGGTGACAGCCGGGTCCTGCTCAGCGACGTGGCACGGGTGGAAATGGGCGCGGAGAACTACAACGCAATCAGCTCTTTCGCCGGCACGCCTTCGGTCTACATCGGCATCAAGGCGACTCCCGGCGCCAACCCGCTGGATGTGATCAGGGAAGTGCGCAAGCTCATGCCCGAGCTGGAGTCCCAGCTGCCGCCCAACCTCAAGGTCGAGATTGCCTACGACGCCACGCTGTTTATCCAGGCCTCGATCAACGAGGTGCTCAAGACCCTGTTCGAAGCCGTGCTGATCGTGATTGTGGTGGTGTTCCTGTTTCTCGGCGCCCTGCGCTCGGTGGTGATCCCGGTGGTCACCATCCCGCTGTCGATGATCGGCGTGATGTTTTTCATGCAATTGATGGGCTACTCGATCAACCTCTTGACCCTGCTGGCCATGGTATTGGCCATCGGCCTGGTGGTGGACGATGCGATTGTGGTGGTGGAGAACATCCACCGGCATATCGAAGAGGGCAAGACGCCGCTGGACGCAGCCATCGAGGGCGCCCGGGAAATCGCCTTGCCGGTGGTTTCGATGACCATCACCCTGGCCGCGGTGTATGCGCCGATCGGGTTCCTGACGGGGCTGACCGGAGCGCTGTTCAAGGAGTTCGCCCTGACCCTGGCCGGGGCGGTGGTGATTTCCGGAGTGGTGGCCCTGACCCTGTCGCCGATGATGTGCGCGCTGTTGCTGCGCCACGATGCAAACCCCAGTGGCCTGGCCCACCGTCTCGACCACATATTCGAGGGCCTCAAGCGCCGCTACCAGCGCATGCTTCACGGCACCCTCAACACCCGGCCGGTGGTGCTGGTGTTCGCGTTGATCGTGCTGTGCCTGATTCCGCTGCTGCTCAAGTTCACCAAGTCGGAACTGGCCCCGGACGAGGACCAGGGGATCATTTTCATGATGGCCTCGGCCCCACAACCGGCCAACCTGGACTACCTCAACGCCTACACCGATGAGTTCATCACGATCTTCAAGGAGTTCCCCGAGTACTACTCATCGTTCCAGATCAACGGCTTCAACGGCGTGCAGTCAGGGATCGGCGGCTTCCTGCTCAAGCCCTGGAGCGAGCGCAGCCGGACCCAGATGCAAATCCTGCCGGAAGTTCAGGGCAAGTTGAGCTCCATCGCCGGGCTGCAGGTGTTTGGCTTCAACCTGCCGTCCCTGCCGGGCACCGGGGAGGGCCTGCCCTTCGCGTTCATCATCAACACCCCCAATGACTACGAGTCGTTGCTGCAAGTGGCCGAGCGCATCAAGAAACGCACCATGGAGTCCGGCAAATTCGCGTTCGTCGACCTCGATCTGGCCTTCGACAAACCGGAAGTGGTGGTCGATATCGACCGCGCCAAGGCGGCGCAGATGGGGGTTTCAATGCAGGATCTGGGCAGCACCCTGGCCACCTTGCTGGGGGAGGCGGAAATCAACCGTTTCACCATCGACGGCCGCAGCTACAAGGTGATCGCCCAGGTCGAGCGGGCCTACCGCGACAACCCCGAATGGTTGAACAACTATTACGTGAAAAATACCCAGGGCCAGGCGTTGCCGCTGTCGACCCTGATCACCGTCACTGACCGCGCACGTCCCCGGCAGTTGAATCAGTTCCAGCAACTCAACGCGGCCACCATGTCCGGCGTGCCCATCGTCAGCATGGGCGAGGCGATCGAGACCGTGCGTCAGATTGCCCGGGAGGAAGCACCGGCGGGTTACGCCTTCGACTATGCCGGTGCCTCCCGCCAGTTTGTGCAGGAAGGCAGCGCGCTCTGGGTCACCTTTGGCCTGGCACTGGCGATTATTTTCCTGGTGCTGGCCGCGCAGTTCGAGAGCTTTCGCGATCCACTGGTGATTCTGGTGACCGTGCCGCTGTCGATCTGCGGGGCGTTGATCCCGCTGTTTCTCGGCTGGTCGAGCATGAACATCTATACCCAGGTCGGACTGGTGACCCTGATCGGGCTGATCACCAAGCACGGGATCCTGATCGTTGAATTCGCCAACCAACTGCGCAAGGACAAGGGCCTGACCCCGCGTCAGGCAGTTGAAGAGGCCGCCGCCATACGCCTGCGTCCGGTACTGATGACCACTGCGGCCATGGTCTTTGGCATGGTGCCCTTGATCCTGGCCACCGGTGCGGGGGCCGTCAGCCGTTTTGACATCGGCACCGTGATCGCCACCGGCATGTCCATCGGTACCCTGTTCACCCTCTTCGTATTGCCGTGCATCTACACCTTACTGGCCAAGCCGGACAGATAAGCGCCAACACAGTAAAAGGCCTCGCAATGCGAGGCCTTTCAGGTGGGCTTGCTGCTCTTCAACTTTGCGGCCTCATTCCCTGAGTCATGCCGAACATGAATAACAACAGATCATGGTCGGGCTTGACCACCGCAGAGGCTTTGGCCACTCGTGGCAGAGGGCAATGCGCATCGCTGTGCATTGCACTGAGCACTTGCGTACGCGGCTGCTCCCAGGCAGCCACGGCCAGTGAGGCGACCACCAGGGCACCTACCAGAAACAAACCTCGTGCAACTTCTAGCTTCATCGCTATAAACCTTTGATAGCGCTGCCAAACGCCGTCTTGTAAAAGTAGTAGAGTTTGTCCCAGTCCGTGGCATTCCACGACGAATGGCGACGCAGTTGTTTCATGTCATGGGCCGCCGCTCGTTGACGGGACAGGCGTTGCCGACACTTCTCGAAATCCAGCAGCGCCACCTCGACCTCGGCCGACGCCCCGCTCCCGGTGACCTTGACGAACACATGCTTGGCATACAGGCAACCGTGCTGCCAACGCCCCTGATGCATGCGCGCCAGGGTCTGGGCCAATTCCTTGAGCAAACGATCATGCAGCGCTTCGTCGTGACGCTCACGCTCGCCCGCGGCATACCAGTTTTCCACTTCCACAAAGCCCTCGAGCGCCGCGGTGACCAACAGCGCCCGCCACTGGTGCTCGGGATCACGTTGCGCACCACAGAACACCAGCTCCGGCACCCGCACGTCCAACAGACGCAAGCCCTTGAGGGCGGTCTCCTCACGCAACACAGTGGGGCGACCAAAGGGGTGCAGCCAACTGCGATAAATATGCCCGGTCTGACGTTTTACATAGAGCAAACGGCCGTTGATGCCCGAAACCCGCTGCACACCGCTTTCCCCGCCTCGACGTCGATTGGGCTCTTCAACCCATTCGCCGTGTTGATTCCAAAAATAATCGAAGCGATCTGCGTGCGCGACGTCCATTTCCGATGCACATTCAACAGCCATCCTGTTACCTCTTACGTAGTACGTAAACCCGCCACATAGCGTAGAGCGGGAAAAAATCCAGACGATCCTGGACGCGAAAACCTGCCTGTTCAAATTCTTGTTCTACCGTGGCCGCAGGTAACACAAACCGGTTCTGGTAACCCTGCTCCCCGTTTTCCTCGAGCCGCTGGCGCTCCATGCGCTTGCGTTTCCAGGCCTTGAAATTACCGTCAACCCAGAGTGAAACGATGACGCTATCGCGGGTAACCCGCTGAAATTCCTGCAACAAGGCGACCCTATGCGCCGACTCACCAATGTGGTGTAGCAGACGCATTGAGAAAATGCTGTCGACTGCGTTATCTGGCAGATCGATGGCAAATGCAGAGGTCTGCAAGGGTTGTACCCGTTTTACCACCTCACCCGGTTGGGCCACGGTGGCTATCTTCAACATGGATGCGGAATTATCAGCACCAATGATCACGCGGTTGGCTTTTTCCGCCAGCAACGGCCAGAAGCGCCCGGCTCCACACGGCAAATCGAGCACCAGCCCCGGCTCACCGGCCAGGGCCAGGGCGGCACGGGCCAACTGCTCATCACGCCGATGGGACAATTTGCGCGCAAGACCGTTCTGGTGCTTGAGCAAATAGTCCTGGGCATGCTGATCGTCGTACTTTTCGGAAAATTCCAGCTTGATCGGGGTCGCCATCATCAAAGTCTCCTGCAACTGATGGCGCCACTTTAGGTAGCGGACTGTCAGCGTCAGGTCATGCTTTTGTGAAAACTTTGTCCCGTCCACGGCGAAAATATTACAGATTTTTACAGCTTATCCGAGGTGGCATGGGGCCACATGGCAGCAGATAAACGGCAAAGAGCAATGCCCCGGAGAACCGGGGCATAGGGAGGGTTCAGGCTTTGGCCTGGTTCAAATCCACCTGAAAGCGGCAACCGTTCGGGGTCATGGTGCTCAAGGTCACGGTCCAGCCCTGGTTTTCGCAGATCCGTTGCACCAGCGACAAGCCCAGGCCCAGGCCTTCGCCGCGCTTTTCATCGCCGCGGACAAAGGGCTCGAACATTGCTTCGCGCTTCTCCTCCGGGATACCGACACCGCTGTCTTCGACCACAAAACCCTGAGGCTGCAAGGTGAGGCGGATGTAGCCCTGCTCGGTGTAGTGCAACGCGTTGCGCAACAGATTTCCCATAACCGCGTGCAGGAAGGTCGCGTTATAGCGGGTGTCCAGGGGTTGTCTGGGTTCGAAGATGAGCTCGATGCCCTTATCGCGGATCGGCCCGCTCCAGAGCCCGATCAAATCATCGGCCACCTGGCTCAGCGTCAACTGCGGCGACATGCTCGCATCTTCACGCTGGGCCCGCGCCAGCATCAGGAACGTCTGCACCAGCTCGCGCATTTCCTCGCAGGCACGGGCGATGCGTTCGACCTGGGCGCGACCGCGCTGGTCGATGCAGGGGTTTTCCAGCAACAACTCGCAGGAGCTGGCCAGCACCATCAGTGGCGTGCGCAGCTCATGGCTGACATCGCTGGTAAACAGCCGTTCGCGACTCAGGGCCTGGCGCAAGCGGCCCAGGGTGGCGTCGAACGCCACCGCCAGCTCGCCGACTTCATCCGCCGCGTAGTCGGGCGCCAGCGGCGGGGCCAGGCCCAACAGTTGGTCGCGATGGCGGACCTGACGCGCCAGGCGCACCACCGGAGCCATGACGCGTCGCGCCAGGATCCAACCAAGAAACACCGCCAGCGCCAGGCTGAGGACAAACCCCACCAGCACCACAGCGAACAGCACCCGCTCGCGCTCTTCGAAATCACTTTGGTCCTGCAGCAGGACATAGCGCCGTCCGTCGACGACCTCGACCATGGCGTGGTACGACAGCTGCTCGCGAAACACCTCATGGAACCCGGGATCCAGATGGCGCAGATCCTTGGGCAATTCGAAATCACCACGGCCGCCACTGTAGTAAAACAGCTGGTCCGGCTCCGGGCGATGGCTCCAGTCACTGACGTTGTCCATCAGCAACAGCCGCTGCAGATCGCCCCCCAGCCCTGCGGAAATCAGTTTTTCCTCGACCAGGTGCACAGTGGCAACGATGCCCATGGCGAAGGCGCCCGCCACCAGCGCACTCATCAGGGCAAAGGCAATGATGATTCGCTGGGCAAGGCTTTGCTTAAACTCCATCTCGCCCCTCGGCCAGGCGATAACCGACGCCGTGCACAGTGTGCAGCAGGGGTTTGGCAAACGGCTTGTCGATCACCTGCCGCAACTGGTGCACATGGCTGCGCAGACTGTCGCTGTCAGGGCAGTCATCGCCCCACAGCGCTTCCTCGAGAATCTCGCGTCGCAACACATGGGGGCTTTTCTGCATCAGGACCGCCAGCAGCTTCAGCCCCACCGGGTTGAGCTTGAGCAAACGCCCCTCACGGGTGACCTCCAGGGTGTCCAGGTCATAGCTCAGGTCACCGACCTGCAACGCGCGGCGCCCGCCGCCCTGGGCCCGGCGCATCACGGCTTCGATGCGCGCGGCCAGCTCGGACAGGGCAAAAGGCTTGACCAGGTAGTCGTCGGCCCCGGACTTGAAGCCCAGCAGTCGGTCATCCAATTGATCGCGGGCAGTGAGCATGATCACCGGGGTGTCGCGCCGGGCGTCTTCGCGCAGGCGCTTGCACAGGGTGTAGCCATCGATTCCAGGCAGCATGATGTCGAGCACGATCAGGTCGTAATGCTCGGTGGCGGCCAGATGCAAACCTGACAAACCGTCCTGCGCACAGTCGACGGTGTAGCCCCTGAGCCCCAGGTAGTCGGCCAGATTGGCCAAAATATCGCGGTTGTCTTCAACCAATAAAATTCGCATCGGCACTTTCTCCACACGCTGTTACGGCCGTCTTGGCTCGCGCAGCTTACGGCCAAGCGCAGCTCAGAGCCAGAACTGCGCGAACAGCACTCCGGCCGCGGTGCCGACGGTGCCCGGCGCTTAACAAGTTTTTCACTATCGGTTCACAACCTCTCTACAGTGGCGCCTCCACACTCCCCCCATTGAATAATAAGGAATGTTAACAATGGACCTGCTCAAGTCAGCGCCGTTGCGTTTTCTGCTGCTTCTGACCAGCTCCTGGCTGGTGATTTTCCTCCTGACCCGCAGCGTGTTGCTGATCACCCACCTGGACGAGGCCGGAAGCCACTTCCTACCGCTGTTCGGGATCGGCGTGCTCTATGACCTGGGTTTTCTGGCCTACGCCGCGTTGCCCCTGGGCCTGTATCTGTTGCTGTGCCCGCCGGGCCTGTGGCGCCGCAAAGGCCATCGCTGGTTTCTCCAGGGCCTGCTGTGCGTCAGCCTGTTCGCTATGCTGTTCACCGCCGTCGCGGAGTGGTTGTTCTGGGATGAGTTCGGGGTGCGCTTCAACTTTATTGCCGTGGATTACCTGGTGTACTCCGACGAGGTGCTGAACAACCTCCTGGAGTCGTACCCGATCGGCACCTTGCTGAGCATTCTCGCGGTCCTGGCGATTGCACTGAGCCTGGCCCTGCGCAAACTGTTCAACGCGGCACTCGATGCACCGTTACCAGCACTGCGTGGACGCCTGGTCGGTGCACTGGGCCTGGCGCTGCTTGCCGGGGCCAGCCTGCAACTGCTCAGCCAGGACAGCCCCCGCGCCCAGGGTGGCAATGCCTATCAGAATGAACTGGCGAGCAACGGGCCCTATCAATTCTTTGCGGCATTTCGCAATAACGAACTCGACTATCCGCAGTTCTATCGCAGCCTGCCGGCGCCAATCGTGGCCCGCCAATTGCGCGACGAACTCAGCGAACCCAATGCGCGCTTTATCGGCAATGACCCACTGGATATCCGCCGGGTCATCGATAACCCAGGCACGCTGCGCAAAGCCAATATCATCCTGGTGACCATTGAAAGCTTCAGCGCCAAGTACATGGGCAGCAACGGCGACGAGCGCAACCTGACACCGAACCTCGACGCCCTGCGCAAACAGAGCCTGTACTTCAACAACTTCTACGCCACCGGAACCCGCACCGACCGGGGCCTGGAAGCCATCACCCTGGCCATCCCCCCCACCCCGGGGCGCTCGATCGTCAAGCGCGTCGGCCGTGAAAGCGGCTTCGCCAGCCTGGGCCAGCAACTCAGCGCCATCGGCTACGACAGCGTGTTCGTCTACGGTGGCCGTGGTTACTTCGACAATATGAACGCGTTCTTCGGCGGCAATGGCTATCGCGTGGTCGATCAGAGCAGCGTCGAAGAGTCACAAATCCACTTCAAAAATGCCTGGGGCATGGCCGACGAAGACCTCTACCAGCAAACGCTCAAGCTGGCGGACGCCGACTATGAGAAGCAACAACCGTTTCTATTGCAGTTGATGACCACGTCCAACCACCGCCCCTACACCTACCCCGATGATCGGATCGATATCAAATCCGGCAAGGGCCGTGACGGCGCGGTGAAATACACGGACTACGCCATCGGCCAGTTCCTCGAGGCCGCGCGGCAAAAGCCCTGGTTCGACAACACCATTTTCGTGTTTGTCGCCGACCACACAGCGGGCAGCGCCGGCAAGGAAGACTTGCCGATCACCAACTACCAGATCCCGCTGTTCATCTATGGGCCCAAACTGATCGAAGCCCGGGAAACCGCGCAGCTGGCCAGCCAGATCGACCTGGCCCCAACCCTGCTCGGCCTGCTCAACCTGGACTATCAATCGACCTTCTTCGGCCGCAACTTGCTGCAGGACAACCCGCTGCCGCCTCGCGTGGTGGTCGGTAATTATCAGCACCTGGGGCTGTTCGATGGCCAGGATCTGGCTATCCTCAGCCCACGCCAGGGACTGCGCCGGCATGACCAGGCGTTGGGCGACAGCCGTGAATCCCAGGCCGAGGCCAGCGACCCGCTGGTTACCCGAGCCATCACCTACTACCAAGCCGCCAGCTATGGCTTCAAGCAACAGCTGCTGGGCTGGAAACCCGCGCCAAAAGCCTCGGTCGAGATCAGCGTGCGTTAAGCGAAAGGCCCCGGAGCCATCGCCCCGGGGCCTTTCAAGCATTGTGGATGCTGGCTTTCCTGCCCTCTCCTCCTGCCTCTCTCGCCTGCGCCCCATTTCACTACCTGGAAGTATCCTGCCACTTCACGCAGCACCGGCCCCTGCGCAGTGGCGCCATTGATTCAGGGAGCATTCGCAAAGCGTTACAAGCCTGGCCTGCCAACAAGCAGGCATAAAAAAGCCCCGCCTGCTAAACGCAGGCGGGGCTTTTCAGTACAGCGGGTAAGGCTGGCTTACATCATGCCGCCCATGCCGCCCATACCGCCCATGTCTGGCATGCCGCCGCCAGCTGGAGCGTCTTCTTTGATCTCGGCGATCATCGCTTCGGTGGTGATCATCAGGCTGGCGATGGAAGCCGCTGCCTGCAGAGCCGAACGAGTCACTTTAGCTGGGTCAAGGATGCCCATCTCGATCATGTCGCCGTATTCGCCGGTAGCAGCGTTGTAACCGTAGTTACCCGAACCCTGCTTGACCTTGTCGACCACAACGCTTGGCTCGTCGCCGGAGTTGGCAACGATCTGACGCAGTGGCGCTTCAACAGCGCGACGCAGCAGTTGGATACCAACGTCCTGATCGGCGTTGTCGCCTTTCAGTTCGCTGATGGCTTGCAGAGCGCGAACCAGTGCCACGCCACCGCCAGGTACCACGCCTTCTTCAACGGCTGCACGGGTAGCGTGCAGGGCGTCTTCAACGCGGGCTTTCTTCTCTTTCATTTCAACTTCGGAACCAGCGCCAACCTTGATCACTGCAACGCCGCCGGACAGCTTGGCCAGACGCTCTTGCAGTTTTTCACGGTCGTAGTCGGACGAAGTGTCAGCCACTTGCTGACGGATCTGCAGAACGCGAGCCTGGATGTCAGTCTCAACGCCAGCGCCGTCGATCACGGTGGTGTTTTCTTTGGACAGGATCACGCGCTTGGCATTACCCAGGTGTTCCAGGGTAGTGCTTTCCAGGCTCAGGCCGATCTCTTCGGAGATAACGGTACCGCCAGTCAGAACAGCGATGTCCTGCAGCATTGCCTTGCGACGGTCGCCGAAGCCCGGTGCCTTGACGGCAGCGACTTTGACGATGCCACGCATGTTGTTCACAACCAGAGTCGCCAGGGCTTCGCCTTCAACGTCTTCGGCCACGATCAGCAGTGGACGGCCGGCTTTGGCAACGGCTTCCAGTACTGGCAACATTTCGCGGATGTTGGAGATTTTCTTGTCAACCAGCAGGATCAGCGGACCGTCCAGCTCGGCAGTCATGGTCTCTGGCTTGTTGACGAAGTACGGGGACAGGTAGCCACGGTCGAACTGCATGCCTTCAACAACCGACAGTTCGTTTTCCAGGCCCGAGCCTTCTTCAACGGTGATCACGCCTTCTTTACCGACTTTTTCCATGGCTTCGGCAATGATGTCGCCGATGGAGCTGTCGGAGTTGGCCGAGATGGTGCCGACCTGAGCGATGGCCTTGGTGTCAGCGCAAGGCTTGGACAGGGCTTTGAGCTCTTTGACGATAGCGATGGTCGCTTTGTCGATACCGCGCTTGAGGTCCATTGGGTTCATGCCGGCAGCGACGGCTTTCAGGCCTTCGTTGACGATCGACTGAGCCAGAACGGTAGCGGTGGTGGTGCCGTCGCCTGCGTCATCGTTGGCACGGGAGGCAACGTCTTTGACCAGCTGCGCGCCCATGTTTTCGAAGCGATCTTTCAGCTCGATTTCTTTGGCGACGGAAACGCCGTCCTTGGTGATGGTCGGAGCGCCGAAGCTCTTCTCGATGATCACGTTACGGCCTTTCGGGCCCAGGGTCGCTTTTACTGCGTCAGCCAGGACGTTGACACCGGCGAGCATTTTCTTACGGGCGGAATCGCCGAATTTAACTTCTTTAGCAGCCATGATCGATATTCCTTAAATACTTTGTAGTAACGGGAAAATGAGCGGGGAATCAGCCTTCGATAACAGCGAGAATCTCGTTCTCAGCCATTACCAGCAGGTCTTCGCCGTCTACTTTCACAGTGTTGCTGCCGGAGTAAGGGCCGAACACAACCTTGTCACCCACTTTCACGGCCAGCGCACGTACTTCACCGTTGTCCAGCAAGCGGCCGGTACCGACAGCAAGGATTTCACCGCTGTTGGCTTTTTCGGCAGCCGAACCTGGCAGAACGATCCCGCCAGCGGTTTTCTTTTCTTCTTCGCTGCGACGGATGACGACGCGGTCATGCAGAGGACGAAGCTTCATTGTCGATCTCTCCTAATTGTGGTTTTAAGCGGCCGGTGTGGATGCCGGCGGGTTAGCAAATCCGGCGTTGCCGGTTGCGACTCGACAAGCGAGCCGCGGAAGTCTGTCTGGCGTAACCACCAGAAACCTTGCGGTGACCGTTACATAAGGGCGCATAAGCTTATTACAAGGGCGGCCCAGTGAAATTTTTTTACTTTCCTGGCGCCGAAAACCAACACGGCACCTTCAAGGTGCCGTGTCGATGTGCGGTTGAATCACGAATCGCGGTGCTCGAACTCGCCTTCGATCACATTCGGCTCACGCCCGACCGGACGCTGTGGCGCCGGACCGCCGCGAGCGGCGTGCATATCGTCGGCAAAGGCTCGCTGACGAATCGCCTGCTCCTCGGCCCGCTGGCGCATTTTATTGGCCAGCAAGCGACGAGTCAGGGGCAGCAGCATGATCAGGCCAAGCACGTCGCTGACGAAGCCCGGCAGGATCAGCAGGCCGCCGGCCAGGGCCATCATCAGGCCCTCGAGCATGGTCTGCGCGGGCAACTCGCCACGGTTCAGGCTTTCACGGGCCTTCAACGCCGTGGCCAGGCCTGCGACACGCAGCACCAGCACCCCCAACATCGAGCCGAGGATAATCAGCAGCAACGCCGGGAAAAACCCGATGGCAGCACTGACTTTGACGAATACAAACAGCTCTAGCACCGGGAACAGCAGAAAGAGCAACAGAAAAGGGCGCATCAAGTGGTTTCCTCTACGGAAGAATGCCTTCCAATAGACCCTAGATGACGTCGCCAATTCGTGAATTCAAGCGTCGGCGGTCGTATTTTTCGGCCATTGTTCAGCGTGGGCCAGGAAAACCAGGGCCTCGCGCACTTGTGTCGGCGTATTACACAGGCTTGGAAAGGGTAACCAGTACAGCGCCTGGCCGATACGCAGGTGCATGCCCTCGGTGTCGACCCCGACCATGTGCGCGGGCGCGGTCCTGGGCAACCCGGCCAGGTCGACATAGTGGGCGATGGCTTTGCCATGGTCGCTGTTCATGTGCTCGACCATGCTGATTTCGCCCTTGCCGGCAAACGGGTTGGCCAGGGTCACCTGGTCGACCCAGTGGATCGCGCCGAAGCCACCGATATAGCGATGGCGAACCGGCTTCAGGACCCAGAAATCAAAATCGTGGGCCTGATGGTAATTCTGCGATTCGGGGAAGTAGCGGTAGTAACGCTCGGCAGCGGCGTCGATGGCGGCGCTGTCTTCAAGCTTTTCGGCTTCGGCGAGGTAGGTCAGGCGCCCCACGGCCTGCACATCTTCAGCTTCGCGCTCGCCCACCAGCAACGAGCACTTGGGGTCTTTCTGCAGGTTATGGGTGTGCTGGGCGATGCGGCTGATCAGGATCAGCGGCCGGCCCTGCTCGTCCAGGCAATAGGGCACCACCGAACCAAAGGGAAAACCGGGCATGGCCTTGGAGTGGGTCGACAATACGCCGCGGTATTCCTTGAGCAGTAGTTCTCGTGCATTCTTGGCAGCTTCAACGCTCACTTTATGACTCCTTTTAACTAATCCGTCGAAAACGGACGGGCGCCTGGAGCAGTGTTCCAGTTACGCCATCGGGGCAATTCTCATCTGCAGCCAGGCCATGTCCGGCGCGGGGATTTCCCAAAGGAAAACCACTCTGACCTGCTAGCGGGACATGCGAATGCAACTCACTGACAAAGTAATCATTATCACTGGCGGTTGCCAGGGTCTGGGCCGCTCCATGGCCGAGTATTTCGCGGCCAAGGGCGCCCGGTTGGCGCTGGTCGACCTCAACCCGGAAAAACTCGATCAGGCGGTCGCCGCTTGTCGCGCGGCGGGTGTCGAGGCTCGCAGCTACCTGTGCAACGTGGCCAATGAAGAACAGGTGACGCACATGGTGGCCCAGGTCGCCGAGGACTTCGGAGCCATTCACGGCCTGATCAACAATGCGGGCATTCTGCGCGACGGCCTGCTGCTCAAGGTCAAGGACGGCGAAATGACCAAGATGAGTCTGGCCCAATGGCAGGCGGTGATCGACGTCAACCTGACCGGGGTGTTCCTGTGCACTCGGGAAGTCGCGGCAAAAATGGTCGAGCTGAAAAACAGCGGCGTCATCATCAATATTTCTTCTATCTCCCGTGCCGGCAACGTGGGCCAGACCAACTACTCGGCCGCCAAGGCCGGGGTCGCCGCGGCTACCGTGACCTGGGCCAAGGAACTGGCGCGCTACGGCATCCGAGTGGCGGGCATCGCACCCGGCTTTATCGAGACCGAAATGACCCTGGGCATGAAACCCGAAGCCCTGGAAAAAATGACCTCGGGCATTCCGCTCAAGCGCATGGGTAAACCGGAAGAAATCGCCCATTCGGCGGCTTACATCTTCGAAAACGACTATTACACCGGACGCATCCTTGAAATGGATGGCGGCTTGCGGATCTGACTCCCCCCTGCCAGGCAGGCTCCTTATTCCACGGGAACCTGCGCTGGAGAGGGCTTCATCAATCGTCGCTGATGGTGATATTCGGCATCGCCGGTGCAGCGGCTTCCTGCAACACGATACGCGCACCAACGTGGCGCGCCAGTTCCTGGTAAACCATGGCGATCTGGCTGTCGGGCTCGGCGATCACCGTCGGCTTGCCACCGTCGGCCTGCTCGCGAATCAGCATCGACAACGGCAACGAGGCCAGCAGCTCGACATCGTATTGGCTGGCCAGCTTCTCGCCGCCGCCTTCACCGAACAGGTGCTCGGCGTGGCCGCAGTTGGAGCAAATGTGCACCGCCATGTTTTCGACGACGCCCAGCACCGGGATATTGACCTTGCGGAACATCTCCACGCCCTTGCGTGCGTCGAGCAGGGCCAGGTCCTGTGGCGTGGTGACGATCACCGCACCGGCCACCGGCACCTTCTGCGCCAGGGTCAGCTGGATATCACCGGTGCCTGGCGGCATGTCGATCACCAGGTAGTCGAGGTTGCCCCAGTCGGTCTGGGTCACCAGTTGCAACAATGCCCCGGAAACCATCGGCCCGCGCCAGACCATCGGCGTGTTGTCGTCGGTAAGGAAGGCCATGGACATGACTTCGACCCCATGGGACTCGATCGGCACAAACCACTTCTGGTCCTTGATCTTCGGCCGAGTGCCTTCGGCGATGCCGAACATGATGCCCTGGCTCGGGCCGTAGATATCAGCATCGAGGATGCCGACCTTGGCGCCTTCGCGGGCCAGGGCCAGGGCCAGGTTGGCGGCGGTGGTGGATTTGCCCACACCGCCCTTGCCGGAGGCCACTGCGACCACGTTCTTGACGTTGGCCAGGCCCGGAATCTGGGCCTGGGCCTTGTGCGCGGCGATCACGGTACTGATCTCGACCTTGGCGCTCGCCACGCCGTCCAGGCCTTCAATGGCCAGTTGCAGCATCTGCGCCCAGCCGCTCTTGAACAGATCGGCGGCATAGCCCATCTCGAGCTGGACCGACACACGGTCGCCCTGCACCTCGATAGCCCGCACGCAACCGGCGCTGACGGGGTCCTGATTCAAGTAAGGGTCGGTGTACTGGCGAAGTACGGCTTCCACCGCTGCGCGATTGACGGCGCTCATGGGCAACTCCGATAACAAGACTGGAAAAACAGGCGGCTATCCTACGCCGGACATACATGCGTGGCGAGGGAGCTTGCGCCCTCCGACCGGCAAAGTCGTTGCAACCGAACTGATTCGGTCAGTCTGGCAGCGCCACATCAACCGGCTCGGGGCGACTTCCCCCCAGCACAAGCCAGCGGCCCGGCTACGGTTTTTGTGAGCGCCGCACTTGGATACAGGCTCACGGGGTGAAAAATCCGCGCCGGCGCTTTATAGTGGCCGACCTCCGTTTCATCAAGTAGCCGAGCCCCATGTCCGAGCCACGCAAGATCCTCGTCACCAGCGCCCTGCCCTATGCCAATGGTTCGATCCATCTTGGCCACATGCTGGAATACATCCAGACCGACATGTGGGTGCGCTTCCAGAAGCACCGCGGCAACCAATGCATTTATGTCTGCGCCGACGACGCCCACGGTTCGGCGATCATGCTGCGCGCGGAAAAAGAAGGCATCACCCCGGAACAATTGATCGCCAACGTCCAGGCTGAACACAGCGCCGACTTTGCCGACTTCCTGGTGGACTTCGATAACTTCCACTCCACTCACGCCGAAGAAAACCGTGAGCTGTCGAGCCAGATCTACCTGAAACTGCGAGACGCCGGGCACATTGCCCAGCGCTCCATCACCCAGTATTTCGACCCGGAAAAGAAAATGTTCCTGGCCGACCGCTTCATCAAGGGCACCTGCCCGAAATGCGGCACCGAGGACCAGTACGGCGACAACTGCGAAAAATGCGGTGCGACCTACGCCCCTACCGACCTGAAGGATCCGAAGTCGGCGATCTCCGGCGCCACCCCGGTGCTTAAGGATTCCCAGCACTTCTTCTTCAAGCTGCCGGACTTCCAGGCAATGCTGCAAACCTGGACCCGCAGCGGCACCCTGCAGGACGCCGTGGCCAACAAGATCGCCGAGTGGCTGGACGCCGGCCTGCAACAGTGGGACATCTCCCGCGATGCGCCGTATTTCGGCTTCGAGATCCCGGACGAGCCCGGCAAGTACTTCTATGTCTGGCTGGACGCGCCGATCGGCTACATGGCCAGTTTCAAGAACCTGTGCGCCCGCCGTCCGGAACTGGATTTCGATGCGTTCTGGGCCAAGGATTCCAGCGCCGAGCTGTATCACTTCATCGGCAAGGACATCGTCAACTTCCACGCCCTGTTCTGGCCCGCCATGCTCGAAGGCGCCGGGTTCCGCAAGCCTACCGGCATCAACGTGCACGGCTACCTGACCGTCAACGGTCAGAAGATGTCCAAGTCCCGCGGCACCTTCGTCAAGGCCCGGACCTACCTCGACCACCTGTCGCCGGAATACCTGCGTTACTACTACGCGGCCAAGCTGAGCCGCGGGGTCGATGACCTGGACCTGAACCTCGAAGACTTCGTGCAGAAGGTCAACTCCGACCTGGTGGGCAAAGTCGTCAACATCGCCAGCCGTTGCGCCGGGTTCATCCACAAGGGCAACGCCGGGGTGCTGGTGGCGGGCAATGCCGCGCCGGAACTGACTGACGCTTTCCTGGCTGCCGCGCCGAGCATCGCCGAGGCCTATGAGGCCCGCGACTTTGCCCGAGCCATGCGTGAAATCATGGGCCTGGCCGACCGCGCCAACGCCTGGATCGCCGACAAGGCCCCCTGGTCACTGAACAAACAGGAAGGCAAGCAAGACGAAGTCCAGGCCATCTGCGCCCTGGGCATCAACCTGTTCCGCCAACTGGTGATCTTCCTCAAGCCGGTGCTACCGCTGCTGGCCGCCGATGCAGAGGCCTTCCTCAACGTCGCGCCGCTGACCTGGAATGACCACGCCACCCTGCTCAGCAACCATCAACTGAACGAGTTCAAACCGTTGATGACCCGCATCGACCCGGTAAAAGTGCAAGCCATGACCGACGCCTCCAAAGAAGACCTGACCGCCAGCGCCACCGACACCGGTGAAGCGGCACCTGCCGGCAACGGCGAGCTGGCCAAGGACCCACTGTCGCCGGAGATCGAGTTCGACGCCTTTGCCGCGGTCGATCTGCGCGTTGCCTTGATCCTCAAGGCCGAGGCCGTGGAAGGTGCTGACAAGCTGCTGCGCCTGACTCTGGATATCGGTGATGAGCAGCGCAACGTGTTCTCCGGGATCAAGAGCGCCTACCCGGATCCGTCCAAGCTCGAAGGCCGCCTGACCATGATGATCGCCAACCTCAAGCCACGGAAAATGCGCTTCGGCATTTCCGAAGGCATGGTGATGGCCGCCGGCCCTGGCGGCGAAGAGATCTATCTGCTGAGCCCGGACAGCGGCGCCAAGCCTGGCCAGCGCATCAAGTAAGCCCCCGCGCAGGCACGATCCCCCCGCCACGCCTTTGCGTGACGGGGGGATTTTCATATCTGGCCCGACCCTGCGCGCTGCCGGATAATGCCTAACCTTTAGGCTACACGCCTGCCCTCACCGGCCACGTCCATGACCGACATACTGCTCACGCTTATCAGCGCTGCCCTGATCAATAACCTGGTGTTGCACTGGCCACTGGGCGTCGATCCGCTGTTGCGCAGCCAACGTCCGGCGCCGGCGACTCGCCGTCAGGTGCATGCCCTCGGGCTGGCCACCACGTGCCTGATGCTGCTGTGCGGGGTGAGCGGGCATGTGCTGTATCAGGCGCTGCTGGTTCCGTTGCAGCTGACTTCACTCAAGCTCCTGGTGTTTCTGCCGCTCTGCGCCCTGCTGGTCAGCCCGCTGCTGAAGCTGCTGGCTCGTGCCCTGCCGCAACTGCCCTTCGACCACCTCTGGCCACTGTTGCTCGGCAACGCTGGCGTACTTGGCCTGCTGCTCCTGGATGCCCAGGGCACTCAGGGTGTGGTGCATGCGGCCGCACTCGGCCTGGGCTCGGGCCTGGGTTTCTGGCTGGTGTTGAGCCTGTTCAACGACCTGCGCCAGCGCATTCTAGATAACGATGTGCCCCTGCCCTTTCGCGGCCTGCCGGTCGACCTGATCAGCGCCGGGCTGATGGCAGTGGCCTTTCTCGGCTTCAACGGACTGATCAAGACATGAGTCTGATTCAACGCATCGATGCCCTGCTGCCGCAGACCCAGTGCGGTAAATGCGGCCATCCCGGATGCAAACCCTACGCCCAGGGCATTGCCGACGGCGAGGCGATCAACAAGTGCCCACCGGGTGGCAGCGAAACCATTGCCAGCCTCGCCCGGTTGCTGCAGGTTCCGGTACTGGAACTGGACACCAGCCGCGGCTCGGCCCCGGCGCAGATCGCCTTTATCCGCGAGGCCGAGTGCATCGGCTGCACCAAGTGCATACAAGCCTGCCCGGTGGATGCCATCGTCGGCGCGGCGAAGCTGATGCACACCGTGATCATCGACGAGTGCACCGGTTGCGACCTTTGCGTGGCGCCCTGCCCGGTCGATTGCATCGAGATGCAGCCGCTGCCATTGGCCAGCGTGCTGCCGATCGTCGGCGGCCTGGCGCCCGACCTCGCACAGCAACGCGCCCGCAATGCCAAGCGCGACCATGCCCGGCGCCGCTTCGAGCAGCGCAACGCCCGACTGCAACGTGAAGAACAGCAAAAACTGGCCGAACGCCAAGCCCGGGCGCAGCGCGCCGTGCAGGCCAGCACCAGCACCAGCACCAGCACCAGCAGCCTGAATCCGGTGCAGGCGGCCGTCGAAAGGGTTCGCGCGCAAAAAGCGGCGGCAGCCGATGCGGCGCTGAAAAAAGCCAAGATCGATCTGGCCATGAGCCGCGCGCAGTTGAACAAATCCCTGAAAGCCTTCGGTCATCCACCGACCTTTGAGCAGCAGGCGCAGTTGATCATCCTGCAACGCCAATTCGAGGCGGCCGAGCAGGTCCTGGCCGAACTTGAATCCACGGCCCCCGCTCCCACAGCAGCGCCCGCAGCCAAGGACCCGGATCTCAAGAAAGCCAAGATCCAGCTGGCCATGCGCCGCGCCGAGCTGAAAAAAGCCCAGAGCGATGCCGCTCCCGAGGCACAGCTGGCCGTCTTGAGCGCGGCCCTGGCCGAGGCCGAGCAGGCCCTGCACGCTGCCGAGGCGGCAAGCGCGAAACCGGCGCCGAACCTGACCCGGGTCGAGAAACGCCCGATCGACACTCAACTGCGCCAACTGAAAACCGAACTGGCTTACGCCCGGGCCGAGGTGAGCAAGCTCGAGCGCCATGCCGACACTTCGCCAGAGCTGCTGGCCAAGGCCCGCGAACGATTGGCCGAAGCCGAGCGCCAGGTGCAGGCCCATGCCCCCAACTGAACAACTGGCCCAGTCGGAACCACGCCTGCAGCAGGCCATGCAGCGGGTGCTGCTGGCCACCCTGCCCGGGGTGTTGGTGCTGGTGTGGTTTTACGGTTGGGGGGTGCTGATCAACGGGTTATTGGCCAGCGCCACGGCCTTGGCGGTAGAAGCTGCGGTGCTGCGGCTACGTGCCTGGCCGCTGAAGCCATCCCTCGGCGACGGCAGCGCCCTGGTCAGCGCCACCTTGCTCGCCCTGGCATTGCCGCCCTATTGCCCCTGGTGGCTGACCGTCAGCGCCAGTGCCAGCGCCCTGCTGCTGGGCAAGCACCTGTACGGAGGCCTGGGTAAAAACCCGTTCAACCCGGCGATGCTCGGCTACGCGCTGATGCTGGTGTGCTTCCCGCAACAGATGACTCATTGGCCGACGTCCCACGGCATGGACCTGCTCGGCGGCCTGCAGCAGATCTTCGGCGTCGATTTCGGATCGGAAGTGCCGGACGCCTGGGCCCAGGCCACGGCACTGGACAGCCTGCGGATCAATAAAAGCCTGACCATCGACGAGCTGTTCGCCGGCAATGCGGCCTTCGGCCGTTTCGGCGGCCGCGGCAGCGAATGGGTCAACCTGGCCTTTCTGACCGGCGGCCTCTTCTTGCTGCAACAACGGGTAATCAGCTGGCACGCCCCTGTCGGCATGCTCGGCAGCCTGTTTATCATCAGCCTGCTGTGCTGGAACGGCTCGGGTTCGGACTCCCACGGCTCGCCATTTTTCCACCTGCTCACCGGTGCCAGCATGCTCGGTGCGTTTTTTATCGTCACCGAGCCCATCTCCGGCCCGAAAGCCGCCAAGGCGCGGCTGCTGTTCGGTGTCGGCGTGGGCCTGCTGACGTACCTGATCCGCACCTGGGGCGGTTACCCGGATGGCGTAGCCTTTGCCGTGCTGCTGATGAACCTGGCCGTTCCCGCCCTGGAGCGTTTGGTCGCTCCCGTCGCGCAGGCGCAAGCATGAGCCGCCGCCGGAGTGTGTTGATGCTGGTGCTGCTGGCCGGCGCTGGCATCGCGGTGAGCTATTTCGCCCAGCAGGCCGCCAGCCCGCGAATCGCTGCCGAACAACGGGCGAGCCAAGCCCGCGAACTGCTCGATCTGCTGCCTGTGGGCAGCTACGACAATCAACCCCTGGACCAGCCGTTGCCCCTCCAGCATCTGGTTCTGAGCAACAGCACCCTGCTCGGCGGTTACCGCGCCAGCCGCGCCGGCCAACCCAGCGCGCTGTTGCTCCGCAGCCAAGTCACAGGTTATGCGGGCCCCATCGAGCTGTTGATCGCCATCGATGCCAATGGCCAGCTGCTGGGCAGCAAAAGCCTCAAGCAAGGGGAAACCCCGGGCCTGGGCGGGCGGATCGCCGAACAACCCAATGGCTGGCTGCAAGGTTTTGCCGGCAAATCGCGCAACGATCCCGCCGACAACGCCTGGGCCCTGAAGAAAGACCAGGGGCAGTTCGATCAGATGGCCGGCGCCACCATCACTTCTCGGGCGGTGATCAACGCCCTGCATGATGCGCTGCGCTATTTCGACGAACACCGGGATCAACTGCTGACAGGTGCGGCCAATGAATAAGCCCTCTGCACTGCACTATTCACTGACGCTGGTGGCGCTGATCGGTGCCAGCGACTCCCTGGTCAAGGCAGTGGGCCTGTCGCTGGCATCAGTGCTGGTCATCAGCCTGTACGCCCTGGGCATGAAAGGCCTGCGACGCCTGATCAGCAGTGACCTGCATTGGCTGGCCGGCCTGCTGCTCAGCGCCACACTGAGCAGTTGCGCAGCCCTGGCGATGCAAGCCTGGGCCTTCGAACTGCATCAGCAACTGGGGATTTACCTGGGCCTGATCGCGCTGCAATGCGTACTGCTGGAACACGGTGGTTTCTTCAATGGCCAAGGGCAAGTGCGCCAGATCGGCGCGTTCTGCCTGTTACTGATCACCCTGGGTGCCTTGCGTGAAGTGCTGGGCAGCGGCTCTTTGGGCAACCATCTCGGATGGCTGGCCGGCCGCTACGGGGCCGACTGGCCGGCCTGGATCGCCAGCCTACACGGCAATCTGCACCTGCTGAGCCTCGCCCCCGGCGGTTTTATACTGCTGGGCTTGCTGCTGGCAGCCAGACAGGCCTGGGCCTCAACCTCACACCGACCGCCTTCAAGGAACTGAATCACCCATGAATGCCGCAAAACGCCTGGAAATATTCCGACGGTTTCACGAAGACAATCCCGAACCAAAAACCGAATTGGCCTACTCGTCGCCATTCGAACTGCTGATCTCGGTGATTTTATCGGCCCAGTCCACCGACGTCGGGGTCAACAAGGCGACGGCCAAACTGTATCCGGTGGCCAATACGCCGGCGGCCATTTACGCCTTGGGGGTCGAAGGCCTGTCCCAGTACATCAAGACCATCGGCCTGTACAACAGCAAGGCAAAGAACGTCATCGAAACCTGCCGCCTGCTGCTGGAGCGCCATAACGGTGAAGTCCCGCAAACCCGTGAAGAGCTCGAGGCCCTGCCTGGCGTCGGCCGCAAGACCGCCAATGTGGTGCTCAACACGGCGTTTCGCCAGCTGACCATGGCCGTCGACACGCATATTTTTCGGGTCAGCAACCGGACCGGGATCGCGCCCGGCAAGAATGTGGTGGAAGTGGAAACCAAGCTGATGAAGTTTGTGCCCAAGGAGTTTCTCCTTGATGCTCATCATTGGCTGATCCTCCATGGGCGCTATGTGTGCCTGGCGCGCAAGCCGCGCTGCGGCAGTTGCCGGATCGAAGACTTGTGCGAATACAAGCAAAAGACTTCGGACGATTGAGTAACCATTGATTTTGATGATCGGTCGATTGAAAAAATCTTTTTTACCCGCCAGGAGAATATCGCTATAAGGAGCGCCAATGGCAGTCTTAGCCTGGAGTTGACCTTATGAGCACTGGCAAAGAACAACTGGACGTAGAAGACGATTTTATTGCTGTTGAACCAGAAGAGGCTGAGCCGGTGGTTGAGGTGGCAAAGACCAACCTGAACAAGCGCCGCACCATTGACAACCTCCTCGAAGAACGCCGCCTGCAAAAGCAGCTGGCCGATTACGACTTCGATCTGTAATTCCAGGAAAGCCCCAGCCACTCGGGCCTTCCTGTCGGCGCCAGGTCTACCCGGCGACTTGGCGTCTGTCCTTCATCCCTTCGCCGGAGCAAACTCCATCCACTCGTTGTTCACGCCAGCTTATGGCGCTGGGCAAATTCAATCAGGTCCACCAGCGAGCGGGCATTGAGCTTGGAAAGCAGCCGCCGCTTGTAGGTGCTCACCGTCTTGTTGCTCAAACTCAGGCCTTCGGCAATCTCCTTGTTACTCAAGCCGGAGGTGAGTTGCTTCAACACCATCAACTCCCTTGCCGAGAGCAATTCCACCATCTCCTCTTCAGTGGACAAGCCCTGGCAGGACCGCAACGTGTGTAAGGCTTCGTTGGGAAAGTAACTGTAACCGGCCTCCACCGCCTTGATCGCACTGATCAGTTCAGTGATGTCCTGTTGCTTGCAGATATAACCAGCGGCGCCGGCCTGCATGCAACGCATTGAAAAGGGCCCGGGTAGTTGCAGAGTCAATACCAGGATTTTAATAGTCATCGCTTTTGAAGTCAGACGGGTTATAACTTCCAGACCATCAAGTTTTGGAATGCCGATATCCAGTATCAAAATATCCGGCATCAACTCAAGTGCGAGTTGCAACGCATCCAAACCATTGTCTGCCTCGGCAATCACCTTGAAACCATGGCGTTCCATCAGCATGCGCACCGCCAGACGAATGACGGGGTGATCATCCACGATCAATACTCTTTTCATAGGCACTTCCGAATTCAAGGCATAATTGTTAATCCACACAATAACCCGCCATCCTGCCCTTGGCACCGCGTGCCCATGGGCTACAGCAGTACAGAGACGATCCTTACAAACAATGAGGATTTGCCTTACAAAAACAGTCAAAAGGCGACATCCTTGCAACTAGCTAATTTAAGATAGTTCTGTATACCTGCTACTTTTCGTATTAATAATCAACTATCCATATCACTTCGAAAAACACCTCGTAGTGCATGCATTGGTTAATTGCGCGATAAGACTCACAACTAGAGCAACCGAGTTACCGAGCACAAAAAAGCCCTGCACAAGGCAGGGCTTTTTCACAGCGGTTCAAGGATCAGAACAGTGTCCGACCTTTATTGGCCGCAATGCGCATACGCAAGGCATTCAACTTGATGAAGCCGGCAGCGTCTGCCTGGTTATAGGCACCGCCATCTTCTTCAAAGGTTGCGATGTTGGCGTCGAACAGCGACTCATCGGACTTGCGACCGGTAACGATCACGTTGCCTTTGTACAGTTTCAGGCGAACCACACCGTTAACGTGAGCCTGGGAAGCGTCGATCATCTGTTGCAGCATCAGACGCTCAGGGCTCCACCAGTAGCCGGTGTAGATCAGGCTGGCGTACTTGGGCATCAGCTCGTCTTTGAGGTGAGCCACTTCACGGTCCAGGGTGATGGACTCGATGGCGCGGTGCGCACGCAGCATGATGGTGCCGCCCGGGGTTTCGTAGCAGCCACGGGACTTCATGCCGACGTAACGGTTCTCGACGATGTCGAGACGGCCGATACCGTGTTCGCCACCGATACGGTTCAGGGTCGCGAGCACGGTAGCCGGAGTCATTTCAACGCCGTCCAGTGCCACGATGTCGCCGTTGCGGTAGGTCAGTTCCAGGTACTGCGGGGTGTCGGGAGCCTTCTCCGGGGAGACGGTCCAACGCCACATGTCTTCTTCGTGCTCGGTCCAGGTGTCTTCCAGCACGCCGCCTTCATAGGAGATGTGCAGCAGGTTGGCATCCATCGAGTACGGGGATTTCTTCTTGCCGTGACGCTCGATCGGGATGTTGTGCTTCTCGGCGTAGTCCATCAGCTTCTCGCGGGACAGCAGGTCCCACTCGCGCCAAGGAGCAATCACTTTCACGCCCGGCTTGAGGGCATAGGCGCCCAGTTCGAAACGAACCTGGTCGTTGCCTTTGCCGGTGGCGCCATGGGAAATGGCGTCGGCGCCGGTTTCGTTGGCAATTTCGATCAAACGCTTGGCGATCAACGGACGCGCGATAGAGGTACCCAGCAGGTACTCACCTTCGTAAACGGTGTTGGCGCGGAACATCGGGAAAACGAAATCGCGGACAAACTCTTCGCGCAGGTCGTCGATATAAATCTCTTTCACGCCCATGGCTTGCGCCTTGGCACGTGCAGGTTCGACCTCTTCGCCCTGACCCAGATCGGCGGTGAACGTCACCACTTCACAGTTATAAGTATCCTGCAGCCACTTGAGGATCACCGAAGTGTCCAGGCCGCCGGAATACGCCAGAACGACCTTGTTAACGTCCGCCATGCCATCACTCCACGGGGTTGTACGGAAAGCCGTCAAGTCTACCGATCAACGCGGATAATTTACAGAGGCGCGACAGCTTATGACGACGAAGCGACAGATTATGTCGAGCGCGCGACGACTACAGCCGTTTCAGGACGTCGCCGCGGCATTGGGTGTGGCGGCGGCTTGAGGCGCCGGCTTTTCGACAGGAGCGACACGCTCCAGGTGCACATTGACCCGACGGTTCTTGGCCCGATTGGCCGGGTTGGTATTGGGGGCCAACGGGTAACGCTCACCGTGAAAACGCATGGTGATCTGTGATTCGGGTATGCCATTGGCCTTCAGGTAATCCAACACTGCCAGCGCCCTGCGCCGCGACAGATCGCGGTTGGTCAGGCGGTTGCCGCTGTTGTCGGAATGCCCGTCCAGCTCGATGTGATTGACCGTGGGATCAGCCTTGAGAAACTCCAGGATCACTTGCAGCTTGGCCTTGGCCTGGGCATCCAGCTCGGTGCCGGTGCCCGGGAAGCCGATTTCGGCCTGCTTCACCTGTTCGTAATTCATCGGCAACAACTTCGCCGTGCAGCTTTGATAGTCACTGTAGGCCTTGCTGAATTTCACCGGCAACAGCCGCACTTCGGACACACCGCCTTCGCGGGAGTAGTGACGCACCACCGGGCTGCGCCCATCCAGCAAACCGTTGATCAGCCGGCCAGCCTGCACCTGCGAGCTATTGAACATCACCCCGCCGCTGCCGGCCTTGACCGCACCCAGGTTGATATCACCGCGCCCCGGCTGCCAGGGTGCTGCCGCGGCGAGCAAGGTCGCCGAGCCCCCGCCCTGCATCGGATTGAAGCTCTTGAGGCGGAAAGTCGCCTGCTCACCCGCCCGGCGCACGAACTCGCCGGAGCCGAAATCGGTGATCGGCTGAGTCAGGCGGCACTCGAATTTGTCACCTTCGACCGTCCACTCAATGCTCTCCAGACGGGTCTGGAAAGTGAGAGCCATCGCAGGCAGGCTGGCAAACACGCTGAGCAGGACTAGATAATGCTGGCGCACGGGAGGCTCCACTGACTTGTACAGATCAAAATCAACATGCCCGTTTACGGCACACCTACGGGATATCGGAAGCTTTACGCAAAACTTGATAGCGAGTGCCTGGATGAGTCTTTTCCGGTAGCATTCCCCCGAGTTTGACCCGCCTGGAATCCCCAATGTCCGACCGCCTGACCCTGCTGCGTCCCGACGACTGGCATATACATCTTCGCGATGGTGCCGTGTTGACCAATACCGTCGCGGATGTCGCGCGCACCTTTGGTCGCGCCATCATCATGCCTAACCTGGTACCCCCGGTGCGCAACGCCGAGCAAGCCGACACCTATCGCCAGCGCATTCTCGCTGCGCGGCCGGCCGGCAGCCGCTTCGAGCCGCTGATGGTGCTCTACCTGACCGACCTGACCCAGCCTGAAGATATTCGTACGGCCAAGGCCAGTGGCTTCGTGCATGCCGCCAAGCTCTATCCGGCCGGCGCGACCACCAACTCGGACTCCGGCGTCACCAGTATCGACAAGATCCTCCCGGCGCTTGAGGCCATGGCCGAAGTCGGTTTGCCATTGCTGATCCACGGCGAAGTGACCCGTGGCGACGTCGATGTATTCGACCGCGAGAAGATTTTCATCGACGAGCATATGCGCCGCGTCGTCGAGCGCTTCCCGACTCTGAAAGTGGTCTTCGAGCACATCACCACCCGTGAAGCCGTGCAGTTCGTCAACGAGGCCTCGGCCAACGTTGGCGCAACCATCACCGCCCATCACCTGCTGTACAACCGCAACCACATGCTGGTTGGCGGGATTCGCCCGCACTTCTATTGCCTGCCGATTCTCAAGCGCAATACCCACCAGGAAGCCCTGCTCGACGCCGCCACCGGTGGCAGCACCAAGTTCTTCCTGGGGACCGACTCCGCGCCACACGCGCAGCACGCCAAGGAAGCCGCCTGCGGCTGCGCCGGCTGCTACACCGCTTACGCCGCAATCGAGTTGTACGCCGAGGCATTTGAACAGCGCAACGCGTTGGACAAGCTCGAAGGATTCGCCAGCCTCAACGGCCCGCGCTTCTACGGCCTGCCCGTGAACACCGATAGCATCACCCTGGTCCGTGAAGAATGGACCGCCCCTGCCAGCCTGCCGTTCGGCGAGCTGACTGTCATCCCGCTGCGCGCCGGTGAAAAACTGCGCTGGCGCCTGCTGGAGAAACACTCGTGAGTGAAGACCATTTCGACGACGAACAGGACGGTCATGGCGGCGGTGGCGGTTCCCGTCATCCGATGGCGGCCCGCTTTCGTGGCTACCTGCCGGTCGTCATCGATGTTGAGACCGGTGGTTTCAACTCGGCCACCGATGCGCTGCTGGAAATCGCCGCGACCATCATCGGCATGGATGAAAAGGGCTTCGTGTTCCCCGAACACACGCTGTTTTTCCGTGTAGAACCCTTCGAGGGTGCCAATATCGAAGCCGCTGCGCTGGAATTCACCGGCATCAAGCTCGACCATCCATTGCGCATGGCTGTCAGTGAAGAAACAGCACTGACCGACATCTTCCGTAGTGTGCGCAAGGCGCTGAAAGCCAATGGCTGCAAGCGCGCGATCCTGGTGGGCCATAACAGCAGCTTCGACCTGGGCTTCCTTAATGCTGCGGTCGCGCGCCTGGACATGAAGCGCAACCCCTTCCACCCCTTCTCCAGCTTCGACACCGCCACCCTGGCCGGCCTGGCCTATGGCCAAACCGTGCTGGCCAAAGCGTGTCAGGCGGCCGATATCGACTTCGACGGACGTGAGGCCCACTCGGCTCGCTACGACACCGAGAAGACCGCCGACCTGTTCTGCGGCATCGTCAACCGCTGGAAGGAAATGGGCGGCTGGGCAGACTTCGACGACTGATTCGGTCGCCAAATCGTCCCCATGAAAAAACCGGCCCTGAGGCCGGTTTTTTTATGCGTGACGCGCGGCTTACAGCTTGCCGGCGTTCTCGCTCAGGTAAGCAGCAACGCCTTCTGGCGAAGCGGTCATGCCTTTGTCGCCTTTTTTCCAGTTGGCTGGGCAAACTTCGCCGTGCTCTTCGTGGAATTGCAGAGCGTCGACCAGACGAATCAGCTCTTCCATGTTACGGCCCAGTGGCAGGTCGTTGATGATCTGCGAGCGGACAACGCCCTTGTCGTCGATCAGGAATGCGCCACGGAAAGCCACGCCGCCTTCGGACTCAACGTCGTAGGCCTTGGCGATGTCGTGCTTCATGTCAGCAGCCATGATGTACTGAACCTGACCGATGCCGCCGGCATTGATCGGGGTGTTGCGCCAGGCGTTGTGGGTGAAGTGCGAGTCGATCGAAACCGCGATCACTTCTACGTTACGTGCCTTGAAGTCTGCCATGCGGTGGTCCAGAGCGATCAGCTCGGACGGGCAAACGAAGGTGAAGTCCAGCGGGTAGAAGAACACCAGGCCGTATTTGCCTTTGATGGCCGAGGACAGGGTGAAGCTGTCGACGATTTCGCCATTGCCGAGAACAGCGGGAACGGTGAAGTCAGGGGCTTGTTTGCCTACGAGTACGCTCATTGGATATCTCCTGGTGTGGTCGAATGAAGAGCAAGATCATCCCAGTCTGCCGCGGCTATACGACAACCCGGTGACGCGATCTTGCTGCGTAAGGACCGACCATCATACACCGCGTGTTTGAGCTGTCCTTAATCGTTTTTAGATCTGCTGCTGTGGATGCGTGCAAAACCGCCCGTTTCGATACCAGCCCGCGGGACCGAAAAAAGGCCGTTCGTCAGACTTGTCCGATTCGCTGAAAAACCCCGCCAAACCACTTTGACAATCATTCTCGTTAACATTAAGATCCATCGCAATTGGGCCATAACCAGCGACGGTTCTCACCTTATGTATGTCTGCCTCTGCACTGGCGTCACCGACGGACAAATCCGCGATGCGATCTTTGAAGGTTGCTGCAGCTACCGCGAAGTACGCCAAGCCACCGGCGTCGCCAGCCAATGCGGCAAATGTGCATGCCTGGCCAAGCAGGTCGTGCGGGAAACCCTGACCAAAGTGCAAAGCAGCCAGGCAGCGATTCCCTATCCCGTAGAATTTAATGTCGCGTAAATAACCGTATTTCAAGGAACCGGACTTAGTGTCCGGTTTTTTTATGCCTAGAATTCAATCGCTTAGCGTCATAACGCGGAACACAAACATTCTTATTCCGATTAATTTTCATATATTATTCAATAACTTAGGTTTGACACTCATGATTGCGCAGCTCAGACTCCGCCTTATACACAGCTGATACAGGGCAGGACCCCATCATGAAAGGCGACATTACAGTCATCCAGCATCTCAACAAGATCCTTGCCAATGAGCTGGTCGCGATCAATCAGTACTTCCTGCATGCACGCATGTATGAAGACTGGGGCCTGAACAAGCTGGGCAAACACGAGTACCACGAGTCCATCGACGAGATGAAGCATGCGGACAAGCTGATCAAGCGCATCCTCTTCCTCGAAGGCCTGCCGAACGTCCAGGACCTGGGCAAGCTGCACATCGGTGAACACACCAAGGAAATGCTTGAGTGCGACCTGCGTATCGAGCGCACCGGCCACGCCGATCTCAAGGCAGCCATCGCCCATTGCGAAGTCACCGGCGACTTCGGTAGCCGTGAACTGCTGGAAGATATCCTTGAGTCCGAAGAAGAACATATCGACTGGCTGGAAACCCAACTGGGCCTGATCGACAAAGTGGGTATCGAGAACTATCTGCAATCGCAGATGGGCGAATAACCTTCGCACCGCTCACCACTGTTAAAACGCCCCGCCCTCTTAATCGAGGCGCGGGGCTTTTTATTGCGCGGCTTATTTAGATAAACCGTAGTTGCGATTGATAACGATATGCGACCCTTTAATTTCATCGCACTTATCAATCACCGCAAAAACAAAAGCCCCGCATGGCGGGGCTTTTATTCGATGGCCTCACGGCCTGCAGCAGCGTAGAAGCTACTGCACCTGCATCAGGCTTCGGTCTTGTTCGCAGCGGCTTTTTCGGCAGCTTCCTTGACCAGGGTCTGCAGCTCACCATTGGCGAACATCTCGGCCATGATGTCGCTGCCGCCGACCAGTTCACCACCCACCCACAGTTGCGGGAAGGTTGGCCAGTTGGCGTATTTCGGCAGGTTGGCGCGGATTTCCGGGTTCTGCAGGATGTCCACGTAAGCGAACTTCTCACCACAGCCCATTACGGCCTGAGCGGCTTTCGCGGAGAAGCCACACTGCGGGGCATTCGGCGAGCCTTTCATGTAAAGCAGAATGGTGTTGTTGGCAATCTGCTCTTTAATAGTTTCGATGATATCCATGGAACACCTCGGCTGAACTTTCCGACTCTGTTGTCGGCACGGTGGCGCATTGTAACGGAAAGCCGAGCGCCATGCTCGGTCTCCCCGACAGACACCTCAAGCAGCCTGCACCTTGACCGGCACGCCGTTGAGCGCCGCATTCCCCGATAATTCGTCGAGTTGCCGCTCATCGGTCAGGTCGTTGGCGCTGGAGCCCGGCTGCTCGCTGGCGATGCTCATGTGCACGCCAGGCCGCGCATGCCCCCAACCGTGAGGCAGGCTGACCACCCCCGGCATCATCTCGCTGCTGGCCAGCACTTCAACTTCAATCATCCCGACCCGCGAGCTGACCCGCACTCGTTGCCCGTCGCTCAGACCACGACTGGCCAGGTCATCGGGGTGCATCAGCAACTGATGGCGCGGCTTGCCTTTCACCAGCCGGTGATAGTTGTGCATCCATGAATTATTACTGCGTACGTGGCGCCGCCCGATCATCAGCAATTCATCGACCGAGGGCGCCTGTAACGCGGCAAAACGCTCCAGATCAGCCAGAATCGCCGCCGGGGCGGCTTGCACCCGCTGGTTCTCGGTCTTCAGGCGCTGCGCCAGGTTCGGCTTGAGCGCCCCCAGATCGATGCCATGGGGATGATGGGCCAGGGTCGCCAGGGAAAGCTGGTACGTCGAGTCATCACCGTAGCGACCGCCTCGCAGCCCCCGATCGATCATCTGCGCCGGCGCCACGGTGGGCTTGAGCGGCTGGCCGCTGTGGGCGGCAAAAGCCTGGGCCAGGCCGACGAAGATCTCCCAGTCATGCAGCGCACCCTCGGGCTTGGGCAAAATGGCCTGGTTGAAACGGCTCACATTGCGCACCGCGAACATATTGAAGGTGGTGTCGTAGTGATCGTTCTCCAGGGCCGATGTGGAGGGCAGGATCAAGTCCGCGTAGCGCGTGGTTTCGTTGATGTACAAATCGATGCTGAGCATGAACTCCAGGCCGTCCAGCGCCTGCTCCAGTTGCCGGCCATTGGGCGTGGACAGCACCGGATTGCCGGCAATGGTGATCAGCGCCCGGACCTGGCCCTCACCTTCGGTCAGAATCTCCTCGGCCAGTGCCGATACCGGGAACTCGCCACCGTATTCAGGCCGTCCGGAAACCCGGCTTTGCCAGACATTGAAGTGCCCGCCCGAGGTCGATGCCACCAGGTCCACCGCCGGCTCCGTGCACAGCGCACCACCAACCCGATCGAGGTTGCCAGTGACCAGGTTGATCAATTGCACCAGCCAATGGCACAAGGTGCCGAACGCCTGGGTCGAGACCCCCATGCGCCCGTAACACACGGCTTTGTCCGCGGCCGCAAAGTCCCGCGCCAACTGGCGGATCTGCAAGGCTGGCACGGCGCACAGCGGGCTCATGGCCTCGGCGCTGAAGCCGGCGATGGATTCGCGCACCTGGTCCAGACCGTCCACCGGCAAATGGCTGGGGCGAGTCAGGCCCTCATCGAACAAGGTATGCAACATCCCGAACAGCAGCGCGGCATCGCCTCCCGGGCGCACGAACAGGTGCTGATCGGCGATGGCGGCGGTTTCGCTGCGCCGCGGATCGACCACCACCACTTTGCCGCCTCGGGCCTGGATCGCCTTCAGGCGCTTCTCCACATCCGGCACGGTCATGATGCTGCCGTTGGAGGCCAACGGGTTGCCGCCCAGGATCAGCATGAAGTCGGTGTGGTCGATGTCCGGAATCGGCAGTAACAGGCCGTGGCCGTACATCAGGTAACTGCTCAGGTGATGGGGCAATTGGTCGACCGAGGTCGCGGAAAAACGGTTACGGGTTTTCAGCAGGCCGAGAAAGTAGTTGCTGTGGGTCATCAACCCATAGTTGTGCACGCTGGGATTGCCCTGATAGGTGGCGACGGCGTTGTTGCCGTGGCGCTGCTGGATCGCCGCCAAGCGCTCGGCCACCAGGGCAAACGCCGCGTCCCAGGCGATTGGCCGCCACTGGTCACCCACCCGCTGCATGGGCTGGCGCAGGCGATCAGGATCATCCTGGATGTCTTGCAGGGCCACTGCCTTGGGGCAGATATGGCCGCGACTGAAGCTGTCGTCCTTGTCACCCTTGATCGACGTGATCCTGATCGCGGCGCCTTCGGCCTGGGTGGTTTCAATGGTCAGGCCGCAGATGGCTTCACACAAATGGCAGGCACGGTGATGGAGAGTCTTGGTCATGGCCAGTCTCTATTGTATTCAGGGCAGCCAGCGGGCCGCGGAAACAAAACTATGGCGCTGCGGGGTGCCCAGCGCCAGGGAGAGGTGTCCTGTGAATCGCAGGGCATCAGGCCTGCCGATAACCGCCGACGCTCAGTTGGAAGGCAAGCCGGGAGGGCCCTGGGCGGTGATCTGTGCCACGTTGAGCAGCGGGTCCGGCTCGGCCTGCTGACCGCCGAGCTCAGCCAGCAGGCGCCATTGCTCGTCCAGGCCGGCACTGATGGTCATCATCCGATCGATCATCTGCCGCGCCGCATTGCGTGTGACATCGTCCTCGCTACGCAGCAACTCGAACGACAGGGTGGTCATGGACGCCGTCATGTCCGTCAACGCCCGTGCCGTCAGCCCCAACAGCGCCATCAGTTGTTGTTCCTTTGTCTGCATTGCCAACACTTCCCTGTCGCTGTTGCGCAGTTATAACTCCAGCACTTTGCATTAGGAAATATTTCAGAGTGCATGCCCGTGAATGCTGCCGGAAAACCCCTCGCCCGACAGGTCAGAAAACGACCGGGATCACGCCGCGCCCGCCCTGCTTGATTGCCAAGCGGCGTGGGGGCAGTGTACAAATGGCCGGCTGCTGTCAGGAAACAGGCTTCAAAAGCGCTACCGCACTCGCACCGTAGCCTCTCTGAAATCCCCTAAACGCCGTAGCACTATTGGTAAGACGCGACATTTAATTATAAGATCGCGCCTTCCCCTATTTCGTCGCCCCGTGCGGCTTTCGCCGCAGGTCTCGCCCGTTTTTCAAATAAACAAGGCTTTGAGTATCTGCGGTCTGTTGCAAAAAGGTAGTTAATGATGAGCGCAAGGCACTTTCTCTCCCTGATGGATTGCACGCCCGAAGAGCTGGTCAGCGTGATTCGTCGAGGCATCGAGCTGAAGGACCTGCGTAACCGCGGCGTACTGTTCGAGCCATTGAAAAACCGCGTGCTCGGAATGATTTTCGAGAAGTCGTCGACCCGTACCCGTCTTTCATTCGAAGCCGGCATGATCCAGCTCGGCGGCCAGGCCATCTTCCTGTCCCCGCGCGACACCCAACTGGGTCGCGGCGAGCCCATCAGCGATTGCGCGATCGTCATGTCGCGCATGCTCGATGCGGTGATGATCCGTACATTCGCCCACAGCACCCTGACCGAGTTCGCGGCCAACTCCCGCGTGCCGGTGATCAACGGCCTGTCCGATGACCTGCATCCCTGCCAGTTGCTGGCCGACATGCAAACCTTCCTCGAACACCGCGGCTCGATCCAGGGCAAGACCGTGGCCTGGATCGGCGACGGCAACAACATGTGCAACAGCTATATAGAAGCGGCGATCCAGTTCGACTTCCAGTTGCGCATCGCCTGCCCTGAAGGCTACGAGCCCAACCCGCACTTCCTGGCCCAGGCTGGCGATCGCGTGACCATCGTCCGCGATCCGAAAGACGCCGTGCGCGGCGCCCACCTGGTGAGCACTGACGTCTGGACCTCCATGGGCCAGGAAGAAGAAACCGCCAAGCGCCTGAAGCTGTTCGCCCCGTTCCAGGTCAACCGCGCCCTGCTCGACCTCGCGGCCGAGGACGTGCTGTTCATGCATTGCCTGCCGGCGCACCGCGGTGAAGAAATTAGCCTCGACCTGCTGGACGATGCCCGTTCAGTGGCTTGGGACCAGGCCGAAAACCGCCTGCACGCACAAAAGGCCCTGCTCGAATTTCTGGTCGAGCCGGCGTACCACCACGCATGAGCCAGCCATTACTGCTAAACCTGCGCAATCTCGCCTGCGGCTACCAGGATCAACGGGTCGTCCAGAACCTCAACCTGCACCTGAACGCCGGTGACATCGGTTGCCTGCTCGGCTCGTCCGGCTGCGGCAAGACCACCACCCTGCGTGCGATTGCCGGGTTCGAACCGGTGCACGAAGGCGAGATCCAGCTCGCCGGCGAGACCATTTCCAGCGCCGGCTTCACCCTGGCCCCGGAACGCCGTCGCATCGGCATGGTGTTCCAGGATTACGCCCTGTTCCCGCACTTGTGCGTGGCGGACAACATCGCCTTCGGCATCCGCAAGCACCCGCAGAAAGAGCGAGTGGTCGAGGAGTTGCTGGAGCTGGTCAACCTGAAGAACCTCGGCAAGCGCTTCCCCCACGAGCTGTCTGGCGGCCAACAGCAACGCGTGGCCCTGGCCCGAGCCCTGGCGCCGGAACCGCAATTGCTGCTGCTCGACGAGCCCTTCTCCAACCTCGACGGCGAGCTGCGCCGCAAGCTCAGCCATGAGGTGCGCGACATCCTCAAGGCCCGTGGCACCAGCGCGATTCTGGTGACCCATGACCAGGAAGAAGCGTTCGCCGTCAGCGATCACGTCGGGGTGTTCAAGGAAGGTCGCCTGGAGCAGTGGGATACGCCCTACAACCTCTACCACGAGCCGCTGACCCCGTTTGTCGCAAGCTTTATCGGCCAGGGCTATTTTATTCGCGGGCAGCTCACGACCCCGGAATCGGTGCAGACCGAGCTCGGCATGCTGCGAGGCAATCGGGCCTATACCTGGCCGGTGGGGGGAGCGGTGGATGTCCTGCTGCGCCCGGACGATATCGTCTACGCCCCGGACAGCACGCTCAAGGCGCGGATTGTTGGCAAGACCTTCCTTGGCGCATCGACTCTGTACCGCCTGCAGCTGCCCACCGGTAGCCAGTTGGAGTCGATCTTCCCGAGCCACGTCGACCACCAGGTCGGGGCGGATGTGGGCATTCGGGTCGCAGCCGAGCACCTGGTGCTGTTCCAGGCCAACGGCAGCACGGCGGCGCAGATGGTCCAGGTCGAAGCCGGGGTCCGTCGCTACAGCACGGCCCACTGACCGCACACCGGCTTGCCGCTATGCAGGCGCCGCCATCGGACGGCGCCTGCACATTGCCCCTCAGCCCAACAACAATTCGCCGCAGGCCACCAGGGTCGCGTCGCCGCCAATCTTCACCCGCTCCCCTTCCAGCCGACAGAACAACTCCCCACCCCGTTGCGAGCATTGGTAGGCCGTAAGCTCGGTCTTGCCCAGGCGTTCGGCCCAATACGGGATCAGGCAGCAATGGGTCGACCCGGTCACCGGGTCTTCATTGATACCAATGGCTGGCGCAAAAAAGCGCGACACAAAATCATGCTCACGCCCCGCAGCAGTGACAATCACCCCGGGCCACGGCAGTTTGGCCAGGGCGGCCAGATCCGGCTGGCAATCACGCACGGCCTGCTCCGAATCGAGCACCACCAACAGCTCGTTGGCCGCCAGCACCTGCACCGTCTCGCGCCCCAGTGCCCGGGTCAAGGCGGCCAGATCGAGCCCGCCGACTTCGCCCGGCTGGCGACGGGGAAAGTCGAGCCACAGTCGCCCACTGTCGCGGGTGACGCTCAGGGGGCCGGAGCGGCTGAGGAAATCAATGCGTTGCGCCGGCTCCTGATACACCTCGAACAGCACATGGGCACTGGCCAGGGTCGCATGCCCGCACAGCGGGATTTCGGTGAGCGGGGTAAACCAGCGAATGCGCCAACCGGCGTCTTCACGCACCACAAAGGCGGTTTCCGCCAGGTTGTGTTCGGCGGCGATATTTTGCATCAGCGCATCGGCTGGCCAGGCCGCCAGGCGATAGACCATGGCCGGGTTGCCGCTGAAGGGGCGGTCGCTGAAGGCGTCGACTTGATGAAACTCGAATTGCATGTGGCTTCTCCATGAACAGGCGACGCGCAGCATGGAGGCCCGCCCCCCGGAGGCGATAGCCACAGAACAGGGGATTTTTCACCATACAGCGCCGGCCTCTCCCCATGGCGTGGCGCCAGTGCCTTCAGGCGCGACCGATATCGGCAAACCTGGCCTGGGTATGCTCGGCCAGCACCGCCGCTGCCAGCTCGACTTCCAACCCACGGCGCCCGGCGCTGACAAAGATGCTCGCAAACGGCTGGGCACTGTTGTCGATAAAGGTCCGCAAGCGCTTCTTCTGCCCCAGCGGGCTGATCCCCCCCAGCAGGTAGCCAGTCGCCCGTTGCGCGGCCGCCGGGTCTGCCATTTCGGCTTTCTTGACCCCTGCGGCCTGGGCCAGGGCCTTGAGATCAAGACTTCCGACGACCGGCACCACCGCCACCAGCAATTCACCCTTTTCACTGCTGGCCAACAGCGTCTTGAACACCTGTGCCGGGTCCAGGCCCAGTTTTTCCGCTGCCTCCAGCCCATAGGAGGCTGCCTTGGGATCATGTTCGTAACTGTGCACCCGATGTTCGGCGCGAACTTTTTTCAGCAGATCCAGTGCAGGGGTCATGGCAGCTCCAAGGGAGGGACAAAGACTAAAAACATGGGCCTCGGATTCTAGGACATCAATCGGCAAAAGGCTCTACCCCGAGGCCCGCCAACCCGGGTCGAAACGATTTTCCCGGGCGTTGGGCGACAGATTGTCCCAGGGCCCAGTGTGTCCTTGTGACGAACATTCACCTGACTGATAACTACAAAATGACTACCGGTTCACTTTCGACCTTTGACAGCAGTGTTTCTTGTCTATATTTTTTCGTTTATGAATATCATGCTGTAGATCGAATGGTGTACCGGCAGTAAGCCGTTATCGGGATGGGGATCCTGATGGTGGTGAAAATCGCGCTTGGCACCCTTAGCCCAAGCGTCAGACAACAACAAAAAACGAGGTTTTCAATGACAACTGCTTTACAACAACCAACGCTCTTCGGCCAATGCACTGCCGAATTCCTGGGCACCGCCCTGCTGATCTTCTTTGGTACGGGTTGCGTCGCCGCGCTCAAGGTGGCGGGTGCCAGCTTCGGCCTGTGGGAAATCAGCATTATCTGGGGGATCGGCGTGAGCATGGCGATCTACCTCACGGCCGGGGTTTCCGGGGCCCACCTCAACCCTGCCGTCAGCATCGCGCTGTGCCTGTTTACCGATTTCGAGAAGCGCAAACTGCCGTTCTATATCCTCGCCCAGGTTGCCGGCGCCTTCTGCGCAGCGCTGCTGGTCTACACGCTTTACAGCAACCTGTTCTTCGATTTCGAACAAAGCCACCAGATGATTCGCGGCTCCCAGGCCAGCCTGGAGCTGGCGTCGGTGTTCTCCACCTACCCGCACCCGGCGCTGTCGACGGCCCAGGCGTTCCTGGTGGAAGTGGTGATCACCGCCATCCTGATGGGGGTGATCATGTCCCTGACCGACGACAACAACGGCCTGCCACGGGGTGCGATGGCGCCCTTGCTGATTGGTTTGCTGATTGCCGTGATCGGCAGCGCAATGGGCCCGCTGACCGGCTTTGCGATGAACCCGGCGCGGGACTTCGGTCCAAAACTGATGACCTTCTTCATGGGCTGGGGTGAAGTCTCCTTCACCGGCGGCCGTGATATCCCATACTTCCTGGTACCGATCTTTGCTCCGATCGTCGGTGCCTGCCTCGGTGCAGCAGCCTATCGCGGGCTGATTGCCCGTCACCTGCCTAGCGCCATTGCTGCTACAAAGGACGCAGAACCGGCCACTGACGGCAAAGTAAGAACTTCTTGAAACCGCGGGCGCGAGATCCTGCCCAAACCGATCTCGCGCCTCACCTCACTTCCTTATTTCGTCCAAGGCAATCGACATGACCGACATTCAGAATAAGAACTACATCATTGCCCTCGATCAGGGTACGACCAGCTCGCGCGCGATCATTTTCGACCGTGACGCCAATGTGGTCTGCACCGCTCAGCGCGAATTCGCCCAGCATTATCCGCAAGCCGGCTGGGTCGAACACGACCCGATGGAAATCTTCGCCACCCAGAGCGCAGTGATGGTCGAGGCCCTGGCCCAGGCTGGCCTGCACCATGACCAGGTCGCTGCCATCGGCATCACCAACCAGCGCGAAACCACCGTGGTCTGGGACAAGAACACCGGCCGCCCGATCTATAACGCCATCGTCTGGCAGTGCCGACGCAGCACCGAGATCTGCCAGCAGCTCAAGCGCGACGGCCACGAGCAATACATCAGCGACACCACCGGCCTGGTCACCGACCCGTACTTCTCCGGTACCAAGCTCAAGTGGATCCTCGACAACGTCGAAGGCAGCCGTGAGCGTGCCCGTGACGGCGAACTGCTGTTCGGCACCATCGACAGCTGGCTGATCTGGAAATTTACCGGCGGCAAGACCCACGTCACCGACTACACCAACGCCTCACGCACCATGCTCTTCAACATCCACACCCTGGAGTGGGATGCCAAGATGCTGGAAGTGCTGGATATCCCGCGGGCCATGCTGCCTGAAGTGAAGTCGTCGTCCGAAATCTACGGCCGCACCAAGAGCGGTATTGCCATCGGCGGTATTGCCGGCGACCAGCAGGCGGCGCTGTTCGGCCAGATGTGCGTCGAGCCGGGCCAGGCAAAAAACACCTACGGCACCGGTTGCTTCCTGCTGATGAACACCGGCGACAAGGCGGTCAAATCCAAGCACGGCATGCTCACCACCATCGCCTGCGGCCCACGGGGTGAAGTGGCATACGCCCTGGAAGGCGCGGTATTCAACGGCGGTTCCACCGTGCAGTGGCTGCGGGACGAGTTGAAAATCATCAACGACGCCCACGACACCGAATACTTCGCCAACAAGGTCAAGGACAGCAATGGCGTGTACCTGGTCCCGGCCTTCACCGGCCTTGGCGCCCCCTACTGGGACCCCTATGCCCGTGGCGCGCTGTTCGGCCTGACCCGGGGCGTGCGGGTTGACCACATCATTCGCGCGGCCCTGGAGTCCATCGCCTACCAGACCCGCGACGTACTCGACGCCATGCAACAGGACTCCGGCGAACGCCTCAAGGCCCTGCGTGTGGACGGTGGCGCGGTGGCCAACAACTTCCTCATGCAGTTCCAGGCCGACATCCTCGGCACCCAGGTCGAGCGCCCGCAAATGCGCGAAACCACGGCACTGGGCGCCGCCTACCTGGCGGGCCTGGCTTGTGGCTTCTGGGGCAGCCTGGAAGAGTTGCGAGGCAAGGCCGTGATCGAGCGCGAGTTCGAACCTGCTCTGGACGAAGCCGCCAAGGAAAAACTCTACGCCGGCTGGAAAAAAGCCGTCAGCCGCACCCGCGACTGGGAACCCCACGAAGGCGCTGAGCAGGCCTGAGGCCGGATTCGCGTCCGGTTGTAACTGGTAGGGAGCAGATTCCTGCGGCATCATGGGCAAATTTTGCACGGCAGCCCAAAGGAAGCCCCATGAATCTGCCTCCCCGTCAGCAGCAAATCCTCGAACTGGTCCGCGAACGCGGCTACGTCAGCATCGAGGAAATGGCTCAGCTGTTCGTTGTTACCCCGCAAACCATCCGCCGCGATATCAACCAATTGGCGGAAGTGAACCTGCTGCGTCGCTATCACGGCGGCGCCGCCTACGACTCCAGCGTCGAAAACACCGCCTATGCCATGCGCGCCGATCAGATGCGCGATGAGAAACAACGCATCGGCGAAGCCATCGCCGCACAAATTCCCGACCACGCCTCGCTGTTCATCAATATCGGTACCACCACCGAGTCCATTGCGCGGGCGCTGCTCAACCACAACCACCTGAAGATCATCACCAACAACCTGCACGTCGCCTCCATGCTCAGCGCCAAGGACGACTTTGACGTGCTGCTTACCGGCGGCACCGTGCGCCGCGACGGCGGTGTGGTGGGCCAGGCCAGCGTCGACTTCATCAATCAGTTCAAGGTCGACTTCGCCCTGGTCGGCATCAGCGGGATCGATGAAGACGGCAGCCTGCTGGACTTCGACTACCAGGAAGTACGGGTCTCCCAGGCGATCATCGCCAACGCCCGGCAAGTGATCCTGGCCGCCGACTCCAGCAAGTTCGGGCGCAACGCCATGATCCGCCTGGGGCCGATCAGCCTGATCGACTGCCTGGTAACCGATCAGCAGCCCGTCCCGGCCCTCGCCCAACTGCTCAGCCAGCACAAGATCCGCCTCGAAGTGGTGTAACCCCTCCCCCAAGCAGCCTGCAACAGCAGGCTTGGCTTTTTCCGCCTGCGCCTGAGCAGTCTCCACGACCGCCTCAAAGCGTCGAACAATGTTCGTATATTTTCCTTTGAGCCCGCTTCGATCAGTTTTTTCAATCGAAGGCGACTGGCTGTGGGCGACTTTATGCGCTAGTATTTTCGGAAATGAACATTAATGTTCGAATTCAAATATCAATTCAAATATTAAAAGAAACCCGAGGCCCGCCGATGCCCACTTCTACCTTGCCCACGCCCCCTCTTGCCGAGGTCTACGATGTTGCCGTGATTGGCGGCGGGATCAATGGAGTCGGGATCGCTGCCGATGCCGCCGGTCGCGGCCTGTCCGTGTTCCTTTGCGAAAAGGACGACCTGGCCAGCCACACCTCTTCAGCCAGCAGCAAGTTGATCCATGGCGGCCTGCGCTACCTCGAACATTACGAATTCCGCCTGGTGCGCGAGGCCCTGGCCGAACGCGAAGTGCTGCTGGCCAAGGCGCCGCACATCGTCAAACCGATGCGTTTCGTGCTGCCGCACCGCCCACACCTGCGCCCGGCGTGGATGATTCGTGCCGGCCTGTTTCTGTATGACCACTTGGGCAAGCGAGAAAAACTCGCCGGTTCCAAAAGCCTCAAGTTCGGTACCGACAGCCCGCTGAAAGCGCAAATCACCAAGGGTTTCGAATACTCCGACTGCTGGGTCGATGACGCGCGCCTGGTGGTGCTCAACGCCATGGCTGCCCGGGAGAAAGGCGCCCACGTCCACACCCAGACCCGTTGCGTCAGCGCCCGGCGCAGCAAGGGCCTGTGGCACCTGCACCTGGAGCGCGCCGACGGCAGCCTGTTCTCGATCCGCGCCAAGGCCCTGGTCAATGCAGCCGGGCCGTGGGTCGCCAAGTTCATCAAGGATGACCTGAAGCTGGATTCGCCCTACGGCATCCGCTTGATCCAGGGCAGCCACCTGATCGTGCCAAAGCTCTACGAAGGTGAACATGCGCACATCCTGCAGAACGAAGATCAGCGCATCGTCTTCACCATCCCGTACCTGAATCACTTCACCCTGATCGGCACCACCGACCGCGAATACACCGGCGACCCGGCGAAAGTGACGATCACCGACGGCGAGACGGATTACATCCTTAACGTGGTCAATGCCCACTTCAAGAAACAGCTGAGCCGCGACGACATCGTCCACACCTATTCCGGTGTGCGCCCGCTGTGCAATGACGAGTCCGACAACCCTTCGGCCGTGACCCGCGATTACACCCTGGCCCTTTCCGGCGCGGCTGAAGAGGCGCCGTTGCTGTCGGTGTTCGGCGGCAAGCTGACCACCTACCGCAAACTGGCCGAGTCGGCACTGGCTCAACTGGCGCCCTACTTCAAGGACATCCGCCCGAGCTGGACGGCCCAGGCGACCCTGCCGGGCGGTGAGGACATGAGCACCCCACAGGCGCTGAGCGAGGCGATCCGCAAGCGGTACGACTGGGTCCCCGAGGAAATCGCCCTGCGCTGGGCCACCACCTACGGCAGCCGCACCTGGCGCCTGCTGGAAGGTGTGCAAGGCCTGAACGACATGGGCGAGCACCTAGGTGGCGGGCTCTACACCCGTGAAGTCGACTACCTGTGCAGCGAGGAATGGGCAGTCAATGCCGAGGACATCCTGTGGCGGCGCAGCAAACTCGGCCTGTTCACCACCGCAGCCGAACAGCAGAAGCTGCGGGACTATCTGGAACAGGTCGAGCAGAACCGCCGCAAGATCGAAGCGGCCTGATCTCCCCGAGTGCTTCACCCCAACCCCCGGCGCCTCACGGCCCGGGGGTTTTGCGTTAGGGTGTGTTAGCCAGACGGTGGATGTTCGGTTTTCCGAACGAGCATCCCGCGCGGATTCGGATAACCGGATAATCGCCGCTTCAGAAACCCTGGATAGATATTTAATTCCCTTTTAAATCAGCCTCTTGATCCTTTTATCCTGGCCTGGCACGACTCATGCTCTACACTCTGCGACGAATGCCTGATCGCCAACACATCAGGAGCCGTCAAGGCATTCGCTGTATAAAAGAGCCGTCGAACTGGCTTCATAAAAAAAACAAATGTCGAGGAAATATTGATGCGCATCGTTCCCCACCTGTTGGGCGCAGCTATCGCTGCCGCTCTGATTAGCACTCCAGTTTTCGCAGCCGAACTCACCGGCACACTGAAGAAGATCAAAGAGTCCGGCACCATCACCCTCGGACATCGCGACGCATCCATTCCGTTTTCCTACATCGCGGATGCTTCCGGCGTTCCTGTTGGCTACTCCCACGACATCCAGCTGAAAATCGTCGAAGCCATCAAGAAAGACCTCGACATGCCGGATCTCAAGGTCAAGTACAACCTGGTCACCTCGCAAACCCGTATCCCGCTGGTGCAGAACGGCACCGTGGACGTCGAGTGCGGCTCCACCACCAACAACGTCGAGCGTCAGCAGCAAGTTGATTTCTCGGTAGGCATCTTCGAAATCGGCACCCGTCTGCTGGCCAAGAAAGACTCCACCTACAAAGACTTCCCTGATCTGAAGGGCAAGAACGTGGTGACCACCGCCGGCACCACCTCCGAGCGCATCCTCAAGTCGATGAACGCCGACAAGCAGATGGGCATGAACGTGATCTCCGCCAAGGACCACGGTGAATCCTTCAACATGCTGGAAAGCGGCCGCGCCGTTGCCTTCATGATGGACGACGCACTGCTGGCCGGTGAAATGGCCAAGGCCAAGAAGCCGACCGACTGGGCCGTGACCGGTACCGCGCAGTCCTATGAAATCTACGGCTGCATGGTGCGCAAGGGCGATGCCCCGTTCAAGAAAGCCGTCGACGACGCCATCGTAGCGACCTACAAGTCGGGCGAGATCAACAAGATCTACGACAAGTGGTTCCAATCGCCAATCCCGCCAAAAGGCCTGAACCTGATGTTCCCGATGAGCGACGAGCTCAAGGCCCTGATCGCCAACCCGACCGACAAAGCGGCTGACGACAAAAAGTCCTGATTCCTGACTAACCTTACATCCTGAAGGGGCCCCGCCCCTTCAGGAGTCTGTCACTACCTGCTGGCATTTTTTGGAAACACTCGAACCGGTGGTTGTCGAGCCGATCGTGTGTGCCTGATCTTCAACATCAGGCGGGAAAGGATTCTCCCCAAGCGGGTGCTTGTACATCGATCGATCTGAGGGGAGACCCTAATGAATTACAACTGGGACTGGGGCGTGTTCTTCAAGTCCACCGGCGTGGGCAGCGAGACCTATCTCGACTGGTTCATTTCCGGCCTGGGCTGGACCATCGCCATTGCCGTGGTGGCCTGGATCATCGCGCTGACACTGGGCTCGGTGCTCGGGGTCATGCGTACCGTGCCGAATCGCCTGGTATCGGGGATCGCCACGGTTTACGTGGAGCTCTTCCGTAACGTACCGCTGCTGGTTCAGCTGTTTATCTGGTACTTCCTGGTACCCGACCTGCTGCCGCAAAACCTCCAGGACTGGTACAAACAGGACCTCAACCCGACGACGTCGGCGTACCTGAGCGTGGTCGTGTGCCTGGGCCTGTTTACCGCCGCCCGGGTCTGCGAACAAGTGCGTACCGGTATCCAGGCGCTGCCACGGGGCCAGGAATCCGCCGCTCGTGCCATGGGCTTCAAGCTGCCGCAGATCTACTGGAACGTGCTGCTACCCCAGGCCTATCGGATCATTATTCCGCCGCTCACCTCGGAATTCCTCAACGTCTTCAAGAACTCCTCCGTGGCGTCCTTGATCGGCCTGATGGAATTGCTGGCGCAGACCAAACAGACCGCCGAGTTTTCCGCCAACCTGTTTGAAGCCTTCACCCTGGCCACCCTGATCTACTTCACCCTGAACATGAGCCTGATGCTGCTGATGCGCCTGGTCGAGAAGAAAGTCGCAGTGCCCGGCCTGATCTCTGTGGGGGGTAAATAATGGAATTTGATTTCAGTGGCATCGTCCCGGCCATTCCCGGCCTGTGGAACGGCATGCTGATGACCCTGCAACTGATGGTGCTCGGCGTCGTCGGCGGGATCATCCTTGGTACCATCCTGGCGTTGATGCGCCTGTCCGACAGCAAACTGCTATCGCGGATCGCCGGTGCGTACGTCAACTACTTCCGCTCGATCCCGCTGCTGCTGGTGATCACCTGGTTCTACCTGGCGGTGCCGTTCGTGCTGCGCTGGATCACCGGCGAAGACACCCCGATCGGCGCGTTCACCTCGTGCATCGTGGCGTTCATGATGTTCGAAGCGGCGTACTTCTGCGAAATCGTCCGTGCCGGCGTGCAGTCGATCCCCAAGGGCCAGATGGGCGCCGCCCAGGCATTGGGCATGGGCTATGGCCAGACCATGCGCCTGATCATCCTGCCCCAGGCCTTTCGCAAGATGACCCCGCTGCTGCTGCAACAAAGCATCATCCTGTTCCAGGACACCTCGCTGGTGTACACCGTGGGCTTGGTGGATTTCCTCAATGCCTCGCGCTCCAGCGGCGACATCATCGGTCGCTCCAATGAGTTCCTGATCTTCGCAGGGCTCGTGTACTTCACAATCAGCTTTGCCGCCTCGCTGCTGGTCAAGCGTCTGCAAAAAAGGTTTGCCGTATGATCTCTATCAAGAACATCAACAAGTGGTACGGGGACTTCCAGGTGCTGACCGATTGCAGCACCGAGGTCAAGAAAGGTGAAGTGATCGTGGTGTGCGGGCCGTCCGGTTCCGGCAAATCGACGCTGATCAAATGCGTGAACGCCCTGGAGCCGTTCCAGAAAGGCGACATCGTGGTCGATGGCACCTCCATTGCCGATCCGAAGACCAACCTGCCGAAACTGCGTTCGCGGGTCGGCATGGTGTTCCAGCATTTCGAACTGTTCCCGCACCTGACCATCACCGAAAACCTGACCATCGCGCAGATCAAGGTCTTGGGTCGCAGCAAGGAAGAAGCCACCAAGAAAGGCCTGCAACTGCTTGAGCGCGTCGGCCTTTCCGCCCACGCCCACAAACACCCCGGCCAACTCTCCGGCGGCCAGCAGCAGCGTGTGGCGATTGCCCGTGCGCTGGCGATGGACCCGGTGGTCATGCTGTTCGACGAACCGACCTCGGCGCTGGACCCGGAGATGGTCAACGAAGTGCTCGACGTCATGGTGCAACTGGCCCACGAAGGCATGACCATGATGTGCGTCACCCACGAAATGGGCTTCGCCCGCAAAGTGGCGGATCGGGTGATCTTCATGGACCAGGGCAAAATCATCGAAGACTGTCAGAAAGAAGAGTTCTTCGGCGACATCAGTGCCCGTTCCGAACGTGCGCAGCATTTCCTCGAGAAAATCCTGCAGCACTGAAACCTTGGCGCTTCCCTTGCCCGTGTGGCGAGGGAGTTCGCCCCCGCGGGGTCGCACAGCGGCCCCAGAACCTGCAACCGCGCTGTGCCTGACACACCGCGATTACCGGTTTTACGACTGCTTCGCAGCCGAGCGGGAGCATGCTCCCTCGCCACGGGTTCCGCGCTCGACTGGAAACCAGAGCAGGCCCCTCGCCATGCTGGTTGACCCAAGGCATCTGTGATGAAATGCGACCCCACTCTCTATCGCGCCGCGCCGCCATCACTCGCCGTGAAACCTCGCCTGATTCGCCAACTGTTCCTGCCGCCACTGATCATTTTGCTGATGATCGGCCTGGGGTATGCCGGCTTTTGGGTCAGTGAGCACAACGGGGTCCGCAGCCTCAGCGAAAACGGCGAGCGGCAGCTGGAACTGCACGCCCGCGCCGTCGAAAGCGAGATCAGCAAATACACCTACCTGCCCAGCCTGCTGGAACTGGAATCCAGCGTTTCCCGGCTGCTGGAAGACCCGACGCCCGAACACCGGCAAACGGTCAATGATTACCTCGAAGGCCTGAACCGGCGCAGCCGCAGTCGGGCGATCTACGTGATGGACACCACTGGCCGGGTGCTGGCCACCAGCAACTGGCGGGATGTCGACAGCTACCTGGGTGAAGACCTGTCATTTCGCGCGTATTTCCAGAACGCCGTGCGCGGCCAGCCCGGACGTTTCTACGGCATCGGCAGCACCAATGGCGAGCCGGGCTACTACCTGGCCCATGGCCTGGAGGCCCAGGGCAAGATCATCGGCGTGGCCGTGGTCAAGGTCCGCCTCGAAGCCCTGGAAGAGCGTTGGCAACGAGCGCGCCTGGAAGCCTTTGTCAGCGACGAGAACGGCATCATCATCCTCTCCAGCGACCCGGCGCGGCGGCTCAAGTCGGTCCGTCCCCTGAGCGATGAAACCAAGGAGCGCCTGGCCCGCAGCCTGCAGTACTACTGGTTCCCGCTCAACGAACTGGAACCCCTGGCCCGCGAACGCCTGGCCGAGGGCGTGGAAAAACTGACCTTCCCGGCCAACACCGAACTGGTCTCCGACGAACAGGAAATCAGTTACCTGTCCCAGACCCGGCCCCTGAGCGACACACCGTGGAATTTCACCCTGCTCACCCCGTTGCAGGACCTGCGCCGCGAAGCCATCAATCAGGGAATCCTGGTGGCGGTGGCCTTTGCCCTGGTGGCGTTCCTGCTGATCGCCTGGAACGAACGGCGCAAGGTGATCGCCACCCGCCTGGCCGCCCGTGAAGCGCTGCAGGAAGCCAACAATCAGCTGGAGCGTCGGATTACCGAACGCACCGCCGACCTGCGTGCCAGCAACGAACGGCTCAAGGGGCAGATCCGCGAACGACGCCAGGCCGAAGAGACCCTGCGCCGCGCCCAGGACGAACTGGTGCAGGCCGGCAAGCTGGCGGCCATCGGCCAGATGTCCACCAGCATCGCCCACGAATTGAACCAGCCGCTGGCGGCGCTGCGCACCTTGTCCGGCAACACCGTGCGCTTCCTGGAACGGGGAGCCCTGGACACCGCCAGCGCCAACCTCAAGACCATCAATGAATTGATCGATCGCATGGGCCGCATCACCGCCAGCTTGCGCTCCTTCGCCCGGCGCGGTGACGACCAGGGCGAAGCCAGCCTGGGCAAGGCGGTGGACGCGGCCCTGCAACTGCTCAATGCGCGTATCGAACCACTGCCACTGGCCCTGCGCCGTCACTTCAGCGACGTTCAGCTACAGATCGACCAGACGCGTCTGGAGCAGATTCTGGTCAACCTGATCGGCAATGCCCTGGACGCCATGCAGGCGCAACCGGCGCCCGAGCTGTGGCTGGAAGGCGAACAGGTCGACGATAAATACCGCCTGCGGGTGCGTGACAACGGCCACGGCATCGACGCCGAGGCGCGCAAGCACCTGTTCGAACCCTTCTTTACCACCAAGCCGGGTGAACAGGGCCTGGGCCTCGGCCTGACCCTGTCGGCCAGCCTGGCCGCGGCCACCGGCGGCAATCTGGGTGTCGAGCACCCGGCCACCGGAGGCACCGCCTTCGTCCTCAGCTTGCCCCTGGTAAGCCCCACTCGAGCCGAGCCGCTATGAACCACGACCTCACCGTGCTGATCGTCGAAGACGACCCCCATGTCCTGCTGGGCTGCCAACAGGCCCTCGGGCTGGAGGACATCCCCTGCATCGGCGTCGGCAGTGCCGAGGACGCCCTGGCCCAGGTCGGCGAGAACTTTCCCGGCATCGTGATCAGTGATATCCGCCTGCCGGGTATCGACGGCCTGGAGCTGCTGACCCGCCTCAAGGCGCGCGATCGCAGCTTGCCAGTGGTACTCATCACCGGGCACGGCGATATCTCCATGGCGGTGGGCGCGATGCAGAAAGGCGCCTACGACTTCATGGAAAAACCCTTCTCCCCCGAGCGCCTGGTGGACGTTGCGCGCCGCGCCCTGGAACAGCGGGGCCTGGCTCGGGAAGTGTCCTCGTTGCGCCGGCAGCTGGCCGAGCGCGACTCCCTGGAAGGCCGGATCATCGGCCGCTCACCGGCCATGCAGAACCTGCGCGAGCTGATCGCCAACGTCGCCGACACCTCGGCCAACGTATTGATCGAAGGCGAGACCGGCACCGGCAAGGAACTGGTCGCGCGCTGCCTGCATGACTTCAGTCGACGTCACGCTCACCAGTTCGTCGCGCTGAACTGCGGCGGCCTGCCGGAGAACCTGTTCGAAAGCGAGATCTTCGGCCACGAAGCCAACGCCTTCACCGGCGCCGGCAAGCGACGCATCGGCAAGATCGAGCACGCCCATGACGGCACGCTGTTCCTCGACGAAGTGGAAAGCATGCCGATCAACCTGCAGATCAAGCTGCTGCGGGTCTTGCAGGAGCGCACCCTGGAACGCCTGGGCTCGAACCAGAGCGTGGCCGTGGACTGCCGGGTGATTGCCGCGACCAAGTCCGACCTCGATGAGTTGAGCCGCGCCAACCAGTTTCGCAGCGACCTGTATTACCGGCTGAATGTGGTGACCCTGGAGCTGCCGCCCTTGCGCGAGCGGCGCGAGGACATCCTGCAGTTGTTCGAGCACTTTTTGCAGCAGTCGTCGCTGCGTTTCGACCGCGCGGTGCCGGAGCTGGACAACCAGACCGTATCGATCCTGATGAGCCACGACTGGCCGGGCAACGTGCGTGAGCTGCGCAACGTCGCCGAGCGCTTCGCCCTGGGCCTGCCGGTGTTCAAGAAATCCGGCAGCCACCCGGCCCAGGGCCTGGGCTTTGCCGAAGCGGTGGAAGCCTTCGAGCGCAATCTGCTGGGCGATGCCTTGCAGCGCAGCGGCGGCAACCTGACCCAGGCCAGCCAGGAACTGGGCATGGCCAAGACCACGCTGTTCGACAAGGTCAAGAAGTACGGCCTGAGCCACTAACCCGACCCAAGCGAGATATACCTGTGGATCTATTGCTCAAAGCTGCACTGGGCGCTGGCGTGGTGCTGATCCTGGCCGCCCTGGCGAAAACCCGGAATTACTACATCGCCGGGTTGGTGCCGCTGTTTCCGACCTTCGCCCTGATCGCCCATTACATCGTCGGCAAGGGCCGTTCGGTGGAAGACCTGAAGACCACCATCGTCTTTGGCATGTGGTCGATCATTCCGTACTTCGTGTACCTGGCGACGCTGTACGTGATGGTCGACCGCCTGCGCCTCGAAGCCTCCCTGGCCGTGGCCGCCGTGGCCTGGCTGATGGCCGCGACGGTCCTGGTCAGCGTCTGGGTCCGCCTGCACGCCTGACCTGTCGCCGCTGCCGAGCCCGCGAGGCTGCGCTGGCCGGACCTGGCGCCCCTCATCTGCCTGACACCCCCTCGGCGTTCATCCGGGCCTGCGGCAGCGGCTACGGTCCAGGCGCGCGTTCGAACGTGGCCCGGTCTTTGCAATTACCGTGGAAAGCCCGGCCGGTCTGCGTTTCAGCGCTGGCGGGGCGCTGCCATGGGTAAATCACACGTTGAATATTTTAGATCTCGACCACAGTCTGACCGCCCAGGAGGCCGTCACGCGACGCTTGGAAAACGGTCAGGCGCGGCGCCTGGACCTGCTGGACCTGGGCCCGAAACTGCGGCTCTGGTCCACCGAGCGCACCTACCGGCGCTTCAGCGAACGCCTGGGCCAGCGGCCCGCGCATAACGGGCCGCAGCCGGAAATCTTCTTTGTCGGCTCCGGCGACTACCACCATCTGACCCCGGCCTTTCTCGCCAACCTGAAGGAGCCGGTGAGCCTGATCCACTTCGATAACCACCCCGACTGGGTGCGACTGGCCCCGCGTCGGCACTGCGGCTCTTGGGTCAACCGCGCGCTGCAAATGCCCCACATCCAGCGCATCGTCACCCTGGGGCCGTGCAGCGAGGACCTCGACAGCCCGCAACTGCGCGGCGGCAACCTGGGCGCCTTGCGCCAGGGCAAGCTGCAGCTGTTTCCCTGGCAGCATGCGCCGTCCAAGGTCTGGGGCCGGATCGGCGATGGCGCCGGGCACCAGCAGCGGGAAAACCATCTGCACTGGCACAACCTGGTGGACCAGGACTGGCCCGGTTTCATCGCTCAGATGATCGCCGGCCTGCCCACCGAGGCGGTCTGGATCACCATCGACAAAGACGTGCTGGCCAGTGAAGACGCCGCGACCAACTGGGACCAGGGCGGCATGCGCCTGAGCCACTTATTGCAGGCGCTGCGCCTGCTGGCCGAGGGCAAACGGGTTCTGGGCATCGATGTCTGCGGCGAATTTGCCGCGCCGGCCTTCAGCAACGCCCTCAAGCGCTGGGAAGCCACATCCGACCAACCGCCTGTCGAACGCTGGAGCCAGGCCGACCTGCTGCGCAACTCGGTGACCAATGAAGCGCTGATGAGCCTGTTCGAGGAGTTGTACCCGTGACCTTGACCGTTGTTCTGCTGGTGGCCTTTTCCATCGTCCTGGATGTGATCGGCCAACTCTGTTTCAAGCTCGGCCTGGACCGCCTGCCCGAACTCGAAGGCGGCTTTCGCCTCAATGCGTTCTGGGGCCAGGTATTCAATGCGCCCCTGCTCTGGTGCGGGATCGGCGCCTATGTGATCGAGTTTTTCGTCTGGCTCGAAGCCTTGTCCCGCGCGCCCCTGAGCCTGCTGTTTCCAGCCGCGGCCCTGGCCTATTGCGGCGTGGTCCTGGCCGGCAAGGTCATCCTCGGTGAACACGTCAGCCGGCGGCGCTGGCTCGGCACCCTGGTGATCACCCTGGGCGTGATGCTGGTGTGCATCGCTAGTACCTGAGCCTCTATTCACGATTGAAAGGAACCCTACATGACTTCAACCACCTCATCCGGCTGGCTCCACGAGCGCCTGGGCACCGTGGTGCTCTGGGCCCTGCTGATCGGCTTTGAAAGCGCCGGGCAGATCGCGACCAAGGTGGCCGGCGACCAACTGGGACAGATGGACTTCACCCTGCAATGGCTGCTGGCGGTGGCCGCCAACCCGGGGATCCTGCTGGCGATCGCCTGTTACATCGGCGCCTTTTTCGTCTGGATGCTGATTCTGCGACGCAGCAGCCTGTCCCTGGCCTTCCCCTTGAGTTCACTGGTGTTCGTGGTGGTGCTGCTCGGCTCCTGGCTGGGCCTGGGCGAGCAGATCAGCCTGCTGCACTGGGTCGGCGTACTGGTGATCATCGGCGGGATCGCCCTGCTGGCCGAGGGCGAGGCAAGCTGAAACGACGCTGGCCGCAGCCAGCACGCTTCAGAATTTGTAGCTGATTGCGGTCTGCACCTGGCCCTGATTGACCTGGCCCTTCTCGCGCACGATGCTGCTGTCCGCCGCCGAATGGGTCAGGCGAATCCAGCTGGCACTGGTCATCAGCGACCAGTCGCCGCCCAGGGGAATTTGCAGGTTCTGGGTCAGGGTCACGTTCTGCAAACCGCCACTGGCGTTGTACGGCGCGATGCCGGAGGCCTGGGCCTCGTCGCCACTGATCCCGAAAAAGGTCTGGGCCTGACGCCCATCGGCAAAGTGTGCGGTCAGGTTATTGCTGCCGATAATCCCGGCACCCAGCGGGTAACCGATCTCGCCACCGACCTTGCCCAGCACCCCGCCCTGACCATCGCCTCCCGCCACCGCGTGGCCGAGGAAGGCGAACACGCGCCAGAAATCGTCCGGCGCATACTCGATAAAACCCCCAACGTCGGCCATGTTCGGCACGTCTCGCAGGCCGCGCAGCGAGCCGTTGGCGTTACGCCCTGGCAAGTAATTGATATACGGCCCGGCGCTGAAACCGTTGGCCGACAGGGCATCCCAGGTCAGGCCGTCATCGGTGTCGAGGCTGACCGGACCCCAGTCCAGGTCGAAGTACGGCAATGGCACGCTTTCATAGCGACTGCCGCTTGGGTCGTGGGGCTGGTAGCCGACGCCCAGCCCGACCTGTCCGGTGATGCCGTCGTCGGCCAGGGCTGTGGAACCCGCCCCCAACGCCAGCAGGCCGGCGAACAGGGCAGAACGTGTGAACCTGGGCATGGGTGCATTTCCTTGTCTGAACATGCGCGCATCAATCCCTAGACGTCGGTGTCTGCGCAAGCACTGATGTTGTTTGTAGCAAGCTACAAAAATTGTAGCTACAAAGCTGAAAAACGCCCCGACCCGCCGCCGCAAGCCCAGCCCTGCTGGGTTTTCTCCAGTTGGCACAGTCCCTGCTCTACCTCTCTGGCAAGCGCAAACAGCGCTCCTATCCAACAGGTAACTGCAGATGATGCACTGGCATATCGTGTGTGACTTCGACGGGACCATCACCCGCACCGACGTGATCGACAACGTCCTCCAACGCTTCGCCGACCCTAGCTGGGAGAGCATCGAGCAGGAGTGGCTCGACGGTCACATCGGTTCCCGTGAGTGCCTCAGTCGCCAACTGGCGCTGGTCAAGGCGACCCCGTCCGAGCTGCTCGGGTATTTCGACAGTGTCGAAATCGACCCCGACTTTCCCGACTTCGTCGACCATGTGACCGGCCTCGGCGCCTCCATTGAAGTGGTCAGCGACGGCATCGAACAAGGCATCGCCCGGATCCTGGCGCGCAACTACGTGAGCCTGCTGCCGATCCTTGCCAACCGCCTGCGCCAGGTCGACCACAACAGCTGGCGCATCGACTTCCCCTACGCCAGCGACGCCTGCCGTGCGGCATCCGGCAACTGCAAATGCAAATCCACCCCGCGTGGCAAACGCGTGCTGGTGATCGGTGACGGCCAGTCCGACATGTGCGTGGCCTCCACCGCCGACTTCGTTTTTGCCAAGGACCGCCTGGCCGAATACTGCGAGCGCAATGAAATTCCTTATGCACGCTTCGACACCTTCGCCGAGCTGCCTGCGCTGATGGCCCAACTGCCTAACGGCAGCGCCAACGCCAATACCTTCTCCCTTGAAAATTCTGCTGAACCACAGGAACTATTCCATCATGTCTGACATTCGCATTGCCACCGCAGAAGACCAGATCCTTCTGGAAAAAGAAGCCAAGTACTGCTCCTACGGCGACACCGTCCACTACATCGAGCCGCCGCGCATTTTCAGCCGCTGCGAAGGCTCCTACGTCTGGGACACCGAAGACCAGGCCTACCTCGACCTGCAAATGTGGTATTCGGCGGTCAACTTCGGCTACGCCAACCCGCGTCTGAACAACGCCCTGAAACAGCAGATCGACACCCTGCCGCAGATCGCCAGCCAGTACCTGCACAAAGGCAAGATCGAGCTCTCGGAAATGATCGCGGTCGATGCCAAGAAGAAATTCGGCCTCGACGGCCGCGTGCACTTCAACGTCGGCGGCTCGCAGTCCATCGAGGACTCGCTGAAAGTGGTGCGCAACGCCAGCAACGGCAAGAGCCTGATGTTCGCCTTCGAAGGCGGCTACCACGGCCGGACCCTCGGTGCCTCGTCGATCACCTCCAGCTACCGCTACCGTCGCCGCTACGGCCACTTCGGCGAGCGCGCCAACTTCATTCCGTTCCCGTACCACTTCCGTGGCCCGAAAGGCATGACCAAGGAAGAGTACGGCAGCCACTGCGTGCAGCAGTTCGCCCGGCTGTTCGAAACCGAATACAACGGTGTCTGGGACCCGAAAGTCGGCCAGAGCGAATACGCCGCGTTTTACGTCGAGCCGATCCAGGGCACCGGCGGCTACGTGATCCCGCCGATGAACTTCTACAGCGAGCTCAAGCAGGTCCTGGACCAGCACGGCATCCTGATGGTGGTCGATGAAATCCAGATGGGCTTCTGGCGCACCGGCAAGCTGTGGTCGATCGAACACTTCGACGTGCAACCCGACGTGATCGTGTTCGGCAAGGCACTGACCAACGGCTTGAACCCACTGGGCGGCATCTGGGCCAAGGAAGAATTGATCAACCCGAAAATCTTCCCGCCAGGTTCCACCCACTCCACCTTCGCCTCCAACCCATTGGGTACGGCGGTCGGCCTGGAAATGTTCAAGATGACCAGCGAAGTCGACTACGGCGCGATGGTCATGGCCAAGGGCAAATACTTCCTCGACGGCCTGCAGGAGTTGCAGAAGCGCTTCCCGATCATCGGCGATGTCGACGGCCTGGGCCTGGCCCTGCGCTGCGAAATCTGCGGTCCGGACGGCTTCACCCCGGACAAGGCGACCCTGGACTACATGGTCGAGGAAGGCATGAAGGGCGACATGCTGGTTGACGGTCGGAAACTGGGCCTGATCCTCGACGTCGGCGGCTACTACAAGAACGTGATCACCCTGGCACCGTCCCTGGAGATCAGCTATCCGGAAATCGACCTGGGCCTGAAGCTGCTCGAGCAGTTGCTGGTTCGAGCCATGAAGCGGTGAACGTGGCAGGGATCGATCTGGGTCAAGGCGACTCGGGCTTCGTTCTCGGCAATGGTCCGGTCGGGGTCCTGTTGATCCACGGCCTGACCGGCACCCCGACGGAGTTGCGTCGGGTGGCCCAGGGCCTGGCCAAGCAGGGCTGCACGGTGTACGTGCCGACCCTGGTCGGGCACTGCGGGGACAACAGCGACCTGCAGGCCACCGGCTGGCAGGACTGGTACGAGGGGGTGCGCAGAACCTTCGTCGGCGTGCGTCAGCGTCACCAGCAGGTATTTGTCGGCGGCTTGTCCATGGGTGCAGTGATGTCGATGTACGTGGCGTCCGAGCATCCGGGGCAGGTCACCGGCCTGCTGATGTATTCGACCACCCTCAAGTACGACGGCTGGAGCATCAACAAACTGGCGTTCCTGACCCCGTTGCTGATGAAGATTCCGTTCGGCGTGCACATCTGCAGCTTCGAGGAAAAACCGCCCTACGGCATCAAGAACCAACGCCTGCGGGCCATCGTCGAGCGGCAGATGAAAGCCGGCGAGAGCAGCAATGCCGGGCTGCTGACCATGGAGGGGGTGACCGTGCGCGAACTGCATCGGATGAACGCCGTGGTGAAAAAACGCATGCCGTCGATCACCACGCCGGCCCTGGTGCTGCACTCGATCGAAGACGACATCACCAGCCGCTGGAACGCCGATTATGTGGAACGCAAACTCGGTGGCCCAGTGACCAAGATCCTCCTCGACAACTGCTATCACATGATCACAGTCGACCTGCAATACCGTCGGGTCGTGGAGTTAAGCCTCGCGTTCATCGAGCAACAGGCTCACTCGCCAGCCGTGCGCGAAGACTATCGACAGCTGGCGTAACTTAAGGACGAGACGTGATTACCGCCCAAGCCTATTCGACCATCCAGGCCATCGACCGCCGTGCCTGGAATGACTGTTTCCCGAATGCCTTGGAGGACTGGGACTATTACCTGGCGGTGGAAAACGCCGGGATCGAAGACTTCCAATGGCGCTACCTGGCGCTCTATGAAGGCTCGACCCTGGTGGCGGTGGCGCCGGCCTTCACCACCGGGTATCGGCTCGACACCACGGTCCAGGGAATCGGCAAGCGCATCACCGAGCGCCTGCAGCGCTATTGGCCGGGACTGTTGCAACTGCGCCTGTACGCCATCGGTTCACCGGTGGCCGAACAGTGCAATGCCGGCACCGCCAGCCATGTGCCGGTCGAACGGCGCCAGGCCTTGCTGGAACACCTGCTGCTGATCGCCCAACGCGATGCCGACGCCCTCGGCATCGGCCTGCGGGCGGTCAAGGACGCCCCCAGCAGCGACCGGCAATGGGCCGACAGCTGCCAGGCCGCAGGTTTCCAGGCGATGCCCAGCCTGCCGAGCGCGCTGCTGCCGATTCCCTTTGGTTCCATCGACGCTTACCTGGGCACCCTGGGCAAATCCACCCGCAAGGACCTGCGGCGCAAACTGCGCGCGCCGGGCCCGCGGATTGAATGGCGGCGCTCGATCGACGACGTCATGCCCGACATCATGCGGCTGTATGAGGCGACGCTGGCGCGCAGCGACCTGCAATTCGAACGCCTGCCGGCGGACTACTTCACCGGCATCCTCGAACACCTGGGCGAGCGCGCGGCCTGCGTGCTGTACTGGATCGACGAACAACTGGTGGCGTTCAACCTGATCCTCATCGACCGGCATCGGCTGATCGACAAGTTTTTCGCCCACGACCTGGACCTCACCCGGGAGCACAACCTGTACATGCGTAGCTGGCTGGCCAATGTCGACTACTGTATCGAACACAAGATTGCGCTGTACGAGTGTGGCCAGGCCGGCTACGCCAGTAAACTGCGCCTGGGCTGTTCCTTTACCGGCAATACGTTGTTCTTCCGGCATCGAAACCCCTTGCTCAACACCCTGCTCAAACTGATAAAACTGTTTGTCCGCCCGGATCGATCCGACCCCGCCATGGCTGCTGCAATAAGCGAAAGTTCATGACCAAAAAAGAACGCCGTCCCCCGCGCCCGTTTGCCATCTCTCGCTGGAGCCTGCAGCGCAAGCTGGTATTGGCCTTCTGGATGGTCAGCGTGATCCCGACCATGATCGCCGCCGAGCTGGCAGCGGCCACCCTGTCGGAAATCTTCGACAGCAACGTGCGTATCTGGCTGCAGGAGTCGACCAAGATCGTCGAGGACGAGATCACCGAAATCCTCCACGACAACGCCCGTATCGCCCAGCTGTTCCTGCGCTACACCCGCCCGCCCACCGATCGCAATGCGGCCAAGCACGACAAGCTGACCGCCGACATTGCCGACTCGATGGGTATCGACGTGGTGGCGCTGATCCGCAAAAGCGACCACAAAGTGGTGTTCAGTACCGCTGCCGACAACATCGTCGGGCAGATCAGCACTGCGTCCAATGCCGTGCTGCAGACGGTCCAGGTCGGCGGCGTGGCGACCGGCGTGGTGGTCTCGACCTTCCAGACCACCCTGGATGGCATCGACTACCAGCTGCTGATCGCCACCTACCTGGATGCCAGCTTCCTCACCAGCGTGGCCGAAGTGCACTCCCTCGACCTGCGCCTATACCTGGCCAAGGCCGACGATTTTGCCGAGATCTTCGCCACCCAGCGCTTCGAGGATCACCCCAACCGGGTGCCGGAAAAAATCGAAGCGATCCTGCGCACCACGCGCCAGCCCAGCGAACAGTTCACCAGCCGCTACAGCGGCCTGTATCGGCCGATCTTCAATGACAGCGGCGACCTGGTGGGTGTGATTTTCAGCGGCCTGCTGCGCCACAGCAGCCTGGTGGGGCTGGTCAACCAGAGCAACCTGTTCATCCTGATTTTCCTTCTCAGCTCGGCAGCCTCCCTGGCCGTCGGCTGGCTGGTCTCGCAGCGCCTGACCCGGCCCTTGCGCGGCCTGTCCAAAGGCGTGCAAGCGGTGATTGCCGGCGACTACCGACAGCGGGTGCCGGTCAGCGGCGGCGATGAACTGGCCGAGTTGAGCAGCACCTTCAACCACATGACCGAGCGCCTGGGCGAGTTGCAGCACCTGGAGTCGCAACTGCGTCGCCGTGATCGACTGCATGCCCTGGGCGAGGTTGCCATGGGCCTGGCCCATGAAATCCGCAACCCGCTGGGCATCATCAAGACCGCGACCCAGTTGCTGCACCGCCGTGCCGACTTGCCCGACGGCGATAAGCGCCACCTGGAATACGTGATCAGCGAAGTCAGCCGCATCAACGATCTGATCACCGACTTCCTCGATTTCGCCAAGCCCAGCGCGCCCATGCGCTCGACCCAGCCGGCCCGGCCGCTGATGGAAGAACTGATCGGCTTCTGCGAACCGGAACTGGCCCTGCACAAGATCGATGCGCGGATCGACGACCAGGCCCCGGGCGCGACCCTGTACGCCGATGCACGCCAGCTCAAGCAGGCCTGCCTGAACCTGGTCCTCAATGCCATAGACGCCATGCCCGAAGGCGGACGCCTGACCCTGGGCATCGCCCAGGACGAGGACTACACCATCATCAGCGTCACCGACACCGGGCAAGGCATCGAGCCGGACATGCTTGAACGCATCTTCACGCCGTTCGTCACCACCAAGGCCTCGGGCACCGGCCTGGGCCTGGCGAAGGTGTTCTCGATCATGGAAAACCATGACGGGCACATCGAATGCAGCAGTGAAAAAGATGCCGGCGCCACGTTCAGCCTGTACATTCCGGCCAACGGTGAAGATGACGAAGAGGACGCTGATGACGCATAACCTGCTGGTGGTCGATGACGAGCCCAAACTCTGCGACCTGCTGTCGTCGGCCCTGAGCCAGAACGGCATCCAGGTGTTTACCGCCAGCAACGGCCTGCACGCGCTCAAGGTTCTGGAGCAGGAAGACATCGACCTGGTGATCAGCGACTGGCGCATGCCCGGCATGGATGGCCCGCAACTGCTGGCCGAGATCAAGCTGCGCTATCCGCAGTTGCCGGTGATCGTGATGACCGCCTACAGCACGGTGAAAAACGCCGTGCAGTCGATGCGCGACGGCGCCTACGACTACATTGCCAAACCCTTCGATATCGACGAGCTGGACATCACCGTCAGCAAGGCCCTGCAGTTTCGCGACATCCTCAAAGACAACCAGCGCATGCGCGCCGAGCTCGACGAGCACCAGCAGATCGACAGCCTGGTGGGCGACAGCCCGACCTTTCGCCGGGTGCTGCAAGCCGTGGATTCGGTGCGTGAAAGCAGCGCCACCATCCTCCTGACCGGCGAAAGCGGCACCGGCAAGGAAATGGTTGCCCGGGCCATCCACAAGCACGGCAACCGCGCCGGCCGGCCGTTTGTGGCGGTCAACTGCGCAGCGATTCCCGAAGGGCTGCTGGAAAGCTAGATGTTCGGCCACCGCAAGGGCGCCTTCACCGGCGCCGTGGCGGACCGGGTCGGGCGTTTCCAGCAGGCTGACAAGGGCACCCTGTTTCTCGATGAAGTCGGCGACATGCCCCTGGCGTTGCAGGCCAAGATATTGCGCGCCCTGCAAGAACGGGTGATCGAACCGGTGGGCGACCCGCGCGAGCGCAAGGTCGATGTGCGGGTGATCGCCGCGACCAACAAGAACCTGCTCGAAGCGGTGGCCAACAAGGAGTTTCGCGAGGACCTCTACTACCGCCTGAATGTCTTCCCCATCCCTCTGCCCGCCCTGCGTGAGCGGGTCGAAGACATCGCGCCCCTGGCCCGCCACTTCGCCCATACCCTGGGCGCCACCGCCGGCAAACGCATCAGCGGCTTCAGCCCGCAGGCCCTGCAGGCCATGGCCAACTACAGCTGGCCGGGGAATATCCGCGAACTGCAGAACTGCGTCGAACGCGCGACCATCGTCGCCAAGGGTGCAGTGATCGAAGAGAACGACCTGCCCGATTACCTGTTCACCCCGGCACCGGCCGACAGTGCCCCGGGGGTCGCGCTGAGCGCAGGGGCCAGCGTGCCCAGCGACCTGGAAGCGGCCCTGGCCGAGGTGGAAAAAGCCTACATCCTCAGCGCCCTGCAACAGAGCAATGGCGTGCAAGCCGCCGCCGCGCAATTGATTGGCATCTCCGAGCGCAGCTTCTGGTATCGCCTGAAAAAGCTCGGGATCCAGGTCGATAAAATCATTCGCTGAGCCTCAGCCTGTGCCGCCCCTGCTCACAGCAGGTTCGGTGCGGCCAGGGGTTCGATCTGCGCCCAGTGCGAGGTGTCTTCACGGTGGGCTTGCAGGTACGGCAGCACCGCCGCCAGCAACGGCGCCTTGAACGCCTCCTGGAAACGATGGGCCAGCCCCGGGATCAGCTTCAATTGGCTGCCCTGGATATGCGCGGCCAGGTGCACGCCGTGCATCACCGGCAGCAGCGGGTCGGCGGTGCCGTGCACCACCAGGGTCGGCACCCGCAATTGGTTGAGCAGGGTGACCCGACTCGGCTCGGCGAGGATCGCCATGATCTGACGCTTCACGCCTTCGGGGTTGAATGCACGGTCGTAGGACTCCGCAGCCTGGTGCAACAGCACCTGGCGATCGTCACTGACTTCGGGGCTGCCCAGGGCCGCCAGTAAATCGGCCTGCTGCTCCAGGGCCACCGCGCGGTTTGGCGCACCGCGTCGCGAGAGCAACTGCACCAGCGCCGCATTGGGCGCGGGCAGGCCTTCGGCGCCGGAGCTGGTCATGATCAAGGTCAGGCTTTCCACCCGCTGCGGCGCCATGGCCGCCAGGTGCTGGGCGATCATCCCGCCCATGCTCGCGCCCAGCACATGAAACTGCTCGATATGCAGGGCATTCATCAGGCCCAGGGCATCGTCGGCCATGTCCGTCAGGGTGTAAGGCGCCGCCACCGGCAGGCCGAGCTTGTAGCGCAGGACCTCGAAGGTCAGGTTGGCGCTGTCCGGCACCTGGCGCCAAGTGGACAGGCCCACGTCGCGGTTGTCATAGCGGATCACCCGAAACCCCTGCTGACACAAGGCGACCACCACCTCGTCGGGCCAGTGGATCAGTTGCCCGCCCAGGCCCATCACCAGCAATAACGCCGGGTCCGAGGCACGGCCGATGCTCTGGTACGCCAGGCTGACCTGCTCCAGTTCGACCCGTTGGGTGGGGACATTGACGTCGCAACGCGAAGCGCCAAAAGACAACTGGCCGAGCGTCAGCCCGGCCAGCAACAGCATCATTGAAAAGAATCGTACCCGCATGAACAAACACCGAAACGCAGAACCCCAGTAGAGCGCGAGTCTGATGAAGTCTGTTCAAGCGCGCTGCCACAGTTGCGTGACAGTTTGATGAAGATTGCCCAGCGGTTGTCTTTCGACGACACCTTGTAGCCACTGCCGATAGGCTCGGGCCGCGTTCGGATGTTGGCCAGTACCGACGCCGGTGTTCCAACGGGTGTAATCAACCCAACTGGCTGCGCAGTTGCCGGGCGGCGGCGACCATGTTGATCAGGGCCGCTTCGGTCTCGGGCCAGGCGCGGGTTTTCAGGCCGCAGTCCGGGTTGACCCACAACCGTTCGGCAGGGATGCGTTTGACCGCCTTTCTCATCAGCTTGACCATTTCCGCGGTGTCCGGCACCCGTGGCGAGTGAATGTCATACACCCCTGGCCCGATGTCGTTGGGGTAGTCGAACGCCTTGAACGCCTCCAGCAGCTCCATGTCCGAGCGCGAGGTCTCGATGGTGATCACGTCGGCGTCCATGGCGGCAATCGACTGGATCACGTCGTTGAATTCGCTGTAGCACATATGGGTGTGGATCTGCGTCTGGTCCTGCACCCCGCTGGCACTGAGGCGGAACGCCTGCACCGCCCAATCCAGATACTCCTGCCATTGCGCCCGGCGCAGGGGCAGGCCTTCGCGGAACGCCGCTTCGTCGATCTGCACGATCTTGATCCCGGCGGCTTCCAGGTCCAGCACTTCATCCCGCAGGGCCAGGGCCAGTTGCTGCGCCTGCACCTTGCGCGACACATCTTCGCGGGGGAAAGACCACATCAGCATGGTCACGGGACCGGTGAGCATGCCTTTCATCACCTTGTCGGTCAGGCTCTGCGCGTATTGAATCCAGTCCACGGTCATGGCCTTGGGCCGACTCAGGTCACCGTAGATCACCGCCGGTTTCACACAGCGCGAACCGTAGCTCTGGACCCAGCCGAAGCGGGTGAACAGGTACCCGTCCAGTTGCTCGGCAAAGTACTCGACCATGTCATTGCGCTCGGCCTCGCCGTGCACCAGCACATCCAGCCCCAGCCGCTCCTGGACCTCCACCGCGTGGCGGATCTCGCTGTGCATGGCATCGGTGTAGTCGTTGGCCGACAACTTGCCCTGCTTGTAGGACTGGCGCGCCAGGCGGATCGAGGCGGTCTGCGGAAAGGAGCCAATGGTGGTGGTCGGGAACAGCGGCAACTGCAAGCGTGCGCGCTGCACGTCGATGCGCCGGGCAAAGGGTGACTGGCGCTGGCTGTCGGCCTCGCGGATCGCGGCGATGCGGGCCTGGACCTGGGCCTTGTGGATACGCGGCGAACGCGCCCGGCTGGCCTGTACTTCACGACTTTGGGCCAAGGCAGACTGAACGCTGGCGGCCTGTGGATCGTTCAGCGCATCACGCAGCACGGCAATTTCGCCACACTTCTGCACGGCAAACGCCAGCCAGCTCTTCAACTCGGTATCGAGCTGGTCTTCACGCCCCAGATCCACCGGGCTGTGCAGCAACGAGCAGGAACTGCTGACCCAGAGGTTGTCGCCGAAACGTTCCTGGGCCACTTGCAGTTGCTCCAGGGCCTGCTCCAGCTCGCAGCGCCAGACGTTGCGCCCGTTGACCAGGCCCACCGACAGAATCTTGTAGGTCGGCAGGCGATCCAGTACCTGGCCCAGTTGCTCCGGGGCCCGCACGGCGTCGATGTGCAGGCCGTCCACCGGCAGGCCGACGGCCAGGCCAAGGTTGTCTTGCAGGCCGCTGAAGTAGGTCGCCACCAGTTTTTTCAGCGGTGAGTACTGAAGGATGTGATAGGCGCGCTCAAAGGCGCTCTTCCATTCCAGGGGCAGGTCCAGGGTCAGGATCGGCTCGTCGATCTGCACCCATTCCACGCCCTGGGCCTGAAGCCGCTTGAAGATTTCGCCGTACAGCGGCAGCAGGCGCTCCAGCAGCATGAGCTTGTCGAACTCATTGCCCTTGGCCTTGCCCAGCCACAAGTAGGTCAGCGGGCCGATGATCACCGGTTTGACCTGGTGACCCAGGGCGTGGGCTTCGTCGACTTCGTCGAACAGCTGGTTCCAGCTCAGGCTGAACCCCTGGTCAGCGCTGAATTCCGGGACCAGGTAGTGGTAGTTGGTGTCGAACCACTTGGTCAGTTCCTGAGCGTATTGCGCCTGGCCATGCTCGCCGCCGCAGCAGCCGGTGGTGGCGCCGCGGGCCATGGCGAACAGGGTGTCGAGGGTCGGCAGGCCCTGGCCGTCCTGGGTGCTGGCGAAACGCTCGGGAATCACGCCGAAGCTCAGTGAATGGGTGAGCACCTGGTCGTACCAGGCGAAATCGCCCACCGGCAGCAAATCGATGCCGGCGGCTTTCTGCAACTGCCAATGCCGGGCCCGCAGCTCACGGCCGACGCTCAGCAAGGCGCTCTGTTCAAGGTCGCCCTTCCAATAGGATTCGAGGGCTTTTTTCAGTTCGCGGTCAGCGCCGATACGTGGAAAACCGAGGGTGTGGGCCAAGGCCATGAGGTGTTCCTCCCTGTAAAAGATGGCGCCATTGTCGACAGCCAGCCCAACATGAGACAAACTCAACCTTTTCGTGTTGATCACAAAATTTACTCATGGAGAACCTGGTGCTCGAAATCCGTCACCTGAAGACCCTGCACGCCCTGCGTGAATCCGACAGCCTGGTGGAAGCCGCCGAGCGCCTGCACCTGACCCAGTCGGCCTTGTCCCACCAGTTCAAGGAACTCGAAGAGCGCATGGGCATGCCATTGTTCGTGCGCAAGACCAAGCCGGTGCGCTTCACCAGCGCCGGCCTGCGCCTGCTGCAACTGGCCGATGCCACCCTGCCCCTGCTGCGCGGCGCCGAGCGTGATATCGCGCGCCTGGCCGGCGGCACCGCCGGACGCCTGCACATGGCCATTGAGTGCCACAGCTGCTTCCAGTGGTTGATGCCGACCATCGACCAGTTCCGCGACGCCTGGCCGGAAGTCGAACTGGACCTGGCATCGGGTTTTTCCTTTGCGCCCTTGCCAGCCCTGGCCCGGGGCGACCTGGACTTGGTGGTGACCTCCGACCCGCTGGAGCTGGCGGGCATCACCTACGTGCCGCTGTTCACCTACGAAGCCATGCTCGCGGTGGCCAACCAGCACTCGCTGGCAAGCAAGGCCTACATCGTGCCCGAGGACCTGATCAACGAAACCCTGATCACCTACCCGGTCGAACGCGATCGTCTGGATATCTTCACCCGCTTCCTGGAGCCAGCGGACGTCGAGCCGGCGCAAGTGCGCACCTCGGAACTGACGGTGATGATGATGCAACTGGTGGCCAGTGGGCGCGGCGTGTGCGGCATGCCCCATTGGGCGCTGCATGAATACAGCTCGCGGGGTTACGTCAAGGCCAAGCGCCTGGGGGACAAGGGCTTGTTCGCCACGCTGTATGCGGCGATTCGCGCCGACATGCTGGATGCGCCCTACATGCGCGACTTCCTGCTGACGGCCAAGGACACCTCGTTCTCGACCCTGGACGGGGTCAGCGCCGTTCGCTGATCCGGGTATTCCCGGTGGCGCGGCGTGCGGCGGGTGCCGCTAAAGCTCTCGGGCTTCGCGGCACATATGGATTTTGTCGAAGTAGTCATCGCCGACCCGCACTGCCAGGGATTCGAGGCCTGACTGCATAAAACCGCAGCGACGATACAAGGCGATGGCCGCGTCGCTGCCTGCGGTCACGGTCAGCTGAATCAGGCGCACCTGGGGCTGCTCGCGCGCCTCGGCGAGAACCCCCTGCACCAGTTGGTAGCCCACCCCGCCTTGACGCCAGGCCTGGCTCAAATACAGACCGAACAGGGTCGCCTTGTGCCGGGCGTGCGCCTCAAGCTCCAGGGCCAGGCCGACAATCCCCACCAGCACCTCGCCCTCGAACGCCCCCAGCAGCAGGTCCAACTCATCGTCCAGGCGCGCCGCCCACCAGGCCAGGGGGATCGCCGCACGGTCGCCGATGCTGGAGGCAAACGCCTGGGGATGGCGCGCGTAGGCTTCCAGGGACAACGCCCGATATTGCGCGGCGTGGCGCCCGTTCAGACGCTGGATAAGCACGTCGCTCACGGCGGGCTCAGGTTCCGCGACCCGGCGCGGGCAGCAGGCGCAAGACCGGGGCGGCCAGTAGCGTCAGCAATGAAGCGGCGGCGAAGATCAGGTCATCGTGGCGTGAAATCATGGCAATCCTCGGCGAGGGCCCAGGTCAGGCCGGGGGTGTCAGCGAGGCACGATAAAACGGCAGGATCAGATCCCTTGTCAATGGCGCCAGGTGCAGGTTGATATCACTGTGCGGGTCGACCCAGCACACCTCCTCGATTTCTGCAGTCGGGGCCACCTCGGCGTCGATCTCCAGCAAAAACACCTCGGCCTGCACCACGTAACCGGGCTCGTTGGCCGCGGGCGCCGAGAACTGGCCGAGAAAGCGCGCCTGGGCCGGATCCACCTGCAAGCCCAGTTCCTCCTCCAACTCCCGCGCCAGGGCGACGGCCGGTGATTCGCGGGCTTCGATCTTGCCCCCCGCCTGCATAAAGGCCTGGGTTCCGCGCTTGCGTACCAGCAGCGTGCGGCCATCCGGCCTGAGCAGGAGGCCGGCGGCGATGTGAATAATGGCGTTCTTGGAGTCGGTGCAGGCAGTCATGGGAGCGGGTCGGCCTTGAATGAAAGGCGCAAGGATCCCACGCACGGCCCCTTCGCGTCACGGCGCCAGGGCTGGTTTTTCGCTGCCGGACTGCTCCTGGGCCACCCTGACAAATACGCTGTAGCGCGCGCCCTCCATGGTCTCGAAGGCAATCAGCTTGTCCACCAGGGGCAGGTTGAGCACCTTGCCGGCATTGAGCAGGAGCATGCCGTTGTCGGCGTTCAGGTTGCGCGCCAGCAGCATTCCGGCTTGCAGTTCCCGGGTGCCGAGAACCTTGACCGAGGGGTCGCCCAGGGTCACGTCCGTGAGGTAGACCGCGCACACTTGGACAAAGTCTTCGACCAACTGCGGGTCATAGAACTTGCCCGCGTACTTGCGGATAAACACCAGGGCCTCGTCGCTGTTCATCTGCCGCTCGAGGATCAGCCCGCGCTGCAATTCGATGAAATCCACCGCCAGCTTGAGCACGCGCGAGCCAAAGGGAATGGTTTCGCCCTTGAGGTGATCGGGGAAGCCGCTGCCGTCCCAGTGCTCCTGATGGTGAAGAATCAGCCGGGCCGCATCCTGCATCGGCTCCAGGGTCATCAACAATGATTCGCTCTGCTTCGGATAGGTACGGTACAGCTCGCGGTCGTGGTGGTGCATCAGGTCCGCCGGGGACCTCATCATGCTGTCGCTCCAGCTCAACTTGCCGATGTTGTACAGCGCGGCAGCCATGGCCAGGTCCCGACTGCTGCCTTCGTCCAGGGCGTGCACCCTGCAGTAGGCGCGCACCAGCTCGATGATCTGGCGGTTGGTCTGCTTGGCCGGTGGCAGGCGCTGGTTGACCAGCAGCGAGAACAGCTCGGTGCCGGTCGCATAACTGTGCTTGAGCTCCTCATAGGCCAGGTCGAGCATGTCGGCGGTCTGCTGCAGCTCGGCGGTGCGGGCAGCGACGCGTTTTTCCAGCTGGCTATTGAGGGCCCTGAGTTCGCCGTTGCGGGTTTGCGCGAGGGTTTCCAGGCGCTGGCGCTCACGCTCGCTGTGCTGATGGGCCAGGGCCTGGCGCAGGGTCAGCAGCATCTCCTGGTCGTTCCAGGGTTTGCTCAGGTAGCGGTAGATCTGGCCTTCATTGATCGCCTTGACGATCAGCGCCAGGTCCGGATCGCCAGTCAGCAGAATGCGAATGGTCTGGGGATAGTCCTGATGAATGCGCGCCAGCAGGCTGGCACCGTCCATCTGCGCCAGGTGCGCGGCGCTCATGACCAGGTCGATCGGGTGCTGCGCCATCAGCTCCAGGGCCTGGGCGCTGCCATGGGCCAGGTAAAGGTGGTAGGGCTCTTCACTCAGCAGTTCAGCCAGGCTGGTGAGAACCGAATCTTGCTCGTCAACCAGCAGCACGCCGGACGCTGGTGTGGAAATGGCAACGCTGTGCTCACCCATGGCGACACCTCGGGTCAACATCGATGCACTGATCCTTATTGGAAGGGCAACAGCAATCCGTGTTGTTTGAGCTAAGCGTAGCCAGGTTTCGGCAAGCAATGATGGCTTTTTAATACCACTGATCCGCACGCCCGAGCGCACTGCTGCCACCGCAGTGCTCCCGGGGCAACTGGTTCAGGCGTTCTTGCTGCCCGGACCGAAGGACGCAAAACGCTTGTTGAAACCGGCGATACGGCCTTCGGACTGGGTCTTGCGCTGCTGGCCGGTGTACACCGGGTGCGAGGCGCTGGACACGTCCAGGGTCACATAGGGGTAGGTCTGGCCATCGCTGTGGGCCAGGGTGCGATCGGTGTCGACAGTGGAGCCGATCAAAAAGAACACATCGGCTGCGGTGTCGTGGAACAGCACGGTGCGGTAGGCGGGGTGGATTCCAGGTTTCATCTGTGGCCTCCGAGGGCTTGGCATGTGATTAATACGTTATACAGTAACATATAACGCCCACCCAAACGAGAACCGATTGCAATAAGCGCCGAAGCAAATCGTCTATCCGACCACCGAAACCCGCGGGACAGACGCCAGCGGGTTGCCCCGAGACGGAGATCGCTCGTAAGCTCCACCCTTCGCCAACACCGTGAACCACCCTGAGCGCCCCGACCGCGACAAGCTGGACACCCCGTTCCGGCCCCCGTTGTCTGCCTATTTCCACAGGCCCCGAGCCTGACTGGATTGATGAGTCCGAACCCAAGGAAACCGTATGAGCCTGTCACTCCTGAGCCGCTACGCCTTCTTTGCCGCCTGTGTGATCTTTACCCTCGCCAGCCTGCCCTTTCTTGAACACGACTGGCTGTGGCCGATCACCCTGGTCACTGGCCTGCTCAGCCTGCTGGGTATTTTCGACCTGATGCAAAGCCCCCATGCGGTGCGCCGCAACTACCCGATCCTGGGCAATATCCGTTATCTGGTGGAAGGCATCCGCCCGGAAATCCGCCAGTACCTGCTGGAGTCCGACAGCGACGCCCTGCCCTTCTCCCGGGCCCAGCGCTCCCTGGTCTATTCCCGGGCCAAGAATGAAAGCGCCGACAAACCCTTCGGCACCCTGATCGATGTGTACCAGTCGGGCTTCGAATTCATCGGCCACTCCATGCGCCCGGCACCCCTGAGCGACCCCAGCAGCTTTCGCGTGATCGTCGGCGGCCCGCAGTGCACCCAGCCGTATTCGGCCTCGGTGTTCAACATCTCGGCCATGAGTTTCGGCTCCCTCAGCGCCAATGCGATCCGCGCCCTCAACCAGGGCGCCAAGCTCGGCAACTTCGCCCATGACACCGGCGAAGGCAGCATCAGCCCCTACCACCGGGAAAACGGCGGCGACCTGACCTGGGAACTGGGCAGCGGCTACTTCGGCTGCCGCACCGCCGACGGCCGTTTCGACCCGGACCGCTTCGCCGCGCAGGCCCAGAACCCGCAAGTGCGGATGATCGAAATCAAGATGAGCCAGGGGGCCAAACCCGGCCACGGCGGAATTCTGCCCAAGCACAAAGTCACCGAGGAGATCGCCGAGACCCGCGGCATCATGATGGGCGAGGACTGCATTTCGCCGTCACGTCACAGCGCCTTCTCGACGCCGATCGAGCTGATGCAGTTCATCCAGCAGCTGCGCGAACTCTCGGGCGGCAAGCCGGTGGGCTTCAAGTTCTGCCTGGGCCACCCCTGGGAATTCATGGGCATCGCCAAGGCCATGCTGGAAACCGGCATCCTCCCGGACTTTATCGTGGTCGACGGCAAGGAAGGCGGCACCGGTGCGGCACCCGTGGAGTTCACCGACCATATCGGCGTGCCGATGCGCGAAGGCCTGCTGTTTGTGCACAACACCCTGGTGGGCCTGAACCTGCGGGACAAGATCAAGCTCGGCGCCAGCGGCAAGATTGTCAGCGCCTTCGACATCGCCAGCGTGCTGGCCATCGGCGCCGACTGGGCCAACTCGGCGCGCGGCTTCATGTTCGCCATCGGCTGCATCCAGTCGCAGTCATGCCACACCAACAAATGCCCGACCGGCGTCGCCACCCAGGACACCCTGCGCCAGCGCGCCCTGGTGGTGCCGGACAAGGCCCAACGGGTGTTCAACTTCCACCGCAACACCCTCAAGGCCCTGGCCGAGATGCTTGCCGCCGCCGGCCTCGACCACCCTTCGCAACTGGAAGCCAAGCACCTGGTGCGGCGCATGTCGGCCACCGAAATCAAACTGTTCTCGCAGTTGCATGTGTTCCTCAAGCCCGGCGAATTGCTCACCGGCGAAGTGGACGGCGCGTTCTACTCGCGCATGTGGCAGATGGCGCGGGCCGACAGTTTCGAACCCAATGAACAAGCCGCAGCTTGATTGACCGGATTACGTGTGCCCGCCCCGCAAGGGTCGGGCGCAGCGACAAGGATTGCCATGCTCAAAGTCATCGCTGAAGACTTCATCCTCCCCGAACACCTCGACACCGTACGCCCGTGGTACACCGAGCTGGTGGAAAAAACCCGCCAGGAACCGCTGTGCATTGCCTACGAGCTGTTTGTCGACCAGAAAGACCCCGGGCACTTTATCTTTATCGAGCTGTGGCCCGACCAGGCAGCACTGGATGCCCACTGCCGGACGGAGCACTTCACCCGGCTGGTGCCGCAGATCAATCAGTTCCAGGCCCGGGACTGCCGGGTGCTGCTGATGAACCCGTTCTGATACGCCCCCTTACGCTGACCGGACCACCGAAAGCACCGCCCCCCCTGCCCCTTTCGGAGTGACCCCATGCCGTTATTACCCTTTGACTCACTGGCCAGCCAACTGCCGGGCACCTGGCGCTCGCAAGTGCTTGGCCAGGTCGGCCCCGCACGCATCAAGGTGCTGCGCATGGACCCGCAGGCCTACATCGAAGAAACCCACGACTACAACGAAGGCCTGCTGGTCACCAGCGGCTGCCTGCAACTGACGGTGGCCGGCGAGCCGGTGACCGTTGAGGCCGGCCAGATGTATCTGGTGGAAGCCGGCGTGCCCCACGCGGTGCTGGCTGGCAGCCATGGCACCCTGGTGATCATTGACCTGTAGCGCGCAGCCCTCGGCGCTACTCGGCAGGCAGCGGCCTGGGGCCCCAGATTGACTCCAGGGTCCGGCCGATCGCCAGCAGGCGCGCGTCGCTGCCCGGCAAGCCATCGATCTCCATGGCCACAGGCAAGCCGCTGTCCGCCCCCAACCCCACCGGCAGGCTCAGGCCGGGCATGTCGACCTGGCTGCCGGGGTCGGTGTTACGAATGATCCGGGCAAAATGCTGCGCGCTGCTGGCCTGTTCGTCGGCCTTGATCGCCACCTCGGGCACCGTGGGGAAAACCAGCGCATCCAGCTGGTGATCGGCGAAAACGCTGTGATAGAGCTCGCGCAAGGCCGGCAGGTGGCGAGTGATTGCCTCCTGATAGGCCTCGGCACCGGGCTGCAACTGCCCGTCCGGCCCCGGCACCCGCCCGGGCACGATCATCCGGGTAAAGATGGCCTGGACATCAGGGCTGGCGATGCCCTCGACCAAGGCCTCGAACGACACCCCGGTGGCCTGCTCCTGCAGATACGCGGTCAGCGCCTGGCGCGTCTCCATGATCACCACCGGCAGCGCGACCTTGGCATGCAATTGGGCCAGCCCGGGCATGGCCACGGGCACCAGCTGCACCCCGGCCAGGCGCAGTTTTTCCAGGGCTGCCCGGGCCTGCGCGGCGACTTCAGGGTCCAGGTCGGCCCAGTGGAAATCCGCCACCCCCAGCCTGATGCGTGACGCGGGCACAGGCGTTGCGGCCAGTGCCGGGGCGCCACTGAGGATGGCATCGAGCAGCACAATGTCGCCCAGGGAATTGGCCATGGGGCCAGGGGTGTCACGCCGCGGCGAGATCGGCGTGACGCCCTGGCCGCTGTAGCGACCCACGGTCGGGCGAAAGCCGACGCAGCCATTCAGGGCGCAGGGTTCGCGCGATGAGCCGCCGGTATCGGTGCCCATGGCGATCGGGATCAGGCGCGCGCCCAGCGCCGCCGCACTGCCTGAAGATGAGCCACCGGCAATCCGCGATGGATCGAATGCGTTGCGTACGCCCACCGTTGCCCCATGGAACGCCCGGTTGTAGCCACTCGCGCCAAATGACAGTTCGTGCATGTTGGTCTTGCCCAGCACAATCGCGCCGGCAGCCTGGAGCCTGTCGATCAGCGGCGCATTGTGGGCCGGAAAGAAACCGGCCAACGCTGGAGTGCCCGCGCTGTTGGCAAAGCCCTTGACCTGGATATTGTCCTTGATGGCGATGGGCACGCCGCCCAGGGGCAGGCAGCCCTGGCCCGCGGCCAGGCGCGCATCGGCGGCACGCGCCTGGGTCAGCGCGGCCTGCGGCGCCAATGAAATAAAAGCGTTGAGCTCGGGTCGCGCCTCGATACGGGCCAGCCAGAAAGCCACCACCGTCGCACTCGAGACCTGGCCCTCGCAGATCGCACGGGCCGTGTGTTCAGCGCTCAACGACAGCAGGTCCAGCGGCGCTTCGACAGCAGGCGTGGCACCGCTGGCCAACAGGCCAAGCGCCAATAGGCAGAGTCGGGTATTCATCAACGATCCTGGGCATCGGTCGAGCTCCACCATGGCGCTCGGAGCCCGCATTAATGCCTCGCCGGAGACCCGTCAGACATCCTCAGGATTGAGGAGGCGCGCCATGCCGTGCCCGCCACAGCGCCAGTTCGGTACGATTGCGGGCCCCGGTCTTGGCCATGGCGTTTTTCAGGTGGGTGCGCACGGTGGTGAAGCCGATATTCATCAAGCGGGCAATCTGCTTGTCGCTGCAGCCCTGGGCCACATGCCCCGCCACCCGCTGCTCGCGTGCCGTCAGCAGCGGCGCCGCACCGGCTTCTAGCACCAGGGCTTGCTGCAAATAAGGGTTCAGCGCATCCAGCAGGCACACTTCGCGCTGGCCGAACGCCGGCTGACCAGCGCCGCGCCAGACCCGGAAATCCCCCAGGTCGCGCTCCTGATCGAACACGAACAGATTGATCCCATGGTGCATGCCACAGGGCTGGAGAAACTCACGGTAATGGGCCCCCTGCTCCAACTCCCGCCGGCTGATGACCTCATCGACCCGGGTCGCGCGCCGCCGAGCCCGCAATAACGGGGTGATCCTGTCGTGCAGGTGCACGCGTTGCTCGTAGTCGCGCAGGCGGCTGGCCTCGATATTGATCGCGGTGCCATGCAGCGACCGGTTCAGCCGGCTATCCCAGATATAGGAGGCGGCAAAATCGGCCCGCAGCAACTGCGCAAGGTCACCCAACACCTGCTCCCGTACGGATGGGCCTGTTCCCGCGCTGCGCAGGCGCCACACAATGCTCGCGAACAACTCGACTTCAGGACCGGTCATTTTTACGCTGTGCATCGCAGTACTCCCTGATCTGACATTGATGACCCTGCGCCGGGGTAAAGCTGCTCTGTGCCTCGGACTCGTCCGATTAGCCCCCGGGCGCTGCTCCGCCCTTTGCAATTGGCGAGCAATCACGCCACCCTGCGCGCCGCCGATAGGTGGCGCGCAACCTTTTGTGCCGCCCGCGACTCCTTATTAGACCTTCGCTCAAGAGCCCGACGCCATGCTTAACGGACGCGACCCGCGCATCGACTTCTTTCGTGGCCTGGCGCTGATCTTCATTTTCTGGGATCACGTGCCGCAGAACCCCCTGGCCCAATTTACCCTGCGCAATATCGGTTTCAGCGACGCGGCGGAAATCTTCGTGTTCCTTGCCGGCTATGCGGCGGTACTGGCCTACGGCAAGGTCGTGCGGCGCGATGGCTACCTGGTGGCCTGCGTGAAAATCCTGCGCCGGGCCTGGGTCCTGTATGTGGTGCATATCTTCCTGCTGGCGCTGCTGATGGGCATCGTGTTCTTCGCCAACAGCCATGTGCAGACCCGCGACCTGGTGCAGGAGATGGGCTTGCAGTACTTCCTCACCCACCCGCAACAGGCGTTGATGGATGAGTTGCTGCTGCGCTTCAAACCCAGCCTGATGGACCCCTTGCCGCTGTATATCCTGCTGTTGCTGGGCCTGCCGCTGGTGCTGCCGATGCTGCTGCGCAGGGCGCAGTATGTGGTCGGGCTGTCAGTGGTGCTGTACCTGCTGGCGCCCTGGTTCCAGTGGAACCTGGCGGCCCAGGAAGGCGGCGTCTGGTTCTTCAACCCGATGGCCTGGCAGCTGCTGTTTATCCTGGGCGGCGCCGCGGCCATCCATGGGCAAAGGCCCGGGTTGGCTGAGCGGCGGCCACTGCGCCGGCAGCCGATGTTTGTCGGTGCTACGGCGTATCTGCTGCTCAGCGGATTGCTGGCCCTGTCCTGGAAATGGCCCGAAGTGCACGACGCGTTCATGCCCAGGATGCTCGGCGAATGGCTGTACCCGATCAGCAAGACCAACCTGTCGCCCTTGCGCCTGCTGCACTTCCTGGCCCTGGCCTATGTCACGGCCAGGTTGTTGCCGGATATCGGCTGGACGCGCCACTGGCTCGCGCAGCAATGCGCGCGCATGGGCCGCTACTCGCTGGAGGTGTTCTGTTTTGGCGTATTGCTGGCGCCCCTGGCGGACATGCTCAACGCCCAGGCGGACGATGCCCTGGCCATGCAGCTGTTCAGTGCTGTGCTGGGGGTCGCGCTGATGGTAGCGCTGGCATCCTGGCTGGACTTCAACAAGCGCCTGAGCCAGCCGGCCCACGCGGCCATCGCTTAGCCGGCGCAGGACGTTGGCGCCCTGCCCGACGGCCCTTTATCGGGCGCCATAAAAAAGCCCCGGTCACTGGACCGGGGCTTTTTCATTCAGGGACGCGCGGGTTACAGCGTCGAGCCTGCCGAAACCTGGCGGGCTTCAGTCGGTTGCAGCTTGAACACATAGAACAGCACCGTCAGCAGCACCAGGAACGCCGGCCCTACGTACAGCGCGACGCGGGTTTCCGGGAAGTAGGCCATCAGCCCCACCACCAGAACCAGGAACGCCAGGGCCAGGTAGGAACTGACCGGGTACAGCCACATGCGGTATTTCAAGGCCGCACGCTCGGCAACGCTCAGGCCTTTGCGGAACTTGAGCTGGGCCAGGAGGATCATGACCCAGGTCCAGATCGCGCCGAAGGTGGCAATCGCGGTCACCCAAACGAACACCTTCTCAGGCGCCAGGTAGTTGAGCAGCACGCCTAGCAGCAAGGCACCGATCGACAGCAGCAGGGCACGCCGTGGCACACCGTTGCTTGAAGTCTTGGCGAAGCCGGCAGGGGCCTGGCCGTTCTGCGCCAGGCTGTAGAGCATGCGCCCGGTGCTGAAGATGCCGCCGTTGCAGGACGACAGCGCAGCGGTGATCACCACGAAGTTGATGATGCCGGCAGCGGTCTTGATCCCCAGGCGCTCGAAGGTCATCACGAACGGACTGCCCTGGGTGCCGATTTCGTTCCACGGGTAGATCGACAGGATCACGAACAGTGCGCCGACGTAGAACAGCAGGATGCGCCAGAACACCGAGCCGATGGCATTGGGAATGGTCTTCTGCGGGTTCTTCGCTTCACCGGCGGTCAGGCCGATCATCTCCACACCCAGGTAGGCAAACATCACCATCTGCAGCGACATCAGCACGCCGCTGATGCCATTGGGCATGAAGCCGCCGTGGGTCCACAGGTTGGAAATGCCCAGCGCCACGCCGTCGTTGCCGAAACCGAAGGCGATGATGCCGATGCCACCAATGACCATGGCAATGATGGTGACGATCTTGATCAGGGCAAACCAGAACTCGAACTCACCGAAGGCTTTGACCGCGATCAGGTTGATCGAACCCATGCTGATCAACGCCGCCAGGGCCCAGATCCAGCGCGGCACATCGGGGAACCAGATCCCCATGTACACCGCCACGGCGGTGATTTCCGCAACGCAGGTCACCAGCCACAGGAACCAGTAGTTCCAGCCGGTGAGAAAGCCTGCCAATGGGCCCAGGTAGTCTTGTGCATAACGGCTGAACGAACCTGCGACCGGGTTATGCACCGCCATCTCGCCGAGGGCGCGCATGATCACCAGAATCGCCAGGCCACCGATGATGTAAGACAGCATGATGGCCGGACCAGCCATTTCAATGGCCTTGGCCGAACCGAGGAACAGGCCGACGCCGATACAGGCGCCAAGCGCCATCAAGCGAATATGCCGTTCGCCGAGTTCGCGTTTTAGCGGGCCGCCCTGAGCGGTCTCGCCTTGGGGCAGGTGATTGCCAACTGGCATAGGGATACAACCTCATCTTGTTATTGGATATGAGCCACCGAGTCTGCGAAGCACAGGCGGATAACCTGTACGAGCTCTACCGGCCCGACCTTGTGGATCGAACCGTCTGGCCGGACAAACCGGCGAGATCAGCGGGGCGAGCAGTATAAAAAGCTCCCTACAGGGCTTTTCACTCTATAAGTAGCTAAATTCAGCGAGAAATCTCGGTAATAACCCTTTTCACGGAGGAGCATTACCTGGAGATCTGGCCGAGGGTCATTTTTAAACGGCGCCGAGTATTGCACAGCAATGGTGCAGCGTCATGCCCCTACCTAGGCCGTATTTACCGGCGCGAAGGCTCTATCACAGGCCTCAGGCCGACTCTTCGGGGCAAGGAAGGAGCAGGAAGATCACTTGCACAATTTTTTCAGCGGCGCCAAGCACCGACTAAGCTTCATGCAAGTCCGATCAATCTGCGTGAATGGATCAATCGACTATGGGCGCTTTATGGCAGACCGATTCAAGTAAACCCCAGGTGCCCACTGATCGTGCGGATGAAGCGCCCCCTGCCCAAAAGCGCCGTCCGCGGCGCCATGCCTGGCGCCTGTTCTGGTTATTGCTGCTGTTGACCCTGATTGCCCTGGGGTTTGCCGCAGCCCGCGAGATTCGCACTTCGAAGCTGCAAGCCCGTGAGTTCAGTCGATTCGCCAAGGACCTCAGTTACTCGGTACAACCCGGGGCCAGCGATGCGGTGCTGTATCCCGGCGCCGGGCCCTTTGACAAACGCCTGGGTTACAGCGCCATGGGCGAGTTTCTGCCGCGTCTGCTCAAACGCGGTTACCTGATTGAGTCCCAGGCGCGGTTCTCCCCGGCCTTGATGGACTACAGCGAGCAGGGATTTTTCGTGCCCTATGCCGAGAAGATTCAGGCAGGACTGTCGATCACCGACTGCCGCGCCGCGCCGCTGTATCAATTCAACTACCCGCAACAGCTGTACTCCAGTTTTGCCGCGATCCCGCCGCTGGTGGTGCACAGCCTGCTGTTCATCGAAAACCGCGACCTGCTGGATGCCAGCCAGCCCCTGTCCAACCCTGCCGTGGACTGGCCGCGCTTCGGCAAGGCCGCCTGGTCCCAGTTGGCCAAGCTTCTGCACCTGCCGGGGCAGACCGCCGGCGGCAGCACCCTGGCCACCCAGCTGGAGAAATATCGCCATTCGCCGGACGGCCTCACGGTCTCGGGCGGTGAAAAGCTGCGGCAGATGATTTCCGCCAGCGTGCGCGCCTATCAGGACGGCCCGCAAACCCTCGAAGCCCGCCAGCGAGTGGTGCGCGACTACCTCAATAGCGTGCCGCTGTCGGCGGTGCCCGGGCACGGCGAAGTGCATGGCATGGCCGAAGGGTTACGGGTCTGGTACGGCGCCGACTTCAGCCAGGTCAACGCGCAGCTGGCGAGTACCGCCAGCGACCCGCAAAGCCTCGCGCAACGTGGCTTGGCCCTGCGTCAGGTGCTGTCGCTGATGATTGCCCAGCGCCGGCCCTCGCATTACCTGGCCAAGGGACGCAGCGAGCTGGCAGACCTGACCGACAGCCATATCCGCCTGCTGGCGCAGAGCGGCGTGATCGACCCGGCCCTGACCGCCGCGGCCCTGGCCAGCAAGGTCAGCTACCGCGACTGGCAACAACAACCGACCCTGCAACCGATCGAGACCAACAAGGGCATCAGCGCGGCCCGCAGCCGCCTGGCCAACCTGCTCAACCGACCGCTGTATGACCTGGATCGCCTTGACCTGTCGGCCACCAGCACCTTGCAAAGTGACCTGCAACGCCAGGCCACCGACTACCTCAAGCACCTGGCCGACCCGGCCTTTGCCGGACAGATCGGCCTGCTCGGCGAGCGCCTGCTGACCCCCGCCAGCACCACCCAGGTGCGTTACAGCTTCACCTTGTTCGAACTCACCGCCGACGGCTCGCGGGTACGGGTGCAGACCGACAGCACCGACCAGCCCTTCGACATCAACGAAGGCAGCAAGCTGGAACTGGGTTCCACCGCCAAGCTGCGGGTGCTCACCACTTACTTGCAGATCATCTCCGAGCTGCACGACCGCTACGCCGATCAATCCGCCGCGGCCTTGAAGAAAACCGAAGTCTCCGACCAGGATCGGCTGAGCCGCTGGGCCGTCGACTACCTGATCCAGAACAGCGACCGCAGCCTGCCGAAAATGCTCGACGCGGCCCTCGACCGCACCTATTCCGCCAGCCCTGGGGAAGCCTTTTTCACCGGCGGCGGGCTGCATCACTTCCATAACTTTCGCAACGAAGACAACGGCCGCAGCCCCAGCCTGCGCGACGCCCTGCGAGAGTCGATCAACCTGCCGTTCATTCGCCTGATGCGTGACCTGGTGCGCTACAGCACCTATGGCGGTCCCGAAAACAGCGCGCAGTTGCTCAAGGACGACGGCGACCCGCGGCGCCAGGAATACCTGGCCAGGTTCGCCGACCGCGAGGGCACGTCCTTCCTGCTGCGGTTCTGGAAGAAGTACCGCAACAAGGACACCCAGGCGCGCCTGGAAACCTTCCTCGACAGCATGCACCCCACCGCCATCCGCCTGGCCGCGGTGCACCGCTACCTGCTGCCGGACGCCAGCCAGGACAGCTTCAACAGCTTCGTGCGGTCCCACCTCAAAGGCGTCAAGCAGCCGGAAAAACTCACCGATGAGCGCCTGGACAAGCTCTACGCCAGTTACGGCCCCGGTGCCTACGACCTTCCCGACCAGGGCTATATCGCCAAGGTCCACCCCCTGGACCTGTGGCTGCTGGGTTACCTGCTGAACAACCCCGACGCCAACTTCACCCAGATCGTCAAGGCCAGCGAGTTCGAGCGCCAGGAGGTGTACAGCTGGCTGTTCAAGAGCCGGCACAAGAGCGCCCGCGACAGCCGCATCCGCACCATGCTGGAGATCGAAGCCTTCCTCGATATCCACCAGCGCTGGCAACAGGTCGGCTACCCGTTCGACCACCTGGTGCCGTCCCTGGCCACGGCCATCGGCAGCTCCGGCGACCGCCCGGCCGCCCTTGCCGAACTGGTGGGCACCATCCTCAACGATGGCGTGCGCCTGCCGACCCTGCGCATCGACAGCCTGCACTTTGCCGCCGACACCCCTTATGAAACCCGGCTGCTCAATGACCCCGACAAGGGCAAGCGAGTGATGCCTTCAGAGGTCGCCACCGCGCTGCGCGGCGCCTTGTCCCAAGTGGTGGATGCCGGCACCGCGAAGCGGGTCTCGGGCAGTTTCAAACTGGCCGATGGCACGCCACTGGCCATGGGCGGCAAGACCGGCACCGGCGACAACCGCATCGAGGCCATCGGTGCCGGTGGGCGGGTGCTGAGCTCGAAGTCGATCAACCGCACCGCGACCTTTGTGTTCTACATCGGCGATCACCACTTCGGCACCCTCACCGCCTTCGTTCCGGGCGCCAGCGCCCAGTCCTTCAAATTCACCTCGGCGCTGCCAGTGCAAGTGCTCAAGGGCATGGCACCGATCCTGATGCCGTACCTGCAACCTGGCAGCAACAGCCAGTGCCTGGGCAGCGTGGCTCAACGCTGAGTTCTCCCCTGACAGCGCTGTAACAGGCGGCGGCGCTCGTCTCACATCCGTCCCGCGATTCCGACTTTTCAAGCACGGTGCAAGGCACTTGCCCGTCTTTTCGAGGCCTGGGGCCTCAGTCCTCGCCAACTTGCTCTCCGACCAACGGCAGCTCGGTGCTGCACAGAAGGGCTTGCGTCTTTCTTAAGATATATCTTAAGTTATGTCTAAACCCGAAGAGAGAAAGTGAAAATGAGAGAGCATCATCCCCACCACAGAGCACATGGCGACGGCCATGACGGCTTCGAAAAACGCCCCGGTCGCGAGCGCGGCGGGCGCGGGCCCCGGGTGTTCGCCCCCGGTGACTTGAAACTGCTGCTGTTGGCGCTGATCGCCGAGCAGCCGTGCCACGGCTACGACCTGATCCGCCAGATCGAAGGCATGTTCGACGGCGCCTACAGCCCCAGCCCCGGCGTGATCTACCCGACCCTGACCTTTCTGGAAGAAAGCGAAATGATCCAGGGCGATGCCGAAGGCGGCAAAAAACGCTACAGCGTGACGGAGGCCGGTCGCCTGTCACTGCACGATCAGGCGATTGCCCTGGAAGGCGTGCGCATGCGCATCGACGTCAGCAAGCGCTCGCTGCGCGGCCATGACCGCCCGCCGCAGATCCACGAAGCGGTGCATAACCTGCGCCACGCCCTGCAATTGCATCACGGGCGCTGGAGCCCTGAAGAAATCCTGCGGGTCAGCGACCTGCTGAACAACACCGCCAGGGCCATCGTCGATGGCCCGGCCAGTCAACCTGCTCAGGAGCAAGCTGAATGACCGTCGATACTTCGCAAACCATTCACCGGGTCAGCCATGAAATCAAACGCCGCCGCCTGCAAGTGCTGCGGGTCGTCGACCTGACCCCGCGCATGCGCCGCATCACCCTGGGTGGGCCGGAACTGGCGGGATTCGTCAGCCTGGGCAGCGACGACCACGTGAAGTTGCTGTTTCCGCAGAACGCCGAGCAACAGGCCGCCCTGGAAAACCTGGTACTGGGCGCTGGCAAGGACAACGGGCCGATGCCCGCCATGCGCGACTACACCCCACGTCGTTACGACCTGGAGCGTGGCGAGTTGGATATCGATTTCGTGCTGCACGGCGACGGCCCTGCCTCGACCTGGGCCGAACAGGCCAGCCCCGGCCAATACCTGCACATCGGCGGGCCCCGTGGCTCGATGATCGTGCCGGACATCTTCGACAGCTACCTGCTGATCGGCGATGAGACCGCACTGCCTGCCATCGCCCGGCGCCTGGACGAACTGCCTGCAGGGCGCCAGGTGCTGGCGGTGATCGAAGTGGCCAACGCCGCCGAACGCCAGACCCTGGAGAGCGCGGCGCAGGTCGAGGTGATCTGGGTTGAACGTGACAGCGGCCAGCAGGACCTGATCAGCACCGTGCGCCAGTTGCAGGTCCCGACGGGCAAGCTCTACGCCTGGGTCGCCACCGAAAGCAAGGTGTCGCGCCAGATCCGCCGCGTGTTGCTCGACGAACATGCCCTGAATGAAGAATTCGTCAAAGCGGCCGGCTACTGGCGCCTTGACGGCAGCGACGACGAGTAACCCGCCTAACCCTTGGGCTCGCGCCGCCCCAGCCAACGATCAACGCCCAGCAGCACCAGGGAAATCAGGACAAAACCCAGCAGGATCCCCAGGGCGTTGATAAACACCTGGGGATAACCGAGCTTGTCCACGTTGATGAACGGATAAGGGTAAAGCCCCAGCAAATCGCCGCGCAGCAACAGGTAAGCGAAATACAGCAGCGGGTAGATCGTCCACAGCCCGACATGCCCCAGGCGCAAGCTGCCTTTGGGCACACACCCCAGCCAATACAGCAGAAACAGCAGCGGCATCACGTCGTGCAGCAACTCATCGGCCAGCCACTGCCAGCCCTGGGGATGCCATAAGTGGCGCAGCAACAGGCTGTAGGCCAACCCCACCAGCAGCATGCTCGCGGCTATCGCGGTGCCGACCCAGGGCCGCAGTAAAAACTGCTGGCCCCTGGATATCCGCAGGTTCAGGGCGCAGGTCAGCACGCTGGCTGCCAGGGTATTGCTGAGCACGGTGAAAAAACTGAAAAAATTCACCAGCCCACCCAGCAGGCTGGCTTCGGCGTTCCAGCGCGACAGCAGGATCAGGTACAGCTGAATCGTCAGCCCCAGCCAGCCGAGCACGGCAGCGCCGGCCATCAGGCTGCGCCGGTAGCGCGAGAGGCAAAGCGCTGCGGCAAGCATTACGCGGTCCTTAAAGCGGGCGTTTGGTGCGCTGCAGCTTCACGTACAGCTGCTCGACTTTCTCCCGGGCCCACGGGGTTTTACGCAGGAACGTCAGGCTCGACTTGATACTCGGGTCGCTTTTGAAGCAACGGATATCGATGCGCTCGGCCAGCCCCGACCATTCGTAGTGCTGCACCAGCGCCTTGAGGATCTGTTCCAGGGTCACGCCATGCAGCGGGTCGGTAGTGGTGACGGTCATGCCAGGCCTTTGAGCGAAGGGAAAAGGAAGCCGCGCACCTTAGCCGAGGCCATGCGCCCGCGCCAGAGCGCTGACCTAACTGTAGCCGCTGCCGAAGGCTGCGCTGGCCAGCACCGATGCCGTGGGCGTAACAGTTGAACGCAGACTAGGCCTTACAGAAAGCGCGAGGGGGATTTTCCAGGCAGCAGTAAAAGTTCCTGGCTTTTCGAAATAAAAGAGATGTTATATTGTATCAAATCATAATAACTCACCCGCACTCAGGACACCCCCGTGTCCAGCCTGTTTTCTGTCTCGAAGCGCTCTGCGCAACGCTTGCCAAGGAATGACCGATGTCTCTCTCAGCCCCCCGCCCTTCTCGCTCTCTGCTGTGGCGCCTGTCGCCGTTGTCCGCCGCCTTGCTGATCGCCTCCCAAGCCCACGCCGTGGAATTGCCGCCGCAAGTGATCACCGCCAACCCGCTGGGCAGCGCGCAATTGGCTGCGCCAAGCACCGTACTGGAAGGTGATCAACTGACCCTGGAACAAAAAGGCAGTCTCGGCGAAACCCTGAACAAACAACCCGGCGTGTCGTCGTCGTACTTCGGCCCCGGCGCCAGTCGCCCGATCATTCGCGGCCTGGACGGCGATCGCATTCGGGTCCTGCGCAATGGCGTCGGCGCCCTGGATGCCTCGTCGCTGTCTTATGACCACGCCGTGCCCCTGGACCCGGTCAACGTCGAACGCATCGAAATCGTCCGTGGCCCGGCGGCCCTGCTCTACGGCGGCAGCGCGATTGGTGGGGTGGTCAACAGCTTCGACAATCGAATCCCCACCGCCGCCATCGAGGGCATCCACGGCGCCGGTGAATTGCGCTATGGCGGCGCTGACACCACCCGCAGCAGCGCCGGCAAGCTGGAAGCCGGCGACGGTACCTTCGCCCTGCACCTGGACGCCAACTCCCGGCAGTTCAATGACCTGAAAATCCCCGGCGACGCCCGCAGCCGCCATGCGCCCCCCAGCGAAGACGGCGACGCCAAGAACGGCCGCCTGGGCAACAGCGACGGGCGCCAGGACGGCGGAGCCATCGGCGGTTCCTACACCTGGGACGACGGTTATGCCGGCCTGTCCTACAGCAACTACGACTCCAACTACGGCTCCCCGGCCGAAGAAGACGTACGCATCCGCATGAAGCAGGATCACTACGCCTTCGCCTCCGAGTTGCGCAACCTGCAAGGCCCGTTCAGCTCGGTGAAACTCGACGCCGGGTACACCGACTACGAACACCGCGAGATCGAAGGTGGCGAAACCGGCACCACCTTCAAGAACAAAGGCTATGAAGCCCGGGTTGAAGCGCGGCACCTGCCCCTCGGCCCACTCAATGGCGTGATCGGGGCACAAGTCAGCCGCAGCGAATTTTCCGCCCTGGGTGAGGAAGCCTTCGTACCCCAGACCGATACCAACAGCGGCGCGCTGTTTATCCTCGAAGAGATGCAAGCCAGCGAACGCCTCAAGCTCAGCCTCGGCGGGCGCCTGGAGCACACCACGGTCGACCCGGACGGCAAAGGCAACGAGCGCTTCGCCAACGCCAACCGTTCCAGCAGCTTTACCGCCGGCAGCCTGTCATCCGGCGCGGTCTATACCCTGACGCCAATCTGGTCCCTGGCCGCCACCCTGGGCTACACCGAGCGCGCCCCGACGTTCTACGAGCTGTACGCCAATGGCGCCCATGTGGCCACCGGCACCTATGAAGTCGGCGACGCCAAACTGTCCAAGGAAAAAGCCGTGTCCAGCGACCTGGCCCTGCGTTTTGACAACGGCACCCACAAGGGCAGCTTCGGGGTGTTCTACAGCCACTTCTCCAATTACATCGGCTTGCTCGGCAGCGGTCGCACCCTGAATGACGAGGGCGAGGAAGACGCCGACGGCATCCCGGAATACACCTATTCCGGTGTGCGGGCACGTTTCGTCGGGTTCGAAGCCCAGGATCGCTGGCAGCTTGGTGAAAGTGCCTACGGTAAGTTCGCCCTGGACCTGTCAGGCGACTACACCCGAGCCACCAACCTCGACAACGGCCAGGCGCTGCCACGGATCGCCCCCCTGCGTTTGAACAGCGGCCTGTTGTGGGAACTGGATCGCTGGCAAGCACGTCTGGATGTAGAGCACGCCGCCGGCCAGGGTCGCGTCCCGGACAACGAAAGCGGCACCGATGGCTACACCACCTTCGGCGCCAGCGCCGGGTATCGCTTCGATATCGGCAGCAGCCAGTGGCTGGCCTTTGTCAAAGGCGAGAACCTGACCAACCAGACCGTGCGCTACGCCAGTTCTATCCTGCGCGACATCGCGCCGGCGGCCGGGCGCAGCGTGGAAGTGGGCTTGCGGACCACCTTCTGAACCTGAGGCAGCAGGGCTCACTGGCGACGCCTGCCTGATGGATCGCGGTGGCTGCATAGGCGGCCACTGCATGCCGGACGCGAGCACGCTCCCCCGTCACAGGGGAGCGGTGGCTCAGTAGTAACGGCGGGGATCGGTCTCGATCAGGCTCGCCAACTGGGTCAAGGCAAAGCGCAATTCACCCTGGGTGGTGGGCGACATCAGCACCACCCGCACACAGCGGGAGTTGCCCCCGCGCTCGGCCTCGAACTGGCTGCCACTCAATACCAGCACGCCATTGGCCCGGGCCAGGTGGGTGAACTCGTCCGCGCTCCAGGGCTCGGGCAGGGTCAGCCAGATGTGGTAGCAGTGAGGCTGGGTCTTGAGTTCAAACCCTGCAAACACCTCCCGGGCAATGGCCTGGCGGGCCGCCGCTTCAGTGCGCTGGGTCTGCACCAGCTTGCGGTCCAGACCTTCGCTGATCACATTGCTCGCCAGCTGCGCGGTCAACGGCGACGGCATCCACACGCTGCTGCGCACCATGGAGGTCAGGCGGGACAGCAGTTTCGGCGGGCTGTACAGGTAACCGACCCGCAGGGCCGGCATGATCGCCTTGGACAGGCTGGTCAGGTACACCGAACGTTCGGGGGCAAAGCTGGACAAGGGTTTGATCGACGGGTCGGTGGCCAGAAAGCCATAGATGTCATCGTCCAGGATGATGAAGTCGAACTCCTCGGCCAGTGCCGCGATCTGCGCCCGACGCTGCTCGGACATGATGGCCGCCGTAGGGTTCTGGCAGGTCGCGACGCACACCAGCATCGCCGGTTTTTCCCGCAGGCAGAGTTCACGCAAAGCCTCGGGGATGATCCCCTCTTCATCCATTGCCACCCCGCGCAGGCGTCGCTCCAGGCCATGGGCCAGGGAGATGATGCCCGGATAGCACAGGGCCTCGCAGAGCACCAGGTCTCCGGCGTTGGTCAGCGCGCTCATGGCCACCATCAAGCCGTGCTGGGCACCGGCGGTGATCACCACCTGCTGCCATTGGGCTTCGGGCAGCGCATGGCGCAACCACTGCGCACCGGCCTCGCGATGGGCCGGGTGGCCGCCGTCCGGCGCGTAATCCAGGGCCCGGCCGAAGTCGGTGCTTTGGGCCATGCCCACCAGGGCGCCGCGCAGCCAATACTCCAGGGTCTCGCTATAAGGCTTGATGATCGACAGGTCGAGCAGTTCAGGCTGGCCCAGGGCCAGGGTCGGCGCCTCATGGCTGAGGGGCAGGGACAGGGGCAGAGCCAGGGCTGGCTGGGCCTGGACGTAAGTGCCGCGCCCCACTTCCCCCTGCACCAGCCCACGCCGCTGGGCCTCGCTGTAGGCGCGGCTGATGGTGCCCGGCGTGACATTCAATGTGGCGGCCAGGTCGCGCAGGGTCGGCAACCGCTCGCCGTCGCTCAACAGGCCGCTGTTGATATCACGCGCCAGGGCATCGGCGATCGACAGGTAGACCGGCTGGTTGAATTCGCTTAACTGGGGAACCCACATGGATGATCACGACCACTGGCAGCATTGGATAGCGGCGGAGGATATCACAGCGATACGTCAGGGCATCCAATCGACTCAATTTGTTTTAAATTTCTATAACCCTCAAAACAAAATCCGGTCACGCGACTTATAAATAAATTTCAATAAAACATTTAACCTTTTAAATACAGTCACTTAGTCAATAAATCACCCATCACAAACCAAGCCTGCAATGAGAAACAATTGAATCGATTCAATTGTTTGAAATACACTCGCCACCGATCGAATCAATCGGCCGACGCCGCCCCCTTCGCATGCAATGCGCTGCCCACCCAGCGCCCAGTCGAGACGCCATGAGCACACTCAGAAAGGACGTATCACTCTCCGCGATCATTGCCGGCCTCATTGCCGTGATCATTTCCTATGCCGGCCCCTTGATCATCGTGTTCCAGGCCGCCAGCCAGGCCCATCTGCCCAGCGAGCAGGTGTCGTCCTGGATCTGGGCCATCTCCATCGGCAGCGGCATCACCGGGCTGCTGCTCAGCTGGCGCCTGAAGGTGCCGGTGATCACCGCCTGGTCGACCCCTGGCGCTGCGTTGCTGGTATCGATGCTGCCCACGGTGTCGCTGCCCGAGGCCATAGGCGCCTATATCGTCGCGTCCCTGATCATCGCCGTGGTCGGGTTCTCCGGGGCTTTCGACAAACTGATGAGCCGCCTGCCCAAGGCCATTGCCGCTGCGATGCTGGCGGGGATTCTGTTTCGCTTCGGCGCCGAATTGTTCACCTCGATCAAGCTGCAGCCGGCCCTGGTCCTGTCGATGATCGCCGCGTACCTCTTGTGCAAGCGCCTGTCGCCGCGCTACGCGATTCTCTCGGTGCTGATCGTGGGCTGCGCGGTGGCCGCCGGCCTGGGCGAACTCAACAGCAGCTCGATCACCATTGCCGTGGCCCAGCCGATCTTCACCGCGCCCCAGTGGAGCTGGCACGCGATTATCAACATCGGCCTGCCCCTGGCACTGGTGACCCTCACCGGGCAATACGTGCCGGGCATGGCGGTGATGCGCACCGCCGGCTACACCACCCCGGCGCGCTCGATAATCTCGTTCACCGCCATCGGCTCGCTGCTGCTGGCGCCGTTCGGTTCCCACGGGATCAACCTCGCGGCCATCACCGCCGCCATCTGCACCGGCCGCGAAGCCCATGAAGATCGGGACAAACGCTACATCGCCGGGATCGCCTGCGGGGTGTTCTACATCCTGATGGGGATTTTCGGCGCGACCCTGGCCTCGGTGTTCTCGGCCCTGCCCAAGGAGTTGATCGCCTCCCTGGCCGGCCTGGCCTTGTTCGGTGCCATCAGCGCCGGGCTGACCGGGGCCATGGCCGATGAAAAACAACGGGAAGCGGCGTTGATCACGTTTCTGGTCACCGCCTCGGGCATGAGTTTCCTGGGCTTGGCGGCGGCGTTCTGGGGCCTGATTTTCGGCCTGGTGGCGCACTTTGTACTGAGCTATACCCGTGAGCGCAAAACCCTCGAGGCCGGCCAGGCCAGCCGTTCGTAACCCGCCGTGCCAGGCGCCAGGGCCAGCAGGCCCCGGCGCACTGTTACCGAATCCGAAATGATCCATGTCAAATAAAGCGCTTTCTCTCTTCAGGACGGCGCTTTATCCTTCCTGCCTCAAAGCTGAACCGTTTCATCTTCCTATTTAAAATCAGCAGCATGGGGCGTTCGATCCCGCGTGACCGACCCGGCATCGCCGCTGCTTTATCTGCCCATTCCTAAAAAAAGACCACGCCCGAATTTTATGCCTGACGTTCATCACTCCAAAGACAGCGCTGTCCGAACCCCCCTGGCCGGCACCAAAGCCATCACCCTGCTCGGCGCCCTGGGCCTGGCCACCTGCGTCCAGGCAGCGCCGGCCTTCGACAGCGAATCACCGTGGATGCTGGGCGACTGGAACGGCAGCCGCAGCGACCTGTCCCGACAAGGCTATGACTTCAAGATCGATTACGTCGGCGAAATGGGCTCCAACCTGCATGGCGGCTACGACCACGATCGCACCGCACGCTACAGCGATCAGTTCGCCTTCGGCAGCCACCTGGACCTGCAGAAGATCCTCGGCTGGGACGACGCCGAGTTCCAATTGACGGTGACCAAGCGCGACGGTGACAACATCAGCAACGACCGGATCAACGATCCCCGCGTCGGCGGCTTCACTTCCGCCCAGGAAGTCTGGGGCCGTGGCCAGACCTGGCGCCTGACGCAGATGTGGTACCAACAGAAATTCTTCGACCAGAAACTCGATATCAAGGCCGGCCGCTTCGGCGAGGGCGAAGACTTCAACAGCTTCCCCTGCGACTTCCAGAACCTGGCGTTCTGCGGCTCCCAGGTCGGCAACTGGGTCGGTGGCATCTGGTACAACTGGCCGGTCAGCCAGTGGGCGCTGCGGGTCAAATATCACCTGACGCCCGAGCTCTATGCCCAGGTCGGCGCCTATGAACAGAACCCGTCCAACCTGGACCGCGGCAACGGTTTCAAGCTCAGCGGCAGCGGCACCCAGGGCGCCGTCCTGCCGGTCGAACTGGTGTGGACGCCCACGCTTGATGGCCTGGCCGGGGAATACCGCGCCGGCTACTACTACAGCAGCGCCAAGGCCAGCGACGTCTATAAAGACAGCCACGGCCAGCCCGCCGCCCTGAGTGGCGAGGCCTATCGCAGCAGTTCAAGCAAACACGGCCTGTGGCTGGGCGCGCAGCAGCAACTGACGAGCCGCGCCAGTGACCACTCCCGGGGCCTGAGCGTGTTCGCCAACGCGACGATGCACGACAAGAAGACCAACGCCATCGACAACTACGTCCAGGCCGGCCTGGTCTACAAGGGCCTGTTCGATGCACGGGCGCGGGACGACATCGGCTTTGCCCTGGCGCGAGTCCACGTCAACCCGGCGTACCACAAGAACGCCGAGGCCAGCAATCAGGCCCACGCCGTCTACGATTACGACAACCCCGGCTACCTGCCGCCCCAGGACACCGAATACAGCGCCGAACTCTACTACGGCGTGCACCTCACCAATTGGCTGACCGTGCGCCCCAACCTGCAGTACATCCGCCATCCCGGCGGCGTCAGCCAGGTCGACGATGCGCTGATCGGCGGGATCAAGATCCAGAGCTCGTTCTGAGGCCCGGCCAGCGGCGCACTGCGCTTAAAACTGCTTTTCCACGATTTTCACCTGAACCAAGCCCGCGCCTGATCGTCATCTACAGTGAACATGCGCGGGAAAACTCTTAACGTCACGGAGAACCACACTATGAGCACTGAGGGTGCTTCAAGTCCTAGCCGCCTGCTGCCGAGCCTGCTCGGTATCCTGCTGCTGCTAATGGGCCTGGCCATGCTGGCCGGGGGGATCAAGCTGAGCATGCTCGGCGGCTCGCTGTACTACCTGCTGGCCGGTATCGGCCTGATCATCACCGGCGGCCTGCTGCTGGCGGGGCGTCGCGCCGCGCTGGGCCTGTACGGGCTGGTGCTGTTGGCCAGCAGCGTCTGGGCGCTGTGGGAAGTCGGCCTGGACTGGTGGCAACTGGTGCCGCGCCTGTCGTTGTTCTTTGTCCTCGGCGTGGTCCTGCTGTTGCCGTGGTTCCGCCGTCCGTTGCTGCGCCATGGCGCAGCTCCGCTGGGCACCGCGCTGTTGAGCGTGGCCGTGGTCGTGGCCGGTGGCGCTGCCCTAGGCAGCCAGTTCACCCAGCCGGGTGAAATCGCCGGCGACCTGGGTCGCGACAGCACCGAAGTGGCCAATGCCGCGCCCGCCATCCCCGATGGCGACTGGCAGGCTTACGGTCGCACCGAATTCGGCGATCGCTACTCGCCACTGAAACAGATCACCCCGGGCAACGCCGGCAAGCTGCAGGAAGCCTGGCGCATCCGCACCGGCGACATGCCAACTGCCAAGGACCCGGTGGAAATCACCAACCAGAACACCCCGCTGAAGGTCAACGGCATGCTCTATGCCTGCACCGCCCACAGCAAGGTGCTGGCGCTGGACCCGGACACCGGCAAGGAAATCTGGCGTTTCGACCCGCAGATCCAGGGCCCCAACGGCGATGATTTCCGTGGCTGGGCGCACATGACCTGCCGCGGCGTGTCGTACTACGACGAAGCCAATTTCAATCAACCTGGTGCCATCAGCACCCCGGCCACCCTGTCCCCAGCCGGCCAGGCGATTGCCACCAGTTGCCCGCGTCGTCTGTTCCTGCCGACCGCCGATGCGCGCCTGATCGCGCTGAACGCCGACACCGGCAAGGTCTGCGAAGACTTCGGCAACAAAGGCGTGGTCGACCTCAAGGCCGGTATCGGTCCGTTCACCCCGGGCGGCTACTACTCGACATCGCCGACCGCCATCACCCGTAACCTGGTGATTATTGGCGGCCACGTGACGGACAACGAGTCGACCAACGAGCCTTCTGGCGTGATTCGCGCCTTCGACGTGCATGACGGCCACCTGGTGTGGAACTGGGACGCCGGCAACCCCGACGAAACCACCCCGCTGCCTGACGGCAAGACCTACACCCGCAACTCGCCGAACATGTGGTCCCTGGCCAGCGTCGACGAGAAACTGGGCCTGATCTACCTGCCGCTGGGCAACCAGATGCCTGACCAGTGGGGCGGCGACCGCACCCCGGGCGCCGAGAAATTCAGCGCCGGCACCGTGGCCCTGGACATCGACACCGGCAAGCTGCGCTGGAACTACCAGTTCACCCACCATGACCTGTGGGACATGGACGTGGGCAGCCAGCCGACCCTGGTCGACATGAAAACCGCCGAAGGCGTCAAACCGGCGCTGATCCAGCCGACCAAGCAAGGCAGCCTGTATGTGCTGGACCGTCGCGATGGCACGCCAATTGTGCCGATCCGCGAAGTGCCGGCCCCGACTGGCGCTGTCGAGGGCGACCACACCGCACCGACCCAGGCCCGTTCGGACCTGAACCTGCTGCCACCGCCACTGGATGAAAAAGCCATGTGGGGGGCGACGCCGTTCGACCAGATGCTGTGCCGTATCCAGTTCAAGGAACTGCGCTACGAAGGTCAGTACACCCCGCCTTCGGTGCAGGGCAGCCTGATCTACCCGGGTAACGTCGGCGTGTTCAACTGGGGCAGTGTGTCGGTGGACCCGGTCCGCCAACTGCTGTTCACCAGCCCGAACTACATGGCGTTCGTCTCCAAGTTGGTGCCGCGGGCCGAAGTGGCTGCCGGCAGCAAGCGCGAAAGCGAAACCTCGGGCGTGCAACCCAACACGGGCGCACCGTACGCGGTGATCATGCATCCGTTCATGTCACCCTTCGGCGTACCGTGCCAGGCCCCGGCCTGGGGCTACGTGGCCGGGATTGACCTGACCACCGCCAAAGTGGTGTGGAAACACAAGAACGGCACCACCCGCGACAGCTCGCCGATCCCGATCGGCCTGCCAATGGGCGTGCCGAGCATGGGCGGTTCGATGGTGACGGCCGGCGGCGTCGGCTTCCTCAGCGGCACCCTGGACCAGTACATCCGCGCCTATGACGTGAAAAACGGCAAGGAACTGTGGAAATCGCGCCTGCCAGCGGGCGGCCAGGCCACGCCGATGAGTTACACCGGCAAGGATGGCAAGCAGTACGTGCTGGTAGTCGTGGGCGGCCACGGCTCCTTGGGTACCAAAATGGGCGACTACATCATTGCCTACAAACTGCCGGAATAAGCTTTACCGGCAGGCATGAAAAAGGCGGCTACCTTCGGGTAGCCGCCTTTTTTTGTGCGCCGAGCGCCTCCCCATTTGACCGACCAACACCTGTAGCCGCTGCCGCCAGGCTGCGCTGGCCCGCGGGCGCCGTGGAGTGTCAGGTAGATCACGGTGTGTGTCTGAGGGCCAGCGCCCGAATGCGGCCCGAGCCTGGCGGCAGCGGCTACAGGGGCCGGATGGAAAATTCCTACAAAACGCGTCCACTTCCATCACCTTGTCCGGCCGAGCCCCGGACTCTATGGTTTGGCCTGTCGCTGCAAACTCAGTGACAGGGTGTGGAAGCCCTTATATCGTTAGGCGCGCAAAGCTGCGTGAGTCAGGCGTTTTTTCGTCTGCACTTTATGGCGGCTGTGCGTGGGGCACTCTTGAGTGCGCCGGGTGCCTAACGTCCCGGTCTTCCACACCTGCGTACAGCCGCCACCTGATTACGTGGAAGTGATTTCTGGCGACTCCGACTTATACGTTAGGAACAGACCAATGAAAAAGCTCACTACTGATCCACCCGTTACTCTCGGCGAGACTTCCCCCCGTCGCTACATGCCCCTCACCAGCAACGACTGCACCATCCCCGCCTTGCTGGCTGACACCGAGGCCCCGTTGGATGTGCTGCATGAAGCCGCCACCCATCGCATTCGCGCGGCCACCCAGTTGCTGGAGAACATCGCCAGCATCGACGACCTGCATAACCACCCGGCCCTGCTCCAGGATTTCGCCCAACTCTGCGTCATTCCCCTGCGCGATGGCTGTGACCTGCTGGACGTGCTCGGCCGCCGCCTGCAGCACCAGTTGCTGACCTGAACCCCGGCCCGGCTGCATCCAGCCGGGCCCATCAGGCGCTCTGCCTCCCCCCGCAGGCGCCGTAATTGCAAAGCGACACTAGCCCATTTGTGCTAATCGACCTTCCCCTGCCTCGGCGCTAGAGTGCCGACCACTCGCCCCGTTCTCTTCAACACCGCCGTCCAGCGGTAAGGGGAGCGGCTGCGCCGTAGAAAACACAACAAAACAGCAAGGAAGAATCATCATGAAGCTCCACTCCAGCGTCCGCCCCCTCGTCCTGTTCAGCGCCCTGGCATTCGCCCTGGGCGGTTGCGCCATTGCCAAGCCGAGCAATGACGACCTCAAGAACCGCGCCCAGACCACCATCGGCAAGCCCGTCTCCACGGTCTCGAACGTGCGGAGCGACGCCTCCCAGACCTACTTCACCGCCAACACCAGCAACGGCGGATACGAGTGCGTATTGCCCAGCGGCGGCATGGTCGCCTTCGCCACCATGGGCGGCGCAGTCGCGCTCCCGGCCCAGTGCACCAAGCAGTAAACCGCTAGCCCCTGGCCAATCAGGTTCGCCGCGACGGGCTGCCCCGGTGTAGCAGCAGGGCAGCGTCGGGCGAGCACCGCCCCTTCTTGAAAAGGTCCTGAGTTGATGAAACCCCGTCTCTTCATGGTGACAGGCCTGGCCCTGCTCGCCTGTACCCTGACTGCCTGCGCGCCGCGCCAAGGGCGAACCCTGGACGAATACCCGCCAGTCAAGACTCCCACCGTGCAGTACCCCGACGAGCCCTTCGACACCCAGGCCGCGCGCGCCGCCCTGCAACCCGGCACCGCAACGCTCACCGGCAAGTTCTGCATCGTCGGCAACGACGGCATCGAGGACAGTCGCGACGTCAAGATCTATCTCTACCCGGTCACCCCGCACTTGCAGGCCTGGCATAAGTTGCGCTCATCCCAGCCAGAAGGCGCGCCGGTGAGCATGCTTCCCGAGGCCGTGGCCGTACACCGGATAACCCGAACCAACGGCAACGGCATCTTCCAGTTCACGGGTCTGCAAGCGGGCCGCTACTTCGTCCAGGGCCAGGACATGGTGTACGGCACCAGCCGCTGGAACGAGTACGTGGGCACCGGCCAGAGCAACACCAACTACGGGCCGGTGACCACCCACTACTACACCGAGCGCAGTTCGACCTCTTCGTCCTCGGGCATGCTGGATGAATTCGTCGAACTGGCCAGCGGCGAGAACAAGAAGCTGACCATGACCAACTATCCCCTGCTTATTCCGTGCCGGACCTGGTAACCGCCTCTGGCGCCGCAACCCTGTGGGCAGACGCCAGCGGCGTCTCGCGCAGGGCGCGCAAGGTCGCCCGCAGCTCCACCGGGTGTACCGGTTTGGACAGGATGGCGATGTTGCGATCATGCAGCGCCGCCTGGATTTTCTCGATGTCATGCCCGGTGATGATCAACGCCGGCACGGCCCAGCCCCGCTGCTCGCGGATGCTGTCGATGCACTCGATGCCCGAGGCACGGGTGCCCAGGTCATAGTCGGCGACGATGATGTCGCAGTCGGTCAGCAGGTCTTCTGCCGCCGTTTCCGCCTGGACCACACAACCCCAGCGCTCCAGCAATGCCGAGGTGGCCAGCAGCACGTTGCGGTCATCTTCCACCAGGCACACCCGCAGCCCGGTCAGCAAACCACTTTGCAACGCATCATCGCGGCTGCGCAGCCGCTGCGGCGCGGCGGCCTGCAAGCCGTGCAGGCTGACTGCGGTACCACGATCGAGGCGCGACTTCAGCGTCACCTCCAGCCCGACCAACTGCCCCAGGCGCTTGACGATGGACAGGCCCAGGCCCACCCCTTCGACGTCCTTGTCCCGCAGCTGCCGGACCCGGTAGAACTCGTCGAAAATCTTCGGTAAATGCTCCTCGGCGATCCCCCGGCCCTGGTCGTAGATGACGATGGCCAGGCCGTCGCCGTGGCGACGCACGCCGATCAACACCGGGCGCTCCGCCGCGTACTTGAAGCAATTGGACAGGACGTTCTGGACCATGGTGGCGAGCAGCCCCGGGTCGGCCCGGACCCACTGGGCACAGGGACGCAGGCGCAGTTCCACCCCGGCCCAGCGCGCGGCCTCGGCGTTCTGGCGTACCAGGTCACCGAGGAACTGCCCCAGGTGCACGGTTTCGTATTTGGGCAGGATCCGGCCGTTGTCCAGGGTGTAGAGGTCGAGAATCGAGCGGAACAACTGCGACACATTCAGCAGCGAGCGATCGATGTTATCCACCAGGCGCCGCTCATCGACCCCCAGGTTGGCTTCGCGCAAGCAGGCGGTGAACAGGCCGATGGAGTGAATCGGCTGGCGCAGGTCATGGCTGGCCTGGGCCAGGAAGCGGGACTTTTCCAGGTTGGCGGCAATCGCCTCTTCCGACGCCAGGCGGGTGCGTTTGAGCAGGATATGGGCGTACACCGGAATCACCGTACTGGTGATCATCAGCATCAGCACCATATAGGGCTGGGCCTGCCAGAACGGGGTCAGCAGGAACACCATAAACAGCGCGAACAGCGCCAGGACGGTGGCGATGGCCAGGTAGCGCGAGCCGAAGCGCATGCCATTGCCCAGGTTGACCCAGACCATCACCGCATAGATCGGCAGCGCCCCCTCCCCGCCCACCACCAGGCCGTAAGAGGTGCCAGTGTAGTCGTAGACCATGCCCAGGATGCGCCGTGCCGGGTAGTGCCCGGGCCAGCGGGCAATGGCCATGCGCAGGGCAATCGAGCCGAGCATGAACAAGAAGATGTAAATGATCACCGGCACATAGGTCTCGACGTTCTGCCCCGGCAGAAAACCGATCAGCCCGACATAAACCAGGGCACAACCGGCGACGATAATGCGCAAAGTGGCTTGATCGAGTTCGCTGTCTTTTTCAACTTTCATGCACTCACCTCCTTGTGTAATCCGCGCTGTCGTGGTCTTTTCCTGTCCCTGCCGAACTCGACAAGCGGACAGGTACAACGCCGGGACGCCAAGGTAGCATGCCCCCAGGATTGGGTGACTCAAGGAGCTTCAACACATGACATGCCGGATTATCGTAGCCGACGACCACCCGTTGTTTCGCGAAGGCATGCTGCGCACCATCCAGCGTCTGCTGCCCGAAGCGGTGCTCGAAGAGGCCGGCGACCTGGCCTCGGTACTGGCCCTGGCCAAAAGCGGCGCGGAGCTGGACTCACTGATTCTCGACCTGCGCTTTCCCGGGCTGCGGTCGGTGAGCATGATTGCCCAATTGCGCCAGCAACTGCCACGGACCTCGATCATCGTGGTGTCGATGGTCGATAACCAGGACCTGATCGGCGAAGTCATGGCCTGCGGCGCAGACGGTTTTATCGGCAAGAGCATCAGCCCCGAGGAAATCGGCCAGGCGATCCTGGCCATTCGCGAGGGCGAAGTGGTGGTCAAGTACGCCCCGTCAGGCCTGCTGCTGCCGCTGGAAGCCAGCGACGAGTTGAGCCAGTTGACCACCCGCCAGCAGGAAGTGCTGCGCCTGATCGCCCAGGGCCAGACCAACAAAGAGATCGCCCGCGAACTCGATATTTCGCCCTTCACCGTGCGCATTCACGTGTCCTCCCTGCTGCACACCCTGAAGGTGTCCTCGCGCGCGGCGGCAGCGGCAAAATTTGCCGAAGCCTGGCAAGGGGCCGACAGCTCCCCGGCAGAACCGGCGCCCTTGAGTACCCGCCCGATCGAGCCCGCGCCAACGCCCAAGCCGCTCCCGACGCAAGCATTTGCCCAGCTGGAACACTGGCTGGGCGACTCACCCAGCGCCCCCTGGAATGAGTACATCACCGAGCAGGTGGCCAAAGGCGTGCTGCACGGCTTCTCGCCCGCGCAATGGCAGCAACTGGCCGATGTGCTGCCGGGCAAACCCGAGTATTGGCAACAACGCTGCGCCGTAAGCCTCGGGGAAAACCGCTCGGCACCGGCCATCGCCCTGCTCAAGAGCCTGTTGCAGGACTCGCCCTACCTCGATGTGCAGGTCACGGCCATCCATGAACTGGACTGGTCAGAAGCCCCTATCGAAGCGTGCTACGCGCCGCTGATCGAAGCCGTCATTCAAAGGCTGGCCGATGAGCAGATTGAACCCGAATTGAACAACCTGCTGGCCAAGGCCGCTGCGCTGTGAGCCTGCCACAGAGAGACGCGTTGATCCTGAAGTTGCAGCACTGCATCGGTGACTCCGAGGCGTCCAACTGGACCGAATACAGCACCCAGCGGGTGGCCAAGACCGTGCTGTGCGACTTCACCGCGGTGCAATGGCAACGGCTCGAGCAGATGCTGCTGCAGCAGGCGCAATACTGGCAACAGCGCTGCGTGGTGTGCCTGGGCGAAGACCGCTCGGCAGCGGCCATTGCCCTGCTCAAACGCCTGTTGCTGGAGTCGCCCTACCTCGACGTCCGAATCCTCGCGATCTACGAACTCGACTGGTGCGAAACCCCCATGGACAACCGCTATCGGGCGAGCATCGAGCAGGTCATCGCCAGCCTGCCCCCGGCCGAGGTCGAGCCCGAGCTGACCAGGCTGCTGGCCAAAACCGAGGCCGGCGTCCCATGAGCGCCGCCCACACCCAACAAGTGCCCTCCATCGACCAACTGACCCAGGCCCAGCACAGCACGCTGGACAACTGCCTGCTCGATCACCTGCTCTGTGCCTCGAGGCTGGAGGGCGCCACCTGCCTGCACCTGTTGCTCGACGACTTGCTGATCCCCACCAGCGGCGGCACCGAGATGTCCAGCCTGACCATCGACTGCGACGTCGACCCGGACAACATTGCCCCGCATCAGCTGGGCGTGCCTGGAATCACCTTCGAGTTCATGGATGAGCAGGTCACCCTGCCCACCGTGCACGCCATCCGCTACCTCTGCCATTGGTGCGAGACCCAGGTCGAGGAAGACCGGCAGAATATTCTGGCAAAGTGCCAGGCACTCAAGAATCACTACCAGGCCTGAGCCGCCTGCCTCACCCTTTGCAAAGGAAGCCAACAGTGTTCGACCTGAGCCTGCTCACGGGAAATATCCGCTTCGACGACTTGTCGTCCCTGTCCGACCAGCCACTGGCCCGCCAACTCGACGCGCTGAAGGAGGACTTGCTGCAAGTCGAGTACGGCGAGCACTGGCTGCTGGACGTGGGCTGGTACCCCGAATTCGCTGAGCACGGCGCCTTTCGGGTAGCGGTGATCAAGGATCAGGACTGGCAGCAACCGCTGTCGAGCGAACAGGCCCACAGCCTTGGACAACTGCGCGACTGCCTGGCCCGTGCCCAGGGCATGCTGCACGCGCTGCACCATCGCCCATGATCGAGAACCGCAGCATGAAGCACCGCCCCCTCTACCCGCTGCAACCGTTGCGCATTAGCGGTGGCTGGCAGATCACCCTCAACACCTTCCATCAACTGCCCTTCACCCCGGAGACCCTCGAATGGTTCGATGCCTCGGTGCTGATCGGCGGCGTGCATCGCCAGGGCCAACGCTGCTTTGACTGCGCCTTCCTGCCCGAAGACGACCCCGGCGGCGAGTTCGTGCTCAGCTTGATGACCTACCCCCAGTACCGCTCGAACACGGCGCCAGGCCAGGAAGAGTTGCTCGAGGAGTTCAGGACCCGCGACACCGCGCAGCTGATTGCACGACTCGAAACCTTCATGCTGGACACCACCCAGCAGGCCGACCCTGACTCGGGCCACGGAGCTATCGCACCCTTGCAGGCCATCCGCCTGCCGGCAGGCTGGGAAATCAGCCATCACCAACTGCCGCAGGTTGCCTTTGGCGCCGGCACCCTGCCCGCCTTCAACCACCCGTTGCTGCTCGCCGGTGCCGGCCGCGAACACGGCTTTACCCTGGGGTTTGAGTCCGCCCCCCAAGGGCTCGGCGAATTTGTGCTGCGGGTTGAGCGCTTCAAGCGCAACCGCCAACGCCAGGCCTACAACCGCACCCCGGCGGGCGAACTCAGGACCCCGGACCCGCACCGGGCACTCGACGCCATCGAGCAGTTCGCCCAGGGCCTTGAATGGCAGCTGGCCGGGCCCGATGCCTGCCTCTTGCCCACCCACTCGGAGCCCGGCCCATGAAGCAGATTGTCGTTCCCTTGAGCCCGGCGGCGATGCACCGCCTGGACCTCGATCAGTGCCTGCCCGGTGACCTGGAGCAATGCTCCCTGAGCGCCGAACACTATCAACAGCTGTGGGACTCGGGCTTGATCGAGCGCCTCAATCGGCAGTTGGGCTGCCTGATCGACGAGCATGAAGACGCCAGCATCCAGGGCGCCGAGGCACTGGCCACGGCCCAGGCGCTGATCGAGCAAACGCCTCTGGCGCCCGCGCTCAAGACCTCGTTGCTGCAACTCACAACCCTTGCCCGCGCCAAGGCCAGTGGTCTGTTTTTCTACTTTTAAATCCCCCCAGGATCGCCATGAGCCCAGCCAAACCCAAATCACCCAAAAACCCGCCCTCCCTGCGCGAAGCCAATCAACAGATCGTGCTGTCGGGGGCGGTAGCCCTGGATATCCTGCGCGAGCTGGAATTCATGCTGATTTCCCTGCGCAAGATGTCAGACCATGCGATTTTCAACCCCGAGTTCGATTTCGACACCGCCACCGGCAACTTCGTGATCGAGGGCAAGTTGCGCGACCGCCTGGCCAAGGTGCGCGCGCTGTTGTCCGAGCCCTTTGACAACACCCTGGGAGACGACGATATGGGCGATATCGAACGTTATGTCGAGGACCTGGAATTCTGGAAACCGAGCTGAGCCCGCCGGCTCAGACCGATAGCCGTGTTTTGCCCAGCCAGGCCTCGAACGCCCGGGCTTCCAGCGGCCGGCTGATCAGGTAGCCCTGGGCCGTATCACAGTGCCAATGCTTGAGCAGGCGCAGGCTGCCTTCGAGTTCGACGCCTTCGGCCACCACCTTGAGCCCCAGGTTGTGGCTCATCTCGATGGTCGAACGCACGATCACCGCGTCGCCGCTGGTTTCATCCAGGTTGCGGATAAAGGACTGGTCGATCTTCAGCTCCTGCACCGGCAGGCGCTGCAATTGGGCCAGGGACGAATAGCCGGTGCCGAAGTCGTCCACCGACAGGCTGATGCCGCAGCCGCGCAGACGTTGCAGCACGTCAAGGGCCTGTTCCGGGTTGCGCATGATGGCGCTTTCGGTGATCTCGAACACCAGTTGCTCCGCCGACACCCGGTAACGCGCCAGCAACTCGCCGACCATCGACGCCAGGCCATTGCCCTCCAGGTCTTCTGCCGAGATGTTCAACGACAACTGCACCGTCAATGCCCGGCGGTTCCACTCGGCCAACTGGCGAATGCCCTCCTCGATCACCCAATGGGTCAGGCTGCTCATGCTTCCGGTGCGCTCCGCCAAGGGGATGAACTCGGCAGGCGAGACCACCCCGAACGCCGGATGCCGCCATCGCAACAAAGCTTCGGCCTGGCTGACCTCTCCGCGACGGATATCGAGCTTGGGCTGATAGTGCAGGAACAACTCGCCTTCGGCGGCGGCGCGGCGCAGGTCGCGAATCAGGGCAATTTGGCGTTGATGCGCCAAGTCGCGGTCCTGCTGGTAGACCTGCAGGTAACCCGGCTGGGTCGCGGCGTCGTGGCGGGCAATGGCGGCTCGGCTGATCAGCTCTTCGGCGGACTCGCCGTCAGTGGGGTACACCGATACGCCGATACACATCTGGCGCTGCACTTCATGGCCATGGATCAGTTGCGGCGGGTTGAGCAAGGCATGCAGGCGGTCGGCCAGGGCCACGGCGCCATCGACCTGGGTGTTTTCCAGCAACAGCAGAAACTCGCTGGCGGTCACCCGCGCCGCGGTGTCGCCCTGGGACAGGGAGCCCAGCAGCAGCCGGCTGACCTCCAGCATGATCTGCTCCAGCCCTTCAGGGCCGAAGCTCTCGTTGATCGCCCGGTAGTTTTCGATCCCCAGGTACAACAGCACCACGCTGCGCCGGGCGGCAATCGCGCTGCCCAGGCGCTCCATGGCCAGGGCGCGGTTGGGCAAGCCGGTGAGCGAGTCATGCAGGGCGTTGTGCGCCAGTTGCGACTCGCGGGTGGCGATGGCGCTTTGCATGGCGTTGATGCCGTCGGCCAGCAAGCCGAACTCATCGCTGCGCTTGAGCACCACCGGCGTCTGGTAGTTGCCGGCACCGATGCGTTGCGCCGCCTGGGCCAGCACTTCGAGCGGGCGGGCCACGCGGCGGGCCATCCACAGCGCCCCACCGAGGGAGACCAGCAGCGCCGCCAGGGCGATCCAGAAAAACTCCCGATCCAGCGGCGCGAACGCATGCAGCGCCTGCTCCAGCGGGCTCTGCAACAACACCAGGACCCGCGGATCCTGAGGGTTGCCGGTATTGGCCAATTGCAGCGCCTGATTGAGAAAACGCTTGCCCTGGATCTCGCTCAACTGCGGCCGCAACTCCCACAGCGAATCGCGCAGGGCCGCCGTGATCGCATTCCAGAACAGCTGCGGCTGGGTGGTGAACAGCTCGCCGGCGCGCTCGTTGTCCAGGGTCAGGAATGACACTTCGAGGTTGCTCATGGAGCGCAATTCGCTGGCGAACAGGTCGTCCATGCGAAACCCCATCACCACCCGGGCAATGCGCAGCGGGGTCAGCACCTGGCTCTGCACCAGCAGGTAGGGTTGGCCCTTGAGGGCAACGATCAGCATGCTTTTGTTTTCACGTCGGGCCTGACGCAAGGCGCCATCGTAGGGAAAAGCCAGGCCCGGCTCGACCGCCGCCAGGGTGCTGGCCGTCACCTGGCCATCGCTGGCCAGCACGAACAGTTCACTGGAACGAATGCCCGTACCGTGGCGGCGCAACGCTTCGAGAATGCCCTGGGGCTCGCCGCTGGCAACGGCCTGGCGAAACGCCGAATCCACCACCAGCCAGTCCACGCCGTACTGCAAGCGGCGTCCGCGCAACTCCAGCAAGCGCTCGAACACCTGGGTGCCGGTGGTCATCTGCACCTCGGCCTGGTTTTCCACGGCGCGGGTGGTGGCGGTTTTCATCGCGAAATACACCGCGCCGATCACCAACAACAGCAATAACGCCAGGGTCCCGGCAATCCGTGCCTGGAAGGTGTGGCGCCACCTCATGACCCGGTGCTCGCCAACGCCGTCTCCAGCAAGGGCCGCGGGATCCGCCACGAGCCTTGCCTTGAGCTGAAAAATCCTTTCTTCATACCCATTCCTCTACCAAGCCGAATACGCGCGTCAATTAAATGCCATTTTCCTAACGAGCACGTGAAGTGCTCAGATTAGTCTGAGGCAAGCAGAAGAGCACGCAATAAAACAAGGGATTAGACAGCCATTTTATTGGCGATGCCAAATTCCCGGCACTCGCCCATCCTGCGTAATCAGCCGATCAACGCTCGATCACCTCGCCGCGCATCGGTGCCAAACGCGCCAGCAGGCGGTTTTGCGCCGGCACCGGCACGCCCTGGGCTTCCATGGCGGCGATCAGGTCTTCGACCAGGGCGTTGAAGTCGCTGCGGCTGACGTTCTGGCCTTTATGACTTTCGGCCATGCTGTCGCCGGTGTAGGTGCACGGACCACCGGCCTCGACGCAGAACTGCTCGATCAGCTTGTTGCGCAGGCGTTGGATATCGATCTTGCGAAAGCGCTCGACGATCCGTGGGTCGCGGGCAATGTTGAGCAGCGTGCCTTCGACGATCCGGGTGATGCCCGGGCGCTCGCCCAGGGCCCGGTACAGGCTGTCGTCACGCGCCGGCTGTTGCGCGCAGGCGCCGAGAAGCACGGCCAGGAACAGCACGGGCAGGCGCATCAGAAACTCCCTTGCAGCGACAGGTAGGGGCCGTTCTGGTGATCCAGCCCGGCGATCTCGCCCAAGCGCGCATAGGCCAGGACCAGGGACAGGTGCTTGTTGGGGAAGTAACCGAGAAACAGGTCGGCCCAGTCGCTCTCGCCGGCAAACGACAGGTTGTCGGGCTTTTGCCGGTACTCCAGGCCCAGCGCCCAGCGCGGGTTGAACAGCACCGCCAGCGAGCCCTCCTTGAGCAGGCTGCGGCTGTCGCGCCGGTCGCCGCCAAAGCCCAGCAGCCCGGTTTCATTGGCCCGGCTGTAGCGCACGCCGCCGTTGAGCAGCAGGTTGTAGCCAAACGCCGCGCCCAGCAGCAGGCGGCTGGCACTCAGGTAGCCCTCGGTGTCGCGGTCGCGCTGCGCACCCACCAGGCTCGGGATCAGGAAGTTGCGCTGATGTTTGTACTGCACCCCCAGGGAGACCTGGGGCCACTGATCGTAGATCAGGTCGCCGAACAGCCGCAGCTTGAGCCCGAGGACGTCCTGTCCCAGGTTGTCTTCGGGCAGGTTGAGCGTGTGCACCAGGCTGCCCAGGTCCAAACGCTGGCGGGCGAATGACAGCTCCACCCGGTTGTCGTAGGCCAGCGCCAGGCCCGCCACGTCGAGGCGGTAGTCCGGCAGGTTGACCGTGGTCGCGAAGGCGCTCACGCCCCATTCGCCCTGCTCGCCATAACCGCCGAGCACGGCCCAGGGCGTGATGCCGCCGCCGGCGGCGCCTTCGATGCTGCTGGCCCCGCCGGTGGCCAGTAAACGGCCGTTATCGGCCAGGGCCAGCGACGGCAGCAGGACGCCGAGGCCGGCCAGCAAAACAATCCAACGCATAGGCATGACGATTAATGCACCCATTCAGTCCGCGCAGTCAGGGGTAAGGCCACCCAGGCTTCGAACGCCTCGGCCGTGAGCGGGCGGCTGATCAGGTAGCCCTGGGCGGTGTCGCAGTGCCAGCGCTCAAGCAGGCGCAGGCTGTGTTCGTACTCCACGCCTTCGGCCACCACCTTGAGCCCCAGGTTGTGGCTCATCTCGATGGTGGAGCGGACGATCACCGCGTCTTCGCTGGTTTCGTCGAGGTCGCGGACAAAGGACTGGTCAATCTTCAGCTCCTGCACCGGCAGGCGCTTGAGGTGCGCCAGCGACGAATAACCGGTGCCGAAATCATCCACCGACAGGCTGATGCCGCACTCGCGCAAACGGTGCAGGACCTTCAGCGCTCGCTCGGGCTCAAGCATCACCGCGCTTTCGGTGATTTCGAAGATCAACTGCTCGGCCGGCACCCGGCAGGTTTGCAGCAAAGCCTTGACCCGCTCCACCAGGTCAGCGCCGAGCAGGTCCTGGGCAGAGATATTCAGCGACAGCTGCATGTGCAGGCCACGGCTGTTCCACTCGGCCAACTGGCGCATGCCTTCGCCGATCACCCAGTTGGTCAGGCTCTGGATACTGCCGGTGCGCTCGGCCAGCACGATGAATTCCGCCGGCGACACCATGCCCAATTGCGGATGCTGCCAGCGCAGCAAGGCTTCGGCCTGGCGCACCCGGCCCTGGCGCAGGTCGAGCTTGGGCTGGTAATGCAGCAGCAGCTCCCCGTTGCCGGCCGCGTGGCGCAGGTCGCGGATCAGGCTGACCTGGCGGCGGTGGGCCAGGTCCCGCCCATGTTCGTAGACTTGCAGGCGCCCGGGCATTTGCGCGGCGTCCTTCATGGCGATGGCCGCGCGGTCGAGCAGCTGCTCCGCTGACTGGCCGTCGGCCGGGAACGCGGCGATCCCCTGGCGACAGTCCAGGGCCACGTCCTGGCCGCCGATGCGGCGCGGCTTGAGCAACGCTTGCTGCAACTGGTCGGCCAGGGCCACGGCCTCGTCGCTGCCGAGGTTCTCCAGCAGCAGCAAAAACTCGCCGGCGATCAGGTGCGCCACGCTGTCACCGGGACGCACGGCCTGCTGCAGGTGCTGGCCGACGTGCTGCAGGGTCAAGTCCACCAGCACCGGGCCACCGGCTTCGTTGATACTGCGCAGGTTGTCGACCCCCAGGTAGATCAGCGCCATCGGCCGCTCGGCAGCGATCGCACTGCCCAGGCGCTCCATGGCCAGTGCGCGGTTGGGCAGGCCGGTGAGCACATCATGCAAGGCGTTGTGCGCCAACTGCTGCTGGCGCTCGGCAATTCCGCTTTGCATCGAATTGAACGCGGTGGCCAGCAACCCCAGCTCATCGCTGCGCCGCAGCACCAGTGGCGTCTGGTAATCACCCTGGCCGATGCGCTCGGCCGCCTGGGCCAGGGCCCGTACCGGCTGCGACACACTGCGGGCCAGGAGCAACGCCCCGATCAGGGAGCCGACCAGGGCCACCAGGGCAATCAGCAGAATGCGCTCGTCCAGCGGCAGGAACACCTGCATCGCTGCGTCCAGCGGGCTTTGCAGCAAGGCGATGACCTGGTGGTCGTTTTCGTCGCTGCCGCTGGCCAGGACCAGGGTCTGGCTGAAAAACCGCTGGTCCTGATGCTCGGCCAGCTGTATGCCGCGCCGCTGCACACTCTCGAGCATCAGGCTGACGATGCTCTCTTCCATCGCCGCTGGCTGAGTGGTGACCAGGACCCCCGGCTGTTGCCGGTCGACCGTCAGGAACGAGACCTCGAGGTTGGTCAGCGACCGCAGCTCCGCGGCGAACTGCTCGTCCATGCTGAAGCCCATGACCACCCGCGCAATCGGCAGCGGCGCCAGTACCGGAGCCTCCACCAGCAAGTGCGGCTTGCCCTGGATCGGCACGATAAGCATGGTTTGCCGCGCCCGACGCGCGTCACGCAGGGCCTGGTCGAAGCGGAAGACGGAGCCGTCCGGGGCGTCGCTCAAGGTGCTGGCCAGGACCCGGCCCTGCATGTCCAGGAGCACCATGTCGCTGGCGCCGATGCGCTTGCCGTGGTTGATCAGCACCGAATGGATGGTCGGCGAGTCGCCGCTGGCCACGGCGTCACGAAAACCGAAATCGGCCGCCAACAGCTGCACGCCGTCACCCAGGCGCCGGCCGCGCACGTCAAGCAGGCGCTCGAAAACCCGCGAACCCACCGCCAGCTGTTCGTAGGCCTGGGTCTGCACCGCGCTGCCGGTGGCGGCCTTGACGCTGAAGTACACCGCGCCGATTACCACCGACAGCAGCAGGATCAGTACGCAGGCGATCCGCGCCTGAAAGCTACTGCGCAGTTTCACGGGCCGCTCGCTCGAACGCATCGCCGAAGGCGCTCGGTGCCGGGGCACCTGGCAAGCCTTCGGGCAAGGGTTCCAGGGTCATGGCAAAGGCCTTGTGCAGGCCCCCGGCCGGGATCTGCACCTGGCCGCCATCCTGTGGCTGCATCCCGTTGGCCTGGGGGTGCCAGAGGGTCAGCCGGTAGGACCCGACAGGCAACGCGTCCAGGTTCAGCGCGCCCTGGGCATCGGTGACGCCGAAGCGCGGGTCGTCGGTGACGTAGACGTAGCCGAGCATCCAGTCGTGGATATTGCAGCCCAGGACCACCACCCCCGGCTTGTCGAACAGTACCGCGTCGGAGGGCGTGCCTTCGTACAGGCGCAACTCGAACTTCTTGGCCGGGGAAAAGGAGTAGACCTGATGGCGAATATTGTCGCTGTTGGGGAATTTCACCGGGGTGCCGGTGTGAATCGCCAACACATGGGGCGCGAACTGTTTGTCACGCTGGTCCATGTCGGCCTTGAGGGTGCCGGCGGATTGGCCCAGGGGGCCCTGCAAGGTCACCACGGCGTCGCGCACCGGCTGCCCGGAAGGTTCGAGCACCTGAACCTGCAAGCTCGCGGCAGAGGCTGCAGCACTGAGCAGCCACAGGCCGACAACAGAAAGAATCGAGTGAGTCCTGGCCATGCAAATCCCGGTATTTAGATGAAAGCAGATGGCCGGCCTTGGCATGGGTGATGACAGCAGAGGCGACGCCGAGCAGCATGATGCCGCAAATAAGGCATTTTGCCACTACAGCAGTAAAAGAGCTGCACAACCGTCCGCCCAACAAAAAATGATACAAACGGTCAGCTCCCGTACAGCTTTTCGGCCGCATAAAGAAAAGCTGAAGCGGGGCCGTGCCATTGAAACCACTCGCCGCCTGCCCCATCTAACTCCCATACCCAATTGCGCAGGTGCCCCATGACCGACCAGCAAGAATTCCCTGAAGACCTCAGCGACTACGCCGACCCGGAAAACGCTGAGCACCCGGCCTCGTCAGGCACCGGCCTGGCATTGCCCGGGCAGAACCTGCCGGACAAGGTCTACATCATCCCGATCCACAATCGGCCGTTCTTCCCGGCGCAAGTGCTGCCGGTGATCGTCAATGAAGAGCCCTGGGCCGAGACCCTGGAACTGGTCAGCAAGTCCGATCATCACTCCCTGGCCCTGTTCTTCATGGACACCCCGCCCGAAGACCCGCGGCATTTCGATACCTCCGCGCTGCCGCTGTACGGCACCCTGGTCAAGGTGCACCACGCCAGCCGCGAGAACGGCAAGCTGCAATTCGTTGCCCAGGGCCTGACTCGGGTGCGCATCCGCACCTGGCTCAAACACCATCGCCCGCCGTACCTGGTGGAAGTCGAATACCCCCATCAGCCGAGTGAGCCGACCGACGAGGTCAAGGCCTACGGCATGGCCCTGATCAATGCGATCAAGGAACTGCTGCCGCTCAACCCGCTGTACAGCGAAGAGTTGAAGAACTACCTCAACCGTTTCAGCCCCAACGATCCGTCGCCGCTGACCGACTTCGCCGCCGCGCTGACCTCGGCCACCGGCAACGAGTTGCAGGAAGTGCTGGATTGCGTGCCAATGCTCAAGCGCATGGAAAAAGTCCTGCCGATGCTGCGCAAGGAAGTCGAAGTTGCGCGCCTGCAGAAAGAAATCTCCGCCGAGGTCAATCGCAAGATCGGCGAGCACCAGCGCGAGTTCTTCCTCAAGGAACAGCTCAAGGTCATCCAGCAGGAGCTGGGGCTGACCAAGGACGATCGCAGCGCCGACGTCGAGCAGTTCGAGCAGCGCCTCAAGGGCAAGGTCCTGCCGCCCCAGGCGCAAAAACGCATCGAAGAAGAACTGAACAAACTGTCGATCCTGGAAACCGGCTCGCCGGAATACGCGGTCACCCGCAATTACCTGGAGTGGGCCACCGCCGTGCCCTGGGGCGTGTACGGCCAGGACAAGCTCGACCTCAAGCACGCGCGCAAGGTGCTGGACCAGCACCATGCCGGGCTGGACGACATCAAGAGCCGGATTCTCGAATTCCTCGCCGTGGGCGCCTATAAGGGCGAAATCAGCGGCTCCATCGTCCTGCTGGTGGGACCGCCGGGCGTGGGCAAGACCAGCGTCGGCAAGTCCATCGCCGAGTCCCTGGGCCGACCGTTCTACCGCTTCAGTGTCGGCGGCATGCGCGACGAGGCCGAGATCAAGGGCCATCGCCGGACCTACATCGGCGCCCTGCCGGGCAAGCTGGTGCAGGCGCTCAAGGACGTCGAGGTGATGAACCCGGTGATCATGCTCGACGAGATCGACAAGATGGGCCAGAGCTACCAGGGCGACCCGGCTTCGGCCTTGCTCGAAACCCTGGACCCGGAACAGAACGTCGAATTCCTCGATCACTACCTGGACCTGCGCCTGGACCTGTCCAAAGTGCTGTTCGTGTGCACCGCCAACACCCTGGATTCAATCCCCGGCCCGTTGCTCGACCGCATGGAAGTAATTCGCCTGTCGGGCTACATCACCGAAGAAAAAATCGCCATCGCCAAGCGTCACCTGTGGCCCAAACAGCTGGAGAAAGCCGGGGTGGCCAAGACCAGCCTGAGCATCAGCGACAGCGCCTTGCGCGCGGTGATCGACGGTTATGCCCGCGAGGCCGGGGTGCGCCAGCTGGAAAAACAACTGGGCAAACTGGTGCGCAAGGCAGTGGTCAAGCTGCTGGATGATCCGAATGCGGTGATCAAGCTCGGCCCGAAAGACCTGGAGGCCTCCCTCGGCATGCCGGTGTTCCGCAATGAGCAGGTGCTCAGCGGCACCGGGGTCATCACCGGCCTGGCCTGGACCAGCATGGGCGGCGCGACATTGCCGATCGAGGCCACACGCATCCATACCCTGAACCGGGGCTTCAAACTCACCGGGCAGTTGGGGGATGTGATGAAGGAGTCTGCGGAAATTGCCTACAGCTACATCAGCTCGCACCTCAAGCAGTTTGGCGGCGACGGCAAGTTCTTCGACGAAGCCTTTGTCCACCTGCATGTGCCCGAGGGGGCCACGCCCAAGGACGGCCCAAGCGCCGGGGTGACCATGGCCAGTGCGCTGCTGTCCCTGGCGCGCAACCAGCCGCCGAAAAAAGGCGTGGCCATGACCGGTGAACTGACCCTGACCGGGCACGTGCTGCCGATTGGCGGGGTGCGCGAAAAAGTCATCGCCGCGCGCCGGCAGAAGATCTTCGAACTGATCCTGCCGGAGCCCAACCGTGGCAACTTCGAAGAGCTCCCGGACTACCTCAAGGAAGGCATCACCGTGCACTTCGCGAAGAAGTTCGCCGACGTGGCCAAGGTGCTGTTCTAACCCCTGAGCGCCAGTGCCTGCGGCTGCCAGCTGTGATGCCACAGCCCGGCAGCCGCAGGCGTGTCGGCCAAGAGGGCATTGTGGCCAACCTTCAGCCCCTGGCCACACCGCTTGCAATCTTCAGTTATGCTCGCCGCTCGTCATGAATGATCGGAGCTTTCTGAGCCATGTTCCCTCCTCGTCTGCTTGCCCTTCTCAGCGTCGCCCTGCTGGCCGCCTGCGCCAGCCAACCCAAGCAAAACATCACGGTCGAAAACCAGAGCGAATGCCCGCTGCAACTGAGCACTGGCCAGAACCTGATTCTGACCCTGCCCAGCAACCCCACCACCGGCTATCGCTGGGCGATCCAGGACTCGGCCGGCGGCGTGTTGCGCAAGGTCAGCCCCGAGGTCTACAGCAACCCTGAAGACAGCGGGCTGGTGGGCAATGCCGGGCAATCCACCTGGCGCTTCCAGGCGTTTGCCAGCGGCACCGGCCGTTTGTTGCTGACCTACCAGCAGCCCTGGGCCCCGGAAGTGGCGCCGGTCAAAGCCTTCGATTGCGCGATAAAGGTCAACTGACATGGGCTGGCTGATCCTGGCGCTGATGGGCGCAGTCACCTTTATCTACGGCATCAGCGTGCATGCCGCCCTGCTCTGCCTGCTGGTCAAGCCGCTGCCGGTGCTGGCCCTGCTCGGCTGGCTGCACGACGCCCCACCCGGCGACTACCGGCGCTGGATCATCATCGGCCTGCTGTTCTCGGTGCTCGGCGATGTGTTGCTGGCCTGGCCCGGCGACCTGTTTGTGTTCGGCCTCGGCGCCTTCCTGGTGGCACACCTGGCCTACCTCAAGGCTTACCTCAGCGACTGTCGGCGTCCGGCCCTGCTGCCGTTGCTGGTGGCGATCGTCATTGGCGGCGCGCTGCTGGCGATCCTGATTGCCCATGGCCTGGGGCCGTTGCTGATCCCGGTGATTGTCTATGGGCTGACCATCAGCGCCATGCTCTGGCGCGCCCTGGCCCGCTTCGGCACCGCGGTGCCCAGGCGCTCGGCGCTGCTGGCCGGGGTGGGCGCCCTGACCTTCGCCTTCTCCGACAGCCTGATCGGTATCAGCCGCTTTGTGGTGGCGTTCGAGGCCGCGCCGTACCTGATCATCATCAGTTACTGGCTGGGCCAGTGGGGCATTGCCGCGTCGGCGTTCAGCCAGAAGCCGCGCTGAACGGCCACGCAGACGGCGCACCTTGTGTCGCCCGCAGGCACCTGAGGCCCTTTCGGGCCTTATCGCAGCCTGCGGCAGCGGCTACAATGCCGCCCCCTCTTTCACCATCCGCCGCTGGAACCGCCGTGAGCCAAGACCCCGATCGCCTTTTCGCCCAGCCCCTGGCCCAGGTGCCCGACTTCGCCTTTAACGAGGATGTGGTGCGGGTGTTCCCGGACATGATCAAGCGCTCGGTCCCGGGTTATCCGACCATTGTCGAAAACCTCGGCGTGCTCGCCGCGCAATTCGCCCAGCCCAATAGTGTGCTCTACGACCTGGGCTCGTCCCTGGGTGCGGTGACCCAGGCCCTGCGCCGCCATGTGCGGACCGACGGTTGCAAAGTGATCGCGGTGGATAACTCGGCGGCCATGGTCGAGCGCTGCCGGGAATACCTCAACGGCCAGGACTCGATGTTCCAGGAGTTGCTGCCGGTGCAGGTGATCGAGGGCGACATCCTGGCCCTGGAGTTCCAACCGGCCTCGGTGGTGGCGCTCAATTTCACCCTGCAGTTCATTGCCCCGGAGCAGCGCACGGCCCTGCTCGGGCGCATCCGGCAGTCGCTGTTGCCGGGCGGTGCGCTGATCCTCTCGGAGAAGCTGCGCTTCAACGATGAGCAGGAGCACGCGCTGCTCACCGACCTGCATATCGCCTTCAAGCGCGCCAACGGCTACAGCGAGCTGGAAATCGCCCAGAAGCGCAGCGCCATCGAAAACGTCATGAAGCCCGACAGCCTCGAAGAACACCGCGAGCGCCTGTTGGCGGCCGGTTTCTCGAAAGTCGTGCCGTGGTTCCAGTGTCTTAACTTTGCCTCGTTGATTGCCTTGCCATGATCGATCTGTCCCCCCTCGCCCGCCGCCTGGCCGGTACGCCCCTGGCCGACTGGGCCAATACCTTGCAAGCGCAACTCGACAAGAAGATGGAAAAGGGCCACGGCGACCTGGAGCGCTGGCAGAGCGCCCTGGATGCGCTGCCGAAGATCCAGCCCAGTGAAGTCGACCTGCTCAATGGCCTGACCCTGGACACCGAGTGCGATGACGCCACCCGGGCACAGATGCGCAGCGCGTTGATGGGCCTGTCGCCGTGGCGCAAGGGGCCGTTCGATCTGTTCGGGGTGCACGTGGACACCGAATGGCGCTCGGACTGGAAATGGTCGCGGGTCGCCCCGCACCTGGACCTGGCGGGCAAGCGCATCCTCGATGTCGGGTGCGGCAATGGCTATTACATGTGGCGCATGCTCGGCGCCGGCGCCCACAGCGTGATCGGGGTCGATCCGAACTGGCTGTTCTTCTGCCAGTTCCAGGCAGTGCAGCGCTACCTGTCGCAGCCTGCGGTGTGGCACCTGCCGTTCCCGTTCGAAGACCTGCCGCCGAATCTGGAAGGCTTCGACACGGTATTTTCCATGGGGGTGTTCTACCACCGTCGCTCACCCATCGAGCATTTACTGGCGCTCAAGGATTGCCTGGTGAAGGGCGGCGAGCTGGTGCTGGAAACCCTGGTGGTGGCCGGCGACCAGCAGCAGGTGCTGGTGCCCGAAGACCGCTATGCGCAGATGCGCAACGTATGGTTCCTGCCCTCGGTGCCGGCCCTGGAATTGTGGCTGCGCCGGGCAGGTTTCAGCGAGGTGCGCTGCGTGGATGTAAGCGTGACCAGCATCGAGGAACAGCGCGGCACCGAGTGGATGAAGTACCAGTCCCTGAGCGACTTCCTCGACCCCAACGACCACAGCAAAACCATCGAAGGCCTGCCGGCACCAATGCGTGCCGTGATCGTCGCCAAAAAATAGTTCAACTTGTGCCGAGGGCGCTTGCTCCCGCTGGAGGGGGCAGCCCTCCCGGTTTCGGCAAGCGCGGTCCGACTGAAGTCATGTGAAGGCTGGTTTGGGGCTGCTGCGCAGCCCGGCGGGAGCAAGCTCCCTCGCCACAGGTCACAGGGCCGGTTTGGCCCGGCGCGCCTTGAAGAATTCGCTCAGCACGGTGCCGCACTCTTCGGCCAGGACCCCGCCTTCGAACAGCACCCGGTGGTTGAGAAAACCCTGGTTGAAGAACTGTCCCTGGCTTTGCACGATGCCGGCCTTGGGCTCCAGCGCACCGTAGACCACCCGGGCAATGCGTGAGTGCACGATCAGGCCGGCGCACATGCTGCACGGCTCCAGGGTCACGTAGAGGGTGCTGCCCGGCAGCCGATAGTTGTCCAGTGCCTGGGCCGCCGCGCGGATCGCGACCATCTCGGCATGGGCGCTGGGGTCGCTGCCGCTGATGGGGCAATTGAAGCCCCGCCCGATGATCTCACCGTCCAGCACCAGTACCGCCCCCACCGGGACTTCGCCCAGGGCCGCGCCCTGTGCGGCCAGGACCAGGGCTTCACGCATGAAGTCCTGATCGCGGCTGCGGTCGATGATCCGGGCCGGACGAATCTGTCGCATCAGACGACCTCGATGGCGGCCATCAGGCCGGTTTCCATGTGGTCGATCACATGGCAGTGGAACATCCACACCCCCGGGTTATCCGCCACCAGGGCCACCCGGGCGCGCTCGTTCTTGCCCAGCAGGTAGGTGTCGGTGAAATACGGGATCACTGTGTGCCGGTTCGAGGCGATGACTTTGAAGCTCATGCCGTGCAGGTGGATGGGGTGCTGATACTGGGTCATGTTCTTCAATTCGAAAATGTAGCTTTTGCCCTTTTTCAGCGTAGCAATCGGGCGGTCGGCGCAGGTCTTGTCGGTGATGTCCCAGGCCTTGCCGTTGATCTGCCACAGGCTGGGCGGCTTGCCATTGTCCACGTTCATCGAAACCGAGCCAACCCACTCGAAGTTGAAGTTGAGCTTTTCCGCGCTCTCCAGGTCGGGCTCGGCAATCGGGTTGGCCGGCAAGGTCGGCGGCCAAGAGGTCGGGGCGTCGTTGTTGGCCACCGAACGGAAGGTGCCCAGGCGCACCGGGCCATTGCGCAGCGACAGCTCTTCACCCGCCGGCGGGGCCTTGATCGCCAGGCAGATGCGCATGCCCGGGCCCAGCCAGTATTCCTTGCCCAGGGGTCGCGGTTCGATAGGGTTGCCATCCAGGGCATAGATCTGCGCCTCGCCCCCGGGAATGTTGATCCGGTAGGTCAGGGTGTTGTCGAGGTTGAGCAGGCGTACCCGGGTGATCTGCCCGGCCGGCAGCTCGACCACCGCCTGGGACACACCGTTGATGGTCGACAGGCGCCCGGCCGTGCCGCCTCGGGCCGCCTCGCGGGGAATGCTGAAGGGCACGAAGGCCCCGACTTCATCGACATGCCAGCTTTTCAGGCTCAGGGTGCGCTCGTACTGGAACCCGGTGGGCTCGCGCTCCTCGATGATCAGCGGGCCTACCAGGCCACGCCCCAGCTCCTCGCTGCTGTTCACATGGGGGTGATACCAGTAGCTGCCGGCATCCGGCACGCGGAACTTGTAGTCGAAGAACTCCCCCGGCAGCACCGGCAGTTGCGAGACGTAGGGCACGCCGTCCATCTCCAGCGGCAGACGGATACCGTGCCAGTGAATGGTGGTGGCCACGGGCAGGTGATTGATGAAGCGCACCCGCAGCCATTCGCCCTGGCGCACCCGCAGCTCGGTGCCCGGCGCCGAAGGGCCGAACGCCCAGGCCTCGGTCTTGTGCCCCGGCACCAACTCGACATCCAGGGGCGCGGCGATCAACTGGTAATCGTGGCCGGCCTCGGCATCGGCCATTTTCCCCAGCCAATAGCGCGACGCCCCTCCCGCCCCCACGCCAACCACTACAAGACCGGTCAGACCACCGAGTATTTGTCGACGGGTAAAGGACATGGACTCAACTACCTCACGTATCTACGGCAGGCCTGAGCCCGCAAAAGGCGAATACGATACACCCGCAGTTGAGAAACCGTAAGGGCAGCGCGGCGACAGGACGCAGGGGTACAACACCGGCGAAGCGCTGTGCCCAGGTGACAATAAACACCGGATTAAACGATTCAGTCCGAACAAATACGCCCTTGGCATCCACTGATTGGCCCTGATCAATTGAACCTGACGCGTCGAGCCCCTAAAGTCATGCTCCCTTACCCGTTCAGAGGTCAGTCATGGCGGCATTGCGCCTGACCACATTGCATACGACTCAGGCCGTGCTCGACGCGTTTCGCGGCACCGAGGTGCCCCCTGAGGTGCTGCTCGAAGGCAGCGGTATCCAGTTGTCGGACGTCGAGCTGCCCAATAGCCTGATCAACATCGGCCAGGAACTGCGGGTATTCGCCAACGCCCTGGTGTTTCGCCAGGACCTGGGGCTGGCCCTGGGGCGCTGCCTGCATATTTCAGCCTACGGCATGTTCGGCCTGACCCTGCTGACCAGCGCCAACCTGCGCGAGGGCCTGACCCTGGCGCTGCGCTATCCGCTGCTGCTGGGAACGTTCTTCCGCCTGGGCCTGGAGATCCGCGACGGGCTGGCCTGGCTGACCGCCGATCAGTACAGCGAATCGCCGGAGCTTGAGGTGTTCAACACCGACTTCTGCATGTCCTCGTTCCGGGTCACCTGCCAGGACCTGCTGGGGTGCACTCTGCCTCTGCGCGAGGCGCAGTTCGTACACCCGCAACCGGATTACCTGGACGCCTACGAACAGGCCTTCAATTGCCCGGTGCACTTCAACGCCGGGCGCAACGCCATCGGTTTCGACCTGGAATGGCTGGACCGACGCCTGCCCCTGGCCGATCTGGTGACCCATGGCGGCATGCTCGAACGCTGCATCGAGCTCAACGAGGAACTCAGCGCTCGCCCCGCATGGATCGACCAGGTGCGGCGCATCCTCAGCGAACAGCTGCATGCCGTGCCGGACTTCGACAGCCTGGCGCGGCAGGTGCATTGCTCCCCCAGCACCCTGCGCCGGCGCCTGCGCGCCCAGGACAGCAGCTACCAGAAGCTGCTCGACGAACTGCGCTACAAGCAGGCCAAGCAATTGCTGGCCCAGCAGAACCTGTCGGTATGCCGCATCGCGGAGGCGCTGGGGTTCAAGGAAACCGCCAGCTTCCGTCATGCCTTCCAGCGCTGGAGCGGCGTCGCCCCGGGCCGTTTCAGGCAGTTGGCCGGCCAGTCCGGGCCGTTAAATGACGCTTAAGAACCGTTATTGACCGTTAGCAACATTCTCTCCGATTGCATTCCGACCAAGAATGGACGCGCGGATCTCTCCGCTCATCCAAGACATGGAGTCGTCGAATGAAATCCCTGCACACCCTGTTTGCCAGCGCGGCACTGGGCCTTGCACTGGCCGCCTCGCAGAGCGCCAGCGCCGCCCCCGAGCGCACCGTGAATATTTTCAACTGGTCGGAATACATCGCGCCCAACACCATCAAGGATTTCGAAGCCAGCACCGGGATCAAGGTCAAGTACGACATTTTCGAAAGCAACGAAGTGTTGGAAGCCAAGTTGCTGACCGGCAACAGCGGTTATGACGTGGTGGTGCCGTCCAGCAGTTTTGTCAGCAAACAGATCACCGCCGGCGCCTTCCAGCCCCTGGACCGCAGCCTGCTGCCGAACTGGAAGCACCTGGACCCGACTGTGATGAAGCTGCTGGAGCAGAGCGACCCCGGCAACCGCTACGTGATCCCCTACATGTGGGGCACCAACCTGATCGGCTACAACCGCGACAAGGTCACCCAATTGCTCGGCGAGGATGCGCCGGTCAATAGCTGGGACCTGGTGTTCAAAGAAGAAAACCTGAAGAAACTCAGCCAGTGCGGCGTGACCTTCATGGACTCGCCGACCGAAATGCTGCCCCTGGCCCTGCACTACCTCGGGCTGGACCCGAACAGCCAGAACCCCGAAGACTACCGCAAGGCCGAAGCCCTGCTGCTCAAGCTGCGGCCTTATATCCGCTACTTCCACAGCGCCAAGTGGATGGGCGACATCGCCAACGGCAACATCTGCGTCGCGGTCGGCTACTCCGGCGGTTTCCTGCAGGCGGCCAACCGCGCCAACGAAGCCAAGAACGGCGTGCACATCGAGATGCGCATTCCCAAGGAAGGCACCCTGATCTGGTTCGACACCGTGGCCATCCCTGCCGGCGCCAAGCATGTCGACACCGCCCATGCGTTCCTCAACTACCTGCTGGAACCCCAGGTCACTGCTTCCATCAGCAACTTCGTCGGCTACCCGAACGGCAACAAGGACTCCTTGCCTTGGGTCGATCAGTCGCTGCGCGACAACCCTGACCTGTACCCATCCAGCGAAGCCATGACGCTGCTGTTCCCGCTCAAGCCGTTGCCGGCCAAGGTCGAGCGTGTGCGCACGCGCACCTGGGTCAAGGTCACCAGCGGACGCTGAAGTGCCCATCCGCCTCGTACCCACGGGTACCGGGCGGCTCTATAACTATTGCGGTGCCCCGCGCCTGGCGTGCGGGCTCCCATGATTGAAGTCGTGCCCATGCCATTGCCTGTGTTGCCCCAACCTGCCCTGCACCTGTTGTCGATCGAGGCCCTGCTCGATGGCTTTGCCACGCTGCGCTTCACCCCTGTCGACCTGTTGCAGGCCCTGTTGGCGCGCATGGACCGTCTCGATCCCCTGCTCAATGCGGTCTGCGAGCGCCAGGACCAGAACGCGATGCGGGCAGCCCAGGCCTCGACCGCGCGCTGGGCGGCGGGCACCCCACAGGGCCGGCTCGATGGCATTGCCCTGCTGATCAAGGACAACACCGACATTGCCGGCTGGTATACGCGTAACGGATCCCGGGCCCTGGCTGATGCGGCACCCGCGACCCGCGACGCCAGCCTGGTGGAAAAGCTGCGCAGGGCCGGGGCGATTTTCATCGGCAAGACCACCTTGCCCGAGCTGGGCAGTACGCCCCTGACCGACAGCCCGCTGACCGGCATCACCCGCAACCCATGGAACCTTGAACTGCATGCCGGTGGCAGCAGTGGCGGCAGTACCGCCGGGGTCGCGGCGGGCTTCGCTCCGGCGGCGACCGGTAACGATGCGGCCGGCTCGATCCGCACGCCAGCGAGTTTCTGCGGGGTGGTCGGGTTCAAGCCCAGCCATGGACTGATTTCCGGCTATCCGAGTATCGACCCGGGGGGCATGGCGGCCGAAGGCCCGATCGCCCGCCATGTGCGCGATATCGCCTTGCTGCTGGAGTTGATGAGCGAACACGAACCGCGGGAGCCCTTCGCCTGGCCCCATGCCACTCCGGGTTTTTTACCGAACATCGAAGACGGCGTACGCGGCCTGCGTATCGCCTTCAGCCTCGACCTGGGCTACGCGGCCCATGTCGACCCGCACATTGCCCGCGCCTGCCAGGCAGCCGCGACGCTGCTGGAGCAGGCTGGAGCGACCCTGGTCCAGGCGTCGCCGGATATCGGCAACCCGGCGCCGCGTTATCTGGACGCCTGGCCGGTCGAGGTTGCCCGGGCCATGGCCAGCGAGCTGCCCATCGAGCACCAGCACCTGGCCGGTGACTTTCTCCTGGAATGCCAGGCCCGAGCGCGCTGCACCGATGCCCTGACCTACGCCTGTGCGGTGGAAGAGCGCAATTCGGTCGCCAAGGGCTTGCACGACTTTCTCAGCGACTACGACCTGTTGCTGACACCGACCACCATGGTCGCGCCGTTCGCCATCGAGCACAGCATGCCGCCGGACTGGCCGGCCGAGGTCTCGATGATGTGGCAGCCGACCACGTTCCCGTTCAATTTCAGCCGGCAACCGGCCCTGAGCATTCCGTGCGGGTTGACGCCCGACGGCCTGCCCATCGGCTTGCAGATCATTGCCCGCTTCGGTCGCGACGACCTGGTGCTGCGCGCCGCCCGCGAGCTGGAGAAACGCACGTCATTGAGCGTATTTGATACACCTGCAGGGCTGCCCGCAGCCACGCAGTGATCCAGGGGAGCAGCGGAAATCGGCCAGAGGTTGGCCGTGGTTCCGGGGCTCAAGCAGAGCGATTTTCGCGATAGCGAAACAGCAGAATGCGAGGAATAAGACAATGGAACATGGAATTTCCGGTTGCTGGTACCAACACACCCATTTTGAACATGACATCTACGTCATGATCCTGAAGGAGCCCGGCTCGCCGGACTTCGGGTGCGCCGACAGCAGCGAGACCTTCAGCTACATCGGACGGATTTCCGGGCAAGGCCAGCACACCTGTTTCTCGGTGCACTTTGCCTGCCCACCCTACGGGCACGACTACTCGACGAGCCAGGCCGCCCTGGACGCAGGGCTGGCCCATGGCCGAGCGGTGATCGATGTCTGGAGAAGCCCCCGCAGCACGCCGATGGAGCGCCCTCGTAAAAGCACTCCGCGCCGCTACAGCAGCCAGATCGACCAACGCTGTGAATAAACCCTGGCGGGCCTGGCCCCGGGCGAGCGAACCGCCCGCCTGTGGCCAAGAGCCCGGCCGGTGTTTCACCCGGCCCGCAGCCCCAGCAGCAAATGCACCACGCCACCGGCCAGGGGCATGATCCCCGGCACCCCGGCCGCCACCAGCGCCACGGGGTCCAGCTGGCTCGGGTCGCGCAGTTCCACGCGCACCCGGGTCAGGGCCAAGGGTTGTTGCGACTTGAGGTTGTCACTGCCGCCCAGGGCTGCCAGCACCGCCGGATTCAACCCGCTATCGCCCTGGGCTGGAAGCGCAACGCCCGCCGTCTCCGGAATCAGATCCGGCGTCAGGGCCTTCCAGAACGCTCGCTGCAATTTCTCGAACATATTCAGTTCTCCACAACCAATGAGGTAACCGCCGCGAGCGCCTGATGCCGATGCAAGGCCTCACGCACCTGCTCGGCGCTTTCCAGGTTCAGCACCTGCTCGGCAAGGGCCTGGCAATCCTGCAGCAGCGCCTCGCGAACCGTCGCCTTGATCGCCGGGATCAACGGCACGCTGACCGACAGCTCATCCACCCCCAGCCCCAGCAGCAGCGGCACCGCCAGGGTTTCCGACGCCAGGGCACCGCACACCCCAACCCATTTGCCGTGGGCATGGGCGGCCTGCACGGTGCTGGCGATCAGGCGCAATACCGCCGGGTGAAAGCTGTCGGCCTGGCTCGCCAGGCGTGGGTGATCGCGATCCATGGCCAGGGTGTACTGGGTCAGGTCGTTGGTGCCGATGGAGAAGAAATCCACCTCGGGGGCAAACCGATCCGCGAGCAACGCCGCGGCCGGCACTTCGATCATGATTCCCAGCTTGGGCAGCGCCTGCAGCCCCAGCGCCCGGGCCTCTTCTTCAAGCATGTGCCGCGCCAGGCGCAGCTCCGACAGCTGGGTCACCATCGGCAGCATGATGTGCAGCCGCGCCAGGCCGGCACTGGCGAGTATTGCGCGCAATTGCTCGCGCAACAGTTGCGGACGCTCCAGGCACAGGCGGATCCCGCGCATGCCGAGAAACGGATTGGCTTCGCTGTCCATCGGCACGTACGCCAGGGGTTTGTCGCCACCGACATCCAGGGTCCGCACCACCAGATTGCGTTGCGGCCCCAGTGCATTGGCGATGGCGCTGTAGGTGGCGGCCTGCTCCTCATGACTGGGAGCGACGCTGCGCTGCTGGTACAGAAACTCCGAACGCAGCAGACCCACGCCTTCCCCACCCAGGCTGACGGCCTGCTCGGTTTCGGCCAGCGAGGCGACGTTGGCCGTCACCTCGATGTGGTGCCCGTCGCGAGTCACCGCGGCCAGGGTTGCCTGCTGCACATCCTGCTGATGGCGCTGCTGTTGCTGCTGACGTCGCGCCTGCAAGCGCTCGATCGCCGCCAGCTCGGGGTCCAGGTGCAGCTCACCCTGGTCGGCATCCAGCAACACCCGCGTACCGGCGGGCACGGCCAATACCTGTTCCGGCAGGCCACAGATTGCCGGCAAGCCCAGGGCCCGAGCGAGGATCGCCACATGGCTGGTGGCGCCGCCGCCCACGGTGGCAAACCCCAGCACTTTGCGGGTATCGAGCCCGGCTGTCTGGGAAGGCGTCAGTTGTTCGGCAATCAGGATCGCCTGCTCCGGCAGGACCCAGTCGCGGTCCTCCACCCCGAGAATCAGCTTCAGTACCCGCTGCCCGACATCGGCCAGGTCCAGCGCACGCTCGGCCAGCAGGCTGCTACCCAAACGAGTGAACAGCTCGGCGGTGGCGCGGGTCGCGCTGTTCCAGGCAAAGGCCGCGCTCTTGCCAGTCTCGATCAGCGCCTGGGCCTGTTCCAACAGGCTGGGGTCTTCCAATAGTTCTTGATGGGCCTTGAAGATTTCCGCCTGGACCTGGCCGCTGGCGTTTTCCCCCAGGCTCTGCAGGGCCTGGGTCGCCTCGCCCAAGGCACGCTGCAACGTTGCCTGCTCGCGGCGCGGGTCAGTGGCCGTCTCGATAATGTCGAGGTGCTGTTCAGCCACCTGCACCACCTGGCCAAAGGCAGAACCTGCGGAAGCACACACCCCACGCAGCAAGGTCTGCGACAGCGGCGCGAGCGGTGTGCTGGCCGGGGCAGCGAACACCGTGCTGACCGCCTCGCCGCAGCCGGCCAGCAGCAGCTCGGACAGCACCGCGATCGCCGCTTCGGCATCCGCCCCCACTGCACTGACCTGCACCTTGTCGTCGTAGGCGGTCTGCAAAGCCATGATCGCCACCAGGGATTTGCCGTTGGCGCTGCTCTGCTGCTTATGCAAATAAATGCTCGCGCCAAAGGCCTTGGCCGCCTGGGCGAACACCGCCGCCGGCCGCGCGTGCAAGCCGTTGGGGTTGGGCAGGCTGACGGGCCTGGAAAACACCGCAGGGCCCGACTCAGTCTGCTCTGCCACATCTGCGCCTTGCTCGCAGGCATCAAGGCGCAACAACGGCTGGCCAGCCTCCACGGCAATTAGGCCCGGGGTCAGCAGGCTGAACGGCTCACCGCTTACCACCAGCATCAGGGTCAACAGGCTGCGGGCGTTGAGGGCGAGGTAATCGGCATCGAACTCGATCAGCGGCTGGCCGGCCTCCACCTGCTGGCCTTCCTCCACCCGCCGGGTAAAGCCCTGGCCGGCCAGGTTCACCGTGTCCAGGCCAATGTGCATCAGCACCTGGACCCCGTGCTCGCTGGTAATGCTCAGCGCATGGCCGCTGTGCTGCAGGTTGCTGATAACCCCGGCCAGCGGCGCGCAGAGGGTCTGCGAGGTCGGATCGATGCACACCCCGTCACCGATCACACGGCTGGAAAAGACCGGGTCCGGCACCTGGTCCAGGGGCATCAGCACCCCGGACAGCGGTGCCAGCAGTTGCAATTGTTGGGTTGTGGCCATGACTTCACCTGCTGTTTGTTCGTATGGATGCCGATGGAGCGCGAGCCCCGCAAGCCTCGCTTATTTCCACCAATACTCGACCTGCAGACCGACGTTCGCCCCATGCCGCGCGGTGCCAAAGGCCCCGGTGTCGGAGAGGGCCGAGCCCGCCGCCAATTCATTGGCCGCGCGCTTGGCCGCCTCGTTCCAACTGGCATAGGTGTAGTACAGGCGCACTTCCGGGCGCGCCCAGAAATCCGGGCCCTTGGGCGACCAGGTCGGGGCGAAGGTGAACTTGCTCAGCTTACGCGTCCCGCCGGGGGCCTCCACCTGATCGTGGCCCAGCTCGGTGACCAGTTTGAATTGCTCGGTGATGGCGTACGCCGGGCGGACTCCCAGGGAAATCCAGTTCTGGTCATTGCCGTCAGGGCGAATGTCTTTCTGGTAGACCGCTTCGACCTGGCCGCCAAAACGCGGGGTCACCTGCCAGTCGAAAAACTCCACCAGCCGGTAGCTCTTGTTGTTGTCGTCCAGGTGCACGTCGCCGGTGTAGCCGAGCCCGGTGCCCGGGCCTTCACCGTACTGCAGGGCCAGCTTGTTCTTGCCGCCGAGAAAGTTCTTCTGCACGTGCTGGGCCGTGATCGCCCAGCCGCGGTGGGCATCGCGACGGTCGGGCTTGTCGATGTAGCTCAGGCCGAACTCGAGCTCGCCGCCGGGGTTGGTATCAAACCCGGAAACGTTGAAGTCGTGCCGATTGATGGCGTCCTTCTGGTACAGGTTGTCCTTGCGCGAAAAGGCGTAGCTGTATTTCAGATCGCCAATCAGCACGTCCTCGATACCGCCGCCGGTGGCGCTCTGGTTCCAGTAGTAGAAGTCGGAAATATGGATATCGTTACGTTTGTAGTAACGCCGCCCGGCCCACAGCGAACCGCCGTTGAGGCTGGGCATGTTCGACCACTGGGCGTACATCTGCGGCATGCGCGCCGCACCGTTTTCGCCCTGGAAGGTCAGGTTGCGATCGTAGCGGTTGTACAGCGAAGCCATGCCATCGACGCTGAGCACCGAACCGTCGTCGAGGGTGTACAGATCCTGGCGCAGCTCCAGCTCCGCGTACTGCTCGCACTCGTTACCCAACCGGTATTTGGACTGGGCACCGGGCAACTGGAAGCAGGACTGCGAACTGCTGTTGACCGATGTCCCTACGCCGCTGCGCATGTACCCGGCAAACTCCAGGGCCTGGGCCGAGAACGGCAAGGCCAGGCACACGCAGGACGCAGCAAGGCCGCGATTTATTGTTGTTTTCATAAGCCACCCCATTATTTTTATTGTGTTTGGTTTGCCCCGGCAGGCGCTCGCTGGCAACAGCAAGCCCACGGCGTGCCAGGCACACCGGGTTCACTGGCCGGGGGATGTTGCTAGCGATCGATCAGGTGCAGGACGAACGATTCATAAGGTCGCAACGACAACTGCCGCGTGCGTGGCGGGCAATCGTCGTAGTTGCTGATCAGCAGCCGTTGCTGCGCCGCGTCGCCGATGGCCTGTTCCGGCAACTCGACATCGCAGTGGCTGCCGTAGAAGTTGTTCACCACCAGCAACCGCTCGCCCTCCCCCTCACGCAGGTAGGCCCAGACCCGAGGGTGCTCGGGTAGCAACTGGCGGTATTGGCCGTGCTGAATCAACGGTTCGCTGCGACGCAAGGCAATCAGCCCACGGTAGTGACGCAACACCGAGGCCGGGTCTTCGAGCTGGCCCTCGACGTTGATCTGCGCAGCATTGGCCGGTACGCCGATCCAGGGCTCGGCGCTGGTGAATCCGGCATTGGCCTGGCTGTTCCACTGCATGGGTGTGCGCCCGTTATCCCTCGACTTCTGCATGATCGCCGCCATGCTCGATGCCTCGGACTCACCGGCTTCGCGCTTGAGGCGATAGATATTGAGGGTCTCGACGTCGCGGTACTGGTCGATGCTGTCAAAGCCCGGATTGGTCATGCCCAGCTCTTCCCCCTGGTACACGAACGGCGTGCCCTGGAGAAAGTGCAGCGCGGTGGCGAGCATTTTCGCCGACACCACGCGATGCTCGCCGTCATCGCCAAAACGCGAGACCACCCGTGGCTGGTCGTGGTTGCACCAGAACAACGCGTTCCAGCCGCCGCCGGCCTGCATCCCGGTTTGCCAGTCAGAAAGGATGCGCTTGAGTTCAAGGAAGTCGAAATCGGCACGCACCCACTTCTGCAAATTCGGGTAGTCCACCTTCAAGTGGTGGAAGTTGAAGGTCATCGACAATTCCTGCGAATCCGGACGCGAGTAGCGGATGCAGTGGTCAAGGCTGGTGGAAGACATCTCGCCGACGTTGATCAAGCGATGCCCGGCAAAGACTTCGCGGTGCATCTCTTGCAGATAGCTGTGCACGTTAGGGCCGTCGGTGTAAAAGCGCCGACCGTCACTGCTGTCTTCGGGGAAGTTGGCCGGTTTGGAAATCAGGTTGATCACGTCCAGGCGGAACCCACCGACCCCCTTGTCGCGCCAGAAGCGCATCATCTTGAACACTTCGGCCCGCACCCTGGGGTTATCCCAATTCAGGTCGGCCTGGGTGTGGTCGAAAAGGTGCAGGTAGTACTGCCCGGTTTGCGCCTCGTATTCCCAGGCCGAGCCGCCGAACTTAGACTCCCAGTTGTTCGGCTGGTCGCGCCAGATGTAGAAGTCGCGATAGGGGTTGTCCAGGCTGCTGCGGGCCTGCTGGAACCAGGCATGCTCGATGGAGGTGTGGTTGACCACGATGTCCAGCATCAGCTTGATGCCGCGCTTGTCGGCCTCGCTGATCAGCAACTCGCAATCAGCCATGGTGCCGTAGCTCGGGTCGATGGCGTAGTAATCGCTGATGTCATAGCCGTTATCACGCTGCGGCGAGCGCAGGAACGGGGTCAGCCACAGGCAGTCGACACCCAGCCAATGCAGGTAGTCGAGCTTGTCGACCACCCCCAACAGATCACCGGTGGCCTGGCCTGAGTGGCTGTAAAAACTCTTCGGGTAGATCTGGTAGATCACCGAACGCTGCCAGTCTTGCATGGCGGTTTCCTCAAGAAATCGAATTCAATAAAACCTGTACTGCCGCTTGCGTTCCGTGCCCCGGCACGCGGCGGCCATCAAGCAACGCGATACCCCGGGCGAATGATCTTCAGGCTCAAGGCGCAGGTCAGCGCGAAGGGCACGACCAGGGCGACGACCATGCCGATCACGAACATCGGGATGTACTGCGGGATGATCGAGATGAAACCCGGCAGGCCGCCGACCCCGATCGCCGAGGCCTGGACCTTGTTCAGCGAAAGGAAAATGCTGCCCAGCGCCGAGCCGATCAGCGCGGCATAAAACGGAAACTTGTAGCGCAGGTTGACGCCGAACATCGCCGGTTCAGTGATGCCGAAGTAAGCGGAAATTGCCGAAGTCGACGCCATGCTGCGATCCCGTGCATTGCGGCTCATGGTGAACACCGCGAGCGCCGCGCTGCCCTGGGCCAGGTTGGACATGACGATCATCGGCCAGATAAAGGTGCCGCCCTGGGTGGAGATCAATTGCAGGTCCACCGCCAGGAACATGTGGTGCATGCCGGTAATCACCAGCGGTGCGTAGAGCAGACCGAAAATCGCCCCGCCGACCATTGGCGCCAGGTCGAACAAGGTGACCACGCCTTCGGTGATGAGAATCCCCAGGTGACGGGTCACCGGGCCGATGATCGCCAGCGCCAGCACCCCGGTGACCACGATGGTGGTGATCGGTACCACCAGCAACGTGATGGCATTCGGCACCCGAGCCCGCAGCCATTTCTCGATCACGCTCATGACGTAGGCCGCCAGCAGGATCGGCAGGATCTGCCCCTGGTAGCCCACCTTCTCGATCTGGAACAAACCGAGGATGTCGAAGTACGGCAGGCTCTGGCCGTCCAGCCCGGCCACGGCCTTGCCGTAGTTCCAGGCATTGAGCAGGTCCGGATGCACCAGCATCAGGCCCAGGACGATGCCGAGGATTTCGCTGCCGCCAAAACGCTTGGCCGCCGACCAGCCCACCAGCGCCGGCAGGAACACAAAGGAGGTGTTGGCCATCAGGTTGATCAGGCTCCACACGCCATCGAGCGTCGGGTAAGCCTCCAGCAGGGTCTGGCCCTCGATGAACATGCCCTTGGCGCCGATCAGGTTGTTCACCCCCATCAGCAGGCCCGCGATGATCAGGGCCGGCAGGATCGGCATGAACACATCGGAGAACACCCGCACCAGGCGCTGCATGGGGTTGATCTTGTCGGCGCTCCGTTGCTTCACATCGGCAATGGTGGCCGCGGCCAAACCCGTCAGTTGACGCAAGGCGGCGTAGACCTTTTCCACCTCGCCGGGGCCGATCACCACCTGGAACAGGCCACCGGTGAAAAACGATCCCTTGACCAGGTCGATCTGGTTCAACGTTGCGCTGTCTACCCGGCTCGGGTCCTTGAGGGCCAGGCGCAGGCGAGTGACGCAATGCGCGGCCTGCTCAATATTTTCTGCGCCACCGAGGCTGTGCAGCATCTCGCTGGCGATTTTCGAATAGTTGTGGCTCATGCTTGTTCGTCCGCTCTGGTTTTTTGTTATTGGCAGCACGCCGAAGCGAAAAGTACTCGTCTGTACGAGTTAAAGCAACAACTCGTACAGACGAGTTTGATTTTGTCTATTCTGAAACCGTCCCGCCCTGTTCCGCGCAGCTATCGGGTCGAGGGCCGATACCAGGCGTTCCAGGCGGTTTTCAGCACGCGTGGGCCCTGAGACAAGCCTGCCGCCGCTGGCGCGCCGCAGCCTGCGCCAGAGGCTCCTGGAAGCGCCTGCATGCAAGCAGCTGCACGGCCCGGCGGATGGACAAACCGGGAGCCTGCCCTTAAGGTTCCTGCCTTGAGCACAGCCCGGCATAGAGCCATCCCATGAGCAAATACAACCAGATCTACACCGATCTGCTTGCCAGTATCACCACCGAACGCCTGCAACGCGGCGCCCGCCTGCCTTCCGAAACCGAGTTGATGGACAGCTACCAGGCCAGTCGCGGCACCGTCCGCAAAGCCATCGAACAGCTCCAGGAACGCGGCTTCGCGCAAAAGATCCACGGCAAAGGCACTTTCGTGCTCTCGCCCAACCCGATCGAGTTCCAGCTGGGCGGCATCGTCAGCTTTCAGGAAACCTACCCGCGCCTGGGCAACGATGTCAGCACCGAAGTCGTGGAGTTCAGCCAGTTCCCTCTCGAAGGCGCGCTGGCCGAACACCTGCAAGCCGAGCCAGGCAGCCTGATCACTCGGATCAAACGGGTACGGCGCATCGACGGAAAACGGGTCATTCTCGACATCAACCACTTTGTCGCCGAACTGATTCCCGGGCTCGACCGGCAGATTGCCGAGCACTCGATCTACGCCTATATCGAGCAGACCCTGCAATTGCAGATCAGCTACGCCCAACGCACCATCGAGGCCACTCCCCGCAGCAAGGACGACCAGCAGCACCTCGACCTCGATGGCCAGAGCCATGTGATCGTGGTCAGCAACCAGACCTTCCTGCAGGATGGCCGCCAGTTCGAGTACACCGAATCACGGCATACCCTGGACAAGTTCTACTTCTCGGATGTCGCCCGCCGTTAGCCGATCAAGGCCAGCAACTCGGTCTTCAGCGGCCCGATGCGCTGAGACTCCTTGTGGGTATTCACGTGTTGCGCCACCCGCGCCACTTCGATCATCGGCTGCTTGAGCACGTAGCCGCCCTTGGCTTGCAGCCAGCTCAAGACCTCCGCCAGATGCCAGAACGAAGCACTGCCCTCATGCACCGCCAGCGGAAAGGTGGCGGCATGGGTGAGCATCAACTTGCGCATGTTCTGCCGGGAAACCCCGACCAGGTCGGCGATATCGCTCAAACCGACATAATCCGGGCTCGCCTCCACCAGCCGCGCGCCGGGGATCAGGCGCTTGATATCACCCAGCGCGCTGAACAACGCCGCTTGCGCACTCTCGGCCTCGCGGCAGAACTCCAGGGCCAGGCGCCCTGCAAGCCCGCTGCCGATCAGCACATCATCACAACCTGCAGCCCCCAGGCGCTCGATCAAGGCATCGACCTCGCAATCGTCGGCGGGCAACAGGTAAGTCAGGGTGAACAGGTATTCCATAATCATGACTCCCGGCCATGGGATACGGGCTTGGCGCCACGCATCTGGTTGAGGGTGCAGTTGTCGACCACCCGGCATAACGCCCGGGCGTGACTGCCCGGGTTCTTCGGCGTGCACCAGATGCTGCTGATGCAAAACGCGCCGCAACGACAGAGCTCGCTGTTGTAGGGGCAATAAAGCTTGCCCCAGGCATGGCTGCCCCCCACCTCCACACGCCAGCCCTGCCACTCGGCGTAACGCAACGCCATCTCGATGTCTTTCTTGGGATGAATTGCACGAGCCATCCGTGGCCTCCAGTATCGCCAGCAATGAATGGTTGTCAACTGACAACCACAAAAAGATCAACCCTACCCGCTCGACGGACAATCCGCCGCCAGGCGCAAACAGCAGGGGTGAGGCTCAAAGGGTACACAGCAGCCCAGAGGCAGGCGGGGGTAATGTCTTTCCTGGTATTGCACGAACCCTGGAAAACCGCGTATTTCCAATACCTGGAAACACAAATGGCGATCCACCCCAGGTGAGATCGCCATGTGTACGTCAACTGAACGCGATCAGTCGACGAATCGGCTCAGGCGCTCCGCCCCGTCTTCGGTGACCCGAATCATGGCGCTCAACACCACACCATCGCCTCGGTCCTGAGCGAGCACGCTCCAGCCATCGGCCCTGATCCGGATAGCGCGGCTCCCGGCCTTGGCCAGCACCTGGACGTTCAATACCTGCCCGGCCACCATCGGTGCACTATTCCCGGCCGCGCGATAACCCAGGACCTGAGGCTCCTGGATCCGCTGCCGGCCCATGCCGTAGCCGCAGTACTCAGCCACCGCACTGAAGCCCTGGGTATCCAGCACATCCTGGATGGCGGCGCCGATATCACCCACCGGCGCCCCTGCTCGCACCTGCCTCAGCCCCTGCTCCAGCGCCTGCTTCGCACAGGCCAGCAAGCGCAGTTGCTCAGCGCTGGCGTCAGGCGTGGCAAAGGTCCAGGACTGCGCACCATACCCCTTGCGCGATGAAGCCATGACCTCGACCTTGACCAGCGCACTGGCCGGCAACAGTTTTTCCGAAGGGGGGACGCTGATCAGTTCAGCGTTGACCGACACCGGCACTGCCGCCGGGTAACCCTTGTAGCCCACCAGCGCAGGCAACAGGTCGCGGCTGTCCAGTTGCTGCAGCACATGCTCTTGGATCTCTAGGCGCGATACGCCCTCGCCAATCAGCGGCTTGAGCGACCGCAGAATCTCCGTCACCTCGGCCGCGAGCCGCCGCTCCTCGGCCACAATCTGCTCCTCCGGCAAGGCGCCGATCTGCTCAAAGGCCTGCCGATTATCAGCTGCAAAACGATCAAAGCGTGTCAGGGGTGGCGACACCACTGCGCCCGGCGACTCCGGAGTTGTCCCCGCCAGGCCCAGGGTGCGCAGTACCTTGCTGAACAGACTCATCGCAACATCCCTATCCGCAGGCTGCCTCGGTGGACAGCCCGTATGGTTAAAAAAAAGGCCCCTGATCTTGCGATCAGGAGCCTTCCTTGCGAACTAGCAAACGCTCATCCGCTTCACGACGCTCTCACTTGGGTGAGACGACGGGATCATTCCCACTCTATTATCAACAAACCAATAGAAACCTTATAGAATAAGCCGTGCAGGCAAAATCAAAATCCAAAGACCATGAAAAATGCCATGCCGAGTCAAGACTCGCTAAAGGAGCCGGGTGAGTCTCTCATGGTAAGGGCAGCCGATAATAGCTGCCGTTTCAGAATGGCCAACTCATCCATATCACCATCACGAACCACCTCGGCCAGCAGCTCTGAAGCATAAGACGGATCAGCCCGGAAAAGCTCTGCCATTGCCTCATCGTGACTACGGTCTTTCATCAATCGCCTCTAAACCTTAGATCCCCTAAAGCCTCAAGAATAGCATGCTCCAGCACCGTGCCATTTAGAGCGTACTACCCACCTAAGGTATCCCTTCTGGAACAAGGCCAACGTAACTACGGAGTGATTTCAGGACGTTCACTAGCATTTCAACATCATCAAATTTTGCTCTATTTCTGGCAAACTTCAACAACCCAGATTTTCCTTGAGGAGTCCAAGACGCATGATGCCCCTTACCGAACGTAAGAATACTTCCAGAAATATGATTAGGATTAAGCTTTTGATACTCTTCTGCCAAGGCTAATGACAATAGGTCTTCAATAACGCAGTCAAGTGTTCCGAATTCTTCATTAGAGCGCCGAGTTTGATTTTTCAGGGCATCCCGGGAACCTGCTCGAAGTGGCATAACTCGCCTCAAACGAAAGATATGCTCATATTCGAAAATTGACCGATGTCCTTTCGGCACCGCATTCACGGCAATCTTGCCATAATAGTCATCGTCAGCCATCGCAATAACTCTATATTTTATTTTGGAAGCGGCATCTACATCGTGCATGGCAGTGGTGAACAACGAAGGGAAGCGCTCCATTATCCCTGGAGCTCCCCCATCGTCCTTTTCACCAGCGGCGAATACCGAAAAATCTTCACCTATTAAGTTTAGGCCTGTTTTAACATTGTACAAGCCGGCGGCAATTTTAAAATATTCGACATCTGATGTACCTTCCACCATAGCGTTACCTCTAGCAAGTCGCCATCCAAGTTTAGAAGCCAGCCACAAACATCCTGTTAAAGAACTAGTCATTCAAGCCTCCTAGGCTTCTTGGTCTACTGGCTTCAAGAATGGCCCCATGGCAGAGAACGTGACTTGGCACTTAAACTGTTCACCCACACCCATTCTTGACTTGCTGAACTCCTGAGCATTAAACAAAACTTCAACATTACTTAGCTCTCGAACCTTAGCTACGAGTCGAGCACTTGAGTTACTATCTGCCACGCGTGCGGAACATATGGCTCTCTTACTTTTATCTGGCCGAAGTAGCCATCGCAGTCGGAGTGGAACATAAACCGGGTTCTGCGCCTCTTTTACCTTTGGACGTAACCGCCTGAATTCCTTATCAGCAGTTTTATGCTGACCCTGCATGTACAAAAGCACAGCTCTCTCGACGTAGTGCTGCAACGACAAGCTTTGTTCTCCACCAGCTGCAATCTCGTCCAAGAGGTTTAGCTGCGATAAAAAGTCTTGAGGATTAACTATTACCTCTAGCTCGTACTGAAGCTTCACTATTAATAAATCCCGCACCGGCGAAGTCTTTAGAATAGTTAATGCTTCTTCAGCTATTCCCACGTCTAAATCATCTAAGACAAAAGCCCCTTCGCGTTTTGTCTGGGGAATTTTCGTCCAAGCTTTGGCTAAATAGCCATATGGGCTATTTAAATTACACATTCTTTCGATTACTGCTTGAGCTGACTCTCCACGTAGGGCTTGAATCGCTTCGTTTGCTAGTGAACTCAAGCTGGACCGTCTAATAATAGCCGACTCAAGCCGTGAGGCTTGAAATACAAATGTAAGCGCCTTTGCGGCTGCTTCTACTCGCGCCAACTCATCAGCTGTTCGACTTCTCTGTCTTAGAAGATTTTTAGCAGCGGTTTCTAGCACATAGCGATTGTTTTGGTTTTGTTTAAGTGCACTATTCGTGACCTCATCTGCCTTGAAGAGATAGCCATCAACAACCTCTTCACTTAATCCTCCAATCGATGCCTGCTCAGCGAGATCCTGATAGACCAATGCTAATGTATTCAGCAGAGCCAAGTCACCTTCGTCGCCATAAGTCTGATCGATATACTCTAAAGCAAACTCAAGATCGACTACAGATTTCTTTAACAAATCAATCTTCTCTTGAGTTTCCACATCAAACAAATCATCTTGAGTCACGCGGCGTCGAGAGATAGCAACATGGTGTCGAAACGTACGGCTGCTTACTTTTATGGTATCGGGCACATTTTCAAGAATTTCTAACACTTTTTGCCAATAAGGGAAGTACTCGGGATTTCCCTGTTTTTCGTCAAGTTTCAATACCCGTGTTGCAAGCTGTGTTGCAAAATCAACTGCAAACCGCTCGCCAAAGCTAGGCCGACTAGTGACTCTCTCGATCAAATTCAGTCTTAGGTCTACCGAATCTACAGACCCGGCGAGCCCAAGGCTCGCCAGTGCCGGACGATCATAACTAACTCCATTGATTAAGTATCGAGCCAGGACATCGTGTCCAATCGACCACACCCTACCAAATGGACTATCTTGCGACTGTACTAACCCAATGCCCGGGGAGTGCTTGCGATTTTCCTCCATGACTAATGACCAAGGTAAAGAAGGGGTTGTGAGCTCCCCAAATAGCCTTTCCGCCAGGGGTTTTCGCTCTATGGCAAATGCTGCCACCTCAAGAATAGCTATTTTAGCGTCTACGCTTGTCGGCAGACTATTGAATTGTTTCAGCACCCAACCTTGGATTGACTCACCCAAGGCCAAGTAGCCAGTAAGCCAGAATTCCAATGCGATCCAGAAGCTGGCGAATCCGGTATCCATATCTGGCTTGTGTTCATTCCAAAATCGTAACCACTCTTCGGATGATTTAGCGCGACTAAAGTTTCGGAGATACGAATTTAAATGCCGCCCTAATTGCTCCACCTGCTCTTTTTCAACATAATGAGTTAGATGGGCTAGTTCATTTGGCTCGATTATCTCTGGTAGTGCTAGCTCATCATTGCTGGAAACAACTTTAAGGAGCGCAATCTTCCGTCCACTACGTGTTAGATCGGCGTATACACGCTCCATTTCATCGAATCCGCGACCGGCATGCTGGACATCTAAAACTACTACCCAGACAGGTTCACCTTCAAAGTCGCTGCTATGCGCATCAGCACTTCCGTCTAGCAGACCGACGGCTCGATACAAGAAATTTGTCAGTTCTAACGCCGATGGCAACTCCGCTTGCTGCTTGACTAATAGGGTTGGAAATCCTTGTTTCGCGGCGGCAAACGCTAAGCGCCGGGCACAAGTTGTCCCACCCGCGCCCGGCTCAGACACAATTGAATATAGCTTTAAAGAACTATCAAACTCATTTAGCTGATAATTCAAAGACCTGATGAATTTCTGTTCTGCCGTACGATCAAACACCCAAGGTAGATGAGCTGCATATGGCCGCCAGCTAGTTTCATTTTTTGTGAAGAAGCCTTTGAATTCAGCCTCGCTTAGATCTTGTGGAGATACTGTAAACGTATCCTTAACCGTTATAAGGTCACAGTGCATAGATATTGGATATTCAACTTGCTCTGCTTTTTTAAGGTCAACTTCTTGAACGCGGCCAGATGGCAAGCGTATGGATACAATTATCTTGTCATTATCTATTAAATGTGAAATGCGCTCTGCCAATATTTTGGAAAAGTCAGAAGCGCTCTGATCGATCCAAGCTAGCGAGTTTAGTGCTGTAGCTTGTTCGAGGACGGTTGAAACCTCTATAGCTACAGAGTCATTTTTACTTACAACGGCTAAAAGCGCGCGAAACTCTGTTTGCCACAAATCAGCTATGTCTTTGATAGCAACCACTGGATTGGATCCTAGCACTACCATGCGTCTAGGTTCTAAGTCAGTCAGCCGTGCCAGCATGTTCAGACGGCGTCGAATAGCTGGATTACCCGAAAGGTTTGCACTCTCTTTCCCGACCCCACCCTCGATACCATTCAAAAAGAAAATTGGTCGAGAGCGCTGTGGTAAAATAACTCCCGTTGGGTCTCCTGCTATAAGATGAGTGAATGTTGATGCAACTGCTACGTCAGCATGCGACGTTATTAACTCTCCCAAGCGACGAGAAGTACTTTCGATAAAAACTGCCTTCCATGTGCTCTCGATCAAGGTGAGAATCGCGGTTAAGTCGTCAGCCTCACAGTCAATGTCCGCGTCAGTCAACCATAGCACTGCGTCTCTCGATACGACGTCGCTCAGCACCTCTTCCTCGACCTGGTGCATTTTAATTATGTGCATGAAAACTCCTTGTAAACATAGATTTAGGCCGGCGCGATTCGCGACTCATTCACTTTAGCCACTATAACGGCTTTCAGACGTTAGCTCTCACGCTCTCGAGCAAAAAAGACGGCGCTCATTTTTTCACGAATACCCGCTTGCAACTCACGAAACTCGATCATCATCCGCTCCATGTCGACTGCGCTTGCTCCCTGGCCATTTTTCTACGCGAGACGTAGCTTCAACAAGCCCGCAACCCGCCTCAAGTCGCCATTGATCTTGCCCATATCAGCCACCGCCCTCAGATCGACGAGCGAGCGAATTGGATGGTGGAGGGCTCCCACCCGGAGTAAGCCGATAGGGAAAGCCCAGCATTGCGGGGGGACGTTCTATCTTAGCTTCTTCAACGGCATTGACGCGAAATCGAAGTATGCGATCGCGATTCAATCCGTTTTGGTGTCGCTTTGACATGGCTCTCCTATGTTGGATCGCGGCAGCGATTGTGGGCCTCGCAGAGCAAGATCCATTGAGCTGAAGGCGAATAAGGCAAGGTGGTGGAGGCCCTGGCTGCGGAGCAGCGTAGGCCTACAACACACATCTTGCCGTCTGATCTTCTGCAATTCTAGGCAACTTGCCCACCTTAGGTTCGCCTTACTGCCATATCCGGCTATTTCTGACCTATAATTTCCCAAAGTTTCTCTGAGTTGCGTTAAATTTCGCTGAAAAGATAAAAAAACTCCTTTAATTTTCTAAAATTTCCTTGAGTTGCGTATAGCAGGTACTGACCACTAGCGCGATCACATAAACAGGAGACGCCAAATGACAGACGGGCCGAAAAAGGTGTATCGCGGCGCAGGGCGAGTTGCCTTCCTGGCCAGGCTTGATGACTTTCGTAAGCTGATAGATGCAGGGCACCCGCTACGTGCGATCTATGACGATTACGCCGAACAGCTTGGCATTGGCTACCCGCAGTTCACCAAATATGTCGGCAGGTATGTACGAAAGGAAAAAGACGATTGGCACCAAAGGAAAGGCTCTGGGAAATCCACATCGCAAAGCCTCTCGCCAGCCCCGACAGGAGCCGTAGGAGGCCAGCCGGGGCACAGCGTCATACCTCATCCTAAACCCGGCTCAAAACGTGCGGGATTCGACCACAACCCAAATAGCGGAAACATCCGGGACGACCTAATCTGACGCTCCACGAAACAGCGAGGTTGTTTAGCCCCTTTAATTTGGGCGAGAAAATGAGGTAGAACTTTTCAGTCTGTCTAATTTTCCTCATTAAAAAAACGGAGAACCCATGGCTCGAAAAACTCTCGCTGAACGCCGGTCTGACGCCCTTTCAGAGCTGGAAACAGCTAAAGCAAGATTGGCGAAATTGGATAATGAGGCGGCAGAAAGAATTGGGAGAATTGCAATCAAATCAGGATTGGTTAATCTTGAAATTACAGACGATCAGATTCGGGAAGAATTCGACAATATTGTAGAAAGGATCAGAAAGGAGGATTGATCATGAAAACCGCTCACCGCATCAGCGCATTGGCCACCCAACTCAACGAACTGCAAGCCTACCTCGGTCAAGCCAGCGGGCGACCTAGTAAACCCGTTAGAGAAGCCCAACGCATTGCGGCAGAGTTGGCTTCCTCGCTCGAAAACTGGCACCTAGAAACACTACACATCCCTGAAACGGAGCGTGGTCACTATCGGACTCAGAACCCCTATTACTCAGCCCACTAATGCGCTACGCCATTTCATCAAAAGCCCACCTCGGTGGGCTTTTTTTTGGCCGTAAAAACACATCACGCTGGAAAGACAGACAGGTCCATGCATGAAGAAAACGTCAGAAAAATCAGGTTTATGCGTGTCAATCTCACCCAGGTGATGCCCGCAAATCATTGATTTATATACGGATAGATACTTATCCGCATGTTCCAAACCACACCATATCAGTCAATAATCAAACCTCGAACCATGACAAAACGAGGTGTTCGGCATGAATACGGAATTGCTGAAATCGCCGATTTCATCAGCTCGAAAATCGAGAATACGTAATGCCCTTGTTTTAGCAATGAAAAGCACAAGCCTTGGTATGGGTCTCTACTTGGCATCACCCGCTGCGTATGCCATCTACTGCTCAAACTGCTCGACGTTCTATCAACAGATGTTCGAGTACGTTGAGGCGGTCAACACGGCGCTGAATACTGCCGAGCAGCTACAGACGCAGATTCAGCAGTATCAGAACATGGTCACCCAGGGCACGGGCTTGCCAAGCACCATGTTTGGCAGCATCGCGGCGGACCTTAAAAACGTGGCCAACATTTACACCCGCTCACAGTCCCTAGGCCGCCAGATCCAGAATATGGACTCGCAGTTCAACACCGCTTTTCCTGGCTTTCAGTCCTACCTAAATCAAGCTGCAAACTCGGCGGAAGTACCAGCGCGTGAGCGCTATCAGAAGTGGTCAGAGCAAAACCGCGACAGCGTAAAAGCGGCCCTTGAAGCTGCCAATCTCAATACCAGCACTTTCGAGTCTGAGGATACCCAGCTCGATCACATGGTGGCTCGCTCACAGTCGGCCGTGGGCCGGATGCAAGCAATTCAGGCAGGCAGCGAGATAGCCTCTCAGAACGTACAGCAGTTGCAAAAACTGCGCGATCTACTGGCTACGCAAATAAACATGCAAGGTAACTATATGGCTCAGCAGGGCGACCGAAAGGCTGCTAGCGAAGCCGCCGAGCAAAAGTTCGAGGCTCGTAGAAACAACTGGGGGCCCTCCGAGGATTTCTAACTATGTTCATATCTAAAAATCTGATCGCTGGGTTATGCATCGTCTCTGCTCTTAGTGGTGCTGTTCTGTCCGAATTCATTGTTTCTATCCGCACCGATTGCGTGGCTACTGAGCGTTCGATGCGATCAGACACGGATAAAAAATTTGAAGCCCGGAAAAACAACTGGGGCCCGTCTGAGGATTTCTAACTATGCAACAACGCTCAACATTTCTAGTACTCGTCAGTGCAACACTCTTGCTTTCGGCCGGTAGCGTGATGGCAGCAGGAGATGTAACTCAAAGCAATGAAATGAACGGGCTTTTGCGGATGCTTTATCAAGCCGCAAGTGAATGGTCACCACGGCTACAAGGGTATGCACTCAAATTGCTGGCGTCTCTCGCTCTCATCCAATTGGTGTGGACGTTCATGCCTTTAGTGATGAAACAAGCTGACTTAGGCGAAGTTGTCGGCGAGCTGATCCGCTTCTTCATGGTCATTGGTTTTTTTTACGCAGTCATTGAGCATTCCGTGCCATGGGCAACAGCCGTAGTGGACAGTTTTCGAGAAGCTGCGGGCACAGCTAGCGGTTTGGGTCGTGCGCTTCAGCCCGGTGATATGTTCGCGGTGGCCGTCAACTTTTCACGAACCATCGTGGAAGGAATTTCACTTTTTTCTCCGGGTAAAGCAGTCCTTATCGCGCTCGTTGGCTGTCTAGTTTTACTGTGCTTTGCCTTTATCGCGGCATTCATGTTTGTGACGCTTGTAGAGTCGTACGTCATCATCAATGCCTCCGTGCTGTTCTTCGGTTTCGGCGGTTCGCAATGGACTCGCGATTTTGCAATTGCACCACTCCGCTTCGTTGTTGCAGTAGGTGCCAAGCTGTTCGTCTTAACATTGATCGTAGGAATTATTGTCACGTCGGCTAAGTCCTGGTTAGCGGCTTATACCAATGACGAAGCATCTCTGATGACGTTGGCAGGTTTGGCTCTGGTATGCGCCTACCTGACCAAGACTATTCCCGAACTGATTGGCGGGATGATCAGCGGCACGTCAATGGGCGGAGGCTCGACCATTGGCGGAATGGCAGCGGCTGGCGCAGCCGGTGCTGCTGCCGCAGTCGCCACCATCGCCACGGCCGGCGCCGCTGCGCCCGCCGCCGCTGGTGCGCTTGGCGCTGCCGGTGGTGGTGCAAGTGCCGTAGGGGCGGCTGGTAGCGGAGGATTGGCTGGATCTATCAACTCCAGCTTTGCCGGTGCGGCAAACTCCGGCATCGGTGCAGCAGCTTCAATGGGCAACGCCGCATCCTCTGGAGTGGGTGCCAGCACTGGCGGCGGCGCAGCCATCAAGGGCTCAACCTCAACAGGATCGAGCTTAGGTGGCAGTACAGCTAAAGCGACGCCCAGCCCTGCCCAGCAACCTAACAGCGGCGTACACCAGGCCACCAAACAGGCTGGAAAGGCAGTGCAAGACAACGACGACAAAGACAAACAACAAGAGACACCAAAAATGGGTACTGAAGGCTCGGAAAATGCCCTTTCTCAAGCGGCGAATGGAGGTGCGAAGGTGCTCGGGGTGATGGCTTCAATTGCTGTACCGGGCATGGAGAATGCGCATGGCCTGTCCCTTGATGGTGGATCAACCCCACCTTCAAATAGCGAGGTCAATTCAGCCCTGATAAACAGCGGCGGAGAGTTAGCCGCTAATTCCGAGCAGGGGGATTCCAACGTGATCCGTCCAACCTCAGACGCAAGTTCCACTAATGGTCGCCTAGCCTCGCTGAGTGTGCTGGGTACGGCCTCCAACAACGAAAAAACGGAGAAAAAATCATGACGGGCTTTCTGATATTCGCTGGTTTTGTAGTATTCGCCTTTACGTTCGCCGTCGGCATGTGGGCACTCGGCCGGTGGCTGCGAAGCAAGGGTTACGGGCCGCAGCTAGATACGCTGGATCGGCAATACACGGCGTTGCAGCTTCGCGTTAGCCCGCTCGCAATGTCCGCTTCATATCGCATGTTTGTCGGGGCACAGGCTCTGAATCGTATGCCTTTGCTGGGTAGCAAGACTAACGCTACCCTGAACCAGCAGGTTTTGATGGCCATCCGAACCGCGCAGGAAGCGCAAAACCGAGAGCCCCCTAACAGTCATTGACCACTGGCCTATTTCTCAGACGCCCCCCACCCGCGGGTGACAGTTTTGTTTTCTCGCTGCACTCGGGGTCTGGGGATTAAAGACACAGAAAATGCACTTAAGCCCTGCGCCTCCCCGTGATCCCGTACCCTGCCTTTGGTTTGTTCAGAATGTTGGCTGTACATTTTCACTATGTACAGCCGCATCTCGGATAGGCAGTTCAAATGCATCGTGCGCGCTTTATACCTTCATGTCGTAAACCAGGGACTCGGCATGGTAGGCGATAGCACTAGCGTCAACGAGCTACTCGCTCGACTCAATCCGACGTAGAGAAGGCAGCGATTTTTCTCTGCAGCTGAAAAGTGATGCCTATCACACGGAATCAGCAACACATTTGCGCATTCCAGACCTTTTGCCTTGTGAATGGTACTGATAGCACGGGGCGGTATGGACGGTTGCATTTGAGCTCGACGGCTACTTAGCTGGGTGTAGCCTTGCTCTGGGTCATCGAAACTTCCTAATTGTAGTGCCTCATAAAACTCACGTTGAAGATCTATCTTCACGCCGCTGAAGGCCTCTTCATCCTTGATAAACCCATGTAACAAGGTAAGGGCTATTCCGACCCCCTTATGGTCAGGCGCCTCCAGAATACAACGTGCGAGTCGTTGGATTAACGCAGGCTTTCCACGGCATTTAGCCTCGCATCCTGTTTGGACTTCCTGCTTCAACCGATTTCCAAAGCCAGACGGCGTGAAGCCGATACCGACCTCACCAACAAAATCACAAAAGGTTTCGGCCAACGCATGAACGTCTCCGACCTGCTGACGGCAACGAATCGCGAGCAGTGATAATGCCGATCTGGTGAAGCCTTCCCAAATAGGAATGGTGCGCCCCCACATAGCATTTAGGCCGCGAATTGTCGTGTTGTGAGCGGAAAGGATAAGAAGACCGCCATCCCTTCGCAATACGCTTCTGATCTGCCGACCCTCGTCTGTGGAGACTTGGTATTGCCCATGCCGCTGGGCTTGGTTATCTGCGTAGATTATTGAAAGACCTTGCGGAAGCCTCCCTCGCAAATCGATAGCGTTTCCCTGTCGTAACGTCTCACGCGCTCCTAGAATCCACTCGCCCAACGTGCGAGACCCTTGATCCCATCGATGTGGATAGTCTAGAAGCTCTACCGCGTTGCTTGCTTCCTGCAGATGTGCCCACCGGGCCGCCGTTTCCGCGTCAGAACCGTAAATAGCTTGCATCGGGTCCGCAAACACTAGCAGCCGCGATCCGGCGCTACCGATAGCCATGATGACGCCATGCTGTCCCTCGCTGGCGTCTTGGTGCTCATCGCAGATAACAATGGGATAGCGACTTGCCAGGGCGCCGCATATCGCAGAAGAGCGACCTAATAACGTAGAGACCTTGTGAGCAAGCTGATCAAAGCCAGAAGCGCCCTGAGCGAACGCCCAAGCAGAAACATCGAATGGTAGAGCGAGTACGCTGTGATAAGCCGCCGCGATTTGGACAATAAGCGAATCAATGGTGCCAATTTGCACCCGGGGGCCTGCTCCTTTGGTTCTAGTCGTAAACACGCTGCAAGCGGCATGGGTATGAGTCAGAATCAAGATTCGCTGTCCCTGCCGGACTGCACTCGCAGCCTCTCTTGCATATTCAGCTGCCTGGAAAGTTTTTCCGCAGCCAGCTGGAGCCTCTATTATGACTAAGCGGGCATCTGAACGCAGAGCGGCTGCAACGGAAGCATCACTCATTGCTCCACCTCTGGCAGAGGCTCAAGTCCAACGCTAGCTCGAATGGCGTTTAGGAATGGAACCATACGTACCTGCAAAAGTGGCCAGCCCCCCAACTCGTGGACCTTTTCAGCCAATTCACGACCGCCTACTACTGACTTGAACCATACGGATGAGTGTCCTTTGTAGGGGTTCTTTACGGTTTTTTCAGCATCCACCAAGTCTTCGGGTATTTGGCCGGTAGCAGCAGCTACGATCAAGGCCATTAATTCCTCATCGGAGCGGTCTGAGATCAAATTGAAGTCGACAGACTCGATTCCAAGCCTATCGGCTAGCGTCCTAAGACGCATGGTAGTTTTTTCTGCGGTCGGGTCTTCGATGAATCGAAATATACGAGCATGAGGAATCAGAGGAATGATGTTTTCTTCCAAGCAACCTCGTTCCCACTGGAAAAGAAGATGACCAATACGATCTCTCAGTACTCGCCAGCGCCCATCGAATCGCCCTTCAAAGTCGGCGAAGCCCGCGAATTTCAAACCGCCCGTAGACAGGGCTTCCAACAGGTTTAAAACATTGTCGTTTCCAGTCGCGTCGCTGATGTAGATACCATGATCGCTCCAGTCAGGTACGTATCTGTCCAGTAGCGCAGCCAGAAAACCTACCTCTGTTGCACCCTCCGCAACGATAGTCAGTCTGGAGAGGAACGCTTCTGGATCCACCGATTGGTGTCGCGCAATTTTACTTTTTGGCAAATTGCCAATGCTGCCGACCGAATCGATGTACCAAAGGGATGCGGGCTCGGAGGCGCTTACAACAGTTGCACTGTGGGTCGTGACGAACGCCTGCCCAGCGCCTTCGATAAGCGTTTTCATCAGTTGTCGCTGCCTGTAGGGCTCCAGCCCACGTTCCAACTCGTCTACTACCGTGATCGGATGGCCGTCCTGTAAGGAGTCCGCAATAGCCAGTGCAGCTAATCGTCGAGTTCCCGACCCCCAGCTGATTAGCGGGAGAGCAATCCCGTTTTTATCAGAGGTCAAGCCGACCAACGCGTTTACCGATACCCCTGCATTACCAACAAATGCCAATCCCAACTCGGTTGGAAGCGCTCTACGCCCGAACAGTAAATCAAGCGCATCCAACTTTTCTCTTGCCGGCTGATCTAGATGCTGCTCAATTTGATCTGACGCAATCTCCCTGCCCAAGCGTGCACGCAGCCCCCGGTCAGCCAATAGCCTGTCCAAACCGGCGCCGTACACTAAACGTAAATCCCGATCGCTGCGATCATCTCCGGAGAGCCGAACGACTCCGATAGATCGGCGCAAAGCCACTGACAATGAAACGCAGTTCCCATCGGGCTGTACTATTTCGTATGCCAACTCCAGCTCGGCAGTACCTCTCACTCTTATTTTGTAAACGGCCGGTCTAGGTGCTTGCTCCATATCCTCGGTGACTTCAGGAAGGACGGCATTACGTCCGTCCCATTCCCATGGCCAAGCCATCGCGCCCTGCTGATTGATAGCGCTTTCGCCGGGCAACGATATAACCGCTTCGATCAGAAATTCGGTCCCAACGTCCCGACTCCAGTAGTCAGCATCTGCCAAGGTATAGCTATTAGTAGGGCTGAGTAGTAGTGCAATAGCCTCCAGTAACGTCGACTTTCCTACGTTACCTCCCCCTAGAATCACGTTGACACCGGCACTTGGGTGCCAACTTAGCGAGCGAATGCCTCTGAATTTTTCAATTCTCAGATGGTGAAAATTTGCAGACATGGGTTCCATCCTCTAATCCCGCTTGGGCCGAGCAGTAGTGAAGACCTGTAGGCGATATCAGTCAATGCACGGTGTTCACCAAGTCATCAGATGTCGTGAGGGGCTATGGGAAGGTGGGGGATTAGCAGCGAGTTCTATCCCTTCAGGTGCGGGAAACATTTCGCTTTACTGCCCTTCCTTTTTGGTGTCAAACGGCCGGAGGCCGACCTAAGAGCAGCAAGCGAAGGGCTGCGCCTGAAGGCGCGGCACTTCGTGCGCAGATTAGAAGTTTCCTAGAAATTCTTAGAGCGGAATTTCGCGAAAAGGCTGGAGGGCATAAGGAGCAAGGCTTTGCGCCCATGTTTTCCAAATGATCTGTTTCCACCTACGCCGGGGGCACTTTCCACTTAGGCCGGGGGATGTTGCCACTTACGCCGGGGCATCACCTAAGCGGCAATGCTCACTGCCTATTGCCATCTGAACGCCGTTCGATGAGTGGCACACGCTTCGGGCGACTGACTAGCACCAAACCACTGCTCATCTGGTCCACAGACCAGCCATAGCCACCATGCAGGCTCCGGGTTTGGTCAGCAATTTCTTGCAAAGCCGCCCGCAGTTGGCCACGCTTTTTGCTGCGGTCTGATGCGGCGAAGCCAGCCCAAGCCGCACCGCCCCAAACATGCGGTGCGATAGTATCGAGATGCGCACCGTTTCCATTACCCAACGCTCGACCTAAACGGATATTCGAACAGAGCCAGGCGTGAAGAATTTTGGCCACTTCGGTCTCAAGCCCGTTCCGTTCAAACAGCGAGAATTGGACATACTGCGCATGAAAAACTGCGCCCGTAAGACGCGGGTTAGCGGCAACGTATATCTCGCCTGTCTTATGGTTAAAGCTGACCGAAATCAGGTTACAACGCCGATCCCACCCGGTCTGGCGGTTGACCTCTCGAATCTGTGTGTTGGCCAGACGATTCAAGCTCTCTTTTGCAGCTTTTAGCGCCCGTCCACTCTCAAGGTCTTGATATCCGGCGTCAACAAGGAGGCTTCGAAGGCTAGTACGCTTGCTCGCTAAAGGTGCGCCGTCATCTTGGTTAAACTCCAACGCTAGGCGTAGCTGCTTATTAATTGGCCCGGCTGAGGTACTTTCGATCACAGTTTTTGCAATGCCTAGCTGGGCAGTCAGAGCGTACAGAATGGATTGGTCATCGGCCCCAAGCTGTTCAAAACCTTGGAACCCAATCTCTAGTTCACGGAATCGTCGTGGCTCGACGAGCAGACGCCCACGTTTTTTACCCTTGGTAGGCACGAACAACCCATCAAATACATGAGCAGGATCTAGCAGGGCATAGGCAGGTTTAATATGTCGCTGCGACAAGTCGCGCCCTCTTTGCTTTATGCTGCCTTTCCAGAACAGCAGGCTTCAGCACTCCCCCCTCATGCCGCCGGAACCAACGCTCCTGAAAGGGCGTGCCGTAGTTGGCTTTGCTGACTCCATAGCGAACAAAATACCCCCGCTGATTACCATCGACCCCCCATTCCTCACAATCGCTCTGGGTCATGCCGGACAGATACGATTGCCACCGAATGTTGTCGACCAGCACGGACGACCCTCGACTAGCTTGCTGCTGGTCACCTGCACCAGTCATGGCTGCACCCTTATTAGCGTGGTGCAGAAACACGATAGAACAACCGGTCTCGGCCGCTATAGCTTCCATGCGACCAATCACTTGAGCCATTGGACCGCTAGAGTTCTCCTCCTCGACGTGGAACCTCCGCAAAGTGTCCAGAACCATGAGACGACGGCCTTCGGCATACCGCCTAAGCCACTCGAACCAGTCAGACTCCATGATGTTGGGTTGGCTGCCTAGGAGTGGCTGAATAGACAAGCCAGCGGCAACTGCTTCGCGCTGCTCGTCACTGAGGTGCGCACCGAGGGCGTGCAGCCTGTGATGGATCGCTGCGGGCGGATCTTCAGCCGGCAGGTAAATTACCGGGCCAAAGGGTAGATCTCCCACCTCCAAGAGGTCGGGGCCACCAGCGATCTGTGCGGCCAGTTGCATAATAAGCATGGATTTACCGGCCCCTCCGGGTGAAACCAGCGCACCAACGGTACCGGCAACCATGCTAGGCAAAACATAATCCAGCGGCGGCGGCTCATTCTCGAACGCTGCCCGTACATCAATCACCACAATTCAAGCCCCCATTCCGGGACGCGTGGCGGGGCCGGATTGCCTGCACATGTCAATCCATGTCTCGACCTCTTCCAAATCCCAAACGACCTTCCGGCTGCTAACGGCAATGCGACGAGGGAATTTCCCCTGCTTTTCAAAGTTATAGATCGTCCGCTCACACAGGGGGATCATTGCCAGCAATTGCTTTTTGCTGATGAGCACTTTGCTCGATTTCCTCGATTCTTTCTCCACACCGAATTCCTCTTTTTGCCGCTTGTCGAAGTTCGATTATTGCCCCATATTTCCAGAGCACTCCAGTAATATTTAGGAGTTTTTCCTTTTTAAATCAGCATGTTAGATTCCCTAAAACGTCTAGTTTCGGGACAATAAAAAAGCACCATATCGTTGTTGTTTCGGGAGTTTTCCCCTCAGAAAAATCAAGAAAAAATGTGTCCCACAAACGGCAGTTTCGGGATAAAAAAAACCCACGAATGTGGGTTTTTTGATAGAGAAAAATAGATCAGCTCCCGCTTATCCCATTATTAAAAACAAACTCAACTCTCTGAACGCGTTTTTTTGCGCGTCCATTCGTCAATCATATCCGCCCAATCCTGCAACATTGCCCGACGCTGATCGCGGTATTCAGCCTTGTTATAGACGGCTCGTACGCCCTTCTGCTCGTGCGCAAGGCACTTCTCAATCCAGTCTGAGTTATAACCCGCTTCATGCAGCAGCGTGCTCGCTGTTCGCCTCAAATCATGCGGTCCGAACTTGCTCAACGGCTTCCCCTCTTTCTGCGCGAGCCGATAGGTCAGCGTCAGTACCTGATTGATCGTCGCGGTGCTCATTGGCAAATCAGAATCATACCGAGAGGGAAAGACGTAATCTGAACCTCCGGCAAACGTCTTCAACGCGATGAAGAAATCCAAAGCCTGCCGAGATAAGAACACCAAATGAGGGTTGCGGCGCTTCATCCGCTCTTTCGGAATAGTCCACAAGGCTTCGCTGAAATTGATCTCGTTCCAGGTAGCGTTGGTCAACTCACTTTTGCGGACCATGGTCAGCAATAACAGCTTAGCGGCCACCCTAACGGAGGAGGCGGTGCCGATGCGGTCCAGGTACTGATACATCAACGCGATTTCGTCAGGCCCCAAAGCACGGTCACGTGGCTCGAATTTAGCGATGCTTGCAGGACGAACCAGATCAGCCGGATTCTCGACCTTCTGGCCACGCTCTATCGCCCATCGGAATACCTGCATCACAATCTCGCGGGAGTGAACGGCCGTGGCGGGAGCTCCACGCTCCACAATTGCATCAGTCAGCGTTCGCAGATCCTCATGATTAATTTCCACCAGTTTCTGATTACCAAAGTGCGGCTTTAGCTCGCGCTCGTAAACCGATCGGCGCATGTCACGCGTCGAGTCAGCCATCTGATACCCACGCAGCCATTTCTCAGCCCACGCATCAAACGTCTCTGCCCCTTTGGTGCGTGCCTTGGCACGGGCTTTCTCTTTGGCAGGTGACTTACCCGCCGAAACCATCTTTTTAGCCTCGCCCAGGCGCTCTCTGGCTTCCGCAAGAGTGATGCCACCCACGCCATAACGACCGAACGTGATGGTCTCCTGACGGCCATTGATTGAGTAGTTGTAACGAAATGAGATGGAACCGGCAGCAGTGACGGCCACGTACAGCCCGTCGCGGTCGTTCACCTTGTAGAGTTTTTCTTGCGGTTTGAGGTTACGCAGCTTGGTATCGGTCAGCATGGCAGTTACGGATTCCATGGAAAAAATACCATGCTCAGAAAAGCACTCATGCACCACGATAAAACCCAATGAAACCGGGCTGATGATGAGATTTGATACCATGCCCTTCCCTACTAGGTCGACATGGTATCGAGCACCGAACATGGCATTTAGCTCAGTCAATGCCCCGTACCATGCCATACAAACACGGTGCTTGGCGATGCACAAAGCTGCCAGAATTTGCCAGACCCAAAAAGCTAAAAGCCCGCAATTACGCGGGCTCCAGGGCATTTTTTGCTAGATCGTGCCGGACAATGCCGGACGTCCAATCATTCCCACTCAATGGTCGCCGGCGGCTTGCTCGACACGTCATACGTCACGCGGGAGATGCCTTCGATTTCATTGATGATGCGGCCGCTGACGGTTTCCAGCAGCTCGTAAGGCAGGTGTGCCCAACGCGCGGTCATGAAGTCGATGGTTTCCACGGCACGCAGGGCCACGACCCAGGCGTAGCGACGGCCATCGCCAACAACGCCTACGGATTTCACCGGCTGGAACACCACGAACGCCTGGCTGACTTTGTGGTACCAGTCGGCCTTGCGCAGTTCTTCGATGAAGATGTGGTCGGCGCGACGCAGCAGGTCGGCGTATTCCTTCTTCACTTCGCCGAGGATGCGCACACCCAGGCCCGGACCCGGGAACGGGTGACGGTAGACCATGTCGTACGGCAGGCCGAGCTCCAGGCCCAGACGGCGGACTTCGTCCTTGAACAGTTCGCGCAGGGGTTCTACCAGCTTGAGGTTCATCTCTTCCGGCAGGCCACCCACGTTGTGGTGGGACTTGATCACGTGGGCCTTGCCGCTTTTGGCGCCAGCCGATTCGATCACGTCCGGGTAGATGGTGCCCTGGGCCAGGTACTTGATGTTGTCCAGTTTGTTGGACTGGGCATCGAATACGTCGATGAAGGTGCGGCCGATGATCTTGCGCTTCTTCTCCGGGTCGCTTTCGCCAGCCAGATTGTTCAGGAACTGCTCTTCAGCGTTGGCGCGGATCACTTTGACGCCCATGTTCTCGGCGAACATGGCCATCACTTGCTCGCCTTCGTGCAGGCGCAGCAGGCCGTTGTCGACGAAGACGCAGGTCAGCTGGTCGCCGATGGCCTTGTGCAGCAGCGCGGCAACCACCGAGGAGTCCACACCGCCGGACAGGCCGAGCAGGACGTTGTCGGTGCCGACCTGGGCGCGAACCTGGGCGATGGCGTCTTCAGCGATTTTCGACGGGGTCCACAGCGCTTCGCAGCCACAGATGTCGAGGATGAAGCGCGAGAGGATGCGACCGCCCTGCTTGGTGTGGGTCACTTCCGGGTGGAACTGCACGCCGTAGTAGCCGCGAGCATCGTTGAACATGCCGGCGATCGGGCAGCTCGGGGTGCTGGCGAGGATGTGGAAGTCTTCCGGCATCTTGGTGACCTTGTCACCGTGGCTCATCCACACGTCGAGGCCGAACAGGCCATCGGCGTCGACGTGGTCTTCGATGCCGTCGAGCAGGCGGCTCTTGCCGACCACATCAACCCGGGCGTAACCGAACTCACGCAACTCGGAACCTTCAACCTTGCCGCCCAACTGTTCGGCCATGGTCTGCATGCCGTAGCAGATACCGAAGACCGGGACGCCCAGGTCAAACACGGCTTGCGGGCAGCGAGGGCTGTTGGCTTCGTGCACGGACTCGGGACCGCCGGCGAGGATCACGCCTTTTGGAGCGAATTCGCGAATGGCATCCTCGTCCATGTCGAACGGATGCAGTTCGCAGTACACGCCGATCTCACGCACGCGGCGGGCAATCAGTTGGGTGTATTGCGAACCGAAGTCGAGGATCAGGATGCGGTGAGCGTGAATATCGAGGGCCATGATTCAGTCTCGTCTAAGTCAATCAGTAACAGTCGTGATTCAGAAACAACTCGGGGCTGAATAAAACAGCCCCGGTTGCTTAACGATTTGCTTGAAGCCTCAACCTACGCGGTAGTTTGGCGCTTCCTTGGTGATCTGCACGTCGTGCACGTGGGATTCGGCCATGCCGGCGCCGGTGATCCGCACGAATTCAGGCTTGGTGCGCATCTCTTCGATGTCGGCGCTGCCGGTGTAACCCATCGAGGAACGCAGGCCGCCCATCAGTTGATGGATGATCGCGCTCAGGGTGCCCTTGTACGGAACACGGCCTTCGATGCCTTCCGGAACCAGCTTCTCGGCACCCGCGGAGGAGTCCTGGAAGTAACGGTCGGAAGAACCTTGCGCCTGAGACATAGCACCCAGCGAACCCATGCCGCGGTAAGCCTTGTAGGAGCGACCCTGGAACAGTTCGATTTCGCCTGGTGCCTCTTCGGTACCGGCAAACATCGAGCCCATCATCACGCAGGAAGCGCCAGCAACGATGGCCTTGGACAGGTCACCGGAGAAGCGGATGCCACCGTCGGCGATCAACGGCACGCCGGTGCCTTCAAGAGCCGATGCCACATTGGCAATGGCGCTGATTTGCGGCACGCCGACACCGGCAACGATACGGGTGGTGCAGATCGAGCCTGGGCCGATGCCGACCTTGACTGCGTCGGCGCCCGCTTCAACCAGGGCCTTGGCCGCAGCGCCGGTGGCAATGTTGCCGCCGATCACTTGCACTTCAGGGAAATTCTCTTTGACCCAGCGCACGCGGTCGATCACACCCTTGGAATGACCGTGGGCGGTGTCGACCACCACCACGTCAACGCCGGCAGCCACCAGGGCCGAGACGCGCTCGCCGGTGTCCTTGCCGGTGCCGACCGCAGCGCCTACACGCAGACGACCTTGGTCGTCCTTGCTGGCCAGCGGGTAAGCCTTGGCTTTTTCGATGTCGTTGACGGTCATCATGCCTTTCAGGACAAATTTTTCGTCGACGATCAGCACGCGCTCGATGCGGTGCTTGTGTAACAACTCACGGACGTCGTTCTTGTCGGCGCCTTCGTTGACCGTGACCAGGCGCTCTTTAGGCGTCATCACTTCACGGACAGTGGCTTCCAGACGGTTCTCGAAACGCACGTCACGGGACGTGACGATGCCGACCAGGTCGCCATCGTGCAGTACCGGAACGCCGGAGATGTTGTGCATGCGGGTCAGTTCGAACAGCTCGCGAACAGTGGCTTCGGCCTCGATGGTGATCGGGTCCTTGACCACACCGGCCTCGTAACGCTTGACCTTGCGCACTTCGGCAGCTTGCTGCTCGATGGTCATGTTCTTGTGGATGATACCGATGCCGCCTTCCTGAGCCATGGCGATTGCCAGACGGGCTTCAGTGACGGTGTCCATGGCGGCGGAGACCAGTGGAATATTCAGCTCGATGCCACGGGTAAGACGGGTCTTTAGACTGACTTCGTTGGGAAGTACCTCGGAATAACCGGGGACTAGAAGAATGTCGTCAAAGGTGAGGGCTTCTTGGCTGATACGCAGCATCGCGGGGGCTCCCGGGCGGGAAATTGGAAGCGCGCCATTATACTCAGACAGCCCCGCCGGCTCAATGTAAAACTATGCCTAATATCGACGGGGTGATGGGTGGGGCAATTGTCGCGCTGCTACGTCTATATCAAGCGCAACGTCGTCCCCTCCCTCACCCCCTCCTCTAGCCCCCTTGCGCAGTTTGTCGGCGCCCGGCCGGACCAGTGTTACAACTCGACCTTCACCCAGCTCACCGGCACGTCCAGCCAATCGGCGAACTCATCGATAAAGTCCTGCTTGAACCCGGCCTCGGCCCAGTTGTTGAAGATAAAGCCCAGGTTGGAAAACCCGCATTCCTGAAGAAACAGGAAACCGTTGATGTCGTCTTCATGGCCGCACAGGGGGCAAGTGAAGTTATCGGTGCGCCCGGGCATCCAGTCCTCCAGGCTCTCGAACAGCGCCTCGCCGACTTCCTGGCGGCACTCGGCGCAACCGGCTTCTTCGAGAAAGCCTTTGGCCGGGGTATAGATGCAACGTGCGGTGATGATCTCCAGGCCGTTGATCGGCTCGCCAAACGGCAGCGCTTCCGGGTGCAGCACCACCGCCCGCGCACCCGGGGCAATGGCATGGGCCATGCGATTGCCGGTACGGCCGCAGGTGCTCAGGGTCTCTTCGATAATGTTCTTGCGCACCAGCCAGCGCACGATCGCCCGCGCGCGCGGTTCGTGCACCGGCAAGGTGGAGATTTTCGGGACGATGATGCTTTGCGAATTCATGGGGTGAGGCCTGGAACGTCTGAAAGGAAAGAGCTGCGTCGTCAGCATGGGCATCATCAGCGGCGAACCGGTACCCGCATCGAGGCGGGTGGCGGTGGGCCAATGACAAGCCTGCGGGCCGGCAGCTTAATCCCTGGACCCCACAGGTCAAGTGCTCAGGTAGCGACCGATAAGGGCCAGCCCGCTGGCCAGCACCAGCCAGGTCACCAGTCGGACAAAGGCCTCCCGTGAAAGCTTCATGGTGACCCGCCGGCCGATCCACAGCCCCAAAGCCATCGCCGGCAACAGACACAGGGCCAACACCAACAAGGGTAGCTCGGCATAGACCCCGGCGAGCATAAACAGGCTCAAGCGGACCACGGTGCTGCAACTGATCAGCGCACTCTGGGTCGCCCGCGCCGGATCCTTGGGCAGGCGGCTGTTGAGGTAAATGGCGTAGAGGAACCCACCGCTGCCAAACAGCGCACCGAACAAGCCGCCGACGATCCCCATGGGGACCGCCCAACCGGCTGCCAGGCGAGTTGGCCGGGCCTTGATCCACAAGCTGTAAACCGCGTAGGCGCTGATAAACAGCCCCATCATCAACAGCAACAGGTCGGACTTGAGGTTGAGCAGGAAGATCACCCCCAGGGTGCACCCCACCGCCATGCAAGGTAATAAACGCAGCAATTCAGGCTTGGCCACGTCTTTGCGCGACGGCAACAGGTTGCCGAAGGCCGCAACGAAATCCAGCAGCACCAGCAGCGGTACGATCTTCGACAGCGGCATGAACAGAATCAGGATCGGCCCCGCCACCAGCGCCGTACCAAAGCCGGCAATGCCGAACACTATATAAGCCAGGACAATACCGACTCCGATCAACAACCAAGCCCAAGGGCTGAACGACCACTGACTCAACAACTCAAGCGCACTCATCAATTGACCCCTTATCCAGTTGCAGATGACTTTAGCCAGCGGCGAGCCTTGCGACTAATATCGTCCTGTGCACCTACTCATCTCAAAAAGGCATGACTCGTGATTTCGACCCGCCAGTTGCGTTATTTCGTGGAAATCGCCGAATGCGGCAGCTTCAGCGCGGCGGCCGAGCGCCTGTTCGTGGCCCAGTCGGCGTTGAGCCGGCAGATCAAGGAACTGGAAAGCCACCTGCAAACCCCGCTGTTCGAACGCACCTCGCGCCTGCCCCGGCTGACGGCTGCGGGCAAAGCGTTTTTCCCCCGGGCACGCACGCTACTGACCGAACTGCACAAGGCCAGCGAACACGCGACCCAGGTCGGCCACGGGCAACTGGGCACCCTGCGCCTGAGCCACTCCAGCACCGTGCCCATGAGCGGGCGCCTGCTGGGCGCCATCAGCACCTACCTGGAACACTGCCCCGGGGCCAACATGGACATCGTCAAGCTGTCGTCGGAGGCGCAGCTGGAGGAGCTGGCGCAAGGTCGCCTGGATATCGGCCTGCTGCGTCTGCCCGTACTGCGCCAGCGCGAAGGGGTGCAGATCATCCCGCTGTTCAACGAGCCACTGTTGCTCGCCGTGCCGCCGCAGCATCCCCTGGCGCTGGATCCTCCGCCCCGGGGCATCGACCTGGCGGATCTCAAGCAGCAAGCCTTTATCTCCATCCCCCACCCGCAACGGGGCGGCCTGAGTTACCTGTCGGCGGAGCTCTGCATGCGCCAGGGCTTTTTCCCCAAGGCGGCGCGGGTGGTGTCGCGCAAGACCACCCAGTTGCAGCTGATCCAGGCCGGCTTCGGGATTGCCCTGCTGCCGCAATCGATGCGCGATATCGCCCCGGCGAACATTCATTTCCTGCCCCTGGCCGACCCGGATTGCCAAAGCACTGTCGCCCTTGCCTGCCGCCAGCAACCGACGCCCCTGGTGGCGCAATTTATCGAGACCTTTCGCAGCGCCCTCTAGCCGCTGGCACAAGCCACTCAGGGTTTTGCCGATTTGCGTTGTTCCCTGGCGAGGCTCGCCTTTAAACTGCGCCCCATGATTAAAGATCCCTTTGCAAGACTCGGCCTGGACCGCGAGGTCCTGACCGTCAGCCAGCTCAACGGCCGCGCGCGGGTGTTGCTCGAAGATGTGTTCAGCAATATCTGGGTCGAGGGCGAAATCTCCAACCTCGCCCGCCCGGCCTCCGGCCACGTCTACTTCACCCTCAAGGACAGCGGCGCCCAGGTACGTTGCGCGCTGTTCCGGCAGAACGCCGCTCGCGTGCGCCAGGCCTTGAAGGATGGCCTGGCGGTCAAGGTACGGGGCAAGGTTTCGCTGTTCGAAGGGCGTGGCGACTATCAGTTGATCCTCGATACCGTGGAGCCGGCCGGTGATGGCGCCCTGCGCCTGGCCTTCGATGCGCTCAAGGAAAAACTCAGCGCCGAAGGTCTGTTCAGCGCCGAGCGCAAACGGCCGCTGCCGGCCCATCCGCAGCGCATCGGCATTATCAGTTCGCCCACCGGCGCGGTGATTCGCGACATCATCAGCGTGTTCCGCCGCCGCGCACCGCAGGTTGCCCTGACGCTGATCCCTACCGCCGTGCAAGGCCGCGAAGCCACCGCGCAGATCGTCCGCGCCCTGCAAATGGCCGATGCCCGGGGTTTCGACGCGCTGATCCTGGCCCGCGGCGGCGGCTCGCTGGAAGACCTCTGGTGTTTCAACGAAGAAGCCGTGGCCCGTGCGGTCGATGCCTGCGTGACGCCGATTGTCAGCGCCGTCGGCCATGAAACCGATGTCTCGATCAGCGACTTTGTCGCCGACGTGCGGGCTCCTACTCCGTCAGCCGCCGCCGAATTGCTGGCCCCGGACTCCAGCGACCTGGCACGCCGCGTCGAAAGCCTGCACCGCCGGCTGGTGATGCGCATGCGCGACCGCCTGGCCCGGGACCGCCTGCGCCTGGAGGGCATGGCTCGACGCCTGCGCCACCCCGGCGAACGCCTGCGTCAGCAGGCACAACGCCTGGACGACCTGGACATGCGCATGCGCCGGGCCTTCGAACGCAGCCTCAATACCCGCCGCGAACGCCTGATCCGCCTCGAAACCCGCCTCGCCGGCCAGCACCCCGGCCGCCAGCTGGCCATGCTGCGCCAGCGCCTGGAAAGCCTGGCCGAACGCTTGCCAAGGGCCATGCGCGAGGGGCTCAAATCCAGGCGCCTGCAGTTGCAGAGCCAGGTCCAGACCCTGCAGGTGGTCAGTCCCCTGGCCACACTGGGTCGGGGCTACAGCATTTTGCTGGACGAGCGCGGCCAGGCGATTCGCAGCGCCGAACAGACCCGGCCCGGGCAACGTCTTAAAGCCAAGCTGGGCGAAGGCGAGCTGCACGTTCGCGTCGAAGATAACCACCTGACGCCCGTTACCCTTTCTCTACTGGACTGATCCATGCCGCGCTTTCTGAGCTTCGCGCTACTGCTGTGCCTGACCCTCAACGCCCATGCCGACAGTTACATCACCCGCCTGCTGAACAAGCCGGTGCCTGGCGGTGTGGCCGTGGTCGACCTGGGCAGTGCCGCCCAGGCGCCCAAAGCCAGCTACGGAGGCAAACCGGTGCTGGTGGTCAAGGAACAGGACAACTGGCTGGCCATTGTCGGCGTGCCCCTGACCGTCAAACCAGGCACCCAGCAGATCACCGCGGGCGGGCGCAACCTGAGCTTCGTGGTCGGCAGCAAGAAATACCCGGAACAACACATCACTCTGAAGAACCAGCGCCAGGTCAACCCCAATCCGGCCGACCTCAAGCGCATCGACGGTGAACTGGCCGAGCAGATCCGCGCCTACCGCACCTTCAGTCCAAACACCCCGAGCAACCTGCTGCTGGACAAACCGGTCAACGGCCCGCTGTCCAGCAAATTCGGGGTCCGCCGCTTCTTCAATGGCGAAGAGCGCAATCCTCACGCCGGGTTGGACTTTGCGGTTCCTGCGGGGACGCCGATCAAGACGCCGGCGGGCGGCAAGGTGATTCTGATCGGCAACTACTTCTTCAACGGCAATACGGTGTTCGTCGACCACGGCCAGGGTTTTATCAGCATGTTTTGCCACATGTCGAAAATCGACGTGAAGGTCGGCCAGCAACTGGCCCGTGGCGGCGTGGTGGGCAAGGTCGGTTCGACAGGTCGCGCGACCGGACCGCACATGCACTGGAACGTCAGCCTGAACGATGCCCGGGTCGACCCGGCGATCTTTATCGGCGCCTTCCAGCCCTGATGCCCCCCGGGCCGGCTTGCCCAGTTGAATCGCTGGCAGTCTGGCCCGCATAAATTGCGCCACGGGAAACACTCACGCAATTAAAACCATTAATAATGGGCAATACCGAAACAAAATCTCGCTATCTTTCGAGTTTCGAGTATTCCTCTCAATTTTTTGCGGTCGCTTGCCATCTTTCACCCCAGTGGTTAGGGTTGGCCTCATGAAAACCTCTCACACCCTCATCCAGCGTCGTCAACATCGAAGCCTCTGCCTCGTCAGCGCACGACTGCCAGGCTGAATCGCGGTGCCTCGTCCCCCCTGCTTCAAAAACCATTGACCCACCGGCAGGCCGCCTCTTTTCGGCCCGGACAATAAGGATTTCCCCATGAGCATGCTCAAAGACCCGTCCTCGAAGTACCGCGCGTTCCCGACCATCAACTTGCCGGATCGCACCTGGCCGTCGAAGACCATCACCAGCGCGCCGATCTGGTGCAGCTCCGACTTGCGTGATGGCAACCAGTCGCTGATCGAGCCGATGGATGCGGTCAAGAAGCTGCGCTTCTGGAAAACCCTGGTCGCCGTGGGCGTGAAAGAAATCGAAGCCTCGTTCCCAGCCGCCTCCCAGACTGACTTCGATTTCGTGCGCACCCTGATCGAAGACGGCCACATCCCGGACGACACCACCATCCAGGTGTTGACCCAAGGCCGTGAAGACTTGATCGAACGCACCTTCGAGTCCTTGCGTGGGGCGAAGAAAGCCATCGTTCACCTGTACAACGCGACCTCCCCTTCTTTCCGCCGCATCGTCTTCAACCAGGACAAGGACGGGATCAAGGCCATTGCGGTCAACGCCGCCAAGCTGTTCGTCAAGTACGCCGCCTTGCAGCCCGAAACCCAATGGCAGTTCGAGTACTCGCCGGAAACCTTCAGCGCCACCGAACTGGAATTCGCCAAGGAAGTCTGCGATGCGGTGATTGAAGTCTGGAACCCGACGCCGACCCACAAGGTGATCCTCAACCTGCCGGCCACCGTCGAATGCGCGACCCCGAACATCTATGCCGACCAGATCGAATGGTTCGGCCGCCATATCAACCGTCGTGACAGCGTGCTGATCAGCCTGCACACCCACAACGACCGTGGCACTGGCGTAGCTGCCACCGAATTGGGCCTGATGGCCGGGGCCGACCGTGTTGAAGGCTGCCTGTTCGGCAACGGCGAACGCACCGGCAACGTCGACCTGGTGACCGTGGCCCTGAACCTCTACACCCAGGGCGTCGACCCTGAGTTGGACTTCTCGGACATCGACGGCGTGCGCAAGGTGGTGGAAGAGTGCAACCAGATTCCGGTGCACCCACGTCATCCGTACGTCGGCGACCTGGTGCATACCGCGTTCTCCGGTTCGCACCAGGATGCCATCCGCAAAGGCTTCGCCCAGCAGAAGCCGGACGCCCTGTGGGAAGTGCCGTACTTGCCGATCGACCCGGCCGATATCGGCCGCAGCTATGAGGCGGTGATTCGCGTCAACAGCCAGTCGGGCAAGGGCGGTATCGCTTACCTGCTGGAGCAGGAATACGGCATCAACTTGCCACGCCGCATGCAGATCGAGTTCAGCCAGGTGGTACAGCGTGAAACCGACCGCCTCGGCCTGGAGATGACCGCGCAGCAGATCCACGCCCTGCTCCACAGCGAGTATCTGCAAGCCAACACCCCGTATGCGCTGGTCAGCCATCGCCTGCAGGAAGAGAACGGCCACAGCGCCGTTGAAGTCGAAGTGTCGAGCAAGGGCCAGGGCGAGACCAACCTGCACTGGCGCGGCAAAGGCAACGGTGCCCTGGAGGCACTGGTGGCCGGCTTGCCAATCCCGGTGGAGATCATGGACTACAACGAACATGCCATCGGCGCGGGCACCAACGCCAAGGCAGCAGCCTATATCGAGCTGCGGGTCGACGGTGAACGTGCGGTGCATGGCGTGGGTATCGATGAAAACATCACCACTGCCAGCTTCAAGGCTCTGTTCAGCGCCCTGAACCGCTCCCTGAGCCAGCAGGAAGCCAAAGCCGCATAAACCCCGGCTGCAACGCAAAAGGCCCCGAGGTGAACGCCTCGGGGCCTTTTTATTGGGCTTGATGACTCACAGCGAGGTCTCGGCCCTCAAGCATGCACATCAACGCTGAACATGGCCTGCAACAGTGCCGCCTGCAAGGTTTGCAGGGTGCTGCTGGTCACTGCGATCTGCGCCTGGATGGTCATCACGCGCTGGGCTCTCTGCTGTTCAGTGGCCTGACTGCGTTGCGCGCTGGCCAGTTCCTGTTGCTGCTGCGCCAACATCTTCTGCGTTTGCTCGATCTGTTTTTTCAGCTCTTCGACCGGGTCACCACCGCCCTTCACCGAATCGATACTGGCGCCGGCAGAGTCGACACGCAGCTCTTTGCTGCCCTCATCTGCCTCGCCCTCGACCGGCGCAAGTACAGTACTGTTGGCGGTGCTCGGATCAGCACCGTTGATCAGGACCTTGGGCGCTGAGACCGGGAAAGGGTTAACCGCTGTGACACCGATACTGGTCATGAATTGAATCTCCCTGGTTGAACCTGCTATCGACCTTCAGCGCCGAACCTTGATAGGCCGCCCATGCAAAAAGCGGCCGTTGCTCTCAGGTGAACACAAAGGTATCGGCGTCCAGGTTGGCCGGGAACCGGGTGCGATAGGCCGCCAGCTCTGCCGCATCCAGGCATACCTGGAATACGCCATCGGCGTCGCCGGCGCTGAGCAGCGTCTCGCCCTGGAAGTCCAGCACCTGGCTGTCACCGGTATAGGCAAAGCCTTTACCGTCGGTGCCCACACGGTTCACAGCAGCCACATAGCACAGGTTTTCAATGGCCCGCGCCGGCAACAGGCGATTCCAGTGCTGGCGCCGCGCACCCGGCCAATTGGCGGTGTACAGCAGCAGGTCGGTGTCGTGGGCATCGCGGCTCCACACCGGGAAGCGCAGGTCGTAGCAAATCAGTGGACGCACTCGCCACCCCTTGAGCTCGAACTGCACCTGACGCTCGCCAGGGGTGTAGTGGTTGTGCTCGCCGGCCATGCGAAACAGGTGGCGCTTGTCGTAGTGCCAGACCTCACCATCGGGCCGCGCCCACAGCAGGCGGTTGCGATGGCTGCCGTCGGCAGCCTGGACAATCACGCTACCGGTGATCACCGCATCGAGTTTCGCGGCCTGGGCGCGCAACCATTTACTGGTGGGGCCATTCTCCGCCTCGGCCAGGGTTTCGGACTCCATGGAAAATCCGGTGGTGAACATCTCGGGCAGGATAATCAGGTCCGCGCCGCGGGCCTGTTCAAGTAACCGCTCGAAGTGCTCGAAGTTGGCCTGGCGATCATGCCAGGCCAGGGTGGTCTGGATCAGTGCCACATTCAGATTGGGTAACGCACTCAAATCACGCATAGCTTCTCTGCCGCTTGACGCAGCGTCTCCTCGCGCTTGGCAAAACACAGGCGTACCAGACGCTGTTCCTGCGGCGGGCTCTGGTAGAACACCGACACCGGAATGGTCGCCACGCCGTGTTCACGGGTCATCCAGATCGCCATCTCGACATCACTCAGGTCCGGACGAATCTGTGAATAGTCCACCAATTGGAAATAAGTACCGGCCACCCGAGTAAAACTGAACCGCGAAGGGGCCAGCAGATCGCAGAACAGATCACGCTTGGCCTGGTAGAACGCTGGCAGTTCTTCAACATGTTCCGGGTGCTCGGCCATGTAGTCGGCCAAAGCGTACTGCAAAGGGGTCACGCCGCAGAAGCTGACATATTGATGCACCTTGCGCAGCTCGGCGCTCAGCGCCGGGGGAGCCACCACATAACCGGTTTTCCAGCCGGTAACGTGATAAGTCTTGCCGAACGAGCTGACCACGAACGCCCGCTGATACAACTCCTCATGGGCCAGCACGCTGACATGGGGTACACCGTCGAACACCAGGTGCTCGTATACCTCATCGCTGACCAGGTAAATGTCGCGATCGCGAATCAGGGTCGCCAACTTATCCAGCTCGGCCCGTGAGATCAGCGCGCCGCTGGGGTTGTGCGGGCTGTTGAGAATGATCATGCGGGTGCGAGGGCTCAGCGCTTCACCGAGCTTCTGCCAATCGATGGCAAAGTCCTTCACGCCCAGTTGCACATGCACGCAACGGCCACCGGCCAGCTCGACCGAAGGTTCGTAGCTGTCGTAGCACGGGTCGAAGACGATCACCTCGTCACCGCGCTGGATCACCGCCTGAATGGCGCAGAAGATCGCCTGGGTCGCGCCAGGCGTGATGGTCACTTCAGTGTCGGGATCAACCTGCACGCCATAGCTGCGGGCGATCTTGGCCGCCACTTGCTGGCGTAGCGCCGGCAGCCCGGTCATGGGCGCGTATTGGTTATGACCGCTGGCGATATGCCGGCCAACGGCGTCGCGCAATGCCTGCGGCCCGTCGAAATCCGGAAAACCCTGAGACAGGTTGAGCGCGCCGGTTTCGGCAGCGAGCTGGGACATTTGGGTGAAGATGGTGGTGCCGACGTTCGGCAACTTACTGGTGATCATGGGGATTCCCTGCTGAACACCCGGCTCTACGGCGGCGCGGGAGAGCCCGAGGATAGCCCAAACGCCGGCCATTAAAAAAGGGTCCATATAGGACCCTTTTTGACAGCAGCTGCGCGCTTCAAGTTTTAAGCGGCACGCTTTGAAACTGGCAGCGTGTCACTCGCCGCTACTTACTTCTTATCGCGGCGTTTCTTGTCGGCTTTCTTGTGGTGAGTCATCAAACGACGCTTCTTGTTCACCTGACGGTCAGTCAGCGTGTTCTTGTTGCCTTCGTATGGGTTCTCGCCACCCTTGAACTCGATACGGATCGGCGTACCGACCAGCTTCAGGACACGGCGGTAGGTGTTTTCCAGGTAACGCACATACGACTTGGGCACCTTCTCGATCTGGTTACCGTGGATCACGATAATCGGCGGGTTGGCACCACCCAAGTGGGCGTAACGCAGCTTGATCCGGCGGTTGTTGACCATCGGCGGTGCATGCTCGCCTACCGCGTCTTCCAGGATCTGGGTCAGACGGTTGGTCGGCCAGCGGGTCACTGCGGACTTGAACGAGTTCTGGACCGACGCGTAGAGGTTACCCACGCCGGTGCCGTGCAGCGCCGAGATAAAGTGGATATCGGCGAACTCGACGAAGAACAGCCGACGTTGCAGCTCGATCTTCACAAAATCGCGCTCGCTCGGCGTCATGCCGTCCCACTTGTTGATCGCGATCACCAATGCCCGACCGGCCTCCAGGGCAAAGCCCAGCAGGTTGAGGTCGTGGTCCACCACGCCTTCGCGGGCGTCCATCACAAAGATCACCACGTTGGCGTCTTTGATCGCTTGCAGGGTTTTCACCACCGAGAATTTTTCAACTTCCTCGTGGATCTTGCCGCGCTTGCGCACACCGGCGGTGTCGATCAGCGTGTACTTTTCCTCGTTACGTTCGAACGGGATGTAGATGCTGTCGCGGGTGGTGCCGGGCTGGTCGTAGACGATGACCCGGTCTTCACCGAGCATGCGGTTGACCAGGGTCGACTTGCCGACGTTCGGCCGGCCGATGATGGCGATCTTGATCCCGTCCTTTTCGCTCGGGCCAGGAATGCGCTTGGCTTCCTCGCCTTCGGCAACGATCTCTTCCTCGCCTTCTTCCGGCTCTTCTTCATCTCTCGGGAAATCGCTCAGGGCGATCTCCAGCATCTGGGTGATGCCACGGCCATGAGCACCGGCGATTGGAATCGCGTGGCCCATGCCCAACGGGGCGAATTCGGCGCGGGCCATTTCCGGGTCGATGTTGTCGACCTTGTTGGCGACCACGTAGGAGCGCTTGTTACGCTTGCGCAAGTGCTCGGCGATCATCTGGTCAGCCGCGGTGAAACCGGCTTTGGCGTCTACCAGGAACAGAACGACGTCGGCTTCTTCAATGGCCAGCAGCGACTGCTCGGCCATCTTTTCATCCATGCCATGCTCGTCACCGGAAATACCACCGGTGTCGACCAGAATGTAGGAGCGCCCTTGCCACTTGGCCTCACCGTATTGGCGATCACGGGTCAGACCGGACAAGTCGCCGACGATGGCGTCGCGAGTCCGAGTCAGGCGGTTGAACAAGGTGGACTTGCCGACGTTCGGTCGACCCACCAGGGCGATTACGGGAACCATGCGGCTCTCCACTGCGTTATTTCAGAAAATACAAAAGCCGCTGCGAGGCAGCGGCTGGTGCTCGGGGCAGCACGTTCAAGTGCTACGAGCCTTGCCAAGGCAAGGCCGCCTGGAGACATTGCTGCCCCCAAGCATAGTCAAACCATTACTTGATGGTCAGGGCTTCCAGTTTGCCGCTGTTGCCATACACATAAATCATGTCACCCACCACCAGCGGACGTGCACGCAGGCCGTCGCTGTCGATGCGCTGACGGCCGACGAAACGACCGTCAACCTGGCTCAGCAGATGCAGGTAACCTTCCAGGTCACCGACCGCCACGTAGCTGGAGAACACTTCCGGAGCCGACAGTTGGCGGCGAGCCAGCGAGTCATTGCTCCACAGGGCAGTGGTGGAGCGCTCGTCAACACCTTCAACGGTGCCCGACGACAGGCTCACGTACACGCTGCCAAAACCCTGGGCGACGCCGGCATAGCTGGAAGCATCACGCTGCCAGAGCGGACGACCGCTTTCCAGGTCCAGGGCTGCAACGCGACCCTGGTAGCTGGCGACATACAGGGTGCCGCCCGACAGCAGCAAGCCACCGTCGATGTCGACGACCCGATCCAGCTCGGAACGGCCCTGAGGAATAGCCACACGCTGCTCCCACACCGGCACGCCGTTGCGGATATCCAGGGCGACCACTTTACCGGTCGACAGGCCGGCCACTGCCAGGCGGTTGGTCACCACCGGAGCACTGGTACCGCGCAGGGTCAGTACTGCAGGAGTGCTGTCATAGAGCCAGAGTTGGTTGCCGGTGCTGGCGTCGAGACCAATCACACGGTCGTCCTGGGTTTGCACCACCACCACATCGCCATTGCTGGCAGGTGGGGCGAGGACTTCACTGGTCACGCGAGCGCGCCATTTTTCTTCGCCGCTGGACGCATCCAGGGCAACCACTTCGCCCTTCAGAGTGCCGATCATGACCAGGCCGTAACCCACGCCAACGGCGCCGGAAACAGGCAGTTCAAGGTCTTTCTTCCATTTGACGTCGCCGTTCATGCGATCCAGGGACATCACCACGCCGGTAACGTCCGCGGCATAGATGGTGTCACCGTCGATGGCCGGAACCAGCATGTTGTATGTTTCGCCCTGGCCGTCACCGACCGAACGGCTCCACTGCTTCTGCAGGACCACTTCTTCTTTGAAGTCGACCAGCTCAGCCGGTGGCAGTTCTTTTTTGCTGTTGCTGCTGCAACCCGCGGCCAAAATGGCCAGAGCCAGCAATGCTGCATGTTTCCAACGAATCACGTCACGCATCCCCTTTGGCCAGGTCGTCCAGCTTGATTTGTAGGCCACCGACCGCCGCTTCATCAGACAGCGCAGCCTTGGCTTTTTGGTAAGCCGCGTGGGCTTCGTCGATCCGGCCCAGTTGGACCAGCAGGTCGCCCTTGAGCTCTTCACGAGTGGCCAGGAACGACTTGTCAGCATCGCCGTCGAGCAACTTCAGTGCTTCATCGGCTTTGTTCTGTGCGGCCAGTACCTGCGCCAGGCGCTGGCGTGCAACTTCACCCAGGGTCGGGTTCACAGGCTTGTCGGCAATCGCCTTGAGCTCGCTGGCAGCATCGTCCAGCTTGCCGGTATCGACCGCGACCTTGGCCACGAACAGGCTGCCGTATTGCGCGTAGGCGGTGCCGCCGAACTCGCTGTTGAGCTTGCCGGCCAGGTCCGCAACGCGCGCCGCATCCGGCTTGCCGTCAGGGGTCAGCGTGGTTTCAAGCAATTGCTGATAGAGCATCGAGGCGCCTTGCGACTGGTTGCTCTGATACTTGTGCCAGGCCTGCCAGCCGAACACGATGACCAGCGCCAACAGGCCGCCAGTAACCAGGGGTTTGCCGTTGCGCTGCCACCAGTCTTTGAATTCCGTCAGCTGTTCATCTTCGGTACTCGACACCCCAATACTCCTTAATCGCTAAATTCGGCTGTTTGACAGCTTCAACCCTGCACGACGCAGGTGGCCAGGTGTGCAGCGAGCGCATCCCAGGCAATGCTTTGTTGTTCGCCCTGGCCACGCAGGGGTTTGAAACCTACCACTTGCTGGGCCAGTTCGTCGTCACCGAGGATCAGTGCGTACAGCGCACCGCTCTTGTCGGCCTTCTTGAATTGACTCTTGAAGCTGCCGGCGCCGGCGTTGATCTGCAGGCGCAGGTTTGGCAGTTGATCGCGAACCCGCTCGCTCAAGGCCAGGGCGGCCAGTTCGGCAGCCTCGCCAAAGGCGCAGAGGTAGACATCGACCTGACGGGAAATCTCGTCCGGGATCTGCTCCAGGGTTTCCAGCAGCAGCACCAGGCGCTCGATACCCATGGCAAAACCTACGCCCGGGGTCGGCTTGCCGCCCATCTGCTCCACCAGGCCGTCGTAACGACCGCCCGCGCAGACAGTGCCCTGGGCGCCGAGCTTGTCGGTGACCCATTCGAAAACCGTCTTGCTGTAGTAATCCAGACCACGGACCAACTTGGGGTTGATCACATACGGAATGCCGGCAGCGTCCAGGCGCGCCTTGAGGCCTTCGAAATGCACCCGCGACTCTTCGTCGAGGTAGTCGGCCAGTTTCGGCGCATCCACCAATACCGCCTGAGTTTCCGGATGCTTGGTATCGAGCACCCGCAGCGGGTTGGTTTTCAGGCGGCGCTGGCTGTCTTCATCCAGCAACTCGAGGCGGGCCAAGAGGAATTCCACCAGCGCGTCGCGATAACGGGCACGAGCCTCGGCGGTGCCCAGGCTGTTGAGTTCGAGCTTGACCGCGTCACGAATACCCAGCTCGCCCCACAGGCGCCAGGTCAGCACGATCAGTTCGGCGTCGATGTCCGGACCGTCGAGGTTGAACACTTCGCAACCGATCTGGTGAAACTGGCGATAACGGCCTTTCTGCGGGCGTTCGTGGCGGAACATCGGGCCGATGTACCACAACTTCTGCACCTGGCCACCGCCGGTAATGCCGTGTTCGAGGACCGCGCGCACGCACGCGGCGGTGCCTTCCGGACGCAGGGTCAGGGAGTCGCCGTTACGGTCTTCGAAGGTGTACATCTCTTTTTCGACAATGTCGGTCACTTCGCCGATGGAGCGCTTGAACAGATCGGTGAACTCGACGATCGGCATGCGGATCTGCTTGTAACCGTAGTTATCCAGCAGGCGCGCCACAGTGCTCTCGAAATAGCGCCACAGGGGCGTCTGCTCGGGCAGGATGTCATTCATGCCACGAATGGCTTGCAGAGACTTGCTCACTAAAAATCCTTAAATTCTGTTGAATCAGCCGCGCGCGATCACCGCAGCGTCAGCTTCGACCTTTTCGGCCGCTTTCTGGCGGATCAGCTTTTCCAGCTCATCCACCAGATTCTCATTCGTCAATTTCTGCGACGGCTTGCCGTCGATGTAAATCAGGTTCGGTGTACCGCCAGTCAGGCCGATATGGGCCTCCTTGGCTTCACCTGGACCGTTGACCACACAGCCGATGACCGCAACATCCAGCGGCACCAACAGGTCTTCAAGGCGCCCTTCCAGCTCGTTCATGGTCTTGACCACATCGAAGTTCTGCCGCGAGCAGCTCGGGCAGGCGATGAAGTTGATACCACGGGAACGCAGATGCAGGGATTTGAGAATGTCGTAGCCGACTTTCACTTCCTCGACCGGGTCAGCCGCCAGCGAGATGCGAATAGTATCGCCAATCCCGTCGGCCAGCAGCATACCGAGGCCCACGGCGGATTTCACCGTGCCTGAGCGCAAACCACCGGCTTCGGTGATGCCCAGGTGCAGCGGCTGGACGATTTCCTTGGCCAGCAGGCGGTAGGCTTCGACAGCCATGAACACATCGGAGGCCTTTACGCTGACCTTGAAATCCTGGAAATTCAGGCGTTCAAGGTGCTCGACGTGACGCAGGGCCGACTCAACCAGGGCTGCCGGGGTCGGTTCGCCGTATTTCTTCTGCAGATCCTTTTCCAGGGAGCCGGCGTTGACGCCGATGCGGATCGGGATCCCGCGGTCACGGGCGGCATCGACCACAGCACGCACACGGTCTTCACGACCGATGTTGCCCGGGTTGATCCGCAGGCAATCGACGCCCAGCTCAGCCACGCGCAGGGCGATCCGGTAGTCGAAGTGGATGTCGGCCACCAGCGGTACCTTGACCAGCTGCTTGATGCGACCGAATGCTTCGGCAGCGTCCATGTCCGGGACCGATACCCGCACGATATCCACGCCTGCGGCTTCCAGGCGGTTGATCTGGGCCACGGTAGCGGCCACGTCATTGGTATCGCTGTTGGTCATGCTCTGCACCGCGATCGGGGCATCGCCCCCCACAGGCACCGAGCCAACCCAGATTTTGCGGGACTCGCGACGTTTGATGGGAGATTCGCCGTGCATGACTTATTGACCTAACTTCAGGCGAGCGGTCTCGCCACTGGTGAACGGAGCCACATCGACCGCTTGTCCGTTGTAGCTGATTTGCGCGCCACGGGCGTAGCCCAGGCGTACGGCAAATGGCGGCTTGCCCGTCACGTCGGCGGTTTCGCCTTTACGCTTGAGGCCACTGAGCAGCACCTTGCCATTGCCATCAATGACCTGGGCCCAGCAATCAGCAATGAATTGAATCTGGACCTGACCCGAACCTGCCACCGGGGCTGCTGCGGGTGCCGATACGGCCGGGGCGGCAACCGTTGGGGCAGGCGTTACCGGCGCAGTCGGCGCGGCTGCTGCCGGGGCGCTGACCACCGGAGCGGGCGCGGTATGGGCCGGCGCTGCAACGGTTGGAGCAGAAGCAGCGGGGGCAGCGGGGCTGGCCGGGGCTTCAGCCGGGGTCTGAGCCTGTGGCAGGGCGAGGTTGGTAGCCCCCCCTTCAGCCTGACCTTCGACCACGGCCTGGTCTTCCGGCTCGTCGATCGGGTGAATATGTGTGGTGCCATCGGCGCCTTCGACTTCGACGTGCTCCTGGCCGAACGACGTCAGGTCCTTGCTGCGCAGCGAGGTCTGATCCTGCCACCAGATAAAGCCACCGCCGACCACAGCCACCAGCAGCAACAGGCTGACGATGCGCAAAATGGTATGGGAAACCCGGACCGGTTCTTCAATACGACCCAAGGCATGCACGCTGCTGCCTTGAGAGTCGGAGCCGGTGTAAAGGTCGAACTGCTGGACCAGGTTGGTCTGCTCCATCCCCAGCAACTTGGCGTAGGCACGGATATAACCACGGGAAAAGGTATGTCCCGGCAGCTTGTCGAAAGCACCGGTTTCCAGATTATTCAGCGAGCTCACGGTGAGATTGAGCTTCAGGGCCACTTCTGCCTGCGACCAACCATTGCTTTCGCGGGCCTGACGCAGGGTCTCACCGGGGTTTACGCGAGTCACTGCTAGAACTTCGGGATGCGCCGCTTTCATCATTGCTCCGACAGGTATTGCTGATATTCCGGCGTACCGGGATAGAGTCGTTTTAATTGCAGACCATAACTGGCGGCCTTGTCGCGATCTTCAAACACATCCGCCAGCCGAACGCCGAGCAATAGACTACGTGCATTTTGCTCGCTCAGCAGGCTAAAACGGTCGTAATAGTCGCGTGCGGGGACATAATGCCTGTCTTCGAAGGACAACTCAGCCATTTCCAGCAAGGCGTGCGGTTGTTGACGATTCAGACGCAGGGCTTTTTCCAGTTGCTGCTGGGCCAACTCACGCTGCCCCAATTTCTTTGCGGTCATGCCAAGGTTCTCGAACACGCGAGAACGCTCGGGGTACAGGGTATCAGCAGCAGCCTGTTCAAAGCGCTGATAAGCCTCTTTGTAACGTTTTTCTTCGAAGAGAAAGCTGCCGTAGTTATTGAGGATCCGAGCATCGGCAGGGCGCGAGGCCAAGGCCTTGCGAAAATGCTCGTCGGCCAGCTCCGGCTCCATCTCGGCCTGGAACACCAGCCCCAGGGCGGCATTGGCATCGGCGTCCGACTCATCCAGCTCCAGGGCTTTCTTCAGCGGCACCTTGGCACGTTCGGTCATGCCCTGTTGCAGATACCCCAAACCCAGTTGCACATAGGCCTGACGCGCTTCGTCGCGGCCCTTGCTGGTGTTCAGCGGGTTGAAATCACCCGACAGAACGCAGCCAGCCGAGAGGCTGACAACCAGCAACAGCAGCGCAACGCGAAAGGTCATGGAGAGCCTCTCTCAAGTACGATTCGCGGCGCTTTGCGGCATATCGGCATCAGCGCTCAACTCGCGCACCGCAATATAGCGTTCGCTGCGACGGGTGCGGTCCAGCACCTGCCCGACCAGTTGGCCACAGGCGGCATCAATATCCTCACCACGGGTGGTGCGCACGGTGACGTTGAAACCGGCGTGATGCAGCTGGTCCTGGAAACGACGGATGGCATTGTTGCTCGGCCGCTCGTAACCGGAGTGCGGGAACGGGTTGAACGGGATCAGGTTGATCTTGCACGGAATGTTCTTGAGCAACTCGATCATTTCAACCGCATGCTCGACCTTGTCGTTGATGTCCTTGAGCAAGGTGTACTCGATGGTCAGCACGCGCTTTTCGCCCAGGGACGACATGTAGCGCTGGCAGGACTCGAGCAACATCTTCAGCGGGTACTTCTTGTTGATCGGCACCAGCTGGTTGCGCAACGCATCGTTGGGAGCGTGCAGGGACAACGCCAGCGAGACGTCGATGTGCTTGGACAGCTCATCGATCATCGGCACCACGCCGGAGGTCGACAGGGTCACTCGGCGCTTGGAGATGCCGTAACCCAGGTCGTCCATCATCAGGTGCATGGCCGCGACGACGTTGTCGAAGTTCAGCAGCGGCTCGCCCATGCCCATCATCACCACGTTGGTGATGGCACGGTCGGCGGTCGCCGGGATGCTGCCGAACGATTTATTGGCAATCCACACCTGGCCGATGACTTCGGCGGCGGTGAGGTTGCTGTTGAAACCTTGCTTGCCGGTGGAGCAGAAACTGCAATCCAGGGCACAGCCTGCCTGGGACGAAACGCAAAGAGTGCCGCGTTTGCCCTGGGGAATGTACACGGTCTCGACGCAGCTGCCGGACGCCACGCGCACCACCCATTTACGGGTGCCATCGCTGGAGATGTCCTCGCTGACGACTTCAGGACCGCGAACCTCAGCAATCACCTTGAGCTTGTCGCGCAAGGCTTTGCTGACGTTCGTCATGGCGTCGAAATCATCGACGCCAAGGTGGTGAATCCATTTCATTACCTGACCGGCACGGAAACGCTTCTCCCCGATTGAGTCGAAGAATTTTTCCATTTCCTGTTGAGTCAGACCCAACAGGTTGGTTTTTACAGTCGATGTAGTCATGGATTCACCTTCACTCTTAAGCCAATGCTTAGCGAGTGGTTACTTCAGTAGCAGCGAAAAAGTAAGCGATTTCGCGAGCAGCAGCGGCTTCGGAGTCCGAACCGTGAACGGCGTTGGCGTCGATGGACTCGGCGAAGTCAGCACGGATGGTGCCGGCAGCAGCTTCTTTAGGGTTGGTAGCGCCCATCAGCTCACGGTTCAGAGCGATAGCGTTTTCGCCTTCCAGAACCTGAACAACAACCGGACCGGAAGTCATGAAGGCAACCAGCTCGCCGAAGAAACCACGAGCGCTGTGCTCAGCGTAGAAGCCTTCGGCTTCAGCTTTGGACAGTTGCTTCATTTTCGAAGCTACAACGCGCAGGCCGGCTTCTTCGAAACGGGAAACGATCTTGCCGATGACGTTTTTTGCAACAGCGTCAGGCTTGATGATGGAGAAAGTACGTTGAACAGCCATGGTGTAACTCCAGAAACGGTAATTTGCGAAAAATTAAACCCGCGAATTATACGCGGGTTTATAGGGATTGCCTAACTGCGTACAGCGCGGATTCAGTCCGCTTCTTCAATCCAGGCAGCCTGAATTGCTTCAAGAACTTTCTCGCCACCGCGAGCCGGATCGTCGCTGAACTCCGGCAGTGCCAGAACCCACTTGTGCAGATCGACAAAGTTTACATAGCGCGGATCCACTTCCGGCCGGGATTCGGCCAGCTGAATCGCGATTTCCAGCACATCAACCCACTTCAGACTCATGACTATTCCTTGAATCAGTGCGGCGCTTCGGCGGCATGGTTGAGCGAGTATTTCGGGATTTCGACGGTCAGGTCTTCTTCACCGACGATCGCCTGGCAGGACAGGCGCGACTGAGGCTCAAGCCCCCAGGCCTTGTCCAGCATGTCTTCTTCCAGTTCGTCCGCTTCATTCAGCGAATCGAACCCTTCACGAATCACGCAGTGGCAGGTGGTGCAGGCACAGACACCGCCGCAGGCGCTTTCGATCTCGATATGGTTATCGTGGGCCACTTCGAGAATCGAGGTACCGGGCGGAACCTCTACAACCAGACCTTCCGGGCACAGCACGGCATGTGGCAGAAAAATGATCTGCGGCATCAGTTATTCCTCGATTTCATTCAAGTTGCGCCCCGCCAGCGCGGCTTTCACCGTCGAATCCAGGCGTCGGGCAGCAAAAGCATCGGTCACTTGCGACAGACGCTTGGTCTGCTGCTCGATGGCGTAACCATCGGTACCCTTCATCAGTTCGGCCAGTTCCTGCATCTGCAACTCGATGACCATGCGCTCTTCGGCATCCAGCAGGCGCTCGCCATCAGCCTCCAGGGCGCCTTGCACCGCCTCGATCAGGCGCTGGGCATCGACCTGCTGCTCACGCAGGACACGGGCGACCTTGTCGTCGCCGGCATATTGGAACGAATCCTTGAGCATCTTGGCGATTTCGCCATCGGTCAGGCCGTAGGACGGCTTGACCTGGATGCTGGCTTCAACGCCCGACCCCAGCTCACGGGCCGCCACACTGAGCAGGCCATCGGCATCGACCTGGAAGGTCACGCGGATTTTCGCCGCACCCGCCACCATCGGCGGAATACCGCGCAATTCGAAGCGCGCCAGGGAGCGGCAATCGCTGATCAGCTCGCGCTCACCCTGCAGCACGTGAATCATCATGGCCGACTGGCCATCCTTGTAGGTGGTGAAGTCCTGGGCACGGGCGACGGGGATGGTGGTGTTGCGTGGAATCACCTTCTCCATCAGCCCACCCATGGTTTCCAGCCCCAGGGACAGCGGAATCACGTCCAGCAACAGCAGTTCGCCGCCGTCGCGCTTATTGCCGGCCAAGGTGTCGGCCTGGATCGCGGCCCCGATGGCCACCACTTGATCCGGGTCGATTTCGGTCAACGGCTCACGTCCGAACATCTCGCCGACGGCCTGGCGCACGCGTGGCACACGGGTCGAACCGCCGACCATGACCACTGCCTGCACATCATCGAGCTCGACATTGGAATCACGCACCGCACGGCGGCAAGCCTTGAGGCTACGCGCAACCATGGGTTCGATCAGAGCGTCGAACTGCTCACGAGTCAGCGCCGCGCGCCATTCGCCATAGACCACGTCCACCGAATCAGCGTGGGTCAGGGCTTCCTTGGCGGCGCAGGCGGTTTGCAGCAAACGACGCTGCGCGCCGGGATCGAGATCAGCCGACAAACCGGCACTGTCGATGATCCAGCCGGCAATCGCGTGATCGAAGTCATCGCCGCCCAGTGCGGTGTCGCCACCGGTGGCCAGCACTTCGAACACACCGCCGGTCAGGCGCAGAATGGAAATATCAAAGGTGCCGCCGCCCAGGTCGTAGATCGCCACCACGCCTTCGGCGTGCTGATCCAGGCCATAGGCCACCGCCGCTGCGGTCGGCTCGTTGAGCAAACGCAGCACATTCAGACCCGCCAGTTTGGCCGCGTCCTTGGTGGCCTGACGCTGTGCGTCGTCAAAGTAGGCCGGAACGGTGATCACCGCCCCTACCAACTCGCCACCCAGGGTCGACTCGGCGCGCTGACGAAGCACCTTGAGGATCTCGGCGGAGACTTCGACCGGGCTTTTCGGGCCCTGCACCGTGTCGATGAACGGCATGTGCGACTCGCCATCGACAAAGCGATACGGCAACTGCTCGCCCAATTGCTTGACGTCGGACAGACCACGACCCATCAAGCGCTTGACCGACAGCACGGTATTCAAGGGATCGGCAGACGCCGCCAGCCGGACAGACTCGCCGACCTCGACACGATCAGCGTGGTAGCGCACGGCGGAAGGCAGGATGACCCGCCCTTCAGCGTCCGCCAGCGGTTCGGAAAGACCACTGCGCAATGCAGCGACCAGCGAATTGGTGGTGCCCAAGTCGATCCCCACAGCCAGACGACGCTGGTGCGGTTGAGGACTTTGGCCGGGTTCGGCGATCTGCAGTAGGGCCATGGTAATCAGGTCTTATCTGTCTATCAGGCGTGCAACATGGGCAGCACTGGGTTAATCGTCGAGGCGCTCTTCTAACTGGCGCACTTCATACGTGAGCTTGTCGAGGAACTGCATGCGCCGCATCAGGCGTTCGGCCTGTTCGCGTTGCGCTGCATCATCCCAACAAGCTGCAAAGCTTTCGTTCAGCTCATCCTGCGCGACTTTCAGACGCCGTTTGAACACCGCGACACCCGCCAGGTCGGCGCTGTCCTGCAGGTCTTCGAGTTCTTCGCGCCACTGCATCTGCTGCAGAAGAAACTCCGGATCATGCACCGTGACCTCCAGCGGCAACTCGCGACCGCCCATGGCGAGCAGGTAGCGCGCACGCTTGGGAGGGCTTTTGAGCGTCTGGTAGGCCTCGTTGAGGCTCGCGGATTGCTCGAGCGCCAGCCGCTGCTCACGCTCGGAAGCGTCAGCGAAACGGTCGGGGTGGACGCCGCGCGCCAACTCACGGTAGCGCGTAGCCAACTGCTCGAGGTCCAGGCGAAAGCTGGGCTGCAGTTCAAATAAAGCGAAATGACAAGGATTACCCACAAGAAGCCTCAGATGTTGAAGCTTTCGCCGCAGCCACATTCACCGCGTACGTTGGGGTTGTTGAACTTGAAGCCTTCGTTCAACCCTTCCTTGACGAAATCCAGTTCGGTGCCGTCCAGATAGGTCAGACTTTTCGGGTCGATGATCACTTTCTCGCCGTGACTTTCGAACACCTGATCGTCTTCACCCACCTCGTCGACGAACTCCAGCACGTAGGCAAGGCCGGAACAGCCCGTGGTGCGAACACCCAGACGAATCCCATCACCCTTGCCGCGCCCGTTGAGGGAGCGTCGCACGTGTTGAGCAGCCGCTTCTGTCATGCTGATAGCCATCGTGACTCCTTACTTGTCGCTCAATCTGTGAAAGCTGAATCCGAATGAATCAGATCAGGCCTTTCTTCTGCTTGTAGTCGCGAACAGCGGCCTTGATGGCGTCTTCCGCGAGTACCGAGCAGTGGATTTTCACTGGCGGCAGGGCCAGTTCTTCGGCCAGCTGAGTGTTCTTGATGGTTTCAGCCTCGTCCAGGGTCTTGCCCTTCATCCACTCGGTGGCCAGGGAACTGGAGGCGATGGCCGAACCGCAGCCGTAAGTCTTGAACTTGGCATCTTCGATGATGCCTTGCTCGTTGACCTTGATCTGCAGGCGCATCACGTCGCCGCACGCCGGAGCGCCGACCATGCCAGTGCCGACATCAGGGTCTTCCGCGTTCATCTTGCCGACGTTGCGCGGGTTTTCGTAATGGTCGATGACCTTTTCGCTGTAAGCCATGATTCTTAATCCTCACTCATCAGAGAGTCGCTCTTGGGGTCCTGCAAATCGCCGTAATCGATACGTTCGGCAGAACCCGCTGGCGGCGACTTATATATCAGTGTGCCGCCCACTCGATTTTCGAGATGTCGACGCCGTCTTTGAACATGTCCCACAGCGGCGACAGAGCGCGCAGCTTGGTGACGGCCTCGCAGACTTTCTGCGCGGCGTAATCGATTTCTTCTTCGGTGGTGAAGCGACCGAAGGTGAAGCGGATCGAGCTATGGGCCAGTTCGTCGTTGCGGCCCAGGGCGCGCAGTACGTACGAAGGCTCAAGCGAAGCCGAGGTGCAGGCCGAACCGGAGGATACTGCCAGGTCCTTGAGGGCCATGATCAGCGACTCGCCTTCAACGTAGTTGAAGCTCAGGTTCAGGTTGTGCGGTACACGGGCGGTCATGCTGCCGTTGATGTACAGCTCTTCCAGATGCTCGACCTGCTTGTAGAAGCGATCGCTCAGGGCCTTGATGCGCAGGTTCTCGGCAGCCATGTCCTCCTTGGCCACACGGAACGCTTCGCCCATGCCGACGATCTGGTGGGTCGCCAGGGTGCCGGAGCGCATGCCGCGCTCATGACCGCCACCGTGCATGGTGGCTTCCAGACGCACGCGCGGTTTGCGGCTGACGTACAGCGCGCCAATGCCTTTCGGACCGTAGGTCTTGTGGGCCGAGAACGACATCAGGTCGACTTTCAGCTTCTGCAGGTCGATATCGACCTTGCCAGTGGACTGGGCGCCGTCGACGTGGAACAGAACGCCCTTGGAGCGAGTCAGTTCGCCGATCGCGGCGATGTCGTTGACGGTACCGATCTCGTTGTTCACGTGCATGATCGACACGAGGATGGTGTCGTCGCGCAGTGCGGCTTCAACCATGGCCGGAGTGATCAGGCCATCTTCGCCCGGCTCGATGTAGGTAACTTCAAAACCTTCACGCTCCAGTTGGCGCATGGTGTCAAGGACAGCCTTGTGCTCGATCTTGGAGGTGATCAGGTGCTTGCCCTTGCTGCCGTAGAAGTGCGCGACACCCTTGATTGCCAGGTTGTCGGATTCGGTGGCACCGGAAGTCCAGACGATCTCACGCGGATCGGCATTCACCAGGTCAGCCACTTGGCGACGGGCGTTCTCGACCGATTCTTCGGCCTTCCAGCCAAACACGTGGGAACGGGACGCCGGGTTACCGAAGTTTCCGTCGACCAGCAGGCATTCACTCATCTTTTGCGCGACACGCGGGTCAACCGGGGTGGTCGCTGAGTAATCAAGGTAAATCGGCAATTTCATGGACTCTCTCCTAAATCAGGCTGGCTGGCGTTCCGCTGGCTCTTTGGCTGTCATTCGACGGCGGACGCTTCGATCTTATCCAGGCGTGGCGCCTTGCCATTACAGCGGCGCTGATCCTGACGCTGGGCTACTTCTTGCACCTCACGGCGAGTCACAAGGTCAGCCAAGCTGATACCGCTCAGAAATTCGTGAATCTGCAGGCTCAGATCACACCACAAGTGGTGAGTCAGGCAGGTGTCGCCGGAATGGCAGTCACCCTGGCCCTGGCATTTGGTGGCATCGACCGATTCGTTCACCGCATCGATCACCTGGGCTACCTGGATTCCCTGCATGTCGCGCGACAGCTGATAGCCGCCACCCGGGCCACGCACACTGGACACCAGATTGCTGCGGCGCAGCTTGGCGAAGAGCTGTTCGAGATAGGACAGGGAGATGCCTTGGCGCTCAGAGATATCGGCCAGGGACACCGGGCCATGTTGCGCGTGCAACGCCAGGTCGAGCATGGCAGTTACCGCGTATCGGCCTTTAGTAGTGAGTCGCATGGACAATTACCACAGAGTGTTTCGGGATGAGGGCGAGTATGCAATACCCGAGTAATCGAGTCAACTATAAGACCAACTACTTTAGTCGGGTTTACCCGCAAAAGAGCGCGCGAATCATAGCAAAGTCTGCGGCGTAATGGCACATCCCGGCGCTGGCGGCCGACCTGCGGGAGATCAATGCACCATCAAAACGACATCATCCGCCCCGCCCAATCTAGCTCGCCGGCGATCCAGAGGCCGATAATCCGAGGCAGATCGCCATCAACGCACACGCATCGACTTGCGCCAGCAGCCTTAGCCGACCTGACTGTCGCCCTTGTCCTTGACCCCGGCAAAGTCCTCTTCGCGCAGTGCCGGCAGATCCTGGGCGCAATAGTTGCTGCCCAAGTCTTTCAATGCGCCGCACATACCTTCAAGGCGACCATCGACCGCCTGCAGGTGATCCAGCAACTGGCCAATAGCGCGAGCCACCGGGTCTGGCATGTCTTCGCTGACACCGTAGGCATCAAAGCCCAGCTTCTCGGCCATGGCCTTGCGCTTGGCTTCCTGCTCATCATCGGACTTGATAATGATGCGCCCAGGAATCCCCACCACCGTCGCGCCCGCGGGCACGGCCTTGGTCACCACCGCATTGGAACCGACCTTGGCCCCGGCACCAACAGTGAATGGGCCCAGGACCTTGGCGCCCGCCCCCACCACCACACCATCTTCCAGGGTCGGGTGGCGCTTGCCTTTATTCCAGCTGGTGCCACCCAGGGTAACGCCCTGGTACAGGGTCACGTCATCGCCGATCTCGGCGGTTTCACCGATGACGATGCCCATGCCGTGGTCAATAAAGAACCGACGACCGACCTTGGCCCCCGGGTGAATCTCGATCCCGGTCAACCAACGGCCGAAATTCGACACCAGCCGCGCCAGCCACTTCCACCCCATGCCCCACAGAGCGCCTGACAGGCGATGGATCCAGATGGCGTGCATGCCCGGGTAGCAGGTCAGCACCTCAAAGGCATTGCGCGCCGCCGGATCACGGTGAAAAACACTCTGGATATCTTCACGCAAACGCTCAAACATCTTCATTCTTCCGCTTGATGAGCTCGCCACGGGCCGCTTTCTGGGTCTCCGTGAGGATGCCTCGCAAAATATTCATTTCCGCCCGACTGACCGAGCTGCGACCGTACAACCGACGCAGGCGCGCCATCAAGTGCCGCGGCTTTTCCGGATCGAGGAAGTCGATGGCCACCAGCGTCTGCTGCAGATGCTCGTAGAACCGCTCCAACTCATCCATGGTCGCCAACTCATCACTACGCGGCGACGCCACTTCATCCTTCTCGACCTTGCTCGGCCGGCCCTCGGCCGCCAGCCAGGACATCCGCACCTCATAGGTCAACACCTGCACCGCCGTCGCCAGGTTCAGCGAACTGAACTCAGGGTCCGACGGGATATGCACATGGAAGTGACATCGCTGCAGCTCGTCATTGGTCAGGCCGGAGTCTTCACGGCCGAACACCAGGGCGATCTGTGCGCCCTGCCCCGCCTCTTCCACTACCTTCAACCCGGATTCACGAGGGTCGAGCAAGGGCCAGGGAATACGTCGATCACGGGCACTGGTACCAAATACCAGGGTACAGCCCGCCAACGCCTCTTCCAGGGTGGCGACGACCTGCGCATTTTCCAGGATGTCCGTGGCGCCAGAGGCACGGGCATCAGCCTCGTGGGACGGGAAAATCCGCGGCTCAACCAGCACCAGCCGCGACAGGCCCATGTTCTTCATGGCACGCGCAGCCCCACCGATATTCCCGGGATGACTGGTATTGACCAGGACGACACGAATGTTCTGCAGCAAGGGAGGCGCTCTCGGACACGGAAAGGGGAGCAAATCTTACAGAACAGCCAGCAGTCACGCCTCAAAAATAACCGGGAGCCCCGGATACACTCAGCGACGCGCACCTTTAGCGCCTTGTGCAAACGACCACTGGTCAAAAAGCGCGCACATTTACTGAGTCAGTGCCCCGCTCAAAATGAGGAAAGCGAATGTCGACCTTCATCTGCAAAAGTTTTCTGCTAGAATGCTCGGCTTTCTTTAACAACCTTAGGTGACACATCCATGCAGCCAATGCTGAATATCGCGCTGCGCGCCGCCCGCAGCGCCAGTGAATTGATTTTCCGCTCCATCGAGCGCCTGGATACCATCAAGGTCGACGAAAAAGACGCCAAAGACTACGTATCCGAAGTTGATCGCGCTGCCGAGCAGAAGATCATCGATGCGTTGCGCAAAGCCTACCCAACCCACGGCATCCTCGGTGAAGAAACCGGCCTGCACGCGGGCAGCGGTGAAGGCGAAGAATACCTGTGGATCATCGACCCACTGGACGGCACCACCAACTTCCTGCGCGGCATTCCTCACTTTGCCGTCAGCATTGCCTGCAAATACCGTGGTCGTCTGGAACACGCCGTTGTTCTGGACCCGGTTCGCCAGGAAGAATTCACCGCCAGCCGCGGTCGTGGCGCCCAACTGAACGGTCGTCGCCTGCGCGTCAGCGGCCGCACCAGCCTGGACGGCGCCCTGCTGGGTACTGGCTTCCCGTTCCGTGACGACCAGATGGACAACCTCGACAACTACCTGGGCATGTTCCGCGCCCTGGTTGGCCAGACCGCCGGCATCCGCCGCGCCGGTGCCGCCAGCCTGGACCTGGCTTACGTGGCCGCCGGCCGTTTCGATGCTTTCTGGGAGTCGGGCCTGTCCGAGTGGGACATGGCTGCAGGCGCCCTGCTGATTCAGGAAGCAGGCGGCCTGGTGAGCGACTTCACCGGCGGTCACGACTTCCTGGAAAAAGGCCACGTGGTTGCCGGCAACACCAAGTGCTTCAAAGCGGTCCTGACCGCCATCCAGCCGCACCTGCCGGCTTCGCTGAAGCGCTAAGCGCCAGCGACAAAAAAGCACCCTACGGGGTGCTTTTTTTATGCCTGAAAATACTCAGCCGATAAAAAAGCCGCCCCTGAGGACAGCTCTTTTATCGGCCCGAGCTTACTGCCCCGGCTGTTCCTGATTCTGACTCAGGATCAACTTGCCTTCTTTATTGACCGGAATCTGGTTACCCGGATCACGATCCATACGCACCTGGCCTTGCTTGCCATCCAGTTCGTACTTCACGTCATAACCCACGACCTTGTCGCTGATGTCATTGACGGTGTTACAGCGAGTCTGAGTGGTGGTGTAGGTATCACGCTCCTGCATGCCTTCCTGCACCTTGTTACCGGCATAACCACCACCCACTGCACCCGCCACGGTGGCGATCTTTTTGCCGTTGCCGCCGCCGATCATACTGCCCAGCAAACCACCGCCAACCGCACCGGCCACCGTACCAAGGATCTGATGCTCATCCTTGACCGGGCGCTGACGGGTTACCGCGACGTCCTTGCAGACCTCGCGTGGAGTCTTGATCTGTTGTTTAACCGGCTGAACTGCCAGCACTTGCGCATACTCAGGGCCGCTTTTAACCAGGCTGTAGGTGGCAACAGCACCCCCGGCAGTCACACCGACAGCACCCAATACCGCACCAACCAGTAACGACTTGTTCACGTGAACCTCCTGACCATCACAAGCGGGACAAGCCCGCGCTTCTCCCAGCCTTGGAGTAATAAAAAAGGCGCGAGTTCAATACTCGCGCCTTTTTAGGTGACCGCTGGAAGATGATGACCGTTATGGGCGGTCGTCCACTTCCTTCTCGGTATTGGCAGGAGGAATCAGATCCTCGCTGCTCAGGTTCAGCCAGATCAGCACCACGTTGGCGATGTAGATCGACGAGTAGGTACCCGCCAACACACCGACAAACAGTGCGATGGAGAAGCCCCACAGGTTATCGCCACCGAAGAACAGCAGCGCAGCAATCGCCAGCAAGGTGGAGATCGAGGTCGCCATGGTGCGCAACAGGGTCTGGGTGGTCGAGATGTTGATGTTCTCGATCAGACTGGCCTTGCGCAGCACGCGGAAGTTCTCACGCACCCGGTCGAAAACCACGATGGTGTCGTTGAGCGAGTAACCGATGATCGCCAGTACCGCCGCCAACACCGTGAGGTCGAAGGTGATCTGGAAGAACGACAGGATACCCACGGTCACGATCACGTCGTGGACCAGCGAGACAATGGCACCAACCGCGAACTTCCACTGAAAGCGGAACGCCAGGTAGATCAGGATGCCGCCCAGCGCCATCAGCATGCCGAGGCCGCCCTGGTCGCGCAGCTCTTCACCCACCTGCGGGCCAACGAACTCGACGCGCTTGACCTGTGCCGGGTTGTCACCGCCAACCTTCTGCAAGGCGGCTGCGACCTGATGGCCCAGTTGCGGGTCTTCACCCGGCATCCGCACCAGCAGGTCGGTGGTTGCACCGAAGCTCTGCACGATGGCGTCGTGATAACCCGATTCGCTCAGTTGCGCGCGAACCTTCATCACATCCGCCGGACGCTCGTAGGTCAGCTCGATGAGCGTACCGCCGGTGAAGTCCAGACCGTAGTTCAGGCCCTTATGGAACCAGCTGAACAACGCCAGAACGGTAAGGAGCAATGTGACGCCGAACGCAACGTTGCGCACGCCCATGAAGTTGATAGTACGTAACATGGCAGCCCCTTAAATCCACAACTTCTTGAAGTCACGACCGCCGAAGATCAGGTTGACCATCGCACGGGTCAGCCAGATGGCCGTGAACATCGAGGTAAAGATCCCGAGGGACATGGTCACCGCAAACCCTTTGACCGGGCCGGTGCCCATGGCAAACAGGATGCCACCGACCAGCAATGTGGTCAGGTTGGAGTCGAGAATCGCAGTGAATGCCCGGCCGAAGCCTTCGTTAATAGCGCGCTGCACGGTCATGCCGGCGGCGATCTCTTCACGTATCCGCGAGAAGATCAGCACGTTGGCGTCCACCGCCATACCCATGGTCAACACGATACCGGCGATGCCTGGCAGGGTCAGTGTTGCCCCCAGCAGCGACATCAGGGCCAGCAGCAGTACCATGTTCAGCGCCAGCGCCACGGTGGCGATGACGCCGAAGAAGCGGTAGATGGCGATGATGAACAGCGACACGAACAACATGCCCCACAGCGAGGCATCGATACCCTTGGTGATGTTGTCAGCACCCAGGCTCGGACCGATTGTGCGCTCTTCGGCAAAGTACATCGGCGCCGCCAGACCACCGGCACGCAGCAGCAGCGCCAGCTCGGAAGACTCGCCCTGGCCGTTCAGGCCGGTGATACGGAACTGACTGCCCAGCGGCGACTGGATGGTCGCCAGGCTGATGATCTTCTTCTCTTCCTTGAAGGTCTGGACCGGTACGTCTTTCTCGACGCCATCAACCACTTGCTTGGTGTAAGTGGTGGTCGGCTTCTGCTCGATGAAGATCACCGCCATGCTGCGGCCGACGTTGCTGCGAGTCGAACGACTCATCAGCTCGCCACCGTGACCGTCAAGCTTGATGTTCACCTGTGGACGACCGTGCTCATCGAAGCCCGCCTGGGCGTCGGTCACCTGGTCACCGGTGATGATCAGGCCACGCTCGATCAACGCTGGAGGACGATTGCCTTCACGGAATTCGAACGACTCGGAAGTCGCCTTGGAAGCACCCGGCTCTGCAGCCAGGCGGAACTCGAGGTTGGCGGTCTTGCCCAGGATCCGCTTGGCTTCAGCGGTGTCCTGCACGCCCGGCAGCTCAACCACGATGCGGTTGGCGCCCTGACGCTGTACCAGCGGCTCGGCCACACCCAGCTCGTTGACGCGGTTACGGACCGTGGTCAAGTTCTGCTTGATGGAGTATTCACGGATTTCCGCCAGCTTGGCCGGGGTCATCGCCAGACGCAGTACCGCCTGACCATTGAGGTCGGCCGGAACAATGTCGAAATCGTTGAAGTTCTTGCGGATCAGTGCACGGGCCTGTTCACGGGTCGCGTCGTCGCTGAAGCCCAGTTGAATGGCACCGTTGAGTTGCGGCAGGCTGCGATAGCGCAGGCGCTCTTTGCGCAACAGACTCTTGACGTCGCCTTCGTAGACTTTCAGGCGTGCATCGAGGGCTTTATCCATGTCCACTTCCAGCAGGAAGTGCACACCACCGGACAAGTCCAGACCCAGCTTCATCGGGTGCGCGCCGAGGTTGCGCAACCATTGCGGGGTGGTTTGTGCCAGGTTCAGTGCAACGACGTAGTCGTCACCCAGGGCCTTGCGTACGACGTCCTTGGCTGGCAACTGATCTTCTTTATTGATCAGACGCAGCAAGCCGCCCTTGCCATTGGCCGCGATAGTGGCTGCCTTGACGTTGATCCCGGCGTCGGTGAGCGCTTTGCTCGCACGATCCAGATCAGCCTGAGTGACCTGCAACGCGGTGCTCGCACCGCTGACCTGAATGGCCGGATCATCAGGGTATAGATTGGGAGCGGAATAAATAAAACCGATCGCCAGCACCGCCAGGATCAGTACGTATTTCCACAGAGGGTATTTGTTCAGCATCACGCCGCCCGCTTATAACGCGGGGCGCCTTGCGCGCCCCGTCGATTGGTAAAAGATGAATCAGATCGCTTTCAGCGTGCCTTTTGGCAGCGTGGCGGCGATAGCGCCCTTCTGGAACTTCATTTCGATGGTGTCGGACACTTCCAGAACCACGAAGTCGTCGGTCACTTTGGTGATCTTGCCGGCGATGCCGCCGGTGGTCACAACTTCGTCACCTTTTTGCAGGCTGCCCAGCAGGTTCTTCTGCTCTTTGGCGCGCTTGGCCTGTGGACGCCAGATCATCAGATAGAAGATGACCAGGAAGCCGACCAGGAAAATCCACTCAAAGCCGCCGCCCATAGGGCCTGCAGCAGGTGCAGCAGCGTCAGCCATGGCGTTAGAGATAAAAAAGCTCATTTAGCACTCCAGTTGCAAATATTGAATCTTGGGGTCAGAAAACTCAGTCCAAAGGCGGAACAGGGAGCCCGCGTTTGGCGTAGAAGGCATCGACAAAGGCGGCCAATGTACCCTGTTGAATAGCCTCGCGCAAACCAGCCATAAGTACCTGGTAATGCCGCAAATTGTGGATGGTATTCAACATGCTACCCAGCATTTCGCCGCACTTGTCCAGATGATGCAGATAAGCGCGGGAGAAGTTCTGGCAGGTGTAGCAATCGCAGGTCGGATCGAGCGGCGAATCATCATGGCGATGGAACGCGTTACGGATCTTCAGCACGCCAGTATCAATAAACAGATGCCCATTGCGGGCATTGCGGGTTGGCATCACGCAATCGAACATGTCCACACCGCGGCGCACACCCTCTACGAGATCCTCCGGTTTGCCAACGCCCATAAGGTAACGAGGTTTGTCTGCTGGCATCTGGCCCGGCAGGTAGTCCAGCACCTTGATCATCTCGTGCTTGGGCTCGCCCACCGACAGGCCGCCAATGGCCAGGCCGTCGAAGCCGATCTTGTCCAGCCCCTCCAGGGAACGCATGCGCAGGTCCTGGTGCATACCGCCCTGGACGATGCCGAACAGCGCGGCAGTGTTGTCGCCGTGGGCATTCTTGGAGCGCTGGGCCCAGCGCAACGACAGCTCCATGGAGATCCGCGCGACGTCTTCGTCAGCCGGGTACGGGGTGCATTCGTCGAAAATCATCACGATGTCAGAACCCAGGTCGCGCTGCACTTGCATCGACTCTTCCGGACCCATGAACACCTTGGCGCCGTCCACCGGCGAGGCGAAGGTCACGCCCTCTTCCTTGATCTTGCGCATGGCGCCCAGGCTGAACACCTGGAAACCGCCGGAGTCGGTGAGAATCGGGCCTTTCCACTGCATGAAGTCATGCAGGTCGCCGTGCTTTTTGATCACTTCGGTGCCGGGACGCAGCCACAGGTGGAAGGTGTTGCCCAGAATGATCTCGGCACCGGTGGCGACGATATCCCGTGGCAGCATGCCCTTGACCGTGCCGTAGGTACCCACCGGCATGAACGCCGGGGTTTCCACTGTACCGCGGGGGAAGGTCAGGCGACCTCGACGAGCCTTGCCATCGGTGGCCAGCAGCTCGAAAGACATACGACTTGTGCGACTCATTCTGTTTCCTCTGGGGCCGAATCCTTGGGAGCGGTAGGCGCAGGGTTACGGGTGATGAACATCGCATCACCGTAGCTGAAAAAGCGGTACCCATGCTCGACGGCGGCCTTGTAGGCGGCCATGGCCTCGGGATAACCGGCGAACGCCGAAACCAGCATCAACAGCGTGGACTCGGGCAAATGAAAGTTGGTGACCAGGGCGTCGACCACATGAAACGGCCGGCCCGGGTAGATAAAGATGTCGGTGTCGCCACTGAACGGCTTGAGCACACCATCGCGCGCGGCACTTTCCAGGGAACGCACGCTGGTCGTGCCCACCGCCACCACCCGACCACCACGCGCACGGCAGGCCGCGACCGCATCCACCACGTCATGGCCGACTTCCAGCCATTCGTTATGCATATGGTGGTCTTCGATACGCTCCACGCGTACCGGTTGGAACGTCCCGGCACCGACGTGCAGGGTCACGAACGCAGTCTCGACGCCCTTGGCCGCAATCGCTTCCAGCAACGGCTGGTCGAAATGCAGCCCGGCAGTCGGCGCCGCCACCGCGCCCAGGCGCTCGGCGTACACCGTCTGATAGCGCTCGCGGTCCGCGCCTTCATCCGGACGGTCTATATAAGGAGGCAACGGCATATGGCCGACGCGATCGAGCAAGGGCAGCACTTCTTCGGCAAACCCCAGCTCGAACAGCGTGTCATGCCGAGCCAGCATTTGCGCCTGACCGCCGCCCTCGATGAGGATCGTCGAACCCGGCTTGGGCGACTTGCTGGAACGCACATGGGCCAGCACGCGATGACTGTCGAGCACCCGCTCCACCAGAATTTCCAGCTTGCCGCCGGAAGCTTTCTGGCCAAACAGCCGTGCCGGAATCACCCGGGTATTGTTGAACACCATCAAGTCGCCCGGGCGCAAATGCTCAAGCAAATCAGTGAATTGACGGTGGGCCAGGGCACCCGTAGGCCCATCAAGGGTCAACAGGCGACTACCGCGACGCTCGGCCAGGGGATGGCGGGCGATCAGCGAATCGGGAAGCTCGAAGGTAAAGTCAGCAACGCGCATGATGGGGTTCGTCTAGCAGGGCCGGAAAGTTTAGCGGAAATAGCCAAAATTGACCATGAAAGCTGATTGACCAACGGTAATCACCTCTCTATACTTCGCCGCCATTGAGCCCTGATGGCGGAATTGGTAGACGCGGCGGATTCAAAATCCGTTTTCGAAAGGAGTGGGAGTTCGAGTCTCCCTCGGGGCACCAAGATTTTCCTTTAAAATCAAGCACTTACCAGCTTACGGTTTTAAAGTTTTGGAAGTAGTTTTTGGAAGTGTTTTTGGAACTTCCAAATCAGAAAACCCGGCCCACGCGCCGGGTTTTTTATTGCTCAAAAATCGCTCAAAACCACAGCCTGCAAGGGTTCCTCTGGTCCATGCCCCCTCCCCTCAAAATGATCAGGCTGAAAACGCCTTTTCTGCTTTTCCAGAGCTTCCACTCCTAGCAACCCCTGAAGGCACATCTTCCCGCGCAGCGGAATGCCAAATAGCCATGCGCCCCCGCCCTAAAGCAAAAAAAAACCGCCGAAGCGATTTCAATCAATGGATTGTAGGTTTTGCAGGATCAAGGGCTTTAATGAAATATCCCAGCTCGTTCACATGCTTCTTATCTTTACCGATTATTTGATAGACAATCAAAGCCACATCATCTGATTCTTCAATTGAAATCAATTGAAAACCAATAACTTTAGAACCATCGGCCTTAAACTCTGAAACCTGCTGATCAAAAATACGCAACCCTCCATCCAAAGCCTTATTACCAAACTTAAAAACACCAAACAAGTCAGCGATTACTTCTTTAAATCCAGCTACTAACATTTTTTCAATTGCTTTATTCTTACTCATTACTTTCTCATGGTCATAAATTAATTATACCATTTCCGAAAAAGCCAACTCCGTTCAACCTATTAAATTAAGCAAGAAAATATCTAATAGACTAAAGTAAAAACCACACACGGAATGGCTTTGCTCCCTCAAGACCGGGTAATCTGCCCTCCTACGCTATGAAAGGATTTGAGTCAGCTCATGCAGCCACCTAAGAAATACCTGATAGTGAAAGCAGGGCAAGAAGGAGCTAGCGATCTCTTCCCTATGAAGGAGTGGTGCAGGCAGAACCCGAATGAAGCCCCCTCATTGAACCCTAACGAAGCTAATTCACAGCAGCTTCGCAAAGGGTTTGCCCGCATGGGTTGGGTCATAGATGAAACCGAGACGCAGGTTTTGATCCTCCACCCAGGAACGCCACAAACCGCTCTTAAGGCCATCGAAGACGAAGAGCTAGAGCAGGAAGGTAGAGAAACGCCTGATGATGCTCGGGGCAGCGTCTTTGAGCTTGAATGGCAGTTGCGAGATTTCATCGCTCATAACATCGAATCACTGTCTGTTGATGGCAAAAGCTTGCGCCTATACGTCGATGACCAAGGCCGAGATGGCATTGAGTACCCGACAGGTGTAGGACCGATAGATATTTTGGCGGTTGATAGTGATGGAGCTTTTGTCGTCTTTGAGCTGAAACGTGGACGTGTCGCAGACAAAGCCATAGGCCAAATCAGCCGGTACATGGGCTGGTTGATTACGAACAGGGAAGAAGGAGCGAAGGTGAAGGGAGTCATTGTTGCAAAAAACATAAGCCAGAATCTTCGCCATGCGGTGGTGGCAGTGCCTAACGTCTCACTTTTTGAGTATCACATCAGCTTCACCCTAAACGAGATCAAAGCAGGCAATGCGAGGTGAAGCACATGCCGCCATTGCGGCGGCATGATAGCTGGCGTGTTACTTGCTCAACCAAGATTCCACTGTTTCAGCACCGAACTCGCTTTTCCACTCTTTTAACTGCTTGTGGTTGCCACCTTTGGTTTCGATGGTTTCACCAGTGTGCGGGTTCTTGTAGACCTTAACCAGGCGCTCGCGGCGGGTAGCCTTGATTGGGGCAGGAGCTGAACCTTTACGGCTAGAAGCAGCAGGGTCAAGAATCAAAATCACTTCACGCAAGCTTTTGCCGTATTCGCCCAGCAGATTGCGCAGCTTTTGTTCAAATTCTATTTCTTGAGCCAGACCTTCATCACCCTTCAGTACTTCCAAGGCTGCCAACTGTTCTGCAAGGTGCTTTTCAAGCTGACGGAATTCTGCAAGCTTCGACATTTTTCATACCTTATAAATTGGTTGCGATTTGATGATACATGAAATCATTTAAATCGGAAAATTGGTCAATCCATCTTCACAAGAATAGGTTTGGATTTTGCTACAAGTTCAAATTTTTTTGACTTTTCATTCCAAAGCACAACCCCGTCATTTTGCATCATGTCAGGGCTACCAGCTTTGTAGTAACGCAGATCGCTCATAAAAATTGCATTGCTACTGGCTTTGTGTGAGAGACCACCGTTTGCTGGTGCAAGGCTGTCATCTTCGCTTGGGAACTGCATAGGAGCTTTGTAAAGCTTCCCATCGTTCACATCAACGAAGACCGTGGCTTGGCATCCCGTGCCGCAACCATAAGTAGCGACCACAAAGTGCCCCGCAAAATCGGCTTTCTTGCCAACGGTGCCTTCGATAGATTCTTTTATGCGCCACTGCCCTGCTAGGGCTTTGTTACTCGACCAATCGACTTTAGCTAGTGGCTTGGAAGAGACAGATGACGCCGGGTATTTTTCAAAGGTGAATCGGTCATCTGCGTGGCTTGCAGAAGCTACGCACATGGCAAGAACGACAGCAGTCAAAATCCTTTTCATTTGAATCACTCGATGTTGGTTAGAGGCAAAACCATAGCTCCAGTCTGTTGGATCAATCAAGATCGTTCCAAGAAATATTTTAGAACCTTACGAAACCCGGCAGATATAGCTTAAAAATTGCTTTTCCCTGCAATGCCCAACAGTTCGTCTAGACACAGTGCCCCTGCCTTTATTTCGCGTAGCGAATGCCTTCTAAAAATGAAATGGTAAAATCAGTCATATAACAACCAGAAACAAAATGGCAGTAGCTAAACGAAAATCATACAAAGAAAAAAAGGAGTACATCGACAACAGTAAAGAGAAGCTGGAAGGATTCCTTGCGGATAAGGTCGATAGCATCCACGCAATGCTCCAGGCAGAAAATCCAGACGTGCCGGTTTGGAATTCGCCGTGCTTCAAAATCCGATACCTGAACCCGATATCAGGAACAGTCTACAACCTCGAAAACTCGATGCTGCTTTCGATGCTTGGCAAAGAGAAAGGCTTTGAACTGCCCTACTACATGACGGCGAAGCAAGGGTTTGACGCTGGCCTGTCCAACAAAGGCGAAAAGGCTGATTTCGTTGTTCACCACTTTGGCATGCAGATAGGGTTCGTCAAGGACGGCGAAAAGCCAGGTGCTGGAGGTAACGATGACCAGGACAATGCGGAAGGCAAAGCCATCTATAGACGTGCTTCAAAGCTATCCCCTGTCTTCAACCTGCAGCAGTTCACAGGGGAGCTACCAGACAAGATAAAAGCGCAGATGGCGCAACGCGCCAAGATCCCAACCCCATCAGAAGTACAGACCGTGCTTCAGTCAGTCATGGATACGATGCCCATACCGCTCAAAAGGCACGCAGGGGCGGAACACAGCAATTACTTCTCCCCCGGTGAAGACACCATCTATATGTCACCTTCTAGCCACTTCAAGAGCGACCTGCATGAGCTATCCACCCTATTGCATGAAGTCAGCCACTCCTACGGAGTACCCAGCCGCAAGAACCGTGAAAGCCTCGCAAAATATGTCCAAAGCGATGAACACCGAGCTTATGAAGAGCTAGTAGCAAACCTATCAGCTCAAGCTGTCATCAAGCATCTGAACTTCAACCTCACGGATGGCATGCGTGACCAGCTTGACGAGGCGTTTTTTGCCAACCACCAGACCTACGATGTGGGTTGGGCTCTCAAGGGCTTGAGGGACAAACCTGACCAGGTATTCAAAGCTGCCGCAGACGCAGACCGCACCGCCAACGAGATCATCTACAAGCTTGAGAATGACCTTAAAGCAAAGTACGAACTCGACCCCACCCTACCCGTCTCTGACTTCATCAAACAGCGCCTATCTCGCTCTGAAGTGGATTCCACGCCACAGGTGAAGGCGCCGACCATCAGCAGCCACGACATCCAGGTAGAGACAGCCACACCCATACAACAAAAGAAGAGGACATTGAAAATATGAATAATTTCGAGAAAAACAGAAAACAAGCCTTAGAAGATCTCATTGATGGAGACGTAGAGCTGATGGAGCTTTACGAGCAAGGAATGCTGACAGAGGAATGTTTTGTAGAGGAATCCAATCACGAAGCCGTTCTAGATTCATTACCAGAAAGGATTTACTAAGGAGATAAATTATGAACCTAGAATCAAAATAGGAAGAGATTCCTGTTTTTTTCGTTTTGATATCCACAAACTCGAAAATCAAAGGTTTTGATATCCCTTCAGTCTAACGCCACGAAATTCTTAGCTGGAGCTAAGTAATAGTGATGTTTATGATCCCCCCCTATGAATTCATTCGGAGCCAATTCCGAATACGTTCCGAACAGATTCACAAAGCATTCAGAATCAATTCCGACCTAATTAATAAAGGACTAGGAAAATATTCCTAAAGTATTCCTAATAACCCCCTATTTCTATAAATCTAAATGCTACGATATTTAAAACAACCTAAAAATAAAGGAAGAATAAAATGAAAACAGCCATAACGCTTAACCAGATTGAAAAGAAAAAACTAAAACCATCGTTGCTGCCTCACATAAAAGCAGTGGGAAGACTACATTCCTACTTAATCTTGCCGACTACCTTTTGCAACTTGGCTTTTCAATTCTGTATGTGGATCTTGATCCCATCAGAGCCGCTGATGACTTCTATGTCCAACGTCAAGAAATGAAAGACAAAGCAATTAAAACTCTCACAGACCTGATCACAATAAACACTGATAATGAAAACTTTAAAAACATACCACACTTAAACCAGAAAATTAAAAATTTAACCATGAGTGCTAAATTGAAGGTTTACGGTTCGGCTATCGCAAGCTTCAATATTGATAACGTACAAAATACTCACACAGAATTTGATTTCATCTTAGTAGACATTCCTGCAAATATTTACACTTCAACAGATGAGATAAAGCCGGAGTTCCTAGAGATTTTGAAAAAATCCGACCTTGCAATTTTCCCCTTCAAAGCAGATGCACAAGAATTGAAAACAGCACCTTACATAGGTCGAGTAGTCAAAGAATTGAAAGCCGGTATGGAGTCGAAAGGTAAGAGCCTGGACACCATCATTCGCAGCTTGATCAGCTTCGAATCATCGAAATACAAGGGTGCCAAGGGTATCAGCCGTATCGAAGAGACACTGACAGATTTCCATTTTGCGTATGGGGAAACTCATCCACCTCTTTTAGCACCAATGGTTTATCGCGCTATTTATCCAAATATGCTTGCGCAGGCCAAATCAATTTTCAGTTCCAATAGCGCAGAAAGTGATATTGCGAAAGCAGAATTCAAAGCTATCGCTGATCAAATTTTCGCAGAACTTAACATCAATAATTAATAGGAGAAATAACATGAGCAAAACTATAGACATTCAAGCAATGCAAGCACGTATCAACAAAAACCAGTCAGCAAGCCTTTCAAAGATTTCAGTAGGAATCCAAGCGCCTTTGGTTGAGCAAACGATTGAAGAAAAAATCCAGGCGGTTGGTAGAGCGTTTCTGGATGCGCCTAGCACCACAACCGTGGGTAAGAAGCACGTCTCAGTAGCTACACCTGACTACTACCATGCGTTATTGAACGGCACCGTAGAGGTAACAGGGACAGCCCACTATGAAGAAAACGCTACCCTGCAATCGCACCTTCAGGACGTTTTGCAAATCAACCTTCTGCGGTTACACGCCCAAACAGATCCAGCACTGCAGGATCTGCTCACAAAGGTCGCAGTCTTGTCACTCGCACCTAAAGAGCGTAACCAGCTTTTGAAAGCCATGGGAGCGGACGCACGAAATGAGGTCTTGAGCATCATTGGCTTGAACACAGATTGATGTGACTGATTCACCCCCAAGCCCTTTAATCAGGGCTTTTTTTGCCTGTAGCGTACTGAATCTTCTCCGAGGAAACTCCGAGTACATTCCGAACATCCTCTGAAAAAGCTAGGGAGCCTCCGAACAAGTTCCCAAATGTGCTGAAATACGCCTGACCACCTGATCAGAGCCGTCCATGAGCCATAGCCTCTTTGAGGATTTCTGCTTCCATCGTTTTCTTGCCCAGCAGCCGTTGCGGTTCACGGATCTGCTTGAACGCATCGCTCAGCTCGGTGGCAGGCACCACACCTTCACCGGCACTGCCCCCCGACAAGCCGCCGTCCTGATACAGCTTGCGCCACAGGAACAGTTAGCTGGCCTTGATCCCGTTGCGCCGAACCACCATCGAAACGCTTTACCCTGGCTCAAGACTCTCGCGAACCATAGCCAGTTTTTGCTATGGGCTCCAGCCGCGCCGTCGCTCCTGACCCAAAAGTCTCCCACCCTTATCGCCGCTGTAAATAACAAGCACTACCATTTGCGTATCCCTTATAGGCAAGGGCGATACGATGTATCTGTCTTTTATGAGGCCCGCTCGTGTAAAATGCCCACATGCAGAGTATGACAAGCCTCTCAACCGGAGTTAAGGATGACCCGTCTCGCAGCATTCCACCCCGCTTACGCGGTCAGCCTTTTTCAGCAAATGGTGTAGTGGAATCAAGCTCGGTCGGGTTTATTTAAGCCCGTTCGATTCTGTACCCGTACCGTTCCGTTTGTATATGATTCGATTAAGGCATTTAGCATTATGCTCATTCATAGATTTACTGATTTATTCAAGTGGCGAGACCTTGTGTTCAATATTGTCGCGAAGGAAATCAAGATTCGCTACATGGGGGCAGTACTAGGGTTTGCCTGGTCACTGGGTAACCCGCTTGTGGTGACACTGACCTACTACATGGTTTTCACCTACATCCTGCCTAGCAATCAGGACAGATTTGCCCTGCATCTGGTGACAGGCGTCATCCACTGGATGCTCTTCAGTCAGATCATTCTTCAAAGTAGCGATTGGCTCATTGGTAATAGTGGCCTGATCCGCAAGCTGCGTTTCCCTCGGGTACTTATACCGCTGTCCGGCGCTCTAACTGTCTGCTCTTTCTGGCTGGTGGCAATCGCTGTCTATGCAACTCTCTACAAGTTCCTTGGCGGCTACGCAGGTACTGCATTGCTGTGGTACCCGCTGGTACTAATCCCATACGTCCTGATGATTATGGGGCTGGCCCTCGCCATCAGCGTTCTACAAATCACCTGGCGCGATATCAAGCATGTCACCGAGGTATTTGTCCCGCTTCTTTTCTGGCTGACGCCAATCGTTTGGATTACCTCGGCGCTGCCACAGGATATCGCCCATGTCGTTTCCTTTAACCCGCTAGCGCCATTCTTCAACAGTTTCACAGCGATTTTGCATGAAAGCGTGCCGCCTTCTTCCCGCGACCTCGCGTTCTGCTGGGGTATCGGGCTGGTCTCAATCACCGCAGGCCTACTAGTGTTTAAACGTGCAGACAAGCTGGTTGAGCTTCTATGAGCAACGTCATCCTGAAGGTTAAGAACCTGAGCAAGGACTTCATGGTTCGCCATAACCACGGCGGAATGAAGCACAAGATCGCAGGGCTTTTTAATCCGCGCTTCCAGGAGCGCATCGAAACGCTTCGCGCCGTAAACGATGTCTCGTTTACCCTATGCAAAGGCGAATCCCTTTCGCTGATTGGGCACAACGGTTCCGGCAAGAGCACCTTGCTGCAGCTGGTTAGCGGGATTCTGCTGCCTACAAGTGGCTCGGTTCAGGCCTTTGGCCGAATTGCGCCACTCATCGAGCTTGGTGTTGGTTTTCATCCTGAGCTGACCGGAGAGGAAAACATCTACCTCAACGCCAGCCTCTACGGCCTCACCAACAGAGAAACACGTTCTCGCTTTAACGACATCGCCGATTTTTCTGGTCTCGGAAACTTCATTGATACGCCCGTCAAAAACTACTCATCAGGCATGTATATGCGCTTGGGCTTCTCTGTGGCCGTGCATGTTGACCCACAGATCTTGCTTGCAGATGAGGTGCTGGCGGTAGGCGACCAAGACTTTCAAGATAAGTGCTATCAGCGAATTCGCCACATGCAGGATGACGGCATGGCTTTGATTCTCGTGACTCACTCGAAAGAGCAGGGCCAGCGATTTTGCCAGCGGTATTTGCACCTTGAAAAGGGCTGCGTGACCGACGAGGGACGCTTCTAGCAGCACGGCTTATTGACAAAGATCCCAGATAACTCCATTGCGCCAACCAACACTGGCCATTGAAAGGTGACCCTATGCTCCAAATTATCGTACCCATGGCCGGCGCCGGCAGCCGTTTCGCAGTAGCTGGCTACAAAGACCCCAAGCCGCTTATCCCCGTGCATGGCGCTCCGATGATCAAGGTTGTGATCGACAACCTGACGCCCCTGCGCGACCACAAATTCATCTTTATCTGCCAAGCCGCCCATGTCGAAGCATACGGCCTGCGCGAAAAACTGAGTGCTTGGGCACCCGGTTGCGAGATCGTAGAGCTTTACGGCGTAACGGAGGGCGCGGCCTGTACCGTTCATGCAGCCAAACCCCTAATCGACAATGAGCACCCGGTCATGATCGCCAATAGTGACCAATTTGTGGATGTGAATATCGACGACTACCTGGCAGCAATGGATGCCGCTGCCGCAGACGGCATCATCATGACTATGAAAGCTGACGACCCTAAGTGGTCATTCGTCGGATTCAATGAGCAAGGGACGATCAACCGCGTCGTCGAGAAGGAAGTTATCTCCGACGAAGCAACGGTTGGCATCTACAACTTCCGTACCGGGCGGCAACTCATTGCTGCCATTGAGCAGATGTTCAAAAAGGAACTGCGCGTGAACGGGGAGTTTTACGTCGCCCCTGCCTACAACGAGATAATCGAACAAGGTGCTCGCATTATCCACTATTCCGTTGGCTCAGAAGGCCAGGGCATGTACGGCTTGGGCATCCCCGCCGACCTCGATTACTTCCTCTCTCTACCTATCAGTCAGCAGGCCAATGCTGGTAAGGCTTGCTGACATGGAAATCATTAGCCACCGAGGCTACTGGGTGGAGCCGAATGAGCGGAACTTGCCGGTAGCATTCCATCGTTCATTTGATCTGGGTTATGGCACCGAAACCGATGTGCGCGATTGCGCCGGCCGTCTGCTCATTTCCCATGACATGCCTATGGGCAACGAAATGACACTGGATGATCTCCTGGACATCATGGGCGGCCGGAATTTGCCACTGGCGATCAATATCAAGGCAGACGGCCTGGCGAGAGCCATTGCCGCCAAGTTCGCAGAGCGCGGCCATACTAACTGGTTCGTATTCGATATGGCTGTGCCTGACATGCGCAGCTATCTTACAGAGGGCGTCACCACCTACACCCGCCACAGTGATGTGGAGCCATCTCCGGCTTGGTTAGAGCAGTGTGCCGGTGTCTGGCTTGACCATTTCGCCGCAGGTTATCGCCCGAACCGAGAAATCGTGAAGCACCTGAATCAGGGAAAAAAAGTGTGCGTGGTTTCTCCTGAGCTGCATGGCCGCGATGTAACCAACGCTTGGGACTCTTTGCATCTGCTTAATGATTTGCCTGGACTCATGCTTTGCACCGACAGGCCAGAGCAAGCCGATATGTTTTTCAACAAGGTTCGTTGATCGCGACCATTCGCAAGGAAAAGACAATGATCAAAGCGGTTATTTTCGATATGGACGGCGTCCTTATCGAAGCTAAAGATTGGCACTACGATGCCCTGAACAAGGCCCTGAATCTGTTCGGGTACAATATCAGCCGCCATGACCATTTGACGAGCTATGATGGGTTGCCTACATCTCACAAGCTGAAGATGCTGACTGTTGAGCACGGCTTGCCGAAAGCGCTTCATCCCTTCATCAATGAGATGAAGCAGGCCTATACGATGGAAATTGTATACGCCCAATGCAAGCCCACATTCGTCCATCAATACGCCCTATCCTCCCTGAAAAACCAGGGGTACCGGCTGGCGGTCGCCTCGAATTCGATCCGCAATACGGTCGAAGTGATGATGGAAAAATCCTGCCTGGATCAATACCTCGACCTGAAACTCTCCAACCAGGACGTGGCTAAGGGCAAGCCTGCTCCGGACATCTACATTAAGGCCATCAATGACCTTGGGTTTCGCCCCGAAGAGTGCCTGATCGTTGAAGACAACGAGAATGGCATCCGCGCCGCTCGAGCCTCCGGCGCTCATGTCCTAGAGGTTGCGGAAACTACGGACGTGAACTTGGAAAACATCCTCAACAAGATCGAAGAAATCAACGCCAGCGCACAGCGTTGCCTCAAGGAGTGTGCCCCGTGAAAAAGACGCTAAACATCATCATCTTGGCAGGGACCAAGGCTGAAGACACGCGTCAAGAAGGCGATTTCCCTTACTACCTCAGCGAAGCTGACGGTGTACCGCTCATTCAGTCACTGATCGAGAACTGCGCCGCCCTCAATCCCGACAAGATTATCTGCCTTTTGCCCAATGCGGACGTGAACAAGTACCACCTGCGCAACATGGTTTCTCAGATGCACCCTTCTGCAGTGGCTTTCCCTGTTCACGAAACTACCAAAGGCGCCGCCTGCACGGCACTGCTGGCCAGCGAACTAATCGACAGCGAAAACGAGCTGGTAATCATCAGCGCGAACGAAATCCTCGACGAGCCATTTGCCAAGGTGGCAACTGTTTTCCGCAATGAAGGTCGTGATGCAGGGGTTGTTATCTTCAAGTCGCTGCACCCGCGCTACGCATTTGTGCGCCTGAATGATGCCGGCGAAGTCGTGGAAGCAACGGAAAAGAACCCCATCAGCCCCAACGCGGTTTCCGGCATGTACTGGTTCAAGTCCGGCAGCATGTTCATCGAGGCGGTGAAGAATATGATCCGTAAAGACGCGAAGGTTAATGATGCCTTCTACATCGCTCCAGCCCTTAACGAGCTGGTTTTGCAGCACAAGAAGATCGGTTCTTATAGGGTTAGTCCGAGTCAGTACCGCCCGCTTAAAAGTGCAGCTCAACTGCATGCCTATGAAGTTCAAGGGGGATGCGTATGAATTCTGCGACGCTGGGCAATATGGTCAAAGGCTGGTTTGTGGGTGGTTTCAAGCCCACAGCTTTCAGCACCGAGGCCTGTGAAGTAGGCGTTAAGACCTACAAGGCTGGCGACAGCGAAGTTGCCCACTATCACAAGATTGCAACTGAAATAACGCTGGTACTGTCCGGCAGTGTTTCCATGCGCGGTCAAACCTGGAATGAGGGCGACATTATCGTTCTCGAACCAGGAGACATCACAGCTTTCGAGGCCATCACCGACGCCACGACGGTAGTGGTGAAGGTGCCTGGCGCTCTTGATGACAAGTACGTTGTTGGCGAGTAACCGATGAAAACGACCCTCCTCAAGCACCATAAGTCCCTGGGCTACCTCTCCACTAGCAAGCTATGCGAGCTGCCGGCGGATCTTCAGCTTTCTCTCGAATGCTCGAACCTCATTACCTTCCGCGCAAATCGGAAGGTCCAGCCCCGTGAAGTGATCAAGAACCTGCACGCCGCCATGCGGCCGATCAGCATGTTTGGGGAAGGGTCTTACTGCTTTTTCGGCGTCCAGAGCGATTCACCGCTTGCGCCTTTGCTGCTCTGGGATGCAGCACACTTCCTGAATGTCGGCCAAAGACTGACATTGATCGAAGACACCCCTGTTGCGTGCTATCTCGACCGAGAATACTTTCGGGCGGGCCTTGCTGTTGTGTCACGCACTGCTACTGAGATCACCTACGAGAAAGTTGCCAAGTTGCCGGCCGAGACTGACGATGATCTCGATAGCTGGACTTTCAGTATTCCGGTAGGCCCTGAAGATGCCACAGTGCTTAACGCAGTGGTCAAACGCATTCTGGAGATCGACATCCCGAACAAGGAGATCATCTTGTGCGGTACTCCGGGCAAGAACTTTGCCTACTTCGACCAGGTGCGAATCGTCGGTGAGGACATCCCCGCGCCTCCGGTGCAGATCTGCAAGAAAAAGAATCGCCTGGCCATTGAGGCCAAGTACAACAACCTCGTGATCCTGCATGACCGGGTTTTCCTGCCCAAGAACTTCGGTGAAATGGTGCGCCGCTTTGGGCCTCGCTACCCCCTGATGACCCTGCAGAGCATGTTCTTTGATAACCGGGTTTCCATGCACCCACGTCGCTATTCTGACTACGGCCTAGCCATGGGTGAAGTTGCACAGGGCCTGCAGGGCCTGCACCGCACCTCCGGCGAAGCGGTGAGCATTGCCCCGTCGATCTTCACCGAAATTGAGCGCACGGGCTTTTGCTTCGCGAGCCCAATGCGTTTCAACAAGGACATGAGCTATCCCACTGGCAGCATGTATGTGTGCCGCAAGGAAGTATGGAATGCCTATCCACTGGATGAATCGTTGTTCTGGGTTGAGTTCGAGGACATCGAGCAGGGCATCCGTGCTGGCAAGGCCGGTGTGCCGAGCCGTGTGAATCCGTTCGGTATTGCCCAGTCAATTACATCAAGGGCACTGCTGGGAGTTCGTTCGACAGTCGAAATGGCAAACGGCAAACTGGGCCATACAAGCCCGAATTTCTTCTCGCACCTTAGAAAAAAACCGCTGTTCAAGGTTTCCACGGCAAATGCGCTCAGCAAGTTACGCACCTTTGCTAACAAGTATGTCGCGAACCACGAGGGGTTTTGCATCCCAACGGGCGTAAAGGAAATGCCTGCGCGTGACTGGGTTGAGCTGGTCAACCTAGTGGTGCAGCAGTCCACATTCAACAACGATATTGATGCGGTCCGTGCTTTCATTACCGACTTCGAGAGATTGGTCCTCTTGGATCAGCTCCCAAATACGCGGCAGGAGATCATTGCCCGTCAGTTCCTCCTTGATCCGGCAGCGGCCAAGCAGCACCTTATTACCAGCAGCAGCGAGATACGCAACATGCTTTACCAGCGCCCCCATCAGAGCTGGTTCTACCAAAGCTTGGGCGATTATTTTCACCACAATTGGCTAGCTCTCCCAGGGATTGTTATTTCCGCTGTGCAGGCTTACGCCGGCAATGGCAAGGTTTTCTACTTCGAGAGCCTTTGGGCTGCTGTGAAGGCGATCTACAACTCCACTCCCTTCAGCTCGTACACGGAGAAGTCCAAGTGAAAATCTACGTTGTCTCCAACGGCGCGCAGGACACAACCGATCACCTGGTCAAACAGCTCGCTAGTATCACACTGCAGGACTCAACCAAGGCGACACCGGTGATTGTCGTCGAGGATCGCTACAACCTCACTCAGGTATCTCAGAATGATGCTCCGGTAGACCATAGCTCATTTCACCTGAATGACTTCCTGCTTGAAAAGGGCAGCATTGCAAACGGGGTAATGCTGGTAGATGCGAACCAAATCGCTACGAAACTCAACGCCCTAGCCACTGACTGGGCTGTGTTCGAGTGTGGCCAAAACGATCAGCAAACCTGCATCGACTTTTTTCGCAAGCTGGCCCGCTACAACTACATAACGCCAACGCTGAGGCACAAGAGCGTAGTGTTCTCAGTGCCCAGTATGTACCTGGCTTTCTTTGCTCAAACCCTTAACCAGGCCTTCAATAATCTGCCTGCTGGGCAGCTAGTAGTGGCGCAGTCTGATCAAGTTAGGATGCTGATGCTGTCCACTGACATCGAGCGTGTGTTTGTCAGCTTTCCGCTGCTTTGGGCTCCTTTTATCCGCTTGAATCGGCTGGCGATGTTCATTTACAAGCGGTTCGTGCAGGCAGGTAGGGCGAGCACTAAAACGAGGATTTGACGTGAAAAGAAGAACATTGGTCTCGGGGATTCTCGTGGCTGGCGGTGTGGCTGCAGGCCACCTGCTGACAGCACGCTTTTACGGCAGTACGACTCCCGCTCGCAGCCCCGACGACTTCGCTGCCGCAATGGCTGGCGTGCGACTCCAGCACGTTTCCAATGAGCTATTGCTGAAGCTCTACTCGCGCACAGTGAATGACCAGGACCGCCAAAAGGTAGTCATAGAGGTTGTGAACCATAACAGCAATCTCTTCGTGGTCGATGCCAATGAGCGGCATCACGGCTCTCCTGGGTTCTATCGAGTGGCCGAGTGACTTATGTTTATTGACACACTGATCATTGGTAACGGCTTTGCAGGCCGGTCAGTAGCGAGCGCCCTGCAGGGCGATTCGCTCATTGTTGAGCGCGGCGAGAAGTTCAACATCTTCGAGCGCCGCCAACGCTTCATGCAGATGGACAAAACGAATCGTCACTACGCCCTTATCCGCAGCTCCTATGAGTCAAAGCATGCGTTCAACATCCCCGAGCAAATGCCGAAGGACTGCGCCTCGGAATACATTCTGGTCGACGGTGGTTGCTCGAACCACTGGGGCGGTTTAAGCTTCCGTCTTAGCCAAGCGGTATTGGACGGAGAATCCACCGACTTTCCTTGGCCCTTTAGCTATAAAACGTTGCTACCCTTTTACAGCCGCGCGGAGACCCTTCTTCGGATTAGTGCAGACCCTAGAGATCCGGAGGGCCGCAATCCTCGCGCGGAAATCAAGGGTTCAGATAAGTGGCATGGCGCTCTGGGGAAATATTTCCCTGGAGCTTATATCGGTGCCCAGGCGCACAACCTGTCAGCGGACAACTCGCAGGGCCAGGGTCAGTGCCTTGGTGCCGGTGATTGCGAGCTGTGCCCTATGGACGCAAAAACCCGCTCTCTGCACGTTCAAGTCAACACGCAGGTGCTCAATGGCATGATGGTGGACAGGCTGCGCTTTGAGGGCGACAAGGCCGTCGAAGCCATTTGCGTGACTGAAGATGGCCCGCTTTCGATTCGCTTCAATCGGGTTGTCGTTGCCGCCCACGGTGTCGAATCGCTCAAGCTACTCTGGAAAAGCAATCTGCCTGCAGCTACCCCTTCTGAGCTGCTGGGTCACCACTATCAAGATCATGCTGTCGCGGAGCTGGCCTGCGTCTTGCCAGGCGTGAATATCCCTTTCCTGCAGGTCAATACCGCCGCTCAGATTGTTATCCCTGAGCTGTCCGGTGAGCACGATGGCATCGAGTACACGACCCTGGCCCTGATGACACCGCCCAAGGAGGCTGCGAGGGCCGGTGCGCTCGATATCGAAAAGGTGAACGCCTGGGATGTTGAGGGCGCATTAAAGGACATGAGTTCCATCCGGAGCCTCTATGTGCTGCTGGAGATACCGCCCGAGTGGGATGTTTCGCTGTCCTATTCAGCGGGCAAGGTATCTATGGATACTGCCGGGTATCACCAGAGCAAAATCCGCTACAACGGCGTTATAGAGAGCATCTACCAGAAAATGGAAGCGCTCGGAGTGCGCCCTATTCGCTCGGCTGAGCAAAGGCACTACATGAACGCGATGGGCACCCACCACCTGATTGGGATGCTCTCGATGGGGAATGGCCCGCGCGCAGTTGTCGATGCTGACTTCAAGCTCAAAGGCACGAGTAACGTCCGCGTCGCCGGCTCCTCGCTGTTCCCGCGCTGCGGCTCACGCAACCCCACCGTAACTGTCGTCGCTACGAGCTTGATGCTGGCCGAGAAGCTGAATTCAGAGTCCGGCGAGCCACTGATTAAGCGGGCTGGCTAAGATGGACAGATGGACGAAAAAGGTAGATTCACGCGACATCAGCGTAGTGATCCAAGGCCCACTGTATCGAACACTGGCTCCAACCAGAGGGATTAACGCCTGTATCTCGGCCGTCCGGGCACACCTGCGCCACGCGGAAATTATCGTCTCCACTTGGGCCGGCGAGGATCTGGGGGGGGTTGATGCCGATGTGGTTGTTACAGCTGCCGATCCCGGCGTTCTCTTGGACTTCAACGGCAACCGGCACAACACCAACCGCCAGCTCGTATCTACTCTGACCGGCATACAGGCTGCGTCACGCTCCCACGTCCTCAAGCTCCGAACCGACCACATCCTAACGGGCTCGAACATTGCTGTGATGGGTGGTTACGATCCTCGGGTTCCGCTTGCCGCGCGCCTGCTGCAGACGCCCATTACCGTCACAACCCTCTTCATCCGCAACCCGGAGAAAGTGCCGCTTCTGTTTCACCTCTCCGACCTGATTCAGTTCGGCACCCGCGAGGACATGCTTTGGTTCTGGGACCAGGAGCTTAGACTCCAGGAAGAGGTTTTCGCCACTACCCCCTACAAAAACCCCATCGGGAACTTCGTAGGGTACAGCGCAATGCGGATGACCCCTGAGCAGTGCTTGATGCTCGGGCTCATGCGAAAGAGGGGCTATGACATCACTTTGCAGACGCCGGGGGATATATCCCCTGAGCTTGTTGAGCTGTCTGAGCGTCTGCTGTCCGAAAATTTCACCGTGCTCGACTGGGAAACCAGCGAGGTGGATTTCCCGGAGAGACTCCGTAAGACCGGCTATTCACTGAAGACGATCTATAAGGCGACTGAACTGGCTGATTCCGGGCGCTTGACACCGAAGGCAAGACGAGCCCGATACAGAAAAATTTGGCTCAACAAGTACGTCTTCAACTTCGGCCGGTTGGCCTGGTGGATTGCCTTGGCTTCGATCTTGTTGACCGTAGTCTCACCGCACATAGCCAAATCTGCGAGGGCAGCCATGCGCAGACTCCGGGGGCTCCAGCACCCCAATAACGACAGAGTTTGAGAGGTAGAAGTGAAGGTATTAGTTACAGGCGCATCAGGCTTTATGGCCCGTGTTCTGCTGCGTATGCTCGCGGAGACAGACTGCCACCAGGTTGTCACTCTATCCAGGAAAAAAGAACTCCCTGAAGTGCTTGATTCGAGCACTCTTAACCAGTGCTTCTCGACTGCCAACTTCCTAGATCTACTGGATGGCGTTGATGTGGTAGTGCATACCGCTGCCCGCGCCCACGTTTTGAATGAGATGGCAACTGATCCGTTGGCTGAGTACCGAAAAGTCAACGTCGATTTCACGCTCAACCTGGCCCGACAATGTGCCCAACGTCAGGTAAAACGCTTCATCTACATCAGCTCAATTGGCGTTCACGGCGTCACCAGTGATAGGCCTTTCAGCGTAGGCGACGTGCCCGCGCCGGAGGAGCCATACGCCATTTCCAAGATTGAAGCGGAGCGTGGTCTTGTGCACCTATGTCAAGCCTGCGGCATGGAGCTGGTCATCATTCGTCCTCCACTTGTCTACGGGCCGGGCGCTCCAGGCAACTTCGCCCGTATGGTGGGCTGGATTGCAAGCGGAATCCCGCTCCCCCTTGGGGCTGTCGATAACCGTCGCTCCCTGATCAGCGTCGACAATCTCGTTGACCTCATCTTGGTCTGCCTCGATCACCCCAATGCCGCGGGCAAGGTGCTGCTGGCTTCCGACGGGGAAGATGTTTCCACATCCGAGCTGCTGCGCCGTGTAGCACGAGCTATGGGCAAGCCTGCCCGTCTTGTCCCCGTGCCCACGCCGGTTCTTCGTGCTGTCGCTAGTCTTGCAGGGAAAAAAAGCATGGCCAGACGCCTTACCGGCTCGCTGCAGATTGAGATGAGCAGCACGACCGCTCTGCTTGGTTGGACTCCTCCCATCCTGCCTCTTATACACATCCGACGCTGCCGAAGATCTACTCCGTTTAGATCCTTGATGTCGCTAGCTCAACAAAAATACTATAATCCCTACACCTGTCTCTCATCCACAACTGCCGCTTCCGCCGCTCTTACACCTACACCACTCCTTAGAGCCCAACACACACAACTAACACA
>NZ_MVOL01000010.1 GCF_002018875.1 Pseudomonas sp. MF4836
AGATGTGTATAAGAGACCGACATAAGGGAGCTACATAAGGGAGCTACATAGGGCGCGTACCGCCCTTTGCGGCCGCTGCGCAGCCGAGCGGGAGCAAGCTCCCTCGCCACAGGGAGAGGAGCCAGGTGTATGGGCGTCGCACTGTGCTTTTTTTTGTGGCGAGGGAGCTTGCTCCCGCTGGCCTGCGCAGCAGGCCTGACCTGGTCACTGATACCTCTGAGTCTGCCGCGCGCAACGCGTTGCCGGGGCTATACTGCGCCGCCGCGCTCAAGGGCGGACTCTTTTTCAGGCAGAGGCGTCGCCGATGATCGTGTTACTCGACAGGCCATTTCCAGAGACCTCGCTGGCGCAAAGTGCCGAGCTCGACCTGCGCAATATCGGGCCCAAGGTCTGGCCCCAGGTGCTGGCGCACTGCCGCGCGCAAAAGCTGCGGCTCTACCACCTGACCCTGGCCTCCCTGCAAGGGCTTGAGCGGCTGGTCGACACCCGCGAGCTGGAGCTGGAGTGGGCGACGAAAATCGACGACATGACGCCGCTGTGGCAATTGACCCGCTTGCAGAGCCTGTCGATTGTTGACGTTCCCCGGCTGCATGAACTTGCAGGCATCGAGGCCTTGCAGCAGCTGACCCGATTGCACCTGTCGGGCAGCCAGGGGGCGTCTGGCAACCCGATGCGCCTGGTCTCCCTTGAACCCCTTGTGGGGTTGCCCGGGCTCAGCGAGCTGTCGTTGGTCAATGCCAGGATCGATGACGATGATATCCGCGTGCTGGCACGCTGCACCGGCCTGCGCCGGCTCAAGCTGTCGAACCAGTTCGAGCGGGCTCAGGTGGCCTTTGTTGCCGGCCGGCTGAATTCACAATTGGCGGAGCCGCTGACGGCCTGTATCGAGACCCGTGTTCCCTGCAAGAAATGCGCTGCGCCGACCTCGTTGTTCAGCGGGCGGCGAATGCCGTTTCTGTGTCCTGATTGCGACCGCAAACGCTTCGAGAAATTGACCGGGGAGTTTGATCAGCTGGTGCGTGAGGCGCAGGGGTAGCCGCGGCCGATGGGGTTGGGTTGGGGGATGTTGGGAGTTTGCGGATGGTTTTCGGCGGCTGTGCTGGCCAGCGCAGCCTGCGGCAGCGGCTACAGTGGCCCGCGTGCATGCCGGGGGGCGTCGGACTCCCCTCGGCAGTGGCGACCGGTGTGGGTTAGAAGTCCACGGTGGCGGAGAGTTCGAAGGTCCGCGGCGCTCCCAGGCCGAGGCTGGAGGTCAGGGGCATGCCCCAATAGGCCTTGTTGGTGACGTTGGTGACGTTGCCGCGCAAGGTCAGCGGACGGCTGGCCAGCTGGGTGGCGTAGCGAGTACCCAGGTCATAGACGGTGTAGCCCGGCACCGACAGCGAGTTGTCGGCGCTGATGTACTGCCTGGAGATGGCGGTGGCATTGGCGGTCAGCGTCAAGCCCTGTACCAGCGGCGTGTCCCACTCCACGCCCAGTTTGCCCTGCAGTTTTGGCGTGCCCGTTGCGGTCTTGCCCGCGTTGACTCCACCGGCCGTCTTGGTGACCTTGGGATCGACATGGGCCACGCCCCCCATCAAGCGCACATCGGTCAGCGGCGAGCCGAAGAACCCCCATTCCACCCCTCGGTTGCGCTGCTCGCCGCCAAAGGAAAACACGTTGGTCACCGGGTCGGTGTAGCTGCTCGGGCGTTCGATCTGATACAGGCTGAGGGTGTGGGTGAACTCGCCAAGGTCCAGCTTGATGCCGACTTCCTTCTGCTTGGATTTGTAGGGGGCAAACACGTCCCCGGCATTGGCTGCGGTCGCCGGCGCGGTGGCGCCTTTGCTCAGGCCCTCGATGTAGTTGGTATAGAGCGAGACATGGTCCGTGACCTTGACCACCAGCGCTGCCGCGGGGGTGGTCGCGTTCTCGTCATAGCGCCCGGTGCGGGCGCCGGTGGTCACGCTGAAGGTATCGCTGAGCACTTCCTGGCGGCGCACGCCCAGGGTCAATTGCACGCGGTCATCGAGGATCGATAGGGTGTCAGCCAGGCCGTAGCTGGTCAGTTGGGTTTCCGTATGGCTGATGATCGGCCAGCTCTCGCCTGCGGCAGGGCCCCAGGTCGGGTGATAGATATTGGTGACCCAGTTCGCCCCCGGGACCGATCGGCGGCCGTAGTCTTTTTGGGTGTCTGCGTAACGCGTGGTGTTCAGTACCCATTGATGCTTGACCGGGCCGGTTTGCAATTCGCCCTTGAACCCTGCCTCCCCGGAGGTCTTTTCGATGTTCATCTTCAACTGGCCCATGGTCGACTGGTAGTCGCCTGCGGCGTTGAGTACCTGGGACGACATGGCGCCGCTGTAGCGGTAGCGGGTCTTGCTGGCGCCGAAGGCGGCATAGCCCAGCAGGTGCTCGCTGATTTCATATTCGCCACGCAGGATCGCGCCCTGGTCCTTGGTTTCGACAAACGCCCAGTCCGGGTTCAACAGGGTGTCTGCCTTGGGCGGCTTGGGCACCGCCACCCCCGGGGCCAGGCTCAGGCCGCGATTCTGGCCACGCACGCGGTCTTCGCTGTTGTAGAGATCAGCAGACAGGCGCGCCCGCTCGCCACGCCAATCCAGGCCCAGGGAGGTCAGCTGGGCCTTCTGTTCCTGATGCCGGGTCGCCGTGTCGCCATCCCGATAGACGTTGTTGAAGCGAACACCGAACTGCTGGTTCTCGCCAAAACGCCGGCCCAGGTCCAGGTGCCCGCCGTATTGCGCATCGGACATGTAAGTGGTGGTCAGGCGGGTCAGCGGTTCGCTGCCCGCGCGCTTGGGCACCAGGTTGACGGTGCCGCCCACCGAACCGCCGGGGGGCATGCCATTGAGCAGGGCGGACGGGCCTTTCAGAACCTCGATGCGCTCGTACATTTCCGGCGAAATCCGGTAGTAGGGCGCCACGCCGAACAGGCCGTCGATCGTCACGTCGCTGATGCTGCTGGCGAAGCCGCGTATGGAGTAGTTCTCGCTGTAGGTGCCTTTCAGGCCGTTGCTGAACACTGCGGGATCGGTGGCGGCAATCACCTGGGTGAGGTCTTTGGCCTGCCGGTCGTTGATGAATTTTTCCGTGTAGCTGATGGTGCTGAACGGCGTTTCCATGAAGTCCTTGTTACCCAGCAGGCCAATGCGGCTGCCATACGCCACCTGCTCGCCGGCATACGCGGCCGGCAGGTCATCGAGCACCGCGGTTTCCCCTTGCACCATGGTTGCAGGCAGCACGGCCACGGCATGTTCTGCGCTGCCGGCCGAGGCCAACCGGTAACTGCCGTTGGCCTCGGGCTCGACCCACAAGCCGTGTCCGCGCAGCAACTCGCTGAAGCCAGCGTCCACGCTGTAGCTGCCGGACAGCCCCTGGCTGTGCTTGCCCAGTAGCAGGCCGGGGTCGGCCGCCAGCTTGACCCCCGCCGCCGCGGCGTAGGTATTCAATACCTGCCCCAGCGGGCCGGCCGGCACGTCGAAGCGGCTGAGGGCTGCCTGCGCCCGGCCAGTGTCTTGCGCCACGGCTGCCGGGACGGTCAGGGCCAGGGTCAGCCCGAGGAGGGCGATCTGCACCGCGGCAGAGCTGCCCTTGAGCGCAAAGGCTGAACGAGGAGGCGCGATGGAAGGGTGGCAGTGGGTCATGCTGGGGCTCCATAAAATTGAGTAGGGGCAAATCTAAATAAACAAGGTAGGGCGAATGAGAATCAGTAAATGACAGGGCGCAACACTGGCGCTGCCCACTCAGTCAGTCCTGATAGCCCTTGATCACGTCGTCGATCACCAGCTTCAGGGAAGTCGGGCTTGCGGCGGTGACGTACCAGGCCTGGGCGTCGACGAACACCACGCGCCCGTTCTTCCAGGCCTGGGTCTGGCGCAGCAGCGGGTTGCCCATGCTCTGGGCATTCAGGGGCGGGCGGCCCTCCATCACGGCCGTGCGATCCACCACGTAAATGATGTCGGGGTTGGCCTGCTGGATGAACTCGCTGGAAATGGGCTGGCCATGCAGGCCGGTCTCGGCGGTCGAGCTCGCCGGCTTCACGCCCAGGGCGGTGAACACGAAGCCGTAGCGCGATTGCACACCGAAGGAACTGAAGGCGCCGTTGTTATGCAGCACCACCAGTGCGCGCTCGGGACGGTCCTGGGTGATGCGCCTGGCTTCTTCGACCCTGACCTGCAACTGCGCGGCTTTTTGCCGGGCGAGGTCCGGCTTGCCGAAGATCTGCCCGAGGGTCATCAGGTGATCCTTGATGACCTCGATATGCTGGTTCGCGCTATCGCGGTAGTCGACGTCGAAATGCAGCGTCGGCGCGATCTGGCTCAGTTCCTGGTAGTGGTTGGCCTGGAGCGAGGTGATCAGGATCAGGTCTGGCCTGGCGCCATGCACTCGCTCCAGGTTGGGCTGCACGATCGAGCCCGTGTCCTCGACCTGCGGGTCGTTCTGGTAGCGGCTGAGGAAGTGCGGGACGAAATCCTTGGGCATGCCGACGATAGCGACGCCCAACTGGTCGAGAAAATCCACTTCATTCATGTCGAGGGCGATGGCCCGTTGCGGAAGCTGGCTGATCACTGTCGTGCCCAGCTTGTGCTGCACCGTGACGGGCGTGAACCCAGTCTGCTCTGTGGCGCTGCTAGCGGCGTGTGACGGTGCGGCGGATTGCGGGTCGCACCCTGGCGCCACGACCGCCGTGGTCAGCAGCAGGGCCAGTGCCCAGGGCCGGTTTATGTGATTGAGGGTCATTTCAGTGCTCTCGATGGGTTGAAGTAGTTGCACAGGTAGCCGCGCTCGTCATGGCTGATGGCAAAGTCCAGCCCGTACAGCTCCTGCATCCGGGGCTGGGTGACGACCTCGGCAACGCTGCCGGTGCAATGCACGGCGCCGTTCTTCATGGCGACGATATGGTCGGAATAGTTGGCGGCGAAGTTGATGTCATGCACCACCAGGATCACCGTGCGCCCCTGTTCGTCGCACAGCCGGCGCAGCGCGCCCATGATCTGCACCGCGTGCTTGATATCGAGGTTGTTCAGCGGCTCGTCGAGCAGCAGGTAATCGGTCTGCTGGGCGATGGCCATGGCCAGAAATGCCATCTGCCGTTGGCCGCCGCTGAGTTCATCGAGGTAGGCATGGCGCAGGGGCTCCAGGGACAGGAATGCGAGCGCTGCATCGATCGCCTGCTGATCCTCTTGGGTCAGTGCCCCGCGGCTGTAGGGGAAGCGCCCGAATGCCACCAGTTCATCGACCGTCAGCCGCAGATTGAAGTCCGGCGACTGGCGCAAGGTGGCAACGCGCCGTGCGTAGGCGCCGATGGGAATGTCTGAAACCCTTTGCCCGTCGAGGCGGATTTCACCCCGGGTCGGTTCCATCAACCGGGCGATCATCATCAACAGCGTGGTCTTGCCTGCGCCGTTGGGGCCGATCAGCGAGGTCAGGCGCCGGCTCGGGAACTGCGTGTCGACGGCGCGCAGCACGTTCTTGGCACCATAGGCTTTGTGAAGGTCGTGGACGGTGATCATGGGGCTCCTCGGGTACGGACCATCAGCGCGAGGAAATACCCGCCACACACCAGGTTGACCAGAATGCCGACGGTGGTTTTGTAGTTGAAAACATGCTCGACCAGCAGTTGGGCGGCGATGAAGATGCCTATGGCAATCGCGGTGCCCAGGGGCAGGGTGACCCGATGCCGGGACGTGCGCGCCAGGGCGTAGGTAGTGTTGGCCACGAACAGCCCCATAAAGGCCGTGGGGCCGAGCAGGCTGGTGGAAATCGCGACCAGTGTCGCGATCAGCGCGAGTTGCAGGCGAACCGTGCGCCGGTAATCGACCCCCAGGGAAATGGCCTGGTCGCGGCCCAGGGAGAGCACGTCGAGGGTCGGCAGGGTCCTGCGGGCTGCCAGGCACAGCGCCGTGACCACCAGCCCCGCATAGAGCAACTGCTGGGGCTGCGCCTTGTTGAAAGAGGCCTGGCTGAACCCCAGAAGCACCGAAAACTCGCCGGGGCTGATCCTGACCTGGATGAACTGGGTCAAGGTGCCGAGCACCATGGTCAGCACCAGTCCCACCAACAGCAGGAAGAACACGTTGTTCCTGCCGTCGCGGAACAGCCAGCGATGGATCGCCCACGAGTAGGCGAGCATCAGCAGCACCGAGAGCAGGAAGTTGCCGTTGGCGCCGAGCAGCACCAGGCTGGAGGTGCCCATCAGCAGAACCAGCAAGGCTTGCAGCAGCAGGTAGACCGCCTCGTAGCCCATGATCGCCGGGGTCAGTATGCGGTTGCCGGTCAGGGTCTGGAACACGATCGCGGACCAGGCGATGCACACGCCTGCGACACCGATGGTCCCCAGCCGGACCAGGCGTTTGGGGATCACATAATCGAAGTCCAGGCCTGAGCGCAGCAGCACAAACGTCAGCGCCAGGGCGATGACCAGGATCCAGACCCCGTACCCGCTTGCCAGGCGCCTCATTTGTTCCTCCAGATGATCAGCGCGAGGAACAGCACGCCGCCCACGCCGCCTGCGGTCAGGCCGATGGGCACTTCGAACGGATAGATCACCAGCCGCCCCAGGATGTCGCAGGCCAGCAGCAGCGAGGCGCCGCCCAGGGCGACGATGGGCAGGGTGCGGCTCAGGTTTTCGCCGTAGCGCAGCGCTACCAGGTTGGGGATCACCAGCCCGACAAAGGGGATCGCGCCCACGGTAATCACTGTGGCCGATACGGTAATCGCCACCAGCATCAGGCCCAGCGCGGCCGTTGCCCCATAGTTCAGGCCCAGGCTGGTGGCCATGCTCTCGCCCATGCCAAGCACGGTGAAACGCTGGGCATAGAGGTAGGAGAGGGCGACGATCGGCAGAATCAGGTAGATGATTTCGTAGTTGCCCTGGACCACCTTGGAAAAATCACCCAGCAACCAGCCCTGCATGCTTTGCAGGATGTTGTGGCGATAGGCGTAGAACTCGGCGATGGCGCTCAAGACCCCGCCGTACATGAGGCCGATCACCGGGACCAGCACCGTGCTCTTGAACCGGATGCGGCGGATGAGCGCGACAAAGATCAGGCTCGCACCGAAGCAGAACACCAAAGCGAATAACATCCGCCCCAGGGTGCCGGTTGCGGGCGCTACGGACAGCGAGACGAGGATGCCCAGCTTGGCTGCATCCAGCCCGCCGGTGGTGCCCGGCTCAACGAACTTGTTGCGCACAATGTGCTGCACAATCACCCCGCAGACCGACAACCCGACCCCCGTCAGCACCAGCGCTGCCAGGCGTGGCAGGCGGCTGGCGGTCAGCGTCAGCCAGGCATCGCCCGACAGCGACAACAGTTGGCTCCAGGCCACCTGCCGCGCGCCGACCAGCAACGACACAAGGCACAGAAGGGCGAACAGCCCCAGCCAGCGTGCACGCATCAACGGGACTCGCTGCCGGTGGCGCTCGCGATGCGCCAGCCCCGGGCAGCCCGGCGCTGCTCCAGGAACTGCGCGTAGCGGCCGCCGCTGGCGCGCAGGGATGCCGGCGAGCCCTGTTCGACGAGACGGCCCTCATCCAGCACCAGGACCTGGTCGGCCATCGCCACCGTGGACAGCTGGTGGGCAATCACGATCAACGTGCGTCGCCCCCGCAGCCGGGCCAGGGTCTGGGTAATGACGGCCTGATTCTCCGCATCCAGGGCGGCGGTGGCTTCGTCCACCAGCAGGATCGGCGCGTCCTTGATCAGCGCACGGGCAATGGCGATGCGCTGGCGTTCGCCACCCGACAAGCGTGCACCGCCTTCTCCGACCGGGGTGTCGATGCCCTGCGCCAGGCGCTCGATGATCTCGCTGACGCCGGCCTGTTGCGCTACTTGCAGAATTTCGGCGGCGCTGGCATCGGGTTTGCCGATGCGGATGTTGTCGGCAATGCTGCCTTGAAACAGGTAGCTGTCCTGGAAGATCTGGCTGATCTGGCCGGCCAGTTGCGCGCTGGACATCTGCCGCACATCCACGCCGCCGATCAGCACGCTGCCCTGGCTGACATCGAAGAAGCGCGCAATCAGGCGCACCAGTGTGGTCTTGCCGGAACCGGACGCGCCGACCAGCGCGACCATGTCGCCCGCGGCGATGCTCAGGCTCAGGTCGCTGAGGACATCGGGTTGTTCCGGCCCATAGCGGAAACTCACCTGGCGCAACGTTATCGAGGCATCGGCCGGGGCCTGCGGCTGCTCCGGCTCGGGCAAGGGCCGGACCGCGAGGATTTCGTACACCGCATCGAGCTGGCCGTGGGCGCCACGCAGGATCTCGCCATAGCTGGCCACGTCCAGCAGCGGATCGATGTAACGGCACACCAGCAACAGGGCCGTGACCACGCCCAGCACCGAGCCGGTTTCCAGGCCGCCGCTCAGGCTGGCGTTGAGCCACAGCGCGGCGGCCACCAGCAAGGCGGCAAAGGTGGCCTGGACGAACCAGGTATTGAGCACCGCCGACAACGAAGATTGCAGGATCAGGCGCAGTGCGGACTGCCGTTGCTGATCGATGGCCTGCTCCAGCAAGTGGGTACTGCCGCCCCCGCCATTGAATGCACGCAACACCGACTGGGCCTGGGCGAACTCGACCATGCGCTGGCTGGCGTCGGCGAAGTGCTGCTGGTAGACCGCGTCGGCCCGCCGGCCCAGGCGGGCGGTGAACAGAAACGCGCCGGCGAGCAGCGGCAGCGCCGCCAACGCGATCAGGCCCATGGGCCAGTGCAGGGCGAACAGGGCCGCCACCATCACCAGCGGGGTCACGATGCCGCTGATCACCGGGGTCAGCACATGGGCCGGCAGTTGGGCCACGGCCATCATGCCGTGGGTGATCACATGGCTGAGCCGGGCCGTGTTCTGCGACGTGAACCAACCGACCGGCAGGCCCGCAACGTGGTCGCCGATGCGCTGTCGAGCGCCCCGCAGGACCGCGACCCCGACCGCGACCCCGGCCTTTTCCAGTGTGCGGCGCCAGGCCCAGCAGGCGAGCATGCCGGCCAGCAGCACACTCAGCCACAGCGTCGCGCCGCGCACATTGCCGGCCAGCAAGTCGCCAATCACCGGCACCAGGGTGAGGATGGTCAGCCCGCTGAGCACACCGTAAGCCACGGCCAGCACCAGGTAGCGCCGAAAGACCGGCGCCTCGTCGCCCAGCAGCTGCATGAAGTTCTTCAGCATGACGGCACCGCCTGTTCTTTGGCCTGGTCATGGCCGCCCAGGGCCCACAGTCGGGCATAGGTTCCCCCGCGAGCGAGCAATGTGGCGTGGTTGCCTTGCTCCTGCACCTGGCCGTTCTCGAGCACGATGATCTGGTCGGCGTACATCACGCTGTCCAGGCGGTGAGCGATGACCAACAGGGTGCGGCCCGCGGCGAAGCGCGACAGCGCGTCCTGGATCGCCACTTCATTTTCGGCATCGGCGGCGGCCGTGGCTTCGTCGAGCACCAGCACCGGCGGATCGAGCAGCACGGCACGGGCAATGCTCACCCGTTGCTGTTCGCCGCCGGAGAGCTGGGCGTCCTCGCCAATCACCGAGTCGTAGCCACGAGGCAGGCGCACAATGCGCTGGTGGATGTTGGCCATGCGCGCGGCGTCTTCGATTTCCTGCTGGCTGGCCGAGGGCCGGCCCAGGGCAATGTTGTCGCGCACGCTGGCATGAATCAGGCGCACCTCCTGCAGCACGAAACCCAGGTGCTGGTACAGGTTTGTCGACTCGATATGCCGCAGGTCCACGCCGCCCAGGGTGATGCGCCCCTCGCTCGGGTCGAAGAAGCGCAGCAGCAGGCGAGCCAGGGTCGATTTGCCAGCGCCCGAGGGGCCCACGATGGCGGTGGTGGTGCCCGGTTCAAGGGTGAAGCTGATGCCCGAGAGCACCTTGTGCCCGCTGGCGTAGCCATAGCCGACCTGCTCCAGGCGGATCTCGCTGCCAGCCGGCACCTGGCGTTGCGCCGCCGTCGGTTGTTCGAGCACCGGGGTCTGCAACAACTGCTGTACGCGCTGCGCTGCACCCGTCGCCTGATTCAGGTCGTGGGTGATGTAGTGCAGCAACAGCAGCGGGGCGCAGAGACCTGGCGTGACCAGGGCGAACGGCAGCACATCCAGCGGGGCGATCCAGCCCTGGCTGACGAACAGCGTGCCGCAGATCAGCACCACGCCGAGCACCGCCACCGGAGCGATCATGGCGTTGGCGTTGGCCATCGAGGCGACCAGCGGGCGGGTGAAACCAATGAAGGTCTGAGCGAAGGCGTCTATGGCCTCGCGGTAGCCGCGGTGTGCCTGGCCACTGGCGCCAAAGGACTTGACCACCGGGATGCCATGGGTGAACTCGACCACGGCGTTATCGATGCGGCCCATCGCCGTGACGAATTCATCCATGTTCGCGCCGCTGGCTTTCATGGCCCTGGCGAAGAACAGGAAGTACGCGGGGAACGGCAGGATCGAGACGATGGCCATGGAGTAGTCCATCGCGAACAGGTAGATCACCGAAATCAGAATGGCGCCGACGGCGCGGCCGGCAGTGGTAAAGAAATGCGCGGTCAGGCTGTGCAGGGTGTTGATGTCGTCCTGCATTGCCTGCTTGACCTCGCCCGAGGCCCGGCTGGTGAACCAGCCCAGGGGCACTTGGCTCAGGCGCTGGGTGATCGCCAGGCGCAGGTGGTGGGTGAGGCGGTTGTCAGCCAGGTGGGCGAGCATTTCGGCGCAGGCCAGCAGCGCCATTCCGACGAACAGGCTCGCCACGCTGATTGTCACCACCCACCACACCTCGCTGGCGCTGACGGCAACGTCACCGAGGACGATTCTGGCGAGCTGGGCAATGCCGGCCAGCGGCACCAGGGCGAGCATCGCGCCGCCGGCTGCCAGCGTTGCCGCCACTGCCAATTGGCCACGGATCGGGCGCAGTACTTGACTGATCGGGCCGGGCACCTTGGGTGCGGCGCAGGCCGTGTCGTTAGTTTCCATGAGGAGGCGAGGTCCAGAAATTCAGGAGGATGAAAAAGCGCGTTCGCACTGCCTTGTGCCTGGCCTTGGCGAGTCGTTGCCGCGCTGCCGTGTTCCAGGAACAGGGCAGGGACTGGGTGCTGGATTCGCGTGAAACAGCCTTGAAAATCAACGCGGTAATTAGTTGCATGACTATAAACTAATTTGCGGAATCTAGACAAGACGGCTACAACACTGCAGTCCCCGCACTAGGAATCAGCATGAAACCGCCACAACCACCCGCAACACGCGGGCGTCCTCGCACCATCACCCGGGAACGGATCGTCGACGCCGGTATCAAGATGGGCTTGCCGAGCATCACCTTCGTGGGTGTCAGCGCCGCGCTCGGGGTCAGCCATATGGCGCTCTACAAGCACGTGGCGAACCTTGAGGCACTGAAGAGCATGGTCGCCGAGGAGATTTTCAGCCGTTGGCAGATCCCCCAGGCCAGCGGCAAGGAGCCTGGCGGCCTGCGCGAGTACCTGAGTCTGTTCGTCACTTCGACTCGCGAGTTCGTCAAGGCTCACCCCGGGCTGACCCCCTACGTGATCCGCAGGCTGGCGGCGACGCAGCCGATGCTTGCCAAGATCGACGGGCATCAGAGCCATATCGCCCAGGCCTATGGCATTTCAAAGGAGCAGGCGCGCTGGTTGCTGGCGACTGTGGCCTTCCACTGCATCGCCGTGTCCGACACGGTGTATTCGGTCACGGGCCGGGAGCCGGTGGTGAACGCGGACCGTGCGGTGGAAGAGGCCGAAATGGAGCTGGAGCTGGCTCAGGGCATGCAGGCGCTGATTGTCGGCGCGCTGGCCATGCTGGAAGAGGGGATTGATGGCGTCGGCGCTGAGGGCCAGGTCACGACATAGGTTGCGGCTGCGATCGCCACTGCCGCTCGACTCCGGCCACGGCTACAGGGGGTAGCCGCGGCGGCTGGCTCTTATGCAGGCCGCACAGTCGACAGCTCCAACTGCTCGACCACTTCCCCGGTGAAAAAATCCACGACCTCGGCCAGATGGGTCAACAGATGATCGCCAAACCAGTCGGCGGCGAGCCGGGCGGGTGGGCCTTTCTGGCGCACGACGGTGTTTTCGATCCGGCCGCTGTCGGCCGCGATGATGATGTCTTCGCCCCAGCGCGAGTGTGGCGTTGACGAGATCGGCACGCATAAATGGCTGCCGGATTCGTTGAACAGGATCGTCCCCGAGCCCAACTGGCCGTATTCCCCCAGGTCCCGGGACCACAGCGTGGCGCCCGTGCGGTCGCAGCAGAGCAGCCGATTGCTGTCGGTCGTGACAAACAGGGACTGGCCGTCCCGGGAAAACCGCAGGCTCTTGCTCTTGGCCTCCAGCGCCAGCGTCAGCTTGTCGACTTCGCCACTGGCGCAGTCCACCGCCAGCAGGCTGTTGCGCGTACGCTCGTCGGGCACCCACAGCCTGCCTTGCAAGGGGTCGATGCAGCCGTAGCGCGCGTCCACATCTCGGGCGATAGGCTCACTGCAAGTTCCGTTGTCGAGGTCGATCACCACCGGGCGTTTTTTGCCATTGAAAGTGCTGGTCAGCGCGTAGCGGCCACTGGGGTCGAACCGGCACCAGAACGACAGGAACTGTTGGGTCTCATGCAGCGCCGCACCGTCCTCCAGAAAACTCAGGCGAGAGCGACTGGCGCCCCGCACCACCTGCCAGTCAGCCCCTTGCAGGGCCATGCGCCGACCATCGCGCGCCACATCCCACACCCTGTCATCCGGCTGGGCACCCAGCGGTTGGGTCAGCGCCCCCGTGTCCGGATGGTATTGGGTCAGGCACGGGACCTTGGCGGTGTCGCTCTTGTCAAAAAACACCAGGCGGCGCGGAACATCGACGTACATGAAAACCCCAAAAGCCAGCGAACAAGGAGCGGCAGGATAAAGGCTGGGAGGAGGGGTGGAAAGTGACGTCTGGTGTGGCACACCTCCGGGCTGGGCGGATCCTGCATCGACGTTGCATACTCCGGCCTTTTGCATGGCGGATCCTTGCATCGATGATTATTACTTTGAGCGACGCCGACCTTGATGACGTGATGCGCGCCGCCATCGAAGAAGGCTCCGGCCTCGACCTGAACCCTATTGCTCAGCGCCTGCAGGTCGATCGGCGCGACCTGTTGAACCAGGTCGCGCTGGCCGTGGCCCGAAGGTTTACCTCCAACAGTCGGGATTTCGAGTTCTGCGATGAGGTCATGAACGGGTTGATTGGCGCGATTGTCGACCTGTCCCTGGACGCGCAAATGCCTGAGCCGGCGTTTTCCATCTATCAGGCGTTTGATGCCGGGGAATATTGCCACCGCGGCGATCCTCGGGAGGTGTGCCCCTGGGAGAAATACACGCGGCCGGAGCTGGAGCGGATTTTAGCGGCGGTGAAGTAGCTGCTGCTGGAGGCTGCGCTGATCATAAAATCCAGCGCAATTGTTCCAGGTGTACTTCCAGCGCCCATGAGGGCCAGCCCAGCCTCGTGCCTTGGCAGCGGCTACAGCCGGGCAAATTGTTGTTTGACCCGGCGCGCGCGTCTGGGCAAGGATCCGCAACCCCTCTCACAACCCAGGCGCTCGATTTTGAATCACAAACAACTGCTGGCTTATCTTCCCCGTGATCTGGTCGATCCCATCGTGCATGACGTTTCGCGACTTACCGCCTGGGAGATGCTGGGCCCGGAAAAAGACCTTCATGAGGCGCTCGCGGCGCGGGTGATCGGGCCGCTGTTGTTGCGTTGGAATTGTGTGTTGAACGCCTCCGGGGAGGTTGCCACCGATCATTACAAGGACCTGATATGCCTGGCCCTGGCGGTGGTGCTGCACCGTCATGGGTTCAAGGACGACGGCTTGACCCACGGTGCGTTGCGGGCGGTCGACCGGCTCAACGACCAGGTGGTGCTGAGCGACGCTTTTTATCGCCAGCGCGAGGCGGTCAAGGCCTTGCTCGTTTCGCCGCCGACCGCGCTGAGCCGGCGCCCGGCAAGGACCAAGGACCAGACGTTCTGGAGGGCCGGTGATGCCGCGTCGGTGCAGATCGGCGAGTGGTTCTACGGGATTTACGTCCTGGAGATCCTCGGCAATCACGAAGCGCCCATTGTCGAGATTTATGATTTTGCCTCGCGCCAGCGCCCCGCCCCGGCGGACCTCCTGCAGTGCCGGGCCAAGGGCCAGCGTTACAACGATGGCCAGCAGCGTATCTCGCGCCATGCGGCCTACGGCCTGCGGGATCTGCCTGACCGCGCGAATCAGTTCCAGATCATCGCCAGCGGCGTCGCGGCGCCCGGCACCGATCATTTGCAACCCTCGGTCGGCCTGTTCGCGGTCAGCGATCACTTCCGGCTGTTGCGGGATATCCAGGCGCTGTTTGCCCAGGCCTGACCTCGCGGGCAAGGCGCCAGGAGCAGGGCGCGCATAGAGCAAGATCGTACAAGCCATCCCGGTCCGGATTAACTACTGTCTGTTCATGTTCAAAAAAGGAAGATCAGGAACATGACGCGCAAAATATTCTGGGACGAGCCTTACCGGACGATGCTGGACACCGTCGTCACCCAAGTGAACGGCGAGCAGGTGCAGGTCGAGGCGACGATATTTTTCGCCTTCTCCGGCGGCCAGGAAAGCGATCACGGCTCATTGGCCGGTTACCCGGTGATCAAGGCCGAAAAGCTCGGCCTGGAGATCGTCTACACCTTGGCGCACGACCACTCGCTCAAGGTCGGGGATCCGGTCGCATGGCGCATTGATTGGGCCAGGCGCTATCGGCTGATGCGTCTGCACTTCGCCGCGGAAATGGTCCTGCAACTGGTCTATCAACTGCGCCCGGGCATTGAGCGGATCGGTGCGCATATCGCCCAGGACAAGGCCCGGATCGATTTCGCCAGCGATGTCAGCCTTGCCGGCTGGTTCCCCGAGATCGAAGAGGCGGCGAACGAGCTGATCGCCCGTGACCTGCCCATCGTCACCGACTTCAGCGATGTCCAGGCCCAGCGCAGGTATTGGCAGGTGGAGGGGTTTGCCCGGATGGCCTGTGGCGGCACCCACCCCCGTTCAACCCGCGAGATTGGCCAGGTGAAACTCAAGCGCAAGAATACCGGCCGGGGCAAGGAGCGGATTGAGATCCTGTTGCTGGACGATCTGTCTGTTGAAACCCTTGCGGGTGAGTCTTCTGGTTAATCCGGGTGGGGGCTTGGCACCTCGGTCCGCTAGCCGCGGGTGCCAGGCTCGGCTTGCCTATGGATGCGGGCCATAAGAACCCACACTTCCCCCGCCTGTATCTCTCGCGCCTATTCTGGCCAGCATCTGAACGCGGCCTGAGCCTGCGGCGACTACAGGCTCTCTTGCTCTTTTTCTTGATTTTTTTCAGCGCCTGCCCGGGCTTTTGCCGTGGGCGGTTGGGCGGCGCTTTTTTGTGAATGAAGCTTTTGTGACAAAAGTTCGGTAGCACCGGGTCGCACAGGTCTTGGCTATGTAACGCGCTTGAGGGGGCCCAGAGGGCTTTTTTCGGGGCGAGGCGGGATGCCAGGAGTGAGGCGATGGGGACTATGGAACGTTACTCGAAAGTGGGCATGCAGGAGCTGGATCAGCGGCTGTCGAAGATTGTCGAGGCCGCGCGCAAGAAGCCGGTGTCGGTGTATCGCTACGGCGCGCCGTGGGTCTGGATTGTGTCCCAGGATGACTGGCAGGGGGCCTTGAAGGAGGTGTCCAGCTACATCCCGCCGGGGCATTCGCTGGTGCTGCTGCGCCCGCAGATCGATGACTTGCTGGCCGAGCACCGTGACCTGCTGCAAAGCCTGAACGCCGAGCCGGGCATGCTGATCGCGCCGCAGACGGTGTTGCAGATTTTGTTGCTGCAACTGCTGTATTCGGTGCCCAGCGAGCAGCAGTTGTACGAGCAGCTCAATTACAACCTGCTGTTCCGCTGGTTTGTCGGCCTGGACCTGAATCAGAAGGTCTGGAGTTTCAACGCCCTCAGCCGCGACATCGCCACCTTGCTCAACAACCCGCGAGCGGTGCAACTGATCCAGAAAATCATCGGTGAAGTGTTCTGCGGCGCCTTGCTGCAAATGCCGGAGTTCTCCCTGAATTTCGCCTTGCTGCACACCTGGCTGTCGCGCCACGCCCACACATCGACATCGAACAATTGAAGGGGCCAAACGCTGTGCAGACAGCGACGGCCGGTTCCGGGCGACCGGGCAATTTCGGCAATCTAGGGGGCGGTGTGGAGCATCTGTTCAAGTCAAAGCGGCCGGCGGCGGGCGGGCGCGGCCTGGTGCTGTGCGGCTGGCTGGCGCTGGGGGCGCTGGTGCCGACGGCCCAGGCCGACGAGGCACCTGTGGGGCAGGGCGCGGAACCGGCGCCACGGCTGGTGGACGTCAACGAGTACTTTGTGCGCGGCAACACGGTGCTCGATGCCCGGGCCATCGAGGAGGCGGTGTACCCGTTTCTCGGCCCGCAAAAGGCCTTGAGCGATATCGAAGGCGCGCGCGATGCCTTGCAGAAGGTCTACCAGGCCCAGGGCTATCAGTCGGTGTTTGTCGAGCTGCCGGAGCAGAAGGTCGATGACGGTATCGTCTACCTGCAAGTCAGCGAGACCAAGGTCGGCCGGGTGCGTGTGGTCGGCGCCAAGCACTATTCGCCGGTGGAGATCCGCGACGAGGTGCCGGCGCTGCAAGAAGGCCAGGTGCCGGATTTCGCCCGGGTGCAGACCCAGCTCGCCGGCCTCAACCGCAGCGCCGGGCGCCAGGTCACGCCGCTGGTGCGTGAAGGCCAGCGCCCGGGAACCATGGACGTCGACCTGCAGGTGGAGGACCAGAATCCGTGGCACGCCAGCCTTGGCCTGAACAACGACTACAGCGCCGACACCGAGAAGCTGCGCAGCGTCGCCACCCTGGGCTACGACAACCTCTGGCAACTGGGGCACAGCATTTCCCTGACCTACTTCACCGCGCCCCAGGACAGCGCCAACGCCAAGGTCTGGTCGGGCTCCTACAGCGCGCCCTTGAGCGAGCGCTGGAGCCTGCAGTTCTCCGGCTATCAGTCCGACAGCAACATCGCCACCATCGGCGGCAGCAACGTGCTGGGCAAGGGCCATTCCTATGGCGTGTCGGCGATCTACAGCCTGCCGGCCGCCGGCAACTGGGCCAACTCGTTGTCCGTGGGGGTGGATTTCAAGGACTTCGACGAGCAGATGCGTTTCGGTTCCAGCAGCGACCAGATTCCCCTCAAGTACGCGCCGCTGACCTTTGGCTACAACGGCTACCGCTACAGCGAAACATCGCAACTGGGGCTGGGCCTGAACCTGATCGTCGGCACCCGCAGCTTTTTCGGCTACGGCAGCGATGCGGAGGAGTTCCAGTACAAGCGCGACGCCGCGAGCCCGAGCTTTGCCGTGCTCAAGGGCGACCTGAACTTCACCTACACCTTCGCCAGCGACTGGCAGTCGGCGTCCAAGGCCGGCTTCCAACTGGCCTCCGGACCGCTGGTGTCCAACGAGCAGTATTCCGCCGGTGGCGCCACCTCGGTGCGCGGCTACCTGGCCGCTGAGCGCACGGGGGATGAGGGCTACCTGCTGTCCCAGGAGCTGCGTACGCCGTCCCTGGCCAGGTTTCTCGGCAGCTATGTGCAGGAGTGGCGCTTCTACGCCTTCGCCGAAGGCGCACACCTGTCCCTGCATGACCCGCTGCCCGAACAGGAAGACGAGTACAGCCTGGCCAGTGTCGGCCTCGGCACCCGCGCCAGTTTGAGCAAGTGGCTGTCCGGCAGCCTCGACTGGGGCTACCCGCTCAAAGACGGCCCCAACACCCAGAAATACGACCCGCGCCTGCACTTCAGTGTGCAGGCGACGTTCTGACTTTTACGGAGAACCCATCACATGCAACGCTTATTTCTGAGCCTGTTGATCTGCCTGGGCTTCGTGCTCCCGGCCACGGCCCATGCCTGGTGGCAGGATGACTGGCATTACCGCAAGCAGATTTCGGTCGACACCACGCCCCAGGGCGCGGCGATCAACGAGGCCCTGGGCCGTACCGCGCTGCTGGTACGCCTGCACACCGGCAACTTCACCTTTGACGGGGTCAAGGAAGACGGCGCCGACCTGCGCTTTGTCGCGGCCGATGACAAGACCGTACTCAACCACCAGATCGAAAGCTTCGACCCGCTGATGGGCATGGCCCTGATCTGGGTCGATGTGCCCAAGGTCGAAGGCGGCCAGCGCCAGGACATCTGGATGTACTACGGCAACCAGAAGGCCCCGGCCACCGCCAATGGCCAACTGACCTTCGATCCGAACTACAGCGCGATCTACCACTTCGACGGCGCCAACGGCACGCCGGCCAAGGACACCACCGCCTACGGCAACACGGCGCAGAACGCCACGGGCGCCAGCATCGACGGGGTGATCGGCCGCGCCTTGCAGTTCAGCGGCCAGCCGCTGCTGTTGCCGGCCAGCCCGTCGCTGCAACACAGCGCAGGTGGCGCCTTTACCTTCAGCAGCTGGCTGCGCCTGGACCAGGCCAGCGGCGAGCAAGTGCTGCTGGCCCGCCGCGACGGCGCCCACAGCCTGTTGCTGGGCTTGAACCAGGGCACGCCGTTCGTGGAGGTCGACGGCCAGCGCGCTGTTTCGACCCAGCCGCTGAACCCCGGTCAATGGCAACACCTGGCCTTTACTGCCCAGGGCGAGCGGGTTGCGCTCTACCTCAACGGCCGCGAAACCGCGAGCCTGGCCCTGGCGCTGCCGGCGTTCAATTCGCCCCTGGCCATCGGCGCCGACCTGCCGGACGCCGCCAGCACCCACCTGCCATTCACCGGGGCCCTGGACGAACTGCGCCTGTCCAAGGTCTCGCGTCCGGCCGCCTTGCTCCTGGCCGACGCCAGCGCCCAAGGCGCCGAGTCGAAGCTGGTGGCCTATGGCGTCGATGAAGAGCAGTCGGGTTTCGGTTTCGGCAGCCTGGGCTTTCTGCTCAACGCGGTGCCGGTGGACGCCTGGGTGATCATCCTGGTGCTGGCGGGGATGATGATCCAGTCCTGGATAATCATGCTGCGCAAGAACCGTATGGTCAGCCGGGTCAGCAGTGCCAATGAAGTCTTTCGCGAGCAGTTCGCGCAGATCGGCACGCGCCTGGAAATGTTCGCCGACGACCCGCAACTGGCCGAGCGCCTGACCCATTCCTCGCTGTGGCGCCTGTACCTGGTGGCGGTCAAGGAGATCCGCACCCGGCGGGCCCAGGGCGCCGACACGTCGTCGGTCTCGGCGGCCACCATCGAGGCCATCCGCTGCTCCATGGACGGGGTGCGCACCCGGGAAAACCAGCAGCTCAGCGCCAAGCTGTCGACCCTGTCCAACGCCATCGCCGGCGGACCCTATATCGGCCTCTTGGGCACGGTGCTGGGGATCATGGTGGTGTTCCTCGGCACGGCCATGGCCGGTGACGTCAACATCAACGCCATCGCCCCGGGCATGGCCGCGGCCCTGCTGGCCACCGCCATGGGCCTGTTCGTCGCGATCCCGGCGCTGTTTGGCTACAACCGCCTGATCACCCGCAACCGCGAGGTCAGCGCCGACATGCGGGTGTTCGTCGACGAGTTCATCACCCGCCTGGCGGAGATGCACGGCGAGAGCCAGCACAGCGAAAACGCCCATTGGCGGGTCAGCCATCCCAACGCTTCCGTACCGGCCTGAGGAGAACCGCCATGGCTTCCGTGAACGCCTCCCATGACGACGAAGAAGACGCCGCCGTCGACAGCATCAACATCACGCCCCTGGTGGACGTGCTGATGGTGGTGCTGGTGATGTTTATCCTCACCGCCACCGCCCAGGTCTCGGGGATCCAGATCCACCTGCCCAAGGCCAGCGCCTCGGTGTCGTTGTCCGAGGCCAAGACCAAGGCGATTTCGGTGAACGACGGCGGCCAGGTGTTCCTCGACGCCTACCCGGTGACCCTGGCCGAGCTGGAAGAGCGCCTGCGCATCGAGAAGGCCCAGAGCCCGGACTTTCCGGTGATTGTCCGCGGCGATGCCACGGTGCAGTACCAGAAGGTGATCGAGGTGCTCGACCTGCTGCGGCGCCTGGAGCTGTCCCAGGTCGGGCTGGTCACCGGCAAACCGAGCCAGGGCTGAGCCATGACCGCACAACAACCTATCCAGCTGCCACCGGTGCGGCACACGCCGCGCGCCGCGCGCCTGTTGAAGTGGGGCGCCGGCCTGCTGCTGGGCGCGGTGGCGGCCTGGCTGCTCTGGCAATGGGCCAATGACATGAGCGGCGTGCGCCGTGAAGCGCCCAAGGTGCCGACCATCATTCCCTTGCCGCCGCCACCCCCACCGCCTCCGGAAAAGCCGAAGGAGCCTGAGCCCCAGGTCGAGGAAAAAGTCCCCGAACCCGAGCCGACACCAGAGCCGGAACAGGTCAAGCCCGAGGAAGAGGCACCGCCCAACCCGGCCCAGGACCTGGCCAACCCGATGCAGATCGACGGCGATGCCCAGTCCGGCAACGACGGTTTCAACATCGGCGCCGGCAAGGGCGGCGGCATGGCCGGTTCCGGTGGGGGCGGCCTGGGCACCGGGACGTTCAAGCAGTACCTGGCGGCGACCTTCCAGCGCCTGCTGCGCGAAGACCCGGAGCTGCGCAAGAAGGCCTACGCAGTACAGGCGGACCTGTGGTTGAGCGCCGATGGCCAGGTCACCCGGGCCGAGCTGGTGCAGTCCAGTGGCGACCCGCAGACCGATGCCCAGGTGCTGGCGGCGTTGCGCGCCACGCCGCGGCTCAAGGAACGCACGCCGGCCTCGCTGACCCTGCCGGTGCGCCTGTCCCTCAAGGGCCGGCGTCCGGATTGATCGAACCCTATTTGCAGTTTTCTACAGGAGTTGTGTGCAGATGATTTCCCACGTGAATCGATTGACCCTGGCGGTCGGCATGGTCATTGCGACCCTGGTCGGCCAGGCGACGGCCGCTCCGGCTGCGCCTTCGGAAAACGCCACGATCAACCTGATCCGCCTGCTGGTGCAGCAGGGCGTGCTCAAGCAGGAACAGGCCGACGGGCTGATTGCCCAGGCTGAAAGCGAAGCCCGCCAGGCCCGTCAGGCGAGCAATGCGACGGCGGTGGCGGCCGGCCCCGCCACCGCCCCGGGGGATGTGCGGGTGCAGTACGTACCGGCGGCGGTGCGCGACCAGATCCGCGATCAGGTCAAGGCCGAGGTCATGGCCACCGCCAAGCAGGAAAACTGGGCACAGCCCAACACCTTCCCCGACTGGGTGTCGCGCATCAGCTTCGACGGCGACATTCGCCTGCGGGACGAGTCGCGCTACTACTCGGGCAACAACAGCAATGAAATCGTCGATTACGCCAAGCTCAACGACACGGGCCCCTACGACGTCAACAAAGACACCAACACCAAGCTGCCACCCTTGCTCAACACCCGCGAAGATCGGGAAAACCTGTTCCGCCTGCGTGCACGGTTGGGCATGAAAGCGCTGATTTCACCGGAGTGGACCGCCGGCGTGCGGATCGGCACCGGTTCCGACAACAACCCGGTATCCACCACCCAGACCCTGGGCGGCGGCTTTGGCAAGAAGGACATCTGGCTCGACCAGGGCTACCTGACCTGGAAGGCTACCCAGGACCTGACCCTGACCGGCGGGCGGATCGCCAACCCGTTTTTCTCCACCGACATGATGTATTCCAACGACCTCAACTTCGACGGCGTGGCGGCGATCTTCAATCACACGCTCAACAGTGATTGGGGGCTGTTCGGCACCCTGGGCGCGTTCCCGGTCGAGTACAGCTCCGACACCGCCAGCAGCAACGGCCTGGACAAGGAAGACAGCGACAACAAATGGCTGTTCGGCGGGCAGATCGGCGCCAACTGGCGGATCAATCGTGGCAACAGCCTCAAAGGCGCGTTGGCCTACTACCGCTTCGACGACATCGAAGGCCAGCGCTCCAGCCCTTGCGCACCCTGGGCCGGGCAGCCGGCGTGTGACAGTGACGGCTCGCGGGTGGCCTTCATGCAGAAGGGCAACAGCGTGTTCCTGCTGCGCGATATCAGCCCCAACCCGGCCACGCCCGGCCTGACCCCGCAGCCGCAGTACGTCGGCCTGGCGTCCAAGTTCGACGTGCTCGACCTGAACCTGGTGTGGGATGCCGAGTTGCCGGACGACCTCAAGCTGCGCAGCCAGACCAACTTCATTCACAACCTGGCCTACGACAAGGGCGAGATGCTCAAGCGCAGCGAGGGCGAAATCGTCAACAACATCAACCGCAATGGCCAGTTTGAAAGCGGCGCCAACGCGCTGATGGTGCAGTTCACCCTGGGCAGCGCGCTGGAGATGAAAAAGGCCGGCGACTGGAACCTGCTGGCTGGCTACAAGTACATCCAGCCCGACGCCTTGCCGGACGGCTTCAACGACTCGTCGTTTCACCTGGGCGGCACCAACGCCAAGGGTTATTTCATTGGCGGCAACTACGGCATCGACAAGAACATCTACGCCAGCGCCCGTTGGCTGAGCGCTTCAGAGGTGTATGGCGCGCCGTTTGAAGTCGACGTCATGCAGCTGGAAATCAACACGCGCTTCTGACGCGCAGGGAGACGCCACATGAACACGCGAACCCGGGCAGGCGCTTGCTGCCTGTTACTGGCCCTGGGCGGCCTGGCCGCCAGCGGTGCCTCGGCCGAAGGCATGGAGGAGCGCCTGCGCACTCAGCTGCGCAGCACCACCGCGCAATTGCAGGCCCTGCAAAGCGAACAGGCCCAGGCCACTGCTGCACGCAGCGCTGCGGAAAACCAGGCAAAGCAGGCCCAGGCGCAAATCAGGCAACTGACCGCCGAGCTGGACAAGACCCGGGCCCTGGCCGAACAACTGGCCGGCCAGCAGCAAAGCCTGCACAGCCAGGCCCAGGCCCAGGTGGCGGCCAGCAGCGAGCAGGCCGGCAAGTTCAAGAAGGCCTATGACGAGCTGCTGGTCATGGCCCGGGGCAAAGAGACCGAGCGTGCGCGGTTGCAAGGGCAATTGGCCGAACGTGACACACAAGTGCAGCAATGTTCGGTCAAGAATCAGCAGATGTACGAGGTCGCCAAAGAGGTACTGGCGGCCTACGAAAAAATCGACGTGGCCGACGTGATGAAAATCCGCCAGCCGTTTGCCAGCGGCGCCCGGGTCAAGTTCGAGGAACTGGCCCAGGGCTTTGGCGACGGGCTGTACCAGAACCGCTTCGATGCCCCCCAGGCTGCGATCAACCACTGACTGACAAGGAAGAACCTGCATGAACAGCCCACAACTGATTACCAGCGTCACCGTGCCAAGCCTTACCGAGCTGCTGCAAGAGGCCGGCTACCGGGTCAACCAGAGCGAACAGAACGCCATCGTGCAACTGCTCAGCGCCAGCCAGGGCATCGGTTTTGCCGTGCGCTTCGGCAACCCGGCGGCGGAGCCGGGCAGCTACGTGGACTTCACCTACAGCTGCGCGTTGCGGGTCCAGGGTGATTTGCCGGACGGCCTGGCGCAGCTGTGGAATGCCTCGCGGCGCTTTGCTCGCCTGGCGTTGCAGGGCGAGTTTCTGGTGATGGAAATGGACGTGGTGGTGGCCGGTGTTGGCGAAAGCCACCTGCGCAGCCAGTTGGAACTCTGGGACCGCCTGTTGCAGGAATTCATCGTCTACCTGCGCGAATACAGCCAGCACGCGGCGCAGCTCCAGGCCCAGGAATCCGCCGCCGCTGCCCCCGCGCCGGCCCCCACTGAAGAGGCGCACGCCCTGTGAAAAAGCCCAGCCTGGTGATCGGCGCCGGGGCCCTGGCGCTGCTGGTGGTGGGCGTGGGCCTGGCCTTGCGTCCTGGCGTCGACCCGGTGGCCGCCCAGCAGGCGGCGCCCGCCGTCGACCTCGAGCCAAGCGGGCCCGCGGTGGCGCGCCTGGGCAATCAGCAGGTGGCACTGCCGGAGCTCACGGCGCTGCTCGCGGCGCTGCCCGAAGAGTCGCGGCAGCAACTGCGGGGTAATCGTCCCGCCCTGGAAACCTGGATTCGTTCGCGCCTGGCGCAAAAGGCCGTGCTGGAGCAGGCCGATGCCCAGGGCTGGCGCCAGCGCCCGGAGGTCGAGCAGCAGATGCGCGCCGCCACCGAGCAGATTGTGTTTCGCGACTACATGCTTTCGGTCAGCCAGGTGCCGCCGGGCTACCCCAGTGAGGCGGAACTGCAACAGGCCTACGACAGCGGCAAGGCGGGGTGGATGACCCCGGCGCTGTACCGGGTCAGCCAGATCTTCCTGGCGCTCGATGACCCGCAAAGCCTGGATTCGGTGCGGCGTCAGGCCCAGGAGTTGAGTCGCCGGGCCCAAGCCGCGCCCGCCGAGTTCGGCGCCCTGGCCGCGCAGTATTCCCAGGACCGCGAGAGTGCCCGGCGCGGTGGCGACAGTGGCCTGCAGCCCTTGCAGCAACTGGTGCCGGAGGTGCGTGGCGTGGTGGCGCGGCTCAAGCCCGGGTCGGTTTCGGACGCGGTGCAGAGCGCGGCCGGGTTCCATGTGCTCAAGCTTGTCGAGCAACAGCCGGCGCGCCTGGCCAGCCTCGATGAGCTGCGAGAACGGCTGACCCAGGCCCTGCGTGCGCAACGCCAGGAGCAGATCGCCAAGGCCTACCTCGAAGGCATGCTCAACACCGCGACCCTGAGCATCGATGGCGCGCAATTGAACAAAGTGCTGGAGGAGCCGCTTTAGCCACCGGCAATGGATGCAATAACCATAAGACAGGGAGTCAACAATGGCCTTTTTAGAACCCGCTGCACCCCAGGGCATCGCGCCTTATCGCTCGTCCGGCGAACCTCGGGAAGCCTGGCTGGCCCTGGCGGCCGCCATCGACCCCGAGGTGGCCCGCTACTTTCTGGCCAGCGCCCGCTGTGGCTGTTTCATGCAGGCGGCGCGCAGCCTCAATATCAAGGCCACGCTGTTGCGCAAGCAGCTGGCCTTGCTCGAAGAACAGGTGCAGCGCTCATTGTTCAGCTACCACGGGAGTGCCTTGACCTTGAGTCGCGAAGGCCATCAGTTACAGGCGCAGTTGATCGCCCTGGCCCATGAACGGCGGTTGCCGGTGATCGAGCAGCCGTTGATCCGCCTGGCGGTGGCCGAGTCGATCCTGCACGACATCCTCGGCCGCGACCTGATTGCCCTGCTGCGGCGCAACGCCAGCGTGCGCCTGGAGATCATCTCGATCGACAGCGAGCTGTCGCTGCAAGCCCTGAGCGCCGATGTGGTGCTGTGGCTGGCCGGGGTGGACTCGCCAGCGCCCGGGCCGAGCTTCGCCACCGATACGCCGCGAGCCCTGGCGCGTCTGGACTACCTGCCGCATATCGCCAAGCGCTATTCGCGGGTGGCGGCGCGCCCCGACAGCCTGGATGACCTGGCCGACTACATGCTGGTGCAGTGGCAGCATGACCGCCAGATCGAGGCCTTGCGTCCCTGGAACAGCCTGGTGGAACAGCGTCTGGCCGGGGTGGTGCAGGTGCATGCCTACGAACTGATGCTGGAGATGATCCGCTGCAGCGCCTGCATCGGACTGCTGCCGCGCTACATGAGCTGCTTCGATCGTGGGCTGACGGCCTTGCCCGGGTTGTTCGCCGAGGGCATGCAGCGCCAGGCGTGGATGGCGGTCAATGCCCAGGTCGAGCACCCGCAGGCGGTGGAGTTGATGGTGGAGCTGATCCTCAACACCTTCAACGAGCGGCGCGACTGGTTCGAGTAGCGGGTGGGACGGCAGGCGGGCGAGGTGCTCGCCAAGTCGGAGGCGGGCCGCTTACACTCGGCGGCCACACCGATTTCAAGGACGAGCCTGCCATGTCTCACCGTGACCCGACCATCGTCATCGAACGCTTCAGCGAGGCGCACCTCGATGGCATCACCGCCCTCTATAACGACCCGGCCGTGGCGCGCCAGGTGTTGCAGATGCCGTATCAGTCGCGCGAGGTCTGGCGCAAGCGCCTGGACCCGGACAACGAGCGCCGCGTGGCGCTGGTGGCGCTGCATCAAGGCTCGGTGATCGGCAGTTGCAGCATCGAGCAGTATTCGCGGATCCGCCGCGCTCACTGCGGCAGTATCGGCATGGGCGTCGCGGTGCCCTGGCAGGGCAAGGGCATTGGCACCTGTCTGCTGGCGGCGGTATTGGATGTGGCCGACAACTGGATGAACCTGCGCCGCGTGGAATTGACGGTGTACGCCGACAACGAAGCCGCCATCGCCCTGTACCACAAATTCGGTTTCGACAGCGAAGGCCTGCTGCGCGAATACGCCGTGCGGGATGGGCGTTACGTCGACACCCTGAGCATGGCGCGCCTGCGGCCAGCACCCACGGCCTGACCCACCGTCAGCGGCTACCCTGTAGCCGCTGCCGAAGGCTGCGCTGGCCCTCACCAGCGCCGACGCCCTACCTGAAACAACCTCGGCCAAGCGCCAATCCCGCGCCCAAACCTGACGGCTTCAGGGCTGCTGCAAGGCAAAGGCAACTGCCGCCCGCGCATGCAGCTCGGTGGTGTCGAACAGGGGCAGGGGGCTGTGCTCGGGCTTGATCAGCAGGCCGATTTCCGTGCAGCCCAGGATCACCGCCTGGGCGCCGCGGGCCATCAATGAGGCGATGACCTGCTGATACACCCGGCGCGATTCGGCGCTGATGATGCCCACGCACAACTCCTCGTAGATGATCCGGTGCAGCGCCTGGCGCTCCTCGGCGTCCGGCACCAGCACTTCCAGGCCCTGGGCGCCGAGGCGCTCCTTGAGGAAGGGTTGCTCCATGCTGAAGGCCGTGCCCAGCAGCCCGACCTTGAGTGTGCCGGCTTCCTGTGCGGCCTGGGCCACGGGGTCGGCGATATGCAGAAAGGGCACCTCGACCGCGTTCTGAATCTGCTCGGCGACCCGGTGCATGGTGTTGGTGCAGAGCACGATGCACTCGGCGCCGCCAGCTTGCAGGCGCTGCGCCGCGTCCACCAGAATCAGCGCCGCATCTTCCCAGCGCCCGGCATGTTGCGCCTGCTCGACAGGCCCGAAGTCGACGCTGTACATCAGCAGTTTTGCCGAGCGCAAGGGCCCGAGCTGCTCGCGCACCTGCTGGTTGATAAGCCGGTAATACTCGGCGCTGGACTCCCAGCTCATGCCGCCGATAAGGCCGATGGTTCGCATGCAAAGTGCCTGTTGATGACTACCTGAGATGCTCTAAAGTGTGTGCCGACACGCCCCGTCGTTCTATCAGGAAATTTCACATGCTGAGCCAGCCGTTCCTCGATGACCGACTGTGCCTGCAACTGCTGCCGCGCTCGGCCTACAGCGCGCGCGACCCGGCGCAGCGGTCAACCCTGGGCGTGACCCTGGAGCGCCAGCAGGGCGTGCATGCCATCGACAGCGACCACCGCCAGGACTTCGACACCTGGCCCGGCACCCTGGCGCTGACCCCGGCCGGGATCGAGGTTTTTTCCGAGTCGGACACCGGCGGCGAATACCTGCTGTTGCGCTGGCGCGATGAGGCCCTGCAAAGCGTATTGCCCCTGACCTCGGGCCGCGTGCAGCGCCAGGGTCACGGCCGCGCCCTGGCATTGGCGCAGCAGGCACGACGCCTGCTGCTGGAGCCGACCCCGGATGTGCTGGCCCTGGAGCATTGCGCGCTGCAATTGCTGGCCTTGCAGGCGGTGACCGAACCGGGGTGCTCGCGTCCGCGTCCAGCGCAGTTCGCCCGGGTGCTGGAGCAGATGGCTGAGCAATACGGGCAGCCGTTGTCCCTGGCACAACTGGCCGCTAGCTGCGGCCAGCATGAGCTGCGCTTTCTGCGGGACTTCACCCGTGCCGTCGGCATGACACCCCACGCCTGGCTTATCGAGACCCGGGTCCAGGCCGCGCGCCGCGCAATCGACAGCAGCGACTTGGCGCTGGCGAGCATCGCCCTGGACGCCGGTTTTGCTCACCAGTCGCATATGGGCAGTGCGTTCCGCAAAGTCCTGGGGCTGACCCCCAGCCAGTACCGGGCGCGCCAACGGGCACTTTAGTCATACGGCCGTGGCTGGCATCTGCCATGATCCAGACCCGCAACACCGGTTTACTCAAGGATCAAGACAATGGACGACGTACAGCAACTGGGCGAGATGCTCAAGCAATTCGCCCAGAGCGAAGCGCACAAGAAACAGCTGTTCGAAAGCCAGTCGGCGGTCTGGGCCACCCGTATCGGCGAGCTGTTCGACCAGATCGAGCAATGGCTGGACCCGGTCAAGAGTCCCAACCTGCTGGAAGTCGCGCGCGAACCCTATGTCGCGTTCGGCCCCAGCGTGGCGGTGGAAACCTCGACCTTCAAGACCGAGAAACTGACCATCGTGATCGCCGGCAAGCCGGTGGAATTCGTGCCGGATGTGATGGGCGCCGGTGGTCTGATTTCACTGGCGGTGATGGGCCTGACCGCGGCGCGTTATGGCAGCGTGTCCCTGGTGGGGCTGGCGTCTGGCACGTGGCAATGGCGCAAGACCAACGGCCTGAAAGACCCGGATACCTTTGCCTTCGACGGCAACTTTCTCGCCGCGCAACTGCAAAGCCTGATCCCCCGCGAACGCGGTTGATCCCGCCGTCGGCGCCGTGCCTACGGCGCCACGACCTGCAACTGATAGCTGCGCTCGGCGCTTTGCCCGGCGCATTGGGTGCCGTAGCTGGCGGTGTAGATCAGCACCGGATAGACCCCTGGGGTGTGCGCGGTGCCCGACAGCTCTGCGAAGTCGCTATTGGCCAGCTGCCGCAGCTCGATGCCCTCGGGCAAGCGTGTGGCCGGGTCCAGGTAGAACCCGCTCAGGGGCGTATGGGACCCCGGCACCGTCAACCTGACCTGATAGGGCTGGCCGACGATGGCGGCGGGCAGTTGTCCGGGTTCGATCTGCAACGCCGTGCGGCCCATGCAGCCGAGCATGAACAGCGACTCGCAGCCCCCCAGCGTCAGGCTCAGGCCGAGCAGCGCCAGGGTTTTCAGGGTGTGCCGGCCGGCCTTGCCGGGTGTGTCGTGGTCAGTGTGCATGGCAGACGTCCTTGTGAAACCAGGCGTGCAGCTTAAACCAAAGGGCCGGTGCCGGACCGTGGTCCAGGCCTCAAATATCGATATTGCCCCAACCCGGCCTGGCTTCTTCGGGGGCCACGGCCTTGACTTTCTTGCCGGTGGCCAGCTCGACCCGGCGCGCCACTTCCGGGTCGTCGGCAAAGGGAATCAGGCTGGCATCGTCCAGGCTTTGGCTGTTGTGGTGGCGCAGGCAGTACTCGATGCACAGGTACAGGCCGGCCACGCCCAGCAGGTTGAAGAGGATTTCCATGGGTGAATACTCCCGGGCAAGGCGGGCGCCCCCGCTAGAGGGCGCCCGGGGTGGTCAGGCAATCTGCGCTTCGCGCTCGGCCAGGCCAAGGTCGGCCACGCGTACGGTGCGCCAGGTGTTGTAGGCCATCAGCAGCATGCCGCTGAGGAAGAACACGCCGCCGGCAAAGCGCACTACGAACCCCGGATGGCTGGCCTGCAAGGCTTCGACAAAGGAGTAGGTGAGGGTGCCGTCGTCGTTGATCGCGCGCCACATCAGGCCCTGGGTGATGCCGTTGACCCACATCGAAGCGATGTAGAGCACGGTGCCGATGGTCGCCAGCCAGAAGTGCAGGTTGATCAGCGGTGTGCTGTACATCTGCTCGCGGCCGAAGACCTTGGGGATCATGTGGTACAGCGAGCCGAAGGTGATCATCGCCACCCAGCCCAGGGCTCCGGCGTGCACGTGGCCGATGGTCCAGTCGGTGTAGTGGGACAGGGCGTTGACCGTCTTGATCGCCATCATCGGCCCCTCGAAGGTCGACATGCCGTAGAACGCCAGGGACAGCACCAGAAAACGCAGGATCGGGTCGGTGCGCAATTTATGCCAGGCGCCCGAGAGCGTCATCATGCCGTTGATCATGCCGCCCCAGCTCGGGGCCAGGAGGATCAGGGACATGGCCATGCCCAGGGACTGCGCCCAATCCGGCAGGGCGGTGTAGTGCAGGTGGTGCGGGCCGGCCCAGATGTACAGGGTGATCAGGGCCCAGAAATGCACGATCGACAGGCGATAGGAGTACACCGGGCGCCCGACCTGCTTGGGCACGAAGTAATACATCATCCCCAGGAAGCCGGTGGTCAGGAAGAAACCTACGGCGTTGTGGCCGTACCACCACTGGACCATGGCGTCCGTGGCCCCGGAGTACACCGGGTAGGACTTGAACCAGTCCACCGGGATCGACAGGTGGTTGACCACGTGGAGCATGGCGATCACCAGGATAAAGGCGCCGAAGAACCAGTTGCCGACGTAGATATGCTTGGTCTTGCGCTGCACCACGGTGGTGAAGAACACGATGGCGTAGGCGACCCAGACCACCGTCATCCACACCGCGCCGCTGAACTCGATCTCGGCGTATTCCTTGGTGGTGGTGTAGCCCAGGGGCAGGCTGATCAGCATGATCACGATCACCGATTGCCAGCCCCAGAAGGTGAAGGCGGCCAGGGTGTCGGAGTACAGCCGCACCTGGCAGGTGCGCTGCACCGCGTAGTAGCTGGCGGCAAACTGGGCGCTGCCGGCAAAGCCGAAAATCACCAGGCTGGTGTGCAGCGGACGCAGGCGACCGAAGGTGGTCCAGGGCAGGTCGAGGTTCATTTCCGGCCACACCAGTTGCGAGGCGATCCACACCCCCATGGCCATGCCGATGACGCCCCATACCACGGTCGCCACGACGAATTGGCGAACGACCTTGTAGTTGTAGGCCGGTTCGATTGTTGCTGTGCTCATGGTCAATTCTTCCACGGTTGCAAAGTCTTGCCAGGCCACCCGGTCTGGCATGCCGCAAACTGTAGAAAGCATGGACGAAACAAAACAGGCTCAGAAAAACTGCATTAATACGGATCAGATTTTTCGCCTGCCTGCGGCCATCGGCCGCGCCCTGATATGGTTTTTTAGTATTTACCTGAATCTGTAACGCGCTGAGCTGTTGCGCCATAGTCTTCATCACACAAGAACCCTGTCCGCCCCCTCCAGCGTGCGACCCCCAACCCTGTAGCCGCTGCCGTGGCACGAGGCTGCGCTGGCCCGTTGCTGGGCCAGGATCGCTCTGGCACTCCCCGATTGTCCGGGCAGGCCAGCGTCCGAGCGCGGCCCGAGCCTGCGGGAGTGGCTACAGGTTGGAGGGGCGGGAGGGAGCGGCGCAGTACTGATGAGGCAATGACATGTATCTGTATGACGATTACGACCGGGCCCTGGTCTTTGAGCGGGTGGCGCAGTTTCGCGATCAGGTCGAGCGATTCCTGGCCGGTGAGCTGAGCGAGGAAGAGTTCCTGCCGCTGCGCCTGCAGAACGGCCTGTACATGCAAAAGCATGCCTACATGCTGCGGGTGGCGATTCCCTACGGCACCCTCAGTGCGCGGCAGATGCGCACCCTGGCCAGCATCGCCCGGGACTACGACCGCGGCTACGGCCACATCACTACCCGGCAGAACATGCAGTTCAACTGGATCGAGCTGGCCGAGGTGCCGGACATCCTCGAACGCCTGGCCGAGGTCGAGATGCATGCGATCCAGACCTCCGGCAACTGTGTGCGCAACATCACCACCGAAGCCTTTGCCGGGGTGGCCGCCGACGAGATCCTCGACCCTCGGCCGCTGGCGGAAATCCTGCGCCAGTGGTCGACCATCAACCCGGAATTCTTGTACCTGCCGCGCAAGTTCAAGATTGCCATCTGCTCGGCCAGGGAGGATCGGGCGGCGATCATGATGCACGACATCGGCCTGTACCTGTACCGCACCCGGTCCGGGGAAATGCTGCTGCGGGTGATCGTCGGCGGCGGCCTGGGGCGCACGCCGATCCTTGGCTTGCAGATTCGCGAAGGCTTGCCCTGGCAGCACCTGCTGTCCTACGTCGAGGCCGTGCTGCGGGTCTACAACCGTCACGGGCGGCGCGACAACAAGTACAAGGCGCGGATCAAGATCCTGGTCAAGGCCCTGGGGATCGAAGCCTTCGCCAAGGAAGTGGAGGAGGAATGGCAGCACCTCAAGGACGGCCCGGCGCAATTGACCGAAGCCGAGTACCAGCGGGTCGCCAGCGCCTTTGTCGCCCCCGATTACCCGCCGCGCAGCGAGATCGACCTCGACCACGGCGTGCGCCTGGCCGAGAACCCGGGGTTTGCCCGCTGGGTTGCGCGCAACGTGCAGCCGCACAAAGTGCCGGGCTACACCTGCGTGGTGCTCTCGACCAAACCAGGCATGGCGTCGCCGCCGGGGGATGTCCGCGCCGAGCAGATGAGTGCGGTGGCCGACTGGTCCGAACAGTTCGGCTTTGGTGAGATCCGCATGGCCCACGAGCAGAACATCGTCCTGCCGGACGTGCCCAAGTCGCTGTTGTTCGACCTCTGGCAGCAAGCCTGCGAGCAGGGCCTGGGCTGCGCCAACGTTGGCCTGCTGACCGACATCATTGCCTGCCCCGGCGGTGATTTCTGCGCCCTGGCCAATGCCAAGTCGATCCCCATTGCCCAGGGTATCCAGCAGCGTTTCGAAGACCTGGATTACCTGCACGACCTGGGGGATATCAGCCTCAATATCTCCGGCTGCATCAATGCCTGCGGCCACCACCACATCGGCAACATCGGCATTCTCGGGGTCGATAAAAACGGCAGCGAGTGGTACCAGGTCACCCTCGGCGGCGCCCAGGGCCGCGACAGCACCCTGGGCAAGGTGATCGGTCCGTCGTTCAGCGCCGCCGAAATCCCCCAGGTGATCGAGTGGATCATCGCTACCTTCGTGCGCTACCGCGAAAGCGAAGAGCTGTTTATCGACACCCTCAACCGCATCGGCCTGGAACCGTTCAAGGAGCGGGTCTACCCCAAGGCCCAGGAGGCACTGGCATGAATAACCTGTTGCAACTGCAGGAAGGCGAAGCGCGGCTGGTGGAGGACGATGCCTGGACCCTGGTCCGCGAGGTCGACGGCCCGTTGCCCGACGGGCCCCTGGTCTTGCCCCTGGCGCGCTGGCTGATCCGGCGCATCGAGCACCACCCGGCGCGGGACGCGGTGTGGTTGGGCCCGGACGACGAGGTGGAAAGCCTCAAACCCTGGCTCAAGCTGCTGCCGATGATTGCCCTGGACTTCCCGAGCTTTCGCGACGGCCGTGCCTACAGCCAGGCCTATCTGCTGCGCACCCGCCTGGGCTGGCTCGGCGAGTTGCGCGCCATCGGCGATGTGCTGCGCGATCAGCTCAGCCATATGCGCCAGTGCGGCTTCGACAGCTTTGCCGTGCGCGAAGACAAATCCGCCACCGATGCCCTCAAGGGCCTGGTCGGCATGAGCGTGCAATATGGGCGCTCGGTGATCGAGCCACGGCCGCTGTTTCGCCGGCGTTAGCCCCCTGGTCGAACCTGCTGTTCACTTAAGAACGAACACCGTACCTGTGGCGAGGGAGCTTGCTCCCGCTGGGCCGCGAAGCGGCCCCAAAAAACGCGACTACTGCACACCGTCACGTCGGCCGCTCTAGCAGGTGCCAGCTCCCTCACCCCAGCTTGCTGTTCGCCAGCTTTCTCACTTAAGCGAACAGCATCAGGGCCTGGCGGGCTATTTCAACGCCGGGTCCCCGGGGTTGAGTTTTTTCCAGCTTTGCAGCAGCACCTGGGCCTTGGGCTCCTGGCCGTTGTCCAGGTAGTACTGGATCAGCGTCAGGCGCGCATTGCGCTGGGTGGGCTGGCGCTGGAGCAGGCTTTCCAGCTGGGCGCAGGCCTGTTCCAGTTGCCCGCTGTCGTGCAGGGCCACGGCCAGCACATAGCTGTATTGGCCGTTCTGCGGCTCCAGGCGTGCCGCCTTGGCCAGGGCCGGCATTGCTTTGGCGGTGTCGCCCGAGCGAATCGACAACAGGCCCTGGGTGTGTTGCAGCAGCGCCGAGTCCGGGTGCTGCTGCAGGCTTTTTTGCAGCAGTTCCCGGGCTTCCTGGCTGCGGCCATTGGCTTCGAGCCACTGCACCAGGGTCACCAGCGCCGGGAAGAAGTCCGCATCGCGCAGCAGGGCCGCACGCAGGCTGGGTTCGACCTCAGCGTTGCGGCCGCTGGCCTGGTACAGCATGGCCAGGTTGAGGTTGGCTTCGGCGCGTTCGGCGAGGCTCAGTTGCACCGCCTGGTATTCGCCGATGGCTTGCTCCCAGGCAGCCTGGAAACTGCCCAGGCCAGCGCGGGCGGCAGCCAGCAGGTCGCGGGCGGCGGCGATGCGCACGGCGCGCACCGGGTCGCTCAGCAGGGGGCCATAGAGTGCGGTGCGCTCGGGCGGCGGGAGCAGGGCGCTGACTGCGCGAATCGCGCTTTCACGCACCTGGGGCGCCGGGTGCTTGAGGTCCTTGCTGGCGAGGTTCAACCCTTGCTCACTGGGGTAGGCCGGCAGCTCGCCAAGCAGGGTGGCGCGCTGGATCGGCGGCAAGTTGCTGCGTTGCAACTGTTCATACAAGGCTTGCGCGGCCCCGGGCTGGCCATTGCGGATCAGCCACAGGCTTTCGTCATAGCGCGGCGCCTGGGGCGTCGCCTGGGCATTCCACAGTTTGAATTGCTGGCTGATGGTGTCGCCGGCCCGGCCCTGGTGGCAGATGAGGCAGGCGTCCGGGGTGCCGAGTCTTTGCGCACGCTCGGGGTTGGGAATACTGAAGCTGTGGTCGTGGCGCAAGTCATTGCCCATGTACAGCTTGCCGGGCATGTGGCAGTCCACGCATTGCGAACCGGGCTGGCCCATGGCGTGTTTGTGGTGCTCGCTGGAGTCATAGTTCTTGGCCTGCAGGCCCTTGCCGTCGACCCCCGCGACCGGGCTTTGGCCGGCGCTGTTGTGGCATTGCAGGCACACCCCGTTGCCCGGGGCCTTGAGCGCGGTGCTGTGGGGGTTGTGGCAATTGCTGCAGCGCACGCCCTTGTCGAACATTTTGCTTTGGGCGAAGGAGCCGTGTTCGAACACCTCGTCCTTGATCTTGCCGTCCAGGGCATAGAGTTCCCGGGTCAGGGTGCTGGGCAGGTAGTCGTCCATCAGGCGCTTGCCGACGGTATAGCCATCGCCCAGGGGGGCGCGCCGGGCGTGGCAGCGGGCGCAGGTTTCCAGCTCGGTGGTGGCGTCCTTGTCCTTGAGGTCGACGGCGAAACCCTTATGGATCAGGTCGTCTTTTTTCACGCTCCAGGCCAGGTGATTGGAGGCCGGGCCATGGCAGGCCTGGCAGCCGACCCCCAGGCTGTTCCACTGGCTGGCGAAGGTGTTTTTCTGGCTGTCGAAATTGCGCTTGTAGCCGGTGGTGTGGCACTCGACGCACATGAAGTTGGCGTTCTGGCTCGGCTTGCTCCAGTGCAGCGGGTTCTTGAAGGTCACGCCCTGGCCGGGGTAGAGGTGGAACCAGCGGTTTTTTTCGGTATCCCAGGCCACGCCCAGGGCTTGCAGGCGACCTTCGCCGACGTCGATCAGGTATTGCTGCAAGGGCGCGATACCAAAGGTGTAGGCCACCTTGAAGTCGGCCGCCTGGCCATCGGCCCCAGGGGTGTTGACCCAGAACTCCCGGTCCTGGCGAAAGAACCGCGTGCTTTCGCCTTCGCCACGAAAGCGGCGGTCGTTGAAGTCGCCGAGCACGGTCTCGGGTTCGGCCACCTGCATTGCCAGTTGGTGATGGGAGCCCTGCCAGTCCTTGGCCTGCTCGCTGTGGCAGCCCTGGCATTGCTGTTCATCGACCATGCGTGCCGGCGCCAGGGCCGTGTTCGCGGCCTTGATCGGCGCGGCGGCAGCCGGGGCGACGGGGGCTTGAACCTGGGACGGCAGCGGCAGCGACGGACTGCTGTGCATGAACCACCACAGGCCGATCAGGACCAGCAGCAACAGGGCGGCGCTGGGGGGGAACAGGTAACGCTTGATCAGGGAAGGGGGGGCATCAGGTCGGGCAGCAGTGGCGTTATTTTTAGGCGTGGGCATTCAGACTTCCGTATCCAGAGGCATTGACCTGCCAGGGTGCGCATTCATGCTGGATGCAGCTTTGACGCGGCTCGGGTGTCTGTCAAATGGGCAGTGTGAATTGGCTGGCAACTGCGGATAAAAAAAGCCGCCAGGGCCGGCAAAGCGCCGCGCATTGGCTATACCTGTAATTCCCTTAGCCAGCATCGTTTGGCCACTGACAGGAGTTACAGCATGAAGCTTGCCTTGATGATCAGCGCACTGTGCATCGCCTCGCTCGGGGTCGCGGGCTGCTCGAGCAGCGTCACCCAACCCGACGAATATTCCGGCTTCCTTAAAGACTACAGTCGGCTCAAGGAAGCCAAGTCGCCCTCCGGGGTGGAGGTAATGCGCTGGATCGATCCCAAGCTCGACGTTAAAAAATACCGCAGCGTGTATATCGAACCGACCCAGTTCTACCCTCAGCCCCAGCCCACCGCAAAAATCCCCCAGAGCACCTTGTCCGGCCTGACCCGTTATTACGACCAGGCGTTGCAGCGCGAGTTGAGCAAGTCCCTGCCGCTGGCCAACGGCCCTGGCCCGGGTGTGATTGTGGTGCGCGCGGCGATCACCGCGGTCAGCAGCAAGACCGAGGGCCTCAAGCCTTATGAAATCATCCCGGTGGCCCTGGTGGCTGCGGCCGTCAGCACCGCCAGTGGCATCCGCGACCAGGAAACCACCCTCGCCACCGAAGCGGTATTCCTCGACGGCAGCAGCGACGCGGTGTTGGCCCAAGTGGTGCGCAAAGGCACCGGCAAACCCCTGGAAAACGACACCCAGGTGATGCAGGCCAACGACGTCAAAGGCGTGATCGACGGCTGGGCTTCGGACCTGCACCAGTCCTACCTCAAGCTCAAGGCGAATTGATCTGGCCATTGCTGTAGCCGCTGCCGCAGGCTCGGGCCGCGTTCGGACGCTGGCCCTATCGGACGCCGCAGTATCCCGAGCGAACTGCGGTGGGGCGGAGGGCTAGCGCAGCCTCGTGCCTCGGCAGCGGCTACGGGGGTTATGGGCTGGCGATGAACCAGCGGTAGTAGGGGTTGGCGCTGTCGCCGGCCATGACTTCGCGGATGTCGCGGGCCCAGGCGGCGCGGTCGCCGTTGTAGGCGTGCAGGCTGGCGCGATAGAACTGCATCAGGCGTTGCTGGTGGACGCCCAGGCGTTCGCTGAAGGCGGCATCGGCGTTGAGCAGGGTCGGCGCTCGGCGCAGGTCGAGCAGGGCCGGCAGTACGCGGCTGATTTCCTTGGCCCGCACCCAGGGCGCGTACTCGATGCGCGGTTGATCGTCGGTCACCGCCGGGGCGTCGCCGGCAAACCGCTGCAAGCCCTCGCGGTCGGTGACCCAGGTGGCCAGCAGCGCCGCCGCCGAGCCAATGCCCACGTCCTGCAGCGCACCGCGCACACTGTCCTGGACAAAACGTTGGCTGATGCGCGCCACGTCCAGTTCAATCGGCTCCAGGGACCCCACCAGCAGCATCTCGTGGAACTCGCTGGTCCACAGGTTAGCGTAGGGAAACACCTCGAGAAAGCTCTGCACCAGCGCCCGGGAATCGTCGATGTTCTGGGTCGGCAGCGGCAGCCATTGCGCCACCAGGCCCTTGGCCTCCAGGCGGCTTGCCGCCAACTGATAGAAGTCCCGGGAATACAGGTTGACCACCCCGGCCGCGGAGGGCGGTGGCGGCTCCAGGGTGATCAGGTCATAACGTTGCCCGCTGCGCAGCAGCTCCTGGCGGCCATCGCGCAGACGCACATCCAGCGCCGGGTTGGCGGCGGCATTGAAGTTGCCCTTGAACAACGGAGCAGCCTTGACCACCGACGGCAGCAGTTCGGCCACCACCCGCCGCTCCAGTGACGGGTATTGCAGCAGCGCCCCGGCGGTGATCCCGGTGCCGAAGCCGATCACCAGCGCCGAGCGCGGCTCGCCATTGTGGATTAGCAGCGGCAGCAGGGCCTGGATGCGCATGTAGCGCAGCGACGGCATGGCGTCGCCGGTATTCGACACCCCCTGGATATACAGGCGCTGGAAGGCCCGTTCGCCCTGGCCCTGGGTGACCACCGCCACCGTGCCGCCGCGCCCCTCTTGATAAAAACTCAACTGCCCATTGCGCGCCCCGGGCAACAACCCGGCCAGGCGCTCCACCGGGGTCAGGCAGGCCACCGCCAGCGACAGCAGGCCGACCGCAATCACCCCCTTGCGCCGCGCCGGCCCCACCCCCTGGCCACGGCGCACGGCGAGGTAGCCGATGATCGCGGCCACCAGGGCCAGCAGCCCCAGGGTGCGCACCAGCCCCAGCAGCGGTATCAGCACAAACCCACACAAGGCCACGCCGAGGATGCCGCCCAGGGTATTGCACGCCACCACGGCGCCGACGTCATGGCCGACCCGGTCGGCGCCCACACACAGGCGCAGGGCCAGGGGAAAGGCCGCGCCCAGCAGCAGGGTCGGGACAAACACGATGCTCAGGGCCGCCACCGCAAAGCGCGCGCTCATGCCCAGCAACTCGCTGCCTCCCAGGCCCAGGGCCAGGGCTTCGACCTGGGTCTGGGCGAGGATCAGCCAGCGTCCGAGCACGGCGATTTCCAGCAGCGCCACCAGGCCGGCGGCGGCGATCAGCAGGCCGAACAGGCCCCAGGGATCGCGCACCCGATCGACCCGGCGCGCCATCAGGCTGCTGCCGATAAACAGCCCGGCGAGGTAAGTCGCCAGGACCACGGCAAAAGCGTAAGTGCGGGTGCTCATGAACTGCACGATGGACTGCGACCACACTACCTCATACCCCAGGGCCACGCCGCCGGCCACGGCATACAGCCACAGCGCCAGGCGTGCCGGCGGGCTGCCGCGGGTGACGCTGGCCGGGGCGGGTGCAGCACTCGGCTGGCGCCGGGACCAGGCCAGGGCAGCGACGGCCGCCAGCAAGTTGAGCAGCGCCGCTGCCAGGGCACTGCCGCGCACGCCCAGGGCGGCGATCAGCACAAAGGCAGTGAGCAGGGTGCCGACAATCGCCCCGGCCGTGTTGGCCGCGTACAGCCGGCCACCGGCCTGGGCCAACTGTTGCGGGGCCACGGCCGCCAGGGCCCGCACCAGCACCGGCAGGGTGCCGCCCATCAACAGCGCCGGGATCCCCACCAGGGCAAAGGGCAGGGCCCAGGCCAGCAGCCCCAGTTGCTGTTCCAGCCGGGCGAAGGGCGCCGCCGCCAGGCTCAGGCCCCAGGTCGCCGCCACGCCCAGCAGCGCCACCAGCAATTCCAGCACGGCGTACAGCCGCAACGGGTTGCCCAGGCGGTCGGCGATGCGGCCCAGCAGCAGCCCGCCCAGGGCCAGCCCGGCAAAGAAGGCGCTGATGCCGGTGGTGATCGCATACACCTCGACCCCCACCACCAGCGACAGTTGCTTGATCCACAGCACCTGGTAGATCAGCGCCGCGGCGCCGGAGATAAACAGCAGCAGGGCCGGGATCAGCAGCCGGCTGCGGGACGCTGCCAAAGGCACGGAGGCGGCCGGTTTGCGGGCGACGCGTGAAGTCATTGCGCTGAGCCTTGTGCAGAAGGTTCGCTGTCGCCGGCACCTGCCGACGACGCTAAAAAAGGCGCCGCTCACCCAGGTGAGCGGCGGTCAGGTTATTGCGCCGGTTGCGCTTTCATTTTTTCAGCGATCTTGGCATCCACGGCGGCGCGGATCTGGTCGATGCTGAAGCTGGCCGGTTTCTGGCTGGGTGGGTACTCGATAAAGGTTTCCAGGAACTTGGCCGACTTGGTCACCGCGACCCCAGCCAGGTACACGTTCTTGGTGTTCCAGTCGTAGAACTGGTCGGACACCACGTCCGCGCGTTCATAGGGGTCCATCCTCAAGTTGAGGATTTTCGGCACCCGCAGGCACACGAAGGGTTCGCTCCAGACCCTGAAGCCCCCGGGCTCGCGCTGCTCGCAGAACACCACTTTCCAGTTGTCGAAGCGCATCGACACCAGCACCCCGTCGTCGTTGAAGTAGTAGAACTCGTGCCGCTCGCCCTTGGGCTGCTGGCCGGTCAGGTACGGCAGCTGGTTGAAGCCGTCCAGGTGCACCTTGAAGCTGTTGCCGCCGGTGGTGGGGGCCCAGCCCTTGAGCAGCTTGTCCTTGACCCCGGCGTCGCCGGCCGCGGCGAGCAGGGTGGGGAACCAGTCCAGGCCCGAGAACATCTCGTTGGAGACCTCGCCGGACTTGATCTTGCCCGGCCAGCGGATGATCGCCGGCACCCGGTACGCGCCTTCCCAGTTGGAGTTCTTCTCGTTGCGAAACGGCGTGGTGGCCGCGTCCGGCCAGGAGAACTGGTTGGGGCCGTTGTCGGTGGTGTAGACGACGATGGTGTTGTCGGCGATTTTCAGGTCGTCGAGGGTTTTCAGCAGTTTGCCGACATCGTTGTCGTGCTCGATCATGCCGTCGGCGTACTCGTTGCCGGGCATGCCGCTCTGGCCGGCCATGGACTCGCGGACGTGGGTGAACACGTGCATGCGCGTGGTGTTCATCCAGACGAAGAATGGCTTGTCGGCCTTGGCCTGTTTCTCGATAAAGGCCTGGGCCGCCGCCGTGGTTTCGTCGTCGATGGTTTCCATGCGCTTCTTGGTCAGGGCGCCGGTGTCTTCGATCTTGCCGTCGGCGAAGCTGTGGATCACCCCGCGTGGCGAGTTGGCCTTGACGAATTCCGCGTCATCCTTGGGCCAGTACGGGCGCTCGGGTTCTTCTTCGGCGTTGAGGTGATAGAGGTTGCCGAAGAATTCATCGAAGCCGTGGGCCGTGGGCAGGTACTCGTCGCGGTCGCCCAAGTGGTTCTTGCCGAACTGGCCGGTGGAGTAGCCCTGGGACTTGAGCGCCTGGGCGATGGTGATGTCGCGTTTTTGCAGGCCGACCGGCGCGCCGGGGATGCCGACCTTGGACAGGCCGGTGCGCAACGGCGTCTGCCCGGTGATAAACGATGAGCGTCCGGCGGTGCAGCTGTTCTCGGCGTAATAGTCGGTGAACAGCATGCCTTCCTTGGCAATGCGATCGATGTTTGGCGTCTTGTAGCCGACCACGCCCATGGAGTAGGCGCTGATGTTGGTTTGCCCGATGTCATCGCCAAAGATCACCAGGATATTGGGTTTTTCGGCCGCCCCGGCAGTTGCCGAGAGCGCCATCACCGAAGCTGCCGCCAGGGCGAACTTCGGTAGCCACTTGCGTATGCGAGTCATCTGACTTGCTCCTTTTTAGCTGGAGTCGCTGTGCGCGACCAACGTTTATTGCGGTCCTGCGTTACGCTTTTTTCTTATTGCACCTGCTCGGGGAGGCTGGCCTCGAACGGATAGATACGGCGCCATTCGGACGCCATGTCGACGATAGTCCAGCCACGTTTTTTTGCTTCATCCAGGGCCTTGTCCAGGCGCCCGACCGAGGATTGACGGTCATAGGCCCATTCGCGCTTGGCGTCGGTGTGGTGCACCAGGCCCATGAAGCGCTTGCCGCTGCCGGCGGCAGTCCACTGCAGCATGTGCAGGTCACCGTCGGAGTTGCCGAAGGCCAGGATCGGGCGGCGGCCGATGATGCTGTCGATGCTTTCCGGCTTGCCCGGGCCGTCGTCGTTATGCGCCAGTTTGGCGGTGCGCAGGATCGACGGCTGGTCGCCCTGCACCTGCCACTGGGTGACGAAATTGCTGCCGATCACCTGCTCCGGGGGGATGCCGTACACCGTCTCGGCAAAGGCGCGCATAAACGCGGTATCCCCCCCGGACACGATGTAGGTCTTGAAGTCCTGGCTGCGCAGGTAGTCGAGCATCTCCAGCATCGGCTGGTAAATCATGTCGGTGTAGGGCTTGCCGGTTTTCGGGTGGCGGGCCTGGCTGAGCCAGGTCTTGGCGTTGTCGATAAAGGCTTCGGTAGTGATGCCGGTGTGGGTCGCGCCGATGATCTTCAGCAGGCCGTCCATGCCGGCGGCGGCCAGGGCCTTGTGGTCGTTCTCCAGCACCGCCTTGAACGGCTGGGTGGTCTTCCATTGCGGGTGCTGCGGCGCCAGGCGCTTGATCTCGTCAAAGGCGAACAGCACCTGGAAGTACGCCGGCTGCTCGCTCCACAGGGTGCCGTCGTTGTCGAACACGGCAATGCGCTCCGCAGGCTTGACGTAGTCCTTGGAGCCTTCGGTGGTCACCGCTTCGACGAATTCGATGATGCTCTTTTTCGCCGGGCCGTCCTGCCACGATGGCAGGGGTTCGGTGGCCCGGGCCAGCAGCGGCAGGGCGAGCAGCAACAGCACGGCCAGGGCCTGGCGCGGGTGCAGGGTTTTGAATGGCGTCATGGGAAGTCCTTCTCTTGACCGGGGTTGAGGGGGCGTAGCGGGTACGGCTGGGCAGGGCGTGCAGCGCGGCTGGCGCTGTGTCGATGGAGTTCAGGCAGCGCCTGGCGTAGCTGGTCCAGGGCGGGATCGGGTGTGGCCTCGCGGCCATAGCAGGCACGCAGCAGGTGTTGCAGGCGTGAGCCGAGGGCACCCAGGCCCAGACCCAGGTGCTGGCGACGCGCCCACAGGTACAGCGCGCCCAGTTGCCCCGGCCGTTGCTGCAACTGGCCGGGAACCTGACGCCAGGCCCAGGCGCTGGAGCCCAGCCAGGCGGCCTGACGCGCCCGGCGCCGACGCTGCCAGGCCTGGCGTGCGCGTTGCCACCAGGGGCGTATCAGGTACAGCCCCAGGCCCAGCACGATCACCAGCAAGCCCAGGCCCAACACCCGTTGCGAGAGACGAATCGAGTCGCCCCGGCCCAGGCGCTTGAGGTCCTCGGCGATGGCGAACACCGGTGGCGCGGCGCTGCCGGCGCTGGCGTTGAAGGTGTACTCGGGCACCTGCGTGACTTGCGCCCGGTGCTGGCGGCTGTCCCACCATTTGACCTGGACCGGCGGCAGGCTGAAGCGGCCTTCGCGCTGGATGCGGTAGGTTGCGCGGTCGATGCGCTGGCCGCCGCTGATGCTGCCGCGGCCGTCGTCGAGGTTGCCGACCTGCGGGGTTTTCAGGTAGCGGTCCAGGCCATCGACCGCCACCAGTGCTGGCGCCGGCAGCGCCATGCCCAGTGGGCCGTCGGCTTGCAGGGTCAACTCGCGGGTCAGGCTGTCGCCGACCTTGAGCGGGGTCGCGGACGGGATCAGGGTCTGGGTCAGGCGCACGCCTTGGGCCACCAGCACGTGTTCACCTGGGCTGAAACCGGCCGGCTGGCTGGCGCTAAAGTGCAGGGCTGCGGTCTGCGCGCTCAGTTCGGTGCTGGCCTGGCCGGGGGTGGCGCGTACGGTAAAGGGCGCAATGACAAAGTCCCGGGCCTGGGTCGGGGTGATGCGGTAGGTGTAGCGCATGCCGTAAAAGGCCTGGCCTTGCAGTTCCAGGTTCAGGTGCTGGGCCTCGCCACCGGGGGCCATGACCTGGGCGCCGGGCAGGTCCAGGTCGGGCAGGGTCGCGGCGCCGGTGAACCAGGTGTTGGTCAGCACGTCGACCTGCAACTGCAGGGTTTCCCCGACCACCACCGCCGGCCCGGGGTCGAGGTGGGTCATGACCCGCAGCTGGGCGTCATCGGCCGCCGCCTGGCCCGTGGCGCAGGCGATCCACAGTGCTAGCCACCGGGCGCCTTGCTCGGCTGATCGGCGGTTCATGGCGCCACCGGCTGGGGTTGAGGGGTGAGGTCTTGCAGGCTGAATTTCTGGCGCAGGAACTTGGCCGGCGACGTCGTCAGGTTCTGTAGCCACAGCTCATCGCTGGCCGCCTGCTGGGTTTGCACGGCCTTGCTCTGGCCCTTGCCCGGTTGCAGGTCGAGCTTGATCTGGTCCGGCTTGACCTCGGGGGCGTTCTGCTCGGCGCTGTCGGTGTCTTTTTTCAGGGCCAGGGCCAAGGCCAGGTTGGCCGTGGCTTCGGGGAACTGCGGTTGCAGTTTCAGCGCCTGCTGATAGGCGCTGATCGCCGCGTCGAACGAAAAGCGGCGCACGTAGATATTGCCCAGGTAGAAGTACGCCTGGGGCGTGTCGAGGCGAGCGAAGCTGGCCAGGGCCAGGTCGAAGTCGGCGGCATTGTAGGCGGCGATGCCTTTCCAGTAGGGGTCGACGAACAGCGCGGCCGCCGCCGGGTAATGCTGGCGCTCGAAGGCCCAGCGGCCCTGCTGGTCCGGGGTGAAAAATGCGTCGACCAGGGCATTGGCCTGGGCCGGTGCCGGTTGCCAGCCCAGGCCAAGGCCCAGCACCAGCACCGCGCTCCAGTTCAGGCTCCAGCCACGGCGTACGCTGAACAACGCCAGCAGCAACAGCGGCCAGCACAGCCAGTAGCCGGCATCCTTCCAGTGCAGCGCGCGCTGCTCGTCGCTGGCGGCCTGGAAATGCGCCTGGGCATGCAATTGGACCCAGTCCAGGTCGTCGTCATTCAGGGTCAGGCTGCCCAGGGGCGCGTCCAGGGCCGAGGCCAGGGCCTTGAGGGCGGCGGGGTCGAAGCTGGCCAGTTGCGGCCGGCCAGCGGCATCGGTGCGCGGCTGGCCGTCAGGGCCACGGATGATTCCGCCCTGGGCGCTGCCTACCGCCAGGATCAGTACCTGCAACAGGCTGCCTTGCAGCTGTTGGCCCAGCTCGGGGAGTTGCGCGGTGTCGGCCCCGTCGCTGACCAGCAGCAGGCTGCCGGGGCTGTGTTCGGCGGCCAGCAGGCGTTTGGCCTGCTCGATCACCGCCGCCACATTCTTCCCGGGGCGGGCGATCAGGTCCGTGCCCAGGGCCTGGATAAAACTGTCGAGCAGCGCCGGGTCATCGGTGGCCGGCAGCACCAGGTGCGCGCTGCCGGCGTAGGCGATCAGCGCGGTGCGCGCGCCGGCTCGACGCAGGACCAGGTCGTGCAGCTTGTGCTTGGCCGCTTCCAGGCGGGTGGGTTGCAGGTCGCTGGCATCCATCGACGGCGACAGGTCGACGGCGATGATCAGCGGCGCGCGGTTTTCCAGGAAATCCGGGCGGTCCTGTTCCCAGGTCGGCCCGGCGCTGGCCAGGGCGCCCAGCACCAGCAGGGCACTGGCCAGGTGCACCGGGCGCAGGTGCTGATGGTCGCTGGGGGTGATCAGCAAGTGCGGCAGCAGGTGCGGCGCGATAGTGCCCCGCAGCCGGCGTTGCAGGTCATGGCTGCGCCGCCACAGCAGCGGCAGCAGGGCGCCGGGCACCATCAGCAGCAGCCACAGCGGGCGCAGGAAATGGAAGTCGCCGAGGTTGATCTCCATCTCAGGCCTCCTGCCGTTGTCGCGGCTGGCTCAGGCGCGGAACCAGGGCCGCCAGCAGGTGATACAGGGCCAGCAGGCCGAGGGCCGCCCCCAGGGGCCAATGGAACAGCTCGCGCTTGGGCTGGTGGCTCAAGGTCTTGACCTGGTGCGGGGTGATGCGGTCGAGGGTGGCATAGACCTGATCCAGGGCGTTGCGGTCTTCGGCGCGGAAGTAGCGGCCGCCGGTGCTGCTGGCGATCTGTTGCAGCACGCCGAGGTTGACCTTGGCTTCGCCTTCGGCATTCGGGTCGCCGATGCCGATGGTGTGGATCACCACGCCCTTGGCCGCTGCCATCTGGGCCGCGCGCAGGGGCGCGATGGCGCTGCTGGTGTCGTTACCGTCGGTGAGCAGGATCAGCACTTTCTGCGGCTCCCGGGCCTGCTCCAGCAGTTTCAGGCTGAGGCCGATGGCGTCGCCCAGGGCGGTGTTGGGCCCGGCCATGCCAATGCCGCTGTCGTCCAGCAGCAGCGACAGGCTGGCGTGGTCCAGGGTCAGGGGCGCCTGGGGGTAGGCGCCGCTGCCAAACAGAATCAGCCCCAGGCGGTCGTCCTTGCGCCGTTCGATAAAACCGTGCACCACCTGTTTCACCGCGTCCAGGCGGTTGATTTTCTGGCCGTTGGCGTCGCTGAAATCAGTGGTCTGCATCGATTGCGAAATGTCGATGGCCAGCATCAGGTCACGCACCGGTTGCTGGTGCTCGATGGGTTTTTCCACCCACACCGGGCGCGCCGTCGCCAGCAGCAACAGCGCCCAGACCAGGCAGTTGAGCACCAGCTGCCAGCGGTTGTCGCGGCTGCCGGCCTGGCGCGGCGCGGCGCCGACGGCGCGGCTCATGGCGGCAAAAAACGGCACCCGCACCGCACTGCGCGCTTCGCGGTAGGCCGGCAGGTAGCGATAGCCGAACCAGGGCAGCGGCAGCAGCCATAACATCCAGGGGTAATCAAGCTGCCACATGATGCTGCTCCACCCAGTGTCGACAGGTGTCGAACAGTTGCCGGCGTTGTTCGACGGGCAGTTGCATGAGCACGGCATCCGGGGCATAGGCCAGTTGCGCCAGTTGCCGGCTGAAGTCGTCCGGCAGCGGCTGGCGGCTGTGCTGGCGCAGAAAAGCCTGCCAGGCCGCGCCACCGAGCGGCGCCGCCGAGGGTGCCGCAAGCACGGGCCGGCGCCAGGGCGCCTGGAGCCTGGGCGGCATAGACAGCGCGACGCGCTTGAGCAGCTCCGGCAATTCCCGCAGGGCCGCCAGGGTCTCGCTGCTGGCCTGCAATTGTTCCAGGCGCTGCAAGGCCTCGCGCCGGTAGCGATCACGGCGCCATTGCCAGAGACGCCGGGCGGCCCCTGCCAGCAGGGCGATCAGCAGCAGCCCCAGCAACAGCCACCAGCCCCAGGTCTGCGGCGCGTAGCTGACCGGTGCCGGCAGGCCCAGTTCCTGGAGTTGGTCGATGCTCGGGATATCGGGCTTCATCGGCGCGGCGCTCCGGCCTTGCCCAGCTCGCTGCGCAGTTGCGGCAGGGCCTCCTCGGCAGTGCTGAACATCATCAGCGGCACCTGGCTGCGGCGCAGCAGGGTGGCCACGTCCTTGAGCCGACCGCCGAGAAAATCCCCCAAGGGCTGGTGCACCTGCCGCCGCTCTACCGCCAGCTCCACTTGCAGTTCGCCCTGAGTCACCAGCAGCCGGCCGTTTTGCGGCAGGTCGAGGGCCAGCGGGTCGTAGACCTGCATCGCGATCACATCGTTGTGGCTGGCCAGTTGTCGCAGCAACTGCAAGGTGCGCGGGCCGGCCCCGGCGAAGTCGCTGACGATGCACAGCAGGTGATCGTGACCGGCCAGGACCAGGCACTGCTGCAAGACCTTGTCCAACTGATCGTCGCCTTCGCAGTCGGGGTTGCCGGCGTTGAGCTGCTGGTTGTGCTGGACCATACGGCTGCACAAGGCCTCGACCCGCTTGCGGCTGCGCAAGGGCGAGACGCTGTCGATGCGCTGGTCGTTGAACACCAGCCCGCCGACCCGGTCGCCGGCGTTGAACACCATCCACGCCGCCAGCGCTGCCAGCTCTGCGGCGAGGGCCGACTTGAAGCTGCGGCGGGAGCCGAAAAACATCGACATGCGCTGGTCGAGCACGATCAGCGCCGGGCGGTCGCGCTCTTCGGTAAAGGTGCGCACCACTGGCTTGCCGGTGCGCAGCGAGGCCCGCCAGTCGAGGTGACGCAGGTCGTCACCCGGCTGGTAGCGCCGCAATTCGTCGAAGTTCAGGCCGCGCCCGCGCAGGCGCGAGGCATGGTTGCCGGCGAGGATGCTGCCCTGGGGCTGGCGCGCGACAAAACTCAAGGCGCGGGCCTGGAACTGCAAGGCCATCAACTGCGCCAGCGACACATAGACCAGGCCATCGGCGTCCTGCGGTACGGCGGACATGGCAACCTCCTCAGGCCGGGATCGCGACTTTATCAAGCAGACGGTCAAGCACCTGGTCGGCGCCGACGCCATCGGCCACGGCGTCGTAACTCAGTTGCAGGCGATGGCGCAGCACCGGGTGCAGCACCGCGCGCACGTTGTCCGGCGAGACAAAGTCCTGGCCCTGCAGCCAGGCGTCGGCCCGGGCACAGCGGTCCAGGCCGATGGCGCCGCGCGGGCTGGCACCGATGGCAATCCAGCGCGCCAGGTCCGGGTCGTAGTCGACGGGGTGGCGGGTGGCGTTGATCAGGTCGATCAGGTAGCGGTCGATGGCCGGGGCCACATGGATCGCCCCGACCTCGCGCCGTGCGGCGAAAATCACCTCCTGTTCCAGGGCGAACCCCGGGGCCGGTGGGGTCTTCGCGCCCTGGGCCTGTTCTTCGACCCGCAGCAGGCGCAGCACCTGGCTTTCGTTTTCGGCGCTGGGGTAGTCCAGCAGGACCTTCATCAGGAAGCGGTCCATCTGCGCTTCCGGCAGCGGGTAGGTGCCTTCCTGCTCGATGGGGTTCTGGGTCGCGAGCACGATAAATAGCTCCGGCAGTACATGGCTGTTGCCGGCCACGGTGATCTGCCGTTCTTCCATGGCTTCGAGCAGCGCCGCCTGGACCTTGGCCGGGGCGCGGTTGATCTCGTCCGCCAGGATCAGGTTGCCGAACAGGGGCCCGGGCTGGAACAGGATCTGGTTCTGGCCGTCGACCTGGTGCAGCACCTCGGCGCCGGTGATGTCCGACGGCAGCAGGTCGGGGGTGAACTGGATGCGGCTCATCCTGGCGTCCAGGTGTTTGGCCAGGGCCTTGACCGTGCGGGTCTTGGCCAGGCCGGGCAGGCTTTCGAGCAGCAGGTGCCCGTTGGCCAGCAGGCCCACCAGGATCTGTCGGATCACCTGGTCCTGGCCGAGCACGGACTCGGCGATGCTGGCTTGCAGGGCATTCAGATCATTGAGCGCGGTCATGGGCATTCCTTGGCTGGGGGCGACTTACCATGGGGCGGCCACCACGGTGTATTGCACGCTGCTGCCGACATAGCGCGGCTGGTACCAGGTCGGCCCGCAATGCTGGTAGGCCACGCCATTGGCGATCACCGACACACAGTCGGGCGGCACGCTGGCCACCTCGGTGCCGATGGCGATCACTGCCGCCGTGGTGACGCCGACGGCGGCGGCCGTGGCCCAGGGGTGATACCAGTCATCGCCATGGGGCGGGGGCGGTGGCGGCGGCGGTGGCGGCGCTGGATACGGCCCCGGCCCCGGACCTGGACCGGGGTAAGGCCGGGGTTCGGGATGCGGCTCGGGGTGGGGCCCTGGGTAGGGCTGCGGATGGGGAGATGGCCGTGGCTCCGGATGGGGCTGCGGGTAAGGGTGCGGCTGCGGATAAGGGTGGGGCGCCGGTTGCGGCATCGGCCGGTACGCCGGCAGCGGGCGCGCGCCGCCGCCATGGGGCACCACGAAGGTCCGCGCGCCACCGCCGCCTCGGGCCTGCCAGGCCTGGGCCGTGGACAGGTGCAGCAGGCTCAGGCTCAGGGCTATACACAGCAGCCAGGGGCCGGGTTTCAAGTTGGCTCCTGGGTTCATGGTTGCTGCTCCTGGTTGGCTGCGGCCTGGTCCAACTGCTGCAAAGGCACGGCCCGGGCGCCGGCGGGTGGATCGAAGCGGAAGCTGCGGGCGGTGATCGGCGCGGCCAGCCGCCACTTAAAGTCGACGCTGTGCCGTGGCCGCTCGGCGATGTCGCGCCGGCTGATCACCAGGCGGCACGGCAGCGGCTGGTCGCCTTCGCGCAGCCACAGTTGCCAGTCGATCTCGGCCTGGCGAAAGGCGTAATGCGCGCAGCGCTGGCCGTCCAGGGTCTCGCTGCCGATCACCAGGGCCGAGGTCAGGCCGACCTGGCGCGTGGTGTCGGCGTTCCAGCGGAACAGGTCGGCCAGGGGCAGTTCGATGCCATAGCGTTCGCTCAATTGGTCCAGCAACTGCTCGATGCTGGCCGGCGCCGGGGCGCGGGTGAAGTAGCCGCTGCGGCTCTCGAACAGGGTGAAGCTCTTGCCGTCGTAATACAGGCTGCGCTGCGCGCCCTGGTTCTCGACGCTGACCCGCAGCTTGTCCGGTCGTTGTGCCAGCAGTTCGGTGCGGTGGCGAAACTCCAGGGTCTGGCCGTCCTCCAGCACCTGGTCAGTGCTGCTTTGGGTCTCGATGCCAAATTGGCGCAGGCTGCGCAGGTAGCTGCCCATGTGCTCCAGGGCCTGCACCGCCCGGGGCTCGATCTCGGCCTGGGCCTCATCGGCCGCCGCCGCGCGCGGGCCGAACAGGGTCAGGGCGCAGAACAGCGCCAGGGTGGTGTGCAGCCAGGGTTGGCTGGGCATGGCAGACCTCACTCAGAACATGAAGGTGGGGATGACCGGGATAAACGACAGGCGGAAATTCCAGCGGCTGCCGATCTGGTCATCGGGGTGCAGCACCGAGTACTGCACCTCGCCGGAGATGCGCACCGGCAATTTGCCGAAGTTGAAGATCCGCCCGGCGCCGAGGCCGATGGGGAAGGTCACTTTGTTGCCGCTGTCGGCCTTCCAGTTGACGCTGATATTGGGGGTCATGCCCACGCGCCACTGGGCCGGGCCGGGGATCACCCGCTGGATGAAGTACTGGATATTGGTCAGGCTGACGTCCTTGCGCTGGCTGTCGCCGGCCACCGACCACCAGTGCTGGGGAAACACCCCCAGGGTCCAGTCCGGCCCCAGGTAGGCGGCGACGAATGCCGGGCCCAGGGAGTACTTGCCGGTGCCCAGCACATCGTCTTCGGCGGTGGGGAACATCAGGGTCGGGCCGACGCCCCAGACCAGCTTGGCGCCGTTGTCGAAACGCACCGGCTCCTTGGGCGAGAACACCCCGACATAGGCCAGGTCACCAAAGCCGCTGGTGCGGTCGAACGGGTCCTGGACCACCGAAGCGAAGTCGCTGCGGTCGTGCAGCAGTTCGTTGGGGCCCATGCCCACCAGGTTGCCGGCCCTGTGGTTGACCGGCGCGCTGACGTAGCTGATGGGCAGGCGGTTGATCAGGTTCCAGTCCTCGCCCAGGGAAACGGGAAAGGTCGGCATGAAACTGTACTTGCCCAGGTAGCGCGTGCCGTTGCTGTGGGGGCCCTTGAGCGCGGTGTAGTCGAACTGGTTGAACAGCAGCACCAGGTTGCCCACCGGGTTGTCCATCAGCTTGGAGATCTGCTCGGTGGACGGCTCGCAACCGGCCTTGACCACGTCCTTGAGGTCGATGTCGAAGTTGCGCTGCAACTGCTGGCAGGTCTCGGGGTCCCCCTTGAGCGTGGCGTGTTTGCCGTCACCGCCAAGCGCCGGAAGATCGTTGCCGGCGCTGGCGAAGCCACTGAGCAACAGGCCGCACCAGGCGAATCGGGAGCTGATGACCATCCGTGGTATCTCCTAGAAAAACGCCAGGGTCAGGTTGAGGCTGACGCCATTGCCCTCGGGGCGGTTCTTGGTGTCGAACTCGGGAATCCAGCGTGCGCTGATATTGGCCTGGGCGTCGGCGAACTTGCCGCTCCAGCCGACCGTGGGCCCGGCCCCGACCGAACGGCCGCGATAGCCGTGGAGGAAGTCGGCGGTATCGCCCTTGTCGTCGCTGATCTGCTGGATATAGCCGGCGGCCAGGCCCGCGCTCCAGCCACTGCCCAGGCCGTAGGTCCACAGTGCATCGAGGGCGAAGATGTTGCCGTTGCGGTAATCGGTGCTGTGGTTCTCGGTGTAGAACTGCACCGTGCCCATCAGGCTGAACTCGCCGCCGTGACCATCCAGGTGGGTGAACGACAGGGTCGGCATGAAGGTGTAATTGTTCTGCCCGGGGTTGGCCAGACGGTTGTCGTTGTAGGCCCCGGTGGGTACGTAGATCGGCAGGGAAAACGCGATGTGATCGTGCTCGTTGAAGTGATAGCCCGCGGCAATCGGCGTCAGCAGCATGTCGGCGAACTGGGTGCCGCTGTCCTCGGTGCCGACGCTGCGGCCGCGAGGGCCGGTGAGGCTGGCCTTGACGTCGGTGTATTGCACCGGCACGCCGATGGCCGAGGCGTAGTTCCAGCGGCCTTTGCCGCTGTCCCAGACATGGGTGAAGTTGGCCATGGTGTAGGAGACTTTCATCTCCAGGCCCGAGCTGAGTTCGCCGATGATCGGCACCTGGCGCCCGCCCTTGAGTTCGCCGTCGTAGTAAATGCTGGTCAGGGACATCACCCAGCCCGGCTCCGGGGGGATGATCCCGGCGTTGGAGTAGATCTGCTGTCCAGTGATAGGGCGGCCGACCCCGCCTTCGGCGGCCAGTGCCAGGGGGCTGCTGCCCAGCAGGCACAGCGTCAGCAGGGGACGAACAACCAGGGCTTTATCCATGACTGGCTCCGTTTAGTGTTGCGAAGGGGCAACCGGGGTCAGCAGCGGCATTTTCCACTGGCCGTTGGTGACTTCCGGTTTGGGCAGGTAGATGCGCAGCACGCCGTAGAACGGCCCGTTCGGCGCCGGTAGCCAGTTGCTTTGCAGGTCTTTGGCCGGGGCCTGGTGCTGCACGTACAGGGTCAGGCCGCCGTCGCTGTCGCGCTTGAGCCCGGGCAGCATTCGCGAGTTGATCAGGTAGCGCTTGAGGGGGTTGGCCACCAGCAGCTTGCTATGGCCGTCGTACATCGTCAGCGACCAGAAGGCTTCGGCCGGGGGCAGGGCGTCCTTGGCGAAATGCAGGGTGTAGTCGTGTTTCGAGGCGTCCACCGGTTGCCCGGCGTTATCCACGAAGTAGCCGATGTAGTTCGCCTCTTCGGCGGAGTTGCCGAAGATCCCCATGTTGGCGCCGGCGTAGCGGTACAGGTAATTGTTGTTCAGGTGGTCGCGGGTGCCGAACAGGTCGCCGCTGCTGACCTGGTGGGTGTCGACCTTGTCCTTTTTGAAGGTGGCGAATTCGGCCTTGGCGTCGGCGATCCCGTCTTCCAGGGCTTTGCGCTGCTCGGCGCCAAGGGCCTCGGGCTTGAACGGCTGGCCGGCGCCAATGCCGATTTTTGCGAGGCGCGCCAACAGGTCCTTTTCCACGTCCTGGGGCGGGGCAAAGCTGAGCATGAAGGTGAGGTAGGCGAACAGCTCGGGGCTGTCGCTCATGTGCGGGCTGGGCTTGGGCCAGGCGACCTTCGGCACCGCGGGCGGGGCTTTTTGTCCCAGGTACTGGCTCAGGGGCTGGACCTTGTAGCCTTTCTGGATCTGCTTGACCTTGGCCAGGTCCTTTTCGTCGAACAGCTGGGTGCGGTACAGGGCGTAGGTGATGTCACTTTCGCTGCGCAGCAGGCGATCGATATTCAGCGGTTGCTGACCTTGCCAGTGGGGGCCGGCGATCATGAAATGGCCACCCTTGTTACCGGTGCTGCGGGTGCCCAGGTAGGCGAAGTTCTGGGTGTAGAGGTCGATCAACTGCACCGAGTAATAGCGGCTTTCTTCAATCGGCGGCAGTGTCAATACCACCGGCTCGCGGCGCAGATCGAGCCAGACGAAGGAGTAGGGCGTGTCGGAGTTGGGGGTGACGAACGCTGTGTCCTTCGGGGTGAACACCTGGGCGGTGTTGCCGATCTGGTTGAACGGCGCCTTGAAGTTCGAGCCCTTGCTGTCCACGGCCTGGGTGTACAGGGTCTTGTACATTTCCACCACCGGGAAGCCATACAGGTAGGCCTCCTTGGCAATGGTCCGGGCCTCGTCCGGGCTGGCGCTGAACTCGGCACTGGCGGCGCCGCTCAACAGCAGCAGGAGCCCGGCACACAGCAGGCGGGGCGGTGGAAGGTTGATCATCATGGCGTCCTTGGGCTGGCTGTCGATAAATACGCTGGGTCACTGCACCGGGGTGATGTCATCGAGCTTCCAGCTTTTGTCGAAATAGGCTTCGGTCGGTGCGTAGAGCCGGAAGTAACTGAACCAGTGCCTGCCCGGCAGGGTTTGCACCCAATTGCTTTCCAGGCCCGCAGGGGCGGTGGGACCGAAGTACAGGTCGATCGAGCCGTCGGGGTTTTTCTTCAGGTCCTGGCGTGACGAGAGGTCGGCCTTGCGCTGGGGGTTATCGATCAGGCAGCGGCTGTCGATGTCGTACACCGTCATCGACCAGAACTGTTTGGCCGGTGGCTGGGTGCCCAGGTGCAGGCGATAAGACTTGCCGCCGTCGAGCCAATGGCCCTGGTTGTCGGTGTAGGCGCCGAGGTAGGTCTGGCCCAGGCCCGGGGTCGTGGAAACCATGCCCTTGGTATTGGTCACCGCCTCATAGAACCAGGCGCTGCGCTCCCACAGCTGGTCGTAATAGGCCACCCGCTGCGAGGGTTCGGCGATGTTCAGCACTTTGTCCCACTGGCGGTCAGGCCAGTACTGGGCGTCGGCGAAGCGCTTGGCGAAGGTGTTGGCCTTGGCGATCAGCTCGCCGACCTGGGCCCCTTGCTCCAGGGCCTTGCGCTGCGAGTCGTTGGGGTTGAAGGGCTTGCCCTTTTCGATCCCGAGGCTGGCGAGCATGGCCATATAGAAGCGGTCGCGCTCATTGACCGGCTCGTTCTGGATGATCTGGTGCAAACGCTGCCAGTAGGCCATGCCCCGTGGCTGGGTGCCGGACCAGGGCTTGCCCTGGGGCGACAGCAGGCGGGTGACGCTGGGTTGGCCACGCTTGGAATAGGGGTACATCTTGAACTGCTGCACCAGCGCCTTGCCCTTGGCCGGATCCGGGTCGAGCACGCGAAAGCCCACCAGCACGTTCATGGTTTCGGATTTGGCCAGGTAGTACTGGCTGGCGTCGGCCGGTGGCTCCTGGCCGGGCGGCAGCACCAGGTACTTGCCACCCTTGCCCTGGTCCGGACCGGTCTGGCCCATGTCGATGATCGCCCGTTGCCAGAAATCGCCGATGCCTCCGGCGGTAGGGCCGGGCGGCAATTCGATGACCAGCGGGCCGGTCTGGTTGAGGTCGACGAAACCCAAGATGTAGGGGGTGGTGGCGTTGGCGGTGATCACCCCGAGTTTGTCTTCGTAGCTGGTCAGCACCATCAGGTCGCCATTGCGCGCACCGAGCTTGTCGCGGAACTCTTCCTGCCACTGGGCGTAGGACACCAGGGGCAATGCCCAGAGGTAGCTCTGGGTGGCCTGCTGGAAATCCAGCTCGGCGTAGAGCCCGGCGATGGCGGAGCGGTCCGGGAGTTCGCCCTGCATCTTGATCGGGCCCAGGCGCGTATCCACCACGTGTTCCTGGGCGCCGACACCGCAACTGGCGGCCAGGACGAACAGGCTGTAACCGGCACTGCGGAGCAAAGCGTGCATGGGCTTTCCTTATTTACCGAAGGTGACGTTGATCCCGGCGAACAGGGTGAACTGCGGCAGGTCGTCGCCTTTGCGCTCCACGGTCCACTGCGGCTCGACAAACGCGTTGAGGATGTTGTGCCCGGCCTTCCAGGCCTTGCCCACGCCGAGGCCGATGGGGATGTAGTGGGTGTTGGCCTTGAGGTCGAAGGTCCAGGTGCCGGTGGAGCGCAGGTACCAGCCCTTGGGCAGGTTATGGATGAGGAAGGGCTGGAAAGTGGCGCTTTCAACATGGGCGCGGTCATGGTCGCCGGCGAACGAACTCTGGTATTGCACCAACGCCCCGAGCAGGCCCCGGGGGGTGGCGTCGATGGCGATGGCGGCCAGGCCGGCCTGCCATTTGCCGGTGCCCAGTTCGTCCTGCTCGGCGGTGGGCGCGGTGATCTGCGGGCCGATGCCCAGTTGCACGCCTTCGGTCTTGAGCAGAAAGATATCGAACAGGTTGAGGTCGCCGATGCCGGTGCTGTAGCCGTTGTGCGGGTCGGGGCGGGTGCTGATGGGCAGCGTCGCCCGCAGCAGCTGTGGCACACCGATAAAGTCCCCGGGGGCCACTGGCAGGGTGCCGCGCAACAGGGCGTCGTTGGTGTGGATATTGGAGTCGTAGTAGCGCGGGGTGTAGTAGTCCTGCAGGTTCATCCCCGGCGCAAGGTTGAGCGGGTTGTTGCTTTTGTTCGCAGTGTCGGCGTTGTCGGCCTGTGCCGTGAACGCCGTCGTCAGTGCGGCTGCCATCATCGCGGCTGGCGCGAGAAGTGCTCTAGACATGATTCCCCAATCCTTTGTCGGCTTAAGTCTGCGCGGCACTTGGCGGCCGTTGTGCAACTGATTACTTTTGTCTGTAAAGCCCCTAAGAGATGTCTGATGACGCTAGCAGCGAAATCTGACTTATCCAGTCGATGGGATTAATACGTTGGTTTTTGTATACAGAGTCACGAAATCGCAAAGTCGAGATGAAGCCTTTCAAATCAACTCGTTAATGGTTTTAGCTGAGACTCTTTCTTGGCCTGCGGTGGCGGTTTTTTTCAACACAGGGAGTTGTTCATTGATGGCGGTCTTGTTACGCAGCACCTTCATTCCCGGGCGCAGCCCGGCGCAAGTCCTCGACTTCTGCCTGGAGGGCAGCAACTTTCCGAAGATTTTTCCGGAGCCGGTGACGCCCCTGGGGGAGATCGATATCAACGACCTGCGGATCGCCGAGGGGCGCGAGTTCAGGTTTCGCCACTGGATGTTCGGTGTCATCCCGGCGAACTGGAAGGTGGTGATCCGTGAGGTGGGCCCCAGCCATTTTGTCGACGAGATGCTCAAGGGGCCGATGCGTGCCTTTCGCCATGAGCATCGGGTGGAGGCGGCCGAAGGTGGGACCCTCTACACCGACCGTGTGACCTACCAGGCGCTGGGCGGTGCCCCGCTGGAGTGGCTGCTGGTGAATGCCTATATGCGGCGCATTTTCCAGGCCCGCCATCGCAACATGCTTGAAATGCTGGCCTGACCCCCAAACCCCGTAGGCGCTGCCCCAGGCTCGGGCCAGCGTTCGGACGCTGGGCCTGACTGGCGCTGGGGGAGTGTCTGGAATAGGTGTGGCGGTGTTGAGGGCCAGCGCAGCCTCATGCCTCGCAGCGGCTACAGGGGCGCAGGGAATGTGGCGGGATCTGGGGGATAAATTGTGGGCTGGGCATAGGTCGTTGGCGCGTTTCGTGGTTAACTTCGGCCTTTCGAAAAAACCTTATCGCTGTTCAATCACCTTCGTGCAAAAGGACTCCGTTCATGGCTCAAGTCACTCTTAAAGGCAACCCGGTGCAAGTCAACGGTCAACTGCCGCAAGCCGGTTCCAAGGCCCCTGCGTTTTCCCTGGTGGGTGCAGGCCTGGCCGACGTCACCCTGAGCAGCTTTGCCGGCAAGCGCAAAGTGCTGAATATTTTCCCAAGTGTCGACACCCCAACCTGCGCCACCTCGGTTCGCAAGTTCAACGCCCAGGCCAACGAACTGGCCAACACCGTGGTGCTGTGCATCTCGGCTGACCTGCCGTTCGCCCAGGCTCGTTTCTGCGGCGCCGAAGGCCTGGAAAACGTACAGAACCTGTCCACCCTGCGTGGCCGCGAGTTCATCGAAAACTACGGCGTGGCCATTGCCGACGGCCCGCTGGCCGGCCTGACCGCACGCGCAGTGGTGGTGCTGGACGAGAACGACAACGTGCTGCACAGCGAGCTGGTCAAGGAAATCGCCGAAGAGCCGAACTACGACGCTGCGTTGGCCGTTCTCAAGTAAGCCTCTGTTCCCGTTCTGCGGCGCTGGGCTCAGGCGGCGTTGAAAATGGCTTTGAAATGCGGATTTTTAGAACCCTGAACTGCAGGTTCTCAGCCATTTTTGCCTGGCCTGGGCGTCGTTAGATCGCGAACCGGCTGCAACAGGTTTTACAATTATTAACGGCCTGGCCCTGTCCAGGCCGTTTTTATTTGTGCTTCAGTGGCTTAGCGGGCGTTGTAAAACGTAAGCCAAAGGTAAATTGCCGGTAAAGGCGCTTTGCTAATCCCCCGCCAGTGCTTATCTTTCAGCCTTCTCAAGAAGACCTCCTCGCGCCCAATGGTTGATCATTCCATGCAATCCTCCGCTTCCCGCAACTCCCGTCGCTGGCTGTTCGGCCTGCTCGTCCTGCTGGTCATTGCCGTCCTGTGCTGGAAATTCTGGCCCGCGTCGAGCACCTCGAAGGACGAAGCAGCACCCAAGGCCGCCGCCGGGCATGCGGGCAGAAGCGGGGCGATGCGTCCGGGGTTCGGCGGGGCGACCGGGCCGATCCCGGTGCGCGTGGCGCCGGCGACCGAGGGCGACTTCCCCGTGTATTACAAGGCGCTGGGCACCGTTACGGCACTGAACACCATCAATGTGCGCAGCCGGGTCGCCGGTGAGCTGGTCAAGGTGGCGTTCGAGGAAGGGCAGATGGTCAAGGCCGGCGACCTGCTGGCGGAAATCGACCCGCGACCTTACCAGAACGCCTTGCTCCAGGCCGAAGGCACGCTGTTGCAGAACCAGGCCCAGTTGAAAAATGCCCAGGTCGACCTGGAGCGCTACCGTGGCCTGTATGCCCAGGACAGTATTGCCAAGCAGACCCTGGACACCGCCGCCGCACTGGTGGGCCAGTACCAGGGCACGGTCAAGACCAACCAGGCGGCGGTCAACGACGCCAAGCTCAACCTGGAATTCACCAAGATTCGCGCGCCGATCGCCGGTCGCCTCGGCCTGCGCCAGCTGGACGTCGGCAACCTGGTGGCGGCCAACGACACCACGGCGCTGGTGATCATTACCCAGACCCAGCCCATCAGCGTCGCCTTCACCTTGCCGGAAAACAGCCTCGACACCGTGCTCGCCCGTTACCACAGCGGTGCCAAGCTGCCGGTCGAAGCCTGGAATCGCGGCGACACCCAGTTGCAGGCCACCGGCGTGCTGCAAAGCCTGGACAACCAGATCGACACCACCACCGGCACCCTGAAGTTCAAGGCGCGCTTCGATAACCGCGACCAAAGCCTGTTCCCCAACCAGTTCGTCAATGTGCGGCTGCTGGCCGACACCCTGAAAAAGGTGATCCTGGCCCCGTCGGCGGCGATCCAGTTCGGCACCAATGGCACCTTCGTCTACGCCCTGGATGGCGACAACAAGGTGCAGATCCGTCAGCTCAAGGTGGGCGACAGCAACGGCGAATCGACGGTGATCAAGGAAGGCCTGGCCGCCGGCGACCGCGTCGTGCTCGAAGGCACCGACCGCCTGAAGGACGGCAGCGCAGTGGAGGTGGTCAACGACAGCGTCGACGTGCCGACCACCCCGACTGAACACCTGCAAGGCAAGCCGACCACCTCCACCGGAACCCCGGCCGCCGGGACCAAGGCGCAAAAGGGCGGCGCATGAATCTCTCGCGGCTGTTCATCCTTCGCCCGGTAGCCACCACCCTGAGCATGCTGGCCATTGTCCTGGCCGGCCTGATCGCCTATCGGCTATTGCCGGTGTCGGCCTTGCCCCAGGTCGATTACCCGACCATCCGCGTCATGACCCTGTACCCAGGGGCCAGCCCGGACGTGATGACCAGCGCGGTTACCGCGCCCCTGGAACGCCAGTTCGGGCAGATGCCCGGCCTGACCCAGATGGCGTCCACCAGCTCCGGCGGCGCCTCGGTGCTGACCCTGCGCTTCAACCTCGACATCAATATGGATGTCGCCGAGCAACAGGTGCAGGCCGCGATCAATGCCGCCACCAACCTGTTGCCCAAGGATCTGCCGGCGCCGCCGGTGTACAACAAGGTCAACCCGGCGGACACCCCGGTGCTGACCCTGGCCATCACTTCCAAGACCATGTTGCTGCCCAAGCTCAATGACCTGGTCGACACGCGCATGGCGCAGAAAATCGCCCAGATCAGCGGCGTGGGCATGGTCAGCATTGCCGGCGGCCAGCGCCAGGCGGTGCGGATCAAGGTCAACCCCGAGGCCCTGGCGGCCAACGGCCTGAACCTGTCGGACGTGCGCACCCTGATCGCCGCGTCCAACGTCAACCAGCCCAAGGGCAACTTCGACGGCCCGACCCGGGTCTCGATGCTCGACGCCAACGACCAGCTGACGTCGCCCAAGGATTACGCCGAACTGATCCTGGCCTACAACAATGGCGCGCCGTTGCGGCTCAAGGATGTGGCGCAGATCGTCGATGGCGCGGAAAACGAGCGCCTGGCAGCCTGGGCCAACGAGAACCAGGCCGTGCTGCTGAATATCCAGCGCCAGCCCGGGGCCAACGTGATCGAGGTGGTGGACCGGATCAAGGCCTTGCTGCCGAGCATCACCGATAACCTGCCAGCCGGCCTGGACGTCATGGTGCTGACCGACCGCACCCAGACCATCCGCGCCTCGGTCACCGACGTGATGCACGAGTTGCTGATCGCCGTGGCCCTGGTGGTGATGGTCACCTTCCTCTTTCTGCGTCGCGCCAGTGCCACCCTCATTCCGTCGATCGCCGTGCCGCTGTCGCTGGTCGGCACCTTCGGCGTGATGTACCTGGCCGGGTTCTCGGTGAACAACCTGACCCTGATGGCCCTGACCATCGCCACCGGGTTCGTGGTGGACGATGCGATCGTGATGCTGGAAAACATCTCGCGTTATATCGAGGAAGGCGACAGCCCGATGCAGGCGGCGCTCAAGGGCGCCAAGCAGATTGGCTTCACCCTGATCTCCCTGACCCTGTCGCTGATCGCGGTGTTGATTCCGCTGTTGTTCATGGCCGATGTGGTGGGGCGCCTGTTCCGTGAGTTCGCCATCACCCTGGCGGTGGCGATCCTGATTTCCCTGGTGGTGTCCCTGACCCTGACCCCGATGATGTGCGCGCGCCTGCTCAAGCGCGAACCCAAGCCTGAAGAACAGGGCCGCTTCTACCGCGCCAGCGGCGCCTGGATCGACTGGCTGATCGAAAGCTACGGCCGCAAATTGCAGTGGGTGCTCAAGCACCAGTTCCTGACCCTGCTGGTGGCCATCGGCACCCTGGGCCTGACGGTGCTGTTGTACCTGGTGGTGCCCAAGGGCTTCTTCCCGGTGCAGGACACTGGGGTCATTCAGGGTATTTCCGAGGCGCCGCAGTCGGTGTCCTTCGCGGCCATGAGCCAGCGCCAGCAGGAGCTGGCCAAGATCATCCTCGAAGACCCGGCGGTGCAGAGCCTGTCGTCCTACATCGGGGTCGATGGCGACAACGCCACCCTCAACAGCGGCCGCCTGCTGATCAACCTCAAGCCCCACAGCGAGCGGGACCTGAGCGCCAGTCAAGTGATCGCGCGGATCCAGCCCCAGGTCGACAAGCTGATCGGCATCCGTCTGTTCATGCAGCCGGTGCAGGACCTGACCATCGAAGACCGGGTCAGCCGCACCCAGTATCAATTCAGCATGTCGTCGCCGGACGCGGAACTGCTCAGCCTCTGGAGCCAGCGCCTGGTGGAAGCCCTGGCCCAGCGCCCGGAACTCACCGATGTCGCCAGCGACCTGCAGGACAAGGGTTTGCAGGTGTTCCTGGTGATCGATCGCGACGCCGCCTCGCGGGTCGGGGTCTCGGTGTCGAACATCACCGACGCGCTGTATGACGCCTTCGGCCAGCGCCAGATCTCCACCATCTACACCCAGGCCAGCCAGTACCGCGTGGTGCTTCAGGCCCAGGCCGGGGAGAGTATCGGGCCCCAGGCCCTGGAGCAGATCCACGTCAAGACCACCGACGGCGGCCAGGTCCGGCTGTCGAGCCTGGCCCATGTCGAAGAGCGCCAGGCGCAGTTGGCGATTGCCCACATCGGCCAGTTCCCGGCGGTGATGATGTCGTTCAACCTGGCACCGGGCGTGGCCCTGGGGCAGGCGGTCGACATCATCGAGCAGGTGCAGCAGCAGATCGGCATGCCGGTGGGGGTGCAGACCCAGTTCCAGGGCGCGGCCGAAGCGTTCCAGGCCTCGTTGTCGAGCACCTTGCTGCTGATCCTGGCGGCGGTGGTGACCATGTACATCGTGCTCGGCGTGCTCTACGAGAGCTACATCCACCCGATCACCATCCTCTCGACCCTGCCTTCGGCGGCGGTCGGTGCCTTGCTCGCGCTGATCCTCAGCGGCAATGACCTGGGGATGATCGCGATCATCGGCATCATCCTGCTGATCGGTATCGTCAAAAAGAACGCGATCATGATGATCGACTTCGCCCTCGACGCCGAACGCAACCAGGGCATGGCGCCGGAGAAAGCCATCTACCAGGCGGCGCTCCTGCGTTTCCGGCCGATCCTGATGACCACCCTGGCGGCATTGTTCGGTGCCGTGCCGCTGATGCTGGCTACGGGTTCCGGCGCCGAACTGCGCCAGCCCCTGGGCCTGGTGATGGTCGGCGGCCTGTTGGTGAGCCAGATCCTCACGCTGTTCACCACGCCGGTTATCTACCTGTACTTCGATCGCCTGGGGCGCCGCTTCGGCAAGCGCGAAGTCGGCCAGGAGCAGGGCGTATGAAGCGGCGCAGCGGCCAGTTGCAAGCCGCAAGCCGCAAGCTGAATCAAGAGCAGCAGCAAGAGCGTGCGCCGATCGCGCTTTTCTCTTGCAGTTTGAGGCTTGAAGCTTGGAGCTGCTCCCGATGAACCTGTCCGGACCATTCATCAAGCGCCCGGTGGCGACCATGCTGCTTTCCTTGGCGATCATGCTGCTGGGCGGCGTCAGCTTCGGCCTGCTGCCGGTGGCGCCGCTGCCGCAGATGGATTTCCCGGTGATTGTGGTCCAGGCCAGTCTGCCCGGGGCCAGCCCCGAGGTGATGGCGTCCACCGTGGCCACGCCCCTGGAGCGCTCGTTCGGAGCGATTGCCGGGGTCAACACCATGAGCAGCCGTTCGAGCCAGGGTTCGACCCGGGTGATTTTGCAGTTCGACCTGGACCGCGATATCAACGGCGCCGCGCGGGAAGTGCAGGCGGCGATCAACGCCTCGCGCAACCTGCTGCCCAGCGGCATGCGCAGCATGCCCACCTATAAGAAGGTCAACCCGTCCCAGGCGCCGATCATGGTGCTGTCGCTGACCTCCGACGTATTGCAGAAGGGCCAGCTCTACGACCTGGCCTCGACCATCCTTTCGCAAAGCCTGTCCCAGGTGCCGGGTGTGGGTGAGGTGCAGATCGGCGGCAGCTCGCTGCCGGCGGTGCGCATCGAACTCGAACCGCAATTGCTCAACCAGTACGGCGTGGCCCTGGACGATGTGCGCAACGCCATCGCCAATGCCAACCAGCGCCGGCCCAAGGGTTCGGTGGAAGACGATCAGCGGCTGTGGCAGATCCAGGCCAACGACCAGCTGGAAAAGGCCAAGGACTACGAACCGCTGATCATCCACTACAAGGACGGCGCAGCCCTGCGCCTCAAGGACGTGGCCAAGGTCAGCGATGGCGTCGAGGACCGCTACAACAGCGGCTTCTTCAATGACGACGCGGCGGTGCTGCTGGTGATCAACCGCCAGGCCGGGGCCAACATCATCGAGACAGTGAACGAGATCAAGGCCCAGTTGCCGGCGTTGCAGGCGGTGCTGCCGGCCAGCGTCAAACTCAACCTGGCCATGGACCGCTCGCCGGTGATCAAGGCCACCTTGCACGAGGCCGAAATGACCCTGCTGATCGCCGTGGCCCTGGTGATCCTGGTGGTGTTCCTGTTCCTCGGCAACTTCCGTGCCTCGCTGATCCCGACCCTGGCGGTGCCGGTGTCGCTGGTGGGCACCTTCGCCATCATGTACCTGTACGGGTTTTCCCTGAACAACCTGTCGCTGATGGCGCTGATCCTCGCCACCGGGCTGGTGGTGGACGATGCCATCGTGGTCCTGGAGAACATTTCCCGGCATATCGACGAGGGCATCGCGCCGATGAAGGCGGCGTACCTGGGGGCCAAGGAAGTGGGCTTTACCTTGCTCTCGATGAACGTGTCGCTGGTGGCGGTGTTCCTTTCGATCCTGTTTATGGGCGGGATCATCGAGAGCCTGTTCCGCGAATTCTCCATCACCCTGGCGGCCTCGATTGTGGTCTCGCTGGTGGTGTCCCTGACCCTGACCCCGATGCTTTGCGCGCGCTGGCTCAAACCCCACGTCCCGGGCCAGGAAAACCGCCTGCAACGCTGGAGCCAGCGCAGCAACGAGTGGATGACCGAGAAGTACGCCACCAGTCTGGACTGGGTGCTGCGCCATCGGCGCCTGACCCTGCTCAGCCTGCTGCTGACCATCGGCGTCAACGTGGCGCTGTATGTGGTGGTGCCCAAGACCTTCCTGCCGCAACAGGACACCGGGCAACTGATCGGTTTCGTGCGCGGCGACGACGGCCTGTCGTTCAGCGTGATGCAGCCGAAGATGGAAATCTTCCGCCGCGCCGTGCTCAAGGACCCGGCGGTGGAAAGCGTGGCCGGCTTTATCGGCGGCAGCAACGGCACCAACAACGCCTTTATGCTGGTGCGCCTGAAACCGATCAAGGAACGCAATATTTCCGCGCAGAAGGTCATCGAGCGCATGCGCAAGGAAATGCCCAAGGTCGCCGGCGCCCAGCTGATGCTGATGGCCGACCAGGACCTGCAGTTCGGCGGTGGCCGCGAGCAGACCACCTCGCAGTATTCTTACATCCTGCAAAGCGGCGACCTCGGATCGCTGCGCGAGTGGTACCCGAAGGTGGTGACCGCGCTCAAGGCCCTGCCGGAGCTGACCGCCATCGATGCCCGCGAAGGCCGTGGCGCGCAACAGGTGACCCTGGTGGTTGACCGCGACCAGGCCAAGCGCCTGGGGGTGGACATGGACATGGTCACCGCGGTGCTGAACAACGCCTACAGCCAGCGCCAGATCTCCACCATCTATGACAGCCTGAACCAGTACCAGGTGGTGATGGAGGTCAACCCGAAATACGCCCAGGACCCGATCACCCTGAACCAGGTGCAGGTCATCACCAGCGCCGGCGCGCGGATTCCGCTGTCGACCATCGCCCATTATGAAAACAGCCTGGAAGACGACCGCGTCAGCCACGAGGGCCAGTTCGCCTCGGAAAGCATTTCCTTCGACATGGCCGAAGGGGTGACGGTGGAGCAGGGCACGGCGGCCATTGAGCGGGCCATCGCCAAGCTCGGCATGCCGGAAGACGTGATCGTCAAGATGGCCGGCACCGCCGACGCCTTCGCCGCGACCCAGAAGAGCCAGCCGTTCATGATCCTCGGCGCGCTGCTGGCGGTGTACCTGGTGTTGGGCGTGTTGTACGAAAGCTACATCCACCCGCTGACCATCCTCTCGACCTTGCCCTCGGCCGGGGTCGGGGCCTTGCTCTCGATCTACCTGCTGGGGGGCGAGTTCAGCCTGATCTCGCTGCTGGGCCTGTTCCTGCTGATTGGGGTGGTGAAAAAGAACGCGATCCTGATGATCGACCTGGCGCTGCAACTGGAGCGCCACCAGGGCCTGGCGCCGCTGGAGTCGATCCGCAGTGCCTGCCTGCTGCGGCTGCGGCCGATCCTGATGACCACCCTGGCCGCGATCCTCGGCGCCGTGCCGTTGCTGCTGAGCACCGCCGAAGGCGCGGAAATGCGCCAACCCCTGGGCCTGACCATTATTGGCGGGCTGATCTTCAGCCAGGTGCTGACCCTTTACACCACCCCGGTGGTTTACCTGTATCTCGATAAACTGCGCCATAAATTCAACCACTGGCGTGGAATACGTACCGATGCCGCTCTGGAAACGCCGCTATGACTGACTGTTCGCCTCGCAACTCTCTTGTGCGCTCCGCCCAGCGCCTGGCCCTGGCTCGTGGCTCGCGCCTGGTGAGCCTGAGCCTGAGTCTGGCGCTGCTCAGTGCCTGCGCCATCGGCCCGGATTATCAGCGCCCGCAAGTGGCTGAGCCGGCGCAGTACAAGCAGGCCGAGGGCTGGCGCCAGGCCAATCCCAGCGATGCCCTGGCCCGTGGCGCCTGGTGGGAGCTGTATGGCGATGCGCAACTCAATGGGCTGGTGGAGTCGCTGAACAGCGCCAACCAGACCGTGGCCCAGTCCGAAGCCCAGTACCGCCAGGCCCAGGCCCTGGTGCGCAGCGCACGGGGTTCGTTGTTCCCTTCGGTGGACCTGAGCGCCGGCAAGACCCGCGCCAGCCAGGGAACCGGCAGCAGCAGTTCGGGGCTGAGCAGTTCCTCCAGCGGCATCCGCGACACCTACAACAGCCAGTTGGGCGTGAGTTGGGAGGCGGACGTGTGGGGCAAACTGCGCCGTGGCCTGGAAGCCAACGAAGCCAGCGCCGAGGCCAGCTTTGCCGATCTGGCGGCCATGCGCTTGAGCCAGCAGTCGGAACTGGTGCAGAACTACCTGCAACTGCGGGTGATCGACGAGCAGAAGCGTTTGCTCGAAGCCACGGTGGCGGCGTATCAGCGTTCCCTGACCATGACCGAGAACCAGTACCGCGCCGGGGTGTCCGGCAAGGATGCGGTGGCCCAGGCCCAGACCCAGCTCAAGAGCACCCAGGCCGACCTGATCGACCTGATCTGGCAGCGCGCCCAGCTGGAAAACGCGATTGCGGTGCTGATCGGCCAACCTCCGGCCGGGTTCAGCCTGGCCGAGACCCAGAGCATCCCTACCTTGCCCCAGGTGCCCCTGAGCCTGCCGTCGCAGTTGCTGGAGCGGCGCCCGGACATCGCCTCGGCCGAGCGCTCGGTGATCGCGGCCAACGCCAATATTGGCGTGGCCAAGGCGGCCTACTACCCGGACCTGACCCTGAGCCTGGCGGGCGGCTATAGCAGCAGCACCTATGCCGACTGGATCAGCCTGCCCAACCGCTTCTGGTCGGTGGGACCCAAGCTGGCGATGACCCTGTTCGACGGTGGTCAGCGCTCGGCGGAAGTCGACCGTACCGAGGCGGTGTACGACCAGACTGTGGCCAAGTACCGGCAAACCGTGCTCGACGGGTTTCGCGAGGTGGAAAACTACCTGGTGCAGCTCAAGGTCCTGGAAGACGAGAGCGCCGTGCGCCAGCAAGCCCTCGACGCGGCCCGGGAATCCCAGCGCCTGACCGAGAACCAATACAAGGCCGGGCTGATCGCCTATCTCGACGTCGTCGCGGTCCAGGCCACGGCCCTGAGCAACGAACGCAACGTGCTGAACCTGCTGCAAAGCCGCCTGGTGGCCAGCGTCCAACTGATCGCCGCCCTGGGCGGTGGCTGGGACGGCCAGTTGCAAGCCAGCGAGCAAAAGCCCAACCCTTGAAACCGCCACGGCGGCTACAGATTTGTCCCACCGAGCCCCTGTAGCCGCTGCCCCAGGCTGCGCCGTTCCTAAAACCCGACAACCCTGCACCTGACACCCCTCCGGCGCCTGTCCGGCCCAGCGCAGCCTGGCGCAGCGGCTACAGCGAGGCTTGTTGTTTTGGGGGGCGAAGCGGCTGATTTCGAGGCATGCCCACAGGGCCCGTAAGGGCATGCCGGGCCGGAATAAAGTCTTCCGTCTGACTAATGGCGTTCTGCTCACTTTGTGAGTGCGTTCTGCCGTGCAATCAGTACAATCTGCCGCTTTGCCCACCGAGCCTGGATCCAGGCTTAACGGCTGCGAGACCCTTGATGCTCATTGGTTCCTACTCTCCCGCGCTGGTCGTCATTTCGCTGTTTGTGGCGATTCTTGCGTCCTATACCGCCCTGGATCTCACAGGGCGTATTGCCACTACCCGTGGCCTGGCGGCGCAGCTGTGGATGGTCGGCGGCGCGCTTGCCATGGGGGTGGGCGTATGGTCGATGCACTTTATCGGCATGTTGGCCTTTGAGTTGCCGATCGAGCTGGGCTACGACCTGTCGATCACCGCTTTGTCGCTGCTGATTTCCATCCTGTCCTGCGGTTTTGCCCTGTGGCTGGTGAGCCAGACGCGCCTGCCGTTCTGGCAGTTGGGTTTTGGCGCCCTGGTGATGGGGGCCGGGATCAGCGGCATGCATTACACCGGGATGGCGGCGATGCGCATGCAACCGGGCATCGACTACGATCCGACGCTGTTCAGCGCATCGCTGCTGATTGCCGTGGGCGCATCGGCCGCGGCGTTGTGGATCGCCTTCCGCCTGCGCCGCAATACCCCCCATGTGCGCCTGGTCCGGGCCGGTGCAGCGGTGATCATGGGCATCGCGATTGTCGGCATGCATTACACCGGCATGGCCGCCGCGCGGTTTGCCGATGGCAGTTTCTGCGGCGCCCTGGGCAATGGCCTGAATGGCAAGGGCCTGGATAACCTGGTGCTGATCACCACCCTGGCGGTGCTGATCATCGCCTTGCTGACCTCGGTGCTCGATGCGCGCCTGGAAGCGCGCACGGCGATCCTGGCCGAGTCGCTGACCGAGGCCAATCGCGAGCTGACCCAGCTGGCCTTGCACGACACCCTGACCAGCCTGCCGAACCGGATCCTGCTGGCCGACCGGATCGACCAGGCCATGCACCGGGTGACGCGCCAGGGTGGCTGCTTCGCCCTGATGTTTATCGACCTGGACGGGTTCAAGCCGGTCAACGATGCCTTCGGCCACCATATGGGCGACCAGTTGCTGCGGGAGGTGGCCCAGCGTTTGCGCGAGGATTTGCGCAACGAAGACACCCTGGCGCGGAACGGTGGCGATGAGTTCGTGCTGCTGGTGCAGTTGGCCGAGCCCGATGACGCCATGCGCGTGGCTGCACGCCAGGTCGGGCTGATTTCCCGGGTGTTCCGGGTGGCCGACCATGACCTGCAGATCTCCGCCAGCATCGGCATTGCCGTATACCCGGGCAATGGCCAGAACGCCCAGGAACTGCTGATGAACGCCGACGCCGCGATGTATCACGCCAAAGGCGCCGGCAAAAATGGCTACAGCTTCTTCGATGCATCGATGAACACCAACGCGCGCCGACAACTGCAACTGTTGCAGGACTTGCGCAACGCTCTGGATCAGCAGCAGTTCAGCCTGCACTACCAGCCCAAATTCGATGCGGTGAACGGCTTGCCGGTGGGTGCCGAGGCGCTGTTGCGCTGGAACCACCCGCAACAGGGGCTGCTGTTGCCGGACAAGTTCATCGAGCTGGCGGAAAAGACCGGGCTGATCATTCCGATTGGGGAATGGGTGCTCAACGAAGCGTGCCGGCAGATGCGCGAGTGGTATGTGCAGGGCTACACCGGCTGGCGTATCGCGGTAAACCTGTCGGCGTTGCAGTTCTGTCATGCCGGGTTGGTCAAGAGTGTCGCCGGTGCCTTGGCCCGCTATGAGCTGCCGGCCAACAGCCTGACCCTGGAAATCACCGAAACCACGGCCATGAGCGATGCCGATGCGAGCATGACGGTGCTGCAGCAGCTGTCGGACATGGGGGTGGACCTGTCCATCGATGATTTCGGCACCGGTTATTCCAGCCTGATGTACCTCAAGCGCTTGCCGGCCAACGAGCTTAAAATCGACCGCGGTTTCGTTCGCGACCTGGAGCACGACAGCGATGACGCGGCGATTGTCTCGGCCATCGTCGCCCTGGGCCAGGCCCTGGGTTTGCGCATCGTCGCCGAGGGCGTGGAAACCGGTGTCCAGCAGAACTTCCTGACCCAATTGGGCTGTGATTCGCTGCAAGGGTATTTCCTTGGCCACCCACTGCCCGCCGAACGTTTTATGCAAGACATCCAACTCGCCGAGCAAGCACAAAACCCGTAGCTGCTGCCGAGGAATGAGGCTGGGTGGGCTGGCCGGGTCGGGCGCCGGAGTAATCTGGAAGGAATACGGTGTAGCGGACGGCCAGGCGCCGCAGCTATGTCGGGAAGGATTGCAGTGTTGGAGAGGACCAGGCATCCACTGGGCAAAGCAGTTTTCATCGCTGCGCGCAGGGTGTTTAATTGCCCGGGTTTAAAGGATCAGCAAGGGGATTGGCCGTATGGATAAAGTCATCGTCATCACTGGCGGCGGACGGGGGATTGGCGCTGCCACGGCGGTGCTCGCCGCGCAGCAGGGCTATCGGATCTGCATCAATTACCAGGCCGACGAACAATCGGCGCTCGCGGTGTTGGAGCAAGTGCGCGCGCTGGGGGCCCAGGCCATTGCGGTCCGCGCCGATGTGAGCATCGAGGACGAGGTGATCAGCCTGTTCAACCGGGTCGACGCCGAACTGGGACGGGTGACTGCCCTGGTCAACAATGCCGGGACCGTGGGGCACAAATCCCGTCTCGACGAGATGTCCGAGTTCCGCATTCTCAAAGTACTCAAGACCAATGTCCTGGCGCCCATGCTGTGCGCCAAGCAGGCGGTGCTGCGCATGTCGCCACGCCATGGCGGGCAGGGCGGCAGTATCGTCAATGTGTCGTCGGCCGCGGCGCGCCTGGGTTCGCCCAACGAGTACATCGACTACGCCTCGTCCAAGGGCGCGCTGGACACCTTCACCCTGGGCCTGTCCAAGGAAGTGGCCGGGGAGGGGATCCGGGTCAACGCGGTGCGTCCGGGTTATATCTTCACCGACTTCCATGCCCTGAGCGGCGACGCCGACCGTGTCAGCAAGCTCGAAAGCGCGATCCCCATGGGCCGCGGCGGACGCCCTGATGAAGTGGCCGAGGCGATTATCTGGCTGCTGTCGGACAAGGCCTCGTACTCCACCGGCAGCATCATCGACCTGGCTGGCGGCCGTTGATTCGCGCTTGAGCCTGGGTGGCGACGGGCGAGCCTGGGACCGCTGCACAGCGCAGCGGGAGCCAACTCCCTCGCCACGGGCAGGCCGCTTCAGCCCAGGCGCGGCCTGCGGCTGCGGTGGCTCAGCAGCAAGGCCAGCAGCAGCCCCAGCAGGCTGATGCCGTACATCATGTGCAGGCTCAGGAAGTAGTCCAGGGTTTCACCAGGGCGCACGCAGCTGTAGCTGAAGCCCTGGCCATCCTGGGTCACGCCCGGCGCGGCACTCAGGTCTACCGCCACCTGGGGTGGCGACACTGGATCAGGGTTGCCGATATCGGTCCAGGTCTGGCTCGCCAACTGGTCGATTGCCGCCAGTTGCGTGCCGTTGCAGCGGTGGAGTGCATAACCGCCGATGATCAGTAGCGCGAATATCAGGATCAGCATCGGTATCACGTAGTAGCGCTGCGCAGGCAACACGCGCACCACCACCAGCCCTGTAATAAAGCCCGAGACCAGCAGGTTGGTCCAGATTGGCAAACTGTCGGGGATCAGCAGCATCAATGCGTAGGGCACGACCAGGCTCATCAGCAGTTTGCACAGGGCAGCCGCCAATACGGCGACCAGCAAGGGTTTGATCAAGGATTTCATGGGCAATTCATAACCTGATGAGGAAGATGGGGGTCAGTCGTGGTCGGCGGGCGAGGGGATCGGCGGCGGGCTGAAACGCCGCGCGTATTGCACCAGGTCCCGTGGGTAAATCAGGTGTTTGACCCGGCTGTCATCCAGGTCATAGAGGTAGGCGATGGCGGCCGCCTCGAAGGCCCAGTAGCCGACATACTCGCTGTCATCGACCTGCTGATGGCTGTCGAACCAGGGTGCTTGGGTGAAGGCCGGGTACCACTGGTTGCAGTATTCCTCCAGCAATTCGGCGGCTTCGGCGCGGTCCTCGGCATAGATGGCGTTGATCAGCGGCGTGTACAGTTCGTGGTACCACTCGTCCAGGTCCAACCGCTCGGCCAGGAACGGCTTGAGCAGGTCTTCCACCAGAGTGTCTTCGCCGTGATAGCCGGCGCGGTCGAACAGCGCGACGAAACGCGGCAGCAGGTCGCTGCGCTGGAGCAGGATGCACAGGCTGATGACTTGCACATATTCCTCGAATTCATGCACCGCGGACTGGATGTCGAGGGGCGCAATGTCCGGTGCCTCGAGCCAGTCGCCGAGGGCCTGCTGATGGCGCTCGTAATCAAGGATCAAGCGGTCCAGGCGCCCGGCCAGGGAGGCGATGTCGGCCCCGGCGGTGTACTCGAGAATCAGCGCGCTCAGGGTCGCAGTCTGAATTTCCAGGGCTTCCAGTTGTGGGCCCTGTTTGCCCGAATCAGGCGGCATCGGGTGTGCCAGCAACATCTGCTCGGTGCCTGCCAGGCTGTGGCGCAGGTCGTGGTACTGCTGTTGGCTGAGAAAAACCTGTCGTCTGTTCATGGGCGCTCCAGGCTTATTCAAAGATCAGCGGGGTAAAGGGGGCCCGGCGGCCTGAGGTTTCTTCGAACAACTGCGCCAGGTCCGTTTCATCGAGGTCCAGGCCCAGCTCGTCAAGCTCCTCTCGCAACTGTTCGACATCGCCCTCAACGATCTGCAACGGCAGGCGGTGATAGGGCCGCGGGTCTTCGCCGTAATACACCTTGGCCGGGCCGAAGGGCACGTCTTCGAGGCGGGCGTAGCCTTCGTCGTCGAGGCTGCCCTGGCGTTCCGAGCCATCGCTGAAGATCACCCGGTACGCCGCGCCGGACACCGGTTCCAGGTTGCTGTAGTGCAGGTTCAGTTCCAGCCAGTGGCCGCTGCCCTCGCTGCCTTGATTGAGGTTCTGGGTGGTCTTGGCGCCATCGCTGGCCCCGGCTCCCGGCAGGGCGCCGGGGCGTTGTTGGGACTGGGGCTTGAGGAATCGCGCCGGCTCCTGGCTGCCGGTATCGGCTCCCGAACTGTTGCGCTGCACGGCCACCCAGTGGTCGATGCGTTCCTGCAGGGTCTGGATCAGGAACCTGCTGTGCCCCGTGGCTTCGTTGAGGTTATGGCGGACCATGGTCTGTTGCTGCGGGGTCAGCCCGAGGAAGTGCCGGGACTGTTCCACCACCTGCTGCACCAGCAGCATGTCATCCCTCAGGCGTTGCGCGTCGAGGGTCTTCTCCAGCAACTGCTCCGGGCTGGTCTTGATCCGGCAGGCTTCGAGGCTATAGCGGATCAGATCGAACAGGCTGCGGGCATGGCGTTGGGGGGGCACGGTTGATGGCACGCAGGATCAGCTTGAGGTCCTGGCCCGGGCCGGGGATGCAGCCCACCAGGGACAAGGCCAGGTCGAAGAAAGCGTCTTCCTCGTCGTCGGCAAAACGCACCGCTTCCAGCTCGAGGATCGCCTGCACCGTGTCGTAGGCGTTGAGCTCCTGGGTCAGCAGCGGCAACCGTCCACGGTAGATGGCCTTGATCAACTGCTCCTTGGCGTCCTGATAGTCCATCAGCGACTCATCGTAGAGGTCTTCGCCCATGGCGCGCTCCATCCCTGGAAAAATTCGAGGGCGGATGCTGCCGCAATTGCCCCCGGGCTGCAAGGCCCGGTTCAGAAAGAACGGACAATCCGCCCCAGGGTTTCCATGGCCCGTTCCATGGCTTCGTCCCATGGGCTGCCGTAGTTCAGGCGGATGCAGTTCCTGAAGCGCTGGGTCGGCGAGAAGATCGGCCCCGGGGCGATGCTGATGCCTTGGGCCAGGGCCATCTGGAACAGTTTCAGCGAGTCCATTTGCGGCGGCAGTTCCAGCCACAGGAAGTAGCCTCCGGCCGGCTGGCTGACCCGGGTCTGGGCCGGGAAGTAGCGGGCAATCGCCGCGAGCATGGCGCTTTGCTGTTCTTCCAGGGCGTAGCGCAGTTTGCGCAGGTGCCGGTCATAACCGCCGTGCTGCAGGTAGTCGGCGATGGCGGCCTGGGCCGGCATCGAGGCGCACAGCGAGGTCATGAGTTTCAGGCGTTCGATCTTCTGCGCATAGCGCCCGGCAGCGACCCAGCCGATGCGGTAGCCGGGGGCCAGGCTTTTGGCGAAGGAGCCGCAGTGCATCACCAGGCCTTCGGTGTCGAAGGCCTTGGCCGGTTTCGGCGCCTGCTGGCCGTAATACAGTTCGGCGTAGACATCGTCTTCGATCAGCGGCACCTGGTGCACCCGCAGCAATTCCACCAGTTCCTGTTTCTTGGCTTCGGGCATGGTCGCGCCCATGGGGTTCTGGAAGCTGGTCATGCACCAGCAGGCCTTGATCGGATGACGCTCCAGGGTCTGCGCCAGCACCCCGAGGTCGATCCCGTCCCGTGGGTGCACGGGGATCTCCACGGCCTTGAGCTTGAGCCGCTCCAGCACCTGCAGGCTGGCATAGAAGGCCGGGGCCTCGATCGCCACCAGGTCGCCGGGTTCGGTCACGGCCTGGAGGCACAGGTTCAGGGCTTCCAGGGCGCCGTTGGTGATCAACAGTTCTTCCATGGGCAGCATCAGCCCGCCGACCATGTAGCGCAGGGCGATCTGGCGCCGCAGTTGCGGGTTGCCCGGGGACATGTCGGTGACCACCATGCGCGGGTCCATCTCGCGGCTGGCGCTGGCCAGGGAGCGGGCCAGGCGTTGCAGGGGGAACAGGGTCGGGCTGGGGAAGGCCGAGCCGAAGGGCACGGTGGTCGGGTCCTTGATCGAGTCCAGCACCGAGAACACCAGTTCACTGACGTCGACTTCGGTGGACTCGCTGACCTGGCTGCTGATCACCGGCTCCGAGAACGGGCTTGGCGCATGGGTGTTGACGAAGTAGCCGGAACGCGGCCTGGCGCGAATCAGCCCGCGACGTTCAAGCAGGTAATAGGCCTGGAATACCGTGGACGGGCTGACCCCGTAGGTCTGGCTGGCGTAGCGCACCGACGGCACGCGCTGGCCGGGGCCCAGGACTCCGGAACGGATCAGTTCGGCGATGTCCTCGGCAAATTTTTCGTAGCGTTTCATCGGTATCCCGCGATGGACTGAATTCGGATTGCTGGTGTGGCGAGGGAGCGGACTCCCTCGCCACAGAGGATCGCTTGCTCAACAAAAGCAGCGCATCTTAAGGCTCAGCGATTCAATGGCGCTACAAAACGGCTTTTGGCCACGCTGTAGACTTCGGGCTGGTCAGTGTCGGTGACTTTGAAACCGATGGTCTGCGAGCTGCTTTGCGGCTTGTCGGTGATCATGGCCACGGACACCGGGAAGTCGGTGATTTCCCCGGGCGCCAGGCTGAACTCGGTCTTGCCTTGCAGCTTGAAGCCATCGCCGTCCACCAGTTCGACGCGATAGTCCTGGCGCTGCTGGGTCTTGTTGATGACCTTGAGGCTGTAGATGTTCTCGATCTGGCCTTCGCTGTTCTCGCGGAACAGCCCACGGTCCTTGCTCACGTCCAGGGACACCATCGGCCGTTCCACCAGGGCCAGGGCCAGGGCGCCGATCATGATCACCAGCACCGCGCAGTAACCGATCAGGCGCGGTCGCAACAGGTGCGTCTTGCCGCCCTGCAACTGATGCTCCGAGGTGTATTTGATCAGGCCGCGGGGGTAATTCATCTTGTCCATGATCGAGTCGCAGGCGTCGATACAGGCCGCGCAGCCGATGCATTCCATTTGCAGGCCGTCGCGGATGTCGATGCCGGTCGGGCAGACCTGCACGCACAAGTGGCAGTCGATGCAGTCGCCGAGGCCAACGTCCGCCGGCTTGACGTCACGCTTGCGCGGACCACGGTTTTCGCCACGGGCCACGTCGTAGGAAATGGTCAGGGTGTCCTTGTCGAACATCACGCTCTGGAAGCGTGCATACGGGCACATGTGCATGCACACCGCTTCCCGCAGCCAGCCGGCGTTGATGTAGGTGGCGCCGGTGAAGAACAGCACCCAGAACAGGCTGACGCCGCCGATCTGCAAGGTCAGCAGCTCTTGGGCCAGGGGCCGGATCGGGGTGAAGTAGCCGACGAAGGTCAGCCCGGTCATCACGCTGATGCCCAGCCACAGCGTGTGCTTGGCCGCGCGTCGTGCCAGTTTGTTCGGCCCCCAGGGCGCTGCTTGCAGCTTGATCCGCTGGTTGCGCTCGCCTTCGGTGACTTTCTCGCACCACATGAACAGCCAGGTGAAGGAGCTCTGGGGGCAGGTGTAGCCGCACCAGACCCGGCCGGCGAACACGGTGATCGCGAACAGGCCGAAGGCGCAGATGATCAGCAACGCCGACAACAGGATGAAATCCTGGGGCCAGAAGGTCGCGCCGAAGATGTGGAACTTGCTTTCGGAAAGGTCCCAGAGCACCGCCTGGCGGCCGCCCCAGTTGAGCCAGACCGTGCCGAAAAACGCCAGGAACAGAAAGCCGGCGCCGGTCACGCGCAAGGTACGGAACAACCCGCTGAAGCTGCGGGTGTGGATTTGGTTGTCGCTGGATTTGGCCTTCATCTTTGGGCGTGAAGGCTCGAATGTTTCTACTAATCGGACGGGGATTCTATCGCTCATGGTCTTTCGCTCATCAGCCTCCATCAGGCCGGTGCACTATGACCATCGATCTGTTTGCATAACAGACTCAGCTATTGCATTAAAAAGCGGATCAGATGCGCCTTCGGAGGCTGCCTGCGACAACTTGCTGCACCCTGGCAAACTCCCGCTGGCGCGTGGCGCCGAGCCCTAACGCAGGCGTCGGCGCTTGTCTGTGATCCAGGTCAGTCAAATCACCGACTCACTGTCGGTGGCCTTCAGGTGCTTACGGCCGTCGGTAGCGCCTGCTACGGTCAATGCGTCGGCTTCTGCTTCGGTGATGTATACCCGCTGGCCTTGCAGCTCGACGGCGGACATGGATTTTTCACTGTCGGTGATGATGGTCACTTCGTTGGCGGGCCACTGGCCGCGGACTTCGTCGGTGTCGATGTAGCAGATCTGGTTTTCGATACGCAGGCTCATGGCGCGAGTCCTTTTTCAGGGGTGATACAGGTTAGGGCGCCGCAGCCGGGCATGGTTCGGTGCAACCGATTAATGGTCATGGTGGGTGCGGGTGCCGTTGCAACTGCACCGCACTTTTTGCCCTGGGCCGCTGTCCATCCTTGGTCGAGGGCTGCTCGCGTTCAGGTGCCGCACGCCGCCGCTCTCCACACAAATCCCCACACAAGGATCGAATCATGAACGCCTGGTGGCATGAAGTCTGGGTAACCTTGCAGGCCGAGTTCGCCGATATCGGCGATGCCAGGCAGCTGACACAAATCACCGTGCGCCTGCTGATTGCGGCGACCCTGGGTGGGATTCTCGGGTTCGAGCGCGAGCACAAGGGCAAGGCCGCCGGGGTACGCACCCATATGCTGGTGGCCCTGGGCGCTGCGTTGTTTGTGCTGGTGCCGCAGATGTCCGGGTCCCAGGCCGATGCCATGAGCCGGGTGGTACAGGGGGTGATCGCCGGTATCGGTTTTCTCGGTGCCGGGACCATTCTCAAAGGCCGGGAAGACGGCGACGAACAGCACGTCAAGGGCCTGACCACCGCCGCCGGGCTGTGGATGACCGCAGCCATCGGGGTCGCTGCGGGGCTGGGGCGCGAGGCCACCGCCGTGCTCAGCACCTTGCTCGCCCTGGGCGTGTTCAGCCTGATGCCGCGCATCGTGCGCCTGCTGGACAAACCCTAAACCTATAGCCGCTGCCGAGGCACGAAGCTGCGCTGGCCCTCAGGCCAGCGCCCGAACGCGGCCCGAGGCAGCGCGACACTGGCCTGCGAACTCAGCCGCTCAGCATCTTCAGCCTAGGTGTCTAAGCTTCATCCCCTGGGCTCGACAATCACCGGCGGCATGGTGCTGGGCGGATCGCCCTTGGGGGGCGGGGTGCTTTCGGGCGGCTCCTGTTCCGGCACCGGTTGCGGTTCGCTGGGGGGCAGGGTCGGTTGGTCGATGTTCGGATCGGGGGTTTCTGCCGGAATCGGGATATTCATCGTACTGGCCTCCTTTGTGCTTGGCTTTGCACAGGCTCATGGGGTGGACCCTGCGTGAGGCGAATTGATTCCCTGCCGTTGGCGGCGTCCGTCCGGCCGAGTTCATCCGGCGGCGCCACATTCGGCTGAACTTTTAGCGCGCTGCTCGGTTCGGAACTTAAGTCTCTGAACTTAAGTGCGCCCGTCTGGGCCACGTGTGAATACATCAGGTACAAGAGCGTCCACGGGGCGTTAAGGGGTGATGCTCGATGACTGCTGATAAACCGACTGAGCTGCACTACAACCCGCATTTACCGCTGTCACAGGCCTTGCTGCTGCCACGTATCGCCATCGAAAACACCGAGCCGGTGATCGATGGCGGGCAGTTTGCGGTCAAGGCGGTCGAGGGCGAGACCATCAACGTGCGCAGCAAAGTGTTCGCTGACGGTCACGACAAGTTGGCGGTGCGCGTGCGTTGGCGTGCCGAGGGCGATGAGGTCTGGAACAGCCGGGCCCTGGACGACCTGGGCAACAACGGCTGGGGCGGCCAGTTCAGCGTGCCGACCCAGGGCCTGTATCGATTTTGCATTGAAGCCTGGGTCGATCAGTTCGCCAGCTTCACCTACGAGCTGGAGAAAAAATTCCTCGCCGGGATTCCCGTCAGCCTTGAGTTGCAGGAAGGCCGCAACCAGGTGCAACTGGCGTTCGAACGCAGCGAGGGCGAGTTGCGCGAGCAGTTGATCGCGTTGCATCACCGGTTGTCCGGGTTGCTGGAAACCGAGCAGGTGCAGTTGTTCCTGGCCGCGGACAGTGCGGCGCTGATGGCCGAGGCCGACTATCGGCCCTACCTCAGCCTGAGCCCCGAGTACCCGCTGGACGTCGAACGCTCCCTGGCCCAGTTCGCCAGCTGGTACGAGCTGTTTCCGCGTTCGATCACCGACGATCCCCACCGCCATGGCACCTTTAATGATGTGCACTCGCGCTTGTCGATGATCCACGACATGGGTTTTGACGTGCTGTACTTCCCGCCGATCCACCCCATCGGCCGCAGTTTTCGCAAGGGGCGCAACAATTCCCTGAACGCCGGCCCCGATGATCCGGGCAGCCCCTATGCCATTGGCAGCGAGGAGGGCGGGCATGACGCCATCCACTCCCAGCTCGGCACGCGCGAAGACTTCCGGCGCCTGGTGGCCGCGGCCGCCGAGCACGGCCTGGAAATCGCCCTGGATTTCGCCATCCAGTGTTCCCAGGATCACCCTTGGCTCAAGCAGCACCCGGGCTGGTTCAACTGGCGCCCGGACGGCACCATCAAATACGCCGAAAACCCACCGAAGAAATACCAGGACATCGTCAACGTCGACTTCTATGCCGCCGAAGCGATCCCCAGCCTGTGGCTGGAGCTGCGGGACATCGTGGTCGGCTGGGTCGAGGAGGGGGTGAAGATCTTCCGCGTCGACAACCCGCACACCAAGCCGCTGCCGTTCTGGCAGTGGTTGATCGCCGATGTGCGGGCGCAGTACCCGGAAGTGATGTTCCTCGCGGAAGCCTTCACCACCCCGGCGATGATGGCGCGCCTGGGCAAGGTCGGTTACTCCCAGAGCTACACCTATTTCACCTGGCGCAACACCAAGAGTGAGCTGGCGACCTATTTCACCGAGCTCAACCAGGCGCCGTGGCGCGAGTGCTTTCGGCCCAATTTCTTCGTCAACACCCCGGACATCAACCCGGCCTTCCTCCATGAGTCAGGGCGCCCGGGGTTCCTCATCCGTGCCGTGCTGGCAACCATGGGGTCGGGGCTGTGGGGCATGTACTCGGGGTTCGAGCTGTGCGAAGCCGCGCCGGTGCCGGGCAAGGAGGAGTACCTGGATTCGGAGAAATACGAGATCCGCCCCCGGGACTTCACCGCGCCGGGCAACATCATTGCCGAGATCGCCCAACTCAACCGCATCCGCCGCCAGAACCCGGCGTTGCACAGCCACCTCGGGCTGACGATCTACAACGCCTGGAACGACAACATCCTGTACTTCGGCAAGCGCAGCGCCGATGGCAGCAACTTCATCCTGGTGGCGGTCAGCCTCGACCCGTTCAACGCCCAGGAAGCTCATTTCGAATTGCCACTCTGGGAGTTGGGCCTGCCCGACGACGCCCAGACCCAGGGTGAGGACCTGATGAACGGCCACCGCTGGACCTGGTACGGCAAGACCCAGTGGATGCGCATCGAACCGCACCAGCCGTTCGGCATCTGGCGCATCAGCAGCCCTTGATCCCGCCTGCCCGGTGCTGGCGCAACCCGCGCGAGCACCGAGAGCAGTGCCAGGGGGAGGTTGACGACCTTCGCGCAGTATCCGGACCCATCACATTTTCAGGAGTTTCCAATGGCGAAGAAGCCCAGACCAGCCACCTTTATCAATGACCCGCTCTGGTACAAGGACGCGGTGATTTACCAAGTGCACGTGAAGTCCTATTTCGACTCCAACAACGATGGCGTCGGTGACTTCCCGGGCCTGATCGCCAAGCTCGACTACATCAAGGAGCTGGGGGTCAACACCATCTGGCTGCTGCCGTTCTACCCGTCACCGCGCCGCGACGACGGCTATGACATTGCCGAGTACCGTGGGGTCAGCGCCGACTACGGGACCATGGCCGACGCCAAGCGTTTTATCGCCGAGGCCCACAAGCGCGGGCTGCGGGTGATTACCGAGCTGGTGATCAACCACACTTCGGACCAGCACCCCTGGTTCCAGCGTGCGCGCAAGGCCAAGAAGGGCTCCAAGGCCCGGGACTTCTACGTCTGGTCCGATGACGATCAGAAGTACGACGGCACGCGGATCATCTTCCTCGACACCGAAAAATCCAACTGGACCTGGGACCCGGTCGCCGGCCAGTACTTCTGGCACCGCTTCTATTCCCACCAGCCGGACCTCAACTTCGACAACCCGCAGGTGATGAAGGCGGTGCTGTCGGTGATGCGCTATTGGCTGGACATGGGCATCGACGGCCTGCGCCTGGACGCCATCCCCTATCTGATCGAGCGCGACGGCACCAATAATGAAAACCTGCCGGAGACCCACGTGGTCCTCAAGCAGATCCGCGCCGAGATCGACGCCAATTACCCGGACCGCATGCTCCTCGCCGAAGCCAACCAGTGGCCCGAAGACACCCAGCTGTATTTCGGCGATGTGAAGGGCGACAACGGCGATGAATGCCACATGGCCTTTCACTTCCCGCTGATGCCACGCATGTACATGGCCCTGGCCCAGGAAGATCGCTTCCCGATCACCGACATCCTGCGCCAGACCCCGGAGATTCCCGCCAACTGCCAGTGGGCGATCTTCCTGCGCAACCACGATGAGCTGACCCTGGAGATGGTCACCGACAAGGAACGCGACTACCTGTGGAACTACTACGCCGCCGACCGGCGTGCGCGGATCAACCTGGGTATCCGCCGGCGCCTGGCGCCGCTGATGGAGCGCGATCGTCGGCGCATCGAACTGCTCAACAGCCTCCTGCTGTCGATGCCGGGCACACCGACCCTGTATTACGGCGATGAGATCGGCATGGGCGACAACATTTACCTCGGCGACCGCGATGGCGTGCGCACGCCTATGCAATGGTCCATCGACCGCAACGGCGGCTTCTCCCGCGCCGACCCGGCCAGCCTGGTGCTGCCGGCGATCCAGGACCCGCTGTATGGCTATCAGTCGGTCAACGTCGAGACCCAGGCCGGCGATCCACACTCGCTGCTCAACTGGACCCGGCGCATGCTGGCGGTGCGCAAGCAGTCCAAGGCCTTTGGCCGGGGCAGCTTGAAGATGCTGTCGCCGAGCAACCGGCGGATTCTGGCCTACACCCGTGAATACACCGGGGTCGACGGCAAGCACGAAATCATCCTCTGCGTGGCCAACGTCTCGCGCAGTGCCCAGGCCGCGGAGCTGGACCTCTCGGCGTTCGCCGGCATGGTTCCGGTGGAGATGCTGGGGGGAAATGCCTTCCCACCCATCGGCCAGCTGAATTTCCTGCTGACCCTGCCGCCGTACGGTTTCTACTGGTTCGTGCTGGCGGCGGAAAACCAGATGCCGAGCTGGCACGTGGAGCCGGCGCAAAGCCTGCCTGATTTCAACACCCTGGTGCTGAAAAAACGCCTCGAAGAATTGCTCGAAGAGCCGGCACGCACCACCCTGGAGCAAACGGCGCTGCCGACCTGGTTGCCCAAGCGTCGCTGGTTCGCCGGCAAGGACAGTGCGATCGAAGGCGTGCGTATCGCCTATGGCGTGCGCTTTGGCGATCCGCAGCATCCGGTGCTGTTCAGCGAACTGGAGGTCACCAGTGGCGGCCAGGTCGGGCGTTATCTGCTGCCTTTCGGCCTGCTGGGCGAAGACCAGTTCGGCGCGGCCTTGCCCCAGCAACTGGCCCTGGCCCGTGTGCGCCGGGGGCGCCAGGTCGGCCTGATCACCGATGCCTTCGCCCTCGACAGTTTTGTGCGCAACGTGCTGCTGGCACTGCAAGCCAATACGGTGCTGAGTTCGACCCAGGGCGAGATTCGCTTCGAGGCCACCGAGCTGCTGGCGGGCCTGGGCCTGAATGCCGAGTCCGAGGTGCGCTACCTGTCGGCGGAGCAGTCCAACAGTTCGGTCGCGGTCGGCGGCAGCCTGGTGCTCAAGCTGATCCGCAAGGTCGCCGCCGGGGTGCACCCGGAACTGGAAATGGGCGCCTACCTGACGGCCGCCGGCTTCGCCCATATTTCACCCTTGCTGGGTTCGGTGATCCGCCGGGACGAGCAGGGCCAGGACAATCTGCTGATGATTGCCCAGGGCTACCTGAGCAATCAGGGCGATGCCTGGGAGTGGACGCAGAACAATCTGGAACGGGCGATCCGCGACGAGATGGCCGAGGTGATTTCCGAGCAGCAACAGCACTACAACGCCCTCGGTGAACTGCAGGACTTTGCCGGCATGCTCGGCCAGCGCCTGGGCGAAATGCACCAGGTGCTCGCGGCGCCCAGCGACAACCCGGACTTTGCCCCGCTCAAGAGCACGGCCAAGGACGCCCAGGCCTGGGGCAAGCAGATCAGCGCCCAGCTCGAGCGGGCCCTGCAATTGCTCAAGCAGCATGAAAATAACCTGGAACCTGCCGATCGGCAGCGGGTCAGTCAATTGCTGCAAGGGAAGAAGGCGATCCTGGCCTATGTGCAAACCCTGGCCAAGCAGGCCATCGGTGGTTTGCGCATCCGGGTCCATGGCGACCTGCACCTGGGACAGGTGCTGGTGATCAAGGGCGATGCCTACCTGATCGACTTCGAAGGCGAGCCGGCGCGGCCGCTGGAAGAACGCCGCGGCAAGCACAGCCCGTACAAGGATGTGAGCGGCGTCCTGCGTTCGTTCGACTACGCGGCGGCGATGGCGCTGAATGTGCAAGGGGTGGATAGCTCGGAGCAAGCCCTGGCCAGCCGGCAACGGGTGACCGAACGCTACCTGGCCCAGGCGCGCGAAGCGTTTGTCGAGGCCTATCGCCTGGCAACGGCTAATCTTGCTCATGCCTGGCAGGACAGCGCCGGTGAAGAGGCCTCGCTGTTGTTGTTCGGGCTGGAGAAAGCGGCCTATGAAGTGGCCTATGAGGCCGAGAATCGTCCCGGCTGGTTGGCCGTGCCGTTACGCGGCCTGGTCGGGCTGTTGAGTGCAGTGCAACCCTTTTCCGATACAGCGAGTAGTGGAGAGCAGTCATGAGTTTCTCGAACAAGGAACAGGGTCGGACCGAAGCGGTGTTGCTCCCCAGTGCGAAAGACATCGAAGCGCTGGTGCGCGCCGAACACCATGATCCATTTTCCATTCTCGGCCCCCACGATGACGGGGCCGGTGGGCAGTTTATCCGCGCGTTCCTGCCCGATGCCCTGAGTGTGCAGGTGCTGGCCCGGGACGGCGGCGAAGTCCTCGGCAGCCTGGAGACCGGCCCGGTGCCGGGGCTGTTTCTCGGGCACTTCGCCCAGGCCCGGGATTACCTGCTGCGTATCCAGTGGGCCGGTGGCGAGCAGGTCAGCGAAGACCCCTACAGCTTCGGTCCGCTATTGGGGGAGATGGACCTGTATCTGTTCGCCGAAGGCAACCACCGCGACCTCAGTTCGTGCCTGGGCGCGCAGTTGAAAACCGTGGACGGCGTTGATGGCGTGCGCTTCTCGGTCTGGGCGCCGAATGCGCGGCGGGTGTCGGTGGTGGGTGATTTCAATATCTGGGACGGGCGCCGGCATCCCATGCGCCTGCGCCATCCGTCCGGGGTCTGGGAGTTGTTTATCCCGCGCCTGCAACCGGGCGAGGCCTACAAGTACGAGATCCTCGGCGCCGACGCGATCCTGCCGCTCAAGGCCGACCCCATGGCCCTGGCCACCCAGCTGCCGCCGGACACCGCGTCCCGGGTCGCCGCGCCGCTGAGCATCGATTGGCAGGACGGCGAGTGGATGCAGGCCCGTGGCGAGCGCCAGCGGCCTGACGCGCCCTTGTCGATCTATGAGCTGCACATCGGCTCCTGGCAATGCGAGGTCAACGACCTGGGGGAAGTCGCCCGCCAATACAACTGGCATGAACTGGCTGAGCGGGTGATCCCCTATGTTCAGGACCTGGGCTTTACCCATATCGAGCTGATGCCGATCATGGAGCACCCCTTTGGCGGCTCCTGGGGTTATCAGCCGCTGTCGCAGTTCGCCCCCAGCGCGCGCTACGGTTCGCCAGATGATTTCGCGGCCTTCGTCAACGCCTGCCACCAGGCCAATATCGGGGTCATCCTCGACTGGGTGCCGGCGCATTTCCCGACCGATGCCCATGGCCTGGCGCAATTCGACGGCACCGCGCTGTACGAATACGGCAACCCCCTGGAAGGCTTTCACCAGGATTGGGACACCCTGATCTACAACCTGGGGCGCACCGAAGTCCACGGCTTCATGCTGGCTTCGGCGTTGCACTGGCTCAAGCATTTCCACGTCGACGGCCTGCGGGTCGATGCCGTGGCCTCGATGCTCTACCGCGACTATTCGCGCAAGGCCGGCGAGTGGGTGCCGAACCGTCACGGCGGCCGGGAAAACCTGGAGGCGATCGACTTCCTGCGCCACCTCAATGACGTGGTGGCCCTGGAAGCGCCGGGCGCTTTGGTGATTGCCGAAGAGTCCACCGCATGGCCCGGGGTCAGCCAGAGTACCCAGCAGGGCGGCCTGGGGTTTGCCTACAAGTGGAACATGGGCTGGATGCACGACTCCCTGCATTACATCCAGCAGGACCCGGTGTACCGCGCCCACCACCACAACGAGCTGAGTTTTGGCCTGGTGTATGCCTGGTCCGAGCGGTTTATCCTGCCGATCTCCCACGATGAAGTGGTGCACGGCAAGCATTCGCTGATCGACAAGATGCCGGGCGACCGTTGGCAGAAATTCGCCAACCTGCGGGCCTACCTGAGTTTCATGTGGGCCCATCCGGGCAAGAAGCTGCTGTTCATGGGCTGCGAGTTCGGCCAGTGGCGCGAGTGGAACCACGATCAGCAACTGGACTGGTACCTGCTGCAATATCCGGAGCACCGTGGGGTGCAGAAGCTGGTGGGCGACCTCAACCGCCTGTACTGCCAGGAGCCAGCGCTGCACGACCAGGACGATGCACCCCAGGGCTTCCAGTGGCTGATTGGCGATGACGCGATCAACAGCGTGTATGCCTGGTTGCGCTGGAGCAAGGACGGCAAGCCGTTGCTGGTGGTGGCCAACTTTACCCCGGTGCCGCGTCAGGCCTACCGCATCGGCGTGCCGTTCGCCGGGCGTTGGAGCGAAGTGCTCAACAGCGATGCCGAGACCTACGCCGGCTCGAACTACGGCAACTCCGGCGGCGCCTTCACCGAGGACGTCGCCAGCCATGGCCAGGCGCTGTCCCTGGTGCTCAACCTGCCGCCGTTGGCCGTCCTCATCCTGCGCCCCGAAGCCTGACCGTCGTCGCAGCCTCGCGCAGCGGTAGCCGCTGCCGCAGGCTGCGCCGGCCGTCATGGATACGGAGATAGTCCAGACCTGCCTCGGCGTCCATCAGGGCCAGCGCAGCCTCGCGGAGCTAGGCAGCGGCTATAGGGTTGCAGCGGCTACCCGCTGGCCGTCATGGCGTTCAGAGGTGGATTTCGACGGACAGGGGCAGGTGGTCCGAGAGGTGAGTCCAGGGTCGGTTGCCGAGGATTTTCGGTTCATGGCTGCTGGCGTTGCGCAGGTAGACCCGGTCCAGGCGCAGCAGGGGAAAGCGCGCCGGGTAGGTCTTGGCCGGGCGGCCGTTGTGGCGTTCGAAGGCTTCGTGCAGGTCGGCGCGTTTGGCCAGGGTGGCGTTACCGTGCAACTGCCAGTCGTTGAAGTCGCCGGCGATGATCACCGGCGCATCTTCCGGCAGGGATTCGAGCAATTGGCAGAGCAGGGCCAGTTGCAGTTGCCTGTGGCTCTCCAGCAGGCTCAGGTGCACGCAGATGGCATGCACCTCGGCGTGCCCCGGCACCTCCAGCACACAGTGCAGCAGGCCACGGCGCTCGGGGCCGGTGATCGACACATCGAGGTTGCGAAACTGCCGGATCGGGTACTTGGACAGCAACGCATTGCCGTGGTGGCCATCGGGGTAGACCGCATTGCGCCCATAGGCGAAGTCGCTCCACATGCTGTCGGCAAGAAACTCGTACTGCGATTGCTGCGGCCAGTTTTCATGGCGCGACGCGTGCCGGTCATGTTCGCCCAGCACTTCTTGCAGAAACACCAGGTCGGCACCGGTGCTGCGTACTGCCTCGCGCAGTTCCGGCAGGATGAAGCGGCGGTTGAAGGCGGTGAAGCCTTTGTGGGTGTTGACCGTCAGGATCCGCAACCGGTGGATCGCAGGGGCCTGGTCCTGGGGGGCGGACTCAACGGGGCGCCCGGGGGGATGACTGCTCACGCTCACTCCTTTTGATCAGTGCCAGTTACTTATGCGACTGATAGCGCGCCCGTCAGTTCAGGTTTTTCATGGGTTGCCTGGCCCCGTGGCTACATCAGGATGATCTCGTAGGGCTGGCGCAGGCGCTCCAGCAGCACCGCCGACAGTGCCGGAGCCAGGCCGATCTTCGGGTCGCCCTGCAACTGGCTGGCATAGGCGTGGGCGGCATGCCGCTTGCGGGCCACGGTCCAGGTGTCCAGGCGCAGCTTGCGCGCGCGCGGCCAGGGGATCTGGTACTCATCGCGCAGGGCCCGGTGCCAGACCCCGACCGGCAATTCAAAGTGACGTGCCCCGACCTGGGCTGCGGCCTTGGCGGTGGCACGGCCGACGGCTTCGTGATCGGGCGGGCCGTCTTCGCACCAGGTGCTGAACACCACGTCGTCGTGGCGCAGGTAGCGGCTGATGAACTGGCTGAGCTGATGCTCGCGGGCGGCGAGGGCGTTATCGGTAAAGCCGCCGCGGATCCACTTCAGGCTGTGCAGGGGCAGGCCCAGGCGCCTCAGGGCCTCGGCGCTTTCCTGGGGGCGGAACACGCTCAGGCGGCGCTCCGACCACAGTTCCGAGCCCGGGTGGCTGGCGCTGCCATCGGTGACGGAAATCAACTGCAAGGGGTGCCCGTGGTGCGCCAGCACTTGCAGCAGGCCGCCGCTGGCGATGACTTCATCCCCCGGGTGTGGGGCGACGACCACGGCCCGGGCGCCGGCGGGCACCAGGCTGGCGAGGTGAATCGGCGGCACGTCGACCAGTTGCCGCGTACCGTTCCAGATCTGGTTCGGCCAGCGGTTTTCTATAACGGGTATGGATTTCATCGGTGTCACATCCCTGTTCCTGGCAGTCTGCGGCAGCACATCTGGCGCTGGCCGGCAGCCTTGGGTTCGCACGCACGCCAATGTGTCGACGACAGTTTGGCGTGAAGTACCGGCGCTCCAGACCTTGGATTGCCGTATTTGCGCGGGGGCAATCATACACAGCCCGCTCGCGCCTACGCAGCGCCGTGGCGGTTTTTTCTCCGGCACGGCATGCGGTTTTCACCATAGTCGGTAAATCCGCGGTGTGCAGGCCGGCCTGACGGGCGACCGCCACCGGCCTGGGGTCAGGCCGGCGCCACCAGGCTTTTCAGGTAATCGCCGAAGCCGCCACGGGCGCGGCTGTCGAGGCGGGCGCTGGTGATGACCTGCGGCCGATGGCTCCAGGCGATGCTGGCACCGCAGCGCTCCAGCTGGCGCACCAGTTGCACGTCTTCATCGCAGGCCAGGGGTTCGAAGCCCCCGGCGCGGCGGTAGGCCTCGGCACTGATACCCAGGTTGGCGCCGTGGATATGCCGATGATCGTCACGGGCCTGATAGGCCTGGTGATAACGGATCTGCGCCTGGGAGTCGAAGCCCTGGCTCCAGACGTCGACAGTCACGGTGCCGCACACCGCGTCGGTACCCAGGGCCAGTTGCGCCACCAGCCAGTCGGGGGCGACCCGGCTGTCGGCGTCGGTGCAGGAGATCCAGCGCGCACCCTGTTCCAGCAGGCGATGGGCACCCGCCGCCCGGGCCTGGCCGACGTTGCGGGCACTGAGCGCCAGGCTCTGCACGGGGTGCTCGCCGACGATCTGCGCCGAGTTGTCGCTGCAACTGTCGAGGACCACCAGGATCTGCACCGTTTCGCCGCCCAGGCTGGGGTGGCTGCCGGCATGCAGTGCAGCTTGCAGGCAGTGTTCCAGGTACTGCTCTTCGTTGTGGGCCGGAATCAGGATGCCGATCATCGCAGGCCCTCCAGGGTGGCCACCGAATCCGCCTCGCGGCTCCAGAGGTCGAGCATGAAGTCGGCCTCCTGATGCTCCAGCAGGCGCGGCAGTTGCAGCTGGCGGTGCAACTGGTCGTGAACCTGGCCGGCATCCAGTGGGCAGCCGGCGATGGGCGGGCGCCAGTGGCAGGCCAGCAACTGGCCGTCCGGGGTCAGGGAGCGCAGGGCCTGACGGATCAAGTGCGAGAGGGCGGCGGCGTCCAGGTAGTAGCCGATTTCGCTGAGCACGATCAGGTCGAAGCGCTGGTCCGGCCAGTCCCTGGGCAATCGCCCCTGGAACACCTGGGCATGGGCAAAGGGCTGCAGGCGCTGTTCGGCCAGGCTCACCGCCGCCGCCGCAGTGTCGCAGCACAACAGACGCTCGCAGCGGGTCGCCAGTTCGGCGCTGAGTTCGCCATTGGCGCAGCCCGGCTCGAAGACACTGCGGTAGCGTCGGCGCGGCAGACAGGCCAGGGTCAGGGCCCGCTTGCGCTGTTCGTACCAGCGTTCGCGAAACGACCAGGGATCGGCGCTCTGGGCGAACAGCTCATCGAAGTAGCGGTTGCCGACGCTCATACGAACACCACTTCAAAGGGTTGCAGCAGGCGCTCGATGATATGGGGCGCCAGGACCGGCGGCAGGCCAATCTGCGGGTCGCCTTCCAACTGGCTGGCAAAGGCATGGATCGCGTGGCGCTTGCGGGCTACCAGCGAGGGCTCGAGCTGCAGTTTGCGCGCACGCTGCCAGGGTATCTGCGGGTCTTCGGGACCGGCCCAGTGCCAGGTCCACACCGGCAGTTCATGGAACGCCGCGCCGACCGCCCGCGCCGCTGCCGCACTGGCACGGCCCACCGCTTCATGGTCGCAGTGACCGTCTTCGCGCCAGGTGCTGAACAGCACGTCGGTGGGCCGCAGGTAGCGCTGGATAAACGCCGTCAGGCGCGGCTCATCGGCGGCCACCTGGCTGTCGCTGAAACCGCCTCGCAGCCATTGCAGGCGGTGCAGGGGCAAGTCCAGGCGGCGCAGGGCCTCGGCCGATTCCTGAGGGCGTACCGCGCTCAGCCGCTCCACCGGCCAGCGCGCCGAACCGGGGTGGCTGGCGCTGCCGTCGGTGACCGAAATCAGCAGCAGCGGTCGACCACTGTTGGCCAAGAGTTGCAGCAGGCCGCCGCAACCGAGGATTTCATCATCCGGGTGCGGCGCGATGATCACTGCACGGTGCCCCGGGGGCACCAGTTCGTCGCAGCTGATCGACGCCAGTTGCGCCAGGTGCGTGGAGTTCTGCCACTGCTGCAACGGCGTGCCATGGCCGACGATAGGGTTGGGTTTCATAGTTGCCATGTTCCTTCTGGCTGGTTGGCAACCTGTTCGCCCAAGGCGGCCAGGTCACGCTCGGCATGACTTTGGCGCAGGTACACCGGCAGGTCGGCCAGCAATTGTGCGAAGCGCCGGTCCTGGCAGTAGGGGCCGGCGCCCAGGGCCCGGCCGACGTGCTGCAGCACGCACTCGACGCTGGCTTCGGTCACTGCCCGGGCGCGACGTGCCAGCAGCGCAGCATCGGCTTTTGGACCGTGGTCGATGGCCTGGGCGCTTTCCCGCAGGACGCTGGCGCTGGCCTGCAAGGCGCTGTCGACGGCGCCGAGATGGGCCAGGGCATGGGGTTCCTGGCGCGTGGCGCAGTGCTCAAGCAGGCGTTGGGCGATGGCGCGCGCCGCGCCATGCCAGCAGGCGGCGATACCGATGCCGCCCTGCCAGAAGCCGGGGCGCCGCAGGTAGTCGCCGGGGCCGCCGACCTGTTGCGCCTCGGCCTGGTCCAGGTTGACCACCAGGCTGGCGCTGCTGGCCATGCCCACTGCGTGCCAGCCCTCGGCGTCCAGGGTGACCCCGGGTTGTTGGAGCTCGACACACATCAACTGCTGCTGGCCGTCCGCGTCCCAGGCGGTCAGCAGGCCATGGCTGAGGACCGCCGCCCCTGAGCACCAGGCCTTGCTGCCCTGAAGCCGCCAGCCATCGCCATGGCGCCGCACCTCGACCCGCGCCTGGGGCGGCTCGGCGGCCCAGGTGCCGAGGGTGGCGCCCGGCGGCGGGCTGGCGCCGAGTTCGGCGAAGATGGCCAGGGCATCGGTATGGCCTTCGTACAATTTGCACAGCCCCAGGTCGTGGCCACCGACCGCCGCCAACTGGCGCCAGCGTCGCAGGGTGGCGCCCTGGCCGGGCAGGGGCAGGCGGTCCAGACCGAGTTCGACCATCCGCCGCAACTGGCGCCCATGGTCCTCGGCGCTGGGGGCGCCTATGGGCAAGCCTTGCAGGTAACGCTCCAGGTCCATATCAGTCGTCATCCTCGCGTTGCAGTTCGAAAAACAGCAGCGAGCGGCCGGTCACCGAATACTCGTGGCCGAACTGGAAGCGTTCCTGGCCGCGTACCGCCGGCTGGTTGGTGTCGATCATGCACGTCCAGAACTCGCCCTGGGGCACTTCCGGCAGCCTGAAGTTGACGATGTCGTGGTGCGAATTGACCACCAGCAGCACCGTGGCATCGGCCCCCGGACGCAGGATCCCGGTTTCCTGGGCGCGACCGTCGAGCAGCATGCCCAGACAGCGGCCATTGGCGTCCTGCCATTGCTCGGTACTCATTTCATTGCCATCCGGTGCCAGCCAGGTCACGTCCTTGACCCCGATGTCTTCGTTGTATTCGCCCACCAGGAATCGCCCGCGGCGCAGGATCGGGTAGGCCATGCGCAGCTTGATCAGGCGCTTGACGAACTTGAGCAGCGACTTGCCGTCATCATCCAGCTCCCAGTTGATCCAGCCGATCTCGCTGTCTTGGCAGTAGGCATTGTTGTTGCCGTGCTGGGTGCGGGCGAACTCGTCGCCGGCCACCAGCATCGGCGTGCCCTGGGCCAGCAGCAGGGTGGCGAAGAAGTTGCGCATCTGGCGCAGGCGCAGGGCATTGATTTCCGGGTCGTCACTGGGGCCTTCGACGCCGTGGTTCCAGGACAGGTTGTTGTTGCTGCCGTCCTGGTTGTTTTCGTCGTTGGCCTCGTTGTGCTTGTCGTTGTAGGACACCAGGTCATGCAGGGTGAAACCGTCGTGAGCGGTGATGAAGTTGACCGAGGCGTACGGCCGGCGCCCGCGCTGGTTGAACATTTCGCCGGAGGCGGTCATGCGCCCGGCAAAGTCTGCCAGTTGACCGTCGTCGCCTTTCCAGAAGGCGCGCACGGTGTCGCGGAACTTGTCATTCCATTCGACCCAGCCCGGTGGGAAGCCGCCGACCTGATAGCCGCCAGGCCCGCAGTCCCAGGGCTCGGCGATCATTTTCACCTGGCGCAGCACCGGGTCCTGGCGGCAGGCGACGAGGAAGCTGTGGCGTTCGTCGAAGCCATCGTGGTAGCGGCCGAGGATGGTTGCCAGGTCGAAGCGGAAGCCATCGACGTGCATTTCCGTGGCCCAGTAGCGCAGCGAGTCGGTGACCATCTGCAATACGCAGGGGTGGCTCAGGTCCAGGGTGTTGCCGGTCCCGGAATCGTTGATGTAGAAGCGCTTGTCGTCGGGCATCAGGCGATAGTAGGAGGCGTTGTCGATGCCGCGCATGGACAGGGTCGGGCCTTGTTCGTTGCCCTCGGCGGTGTGGTTGTAGACCACGTCCAGGATCACTTCCAGGTTGGCCTCGTGCAGGTGCGCGACCATCTCCTTGAACTCGGCGATCTTGCCGCTGGCCAGGTAGCGCGGGTCGGGGGCGAAGAAGGCGATGCTGTTGTAGCCCCAGTAGTTGGTCATGCCCTTGTGCAGCAGGTGCTGGTCATTGACGAAGGCGTGGATCGGCAGCAACTCCACCGACGACACCCCGAGCTTGCGGATGTGCTCCAGCACGTCATCCACCATCAACCCGGCGAAGGTGCCACGCACATTCTCGGGGACGGCAGGGTGGCGCATGGTGAAGCCGCGCACGTGGGTCTCGTAGATGATGGTCTTGTCCCAGGGCACGCTGACCCGCTGGTCGTTGCCCCAGGTGTGAGCAGGGTCGATGACCTTGCTCTTGGGCACGAAGGGCGCGCTGTCCCGTTCATCGAAGCTGAGGTCGGCGTCGGGGTGGCCGATGGTGTAGCCGAACAGCGCTTCGGACCACTTCAACTCGCCCACCAGTTGCTTGGCGTAGGGGTCGATCAGCAGCTTGTTGTGGTTGAAGCGGTGGCCGTTGGCCGGGTCGTAGGGGCCGTAGACCCGGTAGCCGTAGATCAGCCCCGGATGGGCGTCGGGCAGGTAGCCGTGGTAGATCTCGTCGGTGTATTCCGGCAGCTCGATGCGTTCGAGTTCGACTTCACCGGTGGCATCGAACAAGCACAGTTCAACCTTGGTGGCGTTCGCGGAAAACAGCGCGAAGTTGACACCCAGGCCATCCCAGGTCGCACCCAGCGGAAAGGGCAAACCTTCGCGAATGCGCGAGGCTTCGGGTTCTGGCTGGGGCGCGGCGGATTTTTTTGGCGTGCTCATAGGTGCTCCTGCAAAGGGGTTACAAAACGGGCTGAGGGTTTTTTCCGGGCAAGCGATTCCCCTGTGGCGCTCAGGCACGCCACGCGTTCAAGGCATTAAAAAAAGGCCGGGCCCGGACTCGGATCCGGGCGCCGGAACCGGACGTCAGCTGGCCGGTGGTTTGCGGGGGGCGCGGGGCTTCTTCGGTGCCTCGGCTTTTTCTCCGGGCGGGACCACCACCGTGCTGGCAGCTGCCGGCTTGGCCTTGGGTTTGGTGGCGGGCTTTTGTGCGGGCTTGGCCGCCGGCTTGGCTTTGCTGGCCTTGGGTGGCTTGCTCGGGGCCAGTGCCTCGGCTTCGGCCAGCTTGCGCGCCATCTCCCAGTGACGGGCTTCCTGGCCCTCGGGCTGGCCTTCGGATTCCCAGATTTGATAGGCAAACTCGCGAATGCGTTTATCGTCGGTGCTCATCGCAATGCTCCTGAAACTGACTCAAGTTTGGATGAAGAGGTTGACCGGGAAATCCCGCAGTGCGGAACTGATTAGCAGGTCCTTGTGGTGTGTGACTGCACCCGTTGAAAAAAGTCCCTTCAGGTTTTGTTGTGGAGCGGCGAACGGTAGATGCACCTTCGTATCGCCCCAATCCAGCGCGTGGATTCTGGGTGTTGCGCTGCTATCCAGCAGCGTGGCGGCCAGCCTTGGCACCAGGATCACCGCCCATTGCCCGTGCAGTTCCCGGGCAAAGGCCAGCACCTGGTCGGCATGCTCGCCGCTGACCTGCAGCGGCTGGTAACGACCCCGGCGAAACAGCTCCGGGTACTGCGCACGACGTTGCAGGACCTGGGCGATCAATGCCTGTTTGATCCGCCCGTTGCGCCATTCCTGCAGCAGGTGTTCCGGTTCGGCGGCGGCCTGCAGCGCCTGTTGCCGGGCACTGAAATCCACGGGCCGGCGGTTATCCGGATCCACCAGGCTGAAGTCCCAGAACTCATCGCCCTGATACAGATCGGGCACTCCCGGTACGCTCATGCGCAGCAAGGATTGAGCCAGGCTGTTGAGGGCACCGGCCGGGGCGATGGCATGGGCCGCGTGGCAGATCGCCGTGCGCAGCGCCAGGCCTTCGGGCGCCAGCAGCAGCGCCCGCAGAAACTCGCCCATGGCCTGTTCGTAACCGTCGTTGGCGGCGGCCCAGCTGCTTTGCAGCTTGGCTTCGCGCAGGGCTTTTTCCTGCCATTGCCACAGGCGCTCGGCGTAGCGTTCGAGCCCGGCCTGATCGTCTGCGCGCAACTCCAGCGGCCAACTGCCGAGCAGGGCCTGGTACAGAATCAACTCGTCGCCGGCCGAGGGCGCCACCGGGTCGCGGCGCAGGGCCTGGGCCAGGCTGCGCCACTGCTCGACCTGTTCGACGTACCACGGCGCGTGCTCGCTGAGCACCGCCAGGCGGGCGCGGCTGTCTTCACCGCGTTTGTGGTCGTGGGTGGCAGTGGCCAGGAGGTTGTCGGGGAAGTCCCGCAGGCGCTCTGCGCATTGGCGATGGAAGTCGGCCGGGGGGGCGCTGAACTGTTCGGTGCTGAACCCCACGTCATTGCGCGACAGCAGCACCGCCGAGCGATAGAACGCGGTGTCTTCCACGGCCTTGGCCGCTGCCGGCGAGGTCAATTGCTGGAAGCGCACGCAGGCATGCTTGAGCAGTTTGCGCGAGCGCCCGGGCGGCAGCTGGCGCCAGCCCTGGCCACCGAGCCAGCGTTCCAGGTAGTCGAGTACCGGCCAGTCGGCTTCGCCCAGGGAGCTTTTAGCGCCGTGCAGGGCCTGCTGGAAAAAAACCTGGTCCTGCGTCGAGCGCCCGCAGGCACTGATATAGGTGCGGTACACCGGGAAGTGCACGATCAGCTCCTGCAATGCCCGGCGAATTGCGCCCAGGGTCAGGTCGCGGCTCATCACATCCTGCCGCGCCACTTGCAGCAGGGCCTGGGCCACGCTTTCAAAGTCACCGGCCAGTGAGCCGTTGAGGATCTGCTGGCGCGCCAGCCGTGCCTCGTCGATAAAGGCCGCCGGGCGCTCGCTGTGCCGGCTCCAGAGCTCGGCCAGTGGCGCCTGGCCCCGGGGGTCGTGTTGCAGCAGCGAGACCTGGTTCATGAACTCGTAACCGGTGCTGCCGTCGACCTTCCAGTCGCGGTGCAGGGTTTCGCCTTCGCCAAGGATCTTCTCCACGTAGATCGGCAAGTGCCGGCCCGGGCTCAGGGCATCGACCCGGCGCCGCAGCTTGCGGCAGTAGCCGCGCGGGTCGGCCAGGCCATCGATATGGTCGATGCGCAGGCCGTCCACCAGGCCCTGGCTGATCAGCTCGAAGATCTTGGCGTGGGTGGCTTCGAACACGGCGGGGCGCTCGACCCGCAAGCCTCCCAATTCGTTGACGTCGAAGAAGCGCCGCCAGTTGATGTCGTCGGCCGCCGTGCGCCAGCTGGCCAGGCGGTAGCTTTGCTGTTCCAGCAGCGCGTGCAGGCGGGCAAAGCCTTCGTTCTGACGGGCGTCGTACAGGGCCAGGGTGCGCTCGACGGCCTGATGGATGGCCGGGTCCGCCAGCAGTTCGCGCAGCGCCTGTTGCAAGGGGCGCGCCTGGGTATGGGCGTCGGGCCGGTAGCGCAGGGTACTGAATTGATCGGCCAGGGCCTTGAGCGCCTCGGCCTGCTGGGCGCTCAACTGGGCGTCGGGTTTGAGCAGTTCGCCGTAGTCGCTGGGGCAGATCGGGAAGCGATGATCGTAGTGCTGGGCGTGGAACTCACCCTGCTCGGCGTCCAGTTGCAGCACCAGGCTGCCTTCCTGCAGGACCGTGCCGTAGTCATTGCCCAGGAACGGCAGCAGCAGTTGCCCCTCCATCAAGGGGTCGGGGGAGTGCCACTGAATATCGAAGAACTCGCCGTAGGGACTCAGGCGCCCCCATTGCAGCAGGTCCAGCCACCAGGGGTTATCGGCGCCGCCGACGGCCATGTGGTTGGACACGATGTCCAGAATCAGGCCCATGCCGTGTTGCCGCAGGCTGGCCACTAGGCGCTTGAGGGCCGCTTCGCCGCCCAGTTCGGGGTTGACCCGGGTCGGATCGACCACGTCATAGCCGTGCATCGAGCCGGCCCGGGCGCACAGCAGCGGCGAGGCATAGACATGGCTGATGCCCAGTTCGGCGAAATAGGGCACCAGCGGCACTGCGTCGTCCAGGGTGAAGCCTTTATGAAACTGCAGGCGCAGGCTGGCCCGCAGCAGGGGTTCGAACGCTGGGCTCATTGGTCACGCTCGACAGCCTGTTGCCGGGCGCAGGCCAGCAGTTCCAGGCGCCGCGCGGCATCCGGGTCGTCCAACAGCTCACGGGCCGGACGCGCCAGACGCCGGCGCCAATTGGGGTGGCTGTCAGTGGTGCCGGGCAGGTTGGGCTGCTCGTCGACACCCAGGGCATCCTCCAGCGGCAACAGCACCAGGGGCGCGCGGGTATGGCCCAGAAAACGTACGCTGGCATCCACCACTTCATCGGCTTCGTGGGCGTGCTCGCGAAAACTCTGCGGGTCCTGGTCCAGGGCCTGACGCAGGCCGTTGCGCTCGTGCTGGCGATGCTCGCGCCAGTGGGTGGCGCCGTTTTCATCCACCAGGCCCAGGCGCAGGTTCCAGTCGATATCGCGGCCATGCCACCAGCCATTGAGGGTGGGCAGGTCATGGGTGCTGGTGGTGGCCAGGGCGTTGTCGGGCCAGTCGAGGATGGGTTTGAAATGGCAGCCGTGGTCCTGCTCGAACAACAGTACCCGCATGCCGAGAATCGAGCGCGCCGCGAGTTTTTCCCGCAGGCCGTCGGCCACCGTGCCCAGGTCTTCGCCGAGGACGATGGCCTGGTGCCGATGGGATTCCAGGGTCAACAGGCGCAGCAGGTCGTCCACCGGGTAATACAGGTACGCACCGTCGCTTGGCGGCGAGCCCAGGGGGATCACCCACAGCCGTTGCAGGCCCATCACATGGTCGATGCGCAAGCCGCCGGCATGGGCGAAGTTGGCCCGGAGCATTTCGATAAAAGCGTGGTAGCCGTTGCGCACCAGGCCCTCGGGGGAGAACGCCGAGATGCCCCAGCCCTGGCCCTGGCGGTTGAGAATGTCGGGGGGCGCGCCCACGGTCAGTTCTGCCAGCAACTCGTCCTGGCGACTCCAGGCCTGGCTGCCGCCACCGTCGGCACCCACCGCCAGGTCGGCGATCAGCCCAATGCCCATCCCGCTGCTGCGGGCCGCACTCTGGGCGCGGGCCAGGCCACGGTCGATGAGCCATTGGCAGAAGGCGTAGAAGCCGATTTCCCCGGCGTTTTCTTCGGCAAAGCGTGCCAGCTCAGAGCTGCGCGGGTTGCGCCAGGCGTCGGGCCAGTGGCGCCAATCGAGGCTTTCGCCACGGGCGCTGCGCTCCGCTTGCAGGGCTTCGAAGCGGCAGTGGTTTTCCAGGGCTTCGCCGCTGGCGTGGCGGAAACTGGCAAAGTCTTCGTGCAACGGGTGCTGCCCGCTGCCAAAGCTCCGGTACAGCTCGCGCAGCAGGGTCTGTTTGGTTTGCGCTGCCACGGGCCAGTCGATCAGGGGTTGTTGTTCCAGCTGATGCAGGGTCTCGCTGAGACCGCAGGCGTCGATCGCGCTCTGCCAGGCGTGCTCGCCGAGAATGCTCGCCGGCGCACAATACAGGCTGTTGAGAAACAGGCGGCTGGAGGGTGAATAGGGGCTGTAGCGGCTGCTGTCGCTGCTGAACATAGCGTGCAGCGGACTGATGGCCAGGGCATCGGCACCGCGCTCGCCGGCGACCCGCGCCAGCTCTTCCAGGGTCTGGGTATCGCCGAAACCGCCATCTCCGGTGCGGCGCAACGAGTACAGCTGGACACTCAGGCCCCAAGCCCGGGGCGTCGGCTGGTCCACGGCATCGGCCACGCTGTGGCAGTGCTCGGGCGCCACGGCCAGGGTGAAGTGCTGGTCATCGATGCTCACGGCCTGGTAACCCACCGGCACCAGCCCGGGCAACACGGCGTCGGCGTCGAGTTTGAGGTTGAGGATCGAACCGTCTTCGAGGTGAATTTCACAGGGGCTGTGGGGCGCAAAATAGTGCGCCAGGTCCAGGCCCTGGCCGGCATCCGCGGTCAACAGCGGCGGCAGGTACCGGGTCTGTTGCACCGCTTGCAGTTGCAGCAGGCTTTGTTCGATTTCCTCATCGGTGTCGGCGGGGTGGCCGAGGCCTTTGAGGACGGCGCGCAGTACGCGCGGTTCGACCCGCTGCGGACGGCCGTTGGCGTCGATCCAATCGACGGCCAGGCCAGCTCGGCTGGCCAGTATTTCCAGGTGCGCATCGCTCATGGACGCTCTCCATCAAGGGGTGCGGAAGGGGGTACGGCGGTCAGGCTGACCCGCGCGCTGTAGCCGCCGAGGCGGCCGGGGTGCATGCAGGCCGGATCCTGGGCCGGGTATTGGAACAGTGGCCGGGCATCGTCGAGCGGGGGCAGGGCCACGCTGTCGGCGCCGAGGTTGAGGTCGATGCGCAGCAGGCTGCCGTCGCCCAAGCGCCAGCGGGCACTGACCGCGCCTACGGCCAGGACTTCCGCGCCCAGGGCCAGGGCCCCCGGCAGGCGCGGGATGATGTACTGGTGACGCAGGCCCAGCAGGTGCTGGTACAGGGCGCGGGTTGCCGCTCCCTGTTCCGGGCTGGCCTCGGGCCTTGAAGCGTGGAAGGTGGACGCCGCGTTGGGGTCGGGGATCCGTTCCCGTTGCTGCGGATCGGCGAACACGCTGAAGTCGGCGAATTCATTGCGCCGGCCTTCACGCACGGCGTCGGCCAAGTCACCGTGGTGGCTGGTGAAAAACAGGAATGGCTCGGTCGCCGCGTGTTCGTCGCCCATGAACAACAGCGGGATCATCGGCGACAGCAGCAGCAACACCGTGGCCGCCTCCAGGGCCTGGGGCGGCGCCAGGCGGTTCAGGCGTTCGCCAAAGGCGCGGTTGCCGACCTGATCGTGGTTTTGCAGAAACAGCACAAAGGCACTGGGTGGCAGATGGCCGCTGGGCTCGCCGCGAGCGTTGCCGTGGCGGGTGCGGTGGCCCTGGTAGACAAACCCCTGGCTCAGGCAGCGCGCCAGCTTGGCCGTGGGTTGTTCGGCAAAGTCGGCGTAATAGGCGTCGGTTTCACCGGTCAGCAGCACGTGCAGGGCGTTGTGCCCGTCGTCGTTCCACTGCGCATCGAAACCCTGTTCGAGGAGGCTGGCCTGGTTGAATTCGTTTTCCAGGTTGAGCCACACCTGCCGTCCCGGGGCGACCTGACTGCGCACGCGACGCGCCAGCTCCTGGAGGAAGTCCGGGTTGTCGATGGCGTGCACCGCGTCCAGGCGCAGGCCGTCAAAGCGGTATTCGAGCAGCCACATCAGGGCATTGTCGATAAAGAAGTCGCGCACCTCGCGGCGGCGGAAGTCGATGGCCGCGCCCCAGGGGGTGTGTTGGTCTTCGCGAAAGAAGCGTTTGGCGTAATGGTGCAGGTAGTTGCCGTCGGGGCCGAAGTGGTTGTAGACCACGTCGAGGATCACCGCCAGGCCCAGGCCGTGGGCGCTGTCGATCAAGAACTTGAGGTCCTCGGGCGAACCATAGGAGGCTTGCGGCGCATAGGGCAGGACCCCGTCGTAGCCCCAGTTGCGGCTCCCCGGGAACTGCGCCAGCGGCATCAGTTCGATGGCGGTGATGCCCAGCCGCGCCAACTCAGGCAGCCGTTCTGCCACCGCGCGATACCCACCGAGCACCCCCACGTGCAGCTCGTAAATCACCGCCTGGTGCCAGGGCCGGCCCTGCCAGAGCGGGTGTTGCCACTCGTAGGCGAGGGGGTCGACCACCACGCTCGGCGAGCCGATGTCGCCGGCCTGGAAGCGGGAGGCCGGGTCAGGCACCTCCAGTTCGCCATCGATCTTGAACCGATAGTGGCTGCCGGCCGGGCAGCGGGCCTGCAGCACATGCCAGCCCTCGGCCTGAGGCTGCATGGGCAGGGAACGCCCATCTTGCAATTCAACCTTTACTTCATGTGCATCAGGCGCCCACAAGGCGAAGCGGGTATGTTCCGCATCCAGCATGATCGCGCCGTGGGGCCAGGTTTCCAGAGTCCTTGACGGCATCCATGTGGCCTCTTATTTGTGCATCGATTTACCCAGCGCCTTGGCAACCAGTTGTTCATAGAGTTCGGCGTAGGGTTCGACCGCCTTGCACCAGTTGAAGGGTGCGGCCATGGCCCGGCAGCGCATGGCATTGAGCAGTTCGGGGTAGGCGAACACCTTGAATGCCCGTTGCAGGGCTTCTTCGTAGCTGGGCACGGTGGACTCGTCGAACAGGAACCCGGTCACGCCGTTTTCGATGGTGTCGGCCAGGCCCCCGGTGTTGCGTGCCACCGGCAACGAGCCGAAGCGCTGGGCGTACATCTGGCTCAGGCCGCAAGGCTCGTAGCGCGATGGCATCAGCAGAAAGTCGCTGCCGGCAAACATGCGTCGGGCGTCGGTTTCGTTAAAGCCGATATGCACCCCGATCTGCCCTGGAAAACGCTGGGCCAGGGCGCGCATGGCCTGCTCTTCTTCCGGCTCGCCACGGCCGATGATGGCGATCTGGCCACCGGACTTGACGATAAACTCGGCCACACCTTCGGTGAGGTCCAGGCCCTTCTGGTAGACCAGGCGCGAGACCACGGCGAACAGCGGGCCCGACGAATCGTCGAGGCCGAACATCTGCCGTACATGGTCGGCGTTGACTGCCTTGCCGTCCCAGTCGCCAATGCCGAATGGGCGGAACAGGTGCGGATCGCTGGTGGAATCCCAGCTTTCGTCAATGCCGTTGGGGATACCGCTGAGCAGGCCCTGCTGGGTCTTGCTGGCCAAAAAGCCGTCAAGCCCGCAGCCGAAGGCCGGGGTGGTGATTTCCTGGGCGTAGGTGGCGCTGACCGTGGTGATGTGGCTGGAGTAGGCCATGCCGGCCTTGAGGAACGACAGCTTGCCGTAGAACTCCATGCCTTCCTGTTGCAGGGCATGTTCGGGGATGCCCAGCTCCGGGCAGCAGGCCAGGCTGACCACGCCCTGATACGCCAGGTTATGGATGGTGAACAGGGTCGGGGTGCGTTGACCGCGCCAGTGCATATAGGCCGGGGCCAGGCCGGCGGGCCAGTCGTGGGCGTGCACCAGGTCGGGGCACCAGTGGATCTGCGCCAGGTTGGCAGCGATATCGGCGGCGGCCAGCCCCAGGCGTGCGAAGCGGATGTGGTTGTCCGGCCAGTCGCGGCCGTTGTTGGCGCCATAAGGCGTACCTTCGCGCTCATAGAGCTCGGGGCAGATCAGAACGTAGATGACCAGACCGTCGGGCATGTCCATGCGCCCGATCTTGCAGGCCGGCAAGGCCGCGTGGCCGCCCAGCTCACCGATGATATGGATCGGGTTTTCGCTGTGCAGCACCTGCGGGTAGCCGGGAATCAGGACCCGTACATCGTGCAGATGGGACATGGCCCGGGGCAGTGCCGCCGAGACGTCGCCCAGGCCGCCGGTTTTCACCAGGTCGGCGATTTCCGAGGTCACGAACAGGACTTTCTTGCGGTTGGGATTGATCCGATGAATCGGCGAAACCGTTTTGCCACCCGGAGCGAGCATGGACTTGTTGGCCGCTTCACTGGCCTGAGGCTGAGGTTGTTCTCCCTGGGTTTCCAATACGGCACTGATCATGTGTCTCTCCCATTTTATTGATCTGGTCCTGGTCTCACACCTGCACTGGCGCCGGTTCGCTGCCTGAATTGGGCCTGGATCCGGGCGCACAAGCGCTACGCAATGAAGAGCCAAGGCAGCCCATTGCGTCGAAGCAAAAAGGGTGAAAGGGGCATTGCAAGGATTGCACCAGTCGCTATGGCCCCACCTTTAAGCTGACCCAAGGGCTACAGCAAAAGTTTCGACTATTTTTCAGTAAAGGTGACTGTCCGGTCACTTTGTGAGAACCAGTCTAGGACAGAACCTAGAGCCTGGCAGGCGCGATCGGGGAATAAGTTCGACCGGCGGCGACAGCGGGCGCAAATAACCCGACGAAAGGTAGGGGCTGCACTGCGGGAGGGCGGACAGGTGCGGCCCGTGGCGCGAAAAAGCACCGCCAGGAGCGAGGTCGCGGTGCGGGCGCCATTCCCTGCGCACGAAAGCGGTGCGCGGCTCTGACGCGGCGCCGGGCGCTCTAGTTGAGTGGGCGCAACGCTTGGCCGGCGTACCAGGCCAGCAAGTCTTCGATCATCTGCCCATAAAACTGGCGGTAGTTGTTGCGACTGACGTAGCCAAGATGGGGCGTGGCCAGCACCGTGGGCAGGTGGCGCAGGGGATGATCGGCGGGCAGTGGCTCCGGATCGAACACATCCAGCGCCGCGCCCCCCAATCGGCCCTGTTGCAGGGCAGCGATCAGTGCCGCTTCGTCGACGATCGGCCCGCGCGCGGTGTTCACCAGCAGCGCTGCAGGTTTCATCCAGCCCAGGGCCTGGGCGTCCACCAGGCCACGGCTGCGCTCGCTGAGCACCAGGTGCACCGAGAGCACGTCGGCCTGTTCAAACAGTTGCTGCTTGCTGACAGCGGTCACCCCGACCTCGGCGGCGCGCTCCGGGGTCAGGTTCTGGCTCCAGGCGATCACGCGCATGCCGAACACCTGGCCGAATTGCGCCACCCGCTGGCCGATGCTGCCCAGGCCGAGAATACCCAGGGTCTTGCCATGCAGGTCGCCGCCCAGGCCTTGCTGCCAGCCGCCGTTGCGCAGGGAGGTGGCTTCGGCCAGCAGGTTGCGGGTGTGGGCCATGATCAGGGCCCAGGTCAGTTCGGGGGCGGCGTGCTTGTAGCTGTCGGTGCCGCACACCTGGATCCCCAGGCTGCTGGCCGCCGCGAGGTCGATGGCGGCATTGCGCATGCCGCCGGTCAGCAGCAGCTTGAGGCGCGGCAGGCTGCGCAGCAGGGCCGCGTCGAAGCGGGTGCGCTCGCGCATCACGCAGATCACCTCGAAATCCGTCAGGCGCTGGCTCAAGGTCGCGGTGTCGGCGGGGTAGTCATGGACAAAGGTGACCTCGCCAATGCCTTGCACTGGCGACCAGTCCACCACGTCACGGGCGACCTGTTGCCAGTCATCGATTACCGCAATCTTCAGCGTCATGGGGCGGCTCCTGGGGCGGGGAGAATCTGCACGCTCAACCCGGTTCCTGCACGTCTGGACAGGGAGGGCCTAGCGGGTGGCAGACGATCTTGGCGCAAATCCGCTGCGAATTCCACGCCCCCGGTTGGCAAGGATTCAGGCGGTGATGCCCAGGGTCAGCAGGGCCAGCACGCCATAGCGTGCGCCTTTGGCCAGGGTCACGATCAGCAGGAAACGCTTGAGCGGCTCACCCATGACCCCGGCCACCAGGGTCAGCGGGTCACCGATGATGGGCACCCAGCTCAGCAGCAGCGACCAGTGCCCGTAGCGTTGGTAATGCACCCGGGCGCGCTCCAGGTGGCGGGGGCTGACCGGGAACCAGCGCCGGCTCTTGAAGCGTTCGAGGCGCCTCCCCAGCCACCAGTTGAGCAGCGAGCCGAGGACATTGCCCAGGGTCGCGCTCAGCAACAACAGCCACGGCGCGTAGTGGGGGTTGAGCAGCAGGCCGACCAGCAGCGCTTCCGATTGCAGGGGCAGCAGGGTGGCGGCGCCGAACGCCGCGAGAAGCAGCCCGAGGTAGCCGAGGATCAATGGGCCGGGTAGTCCGCGACCACGACGTCCTGGACGTCTTTGGTCAGGCCGATGACCTGGTAGGCGTCGGCGGGCATGCCGTCCATCTCCATGCCGGGCGAACCCATGGGCATGCCCGGGGCGGCGATGCCCAGCAGGTCGCTGCGGTTGAGCAGGGCCAGCACCTGCTCGGCCGGGACATGGCCTTCGACGAATTTGCCGTCAATCACCGCGGTGTGGCAGGAGGCCAGGCGTGGCGCCACGCCGAGGCGCTGCTTGACCGCGCTCATGTTGCTTTCAACGTGGTCCTCGACCTTGAAGCCGTTGGCTTCCAGGTGCTTGATCCACTCCTTGCAGCAACCGCAGTTGGCGTCGCGGTGCACTTCAATCGGGATGGGCGCGGCGGCCTGGGCCAGGGAAATGACGAACAGGGCCGACAGGGCGGCCAGGCGCAGGGTGTTTTTCATGAAAGGTCTCGTGATTAAAAGGAGGTCCGGGGGGCGGTGCATTTTGAGCTTTTTTCGCCCCGTCGCCGGGCACTTGTGTTTCAAGGTTATACAAACTACAGCCCGCCCTGTAGCCGCTGCCGCAGGTGTTGCTTGGGGGGAGATTAAACCGTGTTTGCTGACAGCTCACTGAGGGCGACATTACAGATTTGTCAGCGAGGCGGGATTTCCAGCTTGTGCTTGAGGTTATCCAGGGCCCGGTTCGATTGCTCCACCAGGCGCGAGTGGATGCCACCCAGGTTGAGGTCGGAGGTGTAGTGCAGGGTGCGCTTGAACAGGGTGGCGTTGCCCCGGGTCTGCAGTTGATAATGCAGGGTGCCGTCGACGGCGATGGAGCTGAACACCGCCTTGAATTCCCGGGGCGGGAGGGCGGTGATCACCCGGCAATTGAGGTGCACTTGCAGCCCGAGGAGGTCGATGACCCCGGTAAAGCGCTGGCCCAGGGGCAGGGAACCCGGGTGACCGGTACTGGCGCTGAGGGCCGTGGGGTGCCATTCGTGCCAGCGCTCGGGCTGGGTCACGTAGTCATAAACCTGGTCGATGCCTGCCTTTATATAGAGCTCATTGATGATGTGCTCGTCCAGCAGATGCGATTGGCGCTGTCCCATGCTGCACCTCCTTGTGACCGGAGCTGCAAATATAGCTGCACTGGCGCGCCACGCACGCCAGTGCAACCGACCGTTCAGCGGACTTTGAAGCGCGCCATCAGGGCGCTGACCCGGTTGTTGGCCTGCAGCAGGTTCTGGGTGTTGCTGGCGCTGGCCTGGCCGCTGTCTACCAGTTGCTCGACCATGTGCCGGATGCTGACCATGCTGCGATTGATCTCTTCGGTCACTGCGCTCTGTTGTTCGGCCGCGGTGGCGATCTGGGTGCTGAGGCTGTTGATCTGGTTGACCGAGCCGGCCATTTCATCCAGTCCGGAGTTGACCCTGGCCGTGGCGTCCGCCGCCGACTGGCAGCTGGTCTGGGTGTTTTCCATGGCGCTGACCGAAGAGCTGACGCCCAGGGTCAGGCGGTTGAGCATTTCGTTGATCTCCGAGGTGCTGGCCTGAGTGCGGGCGGCGAGGGCGCGCACTTCGTCGGCCACCACGGCAAAACCGCGGCCTTGCTCGCCGGCCCGGGCGGCTTCGATGGCGGCGTTCAGCGCCAGCAAGTTGGTCTGCCCGGCAATGGCGCCGATCACCCCGAGAATTTCGGTGATGCGCTGGGCATCCTGCTGCATGGCCTCGACCTTGTGGGTAGCGCTGGCCACTTCGTCAATCAGCGCCACCACGCTGCTCGACGCTTCGCCGACCACCACCCGCGAGCGTTCAGCGTGTTCGTTGGCGCGCTGGGTAAAGGCCGCGGTTTGGGCGGCATTGGCCGCGACGCTGTCCGCGGTGGCGCTCATTTCGGTAATGGCGGTGACGGTCTGGTCGGTTTCCGAGGCATGCCGCGCGAGGATCTGCGTGGTCTGGGTCGAGGTCTGTTGCAGTTGCTCCAGGCTGTTGGCCATGGCCCCGGTGGCCTCGGTCACCTCACCGATCATGTTCTGCAGGTAGACGATAAAGCGATTGACCGAATGGCCGATGGCCCCCAGTTCGTCTTCGGCGCGAATGGTGATGCGCCGTGTCAGGTCGGCATCGCCGGTGGACAGCGCGTCGATATTGGCCTTGAGCGCCTTCATCCGCTGCACCAGCTGGCGGATCGCGTACACCTGCAACAGCACCAGCAGGACTATCATCGGGATCTGCAACAGGCTCAGGGTGCTCAGCACGTCGTCACGCTGGGCGGTGATCAACTCGGTCGGCAGGGCGCTGGCCAGGAACCATGGGGAGCCCTCGATCGGGCGCATGAAGAAGGTGCTGGCGACCCCGGCGTTGTCAAACTCTACCCGCTGCAACGAGGCGTCGCGTCGCTCCAGCCCGGCCTTGACCTGGGCAGCGAACGGCGAGCTGGCGACCAGCTCGCTGATGTTCTTGAGTACGATCTGGCCGTTGATGCGCGAGCTGTTGCTGATGATCTTGCCGTCGGCCTCGACGATCAGCATCTCGGCCTTGAGGTCCTGTTCCTTGCGCGCCACCAGGTCGTTGAAAAAGCCCAGGGTCACGTCGATGGTCGCCACGCCGTACGGCACACCGTCCCGGGAAATGGCCATGGCGCAGTTGGTGCGCGGCTCGGCGCTGGCATCATCCTTGTAGGCGGCGGCCCAGGCACATTGTCCACGTGGGGTCTGCATGCCGCCCTTGTACCAGGACTGGTCGTAATAGTTGGGCGCCGGGTCGCTGTTCCAGAAGGTATTGACCGTGAGCTTGCCTGAGGCATCGCGGTGCCAGAAGGTGCTGTGCTTGTTGCGCCCCGGGGTGCGCTGGCCGGGCAGGGGCCAGATGCCGCCGCCAAACACTTTCAGCTCGCCGTATTGGTCCACCAGGCCCGGCAGGACCTTGTCGATGGTGTCGCTGTCGAGCAGGGGAATGGTCTGGGTGATGGTGCGTTGCTGGGCCTGGACCTTGTTCAGTTCGCCCTGGATCTGCTGGGCCACTTCGGCGATGCGATTGAGGACCACCTGTTCTTCGGTGTGGCGCAGCTTGGGCGCCACCAGCTGGCTGATGCCGACGACCGTCAGCACGAACATCAGCAGGATGAACAGGACCAGAAACAACGTGTAGCGAGCTTGGATCGTGCGCAGTGCGGGCATTGGACCTGTCCTTTCGAAGCGTTTCTTATTATTCGAGGCGAGCGCCCCCTATCAGGGCTTCGTCAGGTTGTCGGCGTGGTTTTGCCCAGCTTTAGTACGCCCGTGCAAGAAAGTTATGGCCGTCGTCGCCTGATATCGCTGTCATGTATCCGAGGCCGTTCAATTGCGCAGGCTGCAGGCCTGAAAATACGCTTGAAAAGGACCTGGAACACTTCGTGCTGATGAGTACAAGCCTTGCAGGACAGGGCTTGGCTGGTTTGTATCGAAAATGTACAAGAATTGTAAATTGCCGAAATAAAGCGTTGTTGGAGGGCGATGGCACGTTGATACTTGCGCCTATTCGCCGCTCGGCTGAGGCTTCGCCGCCCGGGCACTGTGTACATATGAAAAAGGAAGCATGCTCGTGACAATCGGATATGTCGGTGCCTGGACCAGTAAGGCCGGTTTGTTGGTACGTGAGGGCTCGGAGACCGCCAAGCCGGTTTCCCAGAGCACCAAGGTGCGACAGATGCTGGCCCTGGTTGGCAACGACCCGACGGCGCTCAACACCAAGAAGATGGACGAGCTCAAGCTGCACCGGCAGATCAAGGGCTTTGATCCGACCAACGTCACCGCCACTCAACTGGGCAACATGAGCACCTTCCTCAAGAACAACGGCCTGATCACTGATATCACGGCGTTGAACCTGCTCAGTGCCGGCGATGATTTCGACCGTTTCGGTGCGCCGAAGAACCCGGACCAGGCGTTCAATGCCCTGGAATTCTTCGCCACCAAGCTTGAGACCATCCAGAACAACAACCTCAAGGGCAACAAGTACGCCAACTACTTGATCCCCGAGTACAAGAAGGCCATCTACGTCCTGCAAAACCTGCAGACCTATGGCAAGGGCAACGGTACGACGGTGGTCGACAAGAACATCTCCGCCAAGGCCTGACGCCTTGAGTGCGTCGGGGCTCTGGCCGAGCCCGCGACGCACGCCGCTTACTTGTCGAGCAGGGCCATCACTGCCTCGGGGTAGCGTTGGCCGGCCGTGGTCTCGGGGCTGAAAATCCGCTCCAGAGCTTGCAGCTCGGCGGCCTCCAGGCGCACCTCCAGCGCCGCGACGTTTTCTTCCAGGTATTTGCGTTGCTTGGTTCCGGGAATCGGGATCAGGTAGTCGCCCTGCGCCAGCACCCAGGCCAGGGCCAATTGCCCAGCGGTCACGCCTTTTTCCGCCGCCAGACGCTGCACCTGATCCACCAGCAGCAGGTTTTTCGCGAAGTTCTCCCCCTGAAAGCGTGGGCTGAAGCGCCGGTAGTCATCGGCGGCGAAGTCGTCTGGGCTTTTCAGCGCGCCGGTGAGAAACCCTCGGCCCAATGGGCTGTAGGGCACAAAGGCGACGCCCAGGCGCTGGCAGGCGGCGAGGCAGCCGTTGTCTTCCTGATCGCGGCTCCACAACGAATATTCACTTTGCAGGGCACTGATCGGATGCACCTTGTGCGCCCGCTCCAGGGTCGCCGCCGAGGCTTCGCTGAGCCCCAGGTAACGCACCTTGCCGGCCTTGACCAGTTCGGCCATGGCGCCGACGGTTTCCTCGATCGCCACCTGCGGGTCGATGCGGTGCTGGTAGTACAGGTCCAGGGTTTCAATCCCCAGGCGCTGGAGGGTGCCGTCGATGGACGCGCGGATGTATTCGGGACTGCCGTTGACCCCGCGGGCCGCCGGGTTGGCCGGGTCGCGCACGATCCCGAACTTGCTGGCCAGGAACACCTGTTCGCGCTTGCCGCGAATGGCCTGGCCGATCAGTTCTTCGTTGCTGTGGGGGCCGTACATGTCGGCGGTGTCCAGCAGGTTGATACCCAATTCCAGGGCGCGATGCAGGGTGGCGATGGCTTCGCGGGTATCGGTGCCGGTGGTGTAGAAGTCGGTCATGCCCATGCAGCCGAGGCCGATGGCGCTGACGTGAGGGCCGTTTTTACCAAGTTGACGGGTTTGCATCGGGGTATGACTCCGGTTGGTTAAGTGTCGCCATTGTTCTCCTCGACAAAACCAAGATAAACCGGCTAAAAACGCTATCACTGTTCGTAATATCTAAATAATCCACGAGTCTGCGCCCCATGGACCGTTTCAACGCCATGCGTGTTTTCACCCGTATCGTCGAACTTGGCGGCTTTGCCAAGGCCGCTGACAGCCTGCAAATGCCAAGGGCGTCGGTGACCATCCTGATCAAGCAACTGGAGGCCCATCTGGGTGTGCAGTTGCTGCACCGCACCACGCGCCAGGTCAGCCCGACCCTGGATGGGGCCGCCTATTACCAGCGCTGTGTGCAATTACTGGCGGACCTGGAAGAGACCGAGGCGGCATTTTCGGCGACCCGGCGCAACCCGCGTGGCACCTTGCGCATCGATATGCCGGCCGGCGTCGGGCGCTTGATCGTGATCCCGGCATTGCCGGCGTTTTCCGCGCGTTATCCGGCGATCGAGCTGGAGATCGGCCTCAACGACCGGCCGGTGGACTTGATCCGCGAGGGTGTGGATTGCGTGTTGCGCGGCGGCCTGTGCCTGGATGACTCCCTGGTGGCCCGGCCACTGGTGCTGATGGAGCAGGTGACCTGCGCCAGCCCCGGTTACCTGGAGCGCCATGGCACGCCGCAGTCCCTGGACGAACTGGGCGGGCATCAGGTGGTGGAGTACTTTTCCAGCGTCTCCGGCAAGCGCTACGGCCTGGAGTTCGAGGTGGGGGAGGAAGTGCGCCTGGTGGACCTGCCCAAACAGGTGGCGGTCAACAGCGCCGATGGCTACCTGGCGGCCTGTGAGGCTGACTACGGGCTGGTGCAGACGCCGTACTACCACGTTGCCCAGCAGTTGGCCGACGGACGCCTGCGGCAGGTACTGCGGGATGTGCCACCGCCGAGGTTGCCGCTGACTGCGCTGTACCCGCCGCAGCGGCATTTATCGACGCGGGTGCGGGTGTTTGTCGATTGGCTGGTGGAGCTGTTCGACGGGCCGGGCGTGCACCAGTACCGGCGCTGAGCGGCCACAGCAAAACGCCCGCTGGGGAGCGGGCGTCGGGACGGCGTGCTGCGGGTCGGCGCTTCAGGCTGGCCTGGATCGGTCAGTGCTGGAGTGCCGGGTCTTCAACGGTGGTAGTAACCAGGCCCGCCGTCGTAGTAGCGATGGCCTCCGTGCCCGCCTGGAAGAAAGATGCAGCCGGACAGGGTCAGCATCAGCAGCAGGGGAATCAGCACTGTGATTCGACGGAACATGTTTCAATCCTCATGGGCTCTGGGGGACAACTTCGGCGCCCGTGCAGCGAAAACTTTTGCGCGCCTGTAACATACGACCCCGTTTGCCCTGTCCCATCCCCGAATCTCGGTAGGTGCTTGGCATTCGTCTTGATACAAAGCCGATACATTCCAAGGCCCAGGAACCCGTAATGACCCAGTCACAACGCTTGAAATACTCGATTCTGATCTCCCTCCTGGTACTGGGGATCATGCTTGGCCTGTCCTACCTGCAGAACAACGGCGTCATCAGCGAGAAGATGTTCCAGTACATCGCCATCGGCGTGGCCGTGGCGGTAGTGGTCATCAACGGCGTGATGCGCCGCAAGGTCAAGCCCTGAGCTGAGCCCGGCGGGCTCAGGCGCTGCCGTCGAGCAAGGCTGCGGCTTGTTGGTGCAGGCTGTAGCTTTTGTCGGCGTTGAGGGTAATCACCCCTTCGCTGCACAGGCGCTTGAGCACTTCACGCACACTGAGGAACGACAGCGGGATATCCAGTTCCAGCAAATGGCTGTGAATACCGCGTACACCCAGCGAACGGTCGTTCTCGGTGGCCACCAGCAGGGCGTCTATGACTTTGAGGCGAATCAGGCTGGTGCGCAGGCCGAAGCCCTTGAGCAGCTGGCGGATACGCTCGTTACTGTTGCGGTCGGCGTTCTTGCCGAACACACCGGCGCCGGCATTCAGAGAAGGCGAGGACTGCGCGGTGTTGCCGTCCGTTGGCAATTGCGGGTTGTACATGCAAAAACTCCTTTTCAGAGCCTGATCAGGAAAATGATGGGTGCTCTCATTAACTAAGACGTATGAGCACGCCAAATCATGAAGCCCCAGATGTATAAATTTCGTCAGTATCTTGTCGCTGACACGTCAGACAGCTTTCTGTCGCCCCTCGCGCGCTAAATTTCCCGGTCGGTTTTCGTCTTTATGGGCAGGCACTTTTCGGCTTCGGCCGGACTGCACCGTGTTCTCCAGGCTGGCTCGACGTGTGTGCGTCGTCCCCCCTTGCCGGCCTGGTGTCTTTTTTTTCGAGCAGGAGTCGGCGTGATTATTTCCAGGCAGTTACCCAGTGTGTGCCTCGCAGCCTTGTGTCTGGGGCTGAGCCTTGCGGCCCACGCCCGCACCCCGGCCCCCGCGCAAACGCGCGAGGCCAGCGCCGAGATCCGGCGAACCGCTTTCGGCGTCCCCCATATCCGTGCCACCGACGAACGTGGCCTGGGATATGGCATCGGTTACGCCTATGCCCAGGACAACCTGTGCCTGTTGGCCAACGAGGTGCTGACGGTCAATGGCGAGCGCTCCAGGTACCTGGGGGCCGAAGGGCAGACCCTCGAGCAGCGCGACAACCTCACCAGCGATGTGTTTTTCAAGTGGCTGAACACACCCGACGCGGTGTTCGGCTTCCTGCAGGCGCAAACCCCCGAGGTGCGCCAGTTGATGGGGGGCTATGTCGACGGCTACAACCGGCAATTGGCCGAACGCCGGGCCCAGGGGCTGCCAGCGCAGTGCGACGGTGAATGGGTACGGCCGCTGACCACCCTGGACCTGGTGAAATTGACCCGGCGCCTGCTGGTGGAAGGCGGCGTCGGGCAATTCGCCGAGCCCCTGGTCGGTGCCACTCCGCCCGGTGCTACGGCCCAGGCCAGCATCAGTCGTGCCAGCCTGCAACTGGCGGAGGCGCGTCAGCAGCGCTTTGCCCTGGACCGCGGCAGCAACGCGGTGGCCGTCGGGGGCGAGCGCTCGTTCAACGGTCGCGGCCTGTTGCTGGCCAACCCGCATTTCCCGTGGATTGGCGGCATGCGTTTCTATCAGATGCACCTGACCATCCCCGGCAAGCTCGATGTCATGGGCGCCGCGTTGCCGGGGCTGCCGATGATCAATATCGGCTTCAATCGGCACCTGGCCTGGACCCACACGGTCGACACGTCCAAGCACTTCACCCTGTATCGCCTGCAACTGGACCCCAAGGACCCGACTCGCTACCTGTTGGACGGCAAGTCGCTGCCGCTGACTCCGCAGACCCTGAATGTCCAGGTGCGGGGGGCGGACGGCGAGTTCCAGCTTGTCACGCGCACGGTCTACAGTTCGCAGTTCGGCCCGGTGGTGCAATGGCCGGGCAAGCTCGACTGGGATCGCCAGTACGCCTACAGCCTGCGTGACGCCAACCTGGAAAACGACCGGGTGCTGCAACAGTGGTACGCCATGAATCAGGCGTCGGACCTCAAGCAACTGCAGGGCTCGGTGCACAAGATCCAGGGCATCCCCTGGGTCAATACCCTGGCGGTGGATGACCAGGGCCAGGCGCTGTACATGAACCAGTCGGTGGTGCCCAACGTCAGCGCGGCCAAGCTGGCACTGTGCAGCGATCCACGGGCGGGTACGCAGATGATCGTGCTCGACGGCTCACGCAGTGCCTGCGCCTGGGACAACGCCCCGGGGGCTGCGCAGCCGGGCATCTTCGCCGCGCAACAATTGCCGCAACTGCTGCGCGGCGACTTTGTGCAGAACTCCAACGATTCGGCCTGGATGGTCAACCCGGCTGCGCCGCAGGAGGGTTTCTCGCCGCTGATCAGCCAGCAGGACCTGCCGCTCAAGCAACGCTCGCGGTTTGCCCTGGAGCGCCTGGGCCGGATGAGCGGCCCGGGCCAGATTGGTGTCGCCGATTTGCAGCAGATGGTGATGGATAACCAGGTGTACCTGGCCGGGCAGGTGCTGCCGGACGTGTTGCAGTTCTGCGCCGGGGACCTGGGGGCCGATGCCGGGCGGCTTGAGGCTGTGTGTGCCAGCCTGAAGACCTGGGATCGCAGCGCCAACCTGCAGGCCGGCCTGGGCTTTGTGCACTTTCAGAATGTGATGCAGCCATTGCTCAAGCACAACGACTTCTGGCGCGTGGCCTTTGATCGTAAAGATCCGCAGCACACGCCGCGCGGCTTGAACATCGACCAGCCGGCGGTGGCTCAGGCCCTGCGTGAAGCGATGCTGGGCTCGGTGACCAAGGTCGCCGAAGCCGGGCTGGGCGCGCAGACGCGCTGGGGTGATATCCAGGTGGCCAGCAGCGGTGAGCGGCAGACGCCGATTCATGGCGGCCCGGAAAGCCTGGGGGTGTACAACGCGATGCAGAGCGTGCCGGGGGCCAAGGGCAAGCGTGAGGTGGTCAGCGGCACCAGCTACCTGCAAGTGGTCAGCTTTGACGATCAGGGGCCTCACGCCCAGGGGCTGCTGGCGTTTTCCCTGTCCAGCGATCCGGCGTCGAAATATTCGCGGGACCAGACCGAGGCGTTCTCCAACAAGCAGTGGCACGCACTGCCGTTCACCGAAGCGCAGATCAAGGCCGATCCGAGCTATCAGGTGCAAGTAGTGGGTGAGGGTGCCCCGGCCAAGCGCTAGGGGTAATCGGGCTGCGCCTGTCAGGGCGCAGCCTTCAGATTTTCGGCGGGCTTTGCGGCAGCGAGTTGATCACCGGGTTGCCGTCTTTGTTACGCGTCAGGTACACCGGCAGCACCTTGGGCAGCGAAGCCGGCAGGCCCTTGACCTCCTTGATGTTGTAGATGCCGCCAACACGGATCGCCCCGGTGGCCTGGTCGGCCAGCATCAGCGGCGCGCTCAGGTAGCGGTTGATCAAGGGCAGGGCATCGCTCAGGGCCAGGTTGTCGAGTACCAGCTTGCCGCTGCGCCAGGCCAGGGAACTGTCGTTGGCGTAGGTCTGGCTGATCTGCGGTGCGTAATCGCCATGTTTGTAGCGGGCCTGGGTCCCGGGTTCGAGGCGAAAGCCATCGCCGGGCAAGGCATTGTTGCTGGTGACCAGCACCGAGCCTTCGATCAGGGTCACGCGCACCTGATCCTCATACATCCACACATTGAACTGGGTGCCGGTGACTTTCACCTGGCCCTGGGCGGCCTTGACCACGAACGGGTGGCTGCTGTCATGGCGCACTTCAAAGAAAGCTTCGCCCTTGCGCAGGGTGACCTGGCGCTGATCCTTGTAGTTGCTGTAAGTCAGTTCGCTGCCCAGGTTCAATTCAACCTGGCTGCCATCCCCCAGGGTCACCTTGCGCACCGTGTTGTCGCTGGTGAAGTGCTCGTAGGAGGAGGGGATCCAGCCCAGGTTCCACCCGGCATAACCGGCCAGGGGCAAGGCCAGGGCGCTGATGGCCGCTGCCACGCCGTAACTGCGCCAGTGCCTGCGTGCCCGGGGCTGGACTGTCGGGGGAGGCGTGAGCTGTTCGGGCAATGGGCGGGGCAGATGGTCGGCGACGTCCCAGATTTCGCGCATCGCTTCATATTCAAAGGCGTGCAGAGGATCGGCGTCATGCCATTGCTGGAAGGCCTGGCGTTCTTGCGCCGTGCAATCGGATGCATGCAGACGCATGCACCAGTGGGCTGCCGCATCCGTGATGGCGTCGTATTCGGCTTCTGAGAGGGTGTGTTCGCTCATTGACTCTTCCTGATTTCCGACATTCTACCCTCCACGCCAACCCTTGGAGAACAGCCGTCATGGCGAATGCGCATCAAAGTGGAACTTATTTTTTACGGTAATGCCCTAAAAACAGGACTTACGTAATCAGTATCCACAAATGGAGTGAAAAAATGATCAAGAAAACCCTCGCCGCTTTCGTCGCCACTGCCTCCCTGCTCAGCGCCGGTGCCGCGCTGGCCGATCGTCCGGGCGCAGGCTGGATCAGCATTGAAAAAGCCGTCGAAACCGCGAAGACCAAGGCCGGCTATGTAGAGATCTACGAGATCGAAGCCGATAACGACGGCTACTGGGAAGGCAAAGGCCGCAAGGCTGACGGAATTGTCTATGAGTTCCGTATCGACGGCGCTTCGGGCAACGTCTTGCGCGACCAGAAAGACTGATAGTCCCTCGCGCCAGGGCACGTTCTGTAGCCCTGGCGCTCCTGCCCCCTGTCTCGACTCCCCGCTGCAAACGTCCCCTTCGGCGTCCGATTTCCTCTGAACGACCTGTGTTGGCATTGGCTGTGCGCGCCTGCGCGGTGGTTGACAGCAGGCGCGTCGAAGGTTGTTTAATCCGCTTCTACGCTGTTGCCCCCTCCAATAATTAAACTGGAGCTTCAGATGTCCGCATTGCCCCTGGTTGATGAAACGCCTGGCGAAGCCCTGTCGCTGGACCAACTTACACAGCTCCTGGAAACCATCTTCCTGCGTCACGGCACTTCCCTCGAGGTGGCCCGCAGCCTTGCTGCCAACTGTGCTGGCGCCGAGCGCGACGGCGCCCACAGCCATGGCGTGTTCCGTATTCCCGGTTATGTCTCGACCCTGAAAAGCGGCTGGGTCGATGGCCAGGCGGTGCCGGTGGTCGAGGACGTGGCGTCGGGCTTTGTCCGGGTCGACGCTGCCAATGGCTTTGCCCAACCGGCGCTGGCCGCTGCTAGGGCGTTGTTGGTGGAAAAAGCCCGCAGCGCCGGGATCGCGGTGCTGGCGATCCGCAATTCCCATCACTTCGCCGCGCTGTGGCCGGATGTCGAACCCTTCGCCTATGAAGGCCTGGTGGCCTTGAGCGTGGTCAATAGCATGACCTGCGTGGTGCCCCATGGCGCCGACCGGCCGTTGTTCGGCACCAACCCGATTGCCTTTGCCGCGCCCCGCGCCGGGGGCGAGCCGATCGTCTTCGACCTGGCCACCAGCGCCATTGCCCACGGCGATGTGCAGATTGCCGCGCGCAAAGGCGAGCGCCTGCCGCCGGGCATGGGCGTGGACAGCCTGGGGCAGGCGACCCAGGACCCGAAGGCGATTCTGGAAGGCGGCGCCTTGCTGCCCTTTGGCGGGCACAAGGGGTCGGCGTTGTCGATGATGGTCGAGCTGCTTGCAGCGGCCTTGACCGGTGGCAATTTTTCATTCGAGTTCGACTGGTCCAACCACCCTGGGGCCAAGACGCCCTGGACCGGGCAGTTGCTGATTGTCATCGACCCGAGCAAAGCGGCCGGGCAGAACTTCGCCGAACGCAGTCAGGAACTGGTCAGGCAGATGCATGGGGTCGGGCTCAAGCGTTTGCCGGGCGATCGGCGGCATTGGCAGCGGGAGAAATCACAGGAGCAGGGGATAACCCTGGCACGCACCGAGCTGGCGCAGTTGCGGGAATTGGCGGGGTTGTAGTGGTTGACGCGATAAACAAGGCTCAGGCGAGCGCAAGGCTCGCCTGAAACCCTTGCTCAGGAACCGATATCAGGAACGGCGCCCGAGCAACAGGCCAACCACCAGGCCGAAACCTGCGGAAATGGCCACGGTCTGCCACGGGTGGCCACCGATGTAGTTCTCGGTGGCGTCCACCACCGGTTTGCTGCGTTCACGCACATTGGCCACCGAATCCAATGCCTGCTTGAGCTTGAGCGCAACCTGCTGACGCAAGGTTTCACCTTCTTCGCCGACCAGCGCGGCGCTGCCCTTGAGCAGTTTTTCCGATTCTTCGATCAGCGCCTGCAACTCGCTGAACGCCTGGTCCTTGATTTGTTCTTCGGCTGCTTGCGCGACAGTTTTGCGAGCCATTGAGTTACTCCTTGAGTTAAGTGATGCGGTGAACAATGGAGTCGGGCGGGAGCGGAAAAGTTGCAGCTATTTTCCGCTTCCGTGAAAACCCGAGGGTAAACCCGTAGCCGCCTAAGGTGTAAGATGTCGCCTATTTTACGCAGCAGGAATTTCCCATGAGCTTCAACCTGGCCGACAAAACCCTGGCCGAACGCGCCGCCCTCGAAGATGAAAAGTCCCGCCTGTTCGACCTCTGGCAGAGCAACCTGGGCAAGGCCAAGGGCGATGCCGCGCGGCTGTTCGGCGAGCGCAGCAAGCGCAAGGGGCGCTGGTCCGAGTGGGTTCGCGCCGAACTCGACGGCATGTCGCCGCCGGAATACGCGAACATGGTCCGCAGTGAAGTCAACCGGCTGATGGCGGCGAGCAAGTAACCGCGAAGCTTTCGATAATCGCCTCACGCACCTTGAGCAACACCGGGTCGACCTGGGCGCTGGTCCGCCACCCCAACTCGATCGGGTAACGCGGCAGGTCCAGCGGGCAGGGCAGCAGCGCCAGCCCGCTCAAGGCGGCAATCCCCCGGGCGGCGTGGGCCGGGATGGTCGCCACCGCCTGGCTGCCCTTGAGCAGATAGGGCAAGGCCGCAAAATGGCTGGTGGAGGCGCACACATGGCGGCTCAGGCCCAGGGCGGCGAGCCCCTCGTCGGTGATCCCGATAAACCCCTGTGACGACACCAGCACATGTTCGCGCGCGACAAACTGCGCCAGGCTCAGTGCCTGCTGCCCGGGTTCCAGGCTGGCCGGGTCTGCCAGGCACAGGTAGCTGCCTTCGCCCAGCACCTGGCGGCTGAGCAGGCGTTCGGCAAAACCGCCGGCGCTGATCGCCAGGTCGATGCTGCGCTGCAGCAGGGCTTCACCGACGATCTGGCTGTGGCTCTGGCGGAAAATCAGGCGCAACTTCGGCGCCCGCCGGGCCACGGCCTCGATCAAACGCCGGCCATAGGCGATCTCGAAATCATCCGACAGCCCCAGCGTCACCGAGCGGCCCTGATAGTCGTTGGCGTTGGGGTCGACCATGGCCAGGCTCTGCCGGCATTTGTTCAGGGCCTCGCTGATCACCGGCTTGAGCTGGTTGGCCCGCAGGGTCGGTGCCAGGCCGCGTCCGGTGCGCACGAACAACGGGTCGCCATACAATTCGCGCAAGCGACGCAAGGCCGCGCTCATGGCCGATTGGGTGACGCCCAGGCGCAACGCCGCGCGGCTGGCGCTGGACTCGTCGTGCAGGGCTTCGAAGGCCTTGAGCAGGTTGAGATCGATGCTGGCGATATTCATCTGGTTCATATCATTAAGCACTGAGATGGGGTTTATGCATGATCGGTGCGCGGCGGAGAATGGGCAACACTTCACCGCTGACGGAGCTTTCCGATGCCAGTATCCATCGTCGCCGCGCTACAAATCGGCTCCCTGCCCGAAGGCAAGGCCGCCACCCTGGAACAGATCCTGTCTTATGAAAACGCGATCATCGCAGCCGGTGCGCAACTGGTGGTGATGCCCGAAGCGCTGCTTGGCGGCTACCCCAAGGGCGAAGGGTTCGGCACTCAGCTGGGTTACCGTCTGCCGGAAGGCCGCGAAGCCTTCGCCCGCTATTTCGCCAATGCCATCGACGTGCCGGGGGTGGAAACCCAGGCCCTGGCCGAACTCTCGGCGCGCACCGGGGCCAATCTGGTGCTGGGAGTGATCGAGCGCAGCGGTAGCACCCTGTATTGCACGGCGCTGTATTTCGACCCCCAGCACGGTCTGCTGGGCAAGCACCGAAAGTTGATGCCCACCGGCACCGAACGCCTGATCTGGGGCAAGGGTGACGGTTCGACCCTGCCGGTGTTCGACACCCAGGTAGGGCGCGTGGGCGCGGTGATCTGCTGGGAAAACATGATGCCGCTGCTGCGCACCGCGATGTACGCCAAGGGCCTGGACCTGTGGTGCGCGCCGACCGTGGATGAGCGCGAAATGTGGCAGGTCAGCATGCGTCACATCGCCCATGAGGGGCGCTGTTTTGTGGTCAGCGCCTGCCAGGTCCAGGCCTCGCCCCAGGCGCTGGGCCTGGAGATCGCCCATTGGCCCGCCGAGCGCCCGCTGATTGCCGGCGGCAGCGTGATTGTCGGGCCGATGGGCGATGTGCTGGCCGGGCCCCTGGTCGGCTGCGCGGGGCTGATCAGCGCGCAGATCGACACCGCGGACCTGGTGCGCGCCCGCTACGACTACGACGTGGTCGGACACTATGCGCGCCCGGATATCTTCGAGTTGACGGTGGATGAGCGCGCCCGGCCCGGAGTGCGTTTTACCTGAGGCGCAGCCACGCTTCGCGGGTGTTCGCCCGGGCGGGCCGAGGGGCTTGCAAGCAAGGCCGCCAGCAGTTGACGCTGGCCCCGGGCTGCCGTTGAATAGCCAGCCTCACGCCCCTTTGCCCGCGGAACTACTGTGCTTAGAAACGTCACCGATATGGACTTGCGTCTGCTGCGGATTTTCTCCGTGGTGGTCAAATGCGGTGGCTTCACGGCGGCCCAGGCCGAGCTGAACATGAGCCAATCGAACATCAGCACCCATATCTCCAGCCTGGAAAGACGCCTCGGCTATCGCCTGTGCGAGCGCGGCAAGGGAGGCTTTCGCCTGACCGAGAAGGGCCAGCGCATCCTGGCGGCGGCCAGTGCGCTGTTTGGTGCGGTGGATGTGTTTCGCAACGAGGCCCAGGAATTGTCCGGGCGCCTGGTGGGTGACCTGTACCTGGGCCTGGCCGACAACATCGCGACCTTGCCGGCGGCGCATATCGACGCAGCGATCGCGCGCTTTTACCGGCGCGACCAGGATGTGCACCTGCACGTGTTCGTCAACTCGCCCACCGAGCTGGAGCTGGCGGTGATCGACGGCCAGTTGGACCTGGCCATTTCCTATTTCAGCCGTAGCCTGCCGACCCTGGACTATCAGCCGTTGTACAGCGAAGAGATCGGCGTGTTCTGTGGGGCTCGGCATCCGCTGTTCGCCGAAGCCGCGCCGACTTTGGAGCAGATCAAGGCCTGTGACTGGATTCGCCACGGGTTCCTGCCAGCCAACCAGGTGCTGCCGGTGGCGCCGTCGCGTGCCACGGCCACCGCCTACCACATGGAGGCGGTGGTGCATGGGGTGCTGGCGGGGACGCACCTGGGTTATTTGCCCAATCACTACGCCCGGCCCTGGGTGCATGACGGGCAGATGCGCGCGTTGCATGCGCAGACCCTGCGCTACGAGGTGCAGCACAGCATGATCACCCATGCCGGCCACCCCCATAGCGAAGCCCTCAAGGCCTTTATCGATGACCTGCTGAGCGAACACCGCAACTGAGCACCGCGTTTACCCCAGGCAACGGGTCACGTGCTTCAGCGACTGATAGGCGGCCAATCCCCAGGGCCCCAGTTCACGACCGATACCGCTGCCCTTGGTCCCACCCCATGAGGTTTCGACGAACACTGCCTGGATCGAGTTGATCCACACATGACCGACCTCCAGGGCTGCCGCCAGCCGTTCAGCCCGGGCCAGATCGGCACTGATCACTGTCGCCACCAGACCGAAGGCGCTGTCATTGGCCAGGGCCAAGGCTTCGGCTTCCGTGCTGAAACGCCTTGCGCAGAGTACCGGTCCGAAAATCTCCTCGCGCCACAGGCGGCTGTCGCCCGGCACCTGGTCGTACACCGTCGGGCTGACGAACCAGCCGGGTTCGGCCAGGGCTTCACCGCCGGTCAGGCACACCAGGCCTTCGTCGCGGGCAATGGCGAAATAGTCGAGCACCTTGCGGTACTGTGCCTCGCAGGTCAGGGGGCCCATATCCACTTCCTGATGCTGCGGGTTGCCCACCCGCAACCGTTCCAGGGCCTGGCTCAGGCGTTGCAGCAGGGAATCGGCAATGGCTTCATGGACCAGCAGGCGTGAAGTCGCCGAACACATTTGCCCGGCGTTCCAGCAGAAGCCGGCAATGATCCACTCCACCGCCTGATCCAGATCGCAGTCCTCGAACACCAGGATCGGCGATTTGCCCCCCAGCTCCAGGGTCACCGGCCGGCAATGTTCGGCGCAGCTGTGCATGACTTTTTGCCCGACCGGGTTGCTGCCGGTGAACGACAGCTTGTCCAGCCCCGGGTGCGCACTGAGGGCCGCGCCGACAGTGCTGGCACCGACCACGATATTCAACACCCCGGGCGGCAGGCCCAGCGTTTCTGCGATCTCGGCGTAGACCTGTTCGATCAGAGGCGTGACCTCCGACGGCTTGAGCACCACGGTGCAGCCGGCGGCCAGGGCCGGGGCAATCTTCCAGGCGCTGGTCACCAGGGGGAAGTTCCAGGGCACGATCAAGCCCACCACGCCCAGGGCCTCGGCCCGGCAATGGGCCTGGAAGCCGGGAGCCGACAGCGGCACTTCGCGGTTCGGGGTGGCGTCCAGTTGTTGGGCCAGCCCGGCGTAGTAGGTGAAGGTGGCGATGGCATCGTCCAGGTCGACACTGGCTTCGTGCCGCGGCTTGCCGTTATTGCGCATTTGCAGCTCGACCAGCGTGCTGCGGCGTCGTTCGAGTTCGTGGGCGAAGCTTTGCAGATAGTGCCCGCGCTGGCTGCCGCTGAGGCTGCGCCAAGGACCGAGGGCCTGGCGCGCGGCAGTGACGGCGAGGTCGATCTGCTGCGCGCTGGCGCCCTGGAGACGGGCAATGACCTGGCCCAGTGACGGGTCGCAGGGGCTCAGTTGCTCGTCGCCTTGGCCATCCTGCCACTGGCCGTTGATATAGAGCGCCGGATTCATGGACGCACCCCCGGCAGCACGCCGTGTACCGCGTTGCAGAAAATCGTTCGGTACTGCTCGGCGTTCAGGGGCTGGGCATTGGTCTCGGAAGAGGAAATATCGGCCACCGCCTGAGCCCCGACCCAGTCGGCGTCGGCCGTGTCCAGGCCGATCTCGCCAAGGCTGTGGGGGATGCCCAGCTCCGCGCGCAGCGCCAGGACCCAGTCCAGGAAGCCTCGGAAGTCAGGCTGCGGCAATTCCAGGTAACGGGCCAGGCGCGCGATATCGGCGTTGATCACCGGCTGGTTGGCCACCAGCACATAAGGCAGCAGGATCGCGTTCAACAACCCATGGTGCTTGTGGTAGCGCGCTCCCAGCGGGTGCGCCAGGGCATGCACGCCGCCCAGGCCTTTCTGGAACGCCACGGCGGCCATGGCCGAGGCCACCAGCATGCCTTCGCGGGCCACCAGGTCCTGGCCGTTGGCGTAGGCCTGGCGCAGGTGCTGGCTGACCAGGCGAATGCCTTCGACGGCGATGCCGCTGGACATCGGGTGATACAGCGGCGAGCAGAAGGCTTCGAGGTGATGGGTCAACGCATCCATGCCGGTCGCGGCGGTCAGTGCTGGCGGCAGGCTGCGGGTCAGTTGCGGGTCAAGGATCACACAGGCCGGGAGCAATTGTGGATGGCTGATCACCCGTTTCACGTGCAGCCGGGTATCGGTCAGCACCGCCTCACGGCCCAGTTCCGAGCCGGTGCCGGCGGTGGTGGGCAGCGCGATCAGGGGTGGCAGGCCGAGTGCGGGGAAGTCGCTCAGGCTCGGATAGCGCTCGATGATCTGCGACCACTCAAAGCGCTCCAGACCCTCAGGGTCGCAGGCTGCCAGGGCGATGCCCTTGGCCGCGTCCATGGCGCTGCCGCCACCCAGAGCGATCAGCGAGTCGTGCTCGCCGGACTGGAATGCGACAACGCCGCGCTGCACATCTTCCAGGCTGGGGTTGGCGCCCAGTTCGGAAAACACCGCAACGGGCAGCCCGGCGCGGTGCAACTGCGCAACCAGCAGGTTGAAGGGTTCGAGGGTGAGCATGCCGGGGTCGGTGACCAGCAGCGGACGGCCCATGTTCAACAACCGGCAACGTTGCCCGAGCAGGTCCAGGGCGTCGGCGCCGCAGAAGATTTCAGTGGGGTAGTTCCAGTAATGCACAGCAGGGGACATGGTTTTCTCCAGCACGAGTGAGTTCACAGGTGGCCAGTCATGGCCACCCGGGCAGGGAGCAGGGCGCTGTCGGCGACAGCGCGGGGGAAGTCAGTTGGTGGGTAGCGGGGCGCTGGGTGTGCGCAGGTAGGGCTTGGCCAGCAGCATGTACAGCAGGCCAAGCAGCGCCAGGCTGGAGAACACCAGGATCACCGCCCAGACCTGGAACCACGGAGCACCCGGTGGCGCCAGGGACTCCCGGGGCCAGGCGACGTTGATGGTTTCGAACACCAGCCAGACAAACGCCAGCAGGTTCACCGGCAGGCCCCAGCGTCCGAGACTGAATACGCCGGCTTCGGGCTTCCAGCGCCCGCGCAGGCGGGCAATCAGGGCGCAACTGATAACGATCAGGAACACCATGAAAAAGCCGCCGCTGCCAAAGGCGATCAGGGTGCCGACGGCCGTGGCATTCAAGCCCAGAGCCAGGCCGAAGCTGGCGAACAGGGTGCTGAAGACCATCGCGGCGAACGGCACCTTGCGCTTGTCCACCCGGCGCAGAGTGGCCGACGCCGGCAGGATCGAGTCCCGGGCCATGCCGAACACGGCGCGGCCAATGTAGGTCTGAACCGACACCACGCAGGCAATAAAGGCCACCAGCACCACGCCGACGAAGGGCCGCTCGGACCAGGCCCCAAAGGCGTCGACCACCGCCGGGGTTACCGGGTCGACCACGCTACCGGCGACCATGCCGGCGGTATCGGTAAACGACAGGGTGACGGCGAACGCGGTGAGCATCACTGTCAGCCCCACCAGGATCATTGAGCGCAGGATGGCCCGTGGGGTCGAGGTGCGGGCGTCGGCGGTCTCTTCGGAAACCTGGGAGCAGGCATCGAAGCCGAGAAAGGCCCAGCCGCCGACGGCCATCGCCGTGATAAAGCCACTGAAGTACGAACCCTCGGCCGGGGCCGTGGCGCTCAGGCCTTCTAACAGCAGCGACCAGGAGTGGTTGCGGAAAAAGATCAACAACAACAGGCCGATACCGATGGAGGCAATGGCTTCGGCGATGATCCCCGCGTTGACGAAATATTTCAGCGGGTTGATGCCCAGCAGATTGACCCCCAGCCCGAGCAGCAGCAGGACTGCGCCGCTGGCCACCTGGGCATTGGCTTCCGGTGCATGACCAGTGACGAACAGCCACAGCCAGAACCCGCCGAGGTAGGCCACGGTGGTCAGGGACGCCAGGGCCGACGCGAGGTACATGAAACCGGTGAACCAGGCCCAGCGATCGCCCGCCAGGCGCTTGACCCACTGGTAACAACCACCAGCCAGCGGGTACTGCGAAGCCAGTTCGGCGTACACCAGGGCCACCAGAAGCTGCAGGGCCAGGCACAGCGGCACGATCCAGACCCAGGACGGGCCTGCACTCATGGCCCCCAGGGCCATCACCGAATAGATGCCGACCACCGGCGAGACCGTGGCAAAGCCTACGGAAAAGGACGACCAGAGCGACAGGCCACGGTGCAGCTCCTGGCGGTAGCCCTGGCGCTGAAGCAGGGTTTCATCATGGGAAGTGTTCATTGCGCACCTCGTGCGCACGGCGCAGCACGGGTACGGCGGCCACGGGTAGGGCGTCGAAATTGGGACATAGGGAGTTCCTGGAATCGGCAGATCAAATTGTTATTGGGGTGGCCTGTAGCTTTTGTTGTAGGCGGACCGACCTTGCCTGCCCTCGGATGAGGACAGGGCGAGCTTAAGCGCGGTAAACATCAAGATGAATACACATATTAGTAAGCTGACATTTGAGTTTGTTGATGTTTGCCGAGCTGGTGAGGCGAGCAGGGGCAATCGCATCCAATGCGCCAGTGTCCGCAGAGAAAGACGACAAGCCGCCGCAGCTTGGGCCGCCGATGGCGGCTGTGGGGCCAGGGCGTTACGCCCGACGAACGCCGGGACAAAGGGCGCCAAGCGCCCGCTTTGAAGCCAAGCCCGGGTGCGGTTTACCTGAGGCGCTGCCACTCTTCGCGGGTGATTTCCCAGAGCTCCCTGGGGAGTCGCCCGGCGACGAAGTCCCCCTCGTCGCAGCTGATCAGGCGCATCCCGCTGCGTTCGGAAATCCGCCGTGAGCCCAGGTTGGGAGCCGCCTTGGGCGCCCGCAGCAGGGGGCGTTGCAGCACCTCGAACCAGTAGGCGGTGACCGCGGCGCTGGCTTCGTCCATATACCCCTGGCCCTGCCAGGCGGGAGCGAGCCAGAAGCCACGGTTGTTATCGGTTTCATCCATCAGGCTGACGTTGCCGATCAACTGTCCGGGCGCTGATTTCAGGCAGATTGCCCAATGCCACTCTTCACCCCGGGCCATGGCCGGCAGGGCCAGGTCTCGCAGGTAGCTCAGGGCACCATCGGCCGGGTAGGGCCAGGGCACCAGGGCGTTGAGATACCGCACCACCTGCCAGTGAGCAAACTGCGCTTGCACTGCCTCGGCGTCCGCCAGTTGCAGCGGCCGCAGGATCAGGCGATCGGTGTACAGGGTGGGGATCTCGACAGTGAGTGGGGTGTCCATCGGGGGCGCTGCTCCTGAGTCGGTCATGGCGCCGCCATATTCCAGCCTGAGCCGGTGCTGGGCAAGGATTTCCCGAGGATCAATCGCGCCCCAGGCGCAGGTGCTCGCCGAGAAAGTCGACGAACACCCGCAGCTTGGGCAGCAAGTGGCGGCTGCTGGGCCAGAGCACCGAAAATTTGCCGCTGTCGATCTGATAGTCATCCAGCACTGCCACCAGGCTGCCTTCGGCCAGGGCGCCGCGGACCACGAAATCCGGGACAAAGGCGATGCCCAGGCCCTGGCTGGCGGCAAAGATCAGCGACTCCAGGTTGTTGCTGGTCAAGGCGCTGCGCAGGCTCAGGGGCGGCTCGCCGGCGGGCAGGCGCAGGGTCCACTGCTGCAACTGGGTGGTTCCGGGGAATTTGTAGCGCAGGCAGGCGTGCTGCTCCAGATCCCGGGGGGACTGCGGCGTGCCGTGTTCGGCAAAGTACTGCGGAGCGCTGACCAGGACAAAGCCAAAGGGCCCGAGGGTGCGGGACTTGAGTTGCGAGTCGGCCAGCTCGCCGCTGCGGATCACCGCGTCGACGCCCTCGGCGATCACATCGATCAAGCGGTCGTTGAAGTCCAGGTCGAGTTCGATCTGCGGGTAGCGCCGGGTGAACTCCGGAAGAATCGGCAACAGCATGCGATAGCCGATGGCGGGCAGGCTGACCCGCAACTTGCCGCGCGGAGTGTCGCTGATCCGCGCCAGTTCGGCTTCGGCTTCTTCCACCTCGCCGACGATGCGCTGGCAACGCTCGAAAAACAGCGTGCCTTCGTCGGTCAGGCTGATGCGCCGGGTGCTGCGATTGAGCAGCCGCACACCGAGCTTGTGCTCCAGCCGCGCCAGGCTTTTGCCGACCGCCGAGGCGGAAATTCCCAGGCGTTCGGCGGCGCCCACCAGGCTGCCGCTTTCCACCGTGCGGACGAATGCCAGCAGGCCGTTCAGATTGTCCATGGGGACCTCGATTAGAGCGTTTATGTCCGCAAGCCAAGGACTTTAGCCCTGTTTTTTGCTGATTGCGGCGAATCTATCATCCAAACCCACCCCTGTCCGCTGTGGCTTTTGCCTGTTCGAGGTCCTGATGAACCCTGAAATCGATCTGCCCGCCGCCTTCCAGGCCGCCACCCCTGCCAGCCGTGCCTATGGCGTGCTGGCGGCGGTGTGCCTGGCGGCGCTGATACTGCCCCTGACCTTTGTCGGCGTGGCCGTGGCCACCCCGGCCATTGCCCGCGAGCTGGGTGGCAGCCCCATGGCCCTGAGCTGGGTGACCAACGCCTTTATGCTGACCTTCGGCAGTGCGCTGATGGCCGCCGGGACCCTGGCCGACGAGTACGGCCGCAAGCGGGTGTTCAGCCTGGGTGTCGGCCTGTTTGCCCTGACGTCCCTGGTGCTGGCCTTTGCCCCGTCGGTGCTGTGGCTCGATGGCCTGCGGGCGTTGCAAGGGCTGGCGGGCGCTGCAGCCCTGGCCGGCGGTTCGGCGGCCCTGGCCCAGGAGTTCGAAGGCCGCGCCCGCACCCGTGCCTTCAGCCTGCTGGGCACCACCTTTGGCGTCGGTCTGGCATTCGGGCCGCTCCTGGCCGGGGTGCTGATCGAGCACTACGGCTGGCGCGCGATCTTTATCAGCGGCACCTTGATTGGCGGGCTGTCGCTGCTGTTTGGCGTGCCGCGCATGCACGAGTCCCGTGACCCGGACGCTGCCGGTGTCGATTGGCCCGGCACCCTGAGTTTTACCGCAGCGCTGGTGCTGTTTACCTGGGGCGTGCTGCAGGCGCCGCAAAGTGGCTGGGGCAGCGTGCTGGTGCAAAGCCTGCTGTGGGGCTCGTTGCTGGCGCTGCTGGGGTTTGTCGCGATCGAGTCGCGGGTCCAGCGGCCGATGCTGGATCTGTCGCTGTTTCGCTACCCGCGTTTTGTCGGGGTGCAGGTGTTGCCGATCGCCACCTGCTACTGCTTTGTGGTGCTGCTGATTCTGCTGCCGATCCGCTTTATCGGGGTTGAAGGCTACAGCGAGATCGAGGCCGGGCTGATGATGATGGCCCTGTCGGCGCCGATGCTGGTGGTGCCGTTGCTGGCGGCGTGGCTGACGCGCTGGGTCAGTAGTCGCGTGCTGTGCAGCGCCGGCCTGCTGATTGCCGCCTTCGGCCTGTATCTGCTGAGCCGGGTAGGCGTGGGGCAGCCCACGGCCAACGTGCTGCCGATGCTGTTGATTGGCCTTGGGGCGGGTTTGCCCTGGGGCCTGATGGATGGCTTGTCGGTCAGTGTGGTGCCCAAGGAGCGTGCCGGGATGGCCACCGGCATCTTCAGCACCACCCGGGTGGCGGGTGAGGGCATTGCCCTGGCCCTGGTGGTGGCATTGCTGGCCGGGCTGCTGCAGCACTCCCTCGGCGCGGCGCTGGTGGACGCCGCGCAGATTCCCCTGGCCGCGCAGCAACTGGCCAACGGCAACTTGCAGGCCAGCAGTGCGCTGCTGCCGGAGGTCGGGCGCGGTGCCCTGTTACAGCTGTATGTGGAGGCCTTCGGCCAATTGCTGCGGGTGCTGATCGGCATCACCCTGGTCTCGGCCCTGGCGGTGTGGCTGGCCCTGCGCGAGCCGGCTCGTCCTTGAGCGCGGGAGGTTTCAGCGGAACTCGAACAGCTCGTAATGCAGATTGCCCTCGGGGATCGCCTGTTCGCGCATCAGCTCACGGACGCGCTCCAGCAAGCCCTTGGGCCCGCAAAAGCTGATCTGGATCTGTTGTGGGTCGGTTTGCGCTACGGCGTGCTTGAAGGTCTCGGTCAGTTGATCGACCCCGCCATCCTGACCAACAAAGCGCACGCCGCGTTGCTCGGCCATGCTTTGCAGCTGTTCGGCAGTGGGAAACGCGCGTGAGGGATTGAAGCAATACACCAGGGTCGTGTTATCCAGGCGTTCGCTGGCATCGTCTTGCAGCCAGGCGATAAACGGCGAGATGCCAACCCCGCCCGCGACCCAGATTTCCCGTGGTGCATCGACCTGGCGCTTGAACTGTCCATAAGGCGCATAGACATCCGCGAGCATGCCGACCTTGACCTGGTCGCGCAGCTTTTGCGTGTAGTCGCCCAGGGCGCGGATCACGAACTCGATACGCCCATCGCTGGCATGGGCGCTGGCAATGGTGAACGGATGGGGCTCGCGCAGGCCCTTTTCCTTGAGCGCAAGAAAGGCGAACTGCCCGGCCTTGAACGCAAAGCCGTGCTGCACAGGCGTCAGCTCCAGGTGCAGGGAGTGTTTGTGCGCCGACACGGCGCTCACGGTGTATTCGCCGGCCTTGGCCAGCACCGGGTAGAGCAACAGCTTGTACAACGCACCGAGCAGCCCCAGGCCGCAAAGCAAAGTCAGCCACAGACCCGATGGGTTGTTCAGGGCAATCGGCGATTTGAAGCTCAGCCAATGCAGGATGACGATCACGAACAGCGGGCCGGAGAGCTTGTGCCACCAGCGCCACAAGCGATAGGGAATATTGCGGTTCAACGCCAGCAGCACAATCAGGCCCAGAGCCACATAACTGAGCTGGCGCACCAGGCGCGTCCAGTACTTGGGCCACTCGATGATGGGCACGCTGTTCCACAGGTCCAGGTTGGCCTTGAACACAAAGTGGTAGCTGGCAAACACCAGCGCCCAGATCCCCAGCCACTTATGCGCTTCATACACCCGGTCGAGGCCACCGAACAGCCACTCGACCCAGCGCCAGCGGCTGGCCAGCAGGCACGAGGTGGCCATGTACGCCAGCGCCGACGCCCCGAGAATCAGGCTCAGGCTGGCGGAGGTGAGCCAAGTGCTGCTGGGGATTTCGATCAGGACGGTGATGCTGGTGATCAGCAAAATACCAAGGATGCAATGCCAGGGTTTCAACGCGCTTCGCCTCTGTAGACACCGGTTTTCCGGCGATGGTGCCGCTGCGCCGGGTGTACTCATCGACTGGCCAGCATCGGCGAGCAGCCGCTGTGAGCGGTCGAGGGCACGGTTGTGGCAACGGTTTTTACGGTCACGCAGCCTACTCGCATCGCGCCAGGGGGGAGGTGACCTGTGTCAGGTGTGGGCCGTAACTGTGCTGCGCGGCGGTTGTCGGGCGTCTAGCAAGCACAGCCCCGCAGCGGTTCGGGGCCAGAGATTGCGAGCCTGACGATGCAAGCGCTGTTGAACGAAATCCTCGACCAAGTTCGGCCACTGATTGGCCAGGGGAAAGTCGCCAATTACATCCCGGCCCTGGCCGACGTGCCGGCCAACCAGCTGGGGATTGCCGTTTATGGCAACGACGGCCAGGTGTTCAGCGCCGGCGATGCCGACACGCCGTTTTCGGTGCAGAGCATTTCCAAGGTGTTCAGCCTGGTGCAGGCCATCGGTCATTCCGGCGAGGCGATCTGGGAGCGGCTGGGGCATGAACCTTCGGGGCAGCCGTTCAATTCCCTGGTGCAGCTGGAGTTCGAGCGTGGGCGCCCGCGCAACCCGTTTATCAACGCCGGGGCACTGGTGATCTGCGACATCAACCAGTCGCGGTTTGCCGCGCCGGCCCTGTCAATGCGTGATTTCGTGCGGCGTCTGTCGGGCAACCTGCAGGTGATGGTCGACGGCAAGGTGGCCGACTCCGAGTACCAGCACCGCGCCCGCAATGCGGCCATGGCCTACCTGATGCAGTCCTTCGGCAACTTCCACAACGATGTCGAGGCGGTGCTGCGCAGCTACTTCAGCCATTGCGCGCTGCGCATGAGCTGCGTCGACCTGGCCCGGGCGTTCTGTTTCCTGGCCAACGACGGCTTTTGCAAGCACAGCGGCGAGGCCATCCTCACCGCGCGCCAGACCCAGCAGGTGAACTCGATCATGGCCACCAGCGGCCTGTATGACGAGGCCGGCAACTTTGCCTATCGCGTCGGCCTGCCGGGCAAGAGCGGGGTGGGCGGCGGCATAGTCGCCGTGGTGCCGGGGCAATTCACCGTGTGCGTGTGGTCCCCGGAACTCAACGCCGCCGGCAACTCCCTGGTCGGCATGGCGGCCCTGGAACTGCTGAGCCAGCGCATCGGCTGGTCAGTGTTCTGATCCCGTAGCCGCTGCCGAGGCATGCGGCTGCGCTGGCCAGAGTGAACACTGAAGAGTGTCTATTGAAAACAGGTTGCCTCACCAGGTGCCATTGGCGGCATTGGGCAGGCTCAGGGTGCCGTGGTCGATAAAACGCAGGGTGCCGAACAGGCCACCGGCCAGTTTGCCGCGCAGGGTGTAGGGCAGGTTGTCGACATTCTGGTTCTGGCTCAGGCCCAGTGTCTGGCGCAGCACGGAAAACGCCGAGACGCTGACCGGCACCACCAGCACCTCTTCCGAGAAGCGCCCAATGCTGCCGTGCTGGTCACTGACCCCCGAGGCCAGGGGCCGGCCGTTGACGTCCAGGTCCAGGGCCACGCCGTTGTAGTCGATCGCGGTTTCGTTGGGGTTCTGCAGGCGCAGCTTGACCGCGAAGCGCATCTCCAGATCCTGGCTGGGCAGGGGCTCGATGCCCACCACATTGATGTTCAGCGGGTCGCGATTGGGGAACAGGGCACAGGCGCTCAGGCTGAGCAGCACCAGGGACAAAGCGATCAATCTGCGCATGGGGTACCCGTCAGGTTGGAGGACATACAGGGGGCGGTCGCCCCCCGCTGTAGACGTCCGCTGACCTCAGGAGTTCGCTTTGGCGCTCATGTCCGGGTCCTGCATGACCTTGAGGGTTGCCGCCTCGGGGTCGAACTCGTCTTCTTCCAGTTCCATGAACTCTTCCGGCAGGAAGATATTCAGGAAAATGGCGCAGAAGGCGCCCACGGTGATCGGCGATTCAAAGATGTTGTGCAGCGCCTTGGGCAGCTCGCGCAACACTTCCGGCACCGCCGCCACGCCCAGGCCCATGCCCAGGGAAATCGCCACGATCAGCACGTTGCGCCGATGCAGGCCGGCTTCGGCGAGGATCTTGATCCCGGCCACCGCCACGGTGCCGAACATGATCAAGGTGGCGCCGCCGAGCACCGGCTTGGGCATCAGTTGCAGCACCGCGCCGATCATCGGGAACAGCCCGAGCAGCACCAGCAGCCCGGCAATAAAATAGGCCACGTAGCGGCTGGCGACGCCGGTCAGTTGGATCACCCCGTTGTTCTGGGCAAAGGTCACCATCGGCAGGCTGTTGAACACCGCCGCCACCATCGAGTTGAAGCCGTCGGCCAGCAGCCCGGACTTGATGCGCTTGATGTACAGCGGACCCTTGACCGGCTGTTGGGAAATCATCGAGTTGGCGGTCAGGTCGCCGGCCGCCTCCAGCGGCGAAATCAGGAAGATCACCGCCAGCGGGATAAAGGCGATCAGGTCGAACGAGAAGCCGTACTTGAACGGCACCGGCACGCTGACCAGGGGCACGTCGGGCAGGCTGGCCATGTCGACCCGGCCCAGCATCCAGGCGACGACGAAACCCAGGGTCAGGCCGATCACGATCGAACCCAGGCGCAGCATCGGGTGGTTGAAGCGGTTGAGGATGACGATGGTCAGCAGCACCAGTGCTGCCAGCCCCAGGTTGCTGGCCGCGCCCAGGTCCGGCGCGCCGAAGCCGCCGGCCATGTCGGTGACCGCGACCTTGATCAGCGACAGGCCCATCAGGGTGATGATGGTGCCGGTGACCACCGGGGTGATCAGCTTGCGCAGCTTGCCGATGAACTGGCTGAGGAACATCTCGATAAAGGCCGCGCAGAAGCAGATGCCGAAGATGGTCGAGAGAATCTCTTCATTGCTGCCGCCACGGCCCTTGACCATGAAACCGGCGCTGAGCAGCACGCTGATAAAGGAAAAACTGGTGCCCTGCACGCACAGCAACCCGGAGCCGATAGGGCCCAGACGCCGGGCCTGGACAAAGGTGCCCAGGCCGGAGACGAACAGCGCCATGCTGATCAGGTATGGGGTCTCTTCGTGCAGGCCGAGCACCCCGCCGAAAATCAGGGTCGGGCTGATGATGCCGACAAAACTGGCCAGCACATGCTGCAACGCGGCGAAGATGGCCGCGCTGAAATGCGGGCGGTCGTCCAGGCCATAGATCAGGTCGGACTTGTAGCGAGGGATGCGATCAGGTGCGGTCATGAAAAGGCCTGCCAATGGCGTGTCGGTACAGGGGGCACACGCCGGAAAGTGGACGGGACTTGGTTTGCGAAAGGATTGCGCCAGGCAAAACCTGCGAACCGGTCAGAAAAAGGAGGCGCAGGATGCCAGAAAGGCGCGGCAGTCAGAAGCGTAAATAGCGGCAAAGGCGCAACTTCGAAAGGATACGAAAGATACTGTTTCTCATTTGCCGTTATGGAATAATCCGGCCCCCGACCCCCGGACCGCCCCTCGATGCTGCCCACGCCCAGCCTGCTGCTGAGTTTTCAGGAGCACTACGACGACCTGCTGAAGTTTCTCACCCGGCGCATGAGTGATCGCCAGCGTGCGGCCGATGTCGCCCAGGAAACCTACCTCAAGCTGCTCAAGGTCGATCAGACGGTGGCGGTGCACAACGACCGCAGCTTTATCTTTCGCGTGGCCGGCAACCTGGCCATTGACACCTTGCGCCGTGAGCAGCGCCTGGCGGCCAATCACAGTGACGGCCAGGAGCATGCCGAGGCCGTCGACCCGGCGCCGGCGCCCGAGGCGGTGCTGCTGGCCAAGGAGCGTCTGGCGCTGCTCGACGACGCCCTGCAATTGCTCTCGGCCAATGCCCGGCAGGCCTTGCTGCTCAACCGTATCGAGGGCCTGACCCAGGCCCAGATCGCAGTTCGGCTGGGCGTTTCCGAGAGCATGGTGGCAAAATACATCGGCCAGGCCCTGCGCCATTGCCGCGACTGGCTCAAGCACAATCATGCATGATCCTTCTCCCTCAGCCGTTGACTTGCCCATGACCCAGTCCCCGATTCCCGAGCCTGACGACAGCCTCGAAGACGCCGCCGTCGACTGGCTGGTGCTGCTCAACTCGGGCCAGGCCAGCGCCGCCCAGCGCATGGCCTATCAGCAATGGCGCCTGACCAGCCCGGCCCACGCCGCGGCCGCCGACGAGGCGCAGCAACTGTGGGCCGACCTCGGCATGACCGCGGCGGCGAGCGAGCTGCGGGCCCAGGCTCAAGTGCCACGACGGCCACGGCGTTGGTGGCCGGCCCTGGCGGCTTCGGTGCTGGTCGCCGTTGCCGGGGTCACCGGCTGGCAACAGTGGCCGGCCTTGAGCGCCGACTACCACACCAGTGTCGGCCAGCAGCAGACCCTGACCCTGGACGATGGCTCCACAGTCACCCTCAACAGTGCCAGTGCCTTGTCGGTGGCCTACACGGCCAGCGAGCGCAAGGTCATCCTGCGGGCCGGCGAGGCACTGTTCGAGCCGGCACCCGACCGGCAGCGCCCGTTTGTGGTGAGCGCCGGCGACGAGCGCCTGCAAGGCACCGACAGCAGTTTCAGTGTGCGCCGCGACGGTGGCGACCTGACGGTGGTGGTCAGAAGTGGCCAGGTGCAGTTCAGCGGCGACCATCAGCCAATGCTGTTGCAGGCCGATCAGCGCCTGCAGCACCGAGCCGGCCAGCCCCTGTTGGCCCAGCAGAAGGTGGATGCCGCCAGCCTCACGGCCTGGCAGCGCGGCAAGCTGATCTTCAATGGCCGGCCGCTGGGGGAGGTGATTGGCGAGTTGGAGCGCTATCAGCATGGGCGGATCGTGATTTCCGATGCGCAACTGGCGGCTCTGCCGGTCAGTGGGGTATTTGATCTGAACGATCCGCAAGGGCTGCTGCGCACCCTCGAACAGCGCTACCCTCTAAAGGTCACGTACCTGCCATGGCTGGCGGTCCTGCACTGATTTGAATTTTTTTCGCTGGGCCGTTGCAAGTTCCGGCTGGCGAAATCGTCGTAGTGAGAACGAGAAGAAAATCATTCTCATTGACGTATTCAAACGGGGCGGGAAAACAGTCGTGAAAGGTATGTTCAAGCAGTCGACACAGGTCCGGGCCAAGGCCCTGGTGCGCCGTACACTCCTGGCTCAGGCCATCATTGCCGGGCTGTGCAGCCCGCTGCTGGTTCAGGCCCAGGACGCCGTCGCCCCCAGCCACAGCGCCGAAGAGCGCCGGGTCAACCTGGCATTGCCCGCCCAAGCCCTGGACCAGGCCCTGACCGGCTTTGCCGATCAGGCCGGGTTGCGCCTCTTGTACACCACCGCCGATGTCGAGGGCCTGCAAGCCGAGGCGTTGAATGGCGAGCTGAGCGTGGCCCAGGCCCTGCAACGCCTGCTGGCCGGCAGCGGCATGAGCTGGGCGTTCAGCGACCCGCGCACGGTGATCCTGCGCCGCGCCACGGCGCCGGCAGCGAGCCTCAACCTCAAGCCGATCCAGGTCAGCGTCGCCTCACGCACCAGCACCGCCATCAGTGAAATCCCCGGCACCGTATGGGTGGTCGACCAGACCCAACTGCGCGAACAATTGCAGACCGGGGTCAGCCTCAAGGAAGCCATCGGCAAGCTGGTGCCGGGCCTCGACCTGGCGCCCGAGGGACGCACCAACTACGGCCAGAACATGCGCGGGCGCAACGTGCTGGTGATGATCGACGGTGTCAGCCAGAACAGCTCCCGTGGGCTGTCCCGGCAGTTCGACAGCATTTCTCCGTTCAACGTCGAGCGGGTGGAAGTGCTCTCCGGCGCCAGCGCCATCTACGGCGGCGGCGCCACCGGCGGCATCATCAATATCGTGACCAAGAAGGGCGAGGCGGGGGCGGCGCAGTTTGAAACCCAGGTCGGGGCCAGCAGCGGCTTCAACAACAGCGATGACCTGTCGACCCGTATCGCGCAGTCGGTCAGCGGCGGCAACGAGCGCATCAACGGCCGACTGGCGGTCGCCGCCGAACAGAACGAGGCGTTCTACGACGGTTCCGGCAACCAGATCTTCATCGACAACACCCAGACCGACCTGCAATACAACCGCACCGTCGACCTGATGGGCAGCCTGGCGCTGCAATTCAACGAGGCCCAGGGCCTTGACCTGCTGGCCCAGTACTACGACTCCGGCAACCATGGCGGCACCGGTATCTACTTTCCGAACCTCAGCTACCAGAAGCCTTCGGACCTGGAGGACGCGCAATTGCGCGGCGGCTACTCCACCGATCTGCAGCCACGCACCAAGCGCCTGCTGCTCAATGCCAGCTACCACTACGACGATGTGCTGGGCGGTCAGGACTTTTACCTGCAAGGCTCCTACCGCAAGGAAGACGACAACTTCTACCCGTTCCCCTATTACAACGCGGCCAACCCCACGGGCTCCAAGGGCGTGTATTTTGCTGCCTCGCAGCAGAACTTCGAGGTCAGCAGCCTCAAGGCCCTGCTGGTCAAGGAGTGGAGCGCGTTCAAGCTGACCTATGGCGTGGACCTGGACCGCGAGCGTTTCAACGCCGAGCAGAGCGTGTTCAACTCCCAGACCTCGTCCGCCACCGGTGGCCTCGACCTCGATACCTTGAGCAAGGCGCCGCGCTATCCCAGCTACCGGGTTGACGGGCTCTCCGGCTATGCCCAGCTGGACTGGCACGCCACGGACAACCTGACGGTGTCCGGCGGTGCGCGGCGGCAGAAAATGGATGTGGATGTCGGCCAGTTCAAGAACGTGCCGGGCGGCAGCAATGACTATGAAGTGAGCCTGTACAACATCGGGGCCATCTACGACTTCAAGAACGGGCATCAGACCTGGATCAACTACGGCGAGGGTTTCGATCTGCCGGACCCGGCCAAGTTCTACGGCAAGCCGGGCTTGAGCGTCGACGACAATCCCCTGGCCGGGATCAAGAGCCGCCAGGTGGAAACCGGCTGGCGTTATTCGGACAGCGACTGGGATGCCCAGGCGGCGCTGTACTACATCTGGTCGGATAAGGTCATCACCACCGACAGCGCCACCCTGACCATTGATGTGATCGACCAGAAGAGCCGCGACTACGGGTTTGAAGGCGCCTTGACCCGCCACTTCGCCAGCGGCTGGGAGGCTGGCAGCACCCTGCACCTGGTGCGTTCGGAAGAAGAGGACAAGAACGGCGACTGGATCAAGCGAGATGCGCGCTATGCCTCGTTGTCCAAGTCCACGGCGTTCGTGGGCTGGAAGGGCGACCGCAGCAGCGCCCGCCTGCAAGGCAACCACGCGTTCACCCTCAAGGATGACGCCGACCACACCATCAACGGCTACACCACCTTCGACCTGCTGGGCAGTCATGACACCGGCTTTGGCACCTTCAGCGCCGGGATCCAGAACCTGTTGGACAAGCAATACAGCACGGTCTGGGGCCAGCGCGCGACACTGTTCTACTCGCCGGCCTACGGCCCGGCGTACCTCTATGACTACCAGGGCCGAGGCCGCACCTACACCCTCGGGTGGTCAATGGCGTATTAACCCCTGTCGCCGCTGCCGCAGGCTGCGCTGGCCCCCATCAACACCGCATAACTCCCTGGCATCCCGGGCGTCGGTCAGGGCCAGCGCAGCCTCGTGCCTCGGCAGCGGCTACAGGGTGGATACCGCGCATCTCCAGCAACAGGCCGGCGGCTCCTGACAGTTTCTGACAGGGGCCTCTGCTAAGCTGCGCGGCTCTTTTGTGTGGAGGCTGCTGCGGTGTCGCGAACCAGTCGTTTACTTACCCTGCTGCAAGTCCTGCGTGGCAAGAGCCGTCCGGTGACGGCCGCGGTCCTGGCGCGGGAGCTGGAAGTCTCCGAGCGCACCTTGTACCGCGATATCGCCGAGCTGACGGCCCTGGGTGCCCCGGTGTATGGCGAGGCGGGCATCGGTTATGTGCTGCGCAGCGGCTTGTTCCTGCCGCCGTTGATGCTCAATGCCGACGAGACCGAAGCCATTGTGCTGGGCCTGCGGTATGTCGATCAGCGCGGCGATGATGTGCTGGGCAAGGCCGCCGCCAATGCCCTGGCCAAGATTGCCGCCGTCTTGACCCCGGCGGCCCAGGAGGCCTTGCGCAACCCCACGGTCATGCCCGGGCCGTCGGCCTGCGCCTACCCGGAAAACGTGGTGCCGCTGGATGTGTTTCGCCAGGCCATTCGCGAACAGGCCAAACTGCATCTGGACTACGCCGACGCCAAGCAGGTCTCCAGCCAGCGGCTGATCTGGCCCCTGGCCCTGGGGTTTATGAACGAAGCGCGGGTGATCGTCGCCTGGTGTGAGTTGCGCGGGGCTTATCGGACCTTTCGCACCGACCGCATCCTCGCGGTCAGCGCTCGCGGAGAGGTCTACCCCGGTCGGCGCAGTGACCTGTTGCGCACCTGGCGCACGCTGATGCAGCTGGATGAACACGGGCGCTTCACTCCTGACAAGAACTGACGCAGGGGGCCATTAGCATGGCGCCTGACTTCACTCACAAGGAGCTTCACGCATGCCCAGCACCGCCCCCGTACTCGCCCCGGCGATCGCGGCCTACATCGCCGCCGCCAACGCCCGCGACAGTTCGGCAGTGACCAGTTTCTTCGCCGAGGACGCGACGGTATTCGATGAAGGCCGGCAGCGTGTCGGCACCCAGGACATCGCGCACTGGATGGCCGACTGCGCCCAGCGTTACCAGCCGCGCCTGCAAGTGCAGGCGGTGCAGCAGCGCACCGGCAAGGTGCTGCTCGACAACCTGGTCTGGGGTGCGTTTCCCGGCAGCCCGCTGGCGTTGCGCTACGTGTTCCGGCTCGATCCCCAGGGCAAGATCTGCCGCCTGGACATCTCCCTCTAGGCGCAGCCCGGCAGTGGCAGGCGCCAGCGGCGTGGCATACTGCGCGCTCTTTGCCCGGATCGTTCGCCCCATGCCTTTTGATTCCCCCCTCAGCGCCTATCAGCATGCCCTGGAGCAAGGATTTGTCGCCGACCCGGCGCAATTGCGCGCGGTGCAGGCCCTGGAACAATGCCACCAGGCCCTGCACCAGGGCCAGGCGCCGATTACCGGGGTGTACCTATGGGGACCGGTGGGGCGCGGCAAGACCTGGCTGATGGACCAGTTCTACCAGAGCCTCAGGGTGCCGGCGCGGCGTCAGCATTTTCACCACTTCATGGGCTGGGTCCACCAGCGCTCATTCCAGCTGACCGGCACCGCCGACCCTTTGCAGGCGCTGGCCCGGGAACTCAGCGCCGAGGTGCGGGTGCTGTGTTTTGACGAGTTGTTCGTCAACGACATCGGTGATGCGATCATCCTCGGGCGCCTGTTCCAGGTGATGTTCGATGAAGGCGTGGTGGTGGTCTGCACCTCCAACCAACCGCCCGCCCAGCTGTATGCCGATGGCTTCAACCGCGAGCGTTTCCTGCCGGCGATCCAGTCGATCGAGCAGCATATGCAGGTGGTTTCGGTGGATGGTGATGAAGACCATCGCCTGCACCCGGGCACCGGCCTGCAACGCTACTGGGTCACGGCGGCAGGCGAGCCCAGTGCCCTGGGGCCGGTGTTCGAGCAGTTGAGCGCGGGGCAGGCGGTATCCAGCGCGGTGCTGGCGGTGGGGCATCGCAACGTCACGGTGCTCAAGGTCAGTGAAACCGTGCTCTGGTGTCGCTTTGCCGACCTTTGCGAGGCGCCGTTCGCGGCTATGGACTTCATGGCGCTGTGCGACCGCTTCAGTGCCATTCTGCTCAGCGAAGTGCCCAACCTCAGCGCCCAGCAGCGTCCGGGACGCATCGCCCGAGGCACCGAGGATGGCGCGCAGCGGGTTGATGCCGGGGACCGCCAGTTGCCCCAGCTGTCGGTGCACGACGACAGCGTGCGGCGCTTTATCGCCCTGGTGGACGAGTGTTATGACCGCAAGGTGCCGCTGTACCTCGAGGCCCAGGTCCCGCTGGAGCAGCTGTATACCGAGGGTTACCTGGAGTTTGCCTTCCGTCGTACCTTGAGCCGCTTGCAGGAAATGCAGTTGCAGCGTTTTTGCTGAAGATCCCGCTCCTGGATCTGCCTTTGCTCCGTGAGGTGTTGCCGTGAACCAGCCCTTGTCCCACCACTTGTCGACCATGGCCTACCAGAACGCCTGGGCCAACCACCGCCTGGCCAAAGCCTGGGGCCAGTTGAGCGCGGCCGAACTGGTCGCGCCGCGCAGCAGCTTTTTCCCCAGCTTGAGGGCCACCCTCAATCACATCCTGACCTGCGACTGGTTCTACGTGGATGCCCTTGAACGGGAGCTTCGCGGCGAGCCGCCACGGGTCGATTGCTATGTGTTTTTCGACGTCGACGAGCCCTGCGTCGAGGCCGGTGAACTGCGCCAGGCACAATCCACCGTCGACCAGCGGCTGCTGGCGTACTGCGCGCAACTGCGGGACGCCGATCTGGGGCGCAGGGTGACCATCGCCCGGGAGACGCCACAGCACGACAGCCGCTTGCGCATGCTCAGCCATCTGTTCGAGCACCAGATCCACCATCGCGGCCAGGTGCACGCCATGCTCAGCGAAACCCGGGTCGCGCCGCCGCAACTGGACGAGTTTTTCTGCGCCGGCGAGGCCGGGTTGCGTGCTGCGGACTTTGCCGAGCTGGGCTGGACCGAAGCACTGATCTGGGGCGACTAAGCGCTCGGTTCAGCTCCCGGCCAGCGGGCGACGCCGGAACACCAGGCGGAACTCGGTCAGGCCGTCGGGCTGGCTGCTGACGTCGGTCTGGCCCTGATGCAGGTTCATGATCGAACGCACAATCGCCAGGCCCAGCCCGGTGCCGCCTTCGGCTCGGGAGCGGCTGCTGTCGACTCGGTAGAAGCGCTCGAACAGGTGCGGCAGGTGCGCTTGCGCAATCCCGGCCCCGGAGTTGCTCACCGTCAGCGCTACGCCTGCGGCCAGCTCCTCCACCTGCAGCGAGATGGCGGCCTGCCGCGGTCCATGGCGGATGGCGTTGGACAGCAGATTGGAAATGGCGCGCTGGATCATCAACCGGTCGCCGTGTACCCAGCCGCTGCCGGACAGGCTCAGAGCCTGGTGTTTTTCCTCGGCGCTGAGGGCGAACAGCTCCATGACCCGGCGCGCCTCTTCCTCCAGGGCAACAGGTTGGAAACTGACTTGGGAAGCCGGGTGGCTGACCTGGGCCAGGAACAGCATGTCGCTGACGATCCGGGTGACCCGTTCCAGTTCCTCGAGGCTCGACTCCAGCACCTGCTTGTACTGCTCCGGCGGGCGCTCGCGGGATAAGGTGACCTGGGCCTTGCCCATCAGGTTGGTGATGGGCGAGCGCAGTTCGTGGGCCAGGTCATCGGAGAATTGCGCGAGCTGCTGCACGCCGCCGTCCAGGCGGTGCAGCATGAAATTGATGCTATGGGCCAGTTCCGCCAGCTCCCGCGGCAGGTTGTCCTGGGACAGGCGGTGGGTCAGGTCCTGGGTAGTGATCTGCGCCGCCACCCGGCTGAATTGCTGGAGCGGCAGCAGCCCGCGTTGCACCAGCCACCAGGCGCCGATACCGATCAGCAACAGCAGCAACGGCAGGATGATCACGGTCGAGCGCAGGTAGGCGCTGAGCAAGGCCTGGTCATTTTGCCGATCCAGCGACAGCACCACTCGCACCTGTTCGCCACTGCCCAGGGGCAGCAGGCGCGAGGCGCTGAGCAGGGGCCGGCCGCGGCTGTCCGCCCAATCCAGAAATGCCGGGCTGTCGGCGCCGCTCAAGGCGGCGGGCAACGGCTCCAGGGGCTGGCTGCCGATGTCGAGCAGGGGCGGCGCCTGGCGATCGACGGCGAGAATCCGCAAGTGCAGGTTGTCGTGGCCCATGACCAGGTCGAGCAGGGAATGGGGGCGGGCGGCGATGTCCGCAGTCTTGAGGTCGCTGGTCAGGCTGTGCTGGATCTGGGTCAGCTTGTTGTCCAGGCTTTCCCGGGCGAGTTTGCCCAGTTCGTGGGTCAGCGCGAGGTAGGCCAGGGTCGCCAGCAACAGCACCAGGCCGGCGCCCATCAGGCTCACGGTCAGCCCCAGGCGCATCGACAGGCTGCTGGGTTGCCTCGCCGGCATCGGCAACGGTCCGGCCTTGCCGGCCCCTGGTCTCATTGGCGCACCTCCAGCACATACCCGACACCGCGAATGGTGTGGATCAGCTTGATGTCGCTGGCATCGTCGATCTTGGCCCGCAGGCGGCTGATGGAGACCTCGACCACGTTGGTGTCGCAATCGAAGTTCATGTCCCAGACCTGGGAGATGATCTGGGTCCGGGTCAGCACTTCGCCGGCCTGGCGCATCAGAACATGCAACAGCGTGAATTCCTTGGTGGTCAGGTCGATTCTACGGTTGCCGCGGTAGGCTCTGTGGCGCCGTGGATCAAGTTCCAGATCGGCCACTCGGAATACGTCCACCGCGGTCAATTGTTCATTGCGCCGCAGCAACGTACGAACTCGGGCCAGCAACTCGGGGAACTCGAAAGGTTTGACCAGGTAATCATCGGCGCCCAAGTCCAGGCCTCGGACTTTATCCGCCAAGCGTCCGCGGGCGGTTAACATGATGACCCGCGTACTGTGTTCACGGCGCATAAGTTCCAGCACTTGCCAACCATCTTTGTGTGGCAGGTTGACGTCGAGAATCACCAATTGATAATCCTGCTGATCAATCAAGTGCAAGCCATCCTGGCCATTCGCCGCACAATCGACGACATAGCCACTTTCCGTCAGGCCCTGTTGTAGATAGTCAGCGGTTTTTGGTTCGTCTTCGACAACCAGGATGCGCATCAATAGTTCCTCGTATGACTCAAGTTGAATATGAGCGGTGTAGAAAAAAGCCGTGGCCAGCCCTCGATTACTCCGCGCAGGAGCTTCGGGCGGCAGGTTGGCCTGGGTTTGGGTGGGCGGATAATGAAGCCTGTAGCTGCTTTAGGGTCAAGAGAGGAATGGCTCTGAATCAACGGTTTGCGTGAGGCTCGGCGAGGCGGGGGGGGGCGCCTGCTGTTGTATCAAGGCGTGTCTGTTTGCAGGCACCGACAATCGGTTGGTGAAGGCCAATGGCTAATCCTGGGTGCGCGATGTGGATATACGAATAATGAAGGGCGTGAGCGACATCCAACAAGAAAGGCGCCCGGTCAGGCGCCCATTGCTTTAACGGTGTGAACTTAGGCGTCCGGGGTGTGTGCGGAAGTTTTATCGGCTGAAGATTCAATAGTGTTCTTTGGGGTTTCGCTGGAGGCGGTGGTTTCAACCGTGCCGTGAGTCTGTTGCTGGCTCACGCGGAAGTTCTCCCAGAACTGTTGCGAGCGTTCCGAACCATCTTCGGCAAAGGCACTGGCCGAGCCAAGCGTTATCAAAGTGGTCAGAATAAAAGTTGAACGTTTCATGCGTTGTTTCCCATTAACAATGTTCGCTGCCCGCCTTATCTCTGGATAAGTGCTGATAGGGGCGGAGTGTGTGCGAAGTTTATTAAATGGGAGTTAACGCCGGCATGAGCCGTTGATTACATATTCGTAATCTTTGCCCGAGGGCGATACAAGACGACTCGTGGGAGTCGTCTTGTTGGGGGAGGGTTACTGCTGGACCACTTGCGTGGTGCGCGGCTTGGGTTTCATCAGGCTGAAGTCGATCAAAGCCTTGGACTGGCGCTCGAAAGGGTTGCCGATCAGCAGCGGCCGCGGCTTGAAGCTGTCGCTGACCAGGCTCTTGCTGCGGTCCAGTTCGTCGGCGCTGAGGCCGGCCAGGTCGGTCCAGGTGTGAATCAGCTGCGAGCTGCTGTAGGGGCGACCCAGGTCGCCGGCAAAGCTCCAGTCGTGGGTTTCCCGCCATTTCGGCGAGGCCCAGGCCATGAACGGGATGGTGTACATCGGCGCGGTCGGCTTGCTTTCGTTGCGCCCCAGGGTGTTGTGGCCGGCGGAGTCGAAGACGTCTTCGCCATGGTCGGACAGGTACAGCAGGAAGCCGTTGGGATCGGTCTTGGCGTAGTCCTTGATCAGGCTGGACACCACGAAGTCGTTGTACAGCACTGCGTTGTCGTAGCTGTTGTAGGTCGGCACCTGATCGTCGCGCACGCCGGCGGGCACGCCCTGACGGTCGGTGAACTTGTCGAAGGTTGGCGGGTAGCGGTACTGGTAGCTCATATGGGTGCCGAGCAGGTGCACCACGATGAATTTGCGCGGGGCTTTGTCGGCCAGGGCCTTGTTGAAGGGCTCGAGCACATCGCCGTCATACTGGCGGGCGTTCTGGTTGCGGTTGTTGTTCAGGTACACCTGCTCGTCGGCCTGCTCGGAGAACGTGGTGAGCATGGTGTTGCGCTTGGTCATGGTCTGCTGGTTGGTGATCCAGTAGGTCTTGTAGCCAGCCTGTTTCATCACGCTGACCACCGACGGCGTGGTCAGGTACAGCTCGGGATTCTCTTCGTCGGCGAAGGTCAGCACCTGTTGCAAGGCTTCAATAGTGTATGGCCGAGGCGTGATCACGTTGTCGAACACCGCCAGCTGATCCTTGAGCTTGTCCAGCTCCGGAGTGGTCTGGCGCGGGTAGCCGTAGAGACTCATGCGTTGGCGGTTGGTCGATTCGCCGATGACCAGCACCAGGGTCGCAGGCAGGTCGGCCGAGGCGTCCTTCAGGTTTTTCAGTGGCGCGATCTTGCTTGCGCTGGCCAGCATGCCTTGCATGTTGTCCAGTTGTTCCAGGTAGCGGCGATAGGCAACCACCATCTGCCACGGCACGGCGGGCTCGATGCGGGTTTCGAATCGCTCCAGGCCGCCGCGCAAGCTGTCGGAACGGGCGATCTGCTTGACCAGCGGGTAGCCGACCACCGCCACCAGCAGTGCCGTGGTCGCGACCAGGGCCCGGCCACGGGGCATGTACACGGGGCGCAAGCGGGTCCAGAGGAAAATGGAGAACGCGGTGTGGGCGATAAAGGCGAGGACGATCCACCAGGCAAAGTATTGCGTCATGTACTCGCCGGCTTCCGACGGGTTGGACTCGAACATGATGAAAATGACGCTTTGCGAGAATTCCTGCTGATAGATGAAGAAGTAGCCGAGGCTGGCCATGGAGCAGGCCCACAACACGATACCGATCAGGGCGGCGAGCAGGCGGGTGCGTGCGGGGAACAGCAGCACCGGCGCCAGCCAGATCGAGCTCATTATGAAAGCCTGGCGGAAGCCGGCGAAACCGGAGGTGTCGGTCAGCAGGATCAGCAGTTGGGTGATGCCGGAAAAGTACCAGAAGAACAGGAAGAGCCAACCCAGACCGGCCCAATCGAAACCTTTCGCAGACGTGTCGCCGCGTTTAAACAATGCCATGGAGCGCTCCAACCGGTTAATCACTGCTATCGCGGACACGCAGGAGCGGTCCGTGAGCCAGGGCGGCTCTGAACCGAGCGGCCACAATGGCCGGAGTATCACCACTCAGGTGTGAAAAGTTTGTGAGCTGAAAGCGCGCCGCGTTCCGATGAACGGTGAGGATGGAACGGCTGATGAGGGGGTTGCAGTCATTGCCGGCATCATCCCCGCAAGGGATGACGCCGGCGATGTGGCGCAGAGGGCTGCGTCAGGTTGAATGCTGGGTCCGCTGGCGCGACTCAGTTCGGCGAGGGTGCGTGCAGGCTGGTGATCTGGGCGGTCTGGCCCTGGCCTTGAAGCAATAGACGCAGTTGCGAGAGTTCCTGCTGCAGTTGATCGCGTTCTGCTTTCAATTGACGCAATTCATCACGACGGATCGTGACATACAGGGTTTGTGCAGGTCGTGCCGGTAGTACTGTGCCCATTGCTCACCTCGCAAATGGCGTGTTTCAACTGTGTGTGTACCGCTCGGTTTCGAGGGTCAAAACACTATCGGCGCCGATTTTGATTTCTTTTGCCGGCAAAGGGAACTTTTTTATTTTTCAATGTCGTTGTGTCTTCGAGACGATTTGCGTCGTTATCCACTGTCTGCATGGGAAACTAAGTCCGGGCGCTCTGGACTAACCCTCATTGGCCCCATTGGGCTATAACCTTTTGACACAAATCTATTCGTAGTAAGGAGCATCAGCACATGCAACTGGGGATTATCGGACTGGGCCGCATGGGCGGCAACATTGCACGGCGCCTGATGCTCAACGGGCATGAAACCGTGGTGTATGACCGCAACGCCGAGTTTGTCAGCACCCTGAGCGGTGAAGGCGCCAAGGGCGTGGCCGATCTGCCGGCCCTGGTGGCAGGCCTGGAAAAACCGCGTGCGGTATGGGTCATGCTGCCGGCCGGCGCACCCACCGAAGACACCATCGAGACCTTGAGCCAACTGCTGGAAGCGGGCGATGTGATCATCGATGGCGGCAACACCTACTACAAGGACGACATCCGCCGCGCCCACAGCCTGGCGCAAAAAGGCCTGACCTACATTGATGTCGGCACCTCCGGCGGCGTCTGGGGCCTGGAGCGCGGCTACTGCATGATGATCGGCGGCGATGCCGACGAGGTTAAGCGCCTGGACCCACTGTTCGCCGCTCTGGCGCCAGGTTATGGCGACATCCCGCGGACCAAGGACCGGGTTGCCGAAGATGACCGTGCCGAGCGTGGCTACATTCATGCCGGCCCTGCGGGCTCCGGGCATTTCGTCAAGATGATCCACAACGGCATCGAGTACGGAATGATGCAGGCCTTTGCCGAAGGCTTCGACATTCTCAAGACCAAGGCGTCGGAAAACCTGCCTGAAGATCAGCGTTTCGACCTCAACGTCGCCGATATCGCGGAAGTCTGGCGTCGCGGCAGCGTGGTGTCCTCGTGGCTGCTGGACCTGACCGCCGACGCCCTGGCCACCGATCCCAAGCTCGACGGTTACTCCGGTTCGGTCGCGGACAGTGGGGAAGGGCGCTGGACCATCGAAGCGGCCATGGAGCAGTCGGTGCCGGTACCGGTGCTGTCCAACTCGCTGTTCGCCCGGTTCCGTTCGCGCCAGCAAAGCACCTACGGCGATAAACTGTTGTCGGCCATGCGCTTCGGCTTCGGCGGCCACGTGGAGACTTCGAAAAAATGACCACTGTGCGCAGGAAATCCAAGGCTGAACCCGCACCGCCCACCACCCTGTTTCTGTTTGGCGCCCATGGCGACCTGGTCAAGCGCCTGTTGATGCCGGCGCTGTACAACCTCAGTCGCGATGGCTTGCTGAACGAGGGCTTGCGGATTGTCGGGGTCGATCACAACGCTATCAGCGATGTGGACTTCGCCAAGAAGCTGGAAGACTTCCTGCGCACCGAAGTGGCGAACAAGGTCGGCGACGGCGCGACCCTGGACCCGCAGCGCTGGGCCAAGCTCGCCCAGGGCATCAGCTACGTCCAGGGCGACTTCCTCGACGATTCGACCTACAGCGCGCTGGCCGCCAAGATCGCTGCCAGCGGCACCGGCAATGCGGTGTTCTACCTGGCCACCGCGCCGCGTTTCTTCAGTGAAGTGGTGCAGCGCCTGGGTGCGGCCGGATTGCTGGAGGAGAGCCCCGAGGCCTTTCGCCGGGTAGTGATCGAGAAACCCTTCGGCTCCGACCTGCAATCTGCCGAAGCCCTGAACGGTTGCCTGCTCAAGGTCATGAGCGAAAAGCAGATCTACCGCATCGACCATTACCTGGGCAAGGAGACGGTGCAGAACATTCTGGTCAGCCGTTTCTCCAACAGCCTGTTCGAAGCTTTCTGGAACAACCATTACATCGACCACGTGCAGATCACCGCGGCAGAAACCGTTGGTGTGGAAACCCGTGGCAGCTTTTATGAACACACCGGTGCCTTGCGCGACATGGTGCCCAACCATCTGTTTCAGCTCCTGGCAATGGTGGCCATGGAGCCGCCCGCGGCCTTCGGCGCCGATGCCGTGCGCGGCGAAAAGGCCAAGGTGGTCGGCGCTATCCGGCCCTGGACGATAGAAGAGGCTCGCGCCAACTCGGTCCGTGGCCAGTACGTGGCCGGTGAGGCCGGCGGCAAGGCGTTGCCGGGCTATCGCGAGGAGCCCAATGTGGCGCCGGACAGCAACACCGAAACCTATGTGGCGCTCAAGGTCATGATCGACAACTGGCGCTGGGTCGGGGTGCCGTTCTACCTGCGCACCGGCAAGCGCATGAGCGTGCGCGACACCGAGATCGTCATCTGCTTCAAGCCGGCGCCCTATGCTCAGTTTCGCGACACCGAGGTCGACAAACTGCAACCGACCTACCTGCGGATCCAGATCCAGCCCAATGAGGGCATGTGGTTCGACCTGCTGGCGAAAAAGCCCGGGCCGACCCTGGACATGGCCAATATCGAGCTGGGGTTCGCCTACAAGGACTTCTTCGAAATGCAGCCGTCCACCGGGTACGAAACCCTGATCTACGATTGCCTGACCGGCGACCAGACCCTGTTTCAGCGTGCCGACAATATCGAGAATGGCTGGCGTGCGGTGCAGCCGTTCCTCGACGCCTGGAAGGAAGACGCCAGCGTGCAGGCCTACCAGGCCGGTGCAGATGGCCCAGAGGCTGGAACCCAACTGCTGGCCCGCGATGGCCGCGAATGGCACAGCCTCGGATGAATGACGCCACGCGACAGCCCATCCGCTTCCTGCTCAGCGACATGGACGGCACCTTGTTGCTGCCCGATCACAGCCTCAGTTCGCGCACCATCGACGCGGTAAGGGCGCTGCGTGAGGCGGGGATTTATTTCAGCCTCGCCACCGGCCGCCCACCCAGGGCCATGCTGGCCCAGATCAAGACCCTGGGCGTCGACCTGCCCACGGCGGCCTTCAATGGCGGCACCATTGTCCATCCCGATGGCCGCTTTCTCGCCCGCCATCACCTGCCGGTAGACGCGGCGATCACCACCATTGAGCTGTTTTCGACGCAGCCCGAGGTGGAAGTCTGGGTGTTTGCCGACGGTGAGTGGTTGTTGCGCGACCCCCACGGGCCGATGGTGCCACGCGAGCAACATGGCCTTGGCTACCCGCCGGTGGTGGTCAAGGGTTTCGAGGAGTACTTGCCTCGCATCGACAAGATTGTGGCCGCGAGCAACAACGCGTCGCTGCTGGTGGAGCTGGAGGCGCAATTGCAAGCCCGGGTCGACGGTCAGGCCCAGGTGTCGCGCTCGCAGCCGGTGTACCTGGATGTCACGGCGATGGAGGCCAACAAAGGCCAGGCCCTGGTGACCCTGGCGGCTTTTCTCGGGGTAGACCTGGCGCACACGGCGGCACTGGGCGATGGCGGCAATGATCCGGCGATGTTTCACAAGGCCGGGTTGTCGATTGCCATGGGCCAGGCGCAGGAGGAGGTCAGGCGCCAGGCTGACCGGGTCACGGCGAGCAACGTCGATGACGGTGCGGCGCAGGCCATCGAGCGTTATATCCTGGCGCGCTGATCGCTCGCGCCGGCCGATTTCCGGCGCCAGGCCCTTGAGCCCGGTGCCGGCCCATCGCTACAACCAGTAACTCACCGCGTACCAGCCCAGCAGGCCCATCACCACGGTGTAGGGCAGGGCCATCCACACCATGCGCCCGTAAGACAGGCGCACCAGCGGGGCAATCGCCGAGGTCAGCAAAAACAGGAACGCCGCCTGGCCATTGGGCGTAGCGACGCTGGGCAGGTTGGTGCCGGTGTTGATGGCGATGGCCAGGGTTTCGAAGTGTTCACGGCTCATGTGCCCGTTGAGGAAGGCCTGCTTCACCTCGGTGATGTAAATGGTCGCCACAAACACGTTATCGCTGATGGCTGACAGCAGGCCGTTGGCGATAAACAGCATGCCTGGCTGTTGCTCCGGCGGCAGGGCCAGCACCCACTGGATCAGTGGCGTGAACAGTTGCTGATCGTGAATCACCGCCACCACCGCAAAAAACACCACCAGCAGTGCGGTGAATGGCATGGCGTCCTTGAACGCATTGCCGATGCGGTGCTCTTCGGTAATGCCGGTGAAGGCGGTGATCAGCACGATCACCATCAGCCCGATCAGCCCCACTTCGGCAATATGCAAGGCCAGGCCGGCAATCAGGATCAGGGCTGCCAGGCCCTGTACCAGCAGTGCCGCACGCTGGCGCGGGGTACGCTCGGCATCGTCGACGGCGGCGTAATCGGCCAGCACGGCGCGCACATTGTCCGGCAACAGGGTGCCGTAGCCGAACCAGCGCAGTTTCTCCAGGAGTACGCACGTCAGCAGTCCGGCAGCCAGCACCGGCAGTGACACCGGGGCGATCTTCAGCAGGAACTCGGCAAAGTGCCAGCCCATTTCATGACCGATCAGCAGGTTCTGCGGCTCACCCACCAGGGTGCACACGCCGCCCAGCGCAGTGCCGACCGCGCCGTGCATCAGCAGGCTGCGCAGGAAGGCGCGGAACTGCTCCAGGTCCTCGTGGTGCAACTTGGGCAGCCGCTGATCGTCGCTGAAATCGCCTTCCTGGCGTGGGTCGTTGCCCGAGGCCACGCGGTGATACACCGAGTAGAAGCCCACGGCGGCGCTGATAATCACCGCCGTCACGGTCAAAGCGTCGAGGAACGCCGAAAGAAAAGCCGAGAGGAAGCAGAACAGCAAGCCCAGCAGCACCTTGGAGCGCACCCCGAGCAACAGCCGAGAGAACAGGAACAGCAGCAGCTCCTTCATGAAGTAGATGCCGGCCACCATAAACATCAGCAGCAGGATCACTGGGAAGTTGTGCAGCAGCTCTTCATACAGCGCCTGGGGTGTGGTCATGCCCAGCAGCAGAGCTTGCACCAGCAACAGGCCGCCGGGCATCAGCGGGTAGCACTTGAGCGCCATGGCCAGAGTGAAGATGAATTCCAGCACCAGCAGCCAGCCAGCCGCTGCCGGGCTAACCAGCCAGAACAGCAACGGATTGAGAATCAGGAACGCGACGATACTGGCCTTGTACCAGCGTGGTGATTGACCGAGAAAGTTATGGGCAAACGCCTGGGCCATTGAACCGGACATCGGCGGCTCCTTTTATTGAGAAGCGCGCAAAGTGCCGCAAGCCGCATTGAAGAGCAAGGAACGATGAAATCTTTTGTCACAATCCGTAGCCGCTGCCGAAGGCTCGGGCCGCGTTCGGACGCTGACACTGAAGTACAACCCATTCCTTTCGGGTGTACTCCAGCGCCCATCCCGGCCAGCGCAGCCTCGCCAAGCTCGGCAGCGATTACAGGCTCGCGGGGGCTTACCCTTCGCGTTTGACGACGAGGGTCAGGATGTCGTAGCTGGCCACCAGTTCGCCCAGTTGGTTGGTCACTTCCACGTCCCAGGCCACGACGCCTTGGGGGATGCCCTGGGGGCTGAGTTTGCCCTGGTCGATCTTGCGTTTGCAGGTCAGGCGCGCCTGGATCGTGTCGCCGATGCCCACCGGGTTGATAAAGCGCAGGGTGTCCAGGCCGTAGTTGGCCAGTACCGGGCCCGGTGCCGGGGAGACGAACAGCCCGGCCGCCGCCGACAGCACGAAGTAACCATGGGCGATGCGCTTGCCGAATTGCGATTCCTTGGCGGCGATCTCATCGAAGTGCATATAGAAATGGTCGCCGGACAAGCAGCCAAAGTTCACCAGATCGGCCTCGGTCACCGTGCGGCGATGGGTCAGCAGCGACTCGCCGATCTGCAGGTCCTGGAAGAAGCGGCGGAACGGATGCACCTCGGTCTCGATCACCTTGGCCCCCCGCACGTATTCACCGGTAACCGCCGCCAACATGCTCGGCGAGCCCTGGACGGCGGCCCGTTGCAGGTAATGCTTCACGGCCCGCAGCCCCCCGAGTTCCTCGCCACCGCCAGCGCGGCCCGGGCCGCCGTGTTTCAGTTGGGGCAAGGGTGAGCCATGGCCGGTGGATTCGCCGGCGCACTCGCGGTCCAGCACCAGCAAGCGGCCGTGCCAGGCAGCCGCCACCGGGATCGCCTTGGCGGCAATCTGCGGATCGCGGGTCACCAGGCTGCCCACCAGGCTGCCTTTGCCGCGAGCCGCCAGGGCCAGGGCTTCGTCCAGGTCGTCATAGGCCATCAGCGTGCTGACCGGGCCGAAGGCTTCGATATCGTGGGCACCCGCCGCATGCGGGTCGCGGGCCAGCAGCAGGGTTGGGGCGAAGAATGCCCCCTGGCTGACGTTTTCGCCGCGGGGTTCGAAGCCGTCGCGGGCACCGAACAGCAGGTCGCTGCTGTGCAGCAGGCTTGCCACGCGCTCGGCCACATCCCGTTGCTGGTCGTGGGAGGCCAGGGCGCCCATGCGCACGCCTTCCACCGACGGATCACCGACCACCACCTTGGCCAGGCTCTCGCGCAAACGGCTGGCCACGGCGTCGATGTGCTTGGCCGGGACGATGGCACGGCGGATGGCGGTGCATTTCTGACCGGCCTTGGTGGTCATTTCCCGGGCGACTTCCTTGATGAACAGCTCGAATTCTTCATCGTCCGGGGTCACGTCCGGGGCCAGGATCGCGCAGTTCAGCGAGTCGGCTTCGGCGTTGAACGGCACCGAGTGGCGAATCAGGTTCGGGTTGACCCGCAGCTTGGCCGCGGTGTCGGCGGAGCCGGTGAAAGTCACCACATCCTGGCCTTCGAGGCGGTCCAGCAGGTCGCCGGTGCTGCCGATCACCAGTTGCAGGCTGCCGCTGGGCAGCAGGCCCGACTCGTCCATCAGGCGCACCACGGCCTCGGTCAGGTAGCTGGTGGCGCTGGCCGGCTTGACGATGCACGGCATGCCGGCGAGGAAGCAGGGGGCGAATTTTTCCAACATGCCCCAGATTGGAAAGTTGAAGGCATTGATGTGCACCGCCAGGCCACCACGGGGCACCAGGATATGAGTGCCGGCAAAGCTCCCGAGCTTGCTCAGTTGCAGTGCCGGGCCTTCATGCACGATGTTGCCCGAGGGCAGTTCGCGGGCGCCGAGGCTGGCATAGGTGAACAGCGTGCTGTTGCCGCCTTCGATATCGATCCAGCTGTCGGCGCGGGTGGCGCCGCTGTGGTGGGACAGGGCGTACAGCTGTTCCTTGCGCTCGCTGAGGTACAGCGCCAGGGCCTTGAGACGCTGGGCCCGTTGCTGGAAATCCAGGGCCATCAGCGCGGCGTTGCCCGCGCGGCGACCATGCTCGACGGCTTCGGCGAAGTCCGGGCGTTCTTCATGGGTGCGTGCCAGTTCATGGCCATCAAGGGCGCTGCGCAGCACCTGGGCACCGTGTTGGCCGATCCAGCGGCCGGCGATGAAGCTTTGCAGGGTAGGGGCGTGAGGCATCACGATTGCTCCGGTTCAAAAATGAGGCCGGCGCGGCGAACCGCGCCGGAGGGGGGTTACCAAAGCGCCAGGGTGTAACCGAGGATCAGTCGGTTTTCATCGATGGCGGTGCTCAAGCCATTGCCGGAGCGGAACGTCAGGTTGCGCCAGCGAATGCTCACGTCCTTGAACACGCCGCTCTGGATGACGTAGGTGATGTCGGTGTCGCGTTCCCACTCGCGGCCGTTGTCGACGGCGCCGGCCTTGACGTGGCGGCCATCGGTGTAGCGGCTCATGAAGGTCAGGCCGGGAATGCCCTGGGCGGCGAAGTCGTAGTCGTAGCGCAGTTGCCAGGAGTCTTCTTCGGCGCGGGTGTAGGTGTTGTAGGTCACCAGGTTGACCACGTACGGATCGCCGCCGTTGAGGAACGGGAAGGCGCTGTCACCCGACAGCTGCTGCCAGGTGGCGCTGACTTTGTGTGCGCCGTGGGCCAGGGTGAACATGCTGTTGAAGTTGCGGTTGTCGATACGCCCGGCACGTTCGGCGCCGTCGCCGCGACTGTCGAAATAGCGCAGGTCGCTGCGCAGGCTGAAGCCGTTGCCCAGGGGCTGGCTGTGCACCAGGCCGAGGAATTGCTGGCGATAGATTTGATCGAGCTTGCCGTAGTAATAGCTCAGGCTCAGTTGTGGGTTGAAGGCATAGCTGCCGCCGGCGAAATCGAAGTGGTCGCTGCGGGCGGCGCCATAGCCAATGTCGTCGTTGCTGGAGGAATCCCGCAGGTTGGTCTTGGTCAGGCGCCCGGTATTGATGGTCAGGCCGCTGATTTCCTGGCTGGTGAGCAGGCCGCCCTGGAAGGTCGAGCCCAGCAGTCGGGTGTCGTTGTAGGTGGCCACCGGCAGCAATGGCTGCAAGGTGCCGAGCTTCAACACGCTTTTGGACAGGCGCAGCTTGCCGGTCAGCCCCAGTTCGCTGAACTCGTCCGCCGGCTCATGGCTGTTGGGGCCATAGGGCAGCAGGCCGGTGCCACGGCGGTCGGGGCTGGAGTCGAGTTTGAGTCCCAACTCGCCCAGGGCATCCAGGCCGAAGCCCAGGGTGCCCTCGGTAAAACCGGACTCGATGCGGGCGGTAAAGCCCTGGCCCCATTCCTCGGCCTTGGACTGCGCGGCGTTGTCCTGGCGGAAATCACGGTTCAGGTAATGGTTGCGCAGCTCCAGCCGCGCCTTGCTGTCGCCAATGAAGTCGGCCAGGGCACTGGGGGCGAACAGCGGCAGGCTGAGGGCCGCCATGATCGACAGTAGAGCCTTGGGTGAAGCGATGTGAGCGGGGTTCATTGTTGTTATTCCCTGTCATCCGATCGGTCGTGGTGAGTTCAGTGGTTGCTGGCGCTGGAGGCGCCGATGCCGGTCATCGAGCGGATGAACTGCGCCAGGTAGCGCCCGCGCTCCAGTTCGGCCCGGGGCGAGCGGTCGGTCACCGAGAACAGCCACGCGCTGAGGAACGCCAGGCTCATGGAGAACAGCGCCGGGTTGGAGTAGGGGAACAGCGCCTGCTCGTGGTGCAGGACGTTGACCCAGACCGCCGGGCTCAATACCAGCAGGACAATGGCCGAGATCAGGCCGGCCAGGCTGCCGGTGACCGCGCCACGGGTGGTCAGGCCTTTCCAATACATGGAGAGGAACAGCACCGGGAAGTTGACCGAGGCGGCAATCGCCAACACCAGGCCAGAGAGGAAGGCGATGTTCTGCGACTCGAACAACAGGCCAAGGATGATCGCCAGCACGCCGATGCACAGGGTGGCGATGCGCGACACGCGGATTTCCTGCTTCTCGGTGGCCTGGCCCTTACGGATCACGCAGGCATACAGGTCATGGGACACCGCCGAGGCACCGGACAGCGCCAGGCCGGCCACCACCGCGAGAATGGTGGCGAAGGCCACCGCCGAGATGAAACCGAGGAACAGGTTGCCGCCCACGGCCTGGGCCAGGTGCACGGCGATCATGTTGCCGCCGCCGATGATCGCGCCGTTGGCATCGCGGAATGCCGGGTCGGTGCCGACCATGACGATGGCACCGAAGCCGACGATGATCAGCAGCAGGTAGAAATAGCCGATGAAACCGGTGGCGTAGAACACGCTTTTACGCGCTTCCTTGGCATCACTGACGGTGAAGAAACGCATCAGGATATGGGGCAGGCCGGCGGTGCCGAACATCATGCCCAGGCCCAGGGAGATGGCGTCGATCGGGTTCGACAGCAGACCGCCCGGGGCCATGATCGCGCTGCCCTTGGCGTGCACCGCACTGGCACCCGCGAACATCGCCTCGGTACTGAAACCGAAATGCTTGAGCACCATAAAGGCCATGAAGCTGGTGCCGAACAGCAGCATCACCGCCTTGATGATCTGCACCCAGGTGGTGGCGAGCATGCCGCCGAAGGTCACGTAAAACACCATCAGCACGCCCACCAGCATCACCGCGTACAGGTAGCTGATGCCAAACAGCAGTTCGATCAGCTTGCCGGCACCGACCATCTGCGCCACCAGGTACATCAGCGCCACGGTCAGGGTGCCGAAGGCCGAAGTCAGGCGCACCGGGGTTTGTTCCAGGCGATAGGACACCACGTCGGCAAAGGTGTATTTGCCCAGGTTGCGCAGGCGTTCGGCGATCAGGAACAGGATGATCGGCCAGCCGGCCAGCACCCCCAGGGCGTACAACAGGCCGTCATAGCCGTTGAGGAACATCATGGCCGAGATGCCGAGGAAGGACGCGGCGGAGATCATGTCGCCGGCAATCGCCAGGCCGTTCTGGAAACCGGTCATGCCGCCACCGGCGGTGTAGAAATCACTGGCCGAACGGGTGCGCAGGGCCGCCCAGCGGGTGACGCCGAGGGTGAACAGGACGAACACCAGGAACATGCCGATGGCGTTCCAGTTCAACGGCCGGGCGCTGCCCTCGGCGGCCAGCGCAACGTCGGTGGCGAAGGCACAAGGCAGCAGGAACAGGGTCAGGAGGCGCTTCATTGGGCGCACTCCTGCTTGAGTTTTTCGTTCAGCGGGTCGATCACGTGGTTGGCGCGGTACACATAGAAACCGGTCAGGGCAAAGGCCAGCAGCACGATCACCACGCCCACCAGCATGCCGACCGTGGTCACGCCGCCGCTCAGGGATTGGCCCAGGGTGCTGGGGGAAAACGCCACCAGCAGCACAAAGCCGTAATAGATCACCAGCATCGCCAGGCTCAGCGACCAGTAGAGGTTCTGTTTGCGGCGTACCAGCTGGATAAAATCCGGGTGCTGACTGATCTGTTGTATCTCTTGCGGGGTCATGGCGGCGCTCTCTGGGTTGTTGTTTTTGTTTTGGGTGAAGCAGGTTGCGGGCACGGCGTCAGGCATCGCGCCTGCACGGTGGCAGGCGCTGCTGGGGTGACGGCTGGCGTCAGAGTTGGTCGAAGTCCAGCACCACCTTGGCGCTGACCGGGAATGACTGGCACGACAGCACGTAGCCGGCCGCCACTTCGTAGTCCTCGAGGGCGTGGTTGCTGTCCATTTCCACCTCGCCTTCGATCACCTTGCATTTGCAGGTGGAGCAGACCCCGGCCTTGCACGAATAAGGCAGCTCGGCGCCCTGGATGTTGCCGGCGTCGAGGATGCTCAAAGTGTTGCGCGGCAGGTCGAAGGCCAGGGCGCGGCCATCGCTGATCACGGTGATCTGGCTGGTGGCGGCGTCGATCTGGCGTGCAGCTTCGCGGACCTCGCGTTTTTGCTGGCTGCCGGCGGCGGCAAACAGCTCGAAGTGAATGCGCTCGGCCGGCATGCCCTTGGCCTTGAGGCTGTCGCGCACGGTTTCGGTCATTTCCTGGGGGCCGCAGATAAACGCCGCGTCCAGGGCCTTGACGTCGAGCCAGCGGGAAAACAGCTGCTCGCATTTCTCAGCGTTGATCCGGCCGTTATAGAGGTCGACATCCTGCTGCTCGCGGCTGAAAACGAAGATCAGGTTCAGGCGCTGCAGGTAGCGGTTCTTCAGGTCCTCGAGCTGTTCGCGAAACAGCGCACCGGAACTGGAACGGTTGCCGTAGAGCAGGGTGACCTGGCTGTGGGGTTCGGTTTCCAGGGTGCTCTTGATGATCGACAGGATCGGCGTGATACCGCTGCCGGCAGCCACCGCCAGGTAACGCCCGTGCCGCGCCGGGTCCAGTTCCACATGAAAATGCCCGGCGGGTGGCATCACTTCCAGGCGGTGCCCGGCCTTGAGCTGTTCGTTGGCAAAGGCCGAGAAACGTCCGCCGGCCACACGCTTGATGGCGATGCGCAGTTCGCCGTCATTGACCCCCGTGCAAATCGAATAGGAGCGGCGCACTTCTTCACCGTCCAGTTGGGTGCGCATCACCAGGTGCTGGCCCTGGGTGAAATGAAAGCTGTCCTGCAGGTGCTGCGGAATCTCGAAGGCGATGGACACGGCGTCACGGGTTTCGCTGCGCACATCCTTGATCACCAGGCTGTGGAATTTGCTCATTGTGGGTCTCCCACTGACACGGCAAGCGGCCGCTCAGATGCACTTGAAGTAGTCGAACGGTTCCAGGCAGTCACGGCAGCGATACAGCGCCTTGCAGGCGGTCGAGCCGAACTCGCTGAGCAGCTCGGTATGGGCGCTGCCGCATTGCGGGCAGAGGATGTCGTGGCGCTCTCCCAGCAGGCCGCGTTTGCTGGTGCTGCCCGGGCGCGGCGGCGCGATGCCATAGGCCCGCAGGCGTTCGCGGCCGTCGTCGGTGATCCAGTCGCTGCTCCAGGCCGGGGTCAACTTGCGTTGCAGCTGCGGAGCGCGGAAACCGGCGAGTTCCAGGGCGTCGCGGATGTCGCTTTCGATCACCTCGGTGGCCGGGCAGCCGGAGTAGGTCGGGGTCACTACCACGTGCAGGTGGCCGTCGCGCCAATCGAGATCGCGGACGATCCCGAGGTCGACCACGCTGACCACCGGCACTTCCGGGTCCATGACCTGGGTCAGGGTCGCCCAGGCTGCGTCCAGGTCGCCTGGCTGTACCGCCCGCGCGCCCTGGTCGCTGGTGATCAGCTCACCAGGTCGCATCGGGATACGCTCGGGGCAGGAACTGCATTTCCGCCAGCAGGGTGCCCAGGTGTTCGCTGTGCAGGCCGCGACGGGCATCGAGGTAGAAGTAGCTCGGCGCCGCAGGCAGGGGCAGGGTGGCGCGGGTGAAGACCTGCTCGACCCGGGCCTGCCAGGCGCTGGCGATCTGCGCGGCATCCGGCACCAGGCCGGCGGCGTGCAGGCGGGTTTCGCTGTCGTCACCGCTGATCAGCTCGATGGTGAAGCGCCATAGCAGGGGGATGGCATCGAGCATGCGCTGATGGCTCTCTTCGGTGCCGTCGCCCAGCCGTTCGACCCATTCGCCGGAGCGGCGCAGGTGATAGGTGGCTTCCTTGACCGCCTTGGCGGCGATCCCGGCGATGCGCTCGTCGCTGGACTGGCTCAGGCCCTGGAGCACTTCCAGGTGCCAGGCGTCATAGAAAAACTGCTTGAGCATGGTCACCGCGTAGTCGCCGTTGGGCTGCTCCACCAGCAACAGGTTGCGGTAGGCGCGCTCATCGCGGCGGAACGCCAGGTGGTCGGCGTCGCGGCCGTCGTTCAGCAGCTCGGCGGCGTAGTCCAGCCAGTTGCGGGCCTGGCCCACCAGGTCGAGGCCAACGTTCATCAGCGCCAGCTCTTCTTCCAGCGCTGGCGCGCGACCGCACCATTGGCACAGGCGCTGGCCCTGGATCAGGGCGCTGTCACCGAGGCGCAGCAGGTATTGGATCAGATCGGTTTGAGTGGTCATGGTCGGCCTCACATGTGTCCGACTTCAGGCGGCAGCTCGTAGAAGCTGGCGTGGCGATAGACCTTGTCGTCGGCCGGGTCGAACAGCGGATCTTTCTCGTCCGGGGACGAGGCGACGATCAGATTGGATGGCACCACCCACAGGCTCACGCCCTCGCTGCGGCGGGTGTACAGCTCGCGGGCGTTCTCGATGGCCATGACACTGTCGGCGGCATGCACGCTGCCGACGTGTTTGTGGTTGAGGCCGTGCTTGCTGCGCACGAAAACTTCGAAGAGGGTCCATTCAGACATCGGGGTGACTCCACATCAGGCGTTTGATCGACGGGCGATCAGGCGGCGTTTTTATTGGTTTTCTTGCGGGCGTGGGCGACAGCGGCCTGGCGCACCCAGGCGCCGTCTTCAATGGCCTTGCGCCGGGTCGCGACGCGTTCCTGGTTGCACGGGCCATTGCCCTTGAGCACTTCGTAGAATTCGTCCCACTGGATTTCGCCGAAATCGTAGTGGCCGCGCTCGGCGTTCCACACAAGGTCCGGGTCGGGGCAGGTGCAGCCCAGCAGTTCCAGTTGCGGGATGGTCTGGTCGATAAAGCGCTGGCGCAGCTCGTCGTTGCTCTGGCGCTTGATTTTCCAGGCCATGGACTGGGCGCTGTTGGGCGAGTGTTCGTCGCTGGGGCCGAACATCATCAGGGCCGGCCACCACAGGCGGTTGATGGCGTCCTGGACCATGTCTTTCTGCGCCTGGTTGCCCTCGCGCATCATGGTCAGCAGCACTTCGTAGCCCTGGCGCTGGTGGAAGCTCTCTTCCTTGCAGATGCGCACCATGGCCCGGGAATAGGGGCCGTAGGAGGTGCGCTGCAACACCACCTGATTGACGATGGCCGCGCCGTCCACCAGCCAGCCCACCGCGCCCATGTCGGCCCAGTTCAGGGTTGGGTAATTGAAGATGCTCGAGTACTTGGCGCGGCCGCTGTGCAGCTTGGCGATCTCCTCGTCGCGGTCGGCGCCCAGGGTCTCCATGGCGCTGTACAGGTACAGGCCGTGACCGGCTTCGTCCTGGATCTTGGCCATCAGTTGCAGCTTGCGCTTGAGGGTCGGCGCGCGAGCCACCCAGTTGCCCTCGGGCAACATGCCGACGATTTCCGAGTGGGCGTGTTGGGAAATCTGCCGGATCAGCGTCTGGCGATAGGCATCGGGCATCCAGTTCTTGGCTTCGATCTTGATTTCCGAATCAATTTTTTCCTGGAAAGCGCGCTCCTGTTCGGACATCTCCGACAGGCTCTTGATGCTCTTGACCCCGGTTTCTACCAACTGTGCATACATGACGTGTCTCCCGCCGTGAAGGTGTGCGTGGGCATGGAGAACTTTATATGTGATACACAAATAAATATCAAACACAAAATAACGTGTCGTATATTTTTTTGTATCGCATTAGGGGGTGAAGGCTCCAGATCAGGGGTTGCTTCTCAAGGCTGTCAGGCGAGTGCTGTCGGGCCTCTGTGGCTAGGGAGCTTGCTCCCGCTGGGGCGCGCAGCGGCCCTGAAACCGGGCGTTGCGGTGCATCAGGGAGATGGAGTCGGGGTGATTGCGGCTGCTGCGCAGCCGAGCGGGAGCAAGCTCCCTCGCCACGGAGGGCGTTCACCACGCTGTTTCAGGGGCTTGAAGCGGAGGGACGCCCCGGCATCGGGCGATGCGGGGCGTGACAGGGGGGGTTATTTGCGGTTGTCGATCACATGGCAGGCCTTGCCTTCGGAGCGCTTGATGGAGAACGCCGGCTGCAAAACGATACGGGAACTGATGCCGATGTTGGTTTTGATGTGCCGGCTCAGTTCGCTGCAGATGGTTTTCTGCTGCTCTTCAGGCAGGTGCTGGTGTTCGCTCTTGAGTTCGACGTGTACGTCGACACTGTCGAGGTTGCCGTTGCGATAGAGATGGATCTCATAGCTCTCGCACAGCTGCCGGACCTTGAGCACCTGTTCCTCGACCTGGGTCGGGAACACATTGACGCCGCGAATGATCAGCATGTCATCGCTGCGCCCGGTGATCTTGTCGATACGGCGCATGGGGCGGGCGGTGCCGGGCAGGAGTCGGGTCAGGTCGCGGGTGCGGTAACGGATCATCGGCAAGGCTTCCTTGCTCAACGAGGTGAAGACCAGCTCACCCATCTGCCCGTCGGGCAGTACCTCGCCGGTGATGGGGTCGATGATCTCGGGGTAGAAGTGGTCTTCCCAGATGGTCGGGCCATCCTTGGTCTCGGCGCACTCCATGGCCACCCCCGGGCCCATGATTTCCGAAAGGCCATAGATATCCAGGGCAGTGATCCCCAGTCGTTGCTCGATGGCGCTGCGCAGTTCGGCGGTCCAGGGTTCGGCGCCGAAGATGCCCAGGCGCAATGCGAGCTTTTGCGGGTCGATGCCCTGGCGCTCGATTTCATCGGCGATGTTGAGCATGTAGGAGGGCGTGACCATGATGATGTCCGGCTGGAAATCCTTGATCAGTTGCACCTGTTTTTCGGTCTGCCCACCGGACATCGGGATCACGGTGCAGCCCAGGCGCTCGGCGCCGTAGTGCGCCCCCAGGCCACCGGTAAACAGGCCGTAGCCATAGGAGATATGCACCTTGTCGCCACGCCGCCCGCCACCGGCGCGGATCGAGCGCGCCACCACGTTGGCCCAGGTGTCGATGTCGTTCTGGGTGTACCCGACCACTGTCGGTTTGCCGGTGGTGCCGCTGGAGGCGTGCAGTCGCACCACGTCCTGCATCGGTACAGCGAACATGCCGTAGGGGTAGTTGTCACGCAGGTCGGACTTGGTGGTGAAGGGGAATTTTGCCAGGTCATCGAGGCTGCGCACGTCGTCAGGGTGCACCCCCAGTTCGTCGAAACGCTGGCGATAGAGCGGTACGTTGTTGTAGGCGTGGTTCAGGCTCCAGCGCAGCCGGTCAAGCTGATGCTGGCGCAGTTGGTCGATGCTGGCGGTCTCCAGCGGGTCCAGCACGGGGTCAAGCACGGCTTTGGCAATTGGCATGTTCATGACTTCACTCGAATTGTTTTTGTGTTGCGACCCGCCGGCAAGCGGGTCTTGAGTGCATGCGCCAAGGATACCTGGCGGCACCCTGGGTCTTGCGTTGTTTCTACTAGAACCTTTCGATAATCAGGGCGATGCCCTGGCCGACGCCGATGCACATGGTGCACAAGGCGTAGCGGCCCTGGCGTTGTTCCAGTTCGTGCAGGGCCGTGGTCACCAGGCGCGCGCCGCTCATGCCCAGGGGGTGGCCCAGGGCGATGGCGCCGCCATTGGGGTTGACCCGTGGATCGTCATCCCCCAGCCCCAGTTCGCGCAGCACGGCCAGACCCTGGGCAGCGAAGGCTTCGTTGAGTTCGATCACGTCCATGTCTGCCAGGCTGAGGTTGGCCAGTTCCAGGACCTTGCGCGTCGCCGGCACCGGGCCGATGCCCATGATTCGCGGCTCGACTCCGGCCGTGGCCATGGCCACCACCCGACCCCGGGCCTTGAGCCCGTAACGCTGGGCGGTGGCGGCATTGGCCAGCAGCAGCGCACAGGCGCCGTCATTGACCCCGGAGGCGTTGCCGGCGGTGACGGTGCCGTCCTTGCGGAATGGCGTGCCGAGCTTTTGCAGCTGTTCGAGGGTGGTGTCGCCCCGTGGGTGCTCGTCGTGTTCGACAACGATGGCCGGACCTTTGCGCTGAGGGATCTGCACCGCGACTATTTCACGGGCCAGGCGCCCGCTGGCCTGGGCGGCAGAGGCGCGTTGCTGGCTGCGCAGGGCGAAGGCGTCCTGGTCGGCGCGGGAGATATTGAACTGCGCAGCGACGTTTTCGGCGGTCTCCGGCATCGAGTCGATGCCATATTGCTGCTCCATCAACGGGTTGACGAAACGCCAGCCGATGGTGGTATCGAAAAGCTGCGCCTGGCGAGAAAACGCGGTCTCGGCCTTGCCCATCACCAGGGGTGCACGAGACATCGACTCGACGCCACCCACCAGCATCAGCGAAGCCTCGCCGCAGCGAATCGCCCGCGCCGCGCTGCCAATGGCGTCCAGGCCGGAGCCGCACAGGCGGTTGAGGGTGGTCCCGGGTGCGCTGACCGGCAGCCCGGCCAGCAGGGCCGACATGCGCGCCACGTTACGGTTGTCTTCGCCGGCCTGGTTGGCGCAGCCGTAGAGCACATCGTCGACCGTGCTCCAGTCCACTTGCGGGTGGCGGCGCAGCAGTTCGCGCAGGGGTATCGCGCCAAGGTCGTCGGCGCGCACGCTGCTCAGGGCGCCGGCATAGCGGCCGATGGGGGTGCGGACTGCATCGATGATCAGGGCGTCATTCATTGGGGGTCTCCTGCGCCAGCACCGGGCCGCGCACTTTGTAGGATTTGCCATGGAACAGGGCAATCAACTGCCCTTGCTGGTTTTCAATGCGCACGTCGTAGTTACCGGTGCGACCGCTACGGCTTTGTTCGATGCAGTCGGCGGTGAGGGTGTCGCCCAGGCGTGCCGGGGCGATGTAGTCGATGCTGCAGCCGATGGCCACGGTGGCCTCGTTGTAACTGTTACAGGCAAAGGCGAAGGCCGAATCCGCCAGGGCGAACAGGTAGCCACCGTGGCAGGTGCCGTGGCCCTGAAGCATATGGGCGCCGACGCTCATGCCCAGTCGGGCGGCCCCCGGCGCCACTGACAGCAGGCGCATGCCCATGGCTTGGCTGGCCTGGTCACGTTCAAACAGGCTTTGTGCGCATTGGCTGGCCAGGTTCATGGCTTGGTGGTTAGTCATGGAAGGTGCTCCCTTCGGCTACCTTGCGCCGCAGCAGCAGGGACGGCCGGTAACGTTCTTCGCCATAGGCGGCTTGCAGGTTTTCCAGGACGTGCAGCAGCGCCGCCAGGCCGATGCGGTCGGCCCAGGCCAGCGGGCCCTGGGGATAGTTGACGCCGGCGCGCATCGCCAGGTCGATGTCGGCCGCGCTGGCCACTCCGTGCAGGAGGGCGTCGGCGGCTTCGTTGGCGAGCATCGCCACGCTGCGCAGCACCACCAGTGCCGGGCTGTCAGTGACTTGGCTGACTTTGAGCCCGGCGCGCTGCAACAGCGCCACGGCTTGCTCCATAGCCTGGGGCGAGGTGTCGGCGCTGCAACTGATGGCAATGCGCCCGGCACTGGAAAAATCGCCCGCCAGGTCCAGCAGGATCAGGTTGCGCAGGCCGCTGGCACGGGCGCGTTGGCTGGCCGAGCGGCCATCGCTGAGGGCCAGCACCGCGTCGCCAACCCGCAGCAGGCCGCTGCCGTCGCGAAGGGTGAGGTGAATGCCGGCCTCGCGCAGGCGCGGCAGCAGTTCGCGGGCGATGCCGAGGTCGCCCTCGACTTCGCAGCAGTCAATGCTGGCCTGGCTTTCGAGCTGGGAAGGGGCTGGACGTGGGGCGCCTTCGGCATAGCTGTAGAAGCCCTGGCCGCTCTTGCGGCCCAAATGGCCGGCGTCCACCAGTTCTTTCTGGATCAGCGACGGTTGGTAGCGCATGTCGCCGTAGTAGGCGTGGAACACCGAGCAGGTCACCGCGTAGTTGACGTCGTGGCCGATCAGGTCGGTGAGCTCGAAGGCGCCCATGGCGAAGCCGCCGCCTTCGCGCAGCAAAGCATCGAGGGTGGTGCAATCGGCGGCGCCTTCCTGCAGCAGGCGCAGGCTCTCGGCATAAAACGGCCGGGCCACGCGGTTGACGATAAAGCCCGGAGTGGATCGGGCATGCACCGGTTTTTTCCCCCAGGCGGCCGCCGTGTGATACAGGCAGCGGGCCAGGGCAGGGTCGCTGGCGAGGCCCGAGATCACCTCGACCAGGGCCATTACCGGCGCCGGATTGAAGAAGTGCAGCCCCAACAGGCGCTCGGGCCGTGTCAGGCCGGCGGCGATGCTGGTGATCGACAGTGACGAGGTGTTGCTGGCGAGGATGCAGCTGGGCTGGCACAGGTTTTCAAGCTGACGAAACAGCTGCTGTTTGACCTCGAGGTTTTCGACAATGGCTTCGATGATCAGGTCGCTGTCGGCCAGGCTGTCGATGGATTCGGCTACTTGCAGGCGGTCCAGGGTGGCGCGATGGGCCTGGGCCTCGAGCTTGCCGTTCTGCACTCGCTTGCCGAGCTGGCGGTCGATGCCGGCGATGGCCTGGGCGGCAGCGCCGGGACGGCTATCGAGCAACTGCACCCGATGCCCGGCCTGGGCCGCGACCTGGGCAATGCCGGCCCCCATGGCGCCGGCGCCGATCACCGCGATGCGGGCGTCTGTAGTCAATGCGCTCATGGTCAGCGGCCCTTGAAGGTCGGTGTGCGTTTTTCCATAAAGGCGCTGACGCCTTCGCGGTAATCCTCGCTGCGCCCGGCCAGGCGTTGCAGGTCTTTTTCCAGCTCCAGTTGCTCGTCGAAGCTGTTGTGCAGGCTGGCGTTGAGGCTGCGCTTGATCAGGGCCAGGCCGTAGGTTGGCTGGGTCGCCAGGTGCCGCGCGAGCTTCAAGGCTTCGTCGCGCAGATCGGCATCGTCGACGCAGCGGTAGATCAGCCCCCATTGCTCGGCTTGTTCGGCGCTCAGGCGATTGCCCAGCAGCGCCAGGGCCTTGGCTCGGGCCATGCCGACCAGGCGTGGCAGGGTCCAGGTGCCGCCGGAGTCGGGAATCAGGCCGATCTTGCAGAACGCCTGGATAAAGCTCGCCGAGCGCGCCGCAAGGACCAGGTCACAGGCCAGCGGGATATTGGCCCCGGCCCCCGCTGCGACACCGTTGACCGCGCAGATCACCGGCAGCGGCAGGTCGCGCAGTTGGCGGATCAGCGGGTTGTAGAACTTCTCGATGGATTCGCCGAGGTCCGGCACGGCACTGCCGGGCGCTACGTTGCGGTCGCTGAGGTCCTGGCCGGCGCAGAAGCCACGGCCTTCCCCGGTCAGCAGCAGCACCCGGACTTGCGGGTCACTGCGCAGCAGCTTCAGCGCCTGTTTGACTTCACCGTGCATCTGCGCGTTGAAGCTGTTGAGTTGCTCGGGGCGGTTGAGGCTGAGCAGGGCGACGCCGGCCTCGATGGAAAACAGGATGTGTTCGAAGTTCATGGTCATGGCGCTCTCTGCGAGGTCGTTCGAATAAGGGGCCTGGGCCGGGTCATTGCCCGCTGAAGTGCGCCGGGCGCTTGTCCTGGAAGGCGCGTATGCCTTCGTCGCGGTCACGGGTGCCGGCCAACAGGGTGAAGGCCTGGCGTTCGAAGCGCAGGCCCGTGGCGAGGTCGGTGTCCATGGCCTTGAGCAGCGCCTCCTTGGCCAGGCGCACTGCCAGCGGGGCTTTGCCAGCAATCAGCGTAGCCAGTTGCAGGGCGCGCTCGACGGTGAATTCGGGCTGGGTGACTTCGCTCACCAGGCCGGCGCGCAGGGCGTGGCGGGCGTCAATTGATTCGCCGCCAAGGACCATTTGCATGGCCACAGACTTGCCGACAGCGCGCAACAGGCGTTGGGTGCCGCCGGCGCCGGGCATGATCCCGAGGTTGATTTCCGGTTGGCCGAAGCGGGCGTCTTCGCCGGCAATAATGATGTCGGCGTGCATCGCCAGTTCGCAGCCACCGCCCAGGGCGAAACCGTTGACGGCGGCGATCAGTGGTTTGCTGAAGCGGGTGATGGCGTGCCACGACGCCTGGCGCGGGTCATTGAGGATGCCCACCAGGTCGCGCTCGGCCATTTCCTTGATGTCGGCGCCGGCGGCGAACGCTCTGGCGCTGCCGGTCAGGACTACCGCCCGGGCATCGGGGTCGGCTTCAGCCTCGGCCAGGGCGCTGGCCAGTTCCGCCAGCAACTCGGTGGTCAGGGCGTTCAAGGCCTGGGGGCGTTGCAGGGTAATCAGGCGTACGCCGTGCTCGAAGCATTCGACGGCAAGGGTTTGAGGCATGGCGGATGCCCTCGGGTGCACGCTCGGCCTGGGGCCGGCTCATTATTGGATCGGCTGGGACGCCGGTTTTCGCCGAGTATATCGCCAATGCGATACACGAATGCAATATAAAAATTGATTTAATGTGTCTTATTGTTTGTCATTGGATGGCCAATTGCTACAGATCAACGGGTGTGTTTTATTCTTTTAACCCCTGTTTCATTGGTTTTAAAGCGTGTTCGTTGTTCGGCGCAGGGTTGCCTTGTGTCTTGATCGTGAAGCGATACGCTTTTAATCGCTTTGTTCGATTAAAACGATGTGATACAAAATGCAGCCATTACGGCATCGCTTTGCGCAGTGCTTCCTGCAGCGCCTTATCAGGAGTGTTTCATGACCTGCTACAGCCTCGATGGCCTGACCCCGGTGGTCGATCCCAGCGCCTATGTGCATCCGTCCGCCGTGCTGATCGGCGATGTGATTATCGGTCCTCATTGTTATGTCGGGCCGCTGGCCAGTTTGCGCGGCGATTTCGGCCGGATCGTGCTGGAAGAGGGGGCCAACCTGCAGGACACCTGTGTGATGCATGGCTTTCCCGACAGCGACACGGTGGTCGAGCGCAACGGGCACATTGGTCATGGCGCGGTGTTGCACGGCTGCCGGATCGGCGCCGATGTGCTGGTCGGGATGAATGCGGTGGTGATGGATAACGCCCGCATCGGGCCGCGTTCGTTTGTGTCCGCCGCCGCCTTCGTCCGGGCCGGGTTCGAATGCCCGGAGCAGTCGCTGGTGCTGGGCACGCCGGCCAGCGTCAAGCGCCGCCTGAGTGACGACGAAGTGGCCTGGAAGCAGGCCGGAACCCGTGAATATCAGGTGCTGACCCGGCGTTGTCTGGAGAACATGCAGGTCTGCGAGCCCCTGGTCGCGCCCGAAACCGATCGTCCTCGTCACAGCGACAGCGGCTTTCGAACCAAAGGCGCGCAATAATGCCGCAGCCGGGTCGAGCGTTATGAAACCCGGTATATTTATTCCTTTTTTCTCGGTACGCCCATGTCGTCCCTCGCACCTTTGAATCAACTTATTACTCGTTTCCAGGAGCAGACGCCGATTCGCGCCAGCTCGCTGATCATTACCCTGTACGGCGACGCCATCGAACCCCACGGCGGTACGGTGTGGCTGGGCAGCCTGATTCAATTGCTGGAGCCGATCGGCATCAATGAGCGGCTGATCCGCACCTCGATCTTCCGCTTGAGCAAGGAAGGTTGGCTGACCGCAGAAAAGGTCGGGCGCCGCAGTTATTACAGCCTGACCGGCACGGGTCGCCGCCGTTTCGACAAGGCCTTCAAGCGTGTCTACAACGCCAGCGTGCCGGTCTGGGACGGCTCCTGGAGCCTGGTGATGCTGTCCCAGCTCAATCAGGACAAGCGCAAGCAGGTACGCGAAGAGTTGGAGTGGCAAGGATTTGGTGCGATCTCGCCGGTGGTGCTGGCTTGCCCCCGCAGTGATCGCGCCGACATCAACGCCACGCTGCTCGACCTGGGGGTGCAGGAAGACACCATCGTCTTTGAAACCACCGCCCAGGATGTGATGGCCTCCAAAGCCTTACGCCTGCAGGTGCGCGAGAGCTGGAACATTGACGAGCTGGCGGCGCACTACAGCGAGTTCATCCAGCTGTTCCGACCGCTCTGGCAGGCGCTTCGCGAGCAGGAGCAACTGCAGCCGGCGGATTGTTTCCTGGCTCGTCTCCTGCTTATTCATGAATACCGCAAGTTGCTGCTGCGCGACCCGCAGTTGCCGGATGAGTTGCTTCCCGGCGACTGGGAAGGCCGGGCGGCGCGTCAGTTGTGCCGCAACATCTATCGGCTGATCTATGCCCGGGCCGAGGAGTGGCTGAACCATGCCCTGGAAAATGCCGATGGGCCGCTGCCGGATGTCGGGGAAAGTTTTTATCGGCGTTTTGGCGGGTTGAAGTAAGCAGAACCACGGAGCAGGAGCGTTCAGGAGAACAGCCGTCATCCCGGTCGCCACAGACGGCCGGGCAGAATAAAAATAATGCCTGGTGAGGTTCGACATGAGAGCGTGCAACGCACAACAGCGTGAAGGGTTTGATCAGTGGCTGAACCAGATCAACCAGATCTGCGGTGCCTTCGATGCCCAGGCCCTGGGGCCGGCGTTTTCGGGGGCTATCCGCGAGTTCCGAAGCGGGGCGCTCAAGCTCAGTTTCGTCGATGCCTGCCAGGCGCGCCTGTACCGCACTGCGCGCGAGGTGGCGGCCAATGAGGGCAACAAGTATTTCGCGGTGTTCCAGTTGGAAGGCACGGCCGGCATGGCCCAGGGCGATAGCCGGGTCAAGCTTTCAGCGGGCGATATCACCTTGATCGATGCGTCACGCCCCAGTGATTTCACCTACAGCGACAACTCGCGCCAGTTGTCGCTGATCTTGCCCCATCAACAGGTGGAGCAAGCCTTGCGCTTCAACCAGGTCCAGTGCGGGCGGCGGATCCCCGCGACCTCGCCGATCGCCATGCTCTCCCATCGGCTGATTCTCGAAACCACCTGCCAGCCGCAACTCAATCAGGTGGAAAGCGAAGCGACCCTGGACGCGATGATCAGCCTGCTGCGACCGGCCATCAGCGCCAGCGAAGACAGCGTCGACCCGCACCAACGCATCTTGTGCAAGAGCTTTGCCTTTATTGACGAGCATATTCGTTGCGAGGAGTTGTGCCCCGAGTGGCTGGCTCGCGAGGTGGGGGTTTCGGTGCGTGGGCTGTACCGGCTGTTCGCCAAGAAAGGCCTGGTGGTGGCGCAGTACATCAAGAACCGGCGCCTGGATTTCTGCGCCGAATCGCTGCGTCAGCCCGGGGCGGAACAGAAGCTGTCGGCGCTGGGGTATTCCTGGGGCTTCAGCGATTCCAGCCATTTTTCCACCGCGTTCAAGGCGCGGTTCGGCGTGTCCCCCGGCGAATACCGCAAGCGTTACGCCTGAGCCCCGTCGCCGCTGGCGAAGTTCACGAGCCCCCTTGATCTGTCTGAAGCACCTACGGCGTTCATGCCGGCCAGCGCAGCCTGGCGGCAGCGGCTACAGCGCAATCCTGTAGCCGCTGCCAACACCCGGATCGGCCGGGAACACCCTCGATGCCCATGCCGGCCAGCGCCACCTTCGACAGTGGCAACAGGGCTCCTATTGATACAGCCTGGCAGCCTCACCAATACGTCTGGCATACAAAGCAAACCCCGCTGGTTTCCCAGCAGCAACACTTCGATCTCTCTCACCACGGGCCGCAAGGCCGTTCCTTATCAGGAGTCTGCATGAGCAAGGTTGAAGTTCTGCCCCAGGTCACCGCGTTTCTACAGCGCCAGCATGGTTGTTTTATCGACGGCCGCTGGCACCTCGACGACGGCCCGAGCACGCCGGTCCTGAACCCGGCCACCGGCCAGGAGATTGCCCGGGTAGCGGATGTCGGGCTGGAGGTCCTCGATCAGGCCGTGACCTCGGCTCACCGGGCCTACACCTCCGGCATCTGGTCTGGTCTGCGCCCGGCTGATCGCGAGCGCATTCTGTTGAACTTCACTGCGCTGGTGGAGCAGCACGCCGAGGAGCTGGCCCAGTTGGAAACCCTCAGCCAGGGCAAGTCGATCAACATCGCGCGGATGCTGGATGTCGGCGCCACGGTGGAGTTCATGCGCTACATGTCCGGCTGGGCGACCAAGATCGAAGGCCAGACCCTGGATGTGTCGATCCCGATTCCCGAGGGCACGCGCTTCACCGCCTTTGCCCGACGTGAACCAGTGGGCGTGGTGGCGGGCATTGTGCCGTGGAATTTCCCGTTGATGATCAGCGCCTGGAAGCTGATGCCGGCCCTGGCCTGTGGCTGCACGGTGGTGATCAAGCCCGCCAGCGAGACGCCGCTGACCGCCTTGCGCCTGGCTGAGCTGGCATTCGAGGCCGGGATTCCCGCCGGGGTATTCAACGTGGTCACCGGGCGCGGCAGCACGGTGGGCAATGCCCTGGCGTCGCACCCGCTGATCAGCAAGGTGTCGTTCACCGGCTCCACCGAAGTCGGCAAAGGCGTGGGCGTGGCGGCGTTGCAGAACATGACCCGTTTCGCCCTGGAACTGGGGGGCAAGAACCCGATGATCGTGCTGGCCGACGCCGACATTCCCAAGGCGATCCAGGGCGCGCTGCTCGGTGGCCTGCTGAACCAGGGGCAGGTATGCGCCGCCGCGTCGCGTTTCTATGTGCAGCGTTCGCGTTATCAGGCGTTTGTCGACGGCCTGGCGGCGGCGGTGGCCGGGATGAGTATCGGCGCCGGCATGGACCCTTCGGCAGCGATCAACCCGCTGGTCTCGCGCAAGCAGCAACAGAGCGTGCTCAAGCATATCGAGCTGGCAAGGGAGCAGGGCGCGCGCCTGGTGGCAGGCGGCGAGGCGCTGAACCTGGACGGATTTTTCGTGCAGCCAACGGTGCTGGCGGACGTTGACCACAGCATGGCCGTGGCCCATGAGGAGGTGTTCGGCCCGGTGCTGTCGGTGATCCCGTTCGACGACGAAGACAGCGTCATCGCCATGGCCAACGACAGCCCTTACGGCCTGGCGGCCAGCCTGTGGACCAACGACCTGACCAAGGCCATGAACCTGGTGCCACGGATACAGGCCGGTACGGTGTGGGTCAATGCCCACGTGCTGCTGGACCCGAACATGCCGTTCGGCGGGGTCAAGCAGTCGGGGATGGGCCGTGAATTCGGGCGTGCGGTAATCGAGGCCTATACCGAGTTGAAATCGGTGTGCATTGCTCATTGATCCTTGAGGCAACAGCCAGCCCCCTAAGCCTGATGCCGTCCATCTGAGGATGAACACTGTACGTGTGGCGAGGGAGCTTGCTCCCGCTGGACCGGCCGGCGCTCCGTTGCGTAGCAGTCCCATGTTTGAGGATGCTCCACGCTGAAGGGCCAGCCTGGCCTAGCGGGAGCAAGCTCCCTCGCCACAGATGACTTTCTGCTAATGCTGTCGTTTAAGTGAACAACAGCAGCCCCGTTTACCGGGGCTGCTGCTGAATGGACAGGGTCTGTGCGCTGCCTTCCTGACCGGGCCCTTGCCGCATCACTGGGGCAGTGGCCGTGTCGCTTTCGCTCCTGTCTGACGCGGCTTATCAGCCCGGGCGTACCCATTGCCTAACGCGGCATCCCGTCCTCAATCACGATTCCCTGCGCCTGCATCGCCTTGATCAGCCCGGACCGGGTGTCGGGCAGGTTAAGGATGGAGACGCTGCGGATCGCGCTGACTTCTTCGGCAGTGTAGGGCTGGACCTGTTGCGGCAGGCTGTCACCGGCCATGCCGTCGCGGGTCAGCAGCCAGTTCAGCATGTCTGCCAGTTGCACGTTGTTGAGGGCGGATTGGGAGATGCCGGGGACCCGGACCAGAAACTCCCGGCCGCCGGCGACTTTGAGAAAGTTGCCGACAAAGCCGCGCATGCGCGGCGTGTCATTGGCCGGGGAGCCCTGGCCGCTGGCCTGGTGGCAGCCGGCGCATTGCAACTGATAGTTGACCGCTGTGCTGTAGCCAGCTTCGGCGATGGGCACCTGGGGCCGTTCGTTGCCGGGCGCCGGCCGTTGCTGCGGGTCGGGAATGGCCCGGGCCAGGGCCAGCGGGGCGGCGATCAGGCACAGCAGTCCGAGCAGCAACCGGGTGCGCAAGGCGCCGCCCACCTTAGACCGCCACGCCGCGGATGACCGCGATGGTGCAGTTGTAGACGTGGGACTTGGCGCCCAGGCACCAGTTCACGTCGTTGTTGTTGAACGGGCGGTACAGCGGTTCCTCGCTGTCGTTGCGGGTGCAGGCGCACTGGGCGCAGCTGTGTTTTCCGCAGCAATCGTTGTAGGAAATGATGTAGTCCTTGCCATCCCCCGGGTTGCGGCAGGTGCCGATCCAGGTGATTTGCGAGACTTCGGCCCCCGGCGGGCAGGCGGTCACGGTGCCGCCACAGCAACTGCAGAGAAAGCCGTCGATCGAGCAGTAGCGCCAGTAGTCGCAACTGGTGGGGTCGCCCGGGTCGCCGGCTTTCGGTGCTTCGGCGGCCAGGGCCTTGGAGGTGCGGTCGATCGGCAGAAGCAGGGGCAGGGCGGCGCCCACCACCATCAGCGAGCCCAGGCGCGACAGCAGCTTGCGCCGTGAAGTGGTGTCGGCGACCCGCCGGGTGGAGCGCTCGAACAGAAGGTCGAGTAATTTCATGGGGGACTCCTTGGCTTATTGTTGTGGCGCGTGCGTGTGGACGTGGTCGCGGTGCAGGTAGTCCTGCAGTGTCGCGCTGCCCAGATGCTCGACTTCGAACAGGCTGTCCAGGTGCTCGCGGGAGTTGACCAGGCCCTTGGCGCGCAAGGTGCCGCTGCTGTCGATCAGGGCCGCGTAGGGCAACTTGCCGATCTGGTAGGTCATGCCGACTTCCGGGCCGACCACATAGCGCGCGCCTTCGAGCTTGAACTCGGTGATCAGCTTGCGCTGGGCCTCCAGGTCGCCATCGCTGACATAGATCACCTCCAGGCGCTCGGCCTGTTCCCTGGCAATGGATTTGATGGCCGGCAGCAGCGACTTGCAGATCGGGCAGGTCGGCGACAGGAAAAACAGCAGTTGGCCCTTGTCGCCGGCATAACCGAAGTTCACCGGACGCCCGTCACGGTCGGCGGCGGTGACTTTCGGCGCCGGTTCGTTGACCGCCACGCCCTTGTCCAGCATCAAGGCACCGGCCGGCGCGATGCGGCCATGCAGAATACCGATCTGCCGCACCAGCCCCATCACGGCGAACGCCAGGGCAATCAGCAGGCACCAGAGCAATACGTTGGAAACAATCAGAGCTTGCATCATTCACCTTCCAATCAATTTGAGAAGACCTGGGCTGTTGGCCAGAAGGCCATCGGCTGCGGCATAAATCAGTAACGCCACCGCGCTGGCGGCGAGCACCACGAAGGCGTCGAACAGGCCCAGCGCACGGCTCTCGGGCTGCCAGGCGGCAAGCAGTGCCACGGCGACCAGCAGGCCGTTGCGGATCAGCAGCAGCGGGCGGATCGGCTGGCGCTGGTGCGGCCCGGCGCAGCCGCAATCGATGTCCTTGCGCCCGCGCCAGAGGTTGATGGCCATCGCAGTGGCGTACAGCGCCAGCAAGGCCGCCGCCGCCATTGCGGCGCCAGTGCGGCTGAGCGGCAGCAGCAGGGCGAAGGCCAGGGCCAGTTCCAGCCATGGCAGACCGCGGGCAACCGGGCGCACCAGGGCACTGGGCAGCAGTTGATAGGCTTGCAGTTGGGCACTGAAGCGGGCCGGTGCACGGACTTTATGGGTCGCGGCGCTGGCCAGAATCACTGCCGTGCACAGGGCCCCGGTCAAGGTGAAAAGTGGATCAGGTTGCATGGGGAGCCTCCTGGAGTGGAACGCGGGTTAGTGGCTCAGGACCTGGATCGGGGTCTTGGCGATCTTGTCCATCGTCCCGTTGAACTTGCCGCTCTTGAGGTCGAAGATTTCCAGGCCGCCGCTGACGTTGGTGCCGATCAGCAGGGGCTTTTCATCCTGGGTGGCGTGCAGGCTCCAGACCGGGTTCGGTGCTTCGAGGGTGCCGATCTTCTTGCCGGTCTTCAGGTCGAACACCCAGATATAGGGGCTCGGGTCTTCCCACTTCATGGCCTGGTGATCGGCATGCATGATCGCGTACAGACGATTGAGCCTGGGCGCCACTGCCAGCAGCTGCCAGCCGCCAGGTGCCCAGCCGGCCTGTTGTTCCTTGGCGTCCACCAGGGACCAGGCGGGAAGGAACTTGGGCGTGTCGCCGGAAAAGTCCACGCCGCGCACGGTGCCGGTGGTGCTGGTGAAGTAATAGATGTCGCCTACGGCGATCCCGCGTTCGTTGAGCTTCTCTTTATTGGGGTCGAAAAACGGCGTCTGGCTGCGGGAGGCTTCCTGGCCTTGCTCATTGAGCTTGACCACCTGCAACTGCCCATCGCCACACAACGAGGCGAAGCTGCGTTTGCCCACCGGGTAGCTGAGCACACAACCGCTGATGGCGATTTCGCTGGCCACGCTCCTGCTTTGGGTGTCGACCACGGTGACCGAGGTTGCAGGGGTGAAGTTATAGACGTAGGCAAAGCGGCTATCGGAACTGACCCCAAGGGCATAGCGCTGGGTCAGGATCGACGCGCGCTTGGAGGGGATCACCACTTCCCAGTCGGGGGACAGGGTCGAGGTGTTCCAGGCCGTCAATACGTCGGTGCGGGTGCCGCGGGTGCCGCGTGAGTAGAAGGCGTCGGCGCTGTAGAGGTATTTCTGGTCCGGGCTCAGGGTGGCCGGGGCGGCAAAGCCGGTGCTGACCATGCCGAGCATGCGCTTGGCGTCCGCGTCGATCACCGTGACCCGGCCGGTGACGAAGTTTTCGAACTCCACATCCACCACGTAGGCTCGGTGCGGCTCGGGTGGCACCGCCAGGGTGACCTGGCCGATGGTGTCGGCGGGCAAATCGGCCCAGGCGGGCAACCCGCCCAGGCAGATGCCCAGGGCCAGGGTTGAGTGAAAGAGGATCCTGTTTATTCGCATCGGGGGGCTCCCTGAATTATTAGGCTGCGGATCGTGCATGCAGGGGCAGGGGTCTGCAGGCCCAGTCTGCCTTAGCCGTTCAGGGAGAGAGTTGTTGTGGCTGCCAATCACTTGTGTGCCAGTGCCACGCTGAATGGCGGGAGAAAACAGGCGAGGTTGTCGCGGAATCGGCAAACACAATATGCGGACTGAATCGCCTTTGGCGTGCTTGGCGCCGAACATCAGAAGGGCTGACAGAAAAAAGCCCGCGAGGCCGTAGCTTCGCGGGCATGAGCAGGCTGGTTGCCGAGCGCAGCCCGGGTGCGCTGTTAAGCGCAGGCGCTAATGCGGGCGACGGCGACGTCGATACAGCACGACAGATACCAGCCCCAGCAGCATCAGAGCCCCGATCAACAGCAGCGCGAGATAGGGCTGGACCCTGGCCAGTAACGGTGGTGCTCCACCGGCGCGGATCAGGGCGACTTGCTCGGCGCTGATTTGCAGGGTCGGGTCGCCAAACTCCCGGGACACGTGGTTGGCGATCAACGCGATCTGTTGATCGCTCAGGGCATTGACCGCTGACTGCGTCCCGAACCCGGGCATGAATACCTGGGTACCGCCCACGTTACGATCAACGCCAAACAGGATGGTCGCCACCAGGTTATTGGCTTCACCGTTGTGACTGCCTCCGGTAGTGCTGGAGTTGAACAGCGGCGGAAAGGCCTGGTTGTTGCTTCCACGGCCATCGGGTTGGTGGCAGCTGGAGCAGTTGCTGCTGAACAACGCGGCGCCGTTGTTGAGGCTGTCACTGGCATTGATGGCTGACAGGCCGCGTAACGTCGCCTCACTGCTGCTGGGCTGGCCGAAGCTGAAGGCGCTTTTGCGGTCCTGGGCCGAGCGGATGGGCGGGATGGTGCGCAGGTAAGACACGATGGCACTGATGTCCTCTGTCTTGAGGTATTGCAGGCTGTCTTCCACCACCTCGGCCATGCCGCCGCCGGCGCGGGCCTTGCCTTGGGCGACGCCCGTCTGCAAATAGCTCACCAGTTCGGCATCGCTCCAACCGCCAATGCCGCTGACAGGGTCGGAGGTAATGTTGGGCGCGTGCCAGCCAGCCAACGCCGCCCCGGTAAAGAGTTTGTCGTCTTGTTCGGCCATCAGCACATTGCGCGGGGTGTGACACACGCTGCAATGCGCCAGGGTCTGGCTCAGGTACGCGCCACGATTGATCGCCTCGCTATGGTCCGGGTTATCGATGAAGGGCCCTTTCTTGAGAAACAGCAGGTTCCACCCCAGCATTGAACTGCGGATATTGAAGGGAAAGGGCAATGCGGTCTGCGGCGGCACATTGTCAACCGCCACCACCCCGTGCATGAAGTAGAGGTACAGCGAGTGGATGTCCTCATCTTTTAGCTGGCTGTATGAGGTGTAGGGCATGGCCGGGTACAGATGCGCTCCATCGGCGCGGATGCCGTTGCGCAAGGCATTGGCAAACTGGGCTTCGCTGTAGTTGCCGATGCCGGCGATTTTGGAGGGGGTGATGTTGCTCGAGTAGATGACGCCCAGCGGCGAGATGATGGGGTAGCCCCCGGCAAACTCGAGGTTGCTCCCGGGGCGGGTATGACAAGCCGTGCAGTCGGCAGCCCGGGCCAGATAGTGGCCCTCTTCAATTTTTTCCGACAAGGCGAGAGCCGAGGCATCCTTGGCCTGGGCTGCGGGGAGCATGAGCCCCAGCAGCAGGAGCAGCGCGGTGCTGTTTACCCGTCGGCACAATCGCCGCAGGTCATTCGATGAGCGTATAAGGCCGGTCATCATCAGTTACCCGCCAAGGAGCTGGAAATCGAATCCGCAGCCTTCAGTCCTAAAGCCACCATGGTCAAGGTGCTGTTGACCACGCTTCCCGAAGGCATTGCAGAGCCGCCCGGCAACCAGAGGTTGGCATGGTCATGGGCACGACAGTCACCGTCGACCACCGAGGTTTTCGGGTCGTCGCCCATGATGGTCGACCCCATCAGGTGGTTGTTGCCGTTGAAGGGGCTGGTGTGAAATTCGACTCCGTTAAACAACCCGCTCAGATGCCGCAGCCGCTCACGTGCCGCCACCGCGCCGCGGCGGACATAGTCGCCGGTGTCGTAGTGGATGTCCGGGCAGGCCAGACCCAGCCCATCAAAACGGGTATTGCTCAGGGTCAGGCGGTTATTGGCGTCAGGCAGGGGCTCCATCATCACCGTGATGTAGATGCCGAATGCCACGCGCCGGCGGATTTCTTCATCCAGCTCGACGCCGACCAACCCCATGTCCAGGGCTTGCTGGGTGGCATTGGGCACCCGTGAGCGGTTATCGAAAATAAAGCTGAAGCTGGAGTGATCCGCGCGCGTCGGACTATCGCGCATGCCGACCATGCTGCTGTTTTGCTGGGGGCCGCGACCGCCCCAGATCGGTTTGTCGGCCAGGAACGAACAGTAGAACCCGGTGTGGTCCATCATGTTGCGGCCCACCTGGTCCGAGGAGTTGGCGATGCCATTGGGGTTGGCCGGGTTGGCTGCCTGTAGCAGCAGGCGAGGTGTCTCTATCGCATTGCAGGCCAGTACGAACACCGTGCCGCTGGCGCGATGTGACTGGCGCTTGGCGTCGTACCAATGCACCGCCGTGACCTTGTTGTTCTGATCGGTATCGATTTTGTAGGCCACCGACTCGGCCAGCACCAGGGCGCCATTTCGTTCGGCTTTCTGCACATGCTGAATACCGGCGTACATGGCGCCGATCGGGCAAATCGGCTGGCAGTTGTTACTGCCACAACAGGCCGGACGCCCCTCCCAGGGCGTGACACTGCGTGCTTGGGGTACGGGAACAAAGTGATAGCCGTGGGGGTTCACCACACTGGCCACATAATTGTCGGCGTAGCCCCTGGGTATCATGTCGAACAGATAGGGACGACTGCGCTGCGAGGGGGATTGCAGGGCAGGATCGTGAGGCCCCGATATTCCCATCTCTTCTTCGGCGCGACAGTAATAGGGTTCGAGTTCATCGTAGGAAATCGGCCAGTCGCGACCCACGCCGTAGGTGCTGTTCAAGACAAAGTCCACCGGCAGATGGCGCCAGTTCGAACCGGCCCAATGCCAAGTCGTGCCGCCTACGGCACGCAAGTAATATTGCTTGAAGCTATTGCTGTCGGGACCACTCAGGCTGATGTAGTTGTTGTCCGGAAAATATAAGGGCGCGAGTGCATAGGGCGTTTGCGGATAAATAGTCTGGTAGTCGGGTTTGTCAATCAGGCGGTGATCGAAGGGCAGGTTGCGAAAGTTCTCCACGACTTGAGCTCGTTCAATAATGGGGCCGGCTTCCAGGATCAATACTGAATGTCCTTGTCGTGCCAGTTGATCGGCGATCATGGCTCCCACTACTCCGGAGCCCACAATAACCACATCGGCCTCAATATCGCCGTTGGTTTTTTTAATAGGACTGTTCATTAGGCTATTTGCTCACGGCGCGTGCATAAAAGAAGGGGCAATCAGACCGGTGCTGAAACACCAACGGCCGGTGGCGGGTGAACCCAGCCCTGGGGGCCGTGCTGGCAATAACTGGGTACGTTGCAGGCATCCAGGGTGGGCCGAAACATCAAGGCGTCGTAAAAAGACACGCTGACCGCTTGCGCGTCCCGGCCGATAGTCCCGGTGTACCAGGCTGTGACAATCGTCAGCGCTGGGACGCGCAATCCCGCATCGCTGGCCGTCACCAGCAATTGCTGGGCGGATTGGTCCGGGCGCAGCAGGTTGCTCAGCGCGCCGACATGATGCTCGAAGTGGCTGTCCTGATTTTCCAGCGCAGCCAGGATCCGGGCGCTGGTGATGGGATTGAGGTCGGCATGTCCGGTCAGCGCTCGTGAAAGCTCCAAAAAGCCATTCAAGGCTGTTGCTGTGGTTCTCAGCCCGGCGGCCTGCGCGATACCTGTCGGCAAAAAGAGTGGGGCGCTGACTAACAAGCAGGCTGAACTTGCGAGCATAAAACGGCGTCGAGTAAAGGACATAGAGAGCCCGTTGAGTGATGTCAGTTAAAAGATAGTGTTGGCGTGATAGGCCTTGGTTTTTAACACGAATAAACTGCGCGTGTTGTTAAAACTACTAAAGGTTCAAATAAGAGCTTGTTTATATGTTTTGACCTTGACGTGGTCTTGCTGCATTAATGATCGTCGCCAGCGCTGTTGGATTTTTATGGTTTTGAGTTTTTGTAGGAGGATAAATGTTAGTTTGATGTCACTTGTATTTTGAGTGTGACTATATAAGTGGTGACTTGCTGGTTGCTCGTGATTTTATATGGATTAAAAGATGGCGTTATGCGGTCGGTGAGTGACGGGGAAGTTGTTAGGTGCAGTCGTTGCTGTGAAAGTATTTATAAACCTATGTGTGCTATCGCACAGACTGACTGCGTCTGTGTAGGTGTCTGTGTTCCTCAATACAACTAAAGTTTGAATAAGCGGGTCGCCGATCTGCCCAATGCTGAAGGAGGTTTAATCACGTCTCTGGAACCGAGGTGCTGGGAAGGGCTAAAACCTGCGCATAAAAAAACCGCGAAGTGACGAACTCGCGGTTTTTTGGGGTGTGGTTTGTTGGCTGCGATTCAGGTTGCTGCCAACGTCAACCGAGCTTACTTGGGCATGGCCCAGGACTGCAGTGTGTAACCTTCCTGGCTCAACTCGGCGCGGGCTTGTTTGAGCAGGTTTTCCAGTTGTGCCGGATCGGAATAGGCACTGCTGGGGATCTGTTTGCGACCAATGCGGGTATTGGTGCGGTCGATGACGGTCAGGCTCAGTTCGCCATTACCGTCTTGTGGGGCCCAGGCTACGCATTGAAATGGTTGGAATGCGCGGTCGGCGATCAAGAGTGCTTCGTTGATACGGAGCGGGGCGTTCATGGGGTCTTCTCTCTTAAGGTGCCCAATCAAATGATGTGCCGTCGGTTGGGCTTACCGTTCGGCTGGTACTTGTACTGATGCCCCACTGTGAAGACGGGTCACACATTTAATCGATAAATTTCGTGTTTCTTTCAAACAAGGGGCCCAAGTCAATAAAGTTGAAAGTTAACCGAAAGGTTGGGGATTAAGCCGAGCACACAAACCGATAAAAGCGCAGCTGGTTAGTCGGTTTGGCTATTAGCGCTATAAACAAACGGTACAAGACGCTGTCAAGTTCTTGCTAACGTTACACCCAGGTTTGCCAAAGTGTTGTTTCTAATAACTTTTCCTCTATTTGGCGCCAAGGATCAGTCATGCTCGAAGCCCCTGTGCAACGTCGACTGTTGGTGGTTGATCCGTGTGACGATTGTCATCGTCTGCTGCCCGGCTTGCGCTCTGTTGGCTGGAACGTCGACAGCTGTGGCCTGGAGGCGGCCGCCGACCGTTCCTGCGATGTTGGTCTGCTGCGGCTGCAACCCTTTCACCTGGAACGCCCCGAAGCGGTCAAGGACCTGATCAGCCGCAGCGGCACCGAGTGGATCGCGGTGCTGAGCCCCGATGTGTTGCGGTTGCAGAAGGTCGGGGACTTTGTCTGCGAGTGGTTTTTTGACTTTCACACCCTGCCGTTCGATGTCTCGCGGGTCCAGGTCACCCTGGGTCGGGCCTTCGGCATGGCGCGTCTGCGCGGGCAGGGCGCCATCCATATCGAGCAGCCCGAACATGAACTGCTGGGCGACAGCCGGCCGATCCGCGATCTGCGCAAACTCTTGAGCAAGCTGGCGCCCACCGAGTCACCGGTACTGATCCGCGGCGAAAGCGGGACCGGCAAGGAGCTGGTGGCCCGGACCCTGCACCGGCAATCCCAGCGGCACAGCAAACCCTTCGTGGCGATCAACTGCGGGGCGATTCCCGAGCACCTGATCCAGTCCGAATTGTTCGGCCATGAAAAGGGCGCCTTCACCGGGGCCCACCAGCGCAAGGTCGGGCGTATCGAGGCGGCGCACGGCGGCACGCTGTTTCTGGATGAAATCGGTGACCTGCCCCTGGAACTGCAAGCCAACCTGCTGCGCTTTCTCCAGGAAAAGCACATCGAACGGGTCGGTGGCAGCCAGCCGATCCCGGTGGATGTGCGGGTGTTGGCCGCAACCCACGTCGACCTGGAGTCGGCAATTGGCAAGGGCCGTTTTCGCGAGGACCTGTATTACCGGCTCAATGTCCTGCAAGTGGTCACCGCGCCGTTGCGCGAACGCCACGGCGACCTGGGCATGCTGGCCAACCACTTTTCCCACTTCTACAGCCAGGAAACCGGGCGCCGCCCGCGCAGCTTCAGCGAGGACGCCCTGGTGGCCATGGGCAAACATGATTGGCCGGGCAATGTCCGCGAGCTGGCCAACCGGGTGCGGCGTGGCCTGGTGTTGGCCGAGGGGCGGCAGATCGAGGCGCGGGACCTGGGCCTGCTCAGCCAGCAAGCCATCAGCGCGCCCATGGGCACCCTCGAAGACTACAAGCATCGCGCCGAGCGCCAGGCGTTGTGCGATGTGCTCAACCGCCACAGTGACAACCTCAGTGTCGCCGCCCGGGTCCTGGGCGTGTCGCGCCCGACCTTCTACCGCCTGCTGCACAAGCATCAGATTCGCTAATCACCCGCGCACTAAAAAAGCCCGCTGCGATTGATCTCGCAGCGGGCTTTTTTTTGTAGCTGGGGGGCCGTCAGAAGTAGTACGGGAATTTGAGGCTGAAGGTGAAGTCCGGGGCGTCTTCGGTCATGCCGATGGACAGGTTGGGCACGATGGTCAGGTTGTCGGTGGCAGCAATGGTCATGCCGACGTTGAAGTAGCCGGCGTTGGCATCGCTGGAGACCACCGATTGCCAGTCGCCGCCATCCTGCTTGAGCTTGCTCTTGCGTTGGATCAGGTCCGAGACCGAGAACGACATACTCATGCGTTCGTTGAGGGCAAAGGCGACACCGGCACCGATCTGGAAGCTGTCACCCAGGCTGACTTTGCCCGGAATCTTGGAGTTCATATCGGAACTGATATCGCTGAAAGACTCTTCCAGGTTGTGGGTGTAGGACAAGCTGCCGAAAAGCACCGCCGGGTCGAAGGTCTTGACCAGGGAGATGCCCGGTGTGACGGACCATACGCCGTTACCGGTCGGTAGGCTTTCAGGCACCACTAGGCTGTTGCTCTTGGGGGACTGGACGAACTTGATGCCGAAAGGGTCCTTGCCGGTAGGCGCCTTGACTCGCAGGCTGACGACCGCATCGGGCATGTAGTCGGACTCGTCGAGGAATTTGTACGCGACGCCAAAGTTGACGTCACCCAGGGTTGGGTCTCGGGTAACCGTTTGTTCCGCGGTGCCCTGTGCGTTGCCGCCATTAGCCCCACCCGACTGATAGGTGGACTCGCGGTAGACCACGGGGGCGTTGATATCGAACTGCCAACGGTTGTTCAGGTTGTAGCGGGCGGTCAGGTCCAGGGTCCAGTTATCGGATTTGATCCGATCCAGGTTGACGGTACCCAGCAGGATCGAGTCCAGGGCCAGGAAGCCATTGAGGGTCAATTGCCGCGCATCGTAGCGTGAGTAGCTGATGCCGGTTTCGACGCTGAACTTGCCGCCGCCAAAGAAGCCGCTGGCCTCATCGTAGAGGTTGCTCACGCTTTGTGCCGGTGCCGAATCATCCTTGAGTGACTGACCATAGGAACTGCCCCCGCCGGCAGCGCCTCCGGAGGCCGCGCCCGCGCCGGTGCCGGCGACCTGCTGATTGCCCTTGAGATCGGCCGGCGACTTGGCCAGGCGCTTGGGCGGTGCTGCTGCGGGCTGATCCTCGACCTGGCGGACCCTTTGCTCCAGTACGGCAAGGGCCTTCTGTTGTACTTCGTAACGTTGCTTCAACTCCAGAAGTTCTTGTTTCAGGGCCGCTACATCCGCATCTGGGGCCGCCTGCAAGGCCGCCGCAGGGAGGAGCGTGCTAAGACAAACGACTGCGCGCAATGAAACTGATCGATACATGAAAAAACCGTCCCTTGTGAACCCCAATGGTCGAGAGGAGCGTAGTTCAAGATCAGAAGTTGCGTAGGCCGTTGAGCGTACTCAAATTACAGTCCAGGGCGCCGCTGCTCGGGCCGTTGTTTCTGAGGACGACGTTGAGTTGGGTCAGGTTGTTGACCATGTTGCTGTCACCCAGCAGCCGGGTGTTTTGCAGCAGGTTGCCCTGAGCCACTTGCTGCAGGGTATTGCCCTGGTTGCTGTTGGCCAGGATGGCCATCTGAATACCGCCATTGGCGGCGGAAACCGAGACTGTGCCGGCGGCATTACTGCCGGTAATGGTTTGTCCGCTGATCAGTACCTGGCCTTGTCCGGGCACCAGGGCCGGGGCTTGGTTGGCTTCGGTGACATTGATGCTGACGTTGTTGTAGGCGCTGTTGCCGTCGCCGGCGGCGCGCACGGTCTGCGTCACGCCCTGGCCGGTGCCCAGGCCAGCGCCGCCGATCACGTTGCCGGTGCCTGAAGTGGGGGTGCTGCCGTTGCCGGTCTGGCTGATGGTGGTCACATAGAACTGGGGCGTTACCGTGGATTGCTGGATCTGCAGGGTGCTGGTGGCACCGATCAGGTCGCCACTGGCGTTGCGCCAGGTACTGCTCATGACCACGCCGAAGCTGATGATTCGCCCCGGCATCACATAGCGGCCGCGCATTTGCGACAGTTCCGAATCCTGAATTTCGATGGGCGTGAAACCAGCATGTGCTGGAAGAGCTGCTGCCAGGCAGGCGGCTGCCAGCCAGTATGAAGTTTTCATCTGCTGCTCCCGGAGCGTCCTGCCCCCTTTTTATCGTTGTGTGCGCTTCTCTAGAAGAAGTCGCTTTGTATAAAGCCGAAATCCATCAACTCCGCGTCTCGGACCGGGTAGAAACCATCGAGTTTGTTTTTCGCGGTCAGGGGGGCGGGGGGATCGAGCAAGGCGTTGGTCTTGTCGTAGCCCGGGCCGATGATGGCGAACACGATGCCATTCCAGCCTTTGACGAAGTCTTCATGGGAGTAGCGTTTGTGGCCCAGTACCGGGTCACCGATATAGACCCAGTCCTTCTGGGCCCGCTGCATCACCACGAAGTGCTTGTAGCCTCGAATTTCCATCAGTACCACCACCGGAATGGTCACCGCTTCGAGCTTTTCGGGAGGAATCCGATAGCCCCGGGCGCGCATGCCGATACTTTCCGCGTAGCGTTTCATGTCGAGCATCGAGAAGCCCTGGGTCTGGACCAGCTTCTGGTCCGAATTGACCAGCATGCCCTTGATGACTTCATCTTCGGAGACATCCATCCAGTAGGCCTGGCGCAGAATCGTCGCCAGTGCGGCGGCGCCGCAGCTGAAGTCGGTCTTCTGTTCGACGATGTCGCTGAACTTGCGCTCACGAATGCTCTGTACCTGCTTGAAAATCAGGCTGCCGCCGGGAAGCCCGGGAACCGCCATCTGTGCTGCAAACACAGGGCCGCAAAGGCACAGCAAGAGAGTGAGGATCGCAGTTCGCATGATCGTTACGCCTTGTGAGACTGTGGAAAAGCCCCGTTGCCGGGGCTTTCTTTTTCGATCGCGACTACATGCAGGCTTTGCAGCCAGCAGCGATGGACAGCGAGTTGCTTTGTTGGTTGCCCACACCTGCCGAGACGTTGGCGCCGCCGTTGCCGGAGAAGCCGTTCATCGAGCCGGTCATGCTGGCGTTGTTGACCACTGGGTTTTTCCAGCCGTCTTTGGTCAGCACTTGCTGGGTCCAGTAGCCAGCCAGTTCGATCGTGCCTTGTTCTTTGAAGGTGAGTTTTTGATCGTCGTTGCCATGGCCTTTGTTGTCGCCGTAGCCATGACCGCTGCCATGACCGTCGTCGCCTTCGATTTTGCCGCTGCCGGTACCTTTGTAGGTGCCCGAGGCTACGAAGCCACCAGTGAGGGTGTCTTTTTTGTAGGCCTGTACGCCTTTGTTATCCACGACCAGGTTGGTCGACTGCTGGTTGGCCGAAGCAGCCGCAGTCGCTACGCGACCACCGGATACGGCGATGGCCAGGTTGTTTTTCTGTTGGTTGAAGTCGCCGGCGGTGACGTTGATGCCCAGGTTGCCCGAGCCGTTGTTGCCGGAGTTGTTGAGGATTGCGTTGTTTTGAGTCGACGAGTTTTTAACGTAGTTATTGTTGTTGTACTGAGTGGCGCTGGACGCGGCCACGGCGCTGCCGAAGATGAAGTTTTCATCGGCAGTGGCCAGGGCGGCAGCGTTGTCTTGTTGGTTGCCGTCGCCGGCTGCAACGTTGGCGCCCATGTTGCCGTTGGAGTTGTTGAGCGAGTTGTCAGCCTTGCCGGTGTTCAGGGTGCCCTGGTTTTTCACCACGTTGGTGTTGCTGTTTTGCACGTCGATCACTGCCGCCCCGGCCCCGGCGGTGATTTGCAGCAGGGTGTTCAGATCCGGACCCTGATTGTGATCGTCATGGCCATTGCCATGCCCATTGCCGTTGCCTTGCCCGCCTGCTTGAGCGGCCATTGCCATAACTGCAGCCAGTGCGAAAACCAGTGGTTTGAGAGCCATTGTAGGTTTCATGGTGTTTCTCCGGTGCTTATTAGTTGGTTAAGTGTTGGTACTTTCTAATTGCACTGCGTTTGGGTCAGTCAGCGACCCGGATGCTCAGGGTGTTAGCCATTCGGTTCCCCACCCCGGCACTCTGGTTCACCTGAGTCACTCCACGGCTGCCGGTGAAGGCCTGGTCGCTGGTAACGACCTGGCGGCTGCCTTGATGAGCGTCAGTTGCTCCTGAGCTTGGTAACAGCGCCACGTTCTGTTGGGACAGGACGCTGTCGTCGATGCCTTGCGGATTGGCACTGATGCTGATCCGCATGGCGTTGACCATTTGGTTATTGGCGCCGGAGGACTGGTTGACGCCCAGTGCTCCGCTGCCATTACTGAAAGAGTTGCCGCCGATGGTGCTGCTGGCATTGATCGAGCGATCGGCTGGCGTGGTGAGTTTCTGATTGACGCTGGTGCTGGCGCTGGCATTGGTGCCGATGGCGATGGCCCGCACGTTGGTTTGTTGTTGCTGGTCGCCGGCGGCCTGGTTGATATTGAGATTGCCGGTGTAGCCCGCGCCGGAGTTCTGGATGGTCGAGGTGCTGGTCACCTGGCTGGCCGAGTCGGCCATGGCGCTTGTGCAGGTGAGCAGGGCGATAAGCAGCAGGGACCGGTTCATCTCACTGCCCTCCGATATTGCTCAAGGGCGCCATGCCGGCGCTGATCGAGCGATTGATCGAGTTGGAGATGGAGGCGCCCGAGCCGCCGCCGTGGCCGGCGGACATGCCTGGCAGGCCGTTGGGGTTGGTCACCACATTCAGCCCTGGAACGTGTCCACCGCTGGGCATGATGGTGTTGCGAATCAGCGCGCCGCTGTTGACGCCGGCAAAATCGCCGTCGGTCATTTCACTGCCACCGATGATCCCGTTGATCCGCGCCGAAGGGTTGGCGTTGACGGTGGTGGGGTACGGGTCCGGTTGCAGCGACTGGCGACCGATGGGTTGAGGGTGCACGGTGCGCTCGAGCACAATCACGCCGTCGCCGGCTGCCTGTACGGGAAGGCAATACGCCGCGCTGACGGCACAACCGATCAGCAAGAGGCGGGTCAAACCTTGATTGATATTCCCCACGGCGGCATTCCTTCTTCTGAGCGCTGGCCCTAACCAGAGCGTTGACAGGAAGAGAGCAGGAGCTGTGCCGCTTTTTAATTCTTTCGAGAATTCAAGGCCTTGGATTTTTTTGCCGAGGGTGGCGATCGCGAGTGTTTCAACCCTGAGACAGGTGGCACGACCGGCACATGGCCATAGGCGGGCCGATGCTCTAGATCAGGGGTTCGCAAGAGGCTGTATCAGTGGCTTAACAGATCCGCGGGCAATCGCGGCGAGCCTTGGCGCAGGCTGATATGGGGGCGGGCACCTGTTTCAGGAATGGACACTTGGGCCCTGTTCGGCGGGAAAATGCGCGGGTCAGGGCTTCAACCGGCGAGCAATTGGCCGACCTCAGCCAGGGCCAGTTGCCGACGTTGCTCCCAATCACCGCCCACCACCGTAAACGGCTGGCGATGTTGCACCAGCCAGTCCCGCGAAGCCTGGAAAAAGCCCAGCCGCTGCTCCAACTGCGGCTGGCAGCGCTGGCCGTCGTCAACCCAGCCCACCTGCTCCGGTGACAGCAGCAGGTGCAGGTCGTAGCGTCGGGCCAGCAGTTCCGGTTCGAGCCAGGGCGGGCAGTCGCCAAACAGGGTCTGGCTCCAGAGCATGTTGCTCAGCAAATGAGTGTCGAGGATCAACAGTTCAGGGTTGCGCGCCCGGGCGGCGTCTTCCCAGTCCAGTTGGCCCCTGGCGATCTGCGGAATATCTGCGAAGCAAGTGTCGCGGCCTTGCTGGTCGATGAAATGGCGCACGTACTCGCCGACCTGGATGCCCCCCAGGCGCGCCTGCAGCTCGTTGGCCAGCCAGCTCTTGCCGCTGGACTCGGGGCCGGTCAGCACCACCACCTTCATGCTCGGCAGACCGCAGTAGCGCACCCATCTCCCCGCCAGCTGGCGTTGGCCCTGAGCCAGGCGGCAACGGCGCCGAGCGCAACGGCAAACAGTTCAAGCCCGGGCATGGACATTCCTTGGGAAAATGGAGGAGGGCGCGGATTGTAACCAGAGTGCGGCGCTGCGCGTTAGTCCGAGCGAGGCGAAGGTGGCGGGCAGGGCCCGCCACCGCCGGGACCTAGACGCGGAACTGGCGCAACAGACCGTTGAGCTGCTCGCTGAGCTCCTTGAGGTGGCGACTGGCGGCGCTGGACTGCTCGGCCGCCATCGCCGTGCTGTGGGACAGGCCTGCGGCTTGGGTCACGTTCTGGTTGATGTCTTCGACCACATGGGCCTGCTGCAGGGTGGCACTGGCGATAGAGGCGTTGAGCCCATTGAGGTTACGCAGTGCCTGACCGATGGCATTCAGACTCTGGCCGGCCAGACCGGCCTGTTCGATGGTCATCTGCGAGGCACGGCTGCTGTCGCCAATCACCTTGACCGCGGCTTCGGAATGGTTCTGCAGGCGCTCGATCATCGACTGGATCTCGGCCGTGGATTTCTGCGTGCGTTGTGCCAGCAACCGCACCTCATCAGCCACTACCGCAAAGCCGCGACCCTGTTCGCCGGCGCGGGCCGCCTCGATGGCCGCATTCAACGCCAGCAGGTTGGTCTGCTCGGCGATCGAGCGAATCACCTCCAGCACACTGCCGATCTGAGTGCTTTCCGCGGCCAGGGTGCGAATCACCTCAACCGCCTGGTCGATGGTGCTCGACAGCCGGTCGATCTGTTGCAGGCTGCCGTCGATATTGACCTGGCCCTGTTGCGCCTGGGCCTCGGCATCGCGCATTTCACTGGCGGCATGCTCGGCGTTTTTCGCCACATCCTGCACGCCGTAGGTCACCTCGTTGATGGCGGTGGCCACCAGCTCCATCTGCTGCGATTGCTGCTGGCTGCGTTCCTGGGCCTGGCTGGCGTTGCTGCCCAGGTCTGCCGAGGACTGCTCCAGGGCACCGGCGGACACCTGCAACTGGCTGACCACCAGGCGCAACTTGGCGGTAAAGCCGTTGAAATGCCGCGCCAGTTCCGTGACCTCATCCTGGCCGTGGGTATCGAGGGTGCGGGTCAGGTCGCTTTCGCCGCTGGCGATATTGGCCATGGCATGCACCGTTTCCTGGAGGGGGCGCACGATGCTGCGGGCGATCAGCGCCACCAGCAGGCCCATCAGCAGCGCAATGCCCAGGCCGATAAACGACGCCTGACGGACCTGGGTGTAGAACTCGGCCTGCATGTCATCGATATACACCCCCGAGCCGATGATCCAGCCCCAGGGCTGGAACAACTGGACATAGGAGGTTTTCTGCACCGGCGCATCCGCCCCGGGCTTCGGCCAGCGGTAGTCGACCATGCCGGCGCCCTTGGTCTTGGCGATGTTGACCATCTCGTTGAACAGGGCAAAGCCATCCGGGTCCTTGATCGCCGAGAGGTTCTGGCCTTCAAGTTTGGGGTTGGCCGGGTGCATGACCATCACCGGCGTCAGGTCGTTGATCCAGAAGTAGTCATTCTGGTCGTAGCGCAAGCCGCGAATCACGCTCAGGGCCTGTTTCTGCGCAGCCTCGCGGCTCAGGGTTCCGGCGGTTTCGAGGCTTTGGTAATACGCCAGCACACCGTTGGCGGTCTGCACCACATGTTGGGTTTTCTGCGCCTTGGCCTGATACAGATCGTTGTGGATCTGCTTGAGCATCAACATGCCCAGGGTCAATAGCATGAGCACCGCGACTATCAGGATCAGCCACAGCCGGCGGCTGATCGATACATTGCGCAAGCTATTCATCATTGCGTCACTCCGATTTGTTGTTCTTGTCATCAATAGTCGCGAGTATTCGGGCACCTTGTCGGCCCGGGGCGCCGAGCCTGTCGGCCAGACAAGGTCGAAGCGTTATTCATGCATGTCTGATAGGATTTCGGCCCCGCAGCGGAAAACCTGAATCCGGCTTGATTTTTCACGGATTTTTCATCGGTTGTTGTTAATCCTATTGCGCGCGCACCACCGCTACGCTCATCGCAGTGAACACTAAAAAAACGATCAGGGCCTGCTGCAGCACGGCCTTATGGGGGATTGATGGATCTTTGGACCGCCGCTCAGGCGTTGATACTTGGGGTTGTCGAGGGGCTGACAGAGTTTTTGCCCATCAGCAGCACCGGCCACCAGATTATTGTGGCGGACCTGCTCGACTTTGGCGGTGAGCGCGCCATGGCGTTCAACATCATCATCCAGCTCGGGGCGATCCTGGCCGTGGTCTGGGAGTTTCGGCGCAAGATCTTCGACGTGGTGGTGGGCCTGCCCAGGCAACGCAACGCCCAGCGGTTTACCGTCAACCTGCTGATCGCGTTTTTCCCGGCCGTGGTGCTGGGGGTTATTTTTGCCGACCTGATCCATCAATACCTGTTCAACCCGATCACGGTGGCCACGGCCCTGGTGGTCGGCGGGGTGATCATGCTCTGGGCCGAGCGCCGCGAGCATGAGGTACATGCCCACAGCGTTGATGACATCACCTGGCAGGACGCGCTGAAAGTCGGTTTCGCCCAATGCCTGGCGATGATTCCCGGCACGTCGCGCTCCGGCTCGACCATCATCGGCGGCCTGCTGTTCGGCCTGTCGCGCAAGACCGCTACCGAGTTTTCGTTCTTCCTGGCCATGCCGACCATGGTCGGAGCGGCGGTGTATTCCGGCTACAAGTACCGTCATCTGTTCCAGCCCGATGACATGCCGGTGTTCGCCATCGGCTTCGTGACCGCGTTTATCTTCGCCATGATCGCGGTCAAGGGCCTGCTCAAGTTCATCGCCAGCCACAGCTACGCCGCGTTTGCCTGGTACCGGATCGTGTTCGGCCTGCTGATCCTCGCCACCTGGCAGTTTGGCTGGGTGGACTGGGCGGCGGCCAAGCCTTGAGCGAGCCACGGAGCAGTGGTCGTCCCGGGCGCAACAGCGGGACGACGGTCGCGCACCCACGCCTGAAGTGGCTGGCGTTCGCCTTGCTGTGCGGGCTGCCGTTGTTCGGCTCGCTGTCCCTATGGCAGCAGGGGGTATCGCTGCTACCCCTGGTCGGTTATGGGGTCGTCAGCGGCCTGACCTTTGCGCTCTACGGGTACGACAAGCGCCAGGCCCGCAACAACGGCCGGCGCACGCCGGAAAAGGTCCTGCACGCCCTGGAGCTGGCCGGTGGCTGGCCCGGCGCGTTGCTGGCGCAGCAAGTGTTCCGGCACAAGACGCGCAAGGTCTCGTACCAGGCGCTGTTCTGGCTGATCGTGGCGGTGCACCAAGTGTTCTGGATCGACCGGCTGTTTCTCGACGCCGGGCTGTCGAACCTGCTCTAGAGCAGCAGCCCGACCTGCAGCCGTTTCGGCAATTTGGCCACCACCAATTGATGGGAGCGCCGCAGCAGCTCTTGCAGCTCGCCGGCGACCAGCGGATAGGGCGTGTCCATGATCACCCAATGGGCTCGCGCCAAGTAAGGTGCGGGATGGATCCCCGGGCGGTCGACATGGCCGAGGAACAGCTCCTTGTCGACCTTGAACGCCAGGGAGTCGCCCCGCAGGCCTTGCAGGGCGAACATCTTGTTGCCGGCAATGGAAAACACCCGCACGCCGCCCCACTTGTAGTCTTCCCGGGCGCCGGGCAAGGCCAGGCAGAATTGCGCCACGTCGTCTTCGCTCATGGGTTTGGCTTTCACAGGGTTCGGTCTCCGCAACTCTTGAATGATTCGGTCAGGTGGTCGATCCAGGACCGTACGGCCGGCAATAACCCGCGGCGATGGGGATAAACCGCCTGCAGCCAGCCGCCCGGCAGCGACCACTGGGGCAGCAGTTGCACCAGTTGTCCAGTTTGCAGTTCTTCCTCGCAGTACATCATCGGCAGAACGGTGAAGCCCAGTCCGGACAGGGTGCAGGCCTTGCGCACGATAAAGTCGTCGATGCCCAGCCGTGCCTCCAGCGCCAAATCAAACTGGGTGCCCTGTTCGTCGAACATGCGCAAATGCACCTGGCGATCGGCTTCCAGGGCGCCGAGCACCGGTACCTGGTGCAGGTCTTGCGGGTGGCTGATGCTGCGCTCGCGCAGAAAGTCGGGGCTGGCGACCATCACCGTCTGTGCCTGGCGCAGGCGGCGAGTAACCAGCAGCGGGTCTTCATCCCCCAGTTCGCGCACACGCAGGGCCACGTCGATGCCCTCGGTCACCAGGTCGACGCGGCGATTGAGCAGCATCATTTCCAGCTGAACATGGGGGTGTTTGCCGAGGAAGGTGCTGATGACCTGTGGCAGGAACTGGTGCGCCAGGCCCACCGGGCAGGACACCCGCAAGCGCCCACGGGGCTCACTGGACATGCTGGCCACGGCTTCGTCGGCCATTTCCGCCTCCAGCAGCATGGCCTGGCAATGGCGCAAATAGCGCTCGCCGACCGCGGTCAGCTTCAATTGCCGCGTGGTGCGTTGCAGCAGGCGCGCATTGAGGCGTTCTTCAAGCTGGGCAATGCGCCTCGACAGGCGGGACTTGGGGATGCCCAGCAGGCGTCCGGCGGCGGCAAAACCACCGGCTTCCACCACCTTGGCGAAGTAATAAAGATCGTTGAGGTCTTGCATGACGGGCTCGACTGTTCCACTGATGAGACGAACTATCGCATTTATGCCGACTAATCAGCTATTGGTTTCATCTGTAGGATCACCCCCACTTGATCGCCCGGTGGCGATCCTCACTTGGAGATCCCACATGAAACTGTTGCATATCGATTCGAGCATCCTTGGCGACCACTCGGCCTCCCGTCAGTTGAGCCACAACGTGGTGGCCGCCTGGCAAGCCGCTGATCCATCGGTGGTGGTCACCTACCGCGACCTGGCCAGCGATGCCATCAGCCACTTTTCCGCCGCCACGTTGCTTGCCGCCGGCACCTCGGCCGAATTGCGCGACGCCGCGCTGCAGCACGAAGCCGAGCTTAGCGCTTCGACCCTGGCCGAGTTCCTGGCGGCTGACGCCGTAGTAATTGCTGCGCCGATGTACAACTTCAGTATTCCGACCCAGCTCAAGGCCTGGATCGACCGCATTGCAGTGGCCGGCCAGACGTTCCGTTACACCGAAGCCGGCCCTGAAGGCCTTTGCGGCAACAAGAAAGTTGTGGTGGTTTCCACCTCCGGCGGCCTGCATGTGGGCCAGGCAACCGGCGTCGGTCATGAAGATTACCTCAAGGTCATGCTGGGTTTTATCGGCATCACCGACCTGGAATTCGTTCGCGCCCACGGCCTGGCGTACGGTGAAGAAGTGCGCAGCAAGGCCTTGAGCGACGCCCAGGCGCAGATCGAAGAGCAATTCGCCGCCGCGTAATACTTGTGTAAAGACTTAATCCGAGTGCGGTAACGCGCACTAAACTCTGTATTCTGATCAGTGTCGAAAATGATCAGAGTACGGAGTTTTTTTGTTTTTGCCTTTCACGCCTTCTGGCCCAGGTTATGCAGATAGAAGTTCATCGGTCTTTTGCCTGTTCCCCTGCCAGCGTTCGCCAGATGTGTTGCAAGGCCTTGGCTGCAAGGGAGGGCAGGGGCAAAGGGTTTCTCGATCCAGCCGCAAAGGTGGGCGTCCCATGAAACGTCTCAGTGCACTGTTACTGATCTGCCTGCTCAGCAGCCTGATTTCGGTGCAGGCCGCGCCTGCACCGCACCCGCACTGGAGCGTCGGTTATCACGAGATGACCTTTCTCGACCCGCTCGACCTGCAACCCATGCGCGCCATCGCTTTTTACCCATCCACCGGTTACGAGCACAACAGCACGCTTGAGGGATACCAAGTGGCGGCGACCCAGGATGCCAAGGTCGCCATTGGTCGCTTCCCGATGCTGATGCTGTCCCATGGCAATACCGGCACCCCGCTGGCACTGCACGATCTGGCCACCTCCCTGGCCCGCAAGGGGTTCGTGGTAGTGGCGGTGATCCACCCCGGTGACAACTCCAAGGACCACAGCCGCCTCGGCACCTTGAGTAACCTCTATGGGCGGCCGATCCAGATTTCCGAAGCCATTACCGCGACCCTGGCCGACCCGATGCTGTCACCTTTCGTCAATGCCGATCAGGTGGGGGTGATCGGTTATTCCGCCGGTGGTGAAACCGCGCTGATTCTCTCGGGAGCCACCCCGGACCTGGATCGCCTGCGGCGCTATTGCCAGGAGCGTCCCGATGATCGGGATGCCTGCAATACCCAGGGTGAACTGATCGTCGATCGCGATGATTTGCAGCCGGTGGCGGATGCCCGGGTGCATGCCTTGATGCTGATGGCGCCGCTGAGCCTCAAGTTCGGTCGCCATACCCTGGCGGGCGTGCATGTACCGGTGCTGCTCTACAGTGGCGACGGCGACAAACTGGTGGCGCTGGACAAGAACGCCGCGGCCCTGGCACGCAAGCTGCCGGTGGCACCGGACTTCAAGCTGCTGGCCGGCGCCGGGCATTTCGTGTTCATGGCCCCGTGCAGCGAAGCGCAATTGGCAGCGATGCCAGCGCTGTGCACCGATGCCGATGGCGTCGACCGCGAGGACATTCACCGCAACCTGATTGCCGAGGCCGGCAAATTCTTCGCCCACACCCTGGGCAAATCCAGCCGCGCCGGGATGCAGACCGCGGATCAGTGAGTCAGGCGTTGGACCGGCGCTGCAACAGCAGCGTCAGGCCCAGCGCGGTGACGGACAGCAGCGCCGCGCAGAAGAAGATCCACGAATACCCCAGGTTCAGCGCCACCGCCCCCATCAACGGCCCGGCAATTGCCAGCGCCAGATCGAAAAACACCGCATACGCACTCAGGCCCGCACCGCGACTGCTGTTGGGCACCTGCCTGATCGCCTCGACGCCCAGCGCCGGGTACACCAGTGACAAGCCAAAACCGGTCAGCCCGGCGCCGATCAGGGCGTAGGCGGTGGAGGGCGCGAGCCACAGCAGGACCAGGCCCAGGGTCTCGATGCTCATGCAGGCGATAGCGGCCCTGAAGCCGCCGAAGCGGCTGATGGCGGAGATGAACAACAGTCGCGACACGATGAAGCACACGCCAAATACGGTCAGACAGTAGGCGGCGCCGGTCCAGCCGCGATTCAGATAAAACAGGGTAATAAAGGTGGTCAGGGTGCCGTAGCCGATGGAGGCCAGGCTCAGGCTGGCGCCATAGGGTGCGATGCGCCCGAACACCGCCCAGAACGGCAGGCGCTCGCCACGCACCACCGGCACAGAGGCTTTGTTGCGGATCAGTACCAGAGCCAGGGCTGCCAACAGTGACAAGGCGATGCCAAGGCTGGCGAAACCGTACTGGTCGACCATCACCACCCCCAGCGGTGCCCCAATCGCAATCGCCCCATAGGAGGCAATGCCGTTCCACGAGATCGAGCGAGCGGTGTGTTCGGCGCCTACCTGGCCCATGCACCAGCTGATGGTGCCAACCCCGATCAGGCCCTGGGCCACGCCCAGCAGCAGGCGCCCGCCGAGCAGGATGGTCAGGCTCAGCAGCGGCAGGCTTTGCAGCAGGGTCGAGAGCAGTGTCAGGCCACCGCTCAGGAGGATCCCGATCAACCCGTACACAATGGCGCGCTTGGTGCCGACGCTGTCCGACATGCGCCCGGCCATGGGCCGGCTGAGCAGGGTCGCCAGGTATTGCGAACCAATGGTCAGCCCGGCCACCACGGCGCTGAAGCCCAACTGTTCGTGGACATAACCCGGCAACACGGCAATCGGCAGGCCGATGCAGAGGAAGGCAATAAAGGTATAGAAAACGATGGAGACGATCTGCAGGGTGATCGTCATGGAGCTGGGAGCAGGCGGCTGTTGCGCAGACATGAGGGCTCGTTCGCGGGCGGGCGGTTGGAGAACCGCATCATGGCGTGGCTGGATAATAAAAGAAAGCAGGCTATCTATTGCTTCGAGCTGGCGTACCACCTTGCGGGAAAAACAAAAAGCCCCGTCACCAGGACAGGGCTTTTTCTTGCAGCTTGCCGCTTATCGAGGCTCTTGCCTTAGATCGCTACACCCTGGCTACGCAGGTAGTCGTCGTAGGTGCCGCTGAAGTCGGTCACACCGCTTGGGCTGAGTTCGATGATGCGGGTGGCCAGGGACGAGACGAACTCACGGTCGTGGCTGACGAAAATCAGCGTGCCCGGGTAGTTTTCCAGCGCCAGGTTCAGCGCCTCGATGGATTCCATGTCCAAGTGGTTGGTCGGTTCGTCCATGATCAGCACGTTCGGCTTTTGCAGAATCAGCTTGCCGAACAGCATGCGACCTTGCTCGCCACCGGAGATGACCTTGACCGACTTGAGGATCTCATCGTTGGAGAACAGCATGCGGCCCAGGGTGCCACGAACCATTTGTTCGCCTTCCTTGGTCCAGCGGCCCATCCAGTCGAACAGGTTGGATTCGTCTTCGAAGTCCGACGCGTGGTCCTGGGCGTAGTAGCCCAGCTCAGCGGCTTCGGTCCATTTCACGGTGCCGGCGTCCGGGGTCAGTTCGTTGACCAGGGTACGCAGCAGGGTGGTCTTGCCGATACCGTTCGGGCCGATGATCGCGACGCGCTCGCCGGCTTCGACCTGGAAGCTGAAGTCCTTGAACAGGGTTTTGCCATCGAAGCCTTTGGCCATGCGCTCGACAATCACTGCTTGGCGGTGCAGCTTTTTGGTTTGTTCGAAGCGGATGAACGGGCTCACGCGGCTCGAAGGCTTGACCTCGGCCAGTTGGATCTTGTCGATCGCCTTGGCGCGGGAAGTGGCCTGCTTGGCTTTCGAGGCGTTGGCCGAGAAGCGGCTGACGAACGATTGCAGTTCGGAAATCTGCGCTTTCTTCTTGGCGTTGTCCGACAGCAGTTGCTCGCGGGACTGGGTCGCCACGGTCATGTATTCGTCGTAGTTGCCCGGGAACAGACGCAGCTCGCCGTAGTCCAGGTCAGCCATGTGGGTGCACACGCTGTTCAGGAAGTGACGGTCGTGGGAGATGATGATCATCAGGCTGTTGCGCTGGGTCAGGATGTTTTCCAGCCAGCGGATGGTGTTGATGTCCAGGTGGTTGGTCGGTTCGTCGAGCAACAGCACTTCAGGATCGGAGAACAGCGCCTGGGCCAGCAATACCCGTAGTTTCCAGCCTGGGGAGACTTCGCTCATCGGGCCATTGTGCTGCTCGATGCCGATACCCAGGCCCAGCAGCAGTTCGCCGGCGCGGGATTCGGCGGTGTAGCCGTCCATTTCGGCGAAGTCGGTTTCCAGCTCGGCCACGGCCATGCCGTCTTCTTCGGTCATTTCCGGCAGCGAGTAGATGCGATCGCGCTCAGCCTTGACTTTCCACAGCTCTTCGTGACCCATGATCACGGTGTCGATCACGGTGAATTCTTCGTAGGCGAACTGATCCTGGCGCAGCTTACCCAGACGCACGTTCGGTTCCAGCATCACCTGGCCGCCGGATGGATCCAGGTCGCCGCCGAGGATCTTCATGAAGGTCGACTTGCCGCAACCGTTGGCACCGATCAGGCCATAACGGTTGCCGGCGCCGAATTTGACCGAAACGTTTTCGAACAACGGCTTGGCGCCGAATTGCATCGTGATGTTAGCTGTGGAGATCAATTACTTTACCTATCAATAGCTTAGAGTGCGCTTGTTTCGGCTGGGACCAATTTGGGACCGATATGGAGCGATTCGATTTCGCTCCAACCCGTACGTTGAGTTGATCCATCGCGCATAAGTCGAGAGCAGCATCTGCACGTTATGGCCGAGCTGCTGGGAGATGAATGCGGGGGTTCATGCCAGACATGGCGCGCATTGTCGCATAGGTGTGACGACAGTTGTATGGCGGTCTGCACCCTCCAGTCTCTTGACCACCCCCTGGGCCCATGAAAGCATCCGCCGTCTTTGAGCTACTACCTATCGCCACGGAACGGACTGCCAGCCATGAAAATCACCTCCCTCGCCATGACCCTGGCTGCACTCCTGCTGAGTGCGAACTTGCAAACGGCCCACGCGGCATCGGAACTGATCGGCAAGCGGGTGCAGAACACCTATGACGTGACGCTTTACCTTGACCCGGAAAAAGGCCTGGCCTACGCGATGAAGGACTGGAAGTTCCTGCGCTATCACTACAACCCCCGGCAACTGAAAATCAGCTACGCGATGCAGAACGTGGAGGCGCAGGCAACCTCCACGCCGGCGGAGCCGGTGGTGATCGAGATGGCCGTCAAGAGCGACCGTGAGCTGGCCAAGCTGAAGCTGAGTGAAGAAGACCAGTGCTACGAAGCCTTCACCGAAGTGCTGGGGCGCCTGGTCGACGCTGCGGCCGAGGCCAAGAATCTGCAGGATAAGCAGTACTTCCACCTCGCCGAGGTGATCACCCTGGACGACAAGAAGGTGCCCGGCGCACCGGGTGTGATCACCTGCAAGATCCCCGACCACGGTTCCATCTATATGTACGCCCGAGGTCAGGTCAGCGTTAAGTGACGGACCAGGCTGTGCGGCCCCTCAGGAACGGCCCCGATAAAGGAAGATGCACATGGATATTGGATTGGCCCATGAGATCGAGGCCGCAGAACGGCAGTACTTGTGTGCTCGGGTCGAGAATCTGCTGAGGATCGAGGGCAACCCCTACGGGGCAAGGGTTTTCTCCAACGGCGCCGCGGCGTGCTTTTACGTGCAGGCCACGCCGAGCCCGATGTTCAATCGCATCTACGGCGACAATCCGGGGGAGCCTCAGGCCGTGTTGAGTTTGCTCAAGGCATCGGCAGCCTATTCGACCGTCACCCCGCTGATCGGAAAAGCCCCCGCGATGCAGCCATACGCCGAGCTGGCCGGCGCATCCCTGGAGAAGTTGAAGGGCTGGACGCATTTGCAATTTGCCTGCGCCATCGACCACGGGGTCGCAAACCGTCACCCCTTTGAGATCGAAGAGGTCACGCCGCAGACGCTGGCCGAATTCGCCGAGGTTCATGCCGGCGGTTTTCGCACCAAACCGGAGCTGCGAGAGCTGTCTCAAGCCTCTTTTGCGGGGCATGGGCCGGATAAGCGCATGAAAATCTACGTGCTCAAAGCCCAAGGCCAGGTCGTGGCGGGTGCCTTGATGTACCTGGCCGACCATGGCGTGGCCTACCTGGGGACGGCCGCCACCCGCAAAACCGCCAGGGGCGCAGGCTATCACGGCGCCCTGATCTCCCATCGGATAGAGCAGGCCAGGGCCCATGGTTGCCGTGTCGTCGCCGCGACAGCGCTGGCCAACTCGCAAAGCCGGCGCAATCTGCAACGCGCCGGTCTGATGCCGTCCCATGCCCAAGCGCTGTACCGCCTGGCTGATACCTGAGGCCGGCCGCGAGTTGAAGTGGAGGGGGGCGACCGCTATTCAAGGCCTTGTCATCCCCCAGGGTCCACTCAGTGGTTGCTGATGTATTCCCTTTTCTGGCCGTCGTAGACATAGGTCACGTTGTCGGCGGCAGCCAGGGGGCGGGTGCTGTTCGGGCCATCGAAGGTGGTGCCGCTGAGCATGACCTTCACCTGCGGCATCGGGCCCTGGCCGTCGACAAAACTCAGTTCGCCCTTGCTGAAGGTGCAAGGCATCACGGCGCCCTCATCGCACGCGGCCGAGTTGTCCTCGCCGGTGCGCACCTGGCCGATAAAGGTCCAGATCCAGCCGTTGTCATCCTCGTTTTTCTTCGGATTGAACACGAACAGCGTGTAGCCGTTGAAGATGACGCCGCTGTCGAAGGTCGAGGTCGGCACGGCCAACAGCAGGCGGCCATCGGCTGTGCGGTGTTCCAGGGCAGGGCGAGCGGGGTCGACGTCCTCGGGCTTTTCCCGGGCTCCAAAGAAACCGATCTTGCGTTCGATGTAACGCAAGGTATAGGCCTGAGTCTGGCCCGGGTGAGTGCGCTCGAATGTCGCCTCTGCCAGCCTGACCTGGACCTCGGGTGCGGCGAAGTCCTCGCCCTGGCGGGCGGCGCTGTCCCGGGTATGCCAGACGAACGCGGTGTAGTAGTGCTTGCCGTCGAGGTCGAGCTCATGGCCGTACCAGAAAGTCGCAACGGCACCGTCCTCCAGTTCCCCGGTGTCGGCCTGATCTTCGAACTGGATGTTTTCCATCACGCTGAGCACTGCACCAGGGGGAATCGGCGCGTCCTTGGCCTGGACCAGTGCAGGCGCTGCCAGGGTCATTGCGGCCAAGACCCAACCGGCCACTATCTGACCCAGGCCAGCGTCCTTGCGCGACTGTGGCGCCATCTTGATTTTCATCGTTTCAACATCCTTGTAGAGCCTGTGAAAAGCCTGGGCAGCATCAGTCCCTGGACCAAAGCCGGTGCCTATTGGGTGAGGCGCGATCATATAGGCAGGGTTTTATAACCGACAAGATGCTGGCAAATGGCAATTGTGCGGTTGCTGCGGGCTGACAGGGTAGGGGCTCTAGCGGTTATCATGGAGCTAGCTAAGCAAGTTAGTTATATGCTAATTTGCTGGCCCGTTACTCTCGACCGTTGATTTCATCATGCCTATCTCGCCACGCTCATCTGCGCCATTGACCACCGAGGACCCACTCGGCCTTCGGATTGCCAGTGATCCGGTCGGGCAACAGCTGCAACAGATCGCCATCCTCACGCGCAAGGCGGCCGGCCATTTGGGCACGTCGTTGGGCATCAACCAGACCGACGTAGCGGCACTGGAGCACCTGATAACCGACGGCCCCTTGCCACCGACCGAGCTTGCAACGCGCCTTTCAGTGACCACTGCCGGCATCACCCAGGTCATCGACCGGCTGGAGCGCGCCGGACATGTGATCCGTGAGCGCCAGCTCAACGACAAGCGCCGGGTACTGGTGCGTCCGGTACCGGCCTCGGTGGCGCAGACCTATCGGCATCTCGCGCCAATGCTCGACGGCCTGGGCACGGTGCTGGGCGCGCTGGAAGGCCAGGACCGTGCAGTGGTCGAGGCGTTTCTGGGGCGAGTGATCGAGGTCTACCGCAGCACCTTGCCGGGCACTGCCCAGCCAACCCTCGATCCCCGGGAGCCGTGATGAAACCGCAAAAAATTCTTGTCACCGGTGCAAGCATCGCCGGGCCGGCATTGGCCTATTGGTTGTCCCGGCAGGGCATGGACGTCACCGTTGTCGAAAGGGCGCCGGCATTTCGCGACGGTGGGCAGACCGTCGATGTGCGTGGCGCCGGGCGCGTGGTCGTCCAGCGCATGGGCCTGGAGGATCTGATTCGGGCGAACACGACTCATGAGCAAGGCATCGCCTTCGTTGACCAGGGCAACCGGACCAAGGCATTTATTGGGGTGAACGCCTTCGACGGCGAGGGGCCGATAGCTGAGCTGGAAATTCTTCGTGGCGAACTGGCCAAGCTATTGATCCAGCGCAGCGAGGACCGGGTCAGGTACCGATTCGGCGACAGTATTCAAAGCATCGAGGACGATGGCCGACAGGTTCATGTGCGCTTCGAGCAGGGCGATGAGCAGGTTTACGATCTGGTCATCGTGGCCGAGGGCATTGGTTCAGCGACGCGCAATCGGGTGTTCGGCGATGAGGTCCGGCGCCGGCCACTGGATGTGTATACCGCCTATTTCACCGTGCCCCGGCAGCCAAGCGACGGTCAGGTCATGCGCTGGCACAACATTCCAGGTGGCCGCTGTGTCTGTTTGCGCCCGGATAACCTGGGCACCACGCGGGCTTTTCTGTCCTTTCAGCATGCCCCGAACGGGTACGAGAAACTTGCCCAGGACCAGCAGATAGCCTTGCTCAAGCAAAAGTTTGCCGACGCGGGCTGGGAGACGCCTCGCGTGCTGGCAGCACTGGATGAAACAACCGACCTTTACCTGGAAGCGGTCGGCCAAGTCAGGATGCCCCGTTGGTCCAAGGGGCGCATCGCGCTGGTGGGGGACGCGGCCTATTGCGCCTCGCCCATCAGCGGCATGGGCACCAGCCTGGGGCTGTGCGGCGCCTATGTATTGGCCGGGGAGCTGGCTCGCCACGTCGACCACACCCAGGCGTTCGCCGCCTATGAACAACGGATGCGGCCTTACGTCGCCCAGGCGCAAAGTGTGCCCAAATTCGCCCCCAGGTTGGCGTCGCCCCATTCACGGCTTGGCATCGGACTCGGCCATGCCGTGCTGAGGCTGGCAACCGCGCCTGGATTCAAGACATTGCTCGGCAAGTTCCTTTCACCCAAGGCGGACGCCATCGACTTGCCAAACTATGACGTGCAACAGCAAACATAAGTCCTTTGGTCAGCCTCGGGCCGGCCGGTGCTGCAACTGGATTGACCTCTATGCCTGATAGGTAGCAATCGATGATTGATGAAGTGTTGATAGTGGATCTCTTTGAAGCCGGCGACGCCCTGATTAACGGCGATACAGGTGCAATGGAGCGCTTGCTACCACGTCTGAAAAGAAGCGAGTCATATAACGATGTGCCCATGTTGTTTTATGTGGCTGACTCTATCGAGAGCCTTGAGTTTCTGGCGGCGAATGACGTTGATCTGTTTCAAAAAAGTGATCTGGGAGGAGGCAATCTGCTGCATCGAGTGGCGTTGGAACATGACGATCCGGTGTTTGAATGGGTACTGGCCTGGTACAGAAAACACAACAGGGTCGATCAAGCGGATGACCATGGAATAACCGTGCTCTCCATGCTTCTGAAGTTCGGCCACATCGAGCGTGTAAAACGATTGATCGACAATGGGGCCAGTCTTTCATCTGCCGCCCGCAACGGGCTGACCCCTGCACGACAAGCTGTTATTTGCATGGAGCAAGAGCGGGATGCAATGGCGGGCCTTGAATTGATCCTGAGCCATGGACTCATCCTGGGCAGTGAAGAATTGGAATATTTAGCGCAAACCGCGCGAGCTATCAGTCGGCCCACACTGGCGCGGTGGATTGAAGAAGATCTACTTCCAGCGGCGGCGCTTCAATTGCGCAAGTAGCGAGTGGAACATGCCCGAATACAGTCCTCTAATGCACCTTCGGTACTACGACTATTTGCCCGGGTGCACGCTCTTTGGTCTCGTTCGGCCTGAATACAATGGACGTCGTTAGTTGCGGCTGTAATTCTGCGATTCTACCCTTCGGGGGTGATCTTCAACGATAAGGAATCTCGGAATGCTCGGTTATTACGCGCAATACAGTCAGCATTACATCACCACCCTGATGATCGTCACTACGCTGTTTTTTGCCCTGCCGATCTTTATCGCGCCCATTGCCTGGGCCCGGGCGATGCGCTGGACCATTCCTGAACACCAGCATCTGGCCATTTATTTTGGCCGCTGCCTGGGGGCTTTTATTCTGGTGGTGGAAGTTGCCATGCTGCGTTCCGCGACCACTGGCACCAGTTTCAGTTATGCCTTCGATATTCTGTTTGTGGTCTTCGCCTTGATGTTTGTGGTGCATGTCTACGGCGCGGTGAAACGCATCCAGCCTATTACCGAAACCCTGGAAATCGGTTTCTGGATGATTCTTTTCGTGCTTAACACGCTGTTCTATCCGGCGACCTCCATTACCCTTTGAGAACCGCTGATCAAGCGTGCCTAATCGATCCGTAAGAGCAGGGGGGCACCCATCGATTTTCAGCGGTTGATACTTCAGTCCAGCGCACTTTCAACCGATTCGGTGCGTCGGCAGAACAGTTCGAAGCTGGGGGCCAGACAGCGTGCGTCCTCGAAACCCAGATTGCCCGCAGAGGCCACGAGTACAGGGTATTCGGCGTGGGGAGCGGGTTCGCGCACATCCAGCACTGCAAAGTTGCCGGCCCCATCCAGCCCCAGGGGGATCGCCTGGGGCATGTACTCGGGGAACTGGTAAGCCAGCAGGAACTCGCGAACCTCTCGGGTTCCAAAAAAACAGAATTCCATTTCGCCCTGGGTGACCAGCCCGCCATTGGACCATGCCAGAAACGCCAGCCAACTCGTTGTCGGAGACGCGCCGGGCATCGGCCAGGCGCTGGGGTCTATCGGCGTCCAGCTTGAGTGCAGGCCGTGACTCACGGGCCAGGGGTTACGCTGCGCGCCAAGGATTGAACGGCGCTCGTCGGCCTGGATCGGTCGCGCCAAGTCGGCCAGCAACTGGTCGATCTCGTCCCGCGTGGCTGCGGGCTCGCGCTTGATGTTGGGCAATAGCGAGTGCCAATTGATGTCCATCGCGAAAACTCCTGGGGGCGGCCTGGGAATTGGCCAGTCACTGAATCCGTCTGCGGCACCGCCCGTCGAGCGTACCCATCGGAGCGAATGAATCCGGGTATTGAACATGACAACCCACCGAAAGTTCGCGGCGCTATCGTCGGCGGCTGGTTTCCGTGGCTGATCCGTGAGCAGCACCAGAGCCTGATGGCGGCTGAGGAGGGGGAGAGCGCTCAACCCGCAGCGGGGAGCAGGGCCTGGGCCTTCTTTTCAACCAGGCCAGCGCCCATGACCAGCATCTGGGGGAGATCGAGCTGGTCCTGTGCTGATGCGGGTCCCAGATGCTCATCCCCCTGCCACAACTCGGTGGCAACGATTCTGCGATCCAGGCCGCGTTGGGTGGCGGTGAGTACCTGGTTGCCGACCTGCAGCCAACGCTGGGTCCGGATGGGGGCTTTGGAGGTGTACAGGGTCAGGCCGAAGCCGTCCGGCAGGTCCGCGGGCATCTGTGCTGCGCTGAGGGTCGTGGCGTAAAGCCCAAGCAGGATGGTGTCTTTATAGCGCTGCGACACATACAGGACTTTGGCCGGCCGAAAGCCCTGAGCCAGGGGAATCAAGACAATGTCACCGACTGCGGTTTTTCCGGGCTTCATCAAGCAATCTCTTCAAGCAGGTGGCGCAATGGGCGGGTTCAGGACACCGATTGCAGAAAGCGCGTCAGGTGCTGCGCCGCTGGGTCCGGGGCAGCCTGCAACAGGCAATGGGGGCCGTCGAGGGTCACGATCTGCGCATCCGGCCGCAGGCTTGCCACCGTTTCGCTGGCGCTGGCCGGCACCAGAAAATCCTGGCTGGCCCGCAGGTACAGCACAGGGACGCGACTGGCAGCCAGTGCCTGACTGACATCCACCGCCACCACCGCCCTGAGCCGGGCCTGCATCACCCGCGGCGTGACCTGGGCGACTGCCTGGGACAGCGCCTGATGCAGGGCCGGCGTCGCGTAGCTGCCGAGCAGAACTCTGCTGATCGGCCCCAGCGGTGCCCGGGCCAACGGCAGCAGCTTGAGCAGGAAACTCAGGCGTCCCAGGCGCGGCCTTGGGTTGCGCACGAAGGTGCAGCACAGCACCAGGCCCTTGAGCAGTGGCGTGTTCGTGGCGGCAATGGCCACGGCGATCGGGCCGGAAAACGACTCGCCGAGCACTACAAACGGTCGCGTCTGGGGCAGGGCCTGGCGCACCAGGGATTCGAGGGCCGGGTAGTCCAGGGGCTGATCACTCGGATAGCGCAGCACGATCAGCTCGAAGCGCCCACCCAGGGCGGCAATCAGCGGCTGAAAAAGCTCTCCGGTGCCGTCCATGCCGGGCAGCAGGATCAGCGCCGGCGCGAGGGGGTCAGTCATGGGTATCGCGGTCCTTTGCGGGCGGTCGTTGCGGGCGCTCGCGGGTAGGCGTCGAGCGCGCGCAGCATAACAGGCTGAAAACCTCCTCGGGCAAGGCGCGCGCTATGCATCGACGATCGCGCCCGGAGCCTTGGGGACGCTGCACAAGCGGGTGACCGATGGGGTGGCGGCAAGCGCAGTTTTTCACAATTTTGAGTTAACTTTTGGTTACAGAATGTGGCTAAATTGCCAACCAATGGCCAGATGCCAATGAGTGAGGCGGTTCAGTAACCTGCCTGCAGACTGCGCTTTTTTTAATTCAGACGCTGCAATTTGCCCTTCAACCATCGGTTTGCAGGGGCGCGGCATATTCTTTTCTGACGTGTGACGATTTCTCGTGAAACTCATTATTGCTGCTGTTTATGTTCTCTCTATCGCCTACGTCCACCTGCGCGGTCGTGTGCGCCATAAGCTGGGCCGCCAACTGAGTGATCACTCAAGCTTCCTGGCTCCGATCAACTGCTTCCTCTACCTGTTTTCGAAGAACCCCAACCGTCCCTACCTGGACCCGGCCCAATTCCCCGAATTACAGCCGTTGCAGGAGCACTGGGAAGAAATTCGCGCCGAAGGTCAGAACCTGCTCAGGGCAGGGGAGATCAAGCGCTCGGACACTTATAACGACCTGGGCTTCAACTCCTTTTTCAAAAGTGGCTGGAAGCGCTTCTACCTCAAGTGGTATGGCGACAGTCACCCGTCGGCGATGAAACTCTGCCCGCGCACCACCGAACTGGTACAAGGCATCGGCTCGATCAAGGCAGCGATGTTTGCCGAGTTGCCGCCAGGCTCCAAGCTGGTGCGCCACCGCGACCCCTACGCCGGTTCCTATCGTTACCACTTGGGCCTGGACACGCCGAACGATGATGGCTGCTACATCAATGTGGACGGCGAGAGCTATTCCTGGCGTGACGGCGAAGCGGTGGTGTTCGACGAGACCTACATCCACTACGCGGAAAACACCACCCCGCACAATCGCATCATCCTGTTCTGTGACGTCGAGCGGCCGATGAAGTACCGCTGGGTTGCGGCCTTCAATGCCTGGTTCAGCCGCACGGTGATGGCCGCTGCCGGTTCGCCCAACGATGCCGGGGACAAGACCGGTGGCCTGAATCGCGCCTTCAACAAGCTGTACAAGATCCGCTTGCGCGGCAAAGAGTTGAAGAAGCGCAACCGTACGCGTTATTACCTGGAAAAGTGGGCCATCTTCGGCGGCCTGCTGTTGCTGTTCATCCTGATCTGACCCCGCCCCCGGGCGCCTGCACCCTCGCTGCAGGCGCCGCTGCCGCCCCTCGTCTCAGGGTGGACTGGCCCCCAGTTGCTGCCACATTTTTGCGCTGATCCGCTGCCGATGGGCATAGCCGGTCCAGGGGTCGCCCTTGAGGGTTTCCAGGCGTTGCCAGAGGGTGCGGATGTCCCATTGCTGGGCGCTGCGCAACCCTGGCAGTTCATCGCGGCTGATGGGCACCGACACCGGCAGGCCAGGCCTGGCCCTGACCGAATAGGCCGCCACGGTGCTGGCGCCACGGGCATTACGCAGGTAGTCGACGAATATTTTCCCGACGCGGTTCTTCGGGCCCATGGTGGCGCTGATCCGCTCCGGCAACTGCTGCGCCATAAAGTGCGCGATGGCCTTGGCGAAGGCCTTGACCGTGGTCCAGTCATGGACCCGTGCCAGCGGCACGATCAGGTGCATGCCCTTGCCGCCACTGGTTTTCAGAAACGCCTGCAGCCCCAGTTCGTCGAGCACTGAAAGGGTCAGCTGGGTCGCTTCGAGCATGGTTTTCCAGGGCAGGGCCGGGTCCGGGTCGAGGTCCAGGACAAACTGGTCCGGGGTGTCGATGTGCTCGGTGGTGGCGCCCCAGGTGTGCAACTCGACCGTGCCCATCTGCGCCGCGCCGATCAGCGCCGGCAGGCTGTCGATTTCCATCAGGCGTGCATGGCCGGGGTCCAGGGCCGGGTCCAGGTGCTTGATGTGGGGGATGGCCAGGTGCTCGGCGTGTTTCTGGAAGAATTGCTCGCCCTCGACCCCTTCGGGCGCGCGCAGCAAGGACACCGGGCGCCGACGCAGGTGGGGCAGGATCCAGTCGCCGATGCTTTGGTAGAACTGGGCCAGCTCAAGCTTGGTGGTGCCACTGCGGGCATCGATGACCCGTTCCGGGTGACTGATGCGCACCCCGGCGACACTGTCCGGGGGCTGGCTCGGGCTGTGTTTCTCCGCTGGCGTTTGATGCTCCCTGGGCGCTGGTGCCTGCTCGCGAACCACCTGGGTCGCCGGTTTGTCGCTGCGCAGGGCAATAAAGGCGGCCTGACGCACCAGGTCTTCACGGGTCCACTCGGCAAACTCCACTTCGCCCACCAACTGCGGTTCGATCCAGTGCACGCCCCGGGCCTGGGCCGTCGTCAGTGGCTTGGCCAGGGGCGAGGCGGGGCGTTCCAGTGGCTGCATCTGGCCATGCAGCTGTTTCAGCATGGCCTGGTTGAACCCGGTGCCCACGCGCCCGGCGTAGACCAGCCCGGACGTGGCGTACACCCCCAGCAGCAACGCACCAAAGCCGCTGCGCGAGCCTTGCGGTCGGGTGTAGCCGATGATCACGAACTCCTGGCGCAGGCGGCATTTGAGCTTGATCCAGTCCGGGCTGCGCCGCGACACATAGGGGCTGCCGGCGCGCTTGCCGATCACGCCTTCCAGGGACAGGGCGCAGGCGCTCTCGAAAATATCCTGATGGTGGGCGGCGAAGGCCTCGGAGAAGCGCAGCACCTTGCTGTTCTTGCGCCCCAGGGCCTGCTTGAGCAGGGCTCGGCGCTCTTCCAGCGGCGTCTGGCGCAGGTCGGCGCCTTGCAGGAACGGGGCGTCGAACAGGTAGTAAATGATGTCCAGGCTGCGGCCGATGTCGAAGGCGCTCTGCAAGGCCTGGAAGTCTGGCAGGCCCTTGTCGTTGAGCACCACCACCTCGCCATCCAGCCAGCTGTCGCGCAACTTCAGCGCCGCCAGGGCCTTGGCCTGCAACGGCAGGCGCGGGGTCCAGTCATGGCCGTTGCGGGTCAGCAGGCGCACCTGGCCTTTTTCGATCCGGGCCATGATTCGGTAGCCGTCGAATTTGATCTCGTAGCGCCAGTCACCGTTGGGCGGCTGTTCGGCCAGGGTCGCCAACTGCGGTGCCAGGCGTTCTGGCAGGGCCGTGGCGGCTGCTGTGGCGCGCGTGGACTTTTTGTCTTTGGGCGGGGATTTTGGCTTACTCCGGCCGGCACCGACCGTGGCCTGGCTGATCACGCTTTTAGGCAGGTCTTCGAGGACGTCGTATTCATCGGCGGAACGGGCTTGCGGGTCGTTTTCCTTGATCAACAGCCACTGCTGCTTGTCGCCACTGCCGCGTAAATGGGTGCGGACCAGGGTCCAGTCACCTGCCAGCTTTTCGCCGATCAGGCGGAACTTGAGCTTCCCAGCCTCGTAGCCGGCCTGCGGATCGCCATGGGGCTGCCACACGCCATGGTCCCAGACGATCACATCGCCGGCGCCATATTGGCCGGCAGGGATGCTGCCCTCGAAATCGCGGTAACTCAGGGGGTGGTCTTCGACATGCACGGCCAGGCGTTTCTGAGTCGGGTCCAGGCTCGGGCCCTTGGGCACCGCCCAGCTTTTCAGGGTGCCGCCCAGCTCCAGGCGAAAGTCGTAATGCAGGTTGCGTGCATCGTGTTTCTGGATCACGAAACGCAAGGCCGAGGCCCCCGGCCTGTCCTTGGCCGACGGCGTGTCCGAGGGCTCGGAGGTGATGTCGAAATTGCGTTTGCGGCTGTATTCACTCAGGGGTCTGGCCATGACGGACTACCTTGTGCTGCGCGCCCATGCGAGGTTCAGGCGCGGGTCTTGTGCGTGGACTTCTTGCTGGGGGCTTTTTTGCTGGCGGGTTTGGCAGGCGCGCGTCGGGTGGCCGGTTTGGCGGATTTGGCCGGGGCCTTGGCGCTGGGGCGCGAGCCGAGGCTGCGCTTGAGCATTTCGGTGAGGTCGATAATGTCGGCGCTTTTGCGTTGCTCCTCGCCAGCCTGGGTCTCGACGTCCTCGATCTTGCCGGCGCGGGCTTTCTTCTCCACCAGGGCGTGAATCTTGTCCTCGAAGCTGTCGCGGTACTGCTCGGGCTCCCAGTCGGCGCTCATGTCTTCCACCAGGCGCTTGGCCATTTGCAGCTCACCCTTGGCCAACTGCGGCTGGGTGACTTCGGCCCCCAGTTCGAGTTCGTCGAGGCTGCGCACCTCGGCCGGCCAGCGCAGCATCACCAGCACCAGCGCCGACTCCAGGGGCATCAGTGCCGCCAGGTGCTGGCGGGTGTGCAGCACCACGTGGGCGAGGGCGACCTTGTCGGTGCTGGTCAGGGTCTCGCGCAGCAGCGCGTAGACCTTGCCGCCGCGTTTGTCCGGAGCGAGGAAGTACGGGGTGTCGACGTTTTGCAGGGGGATCTGCTGGCTGTCGACGAAGGCAAAGATATCGATGGTCTGGGTCGACAGCGGGTGCGCCGAGCGGATTTCCTCTTCGCTGAGCACCACATAGCGGCCTTTCTCGTATTCCACGCCCTTGACGATGTGTTCCTTGGTGACTTCCTTGCCGGTGACTTTGTTCACGCGCTTATAGCCCACCGGGTCCATGCTGCGCTGATCCAGCCAGTCGAAGTCGACGCCGTGGGACGCCGTGGCCGACACCAGGGCCACCGGGATATGCACCAGACCGAAACTGATCGCGCCCTTCCAGATTGCCCGTGCCATGGTCGTCGCCTCTGCAGTGTGAGTCTTCAGGTGACCTGCGGCGTTCGGCAAAAGTTTCGCCCATTAACGCGCGGCGATTCCCTGACGATTCCCGGACCAGGCCGGCTGCGGATATTCGGTGTTACATGTTCTTAAGGATTATTTAATTAACAAAGGCGAACCCCGGGCGTAGCGTGGACTCGAAACTGATATCTGCTTGCTATCAACGAGGGCCCTATGAACAGACTGATGGGACGCCTGGCCGCGCTCGCCCTGGCCGCATGTGCCAGTGCCGTGGTGCAGGCCGCTCCACAGGCCGGTACTGGCGAAGCGAAATTATTGCTGGCGCAGAGCCTGCCCAATAGCGGCAACGACAACCCCTACAACAGCCCGACGCGCCGGGCCAACCCCAATAGCATGCAGGGCACCCAACCCAGCGCCCCGGCCATTCGCGGGCCGAATACCGCTCCGGTGCCGCGTCCGCCGACCCTGGAAAACGGCGGCATCGGCAACGGCTATCCACGCACCGGCAGCCCGCCCAGAGCCAATCCGCAGCCCCAACCCGGTAGCCGTGACCCTCAATCGAATGACAGACGCTGAGCGCTGCCGAGGACGTTGACGGTCCTTGGCCCGCCGGACTTTCAAGCAACGGAAGGAATAGTGCATGTTGCGTAAAACTCTCCTGGCCACGTTCTGCGCCAGTGTTTTCCTGACCACCGTACCCGCCGCCTCGGCTGCCACCGCGCAGCAATATGCCAGCGAGCAGGGCACCCTCAGCGTCACCCCGATCACCCAGAACCTCGATCATCCCTGGGCCCTGGCCTTCCTTCCGGACAGCCAGGGCATGCTGGTGACCGAGCGCCCCGGCCACCTGCGGCTGGTCAACGCCGACGGCCGGATATCGGCGCCACTGACCGGTGTGCCGCAGGTCTGGGCCAAGGGCCAGGGCGGCCTTTTGGACGTGGTGCTGTCACCGGACTTCAAGCAGGACCGCATGGTCTACCTGTCGTACGCCGAGGGTGGTGGCGAAGGCGGCACTGCCGGGACGGCGGTGGGTCGTGGCCGGCTGTCCAGTGACCTGAAGAGCCTGGAAGGTTTCCAGGTGATCTTCCGCCAGGAACCCAAACTCTCCACGGGCAATCACTTCGGCTCGCGGCTGGTGTTCGACCGTGACGGCTACCTGTTTATCACCCTCGGCGAAAACAACGATCGGCCGACGGCCCAGGACCTGGACAAGCTGCAAGGCAAAGTCGTGCGCCTCTTCGCTGACGGCAAGGTGCCGGACGACAACCCCTTCGTCGGCCAAAGCGGCGTGCGTCCGGAAATCTGGTCCTACGGCCACCGCAATCCCCAGGGCGCGGCCCTCAATCCTTGGAGCGGCACCTTGTGGGAGAACGAGCACGGGCCCAAGGGCGGCGATGAAATCAACATCATCGAGCGCGGCAAGAACTACGGCTGGCCCCTGGCGACCCACGGCATCAATTACTCCGGCCAGCCGATCCCTGAAGCTCAGGGGCAGAGCGCACCAGGCACCGTGGCCCCGCACCATGTCTGGGAGAAGTCTCCGGGCATCAGCGGCATGGCGTTCTATGACGGTGACCGCTTCAAGGCCTGGCAGCACAACGTGTTTATCGGCGCACTGGCCTCGCAGGAGTTGATTCGCCTGCAATTCGACGGTGAGCAGGTGGTGCATGAAGAGCGCCTGCTCGGCGAACTCAAGGCGCGCATCCGCGATGTGCGCCAGGGGCCGGACGGTTACCTCTATGTCTTGACCGACGAGGACAAGGGCGGGCTGTACCGCGTAGGCCTGAACTGATTGCCGGCGGCGCCGGGGCCAGGGTCACCGTTGGCATCCGGCACCTGTGCCGGGGGGGCGTACAGCACCACCGCCGCCCGCAACTTGCTGCTGCCGAAGCTGCACATCTTGGCGAACTCGGCGTGGCTCACCGGCAAGTGCTGGCAGTCCACGGCCTGGCGATGCTGGCTGTGGTCGACGTCCGGGTCGTGCAGGTAGACAAAATCCGGGTCACAGTCAGTGACCATCACCCAATGCGGCGCCTTGGAGCGGGTCAGGCGATAACTGCTGATCAGCACCAGGGGCTGCCCACCGTCGTGCAGCAGGCGCGACAGGTCCAGCGGTCCGCCCAGCACCTGCTGCACCGAACTCTGGGCCAGTTGCGCGCAGAACTCTTCGTGCACCAGGCGCATGACGTCCTTTTTACGCTCGTCCCGCACGCCATTGAGAAACAGCGGGCCCACGGTATTGACCTGTAACCGCACCCGAAAACCTCGCTGCCAGGCCGCCAGTGCCAAACCCTGGGGGCTGCAGCCGCCATGGCCTGCGGTCATGAACACGGTGGTGGCTTCACGCCAGATCTGCAGCTCTTCGCGGCGCTCCAGTAGCCGGCCGGGTTGCAGGGCGCCCATGGCCATCAACAGGCAGGCCGGGCCGCAGGTGAAGTCGGTGGTCTGGGGGTAGTAGGGTACGCGGATGCTGCGGGTCTCGCGGTGCTGCAGGATGCGTTTTTCCAGGCGCAGGGCATCGGCGTGGTCCTGGTAATAGTCGTGGATCAGGGCAAAGCGCCGATAGCCGTTGCGCTCATAGAGGGCAATCGCCGACGGGTTGTCGCTGCGTACCTCCAGGCGCAGGTAGGCGCAGTCATGCGCCAGGGCCCGTGCCTCGATCTCTTGCAGCAGGCGCTGCCCCAGGCCCTGGCCCCGTGCCTGCACGGCGATGGCGATCGAATACAAGCGCGCCAACGAAGTGCCACGGTGAAACAGCACCAGGGCATAGCCCTGAATGCCTCCCTGGTGTTCGGCGACGACCAACTGCCCATGGGCCCGGCTGATCATCCATTGGAAGCTGCGCGGCGTCAGCCGGTCGCTGGTGAAACATTGCTGTTCCAGCGCCAGCAGACTGGGCAGGTCGTCGAGGGTTGCAGTGCGAAAGACAAGATCCATATAACCGCCGTAAAAGTTGCGTAATGAAACGGGACTTTTAAAAAACTTCATGCTTAATAGAAACGGTCTTGTTCTTCAGCGGATCAATCACTATGTCAGCGGTACAGGGTCAATGGCGTGAAGTATCCGAGCAAAGTTTGCCGGAAACAATAACGACAACTGCTTATTTTTCCGAGGTGGCTAGAACTTCCAGCCAGCTGGTTATTATTGTCGAACGCAAGGAGGACTGGGCGTCCTACTTCCCCAGCGAAGACGTGGTCACGGCTCAGGAATACCTTGAGCAAACCCGTGGTAATGAGCCGGGCAAGCGGGTCCAGGTGATCAACCTGTGCCGCAGCTACAAGTACCTGGGCCATGGCTACTACTGCTCGTTGCTGGCCGAGGCGCGGGGCCATCGGGTGATTCCTTCGGTGCGGACCATCAGCGAGCTGACCCGTAAGTCGCTGTATGGCCTGGCCTTGGATGACCTGGATAAAACCCTGGAAAAGGCCCTGAATAATCATGCTTACAGTGACACTGAAGCCTTTACTCTGACCTTGTACTTCGGCAAAAGTAGTATCGAGCCGTTGCAGGATCTGGCGCGTCAGTTATTCGAGTTGTTTCCCTGTCCCATACTGTTAGTTGACTTCAAGAGAACTAACGGCTGGCACATTGAAGGGGTCAAGTCCGGCACGTTGCATAAAGTGCGCGATGATCAGGAAGATCAATTCGCCAATGCCCTGGACAGTTTCAGCCGCAAGATCTGGCGCCTGCCACGCTCGCGGCGCATGGCCCGTTATGACCTGGCGATCCTGCATGACCCGCAGGAAGCCTTGCCGCCGTCCAACGCCCTGGCCCTGGAGCGTTTTATCCGGGTCGGCAAGGGGCTGGGCATCGATGTCGAACTGATCGAGAAAAAGGATTACTCACGCCTGGCCGAATACGACGCCTTGTTGATCCGCGAAACCACCAGTGTCGACAACCACACCTACCGCTTCGCGAAAAAGGCCGAGAGCGAGGGGCTGGTGGTGATGGATGATCCGGCGTCGATTCTGCGCTGTACCAACAAGGTGTACCTGACCGACCTGCTCAAGAGCCATCAATTGGGCATGCCGGCCACCGAGATTCTGTACAAGGAGCGACCGCAGGACTTCGAGCGCGTGGGCGAGCGCCTGGGGTTCCCGCTGGTGCTGAAGATCCCCGACGGCTGTTTCTCCCGTGGGGTGATCAAGGTCGAAAGCCAGCAGGCGCTGCTGGAGGCGACGGCCGAGCTGTTCGAGCATTCGGTGCTGTTGCTGGCCCAGGAGTTTTTCTACACCGAGTACGACTGGCGCATCGGCGTGCTCAACCGCAAACCGATCTTTGCCTGCCAGTACTTTATGTCCAAGGGCCACTGGCAGATCTACAACCACAAAGCCAAGGGCCAGGACATCAACGGCGAGTGCCGGACCCTGGCGGTGCACGAGGCGCCGCGAGCAGTGGTGGAACTGGCGGTGAAGACCGCCAACCTGATCGGCGACGGCCTGTATGGGGTCGACCTCAAGCAGTCCGGCGACAAGGTGGTGGTGATCGAGGTCAACGACAACCCGAACATGGACGCCGGCATCGAAGACGCCTACTTGCAGGACGACCTGTATTCCCTGGTGCTTGAGGAGTTTGTCCGACGCCTGGAGCTCAAGCGTCGCGGCCAGGCCTGGTGAGGCCGCCGCGATGATCCAGAGCTACCGCTTGGCCCAGGGGCGCCTGCTGCCGGTGCAGCGGCTGGACGCCGAAGTGATGTTGTTCTGCAACCCCGACCTGGGGGAGCGCGACCTGCTGCACAGCGCGTTCAAGCTCGATGAGCATGCCCTGGCCTCCGCCCTGGACCCGGACGAGGTGTCGCGCATCGAGTTTCATCCCGACAACCTGTTCCTGATCTGGAAGCGCCCGGAAAACTACTCCGGCGGCGGCAGCCTGGCGTTCGAGGTGTCGTCCTGCGGGTTGCTGTTTTCGCCGGATCGCCTGCTGGTGATCGCCACCGACGACGGCCAACTCGACGGCCTGGGCCAGCGCCAGGCCCTACACACGCCGTTGGATGTACTGCTGGACCTGCTGCTGGGCAATATTCACCACTACCTGGGGCACCTGAAGGTGATCAAGATGGTCGCCCGGGAGTTGCAGCAGCAGTTCAACGCCTCCATGGAAAACCGCCACCTGGTGCAGATGTTCAACCTCAGCGAGAGCCTGATCTATTACATCAATGCGATTCACAGCAACGGTGCGGTCCTGACCCGGTTGCGCAACCATGCCGAGAAGGAGCATTTCAGCCCGCAGGCGGTGGGCCTGATCGACGATCTGATCATCGAAAACAACCAGTGCTACAAGCAGGCGGAGATCTACTCCACGGTGTTCTCCGGGCTGATCGATGCCCGCGGCAACCTGATGAACAACAACATGAACAGCCTGTTGCGCAAGCTGACGCTGATCAACGTGGTGTTTCTGCCGCTCAACCTGCTGGCCAGCATCGGCGGCATGTCGGAGTTCAGCATGATGACGGCCGGCACGCCCTGGTGGGTGTCGTACCCGTTGTTTCTCAGCGCCATGGGCCTGGGGGCGGGGGCCATGGTGCTGGGGCTGAAGCGGCTGGCGAAAAGCCCTTGAGCATGGATCTATCCAGGGGTTACTTCAGATAAAGCGCGGCTTGGTGGCGAAATGTCCATTGACGGGTCAGCCTTTTGCCGGGTAATTTCCGTGCATGACTTCCCCAGCATTCCGTTCCCAGCCAAGCATTATTACCGCCATTCCTTATTGGCGGGCTTGCTGACGACTGCACCCAACCCGCCCTGGAGGCGGGTTTTTTCTCTCTGTCTTCCGGGCTTCGAACACCACCCAGGAGACCTCCCATGACCCGCGCCAACCGCCAGGACCCGCAACTCGGGCTGCTTGAAGGCTATGTGAAGAAAATCCTCGCGGCGCCGGTCTATGACCTGGCGGTGCGCACGCCGCTGCAATTGGCGCCGGCCCTATCCCAAGCACTGGGCAATCAGATCCTGCTCAAGCGCGAAGACCTGCAACCGACCTTTTCCTTCAAGATTCGCGGCGCCTACAACAAGTTGTCACAGCTCAGCGAGGCGCAGCGTCAGCGTGGGGTGATTACCGCCTCGGCGGGCAATCACGCCCAGGGTGTAGCCCTGGCGGCGCGGGAGCTGGGTATCGAGGCAACCATCGTCATGCCCACCCACACCCCGGAGCTGAAGGTGATCGGGGTGCGCAGCCGTGGGGCCGAGGCGGTGCTGCACGGGCCGAGCTTTCCGTTTGCCCTGGCCTACGCCCTGGAGCTTGCGGCGCAGACCGGGCGCACCTTTGTCTCACCGTTCGACGACCCGGATGTGATCGCCGGGCAGGGCACCGTGGGCATGGAGATCCTGCGCCAGCAGCCCGGGGCGCTGGATGCGATCTTTGTACCGGTGGGTGGGGGCGGGTTGATCGCCGGGATTGCCGCCTACGTCAAGTACCTGCGCCCTGAGGTGCGCATCGTGGGCGTGGAGTCCGAGCACTCCAATTGCTTGCAAATGGCGCTCAAGGCCGGGGAGCGGGTGGTTCTGCCCAGCGTCGGTACCTTCGCCGATGGGGTCGCGGTGGCCCAGGTCGGCGCCCATGGGTTCGAGATCTGCCGCCACTATGTGGATGAGGTCTTGACCGTGAGCAATGATGAACTCTGCGCCGCAATCAAGGACATCTACGACGATACCCGCTCGATCACCGAACCTTCTGGCGCCCTGGCCGTGGCCGGGATCAAGCGCTACGTGGCGCAGCGGCAAGTGCGCGGGCAAACCCTGGTCGCCATCGACTCGGGGGCCAATATCAACTTCGACAGCCTGGGCGGCATTGCCCAGCGCGTGGCCCTGGGCAATGCCGTACCGGCCTGATCAGGCCAGCAACGGACGCATGAAGCTGCGTTCGTAGCTGAGGATGAATTTCTTCTCCAGCAGCGAATCCACCAGGGCCACGCTTTGCGGGTCGGTGAGGGCGATATGGCGGTAGCTTTCGTAGTCGGCCAGGGATGGGAAGCTGAACAGGCAGTAGGCGATATTGCTGGCGCCTTCGGACGGCAGGAAATAGCCGTGGTGGGTGCCACCGAGGCGCTCGACCACCTCGATCCAGGTCTTGGCGTAGGCCTCGAATTCGGCGAGTTGGTAAGGGTCGATCACGTATTTGACATGGCAGGTAATCATGTTCGGCAATCCTTGGAATTCGACGAGGACCTGAATCGGTCAGGGGTGATGCAGCGCCGGCAGCCGACTTACTCGACGCGGGCGCTGTCGATTTTTTTCCCGGCGCTCCAGATCCGGTAGCGCACTTCGACGTCCTTGGGGGCGTAGATCACGATGGGCAGCTTGCTGTTGTAGCGCAGCATGAAACCGTCACCGATCACCGGGACGAACGCGCGATGGCTCTTGCCATCGGGGCAGGCCATCAGGGTGGTCATGGGCCCCGTCACCTGCTCCAGGCGGTAGTACGAATAGCCCCAGCCCTCGAGGGTTTGCTCCTGCAGGTTGCCGCCCAGGCGTTGCTGGTTGCAATCCACGGTCAGGGTCTTGCCCGCCAGGATCTCGACCTTGTAGTCCTGTTCCTGGGTTTTTTTCTGAAGCTGGATGACTTGCCGGTTGAAGCCGGATTCGGCCTTGGGGTAGGGGGCAACGTCTTCAAGTTTGGCGGCGTTCGCCGTTGAGGAAATACCCCACAGCAACAGGGCAATGCCGGCGGAATGGATGGATGTCGAGCGCATGACGCCTCCTTGCGGATAAAAAGAAAGACCCACTCATTTGCGTGGATCAGGGCCGGGGCCCGGGTCGGGCATTCTTACCGCCTGCGCTGGGTCAATGCAAACCGTCCGTCTGCGGTCTGGCAATTTGCAGGGCGCAATGCGGCCTTTGTTGCAGATTGCATGATGTCGGAATGACATTTATGGCCCAAGCCCTTGATTGTCCTAGGCATGCCCGGTGGTCGCCATGGGCATGTTCTGTGCTTCTCATACCCTCAAGCCTGATCTCTTTGTCACACCCGGAAACAGCCTGTGGCGGGGCCATCCCTCCAAATGGATCGATGCCTGCAATCTTGGGTAAAAAGCTTGGAGCTCAGAGCTAAATAGAATTTAGCGGGAGCGGGAAAGCGGCCTAGTCTAGGAGTTGGTCCTGTCTTCATGGAAGGTCAAGGCACGGCCCGGATCGCACCCGAACACGGAAGTCACTGCAGCCCTGCTGTTTTGTCCATTGATTGGCAGTCTCAAATAAAGGAGAGAGTCGCCATGTTTTTATCTGCCCTGGAACTACGCAACATTATTGAAAGCAGTTTTCTGCCCAAACGCTGCCAATGCACCTTGAGCCCGGACTTGTCCATGACGGTGAAAGTCTTTGGCGACCATGAAACCGACCGCGTGGACCTGGTCGTGACCGGCATCGATGCCTCGGGCCTCAATGGTTGCCGGGAAATCAACGAGCTGATCGCCGAATTGCGCTATGACCTGGCCCACAATCCAGGTCAGCAGAGCCTGCCCCAACGAGCCCGTGCCTACTAGTCAAGCAGTGGGGCACCGGGGTTTGTCACCATACGCCTGGCTTGGGTGAACCCCAGGCCCGGGCTGGTTTTTTGCCATGCAATGCGGCGCCGAGCCGGTTTCCCGGTCAGGCGCTGCGTTCAGGTCATTTCCCTTATTTCATTCAGCCGATTCGATAGCGCCCAAGGTGAAGCCGCGCCTCAGGGTATTTCGTGGGCGCATCTGATAACGCCCGGCGAACGGGGCCGGGAGGCAGCGACTGAATCAGGCGCTGTGGCCGGGGTCAGGTGGCAGGGTTGCTGCGCCTGACCCCGGGGCTGTTTCAGTTCTGATCGCTGCAGGCTTCGGACAGTTTGCTGTAGCTGATGTCTTCAAGCTTGCCGGCGTTGTCGATGAACTTCATGTCAGCCGTCACCACCTTGCATTCCAGGGTTGTAGGCTCGGTCATCGACACCACTTTGGCCACGTGCAAGGGCATGCCGTAGTGATAGGGCACGGGGTGTGTGGTGGTGGTATCGGCCTGGGCCAGCCCGGTAACGCCAGTCAGGGCCAGGGCTGCGCCGATCAACAGGATGCGCGCGTTCATAATGAATCTCCGATGCAGACATTAGGTCGCTCAGCGCCGGATGGCCGCTGAACCTGCCGCGGAGGGCATCAGAAGTATCTGAGCTAGCGCGGTCCAGTACAGCTTTGGACCGCGGGATTAACCAATGATTAAGTAGGGAGCTAAGCAGTTGTAGAAAAAAGCCAATCAGTATTCGCGGCCTTGGGGTTGCGGACTCTGCCCCGAGAGCTCCAGTGCCGGCGCCGGCGGCACACAGCCGGGCCGGTAATAGGCGTGAAACCACTCGACGAAATGTCCCAGCCCCTGGGCCAGCGGCGTCTGTGGTCCGAACCCGGTGAGGTTTTCCAGGGCGCTGATGGGTTCCGGCCCTGGGGGCAGGTCATTACCCGGCAAGCTCAGGTATTCAAAGCGGGCCTTGCGGCCCAGCAACTGTTCCAGGGTGGCCACGTAATCCTTGAGTTGCACCAGGCGCTGCCCACCGATATTGAACAGGCGCCGGGGCAGGGTGCTGTCGAGCCAGGCCGGCGATTCGTCCTGCAGTTGGGTGTGGCCCGAGGGCGGCTTGTGCAGCAGGCGGACCAGGGAGTGGACCACATCGTCGATGTAACTGAAGTCGCGCTGATGCAGGCCGTGGTTGAACAGTTTCAGCGGCAACTCCTCGCAAATCGCCCGCGCGAACAGATGGGGCGCCATGTCTGGCCGCCCCCAGGGTCCATACACCGTCAGAAAGCGCAGCGCGGTGGACGGTATACCTTGCAGGCGGCCGTCACTGTCCACCTGCAAGGCACTGCCTGCTTTGCAGGTGCAATGGCTTTCGGGAGCGGCGTAGATCAGGTGTTCAACGGTATGACGTTGGCAGGGGGCCAGGATCGGCTGCAAACCCGCTTGGCTGCAATCAGGCTGCCCATGGGCGTTCGCTTGGGTACAGCGTCCACCGGGCTGAGTGGCAAGGTGGATCACCACCTGCGGGCGGACTTCGGCAAATAGCCGCCCCAGGGCCGGAGCGTCGTTCAGGTCCAGCTGTCGTAGGGGGAATTGGCCCACCTGCTCGGCGACCCAACGCACCCGGTCCTGCTTGAGCTGCGGGTCGTAATGGGCATTGAAGTTATCCAACCCGGTCACCTGATGCCCATCCTTGAGCAGACGCAGTGCCGTATGGGCGCCAATGAACCCGGCTGCCCCGGTGATGAGTATGTTCATGTGTGGCAGCCCCCGTGTTGCGCGACCCCTGAAAGAACGGACGGTGCGCGAGCATACGGCTTGCCTGCAGGATTGCCGGCTAAAGCTCTGATATCCAAGGGAACGACCTCGTCCGTGATGAGCATGATGGGGGTTATTGGCCAGACAGCTGGCGCACGCCGAAAAAACAGCCTTTCCGTATTTTTGACGCTATCACATGCTAAAGACGGTTAATTGACGCGAAGCCGTGTTGTATAAATGACGAGGGTGTAATAAATAAAAAACTAATTCAATATTTACCTTAACTATCAATTAGTTGAAGTGATTTTCTAATCTGATGTATGACTAAGAGAAAGCTGCATCTCCTGTAGGAGAATGCCGACGAGCGGTCATGAATTCGGATCCAAACTTCATGTTGTTTCTCCGTACCGACCCTGGCTACCCGCTGAACCGGGCGACACCGTCAGACTAAGGTCGGGTTTGGTGTCATAAAGCCATCTGCGATGATTGCCGCTCCTCATTGATTCAATCAATTTTGCCCCTACATCCGAATTTGTCGGGTGGATGGGGTCGCTTGTTTTTATCGCTGTATCGATTGGCTGTTGGAGTTTTTTTCATGTGCTGCCCATTTTCTTTGTCCCCTGCGCGCCCGGTCCTGGGCTTCGGCGCTGCCTTGCTCTGCGCCGGTTTTGCCGGCCCGGTGCGGGCTGAAGGTTTTTTCGAAGACAGCAGCGCGCGGCTGGAGTCACGCACGGTGTACTTCAACCGTGATTTTCGTGACGGCCATACCAGTGCCGCACAAGGGGCCTCCAAGCGTGAGGAGTCGGCCCAGGGTTTTATCCTCAATCTGCAATCGGGGTACACCCGGGGCACCTTTGGCTTTGGCCTCGATGCGCTGGGCATGCTCGGGCTCAAGCTCGATTCCAGCCCGGGTCGCAGCAACAGCGGGCTGTTGCCGTCCCACGGCCAGGACCCCAGGGGTTCCGAGGATCAATACGCCAAGCTGGGCCTGACGGCCAAGGTGCGCTTCTCCCGCAGCGAGCTCAGATACGGCGCGTTGCTGCCGGACCTGCCATTGCTCAAGTACAACGACGGTCGCCTGTTGCCAACCCTGTTCAACGGAGCCCTGCTGACTTCCCGGGAGCTTCAGGACCTGACCTTTACCGCCGCCCGCCTGGATCGCTACACCGCCCGTGATTCCACCGATGCCCAGGACATCCGCGTGCATTGCAAGAACAAGCGCTATGCCTGCAACACCACGGCTGATCACTTCGACAGTTACGGGGTCGACTACCGCTTCAATGAGCGCCTGAGCGCCCAGTACCACTACGCGCAGCTGGATGACGTCTATCGCCAGCACTTTATCGGCCTGCTGGCCAATCAGCCCCTGGGCAGCGGCGTACTCAAGGCCGACCTGCGCCTGTTCAAGAGTGCCGACAGCGGCGCCCAGCGTGCGGGCTCGATCGATAACCGCGCCCTGAGCGGCATGCTGGGCTACGCCATCAGCGGCCATACCTTCAGTGCCGGCTGGCAGCGCATGAATGGCGCCAACTCGATGCCGTATCTGGATGGCAGCAACCCGTACCTGGTGAACTACGTCCAGGTCAACGATTTCGCCGCCGCCCAGGAGCGTTCCTGGCAGTTGCGTTATGACTACGACTTCAAGGCCCTGGGCCTCAATGGCCTGAGCTTCCTCACCCGTTATGTCAACGGCGACCACATCAACGTGCCGGGCAGCGCCCAGGCGGGTCGAGAGTGGGAGCGCGACAGCGAGCTCAAGTACGTGGTGCAGCAGGGCGATTTCAAGGGCCTGAACCTGCGCCTGCGCAATGCCACGTACCGCAGCAACTACGAGAAGTTTGCCCGGGATACCGACGAAACCCGGCTGATCCTGAGCTACAACTTCTCGATCCTGTAGCCGCCCGAGTTTCAGGCCAGTTGCTGCCGATAAGGCAGGTCCGGCCCGGTGCGGGTGCAGGTCAGGGCGGCGGCGCCGACCGCAAAGTCGAGCAGGGCGTCGACCTGGGCTTTGCTCAGTTGTGCCAGGCCCGCTGGTGAATCCAGCTGCTGCTCGGTCAGCCAGGCAATCAGGGCAGCCTGGAAGGTATCGCCGGCACCCACGGTGTCGGCAATTGTCACTGGCCGCGCCGGCACCGACCAACTGCCGTGGGCCCGGCTGAAGACCGTTGCGCCCTGGCCGCCGCGGGTCAGGAAGGCCAATTGGCAGCGCTGCTGCAGCCAGCCCTGGATCACTTCGGCAGGGTCCCGGTCGGGGTAGAGCAGGTTCAGGTCCTCGTCGCTGACCTTGATCAGGTCGGCATGCGGCACCAGGCTGCCGATACGCTGGCGCCACAGGCCGATATCAGGCTGCGGATTGAGCCGGACATTGGGGTCGAGGCTGATCAGGCGCTGACCGCTTTCGCGTTGCACCAGCGCTTGCAGGGTGTCGCCAATGGGCTGCACCACCAGGGAAAACGAGCCGATATGCAAGCCGCGTACATCATTGCCCAACAACGGCAGATGGCTCGGTTGCAGCTGGCGGTCGGCGCAGCCTTCGCCGCGAAAGCTGTACTGGGGTGAGCCGTCAGCCCCCACGGCCACCATGGCCAGGGTGGTCGGCGCCTCGAACTGCACCAGGAAATCGGTGCGCACGCCTTCCTCCTGCAACACCTGATGCAGCCGGCGCCCGAGGAAGTCACTGGACAGGCCGGCCAGCAGGCCGACATCGACCCCGAGCCGCCGCAGTCCCACGGCCACGTTGAACGGCGAGCCACCGGCAATGGCCTGGTAATTCACCTTCGAGGTCAGGCCGCTGGCGTCGTCTTTGCTGAAGAAATCGAACAGCGCTTCGCCGCAAACAAGGTACATAAGTCATTACTCATCAATAGGTTACGTGTTTTTATTAAAGCTTCTTCTTGGGTATGTGACCGAATCCCAGGGAATCCATGGCCCAAGGCGCTCCGGCAAGGCGTTTTCTGCAAGCAGAAAGCCCGATTTCATTGGATAAATTCGATGTAAATCAAATAGATAAGACATAATTGTGATGTCGTTTGTACAGTTCGTGATAGGCGCTCACATTCGCCGCAATCGGCAGTGTTTCACTGCCCGGGTCCAGCGTGACACAGCGTTCGCACAATTCGCCCAGGGGGGTGTCGAGCCCGCTCTGGCGCGCCTGGCACCAGGCGGCCTGGATTGCCGCGCCCAGGGCTGCGGCTTCGCTCTGCTGGGTGCAGACCACCGGGGTGTCCATGATGTCGGCGACTATCTGCCGCCATACCGGGCTTTTCGAGCCGCCGCCGATCAGGCGGATGCTGCGGCTTTGCAGGCCATTGTTGCGCAGCAGGTCCAGGCCATAGCGCAGCCCGAAGGTGGTGCCTTCCACCACGGCGCGGCACAGATTGGCCTGGGTCAGGTTGTCCATGGTCAGCCCCAGCAGGCTGCCGGTGGCGTGGGGCAAGGCGGGCACCCGTTCGCCATTGAGGAACGGCAGCATGCACACGCCCTGGGCGCCGATCGGTGCTTGCTGTACCCGCTGGTTGAAGGTTTCCAGGTCCAGGCCCAGCAGTTCGCGCACCGCGCCGGTGGCATTGGTCAGGTTCATGGTGCAGATCAACGGCAGCCAGCCGCCGCTGGATGAACAGAAGCTCGCGACCGAGGCATCGCGGCTGACCTGGGGCTGGTCGGCATAGGCATACACGGTGCCGGACGAGCCGAGGCTGATGGTGATCGCCCCCGGCTGGATATTGCCGGTGCCAATGGCGCCCATCATGTTGTCGCCGCCGCCACTGGAAACCAGGGCGGCAGGGTTGAGCCCCAGGTGCCGGGCGATGTCCGGGAGGATGGTGCCCACCGCCTGCGCGGACTCGATCAGCGGCGGCAGTGCCGCCTGCAAGCGCCTGCTGGGGTCGATATGGGCCAGCAGTTCCAGGTCCCACTGGCGGCTGCGCACATCGAAGTAGCCGGTGCCCGAGGCATCGCCGTATTCGCTGCAGGCGCGCCCGGTGAGCCAGAAGTTCAGGTAATCGTGGGGCAGCAGGATCCGCGCGATACGGGAGAACAGCTGCGGATGGTGCTCCTTGGTCCAGAGCAGCTTGGACACTGTGTAGCCCGGGGCTATCACCAGGCCCAGGCGTTCCAGCGAACCGGACTCGCCCCCCAGCCATTCCAGTAATCGGTCGTTTTCCGCGGTGGATTCGGTGTCGCACCACAGTTTGGCCGCACGCAACACCTGGCCCTGGTCGTCGAGCAGCACCAGGCCGTGCTGCTGCCCTGAAACGCCGATGCCGAGGATCTGCTGGCCATCGACTCCGGCCGCCTGCAAGGCCTGTGCGGCGGCGTGGCTGAAGGCTTGCAGCCACTGCTGGGGGTCTTGTTCACGCCGACCGTTGTCGCCGCTGATCAGGCTGTGGGGGGCCGCGCCCAGGCCCAGCACCTGACCGCTGTGGGTGTCGAGAATAATCGCCTTGGTGCCCTGGGTGCCGCAGTCGATCCCCAGAAACAGCTGCTGTGTGGTCATGAATCACCCTGCGCAAACTATGAAATCCAGCGTTTTCAGCCGTGGCTGGCCAGCACCCGCTCCAGGGTCTTGCTCACGCCGTGCTCGCGCAGGCTGGCCAGGCAGCGTTCGAAGGCTGCGACAAAGGCCGGCGAGCGGGCAAGGGCGCTGCCGAAGATTTCCTCGACCCCCAGCAGGCGCTGGGTCAGCAGGGCATCGTCGGCCACCAGGCTCTGGCAGAACTCGGCGCGCGGGTCGGGAATGCTGTAGCGCGTGCCGTTCTCGTCGACGCCCTTGAGGTACAGGGCCCAGGCCGCCACCACCAGGGCCGCGCGCTCGGTGTCGCGGCCGTCGGCAAGCAGGCGGTTGAGGGTAGGCACGGTGAACTTGGGAAACTTCGATGAACCGTCGGAACAGACCCGCTCCAACTGGTCGGCAATGGCCCGGTTGGAGAAGCGCGCCACCAGGGTGTCCTTGTAGTCGGCGAGGTCGATGCCTGGCACCGGCGCCAGTTGCGGGGTCACGTCCAGGTCCATATAGGCGCGCATGTAGGCGACGAACAGCGGGTCGGCCATGGTCTCGTGGACAAAACGGTAGCCCTTGAGGAACCCCAGGTAGGTCAGGGCCAGGTGGCTGCCATTGAGCAGCTTGATTTTCATCTCTTCGTAGGGCGTGACGTCGTCGGTGAACTGCACACCGACCTGTTCCCAGGCCGGGCGTCCATTGACGAACTTGTCCTCCAGTACCCACTGCACAAAGGGTTCGCAGACCACCGGCCAGGCGTCGTCCACCGCGTGCTGGTCGTGCAGCTGCAAGCGGTGGGCGGTGCTGGTCATGGGCGTGATGCGATCGACCATGGCGTTGGGAAAGCTGACGTTGGCGGCAATCCAGTCGTGGAGGTCGGCGTCGCGCAGGGCGGCAAACGCCAGCAGCGCCTTGCGGGTCACCGCGCCGTTGTGCGGCAGGTTATCGCACGACATCAGGGTAAAGGCCGGGGTGCCGGCGGCCCGGCGTCTGGCCAGGGCCGCGCAGAGAAAGCCGAACACGGTTTTCGGCTGGGTCGGGTGGGCCAGGTCGTGCTGGATCTGCGGCAGGTGGGCCATGAACTCGCCGCTGCTGTCGTCGATGCAGTAGCCGCCCTCGGTGATGGTCAGGGACACGATGCGGATCTCGGGGCTGGCCAGTTTCTCGATCAGGGCCTGGGCGCCGTCCTCGGCCAGCAGCATGTCGCGGATCGCGCCGATGACCCGGACCTCGGTGTCGTCGCCATCGCCCAGCTCGAACAGGGTGAACAGGTAGTCCTGTTCCTTCAGGTCATCCCGCGCGCGGCGGTCTTCGGCGCGCAGCCCGATGCCGCAGATGGCCCAGTCCAGGCCGCTGCCGGTGTTCATCAGGGCGTCGGTGTAATACGCCTGGTGCGCGCGGTGGAAACCGCCAACGCCAATATGGGCGATGCCATGGCGCGTGTCGTCCAGGGCGTAGGCGGGCAGTTGCACTTCAGAGGCGAGGCGGTGCAGGTTGGCGTGGTTGAGTTTCATCGCAGGTTCTCGGCTATCAGGCGGCGGCGCGCAGCGGGCGGGTCAGCGCCACGCCGTCGGCATCGAATAAATGGCAGTGTTCGGCGTCCAGGTGCAGGCTCAGGGTTTCGCCGTAGCGGCTGGCCAGGTCGCCGCGCACGCGCATGGTCAGGGCTTCGCCGGAAGCGGTCAGCACGTGGCAGAAGGTGTCGCTGCCCAGGCGTTCGCTGACGTCGGCCGTGACCTGCAGGGTGCAATCGCCGGGTTGGGCCAGGTTCAGGTGTTCCGGGCGGATGCCCAGGGTCACGGCGCCGCCGACGCTCAGCTTGGCGCCGCTCAGGGGCAGGCTGATGCGGGTGCCGGCATCCAGCAGCACTTCGCAGCCCTGGCTGTCGATCCGGGTCACCTGGCCCTTGAGAAAACCCATCTTCGGCGTGCCCAGGAACCCCGCGACAAACAGGTTGGCCGGCTGATGGTAGAGCTCCAGGGGCGAACCGACCTGCTCCACGCGGCCGCTGTTGAGCACCACCACCTTGTCCGCCAGGGTCATGGCTTCGACCTGGTCGTGGGTCACGTAGATCATGGTCGCCTGCAGTTCCTTGTGCAGGCGCGCCAGCTCCAGGCGCATCTGTACCCGCAGCGCGGCGTCGAGGTTGGACAAAGGCTCGTCGAACAGGAATATTTTCGGGTTGCGCACAATCGCCCGGCCAATGGCCACGCGCTGGCGCTGGCCGCCGGACAGCTGCTTGGGCTTGCGTTCGAGCATCGGCCCCAGTTCGAGGATCCGCGCCGCTTCATTGACCTTCTTCTCGACCTCGGCCTTGGCCACCCCGGCCAGGTCCAGGGCGAACGACATGTTCTTGCGCACGCTCATGTGCGGGTACAGGGCATAGGTCTGGAACACCATGGCCAGGTCGCGCTTGGCCGGGCTGACCTCGGTGATGTCGCGCCCGTCGAGCTCGATGGTGCCGCCGCTGACTTCCTCCAGCCCGGCAATCAGTCGCAGCAGGGTCGACTTGCCGCAGCCCGACGGGCCGACGAATACCACGAACTCCTTGTCGTTCACCTCCAGGTCGATGCCCTTGATGATGGAGAACCCTTCGAAACCTTTTTGCAGATTGTTGATTTTCAGGTGGGCCATGATGGGCCTCCGCTTCTAAATTCGTTGTTGTTTGAAGGTGCGGTTACTTCACAGCGCCGAAGGACAGGCCCCGGACCAGTTGTTTCTGGCTGATCCAGCCAAAGATCAGGATCGGCGCACAGGCCAGGGTCGACACCGCGGACAACTTGGCCCAGAACAAGCCTTCGGGGCTGGAGTAGGAGGCGATCAACGCGGTCAACGGCGCGGCATTGGAGGAGGTCAGGTTCAGCGACCAGAAGGCCTCGTTCCAGCACAGGATCAGCGACAGCAGCACAGTTGAAGCCAGGCCGCCCTTGGCGATCGGCAGCAGTACCCGGACCATTTCCTGCAACAGGGTGGCGCCGTCCAGGCGCGCGGCCTCGAGGATGTCCCGGGGGATGTCCTTGAAGTAGGTGTAAATCATCCAGACCACGATCGGCAGGTTGATCAGGGTGTAGATGATGATCAGCGCTATCCGCGTATCCAGCAGGCCGAAGCTCTTGGCCAGCAGGTAGATCGGCATCAGTACCCCCACCGGCGGCAGCATCTTGGTCGACAGCATCCACAGCAGCGTGCTCTTGGTGCGCTGGGTTTCGTAGAAGGCCATGGAGTAGGCCGCCGGCACCGCAATCAACATCGCCAGGGCCGTGGCGCTGAAGGAAATCACCACCGAGTTCCAGGCAAAGGCGAAGTAATTGCTGCGCTCGTTGATGTGCAGGTAGTTCTCCAGGGTCGGCGTGAAGATGAACTGCGGCGGCGTGGCAAAGGCGTCGATTTCGGTCTTGAAGCTGGTCAGCACCATCCAGAAGATCGGGAAGAAGATCAGGATCGCGATGGCCCAGGCCAGGGTGCCGAGCAGCAGGCTTTGCAGGCGGCGGGATTGTTGAAGCGTCATGGCGCGGCCCTCAAGGCTTGTCAGTCAGGTTTTTGCCGAGCATGCGGACCAGGATGATCGCCGCGATATTGGCGATCACCACCGCGATCAGGCCGCCGGCAGAGGCCATGCCCACGTCGAACTGCACCAGCGCCTGGTTGTAGATCAGGTAGGCGAGGTTGGTCGAGGCGTAGCCGGGGCCGCCGTTGGTGGTGGTGAAGATTTCGGCGAACACCGAGAGCAGGAAGATGGTTTCGATCATCACCACCACGGCGATGGGGCGCGCCAGGTGGGGCAGGGTCAGGTGCCAGAAAATCGCAATCGGCCCGGCACCGTCCAGGCGCGCGGCTTCCTTCTGTTCCTGGTCCAGGGACTGCATGGCGGTCATCAGGATCAGGATGGCAAAGGGCAGCCACTGCCAGGACACAATGATGATGATCGACAGCAGCGGGTAGTGCGCCAGCCAGTCCACGGGCTCGGCGCCGAACAGCTTCCACAGGGCCGCGAGAATCCCCGACACCGGGTGGAAAATCAGGTTCTTCCAGATCAGCGCACCAACCGTGGGCATGATGAAAAACGGCGAGATCAGCAGCACCCGCACCAGGCCGCGGCCGAAAAACTCGCTGGCCTCCAGCAGGGCACTGATCAACACCCCGAACACCACACTGATCAGCAGCACGCTGCCCACCAGCAGCAGGGTGTTGGTGGCGCCGGGCAGGAAGCCCGAATCGGTGATGAAGTAGGTGAAGTTTTCCAGGCCGACGAATTGGTTTTCGCCGGGGTAGAGCAGGTTGTAGCGAATCAGCGAGAAGTACAGGGTCATGCCCAGGGGCACGATCATCCACAGCAGCAACAAGGCCACCGAAGGGCTGACGAGGAACCAGCCGGGGTTGATCAAGCGGCTTTTACGCGGCTTGTCCGGGGTCGCGGTTTGCACGGGGGCAGTGGTGGTATTCATGGCGATCACAGGCTCGTTAGGCGGCGGGGCCTTGCGCCGAGGGGCAGGCTCCCGCGGCGCAGTGGGGGCATCTACAGACTATTTGGGGTAACCGGCGCGCTTCATTTCGCGCTCGGTGAAGGTCTGTGAATCCGCCAGGGCTTTTTCCACGGTCGAGCCGCCGGTCAGTGCGCTGGAGAAGAACTTGCCGACCTGGGTACCAATGGCCTGGAATTCAGGAATGGTCACCAACTGGATGCCCACATACGGCACCGGCTTGGCCGATGGGTCTTTGGGGTCGGCGACTTTCAGCGATTCGAGCGTCACCTTGGCAAAGGGCGCCGCCTTCATGTACTCGTCGCTGTAGGTCGAGGTGCGGGTGCCTGGCGGTACGTTGGCAATCCCATCGGTCTTGGCGACCAACTGGCTGTATTCCTTGGACGTGGCCCAGGTGGTGAAGACCTTGGCGGCGTCCTTGGCTTTGGAACTGGTCGGAATCCCCAGGGACCAGGAGTACAGCCACGAAGCACCTTTTTCGGTTTTCTCGTGGGGGGCAAAGGTGAAGCCGACGTGGTCAGCCACCTTGCTCTGAGTCTTGTCGGTCACGAACGAGCCGGCGACGCTGGCATCGACCCAGATCGCGCACTTGCCGCTGTTGAACAGGGCGAGGTTTTCGTTGAAACCGTTGCTGGAGGCCCCCGGTGGGCCGGATTTCTTCATGTTGTCGACGTAGAAGTTCAGCGCGTCTTTCCATTCCGGCCCGTTGAATTCGGGTTGCCACTTCTCATCGAACCAGCGCGCACCGTAGCCGTTGGCCAGGGTGGTGATCAGCGCCATGTTCTCGCCCCAGCCGGCCTTGCCACGCAGGCACAGGCCGTATTGCTCTTTGCTCTTGTCGGTGAGTTTTGCCGCGAACTCGCCGATCTGGGTCCAGGTCGGGTGCTCGGGCATGGTCAGCCCGGCGTCCTTGAACAGGTCGGTGCGGTAGTAGGTGATCGAGCTTTCGGCGTAGAACGGCAGGGCGTACAGCGCGCCCTTGACGGAAAGGCCGTCGCGTACGGAAGGGAAGACATCCTCCAGGTCGTAGTTCGCCGGCAGGTCTTTCATCGGCTCCAGCCAGCCCTTGGCGCCCCAGAGTGCGGCTTCGTACATGCCGATGGTCAGCACGTCGAACTGTCCGCCCTGGGTGGCGATGTCGGTCGTCAGGCGTTGGCGCAGTACGTTTTCTTCGAGCACCACCCAGTTGAGCTTGATGTCCGGGTGTTCGCTCTCGAAGGTTTTCGAGAGTTTTTGCATGCGAATCATGTCGCTGTTGTTGACGGTGGCGATGGTGACGGTCTGTGCCGCGAAGGTGACGCCGCTGAGGGTCATGCAGGTGGTGACGAGCAGAGCTTTTACCGAAGGTTTCATCGTGCACTCCTCTTCCGGGCCCAGGGGGCGACAGAAGGACGGTTATTGTTTTTGTGTCTTCCGCAGACCAGGAAGATGTGCGCTGATTACAGCCCTCAAAACCCTCGCTGACAAATCATCCCTGACACTTTAATCGATACTTTTTTGCACTCGGTGCCAACAGCCATATCCCCAGCGATCGCTGTTTGAGCGGGCCCGGGCTCAATGGGCGCTGCAAGAAAGGCGCAAAAAGCGTATTGGTTTTGGTGTGGGCACGGGCCTCTCAGCCAAAAGGCCACTGGCTTTTTAGCCGCCACTGCCTAAGATGGCCGACCCATCCCCCCTGTACAGGAAGCTGTTAAGCGCGATGTCGGAAAAAGACACCATTTCCATTCACCTGGTGCGTGAAGCGCTGTTGCAGAGCTGTGCCCGTGGTGCGGCCAGCGTTGAAGCCCTGAATAAGGTCGGCATCGACCCGCAGTTGCTCGATGACCCCGCCGCCCGAGTTCCGGCCACGGCCTATGCGCGCCTGTGGCGCTTGCTGGCGCGGCGCCTGGACGATGAGTTTTTTGGCATGGACCCGCGCAAGCTCAGGTCCGGCAGCCTGGCGTTTCTGTGTCGTTCGTCCATGGCCCAGCTCAACCTGGCGGCGGGTCTGGAGTCGGGGCTGGGGTTTCTGTCGCTGATGCTCGAACGCCTGCCGGCGCAACTGGTGCGCCAGCAGAGCCTGGCAGAAATCGTGCTGCTGGAGGACGATCCGCAGCCGGGTCGCGCCTTCACTTACTTCACCTACTGGATGATCGTGCACGGCGTGGCCTGCTGGCTGGCCGGGCGGCGGATCCCGATCCTGGCCATAGAGCTGCGGTGCCCAGAGCCGGACTTCTGCGACGACTACAAGGTGATGTTTTCCGAAAACCTGCGTTTCGACCGGCCGCGCACGCGGATGATCTTTGCCGCCGACTGCCTGGACCTGCCGATCAAGCGCAGCTTCGAAGAACTCAAGCGCTTTTTGGCCCATGCCCCGGCCAATATCCTGGTCAAGTACCGCGACCCGCAGAGCCTGGCCAGCCGCATCAAGCACGACTTGCGCCAGCTTGCGGCCGAGCAGTGGCCGGAGACCGAGAGCCTGGCCCTGAGCCTGTGCATGTCAGCCTCGACCCTGCGCCGGCGTCTGGCGGAAGAGGGCCAGACCTACCAGGGCCTCAAGGACAGCGTGCGCAAGGAGCTGGCGATCATCTGGCTGGCCGAGCCGCAGATCAGCTTTGCCGAAATCGCCAGCCGCCTCGGGTTCGCCGATGCCAGCTCGTTCTACAAGGCCTTTCGCAAATGGTCCGGTTCCAACCCCGGGCATTACCGCAGCCTGATTCTCAACGAAGCCCACTGACCCCGCGCAGCGGTCAGGCCGAGCGCACTTGGCGGCGCGCGGCCTCTTCGCGCACGGCGGGGAGGATCCAGCGCCCGTAGTCGACGGTGTCGTACAGCGGGTCGTAACCGCGGTTGAGGAAGGTGGTGACCCCCAGGTCGACGTAGTCCAGCAGGGCCTGGGCCACGGTTTCCGGGGTGCCGACCAGGGCGGTGGTGTCGCCATAGGCGCCGACGGCGGTGGCGGTGGGCATCCACAGCGCGCGGTCATGGCGGTCGCTCCGGGCGGCGGCGGCCAGCAGGCGTTCCGAGCCGGTGCCCTTGATCCGTTTCTGCCAGGGGCTGCCGGCGGCGAACTGCGGGTTGGCCTTGATCTGCGCCAGGATCTGCTCGGCGCGTTGCCAGGCCAGTTCCTCGGTGGCCCCCAGGATCAGCCGGACCGAAAGGCTGACCCGGGGTGCCGCGACTCCAGCGGCCTGGGCGGCGGCCTTGAGTTTGGCGATCTGCTCGGCGACCCCGCTCAGGGGCTCGCCCCACAGCGCATACAGGTCCGCATGCTTGACCGCGATCTGGTAGGCGATGTCCGAGGACCCGCCGAAGGAAATCGGAATGTGCGGCTGTTGCAGCGGCTTGACCGGAGAAAACGCGCCCTTGATGTTGAAGTACTGCCCCTCGAAATCGAATGGTTCCTCGGCGGTCCAGGTACGGCGCACGATCTCCAGGTACTCGTCGGTGCGTTTGTAGCGCTCGCTCTTGTCCAGCAGGGTGTCACCTTCCTGGGGTTCGGCGGTGATGCCGGTGATGGCATGCAGGCGAATTCGCCCGCCGCCGGTGGTGTGGTCCAGGGTGGCGAAGGCCCGGGCAGCGACGGTCGGCGCCGTGAGGGCCGGGCGGTGGGCAATCATGAAGCCCAGGCGCTCGGTGTGGGCGGCGGCATAGGCGGCGATCTGCAAGCTGTCGGCACTGCCCGGGCCGCTGGCGATCAGCACCCGGTCAAAGCCGGCGTGCTCATGGGCGCGGGCGTGGTGGCGAATGAACTCCAGATCAAAATCCGGGCTGCGCATGCCCCGGGTCTCGGACCATTGGCGAGGGAAAATCATGCCGACAAATTCAATGCTCATCTTGGGTTTCCTGAGGGTGTGATTAATCAATCCGTAGCGGCTCTGTAGCCGCTGCCGCTACAGCTGTTAAAACTGGTAATCCACCTGGGCCAGCAGGGTGCGGCCGGGCATGGGTTGCAAGAAGGTGTTGGTGGAGCCGGCGAGGCCGCTGACGAAGTTCAGTTCGTTGGTCAGGTTGAGCACGCGCAAGGTGGTGCTCCACTGGGGCTGGCGGTAGTACAGGGCCAGGTCGAGGTTGTATTCGTCGGGAATCTTCACGGTCTTGCTCAGGTTCAGGTACCAGCTGCTGGTCCACCAGCCGGAAAGCTCGGCGCCAAAACCTGAGTCGAAGCGGTAGTCGACATAGCCACTGGCGGTGTATTCCGGGATTTGCACCGCGTCGAAGCGCCCGGAAGGCCGCTGGTTGAGGCTGTTGTTGTCGCCGAACACGGTGCCGTTGTCGGCGACGAAACCGGCCGAGGCAAAGCCTGCCTGGGAGGTGAACTCGTTGTAGGCGTTGAGCTTGGACAGATTCAGGCCGCTGCGCAGGTGGTCGCTGGGTTGGTAGCGCAGGGTGGATTCCACGCCCTTGATCACCAGCCGCGCGATGTTGTTATTGCTGTCCGGGGCCTGGTCGCGGGCCTGCTTGAACGCGGCCAGGGTCATGAACAACTGGTCGGGCACGGCTTCGACCTTCAGCCCGACTTCATGCAGCACGCTCAGGCTCTGGAAGGCCAGGGGGTTGAGTTGGTTGGCGCCAGCGCCGCTGCCCCAGCCCAGGCCGTTGGAGAAGAACCCGGTATTGACCGCCAGGGAGCGGTCGAAGGTGTAGTACAGGGTGCTGTTTTCGGTCGGCTTGACGTAGGGGCTGACCTGGAACGAGAACAGCCGGTAGTTGTTGCTGTCCTTGCGCGGGTTGCCGCCGGCGAGGACGAAGGGGTTTTCGATCTCGGCATCGATCCAGCTGCGGCTGGCGCCGATGTTCAGGCCCAGGCGCTCGCCGAAGTGCAGGTTGTGCTGGCTGAACAGGGTGCGGGTGGTCCAGGTGCTTTCGGCGGTGTAGGGCGCCACGGATTCGGCGTACAGGCCGTGGCCGGCGGGGTACATGGCACCCAGGTTGAGCCAGCCGTAGTAGCTGGAGTACTGGGGCACCCCGGGCTGGCCGATCCAGGCGCCATTGCCGCCGGCAGGGTTGCTGCCGGTGAGCCCCAGCAGGTCGCCGGGGTTCTTGCCCGATGGGTCCTGAGTCAGGTCGTAGGCGTTGATGGTGTTGCCGAAGTTGTTGTTGGCGGCAATCGACTGGTTGAACTCGCGGCGGTAGATCAGCCCGCTGTTGCTGTCGTCGCGCAGGGTCCAGTCGCCGAGTCGGGTTTCATTGCGCGAGCGGAACTCGAAACGGTTGTCGAACAGGTTGTCCCTGGACTGCACCTGGAACGAACCTACGGCGTCGGTCAGGTCCCTGGAGCGCTGGTAGAAGGTGCTGTTGGCCAGGGTGATGCTTGGCGACAGGTCAGCTTCGACCCGCAGCTGGGTGGTGAAACGCCGCGAGCTGTTTTCGTCCTCCTTGCGCTGCCCGGTCTGCGACGACAGCGAGGTCAGGCCGTTGCCCGCCAGGGTCGGGTCATAGACCCAGCCGCGCAGGCTGCCGGGGCTGGCCTGGGTGTTGGGCGAGGCGGTCTGGAAGCTGCCGTCCACCACTGCGTACTGGCCCTGGGCGTTGCGCTGGCGCTGGACCCAGCCCAGGGTCGGTGCATCGGCGGCCCCCGAGGCCAGGACCGGCGACCACAGGGTGTTGCCGTTCTGGATGATCGGCGTGGCGCGCCCGGCATAGTACTGGCCGCTGTCCACCAGTTGCTGGGTGGCGCGGTTCCAGCCGTGGGTGATGTTGTAGTCGTAGTAATTGTCGTAGCTGGCGTTCCAGTCGACCCGCACGCTGTCGTTGCGCCAGGCCAGGGCACCGTAGAAGGCGTCGAAGTTATTGTCGACGTTGTCGTAGAAGTCCTGCTGGCGCTGCTTGGTGATGCTCATGCGGTACGCCAGGTTGTCGCTCAACGGCCCGGTGTTATCGATGCTGAATTTGCTCGAGTCCCGGGACTCGCCATCGGGAATCCACGACCCCAGCTCGCCGCTGAGCTTGGTCTTGAACTCGTTGAAATTGGGTTTCTTGCTCAGGTAGTTGACGTAGCCACCGCTGCCGGACACCGAGCCGTAGGTCACGGAAGAGGGCCCGGCGACGATATCGGCACCCTCGTAGGCGTTGAAGTTGGCCGGGTGGCGCACGCCATAGGCGCGCTGACCGTCCTGGAACACTTCCGAGCCCTGGGCCCGGAACTGCGGGGCGATGCCGGCGTTCTGCCCGCCACCGCGGGTGATGCCGGGGGCGTACTTGACCAGGTCATCGGCGCTGCGGATCGAGTCGTTGGCCAACTGCTCGGCGTTGACCTGGGTCACCGAGCGCGGGGTGTCGAGCACTTTGCCCTCAAGGCCACCGTAGACCGAGGTCGGCGGGCGGGTGGGCAGGGCGTCGTCCTCGGACTCGCTGGCGCTGGCCTGGACCGTGACGGTTTGCAGCTGGGTATCGGCGGCAAACGCCTGGATCGGCAGGCTTGCAGCCAGCAGCAGAGGTAAACGCAAGGCGATAGCGTGCATGGCAGAAATGCCCCTTGAAAAATGGGAGATCGATGTCGAGTCGCGAGTGGGGCGAGACAGCAGGCTGCCTCGCCACCCTGTCAGGCGGTGTCTTTGAGCCAGAGCTTTTCAAAACGCCAGGTGCTGAACAGCGACTGCTCCGCTTCGGCGCCGCCGACCCGGGTGGCCACGCTGTCCAGCAGATCGGCGTAGCCCCAGATCAGCATGCCGCCGCGCTCGTACTGGATCTGCTGCACCTGGTGCACCAGGGCCTTGCGTTTCTCCAGGTCGGGCTGGGCCATGGCCGCCAGGAACAGCTCGCTGAAATGCGCGTCGCTGAAGTGAGTCTTGTTGGCCACGGCAAAGGGCGCATCGGTGTGAATCGCGCTGGCCAGAAATGGTGCGCCGATGCTGCCACCGGTGCTCAGGGTCCAGTCGTTGCGCAGCGGGCCCTGGAAGGTCGCGAGATCCACCTGCTTGACCTTGAGGGTCACGCCAATACGCTTGGCCTGTTCCGCCAGCACCAGGGCCGAGGTCAGCCCCGGGCCGGGGGTGGTCACCAGTTCCAGCTCCAGGTGTTCCTGGCCGGCTTCCTTGAGCAGTTGCGCTGCGCGCTGCGGGTCGTGGGCCCGTGGCCCGAGGCTGTGGTTGAAGGTCGGGTCGCTCGGCGCATACAGGTCGTTGGCCACCCGGCCCTGGCCGTTGAGGGCGCGGCGCACCAGCTCCTCGCGGTCCGCCAGGAGGCGAAACGCCTCGCGTACCCGTGGGTCGTTGAAGGGTGGCTTGTCCAGGTTCATGTCGAAAGACAGCCAGTTGCCGGTCACCGACTTCAGCACCTTGAGCCGCGGGTCGCGCTGCAACACCTCCAGTTGTTCGGTGGGCATGACGTTGGCCATGTCGATCTGGCCGGAGCGCAGGGCCGCCAGGCGCGACACCTGGTCCTTGAAGTCGATGATCTCCAGCTCATCGGCGTAGGGCTTGCCGTCTTTGTAGTAATTCTCGAAACGGGTGAACAGCGAGCGCTGGCCGGGGGTGAAACTCTTCAGCTTGTAGGGGCCGGCACCCACCGGGTTGGTCACCGGGTGGTAGTCCACCGGGACGATGCCGCCAAAGTTGACCCAGGTTTCCGCCAGGGGCATGTAGCTGCGGCCCTCGCGAAAGCTCAGGCGCACCGTGCGCTCGTCGAGTTTGACCAGGTTGTCGCGGTCCACCCAGTGCAGCAGCGCGGCGTAGGGCGAGGCCAGTTGCGGGTCGGTCAAGCGGCGGATGGAGAAGATCAGGTCATCGGCGTCGATGGTCTTGCCGTGGTGGAACTCCAGGTCCGGGCGCAGGCGCAGAGTCCAGCTGCTCGCGTCGGCATTGGGCTCGGCAAACTCGGCCAGGGCCAGGCGCGGCTGCATCTGTTCGTCCCATTCCCAGAGCTTGCTGTACAGCGCAAAGCCGCGAACGATGCCGCTGCCGATGGGCTTGTGGGCATCCAGGTTGCCGCTCTGGTTACCGTCGAGGATGCCCAGGCGCAGGCGCCCGCCGTAACGCGGCGTGTCGTCGTTGAGGGCCCCGACGCCGGCCGCTGCGGGCGGGTCGCTGCGTTGATCGCAACCGGCCAGCAGGCTGCCGCCCAGCAGCAGGCCGCCGCCGAGGGCGACACTGTGGCCGATAAAGTCCCGCCGACTGATTAACAACCGATGATCCTGGCTCATGGCATCAGGCTCCGGCCGGGCCGTTGGCGGAGCGCAGCTCCAGCGGCGCTTCCTGGGGCCGGCTGAGCTCGGCCCGTTCGCCGCGAAAGTGCGGCAGGATGTGCTCGCCCAGACGGTAGGCCTCTTCCAGGTGCGGGTAGCCGGCCAGGAAGAACAGATCAATGCCCAGGGTGTTGTACTCACGGATCCGCGCCACCACGTTTTCATAGCTGCCGACCAGGGCGCAGCCCGGCGGGATACCGATGTAGCCGAAGCCGGTCCAGACATTGGGGTGGATGAAAAAGTCGTCGAAGCCCTGGGTCTCGTTCTTCTGCGCGAATTCGGTTTCGTAGCTGAGCTTGCGCGCGGTGCGCAACCCGGCGTGGGCGGCCACCGCCTTGACCGCACCACGGGCAATGCCTTCGTCGAAGAAACGCTTGGCTTCCGTGCGTGCCAGCTCTTCGGTCTCGCGGGTGATGACGTCGATCGACAGGCCGAAGCGGATATCCGTGCGCCCGTATTTCAGGGCGCGCTGGCGAATGTCGGCAATCAGCGCGGCGATCTCGTCCGGGTGCTCGGCGCGCATCAGGTAGAAGTCCGCATGCTTGGCGGCGAACTCCCGGGCCGGAATCGACGAGCCGGCGGTGCAGATCAGCGGCAACTCGGCCTTTTTCAGCGGCCCGCGCAGGCCGCCGCCTTCGGCCCGGTAGAAGCGACCCTCGTAGTGGAAATTCTCGTTGTGCCAATAGCCTTTGACCACGTCCATGAACTCGATGGCGCGCGCATAACGCTCGTCGTGGTCGCTGAAGTCGCCGACCTGGCGCTGAATCGCATCCGAGCCGCCGTTGATGATGTTCCACACCAGGCGGTTGCCGGTGGCGCGCTGGTAGGTCGCCGCCTGCTGCACCGCGACCCAGGGCGTGTAGTGATAGGGCTGGAAGGCGGTGACAAACTTCAGGCTGCGGGTTTCCCGGGCCAGCAGCGAGCACACGGTCCAGGGCTCTTCGCCGGTCGGCGCGTTGACCATCAGCGCGCCGCCGAAGCCGTTGATTTCCGCCGCCCGGGCGATCTGCCCCAGGTAGTCGATGTAGGTGAAGTGGTCGCCAACGCTGAACCCCGAGACCGCACCGGTGCTGGGGCCGCCGCGGTGCCAATCGCCACGGTTGCGCGGGTCGCCGGGGAGGAACTGGGTTTCGCCGTGCAGTGGCAGGCGGGTAAAGAATTCAATGCTCATGGGCGGGTCTCCGGCTTACTGCACGCTGGGGTTGCAGATGGGGGTGATGGGCTGGTCGTTGATCACCTTGTGGGCAAAGGGCACCGAGTCCTTGAGCGAGGCGTTGACCGTCTCGCTATGGCCCAGGCCCTTGTACAGGTGGCCTTCGACCACCGAACCGGTCTTGCAGGCGTCCTGCATCAACGCCACCTGGGTCGAGGCGGCAGGGGTTTTGTCCTCGGCGCCGGTGCCGATAAAGATCGGCTGCGCCAGCTTCAAGGTCGGGTAGGAGACCTGCTTCTGCCAGGCGGCCAGTTGATTGCCCTGGTAGTCCTTCTTGGCGTTGGCCGGAGTCAGGCCGACGCCGACCACATCACTGACCAGCGCTGCCAGGCAACTGGTGCGGGCCTGTTCGAACAGCGGCAGGGCCTTGTCGGTGTAGAAATCCCGGGGGTCGATGCTCGGGTCGTACTGCTGAGCGGCCAGCAGGGTGTAGAAGCCGTAGGCCAGGGAGGCGTCGACCTTGTTCGGGTCCTGTTCGCCGACGTTTTTCGCGCCCACGGTGTAGATCACTCCGGTGCCGATGCTGCCCTTGACCCCCAGTGTAGGGCCGTAGGTTGGGGCATAGGCGGCCGAGGCGAAGGCGCCGGCGCCGCCCTGGGACTGGCCGATGATCAGCACCTTGTTGGCCAGCCCGGGAACCCCGGCGACCACCGCCTTGGCGGCGTCGAGGATGCCGTAGGCGGCCATGCGGTTATTCAGCAGCGGGTGCCCGCCCGGGACGCCGAGGCCCTGGTAGTCGCTGGCGACAATCGCGTAGCCCTCATCCAGCCAGCGGCTCAGGTACTGCACGTCGCGGTAGGAGCGGCCTTGCCAGGAGGGCGCGCAGACATCCGCCACGCCCACCGTGCCATGGCCCCAGCTGGCCACCGGCCAACCGCCGGCCGGCGCCTTGCCCTTGGGCAGGAACAGCGTGCCGGAGACCACGATCGGGGTCTTGTTGTCGATGCCGTCGGTGGAGCTGTAGAGAATCCGCTGGGCGCTGGCGGCATTGGGCAGGCTCAGGGTCTTCTCCAGCGGTTCGCTGCGCAGCAGTTTGCCCGGGGTGGCGGGGATTGCCTGCTGCCAGGTGTAGAAGGCCGAGACGCGGCCGTCGCCTTGCAACGGGTCAGGTTTCGGGGCGTGGGTCTCGGCAGCCAGGGCACTGAGGGACAGCGTCAGGATGCTCAGGCCGAAGGCCAGTCTTGGGGCGAGTTTCATCGGGATTTCCCTATCAAGGTTGGGTCGTGACCGGGCCACGCAGGGCCGGCCAGTAGTCGGTGAGGTTGAGGTCGATCAGGGCCTGGCGGGTGTAGCCGGTGGCCAGGGCCGGGCCGATGTCGTAGTTGTCGCGAATCAGTTGGTTGGCCAGGGCATAGACGGTCAGCGCCTGGTAGTGCGCCTTGAGCTGGGCATCGCTTTTGGGCGCCCAGCGTTGTTTCCAGGCCACCGGGTCGTTCTGGTCGTCGCGGCGCAGCACGCTTTCGGCGGTGCCGGCGCGGGACGACAACTGGTAGTAGGCGTCCTGGTTCTGTTCCTGGGATATCCACCAGGCCGCCTTGACCCAGGCCGTGGCCAGCAACTGGGTCAGGTCCGGGTGCTGCTCGATAAAACGGTCGGTGCCCCAGAGGTCGGAGACCAGGCGCCAGTCGTTGTCGCCTTGCTTGGTCGACCAGATGATCTTGCCCACACCTTTGTCTTCCAGGGCATAGGCCTCATTGAGCAGTACCGCGGCATCGACCTTGCCGGCGGCGACGGCTGCGGCGCCGACCTGCGGGTTGAGGTTGGCGATCTTGAAGTCATCGAGCTTCAGGCCCTTGCTGGCCAGAAAATTGCTGAAGGCGAATTCCCAGGGCCGGCCGCGATGCAGGGCCAGGCGCTTGCCCTTGAGGTCCTCGATGGTATTGGCCGTGGAGCTGGCGGGTACCACCAGGTAGATGTTGTTGCCACTGCCGCCGGGCACGATCAATTTGCCGGGCACGCCGCCTGCACCGGCGATCACCGACGGCAGGTCGCCGCGTACCGCGAAGTCGATGCTGTTGTTGCTGAAGCCTTCGTTGATCTGCGGGCCGGCGCCGGCATGGGGCAGGGCGATCCACTCCAGCTTGACCCCACGTTGCTTGAGCTGTTGTTCGAGCCAGCCATCCTCGATGACCCGCCCGGCGATGCCGCCGAATACCGGTTTGCCGCCCTGGGTAAAGGCGACGATGGCGATCTTCACCGACGCCGGAGCCTGCGCCGTTTCGGCCAGGGCCGTGACACTCACCAGCAGCGCGGCCGCGGCGGCCAGGCTGTTGCGCCAGAAACCTTTCATTGCAATCCCCTTAATGGCTGGCCGACGCCAGTGCGTCGGTCATCAAGTTGCCGAACCCGCAGGTTGGCTGTCGCAAGGGAGAGAGCAGATTGCATGCCAGCGCCTGGAAAAAGCCCTGCAGGCCTTGTGCGCCAAGGCTTTGGGCGTGCGACCAGGTGCACGGGCGGTGGCCGCGTTGCTGATCTGTGAACAGTGCGGCTGCTGGCGGGTTGCTGCTCCAGCAGCAATGAGTGTGCGGCTGGCAAGTATATCTCTTTATGGAATATACAAATACGAATTGATAATTTTTTGGTCTAGCTTTCTTCGTGCACTATTGAGCCCGCGCTTTTACTGCCAGGAATGCATCATGTCGCTGATCACCCATCCCCACGCTCGCGAATTGACCAAGTCGGTGCGGGCCACCGTCCTGGTGTTCAAGGACCCGCGCTCCCAGGAATTGCTCAGCCGCATCGAGCGCCTGGCCCCCAGTGAGGCCAATACCCTGATCATTGGCGAGACCGGTACCGGCAAGGAGCTGGTGGCCCGACATATCCATCACCTGAGCCGCCGCGGACGCGAGCCCTTTGTCGCCGTGAACTGCGGCGCGTTCGCCGAGAGCCTGGTGGAGAGTGAGCTGTTCGGCCACGAAAAGGGCGCCTTTACCGGCGCCACCACCCACAAGGCCGGCTGGTTCGAGGCGGCCAATGGCGGCACGCTGTTTCTCGATGAGATCGGCGATTTGCCGCTGAACATGCAGGTCAAGCTGCTGCGGGTGTTGCAGGAGCGGGAAGTGGTGCGCCTGGGGTCACGCACGCCGATCCCGATCAATGTGCGACTGGTGGCGGCGACCAACGTCAACCTGGCGGACGCGGTGGTGGCCGGGCATTTCCGCGAAGACCTGTTCTACCGCCTGCACGTCGCCACCATCCGCCTGCCGCCGCTGCGCGAGCGCCCGGGGGACATTCTGCCCCTGGCGGAGTTTTTCCTCGAGGAGCACTGCCAGCGCCTGGGTTACAACCGCGCCACGCTGACCATCGAGGCTGAGCGCAAGCTGCTGGAGCACAGCTGGCCAGGCAACATCCGTGAATTGGAAAACGCCATTCACCATGCCTTGCTGGTGTGCCGCAACCAACGGGTGGCGCCAGCCGACCTGCACCTGGTGGACATGCGTTCATCCGGCATTCGCCAGGATCAGGCGGCCCAGGCCGTGCACGCCATCGCCGGCCCGGTGGACCTCGAAAGCGCGCTCAATGCCCTGTTCGAGCAGAATATTCCGGACCTCTACGAGCACATCGAAGAAACCATCTTTCGCGCCGCCTACCGCTACTGCCACGGCAACCAACTGCAAACCGGGCGCCTGCTCAACATCAGCCGCAATATCGTGCGTGCGCGCCTGGAGAAAATCGGCGAACTGAGTCGCCCGGCCTCGGGCGAATAACCAACGACCTGCCCGATGCCCGGCCTGGACGCCAGGCCGAGGCAGGGCGGTTTTTTTTTTACCCGCAATGATTGACGGCTGGGGAGGCTTGCTCTAGTTTGTGGAACGTTCATTCCAGTACAGGTGATTACCGTGCGCCCCAAGGAGTTCGACCCCGAGCAGATTGCCGATGCCGCGATGCAGGTGTTCTGGCAGCGCGGTTATGCCGCGACCTCGATCCAGGATCTGGTGGAAGGCACTGGCCTGAGCCGCAGCAGCCTGTACAACGCGTTTGACAGCAAGCACGGGTTGTACACCTGCGCCCTCAAACGCTATCAGGAACGGAGCAACGCCAATATCGCCCTGTTGGCCCAGGACGCACCGGCAAAGGAGCTGGTGCGCCAGTTGCTGCTGCGCATCGTCGACGATGAACTTGACGACACGCAGCGCCTGGGATGCCTGGCGGCCAATGCCGCGCTGGAGGTGGCGGGGCAGGATCCGGTGGTGGCCGAACTTGTAGCGCAGAACTTTCGTCGGGTCGAAGCCGCGCTGGAACGGGTGTTACGCCGAGGGCAGGAACAGGGCGATATCGATCCCGATAAAAACCCTCGGGCCCTGGCCAGTTTTGTGGTCTGTACCGTCCAGGGCCTGCGGGTGTTGGGCAAGGGCAGTGCAGCCGATGAACGTCGTGAGCGGTTGTCGAATGTGCTTGAGATTGTTCTGAAAAGTCTTTGATTATTAAGTAAATAAAACTTTATACGGGATGAAGCCTGGGCTTCGCCGTGAAAAATTTTGCCCTGTTCTGGAATGATAATTCCATAAAATGCATGGCCCTTCGCCGAGGCTCATCGAGCCTGGCGATCGGTCCTTTATCACCCAAAAAAGGAGAGTCTTCGATGCCTACCCCTAACCCCGGGTTGCCGATCTGGCGCCTGCTGGCATTCACCGTAGCCGGCTTTATCACCATCATGACCGAGACCATGCCCGCCGGCCTGCTGCCTCAGATCAGCCAAGGACTGGGTATTTCCCAGGCCATGGCCGGGCAGTTGATCAGCCTGTATGCCCTGGGTTCGGTGGCGGCGGCGATCCCCCTGGTGGCGGCGACTCGCAGCTGGCGCAGAAGGCCGCTGCTGTTGCTGGCGATCGCCGGCTTGCTGCTGTTCAACAGCCTGACCGCACTGTCGACCTATTACCCGCTGACCCTGGCCGCGCGGTTTATTGCCGGGATGGCCGCGGGGCTGATCTGGGGCCTGCTGGCCGGTTATGCCCGGCGCATGGTGCCGGAGTCGTTGCAAGGCCGGGCCCTGGCGGTGGTTGGGGTCGGTCAGCCGCTGGCCCTGTGCCTGGGGGTGCCACTGGGGGCCTGGCTGGGCAGCATGATCGAGTGGCGCAGCATTTTCTGGATCATGTCGGCGCTGGCAGCGCTGCTGTTGCTCTGGGTGCGCGTGGCAGTGCCGGATTATGCCGGCCAGGCGGCGACGCGGCGCCAGCCGGTGGCGCGGATCTTCCTCACCCGGGGCATTCCTTCGGCGCTGTTGGTGATCTTTGTCTGGATGCTCGCCCACAACATTTTGTACACCTACATCGCGCCATTCCTGGCCACGGTGGGGCTGGGCGAGCATCTGGATCGGGTGTTGCTGCTGTTCGGCCTGGCATCGATTGTCGGCATCTGGCTGACCGGCCTGCTGGTCGACCGCTGGCTGCGGGTCCTGACCCTGTGCAGCCTGGCGGGATTTGCCCTGGCCGCGCTGGTACTGGGCATCGGCGCTGGCCAGCCGCTGGTGATCTACCTCGGGGTAGCGGCCTGGGGCCTGACCTTCGGCGGTGCCCCGACCCTGCTGCAAACCGCCGTGGCAGACGCTGCGGGTGACGGCGCGGACGTGGCGCAGTCGATGCTGGTGACCATCTTCAACCTGGCAATCGCCGGTGGTGGCGTGGTCGGTGGCCTGTTGTTGAACAGTGCCGGCGCCCAGGCCTTCCCCTGGACCATGGCCGCCCTGGCTGTGGTCGGCCTGGCCACGGTGTGGGTCGCCAGCAGCCACGCCTTCAAGCCCGGGCAGCGCCTGGCGGGCTGCGGCTGATACCACGCCGAGGCCCGCCGCCGGTTATTGGCTGCCGGCCCCGGCCTTGGTCAGGGCGATGGCGTCGACCAGGCCATCGATGCCCTGCAGCAGCTCGCGGTTGTCGTGGTCCCAGGGGTGAAAGCCCGGTTTGAAGAACTGCAACCAGGGCAGGGCGATATTCGGGAACACGCCGCGCCGGCCATACAAGTACTTGATCACCCGCCACAGGCCGCGCAGATGGCCGCCACGCTTGCGGTCGGCGATCAGCATGCGCAGGTGAAAATCAAACACCACCAGCCAGAACATCAGGGTGGTGAACAGCATGCTCGAGGTGCGGATCAGGTAGCGCTTGGGCCCGGGCTTGAGCACGGTGTTCCAGACGTCGTAGGACACTGCCTTGTGTTCGGTTTCCTCCAGCGCGTGCCACATCCACATCTGCCGGTAGCCTTCGACCGAGTTGCCGAAGCGCGTCGGGTCGCGCAGCAACAGGTCGGCGAGGATCGCCGTGTAATGCTCCAGGGCCACGGTCACCGCCAGGTTGAACGAGGCCGGGAAGTGTTTTTTCTGGAAGTCGAGGATTGCCCGCAGGCGTCGGTCGAGCTTGTGTGCCGGCAGCCCGGCCGCCTGCAACAGGTCGTTGTAGCGCAGGTGCTCGCGGCTGTGCATGGCTTCCTGGCCGATAAAACCCTGGATCTGCTGTTTCAACAGCGGGTCGTGAATCTGCCCGCGGTAATGGCGCACGCTGTCCATGAAAAACAGCTCTCCGGCGGGAAACAGCAATGAAAGCGCATTGAAGAATTGGGTGACGTGGCTGCCTTGTTCATGCCAGTCGCAGGCGCGGTCGGCGGGCAGTTCAGGCTGGATGTCGCGGCGGATGGGCAGCATGGCTGGCGCTCCTCTAGACAGTAAGGGTCGGGCGGCTCACAGGCCGCGTTCGTTATTGGCCTGGTAGACCTGGTGCTTGCGTCGGTGCGCCACCAGGCGCCGGGTGGCGAACACCAGCAACGCCTGATAGGCGCTGGGCAGCAGGCGCACGAACAGGTCGAGAAAACGCGCGTCGCGGCCGATCAGCACCCGGCGCCTGTTCTTGCGCACCCCGTGCAGAATCACCTTGGCCGCCTGCTCGGCAGAGGTGATGAAGAGTTTTTCGAAGTCCTCCCGGGCCTGCTGCTCGCTGTCGATCAGAAAACCTTTGAGGTTGTCGGTGATCCGGCTGGAACGGGCGATATCGGTGCGGATCCCGCCGGGGTAGACGCAGGTGGCGGACACGCCGTTGGCCTGCATGTCTAGCTCCTGGCGCAGGGATTCGGTGAAGCCGCGCACCGCGAACTTGGTGGCGTTGTAGGCGCTCATCCCCGGCTGGGAAAACAACCCGAAGACGCTGGAGGTGTTGACGATGTGGCCTTCGCCGGCCTGCTTGAGGTAGGGCAGAAAGGCCTGGGTGCCATGCACCACGCCCCAGAAATTGACGTCGACGATCCACTCCAGGTCGGCCAGGCTCGACCCTTCCACCGTGCTCGACAGCGCCACCCCGGCGTTGTTGAACACCAGGTGCACCTGCCCATGCTCGGCGGCGCTGTGGGCGGCCCAGGCGAACATCGCCGCACGGTCGCCGACGTCCAGTTCCTGGGCCGTGATGCGCAGCGGCAACAGGGTGGCGGCTCGGGCCAGCTCCACGGTGTGGGCCAGGCCCTGGGCATTTTTATCCGACAGCGCCAGGTGGCAGCCTTCACGAGCCAGGTTGATCGCCAATGCGCGGCCCATACCGGACGCGGCCCCAGTGATGGCGGCGACTTTGCCGTTAAAGTTTTTCATCGGTGGCGGCCTCGTGCAGGTGGGAGTGGCTGGGCGCGTGCTGGGGTGCCGGGTGGGCGTCGTGCCGGGCGCCGGCGTTCAGGTAGTCCTTGAGTTCGAAGCTGGCGGTGGCCTGGCGAAAGCGCCAGGTCGACCCCGGCCACAGCGTGGTGTTGTGGCCGGTGCGCGGGTCCAGGTACCAGCTGCGGCAGCCGCCGGTGGACCAGATCGCGCCCTTGAGTTGCTGCTGCAAGCGCGCGTTGTAGAGGCTCTCGACCCCGGCCTTGACCTCCAGCGTGGCCAGGCTCTGGCTGCGCATCTGCGCCAGGGCCTTGAGGATGTACTCGACCTGGGCCTCGATCATCAGAATCATCGAGTTGTGCCCCAGCCCGGTATTGGGCCCGATGATCATGAACAGATTGGGGAACTGCGGCACGCAGGTGCCGAGGTAGGCGTGGGCGCCATTGGCCCAGCTGTCCATGATGTCGACCCCGCCACGGCCGATCAGCAAGCCGCGGGGCAGGGGCTCGGTGGCCTGGAAACCGGTGCCGAAGATGATGCAGTCGGCCGGGTGTTTGACCCCGTCGGCGGTCACCACGCCATCGGCTTCGACCCGGGCAATGTCCTGGGTCACCACCTGCACGTTGCGGCGTGACAGCGCCGGGTAATAGTCGTTGGAGATCAGGATGCGCTTGCAACCGATGGTGTAGTCGGGCGTCAGGCTGCGGCGCAGGGCCGGGTCGGCAACCTGGCGTCGCAGATGGCGCAGGGCCATGCGCTGCACCAGGCGCATCAGCCTGGGGCGATGGGCGAAGGCAATGACCCGGCTTTCCAGGGCCCAGTAGATGGCCGAACGCACCAGTTTCTGGGTCCACGGCAGGTGCTTGAATGCCCAGCGTTCGGCGGGCGACAGCGTGCGATCAGGCTTGGGCAGGATCCACGGCGGGGTGCGCTGGAACAACGCGAGCTGCGCCACCTGCGGCGCAATCTGCGGCACGAACTGAATGGCGCTGGCCCCGGTGCCGATCACCGCCACACGCTTGCCCTGCAGCGGGTACTGGTGGTCCCAGTGCTGGGAGTGAAAGCGCTGGCCCTGGAATGACTCCAGGCCCGGGATCTGTGGGATGGCCGGGCGCGACAGGCCACCCATGCCCGACACCAGCACCCGCGCACTGACCCGGCGGCCGTTGCTGAAGTGCAGCGCCCAGCGCTGGCGCTGTTCATCGAAGGTGGCGCGCTGCAAACCCATGCCCAGCCGCAGGTGCGGGGTCAGGCCAAAGCGCTGCGCGCAGTCTTCGAGGTAGGCGCGGATTTCCGCCTGGGGCGCGAACTGGCGGCTCCAGTTCGGGTTGGGCGCAAAGGAAAACGAATAGACATGGGACTGCACGTCGCAGGCGCAGCCCGGGTAGTGATTGTCGCGCCAGGTGCCCCCGAGGGCGTCGGCCTGTTCGGCAATAAAGAAGTCGGCAAGGCCTGCCTGCTTGAGTTTGATGGCCATGCACAGCCCGGCGAATCCGGAGCCGATGATCGCGATGTCAACGGTTTCCCAATCCTGGGGCGGCGAGTACGCATTCATGGTGTGTACCTCGATTGTGGTGACGCCTGAGGGTGACTTTCGTCGGTGGATGAAATCTCAGCATTGCATAATTAAAATTTATGTTTTAAAAAATAATTTAAATAATGTACCTGAAAAATTCACCGACGCCAGTGGCCTGTACCCAGCAAGGGATTCATCGCAGCGGCTGCGATGGCCTGAAATCGGACAGCAGGCCCGGGGCAGGGGGATCGCCGTCATCAGGATCAATTCCGGTCCGGGGGCATGGCGCAGGGAAGCCGAGGGGGCGCACGTTATGGAATGGCTTGTGGCTGTTGTGCTGCTGGGGGCGGTGAGTGTCGGGCTGTGGGTGATCAGTTTTCGCATCACCCGCCGAATCGAGACCGCGGTGCCGATCGACGGGCGCTTTCTGGAGGTCGGTGGCGAGCGCCTGCATTACGTGGATGAAGGCAAGGGCCCGGCGCTGCTGATGATCCACGGGCTTTCAGGTTGTGGTCGCAACCTGACCCATTCACTGTCGCCGCGGCTGCGGGAGCAGTTCCGGGTGATCACCATCGATCGCCCGGGCTCGGGCTACTCGACCCGCGGCCGGGGCGCGGCCGCCGATCTGCCGGCCCAGGCCAGCCTGATTGCCAAATTCATTCGCGCCCTGGACCTCGGACAGCCGCTGATCCTCGGCCATTCCCTGGGCGGCGCGGTGGCCCTGGCACTGGCCCAGGACCATCCGCAATCCGTGTCCGGGCTGGTACTGGTGGCGCCCTTGACCCATCCGCAGCGGATGCTGCCCCTGGTGTTTCTGTCATTGGCGGTACGCCCGGGCTTTGTGCGGCGCTGGGTCTCGCTGACCCTGGCCACACCCCTGGCGATGCTCACGCGCCATAGCCTGGTCAAGGCAGTGTTCGCCCCTGATGCGCCACCGGCGGATTTCGCCGAGCGCGGCGGCGGGCTGCTGGGCATGCGCCCGGACAACTTTTATGCCGCCTCCAGCGAGATTGCCCTGGTCAACCGCTCGTTGCCCAACATGCTCAAGCATTACCCGAGCCTCGACCTGCCGGTGGGGCTGGTCTATGGATCCGCCGATCAGGTACTGGATTACCGCAAGCATGGCCAGGCCATGGCAGGCCGGGTGCCGGGAATCATGATCGATATTGTCGAAGGCGCCGGGCACATGTTGCCGATCACGGCGGTGGAGCGCGTTGCAGCCATGGTGCATCGGGTCGCAGCCCAAGCCAGGCCGCAACGGAAGGCGACGCTGCTGCATCCGCCCTTTGCCATGAACCAGGCAGGCTAGGGTGGTTCGGGGTGGTTTACGCCCCGGACGGCCTTGGCGGCACGCTGCACATTCGCAGCGTTGGCAACATTCAAAATGGATCCAAGAAAATAGTTGACGAGCTAATGAACCCGGGCTATTTTTTTAAAAAAATGTTTTGAATGTTTTTTTTGAAAGTGCAATTGAGCGATTAAAATAATGAAAATAACGCCTTTTGACGCATCTTGTATTTCTCGCTGCACCGCTGTCCACGGCGCCTGTGCGTCGATCCTCCGTTCGCCCCGCGCGGCCCTGACCCTGCGGAGGCTGCCATGAATTCCACTGTAGCAGCACCTGGCGTCTGGACTGACAGCAAGCGCCATCTGTGGTGGCTCGGCATCATGCCCCTGGCAACCCCTCTGCTTTCTGGATCCCTGGCGATTGTCAGCGGCGTGCAGGAACTGTGGTGGGTGGGCGTGTTGGTGATCTTCGGCCTGATCCCGCTGATCGACGGCCTGCTCGGCGAAGACGTCAGTAACCCACCGGAGTCGGCCGTCGGCGGCCTGGAAGCACAAAGCTATTACCGCTGGATCGTCTACACCGGGGTGCTGTTGGTGATTTCCTCAGTGGTGATCACCGGCTGGCTGGCGGCGGGGGGCATCGATTGGATCATCGCCGGGGGCCTGTTGCAGGCCACGGCGTCACTGGCACCGGACAGCTTCCTGGCCAGCGCGGCGGGTTACCTCACCGAGCGCGTGCAGGTCCATGGCGCGGTCAGCTGGTTCACCTACCTGGGCATGGCCATGTCCACCGGCGCCGCCACCGGCATCGCCATCAACACGGCCCATGAGCTGGGGCACAAGCCGCGTCTGCTGGAGGTGGTGCTGGCCAAGATCACCCTGGCGCCGACCTTCTACGGCCACTTCTATACCGAACATAACCGGGGGCATCACGTGCGGGTCGCCACCCCCGAAGATCCGGCCAGTTCGCGCCTGGGGGAGAGCTTCTGGTCCTTCCTGCCGCGCTCGGTATGGTTCAGTGCCCGCTCGGCCTGGCACCTGGAACGGGAACGCCTGAGCAAGCAGGGCCTATCGGTGTGGCACTGGAAGAACGGCGTGCTCAGTGCCTGGTGCTACAGCCTGGTGTTGTGGGGCGCGATGATCGCCTGGCTGGGGTGGGCGGTGCTGCCATTCCTGATTATCCAGGGCATCTACGGCTTCTCGCTGTTGGAAGTGGTCAACTATGTCGAGCATTACGGCCTGCAACGCCAGAAGTTGCCCAACGGTCGTTATGAGCGCTGTTCGCCGCGCCACTCCTGGAACAGCAATCGGATTGTCACCAACATCTTTCTGTTCCAACTCCAGCGCCACTCCGATCACCACGCCAACCCGACCCGCAGTTACCAATCCCTGCGCCACTTCGATGAGTCGCCGCAACTGCCCTATGGCTACGCGAGCATGATCGTCTGGGCCTACGTGCCTTACCTGTGGCGCCGGCGCATGGATCATCGGGTGCTCAAGCACTACGGCGGCGATGTGCTGCTGGCCAATATCCAGCCCTCCAAACGCTCGAAAATACTCGCCAGGTACGGCAACAGCAGCACCTTTTAAGTGAATTGAACGGTTGTTACGGACACTCGGGATCAACGTATCGCGCAGGTTTTCATCGCCCCGGATTCGTCGATTTCGAGCGCCCTGAAGTTTGAAGAAAGTGGCTTGCCCTCAACAACAATAAATAAAGGGAAGGACCTCATCATGCTGATCACCGCCAAATTGGCTGCCCCTCTGGTACTGGCCGCGTTCGGCCTGGTTGCCTACAGCCAGGCGCAAGCCGCGCGGATCGAACCCGCCGGCAGCGATTTCACGGCCAAGGGCCCCATCAGTTTCGCTAAAAGCATCATCAACGCCGATTGCACCATTGAAGTCAGCGGCAAGGTCAGCCCCGACGGCGCCTTTGCCAGCGTGGAGAAGGTCGGCTTCAGCGGCGGTTTCAAGTGCGGCCAGGTCGAGGCCACCCATCTGCCCTGGAAGCTGGTGGCCAAGGATGAGACCAGCGGCGCCATGTCCGGGATCCAGGTCACCGTCAATGCGCCCCTGGTGGGCGGCGATTGCGGCCCGACCACCGCCGAAGGCAGCTGGAACAACAGCAGCGGCAAGCTCCAGGCGTCCCAGGTGGCGCTGGACGGCGGCTGCACCATCAAGACCGTGTCGATCCAGATGCCGCCGACCTTTCGCGTCGTGCCCTGAACACTGACCCACAGAATTTGAGATTTGGCTGAAAGGGAAGCTCGGTCGCTGTCGTTGTACTCCGTGTTGTCTCACCCGAGGCCATTAACCCGGCGAAATGAATCGCCATACATGTGAGGAAAAATAACAATGAAAGGCATCAAAACCCTCGTTTCTGCTGCTGCTATCGCTGTTTGCCTGGGCGCTGCATCCATGGCCAGTGCCGCGAGCATCATCATCAAGGATCCAGACGCTCCAACCGGTCCGGTGGACGGTCCATTCTCGACTTCGGCCGGGCAGATCGTGGTCAAGTCGCCATCGTCGCTGCAAGCCCCTGTCACCTGCGGCATCACCTTTACCGGCAACGTGTCGGGCGGGATTGCCACCATCAACGGCGCGAGCCTGACCGGTGGCGGCCTCTGTGCATTGCCTGTGCTGAAAAACATTCCGTCGCCGGGCTGGGTGCTGACTGCCTCGTCGCTGACCAACGGCACCGTGACCAACGTGGGTTACACCATCGCGTCGTTCCCTTCCACCAACTGCGGGCCTAACACCATCGCGGTGACCTGGAATGAGAGCACCAAGACCCTTTCCGGAAGCAATATCGGCCTGACCGGCAACTGCACAATCGTGTCGCTGTCGGCCACTGCGCCGAAGTTGAGTGTCACCAACCCGTAAGCATTCGATTGATCAATGTTGCAAGGCAAACGCCCGTAACCGGGCGTTTGTCCAGGTCGGATAAGCAGTGCTCAAGAATAATAAGGAGTGGGGCATGAATAATAAGAAACAACAGGCACAGGCGCTTTTGGGGCTGGCCTTGGTAGCGGGTTGCATGGCAGTCGGCAGTCAGGCTCAGGCCGGCGGCTTTTCTACCCCCACTTACGGTGCACCGGGATGGGGTCGCGCCTTCGGCGGCGGCTCCCTGTTCAAGAATGACCCCAGTGCCGCCTTCAACAACCCGGCGGCCATGGCGTTCATCGACCACAACGTGGCGCAGATGACGGTGGACTACGCGCGGATCAATCTCAAATACAAAGGCGATGCCTACGACTATCTAGGCAACCCGGCATCCACTGCGCCGGTAGACGACTTTGGCAACTCGACGCCTCTCTCGGGTGACGGCGGCGAGGGCGGGTTTACGGCCTGGCTGCCGACGGGCTTCCTGGTGATGCCAATCAACGATCGCTTTGCGTTCGGTCTCAGCCAGGTTGTGCCGCTGGGTATGCGCAGCACCTGGGATGAAGGCTGGAAGGGCCGCGACTTCGCGGTCGACACCAAAATCGAGACGGTGGGTTTGACCGGGTCCTTGTCATTCAAGGTCAACGATCAGTTCTCCCTCGGCCTGGGCGCCATCGTCCAGCACAGCAAGGGCTTCGTCAGCCAGAACCTCAACGTCTCTGGCGCGGCGGGGATGTCGATTCTGCCCGGGGCACCTTCCGGCGTGGGCGCCAACCTGATGCGAGTCAAGGTGGACAACACCTCGGTTGGCTGGTTTACCGGCGTTACCTGGAAGCCCACCGAGCAAGACACCCTCGGCCTGAATTACCACGCCAAGATCAAGAACAAGATGGAGGGTAAGTACAACATCCGAGCCGATGCGATCGGCCGCAGCTTCATGACCGATACCGACAACAACGGCAACACGCTGATCGAGCTGGCCTATCCGGGGCTCAAGTTGTATCCGGACGGTGCCAATGCCGAAACCCAGCTGGATGTACCGGCTACCGCCGGCCTGGACTGGGTGCACGTGTTCAACGATCGCCTGACCCTGGGCGCCAGTGCGACCTGGACCCAGTGGTCGTCGTTCAAGGACCTGACGCTCAAGTCCAACGGCGCCACCATCATCGCGATCCCCTACAACTACAAAGACAGCATGATGTACTCCCTGGGGGGCGACTACCGGTTCACCGACCAACTGACCTTGCGTGCCGGTGTGGCATTCGATGAGACCCCGACCCGCAATTCTACCCGCGACCCACGTATTCCCGACAACGATCGCTGGTTCACGTCCCTGGGGTTTGGTTATGACATCAAGGCGATTCCGGGGCTGGTGATCGATGGCGCGTACTCGCGGCAATTCGTCAAGGAAGCCCGGATCAAAACCGTGAATCAGGACCGCCTTGGCGGCTCGCGGCTCGACGGCAAGGTGGACGCGAAGGGTGAAGTGGTCAGCGTGTCTGCCACCTACAACTTCTGATCGCCACTCTCTGATCCACCCCGGTGCATGGGCATGCGGCGGTACAGGGTTGCCTGTATTGCCGTAGCCTGAAAAGGCACTGGCGACCCATTTCTGATCAACTCTTTGCAAGCCCGAGGCTGACGTTGTTCGGCCGTTATCATTTCGCCAAAACACTAAATAAATATTTAAAAATAAAATTTGAAACGTCTATCTATCCTTTGTAGGGTGATCTTCGAGAAGCCGGCACAACGCCCAGGTTTCCACGGGTTGTCTGCACGAACCAAGAGAGGTATTCCATGATTGTCTGGTTATTGGTGGGACTCGCTGCGGCGCTCACACTGGCCTATCGGCAGGCGGCTGCGGCCATGTGGCTGGGTGCTGGCCTGGTCTGGCTGGCGGCCGGTTATCTGTTTGACCTGGCGGCTTCGCTGGGCCTGATCCTGGGGGCGCTGCTGGTGGTCGTGCCGGCGGCGATCCTCAGCCTCAAACCCCTGCGCCGCACCCTGCTGACGCGCAAGGCCCTGGGCCTGTTCCGGCAGATCATGCCGGCGATGTCCGAGACCGAGCGTGCGGCCATCGAGTCCGGCAGTGTCTGGTGGGATGCCGAGCTGTTCAGCGGTACGCCGCGCTGGGAGCGCCTGCTGCAGGCCGCACCGGCGGCGCTGAGTGTCGAGGAGCAGGCGTTCCTCGACACCGAAGTGGAGAAGCTGTGCGACATCGCCAACGACTGGGAGACCACCCAGATCTGGCAGGACCTGTCGCCCCAGGCCTGGCAATACACCAAGGACGCCGGCTTCCTGGGGATGATCATTCCCAAGCAATACGGCGGCAAGGGCTTCTCCCATTACGCCCATTCCCAGGTGGTGATGAAGCTTTCGACCCGTTGCTCGGCGGCGGCGATCTCGGTGATGGTGCCCAACTCCCTGGGCCCCGCCGAATTGCTGCTGCACTACGGCACCGAAGCCCAGCGCCAGCACTACCTGCCGCGCCTGGCCCGGGGCGAAGACATCCCGTGCTTTGCCCTGACCAGCCCCTACGCCGGTTCCGATGCCGGGGCGATTCCCGATCTGGGGATCGTCTGCAAGGGCCTGCATGAAGGCCAGGAAGTCCTGGGTTTCAGCGTCACCTGGGACAAGCGCTACATCACCCTGGGACCGATTGCCACGGTGCTGGGCCTGGCCTTCCGCGCCGAAGACCCGGACGGCCTGCTGGGCAAGAAGGGCAGCCTGGGCATTACCTGCGCGCTGATCCCTACCAGTCACCCCGGGGTGCAGAGCGGGCGTCGGCACTGGCCGTTGAACGCGGTGTTCCAGAACGGCCCGACCCAGGGCAAGGATGTGTTTATCCCCCTGGAATGGGTGATCGGCGGCGCCGACCAGGTCGGCAACGGCTGGCGCATGTTGATGGAGTGCCTGGCGGCCGGGCGGGCGATTTCCCTGCCATCGGCCAACGTCGGCCTGGGCAAGGTCGCGGTGCGCGGCACCACCGCCTATGCGGCGATGCGCAAGCAGTTCGGCCTGCCCATCGGCAAGTTCGAAGGGGTGCAGGCGCCGCTGGCACGCATGGCCGGGCATCTGTATGCCTGCGATGCGGTGCGCAAGGTCTCGGTGGCGTCCCTGGATGCCGGGGAAAAACCCTCGGTGATCTCGGCCATCGCCAAGTACCACGTCACTGAGCGCGCACGAATCATCGTCAACGACGGTATGGACATCGTCGCCGGCAAGGGCATTTGCATGGGGCCCAATAACTTCCTGGCCCGCGCCTACCAGCAGAGCCCGATTGCGATCACCGTGGAAGGCGCGAACATCATGACCCGCTGCTTGATCATCTATGGCCAGGGCCTGATCCGTTGCCATCCCTATGTGTTCCGTGAAATGGAAGCTGCCCGGGATCCCGGTCGCCAAGGGCTGGAAGCCTTCGACAGCGCGATGTTCGGCCACATCAGCTTCTTTATCGCCAACAGCGTGCGCGCCGGTGTGCACGGCTTGACCGGCGGGCGCCTGCTCAAGGCACCGGGCAATACCGACAAGGCCCTGGCCCCTTACTACCGGCAGATCAATCGGCTGTCGGTGGTGCTGGCCCTGGCCTCGGATATTTCCATGGGCGTGCTGGGTGGCGCCCTCAAGCGCAAGGAAAGCATCACCGGCCGCCTGGGGGACATTCTTTCCCAGTTGTACATCTTGTCCTGCGTCTTGAAGCGCTTCGAGGACGATGGCCGGCCCCAGGCCGACCTGCCGCTGGTGCATTGGGCGGCCCAGGATGCCTTGCTCCGGGCCCATGAAGCCCTGGCCGAGGTGCTCGACAATTACCCGTCCAAGGCTGCGGCCCGGGTGATTAGGGGCTTGAGCTTTCCGTTGGGGATTCCCCAGCGCAAACCGTCTGACCGGCTGCTGGCCCAGGTTGCCGAGCTGGTGCAGATCCCGGGGGCAACCCGCGACCGCCTGCTGGCCGACTCCTACATTCCCCAGGCCGATATCGACAAGCTGGCCTACGGCGAACTGGCGTTCCGCTTGCAACCCCAAGTCGACCTGATCGAGGCCCGGCTCAAGCCGCTGATCAAGCAGGGCAGCCTGGCGCCGCTGCCGATCTCCCGTGAGGCGTTTGTCATCTGGCGTGCCAAGGCCCTGGAGGCGCAACTGATCAGCAGCGACGAGGACGAACTGCTCGGGCGCTATGTCGAGTACGGCGACCATGCGATCCAGGTCGATGACTTCCCGCAGGACTTCGGTCTGCTCGAAGCCTTGCAGCAGCGCCAGGCGCACTTCGACCAGGCCGGCAAGGCCACGTCCCGGCGTCGGGTGGCCAGCAGTGAAGATTCGGCGGTGTCGAGCGACGCGCTCTCTTGAGGTTTTTCGGCTTTTTAACGGGGTTTCTCCATGTCTGACGGTTATCTTTCGTTCGTCAATTCCCCTTGGGGGCGCCGGCTCGCGCAAACCGCGGGCCTGCCGCAACCCTTGGCCCTGCAACGCCAGCGCGAGGGGCAGGGCGGCAATCTGGTCAACCCGGTGATTCTCGCTAGCGGGTCCGAGGGCCGGTTGCTGGGCGAGCTGCAACGGATCTTCGCCGCCACCGATACCGTGGCGGCCCAGGCGGCGAGCATCAAGGCGCCGTCCACGGTCAAGGTCCAGGGCGCGGTATTCGATGCCAGCGGCCTGCGCGATATCGCCCAGCTGGATGAGCTGTATCGCTTCTTCCATGCCAATGTGCGGCGCCTTGGCGCCCATGGCCGGGTGCTGGTGCTGGGCACGCCGCCCGAGCAGTGCAAGGAACTGGCGCAGGCCGTGGTGCAACGGGCCTTGGAAGGTTTTGTGCGTTCCCTGGGCAAGGAGCTGCGCCGGGCGATTACTGTGCAGTTGCTGTATGTGGAACCGGGGGCTGAGGCCGAGCTGGACAGCAGCCTGCGGTTCTTTTTGTCGCGACGTTCGGCCTACGTTTCGGGGCAGGTGGTGCGGATCGCCGAACCGGTGGACGTGCCCAAGCCCATCGCCTGGGACCAGCCCCTGGCCGGACGCCGGGCGCTGGTGACCGGAGCCAGTCGCGGCATTGGCCTGGCCATCGCCCAGGTGCTGGCAGGCGAGGGCGCGCACGTGGTGTGCCTGGATATCCCGCAGAACGCAGCAGCCTTGCAGCAGGCGGCAACCGCGGTGGAGGGCAGCGCGCTGGCCCTGGACATCACCGCCGCCGAGGCCGGCAGCCAGTTGCTGGGGTTTGTCGGTGAGCATGGGGCGTTCGACATCGTGGTGCACAACGCCGGCATCACCCAGGACAAGACCCTGGCCAAGATGACCGAGGCGGCCTGGCGCCAGGTGCTGGCGGTCAATCTGGAGGCGCCGCTGCTGCTGAGCCAGGCGCTGCTGGAGGGCCAGGGCCTGAACCCGGGGGGGCGGATTGTCTGTGTGTCGTCGATCTCCGGGATCGCCGGCAACCTCGGGCAGACCAACTACGCCACGTCCAAGGCCGGGGTGATTGGCCTGGTGCAAAGCCTGGCGCCTTTGGCGGCGCGGCAGCAGGTCACGGTCAATGGCGTGGCGCCGGGGTTTATCGAGACCCAGATGACCGCCAAGATCCCGTTGCTGATCCGCGAGGCCGGGCGCCGCATGAACTCACTGTCCCAGGGTGGGCAAGCGGTGGATGTGGCACAGACCATCGCCTGGCTGGCCCATCCGGCCTCGGGCGGGATCAATGGGCAGGTGGTCCGTGTCTGCGGCCAAAGCCTGCTGGGAGCCTGAGCCATGACTGTCGACTCTGCCATTCGTATCATCGAGCCGCTGCCGTCCCGGGGCCAATTGCTCTACGACGGTCTGCGCAGCCTGCGCAAACCCAAGCCGGACGCTGCGCCGCCGTTGCCCGCCGAGCGCCTGGTACGCCCGGCGGTGGAGCTGCAGGCCGCAGAGGTGGCGCGCTACGCCCAGGCCTGCGGCTTTCGTCGCGAGCATGGGGTGCCGCTGTCGTTTCCCCACACCCTGGCCTTTCCCCTGCACCTGTTGCTGCTGACCCGCCCGAGCTTTGCCTACCCGGCCAGCGGCATGGTGCACCTGGCCAATCGCATTCGGCAGTACCAGCCCCTGGAAGAAGGCCAGGCCCTGCGCCTGGAAGTCTTCGCCGAACGCTGGCTGGCGCACCCCAAGGGCCAGGCACTGTCCATCGCCACCCGTGGCTACAGCAACGGCAGCCTGGTCTGGGAGGGCGACAGCCTGTACCTGCGCCGCGGGGTGGTGGCGCCGGTGGGCGAGCCCTGGCAAGGCGCCCTGGCACTGGCGCCGGAAGCATTGCGCCGCACTCAGCGCTGGACATTGCCGGCGGACCTGGGGCGGCGCTTCGCCAAGGTCAGCGGTGACTTCAACCCGATCCACACCTCCTGGCTGGGGGCACGCCTGTTCGGTTTTCGGCGGCCCATCGCCCATGGCATGTGGACCCTGGGTCGGGCCCTGGCAGCGCAGCAACCGCCCCAGGCACTGGAGGCGGCACAGCTGGAGTGCGAGTTCAAGCTGCCGATTTTCCTGCCGGCGGCGGTGACCTTGTGGAACGCGCCGCCAAGCGGATCGCGGCATGAGTTTGAAGTGCGCAACCAGGCGGGCGACAAGCCGCACATGCGCGGGCTGTTTATTTGGGGAGCGGGGCAATGAGTGAATACAGTTTCAACCCGGCGCCGGTGCGTCGGGTGGCGATCCTGGGAGGCAATCGGATTCCATTCGCCCGTTCGAACACGGTGTACGCCGACGACAGCAACCAGGACCTGCTGGTAGCAGCCCTGCAGGGCCTGGTGGATCGCTACGGCCTGCAAGGGCAGCGCCTGGGGGAGTTCGCCGCGGGGGCGGTGATCAAGCATTCCCGGGACTTCAACCTGGCGCGCGAGACCCTGCTGTCCACCACTCTGTCCGCGCAAACCCCGGCCTACGACGTGCAGCAGGCCTGTGGCACCGGGCTGGAGGCGGCGTTGCTGGTGGCCAACAAGATCGCCCTGGGGCAGATCGAAGTCGGGGTCGCCGGCGGTGCCGATACCACCTCCGATGCGCCGATCGGGATCAATGAATCCATGCGCCGCACGCTGCTCCAGGCCAATCGGGCCAAGGGCGCTGGCAACAAGCTGCGGACCCTGCTCAAGGTGCGGCCGGCGATGTTTTTCAAACCCCTGCTGCCGCGCAATGGCGAACCGCGCACCGGGCTGTCCATGGGCGAGCACTGCGAAGAAATGGCCAAGCGCTGGCAGATCAAGCGCCTGGCCCAGGACGAACTGACCCTGAACAGCCATCGGCAGCTGGAGGCGGCCTATCAGCGTGGTTTCTTCAATGACCTGATCACCCCCTACCGTGGCCTGGCCCGGGACAATAACCTGCGGGCCGATGCCAGCCTGGAAAAGCTTGCCGGCCTGAGCCCGGCCTACGACCGCCAGAACGGCACCCTGACCGCCGGCAATTCGACGCCCCTGACCGATGGCGCCTCGGTGGTGCTGCTGGCCAGTGAAGCGTGGGCGGCGGCGCACAACCTGCCGGTGCTGGCCTACCTGCGCACCGGGGAGACGGCGGCGGTGAACTTTGTCGACGGCTCCGAGGGCTTGCTGATGGCCCCGGCCTATGCCGTGCCGCGCATGCTGGCCCGGGAAGGCCTGAGCCTGCAGGACTTTGATTTCTACGAGATTCACGAAGCCTTCGCGGCCCAGGTGCTGTGCACCCTCAAGGCCTGGGAAGACCCCGACTATTGCCGTGACCAGCTCGGGCTGGAGGCGCCCCTGGGCAGCATCGAGCGCAGCAAGCTCAACGTCAACGGCGGCTCCCTGGGTTGCGGTCATCCGTTTGCCGCCACCGGTGGGCGACAACTGGCGACCCTGGCCAAGGCCATCGCCGAGCGCGGTGGCGGCCGAGGCCTGATATCCATCTGTGCAGCAGGCGGGCTGGGTGTTACCGCCATCGTCGAAAAATAACAACAAGGAGACTGCCATGAGTGTCGTAAGCCTGCACCCCGCTGAACGCATCTGGTTGAACGCTTATCTGCCGGGCGTGCCGACCGATATCGAAGCCGAGATCGACCGCTACCCATCGCTGCGGGAAGTGTTCCTGGAGCATGTGGAGAAATACCGCCAGCGCGTGGCTTACGTCAGCATCGGCACCGAGATGGGCTATGACCAGTGGGAGAAACGGGTCTTTGCCTTCGCCGCCTGGCTGCAATCGAAGGGGGTGAAGAAGGGCGACCGGGTGGCGCTGATGATGCCCAACTGCCTGCAATACCCGATCTGCCTGTTCGGCACCCTGTTGGTCGGGGCGGTGGTGGTCAACGTCAACCCGCTGTACACCGCCCATGAACTCCGGCACCTGCTCAAAGACAGCGGCGCCGAGACCGTGGTCATCTTTGAAAACTTCGCCCACACCCTGGAGCAGGCGCTGCCCGGCAGCCGCCTGAAAAACATCGTGGTTGCCGCCATTGGCGACCTGCTGGGCACCTTCAAGGGCGCGGCGCTGAACTTTGCCCTGCGCCACGTGCAAAAACAGGTGCCGCGCTTCAACCTGCCGGGGTCGATCCGCTTCCCGCAGCTGATGAAACTGGCCAGCGTGCTCAGCCATCAACCGGTTGCGCTCAAGCACGACGACATCGCCTTTTTGCAGTACACCGGCGGCACCACCGGCGATGCCAAGGGCGCGATGCTGACCCATCGCAATATCCTGGCCAACCTGATGCAGGCCAAGGCCTGGGTCGGCAATCAGTTGGACGAGAACCAGCAGGAAACCAACGTCACCCTGTTGCCGCTGTACCACGTGCTGTCGCTGACGGTGAACTGCCTGATGTTCATGTGCCTGGGCGGGCGCAATATCCTGATCGCCAACCCCCGGGACGTGAAGCGGGTGCAGATGATCCTGCGCAAAGAGAAGTTCAGCGGCATTGTCGGGGTCAACACCCTGTTCAACGGTCTGCTGGAAAACGAGGAGTTTCGCGGCCGGGATTTTTCCGGGCTGAAACTGGCAATCGCCGGCGGCATGGCGACCCATACGGCGGTGGCCCGGCGCTGGAAAGAGGTGACCGGGGTGCCGATCATCGAAGGTTACGGCCTGACCGAGTGTTCGCCGGTGGTGAGCATCAGCCCGATCGACATTGCGCGCATGCGCGAGGGGGATTTCACCGGCACCATCGGCGTACCGCTGCCGTCGACCTGGGTGCGGTTCGTGCGTGAAGACGGTGAACTGGCGGACCTTGGCGAGGAGGGCGAATTGCAGGTGCGCGGGCCCCAGGTGATGAAGGGCTACTGGCAGCGCCCGGATGAAACCGCCAAAGTCCTGGACCGCCATGGCTGGCTGTCCACCGGTGACATCGGGGTGATGAACGAGCAGGGGTTCATCCGCCTGGTGGACCGCAAGAAAGACATGATTCTGGTCTCGGGTTTCAACGTCTACCCCAACGAGATCGAAGACGTGGTGGCCCTGCACCCGGGAGTGGCCGAAGTGGCGGCGATCGGCGTCGAGGACGGGGTAAGCGGCGAGAAGGTGAAGATCTTCGTGGTGCGCAAAGACCCCAACCTGACCCAGGAACAGCTGCTGGCCCACTGCCGCGAATACCTCACGGGCTACAAGGTGCCGCGTTTCGTCGAGTTCCGCACCGAAGAGTTGCCCAAGACCACGGTGGGCAAGGTGCTGCGTAGAGCCCTGCGCTAGGGGGGGGCGCTGTTGCAGGCTCGGGCCGCGTTCGGACGCTGGCCCTCAAGACCGCCGCAAGGCACCAGGTGTGCCTGCGGCGTCCCCCATGACCCGCTCAATCGTCGGTTTTGCGGCGCCCCACCAGTTTCATCACCACCACAAAGAACACTGGCACGAAGATCACCGCCAGGGTCGCGGTGATCATGCCGCCGATCACCCCGGTGCCGATGGCTTGCTGGCTTGCCGAGCTGGCGCCGGTGGCGATGGCCAGGGGCACCACGCCGAGGATAAACGCCAGGGAGGTCATGACAATCGGCCGCAGCCGCAGGCGCGCCGCTTGCACCGTGGCATCCACCAGGTCGTGGCCTTCGTCGTACAGGCTCTTGGCGAACTCGATGATCAGGATCGCGTTCTTCGCCGACAGGCCAATGATGGTGATCAGCCCGACCTTGAAGAACACATCGTTGGGCATGCCGCGCAAGGACACCGCCAACACCGCGCCCAGCACCCCCAGTGGCACCACCAGCAGCACCGACGTCGGGATCGACCAGCTTTCATACAGCGCCGCCAGGCACAGGAACACGATCAACAGCGACAGCCCCAGGAGCATCGGCGCCTGGCTGCCCGACAGGCGTTCCTGCAGCGACAGCCCGGTCCACTCTTGGCCCAGCCCGGTCGGCAGTTGCGCCACCAGGCGCTGTACTTCGGCCATGGCTTCGCCGGTGCTGTGGCCCGGGGCCGGTTCGCCGGAAATGCTGATCGCCGGGTAGCCGTTGTAGCGGGTCAGCTGCGCCGGGCCCTGGACCCAGTGCGCGCGGACGAAGGCCGACAGCGGCACCATCTTCCCGGCGTTGTTGCGCACGTGGATCTTCATCAGGTCGGCAACCTGGCTGCGCTGATCGCCTTCGGCCTGGACCACCACCCGCTGCATGCGGCCCTGGTTGGGGAAGTCATTGATATAGGCCGAACCAATGGCCGTGGACAGCACGTTGCCGATATCGGCAAAGGAAATGCCCAGGGCGTTGGCCTGCTTGCGGTCCACCTCCAATTGCACCTGAGGCGCTTCGGCCAGGGCGCTTTCGCGGACGTTGGTCAGGATCGGGCTTTTTTCCGCCGCCGCCAGCAACTCGCTGCGCGCTGCCATCAACGCCGCATGCCCCAGGCCGCCGCGGTCCTGCAAGCGGAACTCGAAGCCGCTGGAGGTGCCCAGGCCGTCGATGGGCGGCGGCAACACGGCGTAGGCCACCGCGTCCTTGATCTCGCTGAGGGCCGCGTTGGCCCGATCGGCAATCGACATCGCCGAATCGTCGCTGCCCCGGGACGACCAGTCCTTGAGGGTGGTAAAGGCCAGCGCCGCGTTCTGCCCGCTGCCGGAGAAGCTGAAGCCAAGGATCACCGTGCTGTCGCCAACCCCGGGTTCACCGGCGTTGTGCGCTTCGATCTGTTCCACCACCTGCACCGTGCGGTTCTTGCTGGCACCGGGTGGCAACTGGATATCGGTGATGGTGTAGCCCTGGTCTTCCACCGGCAGGAACGAGGAGGGCAGGCGGCTGAACAGCAGTCCCAGGCCCACCAGTAGCACGCCATACACCAGCAGGTAGCGTCCGCTGCGTTTCAGCGCGTGCACCACCCAGCTCTGGTAACCCTCGCTCAGGCGTTCAAAGCGGCGGTTGAACCAGCCGAAGAAACCACGTTTTTCGTGGTGCTCGCCCTTGGCCAGGGGCTTGAGCAGGGTCGCGCATAGCGCCGGGGTCAGGGTCAGGGCGAGAAAGGCCGAGAACAGGATCGAGGTCGCCATCGACAGCGAGAACTGCTGATAGATCACCCCCACCGAACCCGGCATGAACGCCATGGGGATAAACACTGCCACCAGCACCAGGGTGATGCCGACAATGGCCCCGGTGATCTGCTGCATGGCCTTGCGCGTGGCCTCCTTGGGCGACAGGCCCTCGTTGGCCATGATCCGTTCGACGTTCTCCACCACCACAATGGCGTCATCCACCAGGATGCCGATGGCCAGCACCATGCCGAACATGGTCAGCACGTTGATCGAGAAACCCAGCAGCAACATGGTGGCAAAGGTGCCCATCAGCGCCACGGGCACTACCAAGGTCGGGATCAGGGTGTAGCGGATGTTCTGCAGGAACAGGAACATCACCGCGAACACCAGCACCATGGCTTCGACCAGGGTGTAGACCACTTTGGTGATCGAGACCTTGACGAAGGGCGAGGTGTCATAGGGGATCTTGTATTCCACACCGGCCGGGAAGTAGCGCGCCAGTTCGTCCATTTTCGCCCGCACCCGGGTCGCGGTGCTCAGGGCATTGGCCCCGGGAGTCAGCTGCACGCTGACCGCAGTCGACGGCTTGCCGTTCAGGCGCGTGGAAAACTGATACTCCTGGCTGCCGATCTCGACCCGTGCCACATCGCCGATGCGCACGGTAGAACCGTCCTGATTGGCCCGCAGCACGATGTCGGCGAACTCTTGGGGCGTCGACAGCTGGCCCTTGACCAGGATCGAGGCGGTGATTTCCTGGGTCGAGCGGGTCGGCAGGTCACCAATGCTGCCGGCCGAGACCTGGGCATTCTGCGCGGCGATGGCGGCGCTGACATCGGCCGGGGTCAGGTTGAAGCCGATCAGTTTCTGCGGGTCGACCCAGATGCGCATCGCCCGTTCGGACCCATAAAGCTGCGCCTTGCCGACGCCATCCAGGCGGCGGATCTCGTTCATCACGTTGCGCGCCAGGTAGTCGCTCAGGGCCACGTCATCCAGGCGTCCGTCGCTGGAGGTCAGGGTGATCAGCAGCAGAAAGCCCGCCGAAACCTTTTCCACCTGCAGGCCTTGCTGGGTCACGGCCTGGGGCAGGCGTGGCTCGACCGCCTTGAGCCGGTTCTGCACGTCGACCTGGGCCATCTCCGGGTTGGTCCCGGGCTGGAAGGTGGCGGTGATGGTGGCGCTGCCGAGACTGCTCTGGGATTCGAAATACAGCAGGTGATCGGCGCCGTTGAGTTCCTGTTCGATCAGGCTGACCACGCTTTCGTCCAGGGTCTGGGCCGAGGCGCCGGGGTAGGTGGCGTAAATTTCCACCTGCGGCGGGGCGACGTTGGGGTATTGCGCCACCGGCAATTGCGGAATGGCCAGGGCACCGGCCAGCAGGATGAACATCGCGACCACCCAGGCGAATACCGGACGGTCGATAAAGAATTGCGGCATGGGGGTTCCTACCTACTGAGCAGCCTGGGCGAGGGGGAGAGGGCTGTCGTCGATCTGTACCTGCTCGCCGGGGCGGGCGTGTTGCAGGCCTTCAACCACAATGCGGTCACCGGGTTTCAAGCCCTGGGTGACGATCCAGCGGTCCTGCTGCACCTGGCCCAGTTGCACCGGGTGCTGGCTGACGCGCAGGTCGCTGTCCACCAGCAGCACCTGGGCGATGCCGGCGCTGTCGCGCAGGATGGCCCGCTGCGGCACGCTGATGCCTTGCTGGTTCACCGCCTGTTCCAGGCGCACCCGGACAAAGCTGCCGGGCAGCAGGTCAAGGTCAGGGTTGGGGAATTCGCTGCGCAGGATAATCTGCCCGGTGCTGGGGTCGACGCTGATATCGGCGAACAACAGCTTGCCCGGCAGCGGGTAGAGGCTGCCGTCGTCCTGGATCAGGGTAGCCTTGGCCTGGTCCTGGCCGACCTGCTGCAACTGCCCGGCACGGAAGGCCCGGCGCAGGTCATTGAGTTCGCGGGTCGACTGGGTCAGGTCGGCATGGATCGGGTCCAGCTGCTGGATCAGCGCCAGGGGCGTGGTTTCGTTCTGCCCGACCAGTGCGCCTTCAGTCACCAGGGCGCGGCCGACGCGGCCGGAAATCGGCGCAGTGACGGTGGCGTAGCCCAGGTTGAGCCGGGCCCGCTGTACCGCCGCCTGATTGGCCGCGACCTCAGCGGCGGTCTGGCGGGCATTGGCCCGGGCGTTGTCGTACTCCTGGCCGCTGATGGCCTGGTCGTCGACCAGTTGGGCGTAGCGCTGTTCCTGCAAGCGTGCCTGGAACGCATTGGCTTCAGCCTTGCGCAGGCTGGCCAGGGCGCTGTCGAGGTCGGCCTTGAACGGCGCCGGGTCGATGCGGAACAGCACCTGGCCCTGCTTGACGTCACTGCCCTCGCGGAAGGTGCGTTGCAGCACCACGCCGGCCACCCGGGCGCGGACCTCGGCGATGCGCGGCGCGGCAATCCGCCCGCTCAGCTCACTGCTGATCGACAGCGGCCGGGCCTCGATGGTTTCAACCCGGACTTTGGCCGCTGGCGGTTGTTGTTCACTGTCGGCGGAAGGGCCACAGGCGCTCAGGGTCACGGCCAGGGCGACCAGGCCAAGTTGCGCAAACAGGTTTTTCGACATGCTGATACCCCAATAATGACCCCGGCATGCTAAGGGCAAGGGTCAAGGGGCGCTGTGAAGCTCTGTAGGTGCTGTGTGAAAAAGTGTGAAGCGGGCACGCGCTGGGGCCCGAGGTTGTATATCCTTTGTGCCCCTCGTGAACTTTCGCCGCATGCTCGTCGGCAATTTCTGGACGTCCCCATGCCCAATATCCTTCTGGTCGAAGACGACACCGCGCTGTCGGAGTTGATCGCCAGCTACCTGGAGCGCAACGGCTACCAGGTCAACGTGATCAGCCGCGGTGACCAGGTGCGCGAACGGGCGCGGGTCAGCCCGCCGGACCTGGTGATTCTCGACCTGATGCTGCCCGGGCTCGACGGCTTGCAGGTGTGTCGCCTGTTGCGCTCCGACTCGGCGACCCTGCCGATCCTGATGCTCACCGCCCGTGACGACAGCCACGACCAGGTGCTGGGCCTGGAAATGGGCGCCGACGACTACGTGACCAAACCGTGCGAACCCCGGGTCCTGCTGGCCCGGGTACGTACCCTGTTGCGCCGCAGCAGCCTCAGCGAACCTCAGAGCGCCAGCGATCGGATCCTGATGGGCAACCTGTGCATCGACCTTTCGGAGCGCAGCGTGACCTGGCGCGAGCAGCCGGTGGAGCTGTCCAGCGGTGAATACAACCTGCTGGTGGTGCTGGCGCGGCATGCCGGCGAAGTCCTGAGCCGCGACCAGATCCTGCAACGCTTGCGCGGCATCGAGTTCAACGGCACCGACCGCTCGGTGGACGTGGCGATTTCCAAGCTGCGGCGCAAATTCGACGACCACGCCGGCGAGGCGCGCAAGATCAAGACCGTATGGGGCAAGGGCTACCTGTTCAGCCGCTCCGAGTGGGAATACTGAGTCCATGCTGCGGATCCTGATCCGGCTGTACCTGATCACCATCGTCACCTTCAGTGCCGCCATCTACCTGATCCCCGACCTGGTGGTCAGGGTGTTTCACGATCGTTTCCTGAATTACAACCTGGACCAGTCCCGGGGCCTGCAAAACCTCATCATCAAGCAGTTTCACGCAGTGCCGGCCGAGCAGTGGCTGAGCCTGGCGGCGCAGATGGACCAGGAGTTCCAGCCGCTGCACGTGGCCCTGGTGCGTATCGATGACCCCGACTTCAGCCTGTATGAGCGCGAGCGCCTGGAGCGCGGGGAAAATGTCGTGCGTGTCGGCGACTGGGGCTGGCGGACCCTGGCGGTGGCGCCGCTGGATGGCCAGCAGGCGGTAAAGCTGGTAGTGCCGCCGGACCCGCTGGACGTCAACCTGCTGTACTGGAGCATCAACGTGCTGATTGGCGCGGCGTTGCTGGCGTGCCTGCTGTTCTGGCTGCGCCCGCACTGGCGCGACCTGGAGCGGCTCAAGCGCACGGCCGAACGCTTCGGCAAGGGCCACCTGGGCGAACGCACGCACATCGCCGCCAGTTCCAACATCGGCAGCCTGGCCCATGTCTTCGACACCATGGCCGGGGATATCGAAAACCTCCTCAACCAGCAACGGGACTTGCTCAATGCGGTGTCCCACGAGCTGCGCACGCCCCTGACCCGGCTCGACTTCGGCCTGGCCCTGGCGCTGTCCGACGACCTGCCGGCGCCGAGCCGCGAGCGCCTGCAGGGCCTGGTGGCCTATATCCGGGAACTGGATGAACTGGTGCTGGAACTGCTGTCCTACAGCCGGCTGCAAAACCCGGCGCGCCTGCCGGAGCAGGTCGAGGTGGCACTGGACGAGTTCATCGACAGCATCCTGGGCAGTGTCGACGATGAGCTGGAATCACCGGACATCGTCATCGATGTGCTGCTCAACGGCTCCCTGGAGCGGTTCACCCTCGACCCGCGCCTGACTGCGCGGGCGATCCAGAACCTCCTGCGCAACGCCACGCGCTATTGCGAGAAGCGCATCCAGATCGGGGTCCAGGTCAGTGCCGAGGGCTGCGAGATCTGGGTCGATGACGATGGCATCGGAATCCCCGAGGCCGAGCGCGAACGGGTGTTCGAACCTTTCTACCGTCTCGACCGCAGCCGCGACCGTGCCACCGGTGGTTTCGGCCTGGGCCTGGCCATCAGCCGGCGGGCCCTGCAAGCCCAGGACGGCACGCTCACCGTCGAGGCCTCGCCGTTGGGCGGAGCGCGTTTTCGCCTGTGGCTGCCCAACCCCTAGGCGGGGTTCCCGGTGCTGGCATCGGGCTGAAACTGACATTTTCTTCATGGGCCGCCAGGGGCGGGCAGGGCTAAGCTGAGCGCCATCGGCGATCCATCAGGAGCAGCGGACCATGAGCGAATCAAAGCCAGCCATTCACCATTCGGCAGCCGACGGCTACAAAGGCGCGGCGGACACCTATGTGCGCGGCCGGCCGGATTACCCGCCGCAACTCGAGCAATGGCTGCGTCACACCCTGGGCCTGGGCCCTGGCCAAGTGGTGCTGGACCTGGGCGCGGGCACCGGCAAGTTTACCGGCCGGCTGCTGGCCACCGGCGCGAAGGTGATCGCGGTGGAACCGGTGGCGCAGATGCGCGCCAAGCTGGCGGCGGCCCATCCTGCGGCCGAGGCGCTGGAAGGCAGCGCCCTGGCAATCCCTCTGGCTGATCAGTCACTGGACGCGCTGGTCTGCGCCCAGGCCTTCCACTGGTTTGCCAGCCGCGAGGCGCTGAACGAGATGCAGCGCGTGCTCAAGCCTGGCGGCCGGCTGGGCCTGGTGTGGAACCTGCGCGATGCCCGGGTGCCGTGGGTCGAGCGCCTGGACAGGATCGTCAACGCCCTGCAGGGCGATACCCCGCGCTACTACACCGGGGCCTGGCGCGCAGCCTTTCCCCATCCTGGCTTTACGCCCTTGCAGGAACAGCACTTCAGTCACGGCCACAGCGGCGCGGTGCAGGACGTGTTGTTCAATCGGGTGCGCTCCACCAGTTTTATCGCAGCCCTGGGTGAGACGGAGCGGGCGCTGATCGATCGCCAGATCCAGGTCCTGATCGACAGCGAGCCTGAGTTGCGAGGCAAGTCGCAGCTCACGGTGCCCTACGAAACCGCGGCCTTTTGCGCGATAAAACGTTGATTCGGCAGGGCGCATAGCGGCCTGGACCGGGCCGCCAGGGCGCTGCCAGTCCCGCTTTTGGCCGATGCGCTGCCTTACTGCGTGGCGGCCGTGCTTGCTATAGTTCGGCCCTCATTTTCTGCCCAGTAAAGGATCACTGCCATGTCCGAATATCAAGCCTTTCGCGTCGAACTTGCCGACAACATCGCCCATGTGCAGATCAACCGCCCGGGAAAGATCAACGCCATGAACGCCGCGTTCTGGAGCGAGATCGTCGACATCTTCCGCTGGATCGACGACACCGACGCCGTGCGCGTGGTGGTGCTCAGCGGCGCCGGCAAGCATTTTTCCTCGGGCATCGACCTGATGATGCTGGCCGGGGTGGCCAACGAACTGGGCAAGGACGTTGGGCGTAACGCCCGTCTGCTGCGGCGCAAGATCCTCAATCTGCAAGCCTCGTTCAATGCCGTGGACAATTGCCGCAAGCCGGTGCTGGCGGCGATCCAGGGTTACTGCCTGGGCGGTGCCATCGACCTGATCGCCGCCTGCGACATGCGCTATGCCGCCGAGGATGCGCAGTTCTCGATCAAGGAAATCGACATCGGCATGGCCGCCGATGTCGGCACTTTGCAACGTTTGCCGCGTATCATCGGCGACGGCATGTTGCGTGAACTGGCTTACACTGGCCGCACCTTCGGTGCCGAGGAAGCGCGCGGCATGGGCCTGGTCAATCGCACCTACAGCGACGCCGCCAGCCTGCTTGACGGGGTGATGGGCATTGCCCGCGAGATCGCCGGCAAGTCGCCGATCGCCATCACCGGCACCAAGGAAATGATCAGCTACATGCGTGACCATCGCATCGACGATGGCCTGGAATACATCGCCACCTGGAACGCCGCCATGCTGCAATCCACTGACTTGCGCGTGGCCATGGCCGCCCATATGAGCAAACAGAAACCCGAATTTCTGGATTGAGTGACTATGACTTCACGCTGGACCACAGCAGTACTGGATATCGACCTCCCCGGCGGCTGGGCCGTGGCCCGCAGCCGGGATGGTTTTCTGTTCGACGACAATGGCGCGCTGTTTCCCCGGGAATGGCTCAAGCGCCAGGACCTGTCGATTCTCACCGAGCACGGCATCGGGCATCTGGATGGCGAGCCGGTGTACCTGCTGGAGCTGAGCCATTCCAGTGAAGTACCGGGCTGCAGCTGGAAAGGCTTGCGGGCATTCATGCTCGAAGGCGACCACACCCTGTACAAGGTCCTGGGTTATGCCGCGCAGATCGGCACCTGGGCCCGCGAGCACCGCTTCTGCGGCAACTGCGGGCAGCCGACGCTTCAAGTACCCCGGGAGCGGGCGATGTACTGCGAGCCCTGCGACTTGCGCAGTTACCCGCGGATTTCGCCGAGCATGATCGTGCTGATTACCCGTGGTGACGACGTGCTGCTGGCGCGCTCGCCGCGTTTTGTGACGGGGGTCTACAGCACCCTGGCCGGTTTCGCCGAGCCGGGGGAGTCGGCGGAGGAATGCCTGATTCGCGAAGTGCGCGAAGAAGTGCAGGTCGAGGTGCAGAACATCCAGTACGTCGGCAGCCAATGCTGGCCGTTTCCCCATTCGATGATGCTGGGCTTTCACGCCGAGTACGCCGGTGGCGAGATCGTGCCCCAGGCCGATGAGATCGAAGACGCGCAGTGGTTCAACATCCGCAACCTGCCGCCATTGCCCGCCTCGCGCTCGATCGCCCGTTACCTGATCGACCTCTATGTCGCCCAGCGCCTGGGCCAACCCGAGCCCATCCTCCCCACCTGAGCAGAGCGCCTGTAGCCGCTGCCGCAGGCTGTGCTGGCCACCCGCGACACACAACACTTCAGGACTAACGCTGGCGCCCACATCGGCCAGCGCAGCCTTGCGCTGGCCATCCGCAACAACGCATCGCTTCAGGAATCACGCAAGCTCGCTCAGCGGCGACAAAGGGCTGTCAGGCGACGCTGAACCAGTGTTGCCAGGCCAGGCGTACGGTCAGGCCCAGGACCACGGTGATGAACACCGGGCGAATGAATTTGGCGCCGCCACTGATGGCGGTGCGAGCACCGAAGAAGGCGCCGACCATCACCGAGAGGCCCATGCACAGGCCGATGATCCAGTCCACCTGCCCGGAAAACACAAACACCGACAACGCCGCGGCGTTGCTGACGAAGTTCATGCTGCGCGCCACACCGCTGGCCTTGACCAGGTCGATGGGGTAGAGCAGCAGGCTGCTGACGGTCCAGAAGGCACCGGTGCCTGGACCTGCAATGCCGTCGTAGAAGCCCAGGCTGAAGCCCTGGGTCGATTGCCATTTCTTCTTGATCGGAGCATCGCTGTCCAGCGGCGCCTTGGGCGTGCCACCAAACAACAGGTACAGGCCGCAGGCAAAAACAATCACCGGCAGCATCTTGTTCAGCCACTCGGCGGGCAGGTAATGGGCGACCACCGCACCCACCAGTCCGCCCACCAGGGTGCCGACGATGGCGTGGGTCCACTGCCGTGGATGGAACAGCTTGCGGCGATAGAAGGTAAAGCTGGCGGTGGCCGAGCCGAAGGTCGAGCTGAGCTTGTTGGTGCCCAGCACCAGGTGGGGCGGCAATCCGGCGGTGAGCAGTGCCGGGGTGGTGAGCAGGCCGCCACCGCCGGCAATGGCGTCGATGAAGCCGGCGATAAAGGCTACGAAGGTGAGAATGGCGAGGGTGGTCAGGTCTACGCTGAGTTCGAAAGGCATGGGTTCGGCTTATTTCGGCGGGAAGCGCAAAGGGGGCTGCGCGAAAGACCGACATATTACCTGCAACCCAGGTCGCCACGCGACCGTGACCGACGCTATTGCACACTGGCCGCAGCCAGGGCCCCTTCGCCAAAGGGACCCGGCTGCAGTGGCCTAGGCCTTCTGCGGCCCGTTGCCGATCTGCCAGACAAAGGGTGGTTCGTTGCCGTTGACCACCCAGTCGCCGATGATCCGCGCCTTGTAGATCACCGGGTTGTGCGAGGACACGGTACGGGCATTGCGCCAATGGCGGTCGAGGGCCTTGCCCTGGCGGATGTCCGACGCCCCCAGAGCGTTGAACAACTGGGTGGTGGCCCGCTGGATCAGTTCGCTGACCACCACCTGGGCGGTGGCCGATTCGATTTCCGCGGCGACATTGGCTTCACGCTCCAGCGCCTCATCCCCGGCAAAGCGTGCCAGGTAGGCACGTTGCGCGGGCTCTGCGGCGCGCACGGCGCTGGCTTCGGCGGCGTACACCCAGGCGGCGACTTCGCCGACCACCTGCTGCACCTGGGGGTCTTCGCTGACCCGCGGCGCATTGCCGTGGCTGTAGATGCGCTTGCGGCTGCGTACTTCATGGGCCACGTCGCGCAGCGCGGCGCGCCCGATCCCGGCCAGGGTGGCCAGCAGCACCAGTTGATAGAAGGCGGTCTGGTACTTGAAGCGGGTGGCGAAGTCGATGACGTTCTCGGCGTCGACCGCGGCATCGCGAAAGCGCGAAGTGCCGCTGCCCGTGGTGCGCTGGCCGAAGCCGTCCCAGTCATCGCTGTGCTCGATGCCCGGTTGGCGCGCACGCACGGCCGCGATTACATCGCCGCCGGTGTCGCTGCGCTGGGCGTAGACGTCGATCCAGTCAGAGAAAATGCTGCCGGTGCTGTAGAACTTCTCGCCATTGAGCTTCCAGGCGTCGCCGTCGGGCGAGACTTTGGTGACCACATCGCCAATCGCCACGTTGCCGATCTCGGTCCAGGCGCAACCGACGAGGTCGCCCTCGACGAAACGCTTGAACCACAGGTCCCGTCCCGGACCCGGGGCGGCGTTGAGGCGGTCCTCGGCAAAGGCGAAGTGCCCGCGCAGGGCCTGCGGCACATTGGAATCGGCTTCAGCCAGCTCGATCAGCAGTTGGAACAGTTGCGGCAGGGACGCGCCACCGCCACCGTACTCCACCGGCACCCGGACTGCGCCGAACCCGGCCTGCTTCAGCCACTGGATCGGTTCATGGGGCAGGCTGCGGTTTTGCTCACGCTGTACCGCGCCGTCGGCGATTTGCTTGAAGATCGGGCGAAAGCGCGCGGCCAGGGCCTCGTAGTCGACGCCAATGGACAGCGGGTTGATTACCTGGTGTTCAGTCATGGGACGGTTCCTTGAATCGGCAGTTGAAGAGCAGGTGTCTGCCCAGACGTTTGCACACTCCATGCCGCAGTTGCAGGCCCCGGTTTTTCTGGGGCTGGCGCTGGCTGTCGGGCTGGTAACTGTTGCTCGGCCAACAGCGCTTCAACAAATCGCTGTCTTTCATGGGAAGTGGCCGGGGTTTGGCGCGGCATCCGTCGGGCCGCGAATGCCCCTCGCAAAACAGCGCCCGATGGCTGTACTCCGCCCGCTGCAGGCCATGCAGCCCGGGCCTGCAGGCGCAGCCCTGGCAACTGGCACGCTTGCTGCTCTGCTAGCCATACCTTCTCTAGTCCCGAGGACAAGCCAATGAGTCAGCAAGCCGTCAAATTTGCCTACTGGGTGCCCAACGTCAGCGGTGGGCTGGTGGTCAGCAAGATCGAACAACGCACCGACTGGGGCATCGACTACAACCGCAAGCTGGCGCAACTGGCCGAAGCCGCCGGCTTTGAATACGCCTTGACCCAGATCCGCTTCACTGCCGGTTACGGTGCCGAGTTCCAGCATGAATCCGTGGCATTCAGCCATGCGCTGCTGGCCGCCACCAGCACGCTCAAAGTGATCGCGGCGATCCTGCCCGGGCCATGGAAGCCGGCGCTGGCGGCCAAGCAATTGGCGACTATCGACCAACTGACCAATGGCCGCATCGCGGTCAACATCGTCAGCGGCTGGTTCAAGGGTGAATTCCAGGCCATCGGCGAGCACTGGCTGGAACACGATGAGCGTTATCGCCGTTCCGAAGAGTTCATCCGCTCGCTGAAGGGCATCTGGTCCCAGGACAACTTCACCTTCAAGGGCGACTTCTACCGGTTCGACAACTACAGCCTCAAGCCCAAGCCCCTGGGCCAGCCGGAGGTCTTTCAGGGCGGCAGTTCACGGGCGGCGCGCGACATGGCGGCGCGGGTGTCGGACTGGTACTTCACCAACGGCAACACGCCGCAGGGGATCAAGGCCCAGGTCGACGACATCCGGGCCAAGGCCGCGCTGAACAACCATTCGGTAAAAGTCGGGGTCAATGCCTTTGTCATTGCCCGGGATACCGAGGAAGAGGCCCGCGCAGTACTGGCGCAGATCATCGACCAGGCCGACCCCGAGGCCGTCAACGCCTTTGGCGATGCGGCAAAGCAGGCCGGCAAGGCCTCACCGGAAGGCGAAGGCAACTGGGCCAAATCCACCTTCGAAGACCTGGTGCAGTACAACGACGGTTTCAAGACCAACCTGATCGGCACCCCGCAGCAGATCGCCGAGCGCATCGTCGAACTCAAGTCGGTGGGGGTGGACCTGGTGCTGGCGGGCTTCCTGCACTTCCAGGAAGAGGTGGAGTACTTCGGCAAGCGGGTGTTGCCACTGGTGCGCGAGCTGGAAGCCAAGGCCGCGGCGCAACGCGAACAGGCCGCCTGATTCGCCGCGCGGGGCCGGCAGCGCCCCGCGCAGGCCTCGGTTACAACCCCAGCTCGCTGAGGCCCGGATGATCGTCCGGGCGCCGGCCCAAAGGCCAGTGGAACAGCCGTTCGCTGGCCTTGATTGGCAGGTCGTTGATGCAGGCGTAACGCTTGGCCATCAGGCCGTGCTCGTCGAACTCCCAGTTTTCATTGCCGTAGGAACGGAACCAGTTGCCGGAGTCGTCATGCCATTCGTAGGCATAGCGCACGGCGATGCGGTTATCGGCAAAGGCCCAGAGCTCCTTGATCAATCGGTAGTCCAGCTCCTTGGCCCATTTGCGGGTCAGGAAGGCCTTGGCCTGGGCGCGGTCATGGATGAACTCGGCGCGGTTGCGCCATTGGGTGTCCAGGGTATAGGCCAGGGACACGCGCTCGGGGTCGCGGGAGTTCCAGCCGTCTTCGGCCAGGCGAACCTTGTGCAGCGCCGACTCGCGGCTGAACGGGGGCAGGGGCGGACGAACTTCTGGGGCAGATGACATCGGGCGTCTCCAGTCATGGTTGCGTGCAGGGAGTGTTTACACCCTTGTCGCGCTGGCGCCAACTGCCGGCCCGCCGCCATGGGTCGTCGGCAGCATCGATAGCGGCCGTGACGACCGCCACAAGACCCGAGCGGTCGCTTGGTGTAAGCTCGTCGGCTCTTTGGATTTCGAGCCACTGCGAGCCCTATGCCGTCGCTTTTCAAACGCTCCCTGCTGCCCAAACTGCGCAGCTTTCCGTTGACCGCCGATGCCGTCACCATTCTTTCCGGCGCCGCCGAGTTCCGCCGCTGCTTGCTGGAACAGATCGCCCAGGCTACCCAGCGCATCTATATCGTCGCGCTGTACCTGCAACAGGACGAAGCCGGGCAGGAAATCATGGATGCCCTGCACGCCGCCAAGGCTGCCCGTCCCGAGCTGGACGTGGTGGTGGTGGTTGATTGGCTCAGGGCCCAGCGCGGCCTGATCGGCGCCGGCAAGCAGCCGGGCAACTCGGCCTGGTATCAGGACATGACCCGTACCCACGCCAGCGAAGTGCCGGTGTACGGGGTGCCGGTGCAAACCCGCGAGCTGTTCGGCGTGTTGCACCTCAAGGGTTTTGTGATAGACGACTGCGTGATCTACAGCGGCGCCAGCCTGAACAACGTCTACCTGCACAAATTCGACAAATACCGTTTCGACCGTTACCACCTGTTGCGCAACCAGGCCCTGGCCGACTCCATGCAGCACCTGGTGCAGCACGGCCTGGTGGCCTCGCGTGCGGTGCATCGCCTGGACCTGCCCGGCCTGCCGACCACCCGCAGCCTGCGCAACGACATCGGCGACCTGCGCAGCCGCCTCAAGCATGCGGCCTATGACACCAGCGCCGGGAGCGTGACCAAGGGTGAATTGTCGGTCAGCCCGTTGCTCGGCGTGGGCAAAAACAACCCGCTGAGCCGGGTGATCTGCGAACTGATCGCCAGCGCCCAGCAGCAGCTGACCATCTGCACCCCGTATTTCAACCTGCCGTTGGCGGTCACCCGCGAGATCAACCGGGCCCTGGCCCGTGGGGTGAAGATCGACATCATCGTCGGCGACAAGACCGCCAACGACTTCTACATCCCGCCGAGCGAGCCGTTCAAGGTCATCGCCGCGCTGCCTTACCTCTACGAGATCAGCCTGCGCCGCTTTGCCAAGCGTCATCAGCGCGCGATCGACAGCGGCCAGCTCAACCTGCACCTGTGGCGCGACGGCGATAACACCTACCACCTCAAGGGCATGTGGATCGACCAGCGCTACACCTTGCTGACTGGCAACAACCTCAATCCGCGGGCCTTCCGTCTTGACCTGGAAAACGCCTTGCTGCTGGACGACCCCAAAGGCGAGCTGCTGGAACCGCGCCGAGTCGAACTGGAGGAAATCTTCCGTCACACCCGGCGCATCGAGCACTTCCAGAACCTGGAAAGCCTGGTCGACTACCCGGCGGCGGTGGGCAAGTTCCTGCGCCGGGTCAGCCGGGTACGGATCGAACGCCTGCTCTATCGCATCCTCTGAACCGGCCGGCGCCCGTGACCACAGCCTTGGGCTGCGGTCACGGGCGCTGCCCGGTCAAGCGGGCCGGGGCGGGATCTTGCTGTCCGGCCACAGGGCCACCAGGATCAGCAGCAGCGCTGCCATCAGGTACGGCAGCCGTGGCTCGACGGCATAGATCAGGGCGCCCGTCAGCGGTCCGATCACCGCCCCGAAACCTTGCGCCGCGCCAATCGAGCCGGCAGTAGCCCCTTGCTCCGACGCCTCCACGGCATTGGCGGCGAGAGCCGAGAACGAGGGGAAGATGCCGCCCATGCCCGCCGCCGCTACAAAATACGCCAGCCACAGGCCCCAGGCGCTGTCCACCAGCATGCTCCCGGCATAACCGCAGGCGGCGATCAGGGCGCCGACGCGGATCATCCGCAACGGCGGCCATTCCAGCTTGCGCACCACCAATTGCGCGCAAATCAGCGCCACCCCGACCATGGCCAGGGCAATGCCGGCGGCTTGCGCAGCGTCGGCCGGGTTCAGGCCGAGACGGTCAAGGGCATAAAAGCTGACGGTGATCTGCGACACCGACACACACAGCATCGCCACGAACGCCACCGCCATTGGCTGGCGCAGGCGTGGATCGGACAGGCGCACCGAACGTGGCGGCTGCTTGAGGTGCAGCTCCTGGCGCGGCAGCTTGAACAGCAGCACCAGGAAGGCGATCAGCGGCAACAGGGCCATGGCATACAGCGGCAGGCTCAGGCTGACCCTGGCCAGCATCGCGGCAAACGCCGGCCCCAGGACCAGGCCCACGGCATTGGCGGCACCCAGGGTGGCCATGGCGCGGGCACGGTGCTCGGGTTCGACGTTATCGGCGATCAGGGCGAAACCGCCCACCGGCACCGCGGCATAAAACACCCCGACCAGACCACGCCCGAGCATCAGCCCGAGAAAGGCCAGCCACATGCTTGGCAGCACCCGCAGGGAGACGTCGATAAACAGGCACAAGGCCCAGTAGGCGAGGGTGAAGCCGGCCGTGCCGACCAACAGCACCCGACGCCGGCCAAAGCGATCGCTGGCCGCGCCCCAGGGCCGGGCCAGAAGCACCCAGATCACCCCGGACACGGTCACGGCGGCGCCGGCCTGCCAGGTGGCCAGTGCCAGCTCGCGCGACAGTGGGCCGACCAGGGAGACGAACGCCATCATCGACATGGTGCAGGCCATGTACGCGATCATCAGTGGGAACAGTTTGAACGGGGTGGCGGTCAGCGGCTGAGTGGTGGTGGCCGTTGAACTGGGCATAAAAAATCATCCATGAGGGGCGGGCGTTTCGCGACCTTATACAAGCAGCGGGCGAAGGCTCAGGGTTATTGGCGCGGCTGATGGTAGCCCGACAGGGCGCGGGCGGGTACAGGCGAGTGTGTGCAGATGCTTGGCAATGGCGCGGGCAAAGCCGCCGCCGCAGGCATGGGCTGCCTGCGCGACAGGGGCCGCAGAGCCCGGGGCAGGGCCTGCGGCAGCGACAGCCGGGGTCAGTTCAGGCCCAGTTTGCCGCGCAGGGTCGACAGGTCCTCAGCCAGGGTGTTGACCGGGCCGACCAGCGCCTTGCGATCGTTTTCCTTGACCTTGTCATAGGTCTGGAAGCCACCGTCGGCGGTTTTGTACTTGGCCAGGATCTTGTTCACCGTGGCGAAGTTCTTGTCGACCTTGGCCACGAAGGCCTTGTCCTGCTTCTCTATCTGCGGACGGAACAGGTCGACGATTTTCTTCGCGCCGTCGATGTTGCCCTGGAAGTCATACAGGTCGGTGTGGCTGTAGCGGTCTTCTTCACCCGAGATCTTGGTCGCGGCCACTTCTTCAAGCAGGGCGGCGGCGCCACCCACGACTTTTTCCGGAGGGAAGGTCAGGCCGGCGACGCGGGTCTGCAGGTCCTTGACGTCCTTGTTCAGGCCGTCGGCCAGCTCATCCAGGCCCTGGGTGCTGTTTTCCGAGAACAGTGAGTACTCCAGGCGGTGGAAGCCGGTGAAGTCCTCGGCCTTGACGCCTTTCTCGTGGTCGTCGACCCGGGAGTCGATGGACGCATCGAGGTCACTGAACAACTCGGCAATCGGCTCGATCGACTCGTAGTACACGCGGGTCGGGGCATAGAGTTTCTTGGCGGTGGCCAGGTCGCCTTTTTTCACCGCGTCGGTGAATTGCTGGGTGTGGCTGGCGAGCTCGTCGAGCTGCTCGGTGACGTAGATCTTGTAGTCGGAAATCGGCCCCACCAGTTCCAGCGGCGACGTGGCGGCAAAAGCCGAAAGCGGAACATGGAGCAAGCCAAGGGTCAGCAACACAGCAAGAGGCGACTTTTTCATGGGACGTTTCCGTGGGGGGTGGGTTGTTTCAAGCAGAGGTTTTGGGTTGGGTGGCGTTGAGCAATGTGCGACCGATAAAGTCCTGGTCGCCGGTCACACCCGGCAGGGTGAAGAAATAACCGCCGCCGACCGGCTTGAGGTATTCCTCCAGGGGCTCGCCGTTGAGCCGGGTCTGGACCGCAATGAAGCCTTGCTCCAGGTCAGCCTGGTAGCAGATGAACAGCAGCCCCATATCCAGCTGACCGTTCTTGTTGACGCCGTTGGAGTAGTTGAACGGGCGGCGCAGGATCAGGTTCTTTTCGGTTTGCGCGGTGCGCGGATTGGCCAGGCGAATGTGTGCATCGAGCTTGGTCAACTTGCCGTGGGGGTCCTGCTGGTAGTCGGGGACCTGGGTTTCGTGCTGGCCGCCCATGGGCGCGCCGGTGGTCTTGATCCGGCCGATGATGCTTTCCTGCTCCTGCAGCGGCGTGCGGTCCCAGCGCTCGACAAAGTTGCGGATGATGCGCACCGCCTGATAGCTGCCGTGGGCGGCCCAGGCCGGCTCGTCGCTGCCCGGCTGGACCCACACCAGCCGCGTCATGGCGCTCTGGTCGTTGGAGTCGGGGTTGGCCGAACCGTCGCGAAAGCCCAGAAAATTGCGGGCGCTCTGCGCCGGTTCGCCGGCACGGACCGGGGCCTGGGGTGGCACGCTGCCTTCCTGTTTCCAACGCACCAGCAACAGGTCCGGCAGGTTTTTCACGATGTCGCGCAGGGCGTGAATGTTGGTGTCGGTGGTGTTGGAGCAGAACTGCAGGCTCAAGTCGCCATGGCAGCAGTCGGCTTCCAGGGCGTCGTTGGGAAAGCCGACCATGCGGATCAGGCGCTTGGGCTTGGCGTCGCCCAGGCCGAAGCGCTCATCGAACAGCGACTCGCCGACCGAGACGGTGATGGTCAGGTTGTCCGGGGTCACCACCGGGCCCAGGATGCCGGAGTCGGGCGGTGGCAGTTTCGGGTCGATCTCGGCCACCGGGCCGCCACGCATCAGGAAGCTGATGCGTTCGTTGAGAGTACGGAACAGGCGCTCCAGGTCTTCGCGGTCGCTGGCCAGGACGTCGAACGACACCAGCATGCCGGCTGCCGGGCGCGGGGTGACGATGCCGCTCTGGTGCTGACCGTGGAAGTCGTGGCGGTCCTGGGTCTTGTCGCTGCTCGGCGCCTCGGTGACCTGAGCCGGTGTGCTGGCGGCCATCGCCGGGCAGCTCAGGGCCGAGCCGGCCAGGGCGACGCCGGCGGCGCCCATGCCCAGCAGCACGCGGCGACGCTGAGCGGAAAATGACGGTTGCTGCTGATCTGAATCGTTCATTTCACAAAGTCTTCTGCTTACAGGCCGGACAGGCCAAGGGCGGGATCGATGGCATCCAGTGCGTCGGCCAGTTGCTTGGCCTGGTCGGCAATCTGCTGGCGCTGAGTGGCATTGACGCTGTCGTAGGTGCGGTAGCCGTCGCCTGCGCGCAAGGCGGCGAACTGGGCCTCCAGGCCGCTGATGGCGGTGTCGATTGGCGGCAACAGCTCGGCGGCGGCCTTGCTCAACAAGGGCCGCAATAGGTCGATGACCTTGCGCGTGGTTTGCAGGTTGCTGGCAAAGCCATTGAGGTCGCTGTGGCTGTAGCGTTCCTCTTCACCGCTGACCGCGCGCACTTCAGCCAGGCTGCGCACGTTGCGGGCGACCACGCTGACCAGTTGCTCAGGTGGCAATGACTGGGCCAGCACTTGCTGCTTGAGGCTGCTGACATCGTCGAGCAGGCGCTGGGCCACGGGTGCCATGCCGCTCAGGTCGCGTTGCTGGAACAGGGCGTATTCGAGGCGGTGGAAGCCCTGGAATTGCGGGTCCTGCTCGCGCTTTTCAAAGTAGTCGGCGCGGGCATTGATCGCGTTGTCCAACTCGGCCAGGCGTTGCGCGGCCGGGGCCAGGCGCTGGTAGGCCGCACGGGCCGGCAGGTACAAGGCCTGGGCCTGTTGCAGGTCGCCTGCGGCCACGGCTTGCTGCAGGGCGGCGACCGCCTTGATCAGGGCACTGCTCTGGCTGCTGAGGTAGACCCGGAACTCCGACAGCGGGCCGATAAAGGCCACCATCGACGGGCGCGCCTTGGCATTGGCGTCGGACTCCGCCGTCGGCGTCACGTGCAGGGTGCCGCGCGGGTTGCTCAGCAGGCCGCAGGTGATGGCGTAGTCGCCGGGCAGCAGGTTGGCGTTGATCACCTGGCTCAGGCCCGGGGCGATGTTCTCGCGCTCTTCGACCACCAGCACGCCGTCGAGGATTTCCCATTCCACGGCACGTTCGGAGCGGTTGACGATCCGGAAGCTCGCTCGCCCGGCCGGCACGCTCAGGGCGTTGGGCTCGCAGCTGTGGGGGTGGATGGTGACAGTGATTTCACCCTGGTTCTGGTTGCTCTGGCGCTTGCTGGCCGCGAGCTGCGAGGCGTAGTAGAACAACCCGCCGGCGGCGATCATCACGATTACCGAACCGGCTACCGCCCAACGCAGAGCGCGGGGGGGCGAGGCCTGTGGGGATGCTTGCTGGGTCATGGAGAGCCTTACTGACTGGAAACGGAAGACGAGGAACTGGCCGGTTTGGCGGGCGGGGCGCTGGGTAGGAAGAACAGCACCAGGGTCACCACCAGGTACAGCAGGTAGGCGCCCAGGGTGCTGATGGTCGGCGCATCCTGGTAGCCGAACATGCCGGCCAGGACCGAGCCCAGCGGGCCGTCCATCGGCAGGCTGGCGCTGAAGTCGAAGAGCACGGTTTGCAGGTGGTTCCAGACGCCTGCTTCATGCAGGGCCTGCACCGAGTTGGCGAGGATCCCGGCGGCGACCACCAGGATAAACAGCCCGGTCCAGCGGAAGAACGCGCCGAGGTTCAGGCGCATGCTGCCGGTGTAGATCAGGAAGCCGACGATGATCGCCAGGATCAGGCCGAGCAGGGCGCCTATGGGGGCGGCAGGGCCTTCGCTCTGCTGGAACACTGCGAGCAGGAAGAACACAGTCTCCAGGCCTTCGCGGGCCACGGCGAAAAACACCATGGCGATCAGCGCGGTGACCTGGTGCTTGGAGCCCGCCAGAGCGTGGTCCAGGGACACATGCAGCGAATGCTTGATGGAGCGCGCCACCTTGCGCATCCAGAACACCATGGAACTGAGGATGCCTACCGCCACCAGCCCGACCACGCCTTCGAACAGTTCCTGCTGCTTTTGCGGGAATTCCGCGCTCATCAACTCCAGGCCGCCGCCGACCAGCAAGGCCAGGGCCGCGGCGAGGAAGACGCCGATCCACACTGCGGGCATCCACTGGCCACGGCCGGTCTGCTTCAGGTAGCTGGCGATGATGCCAACGATAAGCGCGGCTTCAATGCCTTCGCGCAGCATGATCAAAAAGGGAACGAGCATTCAGCACCGGCGGGGAAGGAGTCAGGGGTTCAATTTGTAACATAATGATACTCATTGCTGAATGACTATTATTGCCATCTCCTGAACATGGGCTGAACGGGACTCGTTTACAAACAGCCAGGCCCCGCCTATGACGGCGTGGCGTTGAATCTGAATGAAATTGCCGTTCGTCGCCCACAACGCGCCCGGGTTCCGGGCGCGGCAGGCGAGGCGTGGATTGATCGCGGGGGAGGATGCAGAAGGCCGGTTTAGAGCGCCAGGAATGGTCTAGCCGAGGTTCTGCTCGGTCAGCCGTTGCACCGCCAGTCGGCGGTAGTGGGACGGGGTCATGCCCTTGAGCTGCTGGAAACGCCGATTGAAGTTGGAGATGTTGTTGAAGCCGGATTCGAAACACACATCGGTCACCGGCTTGTCGCCGTCGGCCAGCAACTCGCAGGATTTGCTGATCCGCAGGCGATTGACGAACTCGACGAAGCAACGCCCGGTGGCCTGCTTGAACACCCGGGAGAAATAGGTGGGTTTCATGCCCAGGTAGTCGGCGACTTCTTCCAGCGGCAGTTCCCGGGCGTAGTGAGTAAAGATGTAGTCCACCGCGCGGTTGGTGCGATCCACATTGTGTTCGTCGGCCAGTTGCACGTTGGTTGCGCCGGACAGCAACTGAAAGTCGTCACTGGCCGCCAGCAGCTCCAGCAGAATGAAAAAGTGCCCCAGGCGCGTGACGCCGCTGGAGTCGGCGATGCGCTGCATCAGGTTCATGGCTTGGGCAATGGTGCGCTTGCAGCGGAACTCGATGCCGTATTGCGCGCGCTCCAGCAGCGGTGCGAGGTTTTTCAGCTCGGCGAAAACCTGGTAGCCGCTTTCGAACAACTCGTCGGTGAAGTTCACCAGCATGTCGCGCTTGGGCACCACTTCATCCTCGGCCACCTGGCTGATCCAGTTATGGGGCAGGTTGGGACCGGTGAGGAACAGGGATTCGGGGTAGAAGTTGCCGATGTAGTCGCCGATGAACACCTTGCCCGAGCTGGCGACGATCAGGTGCAGCTCGTATTCCTTGTGAAAGTGCCAGCGCACCAGGGGGCAGGGAAAACCGTGCTGGCGATAGATGACCGACAGGCCGTTGTGGTCGTCCATCAACTCGTAGGAAGGGTCGGTGATTTTCGCGGATCGGCTCATGGCGCAGGGCTTTTCTTGTTGTTGGCTCGACGGATAATGCCCTCTGCCATCTCCTGGCACCAGTGCCTGCGGCAGCGGCTACTGAGTCGGGATGCGATTTTTGGCTTCGATCCACTGGGCCATGTACTGGGTACTTTTATGGTGATGGTGGCGCAGCATGGCGCCGGTAAAGTTGTCGCGGCGCAGTTGGGCCAGGTTGGCCCGGCATTCGGCCAGGCGCTGGATCAGGGCCGGGCCGTGCACTGGCTGGCGGTAGCGGGCGGCGAGCAGTTGCTGGCCCCGTTGCTGGGCCTGGTGCCAGGCTGCCGGGTCTTGGTACAGGCTGACTGCCGCCGCTGCCAGGGCCGTGGCCGATTGCGCGATGGCTCCCGGCCAGGGTTCGTCGGCGTGCATGGCTTCGGCGCCGACCGGGGTGGTAATGCTCGGCGTACCGCAGAGCATCGCATCCACCAGCTTGCCCTTGATCCCGGCCCCGAACCGCAGGGGCGCCAGGCAGATGCGCGCGGCACTCATCACCTGCAACGCGTCCTCGGCCCAGTTCATGATGTGAAAGCCTTGCCCCGGGTTATGCAGCGCCGCCGCCTTGGGCGGGGTGTAGGCGCCATATAGATGCAGCTGGGCGCCGGGCAATTGCTGGCGGATCAGCGGCCACAGGCTGTTCTTCATCCACAGCACCGCATCCCAGTTCGGCGCGTGGCGAAAGTTGCCGATGCTGAGAAAGTGCGCGCGCTCCTCATAAGGCACAAAACGCTCCGGCATCTGCTCCAGCATCAGCGGGCACCAGTGCAGCAGGGCCGGCGGCAACTTGAAGTGCTCGACCAGCAACTGGATCTCAAACTCGGAAATCATCAGGTTCAGGTCGCAGCGATAGATCGCGGCAATCTCGCGCTTGGCCAGGTCGGTCTCGGCCATATTCTCGAATTCTTCCCGCAGCGCCGGGGCGAACAGGGCGCTGAAATCGTCGCTGTCAGTGCTGTCTTTCAGGCGCTGTTTGAGCCGGTCGTGGCGCGCGTGGCGCAGGCTCTGCAGGTCGGAGGTCTCCAGTACGCGCAAGGCGTTCGGGCAATGCTGCTCAACGCGCCAGCCGAACTGCTCCTCCATCATGAACTGATCGAACAGCACGATATCCGGCGCCAGCTCGGCGACAAAACGGTCGAAGCTGCTATTGTTGAGCTCGATCGGGCATTCGCGAATGCCCAGGGCCGCCAGGTTTTCCTTGTGTTCACCTTCATTGGCCGGGCTGCTGAAGGTGATGTCCCAGCCCTGTTCGAGGAAGGTCTGGAGGATCTGCATCATGTGTCCGCCCGCAGCGGAGGAACGGGGCTCAGGCCAGACGTAACCAATGATCAGGACTTTGGTTGCGGCGGTCGGACTCATGAGCGGGTATTCCTGGCAGGCGTGGGGGGAAATCGGGGCGCAATTAAACCACAGCTGGGCGTCAGCGCCGCGATCAACGCAGCGCCGTCAGCTTGGCTCGGGCGGGAAGGGCAGGGTCAGCCCGGGTCGGCAGGCGCAGGCATCAGGCGAGGATGGAACGCACCTTGTCACGCAATTGGTCGATGGAGAACGGCTTGCCGATAACCGACATGCCGGGCGGCACTTCGATGTTTTCGGCATAACCGCTGGCAAACAGAATCGGCAGGCTCGGGCGCAGTTCCCGGGCGCGTGCGGCCAATTGCTTGCCGTCCATGCCGGGCAGGCCGACGTCGGTCATCAGCAGGTCGATGGTCAGGCTGGTGTCTTCGAGCAGTACCAGAGCGGCCTCGCTGCCGTCGGCTTCCAGTACCTTGAACTCAAGCTCTTCGAGCACGTCGACGATCAGCATGCGCACGATGGTGTCGTCTTCGACTACAAGGATGGTGGAAGCGATGCTGGACATAAAAGGACACTCTCGGAAAATTGAAATCGGTAGGCCGGGGCCGGAAAATCGCGGCCTCTTGCATCAGTAAGTCGCGACTGATCACAAGTTCCCGAAGCTGTACAAAAAACCTTTGCTGTACAACCGGCGCCCAGAATAACTGCTCTTGCGCCGGCAGGGCAGTGCGCAACGAAAAATTGCCGGGCAAAACTCGCAGAAAAATAGCTCCAGGGGCCCTTTGTGGGGCAAACTCCGTGTTTTTTTACACTTCACCAAGGCCAAATCATGATCCGTCCGTCTTCGGTTGATGAACAGAGTTTTCGCAAACTCCTGAGTCGCAACATCTCCCTGCCATTGGGCGTCGGGGTGTTGAGCGCGGTTTTTTTCGTGTCCCTGATTACCTACCTGTTGTCGGTGATCCAGTGGGTCGAGCACACCGACCGGGTGATCAATAACGTCAACGAGGCCTCGAAGCTGACCGTTGACCTGGAAACCGGCATGCGCGGGTTCCTGATCACCGGTGACGAGCGTTTCCTCGACCCCTACGAGGTGGCCAAGCCGCGGATCATCAATGAGCTGCAAAGCCTGCAGCAACTGGTGGCGGACAACCCGCAGCAAGTCGACCGCTTCCGCCGCCTGGAAGCCTTGCAGGTCGAGTGGAACAAGTACGCCCAGGGCATGATCGACCTGCAGCGTCAGAGCGGTGACTATCGCGGCGCGGTGAAGGCCGGACGGGGCAAGCGCCTGACCGATGAAATCCGCAGGGAATACGACGAAGCCGTGGCCATGGAGCAGCAGCTGCGGGTGGCGCGCAATGAAGATGTCCGGCGCACCACCATTCTCAGCGTGACCCTGTACCTGGTGTTTGTCCTGGGCCTGAGCGGGTTGCTGGCCTACATCGGCCGGCGTGACTTGATGGCCCTGTCGAAAAGCTACAGCGACAACCTCGAGTCCCAGCAAAGAAGCGCCCGGCGCCTGGAGCAGCAAGCCTGGCTGCGCAATGGCCAGACCGAACTGGCCGAGCAGGTCCTGGGGCAACTGACCCTGAACCTGCTGGGGCGCAATATCCTGCAGTTCTGCGCGCAATACCTGGGCTCGCCGGTGGCGGCTCTTTATGTGCGTGAAGAGCACGGCGGCCTGAAACGGGTGGCGAGCTACGGCTTTTCCCGGGAGCAGGAACAGCAGGAGCAGTCGATCTACAGCGGCGAGGGCATCGTTGGCCAGGCCGCCCAGGAAAACCGCCTGATCCGCCTGGACGAAGTGCCGGTGGACTACTTCAAAGTCAGCTCCGGCCTCGGCGACGGCGCGCCACGCAGCGTGCTGGTGGTGCCGACCAGCAACGACGAGCGGGTCAACGGTGTGATCGAGCTGGGCTTCTTGCGGGCCTTGACCGATCGCGATATCGAATTGCTCGAGTTGATCGCCGACAACATCGGCACCTCCATCGAGGCTGCGCGCTATCGCCAGCGCCTGCAGGAAGTCCTGGCCGAAACCCAGCAGCTCAACGAAGAGCTGCAGGTGCAGCAGGAAGAGTTGAAAACCGCCAACGAGGAACTGGAAGAGCAGTCGCGGATCCTCAAGGAGTCCCAGGTCCACCTGGAAACCCAGCAAGTGGAGCTGGAGCAGACCAACGAGCAGTTGGCCGAACAGGCGCAGACCCTGGCCGAGCAGCGCGATGCCATGGACCGCAAGAACAACGAGCTGAACCAGGTGCAGATCCAGCTCGAAGAGCGTGCCGAGGAGTTGCAGCGCTCCAGCAAGTACAAGTCCGAATTCCTCGCCAACATGTCCCACGAGCTGCGCACGCCGCTCAACAGTTCGCTGATCCTGGCCAAGCTGCTGGCGGAGAACCCCCAGGAAAACCTCAGCGCCGAGCAGGTCAAGTTCGCCGAGTCGATCTATTCGGCCGGTAACGACTTGCTGAACCTGATCAACGACATCCTGGATATTTCCAAGGTCGAAGCCGGCAAATTGGAGATGCGCCCGGAACACGTCAGCGTGCCGCGCCTGGTCGAAGGCCTGCGCGGCATGTTCCAGCCGCTGACCCTGGACAAGGGCCTGGCGTTCGAGGTCGAGGTGCAGCCCGGTACGCCGCAGATGCTGTTCACCGACCGCCAGCGCGTCGAGCAGATTCTCAAGAACCTGCTGTCGAACGCGGTGAAATTCACCGAAAAAGGCCAGGTCAGCCTCACGGTCTCGCGCCAGCCGGGTGTCGGGATTGCCTTTACCGTGCGTGATTCCGGGATCGGCATCGCCCAGGATCAGCAGCAGAGCATTTTCGAAGCCTTCCGCCAGGCCGACGGCACCACTAACCGGCGTTACGGCGGCACCGGCCTGGGCCTGTCGATTTCCCGCGATCTGGCGGCCTTGCTCGGCGGCTCGATCACGGTCAGCAGCGAGCCAGGGCAGGGCAGTATCTTCACCCTGGAATTGCCTGAGCAGTACATCGAGCAGGCCGAAGGCAGCCCATTGCCCGAGACACCGACTGCGCTGGTCAGCACCACGCCGTTCACGCCACGGCCGGCCCCGGCGCCGCTGCCGGAGGTGGTTGAAGTGCCGATCGCGCGTTTTGCCGATGACCGCGACAAGGCTCCTTTCGCTACGCGCTGCATCCTGGTGGTGGAAGACGAGCCCAATTTTGCGCACATCCTCTATGACCTGGCCCATGAGCTGGGCTATCACTGCCTGGTGGCCCACGGCGCCGATGAAGGCTACAGCCTGGCGGCGCAGTTCATCCCCGACGCGATCCTGCTTGACATGCGCCTGCCAGACCATTCCGGGCTGACGGTGCTGCAGCGCCTCAAGGAGCACGCCGAGACCCGGCACATCCCGGTGCACGTGATTTCGGTGGAAGATCGAGTCGAGGCCGCCATGCACATGGGCGCCGTCGGCTATGCAGTCAAGCCCACCACCCGTGAAGAGCTCAAGGACGTGTTCGCGCGCCTGGAAGCCAAGCTGACGCAGAAGGTCAAGCGCGTGCTGCTGGTGGAGGACGACGACCTGCAACGCGACAGCATCGCCCGCCTGATCGGTGACGACGACATCGAAATCACCGCCGTCGGCCTGGCCCAGGAAGCCCTGGACCTGCTGCGCCAGAACATCTACGACTGCATGATCATCGACCTGAAACTGCCGGACATGCTGGGCAACGATCTGCTCAAGCGCATGTCCACCGAAGACATCTGCTCGTTCCCGCCGGTGATCGTCTACACCGGTCGCAACCTGACCCGGGACGAAGAGGCCGAACTGCGCAAGTACTCGCGCTCGATCATCATCAAGGGCGCCCGCTCGCCGGAGCGCCTGCTGGATGAAGTGACGCTTTTTCTGCACAAAGTCGAATCCCAGCTGTCCCATGAACGACAGAAGATGCTCAAGACCGCCCGCAGCCGCGATCGGGTCTTCGAGGGGCGCAAGATCCTGCTGGTGGACGATGACGTGCGCAACATCTTCGCCCTCACCAGTGCCCTGGAGCAGAAAGGCGCGGTCGTGGTGATTGGCCGTAACGGCCATGAAGCGATCGCTAAATTGAATGAAGTCGAGGACATCGACCTGGTGCTGATGGACGTGATGATGCCGGAGATGGATGGCTATGAAGCCACGATCGAGATCCGCAAAGACCCGCGCTGGCGCAAGCTGCCGATCATCGCAGTGACCGCCAAGGCCATGAAGGACGACCAGGAACGTTGCCTGCAGGCCGGTTCCAACGACTACCTGGCCAAGCCGATCGACCTGGATCGCTTGTTCTCGCTCATTCGAGTCTGGTTACCCAAGATGGAAAGAATCTAGTGGAGCGCAATACCGAAATCGAACTGCGTTTGTTGATCGAAGCTATTTATCTCAAATACAGCTACGACTTTCGCGACTACTCCGGCGCTTCGATCAAGCGCCGGGTCAACCATGCCCTGCGCCAGTTCGAATGCAAGACCATATCGGCCCTGCAGGAACGGGTGCTGCACGACCCGACGGCGTTCATGCAACTGCTGCAGTTCCTGACGATTCCGGTCAGCGAGATGTTCCGCGACCCGTCGCATTTTCTGGCGATCCGCCAGGAAGTGGTGCCGCTGCTCAAGACCTACCCCTCGATCAAGATCTGGATCGCCGGCTGCAGCACCGGTGAAGAGGTGTATTCCATGGCCATCCTGCTGCGCGAGGAAGGCTTGCTGGAACGCACCATCATCTACGCCACGGACATCAACCCCAGCTCGCTGGAAAAGGCCAAGCAGGGGATTTTCTCCCTGGAGAATATCCGCGCCTACACCCACAACTATCAGCAGGCCGGTGGCCAGCGCTCGTTTGCCGATTACTACACGGCGGCCTACGACTACGCGATTTTCGACAAGACCCTGCGCGAGAACGTGACCTTTGCCGACCACAGCCTGGCCACGGACAGCGTGTTCTCCGAAACGCAATTGATTTCTTGCCGTAACGTATTGATTTACTTCAATAAAAAGTTGCAGGATCGGGCGTTTGGGTTGTTTCATGAGTCCCTGTGCCATCGTGGCTTCCTGGTCCTGGGCAGCAAGGAAACCCTCGATTTCTCCGCCTACGGCAAGCATTTCGAACCCCTGGTCAAACAAGAACGGATCTACCGCAAGTTATGAGCCACGGTGTTATCGAACCTGAAACCCTGCCTCGGGTCGAGGCTGTAGTCGTCGGCGCCTCGGCGGGCGGCGTCGAGGCGTTGTTGAGCATCTTTGGCGAGCTGCCACGGGGCTTTGAGCTGCCGATCATTGTCGTGCTGCACCTGCCGGACGAGCGCCGCAGCCAGTTGGCCGAGGTCTTTGCCAAGCGCGTCGCGCTGCCGGTCAAGGAGGCCGAGGACAAGGAGTCGGTGACCCCCGGCACCCTGTACTTTGCCGCGCCCGGTTATCACCTGTCGGTGGAGCAGGATCGCAGCCTGTCCCTGAGCCTGGAGGCGCGCCTGCATTACTCGCGCCCGGCCATCGATTATCTGTTCGAGTCCGCGGCCGATGCCTATGGGCCCAGGCTTGCGGCAGTGCTCCTGACCGGGGCCAATCAGGATGGCGCCCGGGGCCTGGCCCAGGTCAAGCGGCGCGGTGGCCTGACCGTGGTCCAGGACCCGCAGGAAGCCCAGGTCGCGACCATGCCGGACGCGGCGCTGGCCCTGCACCAACCGGACTATATTCTCCCTTTGCGCGGCATCAGCCGTCTGCTAGTCGAGCTGGAACGAATCGCATGTTAAGTACCATTCAAGCCAAGCTGCTGATCGTCGACGATCTGCCGGAGAACCTGCTGGCCCTCGAAGCGCTGATCAAGCGCGAAGACCGCACCGTGTACAAGGCGCTGTCGGCTGACGAAGCGCTGTCGCTGCTGCTGCAGCATGAGTTCGCCATGGCCATCCTCGACGTGCAGATGCCCGGGATGAACGGATTTGAATTGGCCGAATTGATGCGCGGCACCGAAAAGACCAAGAACATCCCTATCGTGTTTGTCAGCGCCGCCGGGCGCGAGCTCAATTACGCCTTCAAGGGCTATGAGAGCGGGGCCGTGGACTTTCTGCACAAGCCGCTGGATATCCATGCGGTGAAGAGCAAGGTCAATGTGTTCGTCGACCTGTATCGCCAGAGCAAGGCCATGAAGCAGCAGGTCGAGGCCCTGGAACAGAGCCGGCGCGAGCAGGAAGTGCTGCTCAAGAAGTTGCAGGCGACCCAGAACGAACTGGAGCAGGCGGTGCGCATGCGCGATGACTTCATGTCGATCGTGGCCCATGAAGTGCGCACGCCCCTCAACGGCCTGATTCTCGAAACCCAGCTGCGCAAGATGCACCTGGCCCGGGACAACGCCGCCGCGTTCACCCTGGACAAGATGCACGCCATGGTCGACCGCGATGAGCGCCAGATCAAAAGCCTGATTCGCCTGATCGAAGACATGCTCGACATCTCGCGCATCCGCACCGGCAAGCTGTCGATCCGCCCCAGCCGCTTTGATCTGTGCCAATTGGTCCGGGGCCTGCTGGAAAACTTCGCGCCCCAGGTCCATGCCGCCGAGTCGTCGGTGAGCCTGTGCGCCGAGGACAGCGTTGAAGGCGAGTGGGATGAGTTCCGCATCGAGCAAGTCATCTCCAACCTGCTGACCAATGCCTTGCGCTACGGGGCCAAGAGCCCGATCGAAGTGCGGGTCTACCGCCAGGACGGCGAGGCGCGGGTGGAGGTGCGTGATCACGGGATTGGCATCAGCGAAGACAACCAGAAGCGGATTTTCCAGCAGTTCGAGCGGGTTTCCGGCAGCCCGGTGGCCGCCGGCCTGGGCCTGGGATTGTTCATTTCAGAGCAGATCGTCGCCGCTCACGGCGGCTCCATCACCGTCCAGAGCCAGATCGGCGAAGGCGCGCTGTTTCGCGTGAGCCTGCCGCTTGGGGAAAACCACTAAACTCGACGCAACCTCTGCGTGACCCAGTGGTCGTATCAGCAGCAATTGACCGAACAAAGGCGCCCCATGAGTGAAGATGCACAAGACGTCGTATTGATCGTCGAAGATGAACCGGTGATTTTGATGTTGCTCGCTGACTACCTGTCCGGCCTGGGTTACCGGGTCCTGCAGGCAGAAAACGGCGAACAGGCGTTCGAGATCCTTGCCAGCAAACCGCACCTGGACGTGATGATCACGGATTACCGTCTGCCTGGCGGGATTACCGGTGTGATGATTGCCGAGCCGGCAGTCAAGCTGCGCCCGGACCTGAAGGTGATTTTTATCAGCGGCTATCCGACCGAGATTCTTGAATCCGGCAGCCCGATCGCCAAGACCGCGCCGATCCTGGCCAAGCCGTTCGACCTCAACAGCTTGCAGGAACAGATCCAGGAACTGCTCGCCTGAGCGCCGGCCTGATGCCTTTGGGCATCAGGCCTTGATCATTTCCCGGACCTTGGCGGTCAGCAGGTCGAAAGTGAAGGGTTTGGTGATCATCTGCATCCCCGGGTCGAGGAAGCCGCCACGCACCGCCGCGTGTTCGGCATAACCGGTGATGAACAGAACCTTGAGCTCCGGGCGGATCTGCCGCCCGATCTCCGCCAGTTGCCGGCCGTTCATGCCGGGCAGGCCCACGTCACTGATCAGCAGATCGATGCGTTGGCCCGAGTCGAGAATCGGCATCGCCCCGACGGCATCGCCGGCTTCGACAAAGTTGTAACCCAACTCGCTCAATACCGCGCTGACCAGCACCCGGACCGCCGTGTCGTCTTCGACAATCAGCACCGTCTCGCCGTTCTGCGCATAGGGCAATAGTTGTGGTGCCAGGTGTTCGTCCTGTTGCACGTCGCCACTGAAACGCGGCAGGAACAGGCTGACTTCGGTGCCCCGGCCCAGGGCGCTGGTGATGCTGACATGGCCGTGGGACTGCTTGCTGAAGCCGTAGATCATCGACAGGCCCAGGCCAGTGCCCTGGCCGATCGGCTTGGTGGTGAAAAATGGATCGAACACCCGGTTGATGATGCTTTCCGGCATGCCGCAGCCGTTGTCGCTGACGCGCAGGACCACGTAGTCGCCGGGTTCCAGGTTGTCATGGGCCTGGGTGAAGTCGTGGTCCAGATGCTGGTTGAACGTCTCGACCAAGAGCCGCCCGCCATTGGGCATGGCATCGCGGGCGTTGAGCACCAGGTTGAGCAGGGCGCTTTCCAGTTGATTGGGATCGGCTTCGGCGACCCACAGCGTGGGGTTGAGCTGCATCTCCAACTGCGTGCTTTCACTCAGGCTGCGGTGCAGCAGCTCACCCATGGATGTCACCAGGGTGTTCATCTCCACCGGTTTGGAGTCCAGGGACTGGCGCCGCGAAAAGGCCAGCAGCCGGTGAGTCAGGCCCGCGGCGCGGTTGGCGGAGGTCACGCCGAGGTCGATCAGGCTGTCCAGGTCTTCGGTGCGACCCCGGGCCAGGCGCCGTCGCAGCAGCTCCAGGCTGCCGATGATGCCGGTCAGCATGTTGTTGAAGTCATGGGCAATGCCCCCGGTCAGTTGCCCGACCGCTTCCATTTTCTGGGATTGCCGCAGGGCCTCTTCGTTGTGCCGCAGCTGCGCGGTGCGCTCCTCGACCTGCTGCTCCAGGGTTTCCAGGGTGCTTTGCAGGCGCAGTTCGCTCTGGCTGAGGTCGATCAACCGATCCCGCGCTTCATACTGGCGCCGCCGTCCGCGCAGGGCGGTGCTGACCAGGCTGATCAGGGTGGCCGGGTGAAATGGGCGTTCGAGAAAGGTCACATTACCCAGGTTGCCCAGGCCCGAGGACGGGTTCTGCTCCGGCCCGCCATGGTGAGTCAGCAGCACAATCGGCAGATCGGACCACGCAGGTTGCTGCTCTAAGTGCTGCAGCAAGGGTTCGATATCGGCCCCGCGCAGGGCTTCGGAGGAAATAATCAGCAGCCCGGCGCCGTGCTCCAGTTCCTCGCACAGCGCCGCCAGATGGGGGGTGATCACCCCCTGAAAGCCCGCTTCCTTGAGCATCAGTTGCGCCAGTTGGCTATCACGCCCCAGTGGCGTGAGCACCAGGGCGCGTTCGGAGAGCGGTTCGATAACGGTCACGGCTGCTCATCCTCGAGCAGCGGATTGCTCTCGCCGAGGTAGGTGGGCACGCCGCGCAACACGCCCTGGAATGCGGCCAGGGGCTCGCCGATGGTCATGCCCTGGCTGCCGATACGGTATTCGCGGATGGTCGATTCATGGCTGCCGGTACGCTTCTTGATAATGGAAATGGCCCGGCGCACCTTGCCCAGGGCCTCGAAGTAACGCAGCAGGATCACCGTGTCGGCCAGGTAGGTGATGTCCACCGGCGCCTGCATGTCGCCGACCAGGCCGTGCTGGGCCACGGTCATGAAGGTCGCGGCGCCCTGGCGGTTGAGGTACAGCAGCAGCTCGTGCATGTGCAGCACCAGGGCGTTCTCTTCAGGCATGGCGGCCTGGTAGCCGTTGATACTGTCGATGACCACGGTCTTGATATTGCCTTTGTCGACGCAGCGCCGGACCCGGTGCGACAGTTCGCCCGGTGACAATTCGGCGGCGTCGACCTGCTCGATCATCAGGTTGCCGGTGGCTTGCAGGGCCTCGAGATCGATGCCCATGTTTTTCATGCGTTCAAACAGCAGGCCCAGTTCTTCGTCGAAGATAAACAGCGCGGCTTTTTCGCCACGGGCCACAGCAGCGGCGGCGAAGACCATGGAGATCAGGGATTTGCCGGTACCGGCCGGGCCGAGGATCAGGGTGCTGGAGCCAGTCTCGATACCGCCGCCGAGCAGGGCGTCCATTTCCCGGATGCCGCTGGTCAACTGTTGACGCACGTAACGCCCACGGTGCTCGGCGGCCACCAGCCGTGGGAACACGTGGACGCCATCGCCCATGATGGTGAAGTCATGGAAACCGCCGCGGTATTTCTGCCCGCGGTACTTCACCACGCGGATCCGTCGCCGTTCGGCGCCATAGTTGGGGGTCAGCTCTTCCAGCCGCACCACGCCGTGGGCGACGCTGTGGACGGTCTTGTCCAGGGATTCGGTGGTCAGGTCGTCCAGCAGCAGGACGGTGGCGTCGTAACGTACGAAGTAATGCTTGATGGCCAGGATCTGGCGGCGATAACGCAATGAGCTTTGCGCCAGCAGGCGGATCTCCGACAGGCTGTCGAGCACCACCCGGGTTGGCTTGACCCGCTCGACCACTTCGAAAATCTGCTTGGTGGCTTCGCCCAGCTCAAGGTCCGAGGAGTACAGCAGGCTTTGCTGGTGCTCGGCGTTGAGCAGGCTTTCCGGCGGGGTGAGTTCGAAGATATGGATGTTTTCGTCCAGCTCCCAACCGTGGGACAGCGCACCCTGGCGCAGTTCACGTTCGGTTTCCGAGAGAGTGATGTACAGCGAACGTTCGCCGGCGCGGGCGCCAGCCAATAGAAAATGCAAGGCCACGGTGGTCTTGCCGGTGCCAGGCTCGCCTTCGAGCAGAAACACATGCCCGCGGGATAAGCCGCCGGAAAGAATATCGTCCAGACCTTCGATGCCGGTGGCGGCTTTGGCGCTGATCAACTCGGTGGATATCGTCAAGAAATGCCCTCGCGTGGCGACTGATCGTAATAGGCAGTGGCGCGCGAACGCCCTTCAAAGCACTGCCTCAATACTTGACCGTCGCCGATGATGGCGGTTCAACATTTATTGTTCTGTAGGGGC
>NZ_MVOL01000011.1 GCF_002018875.1 Pseudomonas sp. MF4836
TTTGTTTTGTAAGTTTACGGGTGCTACCGAGGTCTACACATGGTAGATCTTCGTCAGAGTCAGATTTGTATAAGGGACAGCCCTCAGGCTGGGCTCATTCGAACGTTCGACGTTGTTCTTGCCCTAGCGGGGATATTGGCAAGCACTCCAGTGATGATGATCTTGGCCTTGATTGGCCTGTTCGATACGGGGTCTCCGTTTTTCAGCCAAGTCAGAGTCGGCAGGAATAAAAAACCCTTCACGCTCTACAAGCTGCGAACTATGAAGCCTTGTACAGCCGAGGTAGCCACACACCTCGCGAGTAGGGATGACGTTACGCGGTATGCGTCCGGCCAAGTCATCTACCCAAGCCCGAAAAGCCAGGACATGGTGTGCACTTAATTTAGGTGGGCACCAGTTCTAGCCTTTTAAGCGGGTATCTCATGCAGCCAACACGCCGTTCGTATTCCAAATCCTTCAAAGCCCAGGTCATTCAAGAGTGTGTCCAACCCGGCGCTTCAATCGCCAGCGTCGCCCTCGGCCATAGCCTCAACGCAAACCTCGTCCACAAATGGATTCGGGTACAAGCGCAGAAAAGTACGGCGCTTCAACCCGCATTCGTCCCGTTGCCCATACAAACAACGGCGCCAGTACCTTCATCGAATATCAGCGTTGAGATTCTGCACCCGCGCGGCACCGTCAAAGTGAACTGGCCAACTGATAGCGCTGCTGCCTGCGCCGCCTTCCTTAGAGACCTATTGCGATGATCCGCATCGATGCCATCTGGCTCGCCACCGAGCCCATGGATATGCGCGCCGGCACTGAAACGGCGCTGGCCAGGGTCGTCGCGGTGTTCGGTGCGGCGAAGCCGCACTGCGCCTATCTATTTGCCAATCGCCGCGCGACCCGGATGAAAGTGCTGGTACACGATGGGATTGGCGTCTGGCTGGCGGCACGTCGTTTGAACCAAGGCAGATTCCATTGGCCATCGACAACAACCCTGTCGAGAACACGATCAGGCCTTGGGCGCTTGGGCGCTCCAATTGGTTGTTCACCGGGTCTCTGCGCAGCGGCAAACGAGCGGCCGCGATCATGAGTTTGATCCAGTCGGCACGCATGAATGGGCATGATCCGTATGCTTATCTCAAAGATGTGCTGACGCGGTTGCCGACGCAGAAAGCCAGTGAGATTGAGCATCTGCTGCCGCATCAATGGATGCCGGACTGACTTACTCAGCCTGAGTTTGGCAGCCTGCTTGTCGCCCGCGTGACGTCCATTAGCTCTTCACTGGCCAACTGTTTCCGCATCGGTGTACAAGCCAGCTCAAGACCGGAGGGCGAGGTATAGACAGCTTGATTATCTCCGTGATAGCCACACCGACGGTAGAACGCGGTTGCGTTAGGGGTAGCATCTAAATGGATGTCGACGATTCCGGCTTTAAAGGCCAGTCGCTCAAGGTATAGGAGCATTGCCTTGCCAATCCCCTGTCCCATGAATGCAGGCAAAACGAAAATAGCGCCTATCTCTCCAGACTGGAAATCAATCAGACCTGTTGCGACCGGTGTCTCGCCCAACCAGGCAACGTGGTACTCCTTTTCCACCCAAGCCCGATATCGGTCTGTGAGCGGCACATCAGTCCACGCCATTACTTGCTCAGCGGTATAGACGGTAATGCATTGATGCCGGATCGCCTGGAGGCGTATATCAAACGCGGCCTCGGCGTCAGTACGTTTGGCTGGGCGAATCAACAGCATCTTCACTCTCCTTGTCATCAATGAGTTGGAAGGGGAATGAAAAAGCCCCATCCATTTCTGGCGGGGCTTCTGGTCAATGCTTCTGTTCTAAGCACGCATCGCCCTATGGTCCGCCAAAGGCAGTCATCAAGGGGCGCATCATGCTAACGAGATTTGTAGGGGTCATTGATTGATAATCTGGAGATTTGAGCACTGTGTCAATAACCGAAAATGCAAACTGGCGAGTCGCTCTTTCGTGAAATCTGATCGTATTTAGACCATTTGCTTTGTCCAGACGACTTCACCAGGCGCTTACGCTAGGCTTTCTAGAAGCACAATCCTAAGATCTCGCCGTTCTCGTCAGTCGCAGGCAGATCATACGTGTCGATCAGCTCCCCTTTAGCGAAAACGAGCCTAGGCATCCAAAAGGAATGCTTCGCAACCAGCGGCAACAGCTGAGCCAAAGACAATGCATCTGCGGGCTGCGTAGCCTGAAAAAATACTACTTCAAGCGGATATCAGTCAGCTTTAAATCTCCAATGCCAAGGCTCATAAGCGTAGCCGGCGGCATTATCGATTGGGTAAGACATGTGAAAACCAAATGATCTCGCGTTTTCTGTCAGCCACTCGTAGGCCAACGAGTTCTCAAATTCTCGCTCAAGGACAGCGCTCCCGGACGTACCTATATCGACGGCGCACCCGGTATGGTGTTCGCTAAAAAACGGAGGAGCCGAGACCGTCAGGATCTCTTCAATACTTAAACCCGAAGCTAGTTTTTTTTTGATTATTGCAGCCTGCCGCTCAACAGTTCTGAAGGCCGAAACAATGTAAATATTCACATCCTGCTTGCCGGCAGAAGCCTTCAGCTGCCGCCAGGCCAGAGCAGCAAGGGGTACCAGCAAATGCTGTCTACTGTTTGCATCAACTTCAGCAAGCTCAAGAGCCTTAGCCTCATCGAACTCTTGAAGGTTGCGACCAATCACGGAACTCAACGGTATGCCTAGGTCCTTGAGCATTCGCAGTGCAGGGGGCGTGTAGTACATCATACGAACCGAAGGACAGAGGGTAATCTAGCCTACCAGAGCCGGTGCTTAGATCAGCTCTCTTCACTACAAATAGTTGAACTTCACCTAGCGGGCCAGATGCCTTTACTAGACGCTTACTGCCTGCCTTCAACGAGTGTAGGATTATTATGTGATTAATTATTTCGATAGCGGTAAGTACAGCAGATTGAGAATGGTATAATTAGACTAAACAAACTAAACCTATTATGAATTACTCACATGAATTGATTTTACCTAGCCAAGCCCGATTAATATTACCTGACCAGAAATTGATCACCCCCAATGAACAAGTGTTGATTCTGTCTAAAACGCCGATAAATGCATTGTTGGATTTTTACTGTACTTCCCTGCCATTGAGCGCGCTCAATAAATTATCACCGTGCATATCCAGATAAATCTCCCTTCTACGGCAAAGCCGGAATGCAACCACCAAATCAAACCCAATAAAAAAGCCACTGAAGAGTGGCCTTTTCATATCCAAACATTTGTATTCATGCAGTTCTTCTATTGTCGTTGCGTAAGCTTCTATTTTTCATCAGCACCAAAGTGAACATTCCAACCAGGAGAGTAATCGGCCAGATTATTGTAAACGCAAACATAGAGCCGAACATTGCTGATGGATCGCTCAAGGAAAATTCTGCACGGGCATGGACAATTTCGCTTGTGTAATAACCATGGAGAAGGTAGGTCACAGTAGAAAGCTCGCCCGTGAAATCCCAAAACCTGATACCGAAGAAGAAGACAACTATCGACCTGTAAATGAATACCCAAACAATGACACTCATGATGAGCTTAAACGTCTTGATGCGTTTGTCCCACAAGTCTGGATTGAAGTAGTTAGGCTTGTAGTCCATCTGGTTGATCAGATAGAAAACAGGTAACGTCACGTAGAAGAAGATCATCGGCCCAAGACGAATCAGGGTAAGGTGATCATCGAAATAGGTAGAGTTTATTTTAGCCATGCCGCTGTAAAGCAAACCATTGAGCAATGGTAAAAAACCAATGACAGCATAAAAGAAGATAAATCTTTGTAAGAAATTTAACCTTATCTTTTCCTTCTTCATCCATTTCATGTCGTTCACCTTCTTCTAGTTATTGCCATTATAGCATTTACTTCCGCAAAGAAAAGAGTTAGCCGACAAACAGATCTAACTCTTTAGAAATATATAAATTAAAGGACATAACCACTTTACCTTGTTCGTTGTAACGGTAGCACACCTTTAAATTTCTCGCTCATTGAATTAACTTGAGTATTCGCTTGCTCACCCAGGGCTTTATCTGTAAATAAATCTTTTGCAACGAGCATATCTTTGAATGCAGCTGAGATAGATTTAATTCCACTGTATAAAACGATGAACATCATTATAGTAATAGTACAATGCAAGAAAAGCATCACGAACAATCTCATCACATCGAACATGAACCCTGTTCCGCCCGAGAAAAATATCGAAGACAAATAAACAACAAACTCGTTTACTATGACAATGACAACTGACACCAACGTCATCCCGACAAAGAATAAGGTGGCTACAATTGTTCCACTGAAACAAATCCAAACCAGTTGAAGCATAATATTTTTCAGTACGTCAAATGCTTCCTGTTCATTTCTATTAATAAAAATCGACTTAACCAGCCTGACGCTCATTGTCACTATTATTTCAAGCGCACTAGCAACCACCACGCCAATCTCACCCAAAAGCAATAGAAGAGGCAGCAGACCTATTAATATCTGGTTAGCCATGAAGAACGCATACATAAACATCGAAGCTGTCGATATATAGGAAAGAAGGTTTGTCATGTACCTTTCGTTTTTATTAAAGGTCAAAATTCCGTTTCTTATTATTTCAGAACCATAGTAAACAACCAATGAGACCTGTGTATATTCTGACGCATTGCTCCAAAGTGAAGCCGGGACGTTTAGAACCGGGGATACACAATTCGAATCTGTATTAAAGCAAGACTTAAATTGAAACCCCAAATTTTCGTAATAACGTGCCGTTAATTTATTTAGCAGTGCCTGAATCCCATCCAGTGCGAGAGCGCCCAGTTTATTTTCTGTCTGCGAAAAATAGACTTCATAAATAGACTTATTTATATCAAAGAGCTTTTGCACCTTCATAGTGTCTATCATTTCTTGATTCATTTGATTCTTATCATTTTCATTCAATGCTTCTGCTGAATCCGAAGCGTTGAAATTCTGATTAACGCTGATTTTGAAAATTGAGTATTGAGCATCAATGGCGTTAGTCATTTTCTTTTGATAGTTATTGAGATTCATCAAGCCAATGAATGAAGCGAAAATATCTGACGTGAATTTTTCTGGTGTGATTCCCTGCAGGAGGACTTGAACCACAGGATCAACAGTGGCTCTCACGACATTCAGCATTTGGTCACGCCCATTGTGAAGCTCTTCTATAGAAACGGAGTCTCTAAATTCATGTACGAACGAATCCTTGTCTGCCACGGTTCCATCTTCATTCATATCTAGGCAGTCATTAAGCAGCAATTCACTATCAGCGTATTTCATGCGATTATCAGCCTTATCAAGCCCTGTACTGCACATGAACATCTGCATTTTTCTAGCTTCTTTATAAGCCATGTCAAATATTTTAAGATTGGCATCTTTGATTACATCTAATTGACCTGATGAATTGATGCTACCAGCGCTATAAACATTCACTTGCAGCTTCGTTAGACACTGGGCTGTCTTAGTAATCTCACCAACCTTTAAAGAGCTTCCATCATATTTAGATGCTGGTGCTTGATTTTCTAGACAGCGAGAAAAATCAGTTTCTACGAATCTAAACTTGCCCGATTGAACGTCTTTTACCAAATTGTGCTTTACCAAAAGCTGTCTACGAAGCGCCAAGTCGTTTGACGCCATCTGAATGGCATTGATAATCTCCATTTTATAAATGCTTTCAGCTTGTACTACGCCCCTGGTGACATAGGCCGATTCATCTTTAATAGAAGCGTTTATATAGAAAGGCATGAAGAACATAACGGTCGATTTCAACAAGACGAAATTGACAATCAAAGCCGCAAGAACCAAATGAATAATCCACCCATTCCCCACTAAAAACAAAACCGCGCCCAAAGTTAAAAATACTAGGAATTTATTCTCCTTTAGGCCATATTCAGCATTGGCAGCATTCTTGAATAACCTTGCCAATATGTTTAAACCACAAACGAATATAGAAACTATCCCAAATATCCCTACTGCGTCTTTCATGACCCCTTGTATTGCAACGCCCTCTTTTGACTTGTCAGCTACAATTGACAATGTGTCGTTATCCCCAAGATATGGAGCAAGGACCAGCCCAGCTACCATGACTGATTGGGGTGTAATCATCTTTGCAATTGAGCTAAATGCGAAATCTCGCTTACTCTCATGACCTGCGCATTTGCCAACCATGTCAGAAGTGGCGTAGTAGCAGTCAGCTTGTTGGGCGTCTTGATACGTTTCTGCTTGCGATAATGGCGAAAGAATTGCCATAAGCAGAAATATCATAGAAATTATCTTTTTGGAGTTCATTTATATAGTGTTCGTTTTACTTAATTATACCATTTGAAATCATTGCTTTAAGAAGCTAAATGGTATACTTCAAACATAACAGCAAACACCAACATGGATATAATAAAATGAAGCCTTAAAGCTTCAGCATTTAACCCTCTTGAGCTGATTCCAATCAGTGACGAAACTATCTGACAGATAATCCCTTTTCATTCCCCACTGGGGAATGGGTGGCTCCACAGCGAGCATGATGCTACCCCGGCCATAGCGAGCGTTGATCCCATCTAACACCTTCATCAAGGTCTCAGAATTGCGCCGTGGTTCTGGTGCAAATAGATCCGGCTGATACCCGTCGCCACTCACGAATTGACTCAACACGATCCCAGCCTTCGCATAGCGATAGCCTGGCACGTAGATCTTCTGTAGTCCCTCAAGGGCCATAGCAACGAACTCCCGAGTGTCGTTACTCGGCACCTGCAAGCCACAGATCGAAGCGCGGCTGTAGGGCTTGTCATCGAAGCGGGACGTTTGGATGAAGACCTGAAGGCAGGAAGCAAGCTGCCCTTCCGACCGTAGCTTTGCACATGCCCTACTCGCATATGTGGCAACGGCTTCACGAAGCCCCTGCAGTGTAGTAACACGCTCACCAAAGGATCGAGTGCTTGCTATGGTTTGCTTGGGTTCAGGGGAGTCCTCAAGCGCATAGCAGCTAACCCCTTCCAGCTCCATCGAAGTCTTTTCAACGTTGACGTTGAACACCTTGCGTAAGGTTTTACGGTCATACCGTGCAAGGTCGATAGCCTTGTTGATTCCCATGCCTTGAAGGCTCGCAGAGAGCTTCCGGCCTATGCCCCAAATCTCATCAACTGGCATCCATTTCAGAAGCTTGTCACGACGCTCTGCATCCATCAGAACCACGACACCACCAGTTTCCTTGCGCCATTTCTTCGCGCTGAAATTGGCAGCTTTTGCCAAAGTCTTGGTAGGCCCAAACCCTACACCTACCCCTATGCCGGTCTGCTTCTTCACCGCCAATTGAATCTCACGCCCAAGCTTCTCCAAGTCGCCCTGGACGCCGGTGAAATCTAGCCAGCTTTCGTCAATCAATACACCTCGATCCGAGGCGCAAACGTCTCTAAAACACGCATCACACGGTTACTGACTTCTTGGTACAAGGCGTAATTTGAACTGACCACTCGCAGGCCGTGAGACTTCATCAGGTGCTTAATTTCGAAGAACGGCGCGCCCATCTTGATCCCCAGCCCGCCGTTGGCCGTGTCCTTGCTTTTGGCAATTGGACAGCGGGAAACGACGCAACCATCTGAGTTCGACAATGCGACCACGGGAACACCGATCAACGTAGGGTCGAAAAGACGCTCTGCGCTCACGTAGAAGCAATCACAATCAACCAGACAGAAGACGGCCATCAGTCACCTCGCCTTCAACACAAGGTCGGTCTGCTTCATCACAAAGACAGAGGCAACACCGGCAAGATGATTCACTGTCTGAGCTAGATCTGACGTAGGTGGGGTGTATTCATCATCCTTGCCATGAGAGACGCTTTGGGCGTTACGGATGGTCCCTACGCCGAGGAAGATGGTGCCTACTCCACGCATCATTTGCGAGGTAGCTTCGTCGATAACCGAGGACTTTTTCAGGATGTCCAAAACCTTGCTACCAAGCTTCTCAATCGCGTCTTTCTGGTAGCCCGTTTCACCTAATGATTTCAGGCATGCTTTTAGCACTGTCTCTATGTGGCTGCAGCTCAATGTGATGGAAAGCTCTGGATCAGTCAGCACACATCCCCGAGCTTTCAACCAGGAATCCGAGAGCATTTTATTGCCCTTGAAGAGCCCATCGAGATCGGCATCCATCGCAGCCTTCTCGACAGTCACAAATTGGGATAGGGACTGAACCACGGAGGCAGTTTTCATGTACTCCCGATCAAGGTTAACCAGGAGATCAGCTACCAGTGAATTCAGAACCTTGTGGTCACTGACGCGCCTCTGCATATCAGTGCCAGCTTCCTCCAACGTGCAGTAATTCCAGTAATCAAACTCACTTGGTCGAGGTGCCTCTTTCCAGCAGATTTTCAGCTCTCGGCCAGTGAATGTGAGATAGCACATCGTGTGTCCAATTGGCTCATCTTCATCGTCGAGAATTTCATCAAATACGATGGTTTCACTGTTGCCACCACAGCCAAGACCTTCAACCAAATCGAGAAGCTTTCGTTCAAACGCTCTCAATCCAAGCAACAGTTGCAGGTTTTCGTTTTTGACCTTCGCTGATCGAGCTGCCAGCTCAGAAAATCCGTCATCACTCATTTTCTGCAACCATCCGCTCTTTAAGCTTTTCCAGAATGTAGATAGCCACAGCACCCGCTAGATTATTTGACAGGCGCGCCTCATCAGCATTGGCGGTTTTATCCCCACCATGGGCCGTACCTGCATGAGTTCTTAAAGCCCCGGTCGTTTGGGAAATACCCTTAATCCCACCAAAAAATGATTTTATATCAGCAGTGTGATCTTCGCCGGTTGGTAGCTTCAAAGGAGGAAGATCATTAGAAACCGCATTTATTAGTTCACTAATCGTCTTGGTCTTGCCAGCTTTTATGTTTCGCTTTTCGAGATAATGTCTACAAACCGACTCAAGAAATTGATTCGTTCTCGTTAGGGAGTCGCTGGCATCAGTATCAATTGCTAGACGGGCCTTTACCCATTGCTTTTCAAAATAATCACCGTTCATTAAATCGACAAGCTGCCTGTGAATGCTTTCGCTCTGAACGTCTGAAAACTCAGATAATAGTTTTGCTGAACTCTTAGCCTCACCAAGCATTTCATTAACTTGTTCTTCAACGGCGTTCCAAATGGATGATATGGAATCGGGAGAAGCCAATTTGGTAACGATTTCGTCATCCTTGATTTCGTTCAAATGACGTGAAGTCATATGACCTTCCCTGGGCGTCCCGTAATTATGAGCGTCATCCATAGTCGTGGAGGTCATAACTCTCAAATCTTTACCATCAAAGCTCAACAAGCCATATTCCCAGTCATCCTCATCCACTTGACCGAAAGTGACTCGTTTGCCACGCGCATTCACGGTCAAGCCATTCATCCCCTCACGTAAATCCTTTTCAATACTCTCGAGTCCTATGCGGACTTCGCTACGTGTATCAAGAATTTGCTTGGTTAAACGAAAAAGCGCTTCCTTTCTTGTAGTCATGAGACACCTAATCAACGAGACACACGGTGGAGGTTGTGCAGGACGATACCCCACAGCTCGATGTCTTCCCACTCTCCCACCTCAATGCTCGCGTTGAGTGGATTATGAGCCAGCAGAATGGGCGATTTCCCTAGGCGTTCTCTGTACTCCTTGCAGCAAAAATCAGCTCCAATGACCACGACCACAATGTCACCATCCAAAGGTTCCAGAGCCTTGTCCACGATCAGCACGTCACCGTCGTAAATCCCAATCCCCTGCAAGGAATCACCGTCAGCACGTAGCAGCCAGCGCGAAGGCTCACGCAGGCACACCAGTTCATCCAGGCTCAAAGGTGGTTCAGAGTACTCAAGCGCAGGGGATGGAAACCCACACGAAACCCTGCCCACGATGGGCTTTCGCAGAGGATCTACAGGGGGATTGATGGGACCGAGGATGGAAAACATAGGGGCTTGCTCACACTGTACATGCAAACAGTATGGCGCGACGTGCCAGTAGCCCACAAGCGACCTACAGATCCGTCCGACAGACGAGCTTCGAAAAAGCCTAACAGACGCATTCAGACGAAACGCAAACAGCGATACCAAAACTGAAATGAATTAATTGAAGATAGATTATTTCCTTAACACAAAAAATCAAAAAACCTAAATGGTATAATATGCCTACAAAAGGAATAAACCTTTTAACGACAAACCGGAGACAAGAATGATAGTTAGCATACAAGAATCATCAAAACACTTTAAAGCACCAAAGGAACTTGAACCGTATTTACATTTAGAAACGGACAAAAAAAGAAAAATAGGAATTACGATTTTAGATTCAAAAATACTTGAAGATAAATACACACTTGCATTCATGAGATTAGTTAAAGAGGCATCAATATTCAACTACCATTACAATCATAGAAGCATAGAGCTACGCGAATACGATAGCGAAGATTACAAACTGCAAAAGACCGCTTATCAGAAGTTTTACCAAAGCAAAATCAAATAAGCCCTACAGGGCTTTCTTATAATCAAACTCCTACCCAATACTATAATAATAATCTTGACAACCACATTTAATTCGATCTATATTTTCGCCGTCATTACTGAATAGGTGAAAAATGAATGAATTAAAAAACCAAATCGAAACTCTTAGAAAAACCATATTTAAGATTTACGAAAATCATCCTGAAAACGATAGAACAAACCAAGAAAACTCATTCAAGCTGTTCGTGAAAGGCGCACTGAATATTCAGCTAAAGCGCTTCATCGAACGGTACAAGCGATTGGGTTTGTCAGACGCAGAAACTATGCAATGCATAGTGATCCACCCTTCCCTTTACGAAATCTCTTCAAAACAAATCGATGATTGCGATACAGAAGCTCTCGGTTCTTCAGTGGAGCAGTACTTTGAAATCGTATCTAAAGTTCCTGCATACACTGACGTTCTGTCACTTCTCCTAGAAAGCATACTGCTCGTGGGCAAGCGCGGGAAAGGACTCGGCCAGTGTCTGACACCTCCAAGCCTCGCAAGCGGATGCTCTGAACTCATGCCTATGCAGACAGACCAGCCATTCAAGGTCATGGAAATGTGCTGCGGGGCAGGTGCATTAGTGTTGGCACCACTGCAGCAAATGATGAAGCGAAATCCCCATCACGCGAAAAATGCCACTGTCATAGCGAACGACATTGACCCTTTCATGTGCTGCACCACAACCCTTCAAATCATCGCCAACACTGTGATTAACGACATAGACCTTTGCGAGTTCACACAGCACTGCTCAAACGTGATTACAGAGTGGACTTCTGGAAATCCGTACCTCTTCAGGTTCATAACCCCTGCCAAGATTTACGAATCTCGCGCCAGGACTCGTGAAGAGAAGCTTCGTGCGTGTGGCTATTACGAGATATTTGGCTACCCGGTGAATGTCACACCTCTTAGTGATAGCGAAGCCAGGAGAGTACACAGCGCCACACAATTGGTAGGTGCAGCATGAGCCTCCCTATCGAACAACAATTCAAAGCCCTGAAAGCCTCAATCTTTCAGATCACAAGCCATCAAACCGGTGGCAAACGAGCAAAACGAGATTTGGCCTTATCCATCTTCATCAAATTCAACCTTGGAGTGATGCTGAATCAGCTTGTGGCGCGATACCGTCATTATGGAGCCACTGACCTGGAGCTAACCAAACACGTCTTCATTGACGATACCTACATCTGTCTAGACGCAAAGCTGTTCAGCTCAATCAACCTGGCAGCGTTGGCAAGGTCAGCGCAGATCTACAAAGGGGTTGTAGAAGCCCTACCTGTGTTCTCAGACGTGCTGCATTCGCTCACCGAGGACATATGGCTTGATGACCAGAAGGGCAATGGTTTAGGTCAGTACCTCACTCCACCAGACTTGGCTAATCTGATTGGCAACCTGATAGACGTGTGCGAATCCGACCGAGATAAGCGCACCCAGCCGTATGTCATACATGATGATTGCAGTGGGGCAGGTAGCCTGACGTTACCAGCAGCACAGAGAGAAGCCAGAGTAGGACGCCACCGCACGCAATTACTCAATTTAATGGTGAACGACATTGACCCATTGATGTGTTGCGCAGCAGCCCTGCAGTTCGTATCGAGCATGGTGGTTCATGAGCATGACCTTCATCAGCTGAGAGTCATTTGCTCGAATGCACTCACAGAGACGAAGCCTAATAGTAAGTCGTTGATAGTCATCAAGACTCCTGAAAAGGTTCTCTTGAACGTCAAGCTCGCTCATGACCAGCACATGCATGAAAAGCTTCAACTGTTCAAACATATGAATTCATTGACCAATAGGATTTTAAATAAAAGTTAGGGTAATTTTTGTCTAACCCTAAAAATATAAAATCCAAATGGTACGATATTTACACCTAACCCTGATTTTACGACAATGCAAATGGTAATATATTTATATGAAAAGCAATTATGCCGACATATTCGAAAGGTAATTAAAATGACAACATTAAACAAACCCGCAAACGAAAAAGCCCAAGCAGCAGCAAACACCAACTACAATGAAATACTAGGCTTGGGATTCAAGATAGAAATTAGATCTCAATCCAATGGTAAAAGCAGAGCTTATCTCACAGATAATAAAAACGAAAGAATCATGGAAAATAGTGTTCCGATATCCATAGACTTTTACGATAACAAGGGTCAATCCGTTAACCCAGTGAGATCACGCGAAGGCTCACACCTAGATTACGGATTAAAATTGTTGCTGGAAAAAGCTAAAAAGGCAAAACTGACGGAAACGCCTGAACCAAAGAGCAAAAAGGTAAAATTCAAAATGTAATAACTCAAATAGCCCTAATGGGCTTTTTTTGTATCATACGAAACCTCAATCACTTAGCAGCTACCATCAAAGGTTCAACGTTCTCGCCAAGCAGCGCCTTCAACACGTTCGTCATCTCCCCTTCCCCTAGAGTGAACGCTACTGCAGAACAGCTCACAGGCCATGCCACACGATTAACACCAACCAGGGAAGCCAGATCCACAGCGCTAGTCATCACAGCAACAGGCCAAGGCTGTATAACCGCGCTAGAGAGTCGATGACTGCCAGCACTGGCGGACGCCAAGCTCAAGGCAAGGAAACCGCACAGAATTGCTCTGGTGAAACCATTAACGTGCTTCACAAATCACCTATCCCAAGCTTTTCAAGTTTCTGCCTTTTGATCTCATTCTTGCGCGCCATTTCCAACCCTATCAACTTCTCATTGTGGTCAATCACAGCTCGATTTTTAGCATCATGCTCTTCAATCTTTTTGTCTAAATTCTGATTGATGCGTACACCAAGCAGAAAGACCAAAAACAATATCGCGCAAGCGAATGCAGTAATCAAAGCGGGACCAACACTGAAGACCTCCCACACCTTCAAAACACCTAGAAAAATTACGAATATAAAAAGGCCATATTGCTTTGGTTTTGTTTTCTCACTCATGCTTCACCTTCTGTTGTTGTAGAGTTTTTACGTTCTTCTTCTGAGAACTGCTTGCGAATTTCTTCCTTTCTTTTTCTATTCTCGACATCATAGCTTTTAGCCCATGCGTTATTCTTCACCACTGTATCAAATGCGTTACCTAGCATTGGTATGCCAGCGTGTAGGGCATTTTGCAATTGTGGGTGCATGATGAAAGCTTGCATTCTAGAAACAGAATCATCGTGAATGGCATCTTCATTCGATATAGTTTTCATCACTCTATTGAATGAGTCGATTCCGTGCTTATAAATCATGAACAGTGTGTAGATTGCGTAAACCACAACCATAAGGATCGAAAGAATATCTCCAATAAATGTTCCGTCGCTCATGCCCAGGATTCCCCAAATCACAGCTCTAGCGTCTAGATTATTAGCCATGAAATTCATAACCAGCATGAACAACATCAGGATCATCATGAACGAAATAAGGTAAACGAATTTCCAGCCCATGATTTTGATGAACTTACTGTCGCCGCTTATGGTTGAATAGCTGAGAAGAACCGGCACTTCTATAAATTTGAAGAAAATCACAAAATAGACGAATTTAATCAATTGCCCCAAAATCATGAAAAACATGAGCATTGGCATTATGTATTTGCAAAAGAAACCCAAGGCAGCAAATACATATCCAAGCGGCAAATACGCCGACATTATAATATCCATCGACTTAACGACTATCTGAAGGGTTTTACCACTTAACGTTCCTAAGAACTTCGCAAGCTTACCTGTAAACTTACTTGTGTTAATTCCAGCAGAAGACGACGAATCACTATTACCAATTAATTCCATCAAACCATCAAGCGCACCATCAGCAGCACCTGTAAGTGACTTGATTATTATAATGTTCACGCCGAAATCAAACATTTCAGAGCCAAGCTTGTACATTCCCGCAGCCAAACCAATATGGTAGTTATTCTCGCAGCTTTGAGGATTTGAAGCACATTGAGCACGACCTTTAGGAATAGACAAGCTAGGATCGAAACCGGCCATTTCCTTAATTGACGTAAAATCTAAACCAATCATCTCAAAAATGAGTTTATATAAATCGATCTTACTAAGAAAACTGTCGTTTTCCGTCAACGTCGAAGGCGTGATGTTCATGATCGGAGAAAGGTAAAGACCTTTGTAATCGACTGGTGCGAAAGGTGTCAGGTTACAGGCACCATCTGCGCCATTAGGCTTAACATCAGTGATTCCACACAAGATCTTTTTGTTTACATAATCATAATTCTTCACATCAGCATTATCCCAATACACAAAGAAAGAATTCTTGAGTATTTGTGAACTGAGATTTTTATTGCTTTCGAATTTGGTAATTGCTTGAGTAAACAAAGCAGCACCTAATATTCCCCTTTGAACATTTGAAAGCACTTCATAGGTGAGAATATCCAAGCCTTCTTTATTTTCCTGTAGGGCCTTCTTCACGCCAATGTAAAAAAGATCATAGGCGCGGTTGAATGCCGTTAAATAGGCTAATTGTTTTGCTTTGAATTTTTTTGCATCAGATTCGTTGGGGCTACCGAGAATTTCTATCTTCAATGATGAGGCATTGAGAGTAGCGCACTGCATATCAAAATCTATGCCTTGCATACGATTTAAATCACGTCCTTTCGTGTCATTAGGCAATTCATTGAATACTGCAATTGCACGTCTAGAAGCCTCATGCTCAAACCAATGTGTAGTGCAGTACTCATCAAGCTTCGCCCGGACAATAGTGTTTTTAAACGCATTGAGGATATTTCTAAACGAAGCACCATTTTTATCAAAATCATGCCCCATATATCCAGACAAAATATTGGCTGCAAACTTAGCTTTTATTACCTCGGCATCTGCTGATTTACTAACACCTATTTGATCAATCTCAAGAATGCCCATCAATTCTTTGGTTTTAGCATACGAATCATCTACTATAGATTGCTCTTCCGTCTCAAATTTCCCATCGACAACATTCATTGATGACGTTTGAAAATAATCATCATTGATTTGTGCGTAGTATTTTTTACCAAGCTTGAAAGCGTTGTTAAGATATGTCGAAGAACCTCCCAACATATCTGTACTAGCCTTTGCCCCTTTTTCGAACATCGACTTCATCGTGCCGTCATTAAGACTTTGACCAGTAAGAATTTCTACATCACCACCATTTGATCCGATAACGAATTTACCTACGCTCGCTGGGTATCCTTTCAATGCCCTATCGCTCATAGAGTAATCAGCCGTCTTTCTCATTGGATAGTTATGTACCTCATTTACCAGGTTAACGATATTTTTTATATTTGTAGTAACATCAACGTTGACACTATCTATCCAAGAGTTTTCTTCTTTCGAAATTTCCAATCCGCTTTCAGCGATTATTTTAAGCATGCCTTCTTTCGTATAGCCTGCTTCACCAATCGCAATACGATTATTTGCGAAAAGAGCATCTATTGTTCTTGTGTCTTCAGTTGCAATATCGTTAATACGTTCGACGTTTGCAGAAAAAACCATTTTTTCTTCGGGTCTGATTACGTTGTAATCATCGACCTTTGAAAGCTTGCTCAAACTGTCTGCAAGCAATTCTTTGTTGGAAAACATAATTGATATTGTGGCAAACAGCAGTGCAAACATGCTAAATGTCCAGGGCGAGACTATTAACATGACTATGGAGACGATACGGGTAGTGTTATTCTTCAACGATGCTTGAATGCTTTGGCTTTGATACCAGTCCACCAAAAACCTAAACACAATATAACCAGTCAACGCGCCAACAATGATTATTATCATGTTCCACATATATGACGTGAACGCATCAAGCACAGGATTTGGTGTGGAAAAATGATCTTCACTCATACCGCCGCTTTTAAGAATCGGCTTAATTGTAGATAAGGCGGTAGAGTTCCCACCTTCAAGAGAATAAATAACGCTTAAGGCTTGGTCTTCATTACAGCTAAATATTCCAGGTGTGATTTGTGAGGCAAGCCCTTTAGATTGAGGGGTTGCCGTTTTCATCACTTCACAAAGGTTTGAATATTCGAAAGCATGTGATTGGGAGCCAATCAGCATGAGGACAAGCATTGCCAGAATTTTGAATTGACGCATTAGGTTTTGGATTTGTTTTCTTAATTATACCATTTCGGACTCTTGAGTTAGCTGTTAGGCATATTCTTTGTTTTTCATTCATAAAAAAAGGCCGCACATGCAGCTAATTGATTCCATCGCTCATCACTTATCAGTGATGCTTACAATCTGCCCGTATGCCTCCGACTGGACACCATTTAGCTTGGAAGACCAGAGGCACACAGCAACGCCTAAAACGATCAAGCTGACCCATGCGGGCAATCCTACGAACCCAACAGCAGCGACAAGCAATGACGGCGCAAAGAAGCACACAGCAGCATCCTTGATGACCAATTTTCTTTCGTTGACGTACTCACCAGGTGAAAGAATATTTCTCGATAGGATCTCGCCAGCCTGCTTCAGAGCGCCACTGAATCCGCCTGTATACGAAGCATCCTTGATAGCGCATTTCGCTCTGAGAGCAGCCAAGGAGAACACACCGATCAAGCTCAATAGGAACGTCATTGTAAAGAGGTAGAAAAGGAAGCTGGGGTTCAAGGGCTCTTTTATGAAGAAAGAGATATTGGACTTGATAACGAATCCTCCTAAGAACGCTATAGGCAAGATACGAACAAGGTTCATGCCTACGCCTTCAAGGAGATTCCTTTTTACGTGCAGTAGACTTTTGATTTCGGAATCTGTTGGTTGATTTTTCATTTGTAGTAAAGTTTGTTTATGCTCCAATTATACCATTCCCGAAAAACAAAATCGCCAGTAAAGGCGATTTAATTAATTCTGAAAAAATATAATCCTTTAGATTCAAAAATAATACGAAACTATGCCGAGAAGCGCGACTGAAAAAAATACGGGCAGCATCATCGTGTGTATAACGAACGGTTTTAGCTTTGAAAAAAATGGCACATACAGAAGGACAAGAGACAAAATTACAATAGCAGATGCAGGATATATCAAATCTTGAGTAGCAATCATCAAACAATGCGCAATATAATAAATGGACCCTCCGATGACATCACATATAATCGTAAAAAATGCTTTAGCCCCGTCAAACAATAGACCTATTGCAAACAGCATTATTAAAATAGAAGCGACTGAAAACTGAAACTTTTTAATTCTGGAAATTCTCATAACTAGCAGAGTTTGTTTATGCTCTAATTATACCATTATGTAAAAGCAAAACCGCCAGTTAAGGCGGCTTTATTAATACTTAGATTTATTAGGAATTCACAAATGTTATTCCATATTTTTTAACCATCACAATACACCCGCACCTTGGGCATCCACTACACAATAACAGACAAATGCAAGTGCTATTGCTGCAACGACGCAAACTATCCACCTATGGGTTTTCGAGAACGTCACATTAGTAATTATGTACAAAAGAATTAACGTGGAAATCCAAAAAACCAGACCTGCGCAAGCAAGAAAAGTAAAGTAACTATTCCACCCATTGTTTGAATAATATACTAGGCAAGCGGCAAATGCAGAGAAACCAAGACCCGCAAAAAACGAAATGAAAGACATTACCCTTTCTTTCAAAGCTTTTGAAAATTTGTTATCACTTAAACAACTGAAAATGACAAGAATCATGAGTCCAGTAGTAACACCAATCGAACCCAATGTAACGTTTAATTGCGTTGCATTCGCCCCCGCCAATTGGAGAAAACCTGTCTGTAGCAAAATGTAGGTAAACCCTCCCCATATCGCAGCAGCTCCCAAACTTACTAATACAAATTTTTTCGAAAATTCAAGATTCATAACTTTCCCTAGTTTGAGTGAAATTTTCACCATTCTACCCAAGGTGATGGCACACTGGTAGCACATCTATCATCGACCTGGAGAAATGCAACTCACGTCTACCACCATCCCATCCAAGGGCACCCCAGCGTCACGCAGTCCTACCTTCAAATTGGATCTGACGGAAAGCTCTTACCGCTTCTGTATGACGTACACGAACCATCCAGACACAGCCGATTCCGGCCACGGCCAACAGACCAGGTAGGGATGCTGATTCCGGCTGCGCAGCGGTCGGGTGCCTCACTCACTACCCTCCCCCCTTCGGATGACCACGACAGCGGGGATTCCACCAAGAGCTATGCACCATTGGGTAAGTATTGGTTATTCAATAAAGCTATTTTTAAGCATTTTTTAGAGCAGGCAAGGTCAGGTTGGTAATGGACAAGTCCATTTCAACAATCTATCGCGCTCCGCTTGTTTGGATACCGCATTTTATAAAGCTTTCAGTGAATCAGTGTTATCGAAAAGCATGTTTGACTCATTAAAAAAGTGGAAGCATCAAAAAGGTATCTAATAGAAAATTGAGCGCAACCAAAATGCTATAATCTGAAAACAACAACCTGATAACACGATGATATACAAACACCTAAAAGCCTATTTCCGCTTTCTCAAGATAGCTAGAAAAATTAAGCAGGGAGAAATTTACAAAATTCTCCTAGACCATAGAAACTCTGTAGAAGACAGCATGCGTTTATGCTTAAAGGAAATCGAGCGTACACAACCCACGAAATTCAGGAAAGCTCTGTTCAAATCAGTGCGAAGCAAGGCAGAAGATTACACTCCACAGGCAATGAATTTAGCGAGGCTGAACACCTCAAAGATAGAAATCGACAACGCTATTTATGAGTACAAACAGATCTATCTTTCAAACAATGTTAAGCAAAGGGCACTGACCTACGGGAACGACTTCTCAGAATTTCTAAAACTGAATTTCAGCTTCACAACAATCATGCTCATTCTCGCATACACAGCCCATCAGAATTTAGACAAACTGATTATATTCATCATAGCCAGTGCTATCGCCATATACCTTTTCCAAATGAAATCCAATCGAACAGTTTGCGAAATAAAAAATGTTATAATAGGTACAAACAAACAACATTAAAAATGAATATTTCCGAAAAGATTACAGACCTAAAAGTAAAGATTAAAACTAAGCAGACTGCTTTTGACACGCTAGCTGCTGAGATTAAAAAATTCGAAGATCAAGAAAATACTATTCGATCTAAACGAGACAAGGCCAACGAAATCTTAAACAAGGTATCGGCCAGCGACAGCGCGAAATCTACCGCAAGAAAAACCTACAATGACTTAACTAAATCTATTGAAAAGAATGAGGCTTCAAAAAAGTCAAAGCTCGATGCCAGAAGTAAAATATCGTCAGAAATTGCCGAGCTGGAATATTCAATATTAGTAATTGAGGCTTTAGATTTTGTAGAAGAAATGAAGAACCTTACCAACATCAGAGACACTGCCAAATTAAAAGAAGCTTTCAAAACAAAACTTCAACCTCAAAATAATAATTACCCTCATCAGCAGTGAGGGTTGATATATGAAAACGTATCTTAGATTTAGGTGTTCAGAACGCTTCAAGTCAGACCTGCAGAACCTAGTTTTTGCTTGTGGCTACACACGCCTTCCAGAAGTCGTGAATGAGATCGAGGTGATTGCCAAATACAGAAAAGGCGTGAGCCTTTTCTTGACTCACCTCCACAGGGATAGAGACATTTACATTCCTCTGAAAGATCATAAAAGCGTTGCGGCGTTGAAGGACACGTTCAACAGGAATCAGAGCAACATCCAGCAGCTTTTCAACCTATGCGCAGGCCAGCAGTACACCTCAAAGCAAGGCAAGACGGTCAAGCTCCCCAACGTGCTTACGATGCTTCTGAAGCATCACGTCAAGGTGAACCAGCTCAGTGAAAAATTCACATACGTCCACGTCGAGTACTTCGAACAAAACACAGGTGTGGAAGCCGTAGCCAAACGCAAATTCTTACGCAGCGCCCAGCTTTATACGGAGAGCGAAACGCGCCTATCTGCGCTGCTGGAGGACGAACCATACTGGTTTTTCAAGCAGGATGATGATCCGTTTACGCAGATCGTGAGGGCAATCGAAGAAGCCAAGATATACAAGATTGGGGTCAGCTCCAAGCATCCGTTCTTCGTTGAAAGAAAGCGCATTTACGACCTTCTTAATCGACGTGTCAGGGATGTGAACGAGCTGGTGAAAATCGGTAAGGACTACAAAGAATTATTGGTTCGCACAATGCTTGAAGCATCAAAAGCGCTGGAGCTTTTACACACTAAATACAGGAACAATAAGACCATAAGAATAAGAGAAGAAAAATGATAATTGCAGCACCATTAAAACAAAAATTTGCCAGCATTACATCAAATGCAAAAATAGAATACGTTGAATCCTCTGACCCTGAAATCAGGGGTAAGGTCAGAATCAAAGGAGCTGTTGCATACCTGTACCTTCCAAAAATAAACGATGACGGAATAGACACTCATGTTGGAGTCCAATATACGGAAACGAATCTTGATTTACAGTTAGATTCACCGCACAAAATGAAGAAGCTTGGCCTCTTTAAAAACGCCTTCGATGAAAATAATTACACGTTGAAATTCGCAAATACTTGCGCAAATGAATTCATGGAACATTCTAACCAAGGTAAAAAGTCTTCCTCCAATGCACCGGATGCTTTTTCGTTCATCGTTTCTTGTACAGACAATGAGCTAGCCACACTAAAAACTGACGAAGAAAAAGCAAAGTTCCTTATCAATTCCGCCAAAGAAACTTTACTTGAGCTGTCTAATTCCAAAAAGGATATTGCATTCAAATACATGATTGTTCCTCACCTTAAAGACGGTAATCCACACGTACACGTCCTAATGTCTACTCGTAGACTGGATGGGTATAGACCTAGCTTTTTTAGAGGAAAAAAACACAGCGGCATCATCAAGAAGATGAGAGACGTAAAATATCGCCTTGAAGAAAAATACCCATTCCTTCTTCAAATGGAACATGAAGACCGTGCTAAAACGATTGACGTATTGATCAACCCAAACACCGGAAAAATTTTCGGCAAGCACGTTGAGCTTGTTAATAGAATTGAGTCCATTACGTCTCAATTCATTGGGCAGAACTTCTCTTATACAGAATTCACACAAGCCCTTCAGGAAAGTGGTTTTGAAGTGGTGGATGATTACCTTAACGGAAAACAGCACATCAAGATCAAACACAAGGATTATGGCGATGACTTCCTTTCTATAGACACCCTCCCCCATCAAACGAAGGGTGTTCTTGAGCTGCATGCAGCTTACAAATACAAAGCGAACCAAACTAAAACAGACGTGTCCCTAATCGTTTCAAAAGCCGTGGCGCTAATAAACGCCACCGACATGAGCGATGGTTTTGAAGCGCTGAACAAAAAGCTGTACCAAGAGCTAGGGGCACGACTGGTTCCGAACATCAGCAAAAACAAAAGCGGTGAACGTAAGGTAAGCGGTTGGTCGATCTACCTGGACGAATTTGACTTCAAAATCTCTGCAAAAAAATCCGGCGTCATCATAGACAGCCAAATGAAAATCGACATGGATGAGGTCGAATCAATCAACAGCCTCTACCAGATGATCAAAAAGCAGAACATTCAAAAGCAGGTCACAGAAGCCACGGTGAACGGCTCAATCTCCATTGGGGACGGCAGGAAGAAGAAGATCAAATTCAGGTTCATAGACAACACTGAAAGCCTTCAGGATTTCATCACCAGGTTCAACGAGAACAGCCGATACGGCCCATCTATCACAAAGCAGATGATCGTAGGGAACACGGTCGTGTCGAAATTCAACCAAAGAGACGTATGCACAATCGTTGGGAACGCCGTCGAGACATACCAGACCGACCTGAATTCGGCACTCATCACAATGTCGATTCACGTTGCCAGAGGACACACCAAAATCCGATGCACAGGGGAGCCGAACCCAAGGACTCAAGCGAACCTTTACCTTGCATCACGTATCTGCGGGACAACGCTACTGGACTACACGCCTTCTCCAGAGCTTGTCAGAGAAGCCGATGCAATGCTTGGTAAGGAGTACAAGAAGCTTGTCGTCGCTAACCGTCAGAGGGTGAAGGACGCGGTAGCCATAAGAGCTACTGACTCAACCGGCAAATCGAAGAAGGTGTTCATCCAGACGAACAACAGGATGGATCGTGAGGTTGATGCAAGGCCCAAGCTTTATGGATTCCTCTATGGCATACACAAGGGGATACCCTTCCAGGACTTCACATACATTCAACACCTTAACGATTTGCCGAAGGCATTGAAGAAGCGCGTTATTGACGACCTACGCAAAGATGAACAGCTAAAGGCCCACGAGCTGGACAGCATCCTTATACGAGCTGGGATAACACTGGATGACGCCCCACCGGCAAAACCACCTGCGAAGGCGCCGGCACTTGCTGCGCAAGATCAGAAGCCAGCCCTTGCCACGCATTCAGCTCCAGGGGTCATAGAGCAGGAAAAGCCGGATCAGCCAGGTTCGTTGTCATCTGCTAAGCCAAGAGACACTAGACGACCACCAAGCAAACCGGGGGAAGCATGATGGAGTCTTCGCAGTGTCCATAACTGCCAGTCCTTTCGGTTTCTGTCATGATCATCATCAATGGAGGTTCCCAAGGATCAAGGCAGTGCCGGGGAGCCGGACGTACCTAAAGGATTATCATGTTTCGCAAAGCTCACATCATTACCTTTCCTGCCCTTATCGCGACGGTTCTTTTACTGACCGGCTGCCCGCCATCACCTGAATTTACGCGGTGGAAACGCCCTTCTACCTCTGTTGAGGGTGTCAAAGCCGCAATGAAGGAATGTGGCGACCCGGTAACCACTTCGATGACGCATTTGCCAATCAACGAACAGGTGCTGCAATTCCAGTGTATGAAGCGTAATGGCTTCATTCGCAAAGACGGTTTTGAATACTGCGAAATAATGAAGAATATGCCCGCCTGCGTAGAAGAAAGGCAGGGGCATCCTCTAAGCCTGTCCCAGCTCGAGGCTTTGCCATTTGTGGAGGACGAAGCATTTCACCCTATCAAGCCGAATTCTGGCAGGGATGAACGCATGCAAGTCACCTGGCGCAAGGCGGGAGCATCACCGCATTTCTCAGTCCAGATAGCCAATGATAGTGAAGCCCTGCCAGTGATGTACGCATGCGGCTATGCCAAACCGCTAGGGTCAAATCTGGACGTTGCAAGTATCGGAGACACAGCCAAAGCGCAACGCTGCATGATTGATCACGGCTTTGAGCCGAAGCATAAATCAACGCTGGTTTGCCTGATATATCCCCAAGTGACTGGCTGCTCGACGACGGCACTGCCGCGTTGAACCATTCAGTTAGAGGCAATATCGGCGGAAAACGATCATGAACGAAACTCTGACTGCCCCTATGTCACCGATACCGCGCTCCTAGGCCACCTTCGCGCTAGCTCCTGCTTGGATCGAGAAATTGCCCGTAGTAGCATGTGGCTACCCGTGTCGATGGCAAAGCGCCCGCACGCACAACCAAAGGCTAAAGGGAATTATAGATATGTCGATGCTGGATTTCATTGGCGAGCTGGGACGTGTGGAAAAAATTCACAGGAAACCACACATACCCCGCGACAAAGCCTACAACGCTATCTCTTCCTATTGCCCAGCAATTAGCTATGACGACATACAAATTCTCATTGATGAAACGGTATTTGGTAACGCGAAAGTAGGGGTAATCATCACTGATAACCAAATCTGCGGTAAAGATAATTTCTGTGATCCCTTCCACTACTCCCTGCCCAAGGTTTCATCTCTTTTCGTTAAGAAAGGCTTGATGAACTCAACGCTTTACATCAATGAACAGCAGGTGATTAAGCTAACCCAAGCCTCTGGTGCTAAGCTGGTATATCTTTTCGAAAGGATAGAAAAGTACCTCCTAAAATCCAAGAACGATCCTACGCCGAAGCATTCAGCTACTCCAGTTGCCTTGTCTACCAGTGAGGTTCCTCAAACCTCGGCACAGCCATCCACAGTGCTTGCATTCAATCCATCTCCTACACAGCCCCAAGCACAGACCAGTTTGCCCGTATCTGCCGAATCTATTCCGGTTCCTGAACCAGAACGGGAGAAGGTAGAGGCCGTCGCAAGTGAACCATCAGAAGAAAATGCTTCGGTGGAAGAACCTAAAAGCACATCTCGATTCCGCCGTTGGCCCAAAGACAATCTGATAAATTCGATTCAGACGGATAAACACGTCAGTGCGGTGTTCAACTTCATCGGAGACGTGTTAAGTGATAACAAATCCACAAAATCCGCCGCTCTACGAAGGGAAGTCCAGGGTTTTCTTGCAAGTTCAGTTCTGCGATTGAGAAAGGAATACATTGATCGAAACCATGTCATCGGGTTGATGAACGATGTGGCAACAATGGAATTAATGATTTACAGCATCGCCTACCTTCGATTAGAGCTAGCTGACCGGGGCGTAGACCCGAGGATGATTACCTACACGATGAGCGAAGGGGTCAAAGGGTTTCTATCACTCGACAACTCAACCAACTCTCGAAATATTCTTGCTAACCTGCTGCATCTCGCTGAAGCCATGGGTGAGAGCATTGATCAGATCAATTTCACCTTCTACATGAGGGTCTTGATGAGCAACATGAAGGGTGGCTTGGCTGATGACGAATTCGATATGAGCCAATTACGCACGCTTGCTTCGTTCAAAAGAGAGGTGCCACCGCAAGAAGCCTTGGGGAAAATTATCGAAGAATTCGCAATTGCTGCAATGGATGAGATTGGTGATATTAGTAGCAATCGCCAAATGAATAATGCTGCAAGGCGCTGCGCAGACACTGTAATTGACCTCTTCTGAGCAACTCATCCATTGCCGCTGGTTAAGCTCGCAGCTTGGTGGATGGAAGGATCTACGTCCTCCCATCCGCTAGGATTTCGATACCTTACGAGCCTTCCCTACCAGCTCAACGAGTCTTTTCAGCTCGTCTGCATCAGCGTTGTGGATAACTTCAAAGAGAAACGCCCTCTGCTCAATCTCACCATCCAAATCCGCAAAAAACTCCTTGACCGGCACACCTAGAATTTCAGCAAATTTGTACACAGCCTCCACGGTTGGGACGTACTCGCCCGTTTCAAATCGACTGATCGTCTTGGGGTCGAATCCCGACCTAATTGCTAGCTCCGCTTGTGTGATTCCCTTCGCAACCCGAAATTTCTTTATCGCTTTAGCAAGGACCACAGTTTTTTTCTGCCTGTTCGTATTTCAAACAAGCACTTCACAGTAAAAATCCCTATCTACAAACGCTCTGTGCCATCGGATTTTTTGCTAAGAATACGATGGTATGCGTAGAATCAGCTTCAGGTATCAGACGGCCACCACGCCGTCTGTCAGGGGCGCTACGTTCGGTATGGTTGAGGATTCAGGGAATGGCAGATCGAGACGAGAACGATAAATGGCTGTCGTATGACGGCCAGAAGCATGAAACACATTTTCAGGCCAACGAGCGTGACAAAGCCCACGGGAAGGAGATGCGTGAGACGTTTCAGAAGGAAGTGAGCCTCAAGGGCAACCTTGTCCAGGTCATCTACCTTTTCGTCTGCGTCTTTGTGTTTGCAGGTGCGCAGGGCTTTGAAAGTGGCTTGGGGTACGTCCTTCTCTTACCCATGGCCTGGGGTTTGTACGCGCTGACGAAGTTCGTCAACAAATTCTCACAAGAGCAACGTGATCGAATTTTTATGTGGACCCTAATTGCCATTGCAGTGATTTCAATAACGATGATGATAAAAGGAATCGTGAAATGAAAATCGCTGACCTAATGCTTTCGGCTTTGATTTTCTCCACTGCGACCCTTGTTCATGCTGCCCCTAGCTTTTCGAAGAATGAAAGCTACAAAGACAATCAAGTCAGCGTAGACATACAAGGTTTCGGGAATCAGATTTTAGATCAAGCAGGCAAATCGAAGTATCTCAAATTTGATCTGCAGGGCACAGAATATGCCTACGTCATTGAACGCATGGGTTCGAACGATGTGCAATACACGGGCAACACTAAAGACATTGAAGGTGTGATTTTTATCCGTGTCAGAGCTTTCAAAGACGGTTTTGAGCTTCCCAAACAGGTCAGTACTTTTGCACCTAGCAAATATAATAATGCGATCCGCATAGTTAAAATGGACCGTAATGATGATCGCCCTTACGAGTTCGACCTTGGAATGGATGAAGACAAACGGTTGTTCTTAATCGACGGCCCTACGTCTACGACCCACCTAGAACAGGTCGATACAATTAAGAAGCACGTTTCAAGAAAAGACAAAAAAAGCCCTTACGCTTTCTAAATGGAATTTCACCATGATCAAACAAATCAGCCTCGTATTTACAGCTATGCTGTTTTCAACAGCCACAGTCGTACTGGCTGACACCAGCTTTTCTAAAAACGAAAACTACAACGACCAACAAGTCAGTGCCGACATCCAGGGTTTTGGGAACCAAGTTCTAGACCAAGTTGGAAAATCTAAATACATAAAGTTCGACCAGCAAAAAACTGAATACGCCTATACGATTGAAAGAATGGGCTCAAATGATGTGCAGTACACAGGCAACCCTGCTGACATGAAAGGTGTGCGGTTTATAAAAGTACAATTTTTTGTAGACGGTTCACCGGGCCATACTCAAGTAAGTACATTCACACCAAGCAAATACAATAACGCTATCAAAATCGTAAAAATGGATCGTGACGATGATAGACCTTATGAATTTGACCTAGGAATGGATTCCGACAACAAGCTGTACCTGATAAACAAAAACGGAAGCACAACACCGCTCCAACAGGTCAATGAGATTAAACGCGATATTCCATTGACGGAAAAAAACAAAGACATGATTTTCTAAGAACAAAAAAGGCAGTAGAACAAAGCTACTGCCTTCTAAAAAGCAACGAGATTAAGCTTTATCCACCGATGATTTTCAACCTGATGATTTTCTTTTCATCGGGGGTTAAATTCATCGTAGCCAGTTTGCCCACGGCGAAAAGGTAAGCGTCCTTGGTAGATGGGAGGCTTTGAGCAAATTCATCTTCAAAATTATGGAAATATAGATTAGCTAATCTGTCAGCTTCAACAACCAAATCATATCTAGCCAATTCCTCTGCTAATCGCCTTCTTTTTGCTTCTTGATTGTGAAGCCTCACCGCCCTCACATAGTCATTATCTTTCTTATCCTCTAGCTCAATCGCAATCGTTTCATATGCATTCATTTTTAGTAAAGTTTGTTGTTAAGCGAATTATAGCATTTCGACTTATCCAAATTTACCGTTAAATCAAAATAAATAAAAACAGACTCAAAGGTCTGTATTTATAGGCTTCCAATTCTCTCTAAGATCTTTATGTTTTTTCCGCTCAAGCAGAATATTCAGCTCTAGACTCAAACATTCGTCAATCTCATCATCTGATTTTTTTTGTTTAATCGACTCTAAATCATCATCGTAATAGTTAAAAGGCTTCTGTTTTCCTATTTTCATTTAACAGCCTCATTACCGATAAGCTCGAGACTTAAATCATGGAGCGCAGAAACTGCTGACTCGCTGAACGTAATGACTATAGGCGATCTGAAATTCATGACCTTGATTTTAGTGATTTTCTGCATCTTCTTGGTGAAGCGTAAAAACTTATCTCCTTTGATTCTGGCTTTTACCAGGATCGACAGTCTTTTTAGCTGATCACCTTCTACCTCAAGACTAAAAGCATTTAACGCATTTACATCTCCGACAGTCATTTCCTTTTTCATTTTTGGCTTGTTTGTTTGTATCCATTATAGCATTTTCAAAATGGTATAATTTGAGAAACAAACCTTCTAACCAATGAAAACAACAAAAAGATGGATAATGATGCTTTTAGCAATCGTCGCCATTTCAATTATGACAATTCCCATTAGCTATGCAGAGCCAATAACAGGTGAATCAATATCAGAACATTCAAGCGGATTCGTCGGAGTTGATGACAACGACGATGCATATGACGCAGACGTAGATAATCCCAACGGGGACGAATATCAAAATTTAATTTCGATAATAATCTGGCTAACAAAGACCATCAGTGTATTCGGGGGTCTATTATTTATAGTCATAGCCTTTAAAAACATGGTTCTTTACACAGAAGTCGGCTCAGAGAGCAAACACGCCGTAAAAAATAAAATGATATTCGGATTAATCATTGGTGTTCTAATGCTAAACATTACATCCACAGTAGATTCGGTTGTTAAGACTTTCAATTCAGAATCCAAGGGAGCTTGCTATATAACAAATGAAGATGCACTTGAAGATTGGAAAATTGGTAAAAACAAAGACATGTGTTGGAGTGTTGCAAGCAGTCAAATATCTGGACCTACATTTGACAAAGTGAAATCAATGATTGACTCGCAAAATGCTGGTGGTTTAGAAGGAAACCTTAAAAACATAATATCTGGTCTTCAGATGGTTGGCTTTCTGTTTTTCGTGAATGCTTTATTTGCCCTTCATAAAATCTCATCAGGTTCAGGACAGCGAGACTACAGGGGTGTGATAGGTCAATTGTGTGCATCTGCATTAATCATAGATTTGATTCATACAATCGCAGTTGTACAAGCGACAACAAAAATGCTCGGACTTAATGTATAAAGAAAGCCCCAAATGGGGCTTTTTTTATTCCTTGGTCACTCGCTAATGAATTGATCAAATAGGCGCTTGGAAATTTCAAGTCTACATTCGTTGTAGACTCCCCGCTTTATAAAAGCCATTTTCAGGACATTCTCAAGATAGTCGAATTCTGTTGCAGTTGGGTCAAAATCGTAACTGACTAAAATACGCGCTGTTTTAAAAGCATCACGCAAAAGCGCTTCTTCTTCTTTCTTGTATTCAAGAGCCCACCTCTTGTAATCAGCCAGGGAACCGCCCTTCTCTGCCGCTGGCGTAGCCTGTGGCGTTGCTATGCATACGTCCAAGTTTACATCCTCTTCAACCTGGACGATGCCTAGAGGCTCATACGATTCGCTCACACCAAGGGGCACAATCACGTCAGGCTCACCGATAGGCCATTCATCATCCTCTACGCCTTGCGAAGGCTCAACAGAGGCTACTGCAGGCGCTACGATGGGTGCTGGTGCTGGTGCTGGTGCTGGTGCTGGTGCTGGTGCTGGTGCTGGTGCTGGTGCTGGTGCTGGTGCTGGTGCTGGTGCTGGGAGCTTGATCCCTGCGAGTGATGCATTCAAGCCACGACTCTCTGTTATTGAGCTTAAAGCTTGAATCAGTGAGTCAGTTCTTTCCGCGACGTTCTCTTTTGATTTTTCTGTACCGAATAGATCTGGTAAATCAATCTGCACAGCCGGTTCGTTAAAGTTTAATTCATTCATGTTTTACACAGTTGTTTTTGTTATTATAGCAAATGCGATTAGCTCAAATGGTATAATACATTAAATAAATAAATTCCTGCACATGCCGAATTCAAACCTTCACGTATTAAAGCCAGCCACGAGACTCACATTTCAAGACTTCACAGTAAACGGAAAGCCTTTAATCAGTCAGAATCTTATCCAGGCACTGGCGGATCTGCACAAAGCGAATACTAGTGAGCTGATGATTTACACGTCACAAAGAAAAAAATTCAGTACAAAGATACAGGTGCATTTCACTAGAGACTTATTACTAGAAAGACACATCTGCATTACAGCACCTGAAGCTATTCGCATAGAACACGAACAACACTGCTGCTTTGAACTGGACATTAGCCATAATGGTATATCCGAAACAGCTAATGAAGATTATTTGAAGCTACACCTTTGCCGCTTTTTCAAGGTTGTGGTGAATTACGACACTTGGGATTCTTTTACTAACGAAGACTACAGTAAAGCGTATAGGAAATTCATGCCGTACAGGAGCCCTTCAGAAACGGCCATCAAGATTAGCCAAACAGATCTTCTTCAAGGTTTACGCTCAATAACAAAAGACCTTGAAGCCCCGGTCATCAAATACATTCCAAGCGGAGCCGAAACATTCGCAGATTTAACCCAAGATATAGAAACACGAACACATAAGCTTTACGTTGCAATTGAAAACCCATTGGGGGAATTACATTGCATGGTCGCGGTGGATGCGACCACTTGCCAAGTCTTTGCATACTATCCAAAATCAAATCTAAAAGACCTCGCATATTTTAGTAACGTCTTTCTCAAAGAATCCTCCTGACAAAATGGTATAATTTATAAAAACAAACTTAACAATCATGCAAAACTCAAAACCATCTACAACTCAACCTTATGCTAAATACTATAAAATTGAACGCTTCTTCAAATTTGCAATACTTGCGTTTGCCATATTGATAGCTTGCTCAATTTTCATGAGCCATTCCATGGGTAGTTTCAGTTTCATAGACTGGCTGGTGGTAGCATCTCAAAAATCAAATTTAACTCAAATCATCTGCGGCTCAATTGCTTACATTGCCTTACCAATCACCCTCTCCTATCTATTCATTTACAGAAGAAAAAACCGTCAGGCTTAATGCCTGATTATCTTTATCCTATAAGTAAAATTTCGGCGCTTTCAAATGGTATAATTAGAGAAGAAAAAACAAACAATGCCACTATGTTTAAAGCCAGCCTAACTAAAGGTCGAGAGATTCCGATCAATGATTTGAACGAATTGCTTTACAGCAAGACTTTCGACTTCGATCCAAAGCCCAATACACTTGACGAAATTAATAGTGCCAAAAATTACACAGAGCTTAGTAATCCTTTTATCCTCTACAAGTACAACAAAGAAATAGAATTTCTACTTTTCTTTTCGAATTGCCCAACGCGCAACGATTTAATCAACGCGCTTATCTTTGACGATTACTCACAGCGCTTGGCTAACAAACCTTTGCCTTTTCGGTTGAAGTGGTTCTATGAAAAAGACCTCAAAGGCTTCCTAAAGGTTCTATACGCTTTTCCTACTGACGCACTCAATGTCAGCGGCTATAGAGCTAACAGCCGTTGTACAGATCACCGTTTTAAAATCAGACATGACTGGGCACAGATTCAAAACGAAGAATCATTAAACAACTTCACTACGAATGAAGAAAACTGGCTGGCATTTGACGCTTTTCAACTATGCCAATTCGATGAGTGGGCTGAAAACGCTAGACCAAACAGCATTAATGAATACATCGCTTTTTTGCTAAAGAAAAACTATGCACGATACTTTACACATTACGTGAATAAACCGGAATGGCTTAGATACCCAACAGACTATATGACAGAACACCCCTCCCTTCATAAAGACATGCTAATCACTTATGAACCATTTCTGAGAAAATACGGGCACCTTTTCGCCAAATACAATGAAACGTATCTGAATAAAAAAGCCAAGTCATACAGAGCTTTTTTAATGGCTACAAAACATAAACAAAGATTAATGAAAATACTTTCAATACCAACCAACCTAATGAGGATATTATGACAGACGAATATGACGAAGACGCAATACATCAAATGATGCAAAACCTTGATTCAGGGATAAACGGGGATGATGAAAAAGATATACCCAATCCCAATGCTGACATCCTTGATCAAATTTTTAACTCTGACCCGCCACCGGAAGACAAATCGTATGCCGGGATTAAGAAGAAACTAGGCGCCCCGCTGGATAAATATTGCACTGCTTTTGACCAAATCATCACAAGCAATTTTCTTAAACAACCAATCGAAACATGTGCATCTCTAATGTTTGTCACGAGCATGATTAGAACTTACACAAAAATCAAACCCGGCTCACCCGAATGGAAAACGTGCAATGAAGAGGTCAGAGCTTTTGTAAAACACATGGACGACTACTATAGTATTTTTAAGTACACCCATTTCGAAAACGACAAGATCAACACTCACTTTGTAGAAAATCTATTCGAGTTAGATAGGATTATTTTAAAGATGGGTTATTCCAAAACCAAATGGGAATACAGACAGCCCATGGAAATTCTTACTATTTGTCTCAAATTTCCAACGAACAAATCAGTGCTAGCTGAGATATTCACAGATTTGCAGGGCGACCTTTAATCGCCTTTTATGTAGGTGCTTGTCGTATCAAAGATGTAGAGTTCATCGAATAGAACATCTGCATTCTTCTGTAGTTTCTTATCCAAAAAGCTTTTCAAGTCGTCATCACCCACCACCAGGTGAGGTGCTTTTAAGGCTTCATGGCGCGCGACAGAAAGCGGTATGCGCAGATTGTCAGCGAAGTACTGCCCGAGGTTTGAAGCAAGCTTACGCGCAATCACAGCATGAACCTGGCCCTCTACCGCGTCACGTCCGGCTTCCATCACTGCATTAGGCAGATCGATGCACGCAGCGTGGATTACGTCAGTGATAAGCCGTACAAGTCCCCCTTCAGGCGTCACAGACTCATCAGCTAACAAAGAGAGAATGATCTGACCTTCGTTCGTGGCTCCCACTGAGAATTCATGATGGGTGTCACGTATGAGTGAAAGAACAAGCTCTGCAGACTGGGTACGCACATCCAGGACACAGAATCCCTTGCCCTTCATGAGAACAGAAGCCAAGCCGTTGGCCGTGGCTGTCAACTGTTCACCATCATGGGAAACAACAAGCGGCAAAGACCGGGCCGCACGAATCATGGTGCTGATCAATCGTTCTCGACATCTGTTGAGGAATTCAGGCTTCGCCACCAGCTCATCAGCAGCTTTGGAAGCCTCCTTGCTTCTTGGCTTTTGCACTGGATTAGGTACAAAAAAGGAGAACAGCCCCTTCATAGAAATCACGGCTTGTACCCTCTTTTAACTGCCTCGCGCACTGTGTTGTCGTCTTGCTCATTTTTTTCAAGCTTGTGCATTTCAGAAAGGTTTTTACCTCCTACGATTTTACTCAAATCAAGTGAAACTTCGTGCATATTTCCGTCTTTTACCTTTTTACCAACGACATTCTTTGAATCATCTGTAATCGACATATCTACACTTGCTTTCTTTGCTTGCTCTTCAAAAGTAGAGAGATTGCCATTGCTGGCTAACACTACATTTCTAATAGCCTTTTCAATTCTTTGCTCTTCAGTCATTTTCAGCTCTTCGATATACCTCTCCCCTTTTTCTACCGTAGCTGTAAGAAAGGTTGCAGAAAACTTTTTATCAACAGTCGAACCTGTGACATGCTGACCATCATCGCTGAACGTAATTTCTAAATTATGTTCACTTGCGAGGACTGGTCTTTTGCTATCCAAGAAATCCAAATCACCACCGAAAACCTTCAGCATTCTTAACGTGCGTTGTTCTAATGCTTCTTGTGCAGTTATAGTTTTAACACCACCAGTCAGGGGCGGGGCTTGCGAATTCACTGGCTTTGCGTTGTTAGTTGATTCCGCACCAACCTTGACGGGCTCGATTTTAGGCTTTAACTCATCCATAAGGTATCTGAAATCTTTATCAAGAATGACAATTCTCTTATGATCGATACCTGCAGCATGAAGCGTTTTATAACATGACACGAAATATTTTTTACGTTCTTCATGGCTTACTAAATCTGAATCTGTTGAAAGCTCAATGCTTTTTTTATTTCCCGTATAATTATGTCTTGCTTCAAAGTCAACAACCTCTTGAACCCACGGACCATTGATATTTACATAAAATCTAACCCCCCCTGTTCTATTGAGATCGAATTGCGTCCTGTTTCTTTCATCCGCTATCTTAATTTTTGAGTTAGAAAACTCCATTATAGACATATTGTATTTTTCTAGAATTACCTTCAACTCAGCTAGATAATCTTTTGCCTCAACCATTGAGTTTTCAGGGCTTTTAGCCAGCTCAGACTCTGGTACGCGCTTTACATTTATACTAGCAATAACTTTGTCACGGAATGCCCCGTCAGTATCAGTCAAATAATCATATTTAGTTTGACTATTGCTTCCCATACCAAACGTCTTAGATTCTTCTGCGAAAGCCTTTAATATATCATCGCTATATTGTTCTTGATTTTCAGGCAAATCATTGATGACACTAGGTGTAGAATCTGCATCTTGAAAAGACTGAATCACATCTACTGTATTTTCTGAGAATCCCGTGTCTTTTTTTCCGCCAAAAACCTCTTTGAGGTTATCTTTAATTTTGTCTATAAACTTCATTTTAGATTTGTTTGTTATTGCTTTAATTATACCATTTCGCAGTCATCAAATTATGCGCAAAAAAAAAGAACCCGCAGGTTCTCTTATTCTTTTTACATCGAAGGTTTGTTTCTTCGACTTGTTTGCCTCTCTTCCACATCCACAGGTTTTGGCTCAAACAAAGCATCCGCATTTGCTGCTTTGGCTGCATTGCTTGGCTTTATTTCTTTAAACTGATTATCTGCGCTCGAAATATTATTCAGTGCGTTGAACAACCCCGCCCCTAATTTTGAAGTCCCAACCACGATGCTACTTAGAGGAAATGTTTCCCTCTCTTTTGTATTACCATTTACTTTCGAAACAACCACGTCTTGGTAATCATCTGAAAATGACAAATCAATCCCATTTTTCATTAAATTCGTTTTTTGCTTAACAAAATTTTCGAGGTTCATACCTGATCTTATGATTGCCAACTGACCTTGACCTTCAAGCGAATTGAAGACCCTTCTGTATTCTTCAGCATCAGGCATCTTTGAAGTATCAAATTGAAAATTTCGATCTGGAATGCTCGCATCACCCCCAATTTTTGTGACATTAAAGGTACTGCCATCTTGTGATATTTTAATCTTTAGCCCTTCTGTTTTATCTAATTCTACCCCTCTATTTATCATATCCAATATAGAATCTCCCCTCCTAAATAACCCTTCGCCCAAAAAGATCTCTTCAATTCTATCTTTCACTACATCGGCGCTCTGCTTCGCAGGAACTTCTTCTTTTGGTTGAGCGACCTTTTGAGAGGATTCAGCCACTGGTGCAGCAGGTTCAACTGGCTTTTCAACAGGCTTGTTTTGACTCACGACATTAACACCAGCTACAGCGGGCTCTTCTGGATTAGCTGCTTGTGCGTCTGTTTTGTACTTCTCAAGAATAGAGTTGAATTGCTCGTTTTTTAAAATAATACGGTCGAGGCTAACGCCAGACTCTATCAATGTGCCAATAGTGTTCTTAATGAATTCCTCTTGCGCAGCAATTGCTTGTGGAGTCTTTTTAGAATCATCTACCCACACCTCAAGCACGGTGTCAGGCTGATGAAACTTAAATGGGGCTACTGCTCTCACTATGTCTTGGTTCATTTGGCAATTCAAATCGCCCTCATTGAAACGTATATCCCCACTATGCTTAACACTCACATCAATAGCGCGTTCTTGCCCAACTTTGATGAAGAAAAGGTCTACGGCGTCATGGATGTCGTCTTTCTTCTGCATTACTTTTCTGTCGTATTTTTTACCTATTTTCAGCAAAGCTGAAATAAACTCATCCACTGGAAGCTGCTCTTCTTCCTCTTCATTTGAAAGCTTCGTCAAAGGTAAGGCGCGTTTAACATTCACCCCCCCGCTGATAATTCCTTGTTGTTCAATGTTAGGCGCTGGATCTGGTTCAGGTAGTTTCTTAGCGAAACCTTTCTTGGCAAGCATTGCATCAATATCTTTGACTTGCTGTTCCTCATCTATTTCGGATGCTTGATTTCTTTTTGCCAGCGCTTGCTTTTCTTCTTCTTTTGTATACTTCATATTAGACTTGTTAGTTATATGAACAATTATATCATTTTCTTTTTGAAAACCACGCCAAAGAAATTGACAATAGGTTTTCCATCAATTATCTTCAGCCAATTCTTTACAAAACTACCAACGCACGCAAGGAACGAGTGAATGACTGACAAAGCCTCTCAAACTGAATACGAAACCGCAATTACTGCTGATCTCCACGCAGCTCCTGCGAAAGAGCTGGGCGCAAAGGTTTTGAAGCACATGCTGTCTGTCACGACTTCATCAGCCTTGACTGACATCCACGCTCAAATTGCCACAGCAGCATCATCGGGCGATGACGAAAAGCTGGTTAAGCTTTTTGAAGAATTGAAAAATCTAAAAGATGCAGAAAAAGCCAACCTCAAGTCTCTGGCAGACTTGAAGAAAAGCACTTCTTTTGAACGCGTTCTGTTGGCGTTTCAAGACGAATTCAAAGCCTTGGCCTATGAGATTTCCCTCGAGGTCATCAAAGGCACACACGTAGCGTTGAAAAATGCCGGTGGCAAAACTAAAGGCGCTCGCAAAACTAGCGAGAAAGACCCGACAGGCGAGCCAACATTCCACACAGTGACGCACAATGGTAAGTCTGAAAAGCTGTTCTCTCGCCATGGCCGTGCTGCTGTGAATCTGAAACAAGACGAAAAAGTATTCACCTTGTTGGGCTTTAAGATCGTCAAGAATGAAGCCGGCAAGGAAATACTCGATCCGGCAACCATCAAACTTACAGACGGCTCAGAGATTCCAGCTAATCGACCAAACATCGCTAAAGCTATCACTGAGAAAACCGCTTTCGATGGGTACACCATCGCTTGATGGTTCCAAGCTGCCATAAAGCCCCGGCCTGTCGGGGCTTTTTTTCGTCTGCCAGGAAGAACGAGCTGGAAGATATGATCAGGGAGAAGCACCACCAGAACTGATCAAAAAGTGATCATTCTTTCGTTGCTGGAGTGTCGCCGTTCGGCTACACTTGCTTCATGAACACAATCATCACTACCCATGAATTTGATAACTGGCTGAAAGGTCTTAAAGACGTACAGGCACGTCTACGGATCGTTTCTCGGATCTTGAGTGCAGAGGCGGGTAATTTTGGTGACTGTGAGCCGGTGGGCGAAGGCATCAGCGAAATGAGGATCTTCGTCGGGCCGGGATACCGTGTGTACTACACGCGCCGTGGCGAGGTCGTTTACCTGCTACTGTGTGGCGGCAATAAGTCATCACAGAAACGAGACATCAAGCTTGCCAAATCCATCCTCAATGAGATCGAGCAAGGAGACGTAAAATGAGAGAACTCAAAGCATTTGATGCATCCCAGTACCTCACCAACGAGGACGAGATTGCTCAATTCCTAACCATTTCTTTGGAAGACCCAAACCCTGACGTGTTCCTTCGCGCTCTGCAGGAAGTCGCCAAGGCTCGTGGCATGAGCCAGCTTGCCAAGGATGCTGGTATCAATCGTGAGAGCCTGTACAAAGCATTGGCACCGGGTGCAAAGCCCCGTTATGACACAGTGTTGAAGCTTGTGAATGCGCTAGGTGTGAAGCTGACAGCCCAGCACGTTTAGGCCCGATCCCTCCCGGACTGACCGGGAGCAAGAGTAAATACAAAACCTCCATCTAGGAGGCTTGTAATTCAATTTCTTTTAAATATTTTATCTGTTTATGAGTTATTACTGTCTCGCCACGGAAAAGCAATACCTCTTTGTTCTTGAATCTTCGAACAGCAACCCCTACTTCTTTGACCAGATCCCAGCTCACCATCGAATCTAGTTTTACATCATAGTAGTCCAAAGAAATTACAGTTTTCCCTGAATAGTCTTTGTAAGATAAGCCATATGCACAATAACCGTAATCACGGGCTATATGCCTTAAAGAATCAATCAACCCTTCAAAATGCGTAAGATATTCTTCATCAGATTTGAATTTAATTTTAGCCATAGTAAATATAGGTTTGTTTATGAGTAAAATTATACCAAACCAATTAAGCAAAATTCGCCCATAAGGCGAATTAATTTTATAATTTAAATCTTGGCCTATCGGGCTTATTTTGCTCAACAGGGGCAGGCTCAGAAAAAACGCCCATCACTCGTTTAGCAAAAGAGTTTTCAAAATCAGCAAATCTGTTGGGAATAATGAATTCGTTTTTAAAGCCTTTGACGTATGGATTGAGGGCTATCCAGGTATTGGGCATGTCTAGTTCACGCCATTTAGTGAAATCGTCGCCAGAAAGCTTTTGGAGGTCATCAAGCTTCTTGATAGCAATGCCCTTCTCAGTGATGTTCCTCACCAACTGCGCTTCAGGGTCTTTCAACGTCATACCCTTCACCTTCTCGTACCACTGCTTGAAGGTGTTATCGAGATCAAGCATAGGCTCACCTTGGCTGACACTGTGATTCCTCAAGGTGACGTAGTTATCGACAGTCTTGGTTAAGGCATTGATGGTCATTGGAGCATGGTCTTTCTGTGTATAGACATTGCACATGTCAAAGCCATAGTAGTCTTCTCCATCCTTCTGAATCACCGTGTTGGTGAAAACAGGGCTACCAAAATTAAGTACGTTCGGGGCTTTCACGCCTTGCGCACGAACCTCTTCTGCAACCAAAGCTGTTAACCAGCGCGGTAGAAACGCTTCTTCTTTGATTTTCGACATTTTGTAATCAACGTCAGGACTGACGTTGTTGGCGTAATCCAAAGCTTTGATGAAGCTTTGAACCTGTGCGCGGTATTCTGATTTTAGGTTTTGCATACATATTTTTATTTGTTATGTGCTGATTCTAGCATTTAGGTTATCGATTTTATGAGATAAGCCCCTTTGTTCTTCACGTTTCCCACGTCCTTGCTGACCGGATACCACTCAAAATCTTCTGCAGGTTGCCCAAGATCGCGGGCAATTTCCTTTGCTCTATCCTTCGTCAGATCAGGAGAAAGCCATTCCCGCGCAAGATCGGGAGAGAGAACCACGGGCCTACGGTCATGCACGTCAACCATGCCCCCAGCAGCATCAGCAGTGATGATCAAAAAGCCCGGTGGCTCATCAGGTGACGTACCTGACTCTACCTGGGCAAGTCCAGCGAAGAACATAGACTTGTGGCTCTTCAACCTGATGAAGAAGGGTTGCTTCTTCTCATCACCCGGTTCTTTGACCCATTCGTACCAGCCGTCAGCCATTACCAAGGCCCGGTGGTCAGGGAACAGGTCCTTGTAGAACCTACCCTTCGCAATGGTCTCTATGCGTGCGTTGATAGGCTGCACGACCTTGGGCTTCGGCCAAGACATCTCCCTCTTCCAACCCCAATGCACTGGCGAGATCTGCGGACCGTTAGGCTCGGCATGGATAATTGGCAAATCAGTAGAAGGGGCGATGTTGTATCGCTCAACAGGCGTGGTGTCAGCGCTTGAGAAGAGGTCGCATTGAGGGTCCAGCTCATGCACATACTCATCAAGACTTCTGAACATCACGAATCGACCACACATGGCTTACTCCAACGAATAGCGTATGTACGTGTGAGCGTAGCGAATCTTGGGAGTTCAGTAAAAAACCGAAAGAGCAGAATCACGCCTTACTCTATGAAAAAAGATAAAGTCTTGAATTCATCCTCATACTCCAGCTCATATCTTTTAATAGCCACATTCCACTGCCTTATACCATCCGATCTTAAATTAGAAACCTGCCCAAAAACCCAATCAACATAAACATATTCAATAGTATCTACATAAATGAAGACACAGGTTTCATCTGTTAAATAGATTTGTACACATTCACTATCTATCACATCAACCCGCGTAACCTTTTTCTCAAATCTTCCATTATCAACTATCAATCGAAATTTGTTCTTTTCGACAAACAGGCAAAATTCTTGAAACTTATCTTCAGCAGTTTTAACACTCATAGTGAATACCTAATTACCACCAGCCGAATTACTGATGGGCGTTCCTCATCAATTCTTATGCAAGACGTGAAGGTATTCAGTCACGTAAATTTCATTGGCAGCTTCTTTACGTGATTTGAATTTCTTGTACTGCATTTCTTTTCTTTCGTATGTTCCAAAGCAACTCATCACATCGGCAATCAGCTCAACAGGCATGATGCTTTCGTTTGAATAGCTCATGACCAGGTATTCAAAATTGGCTGTCTCAACAAGCCGCCTAAACTCACCCTCGACCTTCGGCCTACTAGCCCATGCTGAAACGTTCCGGCCTTCAGGCCGACCGCTGATCCCATGGATCGTAGGATGCTCGTTCTGCGCAATGGTGTTGAGGACGTGGTAAGCATTGCTGTACTGCATGGACGTGTACGGAGGATCGAGGTACAGAACGTCACCACTAACGCGCTGCAACAGCTCGTTAGCGTCTGCCAGGTACACCTCATTGCTTGCCACTGGCTCTTTCAGGTCGAACCCTCTGAACTCAATGGGTTTAAGCGAAGCAGCAGTGAATTTCTTGAGGAACGATGAGTACAGCCCAGTGGTGTTGCTCACCCTGTCAGCAGCCTCTAGGACAGAGCAGAGGCAGTAGTAGAACTGCCCATCAGTCAGCTCTCCATTTCCATATAGCTCGTACACCAGAGACACCCCAGCGTCGATCCTCATAGCGTTGGCATTGGTGAAGAAGGTACGGCCACCAGCTTCGCTGTAATTCTGAAAAATGAAGCCTTCAACATCATCCATGGCGTGGTTCATGTAGTCGATAATCGGCTGACATTCGTAGACGGTCGAAGGATCATTGTTCAGCAGGTTTTCCAAGGTCGCATATGAGTAGTACTCCAGATCATTAGCTACGACCTTGAAACGATTTTTGAAGTGATTCGCTACCCGTCCTGACCCGCTGAATAGGTCACACAGAACAATCTCATTTGATGGCTTTGAGATTGTAGAAACGCATTCATTAACAACAGAATCAATAAAGCCCAATAGCTTCGTTTTAGACCCAAGGTATTTCACAAGCGCACAGAGCGGCGCACATCGTCAGAAGTAACGTGTGGAAAAGACTTTAACTTTTCTGGTATGCATTGCAGTATTGTTCAAAACTGCTTTTAGAAACGTGAAAGCGCTTCAGTTAATGCATAAGATGTAAGCAAGTATCAATTGTTATGCGGGTTTAAATCGCTGATATAGACTTTCATACTCATCAGGTGTGTAGGCTTTAACAAAATGACCCCCACCGACATCTATAAATCCCTGCTCTGCCAAGCTAGGGCGTTCTGAATACCCCCAAAGCATAAGACCTATATCGTTAATCCATCGTTCTTCATTGAGGCTACACTCACCTTTGTAAGCGCTCACAACCAATGGTTTTACTCGATTCGAAATACGCGTGAGAATTACTGCACACGAAAGCATTTCACAGCACAACAAATGCGAAATTAAACAACTTTTAAATCTATCCAATAGAATTGGAACAATACGATGAGGTACACCATTCAACGTATCAAATCTAAAAACCAAAACCATGTCAGTTTTATTCGTTATTTCAAAATTAAACGCCTCAGAATCGCAACCCCAAACTTCACGTTCGGAGTTACCACCTAGTGATGCAATCTTTTCAAAATCAAAATAATACCTACCTCCATCTTCGCTAAAACAAAAATCAATTATTTCATTTAAATCGCCCTTGCTGCAGTGAATCGCAATCTCATTTCTAAAAATATTAGCCATTTGGAAATACCGGGTACGCCTCTCAGAATGAGATAGCGGAAAAGACTTTAACTTTTCTGGTTCGCACTGCTGAAATCAATCAGCGTTTAGAAATGGGCTATTTCAGATAGTGCGATTGGTACAATTACTTACTGGTAATACCGTTGAAGCTTCGCATAGTGCTTTCACGCCAAGGCATTTCCATAACCACTTGTTTTTCGAATCCCGTTGATTCGATGAAGCGAACTTTAATGATTTTAAAAACATTGTCAAACAGCCAGAATCTAGAAAAAACAGATTTTTATTTAGCCAAAAAATCTTAAATCCAAAATGATGATTTTGATAAATAACAGATTGAGGCTCACACATCGCTGCAGCTCTTAGTTTCTCGGGGCTAGAAGTCATTTAAGAAAAGGAAATGACCTTTTTGGAAAAAAATAAAAATCGGATTTTTAGGGAAACGCTGTTCTCCCCTACCGTTTCTGATAGTCAAACTCGATCAGGTGCAAGGAAGTCGATTAAAACGATTTTAAAAAAATATGCAAATCACAGCTTGGGAACAGTGAAAAAGGCAACCTAACAACGTCTGATCTTTCTCACAGCTCACCAGGAGCTTGCTTGTCTCCCCGGCACAGTAGGCCACAAGCTATCCAATGTGATGGGGTAGGAAGCAGAGCGAGAGCTACACACTGCCTATCCAAGGAGGGTGGAAGATCCACCAGGAGAATGGCAAATGGGTAAAAAAGGCAATCGGCTTATCAGCCGAAATCACGAAGCCAAATGGTATAATTTAGAAAACCAAACCTATTACTAATGCGTCAATTAGCTCTCGCCATTCTTCTATTGCCATTTCTGTATATGTCACAAGCATCTGCAGCAGAATGTGGATTCAAATCAGATAACAAAACAGTAGATCCTAATTCATCAACTCTTTGCCCTGAAAACATCGCCATTAAACTAATGAGCAGTTCCGTTGGCGAAGGGGTTCTTCTTCTAAGCAATGATCAAGATACACAATACGCAAAGATCCAGGAAACAAAAACAGATTCACAGTTACGTTTTGATGAAGCGAATCAAGATCATTTTATAAGAGACAAGCAATACACAAGGGATTTAGCTTCCTACCTAATAATTGCCATATTTATTATAATATGGTTAATCATGGCGCTCAAAGCTTGGAAAACGGGTGAATTTCATGACTCAAAAAATGATCATGGAGAACAGGTAAAAGCCAGATATAGCTTCTTGAATAACCTATTCATAGCAATAGCGGCGGTAGGGATATTTGGGCTAGGGATGGTCGGACAGAAAAACTCTTTATCCATAGCAGACGCAGTAATTATAAGGCTTGACGTAACATCTGAGATCGCAAAGCAGAAATTCATACAAATGGTAAGTTGGGTTAGACAGAAAGGATATTTGGAAACAACGGTTAAAGACTCTGAAACAGGCGTTGTAGATGATGTGACAAAGGGACAAGCCGCTTTTACGGCTTCGGCATTGTCAAACCAATTAATTTCAAAAGCCATTGTCGCGAGGCTTTCAAGTCAACTCTACAACGACATTTTCAATAAGAATTATTCTTCGAATTGGGTTGTATCGAATTCGCTATCTGACATCTCTAAACAGGAAAACAATACCTTCACATTTAAGAAGTTTAGCGATAACGGAGAGCTATTGTTCAAGCTTGATCCAGTGACCGTATTCAAATCAGAGCTTGATGCAGGTGCAGCAACACCTTATCTAAAGGAAGTCAGATACAACGAAAGGTTCAGGGACGAAGCTGACATTGGCACAGTAGAAGCTACTGCAAACCAGTTGAGAAATGAACTGCGTAACGGTCCATTTGAAAACAAGAAGGCTGAATACGAAGACATCAAAAACAACGTAATGGTGATGTTCTATAAAGACACTAGAGCAAACACCTATCTCAAAGAATTACCAAACGATTTTAAGCTAGCAGACGATGTTGCTGTGACAGTCTTGAATCTGGTATGTGCAGAAAATAAACAACTGCGCCTTTCCGCAAAAATCTACATAGATGCACATAAAGGCATTGGGGCAAGAGGCACGGGCTCAATTGAATGCGTGGGAAACGACTGGCAAGTGATGGGCGAAGACCCAATAGCGACTTACAAAACAAAGCTCTACGAAACAAGAAAGAAACTAGAAGACACTTATCGTGACAGAATTTTAGCCTTCAACGATGCGTTCAGCACGGCTTTAGAAAGTCCTTCGATCCTGGACCAGTTGAAAAAAATGATTAAAGAGGGGGAGCTAAATTTCTATTTCAATTACCAGAATCTTGTTGAAGAGACTACTTTCACGAGCATCAATCAAAACCTATTCAACACCAAAGTCTTGCAAATTTCAGAAAGGAAGGCAGTGGATTTCTTCATAGATGACGAATGGGCACGAGCGCACGGATATGAAGCTGACTATAATAACCGGGTCAACATCAGCCAATACGTCAGAAATTATTTCTTAAAGACTGACCGTGCAACATTGCCAACTATCACTGATGCAGAAGCTATTACTCAGAAGCTGATCTTCGATAATGGTACGTCTGCTGGAATGCACAATGACTTCGAACAGGGCGCGGGAATAGGCTTTGAATTGCCTTCTACTGCGTTAAAACGCTGCAAGCTATCAGTTACCCACCCAATCAAATGTTATCAATTGTACGCAACCAGCTTAAGCAATACGGCTAGTGATTTGAGAGCCTTCGGATTGACTCTAGCTATTACAGGACAAATCGCTAACGATTATGCCAAGTCAAAGATTGAAATGCCTAAAACCGATAGCGCAGCTAACATTGGAAAGCCAAATAAAATCCAAGCTGGAAGCTCATTAGCACAGACAGTAACTTTCATAGCAGCAGGTATTGGTTCAAGCATTGTGTCTTTGAGCCTGACACTTGACATGATTAGTAATGGTTACAGATTTTTTCTTATCTCAGTAACTATATTGCCGTTCTACACAATGTCGGTCACACAAAAATACTTTGTTATCGCGCTCATCAAATTCTCACCATTCTTCCTTTTCGCTTTCGTGAGGCTGAATGACGCTGACAATTTCGCAGCAATGCGCAGGAATATTTTTGCGTTTGCAGTGGGCATTGCAGTTTTCCCTATACTGCCTATTATTGCATATACAATAAATTGGGAGGTCATCAGGGTCGTTTTAGTATTCACAGATGCATCATTCTATTACGAAAGAGGCGGTATCTTTGACAACATTGTTGGATTCTTTATTGAGTGTATAAGACCATTCATCGTGACATTGGTTTCGACAAGCATTTGCCTGCACTTTATGCAAAACACCCTTAAATTACTCAGAGGACACATGATGTTTGCAGAAGCGGGAATCAAGGTTATAGGTTGGATGATGACTATCGTAAACGTTTTATCGATGGGCTCAATAGGTATGATTAGTAAGTTAAGCACGGGATTTATTTCTTCTATAACATCTTACAAACGAAGGTGATTATGAGTCATTAAGAATGGGTTGAAATGGTATAATACTTTAAAACAAGCCCACCTTTAATGAAATTCTCAACTTATGCATTTCTGCTTCTACTAACCCTATTCCCACAATTTGCTAATGCAGAGTCTATTGGCTCTAAAGCAACGGCATACATCCAATCTCAAACAGATGAAGAAAGAAGGTCTGGATTCACAGAGCCAGTATTAGACTCATTGTATGGCTGTGAAATGACACAGAGCATTGCTGAAGGAACAGAAACTGGCAAATATAACTGCATTGGAAAGAACAACAAGTTTAATAGCGGCGTATCCAAGATAGTAAATCCGTCTATCTGGAAAATGCTCACAGTGATTACCACTCTTGCGTTTTTAATTATTAGCAGGTGGTTTTATATTAAAGTATTTGCCGCAGCTTCTCAAAAAATGAACGAGAAAAACTCTGCATTAACGGCCACATTAATCACCTTACTATTTTATGCTTTTGCTTTTCCCGTTTTCGTGAATGAACAGGATATTAGATACAATTTATTTACAAAGCTAGCGATAGGGACGTTTTACAAAGCTCACTCCATAGCGGAATATTATTTATTCAAAGATGCTCAACAAACCAAAATTGAATACCCAAAGCGCTTTATCCCCGCTGTGAATTCAGGTGGACCAGCTAACGAGTACAACGCGATTAGCTTTCAATTGTGTACGTCGAGTATGTCAGAGCAAGAAGCCTCAAAAAAACAAAAAATCATCTTCAACTTTAACGAGTCTACAGGTGAATTCTCAGCCTTTCACCAAGTGGGGAGCTGCATACTTGATCTCAGCTTCACAATCGACATGAATACCGAAAGCATTGCAAAACGTTATGGCTTATCCAGCTATGTGGATAAATCGATTGAGACAATGAAACGAATCATTGAGGAAGAATATATTCAGAAGGCACAAGGAATCGCTGAGAACGTAATCAAGGCAGGTAAACCTAGATTGGGAGTACCTGACACATACACACAAGGTCAGCTCGTTTGCAGTGACGAAGAGAATTTCAATCTCAGCGGTATGAGCCCCAATAGCATCAAAGACTACGCCTACGACGCCGCAAAATGCATGCACGGGCGCGTGATTGACGACCTTAATAAGGTTCCAGGATACACAGAAGCGTTGATGCCCAAAGACCGAATGGTAAGAGTTTGCTCAACTGTTGACCACAGCGCCGGGTTAGAAACCAGTTTAGATCGTGATGCCAACTCAACAACCTTTACCAGCAATGCGACTCTTGAATCTACGTTGAGAGCGTGTGCCGAAAGGGCTTGTGCAAATGACTCAAGCCCTAAGAACTGTGCTGACTCACTGAATTTTTACAACCTATATTTCAAAAACAGATACATGACCAATCCCAACATGGTGACTTTCTTTGCGAAAATATTGAATACCGATTTCAAAAACACCCTATTCTCTGGCCCAGGTGAGCAGTTAGCATCAACGCTAAAATTAGACATGTATCAATCATCAAGCATACTCACGTCTGAAATTAAGGATAAAGAAGCCTTTACTGTTGAATACGAAAGGATTCAGTCGAATATTAATTTACAGTACTTCATAAACAATAGTCTTGATGCAAGTCAGTTAACACCAGTTGCAAAGGACTGGGACACAGCATTTTTGAAATCCATTACAATCGGAAATGACGGTCCTTTAAGTATAGATAGAGTGGTTGACTGCTTGCAGTACTCTAGCTCAACGTCCCCTAGCGGCAGAGAATGTGGTTCTGTGTTTTTAGAAATTGAAGGCTTTGGGCAAAACCTTCTAGCAGTAGGTATGATTATAAAAGCAGAACTCAGAGTAAATGATGCGATCAGAAAGAACACGTTTAGCAGAACCAAAGAGGCAGCAGGATTAAACGCTAGCAAGAATGTAATAGAGCTTGCATCAAGCTTCTTTGGATCATTCACAGGTAAGATTGCAATCCTTGCAACAGGTATAACAGCCACAACAGGCTTCAATGAGATCTACAACCCCGTAGGATTAAGCGTTGGCCCTGAAGCTCTCATAGCGCTAGCTATAATTGTCAAGGTTCCGCAAATGGCTGCCTTCCTGGACACTTTTGCAAACTCCCTGATTTTGGGTGGAAACGCTTTGATTTGGGCAATTCCTCTTGCAATTGTACTGAGTGGTTTGAGTGTAATATATACATCTATAAAATCCACGATAGGTTTTTCTGTCACGGCCCCGACTACAATTCTTCAAAATATCAATGGAACTACAGTTGACAAGCATACGGATATATTCAAATTCATCCAAGAATTGTTTTTACTTTTTCTCTCAATAACCTGCTATGCCGTGATGCTTTACCACTCTTTATGGTACATAAAAGCGTTATTTATCTATAAAGTTATCGACATAGAAAAGATAACCGGCAGTTTAAATATCGGATACAGAATCACCGGAATTGGCGACATTTATTCAACCCTGATGGGAATCAGCATCTACCTTTGTATTGTCTTAATGTTATGCATTCATATAATTCGAAGATCAACCAAAATCAAAGAATTCATAGGAGTGATTCTATATTCAACGGAAAGTAATCTTCCTGAACACGCCCAAGGAATAGAATTCTCTTCAAGCAAATTCGGAAAAAACAATATATAAATTGGCCTTATGGCCAATTTGAGATTGTGCAGATGCTATAATTAGGAAAACAACCTAACACTATAATGTCAATCAAATTATCAAAAAATGAATCTCAGTATTCAGATGAAGAGAAAAGCGCTATTCAGCAACAATTCGATTATGCAATGAGCCAATATTGTGAAGTAGACAACCTCTACAAAATAGCAAAATTGACGGCGCTATTTTTCCCATATGGATTATTAGCGACTTTCTTTCCAATACGAAGGCTAATGCAAGCAGATCACAGCCTTTTTAGGTATTGGATGATTCTGCCAACTTTGTTGGTTATCACGTTCATTTCAGCAAACATCTATGTTTGGTATGCTTATTTTTCTGTTCGTAACACACCTATCTCTGACATATTCCCCTTCCACTTAGTAATCATCTGTTCGATTTGTTTATGGACAATCGGATTGTTCGCACAGAAGATTTCAAAAGTAGCGTGGCTAATCAGAGAACTCATCTATTACAAACAAGTCAATCGTTACAATCACTATAAACGAATCGTAGCTAGCCGCTTCACCACGTCAGGAATGAAAGGTCTATTCAATAAATTTGCAGGTAGGATTAAATAAAGCGCAATGCCTGCGGCAAATGGCAAGCAATAAAGCTCAACCCATTTTCCATTGACTACCATCACACTGAAAAGCCCGTGAATAAACCCAAAAAGCCTTTTGCTTTGTACCGCCGAACCATTCAACGAGAATCTACTTATCCAATCAAATAAGCCATACCAGGTGCTACTCGCGTCAGCGGATGCTCTACCAGGTACTCAACCTTCCCTAGGCCGTCCCTAGGCCGTCCCTAGGCCATTCCGAACAGAATCCGAATGCCTCTATTACCCCGATAGAATCTGTCCAAGTCCAGGGAGCGCAGGGCCAGTTATACTACTTAATAACGCAGGTTCAGGGAGTTGACCGTATGGACAAGGAATTCAGCTACAACCCTTTAATTCCGTGCATTGTGCTGCGCAACGGCCAAGACGTTGGGGCAATGGTGGACGGGAAGCTCTACAGGTTCGATTCCAGCCTCACTGCGCAGAACCAGCATGCAGAAGCAGGATTCCTTGTGGATAACGTCCTATTTCAGCATGGAGAGCCTATAGGTCACCTTGAGGGCCGAAGGCTCATCATTGATAGCGGTAGTGAAATCCTAGAGCTGGTGGAAGCCTAAACGCCCTTCTCTGCTCCATTGGTAAGCTGACTCAGTGCAGCATCGAGTGATTCCAATAGGCTCTGTGAGTAGCTGACTGCAGCAGCTAGAGCCACTTCTGCAAAGCCCGTATCAACGTCTACGAATTTCTCCATAAACGCCCTGCAGTACTCCTGCCATTCCCCATCCTCACCCAAGCAATAAAGCCCAAAGCAGCAGGCGATGATCTGGTGTACGTGCATAGCATTCCTCGCCGTCTCCCCTTGTGTCCGTAGAAAGGCTTCGCGGTCATCAGAGACCGAGAATTCACGGAAAGCTTGTAGGTGTTGGTTCAGGTTCAAGACACACACAGACACGTCAAAATCAAGCTGAATGCGCTCCCTTGGGTTGTACCTGTTGCGGATCGGTCGAGACATGTGAAAGCGCCCTGGATGAAGTCGATCTGATCCTACCTCCAGATCTCGCAGCGAAGCCACTTAGGAATCACAGAAAGCAGAAAGCGAAAAGCCCGCACGATTGCGGGCCTCTCTAAAAACAAACCTAACTAACAAGCAGCGGACTTTACTAAAAGATGAACAACTTGCTGCTTGCCTTTACAGTTTAACATTTATATTTACAAATAAAGACAATAAAGATTTTTTTAAAAGAATTTGATTTTCTTATTTTAAATGCTACTATTTAAAAATAACAAACCTTTACTAAAATGAAAATCAGATTATTAACCTTTGCAGCTTTAGCGTTACTTTCGAGTTTATCCAATGCGAATTACTCAACTCAAAACAAATCAGGAAAACTGAATATAGATGAACAAAACCTGATTGAGACCACAAGACAAATTGTTGACTCAGTGGGTTTCGTTGATATGGATGCACAATCACGTTCTTTTTTAAGCACGGATTTCAAAGGAATTCCAATTGAAGATTATGAAGACACAAACGATTACGACGCCCATATAGACGCTTCATGATTAATCACTTATCAATTAGAGCCTCAACAGAGGCTTTAATTTTTCCCACAGGAAAAATATGCAATTGGCAAAATGGTATAATTAAGCTAATAAACAAACCTTTAAATCATGCAAAAATCTCTAATAGCTTTATCAACACTAACCCTTGTGTTGAGTGCAAATACTGCTTTTGCAATTACACAACAATCTGAAACTAAAACTGAATTTTGCCCCATAAATTACATAGGAAAAATAGTAAGTTCTAGAACGTATAATTTGTATGCAGACGGTACAAAAGATAACTATTCAGATTGGACAAAAACACAGGATACCTGCGTTTCAAGGCAAACAGAATCAGAGTGGAAATCATGCCCACAAGCAAATTACGTGGGTCAAATCGTTAACGAAAGAACATATGATTTGTATTTGGATGGCACAAAAAACAACTATTCTGCTTGGGTTAAAACACAAGATAGCTGTCAATTGATGAATACAAAAACCGTTGAAAATTATAATTGCGCAACGAAAGCCCCATCTTATCCGCTCGGCTTTACATTAGAAACATGGACTAGAACGGTAAAAGACGGCATTGCGACAGATTGGAAATTGAATAGATTTTATCCAATAGAAAACTACTGCTATAAAACGGTAACTGAAACCAAAAACCCTACCTGTTCCGCAGGCTATTCAGGGCAAATGACGCAATCAAGAACGTATGATTTATTAGCATCGGGCAGCACAAAAAATGATACAGGCTTCATCACAACGCAAGACACATGTTTAAAAAATGAAAGCCAAAATGACGAATGCACAATAGATACGTCATCAATTCAAAACGGTGCGTTCACTCTTAAAGGCTCATATAACACCGGTTTTTATTGGGGGAAATATGGAATACATGCTGTGATGGTTCCAGTTCCCGGCACTAGTTTTACTCAAAATGGTTATACATATTACGTCGGGGCACACAGTGGAGCGGATGTTTACGGAATATGCAGAAAGCCAGATTTGGCTTTTAGCTATTATGGTTATGACAATTCAAAATCTTTATGCCCTTCTGACAAGCCTTTAGGTGTAATCAATACACAACAAAAATATGAGGTTTGGACTGATGGTTCAATCAGAAACAAATCGGAATGGTACGAAACATCAAATACTTGTGAAGCGATTAAAGCGCAAACAGTTGAAGTCAAACCCGGCAGCGAAACTGTAAGCTGTGATAGCTATTACGGAGTTCAAGCAGGAACGTACAGCGGGAACGTAACAAAAACGGGCGACAACATCACAATCTTTGACCCAGCATCAGGAACGACTAACACAACGTTTCAAACGAAAAGCGAAGACACAACATCATGTATGAAAGAAATCACAGCGACTACAAAAGAAATCATTGAAGAAGATTGCCCTGCTGGCTTTTCAGGAAAAATCACCTCGTATTTAATAAAAGCCGAAGGCGCGAATGGCAGCGTTTATCCGTATGGAACAACCCCGATTTTAGAATCTAATACATGCATTGCTTCATCTACGGATACTGAAACGCCAGCAGAGGCAGCAAAACAACAAAACACTGTATTATCAAATTTAAGCTTTACCACCACCTCAATTTCTAAAAGCGACTTGATAATAAACGAGCTTAATAAAATTAATACATCAAATCCAGAAAGAAAAAGTTACATCATGAATATCAATGCTGATGATTTGAGCGTTTCTGCTTTTGATAAAAACAAAATCACCAATCTTGTAAAGACTTTCAAAACAAAGCTTGGGAGTCAATCAGCAAACGTAAAATTAGTATCTGTACCAAACAATTTAGAAAAATACATTGGTCAAAATGGCTTGACGATGGACAAAATCAAGAATGAAAAATTGGCTATGACAGGCTCAACAATTGACGGCGGCACAGTCACTGTTAAGTACCTTTCTCTTACCAACACGAAGCCCGCGCAATCGAGCTTCACAGTCAAAGTGTTTGATTGAATCCAATCACCAACAGAAGCCCTACGGGGCTTTTTTTGTGCCTTGAAATCACCACCATGAGCCGTCCTAACCTTACCCACCATAAAGGCACACCCCAACCTGTGAAAGCTCTCAAATCAATCGACAGCCATCCTAATTAGGAGTTCTGCAATTTTTTTGCTTACGGGCTAGTTTGCAAAACCAAAATGGTATAATTCGATTAACAAACAACCCTTTACTAAAAATGAGAACAACATTAGTCCAAACCATAAAAAGATTAAACTTAAGATCCGACACCAACCCAATCTATTTGACATTCAATCTATGCATTTGCATATACTTATCAGCCCTTACACTCCCACTCATAAAAGAAGCTTTGAAATTAGGAGATAGAAACTCTATATACTTACTAATCCTTCATTATTTATTCATGTGGAGCTTCTTAACGGCGTTTTTTTTACCTTTCCCTCTGTATAGCCTATTTATTTAATTTATGTAAGTTATTTCTGAAAACCCGCATACATGAAAATCATATTTTAAGAGGGCTTTCGATGTCAGGGAAAAATCTAAAAGATCCTAAATTAATATTAAAAATCTCGAGAGATTTTATAAAGTACAACACCAAAACCGATGCTTTGTTTCTAGCAAACAAAAAATCCGAACATAAGAAACAATTTAAAAATCGAATAGAAGACAGAGAACACTTGAATAAGTTTCATGAAGATTTAAGAGAACAAGAACACCTAAATAGCCTTGAAGTAAAAAGAATTCATGATGAGTATAACGCTTCAAATAACAAATAACTTTGCAACCACTGAATAAATGATAACGCCATAAGGCGTTATTTTTATATGCGCAATCCGTCCTTAACTCAGAATCCGCGACTTGCCAAATGCTATAATTCGATTAACAAACAACCCTTTACTAAAATGAGAACAACATTACTCCAAACATTATCAAGAATGGAAACAAGAGAGAACGGCGCCCTTAATAAATCATTACTCCTTGCCACATTTCTTATAGCTTTTATGTTCCTGACTTACCTCATACAAGCTGCATATTTTCAGAAATCATTGATTCCTTTGCCTAGCGACCCTGTTGAAGCTTTTCATATGCTGGCCTTCGAATCTTTATTTCAAAATTTACTATTTTTTGTTTTTTATTCAATGGGTGTTGTTTTGTGCGGAACTATTTTCTTCATAGTTTTGCACTTAGAATCACTCTTCAACTTGTTTAGTAGAACGCGCAAATATGAAAATAGATGCTTGCGCAGATATACCAAATCAGGGATAGACCTGAATGAGCCCAAAGTGAGATTAGAAATATCTGAGAGTTTCAGAGAGAACAATTCTAAAGACGATGCCTTATTCATTGCCGACAAAAAGGCTGAACGCGAGAAAAATTTAAGACAGATTATAGAACATCAACAAAAGACAGAAGAACTCGATAGAGATCTCAGAAGGCTTGAAAACCTACATAGACTTCAAGTAAAAAGACTTTATGATGAACATAAGGCTTCAAGAAACATATAACCTGTCACTACAGATTGAATGATAACGCCAAAAGGCGTTATTTTTATTGTCAGAATCCGTTCTTAACTCTGAATCAGCGCCTTGCCAAATGCTATAATTCGATAAACAACAACCCTTTACTAAAATGGACCAAACCAACCAGAAACAAACAAAAAAAAGTAAGCTGTATGTATTCCTAATGTTTACGTTAAGCTTTATAGGTGCAAGTGTCTTTTTTCTATCTGTTTCATATTTTATCCTTCTACATAAAAGCCTTGATCGACAAGGCTATTATCTTCACCATTACATGAAAGATGAATATATAACACCAATGCTTTACGCCTCTGTTGCGGCGGGTTTAACTTTTTTCATTTGGCAAAGCATTAGAAACATTATCAACACAAAAAATAGTAAATTCGATAGGGAAAGTTTTCATTTATCATATTTAGTGGTTTTTCTGATATTCACTATGACTTTTTTAACTTTAATAACTACACAGATTAGATTTGAGCTTTTGAAAACCCAAGATATCAATTTGATACTGGAAGATGCAACCTTGGAAAAATATGGAGCATACAGCGCGTCACGCGCTCCATATTATGAATACAAAAATGCCCAGTTCAGCTTCATTAAAGAACAAGGAGCCAGCTTATTAAAAACACAGAACATTAGTAATTTATATGCCACCAGCATGCTCATTAAACCAATCGAACCGCCTTACTATGATTTACACAACTTATCTAGGGTTGAACTGGAAGCAGGTTTATGGCCACTATTTATTTTTAATTACTTGGTCGCTTTACAATTTTTCTTGGCGATATTATTAAATCTTTGCGTTTATTTAACATCTAAAATGTTACCTACTACCAATCCACAAGAGAGGTAACGATTTTCTGTGTTATTTAAGATTGATGATTGCTTACAAAAAATGCCTCTTATGAGGCTTTTTCTTTTGTGGTCAGTCATCAGAAGGTTATGAGCTTCACAGCATGCTCAAATGCATTTTCCCTCGCTTTGACGTGCCCGAGGCTCATCAGGAAGGCCAACACGTCATCACTGCTGTAATGCTCTGCAAATGCCTGCCTAGCCACCTTCCTGTCGATTACATCGTCAATCACGGCATCACCAAGAAGCCTAGATTTGTACACCAGCGTTTCACGTAACGCATTTAGGTAGAAAGCGGTGTCATCAGGGCTACCAGCTTCAACAACAGGCGCTGTGAGCTTCATTCCCCTTACCTTCTGTATCTGAGCCACACATTCAGAGCAGGAACGCTTTAGAGAGCGATTGCAGGTCACGAATGACCCTGTGCCATGGTGCTTGAATCCAGCAGCGTGGATAGGTGCTTCAAGGCTCCTTGGACGAGGTACGCGCAAGGTGCTGACACTCTTGTTCAGAGCCCAAACGAACATCTGCGCGTTGTAGGCATACTGGTCATCAGCTTTATCTTTGTCGATCCTACACACCAAGTCGTAACGCTTGCTGTGAAGGCTTCCCTTGATGGTTGTTACCAGAGTGGGGGCAAAGCCAAGGCTAGCCAGGTCTTTGAGCTTTACGGACGTGACAGAGCTGATAGCAAGATAGTGGTAGGTCTTTGACTTCGGGACAATAGTTACGTCATACCCTTCTATGTTTTTTGCGCTCATCAGCTTGAAAAGCTTGTCGGTCAGCAGGTCATCTGCAGTGAAGAACTGATCCTTCACACCTTGCGCATTGAATGCTTTCAGACAGAAAGCCGCCTTGCCTTTCTCAATCAAGGCTTCTGTAGCCGGGTGGAATATTACTTGGAATTTGTCAGCTTCAAAGGATGCTAACTGGTTTGAAAAATGGTCGATTCTAGCTATTTTTGTTTTTGTCATTTTTTCTCTCTTTTTTTTTATTTTTTCTCCTTATGGAGTAGTTGCGAAAATCAGAATGGGATAAGCCCATCAACACCTTCTTGATTCATATCATTATTAAATTGCTTATATTTCTTGAATTTCTCTTTACAAATCTGTCCGCTTACCAAAGCAGCAGATCTAAACGATTTGTTCAATGCGCTAGGCATTTTCATCTTCTCATCAATACTACCTTTACAAGCAAACTGGACATTTACCTTAAAAGTCGTTTCACCACCAGTCCTATTACTATTTTTAGTCTCAATGAAATTCATATATCTCAAAACATTTAGGGATTTCTTACGAGTATTTTCAGAAACGTCCAAGTACTTATCAAGGTCATGCAGGTTAACTTTGCACTCATTAAATCTATCCATATTTTCGACTGCAGCCATCAGGATTTGCCCAGCCACTTTATCAAAACCAACTACCGCAATATAATAAGGCATTGCGCTCGTAAGAATTTGCGCGTAAAAATTCTTTTCTAATTTATTAAATGTTATACTATTAAAAGGGTTCTTCATCTCAACCTCAACTCATTAATTAGACTGTTTGCCGCAGTCTTTTTATTTTTCTATCAATTAAAGGTTAAGGAACTTAACTTCAATCCACATCATTCCATGGGCTTTATCATGCTCAACAGCTATCAATTTCTGCTCAATTAAAACGTTCATGCATCTGCGTACATTTTCGCTTGTGCAATCCATCCACTTCATAATCTCTGCTTTGTCCGTATAGACGACATGCAAGCCAGTTTCTGTTTTATCAGCAGCAGTACAGAGTTTTATCAATAGCGTATGCGCGGAGTGTTTTGTCAAAGCCACTTTACAAAGAGCTTCCAAGGCTTTGTCAGAAGTAGGCAGTTTTATATATCTTCTATTCTCAATGTTCATGTTGATTATTATTTAGTTTGTTTTAATACGATAGCATTTGAAAAATACAAAATTGTGGTTTAAGCACAAATTTGTTGAAAAATATTTTAGTATGAGAAAATAAAGCAAACTTTGGAGTACAATTTTTTGTACTCCAAAAAGAGAAATTCCACAAATATGTTGGAAAACACCGCTTTAGAGTACAGTTTTTTGTACTCTAAAATACCTTTACAGTACAATTTTTTGTACTCTAAAGTCTCTACAGGCCACGGAAATCAAGGACTGAAAACCTATAGCGCGCGCGTATAATTTTAGATCTCATTAAAAACTTAAAGGCGTCAGCAAATCTAGCCATCAATTGCTGGGTAATGGATCATGCGTTGGAATTGAAAATGCATTCGACAGGTCAATGACTTTGATTGATCCTTTAAGCTCATTCCTGTTAAGAGGTTCGGGCACTCGCTGCGCGAAATTGTTCAGCACTGCAAGCCCCAAACCTTTGGATCATGCCTTTGTCGCTTAAATATCCGTCAAGATACTTTATTAATTAAAGCTATTCCGGCATTTCCATGAACGTACATCAAATATCAAATTTAACCTTTTCAATAGCTTCTTTCTTTGCCATGGGTGTTGGTCCATCTGAGTAACGATCAAATGTCATTGAAAGACTACCGCCCACTTCATGCCCGACAATCGACATTACAAGTATGTTTTTCGTATCGGCACGTTCAAGCTCCGTGACCATTGTGTGTCGAAAGGAGTGAAAAACCAAATCCTTTGGATATCCAAGCGCAATTTTAAAGGCAGAGAACTCACTGCTCATTTCTTTAGATTTTGTTCCATACTTACCGCCTCGATTCGTTTTCAGCAAATATCCGTCTTTGGATTCAGCCTTTAAACGTTTAACAAGGGTTAGCAATTCTGAGTGAATTGGTACAAGCCTTTCACCAGCGTTGGTTTTTGACTGTTTAATATCTATGCAGTAAACACCATCTACCTCAACCAAATCTTCAACCTTGATTTGGCATATTTCTTCTATTCGTGCGCCTGTGTAGCATCCGAGCCTGATCAAATCAGCAAGGCGTGTCTTTTCTTGGCTTATAGCATTACTGTAGAGCGCCTTGACCTGTTCCTTGGTAAAACCTTTACGAGCATCCTCTTTCCGCGCACCACGGCGTATTTTAGCCACAGCGTGATTTGCAAATGGATTAACTGGATATTTTTGTCTGAAATCCACGTTATTGAACATGAATTTGTAAAAGGCATTGTAGGAACAGAGGTACTGCAATTTCGTTTTATCGGCACATTCAAGCGATTCCAAGAAAACACGAACCGATTCATAATCAAGCTCAAATTTCTGTTTTTCCAGAAACGACTTAAGCATGTTCAAGCGTTTTACGTGCCGATCAATAGAGCGCAGCGTTACCTTACGTTTCACTTCATATTTGTGAAACTCAACGAAATTCTTCTCTGTCAGAGGATGCCTTTTGACGAACTTGGTTGGTTCTGCAATGAAGGTTTTGACCTGTTCCTTCTCTGCATTGGTTTCTGCATATCCGTGGAATGAACCTAATTCAAGGGTATTTTCCAGCTTCTCAAGGAGCCCTTCCGATTGCTTGAAGGTTTTGCTTGGTTGGCTCTGGAATTCGTTCAGCTCAGTCAAAATCGAAGCCAGTGCCGGGTGCAAATCCTCACCAAGAGCCTCTTTTTCTTCAGCCAAAAGATTCAAAAAACTATGGTGGCTCTCTATTTCCTTCACTGCCTGTACGTCTTCATATTCTGAATCTTGAAAGGCTTTCTTCCTATCATCTTTCCGCTCCATCAGCCTGCGCTTGATCTCGCCCAGGTTCTGGAACATTTCGTCAAATTTCACATCGACTGGCAGTGAAGCTAGGTTCTGCATTTCTTGCTCAATGACGAGCTTGCGCCGTTCCACTGCTATGCGGTTTTTGAACTCATGCAGATCCTTGGTACGAAGCACAAGGGCTTCGCTCTTACGACCCGTTTTGAGGCTCTTGATGAACTCAGTTCGGTTCCCAAAAGCAGACCTAACATCCTTGGGAATCGCTACGCGGACGTACCACGTTCCATCGATGTTTTTGAGATTATCGACCGCCATAGCGTGAGCATCCTGTACAATTTTTAACCTGAAGGCATATGGCCTTCTCATCTGCACAGAATGTAATGCCACGAACAGCTTTTTGGAAGTGGTTTTTGGAAGTAAAAATTGCTGGAAGCACCGCATATCAAGGTTTACAGGGGGTTGCGCCATTTTAGGAGACAGTTCGAGTCTCCCTCGGGGCACCAAATTAAAAAAGACCTTGTTGATCAAGGTCTTTTTTTTCGCCTGCAGAAAAGTGATGATCGCCGCCCGATCACCACAGCAGAGGACCCCGCTCCATGGAATCGACGCTGGAAACCGTTGCGCTGTTTGCCCTCAAGCTGGCCCATGAGACGGATGATGCAAGCCCGGTCTTGCGTGATGACCCGATCATGGCCGCGTATGAGCGGGAAGCCTTTGGCTTGCTGGTGCGCAATGGCGATATCGCGGCCATCCAACTCAAGCTGGGGCAATGCGTGGCTGTGGCGCTTACCGCGTTGGGCGGTGCGCAGAGTGTCATGGGCCGGGAATTGCAAAAGCTGGCGACCGAGGTCGACCAGGCGCAGACCCTGGAGACGCTGCACGCTCCCCTGCTTGCACTCAGGGATTACCTGAAAGACATTCAGTAACGGATTTCCACCACAAGGACTGGACCATGATCGACTTCAATAACAAAGGCTTCTTCAAGCTCAAGCAAAACGATGAATACGCCGAACGCGTGACCTCCCTGTTGCTGGAGGACGAGCAAGTCATCGATTCCTACAAGTCCATGCGCGACGGGGTGGTCTTCACCACCAAGCGGATCATTGCCGTGAACGTGCAAGGGATCACCGGCAGCAAAAAGGACTTTACCTCCCTGCCCTACAAAAACATCGTCGCCTACTCCGTGGAAACCTCGGGCACCTTTGATCTGGATTCGGAGCTGGAAATCTACTTTTCAGCCCTGGGGAAAGTGAAGTTCGAGTTCACCGGCAGGACCTCGATGGTTGAGATTTCCAAGCTTATTTCCAGGCACGTGCTCTGACCTGACCGCGCAGCATCAGCCCTGCGCCCATCAGCAACAGGCAAGCGGCGCCAAAGATGTAGGCGCCGTAGATGTCGATGAACAACCGTTGCTGGCTGGCCACGGCCTGCGCCAGGTTGAGGGTCTGGGACGCCATCAATGTGCCCAGCAAGGAGGCGATGGCCAGGACCGGGGTCAGCGTGGCCGAAACCCGGCCCATGAAACCTTCCGGCACTGCCTCCTGCAACATCGGCCCCTGAACGATGGCGAACACCGAAAAACACAGGCCGCAGACCGCCATGATCAGCCATGCCAGATAAAACGGCGGGCTGAGGGCGTAGCCCAGATAACCCAGCCCCAGGCAGAACAGCGAGGCGCTGAAAGCCTGGCGGATGCTCCATGAGCGCAGCAGCGGTCGCACCAGCAGCGCGGCAATCAGGCCTCCGATGGGGAATGCGGCGAGGATCAGGCCGTACTCCGAGGCGCTCAAGCCCAGGGTCTTGAAGGCGTACAGCGACAACACCACGTTGTTCACCCCCAGGGAAACTCCGTACAACGCCATGCCGATCAGCAGGGTTCTGATAGCAGAGTGACCCCAGGCAAACCTCAGGCCCGCCGCGACCCCACCCCAGAATGAAGGACGCTCGGTTTGCGCCGCCAACCGCCGACCCAAGTCTCGGGTCAGGACGATGCACAGCGCGGAGCCGGCAAAGGCCAGCACATTGATCAACAGTGCCCAGAGTGGCCCGACCAGCACAAACAACGCCGGCCCCAGGGATGCGCAGATGACGGAGATGCCGGTCAGGGAAAACATCGCCTTGGCCGAGGCCTCGACCCGGCGCTCGGCCGGGAGCACCGCTTGCATCACGGCCTGGCGCGAGGGGTTGAAGAACTGCGCGGCCACGCTGTTCACAAACAGCAACAGCAGCACTCCAAAGAGCACTTGCCCCTGCTCAAGTTGAAACAGCCAATAGGCACTTATAAAGAGTAGGAAGTGGATGACCCTGGCCACGTCCGCCGAGATCATCACGTACAGCGGAACCAGGCGGTCCACCCACGCCCCCGCCAGGGGCGCCACCAGCACCCGGGGGATCGCCGACGCTGCCACGGCCATGCCGACGGCGCTGGGCAGAAAGGCGCTGTCGCGATACAGGTCGGTCACCAGCCAGACGATGACCGTGCTTTCAAACACGAACTCGCCGAACGAAGACAGCGCCTGGCCCAACCACAGCAGGGAAAAGTTTCTGCTGATGAAAAAATCTGCGAAGCGCTGTTTCACAACCAGGACACCTTAGGCTCATCCGTGCATTCAGGTGCAGCCAGCGCGGGCTGATCCATGAAAAGAAGGGCCCGGCGAGTTGCCGGCCCCCTTTGTGCAGCAACACCCTGAGGGGAAAGTTGATCGAAAGCAATGCATTGACGCCAGTGACAGCAGCGGCCGGCCTTCGATCCGACCGCCCCCCCTCTTACATCTTCATCTTGTAAGGCTTGGACTTGGCCACCACCTGGAACTGCCGAGTCTTTTCGTCCCACACCACAACACCGTCGGACTGCACCATGTCGGTCCCGGCGTAGCCCAGGCTCGACATGAAGATCATATTGCTGGTGGGCCGGTACGCCTTGCCGCCGCTGACCTGGGGCAGGTCGCTGCCTTCGCTCGGGAACTGCATGGGTGACTTGTAGATCTTGCCGTCATTGACGTCGACAAAGGCCGTGCTCTGGCAGCCGGTGCCGCAACTGAACGAGGTCACGACAAAATGCCCGGCGAAGTCCGCCTGGCGGCCCACCGCCCATTGCACGGCGTCCTTGGACTTGAGGTCCTTGGCGTAGGCCGGGTTCGACTTCCAGTCGACCTTGGCCAGCGGCTTGCTGGCTACGGCGGAGGCGGGATACGCCTCGAACGTGAAGCGCTCATCAGCACCCGCAGTCGCTGCACTGACCATGGCACCCGCCAGCAGCCAACCGCACAGAATCCTTTTCATTGTGTATCCCCGTAGCACGTTGAGAAACGCAGGAGCCGCTTCATTTCAGAAGCCACGATAATACCAAAATGATATTGATCAACGTCAGCATCGCAAGGCAGGTGCCGCGGGGAACAGCAGGGCGCGGCCTGGGCCGCCAGATAGGATTGGGATCGGCTCAATGGCCGAAGTACAGCTTGACCTGCTCGCCGACCACGTTGAACCCAATGGCGCGAAGCCGTTTGTACAGTGGCCCGGAGGAACTGGTGAAGGTCAGGGGGATCTTGCCCCGGGCATGGACGGCGGTGCACAGATCACCCAGCAGGCGGTCCGCCACGCCACGGGCACGATGCCGCGACTCGACGTAAATAAAGCCCAGTTGCTCATGAAGCTCGTCACTGGTGATCAATGCCGCGCAACCACCCACTTCCCCGTCGACCTCGATCACGAACAGGCAGCCCCGCGCCAGCAGGCGGGTCACGCTGTGGTGCGCCTGCTCTCGGCTGCACACCAGGGCCAGCTGCGCATCGCACTCCATCTGGATCTGGTAGTCGATCAGTACTTCAACATCGTTCAAGCGGGCCAGACGGGTTTTCAGCGTGTCGTCCTGCTCGACCCGGCACGGCTTGAGTTGCTTGAGCAGCACTTCGTTGCGCTGGCTGAGAAAGGGCTTCCAGGTCTCCGGCCACGCCTGGGTCAGCGCCTTGGTCGCCGCTTTCGGGCCCAGGGCCATATGCGGGCTCTGGGCCAGGATGCTGACCGTATCGAGCAATTCCGGGGAGACCTCGCCGGCCGGCAGAATCAGCGGCATGGCAAACGGCGGCAAGGCCGGCAACAATGCAATCGCGCCGACCACCTCGCCGTTACGGCGCTGGACATGCACGTTCAAGCCATCGGGACGATTGCGCAGCACGCCCGAGAAGAACAGCAGGCCATCGCCGTCCGCCGCGGTGCTGATGAAGCCGAGCAGTTCCTGATAACGATGCTCTGCGAGGTACTCGATCATCACGGTGTTAATCACTCTGCATGATTGAATGGGCAACCGGGCCAGCGTGGGTCGCCGGCTCCTGCGGGGCTCGCCCGGGGTGCCGGACGGCAACTTCTCCACAGCCCCATAAATCCCCATCAAGTGGGTGCTGGCTAATAACAAATACGGCGCAGCCCCATAACCACTGCGGCTCGTTAGTCCATTAACGGGCTGGCGAGCCGGGTGGTTAAATCAGTTGGAAAACGCTCGGGGCGGACATTCGATATCCAGGGCCGAACGGGTCTGGTGATCAATTTCAATCCAGAAGGCAATCACGGGTTTGTCATCAATTAGTTGCGGCGCGGCAATACGGTGAACATTGACCCCCATGCGCTTCAACAAACGCTCATTGCCCACGGCCGATACAGCGATCAAACGTTCGGCGCCCAGGCTTAATGCCGTCACCAATACTTTGCGCACCAGGGCGACAGTATTGGCCCAGGCCTGGGTGGCGCTGGTAGTGCCTGTTTTTGAAGGAGTAATGGCGAAGCGGGAGAGTTCCCAAGTCCGCGGATGGTTAGGGAGACTGGCGCCTCCCATCAGATGGACAAAGTGTTCCGATAACAAGTAAGGCTTGGTAGTGGGCAATAAGCGCGCACAACCACGAACACTGTTATCGGGATCCAGGACAATAGCGTAAACAGTATCGGGGCGATCAAACTCATCTTGTTCAAAACCTTCAGGGCAACTAAGTGGCCACCCCATTTTCTTCACAAAGATTTCGTAACGATACTCCGCGAGCCCATTCATCACACTTTGATTTATTTCACTACTCATTCCCGCAATCAAACGCAACATAACCCCCTCCAATTGGCCAACCCACCAATTAGAGATACAACCCCCCTATTTTCATAGCTGCCCATTCGGGCAGGTCAGGGCCTCAAATCAAGGACACTGCCGCTCCCAGGCCAGGCAAGACAGCCAGCTGATCATCAGGTTGTGGGAGATGTTGCTGCCCATGTCATAGCCATTGGCACAGCGCAGCATCAGGTTGCTGCGCAGCCCTTCGGGCCCGAGCAAGGGACGCCGGCGACCGGCCAGGCGAAACCAGGTCCAGCCGATACTGATGCCGGGGGCGGCGTGGCTTTTCCACTCGCAGTAACCGGCCGCGGTTGCGTTGACCCCCAGGCCCTGGAGTTCGTCGCGCAGCTCGTCATCCTCCCAGGACATATGATGAACAAAGCGTGTCTCCATGAACTCTTTAACTGAAACTCTGATAAAGCCATCCACCATTAATGTCATAAGTTCCTCTGGCATTGTTTATCGCATGTTTAATAAGAACAATAGAAAACCCTATAAGCATAAAGTACAATTACGCCCTACACCTTATGCCGCGGCATTACAGCATATTGCCGGATCCACGGATGTGTGACAGGAAAAACAACCATGCTTTTGGCTGATTGGCGCGAAGAGTTTCTAGCAGTGTGTACAGAGTCGACATCCGAACTGGCATTGTTTTCCAGCTTGCAAAGTATCGCGGAGGATCTGGGTTTTAAGTCGTGCTCTTATGGTATTCGACTGCCTCTTCCCATCAGCGCCCCTTCGTTCCATTTGCGCTCCTCCTACCCCAAGGCCTGGGAGGAGAGCTACATCAGCAATAACTACTTCTTTCTCGACCCGACGGTGCGCCATGCGCTGAGCACTCACCTGCCCCTGGCCTGGGCGGCGCAGGACAGTGTCCAGGACGGGCCCTTCTGGGAGGAAGCACGGATGCACGGCCTGTCCCACGGCTGGTGCCAAAGCACGTCCGGGCGCTTTGGTGATATTGGCCAACTGTCCATGGTGCGCAGTCACGGCATCATTTCGGCCAAGGAACTGGCCCATCAGGAACATAAGCTGATGTGGCTCACCAGCCTGGTGCATTCGACTATGCGCAACTTCCTGCTGCCGGAGCGCTTGCCCGAATCCCAGGCTGGGCTGACTGATCGCGAGAAGGAGGTCTTGCGGTGGACAGCGTCCGGCAAGACCTATTCCGAGATCGGCGACATTTTGACCATCGACGCCCGCACCGTGAAGTTTCACATCGTCAACACCCTGAAAAAGCTCAACGCAGCCAATAAAGCCGAAGCCGCCGTCAAGGCCACCATCCTCGGCATGCTCTGACCGCCCCTTCCCCCAGGCCCACCGGCCAGCTTGCGGCAGAGCGGCACGATCAGCCGATCGTGCCGCTCGAAGCGCTGCGCAGCACATTCCCACACGCCCTCCAGATAAATCCCTCGCCCGTTACAGATTCTTCCCCGGCAAACCTTGATCAGGGTCAAAAACCAGCGCCATCACGCTCCTAAACTGTGACCAAGACATCAGAACTAGAAAATAGGTCCTCCATGAGCGAAGAATCCACCGTACGCCCCTTGCCCGCGCCTTCTGCCAAAGCTGCCAAGCCGGCCACCACCGCCAGCACCAGTACGCCACGCAAACCGGCCACTGCCCGCCCACGCCGGCCGCGCACCACCAAGGCGGCACCAGTCAAAGTCGCCGAAGCCCAGATCAGCGCCATCAGCCAGAAGCCGATTGCCCTGCAAGTCGCCAGTGCGCCCCGTGGCTCCAATGAAGACAGCGTGTCGGCGGCACTGCCCGCCACCTACCCGTACCGCAGCCGGATGCGCCGCGCCGAGTATGAAAAAGCCAAGCACGAGTTGCAGATCGAACTGCTCAAGGTGCAAAGCTGGGTCAAGGAAACCGGGCAGCGGGTGGTCGTGCTGTTCGAAGGCCGTGACGCTGCGGGCAAGGGCGGCACCATCAAGCGCTTTATGGAGCACCTGAACCCACGGGGCGCACGGATCGTGGCCCTGGAAAAACCATCCGACCAGGAAAAGGGCCAGTGGTACTTCCAGCGTTATATCCAGCACCTGCCCACCGCCGGGGAAATGGTGTTCTTCGACCGCTCCTGGTACAACCGCGCCGGCGTCGAGCGGGTCATGGAGTTCTGCTCGCCCCTGCAGTACCTGGAGTTCATGCGTCAGACCCCGGACTTGGAACGCATGCTGTGCAACAGCGGCATCCTGCTGTTCAAGTACTGGTTCTCGGTCAACCGCGAAGAACAACTGCGGCGCTTTATCTCCCGGCGTGACGACCCGCTCAAGCACTGGAAGCTGTCGCCGATCGACATCAAGTCCCTGGACAAGTGGGATGAATACACCGGCGCCAAGCAGGCGATGTTCTTCCACACCGACACCGCCGATGCGCCGTGGACGGTGATCAAGTCGGACGACAAGAAACGCGCGCGTATCAACTGCATTCGTCACTTCCTGCACTCCCTCGACTACCCGGGCAAAGACCTGCGCGTGGCTCATCATCCCGACCCGCTGCTGGTGGACCGAGCCTCGCGGGTCCTGGAAGAAGACGAGCGCGGCTCGAACAAAACCGCAGGCACCGCCGTCGATCACCTGGCGATGCCGGCCTGAGCCTGATGCGCCACCAACCGGTGGCGCACCGGGAGCTGTTCACCCGCCCTTGACTCTGTCCCTAGGGACAAGCCGCACCCTGCCTTATCTGTTTCAGCTTCCGCCGTGGCGGATAAGGCCAATAAATGAACACCCTCGCAATGGTCACCGGTGCCAACGGGCACCTGGGCAACACCCTGGTCCGGGCCCTGCTCGCCCGGGGACAAACAGTGCGCGCCGGGGTTCGCGAGCCGGATCGCAGCCCGGCCCTGGACGGGCTCGACTGCCAGCGGGTATACGCCGAACTGCAAGACCCGGACTCCCTGCGCCAGGCCCTGCAAGGGGTTGATGTGCTGTATCAGGTGGCGGCGGTGTTCAAGCACTGGGCCAAAGACCCACAGGCGGAAATCGTCGAGGTCAACGTACAAGGCACGCGCAACATCCTGCGTGCTGCCGCCGAGGCCGGGGTCAAGCGGGTGGTCTATGTCAGCTCGGTGGCGGCGGTCGGGCACAACGGCCAGCCCCTGGACGAAGGCACCTGGAACAGCGACCAGCGCAACCCCTATTACCGCTCGAAGATCCTCGCCGAACGCGCTGCCTGGGAATGCGCCCAGGCCCATGACCTGTCGCTGGTCACGGTGCTGCCCTCGGCCATCATCGGCCCCCATGCCACACGGCTCACCGACACCATGGGCTTTCTCGCCGCCGTACTGGTACGCAAACTGGTGCTCGACCCCCACTTCCACTTCAACTTTGTCGATGTGCGCGATGTCGCCGATGGGCTGATCCGCGCCGCAGAGCATGGCCGCCCCGGCGAGCGCTACATCCTGGCCAATCGGCACGCGTCCTCCCTGGCCGAGGTGATCGAGGCCCTCAATAGCCTGAGCCCAGGTTGGCGCCTGCCGCGCCGGGCGCCCAAAGCCTTGCTGCTGCTGATCGCCTGGCTGCAGGAACAGCGCGCTCGGTACAGCCAGCAACCGGCCGAACTGCTGCGCAGCCAGGTGCAGATGTTTTACGGGGTGCGCCAGGAATACTGCATCGACAAGGCCAGCACCGAGCTGGGCTATCAGCCGCGCTCACCCCACGACGCCCTCAGGCAGGCATTTGCGCATTTACTGGCGCGCTGAAATCGGCCGCTGGCGCGAACTGCTGGTTGATCTGCCGTTGCAGCTCGCTCAGGCGCTGCTCCTGAAGTTGCAAGGCGAGGATCTGCGCCTGCAACTCCAGGCGCTTGGCCTCGATGCCCTGGTTGGCCAGCCCCAGGGGAAATGGCGCCTGATGCTGCTTGGCCGCCAGCAACTGGCTCATTTCCCCGAGCTTGAACCCCACGGACTGGGCACTGCGGATCATCCGCACCAGGGTCAGGTGATGGGCCGTGTACAGCCGGTAACTGCCACGGCGCTGCGGGGCCAGCAGGCCCATCTGCTCATACAGGCGTATCGCCTTGGGGGTGCACCCCGCCAACTTCGCCAGCTCACCTATATACATCGCCGCCTCCACATTGCCCGACGCGCAGCTTACGGGCAGTGCCCGGGGCGTGTCTTGGCTGGCGCATTCACACCGGTTCGTTCAGCGCCGGCGCCTTGTGCGGCGGTTTGATCGAGCCGATGTACACCGCCACCACCGTCAGCAAGGCGCCACTGATTTGCAGCGCCGAGCTGGCCTTGCCGAGAAAGGCCACATCGATGAAGTAGGTGATCACCGGCTCCAGCAACAGAATCAAGCCGGCCAGCCCGAGGCTGATGGCGCCGATGGAGCGGTTGACCAGCAACCAGCCGACAAACTGCACCAGCACCCCATAAATGATCAGCATCAGCAGCGTCTGCCGATCAGCGATTACCAGGCTTTCGCCCATGGCCAGGGCATACGCCAGCAGCACCAGGGCTGACCACAGGCTGAGGTTGAGCATCTGCGCAATTTTGTCGCCGCCACCGTCCGGCAAGCCGGTGTTGACCTTGAGGAAATACACGCACACCGCATAGGCCAGGCCCGACAACACGCCGTAGACCACGCCCTGGATACCGACGCTGCTGCCCATTTCCGGCAGCAGCAACATATACAGGCCGACAAACGCCAGGCTGATGGACAGCACAAAGTACAGCGAGGGTTTTTCCTTGAGCAGTGAAAACCCGAGCAGGGTCATGAAGAACACCTGGCAGTTGGTCAGGATCGAACCGATGCCCGGGCCGACGATGTAGATGCTCTGGTGCCAGAGAATCAGGTCCACCGCCAGAAACACCCCGGCCAGCGCCGTGTACAACCGGGCCTTGCGGCTGGGTAGACGCACCGGGACCTTGCGCAGCTTGAGCAACAGGTAAAACAGCACGGACGCGAACAACATCCGATAGAAGCCGGCGCCGCCCGCCCCGATATGGGCGAAGGCCACGGCCAGGGCAGAAAGGCTGAGCATCAAGCCCCCCACCGTCAACTCAAGTACAGCCCTGTTGGTCGACATACGCGACTCCATGAAGGGTTAGGCAAAATGCTTCAGACCCGCAGCCGGCTGGCTGCGCGGCGCTCAACGCTCGTCTGCGGCCAGGCGCAGCCATTGCTGCACGGGGGCGCTGGCCAGTACGGCGTCGACATAGTCCTGCAAGGCGTGCGGCACCTCGATGCCATAGCGCCGCAAACGCAAGACTACCGGTGCGTAGAAGGCGTCGACAATACCAAACCCGCCGCACAGGAACGGACCTCCACTCAGGCTGCGCAGTGGGTTCCAAAGGTCAAAGATACGCTGCAGATCGGCCTGGGTTTCGGCCGCCAGCACGGGCGGCTGCTCCCCGGTATCGACCCCGAACGACAACTGGGTACGCAGCGCGACAAACCCCGCGTGCATCTCGGCGCAGGCCGCACGGGCCAACGCGCGCAGGGTTTTATCGGCGGGCCACAGCCCGGCGTCGGGGCAGGTTTCGGCCAGGTACTCGGCAATCGCCAGGCTGTCGTTGATCGCCAACTCGCCCTGGAACAGCACCGGCACCTTGGCCGATGGCGAATACTCGAGAATCGCCTGGCGCGTATCCGCCTGGTCCAGGCGGACCTTGATCACCTCAAAGGACACACCGGCGCTGACCAGCACCAGCCAGGCACGCAGCGACCAGGAGGACTTGCGGTAATCGCCTATCAACAATTGCGTGGGGTTCATTGGATCTAGCTCGCATTACGGGATGGGTGCTAAATTTATCCGCCGTTTTATCCACCGTATTGCACAAAACTGGACAGGCTCATGGACCACCGCCCCACGCGCAAAGAGCCTGCAACCCCGGCTGGCGACTTCTCCCAGTTCTGGCGCATTGCCGAAGGCGACTGCGAGCTGCTTTCAGCGCGCTACAGCCAGCAGACCTTCGGCCGCCATTCCCACGAGCGCTACGCCATCGGCGTGATCAGCAGCGGCGTGGAAAAACTCTTCTACCGCGGCGCCCATCATCTGGGCGGCGCCGGCAGCGTGGTCACCATCAGCCCCGGCGAGATCCACGACGGCGTGCCCGGCAGTGCCGACGGCTGGATGTACCGCATGCTCTACATCGACCCGGCCTGGCTCAATCGGGTGATCTTCCAGGGACGCTTTGCAGCGGAGCACATCCACCTGTTCCGCGAGGTGATGCGCCAGGATCCGACCTTTGCCCAATGGTTCTTGCAGCAGCACCAGGTCCTGGAACGGACAAACCCCACCCTTGAGCGCGAGACCATCCTCCTGGAGCTGGTGGCACAGCTGTTCCAGCGCTGCGGCGTGGCCGTGAACCTGGTCGATGGCGCCGAGCGCGATGCGGTCCGACGCATCCGGAAAAAACTCGACGCGGATTTCGATAAAAACATCCCCCTCGAGGAACTCGCGCAACTGGTCGACCTCGAACCGCTGTACATGATCCGCGTGTTCAAGAACCAGCTCGGTATTTCACCCCATAGCTACCAGATCCAGAACCGCGTGGCCCAGGTGCAGAAGCTGCTGCGCAGCGGCGCCAGCCTGGCGCAGGCGTCCCTGAGTTGCGGTTTCTTCGATCAAAGCCATATGGCCCGTGCCTTCAAGAAAGTAGTCGGGGTGACCCCCGGCAGCTTTCGCAACAGCCGCGCCTGAATTGCCCCCAGGGCCAACGCCCCCAGAAAGGACTCCCCATGAGCAGTACCCCGGACTTCAAGCAACTGCCGACCGGCGCCGTCGCCTTCCCCGAACCGAGTGCCGTGTTCGTCGCCGACCAACAAGGCCTGGCCCGCCACCTGCACCCGCTGTTAAGCATCGACGCGAGCATGGTCAACCCCGAGTGGTCCGGCCAGCTGCACCTGCTCAGCCCCCTGGAGCCCTACGAGGGCCTCGTGGGCGAGCTGACCGAGGATTGGGAACTGCACAGCGAGCTGCTGAAAACCAACTGGATCGGCTTCAAGCTGGAAGAAGGCCGCTACCGCCTGTGCGGCGATCCACGCTACTTCTTCCTCGATGAAGGCAACACCCAATTGCACGAAGGGCGACCGGACCTGCAGGAGGAGCTGCTGGAACACTACGCCGAACAGCAGGCGGCCTTTGAAGCCAACCGCCAGTTCTATCGCGAACACGGTCACCTGGCCCGCACCGACTGGGGCAGCGACCCGGTGGAGTTTATCGATACCCTGGGCGGCGAGCTCGACGGCCGCGCCAACTGGGTGGAAACCGTGGAATTCCCCATGGACGTGGTCGAAGTCGACGATGACAGCGGTGATTCCAGCGTCTGGCCCCTGAGCCCTGCTGGACGCCGCTTCCACCATGTCCTCAGCGTCCCCGGCTGGCATTACCGCAGCGCCGGTGCCGACCGCATCGTCATGTTCTACGAACCCGTCGACGGCCTGGTCCTGTTCACCTTCGACTGGTCCTGACCTGTCGCCGCTGCCGAACACGCCCCGAGCCTTCGGCAGCGGCTACACCGGTAACGTCACCCGTGCTTCCAGGCCGCCGCCTTCGCGGTTGTGCAGGGTCAACTGGCCGCCGTGCTCGCGCACGATCGCCCGCGCCGACGACAGCCCCAACCCCACGCCGCCGGTGCTTTTATTGCGCGACTGTTCCAGGCGAAAGAACGGCTCAAATACCTGTTCCAGGCAATCCGCGGCAATCCCCGGCCCCCGGTCCAGCACGCGGAGGGTCAACTGCTGCGCCCCCTGTTCCAACACAATCTCCGGCTCGCCGCCGTACTTGATCGCGTTGTCCAACAGATTGCTCATCACCCGCCGCAGCCCCAGGGGCCGGCCGCTGTACACCAGGCGTGGCGGACCGCTGAAAGCGATATCAATGGCCTGGTCCCGGTAATCGTCGATCAGGGTTTGCACCAGTTCCGCCAGATCCAGCGGGGTCGCCTGCTCCAGGCGTGCGTCGTCGCGAAAGAACTCCAGGGCCGAATTGATCATGGCCTGCATCTCGTCCACATCACGAAACAGCCGCTGCTGTTGTTCCGGGTCTTCGATAAATTCCCCGCGCAAGCGCATGCGCGTCAGCGGCGTCCGCAAATCATGGGAGATGGCCGCGAGCATCTGCGTGCGGTCTTTGATGAAGTGCTGCAATTGCGCCTGCATGGCATTGAACGCCAGGATCGCCTGGCGAATTTCATGGGGCCCCACCGGTTCGATCGGCGGCGCGCGAAAATCCACGCCAAACCGTCGCGCACCCTGGGCGAACTGTTGCAGCGGCCTGGCCAGGCGGCGGGTGGCCAACAGCGCCACCAGGCCAGCGGACATCAGCACCAACAGCATCACGATCAGGTTGCGCGGCCCCTCCTCCAGCCCCCAACTGCGCGAAGCCGAGGAGAACATCAGCCAGGAGCCATCGCTCAATTGCAGCAGCAACGCATAGCGTCCGCCAGGGCCGGGCCAGTCACTGGGTTGGTAGGCCTCAATACGCGCCTCCGGCGCCTTGAGCAAACGACGCAGGCCTTCGGAATCCTGGTGGTACTCCGGGTCGTCGACCACTGGCACCTCGATCCCTTGGCGCGTGGCGTACCAGGCCACCGTCACGCCCCCATCGCTGACCGCCTGGGTCAGGTGTGAACGACTGGCCGGCTCCGAGGCGTCGAGCAGATTGACGATGGAGGCAATCCTGTCCACCAGGCCGGACTCGCTCAACGGCGGATACGCCCAGACCCCGGCCAGTTGCACGAACAGCGCGTTGAACGCCAGGGCTGTGAGCATGGCCATGATGATGGTCAGGGCGATCCAGCGCTCCACGGTGTCCCGCAGGCGGTAACCCAGCGCCGCCTTGAACCCCTTCACTGGCGGGTCACGCTGGGGGTGAACAGGTAGCCGCCGTTGCGCACCGTGCGAATCATCGCCGGGCGCTTGGTGTCAAACTCCAGCTTGCGGCGCAGGCGGCTGACCTGCACATCGATGCTGCGATCAAAGGCGTCGTGGGCGTGCCCGCGCGCCAGGTCCAGCAACTGCTCGCGGCTGAGGATGCGTTGCGGGTGCTCGACAAACACCAGCAGCAGGTCGAACTCGCCAGCCGAGAGCGGGATCATCACCTGATCCGGCGAACGCAGTTCGCGCCGGGTGACGTCCAACTGCCACTCGGCAAACTGGATCAAGGGCCGTGGCACCTCACCGAGCAGCGGTCGGTTCTCGCCGGCACGGCGCAGCACGGCACGTACCCGGGCCAGCAGTTCGCGGGCGTCGAAGGGCTTGCTCAGGTAATCGTCGGCGCCCATCTCCAGGCCCACCACCCGGTCGCTCAATTCCCCCATGGCAGTGAGCATGATCACCGGCGTCGCGTGCAGCAGCCGCAGGCGTTGGCACAGGGTCAGGCCGTTGTCGCCGGGTAGCATCAGGTCGAGGATGATCAGGTCCGGCAGCTGCTGCGCCAGCGCCGCCCACAGCGAGGCGCCATCGGTGGCGACCGCCACCTGATAGCCGTGCTGGACAAAAAACTTCTTCAGCAGCGCGAGGACCTCAAGGTCGTCGTCCACGATCAACAGACTGCTCACCAGCGGGCATCACTTCAGGTCGGAAAGAGTCGCTATCTAAAACCATTCGGCCCGCTCCGTCATATATTTCAACCCGGTAACAAACCGTCAGCGGCGCAACAAAGCAGACATCTTTGCGCAAGGTGCGGCTGCCAGGATCGGCGCACTTTCCTGGAGACTGCGCGCTCATGCCCTCACTGACTCACTCCCTGGCCCCGGCCCGTCACGCCGCCCTGCTGTTGACCCTGGCTTACCTCACCGGCTGCAGCAGCCAGCCGCCAGCCGGCAGCGACCCCTGTGTCCAGAGCGCCACCTCGGTGTACGACCCGGCCGAGCCGCTCAACCGTGGCATCTTCGCCTTCAACCGCACGCTGGATAAATACGCCCTGGCCCCCGTTGCCCGGGGCTACCGGCAGTTGCCGGATGTGATGCAACAGGGTGTGCATAACTTTGCCAGCAACTTCGGCGAGCCCAAGGTCCTGATCAACGACCTGCTGCAGGGCAACCCGCAGCGCTCGGTCAACACCCTGGGGCGCTTTGCGGTCAACAGCACCGTGGGCGTGCTGGGCCTGATCAACGTCTCCGACCCGATCGGCATCCCGCGCCACACTGCCGACTTCGGCCAGACCTTCGGGGTGTGGGGCATCGGCAACGGCCCCATCGTTGAACTGCCGCTGCTGGGCAACGGCAACAGCCGCGACTCGGCGGGCAAAATCCTCAGCTTCTTCGTCGACCCCTTTGGCGATCACAGCGACACCGTGCAAACCCTGGGCACCGTGGCCACGGTCGGCGGCATCGTCGACGAACGCGCCGCCCTGCTGCCGTTGACCGACAGCCTGGAAAAACTGCCCGACTACTACAGCGCCCTGCGCAACGTGGTCGCCGAACACCGCACCGCCTTTATCGAAGAAGGCAAACAGGGGGCCACCGAGCCCGCCCAGCACCGCTGCCCCGGAGCCACCGCCGATGACTTCTGAACGCCCCTGCCTGATGCTCCTGCAACGGGTGGCCAAACACGCCGACGCCACCCTGCATTGCCGTGAAATCAGCCTGCAACTGGCGGCCGATTCGCAACACCTGATCCTCACCCGCTACAACGAACGCTACAGCCCCGAAGGCATGGAATGGGTCGAACGCCGCCACCGCGTCAGCATCACCGACTTGATGCGCTGGGTGATCGAACACGGCCAGGCGCTGGAACTGGAACACAGCAACGAACCGCGCCGGGTGTCGGCCTAAGAGGGGCTCGGGCTTCACCACTGGGGCGAAGGTGACGCCGCCGGGAATTTTGCTGGAGGTGGTCATAGGCCACCTCCGAAGATTTTCGGCAGGCCAGGGAAGGAAGTCAGCGGCAAAAACCCATGCGTTCCTGTGTATAGAGCCAGCATGGATTTGTGGCGCCTATGCGCCCAGTGTTTGCGGGTTCACGGGCCCGGCCGCTGAATTAACAGCAGCACATCAAACCTAGTGCGGGCTTCACACGGCTCAATCGAGGCTTTGACGCTAGATATTTCACGCCTCTTCAGCCGACGACGCCTTTGTCCCCCGTCGAACTTCCCGACACACCACCGCACTCACCGCCAGACACCCCGCTGCCACTGAATACACCCACACCGACGGCGCCACCGGCAATAACACGCCGGCCAACAATGGCCCGATCCCGGCGCCGATATCGCGCCACACGGCGTTGGCGGCCAGTGCGCGTACCCGCCCGGGGCCGGGGTGGCGTTCGGCGACGACGGTGACCACCAGCGGCAGTTGCAGGGCGCGCAGGATCAGGACCAGGGCGCCGCCGACGATCAGCCAGTGCCAGCCGAAGCCGATCAGGGCGATGGAGGTGAGCAGGGAGAAGACGATAAGCATGCGGGTGGCGCCCCAGCGTTGTGCGGCAAGGCCGCCGAGGGGGCTGAGGAGCATTTCCGAGACGTAGCGCAGGGCCAGGAGTACGCCGGCGACCACCACGGCGTCGCCGGCCATCAGGTGTTCGGCTTGCAGCGAGAGGCCGATGATAAACAGGCCGTCGAGCACCAGGCCTTCGATAAAGGACCAGACGGCGACGCTGTCGGGGCGTTGAAAGCGCCGGGGCGAGCTGGCCAGGGGGTGGGGTTTGGCCGGGAGGCCGAAGGACAGCCAAAGGCCGAGCAGCGAGGTAGCGGCCATGACCAGGAAGATCAGGCGCGGGCCGTATTCCACCGTCAGCAATGCGCCCAGGGGCAGGGCCAGCATCGGCCCGGTGGCGATCAGCGCTCGGGAGCGGCCGGTGCGGCGGGCTGCGCCGCTGGGTTCGGCGGTGGCCATGACTTGGGTCGACAGGTTGAGCGCGGCGTAGGACAAGCCCCAGCCCAGGCGCAACACCAATAGCCACCAGAACCCGGACAAACTGGCGTAGCCCAGGGCACAGAGCGCGGCGGTGCCGGCGGCCAGCAGGCAGATCGGGCGGTCGCCGTGGCGCGCATAGAAGCGCATCACGTAGCTGTAGCCAAAGATCCTGATCAAACGGTTGGCCGCCAACAGCAGCCCGGCTTCGGCCAGGCTGACGCCAAAGGCTTCGTGCTGCATCGGCAGCAGCAGGTACAAGAGGGTGTCGCCGGGCAGGCAGAGGCCGAGGATCGACGCGGCGCGGGCTGAATCTCGATCAGTGCTGCGGGTGCTGCTGGGGATGGCATCGGGCATGGGCTGGGCAACCGGGCAAAGGCGGCCTTCAGGGTGGCGGCAAGCACCCGCGCTGACAAACGCTTTAATTGCGCCCTATATGTGACTAAATTAGACCCATGATTGCCGACCTCCCCCCGTTGAATGCCGTTCGCGCCTTTGCCGCCGCCGCTCGCCACGAGAGCTTCAGCCGCGCGGCCGAGGAGCTGCACGTGAGCCACAGCGCGGTCAGCCGCCATATCAAGTTGCTCGAAGAGCACCTGGGGGTGCTGCTGTTCGAGCGCCGGGTGCGGCAGTCGATACTGACCCCCGCCGGGCAGGCGTTTTATGAGCAGGTCAGCGTGGCCCTGACCCAGATCGCCAGCGCCGCCGCATCGTTGCGCCAGGGTGCGGCACTGCGCAAGGTGACGCTCAATGTGCGGCCATCCTTTGCCGTGCGCTGGCTGATCCCGCGCTTGCCGAACTTTATGGCGCAACACCCGCAGATCCAGCCCGAAGTGGTGACCAGCACCCAATACCCCGACCCGGCGCGGGAAACCTTTGACCTGGTGATTCGGCGCGGTCGGGCCGGCTGGTCGGCGGCGCTGCAACCGCAGCGGCTGCTGGAGGATGAAATGCTGCTGGTGGCTGCCCCCGCACTGCTGCACAACACCCCGCTGGCCAGCGCCCGCGACCTGGGCCGACACACCCTGCTGACCAGCCGCACCCGTGCCACCGACTGGAGCAAATGGACCGCCCACTGCGGCCTTGCGCCCCTGGGCAGCCCGCCTACCCTGCAGTTCGACCATATGCATTTTGTCCTGCAGGCCTGCGTCGATGGCCTGGGCCTGGCCCTGTGCCCGGCCTCGCTGTTGGGCAAGGACCTGGCCAGCGGCCGCCTGGTGTGCCCGTTGCCGACCTTGCACCAGCCGCTGCCGCGCTATTACTACGCGCTGTCGCCGGAAGCCGGGGCTGACGCCGAGCTGTTTATCCAATGGATGCGCGCGCAGATCGAGCAGGACGCACGGGATAACGTGGCCCAGGTGCCGGTAGCGCCTTGATGCCGCGACCCGGCTGACAGCAATCAGCGCCCTGCCCGGCACCACGCACAGCTTGATCTGACAATTCTTCGACATCCTCTACGGTAAGATTCGCGCCTGTGTTTGCCCTGTGAGCCCCGATCGTCCATGCCCCTGACTGCACCTGTTACCACCGCCCTGCCCCCCGTGCTGGCCGGCCCGCTGCTGCGGCGCCTGCAACCCACGCGCCTGGTGCTGTGGCTGGTGGGGTCGCGGGCGCTGCCACTGACGCTGCGCTTGCAGGTCGCCGCGGGCGAGCCGGCGCAGGACATCGCCCTGGACGCCCGGCAGTGCCAGGTGATCGCCGTCGGCCAACAGGCGTTCATCCACCTGATCGACGTCACCCTGGAGGCAGCCCTGCCCCAGGACGTCGCCATCGGCTACGACCTGCTGCTCGACCACGGCGATGGCTCCAGCTCCGGCATCGCCGACTGGGCGCCGCACCTGCTGTACGGCCAGGCGCGCTGCCCGGAGTTTGTGCTGCACAGCCGCCTCGGGCAGTTGCTCCACGGCTCGTGCCGAAAGCCACACCACCCGGCCAATGACGGTTTGCTCTGCGTCGACCGCCTGCTGGCCGAGGCCCCGGCGCCCGAGCAGCGCCCAGCCCTGCTGATGATGAGTGGCGACCAGGTGTACGCCGACGATGTGGCCGGGCCGATGCTGCGGGCGATCCACGCCCTGATTGCATGCCTCGGGCTGTTCGACGAACACCTGGAAGGCGCAGTGGTGGATGACAGTGCCGCGCTCTACGGCCACCGCGCCAGCTACTACCACCGCGCCGAATTGCTGCCGGCGCTGAAAAGCAACGAGACCCTGCGCGAACGCTTTTTTGGCGGGGTGAAAAAGCCGATTTTCACCAGCAGCAGCGCCGACAACCACCTGGTGACCTTCGCCGAAGTGCTGGCGATGTACCTGCTGGTGTGGTCGCCGCTGCCCTGGACCCTGATCGCCCCGTCACCACCGCAGTTGCTGCCCGCAGAGCAGGCCCGCTACCGACGCGAGCAGCAGCATATCGACGGTTTCGTGGCCGGCCTGGGCGGCGTGGCGCGGGTCATGGCGCACCTGCCGTGCCTGATGATTTTCGACGACCACGACATCACCGATGACTGGAACCTCAGCGCGCAATGGGAAGAAACCGCCTACGGCCACCCGTTTTCCAGACGCATCATCGGCAACGCACTGCTGGCCTACATGTTGTGCCAGGGCTGGGGCAACAACCCGGACGCGTTTCCCGCGCTGCTCGAACAGACCCGGGCCCTGAGCGGCACCCCACAGCAAGGGCACCTGAACGCCGCCGCCCAGGATCAACTGATCGATGAGCTGCTGCGCTTCCAGCACTGGCATTACGTGCTGCCGACCACCCCGGCGCTGGTGGTGCTGGACACCCGCACCCGGCGCTGGCGCAGCGAGTTCAACCTCGGCCAACCCTCGGGCCTGCTGGATTGGGAGGCCTTGAGCGAGCTGCAACAAGAGCTGCTGGACCACCCTTCGGCGATCATCGTCTCGCCGGCGCCGATCTTTGGCGTGAAGTTGATCGAGACCGTGCAAAAGGTCTTCAGCTGGTGCGGCTACCCGCTGCTGGTGGATGCGGAAAACTGGATGGCTCATCGCGGCTCGGCCCAGGTGATCCTGAATATCTTCCGCCACTCGCGGACTCCGGGCAGCTACGTGGTGCTGTCGGGGGACGTGCATTATTCATTCGTGTACGAGGTGCTGATCCGTCACCGCAAGAGCGGCCCGAGGATCTGGCAGATCACCAGCAGCGGCATCAAGAACGAATTCCCCCCGGCCCTGCTGGAATGGTTCGACCGCCTCAACCGCTGGCTGTATTCGCCGCGCTCGCCACTGAACTGGTTTACCAAGCGCCGACTGATGCGGGTCATCCCGCACATCCCCGAACGTGCCGAAGCCGGTGAGCGGCTGTGGAACTCGGCGGGAATCGGCCAGGTTTTTTTCAATGAACAGGGACAACCGCAGCAGATTTACCAGCACAATGCCGACGGCTCGGCGCCGACGCGGATGGTCGCGCCGGATGAGCCATCCAGCCGCTGAACCGGCCCGGTAAAACACCTTCGCCCCTGCCACTTGCGAGCCCCGCTGCTGATGAAAATCCTCTTCACCACCCTGGCCCTGCTGTTGCTCGGGGTACTGTTCACCGGCACCTACCAGACCATGGAGGACGGCTACGCCGAAACCCGGTTCTTCATCAAGAAGTCGCCGACCCTGCGTATCCGCTTCGAGAATATTTTTGCCTACGAGGCAGACGACAAGTCCCTGGTCGAACTCGACCACGAGCAACGTCAGCAGGTGATCGATTACTGCCGGTATCGCCTGGGCATCGTCACTCAGTTGCAGAGCCAGGAGCAACTGGAGCGGTGCAAGGCGCGATAAGGCTCAATCACGCCTCGACTCTCCAGTCGCAATGCCGGACATCCGCTGCGGCGCGGATGTCGGAGTGAAATCAGCCCGCGCGGTGCACTGGCTTTATCGCAGTCAAAAACTCATTGACCACTTTCAGAACCCACTCTTTGGCCTTTTGAGTATTGGCCAACTGCGCTTTGTCTGCGTCCTCGACAAAGCCTGGGATATGTTCGGGAGCAAGTTTGACGATAAAAGCGGCGGCATCATCGGCGGCAGATCTCTTATTGAACTCGTGCTCCAAACGCGCCATGGAAGCCGCGAATATTGAGCTCTTCATCAGTTGCTGACTGCGCTCCGTCAGTTCAGCGATGTTGTTCGACTGATTGATGATCAGGAATATATCGAAGGCATCCCGCAAGCGCTTTCCAAAACCAACCGAGCGTCCCTTGGACGAAAGAAAGCCGGCTTCGGTGGCGAAAGGCACCTTCAGAAAGGTTTCCGTTCCATCCATGGCCAGCCCCGATATCACCTGATACCTGGCTTCTTTTTCAGTGAAGATCACATCCGTGCCCGGGGTCGCGATGGACTCATAACGCCCCCACTGCATAATCAGGTCGGCTGAATCATCCGCATATTTCCTGTGCAGAAAATCCACATGAAAAATCATCGGTTCATTGTTGACCACCAGCTTTCTGTACACCTGGAACGCGTTCTTTGGCGCCCGCATATACCCCGAGTCCTTGACCATTGAGTCCAGAGCCCGAATAACATGCTCTTTGCTCAGCGCCGCATTCAAAATGATGTCGACGTCATACGTGCCTGTATGACGAATGGGCTTGGCGTTGAACAGGTAAGGGATCCAGCCGCCAATCACCGCATAGTCGATGGTTTCACGATTGAGCAACCCGGCCACTTCCAACAGCATGGCCTGCGCTGCTTCCTGTTCGCTTGCAAAGCTATACGTCATGTTCACTCCATCCTTATTGAATAGGGCTTATTGCTGCGGGGGCTGGCACCAGGCGCGGATCTGCTCACTGCATCAAGGCCGGGCATCGGCGCTGCAATAGTCGGCTTTTTCCAGCTTCACTTCGTCCGGCAGGGCATTGCCCTGGCCGTCGATCTTGCGCAGCAGCGCCAGGCATTGCTGCTGGGTGTCATGGATAAACACCAACTGGTAATTGACCCCGGCTTCGGGGGTGAAGCGCACCGACTGCGCGCAGCTGTAGATCAAGTCGCTGTTTTTGGGGCGCTCGGTGTTGCTGAACATCAGGGCGAACGGCCGGTTGGCGGGTATTTTCAGCTCGTTGGCGCCGAAGTCGTCGCTGCGCCGCAGGCGGTCGGCCTCGGCGCTCATGGGCATGCCCAGGGAGCGGAAGTTTGGGTTAGGGCGATTGCCGTGGGGACGGACCATCAACCCCGAGTCGGGCTTGCGCCAGTCGATGCAGTCGCTGCTGGGCACGCCGCGAACAATGCCTTTGGCGATGATGCGGATTTGCGCAGTGGGCCCGCTGCCTTCCGGCAAGCGATAGCTGACGGTGGTGGCCTTGAGTGTCGACAGGCGGGTACAGCCACCCAGGCCCAGGCCCAACGCCAGACAGAGCAACAACAGGGATGTGGGTTTCATCGTTCGTCCTTGAGCATGGCGGACGGCTGCCAGGGGGTGGCAGCCATTGAAAAAGATCGGCAATCCTACCTCAGGGCCACAGGCCGCTGAGGAGTTTTTACCAGGACACCGATTGCCGGCGCCTGCTCTTTCTTTCGCCAAAGGCGCGGACGGCGTTGCCTGTCAGGCAGACGCCGGCACGGGGTGACACGCGTTGAGCGCAATCAGTAACGCGCATCCACCGGCTTTTTATCCTTGGGCCAATCCTTGACCTTGTCCGGGAAATCGGGACGCGGCTGGTGGGAGAAGTATTCGGCCACGTCCAGCGCTTCCTGGTCGCTCAGGCCGCCCTGGCCCAGGGGGAATTTTTCATGGAAACCGATGGGCATGTTGCGTTTGACAAAGGCCGCGGCGGTGTTGGTGCGAGCCATGCCGGCACCGATATTGAACGACTGCTCGCCCCACAGCGGCGGGAAGATCAGGCTGCCATCGGCGCGTTTCAGGCCTTCACCGTCGGCGCCATGGCACACCGCGCACTGCTTGGCGTAGACCTGCTGGCCGTGTTCCGGGTTGGGGGTCAGCGACGGGTCGATCTTGCCGACACCGCGCCCGGCCACTTTGTCTTCGGGCTTGGTGTTGTTTTTCATCCAGTCGAAGTAGGCCACCATCGCCTGCATGTCCGTGCCCTGCACCGGCAGCGGCTTGCCGTTCATCGAGCGACGGAAGCAACCGTTGATGCGCTCTTCCAGGGTAATGGTCTTGCCGGCCCGCGGCGCATAGCCAGGGAAGAACGCCGAAACTCCGACAAAGGGCGAGCCGTCGGCCACGGTGCCGGCGTTGAGGTGGCAGCTGGTGCAGTTCAGGGAGTTGCCGACGTTGTCCGGCAACAGCGCCTTGGTTTCCAGGTGCAGGCGCATGCCACGCACCACTTGCTCGGCGTTGGGTGCGGCCAGCAGATTGGCCAGGCGCGGGGTTTCGAACAAGGTGCTTTCAACCGTCGGGCTGAGCTGGGCACGCATGGCCTTGACCTGCGCGGGGCTGATGGCCGAGCCGGTGTTGCCCCAACTGCTGCGGACAAAACTGAGGATCTCGGCAATCTCTTCATCCGCCAGCTGGGCAAAGCCCGGCATGGTGTAGACCCGTGGGTGGGCCGCGGTTTGCGCGGTCTGCCAGCCGGTCAGGGTGATGTGCAGCAGCGAGGTCGGGTTGGCCGAGGCGATGCTCGGGTTACCCGCTAGCGCCGGGAACATCTGCGGCACGCCGCCACCGTCCTGGCGATGGCAGTCGGAGCAGAACTGCGCATAACCCAGGCCGCCACGCGAACTGAACAGGTTGCTCGGTGGCGCGGCCGGGGTCAGTGGCTGGGACGGCATCGGCAGGTCGTCTTTGCCAGCCGGCAGGGACTTGAGGTAGGCGGCGATCGCCGTCAGGTCTGCATCGGAAATGTGCTGGGTGCTGTGGTTGATCACATCGGCCATGTTGCCGGCCACGGTGGCGAAGCGGTTCTGCCCGGTTTTCAACAGTTGCACCGTGTCTTCCACGGTCCACAGGTTCCGCAGGCTGAGGGCGCGCCACTCTTCCACGGTCTCGCCGGCCAGGTAATGCTCGCCGCCGGACTCGTTGTCGCTCATGGCCTTCTCCTGGAAGGCGATGCCGCGCGGCGTGTGGCAGGAGCCGCAGTGGCCCAGGCCCTGGACCAGATAGGCGCCACGGTTGAGCTGGGCGTCTTTTTTCGGGTCAGCTTCGAACTCTTTGTTGTCGACAAACACCAGGTTCCAGAACCACAGGCCCCAGCGCTGGTTGAAGGGGAAGCCCATGTCGGCTTCGAGGTTGGCTTGCGCCACCGGCGCCACACCGTCCATCAGGTAGGCGAAGAGCGCACGCATGTCCTCTTCGGTCATCTTGGCGTAGGACGGATATGGCATCGCCGGGTACAAATGGCTGCCGTTGGGGGTCACGCCTTCGCGCATGGCGCGGTCGAACTGCTCGAAGCTGTAGCGGCCGATGCCGGTGTCCGGGTCGGGGGTGATATTGCTCGAGTAGATGGTGCCCATGGGGGTTTTCAGTTCCAGGCCACCGGCCATGATCGCCCCGCCCTTGGCGGTGTGGCAGGCGATGCAGTCGCCCAGTTGCGCCACATACAGGCCGCGCTCGACCAGGGTTGGTTCAGCAGGGGGGGTGGTCTGGACGGTAGCAGGTGCCGGTATCGGCTCATTGCCTTGGACGGAGTGAACGCAGAGCAACGCCGCGCCAAGAATGGCCAAGCGTGACAGAGAGAAAGCCATCAGGTTATTCCTTTAAGAACTGCCTGGAGTGGTCTCCTCGGCAGTTATCGGCATCTATTTTTATGGGTATCACCGGGCACGTGTCCACACGGACCGGGGCGCACAACCTCACGGAGTTGCGCATAAAAGTGTTTTACAGGCATTTCTCTGATGGCAGTTTGATATGGATCAGCTGCCGTGCACCTGGGGTAAAAAAGCGCCGTTCGTGGCTCCAGCGCAGCACTTGCATTCCGCAACGGCGGCGCCCGCGTTACCCTGGCGCTCGCCGTCCGATCATCGTCGTGAACAGGGAACCGTATGCCGACCAGTGCTGAAGCGTTTTGCCAACGGGCCATTGCCTACCTCAAGGTCCAGGCGCCCGCCTCGGACGTGATCGAACTGACGCTGTCTCCCGCCGACAGCCCAATCCTCCAGCCTTTTGCCCAGGACCTGCTGGTGGCGTACCTGGTGGATGAAGGCGAGTCATTTGCCTATGTGCAGCAACGGCACCTGGATCAGGCCGGCATCAGCCCACAGGCACTGCACCTGATCGGCCTGCGCAACCTTGCGGCGCTGGCCGAGGAACGGGCTGACGTCCGGGCCCACGGCGAGCTGTTTGCGGTGCTGCTGGACGGCCATTTCGAGGCCAGCCTGCTCCTGCTGGATGAATTCTGGTCGCAGTGGTACGCCCAACTGCTGCCCAACGGCGCCATCGCCGCCCTGCCGGCGCGGGATGTGCTGGCCTTTACCGACGCCGCCAACACCACCGGCATCGCGCAACTGCATCAACTGTGCGAACGCCTGCAGGGCGACATCAGCCACCCCCTGACCTCGACCCTGTATCGCCGAAACCACTTCACCTGGGAGGCGCTGCATGAAACCGCCGATCTGTGACCTGTGCCACAACGACTTTCGCTGCGAGTACGGTCATCGCGGCACAGGCGGCGGCGCGGTGTCATTCGCCGACTTCCGCGCGTTGCCCGAGGGCGCCGCGGGCCAGGCGCACGGCTTGGAGTGGTTTTGCGACGAACACCTGGCCAGCGCCAAGGCCCTGTCCCATCTGCCCCATGCAGTGGCCATGGAGCAATTACGGGCCGAGCATGGCCCCTTCCCCGAGTACCCGCCGTTGCCCGCCCTGGACCCTGCGCTGTGGGTCATCGATGTCGGGCCCCAGCCAGCGAAAGTGTTCAGTGTGCTGCGCCAAGCGACGCGGCTCAGCCCGCAGGAGGCCAAACAGCGATTGGCCGAAGGCGTGTTCCAGGTGCTCGGCGCCTGGCCGGCAGCGCTCGAGGTCTGGCAGCAGGCATTGGTCGAAGCGGGGGCAACAGTCGAGATTCGTTACCCGTCGTCGCGTAATATCCAGCTGTTTTGCCGTTGAGTTGGGCACGCTGAGCCCGCGCGAAATCACCTCAACCTTCAGGAACAGGATGCGCCTTGGACATTGCCCGGTTGTTGAAAAAGCGCCAGTTGAACGTGCAGGAGCAAAACGCCCTCGCCGCCCATGCCTTGACGACGTGCGCCTTGCACTGGCGCCAACAGGGCCTGCCGCTGGCGCTACGTGAGGCCGGCGCCGCCCGGGGCGTCGACTGGGCGCGCAGCATCCTGCTCCGTCTGGAACTGGACTTCCCCGGCATGCCCGGCCTGTGCGGCGAGCTGATCGACCAGAACGGGCGCTTTATCGAGTTCGAACTGGAAAGCCAGCCGCCGCATGAGCAATTGCTGAGCGTGGAACAGTGGCAGGACATCACCCAGCAGCAGGACTTCGCCCGCCATGCCAAAGGCATCGGCATGGGCCGAGGCGCCATTGCCCGGGAGGTCTGGCGAACGCTGGTTCCAGGTGCCCTGCGCAACCGTTACAAGGCCGCCTTTGTGCTGGCGCTGGGCAGCACAAAATCCCTGGGCGACAGTGGCTGGGAGTTTGCCCCACCGCTGCCCATCGATCCCCGTGTGGCGCAGCACTTGGTGCAGCGCCTGCACTTGCAGGCCAAGGAGAGCTACCTGGGGATTGACGCGTTCGAGGGCGAAGACATGCAAGCCTCGGTGATCCATGACCAGGCTTGGGGCATCGCCGAGATTGCCTTCAAGACCTACAGTGAAGCCGCCCTGGAAGCCGTGACTCAAGCCTGGCACAGCGAGCCTACGGGCAGTACCGAACTGTTTGTGCCGTCGCGGGAAGCCGAGGCGGATTGAAACAGGTGGTCAGCGCCTGGCTAGTAGCCGACGCATCAGACCCAGTCTTCCACGCGCAACCCAGGAACCCGTTGGAACTCACGCAGATTATTGGTCACTAGAATCAGCCCCTGAGAGCGCGCATGACCTGCAATCAGTTGATCGTAAGGACCGATAGGCTGACCCAGCCTGGCCAGTTCTGCGCGAAGCTGACCGGTATGAATCGCCGCCTCGTCGTCATAGTCCAGCACATCAAGCCGCGCAGAAAATCCCTCGACCACATTCAGATTTTTCTCAGGGGCCGCTGACTTCTCCGCACCGTAAATCAGTTCCATCAAGGTCACTGAGCTGATGCACAGGCGACCATGCTGCCGGCTGAACGCCTCACGAACCTGCTGCGGTTTGTTTTTGATGGTGAAGATACAAATGTTGGTATCAAGCATGTACTTGAGCATCAGAAGGACTCACGTATCTGTTCGGCAGGCTGATCCCTGTCACTCATGAAATCATCGCTGACGCTATCTTCATCAAACCAGCTGTCCCAAGACTCGCCGGCCGGGGTAATAATTCGACTGCGTCCAATGCTGACAATATCCACCCGAGTAACATCCTCCGGCAGAGCTGCCGCCTTGGGCATGCGTATCGCCTGACTGCGGTTACTTTTAAATACCGACCCTTGTTCCATAAACACTCCGAGGGATATACCTAAGGTATATCCAGTGTAGATATCGCAATGTATATGTCAAAGACATATCCCAAAATAAACGACCTCGGACTCTTCACTCCCACGTCGACCCAGGCCAAAAACCCGGGAACTTCCCCCACCGCCAGCCACTCACTTTTCTGACCATCGCTGATTGACCACAAGGCCTGCCCCTCATGTTTGAACACCTCGACCTCAACGCCCTCCTCGCCACATACGGTTACTGGGTGGTGTTTATCGGTTGCCTGCTGGAGGGCGAAACGGTGTTGATTCTGGGCGGCATGGCGGCGCACCAGCAGGTGCTGAAACTGTGGCCGGTGATTGCCTGGGCCAGTGTCGGCGGGATGCTGGGGGACCAGATGCTGTTCTGGAGCGGGCGCTACTTCGGCGCGCGGCTATTGCCCAAGCTCAAGCGGCACCAGGCGGCGATCGAGCGGGTCCAGGGCTTGATCGAGCGCTACCCCTCGACCTCAGTGTTTGCGGTGCGATTCCTGTACGGCATGCGTCTGGTCGGGCCGATGGTGATCGGCGCCAGCCGGCTGTCACCGTGGCGCTTCACCCTGTTGAACATGCTCGGCGCTGCGGTCTGGGCCACGCTGTTCGTCACGGCCGGGTACTGGGCCGGTGAGGCGCTGGAACATTTTCTGGGCAATCTCAAACCCTATCGTTTGCCCATCTTTATCGGGGTGGTGCTGCTGTTTGTCGCCGCGGCGCTGATTCGCCACCGGCGGGCCAAGGCCAAGGCTCGGCAAGACGCCTGAGCTTGGCACCACGGCGCACCCGACCGCCTGGGCGGACGGGCACACACCCGGACCTCAGCGCACCGGCGGTGCGTACTGAATCCCGCCGTTGTTCCACAGCGCATTGAGCCCGCGCTTGATTTTCAGGCGGCTGCCCTGCCCCACGTTGCGCTCAAAGACTTCGCTGTAGTTACCCACCTGTTTGACGATCTGCACCACCCAGTCGCGGGGCAGTTTCAGGTCCTTGCCGTACTCGCCATCAGCCCCCAGCAAACGGGCGATGTCCGGGTTCTGGGTGGACGTGGCCTGGGCTTCGACGTTGGCCGAGGTGATGCCCATTTCCTCGGCGTTGAGCATGGCGAACAGGGTCCACTTGACGATGCTGAACCACTCGGCGTCGCCGCGCCGGACCAGGGGGCCGAGGGGTTCCTTGGAGATGATTTCCGGGAGCACGATAAAGTCGTCCGGGGTGGCCATTTTCAGGCGCTGGGCATAGAGCCCGGACTGGTCGGTGGTCAGCACGTCGCAGCGCCCGGCCTCCAGGCCCTTGGCGCTTTCATCGGCGGTGTCGAAAGTGATGGGGGTGAATTTCAGGCCGTTGGCGCGAAAGTAATCGGCCACGTTGAGCTCGGTGGTGGTTCCGGCCTGCAGGCACACGGTGGCGCCATCCAGCTCCTTGGCGCTGGTCACCCCCAACTTGTTGTTGATCAGGAAACCGATGCCGTCGTAGTAGGTCACGCCAGTGAATACCAGGCCCATGCCGGCATCCCGCGAGCTGCTCCAGGTGGTGTTGCGCGAAAGAACGTCGATCTCGCCGGCCTGCAACGCAGTGAAGCGCTCCTTGGCCGTGAGCTGGCTGAACTTCACTTTCGAGGCATCGCCAAACACGGCGGCAGCCACGGCGTGGCACACGTCGACGTCGAGACCGACCATCTTGCCCTGGGCATCCGGCACGCCGAACCCCGGCAGGCCGTCACTGACGCCGCACTGGATAAAACCTTTCTTGTGGATGCCGTCGAGGGTCGCCCCCGCCTGGGCGGTGGCCGTGGCACCGAGCAAGGCGGCAGCGGCGAACAATGCGAGGGTGGATTTAACTGGGTTCATGCAACATCTCCATTTTTCTTCTTGTTCGGCACGTAAGTCCTGAGCCGGGTAGGTTCACCGGCCGCAACGGCGCTGTGGCTCGTCGCGTGCCCGCAAGCGCGCAAGGGTGGTGCGGTGCTCATCCTTCAAACCGGATAAGGCTTGAAATCTTCGAGGCCGGCCAGTATTAGTCGGTTGCCGCCGGTTGAACAAACGATGTTTCGGCAACAGCCCGTTCCGCCCAGGAATGAACTCCCACCCCCCGCACCAGGACAGCCTGTGATTTCCAAACGCCTGACCCCCTCCATGACAGCCCTGCAATGCTTCGAAGCCGCCGCCCGCCACCTGAGTTTCACCCGCGCCGCCGAGGAGCTGCACCTGACTCAGAGCGCGGTGAGCAAGCAGGTGGCGCAACTCGAGGAGATGCTCTGCCAGAACCTGTTCGAGCGGGTGCGCCAGCGTCTGTTCCTGACCCCGGCCGGTTCGCTGTACCTGGCCGAGGTGCACAAGATCCTGACCCAGGTCGACATTTCCAGCCGCTACATCCAGACCTATGGCGGCGAAACCGAAGTGCTGCGGATCGCCACCCAGCCGACCTTCGGCGACCGCTGGCTGGTGCCCAGGCTCAAGCATTTCGCCCAGCGCCACCCGCGCATTCACCTGGAGATCCGCAACGAGCTGGAGCCCTTCGATGTGTTGCAGGCCAAGGCCGACATCGCCTTTTTCTACGGCCAGGGGTCGTGGCCGGGTGCGACCTGCATCGAACTGTTTCGCGAAGCCGTGGTGCCGGTGTGCGCCCCGGACTTTGTCGCCGAGCACAGTTCGCCATCGGCGCAGCACACCCTGCTGCAATGCACCTCACGCCCCGAGGCCTGGCACCAATGGTTCCTGGCCCAGGGCCTGCATTCGCAGAACAGCTATCACGGGCCGCGCTTCGACACTTTTTACATGTGCATCCGCGCGGCCCAATGCGGTTATGGCGTGGCGCTGATCCCGCGGTACCTGGTGGCCGACGAACTGGCCCAGGGCACCCTGGTGATTCCCTGGGACTACCCCTTGCCCAGCAGCGGCGCGCACTTTGTCGCCCACGCCGAACACACCGCGCAGATCCCCAAGGTCAAGGCCTTCCTCGACTGGATAGTCGAAGACGTGGCGCGGGATGCGGCCACACATTCGGAAATTTCATACTGACCCGGCGACTTTATTTCGTTTGCGACAAGCACCGGCTGTTGGCTTAGATAGCGCCACGTTCCAGGCAACCAGAGCCCCTCAGCATGAGCAGCGAGACCATCAGCCGTTCGATTTCCATCGTCCATCCGATCCTTCTCAGCCACGGCAAAAATGCCGAGGTCTGGGATGGCGACGGCAAGCGCTACATCGATTTTGTCGGCGGCATTGGCGTGCTCAACCTCGGGCACTGCAACCCGCGGGTGGTGGCGGCGATCCGGGAGCAGGCAGGCAAACTCACCCATTACGCGTTCAACGCCGCCCCCCACGGTCCCTACATCGACTTTATGCAGCGCCTGGCAGACTTTATCCCCGTGGGTTACCCGGTCAGCGGCATGCTCACCAACAGCGGTGCGGAAGCGGCGGAGAACGCCCTGAAAATCGTGCGCGGCGCCACTGGGCGCACGGCGATGATCGCTTTCGACGGCGGCTTCCACGGCCGCACCCTGGCCACCCTCAACCTCAACGGCAAGGTCGCGCCCTACAAGCAGAAGGTGGGGGTGCTGCCGGGCCCGGTGTATCACCTGCCCTTCCCCAGCAAGGACAACGGCGTCAGCTGCGCCGAGGCCCTCAAGGCCATGGAGCGGCTGTTCAGCGTGGAAATCGATGTGGCCGACGTCGCCTGTTTCATCGTCGAGCCGGTCCAGGGCGAAGGCGGCTTCCTGGCCCTGGATGCGGAGTTCGCCCGGGCCTTGCGGCGCTTCTGCGACCAGCATGGGATTGTGTTGATCGTCGATGAAATCCAGTCCGGATTCGGCCGCACCGGGCAGCGTTTCGCCTTCTCGCGCCTGGGCATCGAGCCGGACCTGATCCTGCTCGGCAAAAGCATTGGTGGTGGCGTGCCCCTGGGGGCGGTGGTCGGGCGCCGCGAGCTGCTGGACAACCTGCCCAAGGGCGGCCTGGGCGGCACCTACTCCGGCAACCCACTGGCCTGCGCGGCGGCCCTGGCCACTCTGGACGAGATGAGCGATGAACGCCTGCAACTATGGGGTGAGCGCCAGGAGCAGGCGATTGTCGAGCGCTACCAGCGCTGGCAGGCGCAGAAAATTTCGCCTTACCTGGGACGCCTGACCGGGGTCGGCGCCATGCGCGGTATCGAGTTGGTCACCCCTCAGGGCGCACCGGCGCCCGAGCAACTGAGCGCGCTGCTGGCCAGCGCCCGCGAAGCCGGCCTGCTGTTGATGCCCAGCGGCAAGGCGCGGCACATCATTCGCTTGCTGGCGCCCTTGACCATCGAGCCCGAAGTGCTCGAAGAAGGGTTGGATATCCTTGAAGCCTGCCTCGCCGGCCTGGCGTAGGTCAGAGGCCCTTGAGCAGGCTGCCCCGGGTGACGCGCCGGGGCTTGCGCCTGATCAGCCCCGGCACGCCGCAGATCACAAACAGCAGGCCCAGGCCGCCGATCACAACCGGCGTGGCCCACAGGGCCCAGGGGTCATCGATGATCGCGCTATTGGCCGGACGCTCGGGGGAATACAGGACTCGCACCGGCTGGCCGATCTGGTAACCGAAGATAAAACCGCCCTGGGGGTAGGAAATTTTCTCGCCAGCGATGCTGGTGAAGTCGATCTGCGGGTGCGCGCCGCCCGCGTTCAGTTCGCTGACCAGGCCCTGGGCCACTTTCGCCTCGGAGACAAAGTCATAACGGTCGCTGGCGACCTTGCCGGCGATCAACAGCAGGCCGGCGCCGATCAGGGTGATCAACAGGCTGGAGAACATCCCGCCGGAGCGCGAGTGAGGGGCGTAAGCCATAAGCAGTCTCGATACTCATCCGTTGAAGAGGCGGCCACCATAGCAGAACCCTACGGGGTGAAAAACCGCCCGGGCCACCCACCACGAGCGGGCGCCATGCAGCAATTGGGCTGCGGGCCTGGCCGGAAGTTCCACCGTCTTCCGCCGCCGACAAAGTCGCAGTTCACAGAACAGGCCTCCCCCGCTAAGGTGGGGCGCTGACGTTAGGCAAGGCCGTGGCCAGGGGTAAACACATGCAAATCCGCCCGATCCTCCCTGAGGAAATCGAAACCGTACGGCTGTTTCTCGGGGCCAATGGCTGGGGCCACCGCATCGGGTCGCCCTCGCACTTTGCGCAATTGATCGCCCACTCCCAGCACACTGCCGTGGCGTTCAAGGATGGACAGGTGGTCGGTTTTGCCCGTGGCATCAGCGACGGTCTGTCCAATGGTTACCTGTCGATGGTGGTGGTCGCCAGCGAACACCGGGGCCAAGGCATCGGCCGTGGGCTGGTGCAGCAGATCATGGGCGACGACCCGCAGATCACCTGGGTATTGCGCGCCGGCCGTCCCGGTGCCGAAGCGTTCTTCGAAAAACTGGGGTTTGCCCGCTCGAACATCGCCATGGAACGCCCGCGACATCCTGCATAATCCCTGCCCCACTCACCGCCACCGCGCAAGGAAGCCCCATGTCCGACCTCGATAACACCTCCGACACCTGGCCACCTGCCGATTGCCCGGCCTTGGCATGGCCGGCGCTGCCCGATCCGCAGGCGCGCCTGGCCTGGTATCAGGCCGTGATCAAGGCTTACGCCGCCCTGTGGGAGGGCCATGTCTCGGCCCCCATGCTGACACCGGTCGCTGAAGGCGCCATCCAGGCGCTGGAGCAGCAACTGGGCTGCGCCCTGCCCGCGCCCCTGCGTCAGTACCACCTGCAACTGGGGGCGCTGTCCCTGGCCGAAACCCTGTGCAGCGTGCATCACGGCCCGGTGTGCATCCAGCCGCTGCTGGCGGCCTATCCCGGCATCACCGATATCTATGAAGACAACCTGGACCTGCCGCTGGTCGAGGCCCTGGTCGCGTTTGGGGATTACCTGGGCAACGGCAATATGTTCTGTTTCCACCGCCAGGACGGGGCGGTCTACTACTTTGACCATGACACCGAGCCGGCCCTGACGCGGTTTTTCGATTCAACCCAGGACTACCTCGACGCCCTGATGCTGCGCTGCCTGGCGGAGGTTCACGACGACGATGACACCGGCGAAGCGCTGCTCGGTGCCCGCTATGGCGAGAGCCTGGTGCGCAAGTGGCTCTACTGATCAAGGCTCAATCGGTGGCCTTGTCCACCGCCAGGCCGATCAGCACCAGGGGCAACAGGGCAATCACGAACACCGTGGTCCAGGCGCCGATGTAGGCATCGTCGAACTTGTCGCCCAGGCTGCGTTTCGCCTTGGGCGCCTCGGCGCGCTCCAGCTTGGCCTCAAGGCCATAGGTGTAACTCCCGGCCGGTTCACCGCACGGGGCCTGGCAGGCATCACTGCTCAGGCTGGCATAACGATCACCGACATTGCGCGCCCGCCCCTCGCTGTTCGGCGCCCGGGTCGCGGCGTTGCTGAGGACGACGCGGTTTTGCAGTTGATCTTTCAGCGGCCCGAATAGTGATCGAAAGGCTGGTGGCGATACAGAGCGTGCGGTTCATGACTCGTTCCTTGAGTGCGGGGTGACCTGGAGCCGGGCTCGGGGAGAGTAAGGTACACCGGGTGGCAAACGCCATATGATGTGCGCCGTCACTGTTATCAGCCCTGCGAGCCTATGAACCCAATGTCCGAGCTTCCCTGCTACGACGGCAGCTGCCTGTGCGGCGCCGTGCGCTATCGCCTGCACCAGGCGATCAAGGCGGTCAGCCACTGCCACTGTGGCCAGTGCCGCAAATCCCACGGCGCCGCCTTTGCCTCCTACGGCAGCGTGCGGCGCGCGGCCCTTGAATGGCTCGGCGGCCAGGACCAGCTGCGCGCCTATCGCTCATCACCGACGGTGCTTCGCGAATTCTGCGGGGTGTGCGGTTCAAGCCTGTTCTGGTCGAACAGCGCCGGCGACTTCCCGGACTGGGTCTCGGTGGCCCTGGGGACCCTCGACAGCGAGTTAGTAGCGGCGCGCCAACAGCATATCCACGTCGACTCCAAAGCCTGCTGGCTGGACATCACCGACACCTGGCCGCAAATACCCTAGCGGCCAGCGACGGGTCAGGAACCGCCTTTGACCAGCACTGGCTGCTCCTGGTAGCGCCGCGGGTACAGCTGTTTCAGGTGGGCAACCTTGGGCAGGTCGTTGACCACGATATAGGGGTACGCCGGATGCTCAGTGAGGAAGTCCTGATGGTAGTCCTCGGCTGGGTAGAAGCCTTTGTCGTGCTCCAGCCGGGTGACGATGGGCTTGCCGAACACATGGGCCGCGTCGAGCTGGACGATATAGGCCTGGGCCACCCGTTGTTGCTCAGGGCTTTGCACAAACAGCGCCGATCGGTACTGCGTGCCGCTGTCCGGGCCCTGGCGGTCGAGTTCGGTGGGGTCGTGAGCCACTGAAAAGTAAATCTGCAACAGGCTGCCGTAGCTGACCTGGGTCGGGTCGAAGGTCACCTGCACCGATTCGGCATGCCCGGTATCACCGTCGCTGACCCGTTCGTACCGGGCGGTATCGGCCGCGCCCCCGGCGTAACCGGAAACCGCGCGCTGCACCCCTTTCACATGCTGGAATACCCCCTGCACGCCCCAGAAACAGCCCCCGGCAAAGACTGCGGTTTCGCTGTGGGCCTGGGTGTTTTCATCCAGGGCCGGGGCCGCGATGACCACCGGTTCTTCACTGCGGCCAAAGGAAAAAGCCGAACACTGGCCGACCACCCCGACCATGGCCAGGCCCAGTAACAAGCGTTTGAAAGAGGTGTGCATGGCGCATGACTCCTGACAGAAAGGTACGGCGGCTCAACCGAAAGTGAAGGCGTAGGCCGAGACACCCGGGTCGAGAAATTCAATGCTGAAAGTGCGATCGCCCACCCCACCCGGCTGGCGCAGCAGTTGGTACAAACGCTGTTCGGTGACGCTGCCGCTGCCCTCCGGGGCGACGTCGACACCGTGGGCCGCGCCCGGGGCCTGGCCATCGATCGTCACCTTGAAGCGCACCGGCTTGCCGTCGGCGCCCGGGCCGAGCACCAGGTGCAGGTCACGGGCATGGAAGCGATAGACAATCCCCGCCCCGGCGGCCGAAGCCACCGCGCGTTCGGCGCCCACTTGCCACTGGCCGTTCAGGCCCCAGTCGTTCAGGGTCAGGCTGGCGGGGGCCTGGTAGGCCGCCACCGTGTCGGGAGCCAGGCTCGCCTCGGGCACAAAATGCTCGGAGCGTTGATAGCCGACGTAGGTTTCCGGCGAAGCCACCGTGCTCATGTCGGGTGCCTGCTGCACGCCCCGGGCATCGGCCTGGATCAGGCCGCCGCTGACGTTGCCGTTGCCGGCTTCACGCAACAGCTGCTGGATCACCCGTTCCGACTCGGCATAGTCGCCCTCGCCAAAGTGGTGATAGCGGATCCGCCCCTGGGCGTCGGCAAAGTAGTGGGCCGGCCAGTATTCATTGTTGAACGCGCGCCAGATCCGGTAATCGTTGTCGATCGCCACTGGGTAGGTGATGCCGAGGTTTTTCATGGCTTTGGTGACGTTGCCGACATCGCGTTCGAAGGCGAACTCCGGCGCGTGCACGCCAATCACCACCAGCCCCTGGTCGCGGTATTTTTCGGCCCAGGCTTTGACATACGGCAGGGTCCGCAGGCAGTTGATGCAGGAGTAGGTCCAGAAATCCACCAGCACCACTTTGCCCTTCAAGGCTTGCGCATCCAGGGGCGGCGAGTTCAGCCATTGCACCGCACCGTCGAGCGCCGGCAACTGGCCCTCGATGGGCAGCGCGGGGTCCTTGGCGGTCGCTTTCATCGCGCCACCGGCGGCCATCATGCTGCCGCCGCCAGCGTCCCGGGGTGGCAGGTTTTGCGCCATCATCGCCCCGCCGCCGTTCGCCGATTTGCCCGCCAGGCGCCCAACCAGTGCCTGCTCCAGGCTGCCGGTGGAGGCCGTGGAGACTTGCGCCAGAATCCCGGTGTCCAGGCCCAGCGCGATGGCCACAACCCCGACCAGCATCGCGGCGCCCAGGCCGCGGCGCAGCCATTCACCGGCGCCGATCGTGCGCTTCATCGCGGCGTAGACCTTGCCGCCCAGCAACAGGGCCACGGCCAACGAGGTGGCGGCACCGGCCGCATAGGCCAGCAGTAACAGGCTGGTGCCCAGGTTCGCCCCCTGCAGGGCCGCGCCGGTCAGCAGCAAGCCGAGAATCGGCCCCGCACACGGCGCCCAGAGCAGGCCTGTGGCAACACCAATCAGCAACGACGCCCCAGGCCGTGGCCGGGCATCGTTGCCCGCGGCTTGCGACAGCCGGCTGCCGGCTGCCACCAGGGGCCGGGTCAGGCGTTCGGCCAGGTGCGGCAGCAGCAGCGTCAGCCCGAACAGCGCAACGCACAGCAATGCGAGCCAACGCCCGTACTGATTGACGTGTACCACCCAACTCCCGCCCACCGCCGCCAGGGTGGCGACCAGGGCGAATGTCAGGGCCATCCCCACCAGCAGCGGCAGGCCACTGCGCACAAACGGCTGCCCGGTGCGGGCGAAGACAAAGGGCAATACCGGCAGAATGCACGGGCTGACGATGGTCAGCACACCGCCGAGATAAGCGAGAAGTAGCAGCCACATGGCGACGACCTTTTTTCAGTGAGTAGAAGAATGTGTCCAGGGTTCACGCCGCGTGCGGCGCGAAATTCATTGCCACGCCGTTCATGCAGTAACGCAGGCCCGTGGGCCGCGGGCCGTCGTCGAAGACGTGCCCCAGGTGCCCGCCGCAGCGTCGGCAATGCACTTCGTTGCGCTGCATGCCGAAGCTTCGGTCGCTGCGGGTCGCCACGGCCTGCTCCAGGGGCGCCCAGAAGCTCGGCCAGCCGGTGCGGCTGTCGAACTTGGTGCGGGAAGAGAACAGCTCCAGGGCGCAGCCGGCACACCTGAAGGTGCCGTCACGGTGTTCGTCATTCAGCGGGCTGCTGTAGGCGCGCTCGGTGCCCTCCTCGCGCAGCACCTGGTACTGCTCGGCGCTGAGCAGGGTGCGCCATTCGCTGTCGCTGTGGCTGACCTCGAACACCTCATCCGCCCGGGCCTCGCTGATCAGCACCGGGCTGCCGACCAACCGGGGCAGAACCCCAATGGCCAGGGCCGCTGCACCGAGGCTGCCACCTACCCGCAGAAACTGTCGCCGTGAAAACATGAGCCTCTCCCGAAAAATCACCGTGGTTCGCGTTCAACACAGCCTAGGCTTGAGGTGGTCGCCAAATCCTCACGCACAGTTAAACAATTCGTGATAACTCGAGGCGCGCAAACCCCGCACAATAAGCGCCTTACGCAGCGAGGCCCGGAGTACCGATGGAACAGCCCAAACGCGTCCTGGTGGTCGAGGACGACACCCACATCGCCGACCTGATCGTCTTGCACCTGCGTGACGAGCAGTTCGAGGTGGTGCACAGCGCCGACGGCAATCAGGGCCTGCGCCTGCTGGAACAAGGCGGCTGGGATGCGTTGATCCTCGACCTGATGCTGCCCGGGGTCGACGGCCTGGAAATCTGCCGCCGCGCCCGCGCCATGACCCGCTACACCCCGATCATCATCACCAGCGCCCGCGCCAGCGAAATGCACCGCATCCTCGGCCTGGAACTGGGGGCCGACGACTACCTGGCCAAGCCGTTTTCCATGCTCGAGCTGGTGGCGCGGGTCAAGGCCCTGCTGCGCCGGGTCGATGCCATGGCGCGCAACCTGAAGATGGACGCCGGCAGCCTGGCCCTGGACGGCTTGGCCATCGACCCGCTGACCCGCGACGTGGCGCTCGACGGCCGGCGCCTGGACCTGACGCCGCGCGAGTTCGACCTGCTGTACTTTTTCGCGCGCCAGCCGGGCAAGGTGTTCTCGCGCATGGACCTACTCAACGCGGTGTGGGGCTACAGCCATGATGGCTACGAGCACACGGTCAATACCCATATCAACCGGCTGCGGGCGAAGATCGAAAGCGACCCGGCGCAACCGACGCGCATCCTCACGGTGTGGGGGCGCGGCTATAAATTCGCCGCGAGCCAGGAGCCCGCATGAAACTGACCCTGACCCAGCGCCTGTCCCTGGTCTTCGCCCTGCTGTTGCTGGTGTGCTGCGGCACCTCGGCATGGCTCCAGGTGCGCGCCAACCAGATGCATGAGCTGGAGGTGGTGCAGGGCCTGTCCCGCGACCTGGCCCAGCACATCGCCCGCGACACACAGTTGATGGATGCCAACGGCCTGATGCCCAGTGCCCTGCGCGAGCTGTTCAGCCAGTTGATGCTGGTCAACCCCAGTGTCGAGGTGTACCTGCTCGACCCCACGGGACGGATCGTCGGCAATGCCGCCCCCGAGGGCCGCCTGCGCCGGGAACAGGTGGACCTGGCACCGGTACAGCGCCTGCTGGAGGGCGCGGCGCTGCCGATTCTGGGCGATGACCCGCGCAGCCTCGATGGGCGCAAGGTGTTCAGCGCTGCCCCGCTGAAGGTCAACGGCCAGCCGGCCGGCTACCTGTACGTGGTGCTGCTGAGCGAAGAGCACGACCGCTTCGCCGAACGCGGCGCCACCAGCGCGGCCTTGAACATCGCGTTATGGTCGATCGGCCTGGTGGCCCTGCTGTGCCTGATCGCCGGGCTGGCGGCCTTTGCCCTGATCACCCGACCGTTGCGCAAGCTGACTGACACCGTCAGCCAGTTCGACATCGATGGCGCCCCCAGCGCCCCGGCCACGGACACGACCCCACCGCTGCCCGCCGAGGGCCACGATGAAATCGCCGTGCTCGACGCCACCTTCCGCCACATGCAGAGCCGCCTCAGCGAGCAGTGGCGTTCCCTCACCCGCCAGGACCAGGAGCGGCGCGAGCTGGTGGCCAATATTTCCCATGACCTGCGCACGCCCCTGGCGTCGCTGCACGGCTACCTCGAAACCCTGCAACTGAAGGACGCCAGCCTGGCCCCCGAAGAACGCCGGCGCTACCTGGGTATCGCCCTCGACCAGAGCCGCAAGGTCGGTGGCCTGGCGCAGTCGCTGCTGGAGCTGGTGCGACTGGAGCACGGCTTTGTGCAGCCGGTGCTCGAACGCTTCCCCCTGACCGACCTGGTGCAGGACATCTTCCAGAAGTTCGAACTCAGCGCCGAGGCGCGCCATGTGCAGCTCAAGGCCAGCTTCGCGCCCAACGTCGGTGCGGTCTGCGCCGACCTCGGCCTGATCGAGCGGGTGCTGACCAACCTCTTCGACAACGCCCTGCGCCATACACCGGAAGGCGGCGAGATCGAGATCGGCCTGGTGCCCCAGGGGCCGATGGTGGAGGTGACCCTCAGCGACAGCGGCCCGGGCATCGCCGCCGACCTGCGCGAAGGGCTGTTTCTGCGCCCCTTTACCATCGGTGGGGCGCGTCGCGATGGCGGCCTGGGCCTGCGCATCGTGCACCGCATCCTGCAATTGCACGGCCTGGAAATCCGCCTGATCGACCTGCCCGGGCGCGGCGCCAGCTTTCGCTTCAGCTTGCCGGTGGACCTCGCCACGGCGCAGCACAAGGCCACGCGGGCGCAAGGCTGAACCCGGCAACCACGAGGGCTTTTCGGCGGGCAAAAAAAAGCCGGCAGTCCCCCCAGCGAGGACTCCCGGCAAAAGCGCCTGACATCAGTCGGCGGTGTTACCCCATCATTGCAAGACTTGAGCGCAGTCCCACATCACGCTGGATTTGCGGCGCAGGTACTCGGCGAAGATTTCCTTCGCGGCTTCCGGGTCGATCTGAATCTGCATGGCGTCGACAAACTCGTTCACCGCCGCCACCGCATGGGCGAAGTGATTGCTCTCGGTGCCGCCGGTGTGCACCGTGACCCAGGCCACAGTGGCGCGGGCCCTTTCCGCCGGCACGCCCATGTCGCGAACGAACCACTGCTTGTACAGCGGGTGGATGAATTCCACTTCGCCATGGGTGTAGACCTCATGGATCAGCGTGGTCAGCAGCCCTTGCAGCAGGTCGCGGTCGCGCAGGCGACGGGCGTCGGTCCAGTCCTTGAAGGACTGCGCCGACGGCAGGCAGTTCTCCTTGAGCAGCCACTGGTCATCGCCACAGATAGGCGTGGCCATGTTGTAGAACAGGTCCGAGTGCAAGGTGTTGCCCAGGGCGCCCAGGTCCTCGTCGGTGATGCGTTGCAGGCTGCCGCAGGCCCGATAGAGCATTTCGGCGGCTTCGGAGCCCTGTTCCGAGCGCGCCAGCAAGGTGATGCGATTGGCCAGGCCAGAGACGCTGGTGGCCGAGTTGTTGGTCTTCGACCAACTGGCGAAAAAGGTCCTCAGCGCGGCCGGTGACTGATGGCGCGAGGTGAGTTTTTCAAAGGCATTTTCGATATCCACGAGTGCACTTTCTTCACTCCAGAACGCCTCGAACAGGGCATGTTTCAAGACACTGGCTGGCATATCGTTCAAGACCGGTTCAACGATCTTCAACAACTGACTTTGTTGGGTCAGTACGTTACTCATGGTCACCTCACATATTCCTTATTGGATGATGAATCGGGTTGGGGAATGGGCCCGGTCGAGCCACGTCCATTGGCATCGCGAGCGACCGGTGTTGCGGTTGTTCCGGGCTTCCAGCCACTGACCGCGATCATCAGCGACAGCAACTGGAAGCCGATGATCAGCGCCACGCAGCCGGGCCAGCCGAAGCGGCTCCAGATCATGGCCGGGACGACGGCGCCGAAGCTGCCGCCCAGGTAGTAACAGGTCAGGTACAGCCCCACCGCGCCGGCCTTGTTGTGGCGGGCGGTGGCGGTGGTAAAGGAGTTGGCGGCAGCCTGGGCCAGGAAGACCCCGGTGGAGCTCAAGGCCAGGCCGAGCACGATCAGCCACAACGACGGCAGCAGGGTCAGGGCCGAACCGCAGACACCCAGCAGCGCCGCGCCCACCAGCAGCTCAGATTGCGGTCGCGATTTGCTCAGGCGCCCGGCGATCGGGATCACCACCAGGGCCAGCAGGAACACCGCATAGATTGCGCCCAGGGCCGCGGTGCCCAGCTCAAACGGCGCCTGGCTGAGGTAGAGCCCGGCGTAGGTAAAGGTCGCCACTTGCGAAAACAGCACACAAAAGCCCACCCCGTAGGCGGCCAGCAGCCGCTTGCTGTACAGCTCGCGTACCGCCAGCAGGCGACTGGGCGCGACTTTGGTCAGCGGGCGCGGATTGGGCGGCAGCAGCACGCCGATCGCCACGCCGATCAGCAGGCTCGCGGCGGCCAGCAGCTCGAAGGCTTCCCGCCAGCCGGCGTATTCGGTGACCACCCCAGTGACAAAACGCCCGGCAAAGCCGCCGAGCACGGTGCCCGCCACATACAGACTGGTCACTTCGGTGACGCTGCCGCCACTCCAGCGATCGCCGATATAGGCCACGCTGGTGGCGAACACCACCGGAATCAGCATGCCTTCGGCAAAGCGCCAGACCAGCAGCTCGGTAAAGCTGCCGGCATAGGCCGCGAGTACGGCAGGCAGGGCCAGGAGCAAGGAGGCGCCGACAATCACCGAGCGCTGCTCGAAACGACCGGTAAAGCGACTGACAAAGGGGGCGGTGATGGCCACGCCGAGGGTGGTGACGGTGATGCTCCAGCCGGCCTCGCGGACACTCACCTGAAAACCCTGGGCAAATTCCTGGAGGATGCTTTGGGTGGCGTACAGGTTGAGGAAGGCCGCACAGCCACACAGAAACAGGGCGATGCGTGCACAATGCAGGCGCGAATTCATGAAACCGCTCGTTTTATGACGAAGGGCCTTTATAGAATGCGCGACAGGTTGCAAACCAATACCGATTTCGGACCGATCAATACCTAAGGATCAGGATGCTCGACCTACGCAGGTTGCGTTACTTTTTGACGGTCGCCGAAGAGCTGCACTTCGGCCGCGCGGCCCTGCGCCTGCACCTCGCCCAACCGCCCCTGACCCGGCAGATTTCCGCCCTGGAGACCGAGCTGGGCTTTCGCCTGTTCGACCGCACCAGCCGCACCGTGACCCTCACCGCCCAGGGCCGTTACTTCCTGCCCTATGCCCGTGCGGTGCTGGAGCAGGTCGACCTGGCCGAAGTCATCGCCCGCAAGCTGAGCGTGGGCTCGGCCGGGCAACTGTCCCTGGGCTACGCCAGTTCGGTCGCCCTGTCGGATATCTTCAGCCAGGCAATCCAGGCCTTCGCCCAGCGCTTTCCCGCGGTGCAATTGACCTTGGTGGAAGGCGCCTCGGGCAGCCAGTGGTCGCAGATTGTCGACGGCCGCATCGATATCGGCCTGAGCCGCCTGACCCCACCCCATGGACAGACCCAGGTGCAGGCCCTGTCCTTGGGCGACGAGCCGCTGGTGGCCGCACTCAGCAGCGATGACCCGTTGGCCAGCCTGGAGCAGGTGAGCCTGGCGCAACTCAGCGCGCAGCCGTTGATTCTGTTTCCCGCCGACTACGGCTCCGGGCTCAACGAGGCCATCGAGCAGCTGTACCAGCGCAATGGCTTGGCGCTGACACCGGGCCCGGCCGGGCGCCAGATCACCTCGATCATCGCCCTGGTGGCGGCCGGCCAGGGCGTGGCCCTGGTGCCCGAATGCACCCGGACCCTGGCCAAGAAAGGCGTGGTCTACCGCCCGCTGACCGACCCCGACGCCACCGCGCAACTGCTGATGCTGACTCGCAAGCAAGGCCGCAGCCAGTTGGTCGAGGCGTTTATGGCGGTCATCGATGAACTCCTGGGCCCATCTACGGGTTTTGGGGCCGACGGGGGTCGATGATGGCCCATTAAATTCGGGATCGGATCCATCATCCTTTGCCCCAAGGGGCCTGTTCAGCCGTGACAACACCGCCCGGGTCCAATAGATTAGGCGACCTGAAAATGCCCGCGGGCTTTTCACGCCTCAAACCTGGTTAAACGAAGTAGTGGATTTTCAATGCCTGACTCCAACACCGAAGAATCCGTGATCGCCTTGTCCAGCAAGGTTGAATACGAAAACGCGATCAATCTTTCCCAGCATGTGGCCCAGGCCAAGACCATCAGCGAGATGGTCCTCGACGCCTTTCACAGCTCGAAAGAGAGTGATCAGATTCGTGAGCTGCGCACCGCGATTCGCCAGGCCCACGACCGTTTTGACGACGACAAGGCCTACGAGCTGATGGGTGAGCTCAAGCAGCTCAAGGACGCCGAGGCCGCCGACGCCAGCGCCCTGGAAGACCTCAGCGCACGCTTCCCGATCAGCCGCATCCTGTCCAGCTATAAGGACGACCCGAGCTTCCAGGAGCTGGTCTACAGCCTGGCCCTCAAGGTGCTGAACCAGACCCACCAGGCCATCAGCAACCCGAGCGGCGGCAAGGGCAAGGCCGCACGGGCCAAGAAAGAAATGGAAGTGTTCGCCATCAGCAAGGACGGCATCAGCGTCACCCTGCCGATGCGCCCGCGCTCCAAGGCCAACGTCGACCGTGAAGCCTTTGAGTTCCTGGGTTTCAGCTTTGTCGGCGAAGGCGATGAAGCCGAGCTGGAAAGCGAGACCTTCCTCGACAAGGACGGCAACGAACAGCCGGCCACCCGTAAAGGCATCGTGACCGCGATCCAGCAGCAGACCGCCTTTGAAGGCTACAGCGCACAGCAGCAGTAACCGCGCCCGCTGTAATAGAAAAGCCCCTTCACGGGGCTTTTTTGTGGGCGATCGATGGGCCGTTCAGAGTCAGAACAGGTAACCGAGAAAAATCCCCGCCCCCGCCCCCGCTTGCACACCGGCATTCATCCCGACCATGACCACCGCGCCCTTGGCCGATTGCAGCAACTGGCGGTTGACCAGCTGCGCGGCGATCAATGACGTCGCCGGGTTGCTGCTGAGGGCCAGGTACAGGGCCAGCAGCTTGGGGTCGAGGCCGAACAACAGCGCGGTGGCCGAACCGCCGACCACCAGGCCGGCTGCCACTTCGGTGTAGACGCAGGGGCCGGTGATGTCATCGCTGGTCAGGTCGCGGGTCTTCAGCGCATCGCTGACAAAGACCTTGCCGGTGCTGGGGAACGCTTCTGCCGCGCCCGCCGCGGCCACACCCGTGCCCTTGATCTTGATGTTGATCTTGCCGATACGCGGCAGCCGTGCACCGATGCCAACCCCCACGCCCACGCCGCCGTAGCGGAAGCTGACGTCCTGGCCCTGGGGCGAGCGCAAGATGATCGAGCCGCCACTGCCGGCGACCAGGGCCACCGTCAGGCCGCCTCCGCTCGCGGTCGAGTACTGCCACTGGCTTTCATTGACCGGTATCGGGATGGAGATGCTCATGGGTTCAAAGTCCTTTCAGAGAGCGTACAGGGTCTTGGCCCTTGCGCTTGAAAATGCCCGTCAGGCCGGCACCGAGGAAAATCAGCCCGAGGCCGCCCAGCACCCCAGGCGTGGCCCAGAGCGCCATGGGGTCATCGACCACGGCGCTGTTGGCCGGGCGCTCGGCCAGGTAATGCACCTTGACCGGCTGGCCGGCCTGGTAACCGAAGATAAAGCCGCCCTGCGGGTAGGAAATAGCTTCGCCCTGGGCCGTGCTGAATGCGATCTCGGGGTGCGAGCCGCCAGCGTTCAAACCGCTGACCACGCCGTCGGCGGTCAAGGCGTTGTCGAGGAATTCCAGGCGATTGCTGAGGATGTAGCTGGCGATCACCAGCAACACGATACCGATCAGGCTGATGAGCAGGCCGCGCAGAATGTGCAGCCAATGGGACTGAGGGGGGTGAGCCATGGGCGGCCTCGTTCTTCTTCCGTGAAATAAGGGAGGCCACGTTAACAGCAACGTCACCAAGGAAAAAATCCCTGCCGCGACGCTGTGAGCCACTGCTCAGAAATACGTCAGGAGCCGGCCTGGCACGGGCAACACTGGCGAAGGTGAAGAAGCGGCGCGCAGAGCAGGAAAAACTTTGTCTGCAATCGGCGCCGGAAGTTCCGGAGGCGGGGCACAACAGGCGCAACGCTTTTGGGCGCCAAGCCCTCTCCCCCGGCAATCCCCCCGCAGCCTGATCATCTCAAGCCAGTGGAGCAACACTCACCTGGCGGGGCGCTGCCTAAGTCCATTGGCTCGCCCTCGATCAACCCTTCACTGCAGATTGAGTTTGCCTTTCAGGGCCTCCATGACCGCGGCCTTGTTGCCCAGGTACTCATTCAAGCCCTTTGCGCGAAGGTTGCAGGCATCGCAATCGCCACAGCCACTGCCGAGCACGCCGTTGTAGCACGTCAGCGTCTGCTGGCGAATCAGCTCCAGTTGATGGTGGTAATCGGCCAGGGCCCAGGTCTGCGCCTTGTTCAGCCACATCAGCGGTGTCTCAAGGCGCAGTTTGTAGTCCATGCCCAACTCGAGGGCCTTGTTCAGCGCCTTTACAAACTCATCCCGGCAATCCGGGTAGCCGGAGAAGTCGGTCTCGCAGACCCCGGTTATCACGCATTCGGCCTGTACCTGATAGGCATAAATCGAGGCCAGGGTTAAAAACAGGATATTTCTTCCCGGCACGAAGGTGCTGGGCAAGCTTTCGCCCGAACTGTTCACGGTCGGAACCGGAATATTGTCCCGGGTGAGGCTGCTGATCGCCAATTCGTTGAGCAGCGAAGCGTCCAGCACTTTGTGGACGGTGGCCCCCAGCTGTTTTGACAGTTGCTGCGCGGCGTCGATTTCTGCGCGGTGACGCTGGCCGTAATCAAAGGTAATGCAGTGCACTTCATCGTAGAGCGGCAATGCGTGGATCAAACAGGTGGTTGAGTCCTGCCCGCCACTGAATACAACAACGGCTTTTTTCTTCATCATTCTGCTTCCTGCATAAGTGGAATCACGTCGGTAGTTTAAACGGCGCACTCTATAAAAAGCCCCGTGCTTCTGTCGAAGGCGGGGCTTTTTTCCGGGGCTTGCGGATCAGCCCCTGGCGGCGCCGCCGGCCATGCGCCGCAGGATAGCCCTGTCACCTTTGACACAGTGCAGGATCAGCGCCGCCACATGACCAACGATCAGCAGCAACAGGGTCCAGCCCAACAGGCTGTGGAAGTTATTGCCCAGCTCGGTCATCCACTGGATTTTCGGCCCCTCGAAACCACTCATCACCGGCACGCCAAACGCGGAAAAAGCGCGACCCGAGCCGTACTGGCGCAACAGCCCGAGAAACGGAATGGCGAACATGGCCGCATACAGCAGGCCATGCCCCACAGTCGCGGCGAGGTTGACGCTGGGCGGGCGACGATGGCGATTCAACAGGCTCCAGAGCAGCCGCACCAGCAGCAGGCCCATCAGCAGCAGGCCCACTTGCTTGTGGGTCGGCCAGAGAAAGGTGTCCAGGGCCGAATCGGCCAGCAGGTAGTGGGCACCGGTGGTGCAGTAGATCCAGGCAAAGGCCACTGCCATGGCCCAGTGCAGTCCGCGACTGACAGCGCCATAACGCGCGCTCGAGTCGAGCATTTCGATACGGTTTTCCATTACATCCACTCAGGCTTCATCAACAAACGGGCAATTTTACCCAGCCAGGGAGTGGGACAGGTCCGAAAACCATTAAAGGATATGTAACGGGACATCTGCTGCATGAAAAAAGCCCCGCACTTCCTTCGAAGGCGGGGCTTTTTTTACAACGTCTGCAGCTTAGGGCGCGTACGTCAGCAGCAACGCAGCGGGCGCTTTAAAGTCCAGGGACATCATCACGCTCAAGGCGGTAATGGTGAAGATCGAGAACACGAACAGCTTGCGTGCCCAGACCGTGTCATCCACCGCCTTGTAGCCGGTCCAGGCCATGTACAACCAGTACATGCCCATGGCCGCGGCCACCGCCAGGTAACTCATGCCGGCATAACCACTGAATGTGAGCATCAGGGTCGCCACCAGGAACGCCAGGATGTAGAGCAGGATGTGCCGCTTGGCCACCAGGATCCCGCGCTTCACCGGCAACACCGGAATCGATGCCGCCAGGTAATCGTTGAAGCGGAAGATCGCGATGGCGTACGAGTGCGGCATCTGCCACAGGCTGAACATCACCAGCAGGGTCAAGGCGGCCATGTCGAAGCTGTTACTGACGGCGACGTAACCGATCACCGGCGGCATGGCTCCCGACAGACTGCCCACCAGCGTGCCGTGAACCGAGCGACGCTTGAGGTACAGGCTGTACAAGCCGACATAGATGACAAAACCGATGACGGCAAACAACGCTGCCAGCGGATTGGCCACCTTGTACAACAACACCACGCCCGCCACACCCAGGACAGTCGCATAGACCAGCGCCAGCTTCAGGGAGATCAAGCCCTGGACCAGCGCGCGGTTCTTGGTGCGTTCCATCTTCAGGTCGATGTCACGGTCGATGCAGTTGTTGAACACGCAACCGGACGCTACCACCAGAGAAGTGCCGATCATGGCCGCCAGGAAGATGGCCAGATCGACATGCCCTTTCGAGGCCAGGAAGAACCCGCCTGCCACAGAAAGCACGTTACCGAAAATGATCCCCGGTTTGGTGATTTGGATAAAGTGCTTGAGCGACATCGGGTCTACCTCACTTCGCCATCATGACGGTGTGGATGCTGAACATGATCCACAAGGACAGACCCACCAGCAGCACGATCACCAGTGCGGCGAAGATAAACGCGACAACGTTGTTGCGCTGGGCTTGCGAACGGTCCAGGTGCAGGAAGTACACCAGGTGCACCAGCACCTGGATCACGGCGAACGCCAGGATGATCCACAGGGTCATGGCTTTTGGCAGCGATGGGTACATCACCAGGCCAAACGGAATGACAGTCAGGATCACCGACAGGATGAAGCCGATGGCGTACGACTTGACGCTGCCATGGCTGGCATCGTGGTTGTCATGGGCATTTGCATTAGCCATTACAGAGTCCCCATCAGGTAAACAACGGTGAACACACAGATCCAGACCACGTCCAGGAAGTGCCAGAACAGGCTCAGGCAGCTCAGACGGGTCTTGTTGGTCGCCGTCAGGCCATGCTTGTGGACCTGGTACATCATGATCGCCATCCAGATCAGGCCGCTGGTCACGTGCAGACCGTGGGTGCCGACCAGGGTGAAGAACCCGGACAGGAAGCCGGAACGGCTAGGGCCGTAGCCTTCGGAGATCAGCAGGTGGAACTCGTTGATCTCCATGCCGATGAAGCCCAGGCCGAACAGGAAGGTCATGGCCAACCAGCCCAGGACCTGCTTCTTGTTGCCCCGGAAGAACGCCAGCATGGCGAAGCCGTAGGTGATCGAACTGAACAGCAGCAGAGCGGTTTCGCCCAGTACGTATGGCAGTTCGAAGATGTCGTGGCCCGACGGGCCACCCGCTACGTTGTTTACCAGTACCGCGTACACCGCAAAGATCGACGCAAACAGAATGCAGTCGGTCATCAGGTAGAGCCAGAAACCGAATACGGTCATCTCGCCCGAGTCGTGGTGATGGTCATCGTGCCCATGTTCATCGACATGAGCGTGTCCAGCATTGGTCACTAAGTTCGACATGGTTTAAGCCTGTTCCAACGAGGTTTCAACACGGTTGGCCGGGATCTTCTTCTCGGCTACCAGGCGAGCGTGCTGCTCGGCTTCGATGCGTTCGATCACATCGACCGGCACCATGTAGCCTTGATCATCACGGGCAGCGTGGATCGCGAAATAGATCACGGTGCCGGCCAGGCTTGCGATCGCCAGCCACCAGATGTGCCAGATCATCGCGAAACCGAACACCGTCAACAGCGCCCCCATGACCACACCGGTAGCGGTGTTGTTAGGCATGTGGATCGGCTGGTAGCGGCTTGCCTGCTCGTAGGCGGTACCGTTTTCCTTGGCCTCGGTGAACGGGTCGATACCGTCAGCCTTGGGCAGTACTGCGAAGTTGTAGAACGGAGGTGGCGACGAGGTCGACCATTCCAGGGTGTGAGCATTCCATGGGTCGCCGGAGACGCACATGTTCTCTTTGCGATCACGGATGCTGACGTAGAGCTGAATCAGCTGGCAGGCGATACCGATCGCGATCATCACCGCACCGACCATGGCGACGTACAGGTACGGCACCCACTCAGGGTTGGTGGTGGCGTTCAGACGACGGGTCATGCCCATGAAGCCCAGTGCATAGAGCGGCATGAAGGCAACGAAGAAGCCCGAGATCCAGAACCAGAATGCTGCCTTGCCCCAACCTTCGTGCAGCTTGAAGCCGAACGCTTTCGGGAAGTAGAAGCTGAAACCGGCGATGTAACCGAATACAGCACCACCGATGATCACGTTGTGGAAGTGAGCGATCACGAACAGGCTGTTGTGCAGTACGAAGTCAGCACCCGGGATGGCCAGCAGTACGCCGGTCATGCCGCCGATGGCGAAGGTCACCATGAAGCCCAGGGTCCACAGAACCTGGCTGGTGATGCGCAGACGGCCGTGGTAGATGGTGAACAGCCAGTTGAATAGCTTCACCCCCGTCGGGATCGAAATCAGCATGGTCGCCAGGCCGAAGAAGGCGTTGACGCTGGCCCCCGAACCCATGGTGAAGAAGTGGTGCAGCCAGACCATGAAGCCCAGGATCGAGATCGCGCCGCTGGCGTAGATCATCGAGTGGTGGCCGAACAGGCGCTTGCCGGAGAACGTCGAGATCACTTCCGAGAACACGCCGAATGCCGGCAGGATCAGGATGTAAACCTCAGGGTGGCCCCAGGCCCAGAACAGGTTGACGTACATCATTGGATTGCCACCAAGTTCATTGGTGAAAATGTGGAAATCCATGTAACGGTCAAGGGTCAGCAGTGCCAGGGTAGCGGTCAGAATCGGGAACGAAGCCACGATCAACACGTTGGCCCAGGTGCAGGTCCAGGTGAAGATCGGCATGTCCATCATCTTCATGCCAGGGGTACGCATTTTCAGCACGGTGGCCAGGAAGTTGACCCCGGTTAGCGTCGTACCCAATCCGGATAGCTGTAGCGCCCAGATGTAGTAGTCCACACCCACGCCCGGGCTATACGCCAGGCCCGACAGTGGCGGATAGGCAACCCAACCGGTCTTGGCGAATTCGCCGACGCCCAGGGACAGGTTGATCAGCACAACACCGGAAACCAGCAGCCAGAAGCTCAGGGAGTTGAGGAACGGGTAGGCAACGTCACGGGCGCCGATCTGCAGCGGCACGACAAGGTTCATCAGGCCGGTGAAGAATGGCATCGCCATGAAGATGATCATGATCACACCGTGGGCGGTGAAGATCTGGTCATAGTGCTCAGGTGGCAGGTAGCCAGGCGAACCCTCGGTGGCCATGGCCAGCTGGGTCCGCATCATGATGGCGTCGGCAAAGCCGCGCAGCAGCATGACCATGGCGACGATGATGTACATCACGCCGATTTTCTTGTGGTCGACCGAGGTCAGCCACTCGGTCCACAGGTAGGTCCACTTCTTGAAGTAGGTGATTGCCGCGAAAAGCGCCAGACCACCGAGCGCGATCATGGCAATGGTCACCATGACAATCGGCTCGTGGAACGGTATCGCGTCCAGACTTAATTTACCAAACATCGTTTACTCCTCTGCCCCGGCAGCTGAATGCGAACTCGCGTCCATCCCTTGCGTACTGGCCACTTCCTTCTCTTTCTTCTCGTGCTTGACCGGCGCGCCTGGTTTCATGCCCTCATACTTGTCGATGATGAGCTGGAACAGGTTCGGGGTGTACGAGGAGTAGAGTTCAACAGGGTTGTTCTGGCTCGGCTTGGAAAGGGCTTCGTATTCAGCTTGTTCAAGCTGTTTAGGTGCCTTTTTGACTTCACTTACCCAGGCGTCGAATTCTTCCTGGGAAGTCGCGATCGCTTTGAATTTCATGCCGGTGAAACCAGCACCGCTGTAGTTGGCGGAGATACCGTCCATTTCAGCGTTCTGGTTGGCAATCAGGTGCAACTTGGTCTGCATGCCGGCCATCGCGTAGATCTGGCCGCCCAGGCCCGGGATGAAGAACGAGTTCATCACGGTGTCGGAAGTCACGCGGAAATTGACCGGGGTGTGCGCCGGGAACACGATCTTGTTGACGGTGGCGATCCCTTGCTCGGGATAGATGAACAGCCACTTCCAATCCATCGCAACCACTTCGATGGTGATCGGCTTGACGTCAGATTCCAGCGGACGATAAGGGTCCAGGGCGTGGGTCGACTTGTAGGTCACATAACCCAGGGCAATGATGATGAGCACCGGAACCAGCCAGACCGCGATTTCGATCTTGGTGGAGTGCGACCACTTCGGCGCGTAGACGGCGTCCTTGTTGGAGGCGCGGTATTTCCAGGCGAAGGCGAAGGTCATGATGATGACCGGCACAACCACCAGCAGCATCAGAATGGTTGCAGTGATGATCAGGTTTCGTTCATCCAGACCAACCTGACCCTTGGGATCGAGCAAGGTCCATTTGCAGCCTCCCAGCATCAACATGCCGAGTAGCGGCAATAAGCCTAGGAATCTGGGGTACCTTTTTTTACTCATCTCACGACCTCTAAAGCAGCTTGCGCAATGCAGTTGGGTTTTGATCGCCAACACTTCACCCTGCCAAGGGTTGGCATTTTTTCTTCAATTGAATAAGGGCCTGCCCATCGCGTTAGACGCTGAACGACAAATCCTGGGCCAGCAGTGAGTTCTTATTCGATTTCGTGGTCAAAGGCCTTGTTACAGACCAATTCCATTTGGTGCGGAAGTTTGGAAGGTGCCGGCACCTGGCGTCGCATGGAGCAATCAAACCGCCCCTCGACCGCACTCGTGTGCTCAGGGATGAGCAGCGCCGGAAATTCAGTGCGGGCGATTGTAGATATGTCAGGAGGCATAAACCATGTCTCATCTCGAAATAATTAATATCGACCGATGCAACAATCGAAGCCGATTATTGCGAAAGCCCGCAATCATATCGATTTTCATTCTCAACAAAAAGCCTCAAAACGGACTCCCCGCAATCCCCGGGTCCCACCTCACAGCCCCCCGCTACCAGGCGCTATCCCTTATGGAATGAGGGTCGGACGCAGTGCATCGATAGCAGGCTATGGTTGTCGTCACGGGTCCTGCCAATACGAATTGACAGATATTTCCCACTCCCGGGACCGCAGTTCATGCTTCCCACCACAAGGCTGAAACGCTCCTCGCCGCACGAGACTGTGACAACATGTCGCACTTTTGCCGCACCGCGGATTGCCTCAAGTCACAGCCCCTGCATCCTTTGCCAGAACCCATGAAAAAGCCCCGGCCCCCAAGCAGGGACCAGGGCTCTTTTACCGCGTCAGCTACGTGCTTTGCGATTGCGCGTGACACCCAGCGGCACCAGCACCACCGTCAGTACAAAAGCCACCAGCGCCCACTGCGCCAGGGACAGGCCCAATATCGGCGGGTACGGGGTGGAACAGAAACCGTCGACCTGAAAACCCAGGGGAAAGATCGCCGCCAGCGGCAGGCTGTCGACGATCGGCTGCAGCACGTCGATGCCGCAGCTGACCGCAGGGTAGAACTGGGTGTAGACGTGGTGCCCGGCGACCGCGACGCCGGCCAGGGCGCAGATCACCACCAGCACTTCAAACAGGGTGATGCTGCGCCGGGTCCGCATGGCCGCGCCAATAAAGGAGAACAAGGCGATCAGCAGCAACGCATAACGCTGCAGGATACACAGCGGGCAAGGCGCCTCGCCCAGTACCACCTGCATGTACAGCGCGCCGCCGATCAGCGCCAGGCAGATAACCCCCAGCAACACCAGAAAGCGTCGTTCACGCCCCAGGCGCAATATGTCGTCACTCATCCCCAATTCCTTTCCTGTGTGTGGCTCGGCGGGCGCCAGCCGGTGTAACAGCCGGGTCGAACCGAGTCGTATGTGATTGTCCATTGGCCGCAGTCCGGCCGCTGTGGAGCTGACAGGCACCGGTGGCCCGGAAGTCTACACGCTGATCATGACCTTTGAATGCATTGAAGCGTTCGCACCAAGGCCTGCGCCCCGGGAGCGATCACTCGCTCGCCGGGGTTGTCGCAACGTGTCCACAGGTGCAAAAAACCAGGTTTCAGGCCAGCAGCTTAGCCGTCAGATCGCCCCAGCCAATGGCCGGGGACCAACAACAGCAAGACGGCCCTGAAAGTAATGACGCGCGAGACCCATGATCAGCCTCGGCTAATTGACGCTCAATAGGTTAAGTACGAATTAACCCTTGAACAAAATTCAACGCCCAGAGGCGAGGGGCAGCAGCGCCAATGGAGCTGCCACGGCCCCGCCCCGGGGGTGTCATTCCAGTGCTGCGGCCGGGCCGAAGAACTCGTAGCGGCTCTGTTGCTCAGGCACGCCCAAGGCCTTGAGGTGGCGCTTGATCGCGGCCATGAAACCCTTGGGCCCAAGGAAATAGGCATCCAGGTCGCGTTGCTGCGGCAACCACTGGCCCAACTGCTCCTGGCTCAACAGCCCCAGTTTGTCCGCCGCCGGGCTGACTCCGTCGTCTTCGGCATAGCAATAGAAGCGCTTGAGCTGCGGATGACGCGCGGCCAACTCATCGACCCACTCACGAAAGGCGTGCACCCCGCCATTGCGCGCGCAGTGGATAAAGTGCACCGGGCGTTCGGTGGCCAGCGCCGCTTCCAGCATCGGCAGGGTCGGGGTGATCCCCACGCCGCCACTGATCAGCACCAGGGGTTTGGCGCTGGCGGCCAGGGTGAATTCACCCGATGGCGGGAACAGTTGAATGCGGGCGCCGACCTGGAACTGGTCATGCAGGTAGTTCGAGGCCCGGCCGCCGGCTTCACGCTTGACGCTGATCCGGTAGTGCCCGGCGTCGGACAGAGCCGACAGCGAGTAGTTGCGACGAATTTCTTCGCCCTCCAGGAACAGCTGCACGCCAATGTATTGCCCCGGCTCGGCGGCCAGAATCGCCCCGCCGTCCGCCGGCTCGAAGTAGAACGAGGTGATTTCCGCGCTCTCCTCCACGCGCCTGGCCAGGATGAAGTCCCGCGCCCCGCGCCAGCCACCCGGAGCGGCGGCTTTCTGGTCGTAGATTGCCGCCTCGGCCCCGATCAGGATGTCCGCCAACTGGGTATAGGCCGCGCCCCAGGCAGCGAGCACCTCTGGCGTGGCGATGTCACTGCCGAGCACTTCGTGAATGGCGCGCAACAGGCAGCTGCCGACAATCGGGTAGTGCTCCGGCAGAATCTGCAGCGCCACATGTTTGTTGATGATTTTGGCCACCAGGTCGCCCAACTGATCCAGTTGATCGATGTGGCGGGCATACATCAGCACGCCGTTGGCCAGGGCCCGGGGCTGGTCGCCGCTGGCCTGGTGCGCCTGGTTGAACAAGGCGCGAACTTGCGGGTATTCGGCGAGCATCATCCGGTAAAAGTGAGTGATCAAGGCTTCGCCACCGCTTTCCAGCAGGGGCACGGTGGCTTTGATAAGGGTACGATCTTGCACGCTGAGCATAAGGGCAACTCCTGAGCTTTTTTAATGACTAGCTGGTTACCCTATGCAGATCAGTTTTCATGCCAATAATAAAAGTCTTAAAAATCAATAAATTGAGATACTTATAGTCATATAGACACGCAACGCTTTATAGTCATTAAGACCACATGGAGTCACTATGACTGCAAAATCCCTGCTCACTGCCCTGCTGCCCCTGGTGGCCGACCTGTCTCGCGAATTGCCCGAGGGCGAGCGCTACCGGCGCCTGCTCGAAGCCATGCGCGCCCTGCTGCCTTGCGACGCGGCCGCGCTGTTGCGCCTGGACGGCGATTGGCTGGTGCCCCTGGCGGTGGATGGCCTGAGCACCGACACCCTGGGCCGGCGCTTCAAAGTCAGCGAACACCCGCGCTTCGCTGCCCTGCTCAGCAGCCCGGGGCCGACCCGGTTTGCCAGCGACAGCGAGCTGCCGGACCCTTACGACGGCCTGGTCGAAGGCCTAGACGAACACCTGGAAGTGCACGACTGCATGGGCTGCCCGCTGTTTATCGACGAGCGCCCGTGGGGTCTACTGACCCTGGACGCCCTCGACCCGCAACGCTTCCAGCCGGTCGAACTGGACGCCCTGCAAGCCTTCGCCAGCCTCGCTGCGGCCACGGTGAACGCCGCCGAACGCATCGAACGCCTGGCCCTGCGCCTGGAAGATGAACATCAGCGCGCGGAAGTCTATCGCCAGGCCAGCGGCCAGAACCGCGAGATGATCGGCCAGAGCAAGGCCCACAAGCGCCTGCTGGAAGAAATCAACCTGGTGGGCGGCAGTGACCTGACGGTGCTGATTACCGGCGAAACCGGCGTCGGCAAGGAACTGGTGGCCCAGGCGATCCACGCCGCCTCGCCCCGGGCCGACAAACCGATCATCAGCCTCAATTGCGCCGCCCTGCCCGAAACCCTGGTGGAAAGCGAGCTGTTTGGCCACGTGCGCGGCGCCTTCACCGGCGCCACCCAGGATCGGCGCGGCAAGTTTGAGCTGGCCAATGGCGGCACGTTGTTTCTCGATGAGGTCGGCGAGCTGTCGCTGACGGTCCAGGCCAAGCTGCTGCGGGTGCTGCAGAGCGGACAATTGCAACGCCTGGGCTCGGACCGGGAACATCAGGTAGACGTGCGCCTGATCGCCGCCACCAACCGCGACCTCGCCGAAGAAGTGCGCAGCGGCCGCTACCGCGCCGACTTCTACCATCGCCTGAGCGTGTACCCCTTGCAGGTCCCGGCCTTGCGCGATCGCGGGCGGGATGTATTGCTGCTCAGCGGCTACTTCCTGGAGCAGAACCGCTCGCGCATGGGCCTCGGCAGCTTGCGCCTGACCAGCGCCGCCCAGGCCGCGCTGTTGGCTTACCAATGGCCGGGCAACGTGCGCGAACTGGAGCACCTGATCGGTCGCAGCGCCCTGAAAGCCCTGGGCAGTCGGGGTGAGCGACCGAAGATTCTCAGCCTGGACGCCGTCGACCTCGACCTGCCCGACGTCTCCACCCCATCGGCATCGCCGCTGCCGACAGGCACCCTGGCGGCCGGGCCGGGCGCGACCGGCGACTTGCGCCTGGCGACCGAAAACTACCAGCGCCAGCTGATCACCGAGTGCCTTGAGCGTCACCGGCACAACTGGGCGAGCGCCGCTCGTGAGCTAGGCTTGGACAGGGCCAACCTGGGGCGCATGGCCAAGCGCCTGGGGCTGAAATAACCGGGTCTCGGCTACGGCGGTCGGTAAAGCCGTAATCGGGTTAAAGCCAGCCCTGAACGCGTCGATAACCCGTTACCGATAGCTGTTCGTGGCTCTAACCGCGACACCACCTTTTCTACAGAAGGTTTTTATGTCTTCCAACAAAGCCCGCGCAGACTCACTTTCGCTCCTGCTGTTTACCTTGCGCAGCGGCAAGCTGATGGCAATCAACCTGCTTAAAGTCAGTGAAATCATCCCCTGCCCGCCGCTGACCAAGCTGCCGGAGTCGCACCCCCACGTCAAAGGCATCGCCACCTTGCGCGGCGCTTCGTTGTCGGTGATCGACCTGAGCCGGGCCATCGGCGAGCGGCCGCTGGAAGACCCGGACGGCGGCTGCCTGATCGTCACCGACGTCAGCCGCTCGAAACAGGGCCTGCACGTGCAGGCAGTGAGCAAAATCGTGCACTGCCTGACCACTGATATCCGTCCGCCCCCTTATGGCTCGGGCGGTATCAAGTCCTACATCACCGGGGTGACCCAGGTCGACGGGACCCTGGTCCAGGTGCTGGATATCGAAAAGGTGATCCACGGCATCGCCCCGGCGCAGATCGAAATGGCCCCGACCGAGCTGAGCATGGAAGACGCCGAAGTGCTGGGTAACGCACGAATTCTGGTGGTCGACGATAGCCAGGTGGCCCTGCAGCAATCGGTGCACACCTTGCGCAACCTCGGCCTGCAATGCCACACCGCGCGCAGCGCCAAGGAAGCCATCGACTGCCTGCTGGACCTGCAAGGCACGGCGCAGCAGATCAACCTGATCGTCTCCGACATCGAGATGTCGGAGATGGACGGCTACGCCTTCACCCGCACCCTGCGCGAAACCCCGGACTTCTCCCACCTCTACGTGCTGCTGCACACCTCGCTGGACAGCGCGATGAACAGCGAAAAAGCCCGACTGGCCGGGGCCAATGCGGTATTGACCAAGTTTTCCTCGCCGGAGCTGACCCGCTGCCTGATCGAAGCGGCGAAGACGGTCGCCGCCCAGGGCGCCTGAGCCTTGGCGAGCGGACATTGCCTGTTGTTGCGGCGTGACCTGGGCACGCCGCTGCCCGCCGCGAGCTGGCCGGCCACCATTCGCCTCGGCCCGTATCAGGCACACCTGGCGGCCGGGGTGTATCAACTGATGCAAGAGGGGTACGCCGACGGCGGCGATCTGCCCGAGCTCGACACCTGGCGCAGGCACTTTGAAACCGATGCCGAATATGACCCGGCGCTGTGCTTCATCGCCCACGACGCCGAGGGCCTGGTCGGCGTGGCCCAGTGCTGGACCAGCGCCTACATCAAGGACCTGGTGGTGCACCCCCGCGCCCGGGGCCAGGGCATTGGCCGGGCCTTGCTGTTGCATGCATTCGAGGTGTTTCGCCAGCGCCGCGAGGGTTTCGTCGACCTCAAGGTGCGCGAAGACAACCTGCTGGCCCGCGAGCTGTATGCCAGCGTCGGCATGACCCTGGTCCGCCGCGAACCGCTGCCCACTGCGCTACCCGCCCTGCCCTAGTCGCTGGCCGGCGCCGGGCAGGGGCCATCACTTGGCCGCGATTTTCATCGGCGCCGCCTCAGGCATACTCCGGGGAACCGCCAACCCAGGGAGCCCCCCGGCATGAAAACCATCACCTTGAGCGCTATCCTCCTGACCGCCCTCGCCGCCCAGGCCCACGCCTCCAGCAGCGAGGCCTGGGCCGCCCTGGACAAGGCCGTGGTCGCCAGCTGCACCCAGGCCAGCGGGCTGAAAAAACCGAAAGCGGTCGGCACTGCCGCGCAATTCGATGACCGGGTGGGCTATGTCGCCTTACTCCTTCAAGGCCAGTACCCGCAACCGCACATGAAGGGCCAAACCGGCACCGAGCTGTGCCTGTACGACAAGCAGCACAAAACTGCCTACGTCACCGAGTGGGACTCGATCCGCCCCGCCCTGCCGCGTAAATGAATGGCGCATAACTTGCTTCATGACTGGCTTTACGGTGTCCACCGCGCCCTTTCCTGGCGGGCACCCGGGCCGATCAACCATGGCTTTTTTCGCACAATGAATACATCGTTTTCCTGCGTCGGCTGCGGCAAGTGCTGCACCGACCATCACGTGCCCCTGACCCTCGCCGAAGCCCGCCAATGGGCGGCTGACGGCGGTCAGGTGATTGTTCTGGTGGAGGGGTTTCTCGGCAACGGCCTGGGCCTTCCCGCCCCGCAACGCGAGCATGCGCAACGGCGTTCCTGCGTGGTCCGCAGCGGCACTGCCGAAGCCTATGTGGCCATCACCTTCGCTGCCTACAACGTCGGCCCGTGCCGGAATCTTGACGAAGACCAGCTGTGCCGCATCTACCAGCGCCGGCCGCTGGTGTGCCGTATTTACCCGATGGAGATCAACCCCCATATCCCGCTGCAGCCCCAAGCCAAGGAATGCCCGCCTGAATCCTGGGAACAAGGGCCGGCGCTGATCGTCGGTGGCGAACTGGTGGACCAGGAGCTGATTGAGCTGATCCGCCGCTCACGCCAGGCCGACCGTGACGATATCCGCAGCAAGGAAGCGATTTGCGCGCTGTTGGGAATTCGCACCACCGCGCTCAAGGGCGATGGTTTCACCGCCTACCTGCCGGAAATGGCGGCCCTGGCCCAAGCGATCGACCAGGTCCAGGCCCGGCCCCTGGCGGCGGCCGGCACAGCGTGGCTATTCCATGTCTCGGGCGACGACATCGCCGGCCAGGTGCAGGCCGCCGGGGCGCAGGTGGCGACCGAGGCGCCGCTCAACTACGCGTTTATTTCCCTGCGGGCGGCGTAACTGCCCACCCGGCAGACACCGGCTAGCTGCGCTTGTGCCAGAACTCATGGGCCAGCTGTTGCAGGTCCCCGGCCAGCGCCGCCACATCCCCGGAGTTGATATGGCTCTGCTGGCCGGCGCTGACTGTGGCATCACAGGCATTGCGGATGCCGCTGATATTACGGTTGATGTCTTCGCTGACCGCGCTTTGCTCTTCCACCGCCGCCGCGATCTGCAGGCTCATCTCGGTAATCTGATTGACCCGCTGGCTGATGCCGTCCAGGGCCACGGCGGCGCGCTGGGTCTGTTCGACACTGTTCTGCGCATGCTCGCTGCTCTGCAACATCACCTGCACCGCATCCCGGGCACCGTTTTGCAGGGTGCTGATCATGCGCTGGATTTCATTGGTCGAATCCTGGGTGCGCTGGGCAAGGCCGCGCACCTCATCGGCCACCACGGCAAAACCGCGCCCCTGTTCACCGGCCCGGGCCGCTTCGATGGCCGCATTCAGGGCCAGCAGGTTGGTTTGCTCGGCGATGCTGCGGATCACGTCCAGCACCCCGGATATGTCGCTGCTGTGGTTTTCCAACTGGTGAATCACCTCGGTGGCCCGCACCAGTTCGCTGGCCAGGAGCAGTACCGCGCTGCGGCTTTCGCCCACCAGGTGATGGCCGGCACGGGTTTCGCCCTCTGCCTGATCCGCGGCCTGGGACGCCTGCTGGGCATGATTGGCGACCTCGGCGACGCTGGCGGCCATCTGATGGATCGCCGCCGCCACCTGGTCGGTTTCCGCCTGTTGTTCCAGGGTGCTGCTGTGGCTGCTGTGCAAATGCTCCACCAACTCGGCCGCATGCCCGGCCAGCCGCTGGGACGCATCGCCGATCCGCCCGACCACCGCACCGACCTGGGCTTCCAGCATGTGCAGGGCGAACCCGATCTGGCCGAAGGCATCACTGCGACCGGTGTAGATGCCTTGGCTCAAGGGGTTATCGGCAATCTGCCGGGCACGGGCGCTCAGTTGATCCAGGGGTTTGAGCAGCAGGCAGATACCCAGGGCACTCAGGCCGCAGCCCGTCGCCACGGCCATGCCGTGAGACCATACGGAAGGCGGCATAAGAACGGTCGAGGCAAGGAAGCTGGCCATAAATGCGCCACTGACCAGGGCCCAGAGCTTGAGCTTGACCCCCAGCGCCGGCAGCCGTCGCCATAACGGTGAACGCGGGCTGCGCAGTTGGGCATAGGCCGCTTCGGCGGCATCGATTTGCCGAACCGTGGGCTTGGTGCGCACCGACTGGTATTCAACCGCCTGACCGTCGCGGGTCACCGGGGTGACGTAGGCGCTGACCCAATAGTGATCGCCGTTCTTGCAGCGGTTCTTCACCAGGCCCATCCATGAACGACCGGCCTTGAGGGTTTGCCACATATGGGCGAACGCCGCAGACGGCATGTCCGGGTGACGCATCAGGTTATGGGGCGAGCCCAACAATTCGTCTCGATCGTAGCCGCTGATTTCGATGAAATCAGGGTTGGCGTAAGTGATGGCGCTCGTCAGATCGGTGGTCGACAGGATGTTAACATCAGGGGCGAAGTCCACATTTCGCCCGGTAACTGGAAGGTTGATCTTCATGGAGAGCGCGCTCGGATTGTTGGGATAGAGTCGGCAGGGCTGCTGACTCTAAGCGCACTGATCCCACAAATACTGATCCAGCTCACGTTTGTATCATTTAGCCATCATTGCCGCTAAGAAGCGCAAATATGACCAACTCGGCAGGCATCGCGCGATCAGCGCTTGCCCATCGAGCGACGGGTGCCGGGAGGCGCTGCACCGGGAGTCTTGGTGTGGCCATTGGTAGCGCCGCCCTTGTACCAGGGCTGATTGGCATTTTTGGCCTGGGCAAACTCGGAAGGCTTGAACGGAAACTTGAACGCGGCGATCGCCGGTTTGTCTTCGGTGTCAACGGTGGTTGGCTCGACAACCTGGTCGTCGCTCACAGCGTCGGACACAGGCGGTTGTGTAGGGGAATTCATGGAAGCTCCGGAGAGGTGAAATGGCCGGGGACAGGCCACAGACGGCGGCAGTATACCTGTGCGTCTCAGATCTTTAACCTGACAAGGCACGAATGGTCAGCCATTACTGACAGCGCTGTCAGTTAGCCGTCACCTTGCTGACTGGGTTGGCCGGCTATAAGTGAGGCACTGATACTGGCCCCTCCTCCCGATCCCATTGCCCCGGCGCTCTATCCCATGCGGAAACCCAAAAGAACAGTCGTGATCCTAGGCGTCGTTGTCGTACTGGTTGCCGGTGGGCTGTGGCTGCTGAACAAGCCGGCCGCCCACAAACTGGCGGCCCCCACCGCGATCCCGGTGCGGGTCGTCGAAGTGGTGCAAAAGGACGTACCGCGTCACACCAGCGGTATCGGCTCGGTGCTGTCGCTGCACAGCGTGGTGATCCGGCCCCAGGTCGACGGCATCCTGACCAGGCTCCTGGTCAAGGAAGGGCAACTGGTCAAGGCCGGCGACCTGCTGGCGACCATCGACGACCGCTCGATCCGCGCCAGCCTCGACCAGGCCCGGGCGCAACTGGCGGAAAACCAGGCGCAGTTGCAGGTGGCCCAGATCAATCTCAAGCGCTACAAATTGCTGACGGTGGATGACGGGATTTCGAAACAGACCTATGACCAGCAGCAAGCCCTGGTCAACCAGCTCAAAGCCACTGCCCAGGGCAATCAGGCCGCCATCGACGCCGCCCAGGTCCAGCTTTCCTACACCCAGATACGCTCCCCGGTCACCGGCCGCGTGGGTATTCGCACCGTGGATGAAGGTAACTTCCTCCGCATGAGCGATACCCAGGGTCTGTTCTCAGTGACCCAAATCGACCCGATTGCCGTGGAGTTTTCGCTGCCACAGCAAATGCTGCCGACCCTGCAGGGCCTGATCAAGGCCCAGGACCCGGCGGCGGTCAAAGTCTTTATCGGCGCCGACAGCACCAGCGGCGACCTGCTGGGCGAAGGCCACCTGACCCTGATCGACAACCAGATCAACGCCAACACCGGCACCCTGCGGGCCAAGGCCGAGTTCGCCAATGACCAGCAGAAGCTTTGGCCCGGGCAACTGGTGACGATCCAGATCCAGACCGCCCTCGACAAAAATGCCCTGACCGTACCGCCCACGGTGGTGCAGCGCGGCCTCGACCAGCACTTCGTGTACCGGGTACAGGGCGACAAGGTGGAAGTGGTGCCGGTGCAGATGCTCTATCAGGACAGTGGCCTGAACATCATCCAGGGCGTGCAGGCCGGGGATGTGCTGGTCAGCGACGGCCAATCCCGGCTCAAGCCGGGCTCCCAGGTGCAGGTGCTCGGCGATCCGCCCCAGGTGGTGCAAGCCGCTGACGCGGAGCTCAAGCCATGAAGGGCCACGGTTCGGTCTCAGCCTGGTGCGTCGACCATCCGGTCGCCACCGTCCTGCTGACCTTCGCCCTGGTGCTGGTGGGCTTGATCGCCTTTCCGCGCCTGCCCATCGCGCCGCTGCCGGAAGCCGAGTTCCCGACTATCCAGGTCTCGGCCACCCTGCCCGGCGCCAGCCCCGACACCATGGCCTCGTCGGTGGCCACGCCCCTGGAAGTGCAGTTCAGCGCCATCCCCGGCATGACCCAGATGACCTCGAGCAGCGCCCTGGGCTCATCCCTGCTGACCTTGCAGTTCACCCTGAATAAAAGCATCGACACCGCGGCCCAGGAAGTTCAGGCGGCGATCAACACCGCTGCCGGCAAACTGCCCAAGGACATGCCGACCCTGCCGACCTGGAAGAAGGTCAACCCCGCCGACAGCCCGGTGCTGATCCTCAGCATCAGCTCGACCCAGATGCCCGGCACCGAACTCAGCGATTACGCGGAAACCCTGCTGGCACGTCAGATCAGCCAGATCGACGGTGTCGGGCAAATCAACATCACCGGGCAGCAACGGCCGGCGATCCGGGTCCAGGCTTCAGCCGACAAGCTGGCAGCCATTGGCCTGACCCTGGCCGATATCCGCCTGGCGATCCAGCAAACCAGCCTCAACCTGGCCAAGGGTGCGTTGTACGGCGAATCGAGTATTTCCACGCTGTCGACCAACGACCAGTTGTTCCACCCCGAGGAGTACAGCCAGCTCATTGTTTCCTACAAGGATGGCGCGCCGGTGCACCTCAAGGATGTGGCGCGGGTGGTCAGTGGCCCCGAGGACGCCTATATCCAGGCCTGGTCCGGCGACCAACCGGGGGTCAACCTGGTAATTTCGCGCCAGCCGGGGGCCAATATCGTCGAGACCGTGGACCGGATTCAGGCCGCCCTGCCGGGTCTTGAAGCCATGCTTCCGGCGTCGGTCCAGGTCAAGGTGCTGATCGACCGCACCCAGACCATTCGCGCCTCCCTGCACGAAGTGGAGATCACCCTGCTGATCGCGGTGCTGCTGGTGGTCGCGGTGATGGCGCTGTTCCTGCGCCAATGGTCGGCGACCCTGATTGTCTCGGCCGTGCTGGGGGTGTCGCTGATCGCCAGTTTTGCCCTGATGTACCTGCTGGGGTTCAGCCTGAACAACCTGACCCTGGTGGCGATCGTGGTGGCCGTGGGCTTTGTGGTGGACGACGCCATCGTGGTGGTGGAGAACATCCACCGCCACCTGGAAGCCGGCGACGGCATGCGCGAAGCGGCGATCAAGGGCGCCGGCGAGATCGGCTTTACCGTGGTTTCCATCAGCTTCTCGCTGGTGGCGGCGTTTATTCCGCTGCTGTTCATGGGGGGCGTGGTCGGGCGCCTGTTCAAGGAATTCGCCCTGACGGCCACCAGCACCATCATGATTTCGGTGGTGGTGTCCCTGACCCTGGCCCCCACTCTCGCGGCCCTGTTCATGCGCGCCCCGGTGCATGAGGCACACGCCAAGCCGGGGTTCGGCGAACGCCTGCTGGCCCTTTATGAACGCGGCCTGCGCCGGGCCCTGGCCCACCAGAAGCTGATGCTGGGGATTTTCGCCCTGACCCTGGCCATGGCCGTGGTCGGCTACATCTTCATTCCCAAGGGCTTCTTCCCGGTGCAGGACACCGGTTTCGTCCTCGGCACCACCGAAGCCGCTGCGGATATCTCCTACCCCGACATGGTGAAAAAACATCAGGCACTGGCCGAGATCGTGGCGGCTGACCCGGCAGTAGCGGCCTTCTCTCATTCGGTCGGGGTCTCGGGCAGCAACCAGACCATCGCCAACGGCCGGTTCTGGATCGCCCTGAAAAAACGCAGCGAGCGCGACGTGTCCGCCAGCGCCTTTATCGACCGGATCCGTCCGCAGCTGATGAAAATCCCCGGGGTCGTGCTCTACCTGCGCGCCGGCCAGGACATCAACCTCAGCTCCGGCCCGAGCCGCGCCCAGTACCAATACGTACTCAAGAGCAACGACGGCCCGACATTGAGCACCTGGACCCAGCGCCTGACGGAAAAACTGCGCAGCAACCCGGCCTTCCGCGATATTTCCAACGACCTGCAGCTGGGCGGCAGCATTACCCATATCAATATCGATCGGGTCGCCGCCGCCCGCTTCGGCCTGACCGCCAGCGATGTCGACGAGGCCCTGTACGATGCCTTCGGCCAACGGCAGATCAACGAGTTCCAGACCGAGATCAACCAGTACAACGTGATCCTCGAACTCGACACCCGCCAGCGCGGCAAAGCCGAAAGCCTCTACTACTTCTACCTGCGCTCGCCCCTGAGCGGGGAGATGGTGCCGCTCTCGGCCCTGGCACGCTTCGATGCACCGACCATCGGCCCGCTGTCGATCGCCCATGACGGCATGTTCCCGGCCGCCAACCTGTCGTTCAACCTGGCCCCTGGCGTGGCCCTGGGCGATGCGGTGATCCTGCTCAACCAGGCCAAGACCGAGATCGGCATGCCGGCGGCCATCAGCGGCAACTTCCAGGGCGCGGCCCAGGCCTTCCAGAGTTCCCTGGCCAGCCAGCCCTGGTTGATCCTGGCGGCGCTGGTGGCGGTGTACATCATTCTCGGGGTGCTCTACGAGAGCTTCGTGCACCCGCTGACCATCATCTCGACCCTGCCCTCTGCCGGCCTGGGGGCGCTGATGATGCTCTGGCTGCTGGGCCAGGACTTTTCGATCATGGCCCTGATCGGGCTGGTGCTGCTGATCGGCATCGTCAAGAAAAACGGCATCCTGATGATCGACTTCGCCCTGGACGCCCAACGCCGTGGCGGCCTGCCCCCTGAAGAGGCGATCTACCAGGCCTGTATCACCCGGTTCCGGCCGATCATCATGACGACCCTGGCCGCCCTGCTCGGCGCCCTGCCGCTGATGCTCGGCTACGGCACCGGCGCCGAGCTGCGCCAGCCACTGGGGATTGCCGTGGTCGGCGGGCTGCTGGTGAGCCAGGCGCTGACCCTGTTCACCACTCCGGTCATATACTTGTGGCTCGAGCGGCTCTTCCATCGGCCCAAACCAGCCCCGGTGCTGGCGACCACTACCTGAGGCGGGGTCATGCGCGTTCTGATTATCGAAGATGAAGAAAAAACCGCGGATTACCTGCACCGCGGCCTGACGGAACAGGGTTACACCGTGGACCTGGCACGCGATGGCGTCGAAGGCCTGCACCTGGCCCTGGAAAGCGATTACGCGGTGATCGTGCTCGACGTGATGCTGCCGGGCCTCGACGGCTTCGGCGTATTGCGCGCCCTGCGCGCGCGCAAGCAGACCCCGGTGATCATGCTCACCGCCCGCGAGCGGGTCGAAGACCGGATCAAGGGCCTGCGCGACGGCGCCGACGATTACCTCGGCAAGCCGTTTTCCTTCCTCGAACTGGTGGCCCGCCTGCAGGCGCTGACACGTCGCAGCGGCGGCCATGAGCCGGTGCAGGTCAGCATCGCCGACCTGTGGATCGACCTGATCAGCCGCAAGGCCAGCCGCGCCGGAACCCGCCTCGACCTGACCGCCAAGGAGTTCTCGCTGCTCAGCGTACTGGCCCGGCGCCAGGGCGAGATCCTGTCGAAAACCGCGATTGCGGAAATGGTCTGGGACATCAATTTCGACAGCGATGCCAACGTGGTCGAAGTCGCGATCAAACGCCTGCGGGCCAAGCTCGACGGGCCTTTCGAGGAGAAACTGCTGCACACCATCCGCGGCATGGGTTACGTGCTGGAGAGCCGCGGTGTCCAGTAACAGCATCGCTCTGCGCCTGAGCGGCATGTTCACCCTGGTGGCGTTGCTGGTGTTCGTGCTGATCGGTGGCGCGCTGTACCAGCAGGTGGACAAGGGCTTGGGCCTGTTGCCCGAGGCCGAACTGGATGCGCGCTACAGCGTGCTGGAGTCGGCGCTGACGCGCTATGGCACCCCCGAGCACTGGGCCAAGATCAACGCCAAGCTCAAGCTGCTCAGCGAAGAAGACAAGCGCATTCGATTCTGGGTGGTCAGCGGTGACGCCCACTACGAGTACGGCGACCCGGATGCACAGGTCCGCGAACTGGCCCTGGGGCCCCTGGGCATGCGCGACCTGAATCTGGCCGAGCACCCATACCCGCTGAAAGTGCTGGTCAGCCAGTTACCGGCCAAGGATCAGCGTCCGCCCCTGCGCTTTCTGATCGCCATCGACACCGAGACCTTTTACCAAACCCAGCACCAACTGCTGATGGCCCTGATCAGCCTGGCCATTGTCGGCGTGTTGCTGGCGTCGGCATTGGGTTACTGGGTGGCGCGGATCGGCCTCAAGCCGTTGATCAAACTGTCCCAGGAGGCCCAGCGCCTGGCCCCGCCACGGCTGACCGGACGCTTGCAACTGTCACCACTGCCGCCGGAGTTGAGCCAGTTCGTCAACTCCTTCAACTCGACCCTGGAACGGGTCGAGCAAGCCTATTCAAGGCTTGAGTCGTTCAATGCCGACGTGGCCCACGAACTGCGCTCGCCCCTGACCAACCTGATCGGCCAGACCCAGGTGGCCCTGACCCGGGGACGTTCGGCAGAGCATTATTTCGAGGTCCTGCAATCGAACCTGGAAGAGCTCGAGCGGTTGCGCTCGATCATCAACGACATGCTGTTCCTGGCCAGCGCCGACCAGGGCAGCAAGGCCACCAAACTCACCGCCACCTCCCTGGCCAGCGAAGTGGCGACCACCCTCGACTACCTGGATTTCATCCTCGAAGACGCCCAGGTCAAGGTCGAAGTCAGCGGCGACGCCCTGGTCTCGATCGAAATCGCCCACCTGCGTCGCGCCTTGATCAACCTGCTGAGCAACGCCGTACAGCACACCGCCCCCGGCCAGATGATCCAGGTGCGGATCGAGGTTCAGGAACACCAGGTGGCGATCGCCGTCAGCAACCCTGGCCAGGGCATTGCCAACGAACACCTGCCGCGCCTGTTCGAGCGGTTCTATCGGGTCGACGCCTCGCGCAGCAACAGCGGCGCCAACCATGGCCTGGGGCTGGCCATCGTCAAGGCCATCGCCCTGATGCATGGCGGCGATGTGTTCGTGCGCAGTAACGCGGGCATCAATACCTTTGGCATTTACCTGCCGGTCTAAGCCCCCCGCCCCAGGGGCCGACGCCGCTGCCTTTACAGATAAACCACAGCCACTGTTGTTTTTTCGGTAACAGTCCTTATCCTGTTCAGCTCTTTTTCCGAGCGCCTCAGCCCTATATTTTTGTCGCACCGAATTTGACTTGCTCTGCAAGAAGGTCTTCAGAAATGTCCAACGTCATGGGTATTGCCAGCGCATTTGTTTTGTCTTCCCTGTTCGTCGCCCCACTGGCGATGGCCGAAGAGTCCCAGGCATTCGCCGCGCGCAACGCGGCACGTGCAGAGGCCTTCCAGGAAGCGCAAGTGGCCCTGGCCGCCCAGCAGAAAAACGCCGAACAAGCCCAGAAAGTAACGGCCGAGCACAGCCAGGCCGACTCGCAGAAAGACAGCTGATCCGCATTACCGACTCGTTTCCCTCGACAATTTCTCCGCTTGTAACCCCGGAGTGAGTTGTCTTAAAGCCGCTGCCTTCAGCGGCTTTTTTTTGCCATCAGAATGCGCCCATGGAGGGCGTATTCCACAGAACAAGCAGCACCGAATCCACAATAAAAAATGACCGTTATCCACCTCAAGGAGCTCCATCCCGATGCAGACACCCTTCATTTTTACCCCGCTATTCATTGCATTGGCTGCAACGATCTGCAGCCAGGCCCAAGCCGCCGAAGCGCCGCCGGCCGAAGGCTTTGTCGAGGGCTCAAGCCTCAAGCTCAACGCTCGCAACTACTACATGAACCGCAATCGGCATCAGCAAAACGATGACAACATCGAATGGGGCCAAGGTTTCCTGGGGATTTTCGAATCCGGCTATACCCAGGGCACCGTCGGTTTCGGCATCGATGCCAATGCCATGCTCGGGTTGAAACTCGACGGCGGTGGCGGCACGGACGGCTCGAGCATCCTGCCCATCAGCGATGGCAACGGCAAAGCGCCGGGGTCGTTCTCGACGGCGGGGGCGACCTTGAAAATGCGCGCCTTCGACACCGAACTCAAAGCCGGTGACCTGTTCCTGAATAACCCGGTGATCGCCGGCGGCCAGAGCCGGATGCTGCCGCAGACCTTTCGTGGCGTGAGCCTGAGCAATCACAGTTTCGACGGTTGGCTGATCGAAGGGGGCCAGGCCAGCTTTACCAAGCCTTACAACCAGAGCGGGCACAAACGCATCGGCACGTCCTATGGTTCGCTGCGCGATGGTGATGAATCCTTGCACCTGAACTGGATCGGCACCGCCTGGAGCGGCGTTCCAGGCCTGACCAGCAGCCTCTACGCCTCCGAGCTCAAGGACATCTGGAACCAGTACTACTACGACCTGGACTACACCTACGCGGTGAATGAGCTGGTCAGCCTCAACCCGGGCCTGCACGTCTACCACACCCAGGACACCGGCCAGGCGCTGCTGGGCTCCATCGACAACAACACCTACAGCCTGCACTTCACCGTCGGCGTGGGTAACCACAGCGTTACGGCGGCCTACCAGCGGGTCAACGGCAACACGCCGTTCGACTACATCAGCCAGGGCGACAGCATCTACCTGGATAACTCGCAGCAGTATTCGGACTTCAACGGCCCCAACGAACGTTCGTGGAAGCTCAAGTACGCCTATGACTTTGTCGGCCTGGGCCTGCCGGGCCTGACGTCGGCGGTGTCCTATTCCCGGGGTGAGCTGGACCTGACCAAGGCTGATCCCGAGAGCCGCGGCTATGCCAGCTGGTACAGCGCCGATGGCAAGCACGCCAAACACTGGGAACGCGATATCGACCTCAAGTACGTGGTGCAAAGCGGCTCGGCCAAGGACCTGGCGCTGCGCCTGCAATGGGCGACCAACCGCGGCGGCAACGGGTATGGCGAGCTGGATAACGACACCGATGAGTACCGGGTGATCGTCGACTACCCGCTAAATATCTTCTGAACACCTAAAAAACCGGAGGCCAGCGTCATTGCTGGCCTTTTTTTTGCGTGTGGCTGGGCAAACGCCAAGGCAATGACGGCTCTCTGTCACTCTGCTAGCGGCCTCCTTCCCCGTCCGCCAGCAGAAGCCAGAAACATGCGTGCACACAGTGCGACTCCTTCACGCCCGCCCCCCAGCCAATCCGAGTGGATGCTGCTGGCCGGCAGTTCCCTGACGGTCATCGCCATCCTGTGCATCGTGACCTACCTGCTGATCCGCGAACACGGCAGCGCCAAGTTGGTCGCGGTGCGCTCGGCCACGAACATCGTGCAATTGATCGATGCCGACGTGGAGCACAACGTCGAGCTCTACGACATCTCCCTGCGTGGCCTGATCGAAGCCACCCGCCTCAAGGATCTGGCCGGGATTCCGGCCGATGTGCGCCACCGGGTATTGTTCGATCGCGCCACCACCATGCCGCACAAGGGCGACATCCTGCTGCTGGACAACAAAGGCGACGTGGTGGCCGACTCAGCCTCGGTCATACCGCGCACAGACAATTTCGCCGACCGCGAATACTTTCAAGTGCATGTCGACAACCCAGACCCGCAGATGATGATCAGCCGCCCGTTCCGCAGCCGCAGCGCAGAACAGGATTGGCGCATCAGTTTCAGCCGTCGCTTGTCGTCCGAGCAGGGGGAGTTTCTCGGGGTGGCCGAGGCGGCCATGCGCCTGGATTACTTCAATGCGCTGTTCAAGACCCTGAGTGTCGGCCGTAATGGCTCGGTGAACCTGATCAGCAGCGACGGTTTTCTGTTGGCTCAGCAACCGCCCCTGGGCGACGACCTGATCGGCCGCGACTTCAGCAATCGACCGAACTTCATGCGCATTCTCAAGGAAGGCAACGGCAGCTTCAGCAGTGTTTCCAGCGTCGACCACAAGGCCCGGCTGTACACCTTCTCCCAGGTCGGCCAGTTGCCGCTGATCGTGATTGTTGCCCTCTCCACCGACGAAGTGTTCGCCGCCTGGCGCCGTACTGCCCTGGTGGTCAGCCTGGCGACCGGTATTTTGTGCATCGGCTTGCTGTGGCTGACCTGGCTACTGCGCCGCGAACTGCGCCTGCGCCAGCGCGCCGAGCGAGAGCTGGAGCAACTGGCCGCCACTGACGGGCTGACCGGGCTGGCCAACCGCCGCGCCATGGACCAGACCCTGGCTCGCGAGTACTCAAGGGCCCAGCGTTCAGGCAACAACCTGTCGCTGCTGATGATTGATGTCGACCACTTCAAGGCCTTCAATGACCGCCACGGCCACCAGTTGGGCGATATCGCCCTGCGTGCGGTGGCCGATGTGATCGGCGGCGGCGTGCGCCGTCCTGCGGATCTGGCAGCACGCTATGGCGGCGAGGAGTTCGCGGTGATCCTGCCGGAAACTACCATGGCCGGTGCCTGCGCCCTGGCCGAGCAGATCCGCGCCGGCATCGAACAGTTGGCGCCGGTAGGCCAGAACGCCACGCCGCTGACGGTGAGTATCGGGGTCGGCACCTGGTCGGCGGGCCAGGACATCAGCCCGGAAAACCTGCTGCGCAACGCCGACAAAGCCCTGTACCAGGCCAAATCCCATGGCCGTAACCGGGTGGTGGCCGACCTGGCCGCGAGCAGCCCGACGTCTGCGGCTGCCAGACTCTCGATGCCTGACTGACGGCCATAAAAAAAGGCCACCCGAGGGTGGCCTTTAAAAACAAAAGGAAAGAGAGTGTTACTTACACGGCCGCAACCGGACGCATGTAAGAGATCGGTGCAGTGCTGGCATCTTCGAAGGTCACGACTTCCCACGCATCTTTCTGTGCAATGAGTTTGCGCAGAAGCTGGTTGTTCAGTGCATGGCCCGACTTGAAGCCTTTGAACTCACCTATCAGGCTATTGCCCAGCAGGTAGAGGTCACCAATTGCGTCGAGGATCTTGTGCTTCACGAATTCGTCTTCATAGCGAAGGCCGTCTTCGTTCAGTACACCATCCGCGTCGACCACGATGGCGTTTTCCACGCTGCCGCCGAGTGCGAGGTTGTGCTTGCGCAGGTACTCGATATCACTCATGAAACCAAAGGTACGGGCGCGGCTGACTTCTTTTACAAACGAAGTGCTGGAAAAATCCACGCTTGCACTTTGGGTGCGGTCACGGAAAACCGGGTGATCGAAATCGATCTCGAAGCTCACCTTGAAACCGTCGAAAGGAACGAAAGTGGCGCGCTTGTCGCCGTCTTCCACTGTCACTTCGCGCAGGATACGAATGAACTTCTTGGCTGCGTCCTGTTCTTCCAGGCCGGCAGATTGAATCAGGAATACGAAGGGTCCAGCGCTACCATCCATGATTGGGACTTCGGACGCGGAGAGCTCGACGTAGGCGTTATCGATGCCCAGGCCGGCCATGGCCGAGAGCAAGTGCTCCACCGTGTCCACTTTGGTGTCACCGTTGACCAGCGTGGTCGACATAGTGGTTTCACCAACGTTTTCCGCGCGAGCAGGAATCTGCACCACAGGGTCCAGGTCGGCACGACAAAACACAATGCCGGTGTCTACAGGCGCAGGCTTGAGGGTCAGGTATACCTTCTCCCCGGAGTGCAGGCCTACACCTGTGGCACGGATAATATTCTTCAGGGTGCGTTGTTTAATCATGGCTTGGGCCGCTTCAGCGCAAATTGCGAACTGGTATCAACAAAGGCTGGCGATAATAGCAGACCAGACCTTTGCTGAACACCAATCACCCTAATACCCCTGATACATTCCATCAATCGGCCTGGCGACGCAGGAATGCCGGGATGTCCAGATAGTCCAGATCATCTTGCGGATTCAGCTTCGCCGCGGTCGCAGCGCTCGACTGAGCTTGATTGCGCATCACGGTTGGACGATCCAGGTCGCGGTAGTTCACCGACGGCAGCTCCTGACGCGAAGGCGCTGGTTGAGCCTGCGAAGCCATGGAGGTTTGCACGGTGTTGTCGATCACCTTCATCGGCTTCTCGATTTTCGCGCCCAGACCTGTTGCAACCACAGTCACGTGCAGCTCGTCGCGCATGTCCGGATCGATAACAGTACCGACCTTGACCATGGCGTGCTCGGAAGCGAAGGCTTCGATGATGCTACCCACGTCGGAGTACTCACCCAGGGACAGGTCAGGACCGGCGGTGATGTTCACCAGGATGCCGCGTGCACCTTGCAGGTTCACGTCTTCGAGCAACGGGTTGCGGATCGCCGCTTCGGTGGCTTCACGTGCACGGTTCGGACCGCTGGCGCAGCCAGTGCCCATCATCGCCATGCCCATTTCGCTCATCACGGTACGCACGTCGGCAAAGTCGACGTTGATCATGCCCGGACGTTTGATGATGTCGGAGATACCGCGAACGGCACCGGCCAGTACATCGTCAGCCTTGGCGAAAGCCGACAGCAGGCTGGCGTCCTTACCGAGGATGGTCAGCAGCTTCTCGTTGGGGATGGTGATCAGCGAGTCGACACTTTCCGACAGCAAGCGGATGCCTTCATCGGCGATCTGCATGCGCTTGCGACCTTCGAACGGGAACGGACGAGTCACGACAGCGACCGTCAGGATCCCCATTTCCTTGGCCACTTCGGCAATGATCGGCGCAGCACCGGTACCGGTACCGCCGCCCATGCCAGTGGTGATGAACACCATGTTGGTGCCCGCCAGGACCTCGGCAATGCGCTCGCGGTCTTCCAGAGCGGCCTGACGACCGACTTCCGGATTTGCGCCAGCACCCAGGCCCTTGGTCACGCCGGTGCCCAATTGCAGGATGGTCCGCGCGCCGATGCTTTTCAGCGCCTGGGCATCAGTGTTGGCGCAGATGAACTCGACGCCTTCAATGTTGCTCTTGACCATGTGATTGACCGCGTTGCCGCCGCCACCGCCAACACCAATAACCTTGATTACCGGGCTTTGCGGGATGTTGTCTACGAGTTCGAACATTTTCCCTCTCCTTTCATTTCTCTAGTTTTTTCGCCTACTGCCTACTGCTTTGTTGCGTGCCGCTTGAAACGTGTCGCTTGAAACCACTGCTTAGAAATTGCCTTGTACCCAGCTCTTTATGCGATCGAGCAAGGCGGCCTTGGGTTCTTCATTGCTGTAGCTGTCGCGGCTGCCGATGCCGGAGAACGAAATCCCGTCGGACTGTTTCTGCAGCCCGTACAGCAGCAAGCCGACGCCGGTGGAATAGATCGGGTTGCGCACCACGTCGGACAGGCCCTTGACGGTGTGCGGCACGCCCAGGCGGACCGGCATGTGGAAAATCTCTTCGGCCAGCTCGACCGCGCCTTCCATCTTCGAGGTACCGCCGGTCAGCACGATGCCGGCCGGGATCAGGTCCTCGTAGCCGCTGCGACGCAGTTCAGCCTGGATCAGGGTGAACAGCTCGTCGTAGCGCGGTTCGACCACTTCGGCCAGGGCCTGACGCGACAGCTCGCGCGGCGGACGGTCGCCGACACTTGGAACCTTGATGGTTTCACCGGCACCGGCCAGCTTGGCCAGGGCGCAGGCGTAGCGGATCTTGATTTCTTCGGCGTACTGGGTCGGGGTGCGCAGCGCCATGGCGATGTCGTTGGTCACCTGATCGCCGGCAATCGGGATCACTGCGGTATGCCGGATCGCGCCTTCAGTGAAGATCGCGATGTCGGTGGTACCGCCACCGATGTCCACCAGGCACACGCCCAGCTCTTTCTCGTCGTCGGTCAGCACCGAGTAGGCCGAGGCCAACTGCTCGAGAATGATGTCGTCGATTTCCAGACCGCAGCGACGCACGCACTTTTCGATGTTCTGTGCCGCATTGACCGCGCAGGTCACCACGTGCACCTTGGCTTCCAGGCGAACGCCGGACATGCCCAGGGGCTCACGTACGCCTTCCTGGTTATCGATCACGTAATCCTGCGGCAGGGTGTGCAAAACCCGCTGGTCAGCCGGAATCGCCACGGCCTGGGCCGCATCGAGAACCCGCTCGAGGTCGGCCGAGCTGACTTCACGATCACGAATCGCCACGATGCCGTGGGAGTTCAGGCTGCGAATGTGATTGCCGGCCACACCGACAAACGCCGAGTGAATGCGGCATCCAGCCATCAGTTGCGCTTCTTCGACGGCGCGCTGGATGGACTGCACGGTGGACTCGATATTCACCACCACGCCCTTCTTCAGGCCGCGGGACGGATGGGTACCGATACCGACGATTTCCAGCGTGCCATCGGCCCCGACCTCACCCACCAGCGCCACCACTTTGGAGGTGCCGATATCGAGACCGACGATCATTTTGCCGCTTTGCACATTTGCCATGGTCCTGCCTCTTCTTAATTCTTCGCGACGGCGGGTTGGGCCGTCGTGGGCGCTACAGGTTCCCGCCAGCCAACGGCCAGGCCGTTGGCGTAGCGCAGATCGATGCGCGCAATGTTCGTAATCTGTTCTTTCAGCGTTTTTTCATAAATGGCAATAAAGCGGCGCATCTTCTCCACCAGATGATCGCGGCCCAGCAACAACTCGATACCCGAGCCCGCACTGCCGGCCCCGGTCGTCAGGAACCAGCTGCCGCGCTCACGCAGCTCCAGACGAGCGATCGAGAAGCCCATCGGTCGCAGCATCTGACTCAACACCTGATACTGCTGCATCACTTGCTGCTGGGCCCGCTGCGGGCCGAACAACTGCGGCAAGTGTTCGTAGTTGGCCAATTCACGCGGCGTAAACGCCTGGCCCTGGTTGTTCAACAACGCCTCGTCGCCCCAACGGGCCACGGGCAGTTGCTCCTCCAGGCGGATAACCACCTGGTCCGGCCAGACGCGACGTACCTCGGCATGTGCGATCCATGGCATCTGCTCCAGCTCGGTACGCATGCTGGCCAGGTCAATGGTGAAGAAGCTCGCCGCCACGTAAGGCGCGATCCGCTGCTGCACCGCTTGCTGGCTGATGTAACTCAGGTCGCCCTGGACCGCGACCTTGGTGATCGGCCGGTCCGCATAAGGCAACAGGCGCTGCGCGCCTTCGTAAGTGCCAAAACCCAACGCCACCAGCAGCACCGGCCAGAACAGGGCCTTGAGGAAGCCGAAGTTGGCTTTGGGCAGGCGCACCGACATCGGCTCTTTAGCCACCATTCGGCTGGCACCCCGCGGCACCGGCTTGCGGCCGGGTGCGGGTGGCTGATGACGTAGCGATGCGCCTTGCATGGACTTAACCTCGCGCCTCTTCGTGACTGGCAACGCTCGCCGCCAGGATCGCCAATACCAATTGCTGGAAATCCAGGCCGGCCGCCCGAGCCGCCATCGGCACCAGGCTGTGATCGGTCATGCCAGGAGCCGTGTTGACCTCCAGGAACCAGAACTGCCCGTCGGCGTCCTGCATCACATCGGCACGCCCCCAACCGGCGATACCCAGCGCCTCGCAGGCTTTCGCCGTGAGGTCCATGAGCTCTTGTTCCTTGGCGCTATCGAGACCGCATGGGATCCGGTACTGGGTATCGGAAGCCACGTACTTGGCGTCGTAGTCGTAAAAAGTGTGGGGCGTGCCCAAGGCGATGGGAGGCAACACCTGGTCACGCAGCGTCGCGATGGTGAACTCCGGACCTTGAATCCATTGCTCAACCAAGACTTGCGAATCGTAGGTACTGGCCGCTTTCCATGCGTCGATCAACTCTGACGCGGAAGTCACCTTGGCCATACCGATACTGGAACCTTCATGAGCCGGTTTGACGATCAAAGGCAGGCCCAGTTCCGCCACCGCAGAAATACAGTCGGCTTCGCTGCTCAGCACGCTGTGGCGCGGAGTCGGAATACCCAGGCTGTGCCACACCTGCTTGGTGCGCAGTTTGTCCATGGCCAGGGCCGACGCGAGGATGCCGCTGCCGGTGTAAGGAATGCCCAGGCACTCCAGCAGGCCCTGCATGCTGCCGTCTTCACCACCACGGCCGTGAAGAATGATAAAGGCGCGATCGATCTTCTCGTTCAGCAGGCGCTGCAGGAAGTCATCACCGACGTCGATGCCGAACGCATCGACACCGGCGCTTTGCAGGGCCTGGAGCACGGCATTGCCGGACTTGAGCGAGACTTCGCGCTCGGCGCTCTTGCCACCGAAGAGCACGGCGACGCGGCCGAAGGCTTGCGGCTCGATGGTCGAGAACAGGTTGGCGTAGGCGCCGGTCATTTCGACTTCCCCTGTACAGCAGCCACAGCACCGGCAAACAGCGGGCTGCTCAATAGTTTCGGCGCGAGGCCGCCGATATCACCGGCGCCCTGGCACAACAGAATGTCGCCGGCACGCAGCAACGGCTTGACCAGCGGCGCCAGGTCGACGCCACGCTCGATGTAGATCGGGTCCAATTGCCCACGCTGACGAATGCTGTGGCACAGCTGACGGCTGTCGGCCCCCGGGATCGGCTCTTCGCCGGCCGGATAGACTTCCATCAGCAGCAGTACGTTGGCGTCCGCCAGGACCTGCACAAAGTCGTCGTACAGATCACGGGTCCGGCTGTAGCGGTGCGGCTGGTAAACCATCACCAGACGACGCTCAGGCCAGCCACCACGCACGGCCTTGATCACGGCGGCCACTTCAGTCGGGTGGTGACCGTAATCGTCCACCAGCATCACGTTGCCGCCTTCTACCGGCAGCTCACCGTAGACCTGGAAGCGACGACCCACGCCCTGGAAGCCCGAAAGGCCCTGGACAATGGCTTCATCGCTGACGCCTTCATCGCTGGCGATGCAGATGGTCGCCAGGGAATTGAGCACGTTGTGATTACCGGGCATGTTCACCGACACATCCAGTGGCGCCCGGTCGGGACGCAGCACGGTGAAGAAGGTCTGCATGCCTTGCTGGCGAACATTGATCGCCCGTACGTCGGCGTCTTCGCTGAAACCGTAGGTAACGGTCGGACGCTTGACCAACGGCAGGATCTCGCGAACCACCGGATCATCCAGGCAGACCACTGCCAAACCGTAGAACGGCAGGTTGTGCAGGAACTCGACGAAGGTTTTCTTCAGCTTGTTGAAGTCGCCGTCGTACGTTGCCATGTGATCGGCATCGATGTTGGTGACCACGGCCACCAGCGGTTGCAGGTGCAGGAAGCTGGCGTCGCTTTCATCGGCCTCGGCGATCAGGTAACGGCTGGTCCCCAGTTGTGCATTGGTGCCTGCTGCATTCAGCCGGCCACCGATGACGAACGTTGGGTCCAGGCCGCCAGCGGCAAACACCGATGCGATCAGGCTGGTGGTGGTGGTCTTGCCATGAGTACCGGCCACGGCGATGCCGTGGCGATAACGCATCAGCTCGGCGAGCATTTCGGCCCGCGGCACCACCGGGATCCGGCGCTCCAGGGCGGTGGCGACTTCCGGGTTGGAGGTGTTCACGGCACTGGACACCACCAGCACATCGGCACTGGCAGCGTTCTCGGCACGGTGGCCGATAAAGATCTGCGCACCGAAAGACTCCAGGCGCTCAGTGACCGGCGACGCCTTGAGGTCGGAGCCCGAGACTTGATAGCCCAGGTTCAGCAGCACTTCGGCGATCCCGCACATGCCCACGCCGCCGATACCGACGAAGTGAATACGACGGATGCGGCGCATTTCCGGCTGATGCATGGCTTTCTGGTTCTCAACCATGGGCCACCTCCAGGCAGATATCGACCACATTGCGGGTAGCATCGGGTTTGGCCAGGCGACGCGCGGCGTCGGCCATGTTGTTAAGTCGTTCCGGTTGCATCAAGACCTCTGTCAGGCGTGCGGCTAGATCCGCAGCACCAGTCGTTCTTTGCGGCATCAGGAAAGCAGCGCCTTCACGAGCCAAATAATCGGCATTGCGAGTCTGGTGATCGTCGATCGCGTGGGGCAAAGGCACCAGCATCGAGGGCAGACCGGCGGCAGCCAGTTCACTGACAGTCAGCGCACCTGCGCGACAGACCACCAGGTCGGCCCAGCCATAGGCTTGGGCCATGTCTTTGATAAAGGGCTGCACTTGCGCCTCGACGCCAGCGGCGCGATAACGCTCGGCAGTCACTTCATCATGGTTTTTGCCGGCCTGATGAAACACCTCCGGACGCAGCTCGGCCGCGACCAGCGCCAGGGCTTCTGGCAGCAATTTATTCAACGGTTCCGCCCCCAGGCTTCCGCCCAGAATCAGCAACCGCGCCTTGCGTCCGGCCAGGTCCTGGCGCGGGGTATCGAGGAACAGCTCGCGGCGTACCGGATTGCCGGTGGTGCGCCGGCTGTCGGAGGCAGCAAAGGTGTCCGGGAAAGCTTCGCAGACTCGGGCAGCCAACGGCACCAGCAGCCGATTGGCGGTACCGGCGACGGCGTTCTGTTCGTGAACAATTACCGGCACGCCGGACAGTTTCGCCGCGACGCCGCCAGGGCCAGTCACATAACCACCAAAACCCAATACACAGACCGGTTTCAGTTGAGCAATGATTTTGCGGGCCTGGAGCACGGCCTTGATCAGCACGAACGGGGCCTTGAGCAGGGACAACTTGCCCTTGCCTCGCAGACCGGTGACGTTGATCAAGTGCAACGGCAAGCCAGCGCCGGGCACCAGTTCGTTTTCGATGCCACGCGGGGTCCCGAGCCAATGCACGGTGTAGCCACGGGCTTCGAACTCGCGGGCACAGGCCAGGGCCGGGAACACGTGGCCGCCGGTGCCGCCGGCCATGATCAGCACATTAGCGCCCATGGCTTGGCTCCTCGGCGAAGTCGCTCTCGCTGAACTCCATCTCCTCGCTGCCCAGGTGGGTTCGACTCTCCCACTCGATGCGCAGCAGCAAGCCCAGACAGGCGCAGCAGATCACCAACGAACTGCCGCCATAACTGAGGAACGGCAGCGTCAGGCCCTTGGTCGGCAGCAGGCCGACGTTTACCCCGATATTGATCAGGAACTGACCAATCCACAGGAACGCCAGGCCATACGCCACATAAGCGGCGAAAAATTGCTTGGCCTTCTCGGCCCACAAACCGATGTACATGGCGCGCACGCAAACGAATACAAACAGCCCGACGGTAGCCAGCGAACCGACCACGCCCAGCTCTTCGGCGAGTACCGAGAACACGAAGTCGGTGTGGGCTTCAGGCAGGTAGAACTGCTTCTGCACACTGTTGCCCAGCCCGACACCCAGCCACTCACCACGACCGAAGGCGATCAGCGCCTGGGTCAACTGGTAACCGGAACCAAACTGGTCGGCCCAGGGGTCGGTGAAGGTAATCAGACGGGCCATCCGGTAGGGTTGGGCCTGGACCAGAATGGTCACCGCCGCCACTGCCAGCACTACCATCAAGGTGAAACGGAACAGGCCTACGCCGCCGAGGAAGAGCATGGCCGCGGCCGCCCCCATCATGACCACGGTGGCGCCGAAGTCGGGCTCCATCAGCAACAGGCCGGCCATGGGCAGGAGGACGATGAACGGCTTGAAGAAGCCCATCCAGCTTTCGCGCACTTCCTTCTGCCGCCGCACCAGATAACCGGCGAGGTAGATCACCACAAATACCTTGGCGATTTCCGAAGGCTGCACGTTGAAGAAGCTGAAGCCGATCCAGCGCATCGAGCCGTTGACCTCACGGCCGATACCCGGCAACAGCACCATCACCAGCAAACCAAAGGCACCAATCAGCATCAGCCAGCCCAGGCGCTGCCAGGTGGCGATCGGAATCATCATGGTCACGATGCACGCGCCCAGGCCGATCACCAGGTAAATCAGGTGGCGAATCATGTGATACAGCGGATTGCCCGATTGCACCGCGGCTACTTCAGACGAGGCCGAGGTGATCATCACCAGGCCCAGGCCGAGCAAGGCCAGGCAGCCGGCGAGCATCGGGAAGTCGAGGTCGATACCGCGCCCGGTAATGATCGGCGACGGATAAGGCTTGATGATGTTCCCGAGGTTCATGCCAAGCCCTCCACAGCCTGGGCAAACAGCTGCCCACGCTCTTCGTAGTTCTTGAACATGTCGAAACTGGCGCACGCCGGCGACAGCAGCACCGCATCTCCAGGCTCGGCCAATGCGCGGCTGCGCTCGACCGCCTCGAGCAACGACTGCACCCGAACCAACGGCACCGCGTCGCCTATCGCTGCGGCAATCAATTCACTGTCACGGCCCATCAACACCACGGCCCGGCAGTTGGCGGCGACCGGATTGCGCAGGTCCTTGAAGTCGGCACCCTTGCCATCGCCACCGGCAATCAGCACCAGCTTGCCGCTGATGTCCGAGCCCAGGCCTTCGATGGCCGCCAGGGCGGCACCAACGTTGGTGGCTTTGGAATCGTTGTAGTAGGCCACACCGTCCAGGTCTCGTACCCACTGGCAGCGGTGCTCAAGACCGGCAAAGGTCCGCAGGCTGGCGAGCATGGCATCGAAGGGCAGGCCAACCGCGTGCCCGAGGGCCAGGGCTGCCAGGGCATTGGACTGGTTGTGCGCGCCACGGATTTTCAGCTCGCTCACTGGCATCAGGTTCTGTAGGCCGAAGGCCAGGTACTTCTCGCCCTGCTCTTCACGCAGGCCGAACGCCTTGAAATCGGGCACGCCGAGACCGAAGGTCCAGCACGGCAAACCTTCACCGATCAATGGCCGGGTCAGCGCATCCTGGCGGTTGAACACCACTTGCCGCGCGCCACGGAAGATCCGGTGCTTGGCCAGGTGATAGGCCGGCAGGCCGCTGTAGCGGTCCATGTGGTCTTCGCTGATGTTGAGCACGGTGGCCACTTCGGCGTTGAGCTGGTCGGTGGTTTCCAGCTGGAAGCTGGAGAGTTCCATGACGTACAGCTCGACGTCGTCGCTGAGCAGGTCCAGCGCTGGAGTGCCGAGGTTGCCGCCCACGGCTACGCGTTTGCCCGCAGCAGCAGCCATTTCGCCGACCAGGGTGGTCACGGTGCTCTTGGCGTTGGAACCGCTGATGGCGACGATCGGCGCCTTCGCGTTACGCGCGAACAGCTCGATATCACCGGACAGCTTCACACCGCGGGCAGCCGCCGCTTGCAGGGCTGGGGTCGCCAAGGCCAGGCCGGGGCTCACGTAGAGCTCATCGGCGCGGCACAGGAACTCCACATCCAGCTCGCCACAACGCACTTCCACCTGCGGGTAGTCACGGCGCAGCGTGACCAGCTCCGGTGGATTTTCCCGCGTATCGGCCACGGCAAACGCCACGCCCCGGCTCGCCAGGAAGCGAACCAGGGACATGCCGCTCTTGCCGAGGCCGACAACGATGCGGAAGTGGTCAGAAGCGATCAGAGACACTCGTTCTACCTCAGCTTCAGGGTGGCAAGGCCGATCAACACGAGAATCACGGTGATGATCCAGAAACGGACGATCACGCGCGGCTCGGGCCAGCCCTTGAGTTCAAAGTGGTGGTGAATCGGCGCCATGCGGAATACGCGGCGACCGGTCAGTTTGAAAGAAGCAACCTGGATCACCACCGACAGGGTTTCCATCACGAACACGCCGCCCATGATGAACAGGACGATTTCCTGGCGGACGATCACGGCGATGGTGCCCAGGGCCGCGCCCAGCGCCAGTGCGCCGACGTCGCCCATGAAGACTTGTGCGGGGTAGGTGTTGAACCAGAGGAAGCCCAGGCCCGCACCGATCAACGCACCGCAGAACACAATCAACTCACCGGCGCCCGGCACGTAGGGAATCAGCAGGTATTCGGCGAATTTCACGTTACCCGACAGGTAGCAGAAAATGCCCAACGCGCCGCCGACCATGACGGTCGGCATGATTGCCAGGCCATCGAGGCCATCGGTCAGGTTGACCGCGTTGCTCGAACCGACGATCACGAAATAGGTCAGGACCACAAAACCGGCGCCCAGCGGGATGCTGATGTCTTTGAGCATCGGCAGGATCAGCGTGGTTTCCACCGCACTCGGTGCCGTGACATACAGGAAAATCGCCGCGCCCAGGCCGAACACCGATTGCCAGAAATACTTCCAGCGGCTTGGCAGCCCCTTAGAATTCTTCTCGATCACCTTGCGGTAGTCGTCGACCCAGCCCACCGCGCCGAACAGCAGGGTCACGATCAGCACCACCCATACATAGCGGTTATGCAGGTCGGCCCACAGCAGGGTGCTGATACCGATGGCCGACAGGATCAGCGCGCCACCCATGGTCGGGGTGCCGGACTTGGACAAATGCGACTGCGGGCCGTCATTGCGCACCGACTGGCCGATCTGCAGGCTTTGCAGGGTCCGGATCATCCATGGCCCCAGGAACAGCGACAACGACAGCGCGGTCAGCACACCCAGGATCCCGCGCAGGGTCAGGTACTGAAAGACCGCGAAGCCTTTGTGGAACTGTTGCAGATACTCAGCCAGCAGCAGCAGCATTAATGTTTCTCCGTACTTGAACCGCACAAAGCCGCGACGATGTTTTCCATCACCGCGCTGCGCGATCCCTTGATCAAAATGGTGGTATTTGGGTCTTGCTCGACGTTCAGTGCCGCAATCAGATCGGCCTGGCTGGCGAAGTGGCGAGCGTGCTCACCGAAGGCGGAGACGGCATGCGCCATCAGCGGCCCGACCGCGTAGAGGGCCGACACTTTGCCGGCAGCGTATGCCCCTACATCACGGTGCCCCTGCTCCGCCCACTCGCCCAACTCGCCGATGTCTCCGAGCACCAGGACGGTGCGGCCGGAAAAGCCGGCGAGTATATCAACGGCGGCGCACATCGAGGTGGGGTTTGCGTTGTAAGTGTCATCAATGACCCGCATACCGATTTTCGCCAATTGCGCGACGGTACGGCCCTTGACCGGCTGCACCGCATTCAAGCCGGTGGCGATGCCAAACAGGGAAATATCCAGGGCATGCGCGGCGGCGGCGGCGGCCAGGGCATTGGCCACGTTGTGCGTGCCCAACAGATTCAATTGCACCCGCTCCTGCCCCTTGGGACTGTGCAGGGTGAAGGCCGGGCAACCGCGGGCATCCAGGGCTACATCACTGGCGTGCAGGTCGGCGGCGCTATTGTTCAGGGCGAAGCTCAGCACCTGGTGATTACCGGCGCGGGCCTTCCAGATCGGGAATGCCTTGTCGTCGAGGTTGAGCACGGCGATGCCGGAAGCATCGAGCCCTTGCAGAATCTCGCCCTTGGCTTCAACGATTTTTTCCGGGCCGCCGAATTCACCAACGTGGGCCGTCCCGGCGTTATTGATCACGGCCACCTGAGGCTGGGTCATGGCCACGGTGTAGGCAATCTCGCCAATCCGCGAAGCCCCCAGTTCGATCACCGCCGCCGTGTGTTCCGGGGCCAGTTCCAGCAGGGTCAGCGGAGCGCCGAGGTCGTTATTCAAGTTGCCACGGGTCGCCAGCACGGGCCCGCGGGTGCGCAGGATACTGGCCAGCATTTCCTTGACCGTGGTCTTGCCGCTGGAGCCGGTAATGGCCACCACCGGTTTATCGAAGGCCGCACGGTTGAGTGCCCCCAACTGCCCCAGTGCGAGGCGCGTATCGCTGACCAGCAACTGCGGCAAGGTGCTGTCAGGCACCTCGCGTTCGACCAGTGCGCCGACTGCACCTTTGCTCGCAACATCGTTCAGGTAGTCATGGCCGTCGAACCGCGGACCGGTCAAGGCAATAAAGAGCTGCCCCGGCTTGATCGCCCGGCTGTCGATACTGACGCCATCAAAACTGCAATCCGCAGCAACCAGGCGCGCATTGAGTGCGGAGCTCAACTCACTGAGTTTCAGAGCCTTAAGCATGGGCCACCTCCCATGCAGTCAACGCCCTGTCAGCCTCGACCAGATCGGAGAAGTCATGGCGCTCGCCCTTGATTTCCTGATAGTCCTCATGGCCCTTGCCGGCCAGGACCACCACGTCGTCCGCCGAAGCACTGGCGATCAACTTGGCAATGGCCTGTCCACGTCCCGCGACGAAATCGACCTTATCCACCGCACTGAAGCCGGCCCGGATATCGTCGAAGATCAGCGCCGGGTCTTCGGTACGCGGATTGTCGTCGGTCACCAGTACACCATCGGCCAGGCGCTCGACCACTTGCGCCATCAGCGGACGCTTGCCGCGATCGCGATCGCCGCCGCAACCGAACAGGCACAGCAGTCGTCCCTTGGCGTGCGGGCGCAGGGCCAGCAGGACTTTTTCCAGGGCATCCGGGGTATGGGCGTAATCGACCACGACCAGCGGCTGGGTGCCGCCACCCAGGCGCTGCAAACGTCCGATCGGGCCCTCAAGCTTGGGCAGCACGCGCAGGATTTCGTCCAACGCATAATCCAGGCCGAGCAAGGCACCGACCGCAGCCAGTACGTTGCTCAAGTTGAAGCGCCCAAGCAGGGTGCTGCGCAAATGGTGCTCGCCTTGCGGGGTGACCAGGGTTGCGCGTACGCCGTCGTCGTCGAACTGCGCGTCTCGGCAGTACAGGTACGCCGAGCTGTCTTCAAGGCTGTAGGTGATCAATCGCGAGTCGTGTTTTTCAATCGCCAGTTGCCGACCGAACTCATCGTCGAGGTTGATCACCCGGCAACGCAGGTCGGACCAGCCGAAGAGCTTGGCCTTGGCCTCGCCATACGCCTGCATGGTGCCGTGATAATCCAGATGATCGCGGGACAGGTTGGTCAACACCGCCACGTCAAACGCCAGCGCGGTAACCCGCCCCTGGTCCAGGCCATGGGAAGAAACCTCCATGGCTACCGCCTTGGCACCGGCCTTTTTCAGGTCGGCCAACGTCGCCTGCACGGCAATAGGGTTGGGCGTGGTGTGCATGCCGCTTTGCAGCGCACCATAAAAGCCGCTGCCCAGGGTACCGACAATCCCGCAGTGCTGACCCAGCAGGTCCAGAGCCTGAGCCACCAACTGGGTAACGCTGGTCTTGCCGTTGGTCCCGGTGACCCCAATCAGGTTCAGGTGGCGGCTCGGATCGCCGTAAAAGCGCCCGGCAATATCCGACAACTGCGCCGCCAGGCCCTTGACCGGAATCAGCGGCACATCGGTGATCGGCAACACGGTGGCGCCTTCCACTTCATAGGCCACGGCAGCTGCACCACGCTTTAACGCGTCGGCAATGTGCTCGCGCCCGTCGAATTTCCCGCCCGGCACGGCGAGGAACAGATCCCCGGCACGTACGTTGCGGCTGTCCAGCGACAACTCACGGATCAACAGGTCGCGACCGGCATGGGCAAAAATCTTGTTCAGGCTAAGAGACATCAGCCGCGCCCTCCTTTGGCAGGTGCTGCATCGGCTTGCTGGGTAGGGGGCAAGTTGTCCGGGGTGATGTTCATCAGGCGCAGGGTGCCGGACATCACTTTGCTGAACACCGGCGCCGAGACCAGGCCACCGAAGTAGCCGGCCTTGCTCGGTTCATCAATCACCACCACGATCGCGTAGCGCGGGTCGCTCATCGGACCAAAGCCGGCAAACAGCGAGCGGTAGGAGTTTTCGGCATAGCCCTTGGTGCCAACCGATGTCTTACGTGCCGTACCACTCTTGCCCGCGACGTGATAAGCCGGGACCTGGGCACGGAACACGCCGCGCGGGGCCTCGATCACTTGCTGCAACATGCCTTGCATGGTTTTGGCGACATTTTCCGGAATCACCTGGGTGGTGTCCGGTGCCTTGTCAGTTTTGATCAGGGTCAGCGGTGCGATTCGACCGTTGTTGGCCAGCGCCGAGAACGCGTGAACCAGTTGGATCGCGGTCACCGACAGGCCGTAGCCGTAAGACAGCGTGGCCGTCTCGGCCTTGCGCCATTCGCGGTAGTTCGGCAGGTTGCCGACACGCTCACCCGGGAAGCCGAGGCCGGTGTCCTGGCCGAGACCGATCTTCTGCGCCAGGCGGAAAATGGTTTCGCCGCCGATATCGAAGGCGACCTTACTCATGCCCACGTTACTGGAATTGATCAGAATCCCGGTCAGATCGAGCACCGGGCCTTCAGTCTTGGAAACGTCGCGAATGGTGTATTTGCCCAACTGCAACGTACCGGGGTAAACCTCGACGGTATCGCTGGGCTTCCAGCGACCGGTTTCCAGGGCCGCACTCATGGAGATCGCCTTCATGGTCGAGCCGGGTTCGAATACGTCGATCATGGCGCGGTTGCGCATCATCGCCGGCTGCAGGTTGCGGCGGTTGTTCGGGTTGTACGTCGGCTGGTTGACCATGGCCAGGATCTCGCCGGTCTTGACGTCCATGATCACCAGGCTGCCAGCCTTGGCGCCGTTCTCGACGATGGCATTGCGCAGTTCGCGGTTGGCCAGGTATTGCAGGCGCAGATCAATCGACAACGCCAAGGGCTTGCCGGCCTTGGCGTTTTTGGTGACCTGGACATCCTTGATCAGCCTGCCACGCCGATCCTTGATGACCTGTCGTTTGCCGGCGACCCCGGCCAGCCATTCGTCATAGGCGAGCTCGACACCTTCACGACCGCGATCGTCGATGTCGGTAAACCCGACCATATGCGCAGTGACTTCACCGGCCGGATAAAACCGGCGGAACTCTTCGATGCCGTAGACCCCCGGCACTTTAAGGTCCAGCACGACTTGGCCCTGCTCAGGCGTCAAGCCACGCACCAGGTAAATGAACTCTTTATTGGCCTGCGCTTCGAGGCGCTCGGACAGGGCTTTTGGATCCTGGCCCAGGGCTGCAGCCAATGCCGGCCACTTGTCCTTGGCCGCCTGCATTTCCTTGGCGTTGGCCCAGAGGGTGGTGACTGGCGTACTGACAGCCAGAGGCTCACCGTTGCGGTCGGTGATCAAACCACGGTGGGCGGGAATCGGAATATGCCGGACGCTGCGCGCATCGCCCTGGCCCTTGAGGAAATCACGGTCGACCACCTGCAGGTCGACAATGCGCCAGGCGATTGCCGACACCATCACCGCCAGCAGCCCCAGGACCACTCGGAAACGCCATGGGTAGAGCGCGCCCTCGAGTTTCATCATGGCGCCACCATCCGCACTTCAGCAGCACCGGGGATGTGCATCTTCAACTGTTCGGTGGCCAGCACTTCAATGCGGCTATGGGCCGTCCAGGTACTTTGCTCGAGAATCAACCGGCCCCATTCAGCCTGGGCCTTGTCGCGCACGCTCAGTTCACCGTACAGCGAGTTGAGCAACTGACGGTTCCAATGCGCGCTGTAAGAGACAGCGATAGCGGAGACCAGCACCCCGATAAATAGCAGGAGCATGAAAAAGCTCCCGCCCGGGAGCGGTTTAGCGAAGAGCTTGCTCAACGGAGCTTCTCCGCCACGCGCATGACCGCACTGCGGGCACGCGGATTGGCTTTGAGTTCAGCCTCGGAAGCGAATTGCGCCTTGCCATGGACCTTGATCTTGGGCACGAAGGCTTCGAAACGCACCGGCAGGTTACGTGGCAGGTTATCGGTTTCACCCTTCACCAGGCGGCGCATGAACAATTTGACGATACGGTCTTCCAGCGAGTGGAAACTGATCACTACCAGGCGACCGCCCACTTCAAGAGACTCCAGCGCCGCCTCGAGGCCGGCTTCCAGGTCGCCCAGTTCGTTATTGACGTGAATGCGCAAACCCTGGAAAGCGCGGGTGGCCGGGTTCTTGCCCTTTTCCCACGCCGGGTTGGCGACTTTCAAGACTTCGGCCAGGTCGGCAGTGCGCTCGAATGGCTGGATTTCACGACGTTCGACCACGGCGCGCGCCATGCGACCGGAAAAGCGTTCTTCGCCGTATTCCTTGAATACACGGGCGATTTCTTCAACCGGCGCCGTGGCGATGAACTGCGCAGCGCTGACGCCACGAGTCGGGTCCATGCGCATGTCCAACGGGCCATCATTGAGGAAACTGAAGCCGCGCTCAGGGTCGTCCAACTGCGGCGAAGACACGCCAAGATCCAGCAGCACGCCGCTGACCTTGCCTGCCAGGCCGCGCTCGGCGACTTCCGAACCCAGCTCGGCAAAGCTGCGCTGCACAACGACAAAGCGGCCGTCTTCGGCCGCTAGCGCTTGCCCGGTGGCAATCGCTTGGGGATCCTTATCGAACCCGAGGAGCCGACCATCCGGCCCGAGCTTGCTGAGAATCAGCCGGCTATGTCCGCCACGTCCGAACGTGCCGTCCAGATAGCAGCCATCAGGACGTACGGCGAGGGCCTCGACGGCTTCGTCCAGCAGTACGGTGATGTGGTTAAAGCCGCTATCAATAGTCACAGGATCAAATCACGCAGTTCATCAGGCATAGAGCCCGGTTGTTGAATAGCAGCCAGGTCCGCTGCAGAAACAGCATTCCAGGCATCCTCGTCCCACAATTGGAACTTGTTCAGCTGGCCAACCAACATCGCGCGCTTATCCAACTTGGCATACTCACGCAGACGAGGCGGCACCAGGAAACGACCGCTGCCATCGAGCTCAAGGTCGACGGCATTACCAATCAGCAAACGTTGCAAACGACGGTTTTCTTCGCGAAGCGAAGGCAGTGCGCGCAGTTTGGTTTCAATCAGCTCCCACTCGTCGAGTGGGTAAACACATAAACAGGGATCAACGGCGTCGATCGTGACGATTAACTGCCCGGAACTTCGCGATTCAAGCTCGTCACGATACCGGCTCGGCATGGCGAGACGGCCTTTTGCATCGAGACTGATAGCGTTAGCTCCGCGAAACACGTCAGCGTTTCTCCAAATTTTAGCGTTTTACGCCCAAAAAACCCACTTCATGCCACTTTCCGCCACTTGCGCACACTATAGGAATGCGCCCACCACACCGTCAAGGCGCGGAGCGACGGAAAAGCCTTATAGAACGGAGATTTAGGAGACTAAAAGAAGGGGCAACGAGAATTTGGATGAGGTTTTGACCCATTAACTTGAAGCAGCTCAATGCGCTGCACTCAGAAGTTAAAGTGATTTGTTAAGAGTAAGATTTTTTCGGTATTACAAAAGCGCTTCTGCCAGTGATTCCAGCAGGGAGGGAAAAGGTGGAGAGTCGATCTGTAAGCCGGGTTCTGTCGAGGACAGTCATTCCTCTACGATGGCCATCACTGGACATCTTTAGCAACCTACCCGGTTCCAGCGCGGGCCACGCCTTGGAACCCTATTTGGTCTTGCTCCGAGTGGGGTTTACCTAGCCACGAACTGTTGCCAGACGTGCGGTGCGCTCTTACCGCACCTTTTCACCCTTACCGGCACCGAAGTGCTTAGGCGGTTATTTTCTGTGGCACTTTCCGTAGGCTCACGCCCCCCAGGCATTACCTGGCACTCCGCCCTATGGAGCCCGGACTTTCCTCCCCCCCCTAATTTTCATAGAGGGCAGCGACTGTCCAATCGACTCTCCGCCGCGCAGGTTAACGGCAGAGAAGCCGAAGAACAAGCGCTAAAAGCCTTTTGCCACTCTGCACCGGTGTTTATTCGCCCTTCTGTTTATCCAGGGCAATTTGGTACAGCACATTCTTGCGCTCGCCGGTGATTTCCGCGGCCAGCGCGGCGGCTCGCTTGAGTGGCATCTCCTTGAGCAGCAGGTCGAGAACTCGCATGGCCTCTGCACTGATAGCCTCGGCACTTTCAGGTACCGTCCAACCCGCCACCAGCACAACGCACTCCCCGCGCTGCTGATTACTGTCAGCCTCGACAAAACCACGCAGCTCGGCCAGCGGCAACCCCTTGAGGGTTTCGAAGGTTTTGGTCAGTTCCCGCGCCAGCAATGCAGGCCGCTCGGCACCGAAGACCAGCTCCATATCCTGCAGGCATTCAAGAATCCGATGGGGCGCTTCATAAAAGATCAGAGTTCTTGGCTCCTCCTTTAACAGCTCCAACCGGGCGCGACGCCCCACGGCCTTGGCCGGCAGAAAACCCTCGAAGATAAACCTGTCGGAGGGCAGCCCGGCCGCGGAGAGCGCAGCAATCAGAGCACAGGCTCCCGGAACTGGCACCACGTTGATCCCCGCTGCTCGCGCCTGGCGTACCAGGTGATACCCCGGGTCGGAGATGAGCGGCGTGCCAGCATCGGAAATGAGCGCCACGTTATCGCCCGCCAGCAAACGGGTGATAAAGCGACTGCCCTCGTCACGCTCATTGTGTTCATGACACGCCGCCAACGGCGTGGAAATACCGAAGTGCTGCAGCAGTCGCAGCGAGTGCCGGGTGTCTTCGGCCGCAATCAGGGCAACCTCGCGCAGCAGCTTCAGCGCCCGGGCACTGATGTCGTCCAGGTTGCCGATGGGCGTCGCCACCACATAAAGCGAGCCAGCAGCGGAATTCAAAGGACCTGGAGCAGTCAAAGCGCACACCTCTTGTTCGGCAAAAGCGCCATTGTAGCGCGTAGATGCCTGTGTAATGCGCCTGACAATCCCGGCATTACCCAGTCCTTTTGCGTCGTTTCTGGAGCACTGCAACATTTGCACGACCTAAATAGCCGGTTTATCGCCAGTAACATCGCGCCCCGGCCAGCGCTTGGGTACAATTCCAGGCTAATTTGATCGAGTATCGGGAACACTTACATGATCGCTTGCTTGCGGCTGTTTACTGCCCTCTGCCTGGCTACCCTTCTGGTGGCTTGCGCCAGCTCGCCCTCGTCCAGCCTTGGCGAACTTCCACGGACTCCGGACGCCAGCATCGAGCAACTGCTCGAACAGGCCGCCAACAGCAAATCACCCGACAAGGCCGCCCTTCTGCGCCTGAGTGCTGCCGACCTGGCCTATCGCCAGGGCAACGCCGGCCGTTCGGCACAGATTCTTCAGCAAGTGCCTATCGAACAACTCAAACCGGGACAGCAGGTCTTTGCCAGCACCTTGGCAGCAGAACTCGCGATGACCCGCAACCAGCCCAAGGCCGCCCTGGCAGCCCTGAGCCATCCAAGCCTGCAACGCCTCGGCGAATTGCCAGCCGATCAGCAGGTTCGCACCGGCACCGTACATGCTCGCGCATTCGAAGCTGACGGCCAGACACTTGCCGCCGCCCGCGAGCGTGTCGTGATTGCTCCCCTGCTCACCGGAGAGGCGGCCAGTAAAAACCATGAAGCCATCTGGGCACTGATCGCCGCCCTGCCAACCGACCAGTTGCAATCCGCCGGCAATGACGACCTCGCCGGGTGGATGAGCCTGGCCCTGGCCGTCAAATCCGCCGGCACCCTGGAGCAACAGCAAGCCGCCATCGATACCTGGCGCGCGCAGAACCCGAAACACCCCGCCGCAATTCAATTGCCGCAACCCCTGATCAAGCTCAAGGAACTGGCCAGCCAACCGCTGTCGAAGATTGCCCTGCTGCTGCCGCTGGATGGCCCCTGGGCCGCCTCTGCCAAGGCGCTGCGCGAAGGCTTCATGGCTGCCCACTACCAGGCTCAACAAGCTGGGCAAAATCCGCCAAGCATCGAGTTCTATGACAGCTCGCGCCAGACCTCGCTGGATGACTTCTACCGCAAAGCCCAGGCGGCAGGCGTGCAACTGGTGATCGGCCCGCTGGACAAACAGCAAGTCAAGCAACTGGCTGCCCGCCCGCAATTGCCCATCACCACCCTGGCCCTGAACTACAACGATGGCGAGCAGGCCCCGGCTCAGATGTTCCAGTTTGGCCTGGCCCCCGAAGATGAAGCACGCGAAGCTTCGCGCCGCGCCCGTGCTGACGGCCTGCATCGTGCCGCCATCATGATTTCGAAAGGCGATCGCGGCGAGCGTATGCTCAAAGCCTTCCGCCAGGACTGGGAAGCCAACGGCGGCACAGTGGTCGGCGTCGAACGCGTCGACAAACCTGTCGCCCTGGCCCAGCAGATCGCTGACCTGTTTCACCTGCGCCAAAGTGAAGGCCGCGCCAAGAGCCTGCAAAATACCGTAGGCACTCAGGTGGCAGCACAGCCGTCGCGGCGCCAGGACATCGAGTTTATCTTCCTCGATGCCACCCCACTGCAGGCCCAACAGATCAAACCTACGCTGAACTTCCAATACGCAGGCGATGTGCCGGTGTATGCCACCTCGCAGGTTTTCAGCGCCAGCGGCGATCAGGATCAGTACAACGACATGAACGGCGTATTGTTCTGTGAAACTCCGTGGCTGCTGGACGCCAACGATCCGCTGCGCAAACAAGTGACCGCACAATGGCCACAAGCAGGCGGCAGCCTGGGACGCCTGTTCGCCCTGGGCGTAGACGCCTATCGCCTGGCACCTCGCCTGGGTCAACTCAAGGCACTGCCAGACAGCAGAATCGAAGGTTACAGCGGCAGCCTGAGCATGAGCCCCAACCAGCGAGTCGAACGCCAGCTTCCCTGGGCACAATTTGTAAAAGGCCAGGTTACCCGCCTGCCCGATACTCCACGCTAATGCTCCAACGATCACGCCAGCAAAGCGGACGAGATGCAGAGAGCCATGCGCTCAGGCATCTCCAGCAACAAGGGCTGCGCCTGCTGGCGCAGAACTGGTTGTGCAAACGCGGCGAGCTTGATCTGGTCATGCTTGACGGCGATACAGTAGTATTCGTCGAAGTCCGCTACAGACAACACACGCAATGGGGTGGCGCACTCGGCAGTATCGATGCGCGCAAGCGGCAAAAACTGATACTCGCCGCGCAGTTCTTTCTGCAGAGCGAGCCTCGCTGGTCCAACCACCCCTGCCGTTTTGATGTGGTCGCCATAGACAGCGCCCCAGGCGCCGAACCCGAATTGAACTGGCTACGCAATGCCTTTGACAGCTGACCCAAGCTCTCGGGCACAGCCCATTTTCACCCAACACTTTTGCTCTTTGCTTTGCGAGCTGCACATTCACGTGCCGGAAAGCCGCGCCACTTAAGGTCACACAGATGGACATGCAATCCCGAATTCGCCAGCTTTTTCAGGCCAGTATCGACACCAAGCAACAGGCGATGGACGTACTTGCACCGCACATCGAGCAAGCCAGCCAAGTGATGGTCAACGCACTGCTCAACGAAGGCAAAATGCTTTCCTGCGGCAACGGCGGTTCTGCTGGCGATGCCCAGCATTTCTCTTCGGAGCTGCTCAACCGTTTCGAACGCGAGCGCCCAAGCCTGCCGGCCATAGCACTGACCACTGACAGCTCGACAATCACCTCGATCGCCAACGACTACAGCTACAACGAAATCTTTTCCAAACAGATCCGCGCCTTGGGCCAGCCCGGTGACGTATTGCTGGCGATTTCCACCAGCGGAAACTCGGCGAACATAATTCAGGCGATCCAGGCCGCACATGATCGCGAAATGATTGTCGTAGCAATGACCGGACGTGACGGCGGCGGCATGGCCTCGCTGCTGCTGCCCGAAGACGTTGAAATCCGCGTCCCGGCCAATGTCACCGCACGTATCCAGGAAGTCCACCTGCTGGCGATCCACTGCCTCTGCGACTTGATCGACAGCCAACTGTTCGGGAGTGAAGAATGACCGTTAATCGCCTTAGCCTACTGGCTTTGACCTTGTGCCTCGGTATCAGCGGGTGCAGCTCGGTAATCACCGCGAGCCGTGACACCCCCATCGAGGACGACCGTGGTACCCGCACCTTCGGCAGCAAGATCGACGACTCGCTGATCAAGACCAAGGTTGAAGTCAACGTCGCCCAAGCCGCCCCAGACCTGAAAAACGGCGCATCGCGCATTGGCGTGACCAGCTTCAACGGCGTGGTGCTGCTGGTTGGGCAGACCCCGCGCGAAGACCTCAAGGCACTGGCCGAACAGGCCGCCAGCAGCGTACAGCGCGTGAAGAAAGTGCATAACGAGCTGCAGGTCATGCAACCCATCACCCTGCTGGCCATCAGCAACGATGCGCTGCTGACCACCAAGATCAAGGCGCAGATGATGACCGACAGCAATGTCCCGGACTCGCGCATCAAGATCATCACCGAGAACGGCATCGTCTACCTGATGGGCCTGCTGACCCAACAGGAAGCCTCGCGCGCCAGCGATGTGGTGCAGGGCGTTTCCGGGGTTCAGAAAGTGGTGAAAGTGTTCGAGTACATCGACTGACGCATAAGCGACAGGCACAAAAAAGGCGATCCATCTGGATCGCCTTTTTTATTACCGCTGTATTACTTCACCACTTTCAAGCTGGGCCGACCGCTGGGGCGCGGCGGCTCGCTGTCTGGTGGCGGCATATCATCGTCCGCTTCGATCTCGTCGTCGCCATCCTCATCCAGAGGCGACTCCAGGTCGAACACCATACCCTGGCCATTCTCCCGAGCGTAAATGCCCAGGATGGCTGTTATGGGCACGTACAGGGTGTGCGGCACGCCACCGAAGCGCCCTTCAAAACTCACCGCGTCGTTATCCATGTGCAGATGACGTACGGCACTCGGCGAAATGTTCAGGACAATCTGTCCATCACTGGCAAAACCTTGTGGCACCTGCACCGCTGGGTAATCGGAATTGACCAGCATGTGCGGGGTGCAATCGTTATCTACAATCCACTCATAGAGCGCGCGGACCAGATAAGGTCGACTGGAGTTCATAGCGGCTCCTTAAGCCTTAGCGCATATCGCGTTCGACACCAGACAGACTCGCCTGGAAAGCCTCACGCGCAAACTGGCGCTCCATATAATCAAGCAGCGGCTTGGCTGGCCGCGGCAATTCAATACCCAGGATCGGCAGCCTCCAGAGTATTGGTAATAGGCAGCAATCCACCAGGCTTTGTTCCTCACTGAGGAAAAACGGCTTGTCCGCGAACAGCGGAGAAACCCCGGTCAGGCTCTCGCGCAGCTCTTTACGAGCCTGCACGCGAGCCGCTTCCTTGCTGCGTGAATCCAGAATCAGATCCACCAAACCACACCAATCGCGCTGAATGCGATGAATCAGCAGACGACTGTTGGCACGAGCCACCGGATAAACCGGCAGCAAAGGCGGATGCGGGTAACGCTCATCCAAATATTCCATCACGACGGTCGACTCCCACAACGCCAGGTCACGATCGACCAGGGTGGGCAAGCTCCCGTAAGGGTTCACTTCGATCAGCTTCGGCGGCTGACGGCCCGCCTCCACACTGATGATCTCGGCGCTGACACCCTTCTCTGCGAGCACAATGCGTACTCGGTGGGAATAGTGGTCGGCGGGGTCGGAGTAACAGGCCAACCGATTGGTCACGCCCATGGCGATCCTCCTCGCTTGTTGAAATTATCGGGAGCAGAAAAACGAGCGCGCCCAGAGGGCGTCTCCCGTAACCCCTGGATGACCCAGACCGTTACACCTTCAGAGACGCCCTTGGGCGCGCACGATTAACAGCAGTTGCTTACAGCTTTATCAATGAACGTCCTTCCAGTATTCGCGCTTGAGCAAGTAGGCGAATACGAAGAAGAAGGCCAGGTACAACAACACATAAGTGCCGATACGCTGATGCTGCAGTTTTACCGGGTTGGCCGAGTAAGCCAGGAAGGTTACTAGGTTTTTGACCTTCTCGTCGAACTGCTCTTCTGTCAGCGCACCTGTTTTCGGCACGATGGTCAGTTGATCACAGGCTTCGTGAGTCAGCGGGGTCCCGGTCAGCGGGTCATATTGCTTCTTGCCGTCTTCGACAATCTGCACCTGTTTGCAGCCGACGACCTGGCGACCTTGCAGGCCAACCAGCACGTTAGGCATGCCGACGTTCGGGAACACCTTGTTGTTCACACCCCAAGGACGCGCCGGATCTTCGTAGAACGATTTCAGGTAGCCATAGAGCCAGTCGGTACCGCGAACACGAGCCACTAGGGTCAGATCCGGCGGCGCCGCACCAAACCATGCCTTGGCATCGGAAGGCTGCATGCCGATGCTCATGTGGTCACCGATTTTGGCACCGGTGAACACCAGGTTGCTCAGCATCAGATCATGGGGGATACCCAGGTCATCCGCGACGCGCTCATAGCGTTGGAACTTGGCGCTGTGGCAGCCCATGCAGTAGTTGGCGAACGTACGTGCGCCGTCTTGCATGGCCGCTTTGTCCGAGACGTCGATATCGACTTTTTCCAGCTCAGGACCATGCTCGGCCGCGAAGGACAACATAGGCAAAGCAGCAAGAATCAGTACAGCAAATAGCTTTTTCATCAGCCAGTCACCCTTTCCGGAACCGGTTTGGTCTTCTCGAGCCTGGTGTAGAACGGCATCAGAATGAAGTAGGCGAAGTACAGGAACGTACATACCTGCGACAGCAGCGTACGACCCGGAGTCGGCGCCAGAACACCCAGGACACCCAGGATCACGAACGAGATGCAGAACACCCACAGCCAGATCTTGCTCAGCATGCCCTTGTAGCGCATGGATTTGACCGGACTGCGGTCAAGCCAAGGCAGGACGAAGAGAACAGCGATCGCAGCGCCCATGGCGATGACACCCAGGAGCTTGTCCGGCACCGCACGCAGAATCGCGTAGAACGGCGTGAAGTACCAAACCGGGGCAATGTGCTCAGGGGTCTTAAAGGCGTTAGCCACTTCGAAGTTCGGCTTCTCGAGGAAATAGCCGCCCATTTCCGGGAAGAAGAACACGATGGTGCAGAAGATGAACAGGAACACCACCACGCCGACGATATCTTTCACGGTGTAGTACGGGTGGAAGGCAATGCCGTCCAACGGTACGCCGTTTTCGTCCTTGTGCTTCTTGATATCCACACCGTCCGGGTTGTTCGAGCCGACTTCATGCAACGCCAGCACGTGCAGCACCACCAGGCCGAGAATCACGATCGGCAAGGCCACCACGTGCAACGCGAAGAAGCGGTTCAGGGTAATACCGGAAATCAGGTAGTCACCACGGATCCACTGGGTCAGGTCGTTACCGATGACCGGGATCGCGCCGAACAGCGAGATGATCACCTGGGCGCCCCAATAAGACATCTGACCCCAAGGCAGCAGGTAGCCCATGAAGGCCTCTGCCATCAGCGCCAGGTAGATCAGCATGCCGAACAGCCATACCAGCTCCCGTGGCTTCTGGTACGAGCCGTAGAGCAGCCCACGGAACATGTGCAGGTAGACCACGATGAAAAACGCCGAGGCGCCGGTGGAGTGCAGCAGGCGCAGGATCGAGCCGTACTCCACGTCACGCATGATGTATTCAACGGAAGCGAACGCCTCCTCCGCCGAAGGGGTGTAGCTCATGGTCAGCCACACACCGGTGACGATCTGGTTGACCAGAACCAACAGTGCAAGGGAGCCAAAGAAGTAGAAGAAGTTGAAGTTCTTCGGAGCGTAATACTTGCTGAGATGGTCTTCCCACATTTTGGTCGCGGGAAAGCGTGCATCAACCCAATCCATGAACTTGCTCATCACGCTTTCTCCGTGTCGACGCCGATGACAATGATGTCGTCCGACTCATAGGAATGCGGGGGAACTGGCAGGTTCAAAGGCGCAGGTTGCGACTTGTAGACGCGGCCAGCCAGATCGTAGTGGGAACCGTGGCATGGGCAGAAATAGCCACCCACCCAGTCCTTGCCCAGATCCGCAGGTGCCACCTCTGGACGGAAGGTTGGCGAACAGCCCAGGTGAGTGCAGATACCGATCAGCAGCAGAATCTCTGGCTTGATCGAGCGCACCTCCGGGTCGACGTAGGTTGGCTGTTCCGAATTCTTGGAGTCCGGGTCAGACAGCTGACCCTCGATCTTTTTCAGATTTCCCAGGATTTCCTGCGTACGGCGGACAATGAACACCGGCTGACCGCGCCACTCAGCAATCATCTGCTGACCTGGATCGATTTTGCTGACATTCACTTTCACCGGTGCACCTGCGGCTTTCGCCTTGGCACTGGGAAACCATGACCCCACGAACGGGACCGCAGCCCCCACCGCTCCTGCAGCACCCACCACGGATGTGGCTGCTACAAGGAAGCGACGCCGGCCTGTATTCACGCCGTCATTGCTCATTCAGTCCTCTCCCATCAGCTTTGTGGCCTGTTAAATCAGGCATCTACTAAGTAAAAATCTGAACTTATAAAAATTTTGCCGAATGGTAATGAAAAGCCCCTACTCTGACAAGGTAATTACTAGGCGGACCTAGCGCCAAGCCTTGTAGTATAGGGCCTCTACGGATGTGGCAAGTTGTCACACCAAAAATCTGCGCCCATAAAAAACGCCCAGCTCCGCGAGGAGACTGGGCGTTTTTGAACGCGAGAGCGAATTAACGCTTCGAGTACTGCGGACGCTTACGCGCTTTACGCAGACCAACTTTCTTACGTTCAACTTCACGGGCGTCGCGAGTTACGAAGCCAGCTTTGCGCAGTGCACCGCGCAGAGTTTCGTCGTAGTCCATCAGAGCGCGAGTGATGCCGTGGCGGATTGCGCCAGCTTGACCACTTACACCGCCACCGATAACGGTGACGTAGATGTCGAACTTTTCAACGGTCTCGGTCAATTCCAGCGGCTGACGAACTACCATGCGGGCAGTTTCGCGACCGAAGAAGTTGTCCAGGGAGCGGTTGTTGATCGAGATGTTACCAGTGCCCGGACGCAGGAAAACGCGTGCGGTTGCGGTTTTGCGACGGCCAGTGCCGTAATTTTGAGTCGCCGACATAATGAACTATTCCGTTAAAACTTCAGTTCTTGGGGCTGCTGAGCAGTATGAGGGTGAGCAGCGCCCGCATAGACTTTCAGCTTACGGTACATGTCGCGACCCAGCGGGTTCTTAGGCAGCATGCCTTTGACCGCAGTCTCGATCACGCGCTCAGGGGCTTTAGCGATCAGCTTATCGAAGCTGATGGACTTGATGCCGCCCGGGAAACCGGAGTGGGAGTAGTACATTTTATCGGTGGTTTTAGCACCTGTTACACGGATCTGCTCAGCATTGATAACGACGATGTAGTCGCCGGTGTCAACGTGAGGAGTGTACTCAGGCTTGTGCTTGCCACGCAGACGGCTCGCGATCTCGGTGGCCAGACGACCCAGGGTCTGACCAGCAGCGTCGACGACAAACCAGTCGCGCTTTACTGTTTCCGGTTTAGCAGTAAAAGTTTTCATTCTTTATAGCCTCAGGGGCCGCCCTGTAAATTAGACGGCGGATCTTACTGAATAGTGCGTACTTTGACAAGTCAAAGGCAGCCGGATACAGACGCTATCGGGGGCTCGGGTCAGCGCGTCCGTTCAACGGCAAGATTCTTCGGCAGGCGGCGCATCACTTCCACTGCAGAAAGAGGTGCGCAATTATGCAGATTGCGAAAAAAAATTCAACCTGCTTTTATGATTGTTTTCCCCAAAGGAGTACCCGATGGATTATCGACAGCTGGGCCGAACCGATCTGAATGTGAGCGCGATCTGTCTGGGAACCATGACCTGGGGCGAGCAGAACAGCGAAGCCGAGGCCTTTGCCCAGATCGAACGCGCAAAGAGCGCCGGCATCAATTTCATCGACACCGCCGAGATGTACCCGGTACCGCCCAAGGCCGAAACCTACGCCACCACCGAGCGTTACATCGGCAACTGGTTCAAGACCCGCGGCGATCGCGCCGACTGGATCCTGGCCAGCAAGATCGCCGGGCCGGGCAACACCATCGACTACATTCGCGACAAGCAACTCAAGCACAACCGCAAACACATCGTCGAAGCGGTGGACGCCAGCCTCAAGCGCCTGCAGACCGACTGGATCGACCTGTATCAATTGCACTGGCCGGAGCGCAGCACCAACTTTTTCGGCCAGCTCGGCTACAAGCACCAGGCCGATGAAGACTTCACCCCGCTGGAGGAAACCCTCGAAGCCCTGGATGAACAGGTCAAGGCTGGCAAGATCCGCCATATCGGCCTGTCCAACGAAACCCCATGGGGCACCATGAAATTTCTGGCCCTGGCCGAAAGCCGCGGCTGGCCGCGCGCAGTGTCGATCCAGAACCCGTACAACCTGCTCAACCGCAGCTTTGAAGTAGGCCTGGCGGAAATTGCCATTCGCGAACAGTGCGGCCTGTTGGCCTATTCGCCGCTGGCGTTCGGTTTCCTGTCGGGCAAGTACGAGAATGGCGCACGCCCTGCCAAAGGCCGCCTGAGCCTCTACAGCCGCTTCAGTCGCTACTTCAACGCCCAATCGGAAGCTGCCTGCAGCCGCTATGTGGCCCTGGCCCGCGAACACGGCCTGGATCCGGCGCAAATGGCCCTGGCCTTTGTCACGCAGCAGCCATTCGTGACCAGCAACATCATTGGCGCGACCACCCTTGAGCAACTCGACAGCAACATCGCCAGCTTTCAGCTGAAGCTGTCGGACGAGGTCCTGGCCGGGATCGAGGCGATCCACAAGGATCACCCAAACCCCGCCCCTTGAGCCTCACCTGCCTGCGACGGGGAGCGTCCGGCAGCCTGCCGGACCGCGCCAGCCCAATCGCGGGCAGGCCGCCCCTTAAAGGGAACGGGCGATGATCTCTTTCATGATCTCGTTGGTCCCGGCATAAATCCTCTGCACCCGGGCATCGGCCCAAGCCCGGGCCACCGGGTACTCCCACATGAACCCGTAGCCGCCGTGCAACTGCACGCACTCGTCGAGCACCTTGCACTGCAGGTCGGTCCCCCAGTACTTGGCCATGGCCGCCGTGGGCACATCCAGCTTGCCTTGCAGGTGCAGCTCCAGGCAGCGATCGACAAACACCCGGCCAATCTGAATTTCGGTCGCCATCTCCGCCAGCTTGAAGCGAGTGTTCTGGAAGTCGGCGATCGCTTTGCCGAAAGCCTTGCGTTCGCGGGTGTAGTCCAGGGTCCACTGCAGCGCCGCCTCGGCCGAGGCCAGGCCGCCGATGGCCACCGTCAGGCGCTCCTGGGGCAATTCCTGCATCAGGTAGGCAAACCCCATCCCGGCCTGGCCCAGCAGGTTTTCCTTGGGTACCCGAACATCCTGGAAGAACAGCTCCGAGGTGTCCTGGGCTTTCATCCCGACCTTCTCCAGACGCTTGCCCTTGGAGAAACCCGGCGTGCTGGCCTCCACCAGGAACAGGCTGGTGCCCTTGGCGCCAGCCTTGGGATCGGTCTTGGCCACCACAATCACCAGATCGGCGAGAAAGCCGTTGGTGATAAAGGTCTTCGAGCCATTGATGACATATTCATCGCCCTCCAGCACAGCCGTGGTCTTCACCCCCTGCAAGTCGGAACCCGCACCTGGCTCAGTCATGGCAATCGCCGTGACCATCTCGCCCGAGACCAGCTTCGGCAGGTATTTGTGCTTCAGTGCCTCACTGCCGTAATGCAGGATGTAGGGCGCGACAATATCCGAGTGCAGGGAAAAACCGATGCCCGTCAGCCCCAGGCGCCCTACCTCTTCGATAACCACGGCACTGTACAGAAAGTCGGCATCCAGGCCGCCGTACACTTCGGGAATATGCGAGCACAACATCCCCGCCTCGCCCGCCTTGTTCCACAGCTGGCGATCGATATAGCCCTGCTTTTCCCACTCGCCGTGAAACGGCACGGCTTCCTTTTCCAGGAAGGTGCGCACGCTGTCGCGAAAGAGTTCGTGGTCGGAATTGAACAAGGTTCTGGGGATCATGCAGCCACCTGTGATTATTGTTGATTGGATAAGGCTCAAAGAGCCTAAGCCGCGACCTCACCACAGGACACTGGACACATCCGACAAAAAATAAGACGATCCAGCCGTCTGGTGACCACTTTCCCCTATAAGAACAATTGAATTTATGTCTAACCAAACCTCTACGCCCTTGCGGCGCGTCAGCATCCTGGCTATCGACCGGGTTTTCGCCTCTACCCTCATGCAAGCCAAAGACTTCTTCCACTTGGCCAGCCTGCGCTATGGCAAACAGCTTGGCCAAGGCCTGACCCCGGCGTTCGAAACCCGCCTGGTCAGCCCCGATGGCAAGCCGGTATGCAGTTTCAGCGATGTGATCATGCCGGTGGACGGCGGCCTGGAAGATACCGATGTGATCATCCTCCCGGCCTTCTGGGATGATTTCGAATCCCTGTGCCAACGCTACCCACAAATCCTGCCCTGGCTGCGCCAGCAGCACGCCCGCGGCGCCGTACTCTGCGGCGAAGCCACCGGAGTGTTCTGGCTGGCCGAGGCCGGCCTGCTCGATGGCAAGGAGGCCACCACCTACTGGCGCTTCTTCAATGCCTTCAGCGAACGCTTCCCCAAGGTCCAGCTCAATCAGGACAAGCACCTGACCGACGCCGACAACTTGTACTGCGCCGGCGGCACCACCTCAGCCTGCGACTTGTACATCTACCTGATCGAGCGCTTCTGCGGCGCCAACGTGGCCCAGGCCGTGGCGCGCGACATTCTGTATGAGGTGCAGCGCAACTATGCCCCGGGGCGCATCGGCTTCGGCGGCCAGAAACTGCATCAGGACGTGATCATCCTGCAGATTCAGCACTGGCTCGAGGAACACTTCGCCGACAAATTCCGATTCGAAGACGTGGCACGGGAACACGGCATGAGCATCCGCAACTTCATGCGCCGCTTCCAGACCGCCACCGGCGACAAGCCCCTGCATTACCTGCAACGGCTGCGCATCGAAACCGCCAAGGGCTTGCTCTCTGGCACCCGCAAAAGCATCAAGACCATCAGTTACGAGGTGGGCTACGACGATGCGAGCTTCTTTGCCCGCCTGTTCCGCCAGCACACCGAACTGTCGCCCAACCAGTACCGACAGCAGTTCCAGCAACAAGCCGCATAAATGAAAAAGGGCCTGCAATGTGCAGGCCCTTCTTGTATGCGGCAGCAACCTAGGGTTTGTGCGCCCGCGAGAGGAACTCGTGGGACTGCATCTCCAGCAGCCGGCTCAGGGTGCGCTGGAACTCGAAGTTCAGGCGCCCGCCGGTGTACAGGTCCTTGAGCTCGACCTCGGCCGAGATGATCAGCTTGACGTTGCGGTCGTAGAATTCGTCGACCATGTTGATAAAGCGCCGGGCAATATCGTCAGTGGTCACACTCATCTGCTCGACGCCGCTGAGCAGCACCGCGTGGAAAATCTTGCCCAGCTCAATGTAATCGTTCTGGCTACGCGGGCCGTCGCACAACTCGCGGAAATCAAACCAGGCCACGTCATCACAGGTGCGCAAGGCACGGATTTCGCGGTTCTCGATTATCAGCACGTCGTTTTCCACCGCCTGGGTGCATTCCGGCGTGAGGGCGCGGAAGCTCTTGCGCAGGCTTTCCTGAGCCACTTCGTCCAGCGGGAAGTGGAACAGCTCGGCTTGTTCGAGGTGCCGCAGGCGATAGTCGACGCCACTGTCGACGTTGACGATCTCGGTGTTCTGCTTGATCAAGGCGATGGCTGGCAGGAAGCGCGCACGCTGCAGGCCGTCCTTGTACAAACCGTCGGGCACGATGTTCGAGGTTGCAACCAGGGTCACGCCGTTGCGGAACAGCTCTTCCATCAGGGTGCCGAGGATCATGGCATCGGTGATGTCGGAGACGAAGAATTCATCGAAGCAGATCACCCGCGACTCATCGGAAAAACGCTTGGCGATGATGGTCAGCGGGTTCTTTTCGCCGCCCAGGGTCTTCATCTCTTCGTGCACACGCTTCATGAAACGGTGAAAGTGCGTGCGGGTTTTTTCCTTGAACGGCAAGGCTTCGAAAAAGGTGTCGACCAGATAGGTCTTGCCGCGGCCGACGCCGCCCCAGAAATACAGACCCTTGACCGGCGTCTGATCCTTCTTGCCAAACAGTTTGCCCAACAGCCCCGGCTTGTTTTGCGAAGCCGCGACCAGATCGTCGTACAGGCGCTGCAAATGGCGTACGGCAGTTTCCTGCGCCGCGTCGTGGAAGAAGTCAGGGCGTTTCAGATCAGCTTGATATCGTTCTAGGGGCGTCATAATTCGTTAGCAAGGCAACAAAAACGGGCCGTCACTGTAGCGACGGCCCTGGGGAATGGCAATCAGCCCTTGGTCGGGAAGATTCCGATTAGTCCTGCACGGGGGTCAGAGCAATCCGCAGTTCCGCGATGGCCGCATCACGCGCGCCCACATCGGCAAAAGCCGGGCTGTCGGCGACATGTTCGTCGCCCAGCCACAGGCTGAAGCTCAGCGCGTCGCTGCGCACATCCAATGCCTGGCCCGACTGCAGCTGCTTGGTCGCAGCGCCTGCGGCCTTGCCATCGGCAAAGTTGCGCGACAGCAGCAACTGCTCACCGTCCGCCGCCAGCAGGCGGAAGCGGAAGCTACCGTCGTCTTCACGGAAGCTGACGAATCTCGCGGCCTTGGCGGCTTTTTTCTTACCGGTTGCAGCGACTTGTACCTGGTTTACAAAGGAACGCAGGCCGACGGCTTCACGCAACTCGTTCAGGAACGGCGTGGCCACGGCGCGGGCTTTCCTGGCGCCGATTTGCAGGATGTCTTCCAGGTCCGACGGGCGCTCGATCAACTGGTGATAGCGCTCGCGAGCCTCACCCAGCTCGCCGTCCAGCAATTGGAACAGACGGTTCTTGGCTTCACCCCAACCCAGGCCCTGCAGCAGTTCGCCACGGAATTCGTCCGCCTGTGCGGGCGTGGCGAAGGCCTGGAACAACGTGAACAGGTGCGAGTTGTCCGGATCCTTGGCTTCGCCCGGGGCGCGGGAGTCGGTGACGATGCGCGAGATGGCGTCCTTCATGTCCTTGGCGCTGGTGAACAACGGGATGGTGTTGTCATAGCTCTTGGACATCTTGCGACCGTCGAGGCCGGGCAAGGTGGCGACACTTTCTTCAATCAGCGCCTCGGGCATGGTGAAGAATTCTTTGCCCTGTCCGAACAGATGGTTGAAGCGCTGGCCGATGTCGCGGGCCATTTCCACGTGCTGAATCTGATCGCGACCCACCGGCACTTTGTGCGCATTGAACATCAGGATGTCCGCCGCCATCAGCACTGGGTAGCTGTAGAGGCCCATGGTGATACCGGCATCCGGGTCTTCACCGGACTCGACATTCTTGTCCACCGACGCCTTGTAGGCATGCGCACGGTTGAGCAGGCCCTTGGCCGCAACGCAGGTCAGCAGCCAGGTCAGCTCGGGGATTTCCGGGATGTCCGACTGGCGATAAAAAGTCACGCGCTCCACATCCAGGCCACCGGCCAGCCAGGTCGCGGCGATTTCCAGGCGCGAGCGCTGGATGCGCAGCGGGTCATCGCACTTGATCAGGGCGTGGTAGTCGGCCAGGAAGTAGAACGAATCGGCATTGCTGTCGCGGCTGGCAAGGATCGCCGGACGGATGGCACCTGCGTAGTTGCCCAGGTGCGGCGTGCCGGTGGTGGTGATGCCGGTAAGGATGCGCGTACGAGTAGTCATGGGTAATCGCTTATCAGACAGCTATCAATTCGAGAGACGCGGCAGCACCAGATCTTTCAGATCGGTGAGCTTGCCATGAAAAAAGTGTCCGCATTCTGCCACTTTCAGCAGCTCATGGGGGCGCTTGAGCGCGGCGGACCAGTCATAGACGGTTTGCGGGTCGATGACTTCGTCGGTTTCCGGCTGGATAAGGGTCAGTGGGCAGCCTTGGGGCAACTGGTCGGCATCGCTCAGGCGCATAACCGCAGCGGCCACCATGAACAGGTGCTTGAGCTGCTCACCACCGGCTTCCAGGCGGCCGCCGAGGCTGGCCGCGACAAAACCGCCGAAGGAGAAGCCGAGCAGCGTCATCGGCAGCTCGGGGTGCTTGGCCCGCAACCACCGGGCTGCGGCCTGGGCGTCGTCAACTTCACCAGTGCCCATGTCATGGGTGCCTGCGCTTGCACCCACTCCCCGATAGTTGAAACGCAAGGTAATCAACCCGGCATCGCGTGCGGTGCGCTGTAACGTCGACACCACCTTATTGAGCATGGTGCCGCCCTGTACCGGGTTGGGGTGACAGATCAGCGCCACGCCACGGGCATCGGGCACATCCAGATACAGGGCTTCCAGTTGGCCGACAGGGCCATCAATCACTACAGGGGTTTCACGCATTAGCAAGGAAGGAACTCCGTGACCTCGAAGGGGGTCGACTCGTCTAGCAAATTGTCTGTGCCAATCTATTGCGAGTGAATCGCGGTATACAGCGCAGGTTCGAGCCGTTAACGTAAAGCAAAGCCGTTTATAGAGGAAGGACTCGTGGAACACTCGCTCTTAGTTTGGTTGTTGCCGACTCTTGCCCTGGTTGCCGGTGTCGCCATTGGATTTCTGGTCGCTCGCCTGCTGCCGAATGCCGCGCCTAACCGCACGCAACGTCAGCTGGATGATATTCAGGAACGTTTTGACAATTATCAGAACGAAGTGGTCACCCACTTCAACAGCACCGCAACACTGGTGAAAAAGCTCACTCAGAGCTATCAGGAAGTGCAAGACCATCTCGCCGAGGGTGCCAACCGCCTGGCCCTGGACGAACTGACTCGCCAACGCCTGCTGGCCGCCCTGCACTCCGACTCGGTACAGGCTCCACGGGAGCGCCTGACACCTCCGCGCGACCAGGAACCACCGCGCGACTACGCCCCAAAAACACCCAATGCCCCCGGCATGCTCGATGAGCATTACGGTCTGAGAAAGTAAGACTCGGACACTAAAAAGCCCGCCCGCTCCTCAATGGAACGGGCGGGCTTTTTTTATGCCTCGCCGGTACTCAAACGCGCACTCAGTACTGCTGGTATTGCTGCCCTTGCTGGCCCGGCTGCTGATACTGCTGGCCAGGAATCGCCTTGAGGTTGACCTCGACTCGACGGTTCTGCGCGCGACCGTTGACATCGGCGTTGCTGGCAATCGGGTTGTCGGGGCCGGCACCGCGCGCCGACAGGTTGGCACCGCTGACACCTTGCGAGGTCAGGTAGGTCGCTACGCTCTGTGCACGACGCTGAGACAGATCCATGTTGTGCTGACGGCTGCCGGTGCTGTCGGTGTAGCCGACAATCTCGATCTGATTCTGGTTGAACTCACGCAGCGAGTTGGCCAGGTTGTTCAGCGGCTGATAGAAGCTGGGGGCGATGTTCGCCGAATCGGTGGCGAAGGTAATGTTGCCCGGCATGATCAGCTTGATCTGATCACCCTGGCGCTGCACTTCAACCCCCGTATTGGCCATGCTGGCGCGCAGTTTCTTTTCCTGCTGGTCGGCGTAGTAGCCATAACCGGCGGCGGAAGCCCCCACTACAGCGGCACCAATCAGCGCGCCCTTGCCACGGTTATTGTGATCGATGGCGGCACCGGCCAAGGCGCCGGCCAAGGCACCGAGACCGCCGTATTTCGCAGTCTTGCTCATGCCCGTGGAACCGTCGGCCTGCCCCTGGTTGTCATACGGATTAGGCGAAGCACAGCCAGACAACAAGGCCACAGCGGTAGCGGCAATAATTAAACGACGCGAGGTGAACATGGAAAGCTCCTACTTTTTGCATTCTGTGGTGCAGCGGACGTTGGCAATGGACCTTTGCTGGCGTTGGAACGCGACAAATGGCAAAAATTCCATCAACACCCCTGCAAAACATCAGGCCCGAACAAAGGGATTTTCACGCATCTCATCGCCCAGGCGGGTGTCTGGACCATGCCCGGTCACCACCGTCGCCTCTTCATCGAGGGTGTACAGGCGCTGCTTGATCGAACGCACGATGGTGGCCTGATCGCCGCCCCATAAGTCCGTACGCCCGACCCCACGCTTGAACAGGGTGTCACCGGCAATCAACAGCTTAGCCTCAGAAAACCAAAAGCTCATGGAACCTGGCGTATGCCCCGGCGTGTGCAGCGCAACGCCACAGCCACAGGCCAGCTCCTCATCATCGGCCAGCCAGCGATCCGGCGCCGGCACGGGCGTGTAAGGCACGCCAAACATGCTGCATTGCATCTCCAGGTTGTCCCAGAGGAACTGGTCCTCCTTGTGGAGATGCAGGGTCGCGCCGGTCTTTTCCTTCAACTGCCCCGAGGCCAGGAAATGATCCAGGTGAGCATGGGTATGGATGATGCTCACCACCTTGAGACCCAAGGCATCGAGCCGCGCCAGGATCAGCTCATGATTGCCGCCCGGATCGACGACGATCGCTTTTTTCGTGATCGGATCGCCGATGATCGTGCAGTTGCACTGCAACGGGCCGACAGGGAAGGTTTCGCGGATTAGGGTGGTTTGAGCGGGAGTCATGAGCAGTTCCAGGCAAACAGTGATGGCATATTTTGGCACAGCTCGCGCCCATCACTCTAAAGCGCGAGCCTGGGCACCTCGGTGGCGTACTCGACGTGACGGCGGTTCCCTCGCAGTCAAAAATCCAACTGCAACGTCCCCCTCCCCTCAAGCGTCAACAGGAGCTGCTTGGCCTCGAGCCCTCCAGCAAAGCCGGTCAGGCTGCCGGAGGCGCCTATCACTCGGTGGCAAGGGGCGACGATCGAGATCGGGTTCCTGCCATTGGCGGCGCCTACAGCGCGAACCGCCTTGGGGCTGCCGACTTGGGTGGCGATTTGGCTGTAACTGCGGGTTTCACCGAAAGGGATGGTCAGCAGGGCTTGCCAGACCTTGCATTGGAAGGGGGTGCCGGCAAAGTCCAGGTCCAGTTCGAACTGCTCACGGTTGCCCGCGAAGTATTCGTTGAGTTGACGCTCCGTTTCCAATAACACCGGCTCGTCGCGGATTTCCTGCAACGGACCCAGGCGCACGCGGTTGAGTTTTTCGTTCTCCCACAGGATGGCGCAGAGCTTTGAGGCCCGGGCGATGAGGGTCAACTGGCCGACGGGCGAGCTCATTCTGGTGTAGACATACGACATGGGTGCCTCCTTGATCCATTCGGGCAGATCGGTGGGGGCCGATCTTCGCCTTTGTAACGGTACGCAGCCACTTTAATTGCCGGTTCAATCGCAAGAACTACGTTTCTTGCGATTGAATTTCTGACTGACACCGCGCACTTTCAGGGCGCCGGCAATCAGGCTCCCCCAGCGCTGGCGAGAGGTCGATTGCCGTTTCGGTTGCCGCTTCAGGTAACGAGAGGGCGTAGCAGGGGCAGCAATCAAGGCTTTATCCGAGCAGGCCGATTTCCTGGGCCCTGGCCACTGCCTGGGTTCGGCGCTCTACCCCGAGTTTGCTGTTGATATGACTGGCGTGGGTTTTTACCGTGTGCAGGGAGATAAACAGCCGATCGCTGATTTCCTGGTTCGAGCAGCCCTGGGCAATCAATTGCAGGACCGCCAGTTCTCGAGAGCTCAAGGTCTCGGTGTGATGGGTCACAGGCTCGACCGGCTCGCGACTGACTGGCGCCGGTAACCGTTCAAGCAGGGCTTGCTGCAACGGCGACTGCCCCCCATGCAGCAGCTGTTCGCGCATCCATTGCGGATGCTCGCGAACCAGCCATTCAAAGGGTTGCAACGCTCCGCCCACGGCCGACTCCAGGGCCTGGGCAAAAGCCTGACGGGCTTCAGGCTCACGACCCAGACTAAGTAACAGGCCGATCTTCTGGTTCAACGCCATCACGTTCAATAATTGCCGGCCGGTGTGCCGCCCATGTTCGATCAGGGCATCCAGACGCTTTTCGGCCTGCGCCGGCTGGCCCTGGATGGTGTCCAGCAACGCCTGCTGCAACTCGATATGCAGCGGCAGCTGGGGATGAAACTCCGGCGGTGCAGCGGCCTGCTCGCCGGTATAGGTCTGCCCCAGGCGTGCCAGCCAGGCCTGGGCCAGGTCGGTACGGCCCTGGGCCAACCAGAGTTCGCACTTCACCAGCGTGATCATCGCCAGGTAATAGATGGGCGGCACATCCCAGATGTGCATCAAGCGTTCGGCCTCGGCCAGTTCCGCAAAAGCCTCTGCGAACCGGCCGTTATGCCCTTCCTGATTAGCGATCACGCAGTGGCCAATCAGTACGCTGATATCACGACAGGCCCGCGCTTCAATCAGACCGCCACGCAAACGCGCCATGCCCGTCTGGTGCTCCCCGCGCAGAGTCAGCAAATACCCTTCATACAACGTCAGGCGGGCACGCACCGCGTACAGCCGTCGTGCCGACAGCCCGAGCAGCCGCTGCTGCCCCTGGCGCACCTCATCCAGCGCGCGCAGCACCTCTCCCCGCGCCTGCAGTACCCGCGCCCGGTCGTAATGGGCCAAGGCCTCGAACAGCGGGTTACCGACCCGCTGTGCCAGCTCCAGGGACTCGCGGTTGAGCCCCCGGGCCCGCCACAAGTCCGCATCGGCAATCGCCAGGTTGGACAGGGTCGACAGGCACATCAAGCGTTGCCCGTAACGTTTATGCGGCAAGCTTTCCAGAGCTTCGGTGCAATAGGCCAGGGTCAATTCGCGATCACCACGGCCACGGGCGATGATTCCGCTCAGCGCCAACCACTGTGCCAGCATCGACTTCTGGGCAGTGGCAGACGGCGCCGGCAGGAAGCGGCTCAAGTTCTCCGCCAGCTCCTGCGCGGCATCCAACTGGCACGCCAGGCCCAGCGCCCAGCTGTAGAGCACGATCAGGCGCGGCGTACTGACCAGCAGGCTGTCCGGCAAGTCCATCTTCCACCGCAGCAACATGCCGACGTTCTGCTCGGCCAGCAGTTGTTCTTCAGAAAGGTTCTGCACCAGGTTCGCCGCCACATCCAGGTGTCCGGCGCGCAAGGCCTGCTCCACCGCCTCATCCAGCAGGCCCTGGGCGTTGAACCAGCGGCAGGCGCGCAAGTGCAGGCTGGCGGCCGGCAGCACCGCGTTGGTCCTGGGGCGGCTGCGCAGTAAGTCGGAAAACAAATGGTGGTAGCGATACCAGTGGCCGTGCTCATCCAGCGGCACCAGGAATACCTGATGCGCCTGCAGGTAACGCAGGATCTCCGCGCTGTCATGGGACTCACGCAGCGCATCACACAACTCGCTGCAGAAACGCTCCTGGGGCGCGGTGTCATACAGAAACGCCTGGACCTCGGCGGGTAGGCAGTCGATGACTTCTTCCAGCAAATAGTCGCGAATCAGCCCTTCCCCACCGTGCAGCCCCTTGGGCAGGGTGCTGTCGCTGCCCGCTTCGGACGCTGCCAACAGCCAGAAACGCAACCCGGCGACCCAGCCCTCACTGCGCTGGATCAGGCGCTCCAGCGCCTCACCGCGCAGCGAGCTGCTGTGGCGATCCAACAGCGCCAGGGATTCATCATGGGTCAGGCGCAGGTCTTGCTCATGCAACTCGAGCAGTTGTCGTGACAGGCGCAAGCGCGCCAGGTGCCAGTCCGGGCGCTGGCGGCTGGTGACCAGCACCAACAGACCATCGGGCAGGTGATTGAGGAAAAACTGCAGGCAACGATCCAGCACTGGGCCCTGGGCCAAGTGGTAATCGTCGAGGACCAACAACAGCGGCGCGCTGAGGGAAAGGTGAGCGGCCAATTCATCGAGCAAGCCGTCGAGCCATTCTTCAAAGGCGAAGGGTTGATGACGCTGACGCATTTTCAGCTGGCCCAGGGACTGGCTGCCCAACTGCGGAAAGTACAGCTGCAAGCCTTCGAGCAGACGCTCGAGGAATCGGCCCGGGTCGTTGTCGCGCCGGCTCAGCCCCAGCCACAAGCTTTGCCAATGCGGTGGCAGGCTCTGACAGAACTCCACCGCCAGCGAGCTTTTACCGAAACCCGCCGGTGCGCTGACCAACAGCAATCGCCCATTCAGGCCCGCACTCAGTCGCTCGCACAAACGCGGCCGCAGAATATGGCCGTCGGGCAAGGGTGGTCGATAAAAGCGCCCCTCCAGCGCGGGAATCATCGCGTCGGCAGGCCCTTGAATGCGGGACAGGTCAGTCATAGCCAACTCTTATTGAAGTGCTGTTGTCGGCATTGCAGATGTCCGCAGACTAGCGGTAAAAGGCCGCCTGTTGAAGATTATTGCTACAAATACATACAAAAAGACTACGAACTGAATGTCGGGATGTATCTGAAATTCATAACGACAACCACTGATTGTTCGAGAGAAATATCTTAAAAAACTGAGAATAACCCTTATTTACTTAGGGATTCGCCTTCAAGCAGAGCGCCGCCCCACGTCTTTTTTGAGCAAAAAAAACGCCCCGAACCAGTCGGGGCGTTTAACGAGGATGCGGCCTCTATTTACAGCAGATTAGCGAACACCGTCCTGACGCAATGCAGCTGGAGTGAAGTCGCTGGTGGTGGCAGTGAAACCGAAGTCATAAGCCTGTTTCTCTTCGTTCTTCATGCCCAGTGCCAGGTAGCGGCCGGACTGCAGGTCGTAGAGGGTTTCCACGGCGTACCACGGCACTTGCTTGTCGTAGTAGTTCTCGGCATGCGCCTCGGCCACACGCCACAGCTGGCCACGACCGTCGTAGTGGTCGATGACTGCGGCCTGCCAGGTGTCTTCGTCGATGTAGAAGTCACGCTTGGCGTAGATGTGACGCTGACCTTCCTTCAGGGTTGCGACCACATGCCAGACCCGGCGCAGCTCGTAGCGAGTCAGGTCCTGGTTGATGTGGCCCGCCTTGATGATGTCGGTGTACTTGAGGGTCGGCGAGTCGAGCTTGTAGCTGTCGGAGGCAATGTAGAGCTCTTTCTTGCCTTCGAGTTTCCAGTCGTAGCGATCCGGTGCACCGTTGTACATGTCCAGGTTGTCGGAGGTACGCAGGCCGTCCGCCGCAGTACCCGGGCCGTCATAGGATACTTGCGGTGCGCGACGTACCCGACGCTGACCAGCGTTGTAGACCCAGGCCGAACGCGGTTCCTTCACTTGGTCGAGGGTTTCGTGCACCAGCAGCACACCACCGGCCAGACGTGCCGGAGCGGTCACTTTCTGCTTGAAGTAGAACAGGATGTTGCCCGGGTTGGCTGGATCGAAGTCCTTCATCTTGTCGCGGAATACGAACTGGTCCTGGAAATACACCAGGCTGAACGAGCCGTTGGCCTGGGGCGTGGCCTGGGTGACCAGACGAGTTACGCTGCCACCACGATAGCGGGTGATGTGGTTCCAGATGACTTCCACGCCACTTTTCGGAATGGGGAACGGTATGGCGGTCTTGAAGTTTTCCAGGCCGTTGCCACCGCTGACCAGGTTGGTCTTGGTGGCGTTTTCCTTGATGGCGGCGAACACATCAGCCGGCACGGTTGCGCCGCGATGGGATGGGTACACCGGCATCTTGAAGGTTTCCGGGTAACGCTTGAACATCGCGTACTGCCCGGGCGCCAGCTTGTCCTTGTACTGCTCGACGTTCTGCGCGGTGATGGTGAATTGCGGCTGTTCGCTGGCATAGGGGTTGGACAGGAAACCTTTGCTGTCCACGGTACCGGCGTTGGTCGGCATCGGCTTCCAGGCCGGAATGGTACCGGCAGCGTTGCCGGCCATCTCCGCGCCCATCGGCGTCAGGGTAGTGCCCAGCTTGGCAGCTTCATCAGCCGAGACCGCGGCCATGACGCTGGTTGCCAGCAAAGACAGTCCAAGCACACCGACGTGCAACAGACTTTTGGTTATTTTCATAATTCGTTCTTCCTGAAAATACAGTGTGCTTAGAAGTTCACGCCAACGCTCAAGGCGAGGAAGTCCCGGTCATCCACGGTGCTGTAGTCGCCACCGAAGAAGTTGGTGTAGGCCAGGCTCGCGGTGTAGGTGTTCTGGTACTCGGCGTCGAGGCCCAGGCTGATGGCCTTGCGACCTTCTTCGAAGTTGCCGCCAGGACCTGGCGAGTAACCCTTGACGTCATGGGACCAGGCCACGTTTGGCTTGAGGTTCACACCGGCGAACACATCCGGGTATTCCCAGATGGCGCGGCCGCGGTAGCCCCAAGAGGTGGCGGTGGTGAAGCCGTCGTTGTTGCAGTTGGTGGTGAGATTGCTGGCATCTGCACCGGGACCTGCGCCGGCAATGGTGGTGGAGTTAAGCGCACGACAGGTGTTTTGCCCGCCGGTGGTTGGCAAGGAGCCAGGACCAAACACTGGATCACGTCCATAACGGACATCCGACTTGCTCTCAAGGCCACCGACGTGGGTAACCCCCAGTTCACCCACCAGAGTCAGACGGCTGGCGCCCATAACCTGGTCGAAGAAGTGGGTGAAGGTGGTCTGGAACTGAGTGATTTCCTTGCGGCGGTAGCCATTGAGGTCCTGCCCGGCGACGCCACTGAGCAGGGAAGCATTGGAGAACGCCCCTCCCAAAGGACGAACGGCGGAATAGAGGATATCGGTGGAGTTGAGTTGCACAGGCGCATTCGGCCGGTAGCTGATTTCACCACTCCAGGCAGTCCCTGTAGGCAGAGTGGTGGAGAAACTCAAGCCATACAGGCGAATGTCTTCCGGATACTCAACGAAGTACTTCGAGTTACCGGCGATCCATACCGGCGCCAAGGTACCGAAACCTCCGGCGATGTCGTATGCCGACTGAGGCGCTGCCGTGGCACTGAAAATCGGCGCACGGCTGTGGTAATTCATGAAGTAGGCGCCGAACTCGGTGTCCAGCGGCTCGAAGTTGTAGTGGAATGCCGCACCGAACTGGCCGCTGTCACGGGCATCGCGGTCGCCACTGCGGCGAACCAACGTGCCTTCTTCGTTGACGTCGACACCACGTGCCTGCATCGCAGCCAGGGCTGCGCGACCCGGCGCGGTGGCGGAGATGGTCGAGCGCTTGGCCAGCAGTCGCAGGTTGTCGTCACAGCCATCGGAAATGTTGTCCGGCTGCGAGAAGAAAGTCCCGCAGTTGTCGGTAACAGTCTGGTCCCACTCCAGCTGGTAGAAGGCTTCGGCCGACAGGTTCTCGGTCAGGTTCTGAGAGATGTAGAACATGTTGACCGGAATCAGGCCTTCCTTGACCTCGGCACCGGGCCGGCGGAACGCCGACACATCGATCGGGTTGATCGAGTTGATGCCGCCACCGATGAAGGTACTTTCACCCCAGCTCACCACCTGCTTGCCGAAACGCACGGAGCCTGGCTCATCGGCAATGGAGTAGTTGTGATAGATGAAGGCGTCGAGAATTTGCCCACCGGAAGACTTGGCGCCCTCTTTACGGTTGTCATTGCTGACGTTCTTGAAGTCTAGGTCTTCGTCCTGGAGCTTGAAGTCATACCAGTACTTGCCACGGACAAACACACCGGTATCGCCGTACTTCAACTCCAGGTCATGGATACCCTTGAAAATCTTCGAGAAGGTCTGGCCCTTGTTGAAGTTCAAGTGGCCATCATCGGTGGTCTGGGACAGGCCCTTGCCGCCGTTGTTGACCCCGATCAGGTCCTGATTACGCCCGGCGGTCGACCAACTGGCCCCCACCGAAAGGGACGAATCGAAGCTGCCTTCGATTTCACCGATATTGAAGCTGACGCCGAATGCCGGCCCGGCGAGCGTAGAGGCGAGACCGACGGCCAGGGGCAGTTTCGCCCGGCGCCAGAACTGGTTTGCTGATGTCATCGACGCTACTCCATGTACATTATTGTTATGGCAGTGAGCACTTCTAAAAACGCCCCGAACAAACAGAAGCTTGGCTCCCTAAGTCGTTCAAGGTGGCAGCGCGGTATCTCGCGTGCTTGCTCCGTTCTTAAAAATCCGTGGACGGACTATATCCAGCAGGTAGTACTGCTAGATCCCTCTAAAGTGTGATTTGCACCCTCCAACCGCACTAGAACAGTCCTTTGCCATGCCAGTGGACACTGGCGGGGGCAAGGATGGCTGAAAATTCGGATTTCACAAGGCAAGCGCTTGCTTGGGGGCGTCTGGCGCGCCCTTTCGGGCGCCCAGAGGGGGATTAAAGGGTCGAGAGAAAGGTGCTGTTGCTGGCCTGCCATTCGCTGATGTCGATGCGAATACGCTTCTTGTCGAGCTTGCCTACGCTGGTCTTGGGAATTTCAGTAACAAGGGCAATCTGGCTCGGGATCGCCCACTTGCTCAGGTGCCCCAATTCCACGAATGGCTTGAGATGCTCCTTGAGCTCCTTGGCCCCGATCACGTGGCCCTCACGGATCACCAGCAAGGCAAACGGGCGTTCACCCCATTGCGGATCGGCGATACCCACCACTGCTACTTCACGTACCGCCACGTGCCGGCTGATCAAGTCTTCAAGGTCGAGGGAGGAGATCCACTCGCCCCCGGTCTTGATCACGTCCTTGATCCGGTCGCGAATGTCGATCACGCCCATGCTGTCTAGGGTCGCGACATCGCCGGTATGCAACCAGCCGCCCTCCCAGAGCTCGGCGCCCTTCTGCGGCTCGTTGAAATAGCCTTCGGTCAGCCATGGCGCGCGCAGTACCAGTTCGCCCTGGGACTCGCCATCGGCCGGCAGAAAGTTGCCATCGCCGTCGACAATCGCCGCTTCCACCAAGGGCCCCGGCACCCCGGCCTTGATGCGGTAGGTGGTGCGTTCGTCCTCGCTGCCCGCCATCAACTCATCATTGAGGTGAGCGCAGGCCACCAACGGACCGGTTTCGGACATGCCGTAGGCGGCCGTCAACTGGATGCCCTTGGCCTTGGCGGCTTCGTACAGGGCACGATTCAGCGAGCTGCCGCCGATCACGATTTTCCAGCCGTCGAAATCCGTGCCCTGGGCCGCCTTGGCATTGAGCAGCATCTGCAGGATGGTCGGCACGCAATGGGAGAACGTGACCTTTTCCTTGCGCCACAGCTCCACCAGGTACTCGGGGTCATAACGCCCGGGGTAGACCTGTTTCAGCCCGAGCATGGTGGCCACATACGGCAGGCCCCAGGCGTGCACGTGGAACATCGGGGTGATGGGCATGTACACGTCGTTGGTGCCCAGCAGCCGCACGCTGTCGATGCAGCCCATGGTGGTCGCGACCCCCATGGTGTGCAGCACCAGCTGGCGGTGGGTGAAGTACACACCCTTGGGGTTACCGGTGGTACCCGTGGTGTAGAAGGTGGTGGCGACCGAGTTTTCGTCGAAGTCTTCGAACTGATACTGCGGGCTGGCCGCGGCCAGCAACTGTTCGTACTCGCCCACCAGGTTCGGCAGCTCGGCGGTTTTCTCCGGGCCATCGGTCAGCAGCAGGGTTTTCTCCACCGTGGTCAGTTGCCCGGCAATGCCCTGGTACAGGCCGACGAACTCGCTATTGACCAGCACCACGCGGTCCACGGCATGGTTCATGGTGTAGAGAATCTGTTCTGGCGAGAGGCGCACGTTGATGGTGTGGATCACGGCGCCGATCATTGGAATGGCGAACATGCATTCCAGGTAGCGATGGCTGTCCCAATCCATCACCGCCACTGTGTCGCCGGCCTTGACCCCGGCCTCCGTCAGCACATTGGCCAGGCGCGCGACCCTCTCGGTAAGGGTCGGGTAGGTGTAGCGCAGTTGGTCGCGGTAGACGATCTCCCGGGTTTTCTCGTAGCGACTGCCGGACATCAGCAGCCGCTTGATCAGCAACGGGTATTGGTAAGCGCCTTCGGCTGGTGGAATCACGCGAGTCTGCAACATAAGAATCCCTTTTCTGACTGCCCGGTCGTAACTGAAGAATGCCCACTCTAGAGCGAGAGTGCAGCAACCAAATCAGCCAAAGGAATGATTTGCAGAGCCAAGCAAATACTAGCGTTACGCCAGTATTTGCGCGGTCAGAAGGGATATTTCTCGATCTGATTCTTTGAATCAGTGCATTTCGGTGAGGGCCAGCTTCACGCCGATGGCGATCAGCACCGCGCCCATGGTCCGGTCAAACCAGTGGCCCATGCGCGCAAAACCGGCGCGCACTCGTTGCTGGCTGAACAGCATGGCCACCAGGCAGAACCAGAACGCCGTCGCCGCCGCCAGGTACACGCCGTAACCGGCCTGGATCGCCAGGGGCGTGTGCGGGTTGATCACCACGGTGAACAAGGACAGGAAGAACAGCGTCGCCTTGGGGTTCAGGCCGTTGGTCACAAAGCCGGAAGTGAAGGCCCCACGAGCCGTGCGCTCGCCGGCTTCATGGTGCAGGTTTTCCGTGGCCGGGGCAGCCGGCTTGGCGCGCAGCGCCTTGAAGCCGATGTACAGCAGGTAGGCCGCCGCCAGCCATTTCAGTGCGTTGAACAGCACGATCGACTGCGACACGATCAGGCCGATCCCCAGCAGCGAATAACCCACATGCAGGAAAATCGCGGTGCCCACCCCCAGTGCCGTCCAGGTCCCGGCGCGACGGCCGTGGGTCACGCTCTCGCGGACTACCACGGCAAAGTCCGGGCCTGGGCTGGCTACGGCAAGCAGGTGGATGAGGGCAACGGTCAAGAACTCTGTCAGGTACATGGGGCTCCCGTGTTTCTAATTATTTCATCTGGTAGGCTCGGCAGATTACGCCTTCAGACCTCTAGTGCAAAAGGTACAGTTGATGACTAACCAGCGCCGCGCCGTATTTCTTGACTCCACCTCCCTCGACCTCGGCGACCTTGATCTTGGCGAACTGCGCGACAGCTTCAGCGACCTGCAGCTGTGCTCCAGCAGCGCCCCCGACCTGGTCATCGAACACCTGCAGGGCGCCCAGGTGGCCATCAGCAACAAGGTCCTGCTGGACGCCAAGACACTCGCCGCCTGCCCTGACCTGAAACTGATCCTGATTGCCGCCACGGGCACCAATAACGTCGACCTCGCCGCGGCCCGGGCCCAGGGCATTACCGTCAGCAACTGCCAGGGCTACGGCACGCCGTCGGTGGCCCAGCACACACTGATGCTGCTGCTCAACCTGGCCACTCGCCTGGGCGATTATCAGAAAGCCGTGGGCGAAGGACGCTGGCAACAGGCCAAGCAGTTCTGCCTGCTCGATTACCCGATTGTCGAACTCGAAGGCAAAACCCTGGGCCTGCTCGGGCATGGCGAACTCGGCAGCGCCGTGGCGCGCCTGGCCGAGGCCTTTGGCATGCGCGTGCTGCTGGGCCAGTTGCCCGGCCGCCCGCCCCGCGCCGACCGCCTGCCGCTGGATGAGCTGCTGCCGCAAATCGACGCCCTGACCCTGCACTGCCCGCTCAATGAGCACACCCGCCACTTCATCGGCGCCCGCGAGCTGGCCCTGCTCAAGCCCAACGCCTTTGTGGTCAACACCGCACGCGGTGGCCTGATCGACGAGCAGGCCCTGGCCGATGCCCTGCGCAGCGGCCACCTGGGCGGTGCCGCCACCGACGTGCTGAGTGTCGAGCCGCCAGTGGCTGGCAACCCGCTGCTGGCCGCCGACATTCCACGGCTGATCGTCACCCCACATATCGCCTGGGGCAGCCGCGAGGCGCGCCAGCGCATCGTCGGCCAATTGACGGAAAATGCCCGGGGCTTTTTCAGCGGTACAGCGCTGCGGGTCGTCAGTTGATAAACTGCGCCACTTTTTTTCAAGGAGCAGGTTATGGATCCGCGCAGTGAAGTACTGCTTCGCCAGGCTGAATTGTTTCAAGGTTCGCTGCTGCTGGCGGGCCTGCCCGCCGACGACTTGCTGGGTCGGCTGCCCGATGCCCATGGCTGGTGCTGGCACGCCGGTGACCAGGCGGCGCTCGACGCTCGTTTTGCCGAACGCAGCCATTTCGGAGTGGATGCTCCGCAGCGAGGGTTCGAAAGCGCCGTGCTCTTCCTGCCCAAATCCAAGGACCTGACCGACTACCTGCTCAATGCCCTGGCCTCGCGCCTGGCTGGGCGCGAGCTGTACCTGGTGGGTGAAAAGCGTAGCGGTATCGAAGGCGCGGCCAAGCAACTCAACCCCTTCGGCAAACCACGCAAACTCGACAGCGCGCGGCATTGCCAGCTGTGGCAAGTCACCGTCGCCAATGCCCCCGAAGCGGTAACCCTGGAAAGCCTGGCCCAGGAATACGAATTGCCCCTGGCCGAAGGCCCGCTCAAGGTCATCAGCCTGCCCGGCGTATTCAGCCACGGCCGGCTGGATCGCGGCAGCGCACTGTTGCTGGAACATCTGGACAAACTGCCCAGCGGCCACCTGCTGGACTTCGGCTGTGGCGCCGGCGTCCTGGGGGCGGCGGTCAAGCGCCGCTACCCGCATAACAGCGTGACGCTGCTCGACGTCGATGCCTTCGCTGCCGCCAGCAGTCGCTTGACCCTGGCTGCCAATGGCCTGGAAGCCGAGGTCCTGACCGGCGACGGAATCGACGCCGTGCCCATGGGTTTGAACGCCATCCTGAGCAACCCGCCGTTCCATGTCGGGGTTCACACCGATTATCACGCCACCGAAAACTTGCTGAAAAAAGCAGCCAAACATCTGAAAAACGGCGGCGAACTTCGGCTGGTTGCCAATAGCTTCCTGCGTTACCAACCGCTGATCGAAGAGCATCTGGGGCCATGTTCGATCAAAGCCGAAGGCCAGGGTTTTCGCATTTACCGGGCCAAGCGCGGGTAAGCGGCTTTTGCAAAAGAAGGCTTGCCGAATGGATTTTGCCTAGGCAGAATCCGCTCCGTCCTAGGGGAGTAGTCTCCCACGAGCGCCACGCTCGTCCGGCATGCGTCAACATACTTGGTCAACAGACCATGGCGCATGCGACCCAAGAGTCCGCACAGACGGACCGCAGGGTTTGACAAGACCTATGACACGAACACCTTACCCGGGGCGGGGAGGCTGTACGTGTCATAGCCGTGTCGACCCGCCCCTTAGGAAAAACCTGATGCTGGATTCTCTACTCGTTCCTACCGCAGTCGTTGCCTTGGCCGAAATCGGCGACAAGACGCAGCTGCTCGCCCTGATTCTCGCCGCGCGCTTTCGCAAACCCTGGCCGATCATCGCCGGTATCGTCGCCGCAACCCTGGCCAACCATGCGGCCGCCGGTGCGGTGGGTGCCTGGTTTGGCAGCTTCTTCTCCGACGTCACCCTGCACTGGATCCTTGCCGCCAGCTTTGCCGCCACGGCCTTGTGGACCCTGGTTCCCGACAAAATGGACGAAGACGAAGCCAGCACCGCACGCAAGTTCGGGCCGTTCCTGACCACCCTGATTGCGTTCTTCCTCGCGGAAATCGGTGACAAGACCCAGATCGCCACAGTCATGCTCGCGGCGCAGTACCCTGAACTGTGGTTGGTCATCATCGGCACCACCCTGGGCATGCTGATCGCCAACGTACCTGTGGTACTGGCCGGCAACTTCGCGGCAGACAAACTGCCCCTGACCCTGATCCGTCGCCTGGCGGCATCGGCGTTCTTCGTCCTGGCCCTGGTTGCGGTGTACAAGGCCATGCAAAGCAGCGGGTGGGTGTAAGCAAAACGGAGGGAGGCGCCTGGGGCGCCTTCATCGTCGGCGAGCCGGCCGCTGCACAATCATGCAGAGGCCGGTGTTGCCGGGGATGGCGTCACAGGACGTGACGCCAGGCCATCAGGACTTCTTGGCTTGCTGATACAACGGCATGACCTTGGGGATTGCCGCCTGCAACGAGCTGATCCGGCTAGTGGACGCCGGGTGAGTGCTGAGGAATTCCGGCGGCGCGCCTTCCGACGCCTTGCTCATCTTGTTCCACAAGCTGATCGCCGCGTTCGGGTTGTAGCCGGCACGGGCCGCCAACTCCAGGCCGATCAGGTCCGCTTCGTTTTCGTTGTCGCGGCTGTTGGGCAAGGTCATCAGCAGGTTCACGCCGTTATCACTCAGGTCCACAGCGCCTTTGGGGGCACCGGCGAGCAAGGCGATCTGCTTCAACGCCCCCACACCGTAGGCCTTGGACATGGCTTCACGGCCATGCTCGCGCAGGGCGTGGGCGATTTCATGGCCCATCACCGCGGCGATTTCATCGTCGGTCAGTTGCAGCTTGTCGATCAGGCCGGTGTAGAAAATGATCTTGCCGCCAGGACCACAATTGGCGTTGAGCTCATCGCTCTTGATCAAGTTGACTTCCCACTTCCACGCCGCGCAATCCGGGCGGAAGGTAGGGGCCTGGGCGACCAGGCGGTCGGCAATTCTCTGCACGCGCTTGGCGGTGGCGCTGGTCTTGTCCAGCATGCCCTTGTTGCTCGCATCACCCAGCGTCTGCTGGTAGTCCTGGGCATAGGACTGGTTGACCTCATCGCTCGACAGCATGCTGAACATGTACTGCTTGCGATCGACACCCACGGCGCCGCCACTGGTGGTGTTCACGGCCTGACAACCACCGAGCAGCAGGCTGGTACCCAGTGCACATGCAAGCAATGACTTCTTCGACTTCATCATGAAAACGCTCCCTGAAAACATGGCGCGTATCGTAGGGGGTGACGGGTATCGACGCTAGATGCAAATGGCATCTAAATGCGCTGTTCAAGATACATCCCGACGACCGTAGGAAATAATTCATCAAGCCGCCGCCCCAGGCCCTGCACTGACTTGCCGTATTCATTTGCGACTCGCGCCGATCGGAAACGGTCATTTGCGCAATCAACGCTAATGGCCATTGCAGAGCCTGCCGATACAGCACGGCAGACGCCATTCCTGCGACCGGAGCCCCTATGAAATTCAAGTCGATCCAGTTTTCCGTGGCCGCCCTGGCCGGCGCCATCGTCCTCAGCGTGGTTGCGGCCCTGGTGCTCTACGCACTGTTCGCCGGCGCCCGGACCCAGGACATGGTGCAAGCCCGCACCCAGGCCCAGTTCGAGCAGGTTATCGAGCAGCGCCTGAGCACACTGGCCCAGAACCAGGCCAGCCAGATCCAGCGTGAACTGGAAGCGCCATTGCTGATTGCCAGCGGCCTGGTGCGGGTCAACGCCCTGATGGGAAACCCGGGCAGCCAAGGCACCCCCCAGTTGAGCCTGAGTCGCGAACAGTTGATCGGCCTGATCAAGGAAAACGTCGCACAGAACCCGAAAATTCTCGGCGCCTACGTCGGTTGGGAAAAAAACGCCATCGACCAGAACGACGCCGCCTACGTCGGCTCCCAGGTGGTGGGGATCGACGCCGCCAACGGCCGCTTCCTGCCCTGGTGGTTCCGCAATGAAGACGGCAGCCTGGGCCTGGACAAACTGGCAGACGTCGACGACCAGAAGCTGCTCTCCACCGGCGTGCGCGCCAGCGAGTACTACCTGTGCTCCAAGGAAAGCAAAAAGCCCTGCGTGATCGATCCGGCGCCCTATAAGGTCGGGGACAAGGTCGTGATGCTCGCCTCCTTCATTCAACCGATCATGCTCAATGGCACGTTCCAGGGCATCGTCGGCGCCGACCTCTCGGTGAACTTCATCCAGGACATGCTCCTGGCAGCGAACCACACACTCTATGACGGCGCCGGGGAAATGGCCCTGATCGGCGGCAACGGGCGGCTGGTGGCCTATACCCGGGACTCGGGCAAATTCGGCGAGCCGGTCAGCAGCATCCTGCAAGGCGACAAGCTGGCCAGGCTGAATCACCTCAAGCGCGGTGAAGTGGCCTACAGCGTCGACCAGGCCGGCAACGAAATCGAAGTCTACCTGCCCTTTGGCATTGGCCAGACCGATGCCCAATGGACCCTGATGCTGCACCTGCCCTTGAACGCGGTAATGGCCGACCTGCAAAAACTGCAGAACGATCTGGCTGCGCAACGCCAGGCCGACACGTTCGGCATGGCGATGGTTGGCCTGCTGGTGGCCGGCGTCGGCCTGCTGGTGATCTGGCTGGTCGGTCGCGGAATCGCTCGCCCGCTGAAGCAGATGGTGGCCATGCTCGACGATATCGCCCAGGGCGAAGGCGACCTGACTCGCCGCCTGAGCAGCGATCGGGTCGACGAACTGGGTTCGATCGCCAAGGGCTTCAACACCTTCCTGGCCAAGTTGCAGGCGATGATCACCCAGGTGGTGAGCTCGGTGCAGAGTGTCAGTGACTCCTCGGAGCACACCGCCGATATCGCCATCCGCACCAATCAGGGCGTGCATAAACAGATGGTCGAAATCGACCAGGTGGCCACCGCGGTGCACGAAATGACCGCCACCGCCCAGGACGTGGCGCGCAATGCGACCCAGGCCGCACAAGCCGCGACCCACGCCGACCAGGCCGCCAACCAGGGCATGCAGATCGTGCGCGAGACCTCGACTTCGATCGGCGCCCTGGCCGTGGAAATCGGCAAGGCGGTCGGCGTGGTAAAGACCCTGGCCAAGGACAGCGAAAACATCAATGCGATCCTGATCGCCATTCGCGGCATCGCCGAGCAGACCAACCTGCTGGCCCTCAACGCCGCCATCGAAGCGGCGCGCGCCGGCGAACAAGGGCGGGGGTTTGCGGTGGTGGCTGACGAAGTGCGCAACCTGGCCCAGAAGACCCAGCAGGCCACGGAAGAAATCCAGTCGATGATCCAGCAGTTGCAGCAAGGCACGCGCGACGTGGTGCGGGTCATGGAAGACAGCCAGACCAAGACCGACCAGAGCGTGCAACACGCGGCCAAGGCCGCCGAAGCGCTGGAGACCATCACTCAAGCGGTGTCGGTGATTAACGACATGAACACCCAGATCGCCAGCGCCGCCGAGGAACAGAGCGCCGTGGCCGAGGACATCAACCGCAACGTGATCAATATCGGCCAGGTGGCCAATGAAGTGGCCGGCGGTGCCGACGAATCAAGCGCAGCCAGTGCGGGCCTGACCAAACTGGCCGAACAGCAGCGGCGCCTGATCAACCAGTTCAAGGTTTGACAAGACCCTGCGCCAGCCTCCGCTACTGCGGCTTGCTCGCGCAGGATAGGCCGGCGCTCCGGGGCGCCAGCCGGTTCAACCCGGCGTCAGGCACTCGGGGGCATTGAGTTTCGGGTCATTCACCAGATTGGCCAGTACCCGTTCGCGCAACGCCGCCGGAGGACTGGCGAGCAAGGCATGCAGGACCGGCAACGGTGTGTGCGGATCCAGCCAGGCAGCCTGGCCCTCGGCATCGAGAATCAGCGGTCGGCGCTGGTTCGACGCGGCCTGGGTCACCACCGCGGTACTCAGCCAAACCTGCTCCTGCACCGGGTAGGCTTCCCAGATCGCGGCAAAAAACAGCGCTGAGCCCTCCCCCGGGGTCAGCCAATACGGGCGCTTGCGCGTACCACCCCGCCATTCATAGAACCCATTGGCCGGCAGCAGGCAGCGCCGCTGACGAAATGCCTCGCGAAACATCGGTTGCTCGGCCAGGGTTTCAGCCCGGGCGTGGGCCGGGGTGCGTGACAGGTCGGTCAACCAGGGCGGGGTCAGGCCCCAGCGAGCCCGCGCCAGGGTGCGCTGCTCAGCTTCGGCGCGCATGATCAGCACCGAGTCGTTGGGCGAAATATTCCACTGCGCCTGCTGATCCGCCGGAAACCCGGGCAAGGCCGCAAACGCGGGGTTCCAGCGAAACAGGGCATAACGTCCACACATGGGGGCAATACAACTCTCGACAAATAGGCGGCCAGCCTAACAGACCAGCACGCCGGCAAAGTTTTCCGGCTCTTCAAAGGGCATCGGCAGGGCCGCATTGTACGCAGCGATCAGCTCCCGTGCGTATTGCGCCTGATCGTTTGGCACCGTCAGCCCAAGCAATCCGAACACCGGTAACTCGCCGGCGCCACCCAGCAGGTCGCGCCCCGCCAGATGCGCCTCGACCCCTTCGCTGGCCAGCATGCTCTGCAGCAACTCGCCCTCCATCAGGTTTTCCGGTTCGTAGATGCGCTGCATACGGCCACCCCATCATTCGTTTTCACTGTGAACATCGAGCATCCATTCCTGACCGTCGGTTTGTAGCCTGAATACAATGGGCCGGCAGCACACCGGGCAGTCTTCGATATAGGTTTGATCGCCGCCGGACAAATCCAGCACGGCCTCGGCTTCTTCGCCGCAATAGGGACAGGAGTAGTGCTCGGTTTCCAGCATCGCGGTCTCCAGAGTGACTTGTGCGTATAATCGCCGGTCTATTCGCAGGGCTATTTTTGTTTGAGCTTACTTTTCAGACCGTGCCCGGCCGTTTTTCGATCCAAACCTTTTCTTACCCTAGCCGTTTCCAACAAGAGAGCATGATGGGCGAATTCGATGCCATCCGACCTTACGACGACAGCGAAGTCCCAGCGGTGCTGGCTCGACTGCTCGGCGACAAGGCGTTTCTAGATATCCTCACCCACTTCCGCTTCCCGCGCTTTGCCGGCGCCTTCGGCTGGCTGCTCAAACCTCTTATAGCTCATCGACTGCGGCGCGAGTTCGCCGGCGTGACTTCGGTAGCCACCCTGCAGGACAAGGTCGAGTACTACGTCGACCACACCATCGAGCGCGCGACCGACGGCGTGACCTATACCGGCGTCGAACAATTCAAGTCCGGCAGCGCCTATCTGTTTATCGCCAACCACCGCGACATCGTGATGGACCCGGCCTTCGTCAACTACGCCGTGTATCACGCCGGCCTGCCGACCCCGCGCATCGCGATTGGCGACAACCTGCTGCAAAAGCCGTTTGTCAGCGACCTGATGCGCCTGAACAAGAGCTTTATCGTGCACCGCTCGATTACCGGGCGTCGGGAAAAAATGGCCGCCTACCAATTGCTGTCGGCCTACATCAACCACTCGATCCGCAATGATTGCGCTTCGATCTGGATCGCCCAGGCCGAAGGCCGCGCCAAGGACGGTGATGATCGCACCGAGTCGGCGATCCTCAAGATGTTCCACATGAGCCGCAAGGATGAGCCGTTCGGCGAAGTCATCCAGTCGCTGAACCTGACCCCGGTCTCGATCAGCTACGAATACGACCCCTGCGACCAGGCCAAGGCCCGTGAACTGTTTATCCGCGCCACCACGGGCACCTACACCAAGGTGCCGGGCGAGGACGATGTGAGCATCGCCAAGGGCATCACCGGCTACAAGGGCCGGGTCCACGTCAACTTCGCCGCCCCTATCAGCGAACTGTTCGAAGACACCAAGCAATTGGCGGTGGAGATGGACCGGCAGATTCTCGGCGGATATCGCCTGTTCCCGGTGCATTACCTGGCGTATGCCCAGTGGAGTGATGCCGACCCGCAGTTGCAGGTGCCCGCGGCCAAGGACGTGTTCCCTGCCCAGGAGCTGGCCAAGGCCGAGGAAGAATGGCAACGGCGTCTGGAAGCCTGCCCCGTGGACCATCGGCCGTACCTGGTGCTGCAATACGCGACCCCGGTACGCAACCAGTACCGGGTCAAGGCCGGGCTGGCGCTGTAACCCAAGCTCGCAAAACCACAACGGCGCCCCAAGGCGCCGTTGTTGTGTCTGTCACCCTCAGTGTTCGCGGGTCAAAACCGTGTGCTGATCCAGGACACCAGCAGTGCCAGGGCCAGGCAGGCAAAACCGAAACGGTAGAAGAAGCGGTTCATGCGCAAGGTGGCCACATCCAGCAACAGCAAGGGCTGATCGATGCTGCGGCTGGCGCTTTGTGCTTCCAGGCTGGCCAATGCGCGCTGTTCACGACGGCGCGTGGCGTGCAGGACCCAGCTGCCCGGGCAGGCAAACAGCAGCGCGAGCAGGTTGAGCAGTTTGGCGGGGTGAGCGTTGAACAACGACCAGATCACATGCAGCGACATCGGGAACCTCGAGTGAACCCGGCCTCAGCGCCGGGCGATGGTCTAGCGGCGCGAATTCTACCCAAAGCGCCGGTAATCGCCTGCTATTTCCGACAAAAAACGAAATTTGCGCCGATTAATTTACCCGGTCATCTGTTCGTCATCTAAACAGGCCAGTCTGTTGCACCTCGATACACCACGGAGAACATCATGCTGCACGCAGAAAACCAGGATCGTCTTTATCTGATCGCCCAGAGTGATGAGCAGCAGACGCTGGTCGGCAGCCTGGCGTTCAACGTGCAGGACCGGCACTGGCTGGTGTATTGCGCCCTGGGTGGGCATCAGCACGCCGACCTTCCGGAAACCGACTTGCTGACCGGGGTCAGCGTGCTGGATTTCTACGTCGAGGCGGCGTGATCTCGGGCCTGGATAAACCTCAGGCATAAAAAAGCCCGGCTTCATCACTGAAGACCGGGCTTTTTTTGTGCCGCGCGGGCCTGAGCCAGCGCTGGGGCGCAGGTTACTCGCCGAGGATCTGACCCACGGTCGGGTCCTTGAACAGGCGGGTCAGGGCATCGCTCAACACGTCGCTGACCAGCTTGGTGTTGGTTTCCTGGTTCGGCGCCATGCCGAAACGCTGGTCCAGGGAAGCGCCGTAGCGGCCGCTGTAGCGACGGTTGGCATTTTGCACATCAGAGCGGAAGGTCGCGCCGATGGTGGCTTCGGTGACATACAGGCCTTCCTTGGGCGACTGATACTTCAGTTCGGCCAGGGTTACGGTCAACTGCGGCGCGTTGTAGGCATTGCTGGTCGGGGTGAACCCCAGGAGACGCACGGCCGCTTCGGCCTGGGCCTGCAGCTTGGGCAGGATCTGCGCGCCCTGCACAGTGATCGCGCTGGTTTCCGGATACAGACCACCACGGGTGCCCAGGGTTGGCGAAGGCCGACCGTCGACCACCCGCACCACCACCGGCTGGCCATGCCCTACGGGCGCCAGTTGAGTCGTGAGTTTCGGTTCCGGGCTGAGTTGTTGCGGGCTGTGGGCGCAGCCAGCCAGGGTCAAGCTGGTCACAGTGATCAAACCGAACAACAAACGTTGCAACATGCTCATCTCTCCAGAAATCAGGCACAAACAGGGGCGCAGTATAGCGGTGCTCGGCAACGGCTAACCAGCTTCAGAACAGGTTTAGTCAAGGCTCAGACAGGTCCGGTACATGTCGGTTCACGTAATATTTCCGACATAAGCGTCACATCGAGCTGTAACGCTTAACCGGCATCCTTACTCGCAATTGCCCAACAGGTATTTCGCCATGCATTTTCTCTGGTCCTTGTTCGCACCGCGCCAGAAACACCGCAGCTTTGCCCTGCTCGATCAACAGGGTCGCTGCCAGGCCTTCAAGCATTGCAGCCTGCCGCCGACCGGCGATGGCTGGGTGGAAATCGACGAAATCCGCCTCAACTGGCTGCATCAGCCCCTGCCTGCCAGCGCCCGTGTCAGCCCGCGCATTGCCCGGCCACGGGGGCAACAGGTACTGGCCACCTGACCAAAAGGCTAATAAAAGTCATTTAACAGGATCATTTCTGCGCGTTTCTTCGTTACAATCTCCCCCCGATTATAAGGACGTCTCCTGATCGGGCCTCGCAGCACCGCTGATGCGCTTGTATTGGCACCCCGCACCGCCCACAGAGAGCCGCCCACACAGATCGAGTGAAGCTGGCGCTTGCTGTTCCTCCTGCAAACCCCACTTTTCGCGAATCTGCCAGAGCTATCCTTGCTCGGACACTGAGTTGTATGCCCGTTGTGCCTGTCATGCATCCATGCTGGCACCAGCGTTCGGGCCCGGTGCCAGGCTGAGGTAGCCCTTTTTTGAGGTTCACGTCTTCAAAAGAGCGTGAAAAAAACGGGTTTTCACAACTTCACAAGAGTGTGGCGAGCAAATGAATAGTTTTGCGTCAGTACAAGCACCATTAGCGTCTACAACACCCCGACTACACAGGACCGAGCCTTCCTCATATAGCTGCGCTTGAAGCCTGTCCGCTACGGATTTGGTTGCACGAACGGACGTCTTGACCATAAGTCGAATTGCCTGGGATACCCGAAGATGCGTTCATACGCAGCTTGAGGCCCGAATGGCAGCGTCCGCAGAAGTTGCAAAAAATTGCGAAGATTCGGACATGGCGATCCTGGCCATGGGTACCTGGGGCAGAACTGAACGCCCCGTCACTCCTGGCAGCTATGCCGTCAATTTGGTGCTGCAGATTTTGGAGACGCGTTAATGGCGCATAACGAAGCAGTAGACGTCGTATTGGTTGGGGCCGGCATCATGAGTGCCACCCTCGCAGTACTGCTCAAAGAACTCGACCCCGCGATCAAGCTGGAAGTCGTCGAGTTGATGGATTCGGGGGCCGCGGAGAGTTCCAACCCGTGGAACAACGCCGGTACCGGCCACGCCGGCCTCTGTGAGCTGAACTACACGCCTCAGGCCGCCGATGGCTTTGTCGACATCAAGAAAGCGGTGCACATCAACACCCAGTTCGAGGTGTCGAAGCAGTTCTGGTCCTACCTGACCAAGAAAGGCACCTTCGGCTCGTCCAAGTCCTTTATCAGCCCGGTACCGCACCTGAGCTTCGTGCAGGGCGAAAAAGGCGTTTCCTTCCTCAAGAAGCGTTTTGAAGTGCTGAGCCAGCACCACGCCTTCGCGGACATGGAATACACCGAAGACAAGGCCAAGATGGCCGAGTGGATGCCGCTGATGATGCCCGGCCGCCCGGCGGACGAAACCATTGCCGCGACCCGCGTGCTGAACGGTACCGACGTCAACTTCGGCGCCCTCACCAATCAGTTGCTCAAGCACCTGACCAGCGCACCCGATGCCCAGGTCAAGTACTGCAAGCGTGTCACCGGTCTCAAGCGCAACGGCGCCGGCTGGACCGTCAGCATCAAGGACGTGAACAACGGCAACAGCCGTGAAGTCGATGCCAAATTCGTCTTCCTCGGCGCGGGTGGCGCGGCACTGCCGTTGCTGCAGGCTTCGGGCATCGAGGAAAGCAAAGGCTTCGGCGGCTTCCCGGTCAGCGGCCAGTGGCTGCGTTGCGACAACCCGGAAGTGGTCAAGCAGCACCAGGCCAAGGTCTACAGCCAGGCTGCCGTGGGTTCGCCACCGATGTCCGTGCCGCACCTGGACACCCGTGTGGTCGATGGCAAGAAGTCCCTGCTGTTCGGGCCTTATGCCGGTTTCACCACCAAGTTCCTCAAGCACGGTTCGTTCCTCGACCTGCCGCTGTCGGTTCGCGCCGGCAATATCGGCCCGATGCTGGCCGTGGCCCGCGACAACATGGACCTGACCAAGTACCTGGTCAGCGAAGTCATGCAGTCGATGGAGCAGCGCCTGGAATCCCTGCGCCGCTTCTACCCTGAAGCCAAGGCCGAAGACTGGCGCCTGGAAGTGGCCGGTCAACGGGTGCAGATCATCAAGAAAGATCCGAAGAAAGGCGGCGTCCTGCAGTTCGGCACCGAACTGGTCGCGGCCAAGGACGGCTCTCTGGCCGCTCTGCTGGGGGCTTCCCCGGGCGCTTCGGTGACGGTGTCGATCATGCTCGACCTGATCGAGCGCTGCTTCCCGAGCAAGGCCAGCGGCGAGTGGGCCGAAAAGCTCAAGGAAATCTTCCCGGCGCGGGAAAAGACCCTGGAAACCGACGCTGCGCTGTATCGCAAGATCAACAGCGAAAACAACGTCAGCCTCGAGTTGGTCGAGCAAAGCAACCAGGCCGAAAGCTACGCTTGATGCCTGCTGCATAAAAAACGCCCCGTTCTCGTTGAGAGCGGGGCGTTTTTTTTGGCCTTGGATCAGGGTCGGTAGAAGCCAATGCCTCTACCCTCTCCTTCAGCCGCGAGCTTTTTCGATCAGCTCAATGTAATCGGCGCCATTGCGCTGGTCGGCGATCAGGCTCACGAAGTCCTGGCCGTGCTCGTCCTTGCCGTCCAGGTCGTAACCGGCTTCGAGGAAGAACGTCAGGAAACGTTCGAAGTCATCGATGCGCAGGCCGCGGTAGGCCTTAATCAGCTTGTGCAGGGAGGGTGAAGTGGCGTCGACCGGCTCGAAATCGAGGAACAGTTTGATCTGCTCATCGCCGATCTCGTCACCAATCAATTGCTTCTTATCTTTACGCATTGCCGACTCCAGCTCGCAGACATTTCACGGGGCGGGCAGTTTACCCCCAGGCGGCGTCGGGTCTCAACGCGGGCGTGTGGCTCCGGTGTGCAAGTCCGCCCAGATATGGCCGTTGGCATAGCTCAGGAACTGGCAATACACCGTGTCGTTGCGCAACAGATCCATCACCACCCGGTATTGGGCCAGGGGGTAATACAGGGTCAGGGTCTTGCTCTGGGGGTCGTAGATCGGCTTTTTCAGGCTTTTGCTTTCGCCGTCGAAATTCACCAGCACCTGGCTGATGGTCGCGCCCTTGTTCAGCGGCTTGCCCTTGAGGCGCACCAGTAAGGGCGAAGTCACGGGGATCGGCTGCTGATTGGATTGGCGCTGACTGCCGACCACCACCGAATATTCGGTGACCTGCAACAGCTGCTGTTGCTCAGGGACGGAATCGCGCAGGGTCAGGTCATCGGGTGGCAGAAACTGCGCATGCATCGGCGCCGGGGCTGCCGCCAGAGGCAGGCTCAGGGTCAAAAGAAGGGCCGCGCTACTGCGAATCAACAGGCTCATGACAGGCTCCAGGCAAGGGCCGACCACTCTAGCACGCCTTTTCACCCCCACGCTGGAGTCGCTGCCGCAGGCTGCGCTGGCCGCACCTGACGCCGTGAGCCATCAGGAAAACAAGGGGCGCCTGACAGGCCCAGCGCAGCCTGGCCAAGCTCGGCAGCGGCCACAGATGTGGGCGGGGGTCAATCGAACTGGGCGCGCATCCAGGCATGGTATTGGGCCACTGCGGGCTCGCCTTCGCGGGGTGCCCAACTGGCCATCTCGTCCTCACCCACCGGACGGTAGGGACCGGATTTGCATTCGAACATCAGGCTGTCAGCCTCCAGCACCACCAGGCCATGGAACACCCCGGCGGGCAGGTCGACACCGACACACTCACCACCGGCCTGCAGCACGCGCTTGGCCAGGACCTGGCCCGCCTCGTCGAACACCAGCAGCCCCAGACGCCCCTTGAGCACCAGCAGGGTTTCTGCCTTGTCGGCGCTCAGATGACGATGGGGCGCAATGTAGGTCGCCGGTTGCAGGCCGACCGCCATGCGGTGACACGGCTCTTGCATCTGATGGAAGTTATGGTGCTGCCGGCCCCGGGGGCTGGCCGCGGCCTTCTCGGCCAATTCGGCGAACAGCGATTGGTCGAGAAAGCTCGGCTGGTTCATGGCTTACATGCCTTTGACGGCGAAGATGCCTGCGGCGTTGCGCCAGTAGCCTTTGTAATCCATGCCGTAACCGAAGATGTAACGGTCGATGCATGGCAAGCCGACGTAATCGGCCTTGAGGTCCGGACGTGCCTTGCGGTCGTGGTCCTTGTCGATCAGCACGGCGGTGTGCACAGCGCGGGCGCCGGCATGCTTGCAGAAGTCGATGATGGCGCCCAGGGTGTGACCTTCGTCGAGGATGTCGTCGATGATCAGCACGTCACGGTCGATAAAGGACACTTCCGGCTTGGATTTCCAGAACAGCTCGCCACCGCTGGTTTCATTGCGATAGCGGGTGGCGTGCAGGTAGGAAGCTTCCAGCGGGAACTTCAGGTGAGTCAGCAGCTTGCCGGAGAAAATCAGGCCGCCGTTCATCACGCAGAACACCACAGGATTGCGCTCAGCCAACTCTTCATTGATGCGTGCACCGACCCGGGCGATGGCCGCCTCGACTTCAGCTTCGGTGTACAGGCAGTCGGCCTCTCGCATGATTTGACGGATATGCTCGAGATCAGCGGACATGGCGCTCTCCAAGGGGGTGGCGGTTTCGGAAAAGCGGGCAAAGGTACGCATCCCGCCGGGCCAGATCAAGCCTTTCTGGACTAACGTACTGTATGTCTATAGGACAACACCCTCGGATAGATTAATCTAGGCCGGTTTTTTTGCCCGCCGCCGGAGCCTTTCCCTATGCCCATCCGTGAGATCCGCCATCCGCTGATCCGACACAAACTTGGCCTTATGCGCCGCGCAGACATTAGCACCAAAAACTTTCGCGAGCTTGCTCAGGAAGTCGGTGCCCTGCTGACGTACGAAGCCACCAAAGACCTGCCCCTGGAAACCTACGATATCGAAGGCTGGTGCGGCACTGTCCAGGTCGAAAAAATTGCCGGCAAGAAGATCACCGTGGTGCCGATCCTGCGCGCCGGCATCGGCATGCTCGAAGGCGTGCTGAGCCTGATCCCGGGAGCCAAGGTCAGCGCCGTCGGCGTGGCCCGCAATGAAGAAACCCTGCAGGCCCACACCTACCTGGAAAAACTGGTTCCGGAGATCAACGAACGCCTGGCCATGATCATCGACCCGATGCTCGCCACCGGCAGCTCGATGGTCGCCACCATCGAACTGCTGAAAAAGGCCGGCTGCCGGGATATCCGCGCCATGGTCCTGGTGGCCGCGCCCGAAGGCATCGCCGCCGTGGAAAAAGCACACCCGGACGTGACCATCTACACCGCCTCGATCGACGAGAAACTCAATGAACACGGCTACATCATCCCTGGCCTGGGTGATGCCGGCGACAAGATCTTCGGTACCAAGCAGAAGGATTCCTGATCATGCAGGATGAGTTCAACGATCCGCTCTGGCGCCAGGTGCTCTCGGGCGCGCAGATGCTCTTCGTGGCCTTTGGCGCGTTGGTGTTGATGCCGCTGATTACCGGTCTCGACCCCAACGTGGCGCTGTTCACGGCGGGTCTCGGGACTCTGTTGTTTCAGGTCGTGACCCGGCGCCAGGTGCCGGTGTTCCTGGCGTCGAGCTTTGCCTTCATCACCCCGATCATTCTCGCCAAGCAGCAGTTCGGCCTGGCCGCGACCATGGGCGGCGTGATGGCCGCGGGCTTCGTCTACACCTTTCTGGGGCTGGCGGTGAAGGTCAAGGGCACCGGTTTCATTGACCGCCTGCTGCCGCCGGTGGTGATCGGGCCGGTGATCATTTCCATCGGCCTGGCCATGGCGCCGATCGCCGCCAACATGGCGATGGGCAAGGGTGGCGATGGCGCCGAGCTGATCCACTACCAGACCGCGATGCTGATCTCGATGCCGGCGCTGCTGACCACCCTGATCGTCGCCGTATTCGGCAAAGGGATTTTCCGCCTTGTGCCGATCATCTCCGGGGTGCTGGTGGGTTTTGCCATGTCGTTCTACTTCGGCGTGGTCGACACCGCGAAAATCGCCGCCGCGCCCTGGCTGGCCCTGCCCCACTTCACCGCGCCAGAGTTCAACTGGCAGGCGATCCTGTTTATTGTCCCGGTGGCGCTGGCCCCGGCCATCGAGCACATCGGCGGGGTGATTGCCGTCGGCAGCGTGACCGGTCGCGACTACCTGAAAAAACCCGGCCTGCACCGCACCCTGTTCGGTGACGGCATTGCCACCACTGCTGCCGGCCTGTTTGGCGGCCCGCCCAACACCACTTACGCCGAAGTCACTGGCGCGGTGATGCTGACCAAGAACTACAACCCGAAGATCATGACCTGGGCGGCGATTTTCGCCATCAGCCTGGCGTTTATCGGCAAGTTCGGCGCGTTGCTGCAAAGCATTCCGGTCCCAGTGATGGGCGGGATCCTGTGCCTGCTGTTCGGTTCGATTGCCGCGGTCGGCATGAACACCCTGATCCGCCACAAGATCGACCTGGGGGAAGCGCGCAATCTGGTGATTGTCTCGGTGACCCTGGTGTTCGGGATTGGCGGCGTGCTGGTGGGAACCGGCACCGGGCCGGATGACTTCGGACTCAAGGGGATTGCGCTGTGCGCCGTAGTGGCGATTGCGCTGAACCTGATCCTGCCGGGCAATGACAGCTGGAAGCACAAGAAAGGCGATGAACCGCTGATCTGATGGCTGCGGCCATTGGCGCGTACTTATAGCGACTGCTGGCTGTGCTGGGCCTTTTATCCCGGAGTGGATTTGAGGGCCAGCGCAGCTCGGCAGCGGCTACAGGTCGACTTAGAGCGCCAGAGGGGCGCGCTCGCAGAGCGTGTTCAGGGCCTTGGCCCATTGCGGGTTGTCATTGAGGCACGGCACCAGCACCAATTCCTCGCCCCCCGCTTCGCGGAACTGTTCCAGGCCGCGATCGCCGATTTCTTCCAGGGTCTCGATGCAGTCGGCAACGAATGCCGGGCACATCACCAGGATTTTCTTTGCCCCCTGCTTGGCCAACTCATCGAGGCGCGCCTCGGTGTAGGGTTCTATCCATTTGGCGCGCCCCAGGCGCGACTGGAACGACACCGACCAGGTACCCGCCGCCAGGCCCAGGCGCTCGGCGAACAGCGCGGCGGTCCGCAGGCATTGCGCGCGATAACAGGTGGCCAGGACTTGCGGCGAGGCATTCTTGCAGCAGTCGGCATCCTTGAAACAATGCTCGCCGGTGGGGTCGAGTTTGGTCAGGTGACGTTCGGGCAAACCGTGGAAGCTGAGCAGCAGGTGATCGTGTTCCTGCTCCAGGTACGGCTTGGCACTGGCCACCAGAGCGTCGAGGTATTCGGGCTGATCGTAGAACGGCTGCAGTATCGAGAGCTGCACATCCAGCTTCCTGTCGCGGATCACCCGCCGCGCCTCTTCGATCACCGTGGTCACGGTGCTGTCGGCGAACTGTGGATACAGCGGCGCCAGGGTGATCTTTTTCTGCCCCTGGGCCACCAGGCGCACCAAGGTCGACTCAATCGACGGCTCGCCGTAGCGCATGGCCAACTCAACCGGGCCCTGGGTCCATTGCGCCGTCATCGCCTGCTGCAGGCGGCGGCTGAGCACCACCAGCGGCGAGCCGTCTTCCCACCAGATCGAAGCGTAGGCATGGGCCGACTGCTCCGGGCGCTTGATCAGGATCAGCGACACCAGCAAGCGTCGCACCGGCCACGGCAGGTCGATCACGTACGGGTCCATCAGGAATTGATTGAGGTAGCTGCGCACATCCGCCACCGAGGTGGAAGCCGGCGAACCCAGGTTGACCAGGAGCAACGCGTGATCGGTCATGCAACGTCCTATTTCAAAGGCGGCTGGATAAATCGTCCAGGGCCGCAGGCAAATCAGGGAACTGAAAAGTAAATCCGGCCGCCAGCAAACGCTCGGGCGTCGCGCGCTGGCCACCCAGCAACAGCAGCGACAACTCGCCCAGCCCCACGCGCAGTGCAAAGGCCGGCAGCGGCACTATCGCGGGCCGGTGCAGGACGCGGCCCAGGCTCTTGGCGAACTCGCGATTACGAACCGGCTGCGGCGCGCACGCATTATAAGGACCCCGGGCATCGCTGCGATGCAGGAGAAAATCAATCAGGGCGATTTGATCCTTGATATGAATCCACGGCATCCATTGCCGACCATTGCCGATAGGCCCGCCCAGCGCCAACTTGAACGGCAGCAGCAGGCGCGACAAAAAGCCGCCCTCGGCCGACAACACCAACCCGGTCCGCACCAGCACCACACGGATGCCCAAGGCTTCGGCGCGTTGCGCGGTTTCTTCCCAGGCGATACACAACTGGCTGGCGAAGTCTTCGCTGACGGGAGGGGAGTCCTCATGCAACTCACGCTCACCGCCATCGCCATACCAACCCACTGCCGAACCCGAAATCAATACACCTGGCTTTTGCTCGCGGGTTTCGAGCCAGGCCAGCAGTGTCTCAGTCAGGCCGATGCGGCTGCTCCAGAGCAGCGCCTTGCGTTTATGGGTCCAGTGCCGGTCGCCAATCGGCGCCCCGGCCAGGTTGACCACCGCATCCAGCGGCTGCTGATCCAGCTCCTGCAACTGCGCGACACCCCGCACCTGGGCGCCACACAGCTGCGCGACTTTTTCCGGCTGGCGACTCCAGACCGTCAGTTGATGACCCTGGCTTAGCCAGAACTGACACAACTGACGGCCAATCAAACCAGTACCGCCGGTCAGCAATATGTGCATGAGATCCTCCTTGCGTGGCGTTTAAGCCCGATCACTAGTCTATTTTTATAGGCAGGGATCTTTTCAATCGGGCAGGCTGTGTTTTAACAATAGACAACCTGCACATCCGATCACGCCAAAAGCTATACCACAAAACAATATTGTACAGGTTTTAGCGACGGCGTAGTCTGTACAGAACGGTAAACGAGGCCCCTATGACTGTACCCATCGCAATTATCGGTACCGGCATTGCCGGACTCTCAGCTGCCCAGGCGTTGCACGATGCCGGGCACGTCGTTCAACTTTTCGATAAAAGCCGCGGCAGTGGCGGTCGCATGTCGAGCAAACGCAGCGATGCCGGTGCTCTGGACATGGGCGCGCAATACTTCACTGCCCGCGACCGGCGCTTTGTCACCGAGGTCCAGCGCTGGCAGGCCAATGGCTGGGTCGCCGAATGGACCCCGCAACTGTACAACTCCCATGGCGGCCAACTGAGCCCCTCCCCCGACGAGCAGACCCGCTGGGTCGGCACCCCCCGCATGAGCGCCATCACCCGCGCCCTGCTCGGCGACATGGAAGTGCACTTCGCCTGCCGCATCACCGAGGTCTTTCGCGGTGAACAGCATTGGCACCTGCAAGATGCCGAAGGCGTGACCCATGGCCCATTCAGCCATGTGGTCATCGCCACGCCCGCGCCCCAGGCCACCGCTCTGCTCACCGCCGCACCGAAACTCGCCGGCGCCGCTGCGGGGGTGAAAATGGACCCGACCTGGGCCATCGCCCTGGCGTTCGACACCCCGCTGGAAACCCCGATGCAAGGCTGCTTCGTGCAGGACAGCCCGCTTGACTGGCTGGCCCGCAACCGCAGCAAACCCGGGCGCGACAGCACGCTCGACACCTGGGTCCTGCATGCCACCAGCGCCTGGAGCCGACAGAATATCGACCTGTCCAAAGAGGCCGTCATCGAGCAATTGCACGGCGCCTTCGCCGAGCTGCTGCACAGCGCCATGCCAGCGCCGACCTTCAGCCTCGCCCACCGCTGGCTCTATGCGCGGCCTGCCACCAGCCATGAATGGGGCGCCCTGGCCGATGCCGACCTGGGGCTGTATGTCTGCGGCGACTGGTGCTTGTCCGGTCGTGTCGAAGGCGCCTGGTTGAGCGGCCAGGAGGCAGCGCGCCGGCTGCATGAAAACCTGCAGTGAATCGCCTTAACCCACGCAAGTTGCTGCTGTCGAAATGGACGGCAGCCCTCCCGCAAAACCGCGAGAAACACTTTCTGGTCAGCGAACTGTTCTGCGACGAAGAAGGCACCGTGCTGCAAGTCGAATTGCAGGCGGTCCTCACCCGCCGCTGCCAACGCTTGAACTGGCAGGACCTGCAAAACGACAGCCAGTGGCAGATGGGCTGGAAATAACGCCCTAGGCCCTCACGCAAATACCTATACAGATTATTTGACTTGTACAGCTTTGAATCTATGATAGAGCAAAGTTGTACAGGGTATTAATTCTGTACAGGTATTGGCCGGAGGTGCCTTGATGCCCGATATCACCGTTCCCCAGAGCAAACCGAAAATCGCCATCAGCGCCTGCCTGATGGGCGCCGAGGTGCGCTACAACGGCGGGCACAAGGAATCTCGTCTGTGCAGCCGAGTCCTGAGCGAGTACTTCGACTTCGTTGCGGTATGCCCCGAAGTCGCGATCGGCCTGGGCACCCCCCGCGAGCCGATCCGCCTGGTCGGCGATCCACAGCAGCCGCAAGCCGTCGGCACCGTTGACCGCACGCTCGACGTGACTCAGCCGCTGGCTGATTACGGCACCCGGATGGCGGCCGAACTGGGCGACATCTGCGGCTATATCCTGATGCAGAAATCCCCCTCCTGCGGCATGGAGCGGGTCAAGGTCTATCAGGACAAAGGGCGGCCCGCCGAGCACAGCGGACGCGGCATCTACGCCCAGGCGTTCTGCGCCAAACACCCCAATCTGCCGGTGGAAGAAGACGGCCGCCTCAACGACCCGGTGCTGCGGGAAAACTTCCTGACCCGGGTATTCGCCTACAGCGCCTGGCAGGAGTTGCTCAAGCAAGGCCTGACCCGCCGTGGCCTGATGGAATTCCACTCGCGCTACAAATACCTGCTGATGGCCCACAGTCCCTTGCACTACAAAAGCCTGGGCCACCTGCTGGGCAGCATGGGCAAGGGCGACCCAGCACTGATCGGCCCGCAGTATTTCAGCGAGCTGATGAGCGCGCTGAAAAAATGCGCCACCCGCGGCACCCACACCAATGTCCTGCAGCACCTGAGCGGCTATTTCAAGCAGACCATCAGCGCCGACGACCGCCAGGAAATGCAGCAACTGATCGGCCAGTACCGCCACGGCATCATCCCCTTGGTGGTGCCGCTGACCCTGCTCAAGCACCACCTGCGCCAGCATCCGGACCCGTACGTGGCGCAGCAGGTCTACCTGCAGCCACACCCGGAAAACCTCAGCCTGCGCAATGCGATCTGAGCCATGAGCGAACCTGCATCCGATGATCCGCAAACCGCCACCGACTACGGTCAGGCGCTGGAACAGGGCTGGCTGCCGATCCGGGAAGTGGCGCGCCGCACCGGCGTCAACGCGGTCACCCTGCGCGCCTGGGAACGGCGCTACGGCCTGATCGTGCCGCAGCGCACCCCCAAGGGCCACCGGCTGTTTTCCGAAGAGCATGTGCAACAGATCCTGACCATTCTCACCTGGCTCAATCGCGGTGTTGCCGTGAGTCAGGTCAAGCACCTGCTGGGCTCCACCCCGGCCTTCAGCGTGCCGGCGGCAAACGACTGGCATAGCCTGCGCCAGAGCCTGACCCTGGCCATCAGCCAGTTGGCCGAGCGCAAGGTCGACGACACCCTCAACCAGGCCATGGCCCTGTATCCACCCCGAACCCTGTGCGAACAGCTTTTGATCCCGCTGCTGGCCGAGCTCGAACAACGCTGGCAAGGCCAGTTCGGCGCGCAGATGGAGCGGGTGTTTTTCTACTCCTGGCTGCGCAGCAAGCTGGGCGCGCGGATCTATCACAACAACCGCCAGTTGCAAGGCGCGCCGCTGCTGCTGATCAACCACTCGGACCTGCCGCTGGAGCCGCACCTGTGGCTCAGCGCCTGGCTGATCAGCAGCGCCGACTGCCCGGTGGAAGTCTTCGACTGGCCGCTGCCCGTCGGCGAACTGGCCCTGGCCGCCGAGCACCTGCAGGCCCGGTGCGTGCTGCTGTATTCGAGCAAGTCCATACACCTCGGGCAGCTGCCACGACTGCTGAGCGGGCTGAACTGCCCGACATTGATTGCCGGACCAACGGTATGCATCCACTGCGCCGAACTGACCGTATGTACCACTGAAATCGCTGATCTGTTCCTGGCCGAAGACCCGATCTCGGCACACCAGGCCCTGACCCAGCGAGGACTTCTCTGATCCAGGAATCACCATGCAACTGATCTGGCTACGCAGTGACCTGCGCCTACATGACAACACCGCCCTCAGCGCCGCTGCCGCACGCGGCCCGACCGTGGCCGTGTACCTGCTGAGCCCGGAACAGTGGCTGGCCCACGATGACGCGCCGTGCAAAGTCGACTTCTGGCTGCGTAACCTGCACCGGCTGAGCGAAGCCCTGGGCGAACGCAACATCCCGCTGCTGATCCGCCACGCCGCCACCTGGGATCAGGCACCCAACGTGTTGTTGAACCTGTGCCAGGAGCTGCAGATCCAGGGCCTGCACTGCAACGACGAATACGGCATTCACGAAAGCCGGCGCGATGCGGCGGTGGCCGAGAAGTTGGAAAACAACGGCATCGGCTTCCACAACTACCTCGATCAATTGCTGTTTCAGCCGGGCAGCGTACTGACCAAGAGCGGCACCTATTTCCAAGTCTTCAGCCAGTTTCGCAAAGTCTGCTACAGCCGTTTGCACGGCAGCTTGCCGGGCCTGGTCAGCGCCCCTCGGGTGCAAGCCCCGATGGCCTTGAAAGCCGACCCGGTGCCGCAGCAGGTCGAAGGTTTCGCCCGCCCCAGCCAAAGCCTGCGCGATCTCTGGCCCGCCGGTGAAGATCAGGCGCGCAAACGCCTGGAGCATTTCGCCGATGCCCAGATCGACTACTACCAGGGCGAGCGGGATTTCCCCGCCAAACCCGGCACCAGCCAGCTGTCGCCGTACCTGGCTGCGGGGGTGGTGTCGCCACGCCAATGCCTGCATGCAGCGCTGCAAGCCAATCAGGGCGAGTTCGAAAGTGGCAGCGTCGGCGCCGTCACCTGGATCAACGAACTGCTGTGGCGCGAATTCTACAAACACATCCTGGTGGGCTACCCACGGGTCTCGCGGCACCGCGCCTTTCGCCCGGAAACCGAAGCCGTGGCCTGGCGCCACGCTCCCGAGGAACTGGCGGCCTGGCAGGAGGCGCGCACCGGCCTGCCGATCATCGACGCCGCCATGCGCCAGTTGCTGGAAACCGGCTGGATGCACAATCGCCTGCGGATGGTGGTGGCTATGTTCCTCACCAAAAACCTGTTGCTCGACTGGCGTGAAGGCGAACGCTTTTTCATGCGTCACCTGATCGACGGCGACCTGGCGGCGAACAATGGCGGCTGGCAATGGAGTTCCTCCACCGGGACCGATTCAGCGCCCTACTTCCGTATCTTCAACCCCCTGAGTCAATCGCAGAAGTTCGACAGCGAAGGGCGCTTTATCAAGCATTGGCTGCCGCAACTGGCGGCGCTGAACAAAAAGGACGTGCACAACCCGGCGGCCCTGGGTGGCCTGTTCGGCGTGGCCGATTACCCGGCGCCGATCGTCAACCTGTCGCAGTCTCGCGAACGCGCCCTGGCGGCCTTCAAGAGCCTGCCGCCACGGATGGATGTCGGAGCCGGCCATGAGTGAATTCCTGCGCGACTTCGCCCGCGTCTTTGCCAGCCTCGACAAACATAACCTCGAGCGCCTGTACTCGCTGTACAGCCCGGACATCCAGTTCACCGACCCGCTGCACGAGGTGCAGGGGTTGCCGCGCCTGCGTGAATACTTCAGCGAGCTGTACGCCAACGTCAGCCATTTGCAGTTCGTCTTTTCCGGCATGGACCAGGTGGACGATGGCCAGGGTTACCTGCGCTGGACCATGAGCTACACCCACCCTCGACTCAATGCCGGCCAGACCATCCACGTCGATGGCTGCTCCCACCTGCAGTGGCGTAACGGTCGGGTCTATCGCCACCACGACTATTTCGACGCCGGCGCGCTGCTGTATCAGCACCTGCCCATCATCGGCCGGGTGATCGCCTGGCTGAAAAGGAGAATCGGATGAAGGCGGCCATGCCCCGGCGTATCTGGCTGACCGGCGCCAGCAGCGGTATCGGCGCGGCACTCGCTGAAGAACTGTTGCTGGGCGGCGCGCACCTGGCCCTCAGCGCGCGCACCCGTGCCCCCCTCGATGCCCTGGCACTGCGTTTTCCCGGACAAGTGCTGGTGGTGCCGGGCGACCTCACCGACCCCGAGCAGGTGCGCCAGATCGGCGAACAGATCGCCCTGGCGTGGGGCGCGCTGGACACGGCGATTCTCAATGCGGGCACCTGTGAATACATTGACGTGCAGCAGTTCAAGGCCGAACTGGTCGAGCACGTGATGCGCAGCAACCTGACGGCCAGCTGCCATTGCATCGAAGCCGCCCTGCCCTTGCTGCGCGTCGGCAATCGGCCGCACCTGGTGGGTGTCGCCAGCTCGGTGACCTACCTGCCGCTGCCCCGGGCCGGAGCCTACGGCGCCTCCAAGGCCGCCTTGCGCTACCTGCTGCAATCACTGCGTATCGACCTCGCGGCCGAGGGCATCGATGTGACCGTGGTCAGCCCGGGCTTTGTCGAAACCCCGCTCACCGCCCGCAACGACTTCCCCATGCCCATGAGCTGGCCGGCCGCCAAGGCGGCACGCCACATCAACCAGCACCTGTCACAGCGGCCTTTGGAAATCGCCTTTCCGGCCGGCTTTATCGCCGGCCTCAAACTGCTGTCCTGGCTGCCGGGGCGCTGGCAACTGGCGATCGGCAAACGCATGGCACGCAACGCCTCGCCGACCGGGAGCGCCTCATGAAAATCGCCATCATCGGCAGTGGCATCTCCGGGCTGACCAGCGCCTACCTGCTCAATCGCCGCCACGACATCACGGTGTTCGAGGCCGGCAGCTGGGTCGGCGGCCACACCCACACGGTGGATGTCAGCGTAGCGGGCGAAACCCACGCGGTGGACACCGGCTTTATCGTGTTCAACGACTGGACCTACCCCAACTTCATTCGCCTGCTGGGGCAGATCGGCGTGCCGTTCAAACCCACCGAGATGAGTTTCTCGGTGTGCGATGCGCAATCGGGGCTGGAGTACAACGGCAATAACCTCAACAGCCTGTTCGCCCAGCGCCGCAACCTGCTGTCGCCGGGGTTCTGGGGCATGCTGCGGGACATTCTGCGCTTCAATAAAGAGGCCCTGCGCGACTTGCAGCAACAGCGGATCGCGCCCGACACCACCCTCGGCGACTACCTGCGAGACCAGGGCTACGGCGAGCGTTTTATCCAGCACTACATCGTGCCCATGGGCGCGGCGATCTGGTCGATGTCTCTGGTGGAGATGCGCGGCTTTCCGTTGCAGTTCTTTGTGCGCTTCTTCAAGAACCACGGCCTGCTGTCGGTGAGCAATCGCCCGCAGTGGTGCGTGATCGAAGGCGGCTCCAGCCGCTATATCGAACCGCTGAGTGCCACGTTTCGCGAGCGCATTCGCCTGAACTGCCCGGTCAGCCGGGTCGAGCGCGACCTGTCCGGCGTGCTGATCCACAGTGCCGCCGGCAGCGAACGCTTCGACAAAGTGGTGTTCGCCTGCCACAGCGACCAGGCCCTGAGCCTGCTGGCCGCGCCCAGCGATGCCGAGCGGGAGATCCTCGGCGCCCTGCCCTATGCCGACAACGACGTGGTGCTGCACACCGACACCCGGTTGTTGCCGCAACGCAAGCTGGCCTGGGCCAGCTGGAACTATCGCCTGGACGGCAGCAGCGACACCCAGGCGGCTGTCACCTATGACATGAACATCCTCCAGGGCCTGCAAAGCTCGACCACCTTTTGCGTCAGCCTCAACCAGAGCGCCGCCATCGACCCCTCCAAGGTCCTGGCGCGCTACACCTACGCTCACCCGCAATACAGCCTCGACGCAGTGGCCGCCCAGGGTCGCTGGCAAGAGTTGCAAGGCGCGCAACACAGCTTCTACTGCGGTGCCTATTGGGCCAACGGCTTCCATGAAGACGGCGTGGTCAGCGCCCTGCGCGTGGCCCAGGCGTTCGGGGAGCAATTGTGAACAGCGCCCTGTACAGCGGCTGGATCGGCCATCGACGCTTTGCGCCCAAGTGCCACGCGTTTCGCTATCGCATCGGCCTGCTGTACCTGGATCTGGATGAACAAGAGCAGGTGTTCAGCCTCTCGCCCCTGGCTGGCAGCAGCCGTTTTGCGCCGTTTTCCCTGCGCGAAAGCGATTACCTGAAGGCCTTCACCAGCCAGGGCATGCCCCTGATCGATGCTGTGCGCCAGCAGGTGGCGGCCGCCATCGGCCATGTACCCGGCGGCGCGGTGTGCCTGTTGACCCAGGTCCGCAGTTGGGGCCTGGCGTTCAACCCGGTGAGCTTTTTCTACTGTTTCGAAAGCGACGGGCAACTGGCGGCGATTCTCTGTGAAGTCACCAACACCCCGTGGCGCGAGCGCTATCACTACGTGCTGCCGGCCCAGGCTGCGACGACCGCCGAGCACCAGCACTTCGCTGTGGCCAAGGCCTTTCATGTCTCGCCGTTCATGCCCCGGGACCTGGAATACCGCATGAGTTTCGGCCCCCCGGGCGAGCGCCTGGGGGTGCACATGGCCGACTGGCAGGGCGAGTTCAAGCTGTTTGACGCCACCCTCAACCTGCAACGCCAGGCTCTCGACCGCTCCAGTTTGCACGCCTACCTGCGGCGCTTTCCGTGGATGACCGCCAAGACCTGCCTGGCCATCTACTGGCAAGCCCTGCGCCTGCTGCTCAAACGCATTCCCCTTGTTTCCCATCAGGCTGCCGATGGCACCTATAAAACCGCCGCTGTACAACCCAAGGATCGCCGCCATGAAATCCTCTAGCGTATCGGCCAAGGCCAGCCTGTTGAGCACCAATGGCCTGACCGGCAATCTCCTGCGCCGTGGCGTGCTGCGTCAGCTGGCACAGCTCAAGCACGGACAACTGGTGCTGATCGAGGACGGCGAACGCCATGTGTTCGGCAGTGCCGGAGCCAAGCTGCTGGGGGAGATTCATATTCTCGATGCGGCAGTCTGGGGCCTGGTCGCCAGCAACGGTTCGATCGGCGCCGGCGAAGCCTTTATCCACGGCTACTGGAGCACCCCGGACCTGACCGCCGTGGTACGGGTGTTTGTCAGCAACCTGGAGGTACTTGATGGCCTGGAGGGCGGACTGGCCAAATTGGGCCGGCCGTTGATCCAGGGCCTGCACTGGCTCAACCGCAATACGCGCAAGGGCTCGCAGAAAAACATCGCCGCCCACTACGACCTGGGCAATGAGCTGTTCGAACAGTTTCTCGACCCGACCATGATGTATTCGGCGGCGCAGTTTCGCAGCAGCGAAGACACCCTGGAGCAGGCGCAATTGAACAAGCTGGAGCGCATCTGCCAGAAGCTTGCCCTGCAACCGTCCGACCACCTGCTGGAAATCGGCACCGGCTGGGGCAGCATGGCGCTGTACGCCGCGCAGAACTATGGCTGCAAGGTCACCACCACGACCCTGTCCAGGGAGCAGTTCGCCTTTACCCGCCAGCGCATCGACCAACTGGGCCTGCAAGACCAGGTGACCCTGCTGCTGGAGGATTACCGCGACCTCACCGGGCAGTACGACAAGCTGGTGTCGATCGAGATGATCGAAGCCGTCGGCCACCACTTCCTGCCGACCTACTTCAAGCAGTGCGCGCACCTGCTCAAGAGCAACGGCCTGATGCTGCTGCAAGCCATCACCATCCGCGACCAGCGTTATGAGCAGGCGAAAAACAACGTCGACTTCATCCAGCGCTACATCTTCCCCGGCGGCGCCCTGCCCTGCGTGCAGAAGATGCTGGAGATCGTCAGCCGCGACACCGACATGAATCTGCTGCACATGGAGGACTTCGGCCTGCATTACGCGCGCACCCTGCGCCTGTGGCACGAGAACTTCCGCCGCGCCCATGGACGCCTGGTCGAACTGGGTTACGACCAGTACTTCCTGCGGCTGTGGGAGTTCTACCTGTGCTACTGCGAAGGTGGCTTCCTGGAACGCACCATCGGCACCGCACAGTTGCTGCTGGCCAAGCCTGCGGCGGCCCCCGAGCCGTTGCTGGGACGCTTCAATGCGTAAACGCCTGGCCAATGCGGGTCTGTTCCAGCTGGGCTGGTTCGCCTGCGTGATGGGCGGTGACGGCCCCTGGCTGCTGCTGGGGCTGGGCGTGCTGGTGATTCACTTGCTGTGGATAAACCAGTGGGCCGAAGAGGGTCGGCTGATCTTCAGCGTGATGCTGTTCGGCATCTCGATCGACAGCTTCCTGCATTGGCTGGGGGTGTTTCAGTTCAAGGAAGTCACGTTGCTGATCCCGTTGTGGCTGATGCTGCTCTGGGCCCTGCTGGGCACCACCTTGCGCCATTGCCTGGCCTGGTGCGCCAGGCCCTGGTGGCTGGCGAGCCTGTTGGGCGCGTTCAGCGGGCCGCTGTCGTACTACGCCGGTGGGCGCCTGGCGGGGGTGCAATTTCCGTATGGGTTGTGGCCGACGCTGATTGGCCTGGGGTTGCTCTGGGCCGTGGTCTTTCCCTTGCTGCAACTGATGGCCAGGCATCTGCCCAATGGGCAACTGCGCACATCCGCAGGCTAAGCGTCCGTCAGTGCATTCACACAGCCCGGCCCCACTGCCTTACACTGCGCGCCTATGAACACCATCCCCCACACCCAGATTGCTGAACCTGCGGTCACCTGCTCCACCTGCGCGGCGTGCTGCTGCCAGCTGGAAGTCATGCTGATCACCGACACCGGTGTGCCTGAACGGTTTATCGATACCGATGACTGGGGGGGCGAAGTCATGCTGCGCCTGGATGACGGCTGGTGCGCCGCGCTGGATCGCAACAGCATGATGTGCACCATCTACGAGAAGCGCCCGCTGATCTGCCGGGAGTTCGAGATGGGCGAAGCCGACTGCCTCACCGAACGCCGTGGCATCGCCACGGCGTATCGCTGACCGCAGCCGTTAATACGGCTGCGGCGTGCGGCTTACAACGGCATGGTGTAGTGCAGCGCGTAACTCTCCACGCCGTCGTTGTTGCTGCTGATACCGGCGTTGGAGTAGTGAGTGGCACGAATGCCCACTTCGTGCCCGCCGGCGAAGCGCAGGCCGAAACCAATCCGGTCTTCAAACTGGAAGGCTGACCCCAGTTTGTTGCTCTCGACTTCGGTGTGGTTGAACAGCGCGACCCCGATCCCCGCTTCAACGTACGGTTTGACGTTTTCACCGGAGAACTCATACACCAGCACCGGCGAGAACGACAGGCTGTGGTTGCTCGACTTCTTGTCGCCATCCCAATAGGTGTAGGCCCCACTCCAGTAGCCGGTCAGGCGACCGACATCGCTTTGCAACCAGCTCTTGTCCCAGTCGAACTGCATGCCCAGGCGGTAAGTCTGGGTCGAGTCGCTGGTCTGGCCCACGGCGAATTCGACGCCAGCGGCCTGTGCACTAAAACTTTGCCCCAAGAGTGCGGCCGCAAGCGCGGCCAAACAGAACAGACGCTTCATCACGAACATCCTTTTTAAACGTTTTTGTATGTTGTTGTACGATCGTACAGACAAGCTATAGAAATCCGCGCGGAATCAGAAGTTCAGCGCTATTCCGCTTTTTTTCACGTTTTTTTTACAAATCGAAAGGGTGTACAACGCCGCTACTGTGCCACAACAGCGGAAGAATATGCTTGAAGTGCGGCACATTGCCACTGGTCCAGAACTGCGCTTCGCGCGCCGGGCCCTGAGCACGCAATTGCTGCTCGTCGAGCAGGCGCTCCAATTGCCGGGCCACGGCGGCACCGGTGTCGATCAGGCTGATGTGGGCGGGCAGCATCGGCTTGAGCAGAGGCTTGAGAAAGGGGTAATGGGTGCAGCCCAGAATGATGGTGTCGCATCCTGCGGCCAGCAGTGGGTCGACATAACTCTGCAACAGCTCGCGCAACGCCGGGCTGTGCAGGTCACCGGCCTCGATCAGTTCCACCAGGCCCGGGCAAGGCCGGGTGATGACCTTGATATCGGTGGCAAAACGGTCGAGCAAGGCCGCGAACTTGGCGCTCTTCAAGGTGCCGGTGGTCGCCAGCACCCCGACCACGCCACTGCGGGTCGCGGCGGCAGCGGGCTTGACCGCGGGCTCCATGCCCACGATCGGCCACTGCGGGTAATCGCGGCGCAACTCGGCCACCGCCGCCACCGTCGCGGTGTTGCAGGCCAGCACCAGGGCCTTGGCCCCCTGCTCACGAAAGAAGCGCGCCATCACGCCACAGCGCTGACGGATAAATTCCGGGGTTTTCTCGCCGTAAGGAATGTGCCCACAGTCGGCGAAGTACAACAGTGACTCGCCAGGCAGGCGCTGCTGGATTTCCGCCAGCACCGACAAGCCGCCGATACCGGAGTCGAATACCGCGATGGGCGCTTCACCCATGTGTGGGCCCACAGACACTGCATCCTGGGTCACGCTTGACCCGCAACTCACGAAAACGTGAACCCAGCGCATCGATCAACAGCAGGCGTCCTACCAGGGGCTCACCGAAGCCGGCGAGCAACTTCAACGCTTCGAGCGCTTGCAGGCTGCCGACCATGCCGACCAGGGGCCCGAGCACTCCGGCTTCGCTGCAGGTCAGCTCGGCTTCGCTGCCGTGCCCATATAAACAGTGGTAGCACGGGCTTTCGGCGCGCCGTGGATCGAACACCGACAATTGGCCTTCAAGGCGAATCGCCGCGCCGCTGACCAGGGGTTTGCCGGCCGCGACACAGGCCGCGTTGACCGCCTCCCGGGTGGCGAAGTTGTCGCTGCAATCGAGCACCAGGTCGACGGCGGACACCGCCGCCGCCAGGGAATCCTCGTCCAGCGCAGTGCGGTGCGGCACCAGGTGCACCTGCGGGTTGAGCGCGGTGAGGCGGCGGATCGCCGAGTCCACCTTGCTCATGCCGACGCTGTCGGTGTCATGGATGATCTGACGTTGCAGGTTGGTCAGGTCGACGCTGTCGAAGTCGGCCAAATGCAACTCACCGACCCCGGCCGCCGCCAGGTACAAGGCCACCGGAGCTCCGAGGCCGCCGAGGCCGACGATCAGGGCGCGGCTGTGTTTGAGGCGCAATTGGCCGTCGATATCGACATGCTGCAACAGAATCTGTCGGCTATAGCGCAACAGCTCCTGGTCATTCAGCACGGCAGGCGCCCCAGGCTGATGCGTTCATGGCCACCCAGATCGACTCGACTGTGCACCTCAGCAAACCCCTGGCCGAGCAGCAAATCGCGCACGGCCTCCGCCTGATCGTAGCCGTGTTCGAGCATCAACCAGCCGCCGGCTTCAAGGTGCTGCGGGGCCTGGGCGATGATCAAGCGCAGGTCATCCAGGCCATCCGGCCCTGCGACCAGCGCACTTTCCGGCTCGAAACGCACGTCGCCGGCCGCCAGGTGTGGGTCGGCCGCTGCGATGTAGGGCGGGTTGCTGATAATCAGGTCAAAGCGTTGCGCGTGCAGGGCGCTGAACCAGTGGCTGCTGAGCACCGTGACGTTGTTCAACTGCAAGCGCTGGCGGTTGCGCTCGGCAAGAGCCACGGCTTCCAGCACTCGGTCGACCGCCGTGACCTTCCACGCCGGGCGCTCGCTGGCCAGGGCCAGGGCAATCGCGCCGCTGCCGGTGCCCAGATCGAGCACCTTGGCCGGTGTGGCGGGCAGCAGTTCCAGGGCGGCTTCCACCAACAGCTCGGTGTCAGGCCGTGGGATCAGAGTGTGCGGCGCGACTTCCAGGTCGAGCTTCCAGAAACCCTGCTGGCCGAGGATATAGGCCACCGGCTCGCCTGAACGACGGCGCTGCAGATAGTCGGCGAAGGTCAACGCGGCCTCGCTGGGCACGATGCGCTCCGGCCAGGTGTGCAGGAAGCTGCGCGGCTTGCCCAGGGCGGCGGCGAGCAGCAACTCGGCATCCAGACGCGCCGTCGGCGAATCAGGCAATTGAGCTGCGCGCAGCAGGCTGGCGATGATGGTCATTTACTCACCCAATGCTGCAAGTTGATCCGCCTGGTACTCGGCCAGCAACGGCTCGATAACCGCGTCGACGCCACCGGCAAGAATGTCGTCGAGGCAATACAGGGTCAGGTTGACACGGTGATCGGTCACCCGGCCCTGGGGGAAGTTGTAGGTACGGATACGCTCGGAACGATCCCCCGAACCCACCAGCAGCTTGCGCTCGCTGGCAATGGCATTGGCGGCGGCGCTGGTCTGCTGGTCATTCAGCTTGGCCGACAGCCAGGACATGGCCCGCGCCCGGTTCTTGTGCTGCGAGCGCTCTTCCTGACACTCGACCACGATCCCGGAGGGCAAGTGCGTGATGCGGATCGCCGAGTCGGTCTTGTTCACGTGCTGGCCACCGGCACCGGAAGAGCGGTAGGTATCGACCCGCAGATCCGCCGGGTTGATCTCGATCGCTTCCTGCTCGTCCGGCTCCGGCAATACCGCCACGGTGCAGGCCGAGGTGTGGATACGGCCTTGGGACTCGGTGGCCGGCACCCGTTGCACACGGTGCGCGCCGGATTCGAATTTGAGCTTGCCGTAGACGTTGTCGCCCTCGACCCGGGCAATGACTTCTTTATAGCCGCCGTGCTCACCCTCGTTTTCCGAGAGGATCTCCAGCCGCCAGCCACGCCGTTCGGCGTAGCGCGAATACATGCGGAACAGGTCGCCGGAGAAAATCGCCGCTTCGTCGCCACCGGTGCCGGCGCGGATCTCCAGGAACACGTTGCGCCCGTCGTTGGGGTCCTTGGGCAGCAGCATGCGTTGCAGGGTGCTTTCCAGCTCCAGCAGTTGCTCCTTGGCTTCGCGGACTTCTTCCACGGCCATTTCGCGCATGTCCGGATCATTGTCCTTGAGCAGCGCCTGGGCACCTTCGAGGTCGGCCTGGACCTTGAGCACCTGCTTATAGGCGCTGACGATCGGCTCGACTTCGGCGTACTCCTTGGAATACGCGCGGAACTTGGTCTGATCGGCAATGACTTCGCCGTCGCCGAGCAAGGCGGTCAATTCCTCGAAACGGTCCTGGAGGATGTCCAGTTTATTGAGCAGTGACGCTTTCATTGCGGTTTTTTATCCGAAGAGCTATCCGACGAGCCCTCACCGAGGGCAAAAAGTTCTTGAGCCATGGCCAACGCATCGAGGCGGCCTTCAGCGGTCAGTTTCTTCAACTGAACGCTGGGCGCATGCAGCAATTTGTTGGTCAGGCCACGGGCCAGTTGCGCCAGCACATCTTCGGCACTGCCGCCGTTGGCCAGCAGGCGCAGGGCCTTTTGCAATTCTTCGTCCCGCAGGCGCTCGCTTTGTTGACGATAGGCCTTGAGCACATCCACCGCCGCCAGCTCGCGCAGGCGCACCATGAAGTCCTCGGCGCCGATATTCACCAGCTCCTCCGCCGCCTGGGCCGCGCCTTGACGGCTCTTGAGGTTTTCCGCGACCACTTCGTGAAGATCGTCGACGGTGTACAGGTAAACGTCGTCCAACTCGCCGACTTCCGGCTCGATATCCCGAGGGACGGCGATATCCACCATGAAAATCGGCTTGTGCTTGCGCAGCTTCAGAGCACTTTCCACCGCGCCCTTGCCGAGAATCGGCAACTGGCTGGCGGTCGAACTGATGACGATGTCGCTGTGCACCAACTCTTGGGGAATATCCGAGAGCAGCACCGCATGGGCGCCGAACTGCTCGGCAAGAATGCTCGCCCGCTCCAGAGTGCGGTTGGCGACCACGATGCGCTTGACTCCCAGGTCGTGCAGATGGCGGGCGACCAGGGTAATGGTCTCGCCGGCGCCGATCAGCAGGGCCTGGCTGCGTTGCAGGTCGCTGAAAATTTGTTTGGCCAGGCTGACCGCGGCAAACGCCACGGAAACCGGGTTTTCGCCGATGGCGGTGTCGGTGCGCACTTGCTTGGCAGCGCTGAACGTGGCCTGGAACAGGCGGCCCAACAGTGGCCCGATCGTCCCGGCTTCACGCGCCACGGCGTAGGCCGACTTCATCTGCCCGAGAATCTGCGGCTCGCCCAACACCAGGGAATCGAGCCCGGATGCCACGCGCATCATGTGACGAACTGCCGCATCATCTTCGTGCACATAAGCACTGGCGCGCAGGTCATCGACGTTCAAATGATGGTATTGCGCCAGCCAGCGCAGCACGATATCCGCCGAAAGCTGATCCTGTTCTATATAAAGCTCACTGCGATTGCAGGTGGAGAGGATCGCAGCTTCGCGGCTGTCGGTGAGGCGGCAGAGCTGCTGCAAGGCCTCAACCAACTGCTCAGGGGTAAAGGCCACGCGCTCGCGGACGTCTACTGAAGCAGTCTTGTGGTTAATACCGAGTGCAAGGAAGGCCATTCAAGGTCGCTGATGATGTCGAGAAGCCGGCAATTGTCCTACTTCGAAAGATTCAGAACAACCACTGCCGACTATTGTCCTAGTTTTGAGCAAAAACTCGTCGAGCGAAGATCAGGCACGGCGAAAGCAGACGAGGAAGCGGAATTTAGTGGCCTAAATGAGCATTCCGAGCCTGTTTGCGCGTAGCGCCAAGGGCGCCCAGCGTGCCCCATGGTCTCAGCGCAGGCCGTTTTTGCGCATACACTAATAGACGGCCTCTGTTCTGGCGTCCCATTGAGTCTCGGTTATGTTTGACCGAAGGCTTGTGTCATGATGATCCGACCGCAGGTTAGTCGTCCTCTTCCTATATGAATAGATCTTCCGCGTTGCTCCTCGCTTTTGTCTTCCTCAGCGGCTGCCAGGCCTTGGCACCCGTTTCGTCGGACGGTACGCCGCCGGTTGAAGACAATGCCCCCGCCCCTGAAAAGCCCACGGTTTACGCCTCGTTCAGTGAAGACACGGTCTTCAGCCTGTTGAGTGCGGAACTGGCTGGCCAGCGCAATCGTTTTGACATTGCCCTGGACAACTACGTGACCCAGGCCATCAACACTCAGGACCCGGGCATCTCCGAAAGAGCCTTTCGCATTGCCGAATACCTGGGCGCCGACCAGGCAGCACTCGATACCTCGCTGATCTGGGCCAAAAACGCTCCCGACGACCTCGAAGCACAGCGCGCAGCCGCCATACAGTTGGCGCGCAGCGGTCGCTATGACGACTCCATGGTCTATATGGAGAAGGTCCTGCAGGGCAAGGGCGACACCCATTTCGATTTTCTTGCGCTGTCGGCTGCCGATACCGACCAGGACACGCGCAACGGCCTGATGAAGAGTTTCGACCGCTTGCTGCAGAAGCACCCGAACAACGGCCAGCTGATTTTCGGCAAAGCCTTGCTGCTGCAACAGGACGGCGATGGTCAGGGCGCCCTGACCTTGCTCGAGCAGAACCCGCCGGAAGACGGTGAAGTCGCGCCGCTGCTGCTGCGTGCGCGTCTGCTGCAAAGCCTCAACCGAGGCAAGGAAGCGCTGCCGCTGCTGGAAAAAAGCATTCGCCAATACCCGGACGACAAGCGCCTGCGCCTGACCTATGCACGCATGCTGGTCGAACAGGACCGCATGGACGACGCCAAAGTGCAGTTCTCCAGCCTGGTGCAGCAATATCCGGAAGACGACGAGCTGCGTTATTCCCTCGCCCTGGTGTGCCTCGAAGCCAAGGCCTGGCAGGAAGCCAAGGGTTACCTGGAAGACCTGATCGCCCGCGAAAGCCATGTCGACTCGGCGCACCTGAACCTGGGCCGCATCGCCGAAGAGCTCAATGACCCGCAAGGCGCACTGGCCGAGTACGAGCAAGTGGGCCCCGGCAATGATTACCTGCCGGCTCAACTGCGCCAGGCCGATATCCTGATGAACAACGGCCGCACCGATGAGGCCGAGAAACGCCTGGGCGCCGCGCGCGATGCCCAGCCTGACTACGCAATCCAGCTGTACCTGATCGAAGCCGAGACCCTGTCGGCGAACAATCAGGGCGACCGTGCCTGGAAAGTCCTCCAGCAGGCGTTGTTGCAGTACCCCGACGACTTGAACCTGCTGTACACCCGGGCCATGCAGGCGGAAAAACGCAATGATCTGGCGCAGATGGAAAAAGACCTGCGCCTGATCCTCAAGCGCGAGCCGGACAACGCCATGGCACTCAATGCGCTGGGCTACACCCTGTCGGACCGCACCACGCGCTATGCCGAAGCCAAGGATCTGATCGAACGGGCTCATCAATTGAACCCTGAAGACCCTGCCGTACTCGATAGCCTGGGCTGGGTGAACTTCCGCCTGGGTAACCTGGATGAAGCAGAGCGCCTGCTGCGCCAGGCTCTGGAACGCTTCCCCGATCAGGAAGTTGCTGCCCACCTGGGCGAAGTGCTGTGGGCCAATGGCAAGCAGCGCGAAGCCCGGCAGATCTGGAGCAAGTTCCTCAAGGACCAACCCGACAGCCCTCTCCTGCGCAGCACCATCAAGCGCCTGACCGGATCAGAGACTCTTTAAGACTATGTTTTTGCGCCACGTTATTGCTTTCAGTTTTATCGCCTTGCTCGCCGGCTGCTCCAGCTTCGGCTCCCGTGAATCGGTAGAGGGCCATGGCAACCCCGCGCAATGGCGCGAGCACAAACAGCAACTGACCGGCCTCGACGGCTGGCAGATCAACGGCAAGATCGGCATTCGCGCACCAAAGGATTCGGGTAGCGGCACGTTATTCTGGCTGCAACGCCAGGATTACTACGACATCCGTCTGTCCGGCCCACTGGGTCGTGGGGCCGCACGCCTGACCGGGCGTCCGGGCAAAGTGTCGCTGGAAGTCGCCAACCAGGGCCGCTATGACGCTGCCACCCCGGAAACCCTGCTTGAAGAACAACTGGGCTGGAAGCTGCCGGTGTCCCACCTGTCATGGTGGGTCCGCGGATTGCCCGCGCCTGACAGCAAAAGTCGCCTGAGCCTTGACGCCGACAGCCGCCTGGCGACCCTTGAGCAGGATGGCTGGCAGGTGGAATACCTGAGCTACACGCAACAGAACGGCTATTGGCTGCCCGAGCGGATCAAACTGCACGGCAGCGACCTTGATGTCACGCTGGTGATCAAGGAATGGCAACCGCGCAAGCTGGGGCAGTGAGATGACCGCACAGCGACTGACCCTGCCCTCCCCGGCCAAACTCAACCTGATGCTGCACATTCTGGGTCGCCGGGAAGACGGCTACCACGAACTGCAGACCATTTTTCAGTTCCTCGACTACGGCGATGAAATCACTTTCGCCGTGCGCGATGACGGCGTGATCCGCCTGCACACCGAATTCGCCGATGTGCCCCACGACAGCAACCTGATCGTGAAAGCCGCAAAAAAACTCCAGGAACAATCGGCATGCCCGCTGGGGATCGACATCTGGATCGAAAAGGTCCTGCCGATGGGCGGCGGTATCGGCGGCGGCAGCTCGAATGCGGCGACCACTTTGCTCGGACTGAATCACTTGTGGCAGCTGGGTTGGGATGAAGATCGCCTGGCCAGCCTGGGCCTGACACTGGGCGCCGACGTCCCGGTATTCGTGCGCGGCCATGCGGCTTTTGCCGAAGGCGTCGGCGAAAAACTGACCCCTGTAGAACCCGAAGAACCGTGGTACCTGGTGCTTGTACCGCAAGTCTCTGTAAGTACAGTAGAAATTTTTTCAGATCCGCTGTTGACACGTAACTCCGCGCCCATTAAAGTGCGCCCCGTTCCCAAGGGAAACAGTCGAAATGACTGCTTGCCGGTGGTAGCAAGGCGTTATCCAGAAGTACGTAACGCATTGAATTTGTTAGGTAATTTTACCGAAGCAAAACTCACCGGAACTGGAAGTTGTGTGTTTGGGGGCTTCCCAAGCAAAGCTGAAGCTGATAAAGTCTCGGCCCTTCTTACAGAGACCCTTACAGGGTTTGTAGCAAAAGGAAGCAACGTTTCGATGTTGCATCGCAAGCTGCAAAATCTGCTCTAAAGGAACCGAGTGCCAGGCACTCGATGCAACAGATACAGGGGCGTCGCCAAGCGGTAAGGCAGCAGGTTTTGATCCTGCCATGCGTTGGTTCGAATCCAGCCGCCCCTGCCATTTTCCTATACTCATCCAGGTTACCCTCAGCCTTCAGGTACTGCGCGTGTCCAAGATGATGGTCTTTACGGGGAACGCTAACCCCGATCTGGCTCGGCGTGTTGTACGTCAGCTGCATATCCCTCTCGGTGACATCTCTGTCGGCAAGTTTTCCGACGGCGAAATTACTGCAGAGATCAATGAAAACGTCCGCGGTAAAGATGTCTTCATTATTCAGCCGACTTGCGCTCCGACCAACGATAACCTGATGGAACTGGTAGTGATGGCTGATGCCTTCCGCCGCTCCTCGGCTACTCGTATCACTGCTGTTATTCCTTACTTTGGTTATGCCCGTCAGGATCGCCGTCCGCGTTCCGCACGTGTGGCTATCAGCGCGAAAGTCGTGGCTGACATGCTTACCGTAGTCGGCATCGATCGTGTTCTCACGGTTGATCTGCATGCTGACCAAATCCAGGGTTTCTTCGATATTCCGGTAGATAACATCTACGGCTCCCCCGTCTTGGTGGATGACATCGAAGATCAGCGCTTCGAAAACCTGATGATCGTGTCCCCGGACATTGGTGGCGTCGTGCGTGCACGGGCTGTTGCCAAATCCCTGGGCGTGGATCTCGGGATCATCGACAAACGCCGTGAGAAAGCCAATCACTCTGAAGTGATGCATATCATCGGTGATGTCGAAGGGCGTACCTGTATTCTGGTCGATGACATGGTCGATACCGCCGGCACTCTGTGCCACGCGGCCAAGGCCTTGAAAGAGCATGGCGCAGCCAAGGTTTTCGCTTATTGCACGCACCCGGTACTGTCGGGTCGGGCGATCGAAAACATCGAAAATTCCATGCTGGACGAACTGGTGGTGACTAACACCATCCCGTTGTCCGCAGCTGCTCAAGCCTGCTCGCGTATCCGTCAACTGGATATCGCGCCGGTAGTTGCCGAGGCGGTTCGCCGCATCAGCAATGAAGAATCGATCAGCGCGATGTTCCGCTAAGGGCCCTGCCCTTCTCGAACATTGTTCTGACGAAAAGCGCCCCGCCCCGGCATTCCTGTCGGGGCGGGGCTTTTTTGCCCATATCGCCTTTAGCGCTGGTCGCAAACGCTGGGGCGAATGTGGTTATTTTGGAGATACAACATGAACGATTTTACTCTGAATGCTGAAGTGCGTTCCGACCTGGGGAAAGGTGCGAGCCGCCGCCTGCGTCGTCTCGCAAGCCTGGTTCCAGCTGTAGTTTACGGTGGCGAAAAAGCCCCTGAATCCATCAGCATGCTGGCTAAAGAAGTTGCCAAACTGCTCGAAAACGAAGCGGCTTACAGCCACATCATCGAGCTGAACGTTGGCGGCACCAAGCAAAACGTAATCATCAAAGCTCTGCAGCGTCACCCGGCCAAAGGCCACGTGATGCACGCTGACTTCGTACGCGTTGTAGCTGGCCAGAAACTGACCGCTATCGTGCCTGTACACTTTGTTGGCGAAGAAGCTCCGATCAAGAAAGGCGGCGAAGTTTCGCACGTTGTTTCTGAAATCGAAGTGACCTGCCTGCCAAAAGACCTGCCTGAATTCATCGAAGTCGATCTGGCTAACGCCGAAATCGGCGCGATCATTCACCTGTCTGACCTCAAAGCCCCTAAAGGCGTTGAGTTTGTTGCTCTGGCACACGGCGATGACAAGGCTGTTGCCAACGTTCACGCTCCACGTGTTGCTCCAGAAGCTGAAGAAGGCGCTGCAGAGTAATTACTCTGCAATGCCGGAGTGACCAGGAAACATCGCGGACTGGAACGTAGCGAGAAAGCGGGCGGTAACGCGGAGTTTACATAATGGTAAATGAGCACTTGTCGTCCACTTTCGCCGCAACACCCGGTTGCTGCGATGTTATCCACCACTCCAAGGAAGGGCCCCTATCGTGACTGCCATCAAACTGATCGTTGGCCTGGGTAATCCAGGCGCTGAATACGAACAGACCCGGCATAACGCAGGGGCCCTTTTTGTTGAGCGCATCGCCGAAAAGCAAGGGGTCAACCTTGTGGCCGATCGCAAATATTTCGGCCTGACCGGGCGTTATTCGCATCAGGGTCAGGATGTTCGCCTGTTGATTCCCACCACCTACATGAACCGCAGCGGCCAGGCCGTGGCGGCACTTGCCGGTTTCTTCCGCATCACGCCTGAAGAAATCCTGGTGGCCCACGACGAACTCGACCTGCCACCCGGCGTCGCCAAGCTCAAGCAGGGCGGCGGCCATGGCGGTCACAACGGGCTGCGCGACATCATCGCGCAGCTGGGCAATCAGAATACCTTTCACCGCCTGCGGCTTGGCATTGGCCACCCGGGCGTTGCCAGTATGGTTTCAAATTTCGTCCTGGGTCGTGCGCCACGCGCCGAACAGGAAAAACTCGATGCCAGCATCGACTTTGCCCTCGGCGTGCTGCCGGATATCCTCGCCGGTGAATGGAACCGCGCGATGAAAAACCTGCACAGCCAGAAGGCCTGACTCTTATCCAAGGGGAAACACCATGGGATTCAATTGCGGCATCGTCGGCCTACCTAACGTCGGCAAGTCCACCCTGTTCAACGCCCTGACCAAATCCGGGATCGCGGCCGAGAACTTCCCCTTCTGCACCATCGAGCCGAACACCGGTATCGTGCCGATGCCGGACAAGCGCCTGGAAGCCCTGGCAGCCATTGTCAATCCAAAGCGCATCCTGCCGACCACCATGGAATTCGTCGACATCGCAGGCCTGGTGGCCGGCGCCTCGAAAGGTGAAGGCCTGGGCAACAAGTTCCTGGCCAACATCCGTGAAACCGATGCCATCGCCCACGTGGTCCGCTGCTTCGAAGACGAGAACGTGATTCACGTCTCCAACAGCGTCGACCCCAAGCGCGACATCGAAATCATCGACCTGGAACTGATCTTCGCCGACCTCGACAGCTGCGAGAAACAACTGCAGAAAGTCACCCGCAACGCCAAGGGTGGTGACAAGGACGCCGTGGTCCAGAAGGCCCTGCTGGAACAGCTGATCGCACACTTCACCGAAGGCAAGCCTGCGCGCAGCCTGATGAAGAACATGAGCACCGATGAGAAAGCGGTGATTCGTGGCTTCCACCTGCTGACCACCAAGCCGGTCATGTACATCGCCAACGTCGCTGAAGACGGTTTCGAGAACAACCCGCTGCTCGACGTCGTCCTGGCCATTGCCGAAGAAGAAGGCGCCATGGTGGTGCCGGTCTGCAACAAGATCGAAGCCGAGATCGCCGAGCTCGAAGACGGCGAAGAGAAAGACATGTTCCTCGAAGCCCTGGGCCTGGAAGAACCTGGCCTGAACCGCGTGATCCGCGCAGGCTACGAAATGCTGCACCTGCAGACCTACTTCACCGCCGGTGTCGAAGAAGTCCGCGCCTGGACCGTCAAGGTCGGCGCCACCGCGCCACAAGCCGCTGGCGTGATCCACACCGACTTCGAAAAAGGCTTTATCCGCGCCGAAGTCATCGCCTACAACGACTTCATCCAGTTCAAGGGTGAAGCCGGTGCCAAGGAAGCCGGTAAATGGCGCCTGGAAGGCAAGGAATACGTGGTCAAGGACGGCGACGTGATGCACTTCCGCTTTAACGTCTAAGCACCTGCGGGCTATTGCGGCAAAGCACTTGCCGCAATAGCCCGGTGTTGCACGGCCTGTGTCATGCCATCGCGGCATGCACTGCGGCCTCAGAAGTAAGTTGTAGCCCCCGCAAAAAACACCCGTCCGGGCACATAGAAATTCGTCGCCCCATCCCGTGGATCTTCATCCAGCAGGTTTTGCACCCCGGCATTCAGGCTCAACCACTTGGTCAGCGCCAGGTTCGCCGTCAGGTCGTAGGTGGTGTACGACTGGGTGAAATCATCACCAATCCCCCGCTGCTTGCCGACATGCTGCGCCGACAGTTCGGTGTTGAGCTGATCATTGACCTGCCAGTTGATGGCGCTGAACAGCGACAGCTTGGGTGAGCTGATCAAGTCTTCACCGGTGGACAGGTTTCGGCTCTCCAGCATGTAGGTGGCGTTGGTGCGCCAGTCCACGGAGTCACCCAATGGCACCCGCGTCGTGCCTTCCCAGCCACGGGTACGCGCCTTGTCGACGTTTTCCAGCATGGTCCACCAGCGTCCCTGGTACTCGCCCAGTGCGGCGTATTCGATCTTGTCGGTGAAGTCGGTGTGGAAGTAGGTCAAGCCGGCTTCCCAGCCACCGTGATCGAAGGACACACCGACTTCCTTGTTGGTGCTGGTCTCCGGCGTCAGGTTCGGGTTGCCAGCCATCCAGCAACTGCCGGAGCCGTACCCCAGGACCACCAGGGAGCCACAGCCACGGCCCCCGGACTCCGTCGCCGCGCCCGCACTGCCCTCTTTCAGGCTGGGCGCGCGAAAGCCCTTGGAGATACCGCCCCGCACGGTCCAGTCGGGATGCGGGTGATAGACCAGATAGGCCCGTGGGCTGTTGTGGTTACCGTATTCGTCGCTGTGGTCGAAGCGGTTGCCCAGGGTCAGGGACAGGTTGTCGAGCAGGAACAGTTCATCCTCGATAAACGCCGCCGAGTAGTCGGCCTTCAAGCTGGAGCCGTTGACTGGATTGCCCTGGTAGTCAACCGGCACGGTGCCGAGGGTGTTGCTGTTGGTCAGTTCTTCGCGCTTCCATTGACCGCCCAGGGTCAGGCTCTGATTGACCAGCCACTCAAACGGCAGATTGAGGCTGCCTTCAACGATTTTTTCTTCGGAGTTGGCTTTACCCCACTCGATGTCGTTCTTGAATTTGTTCAAGTAGGCATCCAGTTTCGTGCTGCCGAAACTCCAGTCACCGGTGTGGGACAGCACATAACTGTCGCGGATCAGGCGCCCGGCACCGAAGCCTTCGCCGATGGTTTCGCCGTAATCGCCGAAGGTCTTTTTCGATGACCATGAGCGCTCGACACCGTGCACCGCTTCCAGGGACAGGCTCTGCTCGTCGTTGATTTTCCAGTCGAGCAAGGCGTTCACGCTGTGGTCCTTGGAACCCCCGGCACCGTCGCCATACATGTAGTCGCCGGCGGCATCGCGCCGAGGCTCGACTTCGTCGGCAGCGCGGCGAGTCACGTTGGCCCCCAGGCGCAGGCCCAGAGAGTCGGTCAACGGGCCGGCCAGGTTGAGGCTGTTCTGGGTGGTCTGGCCGCGATCCGAATCCTTGGGCACGGTGATGTTGGTGCTGGCCGAGCCGCTCCAGGTCTTGGATACCTTGCGCGTGATGATATTGATCACCCCGCCCATGGCGTCTGAACCGTACAGCGAAGACATCGGCCCACGCACGATCTCGATGCGCTCGATCATGCTCGGCGCGATCCAGTTCAGGTCCTGGCGCGCCAGGTCGCGGCGGTAACTGGTGTCGGCCGAACTGCCGACGCGTTTGCCGTCCACCAGGATCAAGGTGTACTTGTCATCCAGGCCGCGCAGTTTGATCTTCGATTGCTCGCCCACCGGGCCGAAGCCGCCGGTCACACCGGGGACGCGGCGCAGCAGGGTGTTGAGGTCGTACACCGGTTGGCGCTCGATCTCTTCGCGAGAAATCACACTGACACTGGCAGGGGCGTCCCGGATATCGGTCGCCGCGCCGTGGCGGTCACAAATGAGGTGTCGAGTTCGGTAACCGCCGGGGAGCTGTTCTCGACAACCTCCTCGGCATGCAGCGTCGGAGCGGCCAGCATGACGCCGGCGGTGAGGAAAAGTGAGTTGAAAAGGCAGGGGGTAGGTCGCATTAAAAACGGTCCTTGTCGATTCAATGCACTGTTACGGTGCACTGAGGAAGGCGCGAGTGTAATGCAAATGAATATCATTTAGAAACAGAAAGAACCTGAAACCTTTCTCGTAGAGCGCTCGGCAACGCTTGCGGCCCGCACTGGCGGGCCGATTGCTGGAGAGAGGGGGGAGTTGAGTTACCCGCGGTCGATCAGCAACGCAACTGACGGATCGCGGGCAAGCCCGAGGTCGATCAGGCTTTTTTGCTACGCGGCAGGAAGATCGCCAAGATGCCGAACAGCGGCAGATACGCGCACAACCGGTACACATATTCGATGCCGTGCGCGTCTGCCACATAGCCCAGCAGCGCAGCGCCGATGCCACCGAAACCGAACATCAGGCCGAAGAACACCCCGGCGATCATGCCGACGTTGCCCGGCACCAGTTCCTGGGCGTAGACCACGATGGCCGAAAATGCCGAGGCCAGGATAAAGCCGATCACCACGCTGAGGACGCTGGTCCAGAACAGATCGACGTGGGGCAGGATCAAGGTGAACGGCGCCACCCCGAGGATCGAGAACCAGATCACCGCCTTGCGCCCGATCCTGTCGCCGATCGGCCCGCCGAAGAAGGTCCCCGCCGCTACTGCGCCGAGGAACAGGAACAGATGCAGCTGCGAACTGGCCACCGACAGGTCGAACTTCTCGATCAGGTAGAAGGTGAAATAACTGGTGAAGCTGGACATGTAGAAATACTTGGAGAACACCAGCAGCCCCAGCACCACCAGCGCGCTCAGCACCCGGGCTTTGGACAAGCCGTGGGTAGCCGCCTGGCCTTGCTTGAGTTTGAACAGCCGCAGGTGGTTGGCGTACCAGCGGCTGATGGCATACAGCACCACCAGGGCAAACACCGCAAACAGGCCGAACCAGGCCACATTGCCCTGGCCATAGGGAATGATGATGGCCGCCGCCAGTAATGGGCCGAAGGCGGTGCCGGCATTGCCACCGACCTGGAAGGTCGACTGTGCCAGGCCAAAGCGCCCGCCCGAAGCCAGCCGCGCCACTCGCGATGCTTCCGGGTGAAAGGTCGAAGAGCCAATGCCGATCAGCGCCGACGCCAGCAGAATCAACGGGAAGCTGCCGACCTGGGACATCATCAGGATGCCGATCAGGGTGCAGATCATGCCCATCGGCAGCAAGTAGGGTTTGGGATGACGGTCGGTGTAGTAACCGACCCAGGGTTGCAGCAACGACGCCGTCAACTGGAAGGCCAAGGTGATCAGGCCAACCTGGGTAAAGGTCAGGCCGTAGCTTTGCTTGAGCATCGGGTAGATCGACGGCAGCACGGCCTGAATCAGGTCGTTGATCAGGTGCGCCAGCGCTACCGCGCCGATGATGCGCATGACTAGGGGACTGCTTTGCGCCGACGCGGGGGCCGAAGTCGCGGCGGACTGAACGTTGCTGATAGCCATGAGAGTTTCCGTACAGCGAATGGATGCACATTTGCAGGTGCGCCAATGTGCCATTTTTAGGTGCAGCAACGCCATCCCCTTAGCTTGCTAAGTACCTATCCTGACCATCTGCCACTGATAGCGTAACGCCATGGTCTGAATCTTGCTCCGGGATTGCTTCCAACCCGCCGCCCTTACAAAGGGGACGGAAAATGGGAAGTATCGCCACAGCGCCGGCCTGATAACGGCTGCACTGGCGAGCTTTTCGAGGCCTTTTACGAGGGCACGGGTCACGGGCCACACCGCCCTGACCGCACGCCAATGGTGCGTAGTGCCCGGGGGAGTTGTCGGGATGCATCTTTTTCTTTCACCAGGCATTCGGCTGCTCGGGCGTTTCGGTTTCGCCCGCAAATTCCAGCTGCTGTTTCTGCTGTTTATCCTGCCGCTGCTGGTCAGCCTGTGGATGATTGGCCAGGACTACCGCGACAAGCTCAGCCTGATCGCCGGCGAGCGCACCGGGGTGCATCAGCTGCTGGCCCTCAACAACCTGGACAACCTGTTGGCCGCGCAACGCGACCGCGCCGCCCGCTGGCGCGCCACCGAAACCAATCGTCAACCGACCCCGGCAACCCTGGCCGCCATGGCCGCCTTTGATGGCGTGCAACCGGCGCTGGACCAGGCCATGGTCGAACTCGGCGCCGCCCTGCAGACCGCCGGTGCCGCGGGCGACACCCTGGCCCGTTTCCAGGCCTTGCAAGCGTCGCTCAATGGCCTGGACTCCAAGAGTCTGAGCAGCGTTGGTTGGTGGCCGGACGGCTACGATCGCTTCACCGCCGCCTTGAGTGCGCTGCAGGCGCTGCGCGAGCAGATCGTCATGGACAATCGCCTGACCCTCGCCCCCTGGCTGGAAACCTACCTGCTGACGCAGATCTCCACCCAGCATGCGCCGGACCTGATCGAAAGGGTCGGGCGCCTGGCCAGCGTCGGCCAGGCGTCGGTGGTTTCCGGGCAGTTCACCCTGCAAAGCCGCCTGCAATTGCGCGACCTGCGCAGCCGTATCGGCGATGCCCGCGACCAGTTGGTGAAGACCGCCGGCCTGCTCGAAGCGCGCCTGCCCAGCGAACTGCAAGCCTGGGCCGGGCACTATCACGACAGCCTCAAGCAGCTCGACGCCGGGCTCAAGGTACTGGACGACGGGGTGTTCGGCGGCAGCATCAACCTCAAGCCGGAAGATTTCGAACGCAGCCTGGACGGCCTGCTGGGCAATCTGGCGAGCCTGCGTCAGGACTCGCTGAATTCCCTGGACCAACGCCTGGAACACTATCAGGGCGCAGCGGTGCGCCAGTTCATCCTGGTGGCGACGGTGCTCGGTGCGCTGCTGCTGGCGGCGCTGTATCTGTTTATCTGCCTGCAGGCCTCGATCCGCCGCAGCGCCAGCGGCATCACCCAACTGGCCGAGGCCCTGCGTGACGGCAACCTGTGCCTGCAAGTGCCGGTGCATGGGCGCGACGAACTGGCCGCCATCAGTACCGCGCTGAATGTGGCGGTGGTGCAGTTACGCAGCAGCCTGCAGGGCGTGGACCATGAAACCCTGCAACTGAGCAATGCCGTGCGCAGCCTTAACGATCACTCAAGCGGGGCCCTGGGCGAGGTCGAAACACAACAGCAGCAGATCAGCCAGATCGCCACCGCCGCGACCCAGTTGGCCGCCACGTCCCAGGGCGTGGCCCAGAGCTGCGAGCAGGCCTCCGGCAGCGCCCAGCACACCCAGCGCATTGCCGCCGACAGCAGTCGTGACAGCCAGCGCACCACCGCGAGCATCCAGCAGCTCAATCAACGGCTCAATGAAACCGCCGCGGCCCTGGGCCGGGTCAGCGAGCAAGGGCAACAGATCCAGCTGGTGGTGGACACCATTCGCGGCGTCGCCGAACAGACCAATCTGCTGGCCCTGAATGCCGCCATCGAAGCCGCCCGGGCCGGGGAGCAAGGCCGTGGGTTTGCGGTGGTCGCCGATGAAGTACGCAGCCTGTCGCAACGCACCCAGTCGTCGACCGCGCAGATTGCCGGCACCGTAGACAGCCTGCGCAGCACCGTCAATGAAGCGGTGAGCCTGATGCAAGCCGCCTGCGGCCAGGCCCAGAGCGATGCGCACGCGGTCACCGGCCTGGGCGAACGACTGGAGGAAATTGCCCAGGCCGTGCAAAGCGTCACCGACACCCTGGCGCACATCGCCACCGCCGTGGAGGAACAGGCCTGCACCGCCGATGAAGTCAGCGGCAATATCCAGCAGGTGGATCAGGCCGCCGTACGCCTGCTGGAAGGCGCCCGCGCCGTCAACCTCGCCGCCGACACCCTGAGCCAGGGCAGCCGCGCGTTGAGTGCCAATACCGGGCGCTTTCAACTGACATAAGCCCGTAGCCGTTGCCGAGCCGCGAGGCTGCGCTGGCCCGATAGGACACCGTGGAATGTCAGGTAAATTACGGCGCTCTGAGGGCCTGAAGCAGCGGCTACGCCTGCGTTATCCGCGCCTCGGGAAAATCCGCCTCCAGCTCGGTTTTCAACCACTGGGTGAACCACGCCACGTCCGCCGACCATTGCCCATTGGGCGTCAGCACGCGGTAGCTCTCCAACTGCACCTGGTCTTCCAGCGCCCGCACCAGGGTCCCGGCCTTGAGCTCTTCGCGCACCAGCACTTCATTGGCCAGGGCGATGCCCTGCCCGCTTTCCGCCACGGACAAGGCATGGTCGTTATTGACATAGAGCACGTCGGAGCCGATGTGGATGTCCAGGCCATTGGCGGCGAACCACATGTTCCACCACTCACCGTCATCGAAGTGAATCAGGTTGTGCTTGAGCAAATCGGTGGGGCTGCTGATCGGCTCGATGCTGGCCAGGTAACCCGGGGTGCAGATCGGGAACACCCGAGGGCGAATCAGGCTCGCCCGTGATTGGGGGTACTGCCCGTCCAGGCCGTAGGCGATCCCCAGGTCACAGTGCTTGGCATCGACCTCGGTAAAGGTCGAATTAGGCTCGATGGCGAACTTTAATCCCGGTCGCACATGGCGCAACGCTTCCAGCCTCGGAGTCAGCCAGCGCTTGGCGAACCCCGGCACCACCATGATCCGCAGCCAGCGCTCGCGATCCCCTGGCTGCAACTCCTGGCCGGCTTCGATGATCAGTTGCAGCGCCTGGGCAACCTTGCGGTGATAGGTCTCCCCGGCGGCAGTCAGGATCACCCCGCGCGAGGTACGTTCAAACAGCTGCACCCCCAGCCATTCCTCCAGCAGCTTCACATGGCGGCCGATGGCAGGCTGGGTCACGTGCAGGGCTTTGGACGCCTCGACATAGCTGCCAAGGCGCGCTGCCGCATCGAAGGCACGCACCGCATTCATCGGTGGCAAACGCTGTTCAACCATGGCCGGGCACGCCCTCTGCTATTAAATTATTTAACAGCTGCTATGTTAAAATTGAAGTTTCGCCCCCGCAACCCCTCACTGATAATCGGCGCAACAGCAGAATAAAAAAAACACCTAAAGAGCCCGAAAAGCGGCTCGCAAAAGACCTGAAACACATCTCGATCCTGCCCAGAAAAATAAAATCCATGGCCTGACGCCACCGCCCTTTTCCGGGCGTTCGCAGGCGATGGGGGAATCGGAGGTTACGCATGAATGCTGTGCATTCGCTGCAAACGCTGGCTGTGTCTATCCGCTCGGTGCGCAAAGTCTACGGTGATCCGCACAGCGGCCCGGTGGCCTTGAAAAACATCGACCTGGACATTCGCGACAACGAATTCTTCACCCTCCTCGGCCCTTCCGGCTGCGGTAAAACCACCCTCCTGCGGATGATTGCCGGGTTCGAGTTTCCGACCCAGGGCGAGATCCTGCTCTATGGCGAAAACATCGCCGACCGCCCGCCGTTCAAGCGCCCGGTCAACACTGTGTTCCAGCACTACGCCCTATTCCCGCACATGAGCATCGCCGAGAACCTGGCCTTCGGCCTTGAGTCGCAGCCCATGGGCAAGGTCTTGAGCAAGGCGCAGATCGCCGAGCGGGTTCGCGAAATGCTGGCCCTGGTGCAGATGGAACGCTTCGCCGGGCGCCGTCCCAACCAGCTCTCCGGCGGCCAGCAGCAACGAGTGGCCCTGGCCCGGGCGCTGGCGCCGCATCCCAAGGTCCTGCTGCTGGACGAACCCCTGTCGGCACTCGACCTCAAGCTACGCCAGGCCATGCGCGAAGAGCTCAAGGCGATCCAGGCCAAGACCGGCATCACCTTTATCTTCGTCACCCATGATCAGGAAGAAGCCCTGACCATGTCCGACCGCATTGCCGTGCTGTCGGAAGGCGAAGTGCAGCAAGTGGGCCGTCCGCAAGACATCTACGAACAACCGCGCAACCGGTTTGTCGCCGACTTTATCGGCGAAACCAACTTTATCCAGGGCACCGTGACCCGGGTCGAGGCCGGCCTGGCCTGGTTCGCCGGCCCGGCCGGGCATCCGCTGCCGGCCCAGCCCTGCAGCGAGGTCCAGGTCGGCGCCACGGTCGCCCTGTCGGTACGCCCGGAACGCCTGCACCTGGTGCCGGCAGCCAGCCAGGGCACACTGCCGTGCCGCATCGAGGCGCAGATCTACCTCGGCACCGACCTGCAATACCAGGTCAGCCTCAGCGACGGGTCGCGCCTCACCGTGCGCACCCCCAACAGCGTCGACCACAGCCAGCGTTTTGCCGTAGGCAGTGACGCCGGCCTGCACTTCGACCGCGGCAGCGCCAGCGTCCTGCTGGATTGAGCACGAGGGTTCGCCATGCACGCTTCACCGATCACTCACAACCTGGAACGTCGCCGGGCCTTGCACAGTTTTCTCGGGGTCAGCCCGGCGCTGCTCGCCATCGGTCTGTTTCTGCTGGTGCCGATCCTGATCGTCATCGGTTACTCGCTGATGGAGGCCAACCCCTACGGTGGGGTCAACAAGGTCCTGAGCAGCGATGCCTACACTTCGCTGCTGTTCGAGCGGCAACTGGACGACAGCCTGGCCTTCACCGATTCCTACCTGGTCATCGCCCTGCGCTCGATCGGCATTGCCGGGCTGACGACCCTGATCACCCTGCTGATCGGTTTCCCGGTGGCCGTATGGCTGGCCATGCAGCCGGTGCAGCGGCGCGGGCTGCTGATCTTCCTGATCACGGTGCCGTTCTGGGCCAACCTGCTGATCCGCACCTACGCCTGGATCCTGCTGCTGCGTAACACCGGGGTCATCAACAACAGCCTGCTCGGCCTGGGCCTGATCGACCAGCCGCTGCAACTGCTCTACACCGACGGCGCGGTGCTGCTGGGCCTGGTCTACACCTACGCGCCGTTCGTGGTGCTGCCGATCTACGCCACCCTGGAGAAAATGGACACGCGCCTGCTGGAGGCTGCCCAGGACCTGTATGCCGGGCGCTTGCGCACCTTGCGCAAGGTGGTGCTGCCGATTGCCAGGCCGGGAATTATCGCCGGTGCAATCCTGACCTTCGTGCCCTGCCTTGGAGCGATGATTGCTCCGGAGCTGTTGGGCGGCGGTACGCGGATGATGCTTGGCAACCTGATCTTCCGTCAGTTCAGCGACGCCCGTAACTGGCCGTTCGGTGCCGCGTTGTCGCTGGTGCTGATGGCGGCGGTGATGCTGGTCCTGACCCTGTATGCCCTGCGCGCTCAGCGCCAGCGCGTTGCCCGGGAGGGTGCATGATGCTGCGTCTATTCAAGCGAAACGGCCTGGGCGTGCAGGACTTCCCCGGCTTTGGCGGCTTCAGTTTCCTGTTCTACCTGTACCTCTACGCGCCGATCGTGGTGCTGGTGGTGTTCTCCTTCAACGCCAACCAGTCGGCCACGGTGTGGAGCGGTTTCAGCCTCGACTGGTACCGCGCCGCCTTCGCCAACCAGGCCTTGCGCCAGGCGGCGGGCAACAGCCTGTTGATCGCCGTCTGCGCCAGCAGCATCGCAACCGCGATTGCCACCCTCGCGGCGCTGGGCACCTCGCGCGGCGCCAGGTTCAAGGGCCTGCAACTGTCCATGGGCGCCATCATGCTGCCGTTGGTGCTGCCGGAAATCGTGGTCGGCGTCGCCACCCTGGCGCTGTTTTCCACCATCGGCCTGTCCCTGGGCTACGGCAACCTGATCATCGCCCATACGGTGTTCTGCATCCCGTTCGCCTACCTGCCGATCCGCGCCCGGCTCAATGACATGGACCTGTCTCTGGAGCAGGCCGCTGCCGACCTCTATGCCGGCCCCTGGCGCACCTTTCGCAAGGTCACCCTGCCGCTGCTGATGCCGGGGATTTTCTCCGGGCTGATGCTGGCCTTCATCGTCTCGCTGGATAACTTCGTGATCTCGATGATGGTCTCCCAGGCCGGCACCACCACCCTGCCGATCTTTATCTTCGGCCTGTTACGCATGGGGGTGACCCCCGACGTCAACGCCGTTTCGACCCTGATCCTCGGCGTCTCGGTGCTGTTCGTCAGCCTCTCTTATCTGCTGGGCAAAAAGAAAACCTGAACCTTCCAAGCACTGTGGGGAAATAGCATGAGCAAGTTGATTACAGGCCTCGGCGCCTCGTTGTTACTGACACTGCCACTGACCATGGTCGGCAGCGTTCAGGCTGCGGAGAAACTCAACGTGGTGAGTTGGAGCGGCTACTTTTCGCCGGAGATCCTCGCCAAGTTTCAGAAACAGAGCGGCATTGAAGTCACGGTGGATTCCTACGATTCCAACGAGACGCTGCTGGCCAAGCTCAAGCAAGGCGGCACCGGCTACGACGTGGCGATTCCCTCGCACCAGTTCGTGCCGATCCTGATCAAGGAGCAGTTGCTGGAGCGCTTCGACCCGATCAAGCAGCCCTACTACGCCAGCGTGGTCGACAACCTGCAACGGCCGACCTGGGACCCGGACGGCGCCTACTCGATGCCGTTTATCTGGGGCACCACCAGCGTGGTGCTCGACAGCACGCGCTACGCGGGCCCGGCCGACAGCTACAAGGTGCTGTATGAGCCGCCGGCCGAGTTGCAGGGGCGGATCAACATGTTCGATTCGGTCAGCGATGTGATCGACATGGCCAGCCTGTACCTGAACATTCCGCTGTGCAGCGAAGACCCCAAGCAGTTGCAACAGGTGCTGGCCCTGCTCAAGGCGCAGAAGCCCTTCGTCAAGACTTACAGCTCCAAGGCCGGCTCCATCCGCGAGAACCTGGCCGCCGGCGAAATCGACATGTCGATGTTCTGGGGCGGCTCGTCGATGCGCGCCCGGGAGATGAAACCAAGCCTGAAGTACCTGTACCCGAAAGAAGGCGTGCTGGCCTGGGTCGACAACATGGTCATCCCCAAGGGCAGCAAGAACCCGGCGAACGCCAGGGCCTTTATCGCCTTCCTCAGCCAGCCTGAGAACGCGGCCATGACCCAGAACTTCCTCAAGCACCAGAGCCCGATCAAGGGCGTCGAACCCTTCCTCGACGCGGGCCTGAAGGATGCCCCCGAGCTGCATATTCCCGAGGGCACCAAGGTGGTGTTCAGCCAGACCTGCGGCGAAGGCGCCATTCGCCTGGCCGACCGCCTGTGGACCAACCTGATGCGTTGACCCCCGACCGCCCCGCTGCGGCGGGGCGCCTTCTTCAAGTCGTCTACAAGGCAGCATCACCATGACTTCAAACCCCATCAGCGAACTGGTCCTGCTGCAGGCCCACGAACTCGCCGAACGCATCCGCCTGCGCCAGGTTTCCTGTCGCGAAGTGATGCAGACCTACCTGGCCCATATCGAGCGCTTCAACCCGGCGGTGAATGCGCTGATTAGCCTGCAACCGCCCCAGGCGCTGCTGGCCCAGGCTGACCTGCGCGACGCAGAGCTGGCGCGCGGCGAATACCACGGCTGGATGCACGGCCTGCCCCACGCGATCAAGGACCTGTCGCTGACCCACGGTATTCGCACCACCCTGGGCTCACCGCTGTATGAAGATTTTGTGCCGCAGCGCGACGGCATCATGGTCGAGCGGATCAAGGCAGCCGGGGCGATCATCATCGGCAAGAGCAACACCCCGGAATTCGGACTCGGCTCACAAAGCTACAACCCGCTGTTCGGCGCCACCGGTTGCGCCTACGACCCGAGCAAGACGGCCGGCGGCAGCAGCGGTGGTGCCGCCGCCGCACTGGCCATGCACCTGGTGCCGGTGGCCGACGGCAGCGACATGATGGGCTCGCTGCGCAACCCGGCGGCGTTCAACAATGTTTTCGGCTTTCGCCCGTCCCAGGGCCGGGTGCCTTTCGATGACAGCAGCGATCTGTTCTTCGACCAGCTCGGCTATGAAGGCCCCATGGCCCGCAGCGTGCGTGACGCCGCCCTGCTGCTGTCGGTACAGGCCGGCTTTGATGCCCGGGCACCGCTGTCCATCGCCGAATCCGGAGCCGCGTTTGCCGAGCCCCTGGAGCACGACCTGCGGGGCACGCGCCTGGGCTGGCTGGGTGACTTCAACGGCTACCTGCCGATGGAACCAGGCATCCTCGAACTGTGCCAAGCCACCTTCGCCGACTTCGAGGCCGTGGGCTGCAGCGTCGAGGCGGCCCAGGTCAACTTCGCCCCGGAGCAGCTGTGGGACAGCTGGCGCACCCTGCGCCACTGGCTGGTGGCCGGCTCCCTGGGCGCGGCCTACGCCGATCCGCTGAAACGCGCCCAGCTCAAACCCGAAGCCTGCTGGGAGGTGGAAAACGGCCTCAGCCTCAGCGCCAGTCAGGTGTACGCCGCTTCGGTCAGCCGCAGCCACTGGTACCGCGCCATCAGCCAACTGTTCGAGCGCTTCGACTTTCTGCTGCTGCCCAGCGCCCAGGTGTTCCCGTTCGACAAAACCATCCCCTGGCCACGCAGCATCCAGGGCGTGGCCATGGACACCTATCATCGCTGGATGGAAGTGGTCATCCCCGGCACCCTGAGCGGCTGCCCGGTAGCCAATGTGCAGGCCGGCTTCAATGCCGACGGGCTGCCCATGGGCCTGCAAATCATCGGCCGGCACCAGGCTGACTTCGCCGTGCTGCAACTGGCACACGCCTACGAACAGGCCAGCCGCTGGTTCCAGCGCTGCCCTTCGCCACTGCTGAGTCGGGGGTAATTGGATAAACGGTTGATAGCGTAGATAAATTTCTTACAAAAAGGCTTGACGCAATGTCGTTCTCCGCGAATAATGCGCGCCACTTGGCTACATAGCTCAGTTGGTTAGAGCATAGCATTCATAATGCTGGGGTCCGGGGTTCAAGTCCCTGTGTAGCCACCAAGTACTAAAAACGGCTTACCGCAAGGTAGGCCGTTTTTTTATGCCTGGAGAAAAGCCCTCGGCTGCTGAAGACGGTCCTGTAGTTTCCGGCCGCCTCTCTCTACGCCACCGCATGCCGCAGTGCGAACGACGCCTGCCCTTGAAGGCACCAGTCTCAACTGAGGGTGTGCCCCTCTTGCTTCGGCATGAAAAAACGCGCGAAGAGTTCGGACTGCGACTTGATGTTGAACTTGGCGTAAATATTACGCCGATGAACCTTTATGGTTTCCGTGGACAGGGAAAGCTTGCCGGCTATCTCCTTGCTGGAGAAGCCACTCAGCAACAACTTGAGTACATCCTTTTCCCGAGCCGTTATTTGCGCACCCAACTGAGCAATGGTGTCCGACCACAGAGGGGGCTCGGTGATGTTTTTTTCCAGGCTGTTTTCAAACGACATGCGCTGATACATCAATGCAATTACCCAGGGCTTGATGATTTCAAGTGTCGCGATTTGCTCTTGGGTGAATCGAACGGTACTGCCAAATGAAACACACAATGTTCTATCCGCATCGAGTTGAACATTGTACTGCGCTTCATCGACGGAAATGTATTGCGCAAAGTACTGATGATAATACTCGGTCTCCAGAAAATGCTCCGGCGCAATATCGAGCATATGAAAGAAGCCACTCTGCGGATCTTCACGATTGGCAATATAAAAGGGGTCCAGCAAATAAAGACCTTTTACATAGCGATGGGTAAAGGCATCCACCTCTTCGGCATCGGCCACTTCAGGCAGGCTAATGACCTGAACTTGCTGGTCGCTGAAAATCAATACCACCCAATTATCTATCTTCACATACTCATTCAATACGCAAATAAGCGAGCTCCAGAACTCCGGACGGTCCAGCTGCATGATCAACTTTCCAATCGACCGGTGCCAAACCAGGTCATGAAGGTCGAGTGACATTGTCTACCCCTTTAGGGTTAGGAATTCATGGGTCAGAGGTAAGTATTTGTAGGTATTTACTATTCGACGATGCCGAGTATATTCAGCCCCTAGCTTACGATGGCCATGAGGGCCTATCGAGTTGACAGGGATAGTCATATGAGTAAGTCGCATTTGCGAGCTATTTTTTTAGCCTCGCTTTTCAGTGCCGGAATAAGCACATCCGTCAGTGCGGTAGAGCCCGCCGTACATCTGTACAACTGGTTCGGGTTGCTGGCGCCGGAGACCCCCAAGGAGTTCGAGCGGGAGACCGGCACAAGAATCAATATGGATGCCTTTGACAGCGCCGAGATGATGCAGAGCAAGGTTATGGCGGGGCGCACCGGCTATGACGTGGTCGTGGCCACTTCCAATGTCTTGCCGGGCCTGATCGAGGCGGGCGTGCTTCAACCACTGGATCGCAGCCAACTGAGCAATTTGTCCCATATCGATCCAGATATCCTGGCCCTGCTCGCGGCCAATGATCCCGGTAATCGCTACGCGGTGCCCTACTTGTGGGGCACCACCGGTATTGGTTATGACGAACATAAGGTCAAGGCTGCACTGGGCGACAATGCCCCAGTAAATAGCTGGGACTTGATCTTCAAAGAAGAAAACATCAGCAAACTCAAGTCCTGTGGCGTGGCCATGCTCGACTCTCCCAGCGAGATCATTTCGATTGCCTTGAATTACCTTGGGCTCCCGAGCAACAGCAGAAACCCCGAGGATTATCAGAAAGCCCAGGCGTTGCTATTAAAAATCCGTCCTTACATTCTCTATTTCGACTCTTCGAGAATCGATGCCGACCTGGCGGATGGCAATATCTGCGCAGTCGTGGGCTGGGCCAATGGTGCCCTTGCGGCGCAGGCCATCAATGAGAAGTCCAACACGGGGCGCAAGATTGCCTACAGCCTTCCTCGCGAAGGCGCACTGGTCTGGTCGGAAAACCTGGTGCTGCTCAAAGACGCTCCGCACCCCAAGGAAGGCATGGCGTTTATCAATTACATGCTGCGCCCCAATGTTATTGCCAAGACTTCAAATCACACGCTGTACCCTAATGCCAATAAAGACGCCTCTGAGTTTGTTGAGCAGAAGTTGCGAGACAACCCCTGGATCTATCCAGACAAGAACACTATCGCCACACTTATTCCACTTGAGCCGCTGCCATTGAAGTTGGAGCGAATTCGCACTCGCGTATGGACCAAGGTCAAGAGCGGCACTTGATCTGGCCTGGTTATTACTGATTGCGCCTCTGCTCCCTCACACGGCGTGAGGGAGCAGAGGCTATATAAAGAATCAAAAGTCTGCGCGGTGCAGCTAGTCATTGGCAGGCCGAGTACCACACTCGGCACAACTAAGTGACTATCCGCCGCTGTCGCGCGGTGGCCGGCGTTTATAGGCAGCACACGTAATCAGGCAGGGAGCAGCCGAATGACAACGGCGTTGTCATCGAGGTCCCAGGGAAGGAGAAAATCATGTGCCGAGGCGATTGCCAGCGCAACGTGGAGTCGGACGATTACAAAGCGTACAAGGAAATCGAAGAGCAAATCGGTCACTGCTCGCCCGAACAAGCCTGGGCCATGTATTACGTCTCGGCCGGGCTGGTGCGTGAGCACATTGCGCTGGCGGTGATGGAACACATCACCCGGGGCAACAAGGCGCTGCTGCTTGAATTCCCTGAACTGGCCCAGGCTGAAAAAGAGCGAACACGCGTCGAGCTCACCCGAATCAAAAACGTCTTCAGCGCCAAAGAGTCACCCATGGCTGATGAGAAACGCTTTCTGCAAACGGTCCAATCGCTGCACCGACGCCGTTATCAAGGCTGAGCAAGAGCACGTCGATCACCACTTGGCAGCCTCCCGGCAACCAGCCGGACGGGCAATGCCCGTTGTCGACGAGTGCCCGGGATCAACGCTGCGCGAGTCGGAGCGGGCCCGCCCATTATCGTGAACCCGCTGCATCGACGCTGGGTTTGGCTACATCGACCACTTCACAGTGAACATCAGGTTGCGCGGGTCACCGAACAGGTTGGCCCCGGCCGAGTTGCTGATGCTCTGGTAATAGCGCTTATCGAACACGTTGTTCATGTTCGCTTGTACTTTGAGGTTGTCGGTCAGGCGGTAGCTGGTCATCAGGTCGGTGATGCTGTAACCGCCCTGCTTGACGTTGAAGCTGGTGTAGGTCCGGCTTTGCGACCTGAAGGCGCCCCCGACGGTCCACCTGTCCAATGCACCAGACAGTTGGTAACTGGTGGCCAGCTTGAACAGGTTGTAGGGGCTGTCGCTGTCGTAGCGATCGCCTTTTTGCGCCTGATCGACACCCTTCACATACTCGGCCGCCGCGTAGGTGTAGCCGGCGGAGGCCTGCCAGCCCGGCGCCACCGCACCAGACAGCTCGAACTCGATACCCCGGGTGCGGACTTCGCCACTGGCTTCATAACAGGCATCCTGGCCCTGCAGGCACTGGCTGAAGGCGAGGGATTTGGCCAGGTTTTCCTGATTGAGCTGGAAGATCGCCGCGCTGGCATTGAGTGCGCCGTCGAAGTACTCGGCCTTCAGGCCCGTTTCAAGATTGGTCCCGGTGACCGGCTCAAGAATCCCGCCCGATGAGTCTTCGTACTCTTGCGGCTGAAAGATCCGGGTCCAGCTGGCGTACACCGAATAGGTGTCGTTGAGGTCATAAATCACCCCGGCATAGGGCGTCAGCTCACGGGTCGCCTTGTAGGGCTCGCCAAAGGCATAGGTGCCGGACACGGTTTTTATATCGTGCTCGTACCAGTCCAGCCGCGAACCGAGAATCAGCTTCAGGTCATCGCGCAGATTGAAGCGCAGCGCCGCATAGGTGCTGGTCTGATCCACCAGCCCCTTGCGCGACCAGTTGTAGACGATCTGCGGCTTGGGCACCGCCTTGTAGTCAAAATTCAGCGGGTCGACGAGGTAGTTGAAGTTCTCGTCCGGGCCGCCGCCAGGCCCGTCATGGGTGTCTTCGCGGCGATAGCTGGCACCCACCACCAGTTCATGGGTTGCGCCGAACAGGCTGAAGGGCCCGCGGGCATATCCATCGATGCTTTTCTGAGTGTGCTCATAGCTGTAGCGACCGGCGTTGAGATGCAGGGTGTCGGTGGCGTCACGGTAGAAACTGCCTCCGAGCATTTCCAGGTTGCTCTTGAGCCACGTGGTGTTGACCCGCAGCTTCCAGTCGTTATCGAAGCGATGCTCGACTTCGGCGAACAGGCTCTGGTTCTTTTTATCCCAGTAGGTCCAGGTCGGCGTCAGTCGGGAGGAACGGCTCAGGGGCAGGAAACCGCCGTCGACCTGGGTCGGCAAACCATTCCAGTCTGCACCGGGATTGTCCTCGCGGTTGTAGTAGCCGCCCAGGGTCAGGGTGGTGGCTTCGGACAGGTCGAACTCGCTGATGCCGTATAGCAACTGGCGCTTGCTGCTGTAGGAGTCCGTGAAGCTGTTTTTGTCCTGGAAGGCCGCGACCACCCGACCGCGGACAGTCCCGGCCTGGTTGAGCTTGCTGCTGGCGTCGATCTCGGTCCGATAGTTGTCCCAGGAACCGGCCCCGGCAGTGATCGATACCTGCGGCTCGACAGTCGGGCGCTTGCGCACCAGGTTCAAGGTCCCGGAAGGGTTGCCCGAGCCCACCATCAACCCCGAGGCGCCGCGTACCACTTCCACGCGGTCGAACATGGCCAGGGTCGAGGTGCCCAGGGTGTCGCTGTCGTAAGCGATGGGCAGGCCGTCGATCATGATGTTTTCGACGGCGCTGCCGCGGGAGTAGAACTCCGGGCGCTCGCCACCGGTTCGGCGCAGGGTCAGGCCGGGGGTGTTGGTGGAGATGTCCTCCAGGCTCTGCATATTCTGGTCGTCCATGCGCTGGCGAGTGACGACGGTCACTGACTGCGGCGTTTCCCGTGCCGAGGCCTGAAACTTGGTGGCGCTGCTCATGCTGCCCGTGGTGTAGGAACCGGTGTTCTCGGTCACCTCGCCCAAGGCCTGGCCAACCACGCTGGTGGCCCCCAGTTGCAGCGTATCGCCGCTGACTGCGGACTCCAGAGTCAGGGTGCCATTGGCGGTGACTCGCAGTTGCAGGCTGCTGCCCCGCAGCGCCTGCTGTACCGCGGCTTCGGGGCTGAAATCACCACGCACCGCGGCACCGCTCTTGCCGCGCACCAGGGCCGGGTCGGCGACGATACTGCGAGCACTTTGCCGGGCGATCTGGCGCAGGGTCTGTTCCATCGGGCCGGGCGCGATGTCGTAGTGGGCAATGGCCTCGGCAGCAGTGGCCGCCTGGCTGGCCAGGGCCGTGGCAGCGCCGGTGCACGCCAGGGCGATGGCCGTGGCCAGGGTGGCGGGACGCAAGAATGTCGGACACATGTTCAAGGGGTTCCTCGCTGAAATGAGTGGGCACTTGCTGATATGTCCAGCCAGTTGGAAAAAGCCCTCATCCCATCGAGATTTTTTTTGCAGGGGTCACGCAAGGTCGATCAGGGTCAGCGGACCGTATTGGCTGACCGTGATTGGCAGCACCTGCGCCAGCGATTGCAGGGCACGGTCACTGTCGTCCAGGCTGAACACGCCGAAGACCCGCAGACGCGACGCCGCCTCGGATATCCGCAGCAGGCCATAGCGATAGGGCCGCAGCGCCTCGATCACCGAGCCTAGCGATTCATTTTCAACCTCGAGCCGGCCGGTGACCCAGGCATCGGTCTGGTGCTGATTACCCGGCAGGGCCAGCAGCCGGTCGTGGGAAAAACGCAACGCCCCACCCTCGTTCACCAGCGCCTGCTGGCCGACGAGATTGGTCACCCGAACGCTGTGTTGCTGCACGCCGACCAGGCTTTCCTGTTGCAGTTGGCGCACGCTGAAACACGTACCCAGCGCCTGCACCGAGCCCTGGGCCGTCACGACCTGCAATGGCCGCAGCGGGTCGGTCGCCACCTGGATCCGCAACTCGCCCTGATGCAGGCGCAGACGGCGCGCCGTGGCGCTGAAGTCCAGATCCACCGTAGTCCGTGCGTTCAACAGCAACACGCTGCCATCGGGCAGGGTCAGTTGCTTGCGTTCGGCGGTGCCGCTGTAGATATCGCTCACCAGTCCCTGTAACGGCATGCGCCGCTGGAGCGTGATCGAAGTGCCCAGGCCAAGGAGCAGCGCCAATGCAGAGCCATTGCGCAACAGGCGCCGGCGTTCGAGGGAGACACCCGAAGAACGCAACGCCTGGGTCGCGGCGCGCGCACTGCCGGGCAGCGAGCGGTCAGCCTGCACCACCGGCGTGAACGCCGGAGCCAGCGCGCCGTTGAGGGATTCCCAGGCCAGGCGATGGCCGGCATCGGCCGCCAGCCAGCCTTCGAACGCTGCTCGGTCACGGGCTTTGGCGCTGCCGGAATCCAGAAGCACCATCCAGTCGATGGCGGCTTTCAGGACTGGCGTCAGTTCAGCATGGGAGCGGCTCATGCCGGGCTCGATCCCATCTGGACCAGGTAGCACTGGGTCACCGCGCGTTTTATCCAGCGCTCGATGCTGGCCACCGATGCCCCCAGCTCAGAGGCAATCTGCTGATGGGTCATGCCTTCCAGACGGTTGAGCAAAAATGCGTGGCGTACCCGGGCCGGCAAACCGTCGAGCATGGCGTCGATGGACTCGAGAGCTTCACGCAACAGCGCCAACTCCTCCTCGGACGGTGAGCAATCTCCCGGCAGGCTGGCCAAGGCCTGCAAGTAGCTGCGCTCCAGCTCGCCGCGCCGCCAGAACGTGCACAGCACCCGCTTGGCGATCACGCACAAAAATGCCCGGGGCTCTTCAATCTGTTCAAGCCGGGAGGACTTCCAACTGCGCACAAACGTGTCGTGCGTCAGGTCTTGCGCATCGGCATGGCAATCCAGGCGCCGGCGCAGCCAGCGTTCAAGCCACTGATGATTCTGCGCGTACAGAAGCTGGAAAGGATCTTGGGGAGGAGCGCGAAAGTCGGCCATGCGAATCATGCACTAATGGTAATTGTTCTCATTCTTGTTGTTTGGATGTCAATTTGCAAGGCACGAGTATCAGCACCCCGCCGATCCACCTCAGCCTGTGCTCAAGCCTTGCGCTGTCAACGCCCCCTGTTCAAGATCGCTGGCGTTCCTGGGCAGGCACTGCTGCCAGGACGGTTCGACATCAATGGGCGCTCAAGGAGAGTTGGCAATGCTTCAAGTATGGGGACGCCGCAGCGCGTTCAATGTGCAGAAAGTCATGTGGCTGATCGGTGAACTGGGCCTGGCCCATGAACACATTCCCGCCGGCGGCAGCTTCGGGATCAAGGAAACACCGGAATTCCTGGCCATGAACCCCCACGGCCGGGTGCCGCTGATCAAGGACGGCGAGACCGTGGTCTGGGAGTCGCACGCGATCCTCAGGTACCTGGCGGCCACTTACGGCGCAACGGCACTCTGGAGCGACAACCCGGGGCAGCGCTCAGTGGCCGATCGCTGGATGGACTGGGCCCAGTGCAGCCTGCAAACCACCTTTATCAACGGGGTGTTCTGGGGCGGGTTTCGGACCCCGCAGGAGCAGCAGGACAGCGTGGCGCTCAAGGCCAGTGTCCAGCGCTGCGCCGAGCATTTTCAGTTGCTCGATCAGGTGTTGAGTCAGCAACCGTTCCTGGGCGGCAACGAGTTCTCCCTGGCGGACATCCCGGCAGGCACAAACCTGTATCGCTACTTCGAGCTGGAGATCGAACGCCCTGTCATCCCCAACGTCGAGGCCTGGTACGCCCGCCTCCAGGAGCGCCCTGCCTACCGCGAACACGTGATGATTCCCTTCGCCGAGATGCGCGGAAAGCTCGACTTCTAACCCCCATAATCGGCACGACTGGCCCCTGGGGCGCGCTGCGACCAGCGCGCAATAACCAGGGCCATGAGCAGTAACCCCGTGGCCACGGCAAAGCTGACCCGCAGGCCGTGGCTCATGGCATCGGGCGCACTCGTACTCAGCTCGGAGGCAGATGACGCCAACGCAAACACCGCACCGATGACGGACGCACCGCTGATCAGCCCGAGGTTGCGCGACAGGCTGAGCAAGCCGGACATCGCGCCGCGCTGATCGGCCTGGACATCCTGCATCACCGCGGTGTTGTTGGCCGCCTGGAACAGTTGATAACCCGGGGTCAGGATCACCAGCCCGGCCACATACCCGACGACGCCGAACAGCGGTGCCAGCACGCTCAGCGCAACCGCCCCGGCGAGCATGCCGAACAACCCGAGCACCACACCCCGGGGCGCCCCCAGTTGGTCGACGACGCGCCCCGCCGGCACCCCGCTCAGTGCTGAAACCACCGGCCCCATTGCCATCACCGCACCGACCACGGCCAGGTCGAGCCCCAGCCCACGGCTGAGATAAAACGGCCCGACCACCAGCGTCGCCATCATCACCGTCGACACCAGGCCATTCATGAGCAGGCTGGCGCCGAGCAATGGCTCGCGAAACAACGCCAGACGAATCAACGGTGACGCCACCCGGCCCTGCCCCCAGAGAAACAGCCCGCCGGCGAGTGCCGCCGTAAGCAGCAGCGCGGCATTGCGCCAATCGAAACGGCCGTGCCCGAGGGTCGTCGCCAGGGCATAAGCCGCGAGTGCCAGGGCCAGCAGCAAGGTACCGCTGTAGTCAAAACCGACCGGCCCAGCCTCGGCGCGTGGGCGATCGGCCGGCAGGTAACGGTAGGCCAGGGCCAAGGCCAACAGGCCCAGGGGCAGATTGAGCACAAAGATCGCGCGCCATCCCAGCCAGGCAATCAGCACGCCGCCCAGGGCCGGGCCCAGAGCTGTGCCGATCGCCGACATGCTCCCCAGCAGGCCCATGGCGCTGCCGGTTTGCGCCTTGGGCACGCTGTCGCCCACAAAGGCCATGGCCAGCGCCATCATGATCGCCGCCCCCAGGCCCTGGATCGCCCGCGCGCCGAGCAACCACCCCAGGTTCGGCGCCAGGGCGCACCCGAGGGAGGCCAGCGTGAACAGGGCAATGCCCGCCAGCAGCAGGCGCCGGCGTCCCATCAGGTCACCAAGGCGGCCGACGCTGACGATCAAGGTGGTGATGGCCAGCAGGTACGCCAGGACAACCCACTGCACCTGCTGGAAAGACGCCTCGAACGCCTGGGCCAGGGCCGGCAGGCCGACATTGGCAATGCTGGTGCCGAGGGAGGACAACAGCATCGACAGTGACAGGCTGGCGAGCACCCCGCGCAGCGCAGGCTCCGGGTGGGCAATGATCGGCTTCACGCTGTGCTCCCTTTTTGAGCGCCGCACAATGCAGCTGGCAACAGGGTATGGCCCGCACTGCCAAGGCGGAAGACGCAGCATTTGCACTTCAGGTGTGCACCAGACGCCATACCTCGATCCCGCCTGTGCTAACGTCGCTGCATGTCAAAACCCGACCTCAACCTGCTGTTTACCCTGGATGCCCTGCTCGCCGAAGGCAATGTCACGCGCGCTGCCCAACGCCTGCACCTGAGCCCGTCGGCCATGAGCCGGGCCCTGGCGCGCCTGCGTGAAACCACCGGCGATCCGTTGCTGGTCCGGGCTGGGCGCGGGCTGGTGGCCACACCGAGGGCCCTGGAATTGCGCGAGCAGGTCAGCCGCCTGCTGCAAGAAGCACAAGCCGTGTTGCGCCCCGTCGAACAGCTGGACCTCAAGCGCCTGGTGCGCAGCTTCACCCTGCGCACCAGTGACGGCTTTGTCGAAACCTTCGGCCCAACCTTGATCGCCCGCATCAGCCAGGAGGCACCCGGGGTGCAACTGCGCTTTGTGCACAAGCCCGACAAGGACAGCACGCCCCTGCGCGACGGCACGGTCGACCTGGAGACCGGCGTGGTGGATCAAACCACTGCGCCCGAACTGCTGACCCAGGCCTTGTTCCGCGACCGGTTTATTGGCGTCGTGCGCCAGGACCACCCCTTGACCCGGGGGGCGATCACCCCGGCGCTGTATGCGGCTGGGCGGCATATCGGCGTCTCGCGGCGTGGTCAGGACAAAGGGCCGCAACAGATCGAGCACGCCCTGCACACCCTTGGCTTGCAGCGCCAGCAGGTGGCCATCGTCGGCGGCTTTGCCAGTGCCCTGGCGCTGACCCGTGGCGACGACCTGATCGCCACCGTGCCTGAACGGCATACCGCCACCCTGCGCACGGGCCTGCACAGTTTTGCCCTGCCGCTGGTTTTGGCGCCGATCACCGTGTCCATGCTCTGGCACCCACGGCTGGATGCCGACCCGGCCCATCGCTGGCTGCGCGCCTGCCTCCGGGAGATCTGCGCAGAGCCCGCCGCGAACGACATCCTCGCCTGAACAGCCGGCCGCCCACTGCTGTACATTGCCGCCACGGACGACACATCATTTTCCCAGTGAACGGAGTTCAACGCGTGTTTTCGATCTTCCATCCGCGTCATCGCCGGCTTACCACCCTCTCGCTGATAGCCGCCGCCCTCACCCTCAGTGCCTGCAACAACCCGCCTCCCAGCACCGCCCTGCCCGCGGCCCCGGAAATCGCCTCGGGCTACCGCAGCGACCTGCACACCCGGTATGCCGACCAGCACATGGCCGCCGCCGCCAACCCGCTGGCAGCACAAGCCGGGCGCGAGATCTTGCGCCAGGGCGGCTCGGCCATCGACGCGGCAATTGCCATGCAAGCCGTGCTGACCCTGGTGGAACCGCAGTCTTCGGGCATCGGCGGCGGCGCGATGATCGTGCTCTGGGACGGCAAGGCGGTGCGCACCTACGACGGCCGGGAAACCGCACCGGCCGGCGCCAGCGAAAAACTGTTCCTGCAAGCCGACGGTCGCCCCATGCCCTTTCCCAAGGCGCAGATTGGCGGACGTTCGGTGGGCACCCCGGGCGTCTTGCGAGCCCTGGAACTGGCCCATCAACAACACGGCCGCCTGCCCTGGGCACAATTGTTTGAGCCGGCTATCCGCCTTTCTGAACAGGGCTTCCCGATCTCCCCGCGTCTGCACGGCATGATCGTGGCCGACCCTTATCTGGCGCAGTCGCCGGACATGGCCGGGTACTTCCTCAACAGCGACGGCAGCCCTAAGGCCGTGGGCACTCTGTTGCACAATCCAAGGCTGGCGGCGGTGCTGAAACGCATCGCCAAGGAAGGTCCGAATGCCCTGTACCAGGGCCCGATCGCCGAGGAAATCGTGGCCAAGGTCCAGGGCCACGCCAACCCCGGCAGCCTGTCGCTCGACGATCTGCAAGGCTACCGGGCCAAGGAGCGCGCGCCGCTGTGCAGCGACTACAAGCGCTGGCAGGTGTGTGGCATGCCGCCGCCGTCGTCCGGTGGCATCGCCGTGGCGCAGATCCTCGGCACCTTGCAGGCGCTGGAGGCACGTGACTCGCGCTACGCCCTGGCGCCGCTCAAACCGGTGAAAACCAGCCTGCCGGCCGGCCTCGAACCGGCGCCGCAAGCGGTGCATCTGATTGCCGAAGCCGAACGCCTGGCCTACGCCGACCGTGGCCTGTACGTGGCTGACAGCGACTTCGTGCCGGTGCCGGTGGCCGGCCTGGTCGCCCCCGGTTATCTGGCCCAACGCGCGGCGCTGATCGGCGAGCGCAGCATGGGCCTGGCCCAGCCGGGCAAGCCGCAGGGGATTGAAGTGGCGTACGCCCCGGACCGTTCGCCGATGCGTATTTCCACCTCGCAAGTGGTGGCGGTGGATGACCAGGGCGGCGCGGTGTCGATGACCACCACCGTGGAAGCCGCCTTCGGTTCGCACCTGATGGTCCAGGGCTTCATGCTCAACAACCAGATGACCGACTTTTCCTTTATCCCCGAAGAAAACGGCCAGCCGGTGGCCAACCGCGTGCAGCCGGGCAAACGTCCGCGCTCGTCCATGGCCCCGACCCTGGTCTTCGATCGCGCCAGCGGTGAACTGCTGGCCACCGTCGGCTCCCCCGGTGGCTCGCAGATCATCGAGTACGTGGCCAAGTCGGTGATTGGCATGCTCGACTGGAACCTCGACCCGCAAGCCGCCATCAACCTGCCCAACTTCGGCAGCCGCAACGGCCCCACCGAACTGGAGCAAGGCCAATTCACACCGGCCCTGAAACAGGCGTTGCAGGCCAGGGGGCACGCAGTGAACGAGATCGACATGACCAGCGGCACCCAGGCCATCGTCCGCGTGCGCGACGCCCAGGGCAAAGCCTCATGGGCCGGCGGAGCCGACCCACGGCGTGAGGGTGAAGCGTTGGGGGATTGAGCCGAAACTGAAAGGGGCCTACTGCGCAGTAGGCCCTTTCATCGCCGAAGCATCACGCACGGCCAGATCGAACACCGCAAGCACCACGGCAATCGATACCCAGGCCGTCGCCCAGCACTTGATGAAGATCCAGGCAAAAGTCAGCGCCGACAGGCCATAGGGCGAGCCCATGACACCGGCGAACATCAGGGTCAGGTACAGTTTTGCGCAGTACAGCAAGGCGAACAGCGTGGCGCCCCAGGAAGCGCAAAACACCAGCGACCCCATTCGCCCCCGCGATTCATTCGACGTCTTGTGCCGACGGACAATAAAAGCCGCCGCCAGGGCTCCAAGCCCGGTGTACACCGCCAGTTCGAACAGGCTGCTGATCCCCACCATCAGAATGGCCAACGCCTCAAGTGCACCAAAGGTGCCCACCAGTTTCATATCCAGACGCATCGTGCGGGCTACTCCATTGCCGTGCGGGAGCGCCGCGCCACCGCGCAAACGCCCCCAAAATACCGGGACCTGTGGGTGTACAGATCACAGCACTCCCATGAATGAGCGGCCAAGGTGAACCTGTGCTCGCGGGTTATCAACCGTTCCAAGGCATTTAAATCAGAGCGGTTTGAAGGGATTGGGGCGTACTGCAAAAAGCGAGTCGGCCACGAATTGTTGGGGGCGAGCATTGATCTCAACGCCGGGCGCACGGGAGGAACGCAAAGCGTTTCATCATCAATAGCGCCGAAACACACCTGGCCCTCAGCGCGTCCCCAAAACCCTGACGCGCAACACCCGCGCATCCAGCAAGCCCAACAGGGTCGCCACGGTGATAAAGACCACACCCATAGCCTCGGCCAATTCCGGCAGCAGCGAGCGCTGTATCACCTCGACAAAGGTCCAGGGGAAGTCGGAGAAAGCCAGCACCAGGGTCCGGCACGCAATCACCAGTGCGGCAAACAGGCAGGCCGCCGCCAGGGCGCAGAACAACACCGAAGGCCACAGGGGCTGATCGGCGCAGCGCGGTGCAGAAACCCGCCGAGTGAGGCGCACCGCACCCAGGGTGGCGATACAGGTGGTGAGTACAAGGCCCGTGCGCTCCAGGCCCCACAGCACATTGCCCAGCACCATCAGCGCGGCCAGCACAAAGAACAGTGCGACAAAGTGTTTATCGCGCCTGGACACCCGTCCCAAGCCGGGAAGCCAGGCGCTGCGGCGACCGCCGATGGACGCCAGTGAACTGCCGTCGCCGGCGAAATGCAGCGGCACCCGGGGTTTGCTTTCAGGCTCGGCCACCGGGGCGCGCATGACCTGCGGATCGAACCAGGCCAGCGCGCCGCCCACCGTCAGCAGGCTGATGCTCCAGCCCTTGAAGAAGGTCCAGCCCAGGTCCAACTGCGGTGCCGGGAAGCGCGCGCCACTGCGGGCGTTGACCACCAGGTCCAGGTAGAGCTTGGCGCTGTACAGAGCCGCAAACAGCGTGGCTGCGACCAGGGCACACCCCACCACACTCGGCCAGACCTCAGGTGCCCGCAGGCGGCGGCTTTTGTGGCGAGCAGTGATCAGCGCCGCCAGCAAGGCCCCAAAGCCACTGAACAAGGCAATATCGAACGGGCTATAGACCGGCAACAGCAGCAACGTCAGGGTTTCAATCAGGAAAAAAACCAGCAGCAGCTGGATATCGTGACGCATCGTACAAGCAACTCCTTTTGCCTGGAGGGGCGGTGCAGCGCCCTTGGGATTAGCCGATATCGCGCAGCGCAAAGGCAAGATGCGCAACAGGGCGCGCATCCTAGCCTTGAGTGGGCGGCGCAGGCAAAAAGAAATGTGTCATGAACCACCAGTGTGGCGAGGGAGCTGGGTCGCGCAGCGGCCCCAAAAATGGGACTGCTTCGCACCGGCCCACCGGCGCCCCCATCGGGAGCACGCTCCCTCGCCACAGGGTACTTTTCGCTTGTTCGATCACTGAAGTGTCAGAGTCTTCTCAAACCATTTCCTGCCAAAAACAACATTTCCAACTGCACCGTCACAGAATGTCGCAGCTACGCCGCTGCAGCGCGGCACCTGGGCCTTATTCTCCGTCCGTCGCTGCCCAATCGGCGACCGGGCTTGGCGGCCCGCCCACGAAAGGCGCAACGGCGCCAATAACACGATTGCAGGCGCTTTTTTTGTGCCCGCTTTTCTGTGTCATGGCGGATTGCGCAGGGACCCCTTCGGGGGTGCCGGTTCCTTTCGTGCCGGTCCGCCAACCTTGTGCAATCCGCCACCCTAACCTGCTTGGCGGCAGGCGGTGGAGGTTCCCAACACGAAAGGAGTCGTCACCATGAACCACACCCCAGCTCCGTCCCCTACCCTCACCACCCTCGGCGATATCGCCTTTGCCGACTGCGGCGAACACCCCCACCCGCTGTTTCGGGTCAATGCCGATGTGCCCGCAGCCGATGCCCTGCCGCATGCCTCGGCGCTGCTACATCTGGCAAAACAGTTCTCTCTGGAAGCCGCCTTGGAACCCCAGGTCGACCGCTATGCTTGGGCAGCACATTACTTGGGAGAGATGGCCAGGGCAGCGATGGATGATGTGCACGCTGCGCTAGCGGCGGCGTCTGAACGGCGCTGACCCAAGACGGGCAGAACCCTCTGCCCGTCCATCGCCTACTCTCCCCATTGACTTGTTTAGGTCCCGGGATGGGACTAGGATCCCGCCATGAGAATTATCGCCATCAGTCATTTGAAGGCCTTCTGGGAGAAGCACCCCGATTCGGAACAAGCCTTCCTGGCCTGGATTGACGAGGCAAAAACCGCCCACTGGTCCACCCCTGTGCAAATCAAGGAACAGTACCGCAGCGCCAGCATTCTCAAAAGCCGCAGGGTCGTGTTCAACATCAAAGGTAATGACTACCGGCTGGTGGTCGCCGTGGCCTACCGCTTCGGCGCCCTCTACATAAAGTTCGTCGGCACCCATGCGCAGTACGACGCCATCGACGCCGACCGCATTGATATGGAGCAAGCATGAATATTCGCCCTATTCACACCGACCAGGACTACCGCGCGGCGCTGAAAAATGTGTCGCCATTTTTTGATGACGAGCCCACCCCCGGTACCCCTGAAGGCGATTACTTCGACGTGATGGTGACCCTGATCGAGGCCTATGAGGCCAAGCACTTTCCAGTCGACCTGCCGAACCCGATCGAGGCCATCAAGTTCCGCATGGAACAGTCGGGATTGTCGGTGGCCGACCTGGTACCCGCCATCGGCCGTACCAACCGGGTGTACGAAGTGCTCAATGGCAAGCGCGCGCTGACCCTTCCGATGATCTGGAAACTGCACCAGCTGTTCGGTATCCCCGCGCAAAGCCTGATCAAGCCGGTCAAACCGGTGTAATCCCCCCGCGTTCACATAGCCTGTGCAGCCCCCATCCGCTCACGGTTATGCATCAACTCATCCAGCGCATCGGCATTCTCGTCAGCCCACGAGTACAGGGCCCTCAAGGGCTCGACAAAGCGCCAGCCCAGGGGTGTGAGGGCGTACTCCACCCGCGGTGGCATGTCCTGCAATACGGTACGGGCCACTGCGCCATCGCGCTCCAGCTCGCGCAAGGTCTGGGTCAGCATTTTCTGGGAGATGCCCGGCATGCTGCGTTGCAACTGGCTGCTGCGCGAGGCTCCGAAGCTCAGGCAGTACAGGACCATCGAGGTCCACTTGGTCGACAGCAGCGTATGAATGCGCCGTGGTGGGCAGGTTTCTTCGACGATCAGGGGACCGGCTACAGGAACGTAAGTGAGATCGCTCATGGTGACTTCCGCAGGTCTTGGGCACTAAAAAGTGCCTGATTTACAGTCAGGCACCGGCGACCAATAATTCTACCCATCCACGGCGGCGATCACCGCCCCGTCATTGATTCGAGGTTTGACCATGTCCCTGCCCACCACCATGCGCGCCTTGGTGCTGCACGATTACGCCAGCGGCCGCTTCAGCGAAAGCCAGGTGCCGCTGCCCCAGGCCGGTCCCGGCGAAGTCCTGGTGCGGGTAGTCGCCAGCGGGGTCAACCCGATCGACTACAAGATCCGCACCGGCAACGCGCCGTACGCCATGCCGGAACTGCCGGCGATCATCGGCACCGACCTGGCGGGCGTGGTCGAAGCCGTGGGGGCCGGCGTCAGCCAATTCGTTGTCGGCGATGAAGTCTATGGCCTCACCGGCGGTGTTCGTGGCCTGCAAGGCTCGTTGGCCGAATACGCCGCGGTGGACGCCCGCTTGCTGGCCCATAAGCCAAGCACCCTCAGCCTGCGAGAAGCGGCGGCCATGCCCCTGGTGTTCCTCACGGCCTGGGAAGGGCTGGTGGACCGGGCCAAGGTCGGCGCCGGACACAAGGTGCTGGTGCATGGCGGTGCCGGTGGCGTAGGCCATGCAGCGGTGCAGATTGCCCGCTCCCTGGGGGCCGAGGTGTTCGCCACCGTGTCGGCCGGTAAAAAGCACATTGTCGAAGGCTACGGCGCGACCGCCATCGACTACCGCACCCAGGGCGTCGCCGATTACGTGACGGCCCACACCGCAGGGGCCGGGTTCGATGTGATCTACGACACCGTCGGCGGTGCCAGCCTGGATGACTCGTTTGCCGCCATCGCCCACTACGGCCATATCGCCAGTTGCGCCGCCTTTGGCCAGCATGGGCTGGCCGTGGGTTCGCTGCGCTGCATGACCCTGTCCGGGGTATTTGTCCTCCTGCCCATGCTCAGCGGCAACGGCCGCGCCCATCACGGTGACATCCTCAAGGCGGCGGCGCAGATGGTCGAGCAAGGCCATTTCAGACCGCTGCTGGATGCCCGGCGCTATACCCTAACCGAGGCCCACGCCGCCCACGATGCCGTCGAGCAAGGCACGGCCGTGGGCAAGGTGGTGATCGATATCGCCTGACAGCTCCCGCCACGACAGGCTGGATCCCGCTATGCTCTGCCTCCTCTTTGTATGGAACAGAGCAACCGGCCATGAGTTTTCCCGCAGCCATCCTGAGCCAACTGCCGGGCATCGAACATGACTTCGCCGCAGTCGATGCCCCGCGACCCGCGTCGTTGTTCTTCTGCGCCCAGGCTCACACCGCCACGGTGATTGAAATCGACGAGAGACAGCCCGCCGGAGTGATCGAGGCCGACGCGGTCTTCACTCGCAGCCGGCGCCCCATTGCGGTGATTACCGCCGACTGCCTGCCGCTCCTGGTCGCCTCCGCCGACGGCGCACTGGTGGCGGCCATTCATGGCGGCTGGCAGGGTTTGCAGCGCGGCATCATCGGCCATACGTTACAGCGCCTTGAGGCAGAGGGCGTTTCACGCCAGCAGTTGAGGATTGCCATCGGCCCCGCGATCAAGCCGTGCTGCTATGAAGTGAGCCCCGGGTTTATCGCCACTCTGGAAGCGACCCAGGGGCATCTTTGGCAAGGCACACAACCGCCCTGGTTCGACGCTCAACCCCAGCCGCAACGGGCTCCAGCCATAGCACCGCCACCACCGACGCAGGCGGGCAGCCTGTGGTTTGACCTGAACCGCTACGCCCTCCTGCAACTGCACGCCGAAGGCGTCGCGTCGGAGCAAGTCGCCGTCAGCCCATCGTGCACCTATTGCTCCACCCAAGCCCTGGCCAGCTACCGCCGTCGAAACCATCGCGGGGAAGCCAAGGCCTTTCAGTATTCATGGATCCAGCGAGCCTGATACCCAAGGTTCAACTTCGCACCACCGAACAGAGGGTGACCCGTCGCAATAGCGCCTGTGCTTCGCGCGACGGCTGCGCTAACGTTGCACATTTTCCAGATCACCACAGGGAGTGAACGTGTCCGATAACCTTTATTCACCGCCACAGGCGCCGCTGCTGCACACCCCAGTGCAGGAGCAACAAGCTTTTTACGTGGTGTCACGGGGCAAGTTCCTGACCCTGTTCGTACTGACGTTTGGCCTGTACCAGTTGTTTTGGGCCTATCAGAACTGGCGCCAGTTCAAACAGGCCACCCAGCAGCCGATGTGGCCCATGGCGCGGGCGTTTTTTGCGATTTTCTGGACCCACGCCCTGTACCGCGAGGCCGATGCCTGGATCAAGCAAAACGGGCGCAGCCACCCTTGGCGGCATGCAGAACTGGCGACCTGGTTTGTATTGCTGGCGATTGCGAGCAAGGTGCTCGATGCCATGGTCAGAAAGAACATCGGCGCGCCGTTGCTCGACATCATCAACCTGGTGCTGATTCCGCTGCAGGCCGTGGTGACCTTCGAAGGCCAGCGCGGGCTGAATGTCGCCGGCGGCGACCCGCAGGGCCAGAGCAACGCACGCTTCACGCCCATCAACTACGTTTTTATCGTGATCGGCGTGGTGCTCTGGCTATTGGTGGCGGTGGGCCTGCTGGTCACCTAGCAGACCCACTGCCAGGCCTTACGCGCTGACGTAGACCCAGGCCTGAATCCCGGACTGCAACGCCACGCTGACGCGTTTGTAGTCCGCCACTTCGTAGCTGTCCGCGGCGGCCAGCTCCTGCGGGGTGATTTGAAACACGGTGCCCGGGATCGGCGCACTGGCCGCGCTGCCCGGACGCAGGATCGGGTGATGGGTCTTGCCGCTGGCAGCCAGCACTTGCGGGTCGGTGATTTCCACCCAGGCCTGGTCATAGCCCAGCATGGCGTCGGCGCTGCCGTTCAACTCGCGGCCGAAGTTGGCGATCTGTACGGCTTTGTCTTGCAGGGTGCCATAGGAAAACAAGTGAACCGTTGTTTCTGTTGCCACGCTCATCGGTACCTCCTGAATAGATAAACACTGTGCCTCAAGGGCGGTTTTCCAACCCGGGCGCGGGGCGCTGCTGACCCGCGCCCGTTACCGGATTCAAGCCGGGGCGTAACGCAGGTGGATCAAGGCGACGCGCTCGTCCAGCTTGTTTTTGCGGGCTTCAATGGCGAACGGCACAAAGCCCAGTTTCGGGTACAGCAGCAGTCCGGCGACGTTGCTGTTGAAGCACGACAGAGTGACCTCGGCGGCCTGGTGTCGACTGCGGGCGATCTCGATCATGTGCAGGATCAGCGCTGCACCGACACCGGTTCCGCGGGCCTCGGGGTCGACGATGACGTTGCCGATGGTGCAGGTGCCCTGCGCTTCCCAGAGGTAGAAGTTAGCGAAACCCACGACCTGGCCATCGCGCTCGATCACTGTTGAATCACTGCGCTTGGCGATGGACTCGCGCAACTGCTCGTGGGTCAGCGGCCAATGGGCGGCCGGGAAGAAAAAGAACAGGTCCTGCTCGGTTTGGGCGAAGCTGCAAACCCGTGGAATATCCCGTTCTTCTGCCGCGCGGAAGGTGAAGCTCATGCTCTGTCTCCTGACATCAAGGTCCTGCCATTACGCCAACTCGCTGCCTCAGCGGCTGGTCACCAAATGGGCGCCGAACAGCATGTAGCAACTGCCGGCAAAACGTTCCAGCCACTTGCGTGAGCGGCCATACGCCCCGGCCACGCGGCTGCTGGCAAAAAACAGCGCCACGCTGCAATACCAGCAGAACGACAGCGACGCCATGGTCAGCACCGCCAGGGCCAGCAGCAGCGGTGGCAGTGTCGCCGGCATCGAGGTGGCAAAAATAGTGGCGACAAACAGCGCCGACTTGGGGTTGGTCATGTTGCCCAAAAAGCCCAGGCGGTAGGCCGAGAACAGGCTGCGCGCCGGCTCGTGCGGCAGGCCATTGGCGTCGACCGCGACGGCCGGTTTACGGCGAAACTGCTTGAGCCCCAGGTAGATCAGGTAGCAGCCGCCAGCGATCTTGAACGCCAGGTACAGAGCCGGCGCCGCGGTGAACAGCGACTTGATCCCCAAACCGCCCGCCAGGCCCCAGAGCACGGTGCCGCTGGCCACGCCCAGGGCGGCGAACAGGCCGTGGCGCCTGGAGCAACTGGCCGCAAGCTGCGCCGTGGTGAAGAAGTTTGGCCCCGGGGTGATGACCGCAACGGTCCAGAGCAACGCCAGCGACAGCAAGGGAGCCGCGTAGATCAGGTGTGGGAGCTGCATGAGCCAACCGCCATGACAGGAGAAGGGAGAGCACGTTCTACTCCACTCCGGGGCTGTGGATCAACCGGTATGCCGGCTGACAGCGCTTGCGCCTTGGGTTAACGTGCGTTCCTTGCCCCTGCTACCAAGACCGCTCCAATGGCCAAGCCAACGCCCCCGACCGACTGGGTTCACCGCGCTCCCCCTGCCCAGGGGCTGGAGCGCATCGAGGCGTTTTTTTCGGGCCATGGCTACGACCCTCATCGGCATGACACCTACGCCATCGGCCGGACCCTGGCCGGTGTCCAGAGTTTTCAGTATCGCGGCGGTTGGCGGCACAGCCTGCCCGGCGCCACCATGGTCCTGCACCCCGACGAGCTGCATGACGGCGAAGCCGGGACCCAGGAAGGTTTTCAGTACCGGATGCTGTATGTCGAGCCGGCGCTGATCCAGCAGATCCTCGGCGGCCAGCCGCTGCCCTTCATCAAGGACGGCCTGTCCAGCGACCCGCGGCTGGCCGCCGCCACCGACACCTTGCTGCGCAGCATGCACAGCCCCCTCGACCCGCTGGAACAGCAAGACGCGCTGTACGACCTGGCCCAGGCGCTAAATGCGGTGTCCGGCGTGCCGCTGCAACGTCAGCGCTTCGATTACCTGGCGGCGGAACGTGCCCGCGAACTGATCCACGGTGCCCTCGAGCGCAGTGTCACCCTCGACGAGTTGGCCGAGCACAGCGGCCGCGATCGCTGGAGCCTGTCGCGGGACTTTCGCCTGTTGTTCGGCACCAGCCCCTACCGCTACCTGACCATGCGCCGCCTGGACCTGGTGCGCGCCCTGTTGATGCAGGGCCAGTCGCTGGTCAGCGCGGCGCTGATGGCCGGCTTTACCGACCAGAGCCACATGACCCGCCAGTTCAGCAAGACCTACGGCCTGCCCCCGGCCCGCTGGCTGAAAATGCACGGCCGCTGAGCCACGCACAATCGTACAAGAAGCGCAAAAGACCGCTGGCTACTCTGGGCACTCAAGAATCAATTGCCCGGAACCCCGCCATGACCACGACCACCAATCAAATCTCGTCCCTGCCCTACCAAAGCCTGAACTTCGCGCAGAAGCACAGCCTGTTCAGCGAACACTGGCAAGCCAAGGTCATCGCCGAAATGAACGACTACCAGTTCAAGCTGGTAAAGCTGCTGGGGGATTTCATCTGGCACGACCACCTGGACACCGACGAGACCTTCATCGTCCTCGAAGGCCAGTTGCGGATCGACTTTCCCGATGGCCAGGTGTTCGTCAACCCGGGGGAGATGTTTGTCGTGCCCAAGGGCCTCAAGCACAAGCCGTTTGCCGAGCACGAAGTGAAACTGCTGCTGATCGAACCCAAGGGCGTGCGCAATACCGGCCATGAAGGCGGCGAACGCACCGCCGCCAATGACGTGTGGATCTAAGTCCCGCGCTCAGTTGCCTTGCGCTGCACCCACGGGCGCAGGCGCTGGCTGCGGACTCAATGCCAGCAGCGCGCCCAACAATGCCAGCAGCGCACTGACCCCCACCGCCAGTTGCAGGCCGTAGGCCAGGCCACCGTCGACGCTGACGGTGTTGGCCAGGGACACCAGCAACGCCAGGCCCAGGGCGCCGCCGATCTGCTGGCTGGTGGAGGCCATGCCCGCCGCCACACCCTGTTCGCCGGCGGCAATCCCCTGCCCGGCCGAGACCCACATTGCGGTCCAGGTCATGCCCTGGCCGATGCTCAGCACGATCACCCCGGGCAACAGGCTCCAGTAACCAGCCCCCGTGGGCAGCGCCAGGTACACCAGGCCGATGCCCAGGGCGCCAGCCAGCAACCCGCTGACCAACGTACTGCGCAGGCCGAACCGCAGCAGCGAGCGCTCGGCCAGCCAGATGCCAAAGGTGCAGACCAGGGTCGAGGGCAAGAACGCCAGGCCGCTGTTCAATACGCTGTAGCCATAGACCTGTTGGAAATACAGGGTCAGGAAGTAGTACTGCACGCCAAAACTGCTCATGAACAACGCGGTCTGGACCATGGCCATGCACAGCGAGCGGTGCCTGAGCAGGCGCAACGGCATCAGCGGATCGCGGCCCCGGTGCTCGATCCAGGCGAACAGCCCGAGCAAGGCCAGGGCCAGCCCGAGACAGCCCAGGGTGGCCGGCGCCGTCCAGCCCCACTCCGGCCCCTGGACGATGGCGAACACCAGCAGGGTGCCACCCAGGGTCACGCTCAGCGCGCCGGGCAAATCGAACTGCCGCCCACGGGCGCGTCGCCCATCGGCCGGGATCCAGCGCCGGGCCAGCAAGGCGCAGGCGCCCGCCAGGGGCACGTTGACCAGGAACACCGCTTCCCAGCCCCACCACTGCGTGAGTACACCGCCGAGCAGCGCCCCCAGGGCCAGCCCCGCAGCCGACGCCGCGCTCCACACGGCAAAGGCCCGGTTGCGCGCCGGGCCTTCGGCGTAGTGGCTGTTGATCAGCGCCAGGGTCGCCGGGAACAGCATCGCCCCGCCCACGCCCTGCACCGCCCGCGCCAGCACCAGCAACAGCGCGCTGCCGCCCAGGCCGCCCGCCAGGGACGCCAGGGCATACAGCGCCTGGCCGATGATGTAGAAACGGCGCTTGCCCAGCAGGTCCGATGCACGCCCACCCAGCAGCAGGAAGCCGCCAAACGCCACGCTGTAGGCACTGACCACCCACTGCAACTGCTGCGCGGAAAACCCCAGCTCCTGGCCAATCTCCGGCAAGGCGATAAATACGATGGTGGCGTCCAGGGCGATGATCAGTTGCGCCGTGGCCAGCAGCAACAGCATCCAGCCCGAAGGCTTGGCCGCAGGAGAAGCGGGCATGGGGGAAATCCTTGTGTGGAAAAAGCGGCGGCCAGTGTCATTGATGCGCGTTAAATGATAAATACGCTGCACACGCTTTCAGTAATGACTTAAATCATGGATCTCAATGCCGTTCGCCTGCTGGTGCGGGTCGCCGAAACCCGCAGTTTCACCCGTGCCGCCGGCGACCTGGGGCTGACCCAGTCCGGGCTGTCCCGGGCTATTTCGCGCCTTGAGCAGCAACTGGGGGTGCGCCTGTTGCAGCGCAATACCCGCAGCGTAAGCCTGACCCCCGATGGCCAGGTGCTGGTGGAGCGCGCCGCGCCGCTGCTGGCGGAACTGGCCCACACCGAACACCTGCTGCTGGACCGCCGCGACTCGCCCACCGGGCTGCTGAAAATCAGCACCCCATCGCTGTTCGGGCGCAAAGTGGTGATGCCGCTGATCGGCCAACTCACCGCGCGTCACCCCGAGCTGTGCATCGAGGCGGTGATGACCGACCGCCTGGTGGACATCATCGACGAGGGGTTCGATGCGGTATTGCGCACCGGCGAGATCCAGGACCAACGCCTGATCGCCCGCCCGTTGCCGGCCCTGCACTGGGTCACCGTGGCCGCGCCGGACTACCTCGCGCGCCACGGCACCCCGCAGACCCTGGAACAATTGCAGCAGCACAACTGCCTGAGCGTGCGTAACCTGCGCAGCGGGCGGCTGGTGGATTGGCAGTTCATGCAAGGCGGCAAGCTGCGTGAGGTCAGCGTGCCCAGTCGCTTGATCTTCGACATCGGCGATGCCCTGGTGGAAGGCGTGCTGGGCGGCTTCGGCATTGCCCAGGTCATGAGCTTTGCGGTCGACGACGCCTTGGCCGACGGCCGCCTGGTGCCGATCCTCGAAGGGTTTTCCGGGTGCAGCCGCAGCCTGTCGCTGGTCTATCCACCCTCGCGCCAGTGCGCGCCCAAGCTGCAGGCCTTTGCCCGGGCCCTGGGCCTCGCGGCCTGCTGAAGCCTCGCTGCACCGTTATTCAACCAAGGAGAGTTCAATGGTCCGCGCCACCCTGATTGCCACCGATGGCCCCTACCTGGAAGCGTGCCTGGAGGTGCAAGGTCAGCGCTTTATCGTCATGGATGAGTTCAGCGTCAGCGCCGAGACTATGCCCCAGGTCGGCGACCGCTTTGACTTCGAGTTCTCGGCCGAGCTGGACGAAAACCAGTCATGGGCGCAGATATTTTCCCCCGAGCACCCGCAGCGCCAGGGCCTGGAGCACATCGATGGCTGGCGTTACCAGGCCTACGGCCGGATCGTCAGCGTCGCCCCGGTGGTGGTCGACTGCGCGGTGCTGCAGGTCGAAGATGTGGTGCGCTCCAGCGACCCGGCACTGATCGGCGAATACGTGGCGTTCACCATCACCCGGCTGGGCGGCTATCTCGCGTGAATCCCCCTCGACAAGGACCTTGCGTGAACAACTTTCCCACCCGCGAAACCCCGCGCCTGCTGCTGCGCGAACTGACGCCGCAAGACGCGCCAAGGCTGCTGCAAATGTATGGCGACGCCCAGGCGATGCAATGGCTGGGCAGCGACCCGCTTACCGAGTTGGCCCAGGCCCAGGCGCTGATCGAGACCTTCGCCACCTGGCGTCAGCAAGCCACGCCCGGCACCCGCTGGGGCATCGAATGCCGGCTGGACGGTCAGTTGCTCGGCGACTGCGGTTTGTTCAAATGGAGCCGCGAGTACCGCAGCTGCTTTGTAGCCTTCGCCCTGGCCCCCGACGCCAGGGGCCGGGGGGTCATGGGCGAAACCTTGCGGACGGTCCTGGCCTGGGGCTTTGCACAGATGCAGTTGAACCGCGTGCAAGCCCTGGTGCACCCGCAGAACCAGGCAAGCCTGCAACTGCTGGAGCGCCTGGGGTTCGAGCAGGAAGGCCGGTTGCGCGAGGCGGGGTACTGGGCGGGCCGGCATCATGACCTGCTGCAACTGTCGCTGCTGCGCCGCGAGTTCAGGCCCTGATCACGGCCTGGAGCGGGCTCACGGCTTCAGCAACTGGCCGTCGAGCGGCGCGCCAATGGTCAGGAAATGGCCACCGGCCACGTGGTGCAAGGTGCGCAGCGCATCATGCCCTTCGAAGTGCCAGCGGCCGTCGCTGAACACCCGCGAGTCAGCCTGGGCGGCAATCACCTCGGCCAGGAACAGGTCGTATTGCTGATGGTTGTGCGGCTCGGGCAACAGCCGGCATTCGAGCCAGGCCACGCACCCTTCCAGCAGCGGCGCCTCGACCTGTTCACCGGCAAAGGTCTGTAGCCCGTAGGCCTGGAATTTATCGCCACCGCCCTGTTGCAGCTCCAGGCCCGAGGTGGAGCCGACGGTCTGCACGATATCGGCCTGGGCCGCGCAGGGCACGTTGAGCACGAAGGTGCCTGCGGCTTCCAGCAGTTGGCGGGTCCAGGTGGACTTGTCGAGCACCACCGCGACTTTCGGCGGCTCGAAATCCAGGGGCATGGCCCAGGCGGCGGCCATGATGTTGCGCTGCCCGTCGTGGGCGGCACTGACCAGTACGGTGGGGCCATGGTTGAGCAGGCGATAGGCCTTGGACAACGGCACCGGACGACGCTGGGATGGGCTCATGCTGGCTCCTTGGGCAAAAGCGCGATTGTAGCGGGATCTGTAATCGGCCTGGGCCAGCCCCCGGGCCCAGGCGATAAAAAACCCGCGTCGGTGCAGGGCCGTACGCGGGTTGGATGGGGCCTGGGCCCGGGCTTAGGTGGAGAGTTGGTTGGCGAACTGCCCGACCGCGCTCACGACTTTTTGCGCGCCGTCCTGAATCTCGACAATCACCGTACCGGCTTCGGCGGCCAGGGCCAGCCCTTGTTCGGCCTGGCTTTGACCTTCGGCCATCAAGGCTACTGCATCGCGGGCCATGTCCTGGTTCTGACGCACCACGGCAACGATTTCTTCGGTGGCCTTGCTGGTGCGCGACGCCAGTTGCCGGACCTCGTCCGCCACCACCGCAAAGCCACGCCCCTGCTCACCGGCCCGCGCCGCTTCGATGGCGGCGTTGAGCGCCAGCAGGTTGGTCTGCTCGGCAATCCCGCTGATGGTCTTGACGATGGTGCCGATCACCAGCGACTGCTCATTCAGTGCCTCGATCCCGTCGCCGGCCTGCTGCATGTGCTTGGCCAGGTCGCGCATCACGTTGACTGCCTCGGTCACCACCGTGGTGCCACGCTGGGCACTATTGTCGGTTTGCAGCGAGGTGCTGTAGGCGATGTTGGCGGCTTCGGCGACGGCTATTTCCTGATTGACCTGATCGGTGATCACGGTGGCGAACTTCACCACCTTGTACAGCTTGTTGTTGGCGTCGAGCACCGGGTTGTAGGAGGCCTCGAGCCACACCACGCGACCATGGCTGTCGATCCGCTTGAAGCGCTCGGCAACGAACTCGCCATTGTTCAAGCGCTTCCAGAACGCCTGGTACGCGGCGCTGTTGTACTCCTCCGGCTCACAGAACATGCGGTGATGCTTGCCCTGGATCTGCGCCAGGGTGTAGCCCATGCCCTTGAGGAAGCGCTCGTTGGCCGTCAGCACGTGGCCATTGAGGTCGAACTCGATCACCGCGGTGGAGCGCACCAGGGCGCCGATCAGGTTTTCGTGCTCGCGCGAGGCTTCGATGGTGCGGGTCAGGTCGCTGCAGTAAATCGCGAAATACTTGATCCGCCCGGCCGAGTCACGAATCGGCTGCGAGATGGAGCGCAGCCAGGCTTCCTGGCCATTGCCGCGCAACAGGCGCACCGCGCCGGCGAAGTGTTCGCCACGGGTCAGCGACACCTTGAAGCGTTTGTGAAACTCATCGCTTCGAACATGCTCCGGCACCAGGTCTTCCAGGGCCCGGCCGAGCAGATCGCCACTCTTGTAGAGCATCTCCTGAGCGAAGTTGTGGTTGACCGAGTGAATCCGTCCATCGGCATCCAGGGTGAGAACCATCATCTCGCTTTCGAGGCTTTCCTTGACTTGCTGCAGGCTCGAGAGTTCTTCGCGAAGAGCCGACAGCTCTTGCTTCAAGCGTTTGTTGAACATGGGATGCACCGATGGACTGAAATAAGTGGCAGTTCTGAGCCTAACCATCGGCGCTGAAAGTTTTTTCTGAAGAGCTATAGAGATTTGTCTGACAAAAATACTTTCAAGCGGCGAACCGGCCACACTCTGGAGCCCGGACAGGCCTCTTGCCTGGTATCAGGCAGAGGTTATAGTCGTGCCCGGCACAATCCACGCTGATCGACGGAGTTGAGTAATGGATGATTCACGCAAGGCGCTTTTCGACCAGGCTGCAGCCCGGGTCGGCCACAGTTTCGCAGGGGAGATGCGGATTGGCGGCAACTATGTCTCCACCGTGCAACATGGCGACGAGGTGTACGTCAGCGGCCAGATTCCGCGCATCGACAACACGGTGATGGTGGTCGGCCGAGTTGGGGCCGAGGTATCCCTGGAGCAGGGACGGCACGCGGCACGGATCTGCACCCTGCGCGCGCTGGCCATTCTCCAGCAAACCCTGGGTGACCTGCAGCGCATCAAGAAGGTATTGCGCATCAACGTCTATGTGCAGAGCGCCGCCGACTTCACCCAACAGAGCGAAGTCGCCGACGCGGCGTCCGACCTGCTGTATTCAGTGTTCGCCGAGGCTGGGGTGCACACCCGCACCTCCCTGGGGGTGTACCAGCTACCGAAAAATGCATCGGTGGAAGTGGACATGATCGTCGCCCTCGAACCGGCCCCGGCGCCCCACGAAACCACCGAAGATTGAGGCCCGCGCGCGGGGTTAGCTGCCGTTGTTGCGGCACTGGCCCTGCACTTGATATTCGATGGTCCGCAGTTGCCCGGCGGAATCCTCGTAGGTCATGCGCGAGGGCACCAGGCCACAGGACTTGAGCGGCGGGGTCATGCTGACCACCCGGGAAATATCCAGGTTCATGCCATATCGATAGGGCTCAACCTTCGGCACCAACTTGCCCTGCTGTGTGGCGTAGCGCTCCATGGCTTGCTGGTTTGCGTCCATCGCGCGCTGGAACGTGCGCTCACCGCCGCCCTCGGCCCACGCCACGGATGACAGGCCCAATACCCACGCGGCGATCACTGACTGGATTGCTTTCACGACTGTTTCCTCGTCTGGATGACGCTGGCGAGGATATCCAGCCGACCCTGTCAGGGTGATCTCGGCCTCCTTACATTTCTGTCATCCAGCTCCGCCCTCCAGCACCGACCCCGAAAACAGCGCGGTTCTGCCAAGCGCACGGGCCGTGCTGCCTGCCGGTCTTGCAAAATTGTAATCCGCCCGTCACTCCGGGGTTATCTGCCGTTTGCAACTATCCGCGCTGGCTCCCCGTGCGGCTTTTGGCGCGGCCGCGAGCAGACCAATAAGAACGTCTCTGACGATAAGAAAGTTGATAGCTGCCACCCTTCAGGAGCGAAATTCATGCGTACTCAAACCCGCTTGTCGTTGTCCGTTTTCTGCGCGGCGCTGGGGCTTGGCCCGGTGTCGGTCAATGCGGCCGACGACAAGCCCGAAGGCTTTATCGAAGGCAGCAGCCTCAACGTGCTGGCCCGTAACTTCTACTTCAATCGCGATGACCGCAAAGGCCAGTCCAGCCCCACCGGCAATGGTTACTCCGAGGCCTGGGCCCAGGGGCTGATCGGCCGTTTCGAATCCGGCTTTACCCAGGGCACGGTAGGTCTTGGCCTGGATGCATTTGCCATGTACGGCTTCAAGCTCGATTCGGGAGCCGGACGCAGCGGCGGGGGCGGCTCGTTCGGCGTGCTGCCGGTCGACAGCGACAATCGCCCGGCTGACGATTACGCCAAGGTCGGTGGCGCGGCAAAAATGCGCCTGCTGGACACAGTGGTCAGGGTGGGCGACGTGTTCCCGAAAACCCCGGTGGTGCACTACGGAGATTCGCGGCTGCTGCCCGAGAGCTTTCGCGGCGCCACCTTTGAAAACACCAGCCTCGAGGGCCTGACCCTGCAAGGCGGACGGCTGCACGCCATGAGCCAGCCCGACAGCAGCGGCATGCGCGATGGCTTCGCGACCTTCTACGCGGGCAAGGTCGATTCGCCGTGGGTCGGTTATTTCGGCGGCGATTACCAGCTCAACCCCAACCTCAGTTTCAGCCTCTACAGCAGCCGCCTGAAAGACGCCTGGGACCAGCACTACTTCGGTACCGCGGCGAACTATCCCCTCACCGAGAACCTGGCGCTGTTCGCCGGTTTCAACTACTACAAGGCGGTCGACGAGGGCAAAAAACGGCTCGGCAAATTCGACAACAACATCTGGAGTGCCAAGGTCGGCGCAACCTATGGCGCCCATACCCTGGCCCTGTCCCACCAGCGCAACAATGGCGATGACGACTTCGACTACCTGCGCCAGTCGGACTCGATTTTCCTCGACAACTCGATCCAGTACAGCGACTTCAACTCGCCCAAGGAACGTTCGTGGATGGTGCGCTACGACCTCGACATGCAGACCTTCGGCATTCCCGGCCTGTCGTTCATGACCCGCTACGGCAAAGGCACCGGCGCCGACTACAGCAACGCCAATTCGGTGTACATGCGTCGCGATGCGGCGGGCGACCCGCTGACCGACCAGCGCCGCTGGGAGCGCGATATCGAAGCCAAGTACGTGGTGCAGGAAGGCAGCCTCAAGGACCTGTCGCTGCGCATCCGCCAGGCGACGATTCGCTCCAGCCGCTTTGAGTCCGACCTCGAGGAATTTCGCCTGATCGTCGAGTACCCGCTGGCGATTCTCTAAGCCTTGCGCCGGGCAGGTTCGGTGCCTGCCCGACGTTAAAACTTCTTCACAGACTCACACCTTTCAGAACTGTAATATCGGCCTCACCTTCTCGTTAGGTTGTGCTCCATATACTCCAGAACAGGTTCAAGCCCGCAGCCTTCCCGCTGTCGGCAGGGCCCTTTACAGGAGTCATAGCATGCAGCCTGCCCAACTGTTTTTGATCGGCCTTCTGGCCACGATCACCACCGCCGCACTGGCCGCTGATGGCAGCGAACGCTCCCAGCTGGCACGGGACAGTTTCCTGCTCGGACAGGAACAGATCCACGGCGACAACAACCAGCAAGTCGCCGCCAGTGGCAGCGAAGACAGACCCGAACCCAGCGCCCCGAAGCCCTCCGCGGCTGACGAAAAAATCTGACGCAGGTTCCCCAGAGCACATTCATCTCTGAAGCGTTTTTGGATGCTCCTTTGGAAAGAGATGAATTTTTAACGCCCCATCAGGGGCGTTTTTTTTTGCCCTCATCTTCCCCGGTTCCTGTAGTCGCTACCGCCAGGCTCGGCGACAGGAAATATCTGCTTATCGGTTACTTCTGTTAACCGGAGGTCTCGGAACTAGGGTGAAGGTTCATGCACCCGTTCTGGAGGGCAAGGGAGTGTTTTTCCAAACCAAGGGGGTATCACCTGCTCAAGGGGCGCCACGCACAAATCGGCCAGCTCTATTCCGTAACGGCCATGACAGAGCAGCGAAACCCCATATTCCGCGACGTTCACCTGGGGCGCTTGGTGGTCGACCAACTGCGCAACCAGGACCAAGCCGGGCCTACACACTCCCTGGCCTGGGCGGTCATGCCCAACCCCATTCATGGGTTGTTCGAGTTGCAGGCGCGCTCGCTTGGTGTGGTGATGTGCCAGCTCACATCCAGAAGCAGCTTGAGCCTTAATCAAACACCCCACAGCCACGGCCGCGTCTGGCAAAAGGGTTACCACGAACGCGCCGTACGCCAGGACGAAGACCTTAAAACCATCGTCCGCTACATCACCTTCAACCCCGTGCGTGCGGGGCTGGCACGACGGGTCGGCGAATACCCCCTATGGGATGCCGTCTGGCTCTAACACCATCGCTGTTAACCCTGCCCCGGATAAGCGCCGTGGAGTGCCAGGTGTAACCACGGCGTTTTTGAGGGCCAGCGTCCGAACGCGGCCCGAGCCTTCGGCAGCGGCTACAGCGGCTGCGGTCATGTGGTTGGCTGTTCTTCCTTGCGGTGCGCCCAGTGGTAGAGGGCGGGCAGAACCAGGAGGGTGAGGATGGTCGAGGAGAGGATGCCGCCAATGACCACGGTGGCCAGGGGGCGCTGGACTTCGGCGCCGGTGCCGGTGGCCAGGGCCATGGGGATGAAACCCAGGGACGCCACCAGCGCGGTCATCAGGACCGGACGCAGGCGGGTCAGTGCGCCTTCGTTGATCGCCAGCGCCAGGGGCCTTCCCTGCTCACGCAGGTTGCGGATAAACGCAATCATCACCAGGCCGTTGAGCACCGCCACGCCGGACAAGGCAATAAAGCCCACCCCGGCCGAGATTGACAGCGGAATGTCCCGCAACCACAGCGCCATGATCCCGCCCGTAAGGGCAAAGGGAATGCCGGTGAACACCAGCAGGCCGTCCTTGAGGTTGTTGAACATCATGAACAGCAAGCCGAACACCAGCAGCAGCGCCACCGGCACCACCACTTGCAGGCGCTGGGTGGCTTCCTGCAGTTGTTCGAACTGCCCACCCCAACTGGTCCAGTAGCCGGCGGGGACTTTCACTTCTGCGGCAATCCGCAGCGTGGCCTCGTCGACAAAGGAGCCGATATCACGCCCACGCACGTTAGCGCTGACGATCACCAGACGCTTGCCATTTTCGCGGCTGACCTGGTTCGGTCCCAGCACCAGGTCCAGGCTGGCCACCTCCGACAGCGCGACGAAGCCGATCTGCCCGGAATCACTGCCCGCCCGGGCCGGGGTCGGGATCAGCAGCCGCGACAGCCCGTCGATGTCGGTGCGCAAGGCATCCGAGAGGCGCACCACCATGTCGACGCGCCGATCGCCCTCGTACAGCGTGCCGGCCTGGCGCCCGCCCACGGCCACGGCAATGGTGTCCTGCACGTCGCCGACATTGAGGCCGAAACGCGCAGCCTTGTCGCGATCGATATTGATGGTCAGCACCGGCAGGCCGGTGGTCTGTTCGACCTTGACCTCCGAGGCGCCATCGAGCTTCTGCAAGGTCTCGGCGATCTCGGCGGCAGTGCTGTTGAGCACCGCCATGTCATCGCCAAAGACCTTGACCGCGACGTCGCTGCGCACCCCGGAAATCAGCTCGTTGAAACGCAGCTGAATCGGTTGCGACAGCTCATAGGCACTGCCCGGCACAATTGCGCTGGCACGCTGGATATCCGCGATCAGGGTTTCCCGCGACTTGCCCGGGTCCGGCCATTGCGCCTTGGGCTTGAGCATCAGGTAACTGTCGGAGATGTTCGGTGGCATCGGGTCGGAGGCGATTTCCGCCGTGCCGGTACGGGCGAACACCCGCTCGATTTCCGGCACCTGGGCCATCAGGGTCTGCTCCAGGCGCTGCTGCATCTCCACCGATTGCGTGAGGCTGGTGCCCGGTACGCGCAAGGCTTGCTGAGCGAAGTCGCCTTCGCTGAGGCTGGGGATAAACTCACTGCCCATGCGGCTCGCCACCAGCCCGGACCCGACCAGGGTCAGCAAGGCCAGGGCAAACGCCAGGGAGCGGTGGCCCATGACCCAATCGAGCACCGGTGCGTAAGCCCGGCGCGCGCTGCGCATGACCAGGTTTTCTTCTTCCTTGACCTTGCCGGTGACAAACAGGGCAATGGCCGCCGGAACGAAGGTCACCGAGAGAATCATCGCCCCCAGCAGCGCAATCACCACGGTGAAAGCCATGGGGTGGAACATTTTTCCGGCGACCCCGGTCAGGGCGAAAATCGGCAGGTACACCACCATGATGATCAACTGGCCGAAAATCAGCGCCCGCCGCGCCTCCTTGGCCGCGGCGAACACTTCGTGCAGGCGTTCGGAGCGGGTGAGCATACGGCCGTGGTGGCGCTGGGCATGGGCCAGACGGCGAATGGCGTTCTCGACGATGACCACCGCTCCGTCGACGATAATCCCGAAATCCAGGGCCCCCAGGCTCATCAGGTTGGCACTGACCCGGTTGCTGAACATCCCGGTAAAGGTGAACAGCATCGCCAGCGGGATCACCATCGCGGTAATCAATGCCGCGCGAATATTGCCCAGGAACAGGAACAGAATCACGATCACCAGCAACGCGCCTTCGAAGAGGTTTTTCTTCACCGTGGCGATGGCTTTTTCCACCAGGTTGGTGCGGTCGTACACGGTGACCGCCACCACCCCTGCGGGCAACGAACGGTTGATCTCTTCAAGTTTTTTCGCCACGGCCTGGGATACGCTGCGGCTGTTTTCGCCGATCAGCATAAACACCGTGCCCAGCACCACCTCGCGCCCATTCTCGGTGGCGGCACCGGTGCGCAACTCGCGCCCGATCTGGACCTGGGCCACATTGCTCACGCGGATCGGCGTGCCGTCGCTGCTGCTGATCACGATGTTGGCAATGTCGTCGATCGAGGCCAGTTGGCCCGGGGCGCGAATCAGCAACTGTTCGCCGCTGCGCTCGATGTAACCGGCGCCAACGTTGGCGTTATTGCGTTCCAGGGCCGTCACCAGATCGTTCAGGGTCAGGCGGTAGGCGGCCAGGCGCTTGGGGTCGGGGGCGATCTGGTATTCCTTGGCAAAGCCGCCGATGGTGTTGATCTCGGCCACCCCCGGCACGTTGCGCAATTGCGGCTTGATGATCCAGTCCTGGATCACCCGCAGGTCGGTCGGCGTGTACGCTGTCCCGTCGTCCTTGAGCGCGCCCTCCTTGGCCTCCACGGTCCACAGGAAGATTTCCCCAAGCCCGGTGGAGATCGGCCCCATCAGCGCCTCGACGCCCGCCGGCAATTGCTCGCGCGCCACCTGCAGGCGCTCGTTGACCAGTTGCCGGGCGAAGAACAGGTCGGTGCCGTCCTTGAAGATCACCGTCACCTGGGACAACCCCGAGCGCGACAGCGAGCGGGTCTGTTGCAACCCGGGCAGGCCGGCCATGGCGGTCTCGATGGGAAAGGTGATGCGCTGCTCGGTTTCCAGCGGCGAGAACCCGGCCGCCGCCGAGTTGATCTGCACCTGCACGTTTGTGATGTCCGGCACCGCGTCGATCGGCAGTTTCTGATAACTGGCGATGCCCACCCCGGCCATCAGCAGCACCGCCAGCAACACGATGATGCGCTGCTCGATGGCGAATTGAATGATGCGTTCAAACATGTGAAATCACTCTATGAGGGGCCATTCAATGGCTGTGTTCGGCCGAGCCTTTGCCCAGTTCGGACTTGAGGGTGAAGCTGCCGTTGCTGGCCACCTGGGCGCCGGCCGCCAGGCCCTGCTTGATTTCAACCACGCCGTCCTGGCTGGCTCCGGTCACGACCGCCTGAGCCATGAAGCCGTGGTCGACCCGCACGAACACCGAGGGTTGCCCTTCCACGGTCTGAATCGCCGCCTGGGGCACCGTGACCGCCGCCTCATAGCTGTCGGTGGCCACCTGCACCGCGACAAACAGGCCCGGGCGCCAAGTGTCCTGAGGGTTGGCGACGCTGACCCGGACCGTGGCGGTACGGCTCTGCTCGCCGAGCAGGCTGCCGACATAGGCCACCTGGCCCTGCACCTGGGTCCCCAATTCACTGGAACTGACGGTCACCGCCTGGCCGACCCGAACCTTGTCCAGGTCCTTGGGAAACACGCCAAACGTGACCCAGACCCGGGACAGGTCGGACAGGGTGAAAGCGGCGCTGGACTCATTGACCACCTCCCCCAGGCTCAGGTGTTTTTCCACCACCACGGCGTCGAACGGCGCGCGCATTTCATAGCGGTTGCCGCCCACCAACTGGGCGCTGCCGCTCAGGGCGTTCATCTTCTGCCGCGCATTGGCCTGGGCAATCTCGGCCTCTTGCAGCGCCTGGCGGGCCAACAGGTAATCCTGCTCGGCGGCAATCTGCTCGACCCACAATTGGCGCTCGCGCTGGAAGGTGGTGCGGGCCAGTTGCACCCGGCGCTCGGCGGCGGCCAGCTCACTGCGCTGATCGGAGATCTGCTGGCTGGCGATCACCGCCAACAGGTCGCCGCGCTTGACCGCCTGGCCCAGGTTGACCTGCACCGACTCCACCACGCCGGCAGCACGCGGCACCATGTGCGAGGTGCGGTCCTCGTCGAAGCGCACCTCGCCCGGCAGCGCCAGCAAGGTACTGAGGCGGCGCGGCTGGGCCTCGGCCAGCTCGATGCCGGCGGCTTGAATCTGCTGCGCGCTGAGTTCGAGCAGCCCCTCTTCCTCGGCATGCTCTTCAGGCGCGGGTTCGACATTGGCCGCCGGGGCCTGGCCCTCGGCCCGTTGCTGCAACAGCAGCCCGGCCAGGCCCAGCGCTGCGACCAGGCCGAAGGCGATGGCAATGCTTCGTTTGTTGTTCATGGGTGCTCCTGAAAAAACGCTGTGCCGCCGGCGAACAACGCTGCGGCGCCTAAGGTTTGCAGTGATGGAAAACGGCTGGCGGCGCTGCTCCAGGAATTGCGCCAGGGATTGCGCACGCTCAGCGGCAATGGGTTGTCAGCGGCTGCGGTCAAGCAGCGTCAGGTCGCCGTAGATGCGTTCGATGCGCACCCAGGCCTCGGTGGTTTGCGCCAGCGCCATCAGGTATTGGCTGCGGGCCTCGATCAGGGTGCGCTGGGCGTCGAGGACTTCGAGGAAGTTGAACTTGCCCATCTGGAAGCCGCGGGTGGCGCTGTCCACGGCGTTTTGCGCGGCGGGCAGAATCACCCGGTTGAACGACTGCACCTCGTTCTCGGCCGTGGCCCACTGGTCCAGGGCTTCGCGGGTTTCACCGCGCAGGCGCAGCTCGGCGGCGTTGCGCAGATCCCGGGCCTGGTCGGCACGGCGCGCGGCTGACAGCACATTGCCCTGGTTGCGGTTGAACAACGGAATCTGCATCGACAGCCCCACCAGGTTGACCCGCTCGCGAGCGCTGGCGTCGTACTGGCTGCCCAGGCTGATATCCAGGTCGGGAATGCGCTGGGACTTTTCCAGGCCCAGGGCCGCTTCCCCCTGCACGATCGCCATCTCGGCCAGGCGCAATTCGACCGTCTGCTCCAGCCGAGCCAGCAACGCGGTGGCGGCCGGCACGCTCGGCAGCAACTGGGATGGGGCCTGAACCGCGCTGAACCCTACAGTGGATACACCACTGACCGTGGCCAGGCGCCGATAGGCGTTGCCCTGATCCATGTGCGCGCGGTTGGACTCCAGGCGCATCTGCGACAGCTGCACCTGCGCCCGTGCCGCTTCCACCGGCGAAGCCTTGCCCGCGGTCACCCGGCCCTGGGCCACGTTCAGGCCGCGCTCGGCCAGGGCCAGGGAACGTTCGGCCAACTGGCTGCGCTCCTGGGCACGCAAGGCTGCATAAAAAGCCTCGATCACCTCAGCGCGCAGCAGATTGCGCCGCCGTTCCAGCTCCAGGTCCACCGCGTCCTGGCCACGGCTGGCGACTTCGACCCGTGCCCCGCGCTTGCCTCCCAGTTCCAGGGTCTGGCTGAGCTTGATGGCCGTGGTGCGCGAATCGCGGCGAGTGTCTTCGGCATCCAGCGCCAGCACCGGGTTGGGGATAAGTCCGGCCTGTTGTCGAGCGCCCTGGGCAATCTCGACGTCCCAGCGCGCCGCGGCCAGCTCCGGGTTGTTGGCGACGGCGGTCTGCAGGGCCTGGTCCAGGCTCAATGCCTCGGCGGCCCGGGCCTGTTCAAGCGCCACGCTGGCCAATAACAGGGCGCCAGACAGGGCCACCAGGCGCCGCAGGGAAATTCTCATGGTGATGGGCATAACCGATTCAGGCCTGTGCACAAGCAGTGTTGCCGCAACGGTTGAAACAGCAGAGACCGGCCAATCATCCAAGGCATTCGCACCGGCCTGCTGAGTCAACACTGCGCCCCGCTCAATCATTAAAAGGGAGGGTATTGAATGCCGGCCAAATGTAGCGTCGGGTACTTATCAACAGGGTGGCGCAAAGATTACAAATCCGTTAGCCAAGGCTCTGGCTCAAGGTTCTGTATTAGTATCCGGTCCCTCAAACAGCGCCGGATCGACGCCTTCCCTGCGGTGTATTTCGCATCCGGAAATACCTCGGCGGCCGATGCTTGATCCCCCACCAAAACCACAACGACCTGGGGTAGGCCGGCATCACGTGTTCGAGTCGCAACTGCCTTTCAACTCCGAGATCTCACTCCGCATGCGCATCCTGGTTATCGAAGACGAACCCAAAACTGCCGATTACCTGCATCAAGGGCTGTCCGAAAGCGGCTATGTCGTGGACTGCGCCAGCAATGGCGCGGACGGTCTGCACCTCACCCTGCAGCACGCCTATGACCTGGTGATTCTCGACGTCAACCTGCCGCTGCTGGATGGCTGGGGCGTGCTGCAACGCATACGCGAAAGCAGCCCCACGCGGATCATGATGCTCACCGCCCTGGGGCGCCTGGCCGACAAGATCAAAGGCCTGGACCTGGGCGCCGATGATTACCTGGTCAAGCCGTTCGAGTTCCCCGAACTGCTGGCCCGGGTCCGCACCTTGATGCGCCGCAGTGAACAGCCACCGGTCCCGGATGTGTTGCGAGTGGCCGACCTGGAGCTGGACCAGGGCCGGCACCGGGCCTTTCGCGGCAAGCAGCGCATCGACCTGACCACCAAGGAGTTCGCCCTGCTGCACCTGCTGATGCGCCAGAGCGGCGTGGTGCTGTCGCGCACGCAGATCATCTCGTTTGTCTGGGACATGAATTTCGATTGCGACACCAACGTGGTCGAGGTGTCGATCCGCCGCCTGCGGGCGAAGATCGACGACCCGTTCGACAGCAAGCTGATCCACACCCTGCGCGGTGTCGGGTACGTGCTTGAGGAACGTGAGTGAGCGACTGTCGGGCGCCTACTCGGGCCCATGGTCGTGCTGATGAAAGCCGCTCTGCTCGACCTGGATGGTCACGTGGGAAATGGCAAAGCGCTCCTGCACCCACTCCGTGACTTCGGCCAGCACCTGTTGTTCGGTGCGCTGCGAGAGATCCACCACCAGGTGCGCACTGAGCACGTTCTTGCCGCTGGTGAGGGCCCAGATGTGCAGATCATGCACGTCACTGACCCCGTCCACGGCGCGAATGCCCTGCTCCACCTGATCGATATCGATGCCGTCGGGCACGCCCTGCAGCAGCACGTTCATGCTCTCCCTGAGCAGGGTCCAGGTGCGCGGCAAGACCCAGAAACCGATGCCAGCCGCTACCAGTGAGTCGACCCAGCCCCAGCCGGTGTAGAGGATCACCAACGCCGCGACAATCACCCCGAGGGAGCCGAGCATGTCGCTCCAGACCTCCAGGTACGCTCCTTTGACGTTCAGGCTCTGCTCGCTGGAAGACGCCAGCAGGCGCATCGAAATCAGGTTCACCACCAGCCCCAGTACCGCGATCAGCAGCATGCCGATGGACTGGATCTCGGCCGGCGACCGCAACCGCTGCCAGGCCTCGAACAGGATGTAGAACGCCACCACGAACAGCAGGATGGCGTTGAAAGCCGCCGCCAGAATCTCGAAGCGTGCATAACCGAAGGTGCGCTTGCGGTCGGCGGCGCGCTTGGCAACCTGGATCGCCACCAGGGAAATCGCCAGCGCCAGGGTGTCGGTCAACATGTGCGCGGCATCCGACAGCAGCGCCAGACTGCCAGTGACAAAAGCCCCAATGACCTCGGCCAGCATGAAGCTGGCGGTCAGCCCCAGGGCCATCCACAACGAACGCTCGTGCCCTGCGCGTACTGGTCCGTGACTGTGCCCGGCCCCCATGGCGTTACCTCGTATTCCGCGAAATCGACGGCCTGATGATAGTTCGATTCGCGGCGCCTACCTGCCTGTCTGACGCAATCCTCATCCTGGCGTCATCCTGCGGTTATCCGGCTTGCTGCCGAGAGATGGCCGGAATCGTTAGCTGGCTAACAAATGCACCAAAACTGAGCAAAACCCATCGGGCCGGGGCGCGTCCGGTATGCTTCAAATCTACGAAACAAAACGTAACAATTAAACCTGATCCGATAAGGAGCCCCCGCCTTGGATGTATCGACTGCTGCCTGGATGGTCCATGACACCCGCCTGATTCTCTGCTGCCTACTGGCCATCGCCACCATCATCGTGTTGATCAGCGCGACCAAGCTGCCGCCTTTTCTGTCGATCCTGATCGGCACCTTCATCGCCGGGGTTGGCGCCGGCCTGCCGCCGGAAGAGGTGGCCAAGGCCTTCAGCAAGGGGGCCGGGGCCATTCTGGGCGAAGCCGGGATCATCATTGCCCTGGGCTCGATGCTCGGCGCCCTGATGGCCGAGTCCGGCGCCGCCGACCGGATCGCCTCCACCTTGCTCGGGCTGGGCAAGGGCCGCTCGCTGCCGTGGGTAATGGCCCTGGTGGCGATGGTCATCGGCCTGCCGCTGTTCTTTGAAGTGGGCCTGGTGATGATGGTGCCGATCATCTTCGTCATGGCTCGCCGCTCGGGGCAGCCGCTGTTGAAAATCGCCATCCCGGCCCTCGCCGGCATGACCACCCTGCACGCGCTGATGCCGCCCCACCCCGGCCCGCTGATTGCCGTCAGTGCCTTGCACGCCGACCTGGGCCTGACCATGTTGCTGGGGTTTTGCATCGCCATTCCTGCGGTGATCCTGGCCGGGCCGATCTATGGCAACTGGCTGTCCCGGCGCATGCACGTGGAGGAGCCGGCTGAGCTTGGCGCCCTGTTCAGCGCCCCGCCCAAGGCCCCGCGCCAGCCGAGCTTCGGCGTGTCGCTGCTGATTATCCTGCTGCCGGTGCTGCTGATGCTCGGCAGTACCCTGGCCAAGGTGGCAATGCCCCCTGAAAGCTCGGTTGCCCTGAGCCTGAAGTTTCTCGGTGAGCCCCTGGTGGCCCTGGGCATTGCGGTCATGGCAGCGGTGATCTGCCTGGGCTGGGCCAACGGCATGCCCCGTGAGGAAGTCGGCGGCACCCTGCGCAAAAGCCTGGCGCCGATTGCCGTGCTGCTGCTGACCATCGGCGCCGGCGGCGGCCTCAAGCAGACCCTGCTGGACGCCGGCGTCAGCCAGACCATCAGCAAGGTCGCCGAAGGCGCCCATATGCCGTACCTGCTCCTGGCCTGGCTGATTGCCGTGGCACTGCGCCAGGCCACCGGCTCGGCTACCGTGGCCACCACCACGACCGCCGGGATTCTTGCGCCGATGATGGCTGGCCTGGCCGCCACCCAAAGCTCGCTGGTGGCCCTGGCGATTGGCGCCGGCTCGGTGTTCTTCTGCCACGTTAACGATGCCGGATTCTGGATGGTGCGCGAGTATTTCGGCCTGCAACTCAAGCAGACGCTGTGGGTCTGGTCGGTGTTGCAGAGCATTGTTTCGCTGGTCGGCCTGATCGGCACCCTGCTGTTCTGGTACGGCTTGCAGTAGCAGAGGCAAACCGCGGCATGCTGTGGCGCGCCAGGCGCCTGCCTGGCGGTGGCAGGCGCTGTAGAATGCCGGCTCTTTTATCCGCGCAAGGGCATGCCATGCTGCACCCGCTCCGGCTTTCACGGCTCTCCATCGCTCTGTTTTCCCTACTGCTCGGCGTGGCATCGGCGGCCCTGGCAGATGACCTCGATTGTTCGCGGATCACCCTCGGCGCTCAGGTCGAGCGCTGTGCGCAGCTCGACAAGGATCGCGCCGATGCAGCCCTCAACACCAGCTATCAGGCGCTGCTCGGGCGCCTGCAACACCAGTATCAGAGCCACCCGCTGCTGGAGCAGGATTACCTCGGCAAACTGAAAAATGCCCAACGGGCCTGGATCAAATACCGGGACACCAGTTGCGTGGTCGAGGCGTTTGAAGTGCAACCGGGAACGCCGGCCCACACCACCCTGATCAATACCTGCGTCAGCCGTCTGAGCCGTGAACGGGCGCGGGACCTGGACCGCTGGTTGCCGGAGTGCTGCAGCTGAGGTTGCAACCCGTCCCGGTCATTCGCCCTCGACCCGCAAGGGCCTGCGGCCGCGCCGTCCCCAGGCATACGCACCCAGGCTGGCCAAGGTGACGGCCCATGCGCCGTACAGCATGCTCAACGACGATTCATATTCGCGGCGACTGTCCCGGCAACTGCTGGCCGAGGTACAGCGAGCGCGACACAGGGCCTCGCCCTCGCGACTGCAACTGAGCAGGTAGTGGCGCAGATGGCTGACGGTCAGCGTCTGGCCCTTGAACCGCGCCGGGTCCGCGTTCAATTGGCTGATACCGCGCGCAATCGTCAGTGCCAGCACCTCACCGCCTTCGGCTTCCTCAAGCAGGATCCGTCCGGGGCCCACTTCCAGCACCCTAGCGCTGAAGGTCTCGACGCTGGCGCCCTCCAGGTCGTAGTCCGGTGCGCTCTGGGTCCACAGTTCGATACCGGCAAACACCAGGCCCAGCACGAACGACACCAGAGCCATCTGCAACAGCGGCTCCAGCGTGGAAAAGTCTCTCAAGGAACACAGCGTCGATCGAATCAAGACAGCCCCCGAAAAGCCCGTGCAGGCCACGGGTTCCGGGGAGATTAGCGGGTAAATCGCCCAGGACTGAAGGCAATTTTGCAGCGCTGTGGCAGGTAAAAACAGCAAGCCCTCGGCGAGGGCTCTAGCACGGGCCAGTCTCGAAATACGTCGATTCCGGGATGGCCCGCTTCGCCAGGATCAGCAGCCGGACGGCAGGGCCGAGCGTGTCTCACTGGGCAGGCGCGAACCGAAATACCCGGCGCTGACCACGCCCACCGCGCCCATCACCACGCAATAGATCACACACACCCATGGGCTCCAGGGCATCAGCGCGATCAACAGCAACGGCGTGGTGCTGGCCCAAAGGGCGTAGGCGATGTTGTAGGTAAAGGAGATGCCCGACACGCGGATCCGCGCCGGAAACAGGCTGACCATCACCGATGGCACCGCGCCGACCACGCCGCACCCGAGCCCGGCCACCGCGTAGGCCAGGCCGACCCACTGGCTGCCGCCGATCAGGCTCGCATACAGCAGGCCAATGCCCAGGGGCAGCAGCAGGCTGTAGAGCATCACCGTGCGCCAGGCACCGATGCGGTCGACGATCAGCCCGGCCAGCACGCAGCCGATATTCAGGAACACGATGCCCAGGCTGCTCAGGGCGAAGGTATGGCTGGCGGTCATGCCGAAGGTTTTCTGCATCATGGTCGGCGTGATGACCACAAACACCACCACCGCCGAAGTCAGCACACAGGTCAGGATCAAGGCCGGCAACATCGCCAGGCGATGCTCGCGCAACACGGTGCGCAGCGGCAGCTCGGCGTCGGTTTCGCGGCGTGCCTGCATGGCCATGAACACCGGGGTTTCACTCAGCCAGCGGCGCAACCAGACGCCGATCACCCCGAAGAGCCCGCCCAGGAGGAACGGATAGCGCCAGGCCTGATCGAGAATCTCGGCCGGGGTGAACAGTTGGGCAAGCAGGGTCGCGGTCAGCGCGCCGATCAGGTAACCGAAGGTCAGCCCGGCCTGCAAGAAGCCCAGGGCATAACCGCGATGGCCAGGCGGCGCGTGCTCGGCGACAAACACCCAGGCACTGGGCACTTCGCCGCCCACCGCGGCGCCTTGCAGCACCCGCAGCACCAGCAACAGCAGCGGCGCGAAATAACCGATCTGTGCGTAGGTCGGCATGATGCCGATCAGCAGGCACGGCAGGGCCATCATCAGGATACTCAGACTGAAGACCTTCTTGCGCCCCAGCCGATCGGCGAAGTGCGCCATCAGGATCCCGCCCAGCGGCCGCGCCAGGTAGCCGGTGACAAAGATCCCGAAGCTTTGCAGCAGACGCAGCCACTCAGGCATTTCCGGCGGGAAGAACAGCTGGCTCAGGGTCAGGGCGAAGAACACGAAAATAATGAAATCGTAGATTTCCAGCGCGCCACCCAGGGCCGCGAGGCCCAGGGTTTTATAGTCGGACCGGGAAAACGGCGCCGGTCGCGTCTCTGGAGGCAAAGGCATAGCAGTCACTCTGTAGGGGGGACAGAAACCAAGGCGCCAATGGTCTACGCAAAAACAGCCCGGAACAACCCGAACCCGTAACTGGGTCTATTTTTAGCCAGTTTCTGTGCATTGAATCCCCTTGAGCAGCAGCAATAATCGGCAACTTTCCAAACCGCAGCAGAACAGGAAAGCCGCCATGAGCATCCATACCCGCACCCGCCGCCTGACCGTACCGCAACTGGTGGCGATGAAAGGCCGGCAGAAAATCGTCTCCCTGACCGCCTACACCAGCCACATGGCCCGGTTGATGGACCCGTTCGTCGACTTCGTTCTGATCGGCGACTCCACGGCCATGGTCGGCTACGGTCGCACGTCGACCCTGGACATGAGCCTTGAGGAAATCATCGCCCACAGCCGCGCCGTGGTCGCCAGCACCCGCCTGGCCTGTGTGATCGCCGACATGCCATTTGGCAGTTATCAAGAGTCGCCGCAACAGGCCTACCGCAACTGCGCCCAGGTGCTGGCGCGCACCGGCTGCGACGCGATCAAGCTCGAAGGCGGCAAGGCCCTCGCGCCGACCGTGGAGTTTCTGGTGCAACGGGGCATTCCGGTGATGGCCCACATCGGCCTGATGCCGCAGTACGTCAACACCATGGGCGGGTTCAAGGCCCAGGGCATGAGTGAAGCCACGGCCCGGGCGATTGAAGAAGACGCCCGGGCCCACCTCGCCGCGGGCGCTTTCAGCCTGCTGCTGGAAGGGGTGGCGGAACCGGTAGCCCGGCGCATCAGCGAGTTCTCGGCCATGCCAACCATCGGCATCGGCGCCTCCCCCGCCTGCGACGGCCAGGTGCTGGTCACCGAGGACCTGCTGGGCCTGGGCGGCGAGCAGGTGCCGCGCTTCGTCAAGCAATACGCCGACGCCGCCGCGCTGATCAGCCAGGCCTGCGAGCGCTTTGCCGCCGAAGTGCGCGATGGGCAGTTTCCCGAAGCGCGGCACTGCTATGGGGTCGAACAGGGTTCCTGATCGATGGCCTGGGCCAGGGCCTGAATGGCGCCGGGGATGTCCTGACGCCAGTCGAGGGTGTAGCTCAGGCGCAGGTGATGCCGCCACAGGCCTTGTTGGCTGAACATTGGCCCGGGGGAAATGACCAGGCCCTGGGCCAACAGGCGCTGGTACACCTGCAACATCTCCACCGGGCGCAGGGCCTCGACCCATAACGTCGCGCCACCGGCCGCCGGCTGTACCCGCAATTGCTGGGCGGCGTGCTCCTGAAGCAAACCCTGCATCTGGCCCATGCGCTCGCGCAACAGCACCCGCAGTTTCAGCAAATGCTGGTCGACCCGCCCGGAGCTGAACAGCCGGGCCAGGGCCTGCTGACGCAGTGGCGACAGGCGAAAGGCACGCTCGAGAAACTGCCGATGCAGGCGCTGGCCATGGCCCCGGGTCAGGACGTAGCTGAACGGAGCCTCGGCGCCGATCTGCTTGTCGCACGTGGCAAACACCAACAGCCGCTCGGGGTTGGCGTAGTCACGAAAGCGCGCAGGGGCCGGGCTGAAACAAAACTCGCCATAGCTGTCGTTCTCGAACAGCCAGATGCCCCGCTCGTCCAGCCAGCGGCACAGCCGCTGTTTGTCGGCCGCCGGCATCAGGCTGCCGTGGGGCACGCTGAAGGTCGATGACAGCACCACCAGGCGCACCGGCTCACGTTGCAGGAGGTCATGCAGCTGCTGTTGATCGAAACGCCCGGCACGGTCCAGAGGCAGTTCGATGACCCGGATATTGGCGGCGCGCAGTTGGCGCAACATCGCCCAGGAACAGGGCGACTCCACCAGCGCCACGCTGCCCGTCAGCTCCAGGGCATGCAGCGCCAGCTCCAGCAGGCTGCGCAGGTCCGGTCCCAGGTACACCTGTTCGGCCTGCCAATAGTCAGTGGTAGAGCGGGTATAGCGCTCGGCCAGGACGCTGCGCAGTTCGGGTTCGCCAAAGGGCTGGAACGGTGGCGCCTGGGAGCGCGGGTATTGCCGGGTCAGCTCGCGCTCGGTCATCAGTAGCGGATTTTCCAGGGACAGCAATATGGCCGGCGCATCGCTGCACAGCGCCAACATGCCGGGCTGGCGCGCCTGGGCATAGACACTGTCGATCAGGCTCGGCCCATCCACCGGCAGTTGCGACGGCGCCAGCGGCACCCGGAAATAGCCCTGTTTGGGCCGGGACTGGATGCGCCCCTGGTCTTCAAGCAAGGCGTAGGCATGCTTGATGGTCGAGATCGAGACCTTCAACCGCAGCGCCAGGGCCCGCAGCGAGGGCAGGCGCTGCTCGGCCTCGCTGGCATTGTCGATCCACTCAACCAGGTAGCGGTACACCGCCTGATAGGCGAAGGGGGTTTCGCGGCTCACCGGCTCAGGCGTCCCTGGCCATGGCGATGGCGGCCTGGATCGCCGCGCGGGCCTGGGGGCTGTTTTTCCAGCAACTGGAGCCCACCAGCGACGCGGCCTGGGTGACGATCTCCAGGGCATCGGCCGCCGCCAACTGCGCCAGGGAGGTGAAGCCCAATTGTTCCAGGCGCGAAACCACGGTGGCTCCGACACCCTTGACCTTGAGCAGGGCCTGACGTTCTTCAGCGGGAAATGACATGTCCTTCAATCCTTTGCAGTGGTTCCCAATTGCCGCATTCTTGCACAGTTATCGGACGCCTCCTGCCCTGGCGCCCGACCTCCTGATAAACATAAAAACACTTGAGGTATTTCCGTGTCCGCAGACATCGAAGACAGCCGCTCCGCCCGCTTTGCCCTGCGCTGTTCAAGCTGGGCCGAACGCTGGTTCCCCGACTCCTGGGTGTTCGCCGCGCTGGCGGTGATCATCGTCGCCCTCGCCACCCTGGCCATGGACGCCAAGCCTACCGACGCCGCCATGGCGTTTGGCGACGGGTTCTGGAGCCTGATTCCGTTCACCATGCAGATGGCCTTTGTGGTGATCGGCGGCTATGTGGTCGCCAGTTCGCCACCGGCGGTGAAACTGATCGACAAACTGGCGCGCATCCCGAAAAACGGCCGTTCGGCCGTGGCCTGGGTAGCGCTGATCTCAATGGTCGCCTCCTTGCTCAACTGGGGCCTGTCCCTGGTATTCGGCGGCTTGCTGGTGCGAGCCCTGGCCCGGCGCACCGACCTGCGCATGGACTACCGCGCCGCCGGTGCCGCCGCCTACCTGGGGCTGGGGGCCGTCTGGGCCCTGGGGCTGTCGTCGTCGGCCGCGCAGTTGCAGGCCAACCCGGGCAGCCTGCCGCCGTCGATCCTGTCGATCACCGGGGTGATTCCCTTCACCCAGACCATCTTTCTCTGGCAGTCCGGCGTGTTGCTGCTGGCATTGATCGTGGTTTCGCTGGTCATCGCCTACGCCACCGCTCCCGGCCCGAATTCGGCCCGTGATGCCCAGGCCTGCGGCGTCGACCCCAGCTTCAGCATGCCGGCACCGCAACCGCGCACCCGCCCCGGGGAATGGCTGGAATACAGCCCGCTGCTGACCATTGCCCTGGTGGTCCTGGCGGGTGGCTGGCTGTTCCATGAGTTCTCGACCAAAACAGCGATCACCGCGATTTCCGGGCTCAATACCTACAACTTTCTGTTCCTGATGCTCGGCGCCCTGCTGCATTGGCGCCCGCGCAGCTTCCTCGATGCCGTGGCGCGCGCGGTGCCGACCACCACCGGGGTGCTGATCCAGTTCCCGCTGTACGGTTCGATTGCGGCCTTGATGACGGTGGTCAAGGGTGTCGACGGCCAGACGCTGGCCCACCATATCTCGACCTTTTTCGTGCAGATCGCCTCCCACGATACGTACGCGCTGCTGATGGGCGTGTACTCGGCGGTGCTGGGGTTCTTTATTCCCTCGGGCGGTGGCAAGTGGATCATCGAGGCGCCTTATGTGATGCAGGTGGCCAATGACCTGCAATACCACTTGGGCTGGGCGGTGCAGATCTACAACGCCGCCGAAGCGCTGCCGAACCTGATCAACCCCTTCTATATGCTGCCGCTATTGGGCGTGCTCGGGCTCAAGGCCCGGGACCTGATCGGCTTTTCCTTTGTGCAATTGCTGGTGCACGCGCCGTTGGTCCTGGTGCTGCTCTGGGCCTTGGGCACCACCCTGGCCTATACGCCACCGGTATTGCCCTGACCGTTTGGCGAGCGGGCGACGACGGCAGAGGCGCCGTCGCAGCCGGCTCGCCGAACATCCACCCCAGGACGGGCCCCGCTTACCGTCCTGTGCTTGGCTGGCCGACCGCAGCATTTGGCTTACAGTTATTTCGGACTTTTCCCCGCCAACTCCAGCTTCATCCTAGATCCGCTTTGTAGTCTTTCCGTCATATTGGGTTGCTACCGTTCGACCGAAATATTTTGTAACCAATTGACTAAAAGACCTGCAGGGAACTGGCATGAGTGACGAAAAAGACCATGACGACGCGCAACCCGCGGCGCCCGAACAGTTGACTGACACCAGCCGCCGCCGCTTTCTTGGCGGCGTTGCCGTTCTGGGGGTAGGCGCCACCTTGAGCGCCTGCGGCGGGCCCGGTGAACCGGGTAAACCCCAGGAGCACCCACTCTCGCCGGCCGAGCTGGACCAGGCCCTGCGCGAGCAGGTGAAGAACGTGGTGGTGATCTACGCCGAAAACCGCAGCTTCAATAACCTGTTCGCCGACTTCCCCGGGCTGGAGCAGCCGTTGTCCTCCCTGAAGCCGGGCGATTACCAGCAGCGCGACCGCGACGGCAGCCTGCTGCAGACCCTGCCGCCGATCTGGGGCGGCATCCTGCAGGTCGGCCCGCAACACCTCGATGGGGTGACCTACCCGGTCGAAACCCAGTTCCAGCAGGACCTGCCCAACGCTCCGTTCGCCCTCAAGGGCCCGAGTGGCGAGGACCTGCCCCTGGGCCTGGTGACCCGCGACCTGTGGCACGTGTTCTATCAGAACCAGATGCAGATCAACGATGGCAAAAATGACGGCTTTGTCGCCTGGGCCGACTCCGGCGCCCTGACCATGGGCCATTACCCGCAAAGCCGCTATTCCCTGCGGCTGTGGGATGTGGCGCGGGAATTCGTGCTGTGTGACAACTTCTTCCAGGGGGCTTTCGGTGGCTCGTTCCTCAACCACCAGTACCTGATCAGCGCCGCCGTGCCCGTCTACCCGGACGCGGCCAATTCGGTGGCCAAGTCGCAGATCGCCACCCTGCAAAGCGACAACCCGCAAGACACCCGGCTCAAGCCCCTGGAAAAATCCCCGGCCAGTGCCATGACCGGCCCGCCGCAGTTCGGCCCCAGCGCCCTGACCCCGGATGGCTACGCGGTCAACACCATGGCCCCGCCCTACTGGCCGACCTGGATCCGCGACCCCGACCGCCCGGACTACGCCAAGGCCGACCTGCCCAGCGTGCTGGTGCCCCAGACCCACGAACACATCGGCGACAAGCTGTCGAAAAAGAACGTCGACTGGGCCTGGTACGGCGGTGCCTGGCAAGCAACCCTGGACCAGTTCAAGGACTCGACCGGCCTGCCGAAGATTCCCAACTTCCAGTACCACCATCAACCCTTCAACTACTTCAAGCGCCAGGGGCCGGAAAACCCCGAAGAGCGCAGCAAGCGCCTGCGCGACGGCGGCCTGGGCGACGAATCGGGGAGCAACAGGTTCCTGGCCGACGCCGAAGCCGGAAAGCTGCCGGCCGTGAGCTTCTACAAGCCCCAGGGCAACCTCAATATGCACGCCGGTTACGCCGACGTGGCCTCCGGCGACCGGCATATCGACCGGGTGCTCAAGGTGCTGCGCGAAAGCCCGCAGTGGTCAAACATGGTGGTGGTGGTCACGGTCGACGAAAACGGCGGCTGGTGGGACCACGTGGCGCCGCCCAAGGGCGACCGTTGGGGCCCGGGAACGCGGATCCCGGCCCTGGTGGTGTCGCCCTTTGCCCGCAAAGGCACGGTGGACCACACCATTTACGACACTGCCTCGATCCTGCGCCTGATTACCCGGGTGTTCCAGTTGGAGCCCCTGGACGGCATCAAGCAACGTGACGCCGCCATGGTCGCGCGCGGGCAAAAGCCTCTGGGCGACTTGAGCAACGCTCTGCAATTCAAGCGCTGACCCTCAGCGGCGCCGCGCAATCGGCGCCGCTGATGAAGTTATTCCTACCCGGCTCCCGTTCACCCGCTAGTGTTCCCCTGTGGATATTCACCCCGCACAAGCGGGGTTCTCGCCGACAAGGAGCCAAGCATGAATAAACTCACCGGACTGTCCCTGGGCCTCGCCGCCCTGATCCAGGGCGCACCGGCCCTGGCCGCTGACGTGGAGGTGCCCCTGGGCAGCCCCCAGCGCGTGACCCAACTCTTCGCCTATCCCAATAATTGCAACGTGATCTGCTTCCGCAACTGGACCCTGGAACAGACCGTCGAGCATTACCTGACCCAAAGCGTGCAACGCGACGGCTACAGCACCGCCCGGGTCAAGGTCAGCGGCGATCAACAGCAGTTGCACGCGACCATCAGCGGCGTGCCCCAATCCTACGGCAAACCGCTGACGGCCCTGCTGGATGCCGGCGACCTGGCCTACAAGGGCGCCAGCCAGCTCAATGCCGACGGTAAGTGGGCCTACAGCTGGTACCTGTTCCTGCCCCTGGGCATGGCCCTGGAACAGCGCAAAAGCGTCGAGTTGCTGCACTTCCCGCCGGACTATTCCCTGACCCGTGCCCAGGATTACCTGGAATCAGCCACCACCGACCGCTGGGCGACCCTGCTGACCGCCAATGGCATCGCCGCCGAGCAGACACCGGGCTATCAGACCATTGTCGACATCGCGCCCATCGCTGCGCCCTCCAGCGCCGGCAAGGACCTGGAAGGCGTCTATGACTACTTCAAGGACTACCAGACCAGCATGGTCAAGCAGGTCAGCCAGAGCGCCAACGGCAAGGCCTTGCCCATGGTGGCCTTCGGCGCACCGGTGCGGAACTGGATCAAGCAGCAATACGGCGCCAGCGTCGGGGTACTGGGCCTGGGGCAGATCAGCCCCAACCCGGGGGTGAACGTGCCGGTGCTGGGCTCCAACCACCCCAGCTACATCTGGTACGCGGCGGACCCGGCCAACTACGACAACGATCAGGCCAAGGCCGATGCCGCAGGCTTGAAGGTGATGGGGCAGGATTTGAGCGCCGCGTGCTGGCAGGCGGGCATGGGCAGCACGGCGGGCAGCGATCCGAGCGCGCAATTGCAGCGCTGCACCCAGACCTGGCAGGTGACCGACAAGGCAAAGACCTGCGAGCTGTTCTACACCTCGGTCCGCGACCTGACCCCGCCACAGGCCCAGGCCAAATGCGCAACCGCGCCCATCAAGACCCAGCTGCAACAGCTCAAGGCCCCCGCGCCCGCGCCGAGCACCGAAGTGCCACACCTGTAACCCAAAACCTGTAGCCGCTGCCGCAGGCTGCGCTGGCCATCCCAGACACCGCATTTCTTCAGATGAGAATGCGGCGTGTGTAAGGGCCAGCGCAGCCTTCGGCAGCGGCTACGCGGTTTCGGCTCAGATGGCGCCGACCGGACGCAGGCGGTATTGCGGCGGCAGTTGCTCGAAGCCGCTGATGGTTGCGTTCAGGCTCTTCCAGCGACCGTCCTTGATGCCGTAGATGCAACCGTGAATCGATAGGCTCTGCCCACGATGCCAGGCGTTCTGCACGATGCTGGTATGGCCGACATTGGCCACCTGCTGGATCACGTTCAGTTCGCACAGGCGGTCAACCTGCTCTTCCTCGGTCGGCAACTGCCCCAGGGCTTCGCGGTGCTCGTAATACAGGTCGCGGATCGAACGCAGCCAGCCGTCGATCAGGCCCAACTGACGATCCTGCATTGAGGCACGCACGCCGCCGCAGCCGTAATGGCCGGTGACCAGGATGTGTTTGACCTTGAGTACATCCACCGCGTACTGGATCACCGACAGGCAATTGAGGTCGGTGTGCAGCACCACGTTCGCCACGTTGCGGTGCACGAACAGGTCGCCAGGCAACATGCCGACGATCTCGTTGGCCGGCACCCGGGCGTCGGAACAACCGATCCACAGGTACTCCGGGGTCTGCTGGCGCGCCAGCTTGGAGAAGAAGTCCGGGTCTTCCTGCTTGATCGCCTCGGCCCAACGCTCGTTGTTATCAATCAGATCTTGTAGTTCGTTCATGCTGTGAAGCCTCAAGAATGATGCGCTGGTATGACAGACGACCGCCTGTCGAGGTCACGTGTGTTGCGTAGATACCGGCTATCCCTCGCAGTGGAATCTTGAGCGGCGGCGCAGGTCCACCCCTTAAGCCCCAACAGTATGAGGATATAGCCATGACCGAATCACGACGTCCTTACGGTGCGCCGCAGCCCGAGCCCATCGATGACAACGAAGACCGCATGGGCTCGATGGAGGAGCTGCATTTCGACGACGAAGAGCCCAGTGCCAAGATCGGCGACACCATCCCCGAGGCGGAACTGGAGCACCGCCTGCCCGCCGAGCGTGTCCGCGAAGCCGGCCTGACCGGGGCCTCGACCGCCGACCACGAGCCCACCGACGACGACCTCAGCCCTGAGACCCTGATCCATGAAGATGGTGCCCGTTCGGCCAATGAAACCGGCGACGGCGAACAGGCCGACTGGGACCTGAGTATTGTCGATGAAGACGATATCGGTGGCGGCAATGGCCTGGATGAAGCCGAACTGGCGCGCCGCGAACCGCTGGACGGTAACCGCTGACCCGAAAGGGCCTGCGACCGGCACTAAAATCGGCGGCGGTGGATTCGCTCCACCGCCGTCTACAGCAGACCCGGGCCGGTCAGTCGACCAACGTGCAGGCCATCACCAGCGCATCTTCGCGCCCGCCCACCGCCGGGTAGTAATCCCGACGCCGTCCCACTTCGTTGAAACCATAACGCTCGTACAACCGGTAAGCGGTCTGATTGCTGGAGCGCACTTCCAGGAAGCACTCGCGCGCCTCTTTCTCGTAGGCCCGTTTCATCAATTCCTCGAGCAGGCGCAAGCCCAGGCCGCGGCCCTGGCTTTCCGGCTTGACGGTGATGTTGAGCAGATGCGCCTCGTCGATGATCACCTGGATCACCCCGTGCCCGACCTGCTGGCTGCCTTCGAACATCAGCCACACTTCATAGGACTTGAACGCATCCATGAAAATGCCGCGGGTCCAGGGGTGACTGAACGCCGCGTACTCGATCTTCAGGATGGCATCCAGGTCCGCCTCGGTGGCGAGGCGGAAGTTCACGGCATCACTCATCTGTGTTCTTACTCATCAGTACTCTTCCAGCGCGCCATCAGCCGACGCATGGCTTGCCAGACGTCAGCCTTACGCTGTGGCTCTTCCATTAATAGTTCCAGCCCAGGCAAGGCCCAGGCCGAACCCAGGCCTTCGACCTGGAGTTCGCGGTTGTAGGATTCGGCGTTGGCCTCTCCGGCAAAACGCACCGCCGGCAAGCCGATCAGCCACAGGCAGACGCAGGGTTCTTCCTCGACCCGCACCGAAACAAAGGCCTGGACGAAATCCCGGGCCGCATCGGGGCCCTGGTCGAGGTTGCCGCGCGTGAGCATCGGCCAGCGCACCGGCTCGGCGACGATCTGCGGACTGTCGGGCAAACCGGCGGCACGCAGCATGTCTTTGAGCAGCAGGTAGGCCGGATCGCGGCTCTGGAACGCTTCGCCGGTCGGCAGTTCGACCAGCAGCAGGCAACGCCCGGCACGCAGCAATTGCAGGGCAAAACGCGGCGGTGGCACCGGCGCAGCCTTGGGCACGACCGGTGTCGGTGCCGCCTCTTCCACCGGCTTGCTGGCCGGGCGCGCGCTGCTGCCAGGGCGCGGCACTTCGATTTTTGCCCGTTCCGCAGGCTTGGCGACCGGCTGCTCTGTCGGCGTCTTGGCCACGACGGCAGGCGCAGGCACCTCGACCGGCGGTTCTGGCAACTCCAGCAACTCGGGACGCGAAGGCGCGGCAAAGGGCAATTCGGTGCGCGGCAGCCAGTTGACCACCTGCATGGCGGTCAAATAAGCGCGACGACGGGACTCGATAAGCAAAGGTCGGCCACTTGTGGATAACTGAGGTGGGGGATTCTACCGCCCTTCGACAAAGATCGCCCGCTGTTGATCGGTTTGAAAACCGACAGTCCGTCTCATCAAAAGACCGGGGGTGAATCGTCGACCGCCTGATGCAGTACAATCGCTGCTTTTCATTGCCAACCAGCCGGCCATTCCGATGATCGAACCCAAGCGCGTCTTGCGCGCCCTCGCCGAACACTGGGCACTTCTGGAGCCACTGTGCGAGCACTTCGACCAAGGCACCCTGAGCCTCGCCGAACTGCGCAGCCAACTGGCCGCCCAGCAACTGGACAGCACGCCCCAGGACATCACCAGCCTGCTGGACGTGTGGATCCGCCTCGACATCCTGGTTCCGGTGGCGAAAAGCCCCAACCGTTTCGAGCTCAACGCGCAGATCCACGACTTCCTGGCCTACCTGCGGCGCGAACACCGCCTGGGCCTGTGCCTGGAGATCGAAGCCTACCTGCGCCACCTGGAGCGCCTGGCGGGTTATATCCAGGACGCGTTTGATATCCGCGACAGCAATGACCTGGCGCGCCAATTGCGCCTGCTGGACATGCGCGTACGCGATGTATTGAAAAAACTCGCCAACGACGAACAGGCCCTGGTGGCCGTCGCCGAGCGGGCCAAGACCAGCGACCGGCAGATCCCCCTGCGCCAGCGCTATGCCGAGGTACTGGCGACCTGGGACGAATACGTCGAGCCGATGATCCAGTTGGTGAACGCCGACGGTGCCTTCGAACAAGGGGTGCGCAAGGTCGAGAACGTCCTGCTGCGCATGCTCACCGAACAGCAGCGCCTGGGTCACCTGGTGGACGACGACATGCTGCTGCGCACCCACGCGCGGATCCTCGAAATGCAGACCAGCGCCCAGCTGACCCTGCGCCACGCCCGCGAGCTGCTGCTGCCATTGCGTGAAGAAGCGCGCCGACACAACGCCGTAACCCGTGGCGCGGCCCTGGCCCTGTCGGCGATCCGGCGCAAAGGCATCGACGCCGTGCCGCAAGCCGCCATGCCCATGTTCACCCGGCCGCAAAGCACCTTCCTCGGCAGTTCCGGCCAGGTCGAGGCCTATGTGTATGCCCTGGCCCGCTTCGAGCCCAAGCCTGCGCGCTTCCCCAAGGCCCACAAGAGCCACAAGGGCGAAGCGCCGCGAGCACCGCGCACGGTCAAGGAAATGCTCGAGCGCTGCGAAGATGCCCTGCCCATGCCGGACCTGATGCACTGGCTTCTGGAACAGGAGCCGGACGGCGCGACCGACGAGTTGCTGTACTGGTTCTCCCGTTTATCCCGGGAAAAACGCTTCAAGCGCGAGCGTCTCGAACGCCGCGACTACCACACCCATGAGCACCAGGTCAGCCTGCGCTCCTTCGCCCTGCTCTCGGCACGCGATGACCAGCCTGAGAATTCTGCGAGCACTCCTCATGCATCTTGATCTTTCCGAACTGTCCCAGCTGGCGCCGATTTTTCGCGAGCTGTTCAAGGGCTATCACGTCAGCCGCCGCGACCCGGAGCTGTACGCCCAACTGTCGAACTTCCAGGACCAGTACCGCACGCTGTTCAAGGCCCTGGGCTTTGAGCTGGTGTGCGACACCCGCGGCTTCTATTACTTCGTCCCGGACCTGGCCGCCGCCCAGGTGAACAAGACCGCCCAGCGCCTGGCGCTGTTCACCTTCATCCTCGTGGAACACCTGGCCGACCAGGGCCGCGACCCGATCGCCGTGCTCGACGGCGGCAGCCTGGGCCGCGATGAACTGCCTTCGTTGCTGGAAAAGTACCGCGACCTGTTTATCCAGGCCGAAGTCCAGACCCAGGACGAACTCGAAGAAAAAATCATGCGCCGCATGACCCAACTGGGCTTTGCCAGCGAGGAGCCGGGCATCTACCGCTTCCTGCCGCCGATGCACCGCTTCCTCGATGTCTGCCTCTCGGTTCAGCAGGACCGCGACCTGGCCGCCAGCCTGCACAGCGTGCTGCCGTTGCCGACGCCGGTGCTGATCGACCACGACAGCGACGAAAAACTGCTGGAGACCGACGATCCGCTGGACCTCAGCGAATTTGTCGAAGGTGAAGACAGTGAAGAGGACGCACTGGCCCGGGCCATTGCCGAAGAACAGGAGCTCGACGCATGAGCAAGGAACGCTACGGCATCCGCCGCTTTGCCCTATTGAACACCGCCGGCTACAGCCTGGGCCTGTTCCCGCTGGAAGAGCCGCTGTCGGTCTACGGGGCGAACAACCTGGGTAAATCCGCCTCGATCAACGCCCTGCAGTTCCCGATTCTGGCGCGCATGTCGGACATGAGTTTCGGCAAGTACAGCCTGGAACAATCGCGGCGCTTCTACTTCGCCTCGGACACCAGCTACATCCTGGTGGAAGTGTCCCTGCCCCATGGCCCCCATGTGATCGGCGTGGTCGGGCGTGGCCCGGGCGGTGGTTTCGGTCACCAGTTCTTCGCCTATGCCGGGCAGCTGGATCTGGCCCATTACCAGAAAGACGACACCTGCCTGCGCCAGAAAGAACTGTTCACCAATCTTGAGCGCCAGGGCCTCAAGGCCTATGAGCTCAAGCCTGATGAACTGCGGCGCCTGCTGGTCGGCGGTCACACCTCGATCCCGCTGGACCTGACCCTGATTCCGCTGCGCTCCACCAGCGAGCAGAGCCTGAAGACCTTCCGCGCGCTCTTTATCAACCTGCTGCACATGCGCGAAATCACCGCGGCCAAGCTCAAGCAGCTGTTCCTCGATGCCTTCGAGCACAGCCTGCGTTCCGGCAGCGTCGACTATATCGCCGCCTGCGAAGAAGCCTTCCGCGACGTGCGCCGCATGGAGCAGGACTACAACTGCCTGGTGTCTGCCGGCCCGCTGGTGGAAGCCCTGGCCAACGGCGTGAAGCAGCGCGACCTGCTGCGCGGCAAGCTGCACCGTATTTCGCCGCTGCTGGATTCGCTGCTCGGCACCTGGTCCGACTACGCCAGTGCCCGCAAGGAAGAACTGACGGTCCAGGCCGAGCACTACCGCAACGAACAGGACGCCCTGCAAAACGATCAGCGCGGCGGCACCCAGGAACTGATGCGCCTGGAGCGGGAAATCAGCGGCATCCAACGCTGGCTCGGCGAGTTGTCGGTGCTCAAGCATCGCTTTGCCCTGGTCGATGACGTGAAAGTCCTGGAGCAGCAACTGCTGGCGGCCAAGGATGCCCACGATGAACTGGCCGGCGCCCTGGCCCAATCCCGGCAGTTCTCTGCCGAGGACCTGGAAGAGCGCCTGCGGGACCTGGAAAAACGCCTGAAGTCGGTCAAGCAGCAACTCGATCACGCCGACAACAACAGCTATGCCCGACTGCGCGAAGAGTTTTCGCAGCAGGACGTCGAACGCCTGATGCGCCTGTTCAACAGCGCCCTGTTCAGCCTGCCCCTGGGCGAGCACGGCATTGCGCTGGACGAGAACGGCGAGTGGGTCAAATCCATGGAGCTGATCCTCGACGCCTTCAAGGGCGAGCGTTTCGAAGTGCCGGGGCTGAGCATCGACCTGTCGCACATCGAACCGCCTGCGCTGCAGGCCCTGGCCGACCGCGCCGCCCTGCGCGACCAGAAGGAGCGCCTGGAAAAAGAACTCAAGCAACTCAAGACCCAGCAAGCCGTGGCCGCTGACCGCGCCGCGAGCAAGACCCAGACCGAAGCGCTGTACCAGCAGGTGCTGGACGCGCAAAAAGCCCTGGAAGACTTCCGCCGCGCACAAACCCTGAGTGCCGAGGAAGGCGAGAAACTCGAACAGCTGGCGCAGATGGAAGCCGCCCAGGACGAACTCAAGCGCTCCAGCGACGCCTTCACCGAGCGCGTCCAGCAACTGTCGGCCAAGCTGCAATTGGTTGGACGGCAAATTGCCGATATGGAAGCCAAGCAACGCACCCTCGACGACGCTCTGCGCCGCCGCCAGCTGTTGCCTGCCGATCTGCCATTTGGCACGCCGTGCATGGACCCGATCGATGACTCGATGGACAACCTGCTGCCCCTGCTCAACGACTATCAGGACAGCTGGCAGGGCTTGCAGCGGGTCGACGGACAGATCGAGGCGCTGTACGCCCAGGTCCGTCTCAAGGGCGTGGCCAAGTTCGACAGCGAAGACGATGTCGAGCGCCGCCTGCAACTGTTGATCAACGCCTATGCCCACCGCACCGACGAAGCCCTGACCCTGGGCAAGGCACGTCGCGCGGCGGTCACCGACATCGCCCGGACCCTGCGCAATATTCGCAGCGACTACGACAGCCTCGAACACCAGTTGGCGCTGTTCAACCGCGAGATCAACAAACGCCAGGTATCCAACCTGCAGAGCTTCCGCATCGTCCTTGCGCCGAACAAGGAAGCGCTGAAGCACATCGATCAGATCATCCACAGTGCCGGTCAGTATGAAGAAGGCGAAACCCTGTCGGTGTTCGACCTGAGCCAGAGTGCCGAGCAGGACAACAAGAACGAAGAGGCCAAGGAGTACCTGGCGCGCCTGGTGGCAGCCAACCATAACCAGTTGGGCCTCAAGGACCTGTTCGAACTGGCGTTCGAGATCACCAAGGTCAATGGCCAACCGGTGATCCACACCGACATCGACGGCGCGGCGTCCAACGGCACCACCATGACCATCAAGGCGCTGACCAACATGTACTTGTTGCTGCACTTGATGGATCGCGGCCAGGCCGGACGCGTGCGCTTGCCGTACTACCTCGATGAGGCCGCCGACATCGACGAGAAGAACCAGGCCGCACTGCTGGAAACCAGCCTGCAACTGGGCTTCGTGCCGATCCTGGCCAGCGTCAAACCCCAGGTATCGGCCCATGTCGCCATCGACCTCGAAGGCGGCAGCGGCCCGAACGGTATCTACATCGACGAGGCGGACTGGAAGTTCATCCGCCGTCACGATCAGGTCAAGGCAACCTTGAACGTCGCAGCAGAACCGGAAGCGGAGCTGGACCCGATTTAAATCAGGCCCGCCGCAACAAAAAGGCCGCGATCTTCACAGATCGCGGCCTTTTTTATGGGCACCCGCTGAGCTTATTTACCGAGAGGGATCTTCGGCGCCCAGGTCAGCCATTCGTCTTCGAATTTATCGAACAACGGGAAGGTCTGCTCAGGCCGGGCCGGATTGCCCATGCGCTCGCCGTCTGGCGTGGCGAAGGCGATACCGCCCTGGATCAGGGTTTCCAGGGATTCGGTACGCACCGTCGCGCCCTTGAACAAGCCGAAGTCCAGGCCAAAGCCGCTGGTGTTCCAGAAGCGCGTGCCGCCACGAATCAGCGGTGCGTACTTGGGTTCGATCAGCACCCGAATCAGCACTCGATCGGCGGTTTTGCCCAACTCGTAACCGGTGACCTTGCCCACCGCCACTTCGCGATAAGTCACCGGCACCCCGACCTTCAATGAACCGCGGCGCGCAGCGCTGAGCACCAGGCTCAGGCCGGCTTCAGGCGCAGCGGTTTCCGGTGGTTGGGCCAGGGCGATAAAGCTGGTCTGCGCCCCAAGGCTCTTCGCGGCAGGTTGGACTTCGATGTATTGACCGGTAACCAGGGTTTCCAGGTTGGCGGTCTTGATCAGGCCCAACTCGGGCTTGACCACCCAGAACTGGCTGCCAACCCGGGCGATGCGCTCCGGCACCTCGGTGATACGTGCCTTGAGCACCACCGACTGCAAGTCGGCACTCAGGTCGACCTCTTCGATCTTGCCCACATCCAGGCCTTTGAAACGAATCGGCGTTCCGGAGCGCAGGCCATCGGCGCGGTCAACCTTGATGCTGATCAGGGTGCCCTTTTGCGCCGCCTCTTCCTGATTGGCAAACAGGCGGAAGCGCGGGATACGTTTCTTCAGGGCCACGTTAGGCCGTGGCGTATCAAAGGCGATGCCGCCCGCCATCAGGCTCTGCAGGGATTCGCTCTTGACCTGGATGCCGCCGGTCAAGCCACCGGTCAGGGTGATGCCGCTGACGTTCCAGAAGCGGGTCGAACCGTTGACCAGGTTTTCGTATTCCTTCTCGATGTGCACCCCGATCACCAACTGCTTGCGGGTGCGCGAGAACTGGTAACTCTGTACCGAACCGACCTTGACCTGTTTGTAGAGAATCGGACTGCCGACATCCAGCGAGCCCAGGTTATCGGTGAACAGCACCATGTGCAGGCCGGGGGAGCGCAGGTCCAGCGGCGGCGCCTTGGCTCGGGCCTCGAACTCCCGTTGCGGCGCGGCGCCCTTGTCCCCAGGTCGGATGGCGATGTAGTTGCCTTTCACCAGCGCCTCGAGCCCGGTGATGCCAGCCAGGGAAATCGACGGTTTGACGATCCAGAACTGCGTGCCCTGGACCAGGTAGTCCTCTGCCAGAGGGTCCAGGGTCAACTCTGCGGTGGCGCTGGACAGGTCAGGGTCGACCTTCAAGGTTTTCAAGCTGCCGACCTGGATGCCTTTGTACATCACCGGCGTGCGACCGGCTTGCAGGCCTTCGAAGTCGGACAGTTTGACCTTGACCCGAATCCCGGCCTGGGCCGCGTCGAAATCCTCATACAGACGGAACGGCAGGCTTGGGTCGGTGGGCGGGCTGTCCTTGCGGTTCTCCGGCGTGGCAAACGCAATACCGCCGGCGACGATGCTGGCCAGGGATTCACTGCGCAGTTTCACCCCGGACAGGTTGGCGTCGATGCTGATGCCGCTGGCATTCCAGAAACGCGTGTGTTTGCGCACCAGGTTGGCGTAGGTCGGCTCGATAAAGACTTTGATCTCGACCGTGTTCTGGTCTTCCGACAGCAGGTAGCTTTTGACCTGGCCGACCTGGATCTGTTTGTAGAACACCGGGCTGCCACGGTTCAGCGAGCCCAGCCGCTCGGCCTTGATGGTCAGGTGCAGCCCGGGCTTGAGGTCCGATAGCGGAGGCTCCTGAGCCAGCGCCTTGAACTTGCGCGAAGGCTCGCCTTCACCAGGGCTGACCGCGATGTAGTTACCGGAGACCAGGGTTTCCAGGCCGGTGATCCCGGCCAGGGTCACGCTGGGTTTGACCAGCCAGAAGCGGGTGCCGGTCTTGAGGTACTGCTCGACATCCTTGTTCATCTCAACGGTGGCGATCACCCCTTTGGAGTTGCCCTCGTCGTCCAGGGCCAGGGTCTTGACCTTGCCCACCGGCATGCCTTTGTAGACCACTTCGGTCTTGTTCGCCTGGATGCCCTCGCCGCTTTCAAAGCGGACCTGAACCTCGATGCCGGTCTGGCTGTAGGCACGCCAGCCCAACCAGCCACCGATGATCAACGCGATCAGGGGCAAGACCCAGATGGCCGACCAGTTTGAGGCAGGACGGGTTTTAGCTTTAGGCAAATCACTCATGGTCGTCGTCCGACTCCGTGTTATCCCAGATCAGGCGGGGATCAAAAGTTACTGCGGCGAGCATTGTCAAAATCACCACACTGGCAAATGCGACCGCACCGAGATTGGCCTCGATGCTGGCCAGCCGACCAAAATTCACCACCGCTACCAGGATGGCGATCACAAAAATATCCAACATCGACCAGCGGCCAATGAACTCGATAAAGCGGTACATGATGATGCGCTGGCGTGCCGATAACGGCTGATGGCGCTGCACCGAAAACAGCAACAGGGCGATCCCCACCAACTTGAAGGTGGGCACCAGAATACTGGCGATAAATACCACGGCAGCGATAGGGAACATCCCGTGCTGAACCAGGGTGATGACACCCGACATGATGGTGTCCCCTTCGCCCTGCCCCAGGGTGCTGACCGTCATGATCGGCAGCAGGTTGGCCGGGATATAGAGGATCGCTGCGGTGATCAGCAACGCCCAGGTCCGCATGATGCTATTCGGGCGCCGCGGATGAACCAGCGCCCCGCAACGGGTACAGACCTGCTCGTCGGCATCGGGTTCCTGCTTGTTCAATTCATGGCATTCGGTACAGATCAGAATGCCCGCCTCAATCGCCCGCATGAAGATCCTCTCCTGACAAGGCCTCCCAGATCTGATGCGGCGACATGACCACTTCCAACCAGACCTGGACCAATAACAAACTGACAAAACACACTAGGCCCAGGCCCACCGAGATGGCGGCCAAGTCGGCCAATTTGACGATCGCGACCAGCACGCCCATCAAATAAACCTCCAACATGCCCCAGTCGCGCAGATGGTGATAAATGCGGTAAAGCAACAAACCGTAACTGCGGCCGATATTCCAGCGGATGCTCAGCAATACCAGCAGTTGGCACAGCAGCTTGAGCAGCGGAATCCCCATGCTGCACAGGAACACCACGACGGCCACACCCTGCATGCCGGTATTGAACAAACCCAGCACACCACTCCAGACCGTATCTTCGGATGTCTGCCCGAGTAGATTGAGCTGCATGATGGGTAAAAAGTTCGCAGGGACGTACAACAACAAGGCGGCAATCACCAACGCCAGGCTGCGCTCTACGACATTATGACGATGGGCATAAAGCTCGTAGCCACAGCGCGGGCACAGGGCTTTTTCACCGTGAGCGAGCTCAGGCTTGCGCATCAAGAGATCACACTCGTGGCAGGCCACCAGGTCGTCCAGCGGTAAATCTGACAACCCGGAGGCGTCAACCGGATCTGGCATAAGGGACTCTGGCTCTAAAAGGGGTAGCCGCTATTCTAGTGTCCTGGCCTGAAAATAACTGTGCAAATTTGTGGCGGGCACAGCGGCAAACTTCAAGTGGATAGCGGCAAGCGCGAGCCGAATGAGGTGCCTGCAAGGTCGTCCCCGCACAGCCAGCACTTTCCTGCGCGCAAAAACAAAACCCCTGATTGCGTTAGCAATCAGGGGTTCTGGAATTTAATCTTGACGATGACCTACTCTCACATGGGGAAACCCCACACTACCATCGGCGATGCATCGTTTCACTGCTGAGTTCGGGAT
>NZ_MVOL01000012.1 GCF_002018875.1 Pseudomonas sp. MF4836
CAGGCCCCGGTGGGATTGGGCGCGGCTTCATTGATGGCAATGCCGAGGGCGGTGCTGGTGCTCATGAGTAGTTCTCCGCGCGGGGCAGGGAGGTCGCGATGTGGGTCCAGGCCGCGTCGTCATAGGCTTGGGCGATGCCGTGCTGGACGCCCGGGGCGCAGGGTTTTCTCGAGTGCGGGAATTTAGGAGGGAGAACACGCGGGGGGCTATAAGGGGAGTCTGAAACTCACCCTGGTCGGGAAGACAATGAACGGATGATGGGAGCGGCCCCTGGTTATCGCACCAGGGACCGCCCGCTGGCGCTTCATGGCCTCGTCGGCGATTCGCCGTGCATTTCCGACAAGGCCAAGCCCGCCTCGGGCAGTTGCAGGGCGAAGCGTGTCGACAGCTGCTTGCGCCCCTTGGTAGTCAGGGTCAGGGCGCGGCTGTCCAGGTCCTGGCTCAGCCACTGACATTGCAGTGCGTGTTGCAACAAGGCCGCGCCCAGGGCCCCACCCAGGTGCGGGCGGCGCATGCTCCAGTCCAGGCACGGGCAGGCAAAGCGTCGGCGCAAGGTCTTGAGCCCTTCGACCTCGATCCCCAGCCCCGCAAAGAACGCCTCGCCGGACGCGCTTAGGTGGTACTGCCGCGCGCTGTCTTGCAACTCCTGCAACCAACCGGCTTCGCACATCCGATCATGCAGCAGCACAGCCAGGGTGCCGGCCATGTGGTCGTAGCAGGTGCGGGCAAATTGCAGGCGGTCCGGGGTGCGCGGGCTGAAGCGCGGAGCGCTGTTGTGACCGATCACCATCAGGGCTTCCAGGGCCTGGGCCACGCGCGGGTCGGCCAGGCTGTAGTAACGGTGGCGGCCCTGCACTTGCAGGCGTACCAGCGACAGCTCCTTGAGCTTGCCCAGGTGCGCGCTGGCGGTGGAGGCGCTGACATCGGCCAGTGCCGCCAACTCGGTGCTGGTACGGGCATGGCCATCCATCAGCGCACAGAGCATTTTGGTGCGTGCCGGTTCGGCGATGGCTGCGGCCACCTGGGATACCGCGCTGTCGTGTTGTTGCGCACTCATGGTTCGCTCCGGAACGAAGGGTGATCGGCATCGGGAAGTGGATAGTAGCAAGGCGCGGTTTCCGTAGCCGCAGTTGCAGCCCCCCACTGAGAGCGCTGGGGGGAGGATGAGGTCTGGCTGCAACGGTGTCTGCCGAGGAACGGGTCATGAGCGCACTTCCAGGCAGATAGAAGCTCCACGGCCTAGCGGCGGATCCTGTCGAACATTGGTCTGGGATGTGCGCAAATCGGCTGAAAAAATGCACTTTCAGCCCATTCTGTCGGGGTGGCCTGTTTATGATGGGCCGCTGCCATCGACTAACCCTCAAGGAGGACAGGCCCCATGCCCTTTCAGGTTCGCGACGCGCTTTACGCCGACAGCCCGCGCATCAGCCAGATCGCCGCCCAGACCTTTGCCCTGGCCTGCCCGGCCAATACGCCGCCCGCGGAGATCACGGCCTTTATCCAGGACCAGTTGCAGGTAGAGCATTTCAATGCGGCCCTGGATGACCCGGAGCAACAGCTGCGGGTGTTGGTGCACCAGGGCCAGGTCATCGGCTACAGCCTGGTCAAACTGAGTCCGCAGGCCCTGGGTATCGCCGAGGCAGACCAGGTGCCAGAGTTGACCCGCTGCTACCTGGCGGCGGATTTTCACGGCAGCGGCGGCGCCCAGTACCTGTTGCAACAGACGCTGGAATCGCTCACCCAGCCCATTCGGCTGACGGTCAGCGAAGCCAACGCACGGGCGATCCGTTTCTACCAGCGCAATGGCTTTATCAACGTCGGTGAAACCACCTTCCAATGCGGCGCCGACCTACACCGCGACTGGGTCATGCTGCGCCAGCCACCCGCCACGGTCTGATCCGGCGCCAGGCGCGCACTGCGCCTACACCGGGGGCAGGTAATTGAGGTCGATGCCGGCGAGACTTGGCAGGTCGCCGATCAGGAAATCCCGCAGGCGGAGGATTTTCTCCCGGCGCGGGCCGGCCTTGGGCCAGACCAGGTAATAACCGTCCCCCGAGGCCACAGCGCTGTCGAATGGCAAGCCGACCTGGCCGTCACGAATGTCGTCGGCCACCAGGTGCAGGTCACCGATCGATACCCCGTGGCCGCGCATGGCCGCGCTGATGCCCTGATCGAGGGTGTCGAATACCTTGCCGCGATCCAGCCGTACCTGCTCCAGCCACCCTTGCGCTGCGAGCCAGCGCCGCCAATCGCGGCGGTCTGGCGAGGGGTGGATCAATTGCGCTTCCTGCAAGCGCTGCAGGTTCCAGGGCGTGGTCGGCGCGGCTTCGGGGGCGCAGATCGGGATCAGCCATTCATCGAACAGCTTGCAGCCCTCGACCCCGGCGCCGAACTGCCCGTTGCCCAGCAAAATCGCGCAATCGTAGGGCTCGGCCTGGAAATCCACAGCGTCCACATCCATCCACACACTGGCCAGTTGCACCTCCAGTTCGGGCTCGGCCTGCCTGAGGGTCTCCAGGGCGCGCAACAACCAGCGCATGGTCAGGGTCGACGGCGCCTTGAGCCGCAGTTGCAGGGCGTTGCCGCGAAACGGCAGGCAGGCCTCTTCGATAATCCGAAAGCCCACCTTGAGTTCCTGGGCCAGGCGCTGGCCGGCATCGGTGAGCGTCACCTTGGGTCCCTTGCGCTCGAACAGGCGGCAATCGAGGGCGCTTTCCAGGGTGCGGATATGGCGGCTGATCGCGCTCTGGGTCAGTGCCAACTCGGCCCCGGCCTGGGTAAAGGAGCAGGTCCGGGCCGCCACCTCAAAGGCGCGCAGGGCATAAAGCGGAGGAATACGTTCGGCCATCAGCGGCTCCGACAATGATAAATACTCATGCAAGGTTACAGCTTTATCGGTTTTTAAACCCGCCGTCAGCCGGTCAAGCTGTGCCGGACCATGACGCATCGGCCGTTCGATGCACCTCTCACTCGTTACAAGGCGGACCGTTCGTGCAACTCCAACTTTCCCTGGTGGGGCTTTATGTATTCAGCGTGCTGCTGCTGGTGGCGACACCGGGGCCGGTGGTGGCGCTGATCGTCAACACCAGCCTGCGGGCCGGTCCACGGCGCGCCGTGCTGACCGCCCTGGGCACCAACGCTGCGTCGTTGCTGCTGGCCCTGGTGGCGGTGCTGATTCTAGGCGGCAGCCTGAAGCTGGCGCCGTCCCTGCTCAACTGGGTGAGCCTGCTGGGCTGCTGTTTTATCGGTTACCTGGCATGGCAGGGGCTGCGCAGCCTGCGGGCGCCAGAGCGCTCCGCCAGCCCCGAGGGATCACGGCCGCAGCGGGCAGGCGGGAATCTGCTGCAAGGTTTTCTCGTGGGGGTTTCCAACCCCAAGGACATCCTGTTCTTTGTCTCGTTCTTTCCCCGGTTCATCCAGGTCAGCCCGTCGTTCAGCACCAGCGTGAGCGTGCTGATCGGGCTGTGGGTGGTGATCGATTTCGCGGTGCTGGCGGGCTATATCCTGCTTTCGCGCCACGCCCTCACGCTCAAGTACCAGCGGGCCGTGACCTGGGCTTCCAGCCTGGTGCTGCTGGTGGTGGCGCTGAGCGGGATCGCCTACTCGGCCCACGGGCTGTTGGCGCCCGACAATGCCTGAGGGCGCCGGGCGCGATTACAGGCTGCGGTACTCCAGGGTCAGGTGCGCCAACTCGTGCACCGCGGCCAGGCGCTGGCGCAACGCCTCGGCACTCAGCGACGGCTGGGCCAGGACGCTGACAATGGCCGCCCGCGCCTGGGGCCCGACCTGCCACACATGCAAATCGGTGATGCTGGCGTCCCCACTCGACTCCACCAATTGCCGAATCTCTGCGGCCACCTGCTCGTCGCTGGCGTCGAGCAGCACGGCGGCGCTGGTCTTCATCAGGCTGTAGGCCCAGCGGGCGATCACCACCGCGCCGACGAGGCCCATCAGCGGGTCAAGCCAGACCCAACCCAGGTAACGCCCCGCAAGCAACGCGGCAATCGCCAGCACCGAAGTCAGGGCATCGGCCAGCACATGCACATAGGCCGAACGCAGGTTGTTGTCGTGATGGGCGTGGGCGTGTTCATGGGGATGGTCATGGGCATGTTCATGCCCGTGTCCGTGCTCCGCATGCTGCCCATGCCCATGATGGGTGTGATGGCCGCCCAGCAGCCAGGCGCTGAGGATATTCACCGCCAGCCCCGCCACCGCAATCAGTGTGGCCTCGGTAAAGGCCACCTGGGTCGGCTGGAACAGGCGCAGCAGCGACTCGGCAGCAATGCCCAGCGCCACCAGGCCCAGGATCATCGCCGAGGCAAAGCCCGCGAGGTCGCCGACCTTGCCGGTGCCGAAACTGAAACGCGCGCTGCCTGCATGGCGTCGGGCATAGCCGTAGGCCGCCGCCGCAATGCCCAGGGCGCCGGCGTGGGTCGCCATGTGCAGGCCATCGGCCAACAGGGCCATGGAGCCGGTGATATAGCCGGCGGCAATTTCGCCGACCATCATCACCAGGGTCAGCGCCACCACCCACAGGGTTCGGCGCGCGTTATCGTCGTGGCCGGCGCCGAGAAACAGGTGAGGATGAGAAAAATGCCGGGCTTGGGCTGCAATGCTCATGCGGGAGTCCCCTGTCAGGAATAGCGGCGGATGGCTTCGAGCAACTCGTCGACGCCCTTGGCCCGCTCTGCATCGCTGAGCTCGGGGTTGGCCACATGCTCCAGGGCATGGGCCTCGATGATCTCGCCCATCAACCCATTGATGGCGCCACGGGTCGCGGCCACCAGGTGCAGGGTCTTGGCGCATTCGGCGCCGGACTCCAGCGCCCGTTCCACGGCCTGGACCTGCCCGAGAATGCGCCGGACCCGTTTCAGCAGTTCATCTTTCTGTGCATGCGTGTGCGACATACCTATACCCCCTACCCCTATGTGGCAAGCATCTTCACCCCTGGCCGGCCAGCCTGGCAAGCATGCCGCCAAACATTTGGATGGGTGGCAACGCCTGCCCGTTATAGAGCAGCACGGCAATGGCAGGGTGGCCCACGGGCAATAGCCGCCCGGGCCACGGAGTGGAGGTAACTGCGGGTCGGATCAGTCGTCGCGGGTCAGCACTTCCAGCAATTCGATCTCGAAGATCAGATTGGAATGGGGCTTGATATGGGCCCCCATGGAGCGTTCACCGTAGGCCAGGTGCGCCGGTACCAGCAGCTTGCGCTGGCCGCCGACTTTCATCCCCATCAGGCCCTGGTCCCAGCCCTTGATTACCCGCCCGGTACCAATCACGCACTGGAATGGCTTGCCGCGCTCGTAGGAGGAATCGAAGCTCGTGCCATCTTCCAGAAAGCCCCGGTACTGGGTAGTGATCAACGCCCCCTTGACCACGGCCTTGCCGTCGCCCAACTGGGTATCGATCACCTGTAATTGGTCGCTCATCTGCTCGTTCATCATTGCCCCTCGTTCAACGCTCCCCGCCGCCGGGGAATGCGCGCAGGGTTTTCGCAGAATTGCTCGCGCTTGGCAAACCCCGCGACGCGCTGGCGACGTCCGGCCAGTGCCTCAGCGCTTGACCGGCGCCATGTCGAGGATCTTGCCGCTGGTGATTTCCACCAGCACGTACTGGTCCTTGATCTGCACCCACTGGCTTTGCTCCTGCGGTGCCTTCAGGCCTTTTTTCTTCCAGTCGTGGATGGCCGAAACCTCACGCTGATACAAGTCCGGGGCACGGTCGCCGACCACCAGCTCGCGCCCGTTGAAGGTCGAGGACACGCTTTTATCGGCGGCCTCCTGGGCCTGGGCCAGGGGCACCATGGCAGACAGGCAGGCGGTCAGGGACAGGCAGGCAATCAGTGGTTTGACGCTCATGAGGCACTCCAGAATTCAAGGCATACCCTGGGTCGGACCGCGGCGCGGGGAAATCATTCACAGCCCTTGCCGATGGACGTCGGGGCCAGCGCTCCGACGGCAAAAAAGCGATCCCCAGGCGACCAACGCGGCGCGTGAAGAGAAAAAATTCGGTTACCATGCGCCCCACAAAAACCACCTGGATAAGGACATCACCATGGCTATTTCCACCCTCGTCGCCTTGGCCATTCTGGCCGTGCTGGTGATTGGTGCCATCAGCATCTACAACACCCTGGTCAACCGCCGCAATCGCTATCAGAACGCCTTCGCCCAGATCGAAGTCCAGCTCAAGCGCCGCTATGACCTGATTCCCAACCTGGTGGAAACCGCCAAGGGCTATCTCCAGCACGAGCGCGAAACCCTCGAAGCGGTGATCGCCGCGCGCAACACCGCCCTCGCCGGCCTCAAGGCGGTCGCGGCGCAACCGGGCAGCGCCCAGAGCATGGCGCAACTGGGCCAGGCCGAAGGGGCCCTGACCAGCGCCATGGGCCGCCTGAACGTGACCATGGAAGCCTACCCGGACCTCAAGGCCTCGCAGAACATGCAGCAATTGAGCGAAGAGCTGAGCAGCACCGAAAACAAACTGGCCTTCGCTCGCCAGGCCTACAACGACTCGGTCATGGCCTACAACAGCTATCGCCAGAGCTTTCCGCCAGTACTGCTGGCCGGGGTCCTGGGCCATGGCAGCGACGCCAGCCTGCTGGAATTCGCCGACAGCGCGGCGATCCAGCAAGCGCCCAAGGTTGCGTTCTAACCCGCTTTCACCACGGACGGTCCGATGAATTTTTTTGAACACCAGGCCCGTGCCAAACGGCGCACCCTGCAGCTGGTAGTGCTGATGACCCTGGCGGTGATCTCGCTGATCGCCGTCACCAGCGTGGTGCTGATCGTGGGTATGCAGCAGCTCCAGCAGGAAATGAAAATCGAGGCGGGCATCAACTGGCAAATGGTGCCGAGCATCGCCGCTCTGGTACTGGTGGTGGTCATCGGTGCCAGCCTGAGCAAGCACGCGCAATTGCGCGCCGGCGGCAAGGTGGTGGCCGAGCGGCTCGGCGGCCGCTTGATCAACCTCGAACCCCGGGGGCTGGAGGAGCAGCGACTGCTTAACGTGGTCGAAGAAATGGCCCTGGCGTCCGGCACCGCAGTGCCCCAGGTGTACGTGCTGCCGGATGCCGGGATCAACGCCTTCGCCGCCGGGCTCACGCCCCAGGACGCTGTGGTCGGGGTCACCCACGGGGCGATCATGGTCCTCAACCGCGATGAACTGCAGGGGGTCATCGCCCATGAATTCAGCCACATCTATAACGGCGACATGCGCCTCAATACCCGGCTGGTGGCGATCGTCCACGGCATCCTGGTGATCGGCCTGGTGGGCAATGTGATTGCCAGCGGCTCCAGCGCTCTCAATAGCAAGTCCGGGCGCAGCCAGGCGGGGACCGTGGGATTGTTTATCGGCATGGCCCTGGTCCTGCTGGGGTCGGTGGGCACGTTTTTCGGCAATCGGATCAAGGGCGCCATCAGCCGCGAACGCGAGTTCCTCGCCGACGCCTCGGCGGTGCAGTTCACCCGCAACCCGACCGGCATCCTCGGCGCCCTGAAAAAGATCGGCGGCTACTCCGCCAGCTCCAAACTGGACGCCGCCCACGCCGCCGAATTCAGCCATCTCTACTTCAGCGAAGGCGCGACGCTATCCGCCAGCGGTGGCTCGGCGACCCACCCACCCCTGGGCGAACGCATTCGCCGGATCGAGCCGAGCTGGGACGGCAACTTCCCCAGCGTGGCCCTGGTCGAGCTGCCCGCCGCCAGCGGCAGCAGCGATCTCGATTTTTCCGAAGTGCTCAGCTCCCTGCCCAGCGTCGCCCCTGCGCCGGCGGCACTGGTGTTTGACCTGGCCGCCGTGCAGGCCTCGATTGCCACCATCGGCGCGCCGCAACAGGGCCACCTGCACGCGGCGCAACAGACCCTGGCCAGCCTCGACCCACGGCTCAAGGACAGCGCCCGCAGCAGCACCGGGGCCCAGGCCCTGGTCTACGGCCTGCTGCTGTCGCCAATCGCAACGGTCCGCGACCTGCAACGGCAACAGCTGGCCGGCAGCACCGACGCTGTGCTACGGGGCGCCGTCGACTCCCTGAGCCCGGCTCTGGAGCAGCTTGATCCGGGCCTGCGCCTGCCATTGCTGGACCTGGTCATCCCGGCCCTCAAGCAACTGGACAAGGGCGCACTGCAGGTCTTCATGGACAACCTCCGGCACCTGATCGAGGCTGACGACAAGGTCGAGCTGCTGGAGTGGACCCTGTTGCGCATCGTGCAGCGCAATGTCGAAGGCCTGCCGGCCGCCGAGTCCAAATGGACCCTGGCCCAGTGCAGCGCTGAACTGGCGGTATTGCTCGGGGCCCTGGCCAACGCCGGCCAGGCCGACCCGGAGCAGGCACGCCTGGCCCTGACCTGTGCCTGGGCCGAGCTGCCATTCGAGCGCCCGCAAGCAACTGAAACCGACCTTGAACACCTGGACCAGGCCCTGCTCCGCCTGCGCCAGCTGACACTGGAACAACGCCCGACGCTGCTCGGCGCCATGGCCCGCTGCATCGGATACGACGGCGAAGTGACAGTGGCCGAAGCCGAGCTGATGCGCGCGGTGGCCGACCTGCTGGATTGCCCGATGCCACCCCTGCTCGCCCAGGCCCCGGCGCCCCATACTGCCGCTGCCCCCCAGGCCACGGCGTGAGCGGCCAACACTGCCGCACCTCCGGTGCCGAACGCCAGGCCCTCGACCTGCAACGACTGCGCAGCCTGATCGGCAAGCGCCTGGCCGGGCTGGACAACGAGCGCTATTTTTTTGCCGGCGAGCGGGTCATGGATGACTGCGGCGACCTGCAATGGCGCTGCAGCGATGCCAGCCTGCTGTCGATGTTCCTGCTCAGCGACGGCGAAAGCGTCGGCACCGACCACCAGCCCCTGCACCTGACGCCCGCCTTCGAGCTGGAGCCGGGGCAACGCTGCGAATGGCGCGCCGAAGACCTGCTGGCCACCCTCGACGCCGGCCATCTGGCGGGTCAACTGATCACCGATGTCGCCGCGCTGTTCGATACATGGCCGCACCTGGACACAAGCATTCTCAGCGGCTTCATGGTCTGCTTTGAACACGGCGACTTCCTGGTCTATTACAACCAGGGCGACAACGCGGTGGCCCTGCTGAACCGCCTGCCGCCGGCGGCCGCAGAATTTACCAGTACCTGGCGCAGCCAGTTGTGACGCCAGCGGCCATCGATCGGTCGTAACCTTATCCCCCTATCCTGGGTCGCGCCCTGCTGGCCAAGGTCAACCAGCGCTGCCCATCCCCCGGAGTAAGCCCATGCCCCATGAAGGCAACCTGTTACAAGCCGCCGTCGTGTTTCTGTTCGCGGCGGTGCTGACCGTGCCCCTGGCCAAGCGCCTGCAACTGGGGGCGGTCCTGGGCTATCTGTTTGCCGGGGTGATCATCGGCCCGTCGGTGCTGGGGCTGATCGGCAACCCGCAGAGCGTCAGCCACATTTCCGAACTCGGGGTGGTGCTGCTGCTGTTCATCATTGGCCTGGAGCTGTCGCCGCGACGGCTATGGGTGATGCGCAAGGCGGTGTTCGGCGTCGGCCTGGCCCAGGTGCTGCTGACCGGGGTGGTGATCGGCAGCATGGCCCTGCTGGTGTTCGGCCACCCCCTGAACAGCGCCATCGTCCTCGGCCTGGGGCTGGCGTTGTCCTCCACCGCCTTCGGCCTGCAAAGCCTGGCCGAACGCAAGGAACTCAACAGCCCCCACGGGCGCCTGGCGTTTGCCATTCTGCTGTTCCAGGACATTGCCGCCATCCCGCTGATCGCCCTGGTACCGGCCCTGGCCGGCGGCGATCACCACACCAGCACCGCCCAGGACATCACCCACGGCCTGCAGGTGCTGGGCAGCATTGCAGTTGTGGTGGTTGGCGGGCGTTATCTGCTGCGCCCGGTGTTTCGCGTGGTGGCCGCCACCGGGCTGCCCGAGGTATCCACCGCCACCGCGCTGCTGGTGGTCATCGGCACCGCCTGGCTGATGGACCTGGCCGGGGTGTCCATGGCCCTGGGCGCGTTCCTCGCCGGCCTGCTGCTGGCCGACTCGGAATACCGCCACGAACTGGAAGCCCAGATCGAACCGTTCAAAGGCTTGCTGCTGGGGCTGTTTTTCATCAGCGTCGGCATGGGGGCCAATATCAGCCTGCTGTTCAGCGCACCGCTGGCGGTGCTCGGGCTGACCCTGTTGCTGATCGGCCTCAAGCTGCCGTTGCTGTACGTGGTCGGGCGCCTGGCCGGGGGGCTCGGGCGCTTGAGCGCGGTGCGCCTGGGGGTGGTGCTGGCGGCGGGCGGCGAGTTCGCGTTCGTGGTGTTCAAGATCGGCCGTGACCAGGGCCTGTTCGAGGCGCGGCTGTATGACCTGCTGGTGCTGACCATCACCTTGTCGATGGCCATGACCCCGCTGCTGTTGCTGGCCTGCTCGCGCCTGCTGGTGCCCAAGAGCAAGCCGGTGGAAGTGCCGGCGCACCTGCGGGACATCGACAGCGACGCGCCACGGGTGGTGATCGCCGGCATGGGCCGCATGGGGCAAATTGTGGCGCGGATTCTCAAGGCGCAGAAAGTGCCGTTCGTGGCCCTCGACACTTCGGTGGAAACCATCGAACTGACCCGCAGTTTCGGCGGTATGCCGGTGTTCTACGGCGACCCGATGCGCCCCGAGATCCTCAATGCGGCCAAGGTCGGCGAGGCCGAGTTTTTCGTGATCGCCACCGATGACCCGGACACCAACATCCAGACCGCCGCCCTGGTGCGCAAGCTGTACCCGCACATGAAAATCATCGCCCGTGCCCGCAATCGCCAGCACGTGCACAAGCTGGTGGACCTGGGCGCCGAAGCGGTGCGCGAAACCTATTATTCGAGCCTGGAAATGAGCCGGCGGACCCTGGTCGGCCTCGGCTTGAGCCAGGCCCAGGCCGACTCGCGCATCCAGCGTTTCACCCGCCACGACGAACAAGTGCTGCAAGCCCAGCACGCGGTGTACGACGACGCGGCCAAGGTACTGCAGACCGCCCAGGAGGCGCGCAATGAACTGGCACGGCTGTTTGCCGCCGACCAGTTGGACGAGCAGGTCGAAAGCCCATTGCCGCCACCGCGTTAAGCGCCCTGGCGTTGAATCAGGGGCCACAGGGTTTTGCGAGGGCTGCGCCCTCGAACGGGAGCACGCTCCCTCGCCACATCCTCTCCGGCAGCGGCTCCTGACATAAACTGTCAGGGCCCTGCTGTAGAGTGTTCGCGCCCTGCCACTGACTGGATCTGCCGATGACCACCGCCGAGCAAAGCGCACCTGCGCTGAAGGAAATCTTCAACCAGCAACGCCTGGAACATATCGCCGACGAAATGCTGGCGGTGTATCCGGGGTTCGATCGCCGGGGGTTTCTCAAGCACGCGAGCCAGGGCCTGGCCGAGTTATCGGTGATGCAGCGCCTGGCCCGGGTCAGTGACAGCCTGCACAGCGTGCTGGCGCTGGACTACGAAACCAGCCTGGGGTTGCTGGAAGCCCTGGCGCCGCGCCTGGACAGCCGGTTTGTGTGCATGTTCCTGCCGCACTACGTGGCCAGTCATGGCACCCATGCCTTCGAGCGCTCGATGCAGGCGCTGAAGTTTTTCACCGGGTTCGGCTCCTCGGAATTTGCCATACGGCCTTTTCTGCGCAGCGACCCGCAGCGCACCCTGGCGTTGATGCAGCAGTGGGCGCTGGACCCGGATGAGCATGTGCGGCGCCTGGCCAGTGAAGGCAGCCGCCCGCGCCTGCCCTGGTCCTTTCGCCTGGAGCAGATCCAGGCCGACCCGACGCTGGCCGCGCCGATCCTCGACGCGCTCAAGGCCGACCCCAGCCTGTACGTGCGCAAATCGGTGGCCAACCACCTCAATGACATCACCAAGGATCACCCGAGCTGGGTCCTGGACCTGATCGAAGGCTGGTCCCTGGACAACCGCCACACCGCGTGGATTGCCCGGCATGCCCTGCGCAGCCTGATCAAGCAGGGCGACCGCCGGGCCCTGGCAATCATCGGCGCCGGTGCCCGGGCCGAGGTCGAGCTGCTGGACCTGCGGATCGAACCGCCGACCATTCGCCTGGGGGAGCGGGTGAATCTGTCCTTCACCCTGGCCTCGACGGCTGCCGCCAGCCAGAAGCTGGTGGTCGACTACGCCATCGATTACGTCAAGGCCTCGGGCGCCACGTCGGCCAAGGTGTTCAAGCTCAAGGCGCTGACCCTCGCCGCCCATGCCCGCGAAACCCTGAGCCGCGCCCAGCACATCCGCGAACTGAACACCCGCCGGCATTACGCCGGCAGCCACCGGGTGCACATCCTGGTCAATGGCGAATGCCTGGGCAGCACGCAATTTGAGTTGTTGGGGGAGGATTGAGCTGTGCGAGAACCTACGAACACCTGACACTCTGCGGCGTTTTAGAGGGCCAGGGCGGCCTCGCGGGCTCGGCAGCGGCTACAGAGGTGGGGGCCAGGCGCGACGCAAGCGGTCAAAGGCGGGGTTGCCGGTGCGACGCGAGGGCACCGACTCCAGCGCCAAAGGGTGCAGGGTGCGCTTGACCATAGAGGTCGCCAGGTCCTGGCAAGGCCCCGCCTCGGGAAAGTTGCGCTCCAGGGTTGCAACCCGGTACCCGGCTCTTCGATCCCACTGGCTGAAGCGGACCACGGTGCTCCCCTCGATAATCACCGCGCCTTCCCTGCGCTCATCATCAACAAAATAAAACTCCAGGGCGCCCTGGTTCGGTTGCTCCAGCCCCCTGAGCCGTAGGTAGCATGCCAGCAGCGAAGTCAGGCGCAAGCCCTTGCCCAGTTCCAGGCCGGGGCCAAGGCGGCGCTCGGCATCAAAGTAGACCTTCAACAGCACACCCAGCTCACGACCCTTGCGGGTGAGCACCGCCGGCTTTTCGTAAAGATGAAACTCCAGGGGTTCCCCCACCCGATCAAAGCCCTGGGCAAGCAGCTGTGTCGGGCTCAGCGCGGCAAGCTTCAGCAATCTGGGGCCAGCGTCGAAGGCCCCTTGCACCAGGCCGGCGAACAGCGATTCAAACTCCATCTCAAGCCCCCTGCGCCAGGGTCATGGGCCGAGCCTCGCGCACGGCCCCGGCGTCGACACTCGACATCGCGCCCGAGTCGGCTCGGCAGACCCGGAACCCGCTCGCCCTCTCAAGGCGATCGGGCAAGCCGCGATGACGACTCATCCGCCATCCGCCGAGAGTTCCACCAGGTTGTCGTCACTCTCACCACAGCCAAACCCGACAATCGAGTCACCCGTCCAGTGCACCTCGGTCATCGCCACGCAACTGTTGTAGAACTGCCCCTCCAGAGTCCCGTCGGCCCTGAACACCCGTACATAGCCACCGGTGTTGTACAACGACTGCGCGCCATCACCGGGCATGCCGATGCTGGGGATCCAGCGGCTCCAGCTGAACAGCCGGTACTTCTGGTAGTAGAACGCCTTGTTCGGGCTGTAGTCCGGCTTCTGATAGGTGTAGCCGTAATAGAAGGCGTAGTACCCCTGAAACGCCAGGAACACAGCGACCACGGCGCAGAGAATGCGGGTGCGTTTTTTCATCGAGCAGGTAAGTCCTTTTACAGAAAATGACTGGGCCTAAGCCCTGGGTACACCGAGCATGCGCAAGCAGGATTGGATGATGACGTCGGCCAGGGCCTGGCTGTCACCTTGACGGGCGGCGATCACATCGTCAGTGGCGCCGTGCACCCCGGCATAGATCAGCGAGGCCACGATGCCGGGGTGCGACAGCGACCAGGTGCCGGCCTGCTGCCCACCTTCAAGGATGCCCTGCAGTTGGGTGAGGATCGCGCCCTTGTCCGGGTTGTCGCGGTCATGGTGGTGATGGTTGGTGTAGACGATGTCGTGAATCCGGTAGGTCGCCAGGTACGTGTCGACACTTGCGCGGATCCAGCTCGACAGGCGTGCCACCCAATCGTCGGCGGCGCAGGCCTCGACCGCCTGCTCCAGGCGCTGGAGAAAATGCGCGGTGTAGCGCTCGCCAAGGGCCACCAGCATCTCGTTCTTCGAAGCAAAGTAGTGATAGAAGGTGCCCTTGGCGACCTGGGCCCGCTCGACGATTTCACTGATGGTGGTGGCTTCCACACCCTGGCTCAGGAACAGGCTTTCGGCGGCTGCCATCAGTTCGTCCAGGCGCACTTCGGCAGGTTTGGTTCGGGGGCGTGGCAGGTCTGGCGCCTGCTGTTCATCCCTGGTGCGTTTCACGGTCATCGGCGGGTCCGGCCTGGCAGACAAAGGTCGACAGTTTAGGGGAATCGCCGTGCGCTAGCGACAGCAGCGCACTTCATAATCCATTGACCGACGGTCAGTCGAATACTTATGATGCCGTCAATCACTTCCCTTCCCCCCTCCGGGAGTTGTCTCATGCAGCGTTATCGCCGCCCGGCCCTGGTGGCCGCCGCCTACCTCGGCACCTTCCTCGCGACACTGGATATCAGCATCGTCAACGTTGCCCTGCCGACCTTGCAGCACGCGCTGAACACCGACCTTGCCGGGTTGCAGTGGGTGGTCAATGCCTACGCCATCTGCCTGTCGGCCTTCATGCTGTCGGCCGGCCCCCTGGGCGATCGCTACGGTCACAAGCGCTGCTGGCTGATCGGCGTGGGGTTGTTCAGCATTGGCTCGGCACTCTGTGCCTGGGCCGGCGACCTGCCGCAATTGCTGGCCGGGCGCGCAGTGCAAGGGCTGGCCGGGGCGCTACTGATCCCCGGGGCGATGCCGATTCTCAGCCATGCCTTCCCCGACCCGAAGCAGCGCGCCCATGTGATTGGCGGCTGGTCGGCGTTCACTGCCATGGCCCTGATCCTGGGGCCGCTGGTGGGCGGCGTGCTGCTGGACTCGCTGGGCTGGCCGAGCATTTTCCTGATCAACCTGCCGCTCGGCTTGCTGGCCATCGTCCTGGGTACCTGGGGTATCAGCGAACGCAAACACCCCGAGCACGCAGCACTCGATCCAGCCGGCCAGGTGCTCAGCGTGCTGTGGCTGGGGGCGCTGACCTATGGCCTGATCGTCGCCGGCGATGAGGGCTTCAGCGGCCCCACAGCCCTCACGGCCCTGGTCCTGGCTGGCGTGATGCTGGTGCTGTTCGTGCTGGTGGAGCGCCGGGTCAAACGCCCTCTGGTGCCGGTGCAACTGCTGCGCCAGGGCCCGTTTGCCGTGGCCAACCTGGCCTCGTTCATGCTGGGGTTCTCCAGCTACAGCAGCCTGTTTTTCTTTTCGATTTTCCTGCAGCAGATCCAGGGCTGGTCGGCCTCGGAAACCGGGGTGCGCATGCTCCCGCAATTTATCGTCACCGGTTGTGTATCGATGCTTTTCGGCCGCCTGGCGGGGCGCCTGCCGGTGCCGCAATTGATGATCATCGGCTATGGCCTGATTGGCCTGTCGATGTGCGCCATGAGCAGCTTCGACGCCCACACGCCCTACGGGTGGGTGGGCTCGCTGTTTGCGGTATTGGGCCTGGGCATGGGCCTGGCGGTCCCGGCGACCGGGCTCAGCGTGATGGCCACGGCGCCAGCGGAACGCGCGGGGATCGCCTCGGCCACCATGAACGCCCTGCGCCAGACCGGAATGAGCGTGGGCATTGCCCTGCTGGGTAGCCTGATGAGCGCCCAGGCGGTACGCCGGCTCAGTGAGTCGGCCCGGGCCAACGGCTTTACCGACGCCTTGCCGATGGCCCGGGCAGCGGTCAACCAGCACTATTTCCCCAGCCATTGCGGGTTGTTTGCCGAGCTCTACAGCAGCGCCATGAGCAGCGGATTTCGCCTGGCCATGCTGCTCGCCGGCGCCAGCAGCCTGATCGCCATGGGCCTGCTGCTGCACACCCACCGCCGCCAAGAACGACGTCCAACCTCCCCGTAGCCGCTGCGGCCAGGCACGGGCCGCGTGCGGACGCGGGCCCCAACCCGCGCCTCGACAACCCAGCGCCGCCGCTGGCCCATTCAGCGCAACCTCCAGGTCAAAACCGGCAGCAGAAAGTCTGTGATTTAAACCACACAGCCACCGAGCGAAAGCTACCCTTGCAGGGCAACGCAACGAATCAGGACGATTCACCACAACAAGAATCCACACGAGGTCATGGATGCTGCCTGCCTTTGATCAATACGACTACATCGTGGTCGGTGCCGGCCCTGCCGGCTGCCTGCTGGCCAATCGCCTGTCGGCCAACCCGCAACACCGGGTCCTGCTGCTGGAAGCCGGTGGGCGCGATAACTACGCCTGGATCCATATCCCCGTCGGCTATCTGTTCTGCATCGGCAACCCGCGCACCGACTGGTGCTTCAAGACCGAGGCCGAACCCGGCCTGCAAGGACGCAGCCTGAGCTACCCACGGGGCAAAGTGCTGGGCGGCTGTTCATCGATCAACGGCATGATTTACATGCGCGGCCAGGCCGGTGACTACGATGGCTGGGCAGCCGACGGCAACCCGGGCTGGAGCTGGCAGGAGGTGCTGCCGCTGTTCAAGAAGAGCGAAAACCACTTCGCCGGGGCCTCGCCCTTGCACGGTGCCAGCGGTGAGTGGAGGGTCGAGCGCCAGCGCCTGTCGTGGCCGATACTCGACGCCTTTCGCGACGCCGCCGAGCAAAGCGGCATTCCTCGCATCGATGATTTCAACGGCGGTGACAATCAGGGCTGCGGCTACTTCCAGGTCAACCAGAAGGCCGGGGTGCGCTGGAACGCCGCCAAGGCCTTTCTCAAGCCGATTCGCCAGCGCCCCAACCTCACCGTGCTCACCGACATCGAGGTGGAACGGGTGCTGCTGGAAAACGGCCGCGCGGTGGCCGTCCGGGCACGATGCCAGGGCCGGCTGCACAACTTCAAGGCGCGCCGCGAGATCATCCTCTGTGCCGGTTCGATCGGTTCGCCATGCATTCTCCAGCGCTCGGGCATTGGCCCCGCGTCGCTCCTGCAACACCTCGGCCTGGGGGTGGCCCACGAGCTGCCCGGGGTCGGTGCCAACCTGCAGGATCACCTGCAACTGCGGCTGATCTACAAACTGGAAAACGCCCGCACCCTGAACCAGATCGCCGGCACGCTGTGGGGCAAGATGGGCATGGGCCTGCGCTACCTGTACGACCGCAGTGGCCCGCTGTCCATGGCCCCGAGCCAGCTTGGCGCGTTTGCCCGCTCCGGGCCGGAACAGACCTCGGCCAACCTCGAATACCACGTGCAACCGCTGTCCCTGGAGCGCTTCGGCGAACCGCTGCATGCCTTCCCGGCGTTCACCGCCTCGGTCTGCGACCTGCGCCCGCAGAGTCGCGGCCAGGTGGTAATCAGCTCCCTGGACGCCGGCGCGGCCCCCGTGATCCAGCCCAATTACCTGAGCCATCCGCACGACCTGCGAGTGGCCGCCGACGCCATCCGCCTGACCCGACGCATCGTCGCCGCTCCGGCCCTGCAAGCGTTCAAACCCAGCGAGTACCTGCCCGGCGCCGAGCTGCAAAGCCAGGAGCAACTGCAGGAAGCCGCGGCGCGCATCGGCACCACCATCTTCCATCCGGTGGGCACCTGCCGCATGGGCCAGGATCGCCAGGCGGTGGTGGATGCCGAACTGCGGGTGCATGGCATCCCGGGGCTGCGCGTCGCCGACGCCTCGATCATGCCGCGCATCACCTCGGGCAACACCTGTTCACCCACCCTGATGATTGCCGAAAAAGCCGCCGAGCTGATTCTGGCCCCGGCCACCCGGAACATCAGCCAACAGCCGCAACTTGCCTGACCCGTACCAGCGGCTGGCCGGCGAGCACGACCCGAAGCATGGAGCCCGGGCCGTGGAACAAATCGCCGGCACGCCGGCTCCTACCAAGAAGCTGTGACGCGCTAACCGCGCCGATACTGGCGTTGGCAGTGGAACAACAAAAATAATCACTGTGAGGGACACCTGTATGTCAGACCACGCTCAGCCCCTGAACCCGCCCCTGGCCGCCGCCACTGGCAAAGGCAGCCGCAAAGTCATCTTCGCCTCGTCCCTGGGGACGGTATTCGAGTGGTACGACTTTTTCCTGTATGGCGCCCTCGCGGCCGTCATCAGCAAGCAGTTCTTCGCCGGGGTCAACGACACTACGGCCTTTATCTTCGCGCTCATGGCGTTTGCCGCCGGCTTCGTGGTGCGCCCGTTCGGCGCGCTGGTGTTCGGGCGCCTGGGGGACATGATCGGGCGCAAATACACCTTCCTGGTCACCATCATCCTCATGGGGGTAGCGACCTTCGCCGTGGGCCTGCTCCCGACCTATTCGAGCATCGGCATCGCCGCACCGATCATCCTGGTGCTGCTGCGCATGCTCCAGGGCCTGGCATTGGGCGGTGAGTACGGCGGCGCCGCGACCTACGTCGCCGAGCACGCGCCGGCCGGCAAGCGCGGCTTTCACACCAGTTGGATTCAGTCCACCGCGACCCTCGGCCTGTTGCTGTCGCTGCTGGTGGTGCTGGGTTGCCGCTACTTCACCGGCGATCAGTTCGAAGTCTGGGGCTGGCGCCTGCCATTCCTGCTGTCGATCGTGCTGCTGGGGATTTCCACCTGGATCCGCATGAGCCTGCACGAGTCGCCGGCCTTCCTCAGAATGAAAGAGCAAGGCCGCGCCAGCAAGGCGCCGATCCGCGAATCCTTCGGCAAATGGGAAAACCTCAAAGTGGTGCTGATCGCCCTGTTCAGCATCAATGCCGGGCAAGCGGTGACCTTCTACGCCGCACAGTTCTACGTGCTGTTCTTCCTCACCCAGTTCCTCAAGATGGACCCGGCCCTGGCCAATATGCTGTTGATCATCAGCGTGGTGATCGGCGCGCCGTTCTTCATCTTTTTCGGCTGGCTGTCGGACAAGGTCGGACGCAAGCCGGTGCTGATGGTCGGCCTGTTGCTGGCCACTGCGCTGTACTTTCCGATCTTCAAATCCCTGGCGCACTACGCCAACCCGGCCATCGACCAGGCCAGCCGCCAGGCACCGATCAGCGTGATCGCCGATCCGGCCACCTGCACCTTCCAGTTCGACCCGGTGGGCAAGGCCAAATTCGACAGCCCGTGCGACAAGGTCAAGACCTTCCTGGTCAAACAGGGCCTGCCCTACAGCAGCGTCGCCGCCCCGGCCGGGAGCTCGGTACAGGTCAGCGTCGGTGAGTTGAAGCTCGACGGTTTCGACGAAGCGGCCCTGCGCGGCGCGGTGACCCTGGCCGGCTACCCGCAACAGGCTGACGCACAGAACGTCAACAAAACCATGGTGGTGGTGCTGATCGTGGCTCTGATCCTGATCGCGGCCATGTGCTACGGGCCGCTGGCAGCGCTGATGGTCGAGCTGTTCCCGACCCGCATCCGCTACACCTCCATGTCCCTGCCCTATCACATCGGCAACGGCTGGTTCGGCGGCTTCCTGCCCACTGTGTCCTTTGCCCTGGTGGTCTACACCGGCGATATTTTCTACGGTCTGTGGTACCCGGTGCTGGTCACCGGGGTCAGCCTGGTCGTAGGGCTGATCTGCCTGCGGGAAACCAAGGATGTCGATATCGACAATAACTGAGGCCGTTTTGACGCCGCACCGGGCCAGGAGAACCTTGGCCTGGCCCGGCGTTTTTTTGCCTAGTACTTGGCCCTGAGGGCGAGGTTGAAGTTGCGCGGCTCGCCGTAGAAGTTCCAGTAATTGGTGTTGCCGGTGGTCTGGATGTACTTCTTGTCGAAGACGTTATCCAGGTTGTACTGCACTTCCAGATTCTGGTTGATCTCGTACACCGCGTGCAGGTTGGTGAGGGTGTAGGGATCCTGCTGGATCTTGAAGGACCTGCCGGCCTCGGTATAGGTCATGCTGCTCTGGGCATAGAAGCTGCCACCAACCCGGGCCTTGTTCAACACCCCCGGCAGGCGGTAGTCGGTGCTGACCTTGAACAGGTGACGTGGCGATGAGGCCGAAGAGTCCTCACCTTTCTGACTGCCGCCGATGTACTTGGACTGGGTGTAGGTGTAGCCGGCGGACAGGTTCCAATCAGCGCTCAAGGCTCCGTTCAGCTCCAGATCCAGGCCACGGCTGCGGACTTTGTCCGAAGCACGGTAGCAGCCGTTGGGCAAGGCCGGACACAGGGTTGCCGCTTCATTACCGTCAATCGCTTCGGCGCGGCCGGTCTGGTCGGTCTGGAACAGCGCCAGCGCCGAGGTCAGGCGCTTATCGAGGAATTCACCCTTGAGGCCGATCTCATAGTTGCTGCCGGTCATGGGGTCGAGGATCGAACCATCCACCCCGAGGTTGTTCTGCGGCTTGAAGATTTCGGTGTAGCTGGCGTAGGCCGAGAACTGTTGGTTGAGCTCCTGAACCAGGCCGGCATAGGGCGTGAACTGACGGTTTTTCGCGTAGTCGCTCTTGTTGCGTGTGGTGACCTGGGTCAGGTTTTCGCTCTTGAACCAGCTGACCCGGCTGCCGAGGATCAAGCGTGTGGAATCGCTCAGGCTGAAACGGCCGGCAGCGTATACCCCCTGCTGTTCCTGGGTGATGTTGTACTTCCATTTATTGACGCTCAGGGCCGTAGGCGCCGGCGGGTTGAAGGCACCCGGGTCGTTGACGTCAAAGACGTAGTTGTAGGTCAGGTCGTTGCCGCCGTGGTAGTCGAAGTCGTCGATCCGCGCATTGCTGCCCAGGATCAGTTCGTGCTGTTTGCCGAACAACTGAAACGGGCCGGTCAGGTAGCTGTCGACGCTGGTCTGGGTGTCGTTGTAGCGGAAATGACGGGGTTGCAGGCGAAAGCTGCTGTCGGTGTTGGCGACCTTGGTCGTGAAGTTGCCGAGGAAGTCGGACTTGGCCCAGGTCTGGTTGGCGGCCAACACCAGCTTCCAGTCGTTATCGAAGTCATGCTGGATATCACCGAACACCGTGGTGTTGCGCTTGTCGAGGTGGTTCCACTTGCCGGTCAGGGAAGTGGAGCGGGACAAGGGGTAAAACGCACCGTTTTCCTGGGTCGGCAGGCCGGACCAGTCGTAGCCGGAGTTGCGATCCTTCTGGTAGGTGAAACCCAGCGTCGCCATTGTCGAATCCGACAGGTCGGCTTCGACGATGGCGTAGAACACCTGGTTTTCTTTCTGCGCGGTGTCCAGGTAACTGTTGGCGTTGTTGTAACTGATCACCGTCCGCCCGCGCAGGGTGCCCGGCTCGTTGAGCGGCGACGACAGATCGAGCAGGGTGCGGTAGTCATCCCAGGAACCGACCGAGGTTTCCACCAGCACCTGAGGTTCGACAGTCGGGCGCTTGCGCACCAGGTTGATTGCCGCCGATGGGTTACCCGCCCCCTCCATCAGCCCCGTGGCGCCCCGCACGATCTCGACCCGATCGTAGATCTCGGTGGTCGGTTTGGCGATCGCATCCATCGAGTAAGCGTTGCTGATATTGGTGGGGATGCCGTCGATCTGCAGGGTCTCTACCAACTGCCCGCGGGCCATGTACATCGAACGCTCGGCGCCGTTCTTGAGCACGGTGATACCGGTGGCGTTCTGCAGCACGTCATCGAGGTTTTTCATGCCTTGGTCATCCATCCGCTGGCGGGTGACCACGGTGACCGACTGCGGGGTTTCACGCAGCGACAACGGCAGTTTGGTTGCGGTCGCCGAGCGCCCCGTGGTGTAGGAGTGGGTACCCTCGGTAGTCGCCCCCAAGGCACTGCCGGTGACCTGGGTCGCCTCCAGTTGCACGGCCCCGGCCGGCAGCGCCTGCAAGAACCAGGTGCCCTGGCTGCCGAGACTGGCCATCAGGCCGCTGCCGCTCAACAGGCGCTGGAGCGCCGAATCGACGGCAAATTGCCCCTGCAAAGCTGCCGTGCGCTTGTTTCTGACCAGCGCCGGATCAAACGACAAACTGATGGCCGCCTGCTCGGCAAACCGGTTCAAGCTGTCTTCAAGGCTGCCGGCTGGAACATCATAGGGGCGGGCCTGCACCGCATCAGCCGCCTGGACACAGAACGGGGCCGCCAGCAACACGGCGCCCGGGGTGAACAGAGCCACGCGCAGGGCGATTGCCAGGTGACTGCGGCGGGTTTTAATCGGGGTTACAGAACGGGACTTCAATGCAGCGCTCCTTACGATTGGCAGGTGTTATTCCTGTTTGTCGAAGGAGCGGAAAAAAGCCGTAAGTCTTTTTGATAATTATTCCTGTCTGCCTCTGTCGCGTCCGCTCAAGCCGCAACAATGCGCACCCAATAGCGAGTCCGGCGCTCGATACGCACCGGCAGCGACTGGCTCAACCCAGCCAGGGCGCGGTCGATGTCCTCAAGCTGGAACACCCCGGAAATGCGCAAATCGGCCACCGCCCCATCACACAGCAACCACCCCGTGCGATAGCGCCCCAACTCCTCGACCAACTGCTGCAGGCGCATCTGCCGCGCCACCACCGCACCTCGAGTCCAGGCACTGGCCTGCAACACGCTGCCCTGGACCTGCTCGACCCTGCCCGCACGGATCAGGCACTCGTTGCCAGCCGTGATCAGCGGCCCCCGGCCACTGGCCAGATGCACCGCCACTGTGCCCTCCTCCACGCTCAAGCGCGTGCATCCGGGCTCCTGGCGCACGTTGAACGCGGTACCGATCGCCTCCAGACGCGCCTCTGCAGTCTGAACGTAGAACGGCCGACGCCCCTGGAGCCCGTCGGTGTCGGCGCCGGTCCGGATGAATATCTCGCCTTCACGCAGGATAATCAGACGCCGCTCGGCACTGAACTCAGCGTCGGCGCGGCTATGGGTATTGAGTTGCAGCAGCGTGCCGTCGACCAGTTGAAAACGCTGGCGCTCGCCGGTACGGGTGACGTAGTCGGCGCTGGCCCCGCGCCAGGTCTGCTGGATCGCCACAGCCCCCAGCCCGCTGGCGCAGATCCCCAGCCCCAACAGCTTCAAGGCCTGGCGGCGGCTGTGGCTCGCCGCCGCGTTGGCCAGGGTGTCGCGCGCGAGCCCAGCAGTCAGTTGCGCGGCTAACCGAAAGCGCTGCTCGTTGACCTGCAAGGCTTGCCAGGCATTTTCGTGAGTGGGTTGCGCACGCCGCCACTGTTCGCAAGCGGCGTGCATGGCCGGGTCGGCCGCACCGGATTGCAGGCGCACCAGCCATTGGATCGCCTGGTCGAGCACCGCTTCGGGAATATCGTCCCGTGGCAATCCGCTCACATCAGGCCCCGAGCCAGATAGCAATGTCGGATCGCAGTGGCCATGTATTTCTCCACCGAACTTTGACTCACCCCCAGGCGCTCGGCGATCTCCCGATACCCCAGGCCTTCAAGGCGCGAGAGCAGGAAGGCGGTACGCACTTTGGGGCTGAGGCCGTCGAGCAACGCGTCGATCTGGGTCAGGGTTTCCAGCAGGATCAGGCGCTCTTCAGGCGACGGATGCTCGGGCTCGGGGAGCAAGGCGATGGCATTGAGGTAGGCGCGCTCGATCTTCTGCCGCCGGAATCGATCAACCATCAAGCCCTGGGCAATACTGCTGAGCCAGGCTCTGGGCTGACGCAGTTCCGCGACCCGGTCGGGTTTGCCGAGCACGTAGAGAAAAGTGTCCTGGGCCATGTCCGCGGCGTTGTCGGTGTCGCGCAAACGGCGGCGCAGCCAGGCGAACAGCCAGCCGTGATGATCGTGGTAAAGACGGCCGATGTCCTGATGCAACCTAAGCGGGCCGGGGGAAGATGGCGGCACTGGAACCCTCAGCTCATGGCAAGCGCGAAAATGCGGATAAGAATTGATCGCAATCATAGGCACTCGCCGCTGCGGACTCAAGGCATGTGTGTACCGATGCTGCGCATGCACAGGGCCCGACCTCTTGAACAATCCCGCCAGTTGCGCCACTGTCAGCGCACTTTTTTGGCTGATGGATCGCCTGCATGCCGTTTATTCTCCCTGCTGTCCTTGGACTGGTGCTGCTGGCGATGCTTTGGCGGCGCCAGAAAGCCCTGACTGCGCTGCGCCGCGAAGCCTATATCCGCAGTTTCACCTTGCCGCCCAGGTTGTTCGAACCGCTGCGCGCGCAGCACCCGCACCTGGACCTCAAGCACTGCCAGCTGGTGGCCCAGGGCTTGCGCCAGTTCTTCATGGCCTACCTCAAGAGCGGCCAGCGCTATGTGTCGATGCCGTCCCAGGTGGTCGACGATCTATGGCATGAGTTCATCCTTCACACCCGGGACTATCAGGAGTTCTGCGACAAGGCTTTCGGCCAGTTCCTGCATCACACGCCGGCGGCGGCGCTGGGCCAGGGCGCCGAGAAAAAAAGCGACATCGGTTTACGCCGCTGCTGGTGGTTCGCCTGCCACGACGAGAACATCAACCCGAGCAAGGCCACGCGCCTGCCGTTGTTGTTCGCCCTCGATGCCAAGCTGAAAATCGCCAACGGCTTTCACTACGTGGTCGATTGCCAGTCGCTGCAGCGCGTGACCGAGAGCGGCACCCAGACCACGGTTGTCCATTGCGGCAGCGAGCTGTACAGCTCCAGCAGCGACAGCGATTCCGGCTCCAGCTTCGGCAGTGACGACTCCCGATTCGACGGCGACTCCGGCAGCAGTGACGGCGGAGGCGACAGCGGTGGTTGCGGCGGGGGCGGTTGCGGGGGCGGCGGCGGTGATTGAGCAACGACCGCTTCAGCGTGATGAACGAGCACCCGACGTGGCACGCGCTACGCTTTGAGAGTCCATCTGCGTTCAAGGAATCTTGCGATGAAAAAAATCCTTTCCCTCGCCACCCTGTTGCTTGTCGCCGGTGGCGCCCATGCCGAAGGCGTTCCGGCATTCAACGTCGACTGCCCGGGCAATCTGGCGGTCAGCGCCGACCAGGGCGGGCCAGTGTTGATCAATGGCAAGGAAGCCAAGACCCGTGCCGTCAACGAGCGTTTTTTTGAAGCCAAGGCGACGGACGTGACGATTTCCATCAGCCTCTCCGACGATGATTCGGTGATCGTGAGCTACACCGGCAAGCACGGCGCCAATGGCATCTGCACCTCGGTCGATGACTGAGCCCTTCCCCTCCACACCTGAACAGATGAGTGATCGATGGATATTGCTGGCATCCCTTTTGGCACCACCGACTGGTCCGATATCGAGCCTACCGAACACCGTGGCGAGACCGGCTGCGCCTACTGGCGCACCCGGCAGTTTGGCGCGATCCGAGTGCGCATGATCGAGTACAGCGCGGGCTACCTCGCCGATCACTGGTGCTCCAAGGGCCATATCCTGTTTTGCCTGGAGGGCGAGTTGCACACTGAACTGGAGGACGGCCGGCAGTTCGTACTCGGCCCCGGCATGAGCTACCAGGTGGCCGACAACGCCGAACCCCATCGCTCGTTCACCGCGCTCGGCGTCAAGCTGTTCGTGGTCGACTGAGGCCTAGAACAGCCCCAACTGCCCGCCGATCAGGGTGCTGAAATCATCCTGCACAAAGGGCAGGATCGCATCCGCCACCGGCTGCAATTGCCGGGTCACGTAGTGGTCGTAATCGATGGCGGCCTGGCGATTTTCCAGGGGCTCGGGGCCGGCCAGGGTGATCACGTAGCTGATCGAACCACCGTTCTGGTACTGCCGTGGACGGCCGTGCAGGTCGTTGTATTCATCCGCCAGGCGTGCGGCCCGCACATGGGGCGGGACGTTGCGTTCGTAGTCGTCGAGCCGGCGACGCAGGCGCTTGCGATAGACCAGTTGCTGATCCAGCTCGCCGGCCAGGGTACGCCGCACATAGTCGCGCACATAATCCTGATACGGCTGGCGGTGGAAGATCCGCTGGTAGAGCTCCTTCTGGAACTCCTGGGCCAGGGGCGACCAGTCGGTGCGCACGGTTTCCAGGCCCTTGTACACCATCTCCTCGCGCCCGTCGGCGTGCAGCACCAGGCCGGCGTAGCGCTTCTTGCTGCCCTCCTCGGCCCCGCGGATGGTCGGCATCAGAAAGCGACTGAAGTGGGTTTCGAACTGCAACTCCAGGGCACTTTCCAGCCCGTACTCGTCACGCAGGTGATCGCGCCACCACTGGTTGACCTGCTGCACCAGGCCGCGGCCGATGCGCGTCGCGTCCTCCTCGGCATGGGCGTGACCGAGCCAGACAAAGGTCGAGTCGGTGTCACCGTAGATCACGGTGTGGCCCTGGGCTTCGATCAGTTCGCGGGTGCGGCGCATGATCTCGTGGCCGCGCAAGGTGATCGAAGACGCCAGGCGCGGATCGAAAAACCGGCAACCGCTGGAGCCAAGCACACCGTAGAAGGCGTTCATGATGATTTTCAGCGCCTGGGACAACGGCTGGTTGTGCTCGCGCTTGGCCTGCTCGCGGCCTTCGGAAACCCGGGTGACGATGGCCGGCAGGCAATGCCTTGAACGGGAGAACCGCGCGCCGCGAAAACCCGGCACCGACTCGTTGTCCCCGGGGTGGCGCAAGCCGTCCACCAGGCCCACCGGGTCGATCAGGAAACTGCGGATGATCGATGGGTACAGGCTCTTGTAGTCCAGCACCAGCACCGACTCATAAAGCCCCGGCCGCGAGTCCATGACAAAGCCGCCGGGGCTGGCCTCCGGCGGGCGCTCACCCAGGTTCGGCGCAACAAATCCCTGGCGGTGCATCAGCGGCATGTACAGGTGGGTAAAGGCGGCGACCGAGCCGCCATTGCGGTCGGCGGGCAAACCGGTGACGGTGGCGCGCTCCAGGAGAAAAGTCAGCAGCTCGGTCTTGGCGAAAATCCGCGTCACCAACTCGCAGTCCTTGAGGTTGTAGCGGGCCAGGGCCGGTTTGTCCTCGGCGAACATGCGGTTGATTTCATCCATGCGCTGGTAGGGCGTGGAAATCGCCTTGCCCTCACCCAGCAGAGTCTGGGCCACGTTCTCCAGGCTGAAGGACGGAAAACTCCAGGTGGCCGAGCGCAGGGCCTCGATCCCATCGATGATCAAGCGCCCCGCCGCCGAAGCGAAGTAATGGGTGCGGGTGCCGTGCTCGCGCCATTGCATCTCCTCGCCCCCACGCCCCAGGCGCAGCGGCACCGCCAGGCGCCGGGCATGTTCGTGCAGCACCCGCAGGTCGAACTGCACCAGGTTCCAGCCAATGATCGCGTCCGGGTCGTGCCGGGCCAGCCACTGGTTGAGCCGCTCGAGCAATTGCACGCGGTTGTCGCAAAACTCAAGGTCGAAGTCCACAGCGCTGTCGCTGTCCGTGGCACGCCCGAGCATGTACACCTGGCGCTGGCCACAGCCTTCGAGGGCGATGGAATACAGCTCGCCCTGCTCGCTGGTCTCGATGTCCAGGGACACCAGCTTCAGCGTCGGCCGGTATTGCGGGGCGGGTTTCATCTGCGCCTCGAGCAACAGGCCATTGGCGTCCGCCTGGCCGCCGAACCATACCGGCGCCGTAATGAAACGCTCCATCAGGTAGCGCTCCGGCGGACGGATATCGGCCTCGAACACATCGACACCGGCGCGCCGCAAGGTCTTGTCGAGACGAATCAACTGATTGTGCTGCGGGCAATACAGGCCGAGCACCGGACGGTGCTGGAAGTCGCACAGCTCCAGGGGGCGCAACTCGACATCGGGGTCATCGACCAGCAGGCGCTGGGCCTGCTCACGCTGCTGCGCGGCAATGAACGCCACGGAATTCTGCACGGGCAGGCGGATCTGTCGGGGACCGTTGTCGGTCGCCAACCAGAATTCGACTTGCGTGCCTGCCGGCGTGTCACGCCAGTGCCGGGTCAGGACGAAGCCCTGCTGTAAATCCACCGCTGCAACCTCGAGAAGACGTTTTCAAGGGCGCGATTCTACCTGTCATCGCCTGCGATAGCCCGCGCCGGTGATGGCATTCCAGCTTTGTCGGACAATATGTAGTGCTCTAAAATTTTCACTACAAAACCGTTGACGAGGGGAATTTGCCCTTGCATGATGCAGACGTCTCCCCGATCGGGAGACGCGGCAAAGGTGTTATGAGCAAGCTCGTCTGACCGCCGAGCTGTGACCCGGATGTGTACTGCCCACAAGGCAGATTGATGAAACTGACCTGGCATGAACGTCCAGTACAAGGACGAGACGCTAGCGAGAACTCTTCAAGATGCTTGTGGCCGATGGCGGAAATATCGGCAGCTTCATTCAGGTTTGCGCTGCTTCTCCTCGTTGTGACGCTATTGCGTAGCAGTTAATCAAGGCAACTACACGCATCAGGCTCTGGGCCTTATCTGTATCCGACAGACACCCTCTGTCGCCCTGTTTCCGGTATCAGGGTTCAACTTACCGACGTAGCAACATGAATTAGCGACTCAACTAGATAGATCGATAAATGGTCAAGGGGCTTATAAAATGAATCTGAACAACCAACCCACTATTGATGAACTGGCTCACCTCTTTGCTAAGCAGAAGGACAGCCTGGACAGCCATATTCTGTGGATAGCCAAGTCAGGTCAGGTGCATATCGACTGCCTGTCGCCCCACACCCATGAACAAGAGTTCGACCAGCACCAACAGGACCTGGCGGCCCGCCTGAAGATGTACCGTCGCGGCCAGGGTTATGTCGGCAAGAAAGCTGCAGCAGACAAAGACTTCATCGGGCAGGTACTTGAAACCCTGAAGACTGAATGGCAATCGCTGCAGAACAAGTCGGAAGTTCGGGTTATCGATCGTTTCTGTTAAGTACAACTATCGAGCCTTTCCAGGCTGATATGACAAGGGGCCACTCGGCAAATGAGTGGCCCCTTTTTAATGGCTTGATTGTTTTTTAAGCACGTATCGAAGTTGCAGTCGTCCCCCCGCCATCAACAGCGTTATCCGCTGCCTCCACCGCCCAACACCACATAAACCCACCTCGGCTTTGCTGAAAAATTCCCGGGCTGTTCGCTCGGTGCCTGATGGACTTGGTCACGACCTTGCCTGCCAACGCATAGGGCTCATTTCCCCACAGAATGGAAAGCTCGCCATGCAACGTTTCTCCCTCAATACCCTGGCCCTCGCCCTGACCCTGGCCACCGCGTGCGGCACCTTGAACGCCGCCCCGCTGTTGGACCCCAGCCCACAGCTCACGCCCTCCGCCCCCCATGCGAACCCGGCCAACAGCTGGCTGGAGATCGACCAGGCCGCCTTCGAAGGCAACATCGCCAAACTCCAGCAGCGTCTAGCCGGCCGCAGCCAGCTGTGCGCGGTGATGAAAGCCGACGCCTATGGCACCGGCATCGGGTTATTGATTCCCTCGGCGATCCGCATGGGGGTGTCCTGCATCGGTATCGCCAGCAACGAAGAAGCCAGGGTCGCGCGGGCCCAGGGTTTTACCGGGCGCCTGATGCGCCTGCGCAGCGCCACCCTGGAAGAGATGGAAGGCGCCCTGAGCTACAACCTCGAAGAACTGGTGGGCAACCTGGAGGTGGCGCGGCAGATGAACGCCCTGGCCAATCGGCACGGGACAAAGCTGTCGGTGCACCTGGCCCTGAACTCGGCCGGCATGAGCCGCAACGGCCTGGAAATGAGCACGGTCGAGGGTAAGCGCCAGGCCGTGGCCATGACCCGGCTGGACCGGCTCCAGGTGGTGGGGATCATGACCCACTTCCCGGTCGAGGAACGAGAGGACGTGCTGCATGGCCTGGCGCTGTTCAAGGAGCAGTCGGCCTGGTTGATCGAGCACGCCCAACTGGACCGCAGTCGCCTGACCCTGCATTGCGCCAATACCTTCACCACCCTTGAAGTGCCCGAAGGCTGGCTCGACATGGTGCGCCCGGGCGCCGCGCTGTACGGCTACCCGGTGGGTGGCCACCAGGAGTTCCAGCGGGTCATGCAGTTCAAGTCGCGGGTGGCGGCGGTCAACCCCTACCCGGCCGGCAGCACCATCAGCTACGACCGGACCTACACCCTGAGCAAGGACTCGCAGATCGCCAACATCCCGGTCGGTTATTCGGACGGCTACCGCCGAGGTTTTTCCAACAAGGCCTCGGTGCTGATCCATGGCCAACGCGCGCCGGTAATCGGCAAGGTCACCATGAATACCCTGATGGTCGATGTCAGTGCCATCAAGGGCGTCCGGCCCGGGGACGAAGTGGTGCTGTATGGCAAGCAGGGTGATGAGGAAATCACCCAGGGCGAATTGGAGACCATCAACGGCGCCCTGCTGGCCGACCTGTACACGGTCTGGGGCAACTCCAACCCGAAAGTGCTGAAAGGACGCTAGGCAAAGTGCACCCTCGCGCCCCCTGCACAGTACCTTGACCCGCAGGGGCTGCGAGGGCGTGCTGGGGCACGATCAGCCCACGGGCCGCGCTTGCAGCCATTGGCTGAATAAGCGGGTCACGCGGGGCATGAACACATACACCACCAACAGCACGATGCTCAGGGTGATCAGCACATTGGCCTGGACATAACCACCCAGCCACGGCCACCCGGCGAACAGCGGTTTCCACAGCAGCGGCACAAGGAAGGTCAGCGGCAGGATCACCAGGAAGGTGACACAGGCCTGCTTCCAGCGCGGTGGCGGAGTCGGTGCACCGGATTCAGGCGGAGTGAACCAGAACTCGCGTTCGGCGTTGATCTCAGTCTGGTCGCCATCGGCCAGCAACGGCCGGGCCTGCTGCACCAGGTCGCGGCGATCGTCGGAATCCAGCCATTGCTGCAACTGCCCGGTGCTGGCAAAGCGCAGCACACTGGTGAACAGCGCCAGCCCGGCGTGGTGTCCGCGCACCACATCAATGCCCAGGTGGCCCGGGTAGGTGCGGGCCTTGGCGATGATCTGGCGCAACCAGGTTTCGTACTCCTGGTCGCGGCCCTGCTTGATCCGGTGCCGCACCAGCAGCGTGACCACGCCATCGGCAAGTTCGATATCCATGAAAGGCTCCAGCGGTAGGTGACACTGCACACGCGTTCGGGCGCCACCCGGGCGCCCATCGCGGCCTGGCCTTACTTGACCTGACGCTGCGGCGCGCCGTGGACCATGGTGTAGGCGTAGTCCACGCCCATGCCGTAGGCGCCGCTGTGTTCCAGCACTAGGCCCATGACCGCGTCGTAGGTTTCTTTGTGCGCCCAGTCACGCTGGTATTCGAGCAACACTTGCTGCCAGGTCACCGGCACCGCGCCGGCCTGAATCATGCGCTGCACCGACATGTCGTGGGCTTCCTTGGTGGTACCGCCGGAAGCGTCGGTGACGATGTACACCTCATAGCCTTCGGCCAGGGCTTCCAGGGCCGGGAAGTTCAGGCAGACCTCGGTCCACAGCGCGGCCATGATCAGTTTCTTGCGCCCGGTGGCTTTTACCGCCTCGACCAGCGCCTTGTCTTCCCAGGAGTTCATCGAGGTGCGCTCGATGGGCTGCTGGTCCGGGAACACCGCCAGCAGTTCCGGCCAGATGTAGCCGCTGAAGCTCTGGGTTTCCACCGAGGTCAGGATGGTCGGCACGTTGAAGATCTTCGCCGCCTTGGCCAGGGCCACGGTGTTGTTCTTCAGGGTCTGGCGATCGATCGATTGCACGCCGAAGGACATCTGCGGCTGGTGGTCGATCAGGATCAGGGTGGAGTTGGACGGGTTGAGCAATTCACGAATGGACATGGCGCGTTCCTTTTGATGTCGGTGTGTTCGGTTCGATGAGTGAGCCGCGGCGTGCTTCGTGGAAGACTGTTTGCTGCCGGCTTGGTGGCTAATTTAGGCGCTCGACAAAAAAGGGACAATCCCACAAAATCGAGAATCATTAATTCTAAATAAGGGACAATCATGGACCGCATCGAATGCATGCGCGCCTTTGTCGTCACCGTCGGTGAAAACGGCTTTGCCGCTGCCGCCCGGGCGATGGACGTGCCGCGCTCGAAAGTCAGCAAGCAGATCCAGGCGCTGGAAGACGCCATCGGCGTGCAGTTGTTGCAGCGCACCACTCGCAGCCTGCACCTGACTGAAGCCGGCGCCGAGTACTACGACGCGGCACGCGAAGTCCTGGCCTCGCTGGATGAAGCCGAGCAGCGTGCCCGCGACGGCATCGGCGAATTGCGCGGCGTGCTGCGGGTCAACGCGCCAATGTCCTTTGGCTTGCGCCGGCTCGGACGCCTGGTGCCGCTGTTCCATCAATTGCACCCGAACATCGAACTGCAACTGGTGCTCAGCGACCAACAGGTGGACCCGGTACGCGGCGGCTTCGATGTGACCATCCGCATCGCCAGCCTGCCGGACTCTTCGATGGTTGCCCGGCTGCTGGCGCCGGCGCCGAGGATCATGGTCGCCGCGCCGGCCTACCTGGCCCGCGCCGGCGTCCCCCAGGTGCCCCGCGACCTCAGCCAGCACCAGTGCCTGAACTATGGCTACCTGCAAAGCGGAGTCAGCCTGCAACTGAGCAACGGCAAGGACACCCAGCGCGTGACCGTGACCGGCCCGCTGCACGCCAATAACTGCGACCTGCTGGCCCAGGCCGCCGAGGCCGGGATGGGCATTGCGCTGTTGCCCAACTTTATCGTCGAGGACGCTTTGGCCGCCGGACGCCTGGTGCCCGTGCTGTGCGAATGGCAGGCACCGCCGATCACCATCAACGCGGTCTACCCTTCGGCGCGCCGGGTGCCGCAAAAGACCCGGGCCTTTATTGATTTCCTGGTGGAGCAGCTCGCGGAAAAACAGCCGGCGCCCTGACCGGCGATGAAATTCCGATCGGCAGCGAACGGCCTCCTACACTGAACAAGTAGCCCTCGCGAAACAGGAGCGCCGTGATGAAAATCTCCCCCAGGCTGGCTGTTTTCACTGTGCTCGGCACCCTGCTCTACCTGGGGTTGGCGATCATTGGCAGGGGCGGGTTTGCTGCATTCTTCGCCCATCCGGCGTTGTGGGTGTTGGTGCTGGCCACCCTGGCGATGACCGGCGCGACGTTTTTCAGCGAGGGCAACCTCAGCTCCGGCGAACGCGAAGACACCGGCAACCGCTGGGTGCTGCCCGCCTTTGCCGTGATCGGCCTGCTGCAGGCGTTCGTTCCCGCCTACAGCGACCGGCTGCACCTGTGGACATTCAATAAGGGCGATGTGCGCTGGGTGGGCGTGGTGCTGTTCGTCGCCGGTGGCGTTCTGCGGCTGTGGCCGGTATTTGTGCTGGGCAAGCGTTTCAGCGGCCTGGTGGCGATCCAGCCCGGGCACCAGTTGGTGACCACCGGCCTCTACGCCACCCTGCGCAACCCCAGTTACCTCGGGCTGCTGATCAACTCCATCGGCTGGGCCTTGGCGTTTCGCTCCAGCCTCGGCCTGCTGCTGACCGCGCTGATGCTGGTGCCCCTGGTAGCCCGTATCCATGCCGAAGAGGCACTGCTGCGCCAGACCTTCGGCAAGCGCTACAACGCTTATTGCGCCCACACCTGGCGCCTGATTCCGTGGATCTACTGAACGCACCCGGCGCACCGGCAAGCCGGATATTTCACCCCCTCCCCCTTGGCAGCACGGCCCGGCCCCGGTAAAACGGTGTGCCTGTGTTCAGCATTCCCCGACCTGAACCGACCACGAGACGCCTCGGCTGATGCAGCCCTGCCCCCTGCGAGACGCACCGCAAACCTTCGTGCAACTGGCCCAGCCCAGTGGTCGCAGCGTGGGCGTCGGGCTTGGCATCAAGAGTCGCCTGCTGGTCAACCTGCCCATGGCCCTGTGCCGTTCCCGCCTGCGTCATTCCTCGCGCCCTCCGGATCATCCGCAACACGCCTGATCGCCCTCCCGCGCCTCCTGTCTGGCAGCTCCCGTTACCCATTGGTCACGGTCGACGCCGATTGTCGCGGATAGCGCCTCAGGCCTGATTCGGCGGCCGGCTGCCCTGGGCACCGGTCGATTCCCTGTATTGCCGAGGATCACCCATGACTGCTATCCAGAACCCGCTGGCCGCCAGCCAGCGTTGCCCGTCCTACTACAGCGCCACCCTGAATGACCCCACCGCCTACCCCACCCTGCAAGGCCAGGTCGCGGTGGATGTCGTCATCATCGGCGGCGGTTTCACCGGAGTCGCCAGCGCCGTGGAGCTGGCGGAAAAAGGCCTGAAGGTCGCCATCGTCGAAAGCCACCGGATCGGCTGGGGCGCCAGCGGACGCAACGGCGGCCAGGTCACCGGCAGCCTTTCGGGCGACCAGGCGATGCGCAAACAGATGCGCGCCAAACTCGGTGCCGAGGTCGACGATTTCATCTGGCACCTGCGCTGGCGCGGGCACCAGATCATCCAGCAGCGAGTGGACAAATACGCCATCGCCTGCGACCTCAAGCACGGTCACCTGCACGCTGCCTACAAGCCCAGCCACCTGCCCGAGCTGCGGGCCGATCACGAGGAAGCCGTACGCCGCGGCCTGGGTGACCAGGTCAGCCTGCTGGACCGCGAGCAAGTGCGCAGCCTGCTTGGCAGCGAGCTGTACCACGGCGCATTGAAGAACACCCGCAACATGCACCTGCACCCGCTGAACCTGTGCCTGGGCGAGGCGCGCGCAGCCCACAGCCTGGGGGCGCTGATTTTCGAACACAGCCCGGTGCTGGAAATCATCCACGGTGCCCAGCCGGCAGTGATTACCGCACAGGGTCGGATCGACGCCAAGCAGGTGCTGCTGGCCGGCGACGTCTACCACAAACTGGAGCCGGGCCAGCTCAAGGGCAAGATCTTCCCCGCCATGGGCGGCATCGTCACCACCGAGCCCCTGGGCGACCTGGCGCAACGCCTGAACCCCGAGGACCTGGCGGTGTACGACTGCCGCTTCGTCCTCGACTACTACCGCATGACCGCCGACGGGCGCCTGCTGTTCGGCGGCGGCGCCAACTACAGCGGCAAGGACTCGCGGGACATCGCCGGCGAACTGCGACCCTGCATCGAGCGCACCTTCCCGGCGCTCAAGGGCGTGGGCATCGATTTCCAGTGGAGCTGCGCCATGGGCATCGTGATCAACCGCATCCCGCAACTGGGCAAGCTCTCGGACAACGTCTGGTACTGCCAGGGCTACTCCGGGCACGGCATCGCCACCAGCCACATCATGGGCGAGATCATGGCCCAGGCGATCACCGGGCAATTGGAGCACTACGACACCTTCGCCGCCTGCCGCCACATCCGCGTGCCCTTCGGCGACCAGTTGGGCAACCCGATGCTGGCCGCCGGCATGTGGTACTACCAGATGCTCGAACGCCTGCGCTGACGACGCGCTGCACCCAGGGCCGGAGTCATCAAGCCGGGATCGCAGACGCTGCTTGATGACTCGCCCTGTTTTTCAGTAGGCTGCGCCCCGTCAAAGGCATGGATCGCCCCCACTGACGGGAGGTTCAGGCGCACCCTTCAACCTGCACCCGCCACTGGCCGGTGCCAAGCGAGCTCCCCCGTGACCCGAACCCTGGACCAGGCAACCATCGAGCGCATCAATCAGCACCTGATGCGGACCAGAAGGGGTGACGCGCTGGGCGCCTGGTTCAACTTGATCTTTTACCTGCCCCCCTGCCTGTTCGGTATTTACCTGCTCGACGGACCGCTGTTTGCCAAGGTAATCCTGGGTGGTTTTATCTGTTTCCTGGCCGTCGCCTGGTGCCTGGTCAAGCGCACGAACAATCAACAGCGGCCAGCCAGTGATGTCAGCGGCATCGAGGTGCAACAACTGGAGGGTTACTTTGACCGCCAGAGGGTCCGTACCAGCACGGGCCTCGATTACAAGTACAGCTTCGGCTCCTACACCCTGCACTTGCTGACCTTGCCCGGGAGTTTTTTCAGCGGCGATGACCAGTTGAAACTCAACCGCCGCTACCGGGTCGATGCGCTGTATCTCACTGAACCGGTCGCCTACGAAAGCGGCTACTACCTGCTGCGGGAAACCTTTCAGGAAATCACCGACGACAGCGACCTTTCAGCCGAACAGAAAGCACAGGTCGCCGAGCGTGAAACGCGCATCAACCAACAACTCGAAGCCCAATACAAGCGCCTCTACCGTATCTACCAAAACCCTCAGGGCGAATTGGAAGCCATAGGCGAAGGTTTCAACTTCGCGGCGTTTTTTCTCGGCGTGTTGTGGTCGTTCTCCGCACGCGTCGACAGAGCCACCTGGATAGCCCTCGCGGCACTGGGCCTGTCCCTGTTCGCCGCGTGGGCTGACGACAACTACCACTGGTTAACCCTCTGCCTGTTTATCATCGCCGCAGTCTTTGGCGCGTGTGGCAACCTGTGGCGAGAAAAACAGGCCCGAGACAAAGGCTTTGTCGAGGTCGACAGCGTGCTGTCCTGCAACCCGGATCAGGCCAAGGTCGCCTATAAACGCAAGATCGAAGAAGCCCAGTGGCACGTGACCGACCTCACTCCCGAAGGGAGCCCACAAAAGCCCGAGGCTTGCACTCAATGAGCAGCCCCGTGACCCGAACCCTGGACGCGGCAACCATCGAGCGCATCAACAAGCAATTGCTGCGCAACAATTACACTGATGTGGGGGAAGTCGGGGTGGTGTCGACCATCGTCCTGATCCCCTGCCTGATCCTTTTATCGCTGATGGACGGGCCACTGTTTGCCAAGGTCATCCTCATCGCATTTCTCTGTGCCCTGGCCGGCGCCTGGTACCTGGTCAAGCGGGCCGAAGCCCAGGAGCGGCCAGCGCCTGATGTCAGCGGCCTCGAGGTGCAACAACTGGAGGGTTATTTTGACTGGCAGCTCGCACGTCTAGGCGGCAGGCCCATTTTCAAATACAACTTCGGCCCCCACCACCTGCATATGGAGACCTCGGCCGCGAGTTTCTTCCATGGCGACGAGCAGTTGAAACTCAACCGCCGCTATCGGGTCGATGCGGTGTTTATCACCGGCCGGAGCTGGTACGACACCGGCTACTACCTGCTGCGGGAAACCTTCCAGGAAATCACCGACGACAGCGATCTTTCAGCCAAGGAGAAAGGGCTGGTCGCCGCGCGTGAAAAACGCCTCAACAGCATGCTCGAGGCTCGATACAAGCGCCTCCACCGTGTCTATCAAAACCCCCAGGGCCAACTGGAAGCGATTGGCGACGGCATCAACTTCGCGGCGTGCCTGTTTGGCGTGTTCTGGTTGTTTTTCGTCGGTCTCTACGGTCTCGCCTGCATTGCCCTGATGGTGCTGGGGGTGGCCCTGTTCGCGGTGATAGCTGACCCTGACAGCCACTGGTTTGCCCTCGGCATGCTCAGCATCGCCGTCATCTTTGGCGCGTGTGGCAACCTGTGCCGAAAAATGCAGGTGCGGCGCAAGGGGTTCGTCGAAGTCGACAGCATCGTCTCCTGCAACCCGGATGAGGCCAAGGTCGCCTATAAACGCAAGATCGAAGAAGCCCAGTGGCACGCGCCCGTCCACAACCCCGAAGGAAATTCGCAATGAGCGCATCGACTTACCACGGCGGTTGCCTGTGTGGACGCATCCGATTCCAGGCCCGGGGGCCTGCCGAGAACCCGCACACCTGCTCCTGCAAATACTGCCAACGGCACACCGGTTCGCTGACCGCATCCTGGGTCGAGTTCCCCCTTGAGCGGGTAAGCTGGACCGGCCCGGGCGGCGCGCCCTCCACCTTCAGGTCATCGGACTACTCGAGCCGGGCTTTCTGCGCGAGCTGCGGCAGTTCCCTGGGTGCGATCGACGATGCGCCGACCATCGCCCTGCTGCTGGGCTGTTTCGATGACAACCAGCACCCGGCGCTGATGCCCACGGCTCATTCCTACAGCGATGAGCGCCCTACCTGGTGGCATGTCGGGGACAGGCCATGAGCGAAACCGGCCTGGAATCCGCAGAAAAAATCGCCTCGCTGATCTGGACCTGGTACGGCCAGGACGAGTGGCGAAAAATCATTCTGGTGGGTGAACTGGCGCCGACCCTGGTGTTTTTGAGCAGCGATGCCAACGCCCAGCAGCAAGACATCGGCTGTTGCGCCGAATGCAACCTGTGGTCGCACTTCCTCGAATACCTCGACACCTTTGTGCAACGCTTTCCCGCGCACCTGCAACCGCAGTTGTGCCTGCTGCTGCGCAGGTTATTGAGCGCCTGCGAAGCCTTGAGCCCGGCCGCCTACGGCACCCTCGAGAGCAATGGCTTCGAAGACCCGCAATGGGCGCCGTTGCGCGAAATGGCCAGCGAAGCGCTCGAGCAGATGGGCTGGCCGGAGCTGGCCGAACACCTGCCCGCCCTGACCGACGACTGCCGCGCCGCCCTGCGCAAATGGCCGGACTGAAACACACCTTTTGATCGCCGGAGCCTGACATGAGCACACCCCAAGAACGCCTCTTCGCCCTGGCGCTGTACCACATGCGCCAGCAGCTGTCGCACAAGTTCGGCGCCTGCACCGACGGCGACCTGGGGGTCAGCCTCGCCGCCAACCTGGCGTATGCCCTGCACAACAACGCACTGGATGTACTCGAAGGCCGGGCCTTTGATATCGAACAAGCACTGGAAAGAATCGAAGGCATCGACCGCCTCCTGGGCACCCGCGACTGCCGCCAACTGGCCGAGCAGATCCGCACCGACCTCGCCGCCCAAAAACCCGACACCCTGTAGCGTTGCGTAGCCGCTGCCGAGCAGCGCGAGGCGGCGCTGGCCCTCGAGGACGCCGTGGGGTGTCAGGTACATGAGGCGGTGTTGGTGAGGGCCAGCGTCCGAACGCGGCCCGAGCCTTCGGCAGCCGCTACAAACCGCTGTTCGGCGTGCGTGGCAGTTCGCGTTTGTGGGCGGTGTTGCGGTAGGCGGTTTCGATGAGGGTGCGGCTTGGTTCGGTCACCGGGCGTCCCATCAGGTAGGCATCGATCTCCTCGTAAGTGCAGCCGTAGGCCTGTTCATCGAGTTTGCCGGGGGCCAGTTCCTCGAGGTCGGCGGTCGGCGCCTTGCGCACCAGTTGCGTAGGCGCGCCGAGTGCATCGGCCAGCAACCGCACCTGGGTCTTGGTCAAGCCGGACAGCGGCGCCAGGTCACAGGCACCGTCCCCGAACTTGGTGAAGAACCCCATCAACGCCTCCGCTCCATGGTCAGTCCCCACCACCAGGCCCTGGCTGAAGTTGGCGATGGCGTACTGCGCCAGCATCCGTGCCCGGGCCTTGACGTTGCCCTTGGCGAAATCCGTCAGCTCGGCACTGGGCTGCAAGCCCTCGATCTGAATGCTCGCCATCAGCCCATCGACACAGGCCGCAATGTTGCTGGTGGTGATCAGGTCCGGCTGGATAAAGTCCAGGGACGCCTGGGCATCGCGCTCATCGGCCTGGGTCTTGTACGGCAGGCGCACCGCGATAAACCGAGCCTCGGCGCCCTCCTCACGCAGCTGCTCCACTGCCAGTTGGCACAGGCGCCCGGCGGTCAGCGAGTCCACCCCGCCGCTGATGCCCAGCACCAGCGCCTTGCAGCCGGAGCCGCGCAACACCGACTTGATAAACTCGACCCGGCGGCTGATTTCCCCCTGCTCGCCGCCCGCCACCAGTTGCCGATCAATGCCCAGCTCCAGGGCAATCCTGTCTTGCAATTGCGTGCTCATATCCAGCTCCCGTTACTGATTATTCAGATCGACGTTGAACACCTGCGCCGCATAGCGCAGGAACGACACGTCCTCACAGACGTTCTTGATCGGGTCATCGGAGAACTTCACCACCGGCTCGCCGTGTACCCTCACCAGCTTCATCACGATGCTCAGCGGCTCGACGCCATCGACGTCGCAGGCCAGGCTGGTGCCCATGCCAAAACCGAACCGGGCCTTGCCCCGCACGTGACGCAGGATCGGCAGGCATTTCTCGAAGTTCAGGCCGTCGGAGAACATCAGATCCTTGGTCCTGGCGTCGATACCCAGCTCTGCATAGCGCCCCAGCACTTTGTCGGCCCAGACGATGGGATCTCCCGAATCCTGGCGCAAACCGTCGTACAGCTTGGCAAAGTACAGGTCGAAATCCTTGAGGAAAAAGTCGGTGCTGATGCAGTCGGTCAAGGCAATCCCCAAGCGGCCGCGGTACTCGTGCACCCAGTTCTCCAGCGCCGCATTCTGGCTCTCCCGCAAGCGGCCCAGTTGCTGGTGCACCATCAGCCATTGGTGAGCCATGGTGCCAATCAACGGCAGGTCGAACTCATAGGCCAGGTGCGCGTTGCTGGTGCCGACGAACACCCCGGGGAAGTCGCTGCGCATCACATTGACCACTTCGCGCTGAGCCCGGAACGACAGGCGCCGACGGGTCGAGAAATCCGAAACCCGCAACTCGGCGAGTTCTTCGCGGCTGGCGTTTTTTTCCAGCCATTCGAATTTCTGGTACAGCTTGCGGGTGACATCGGCCAGCTCCACATCCGGGTATTTGTCCCGGTTGCGCAACTCGCTGACCATCGCCAGCACCGGCTGCTCGAACATGATGCAGTGCAGCATCGGCCCGCGAACCCGGATATTCAGCTGGCCGTCGACCTCCGAGACATGGATGTAGCGCAGGTTGAAGCGAAACAGACCGAGGAACTGTTCGAAGTCCGGCGTCAGGTACTCGCGAAAGCGCTTGTTGAACAGAAAGCGTTGCTCACCTTCGCGCATCTGCAGGCCTGCGAGCTTTTCCAGCTCTTCGCGGATCTCCGGGATCAAGTGCCCGAGCCGCTCCTTGGAGCGCACGATAAACAGGTACTCGACTTCGACATTGGGGTGCTGGTGCAACACTGCCTGCATCATGGTGAAGGTGTAGTAATCAGTGTCCAGCAGGCTCTGGATGACGCCGTTGCTGCGATCGAATGCACTTTCCATGGTGGTTCCTTATGCGCTTGCCAGTTCGGCGGTCTGTTCACGGGTCTCGCCCATCGAGATACCCGCTTGCTGCATGTCACGAATGGCCTGTTCGGCGCCCGGCTCGCTGATGGCGCGGCAGGCCGGCAAGTGGATGATCACCTTGAACCCGGCGGCGGCCAGTTGCAGGGCGGTGGTCTTGACGCAGAAGTCCAGGGCCAGGCCGCCGACTATCACCTGGGCCACACCCTGGCTGCGCAGGTACTCGATGACCCCTGTGGACAGCTTGCCGTGCAGGTCGTGGTAGCAGGCGCCGTAGGGGTGCAGGTCGGGTTCCACGCCCTTCCACACGAAGTAGTCGTAGTCATAGGGCGTCGGCAGCTCGTCCAGCAGGGTGAACCCCTCGGTGCCGGGAACGCAGTGGCTGACCCAGGTAATGTCGGCATGTTCCAGGCCAGTGGGCTGGAGCATCTGCGAGTGCTCGGCCACGACCCACGGTGCTTGCGGGCTGTGGGCATCCTTGCTGCCGACCCGCAGGCCGGCCAGGCTCGCCATGAAGTTCAGTTCGCCGCCGATGCGATCGCCACCGGCTACCGGCAGCTCGTCAGGGCACAGCGGGGTGAAGCTCTTTTGTGCATCGACATCGAAGGAAGCGGTTTTCAGGGTTGAAGCGTTCATGGCGGGTCTCTCCTCTGCATGGAACATAAGGTACACGTCATGTACTTTCATATCAACAGTTCGTGCCAACTATTTTTCATGCCACTCACAACCTAGCATTTATTATCCAATACATGGGGCAACCTGAGGCATATCCCTTTGCAAAATTCGATGCTAAGGTACACGTCATGTACCAATAGGGAGAGCCCACGATGTACGAGATAGCCCTTTATGGCGGTGCGTTCAATCCGCCCCATGCCGGCCATGCCCAAGTCATGGTCCAAGCCTCGCATCAGGCACGCCGGGTGCTAGTGGCGCCCAGCTTCCGCCATCCTTACGGCAAGCGCATGGCCGATTTCGAGCTGCGCATGAATTGGCTGCAAGCCATCGTGGCCCATGTGCAAAGCCGTTGTGCTGCCGAGGTCAGGGTGAGCCGCATCGAGCAACAGCTGGCGCGCGACGTTGAAGGCGCGATCTACAGCTACACCCTGCTCGATCGCCTGGCCGCCGGCCTCGACATCCCCGACAAGCAGATCGCGCTGGTGGTGGGCGAAGACGTGCAGGCCCTGTTGCCCAGCTTCTACCGCGGCGCCGAATTGCTGCAGCGGTTTTCCGTGCTCTGCGTCGAGGAACAGATCGGCGTACGCAGCACCGCCATGCGTGAACGCCTGGCCCAGGGTGAAAGCTTGCCCAGCCACTGGATGGCACCGGGCATGGATCCGCTAAACTACGGCCTCTACGCCGCCCACGGGAACTGACATGCAAGACCGCACCACCAAACAAAGCGCCTACCTGCACACCATCGACCTGTGTGTATTGCGCTACTGCCGGGACACCCAGGCGCTGGAAATCCTCCTCAACAAACGTGATGGCGAACCCTTCGCCGGGCACTGGGCCCTGCCCGGGATCGTGGTCAACGGCGACGTCGTCGACCTGAGCCTGGAGGACGCCGTGGAACGCCTGCGCGCCTCGAGCAAAGTCGACATGCCCCTGGCCTGGATCGAACAGGTCGGCACTGTCGGCGACGCCTTTCGCGACCCCCGCTGCTGGTCGTCCTCGACCTTTTACCTGGCCATCGTCAGCGACCCGGTGCCGCTGGCCGAGCACCAGGTATTCCAGCCCCTGAACGAGGTGGCCAGCGCCAGCTTCAAACTGCCCTTCGACCACAACCGCCTGGTGGCCGCGGTGCAGGAACGCCTGCTGTCGAAGTCGCTCTACAGCAGCCTGCCACTGATGTTTCTCGGCAACGAGTTCAGCGCCCCGGAAGCGGTGAGCATCTTTTCCCTGGTGCTGGCTCGCCCGGTACTGAAAACCAGCATCCGCCAACGCTTGCTGAAGATGAGTGAAGCCGGCCACCTGGCAGAAACCGGACGCAAGAAAAGCGGCGACGGTGGCCGCCCGCAAGCCACCCTGGCCAACCTCAAGCCTACCCAGCTGTACCTTTTTGATCGCTGCTTTCTGGAGTAATACCGCGCATGAAGCCCGCTGACGAAACCCTGCTGCAAACCCCGTATTTCAAGGTCGTGCGTGAAAACGGCTACTTCATCATCAAGGAACCCCAGGCGGTGAATGGCGTGGTCGCCGTGCCGACCCTGGCCGATGGCCGCCTGATGCTGGCCCACCTCAAGCGCCGGGCCATCGGCGGCATGTCCCTGGAGTTTCCCCGGGGCGCCATCGACCCGGGCGAAAGCCCGCGTGACGCCGCCGTCCGCGAACTGCTGGAAGAAACCGGCTGGCAGGCCCGGGAGGTCAAGGACCTGGGTCTGTTGCACAGCAACACCTCGCTGATCGCCAGTGCGATCGCGGTGTGCCAGGTGTTGATCGACGACCAGACTGCCGGCGACACCGACGGCGAAGTGGATGAGTTGCTGTGGGTGACCCGCCAGGAGCTGATGCGCCTGATTGCCAGCGGCAAGATCACCGACGGCCATACCCTGTCGGCGGCCATGCTGCTGCTCGCCAGCGAGTCGATCTAAGAACCTGTTCACGATCGAGCGAGCGACGCTCAAGGAAGCCATCTTTAACGCCCCATGAGCCAAGTGCAGCGGATCGTGAACCGGCGCTAAGGCGCCCTACCCCATTTCTCCAGGGCAAACTCGACGAAACTGCGCAGCTTGGGCAACCGGTAGCGGTCCTGGGCGTACAGCAGGTGGGTCGCGCGCCGGGGCAGTTGGTAGCCCTGCAGCACCGCCACCAGCCGTCCCTGCTCCAGGTCTTCCTGGACCAGGGCGTCGGGCAGCATCACCACCCCCAGCCCGGCGCGGGCCGCCTGATACAAGCCGGCCGACGAGTTGATCACCAGCGAGCCGGACACCGGCACCAGCACCTCGCCCTCGGGCCCGCTCAGCGGCCACTGGCGGGCTGTGGAACTCCACTCATCCCCGGCCGGATAGGCGAATGCCAGGCAATTGTGCTGCTGCAGATCGCCAGGCGTCTGCGGCGTACCGCAGCGCCGCAGGTAGTCCGGGGCGGCGCAAATGGTCAGGGTGTAGTCCTGCAGCGGCCGGGCGATCAGCGCCGATGGCTCGAGATTGCCCAGGCGGATCGCCACGTCGAAGCCACTGTCGATCAAATCGTGGCGCTGGTTGGCCAGCACCACGTCGACCTTGACCTGGGGGCAGCGCTGCAAGAACTCGCTGAGGGCCGGCGCCAGGCGTTCGGTGCCGAAGGTCAGTGGCGCGGTGATGCGCAAGATCCCCGCCGGCTCGCCCTGGGCCTGCTCGGCCAGGCGTTCGGAGTCGGCCACCAGCCCCAGCACCGCGAGGCAGCGCTGGTAGTAATCGGCGCCGAACTCGGTGAGCCGTTGGCGGCGTGTGGTGCGATTGAGCAGGCTGACGCCCAGGCGCTCTTCCAGTGCCCGCACGTGGTTGCCGACCATGGTCGTCGACAGCCCGCACTCATTCGCAGCAGCCGTCATGCTGCCGCTCTCCACTACCTTGACGTACACCGACATCGCCAGGAACACATCCATTATCAAGCCCTGATTGAAGATCATTAAAGGTTTAGCGCGTTTATCCAGCATTGGTGGCCAAAGATACTGGAAAAACCCCCACCCGAGATGGAGTTTCAGCCCATGCCCGCCACCAGCCTGATGCACACCTACCAACCCCAGCCCCTGAGTTTCATCAGAGGGCTGGGCACCCGTCTCTGGGATCAGGCCGGCCGCGAATACCTGGATGCGGTGGCGGGCGTCGCGGTGACCGGTGTCGGCCACTCCCACCCGAAGCTGGTCCAGGCCATCAGCGAACAGGCCGGCTTGCTGCTGCACACCTCCAACCTCTACACCATCGACTGGCAGCAACAACTGGCGCAAAAGCTCACCGCCCTGGCCGGCATGGAGCGCGCGTTCTTCAACAATTCCGGGGCCGAGGCCAATGAAACCGCGCTCAAGCTGGCGCGCCTGCACGCCTGGAACAAAGGCATCCAGCAGCCCCTGGTGGTGGTCATGGAAAACGCCTTCCACGGGCGCACCCTGGGCACACTGTCAGCCAGCGACGGGCCTGCGGTGCGCCTGGGGTTCGGCTGCCTGCCGGGGGATTTCATCAAGGTGCCGTTCGGCGACATCGTCGCCCTGGAACACATCGCCAGCGAATACGGGCAACGCATCAGCGCCGTGCTGATGGAGCCGATCCAGGGTGAAAGCGGTGTGCAACTGCCGCCGCCGGGTTACCTCAAGGCGGTCCGCGCCTTGTGCCATCGGCGCGACTGGTTGCTGATGCTGGATGAGATCCAGACCGGTATCGGTCGCACCGGCCACTGGTTCGCCTGCCAGCATGAACAGGTGGTGCCGGATGTGATGACTCTGGCCAAGGGCCTGGGCAACGGCATTCCCATCGGCGCCTGCCTGGCCCGGGGCAAGGCCGCGCAACTGTTCACCCCCGGCAGCCACGGCAGCACCTTTGGCGGCAATCCCCTGGCGTGCCGGGTGGCCTGCACCGTACTGCAGATCATCGAGGAACAGGGCCTGCTGGCCAACGCCCGGCGCCAGGGCGAGCAACTGCTGCAACGCTTGCGCAATGAACTCAGGACCCATCCGGAGGTGCTTGAGGTGCGCGGCCTGGGGCTGATGATCGGCATCGAACTCAAGCGCCCGCAGCCTGACCTGGTGGGGCTCGCGGCCCGCGAACAAGGCCTGCTGATCAATGTCACCCGGGGCCAGACCATCCGTTTGCTGCCGCCCCTGGTGATCGATGCCGACGAGGTGGAACTGATCGTCCAGGGCCTGTGCCGGGCTCTGGGTCGAGCCTGAGCACGGCGCCTTACCTGGATTGCAGCACCGCCTCCCCGGCCTTGGCCGGCAGGCGCAAAGTGCCCAGCAACGCCAGCAAGGCGATCAGCGCAACCCACAGAAAGCTCAGCTGAAAATCCGCCGTGGCGGCCTGCCCATCATTGCCATGGGCAGTCATCGCCAGACGCAGCAGCAAGGCACCGATGGCCACCCCCAGGCCCATGCTCAGCTGGAAAAACATACTGAACAGGGTCGAGGCATCGCTCATCTGCACCTTGGGCACATCGGCAAATCCCAGGGTGTTGAACGCGGTGAACTGCATCGAGCGAGACAAGCCGCCGACAAACAGGATCAACATAATCAGCGGCCACCCCATGCGCGGCTCCAGCCAGGCGCAGGCGGCAATCGCCAAGGCGCCGAGAATGCCGTTGACCAGCAGCACCGGACGAAACCCCCAGCGCTGCATCACCGCCGTGGTGAAGGGTTTCATCGCCAGGTTGCCGGCAAACACCGCCAGCACCAGCAGCCCGGCATCCAGCGCCGAAAGGCCGAACCCGAGCTGGAACATCAGCGGCAACAGAAACGGCAAGGTGCTGATGGCGATGCGAAACAGCGAACCGCTGAACAGGCTGACACCAAAGGTGCGCACCCCGATCACCGCCAGGTGCAACAGCGGCTCTTCACGGCGGCGCATATGGGCCCAGGCCAGGGCCGCCAGCAGCAGCCCGGCACCGGCCAGGATCAGCCCCGGCCACCACTGGGCGCGCCCCAGGCCGAGCAGCTCGACCCCATACAGAATCGCCGCACAGGCGCCGCCCACCAGCACGAAGCCAGCCAGGTCGAAGCGGCGCGAACGAAGCTCGTCGCGCCTGGGCAACAGCACCAGGGCGGCGATCAGGGCCAGCAGGCCGAGGGGCAGATTGAGGTAAAAGATCCAGGGCCAGGAGGCATGGGTGACGATCAACCCGCCCAGCGGCGGCCCCAGGATCGGTGCCACCAGGCCCGGCCAGGTAATGAATGAAATCGCCCGCACCAGGTCCTTCTTTTCAGTGACCCGCAACACCGCCAGGCGCCCCACCGGGACCATCATCGCGCCGCTGATGCCTTGCAGCACCCGGGCCGCGACAAAGGTCTGCAGGCTGTCGCTCAAGCCGCACAGCAGGGACGAGACACTGAACAGGACGATGGCCGAACCGAAAACCCAGCGCGAACCGAAGCGATCGGCCAGCCAGCCACTGATGGGGATAAACACCGCGAGCGCCAGCATGTAGGCGCTCATGCCGATGTTCAGGTCCACGGCGGCCACGCCAAAGGTGCGGGCCATGTCCGGCAGCGCGGTGGCGATCACCGTGGCGTCGAGGTTTTCCATGAAAAAGGTCACCGCCACCAGCAGGGCGATCAGGGTGGAGCGGCGTGAAGACATGGGAGGCGGTACCCGGCCAGAGAAACGAGTGGCCTAAGGTACCCGATGGGGTTGGTTGCCGGTCAAGGGGCGCACGGCCTCGCCCCTGCCCGCGTTTGGCGTTCAGTCATCCAGGGGCTTGGCCGGGCCCGCCGGTTTCGCGGCCTTGCCCGCCTTGCCGGCGTGGGTCGGCTTGGCTTCGGGTTCCGGGGCTGGCGCGGGGGCAGCGGCTTCTTTTTCCGCCATGGGCATCTGGTCGATGGTGGCGAAGACTTCCTTGAGTTCAATGGCGCCGGAGTGTTCGAGCTTCTTCTCGCCGTCCTTGCCCACCAGGATCACTTTGGTCTGGGCCCCCGCCCCGAGCTTGAGGCTGCGGATCAGGGCCATGGTGGATTGCGGATCGAGGTCCTTGCCGTCGCGCTGGCCCATGGTGTTGATCACCGTGTAGAGCACCATGTTGCGTTCGGTAAAGGCCTGGCGATTGGCCGGCTCGTCCAGCGACTTCTTCAGGCTCATCAGTGTCGGATCGACGCTGCTGGGGGCGATGACTATCAGCGGGCGCGCCTTGCCCAGCTCCTGGGCCAACGGGCCGTCATTGTCGGCGGCCAGCAGGGGACCGGCGACAGCAAGCAGGGTTGCGAGGGTCAATGACCGAATGAACATGCGTCTCTCCTGTTGATTTTCCACGTTCTAATGATTGCGCATTGCGGGAAAAGGTCCAGGCCGCGACTCAAAATCTGACATTTTAATCGGCCAAAAGCGCCTTCCCGGCCTGAATCGACGGCAGCGCCTGGCCCACGAAATCGATAAACGCGCGCACTGCCGGGGCCATCTGCCTTTGGCTGAAGTAATACAGATAGAACCCGGGAAACGCCGGCGTCCAGTCGGCCAGCAGGTGCACCAGCCGCCCCTGCTCCACCAGGGCCTGGACCTGATGGGCGAATACATAGGCGATACCGGCCCCCGCCAGCACGATCGGGGTCAGCAGTTGCGGATCACTGACCACCAGGGCGCCCTCCACCGCCACTTGCAATGAGCGGCCACGCTTTTCGAACTCCCAGCGATAGACGCTGTTATCGGTCGGCCAGCGGTAGGACAGGCACTGATGCCCGCGCAGGTCCTGGGGAGTGCGCGGTGTGCCATGGCGCTGCAGATAGCCGGGGGCAGCCACCACCATCATCCGCAGCTCACCGCTCAGGCTCAGGGCGTGCATGTCCTGCTCCAGGCACTCGCCCAGGCGGATGCCGATATCAAAGCCGCCGGCGACGATGTCCACCAGGCGATCGTCGACCTCCACATCCAGGCTGATCAGCGGATGGGCCTGCATAAACCCGGCCAGCAGCGGCGCCAGGTAATGCACCGCGGCGTCCCGGGTGCTGTTGATTCGCACCCTGCCGGCCGGCACAGCGTGGGCTGCGCCCATGGCCGTCGCTACCGCCGCATCGATATCGGCCAGGGCCGGCCGCAGCCGATCCAGCAGGCCACTGCCGATCTCGGTCAGGCTCACGCTGCGCGTGGTTCGGTTCAACAAACGGGCGCCGAGACGCTCCTCCAGATGACGGATGGTCTGGCTCAGCGCCGAGGCCGAAACGCCCAGATGGGCCGCCGCACGGGCGAAGTTGCCCTGCTCGGCGACTGCGACGAATGCCCGCAGCTCGGCATGTTCACTGCCACGCATTATGTATCTCCAGCTTAATAAGCCATGGCGATACTACGGCATTCTCTAATCAATCCAAGGGTGAAATCCTGGCGCTTCCGCTATCTATCGAGGAGCTCGAGGACCATGGGCAGGTTTGAAGGGAAACGCATTCTGATTACCGGCGGCACCCGCGGCATGGGCCACGCCGCCGCCCAAAGCATCATTGCCGAAGGCGGAGAGGCCTGGGTCACCGGTGTCGATCCCCAGCGGGTGGAAGCCGTTGCCGCAACCTTGGGCGCCCATGGCCGAGCCCTGCGCAACGACGCCGCAGCCGTCGACACCGGCCAGGCCCTGGCGAACTGGGTGGCCGGCGCCGGCTTGCTCGACGGCCTGTGGCTGAATGCCGGTTACGCCGAGCTGGGGCCGCTGGAACAGGTCGACGCCCAGGCGTTCGACCGCATGCTGGCGACCAATGTACGCGGCCCGGCCTTGCAGTTGGCGGCCCTGTCGCCGCTGCTCAAGCCGGGGGCGTCGGTACTGGTAAGCGCCTCCAGCTCCGCCTACGAAGCCGCCGCCATGGCCAGCCTGTACGCCGCCAGCAAAGGCGCGCTGGTGTCCATGGCTCGCTGCTGGGCCAGTGCCTTGAGCACACGGCGGATTCGGGTGAACGTACTGCTGCCAGGGCCCATCGCCACCGGCTTTCGTGATTTTCTCGGTCCCCAGGCGCAGCAGGACTTTGATCGACACATCACCCGCCAGGTGCCGCTCGGACGCATGGGCAGCGCCGATGAAGCGGCAGCGGTGGCGTTGTTCCTGCTATCCGATGCCGCCTCGTTCGTCACCGGCAGCCAGTACCCGGTGGATGGCGGGCTGATGATGCGCTGAGCGCCCGTTACTGCAACTGCCACTCCAGCCCTTTGAAGCCGGCCAACCGGTATTCACCGGCCTGCGGCTTGAGGGTGCGCAGCAACTCGTCGAGGCTCGCCGGCGTCAGGGTCAGGGTCAGCAACTGGTCTTCGATCTGCAACTGGTCCTGTTCCCCGGCCACGAAACGCAGTTGCCAGTCGGCCCCCGCCACCAGGAACGGCTTGCCGAATGGCAGGCGCAATGGCAACAGGGCCAGCAGTTCATCGGCTTGGCGCGCCGCCAGGGTGATGCGGGTCTGGGTCGAGCGCAGCAGGCGTTCCTGCTGGGTCACTTGCAGCAGGTCGGTGTACAGGTAGCCGCTGGCGGATCCGTCGCGGCTCAGGCCTTCGGCAATCTGCTGGCGAACCTGGCCCCGGTCGAGCAGCGACTCACGCTCAAGATCGGTGATCCAGAGCGGCATATAAGGCAGCAGAACATCCAGCAGCTTGTGGGTGCGCCAGCGCTTGGCGGCCTGCTCTTCGTCATCGGTCAGGCCCACCACCTGCAGGAACGTCAGGCTGCCATTGGCGGTGTCCAACTCGGGCAATTGCGGGTCGCTGATAAAAGCCATGGAGCAGATCTGCGTCGGCTGGTCGCGAGCAATCGGACCGTTGGCCGGCATCCAGTCGCCATCACGGAACACATTGCCGCTGCCGAATACATAGCGCGCCAGGTTCTGCAAAAAGTTCATCGCCCAGGTTGGCGGATGGGCTTCATCCGCGGCGCAGGCCAAGCGAAAGGTCAGCTCGAAACCAAACCCGCTGGTCTGCGCATTATCGTTTTCCTTGGCGTACAGCTCGGAAAAGCCGTAGGTGATGAAGTGCCAATGGGGCAGCGGCTCCAGGTTCTTGTAGACGCTGATGCCGTCCAACGGATCGTTGCCGCCGAGGCTATAGGAAATGATGGTGCCGAAATGCTGGGGTTCCTGGCCGGGATACAGCGCTTCCAGGCGCTGGGAAATCCCGTCCCAGCCCACGGTCGATGGCAGCTCGTCTTGCTCGAGGGGGGTGTCGGACATCATGTCGCTCCTTGGGGTCGATCGTACGGGTCCGCCTATTGACGGCATCGACGGTGAAAAGTGCCGGCAATCTTAACCTGCGGCCCCAGGGTCGAGCACGGGCGTGTCCCAACAACTCGCGCAGATCGACCCGAACCCGGCCACTCATGAAGTAAACAATTGCATTACCCGAGCACCACAAGAGTGCAACACAACAGTGCAACGCCCATGAACAACTCACGAACGGTAATTGCCAACAATTGCCAGGCAAAGTTGCTGTTCAATCAATAAAGACTGATTCAGCTCAATCGCTTGATTTCAAACTTTTGTTAATCGAAGTTCCTCCTCCAGTGCCAGCCGCCAATTGCCTGACGCCAGAGAATACGCACCATTCACACGCCTGGCCCGAGACTTGTGGCGCGGAATAAACCACGCGATTAAATAAGCCGATTGGCACTCCTTATATAAGCCCGATACAGCGTCAAACTGGCTTGTTCTATAAGCATCGGCCGCTCTATAGTGCGCGCTGCATAAAAAACCCCGTTCAAGAAGTGGCCGCGCAAGGACCGCACTGCACTTCCTGAAACAGTCCGCGGCTGCCTGGATATTTCGCAATGAACTCTGTCTACCCATGATCCCGTTATTGGTCTGTGATGATTCGAGCATGGCCAGGAAGCAGGTGCTGCGAACCCTGCCCAGCGAATGGCGAGTGTCCGTCACCCAGGCCTGCAACGGCCAGGAGGGGCTTGAGGCATTGCGCCAGGGGCTGGGCCAGGTGGTGCTGCTGGACCTGACCATGCCGGTGATGGATGGCTATCAGTTGTTGAGCGCGGTCCAGGCCGAAGGCATCGAGGCGCAGATCATTGTGATCTCCGGTGATGTGCAGGAAGAAGCCATTCGCCGGGCCCGCGAGCTGGGCGCCCGGGCCTTCCTGAAAAAGCCCTTCGACCCGGACCAGTTGCGCGCGCTGCTCGGCGAACTGCGCCTGCTCGACGGCACGGTCCAGGTCCCGGCCCTGGCGCCCTCCCCAGCCCCGCAAGTGACCTTTCGCGACGCGTTCCGCGAAACGGTCAACGTATCCATGGGCTACGCCGCGGCGCTGATCGCCAAGGTGCTCGAAGTGTTCGTGCACCTGCCGATTCCCCACGTCAATGTGCTCGAAGCCGGCGAGCTGCAGATGCTGCTGGCCGACGCCAACCGCGCCCAGCAACTGACCGCCATCTGCCAGAGCTACATCGGCAGTGGCATCGCCGGCGAGGCCTTGCTGATGTTCTATGACTCGGAGGTCGCCGACATCGCCAAGCTGATGGAGCACGGCACCGCCGAGTACCAGGAAATGGAAGTGCTGATCGACCTCTCCAGCGTCCTGATCGGCGCCTGCCTGAGCAGCATCGCCGACCAGCTGGATGTGTTCTTTTCCGTCGGCCACCCGCAGGTGCTGGGGGAGCAGACCTCGATCGATGAATTGATCCGCCTCAATCAGCAACGTTGGGCCAAGACCCAGGCCGTGGAAATCAGCTACAGCCTCGAAGAACAGAACATCCACTTCGACCTGTTGCTGCTGTTCACCGAAGGCTCCATGGAGCTGCTGGAGCAAAAACTTTCCTACCTGATGAGCTGAGCCCATGCGCAACCGAATGGATTTTAGTGAGCTGCACTGGCTGCTGGCGATCGTCCAGAGCATTGACGTCGGCATCGTGGTCCTGGACCTCGAATGCCAGGTCCAGGTGTGGAACAGCTTTATGGAGAACCGCTCAGGGGTGCAGTCCAAGGACGCCATCGACCGCTCGTTCTTCGAGCTGTTTCCCGAGGTCGACCAGGAGTGGTTCAGCCGCAAGCTCGGCCGGGTGGTGGCCCTGGGTACCCCGGCCTTCACCATCTGGAAGCAGCGTCCGTACCTGGTGCGATTCAAGAACTACCAGCCAATCACCGGCCAGGGCGAGTTCATGTTCCAGAACACCACCCTGCTGCCGCTGCGCTCGTCCAACAGCGAAATCCACCACGTGTGCCTGGTGATCTATGACGTCACCGATGTGGCGATCAACAGCCAGGCCCTGCAAGGCGCCAATGCCCAGTTGCAGCACCTGTCGCGCACCGACCACCTGACCCAGCTCTACAACCGTGGACACTGGGAGCAGAGCGTGGAGTTGGCCTACCAGCGGCAGAGCCACGGCATGTCCCTGGTGATGCTCGACATCGATCACTTCAAGTCGATCAATGATCGCTACGGCCACCCCGCCGGCGACGCCGTGATCCGCCAGGTCTCGACCCTGATCCGCCAGCACGTGCGCGCAGGTGACGTGGCCGGGCGCTATGGCGGCGAAGAGTTCGCCCTGCTCCTGCCCCACACCGACCATGACGGCGCCTGCAAACTGGCCGAGCGCCTGCGCCAGGCGGTCGAGCACCAGGAAGTCATCCATCAGGGCCAGAGCATTCGCTTCACCATCAGCCTCGGTGTCGCCAGCCTCGACCGCCCGACCCAGGACCACCGCTGCCTGATCGGCTGGGCCGACCAGGCGCTGTACGCCTCGAAACATGCCGGACGCAATCGGGTGTCCAGCTACACGGGCTGACTCCGGGCGCCAAGTGCGGCGCCGGGCTAAAAAAAAGCCCGGGCTGCGGATATAGTGCGCCAGCTCGCGGTCCACATTGGCTGCATCAATGCGACCTCTCCCCTGAATTGCCGGAACAAGGAGTCCTCTGGCCATGGCCGATCCTCGAACAGCCTCCCCTCAACAGCAGTGGCACAACGCCGTACTGCAATACACCCGCGCCATCAACCAATACGTGCAAGACGGCATGGCCCAAGGTTGGGACGGGCTCGAAGAGCCGACACTGCCGGAAACCGAACACCTGCTGAATGCCTGGCGAGCCGCCCTCGAAACCCTCAACCAGCAACCCCGGGATGCCGCCGCATTCGCCGCCTGGCGTGAAGAGTGGCCGCCGGCGCACTTCCCGCTGCATTCGCGCCTGGAGCAGGAGGGCCGCTCGATCCCGGCCCTGGCACTGCTGGACGACGGCACCCTACTGGCACGCATCGGCGCCCCCTATGAAGGTGGCCATGTGGTGCATATCGACGGACAGCACATTGAAAAGGTCAGCCAGGGCGAGTTCTTCGGACGTTGCCCGCAGCGCCGATTCTTTGCCTGGTCGGTACCCAGCGGCGTGCGTGTTACCGACGGCTGGAATGGCCCGCAAGTGGCCGAGTTTCCCTGGCCCACCGGGCGTGAAGGCTTGCCGGACAGCCTGGTACTGGAAGAAGAGGCGCAAATACTGCCCAGCGCGCTGATCCCCTTCCCCGATGGCCAGCGGGTGCTGCTGGTGAGTTCGGACGGGATCTTCGTGCTGCACGCCGAAGGCGCCACCCGGGTCCTGCGGCGCCCGGAAGAACTCGACAAAGACCTGGCCGACGGTGTCGCCCCCGATGACCTGGCCGTGGGCCTGTCCATGGAGCACGGGGCGATCTCCCCTGACGGCCAGTGCATCGCCATCGGCGAACAGTGCGGGCATCACCTGGTGCTCAACGCCCAGCTGGAGGTGGTGGCCGAAGTCGGCCCGGCCGGTGAATACCCGCACTTCGCGATGTTCAACCAGGCCGGCGACCGACTGATCCTCAATGCCTGCCACTTCTATAACGGCGGCACCCTGGGGGTGGCGGTGGCCGATCTGCCGGGCCTGCGCACCGACTTTTACAGCGATGACCCCCGGACCCCGGTGTTGCAGGAAGGTGCCCGGGTCTATGCCGGCGCGGCCCGCCACGATGAGTTCATCGTCGGCGACGCCTACGGCTACCTGCGCGCCTTCAGTGAAACCGGCGAGGAGCGCTGGCAGCACTACGTCGGCTCGTCCTTCAGCGCGATGGACATCAGCCCCGACGGCAAGACCCTGGTGGCGGCCACCTGCGCCGGGATCATCGTGCAGATCGACCTGGACACCGGGCGCCCGCAATGGCAGATCGGCACCGGCGATCACCACGAAGTGCGGCGCTGGATGTTCTGGAAGAGTTTCGTCAAACCCCTGGTCTGCTAAGCCTCGGCCGGCGCGCCGGGGTTGCCGCCCGCGTGCCGGAACAAGGGCGCCCTACAGGGTGTAGGCAATCCCCATCTGCACCGTACGCGGCGCGCCCGGGTAGGCGTAGACGTTGCCGAAGGCACCTTCGTCATAGTCGGCGTTGAACAGGTTCTTCACGTCCAGGTTCAGGCGCACGTGCTGGTTGAGCTTGTAGTAGCTGAGCAGGTCGAACACCCGGTAGCTGTCCATGCTGAAAGCGTTGGCCGCGGTCTGCCCGGCGCGCTCGGCGACGTACTTGGCTCCCAGCCCCAGGCCCAGGCCCTTGAGCCCGCCGTCCTGAAACTCGTAGACATTGAGCAGGCTGAAGCTGTTGCGCGGAATGTTCAGCAGGCGGGTTCCCGAGGCCAGGCGGTTGTCTTTGGTGACCTCGGCGTCGACATAGGCGTAGCCACCGATCATCCGCCACTCCGGGGTCAGGTTGCCGGCCACGTTCAGGTCCAGGCCACGACTGCGCACTTCGCCGGCGGCGACACTGAACGTCGAATCCACCGGATCGGCCGTCAGCACGTTGCGCTTTTCAATCTGGTAGAGCGCCGCATCCACACTCAACTGGCGCTCCAGGGCTTCCCACTTGACCCCCACTTCATAAGACTTGCCCTCCTCCGGCTTGAAGCCGCCACCGGTACGCGCCGCGCCGGTGTTCGGCTTGAAGGAACGCGCGGCGTCGGCATACACCGCCACGGTCGGCGTCAGGTTGTAGAGCAGGCCGGCGCGCGGGGTCACCGCGTTGTCGCTGTTGGTCCAGCTCGGCGTGCCGGCCAGGTAGCTGTCGTAGTCATGTTCGAAACGCTCGAAACGCGCCCCCACCAGCGCCTTGAGGTTCTCGGTCAGGCTCACTTGGTCCTGGACGAAAGCGGCGTAGGTCTTGAGGTTTTCCTGGTCATGGGTGGTGGTGCGAGTCAGCGTCGGACGGGCCTGGCCGTAGACCGGATCGAAGATATCGATCGGGTAACTGATGCCGCCCGCGGAGCGCTGGATGATCGACTGGTAATCGTAGTCTTCGTACTCGACGCCAGTGAGCAGGGTGTGCTCGAAACCCGCCAGGGAGAAATGCCCGGTGAGGTTCAACTGGTAGTCGCGGTCACGCCACTCCAGCTTGCGGTAGTTGAAGTTGCGCCCCAGGGTGCGCCCGTCGGCGGCAATGCCATTGGCCTCGATGCCGTTGCCGGCCAGCGAGCCGTCGAGGATCTGCGCACCGCCACCCAGGGTCCAGTCGTCGTTGAGAAAATGCTCGAAGCGCAGCTGGCCCATATTGTTGTCGTTGTGCAGCTTGCCGATGTCCTTCTCGCCAAAAAAAGTCTCGCGCGAGGCCACGCCGATCTGCGCCGGATAGCGGGTCACGCCGCGATCCAGGGGCGCATTGTTGCGCATGAAGTCCCCCTCGAAAGTGATCTTGGTACGGTCGTCGACCTGCCAGCTGAGCACCGGGGTCACGCCGTAACGCTCGGTCTCCACATGATCGCGGAAGGTGTCGCCGCCCTCGCCGATGACATTCAGGCGGTAGGCGAAACGCCCTTCCTGGTCCAGCGGCCCCGAGGCGTCCAGGGTGCCACGGCGCATGCCCTGGTCGCTGAGCTGGCTGCCCAGGGTCACCGCCGTCTCTTTCAGCGGCTGCTTGGACACCACATTGAAGGTGCCGCCCGGGTCGCCACGACCATAGAGCATGGTGGCCGGGCCGCGCAGCACTTCCAGGCGCTCGATGGTGTTGGCGTCGGGCATGTTCGGGTAGCCGCGGTTGATCGGGAAGCCGTTGCGGTAGAACTCGCCGGTGGTAAAGCCGCGCACAGTGAAGGTGGTCAGGCCCTGGCCGCCGAAATTGTTCGCCCGGCCCACGCCGCCGGCGTAGTCCAGGGCATCCTGCAGGCGCGTGGCGCCGAGGTCTTCCACGGCGTCGCGGGTGACCACGCTGATGGACTGCGGGGTTTCATGAATCGAGGTGTCGGTGCGGGTGGCGCTGGCGGAACGGGTGGCGCGATAACCCTGGACCGGACCCTGGGCCTGCTCTTCGGTGGTGCCGTTGATATCAATCGCCTGCAGCTCGATTGTCGACCTATCAGTGGCTGCCGATTCAGCCCAGGCGGCCTGGGAAATGGCTTGGATCACACACAGAGAAACCAGAGTTCGACGCATCAACGGACTGCCCTTAAAGAGATGCCGGGCACAACAGGAGCCCGACAAGAATTGGTATCGAATATTATCAATACTCATTCTCAGTTGATACTTTTTATGGTTACTTTGTCCTACAAAAATACCGTTGTGCCATCACTCGAACCCTGATATCGCGCGCCTGCCAAGACCGCTGGCGAGCGTGTCTTGCGCGGCGTCTCAGGCGTTCCCGGCAGAGAACCAGGCCTCGATTTTGAGGTTTTCCGGATCGTTGATGGCGGCCAGGTACTCGTCGAGGGTGACTTCACCGACACAGGCCCGGGCCCCGGGTTGCGGCACGTAGCCGTCGAGCAGTTTGCGGGTCAGGGCCACGGCGGCGCAGCTGGGAATCTGCGGCCCCTTGTCGTTGGCGGCGGTCAGTTGTGCGGTCATGGCCAGGGCTTGGCCGTCGACGCCCTGCCCCTGAACGTCGATATACATCGCGCTCTGGCCGTCGCCGAGTTTTTCGAACCACAGGCCGCACCGGTAGAGCCGGGCCGCCCAGGCTTGGGTCGAACGCACCAGCCCGAACCGCACCGCCTGGGCCAGCAGGGCATTGGCCAGGCCGGCGATCTTCAGCCCGGCGCCGGCCTTGAACACCAGGGTGTGGGCGCCGTAGCGCTCGGCGAACAGGTCCAGGTCCGGCACGTCGACGTTGGCCAGCAAGCGGCTGCCCAGGTACGGCATCTTGCGCAGGGTCAGGCCCTGCCAGGCGATCACCGGGTACGGTCGGCCGTCCTTGAGTTGCTGGATCGGCTTGCCGGCATAGGCCAACACGCCTTCGATGGTCGACAGGCCGGGCATTTTCGCCGAGGAGGAAATACCGTGTTCGATGCGTTCGATACGGGCAAAGCGCGCCCGATGCTGGTCGATGATCGCCGCCGCCAGGGTCGGCACCGAGCTGCAGCCGCTGAGCAGCGTGACCCCGGCCTCGCGCGCCGCCTGGTCCAGCACGCCGATGCCGCCGACAAAGGTCCGGCAGTCGGCCAGGTCGCAGTAATTGACCCCGGCCTCGATACAGGCCCGAGCCACGGTGTAGGGCTGGCCCTGGAAGGGCCCGCCGGTATGGATCACCAGCTTGATGCCCAGGCTGCCCAGGGCCGCCGTGAACTGGGGCCCCATCGCATCGCCGCACCAGCTGCTGCAATCCTGGGCGCCTTGCTGGCGCAGTTCGTCGAGCTGTTGCGCTAGCTTTTGCCGGTTGCGCCCCGCACTCACCAGGCTCACGCCCGGCATCTGGCCCAGATGACGGCAGACGATGCTGCCGAAATTTCCGTAACCACCGATCACCATTACCTTCAACGTCATCTATGACTTCCTTGCATCAGTGGCTCAGACGGTCCCTTTTCTGGCTTGGGGGCCGGCGCGCGGGAGCTTCCCCGATTTATCCGGCAGGGGCAAGCGCAGTCGCCCTCCCGGGCCGGAAAGTGCCCGTTTTTAGCTCGGAAAAATCAGACCGACCTACAAACCGAGAAAAAAATCCAATGCCGCTGCGGCATAATGCTATGCAAACTCGTCATCATCCCGACTTTAAGAGCGTGATAGCCTTCCGCTCCTCTGTGGCTTCGTACAACAAACCTGCCTGTTCGCTTCGAACACCCGCGCAGGATAAAGAAGCCTTGTACATGCTTGCTTCGATCTTCTCTGCCCAGCTCAGCGTTTCACTCTGGGTCTATCCACTACAGACCTTCAGGAAAACCGACAGCAAATATTGACTCGGCCCTAGTGTCGGCACCTTTTCGTTTCAAATTCGGAGCTGTTATGTCCAGGCTTTCCCATCAAGATCTGCGCCGCGCCTTCCGTGAACTCATGGCCTCCAACGCCTGCTACCACACCGCTTCAGTCTTCGACCCGATGTCCGCGCGAATCGCCGCCGACCTGGGTTTTGAAGTGGGGATTCTCGGTGGTTCGGTCGCCTCGCTGCAGGTCCTGGCCGCACCCGACTTTGCCCTGATCACCCTCAGCGAATTTGCCGAACAGGCCACCCGCATCGGCCGCGTCGCCCAACTGCCGGTACTCGCCGACGCCGACCACGGCTATGGCAACGCCCTCAACGTGATGCGCACCGTGGTGGAACTGGAGCGTGCCGGCATCGCCGCCCTGACCATCGAAGACACCCTGCTGCCGGCCCAATTCGGCCGCAAGTCCACCGACCTGATCTCGGTCGCCGAGGGCGTGGGCAAGATCCGTGCGGCACTGGAAGCCCGGGTCGACCCGGAGCTGTCGATCATTGCCCGGACCAACGCGGCGATCCTGCCGATCCAGGAAATCATCAGCCGCACCCAGCATTACCAACGCGCAGGCGCGGATGCCATCTGCATGGTCGGCGTGCGTGACTTCGAACAACTGGAGCAGATCAGTGAACACCTGACTGTGCCACTGATGCTGGTGACCTACGGCAACCCGGCCCTGCGCGACGACGCACGCCTGGCCGAACTCGGTGTGCGCATTGCAGTCGACGGCCACGCCGCCTACTTCGCCGCGATCAAGGCCACTTACGATTGCCTGCGCGAACAGCGCCAGATCTTCACCCAGGCCTCGGACCTGAGCGCAACGGAACTGGCGCACACCTACACCCAGCCCGAGGACTACATCGTCTGGGCCAAGGAGTACATGAGCGTCAAGGAGTAATCAGCGGGCCATTGCCTTGCCGAGTGCACCCTCGACACAATCGACAATCTGGCCAATGGTCCAGGGCTTGCGGATAAACGTCACCGGCTGACGAACCCCGGAACTCTCCGGCGTTTCGTAGCCGGACATCACCACCACCGGCATCGCCGGCCAGTGTTCCCCCACCAGGTTGGCCAGGCTCGCACCGTTGAGCCGGCCGGGCATGGTGATATCCGTCAGCAGCAGGCACACCTCATCGGCGTGCTGTTGAAGAAAATCCCACGCCAGGTCGGCACTGGCGCACGCCTGGGTGGCAAACCCTTCGTCCTGCAGAATCTCGCACAGGAACTCCAGCACCGTCGGCTCGTCCTCCACGATCAGGATCAATCGGCGGGCGGTATCGGCGCGGGTGGACGAGGCTGGATTCATGAGGTTGTTGCTCCCTGACTGCATGGACGACTGAGCGGATGAACGACGCTATCTGCTCTTATGAGCCACGACCGGCGCAGAAATTCATTCTTGATTGTCTGGATTGATACAGCACTGACCAGCGCCCAATGATGCCACTGTGCCATTTAGCCGGCAAAGGCTTCAGCACCCGCGCTTCGACGCCCTCTCTTCTGGCACACTGCGTGCCGCGGCGCATTTCCCTTCCCGGCGAAAAACGCTATACCGAAGTGAGATCCGCCGCGCGACAGATCCCGCGCCGAAGTTTGCTTTCGCGCACCGCCACCGGAGAAAATCCCCGGTGCACGCGGTCAGATTGGATGTGCAACTTTTTTCGCCATCGGCCCCAGCCGGCCCGGTGGCTCCGCTTTCAGGGAATTTTAGAATGCCCCCAAGACAAGTCATCAACGCCTCGGTCAGCCCCAAAGGCAGCCTGGAAACACTCTCCCAACGCGAAGTCCAGCAATTGAGCGCAGCGGGTTCAGGCAGTATCTACACCCTCTTTCGCCAGTGCGCCCTGGCCATCCTCAATACCGGCGCCCACGTCGACAACGCCAAGACCATCCTCGACGCCTATCACGATTTTGAAGTGCGTATTCACCAGCAGGATCGCGGTGTGCGCCTGGAGCTGCTGAACGCGCCCGCCGACGCATTCGTCGACGGCGAAATGATTGCCAGCACCCGGGAAATGCTGTTCAGCGCCCTGCGCGACATCGTCTACACCGAGAACGAACTGGACAGCCAGCGCATCGACCTGAGCGACTCCCAGGGCATCACCGACTACGTGTTCCACCTGCTGCGCAACGCGCGCACCCTGCGTCCCGGCGTCGAGCCGAAGATGGTGGTGTGCTGGGGCGGGCACTCGATCAATACCGACGAATACAAGTACACCAAGAAGGTCGGCCACGAACTGGGCCTGCGCAAACTGGACATCTGCACCGGCTGCGGCCCGGGCGTGATGAAGGGCCCGATGAAGGGCGCCACCATCGCCCACGCCAAGCAGCGCATGAGCGGCGGCCGCTACCTGGGCCTGACCGAGCCGGGCATCATCGCCGCCGAGGCACCGAACCCGATCGTCAATGAACTGGTGATCCTGCCGGATATCGAGAAGCGCCTGGAAGCCTTCGTCCGCGTCGGCCACGGCATCATCATCTTCCCCGGTGGCGCCGGCACCGCTGAAGAGTTCCTGTACCTGCTGGGCATCCTGATGCACCCGGACAACCGCGACCTGCCGTTCCCGGTCATCCTCACCGGCCCGAAAAGCGCCGCGGCCTACCTCGAACAACTGCACGCCTTCGTCGGCGCGACCCTGGGCGATGCCGCCCAGCGCCACTATGAAATCATCATCGACAACCCGGCCGAAGTGGCCCGGCAGATGACCGAAGGGCTCAAGCAGGTCAAACAGTTCCGTCGCGAGCGCAACGATGCGTTCCACTTCAACTGGTTGCTGAAGATCGACGAAAGCCTGCAACGTCCCTTCGACCCGACCCACGCCAACATGGCCGAACTGCAACTGAGCCTCGATCTGCCGCCCCATGAACTGGCAGCCAACCTGCGCCGCGCGTTTTCCGGGATTGTCGCCGGCAACGTCAAGGACAAAGGCATCCGCCTGATTGAGGAGCAAGGCCCGTACAGCATCCACGGCGACCCTGCGATCATGCAGCCGCTGGACAGACTGCTTAAAGCCTTCGTCGAGCAGCACCGGATGAAACTGCCGGGCGGCGCGGCGTATGTGCCGTGCTATCGAGTGGTGAGCTGAGACTGACTGCGCGCTGCCCCTGACCGGGCCAGCGAATAAACAGAGACGCCATGCCCTTTAAGCGGGACATGGCGTTTTTTACCTTGTGGCGAGGGGCAGTGCTGACCCGGTCCCCCTCTTTCACCTGCAACCTCCCGCACGCCCCGGCTCACCCTGTATATTCGCCGCGGCGCTGACGCCAGGGACCCGGATCAGAAAAAAGGAGTCACGATGTTCTACCGATTTGCCGCCGATGGGCTGGTGCTGTTTCACCTGCTGTTCATTCTGTTCGTGCTGTTCGGCGGGCTGCTGGTGCTCAAGTGGCGCGGCGTGATGTGGCTGCATCTGCCGGCGGCGGCCTGGGGGGTGGCGGTGGAGGTGTTTCACCTGACTTGCCCGCTGACCCGCTGGGAAAACCTGCTGCGCCATTACGCCGGGCAGGAGGGGTATGCCGATGGGTTTATCGAGCACTACCTGATCCCGCTGATTTACCCGGCCGGGCTGACCAATGGCATGCAGTTGGTGATGGGCAGCGTGGTGCTGCTGATCAACCTGCTGGTCTACCTGCGCCTGGCTCGCCAGTGGCAGCTGCACAGAGCGGCTTAGGCCTCGACAGTGACCTGGCCGGCACTGGCACGCTCGTAGGCTTCGCCCATGATGCGCCAGGTCGCCGGGTCGGCAGGAATCAGGTGCTCGATACGCAAGGAGGCCACGGTGATATCCAGCGGCATGCCAAAGGTGGTGAAGGTCGACAGAAAGCGCAACTCGCCCACTGTCGACGCCACTCGGGTCAGCAACAGCGGAGCCGACGGGCTGGCGCTCGAAGCCGGATCAACCTCGGCAGCCGAGGGCAGGCTCGCCAACAGCGCAGCCAGGGCCGGACATTTGAGCGCCTCGCGGGATGCACGCTGCCAGGCGACCTGACGGATCTCATCGGCATTGAGCAAGTGGTCACCCAGGCCACCGGGCTCAAGCAACGTGCGCAGCAGATTGAACTCACCCGGGGCCGCACTCGCGGGCAACCCCACCAACCCGAACAGCACCCCGGTCGCGGCATTCGCCGCCAGCACCTGCCAGGCGCTGTCGAGCACAATGGCCGGGGCCGGATTGTTGGCGTGCAGCAAGTGCATCAGCGCGCTGTGCACCGCCTGCATATTCGGATCAGCCAGGGGCAAGGCCTCGTAGCGCGGCGCATAGCCGGCGGCGAGAAAGGCCGCGTTGCACTCTTCCAGGGGCGTGTCCAGGGCGGTCAGCAGGGCATGCAGCATCGCCGGGCTGGGCTTGGCGCGGCCAGTTTCGACGCAGCTTAAATGCCGCTGGGAAATTCCCGATTGCAGGGCCAGCTCCAGCTGGCTGAGCCGCGCCCGCTGGCGCAGGCGGCGCAGTTGCGCACCGACCGGTTGCTGAGGATCAAGGAGTTTTAGCATGGCGCGACTCTGGCAGCTGGTCGCCGGCGTGTCTATGACCTGGGAGGTCATTGAGTGTCGGCGCGCACCCCGGCTAGCCTGTGCTCACCCTTCGCCACGCCAGCCTTGAACCATGAAGAACCTCGTATTCATCACCTGCCTGAGCCTGTTCTTCGGCCATGAACTGGACGCCGTCAGCCAGGCCGAATGGCGACTGTTGTATGGCTTGCGCGAGCTGCAGGCAGACAGCGCCCGGGCACTGTTCGTGGCGCTGCATGTGCCCTTGCTGGGCCTGGTGCTGTGGCTGGGCTGGCACCCGGCAAGGCGCTGGCGCGAATCCAGCCGCAGGCTGCTGGCCGGTTTTGCCGTGGTGCACGCTGGCCTGCACTTCAACCTGCGCCTGCACCCGCTCTACAGCTTCGATTCAGTGCTGTCGCAACTGCTGATTTTCGGCTGCGCGGCCGTGGCAGCGCTGTACCTGCTGCTGACTCTCATGGACCGCCACTCGACCCACCGCCGCCCCCTGACCGCACAAGGAAAGTGAAATGCGCCGCCCCACCCTCGCCCTCGTCACCCTGCTGGCCTTCAGCGCCTACACCCTCTTCACCCTGGCAACCGCCGAGCAGTCGCTGCTGCAATTCGGCCTGCAGCTGATGTCACGCCCCGACACCGCCCAAGTGGTGATCGACCTGTACCTGATGGCGCTGCTGGCCGGCATATGGATGCTGCGCGATGCCCGGGCCCGGGGCCGCTCAATGAGCAGCGTGCTGCCGTACCTGGCGCTGACGGCGCTGTTCGTGTCCATCGGCCCGTTGCTGTACCTGGTGGTCAATGGCGGGCACAAGGGACGCTGAAAACCCGGCGTGGCGAATCAAGGTGCTGCGCAGTTACCATGGGCGCCCTTACAGCGCCACGCACGGATGCAGCTTGTGCGGCAGGCGATTCATTGATTGATCTGCACGAGCGCCCCGACCTTGTCCCACCTATTGGCAAAAGCCGCCGAGAGCGGCAACCTTCCTGCCCTGCTGCGCCTGCTCGAGGGCGGCGCGGACCTTGAATGGACCCACAAGGGCACCGGCCGCACGGCCTTGCTCAGCGCAGTCATCGCCGAGCAATGGGAAGCGACCGTGGCCCTGCTCGATCGCGGCGCCCGTATCGACCATCAATGCACAGCCCTGGGCTACAGCGCCCTGGCCTGGGCCAGCCATGCAGGCAACGCCTCCCTGGCCACGCTGCTGATCGAACGCGGCGCCGCCCTCGACCTGGCGTCCCCGGAACTCAAACGCACGGCGCTGATGTGCGCCGCGCAGGCCGGCCATCCCGCCTTGGTCGCGCTGCTGCTGGATGCCGGCGCCAACGCGCAGCTGCTGGATTTCAAGCAGCAAAGCGCCTGGTCCCTGGCCCAGGACAAAGGCCACCAGGCGGTGCTGCAACGCCTGGAGCAAGCCGGGCTTGGCGCGCCGCCTGCGCCTGCGCCCACCCCGGTCCTGCCGTGGCCGGACCCGGTCGATGACCGCACCGACCCGATCAGCGTCGTGCGCGGCTACACCCTGGCCATGCACGCCTGGGAACAACGGGGCAACGCCCTGAGCGCAGCCGACCCCGGGCACGGCAGTGATGGCAGTTTCTGGGCCGAACAGGAGCAGATCGTCGAGCGTTTTTGCACCCAGCGCCAGCGTGTCTACAAACATCATTCCCACGGCTGGCCCACCACCTACGCGCCCGAGGATCAGTTGCTGGCGTGTGACCCGCTGTCGGCCAACCAGACGGCGGTCATCATCCGCGATCCGGCCGAACGCAGCCTGTGCTACGAGCACCGCTTCCTGCTCAAGCGCACGGCCGGGCAATGGCGCATCGACAGCGTGAAACGCCGCCTGGCCGGCACCGAGAAATGGCAATCGAGCATTCTGTAGCGCCCTGCGCGCCCCTCTCCCCCCAGGACCTGAAACATGAAATATGACGACGCCGCCTGGCACTACGAAGGCGATTATCCCAAGGACCTGCCGGACACCGCAGCGGCGACCCATATCGGTATGTTCCTGGCCTGGATGCTGCTCAACGGTTTGGCCAGCGAGGAATTGCTGGAGGATGCCGACAGTGACATCGACGACGTGCAGGCGCGGCGCATCAGCGGGCCGGCCTTTGTACGACGGGTATTGGACGAGAAGCTCACCGATCAGGAATTCAGCGAGCAAGGCAACGCCTTTACCCTGGCCTATTACAAGGGCCTGGATAACGACAGCCGCTACATCGACGACTACTTCCAGGTGTTCGAGGTCGACGAGGCGTCGCTGTATGGCGTCGAAGACAGTTGGGAAAACTACGAGCGCCTGGCACCGCTGATGGATGCCCGCTTCGCGGCCTGGAAGGCGCAAGGCCAGCCGCTGTATATCGTTTGAAAGCCCGTGTTCGAGTCAAGCCCCGGCGCCTTTGACAGCGTCGGGGCATCAACCCTGCGGCGGCGGGTCAGACCGCGCTCAAGTGCTCATAGAGAATGGTGCCGCCGACGATCATCAACACGATCCCGCCAAGGATCTCGGCGCGCTTGCCCACCAGGCTGCCCAGTACACGCCCGAGCAGGGTGCCCAGGGTCACCATCACCATGGTTGCCAGGCCGATGGCCGCAGCGGCCACCAGGATATTGACCTCGACAAAGGCCAGGCCCACGCCCACCGCCAATGCGTCGATGCTGGTGGCCACGGCGGTGACGGCCAGTACCCAGAACGAGTGCTGGGTCGACTTCTCGCTTTCCTGTTCGTCGTCGGGCTTGAGGCCGGCATAGATCATGTGCAGGCCCAGACCCAGCAGCAGGACGAAGGCGATCCAGTGATCCCACTCGGTGACATAGCTGCTGGCGGCCTGGCCGATGGCCCAGCCGATCACGGGGGTGATGGCTTCGATCACACCGAAGATCAGGCCGGTGCGCAGGGCTTCGCTGAAACGGGGTTTGTTGAGGCTGGAGCCTTTGCCGATGGCCGCCGCAAACGCGTCGGTGGACATGGCAAACGCCAGGAAGATAAGGGCTATTGCATTCACGGTTATGTACCAGTCGGGCCTGAGCAACGACATAGCCCTGCGCGCCCGACTTCAGCACAGGTATGTCGTTGGTCTCGCCAATCCCGACGGATGCTGTGGCCACGGCAGGTTGCCGAGAATGTCGACCAACAGCGCCATCACTCACGTGACGGCCGGCTACTCCCCAAAGAGGTTGCGGAGAATACCAGCCATGCGTGAAAAAAACGTGAAAGTGTTTTTCAGGCTGTTGCAGGCTCGCCCAGAGGGCTGGCGAACCGGGTCACCGGCCCTGCCCTACTGCAGGCGCGGCCCCTGCCCCGGGTTTGGGTCGGCGGCGAGGCCCCGGTGCTCCTGGACAAAACGGGCAGCCTGGCGGGTCATCTGATCCAGTTGCCGGTCGCGTTTTTTCTCGGCCTCGAGCATGGCCTTCCTGCCGTGCTGCGCCAGCAGGTAACTGTGAATCTGCCGCACCTCCAGCGAGCTGTAGATCGGCGCCACGTCCAGCACCGGCAGCAAGCCTTCAGTGCTGTGGTCGCGGGTATTCATCAACACCTGGGGGCCGCGGGCGCCCAGCATCTGAAACCCCAGCGCCTCGAAATACGGAACCTTGGCAACGCTACAGGCCAGCTCCGCGTGGGGGTAGCGCGCGAGCATCTGCGCCAGCATGGCCCGGGCAATGCCCTGGCGCCGATGGCGGGCATGCACGGCCATATAGGGCACTGCGCAAGCCTGAGGATCGTCCTTGACCGGCAGGCACAGCAGGAAGCCCAGCACCGTCTCGGGCTGCTCCGGATCCAGGGCCACGATCAGCTCGACGGCCATGCCGCGCGAGCCGTCCATGGCCGCCAGGTACAGGTGTACCTCGTAGCCGACGCCGTATTGATACAGGTTGTAGAGGGGGTTGCTGGGGGTGATGGCGAGCAGGCTGATATCGCTCAGGTAGTCCACCACCATTTGCAGGATCTGGCTGTTGACCGACTCGGGAGGCGGGGATTGGAAAAGGCTGATAGTGCACATCGAACGTCTGACTCCGGGGGTTGAGGCGTGCCCGCCGCCACAAGGGGCGGCGCCGGGCCGGCCCATCATAACCCGAGCGCGGCCCAGGGCATGCCGCGGCAATCGGTTCGCGGCTTGCAGGCATTTGTGCAAAAGCGCTTTGCATTCCTGGCGATAACCTCGGCCGCGAGGGCGTCTTAGACTGGCCGCCGGTGCAATTCGCACCGCCTCCCGGGAGCGACAGGTGCAGCACATTTTCGACATCAACTGGGCCCTTTGGCTTTCGACCATGGCCCCACTGACCCTCAGCGCCGGCCCCGGCAACCTGATGGTCGCGACCTCCGGCGCGCAGAGTGGCGCACGCCGTTCCCTGGGTTTTATCGCCGGGCTCGACCTGTGTTATTTCCTGCTGGCACTGCTGGTGGGGCTGGGGCTGTCCCACAGCCTGATGAACCAGCCGCAGTTGCTGTGGCTGCTGCGGGTCGCGGGCAGCCTGTACATCCTCTGGCTCGGCCTGCGCCTGTTGTGGCGTGCACTGCCCGCTCCGGGGGCCGAGGCCCGGCAACTGCGCTGGCGTGACGGAGTCATGGTGCAGTTGGGCAATGTGCAGGGCATGGTCATGCTGCTGGTGATGTTCTCGACCTTCATGCCCAGCGGTGACAGCCGCAGCATCGCCCTGGTGCTGGCCCTCAGCGCGGCGCTGATCAGCCTCAACTTCTGCGCGCACCTGATTTGGGTCTCCATGGGCTCGAGCGTGCAACGCCTGCTGCGCACCCGGCCGCGATTGCTGGTGGCCCAGAACAGGCTATTCGGCCTGATGCTGATGGCAGTGGCGGTCTGGATCTTTGTGCGCAGCGGCGCCCACTGAGGGGCGCGGTCAAGGCCGCGGCGCCAGGCTGCGCTGGAACTGCGCCACCAGGTGCTCCACCACCCGGTCCACACGCTCCAGGCCCTGGGTCGCCAGGTTGCGCAGCAACCAGATATCGGCGCCCTGGGGCGGCAGGTCATCCAATACCGGATACAAGCCCTCGCCCTGCCCGACATAGGCCGGCAACGCCGCGATGCCGAGGTTGGCCTGCACCGCCTTGAGCTGGGCCGTGAGGTTGGCGGTGCGCATCCAGGGTGTCTGCCCGCCGCTGATCTGCTCCAGCCATTGCGCCAGCGGCATATGGGCCATGGGCGTGCTCCAGCCGATCAGCGGGTGCTGCGCCAACTCGGCCGCCGAACCCGGCAACCCGTGCCGCGCGGCATAGGCCGGGGAACAGAACAGCCCCTGGGCCAGCCACCCCACCCGGCGCAGGGTGAAGTTGCCCTGGTCCGGACGGTGCAGGCGCACGATGACATCGCTGTGGCTTTGCGTGAGTTTTGCCGAGGACGCGCTGTTGCTGAAGTCGAAACTGATCTGCGGGTACTGCTGACGAAACTCATCGAGCCCCGGAATGATCAGGTGGGTACCCATCAACTCCGGACAATCGATACGCACCTGCCCGGCCAGGCCCGCGCCGGGCTGCGCCAGCTGGCGCTCGATCAGGCGAAAACGCTCCTCGGTCTCCAGGGCCAGGGGCACCAGCGCCGCCCCGGCTTCGCTGAGGAAATAACCATTGGTTTTCTTCACGAACAGCGTGCGGCCCAAGGCCTGTTCGAGGGCGGCGATCCTGCGCGCAACGGTCGAGGCCGAGACCTTGAGCACCGCTCCCGCGTCGGTGAGGCTGCCGGATTGTGCAACGGCAATGAAACACTTCAGATCATCCCAGTTCACTGTTTTACACGCCCCAAAACCCATCCTGTGGCGGGCGATCTTATGCGAATTCACCCAATGACCCAGCAGCTTTTTCCACGGCCCCTCAGCGGCTGGGCCGGGCACGGTGCCCACATCCGCCGTCATGGCGTGCGAAGGCCTTCTATGCTGTGTGCTCGAACTTATGGATCGCTGCCTCCCTCCCTACAGGATCGCCACCGATGAAAACCTTGGGTTATGCCGCACAAAACGCCGGGGCGCCGCTTGCGCCCTTCAACTTCCAGCGCCGCGCACTGCGGCCCAACGATGTGGCGATGCAGATCCTGTATTGCGGGGTCTGCCATTCCGATCTGCACCAGGCCCGCAACGATTGGGGCGCCAGCCGCTACCCCATGGTCCCGGGTCACGAGATTGTCGGTCGGGTGACGGCGGTCGGGGCCGAGGTCACGCGCTACAAGGTCGGTGATGCGGTCGCCGTAGGCTGCATGGTCGACTCTTGCCAGGAGTGCGACCAATGCCGCAAGGGCGAAGAGCAAATGTGCCGCGAGCACAACACCCAGACCTACAACGGCGTTGACCGCATTAGTAAGGAAGCGACCCAGGGCGGCTACTCCAAGCACCTGGTGGTCCGCGAAGAGTTTGTGCTGCGGGTGCCGGATGGCCTGGACCTGTCCAAGGCCGCGCCGCTGTTGTGCGCCGGGATCACTACCTACTCGCCGCTGCGCACCTGGAATGTCGGCCCCGGCAGCCGGGTCGGCGTCATCGGCCTCGGCGGCCTGGGGCATATGGCGGTCAAGCTGGCCGTGGGCCTGGGGGCGATTGTCAGCGTGCTCAGCCGCAGTGCCGACAAGACCGCCGACGCCCTGGCCCTGGGCGCCGACCGGTTGATCGTGTCCAGCGATCCGGCGGCCATGGCCAAGGCCCAGTCGAGCTTCGACCTGATCATCGACACCATCCCGGTACGCCACGACGTATCGCCGTACATGCCGCTGCTGGACGTGGACTGCACCCTGGTGATCGTCGGCCAGGTCGGCCCGATCGATGAACAACTGACCCTGCCCATGCTGCTGGGTCGGCGGCGGCTGGCCGGGTCGCCCATCGGCGGGATCGCCCAGACCCAGGAAATGCTCGATTTCTGCGCCCGAAAAAACATCCTGCCGGACTGCGAGATGATCGCCATGCAAGACATCAACCACGCCTTCGAACGCATGGAGCGCGCCGATGTGCGCTACCGCTTCGTGATCGACATGGCGTCCCTGGCGGCCCCGGCCGAAGCCTGAGTCGCTGGCCTCAAGCCGCCCGTCGCTTGCGCGCCGGGCGGCTTTTTTGCGCCTGACGCCCCCATGAGCAGTCAAAAATCTTCGCCGATCACGAGCCGAAAAAACCTGAAACCTATGCCTTGAAGGCCTGCGTGGACAGATCGGCGATCATCTGCGGTCCGGGTCAAGTACCTGGCTAATAACGCGACTGAAGGTCGCCTTGACAATGTACGATTACTTTCGTACAAATGGAGGCCAACATGGAAAGAGGCTTCAGACAAGCAAAGCGCGACCTGATCGCGGCATTGCAAACCGGCAACTATCTGCACGCGGTGCGTGGTTCGATCGAGGTCAAGAACCTGCTGGCCACCGCCGAAGTCTCCGTGCCGGAGCTGATCGAGATCATCGAGCAATGCACGGGCCGGCATCACAGCAGCAGCCCACACCATGCAGCGCCGCAGATCGAGGTCCATGTGCTGGCCAGAAGGCCGTGGTACATCAAGTTCTATTTCATCGAACCGGATGCCTGGTTTATCAGCGTCCACCAGTGAGGGCAGCCCATGAAACTTCTCTTCGAAGGCGATCACGGCCAGGCGCTGTGCGAGCCATGCCAACAACTGGTCGCCACGACCTATGTCCGTCGTGACGTGCCATTCAGTGACGGCCACGGCGAGGCCAAGGATATTCTGGTGGGGGTCTGCCAGGTGTGTGACACGGTGGTGGCCATCCCTGCCCAATCCACGCCGGCGATCAAGGAGTCACGCAAGCTGCCGCAGACCTCGATCGAGGCGCGCCTGCCGGCGATCTACCTCGATGCCCTGGATGCCGCGATGCATTCGGTCACCGCAGAGGCCGGCGTGCATATTCGCAAGCTGTTCTTCAGCTACTACTTCCACGAACTGGCAGGGCACGTGGCCACCGCCGCCGCGAACTTGCAACGGGTGCACGAAGCCTTCAGCCAAGCCCTCGCCGAGCAGCTCAGCGCACGCCAGCTGCCGCCTTCGCCGTCGATGAAGCGCTTGTCGATGAAGGTCAATCCCCATGTGGCCGAGGACTTTACCCGGCTGTTGCAGGCCACCCGCATGAGCCAGACCGAGTTGCTCAAATCGGTGATCTCGCAGATCCAGGCCGACGTACTCGAAGCCAGAAATCCCAGCGTCATCGACGCGTTGCAACGGCTGACCCGGGTCGCCCTGTAACCATCAGGGCCCAATCGGCCGGGGTGTTGTTGGCCCTTGGCCGACTCGCCCAGTCACGTTCACACGCCTGCGCCAGCCCGCGCTTCGCGAACAAAATACTGCTCGATCACCGGCCCGCCCCACTGCTGGCCCGTCTCTTCACGGGCCAGGGTAAACCCGCAGTCTTCATAGAGTTTGCGCGCCACATCCAGGCCCTTGAAGGTCCACAGGCGAGTCCGGGCGAACCCCCAGCCGTCACAAAAATCCATGGCCTCTGCCAGCAGGCGTTTGCCGGCGCCCCGCCCTCGCGCCGCTTCGTCGAGAATAAAACAGCGCAACGTCGCCTGGTTGTCTTCGCCTTCACCGTCGATGGCGATCGAGCCGACAATCCTTTCGCCGTCCATCGCCGCCCAGACCTGGTTGCGCGGGTTGTGCAGACGCCCCATCAACTCGGCCATATCGGTGGCCACCAGGCTTTCAAATGGCTGGCCGAACCGAGCATGGTCGGCGTAATAGCGGGCGTGCATTTCAACGATGCGGCCGATGATCCCGGGCTGATAGCCCGCAACAATCCGCAGGGGCGCCAGCACCGCTGCCGAGGCGCCCAGGCGCTGGGTTTGCAGAGCGCTGGCATAGTGGGCCAGGCCTGCACCGACGGTTTGTTGCTGCTCCGGGCCCAGGTGGGCGATGGCGTTGCCCACCTGCCCGGCAGCAAAGCGATCGATGGCGCGCACGGTCTTGCGCCCCCGCGCCGTGAGCCGCAATGGCTTGGCGCGCCCGTCCTGGGTGCTGGTCAGTTCCTCGATCTCGCCGGCGTCGATCAGTTTGCGCACCATGCGGCTGACGCTGGATTTTTCCAGGCCCAGCAATTGCGCCAGCTCCGCACCGGTCAGGGCCCCGTGCTGGCCCAGCTCCACCAGGCTGTGCACCGCCGAGGGCGGATAGTCGGTGGCGGCCAGGGTCCCATTCATAAAGCCAAGCTCACGCACCATCAGGCGTGAGGCCGAACGAATCTGCTGAATCAGCGCAACGGGAGATGAGCTCATGGCCAGGCCCTCGAAATCCACGAAAACATAGTTGTATCGCGCAACCATAATCCCGTCAATCGGTGCTTGACCCGCTGCGCCTCGACCTCATTCCGAAAACACCTCGAACATCAATTGCCGCAGCCAGCGATTGGCCGGGGCCTTGGGATATTTGGCGGGCCAGAACAGGTTGATGACAATTTCCGGCAACGCCACCGGGTGTGGCAGCACGGCGTGCTGGCGATGCTGGTGTTCAGCGGGGCTTTTGTTTTCGCCGGCCAAGGCGATTAATATCGCGGCCGGTCCAGGCCCGGTTCGCGGACTGGTGGCCGACCTGATTGATCACCCCTTTGCCCAAGAGGCCCAATGCAACTGATTCCCTGGTCTTACGCCTGCCCTGAAGGTTTTACCCTGCGCGGCTGGCGCTGCCCGCCTTCGGGCAAACCGCTGTTGCACTTTCTCCACGGCAACGGCTTTTGCTCCCTGGCCTACCGGCCGATGCTGGCGCTCCTGGCCGAGTCCTTCGACCTGTGGCTGTGCGATATCCAGGGCCATGGCGAAACCGAACATGGCGGCCGCTTTGTTGGCTGGAACCGCAGCGCCGAGCTGGCCGCCGACGCGTTCGAAGCCGGCATCGCGGCCTATGGCGATGTACCGCGCCATGCCTTGGGCCACAGCTTCGGCGGCGTGCTGACCTGCCTGATCGTGGCGCAGCGGCCGCAGCTGTTTGCCAGGGCGGTGATGCTCGATCCGGTGATCTTCCCGCCGTCGATGCTGCGCATGCTCGGCGCGCTGTCGCTGGTGGGCCTCAACCGCCGTCACGCCCTGGCGCGCAAGACGGCGGCGCGCCGTCACAGCTGGCCGGACCGCGCCACCGCAAGCACCGCACTGGCCAATCGGGGGATCTTCAAGGGCTGGTGCGACGAAGCGCTGCAGGCTTATGTCGAGCACGGGCTGAAAGACGTTGCCCACGGCGTGACCTTGAGGTGCCTGCCGGAACGGGAGGTCGATATCTACAGCTCGTTCCCGCGCCGGCTGTGGCAGTCCCTGCGTGCCGTGCAGACCCCGAGCCTGGTGCTGCACGGCCGCGACAGCTACCCCTATGTGGCGCATTCGGTCAGGCGCTGGGCCGCGCTCAACCCGCACCTGCGCACCCAGGTCATCGACGGGCAGCACTGCTTCATGCAGGAAAACCCGGCAGCCAGCGCCCAGGCCGTCAGGCACTTTCTGCTCGAAGAGAACGCCTGACGCCGCCAGCGCATAGCCCCATCAAGCGTCCTGGATCACGCCCTTGAGCACATTTTTGAAATGCTCGATCTGCCCCGGGGCGAACTGACTGAAGACCTTGTCCTGCTGCTCCTGAGCAATGCTCCACAAGCCTTCGGTTTCATCGATGCCTTTGGCCGTCAGGCGCACCCGGCCGCCGTCGTCACTCACCAGGCCCTTGCGCCGCAGGTTGGCCACCGCCTCCTCGATCTCGCGAATCGGCATGGCGACTTCCCGTTGCAGGTCGGCCAGGTCCAGCCCGGCATCGCTCTCCAGCACCATCAACATGCGCGCCTCGCTGGTGCGCAGGCCGGTGGACAATTGCCGAGGCTGGTAACTGGCCTGGTAGGCCCGCAGCGCCTGGGTCATCAGGTAATACAAGTTGTGGCTCAGGCGCCCCTGGAAGTGGCTGCTGGGCAACTGCCCTTCTTCGCGCCGGGTCATGCGGGTGTGGGGCAATACCATGGAGTAGGCGCCCTGGTGATAGAGCAACGGCGAGCGGCCGAAATCATCAAAGGCCACCACCTTGCCGATCATGATCCAGTGATCGCCGCCATCGACCTGCTGGTACTTTTCACAGTGAAAACGCGCTGCGCAATCGGCCAGCACCGGCGCGCCACCGGCACCGGCGTCGAATGCGATCTCGGCAAAGCGGTCTTCCCGGGGCCGGGCGAAGTTGTTCGAGGTGTCGATCTGGTCGGCCGCCAGCACGTTCACCGCAAAATGGCTGGCGGCCTCGAACACCTCATGGCTGCTGGAGCGCTTGTCGATGCTCCACAACACCAGGGGTGGGTCCAGGGACACCGAATTGAAGCTGTTGGCGGTCACCCCGACCCGGCGCCCATCTTCGGCCGCGGCTGTGACCACGGTAACGCCGGTGGCAAAGTTGCCCAGGGCCCGGCGAAAGGCGCGGGTGTCGAAGGCGATTTCAGAAAGGTCAGGCATGCAAGACTCCTGGGCCGGCGCAGTGGTCGGCCTCGATTTGTTGTTATGTGCAAGGGCTGCCCGCAGCGGGGCGGATCAAACCATGGTCGGGTCGGGCTCCAGGCCCATCAGCTCGCGACCGAGAATTTGCGCGCACACGTCATAGTCGGTGTAGGCATGGGCACCGGTCAGGTGGGCGTCGCGAAACAGCCGTTGCAGCTCGTTGCTCTCGAACCAGGCACCGCCACCCGCCGCTTCCATCAACCGATCCACGGCCTGGATGCACATCTTGGTCGCGTAGCCCTGGTTGGTGCGCCAGAAGGCCAGGGTCTCGCGGCTCGGGTACTCATGGCGCGCGCTGTGGTCGGCGTGTTCTTCCCAGGTCTTTTCCAGGAAGGCCCGCGCCGCCGCCACCTGGTGGGTGGACTCGGCGAGGCGCATCAGGGCCGGCGTCGCGGCCCCCACGGCAGCGCCGGTGTAGGCGCGCACGCGGTTGCGGGTTTTCTCGCGGAACACCTCGAGCATGCGCTCGGCCACCCCCAGGCTGACGGTGGAGAAGCCGCTGGCGAAATAAGGGCGATACGGTGAATAGAAAATCTTGCTGTCGGGGTACAGGCCAAAGCCGCCGGAGGTGCCCTCCATCATGTCCCGGGCTTTCTGGATGCGGTGCTCAGGAACAAACGCCTGGTCGATGATCAGGGTCTTGCTGCCGCTGCCGCGCATGCCCACCGCGTACCAGTCATCGCGGATCTGGTAGTCGCTGCGCGGCAGCACGGCAAAGCAATAGTCCTGGGTGCCTTCGGCGTTCTTGCGCCGGAATCCGACAATCGCCCACTCGGCATGGTCGCAACCGCTGCTCCAGCCCATCTCGCCACTGAATGTCACCCCACCCTCGACTTCCTCGGTACGGCCGAAGGGCGCGATGCTGCTGCTGGCCGTGGCGTCGGGGTCGTCGCCCCAGATTTCCTGCTGGGTTCTGGCCGGGAACATCGCCAACTGATGGCTGTGGGTGCAGAGCAGGCTCATGGCCCAGGCGGTGCTGGCGCAGGAGCCCGCCAGCAGGGCGATGCAGTCGGCGAACTGAGGCAGGGAAATTTCCATCCCGCCGAATTTCTTCGGCTGGAAGGCGCGGTGCATGCCGATGCTTTTCAGCAGCGCGATGTTCTCGGCGGGCAGCGTGCGGTCCTGTTCCGCCCGAAAGGCGTTGGCGGCAATGGCGGGCAAGATCGACTTCAGGTCTTCAAGCAGCGGGTTGGGCTTTTTCATGGACTGACTCTTTTATTATTGGCGTCTGCTGATCTCGCCTCAGCGCGTCGTGCAAGGCAGCCGACAGCGGAGCAATGGCGAAGATCAATGATCTGTGCCGAGTCAGTATGGGTAAGCGCAGGGCGATGAAAAATGCACGTTCCACCTGGAAGATTGCACTTTTCATAGGCAGGAGCCTGGCGCGAGCCGCCGTCCATTGCAGACGGCGGCCGAGGTCGAAAAGGACCTCAGGCCTGCTCCCCCGAAGCGTTGCGCAGTTGCTCTGCAGGCCTTACTCCACGTAGCGCAGCCACAGGTACGTCCGCCCGAGCACGGCCTGGGCCACGGTGTCTGCCAGCCCTTCGCGCTGCTCATCGGTGACGTTGTACAGCGCGCAAAAATCCGCGGCGACGGCGCGGGCGGTCTCCGGGTCGGCAGCGGTGGCCCGAAGAAACCCGAGGTAGGCCGCGCCGACCCCGATCAGTTGATAACCATGGCGCTGCGCCAGATGGCGCGCCACCGCGAAGTTGTGCACCGGCCCCAGGTCGCAGCTGAAGTAACCGTTGGGAAAGGCCGCCAGGGCCTCGCAGGCTTGCGCGACCGGCACCACCAGGGCCGAAAGCGGTTGATCGAGCAGCGCCAGCGGCTCCTGCTGATAGCCGACCCACTCCGCCAACCCCTCGGCATCCAGGGTCAAGCCATGGCTACAGGCGTCGCTGAACGACGCCCCGGCGGTGAGTGCGGCGAAGTTGCGCACACAGATCGGGAACTCGGCCTTGGTGGTCATAAAGCCCACGTACTCGCCGTCCTCGAAGCACTCGGGCGGCAGGCCCGCGAGGTCGAGTTCGGTCACCTGGTCGAGGTCGATGCTCTGACGCGCATGGCCCGAGGTGTAACGGGCCTGGGGCAGATCATCCAGCGACACCAGCGGCCGGCAGCCCGGGTGCCTGGCGAGGATCTGTGCGCAGGCCGCGAACAGCTCGTCGATATGGGTCATGGTGCTCAAGCGGTACTCGTCGCACAGTCCTTCGGAGGGGTTGCCCGGGGTGGCATTGCCGCAAAACTGCATGTCCATCGGATCGTCCTGTTCTCAATGTGATCGCCCACTCGGGGCTGGAGGGTTATACCGGTGCGCTTCAGCCGCGCAACAGGCGCTTGCGCGCCAAACGTTGCTGCCAGTTGCCGGCGTTGGACCGGGCGCATTGCTCTTCGTTGTCGAACTGCACATGGGCGGCCACCGCACTGACCTGCACCTGGGCCGCATCCAGGGCCTGGGCCGTCAGCTCGACCAGCCGTGCGCCCTGCCCGTCAACCAGGGCCTGGTCCTGGCTGGCCTGGGTGTCGAACACCCACAGCACCAGCAGGCTGGAGGCGAATGCCGCGTAATCGACCTTGTGGGTCAACCAGCAAAAACCCGGCACTTCGGCCTTGGCGGTTTCGCAGGCCTCGGTCAGGGTCGCTGCCAGGCGCCGTTCGGTGCGGGCCTGCTCGCGCTTGCTCAAGAGCATGGGTCGGTCCTTGAAGGGCAAAAAAAGACGCCAATCATACCCGAGCTCCCGACCATGGCGACGCCAGAGGCCGATTGCGGTGGTGATCCCGGGCCGGTTACTATTGCGAACGATTCACACTCACACCTGGAAAGCCAACCGGTGCAACCAACTTCAACCAGCAAGCTGGGGTTCTTTTTCAGCGACCATCACCGGTGGCTGCTGCAGCATATCCACAAGCGCCTGCGCAACCGCGCGGACGCCGAGGACACGGCTGCCGATACCTTCTGCCAACTGCTGGCGGCCCAGGTCGACCCCGACAGCATCGAGCAGCCGCGGGCCTACCTGTCGACCATCGCGCGCCGACTGATGTTCGATCGGCACCGGCGGCGGCAGTTGGAGCTGGCCTACCTGGAGCGCCTGTCACTGCTGCCCGAGCCGCTGGCGCCCTCCCCCGAGGAACAACTGCTGCTGCTCGAAGCCCTGGTGACCATCGACCGCGTCCTCGACGGCTTGCCGCACGTGGTCAAGGCCACTTTCCTCTACAGCCAACTGGACGGCCTGAGCTACGTGGCCATCGCGCAAAAGCTCGGGCTCTCGGAGCGCACCGTCAGCCGCTATATGAAGCAGGCCCTGTGCCAGTGCTACCTCAGCGAACTGACGCCATGAGCAAGGTGCGCCTGGACCCGGCCGCCGAACAAGCCATTGACTGGATGGTGCGCCTGCGCGCCGGCACCGCCGACAGTCGGCTGCAGGAGCGCTTCACCCTGTGGCTGAACGCCGACCCGAGCCATGCCCTGGCCTGGGAACGCTTGCAGCAGCGGCTCGGCGGCGCCTATCAGACGGTGCGCAGCCTGGATCGGCGCCTGCCGGGCCAGGCCGGTGAGGCGCGCCAGGTCCTGCTCCAGCCCCAGGGTTCACGACGCGACGTGCTGCGCGCAATGGCCGGCCTGGGGCTGCTCGGGGGTGGCCTGTGGCTGGGGGCTCGCAGCCCGCTGGGCGACTCATTGCTGGCCGATTTGCACGCCGGCCGCGGCCAGCGCCAGGACTTCACCCTGGCCGACGGCAGCCGCCTGAGCCTGAATGCCGACAGTGCCGTGGACCTGCGCTTCGACGCCCGGCAACGGCTGGTGATCCTGCGCCATGGCGAACTGGTGATCCAGGTCGCGCCCGACCCGCAACGGCCCCTGCGGGTACGCACCGCCCAAGGCGAAGTGCAGGCCCTGGGCACACGTTTTCTGGTCAACCAGGAAGCCGCCGCCAGCCGCGTGGTGGTGCTTGAGCACTCGGTGCGTGTGCAGCTGTTCGGTGGCGCCGAACGCACGCTGCAACAAGGCCAGGCGGCCCTGCTCTACCCGGACCGCATCGCTCCCCTGAACGACGACCAGCGCTACCGCGCCGACTGGCTCAGCGGTCGGCTCAACGTGCTGGATGACTCCCTGGACCACGTGGTGGAGGCCTTGCGTCCCTACAGCCGAGGGTTTGTCCGGGTCGCCCCCGAGGTGCGCAACCTGCGGGTGCAAGGGGTATTCCCGCTCAACGATCCGGATCGGGCGCTGTTGGCCATGACCGAGACCCTGCCGATCCGGGTCGATCACTACGGTCCGTGGCTGACCCTGATTCGCGGTAAGTGACGCGGCAACTATTTTTTGAAAATCTTTCTTATTTGTGTCTGGTTTTCATTTCTCGTCCCACCTATCTCCTGACGAGTTCAAACAATCAGGAGAATGCCGTGCTCAACCCTTGGCCTAAAGCCCTTTGCGTCGCCGTTGCCCTGGCGACCCTGGCCAGCCCTGCCCTGGCGCAGGAACAACGCTTGCCGTTCAACCTGCCGGCCGGCCCGCTGGCGGCCACGCTGAATGCCATCGCCAGCCAGAGCGGGCGCATTGTGTCCCTGGAACCGGCGCTGGTGCAGGACAAGCAGGCCTCGGCCGTGATCGGCCAGATGAGCCCCGACCAGGCCATGCACACCGCACTGACGGGCACTGGGCTGCAGCTACGGGTGACCGAACAGGGCAACTTCAGTGTCGAACCGGCTGCCGACAGCGCTACCAGCCTGCAACTGGGGGCGACCCACATCGTCGAACACAGCGTGGACGACCCCAGCATCACCGAAGGCTCGGGTTCCTATGCGGCCAAGGCCGTGACCATCGGCAAGGGCAGCCACAGCCTCAAGGAAATCCCGCAGTCGATCAGCGTCATGACCCGCAAGCAAATGGATGACCAGGGCCTGACCGACCTCAAGGACGCAGCCAACCAGACCACCGGCCTGGTGGGCGTGCAGGGCATCGGCAAGGGCATGATCCTGACCTCCCGCGGCTTCCAGATCGATGACTGGCAATACGACGGCGTGCCGATCCCGCGCAATATCTACGCCCTGGGCAACTGGGCGACCCAGGACCTGATTTTCTTCGACCGCATGGAAGTCCTGCGCGGCGCCTCGGGCCTGCTGCAAGGCACTGGCAGCCCAGGCGGCGCGATCAACCTGGTGCGCAAGCGCGGCCAGGCCAAGCCCACCGTGACCCTCACCGGCAAGGCCGGCTCCTGGGACCACTACGGCCTGCAACTGGACGCCGGCGGCCCGTTGAACGACAGCGGCACCGTACGCGGCCGCATGGTGGCCGATGAAGACCAGAGCCATTCGTTTATCGACTACGAGTGGAGCAAGACCCACTCGCTGTACGGCTCGCTGGACTTCGACCTGAGCGACGCCACCACCCTGGGCCTGGCCGTCAGCCGCACCGAGGCCGAGTCTCGGCCCATGGTGCGTGGCCTGCCGCGCTTTACCGACGGCAGCCCGTTGAACCTGCCGCGTTCCACCTACAGCGGCGCCACCTGGAACCATTCGCAGATCAATGTCACCACGCTGCAGGCCGATATCGAGCATCACTTCAACGACGACTGGGCCCTCAAGGTCGGCGCCGTGCGCATGAGCGAAGACAATGAATCGACCCACCAGCGAGTGCAATCCACGGCTCAAGGACTCAAGGCGGACGGCACCGGCATGACCTATGCCGACTGGTACACCGATTTCAACCACGAGAAGTTTGGCCTCGACATGAACCTCACCGGTCGCTTCGAAGCCTTGTCCATGGCCCAGGAAATCACCCTGGGCGGCAACTACTCCAAGCTGACTACCGACGACCGTTACGCCAGGACCTTCAACAACAGCAGCGATAGTGTCTTCGACATCGACCACCACCGCCCCGCAGTCAGTTTCGGCGGGCTGCTGGAAACCGCAGGCGGCCGCGCCACTTACGCCGAGTACGAAGTCCGGCAGAAAGGTCTGTACGGCAGCTGGCGGGTCAAGCCCATCGATCGCCTGACGCTGGTCCTGGGGTCGCGGGTCAGCTGGTTTGACTACTCCTACAAAGACGCCAACGAGCAGGCCATCACCCACGCCTACACCGTCAACGAACCGAGCACCATGACCGAAACCGGCGAGGTCACCCCCTACGCCGGCGTGGTCTACGACCTGAGCCAGGAATGGGCGGTATACGCCAGCTACACCGACGTCTTCGAGCCACAGACCGCGCGTACCGCCAGCGGCACCGCACTCAAGCCGGTGATCGGCAGCAACTATGAAGTCGGCCTCAAGGGTGAGCTGCTGGATGGCCGGGTCAACACCTCGGTGGCGCTGTTTCGCTACGACCAGGAAAACCGCGCCATCGAAGACCCCAACACCAATGGCGCCTGCGGCGGCGGCAACTGCTCCGTGGCGTCGGGCAAGGTCCGCAGCCAGGGGGTGGAAGCGGAGATCAGCGGCGAGGTGCTCGATGGCCTGCAACTGTCCGCCGGCTACACCTACAACACCACCAAGTACCTCGCAGACCCGCAAAACAAAGGCAAGGTGTTCAGCCTCTGGACGCCCAAGCACATGCTGCGGGTCTGGGGCGACTATCAGTTCAGCGGCGACTGGAGCCGGGTCAGCACCGGCCTGGGCTTTACCAGCCAGAGCCACACCCTGGGTTATGAACGCACCTTCGACGTGCCGGGCAGCACCCTTTGGAACGCCCGCCTGGCCTACCAGTTGAGCCCGGAAGTGGGCCTGGCGCTGAACGCCAACAACCTGTTCGACAAGCACTACTACGTCCCCGGCTACAACCAGCTCAATGGCAGCAACAGCTTCGGCGACCCGCGCAATTTCATGCTCAGCGTGAAGTACACCCCGCAGTTCTAAGCATCTGTTCACGCTCTGACGGGCGAGGCTCAGCATTGTTGACGCCCCATGAGCCAAGCGCAGCAGCGCGTGAACAGGCTCCAGGCCCTCGCCCCCGGCCGGGGTAATGGCAGGCGTCGAGTTGCCCCGGTCCTGTGGTGCGCGCGTGATCTGAACACGCGAGCACCACTTCCCGTCGAAAGGATCGTGCCGACCCCGTAGACTTGCACGCCCTGATCGTCGCCGAGCGACGTCGCCACTGGCCTGGAGTGCCCATGATTGACCCCGCCGAAACCCTGCTCGAACTCATCACCAGCCATGGCCTGGAGTGCGCCACCGAGGACGAGTGGGTCCTGCCCTATGGCGAGCTGCCCGCGATCCGCGCCAGCTGGTATCCCCAGGAGACACTAGGGCGCCTGTCGATCGATGTGCTGGTTGAAGCCGGCGTGCTGATCAATGAAAGTTTTGCAGGCCTGGGCGAGGGCGAAAAAGGCCTGGCCGATGCCTGGGCCAACTTTATGCGCAACTCGTTGCATGTGTTTCTGTCGGCCTTCTGGGACCAGACCGATGAAGAGCAGGTGCAACGTGCGGACATCACGGTCGCGGGCCAACCCCATCGGCTGTACCTGGGCAACATTGGCGTGCGGACCTCAGCCGGGGTCGACGTCTCGCCGCCCCCAATGCTGTTCGACCTGATCCAGCGCACCCTTGAACAGCAGACCAGCGCCAGCCGGGTAACGGCGTGCCGGGTGCTCTATGTCAATGTGAAGGGCGAGCCGACGTACGAGGCGCTGCTCAACAACCAGCCGTGGCCCCAGGCCCTGGAGGCGCTGCAACAGGCGCAGTGGCCGGAAACCGAAGGCTTCTACAGCTTCCGCCATTTTGCGCTGTGCATTGCACAATGATCTGAGCCAGCACGGTAGCCGCTGCCGAGCAAGGCGAGGCTGCGCTGACCGTCCCCAGCGCAGCCCCTGCCCCTGATATGCCCCGACGCCCTCGGCGGACCAGCGTCCAGCCTGCGCCAGCCGCTACGCCGGTTCGCAGGCCCTGGGCGATTAAGCTGGTAATGATAGGGATTCTCATTAGAATACCGCCGGTCATGCAGATGACGCATCAGGTCATGGGGGCAGAGGGTCATGGACACCGGGGACAATCAGCAAGAACTCAGCGTGCTGTTTATCGATCAGCGCGGGGCGTTGATTCGCATGCTGTCGCGGGTGGTCGGCTGCGCCAGCCTGGCCGAGGACCTGGCCCAGGAAACCTACCTCAAGGTGGCCAAGGCCCTGGGCACCCGGCCCATCGAACACTTGCGGCCGTTTCTGTACCAGACCGCCCAGTACCTGGCGTTCGACCACCTGCGCAACCAGCGCAGCAAGCGCCGCTTCGAATGCTCCTACAGCGATGAAGATCGGGTTGCCGAAGTTCCCACCACGGCTCCGGGCCCGGAAAGCCACGCCCAGGGCCAGCAGCAATTACAGCGTTTCCAGCAGGTGCTCGGGACCCTGCCCAAACGCCAGCAACAAATCCTCGTTTTGCATAAACTCCAGGGCCTGGCGCAAAGCGAGATTGCCCAGCGCCTGCAGGTTTCCCTGAGCACCGTGGAAAAAGACCTGCGCCACGCCCTTGAGGCCTGCCTCAAAGCCACCGACCTGCAGAGCCCCCATGACTGAACAGCGCCCCCATGCCCCGCCCAGCGCAGCGCTGCGAGCACAGGCCAGCCACTGGTTCAGCCAACGCGAGGCCATGGCCCACAACCCGCTGCTGCGTCAACGCTTCGAACAGTGGCACGCAGCCGACCCGCAACATGCCGCGGCCTATGCCGAGCTGCAAGCCCTGTGGAATGCCAGCGCGTTCGAGCAGGCCCTGCAACACCTGGCCCTCGACCTGGAACTGCCTCCGGCCCGCCCCCGGGTGCGCCACCACCGCCGTTGGCTGGCCAGCGCAGCGGCGCTGGTGTTGATGCTGGGCGCCGGCTGGATGGCCGATGTGCCCTTGCGCTTGCAAGCCGATCACCTGACCGCCGTGGCCCAGGTGCAGCGCCTGGAGCTGGCCGACGGCTCCCATGTCGTGCTCGGGGGCGACAGCGCCATCAGCAGCGAGATCAACGACAGACAGCGCCACATCCGCCTGTTGCGCGGCGAGTTGTACGTCGAAGCCTTCCACGACACCACGCGCCCGCTGACCATCGAGGCCGGCGAATCCACAGTGACCGTGGTCGGCACCCAGTTCAGCGTCAGTCGGCGTGAACAAGGGGTGACGGTGGCGGTGCGTGAAGGCCGGGTGCGCTTTGCCAACCACGGCGGCCAGCAGGCGCTGTTGCAGGCCGGCAACTGGCAGCAACTCAGGGACGGGCAGCTGCAAGCCTTGAACCTTGAGGGCGGCGAACGGCAGATGGCCTGGGTCAATGGCCGCCTGTCCTTCCAGGACCGGCCCCTGGCCGAGGTGCTGGGGGAGCTGCGGCACTATTACCCGGCGCCGATCCTGGTGCTCGACGACCGCGTGGCCCAGAGCCGGGTCAGCGGCAATTACCAGCTGGACGACCCGCTGGCGGTCGCCCAGGCCTTGAGCAAGGTGGCCTCGGCTCAACTCACCCGCCTGCCGGGTGGGATCCTGGTGATCCGCTGAAAAAGCCGGCCGTGAAATTCCTGAAAAAAGTTTTACGGCTTTGGTGATGCCAACCCGTCAAGGAGTTTGCTTTTGCAAATAATTCTTATTAGCACGGTGTCCGCATGCACTTCCCAACACTCAAGCCCAGCTACGCCACCTCCACTTTGGCCCTGGCCATCTGCCTGGCCTGCGCCCAGGCTGCGGCCGTCGAGCCGGCGACCGCCACATCGGACGATCAGGTGCTCAGCACCCATGCCTTCGCCATTGCCCGCCAGCCGCTGGCCAATGCCCTCGACCAGTTGAGCGAGCAGAGCGGGCTGCAGATTGCCTATGCGTCAGGCATGGCCCAGGGCATCGAGTCGCCGGGGGTCAATGGCCGCATGAGCACCCAGCAGGCCCTGCAAGAACTGCTGGCCGGCAGCCGCCTGGGCTTTGAGCGCAATGGCCCGAATGCGGTGCTGCTGACCCCCCTGCCCGAAGGCAGCGGCAGCCTGGAACTGGGCGCCACCAATATCGTCAGCAACCAGCTGGGCACCGTCACCGAGGGCAGCGGCTCCTACACCCCCGGCACCATCGCCACCGCCACCCGGCTGGTGCTCACGCCCCGGCAAACCCCGCAGTCGATCACCGTGATCACCCGTCAGCACATGGACGACTTCGGCCTCAACAACGTCGACGACGTGATGCGCCACACCCCGGGCATCACCGTCTCGGCCTTCGACAGCGACCGCACCAACTACTACGCCCGCGGTTTCTCGATCAACAATTTCCAGTACGACGGGATTCCTTCCACCGTGCGCAACGTGGCCTACTCGGCGGGCAACACCCTGAGCGACATGGCGATCTACGACCGGGTCGAGGTGCTCAAGGGCGCCACCGGCCTGCTCAGCGGCGCAGGCTCCCTGGGCGCCACCATCAACCTGGTGCGCAAGAAGCCCAGTGCCGACTTCCAGGGCCACGCCACCCTGGGCATGGGCTCCTGGGACAACTACCGCAGCGAGCTGGACCTGGGCGGCCCCCTGACCGAAACCGGCAATGTCCGCGGGCGTGCCGTGGCGGCCTATCAGGACAAGAACTCGTTCATGGACCACTACTCGCGCAACAGCTCGGTGTACTACGGCATCCTTGAATTCGACCTCTCGCCCGACACCCTGCTGACCGTCGGCGGCGACTACCAGGACACCAACCCCAAGGGCTCAAGCTGGTCCGGCAGCTTCCCGCTGATCAACTCCAGCGGCGGCCACAACGAAGTCTCGCGCTCGTTCAACAACGCCACCGACTGGAGCCGCTGGGAGCAATACACTCGCACCGCCTTCGCCACCCTGGAGCACGACCTGGGCGATGGCTGGATCACCAAGCTGCAACTGGACCACAAGATCAACGGCTACCACGCGGTGCTCGGCTCGATCCAGGGCGACCTGCCCAATGCCGACGGCACGGCCAAGATCACCCCGGGCAAATACATCGGCGAAACCATCAGCGACTCCGGCGACCTGTATGTCAGCGGCCCGTTCACCCTGTTCGGGCGCGAACACGAACTGGTGCTCGGCGGCTCCATCGGCACCTCGCACTGGACCGGCAAGAGCTACTGGGACGTCACCTACCAAAACGGCAACGTGGTGGATTTCAACCACTGGAACGGCAAACTTGCGGAGCCGGACTGGGGCCCGCTGCAATACCGCATCGACGAAGTGGTGCGCCAGACCGGGGCCTACATGAGCACCCGGCTCAACCTCAGCGACGACCTGAAACTGCTGCTGGGCGGGCGCGTGGTCAATTACCACCTGACCGGCCTGACCCCGTCCTACCGCGAGTCGGGGCGCTTCGTGCCTTACGTCGGTGCGGTCTATGACCTCAACGACACCTATTCGCTGTATGCCAGCTACACCGACATCTTCATGCCCCAGGAAAGCTGGAACAAAGACCGCGACGACAAGATCCTCGAACCCGACGAAGGTCAGAACTACGAACTGGGCCTCAAGGGCGAGTATTTCGAAGGCCGCCTCAACACCAGCCTGGCCTATTTCGAGATCCACGAAACCAACCGCGCGATGCCCGACGACGACTACAACAACCTGCGGCCCCAGCCGACCAACTACGCGTTCAAGGGCACCAAGGCCACGACCAAGGGCTATGAGCTGGAGCTTTCCGGCGAACTGACCCCGAACTGGCAGGTCCAGGCCGGCTACACCCACAAGGTCGTGCGCGACGAGAACGACGCCAAGATTTCCACCTTCGAACCAGAAGACCAGGTCAGCCTCTACACCAGCTACAAATTGCGCGGCCGCCTGGACGGCTTGACCGTGGGCGGTGGCGTGCGCTGGCAGAGCGTGGGCTGGCAGCCGATCTACAACGCGCCACTGGGCAAGTACGAAGATGTGTCCCAGGACGCCTACTGGCTGGTGGACCTGATGACCCGCTACCAGATCAGCAAAAACCTCTCGGCGACCCTCAACGTCAACAACATCTTCGACAAGTCGTACTACACCAACATCGGCTTCTATAACTCCGCCGCCTACGGCGAGCCGCGCAATTTCATGCTCAGCACCCGCTGGGACTTCTGAAGGCCCGGCTCGCCCTCAGCGACTCCACGCCTGCCGCTGCAAACGGTACAGCCGCACCGGCCGGGCGTGGAACTCCAGCGCCTCGAACTCGCTGAAACCGACCTTCTCGGCCACCCGCTGCGAGGCGCCGTGGGCCGGCTCGATAATCGCCACCAAGGACTCGACCTGCCCGGCGGCAAACACGTGATCGATCACGCCCCGCGCCGCCTCGGACGCCAGCCCCCGGTTCCAGTAGCGGGTGGCCAGGCGATAACCCAGCCCGGCCTCCTCGACCCCGGCCACGGTTTCCGGGGCCACTCCGCAAAATCCCACCAACTCGGTGCTTGCCTTGTCTTCCAGGGCCCAGGGGCCCATGCCATGGCTCGCATAACACCCCAGGCACCAATCGATAAACTGCGCCGTGGCCTGCTCATCGCACACGCCACGGATCGAATACTGCATCACCTGCGGGTCACTCAGAATCGCGGTCAATGCCGGCAGGTCATGGTGCGACAGCGAGCGGACGATCAATCTCGGGGTTTCAAAAACAGGCACAGTGGGCTCCTTGTGCACCAGGTCGGTGGGGGGCAAAGACTAGCAACTTCAGGCTGCATTGGCCGACCCCGGCGTTGCACAAACAGCCAGGCCCGTCGGTATCCGGCGCCCGGCCCGCTCAGTGCCAGTCGCGCAGGCAATGCATGCATTGCCGGGCGCGCCAGGTTCGCAACGGCCCGGCGCAAAATGCGCAGAAGGCGACTTTGACCCGGCAGGTGGGCTGCATGCGATGGTCGTAGTACTGGGTCAGGGTCGGCAAATCCACCCCTTCCCATTCGATAATCTTGGCCAGCACCGCGTCCCGGCCCTGGTCCAGAAAAGCGCCGATGGCGGAAAACGTCTGCACCGAAGGGCAGTAAGCGGTGATCTGCTGGCCGCAGCGATCGCAGGTACGCTGGCCGTAATCGCGGGTCATCCCGCCTTGTCCGACGCCTGGTAACACCGCCTCGCCCTCACTGCAAACCGTAGGAATAGATCCCGAGGTCGTTGCTGTTGTACCAGTTGCCCTTGGCCCAGATCACCCGGTCCTCGGCCCCCTGGAAACCCAGGGTGCCCAGATAGCCGTCGATGGCCAAACGCTGCCAGGACTGACCCCAATCCTTGGAGTAGAAGGTCGCGCTGGCGGAAATGCTGGCGTCCGACCACCCGTAAAGCCAGCGCGGCGGCCGGTGTTCGCTCCAGGTGTTGACCACCAGGCTGTTGCGTCCGACCCAGAAGTTGCCGCCCCGCAGGTGACTGTCCGAGGCCAGGGGCGCAAACACACTGGGCAGCTCGCTCAGCACGCGCCAGGCAAAGGTGGTGGTGTCCAGCTCGGCCACCCGATCGCGGCTCCCGGTCCCCTGGTCGATCACGCCGACGATCCGGCCGGCGCCGTTATCTTCCAGGGCGTCGACGTACAGGCCGTCTTCGCGCTGCAGCGACGTCACCTGCCAGTGCCCGCCGCTGCGTTGTAACTGGGCGCGGGTGGTGACAGTGGCCGCGATGTGGTCGCTGACGCCGTCCGGGTGGCTGCCCCAGAAACGTTGGGAAACCCAGAGCACCGCGCGCTGGGCATCGAGCTGCACGACATGGTTGCGGATCTCGCCATAGGGGTCGCCGCTGTGCCACTCCCGCACTTCGGGCCGCGTACCGTGGGCGTACTCGGCGGGCACCAGCAGCGACTCGGCGGCGACGATGGGCGTGCTGCTGGCCCCGCGATCGGCCGAGTAGAACAGCCCGGTGGCAATGGCACCGGGGCGGTCGGTGCCATCTTCGTTGTCCAGGCCGCTGGGGGTGCCCAGGGCCCAGATCTCATCCGGGCCATGGAAATACGGCCTGAGGTTCTCAGCCAGTGATTCGACCTGGGGAAACAGCCCCTGGCGCAGCCAGGTCCAGCTTTTGCCCTGATCGTCGCTGCGCAGGACCACGGTCTGGCTGATTGCATCGTCGCGGCCAGCGGTCTGCGGCCGTTTCAGGCCGGTCAGCAGAAACACACTGCTGCCGTCCGGGCTGGCCACCAGGCACGCCACCTCGCCGACCTGGGCAATTCGCTGAAACTGCCCGTTGGCGTCGAGCCGGGAGATAAAGGAAACCTCCTTTTCGCGGGGCTGCATCAAACTCGCAAAAGCCCCCGAGCCCTCCTCTTCCTGGGGCTCGCCGACCTTGCCGTAGACCAGCGCATCCAGGTCGAGCGCCTCGGGTGCAGCCGGCAACAGGTTGGAGCGCGCCTCAACCCGCCCCACCAGCCAGGTGCCCTGGGGCGTGGCGACCACGCCGGTGCAGTACTGGGTCATGGCGCGCTGCTGGGGGTCCTGCACGCGGCCCAGGGTTTGCCGGTCGGGGCTGGCGCCGCCCAGCTCAAGCCTGGCGCTGACGAGCATCCACACGTACCACAGCGCCGCGGCGCCGATCAGCACGACAGACAGGGTGACCAACAGTTTTGATCGAGGCATGGGGCGTCCGTATCCAGGGGGGGATCCCGAGGGTGGGGTCTCGGTCGAGTCAGGGCCGGTCAATATTCACGGCGCATCGGATGATAGGCCCCAAGCGCCACCGACGCGATCTGTCTTCAGCGAAATTGCGACCTGCTCGCCGATTCCCCGCGCGGATTCGTGGCGCAATCAGCCGGTAGGCTGGCGGGCCGCCTGTCCGCTGCGCTGATTATTTGCAGGCATGGGCAGCGCCAGGCCAATCGAACAATTATCATCCCCGACTCAAGGGCGCTCAGCGCGAACGCGCGACTCGCCGGCCCCGGCTCAAGGCCGAGGCAACCCTTTCCAAAAACAACAAGGTGCATCCATGGACGATCTCCCCCTGCAAGACAGCGCCGCGCCTGAAGGCGTCTGCTACGGCTGCGGCAGCAGCAACCCCCACGGGCTGCACATCAAGAGCCACTGGCACGAGGACGGGGTGCACGTGCTGGCCGAACATACCCCCGAAGCCAAATATTGCGGCTGGCCCGACCTGGTGTATGGCGGGCTGATTGCGATGCTGGTGGACTGCCATTCGAACTGGACCGCCATGGCTTACCACTACCGTGCGCAAAACCGTGAGCCCGGCAGCCTGCCGCGCATCGACTGCGTCACCGGCAACCTGGGCATCAAGTTCATCAAGCCGACGCCGATGGGCGTCGCCCTGACCTTGCGCGCCCGGGTCGACGGCCCGGTCGGGCGCAAGAGCAGGGTGATCTGCGAGGTCTACGCCGGCGACGTGCTGACGGCCATCGGCGACTCGGTGTTCGTGCGGGTCGATACCAGCCAGTTGGCGGCAAACGCCCATGGCCGGGAGGAGTGAGGCGCGGTCAGTGCCGGCTCACCAGTCGCGCGGGCTGATCAGCTCTTCAATGTCGGCATCGAAACCGTAGGCCGTGGCAATCGCCGCGACGTCGGCGCCGATGCACTCACGGGCGACGGTCTCGATCTCGCTGCCTTGCTCGTCGAACGCTTCGGCGAGGCTGTTGAACTGCTCGGTGGTGGCGTGAGTGAGGGCGTACAAGGCGTCCAGGTCCTTCGGGGCCTGGGCTTCGATGCTGGCGCACAGGGCCGCCAGCAGTTGCTGGCCCTTGGCGACCAGATGCGGCGGGTAGTACGAGTCCCCGGCCATCTCGGCCAGGAACGGATAGTGCTGCAGTGCCGGGTTGCTGATGCTCATGGCGGGCGCCTCTCCCTGGAGTTGAAACAGTACGGTCAAAGGGTGCCGGCGCACGTTAAACGCCCGGCTCCGTCCTGCCAAGAAAATAAGCGCCGTAACGCCCTCACAACTGCCCGAACGTGGCGATCAGATGATCCATCACCACCCGCACCGCCGGTGTTTTGCGGATGTCGGCGTGCACCGACAGCCACAACGTGCGCGTCAGCGGCGCGGCATCGACCTGGAGCCGGACCAGTTGCTCGTCCGCATCGCCCAGCAGGCAGGGCAACAGCCCCAGGCCGAGCCCGGATTTCACCGCCTGGTATTGGGTCTGCACATCGTTGCTGCGCAGCACAAAGGGCCGCGCGCCCGCGACGTCCAGTAGCCAGCGCTGCTGGGCAATGTGCTCCAGGCTGCGCTCGAAACCGATAAACACCCAGTCCTCGGGCGCGGTGCCGGCATGGCCCACATGCCCATAAAGGGCCAATGGCAACTGGCCCACCTTGCGCACGACACGGCCTTGCGCCTCGGGCCGCACCAGGCCCAGCGACAGGTCGGCCTCGCCCCGTTCAAGGGACGCCAGGGCCGGGGTCGCACTGAGCACCACCTGCAATTGCGGGTGGCTGCAACGCAAGCGCGCCAGGCTGGGGGCGATCACCAGGGACGCCAGGAGTGGCAGCGCGCTGATCACCACCGTGCCGCAAATGCCCGGGCCCTGGCCGCGCACATGCCGCTGCACATCGTTGGCGATAACGGCCATCGGCGCCGCCGCCCGCACCAGGGCCAGCCCCTGTTCGGTGAGCCGGGTGCTGCGCGGCAAGCGGTCGATCAACTTGAGCCCGGTACCGGACTCAAGGCTCGCCACCCGCCGGCTGATGGTGGTGTGATCAACCCCCAGCGCCTGTGCTGCCGCGGACAGCGAGCCGTGTTCGGCCACCGCCAGAAAATACTGAAGATCCTGCCAGTTCAACATGGCTGCATTTGCGCACGCTTGGTCTGCGTTTTCACGGGATTCACCGGATCCAGAGGTTTGAGAAGATGCGGCTCTGATGACTTGAGGAGCACCACGATGCTGAATTTATTCTATGCCGCCGGCGCCAGTTCCATGGCCGCGCATATTCTGCTGCATGAAGCCGGCGTGCCGTTTCGCGCCGAGCGGGTCGACCTGGCCAGCAAGACCTGGGCCCAGGGCGACTACCACCTGATCAATCCGAAATCCTGCGTGCCCGCACTGACCCTGGACGACGGCGACCGGTTGACGGAGTGCCTGGCCATCCTGACCTGGATCGCCGACCAGGCCCCCGAGAAAAACCTGCTGGCAGCCGCCGGCGAGCGGCGACGTTATCACGAACTGGAATGGCTCAGCTTTATCGCCACCGACCTGCACAAAAACTTCATCACCCCCGAGCGCCACAACGGGGTCGCCGCCAACTTCCTGTCCAGGACCGCCGAGGGCCAGGCCCAGACGCGGGTCCATGTGGCGCCGCGCCTGGCCTATGTCGACCGGCATCTGCAGGGCCGGCAGTTCCTGATGGGCGATGCCTTCACCGCGCCGGACGCCTACCTGTTCGTGATGCTGACCTGGGCCCGGCGCATCGGCCTGGATCTGGCGCCCTGGGCCCACCTCCAGGCCTTCGCCGCCCGGGTGGCCGCCAGGAGCTCGGTGCAGCAGACCGTCGCCGTCGAGGGGCCGCCTCATTCTTTGCACGTGGCGGGTGACACGTGCGTCTGATCGTCTAGGGTAAATAGGCCGTCCCCCCTCCCCCGACCCAGAGCGCACCGCCATGACCCGAGACCTTCTGGTTCTGATTGAATTGGCGCCACCCAGCCTTGCCCGCCTCGAGGCGGCGGGCTTCACCCTGCACCTGGCGCTCACTGCCCGGGAGCGGGCCCAGGCCATCAGGACCCTGGGGCCGAAGGTCCAGGGCGTATTGACCAACGGCTCCACCGGGCTTGCCGCGGCGGAAATCGAGGCACTGCCGAACCTGGGCATCATCTGTGCCCAGGGCGCCGGTTATGAACAGATCGATCTGCCCGCCGCTCGCGCACGCGGGATCCAGGTCAGTCACGGCCCGGGGACCAACGATGAGTCGGTGGCCGACCATGCCATCGCGCTGCTGATGGCCCTGGTGCGCGGCATTGTCCAGGCCGACGCGGCGGTGCGCCACGGCCTGTGGAGCCAATCGCGCCAGCCGCGGCCGCTGCTGTCGCGCAAGAACCTGGGGATCCTCGGCCTGGGCAATATCGGCCAGCAGATTGCCCGGCGCGGCGCCGGCGGGTTCGCCATGGCAGTGGCCTATCACAGCCGGCATCCACGGCCGGATTCAACCTTGCAGTACTTCCCGACGCCGCAGGCGCTGGCGGCCTGGGCCGACTTCCTGATCGTCGCCACCCCCGGTGGCGCCGGGACCTTGCACCTGGTGGATGCGGCGGTGCTGCAGGCCCTGGGGCCGGAGGGTTACCTGGTCAACATCGCCCGGGGCAGCGTGGTCGACAGCAGCGCCCTGGCCCAGGCCCTGCAGCAGCGGCAGATTGCCGGCGCGGCCCTGGATGTGGTCGAAGGCGAACCCGAAGTACCGAGCTCGCTGCTGGGCCTGGATAACCTGATCCTGACCCCGCACATCGCCGGGCGCTCGCCCGAGGCGGTCAGCGCCACCCTGCATTTGGTGATCGACAACCTGGAGGCGTTTTTTGCCGGTCGGCCGTTGCTGACGCCGGTGCCGGAGCAGGTTCAGCCCGGGTAGAAATGCCGCACCGCCAGGGCCGGGATTTCCATGGCGACGTCCCACAGCTTCGCGTCCAGTTCGACGCTGATCAACTCGTGCTCGTCATCGCTGAGCAGCCCCGGAATGTCCCACAGTTCCTTGAGTTGCGGATGGCCATCGAGGTGATCGATCAGTTGCCGCTGGCGGCTCACCAGCTCCCGGGTGCGCTCGGCGCCAATGGCCTGCAAGGCCGCCACGGCCAGGTCGTAGGTCTGGTCGCCCCAGTTGCAGAAAAACTGCAGAAAACCGCCGTTGTAGCCATCGGCCTCCAGGCGCCAGAGGGCGACGATCGCCTGATCCTTGGCACTCACCTGGTCCAGGTGCCACTCCAGGGCATGCAAACGCCCCAGGGCCTGGTTGCACAGGTGCTCCCAGATCCAGTCGATGCCATCGATGGTCACGCCGTCGGTAGCCAGGTGCGGCCAAACCACCGAAGTGCCCTCGTCAATAATCTGAAAATCGGCGCGCTGTGCGGCGCTGGCTTCTCGCAAGCGGTCGAAACGGGTCAGGTGCTGGCGCAATTCCAGGCCATCGGCCCAGCCCACGCAGAGCATGGTGTCGTCGAAGGTGATGCGGGTGATGGGGTTGTGGGGCATAAGGCAAATCCTGACGGGCATTGAAGGGGCTGTGGTGACGGGGTTGAGCGCGGGTACTATAGCGCGGCCCCAAGGGGCAGGCGCCTCTCGGATAGGCGCGCACCAGGCGGCCATGGCGGCGCGCCGAAGGAGAATCGCACACGGGCCGGCCCTGTGTCTGGAGACTGCAATGTATTGGAACCAACCGAACTTCGAAGGGCTGCTGACGCTGGCGGCGCACTTTGAGGCCCAGCCCGGACTGCAAGCGCTGGCGCAGTATTGCCGCATGCGCGAAAAAGGCCTGCGGCGTGAAGCGTTCAGCGCGCTGGAACAGTTCCTCGCGAGCGTATCGTCGTTCGACACCGCCACCCAGCGTGCTCTGGCCGTGGACATTTTCGAAGCCAACGCCCGGACCCACGAGGCGCATCATCTCCTGAACCAGCCGCTGATGAGCCGGTTCCTGCTGCCCACGCTCCAGGCCTGGGTCGACGAGCAACCCAACGCCCAGGTGCCGTTGCGCTGGCTCGGCTTGCAGCGCAATGAGCATGAACTGCTGCTCAGGGCCCTGGCCCTGAATCCGGCCGATACCCCGGTGCGCATGCGCCTGATCGACCATCACTTGTCCAGCGCCGACCATGCCACCCACCACCTCGATGAAAGCCATTTCATCGGCGAGGTCCAGTACGCGCTGGATGAGCTGGCCCGCGCCCAGGCCCTGATAACCGGCGCCACCGAGCCCGAGCGCTTGCAGCACCTGCACACCGAACTGCTGGCGTACCAGGACCTGATCGCCGACTGGATCGCCTACTCCAGGGCGCCGAGCGGCAGCTTCCCCCAGTGGTGCGCCGATCAGGGGCGCACCTACACCTACCCCGCCAAGTACTACTACCGCTGAGGCGCCCTACCCGGCACTCAGGCCGCGCAAGACGTGCAGCACGTGCTGGGTCGAGCGCTCGATGTCCTGGTCGCGGTGGGCGATTCCCAGTTGCCGCCAGAGCAAGGGCTGCAAGGGCCGCATGGCAATCCGGGTGTCCGGCAGCGGCGTGCTGGCCTCGTGGGGCAACAACGTGGCGCCGTAGCCGGCCACCACCAGGCTCTTGATCGCATCGTTGTAGTTGAGCTGGATCCGCGGCGTGGGCTGGGCCGCGCTGCTGGCGAACCAATCCGCGGTCAGGCGCGCCAGGCGGGTGCTGTGGTCATTCAGAATCAACGGCTGGGTGCACAGCCATTCGGGGGTGACCACGGCCGGCAATTCCCAGCGCGCCGGCAAAAAGGCCATGACCGGGTCGCGGCGCCAGGGCTCGATCAGCAAGCCTTTGACCGCGGTCTGCGGCAGCGCCACCAGGCCGATTTCCAATGAGCCCGCGGCCAGTTCCTGCAAACTTTCCTGGGAGGTCAGGACCCGCACCTGCACGTCGATATCCGGGTGACACTGGCTCAGGGTTTCCAGGGCCTGGGGCAGCAACTGGGCGATGGCCCCGGTGGAGGCCCCCAGGCGGACCCGGCCACTGAGGCCCTGGATCTGCCGCTCCACTTCCTGTAACGCCTGCTCGGCATCAGCCAGCAGCCGGCGCGCGCGCTCCACCAGGGTGGCGCCGATCACCGACGGCTGGACCTGCCCCCGGGTGCGCGACAGCAGCTTGCCCCCCAGCCGCGCCTCAAGGTCGGCGATATGCAGGCTGACGGTGGGCGGCGCCAGGTTCAGCACCCGCGCCGCTTCGGCAAAGGAACCCAGATCGGCAATTGCCACCAGGGTGCGCAGCCGGTCGAGGCTGATCTCACGCATGACCCGCTCCTCATTCAGAAAAACTGAATCTTATCGTTATTAAATTCAACTTTTCCTATCTTACCCGCTGACTGACCATGGGCGCCTCTCCTCTCCACTGTCCGAGAACCCCATGAGCACTCCACTGGTATTTATCGACGGCGACCAAGGCACCACCGGTTTGCAGATCCAGCAACGCCTGCACTCGCGCCGCGATCTGCAGCTGGTGACCCTGGCGCCTGAGCACCGCAAGGACCCGCAGCACCGCGCCGAGGCGATCAACGCCTGCGACATCGCCCTGCTGTGCCTGCCCGACGCCGCCGCGCGCGACGCCGTGGCCTCGATTGCAAACCCGGCGGTGCGCGTGATCGATGCCAGCTCGGCCCACCGCACGCATCCGGACTGGACCTACGGGTTCGCCGAAATGCACCCGCAACAGGCGCAGCGCATTGCCCGCTCGCGGCGGGTCAGCAACCCCGGCTGCTACCCCACTGGCGCCATTGCCCTGCTGCGTCCGCTGATCGAGGCCGGGCTGCTGCCCCGGGATTACCCGGTCACGATCAATGCGGTGTCGGGTTATTCCGGCCAGGGCCGGGCCGGCGTCGAGGCCTATGAAGGACCGAACGCGGCCCAGGCCACGCCGTTCCAGGTCTACGGCGTGCAACTGACCCACAAGCACGTGCCGGAGATCGAGCAACACAGCGGCCTCAGCCAGCAGCCACTGTTCGTGCCGGCCTACGGTGCGTTTCGCCAGGGCATTGTGCTGACCATCCCTCTGCAACTGCGGTTGCTGGCACCGGGGGTCGACGCCCCGCACTTGCAGGCCTGCCTGGATACCTACTACGCCGAGACACGCCACGTGCAGGTACTGCCCGCTGCCGAGGCGCAGGCCTTGACCCACCTCGATCCCCAGGCGCTGAACGGCACCGACGATGTGCGGCTGATGGTCTGCGGCGACGAACAGAGCGGCCAGGTGGTGCTGGCGGCGGTGTTCGACAACCTGGGCAAGGGCGCGGCTGGCGCGGCGGTGCAGAACCTGGATTTGATGCTGGGCGCCCTTTGATCGGCTCCGGCGTGCGCTTGTCGGCGCACGCCGGACGGGCAAAAAATACCCGCGTCATCGATCCGGCTGCTATTGTGCCGCGCTGTAAAAATCAGCCGCATGACTGTGAGGAAATGGACGTTGAGTAATGACGAAAAAATGACCGGGGATCTGTTCGAAGTCGATAAACGCCTGGCACTCAAGCCGGTGGTGGACTTCAACACCTATCTGCGTACAGCGTTCGGCAACGGCCCTTGCACCTGCAGCCGCTGCCTGGCCAGCGCCGGCGACGAAACCGGTTACGAGCACGCGCACAGCTTCAACTTCGACGGGCAGCAGGCCAACCGCCGCTTCGCCTCCACCGCCGGCAGCGACGTGTTGCAGGCCCTGAAGAAGGCCTGGTTGTCCTACACCAAGGCCGAGCTGGAAGTCAGCGGCGAACTGGCCCTGGACACGGTCAAGGAATTTGTCCAACCCGAGCTGCACAAGCGCCTCAAGCCCTTGTTCGTGGCCAGTGGCCTGGTCAAGGACGTGGATGGCAGCCTGCAGTTGCAGGCCCAGGCCGCCGCCTGATCCGCTTGGCATGGGCGGCGCCGTGACTCTGCGCCGCGAGGCGCAAAGCTGAGGCAAAAAAGGCCGATGCAGCGCCTGCTGCCAGCGCAGTCAGGGCTGCAACCCGCGCACGGCCTAGACCGGAGAAATGGTCGCCAGCATCCCGATCAGGATGGTTAAAGCCAGAAATCCACCGAGGAACATCGCCATCTTGAACATTGGGCATCCTAAATTATCAGTGCGGGTGACGGCGGCTGCGAGGCCGCGAAAGTTCGCGCTAGTGTGAGGCGATGGCTGTACTGATTACAGACGCAGATAGCCCGCAAAAATACGGATCAGATTGAAAAATACGGATCAGGCTGCAGACAAAACGCCGTCGATCAACCAGGGAGTGATCAGCCACCGATGAAAATCTACCTCGACGATGAGCGCCAGACCCCCGAGGGCTGGGTGCGGACCTACTGGCCGGACGAAGTCATCGCGCTGCTCAAGGCCGGCGGCGTGACCGAGATCAGCCTCGACCATGACCTGGGGGATGATGAGCGGGGCACCGGCTACGACGTGATCCTGTGGATCGAGGAAGCTGTGGCCCTCGACGGTTTTTGCCCACCGCTGATTCACGTGCATTCCGCCAACGCCTCGGCCGTGGAAAAAATGCGTGCCGGCGTCGGCTCGATTCTGCGCCTGGCCAAACAGAACTGAAGGCCCGCGAGGTTTCCCCAATGCGCTACCGCTCATGAGCAGCATCCTGTATGGGTTCATCCATTGCTTCAGCCGCGCGGAAGACGCTCAAGCCCATAACCAGGCGGTGCTCGACCGTTTGCCGGTATCCGGCGCACGGCTGACCAGGCCGCTCTTCGCCCTGACGCCGAACGCACGAGGCCAGTGCTACTACGGCCATCTGCTGCATTTCGCCGCCTATTACAAGGACGCCTGGCGTTTCGAGGATGACTGGCTGGTTGAGTTCGAAAGCCTGCTGCAACAGCTGTTCTGGGACAGCGCCGAAGTGATCCACACCTACAGCGGCGAACGCCGCAGCTGGCAGTCGCCAGGCACCCAGGCGCACTCCGGCGCCTGCGCGCTAACCGTCCAGCACCGACAACGGTTCGCCTCCTATCACCCGCCGGACGCGAGCTAAATAGCAGGCGGGCGCCTGCGAGCCTAGATGGGCCCCAGGCGCTGACGCAGAAAGGCCAAGGCGCCCTGGAACAAGGGATGCCACTGCGCAGACGGCTCACTGGCCAGGGGATGCCAAAAGAATCTGAATTCATGGCCACCGTCGTCTGCGGCAAAGTGCGTCCAGGTGTCAGGCAGGTCAGGTGCAACCCGACACTGATGGAACGCCCAGCGCTGGCCGGTCTGGGGGGCAACCCAGAGTCCCAGGTCAGCGATCACTTCGCCCTTTATCCCCGCCTCCTCGGCCAGCTCCCGGACCGCCGCGACCGCACTGGCTTCGCCCGGTTCGAGGCTGCCCTTGACCAGCTGCAAGCCCGCCAGGGGGTGGGCAAAGGCCAGGACCTGCAACGCCGCGGCATGCCGCAGCACCACGGGGCAGGCTTTATCTATTCGTGACATGCACACCTCAAGCCCGCGCCCCATCCCGATCCAGACCGCGCTGCACGAACCACGACAGCGGCCGCGTCAGCAGCAAGGTCGCCGCCAGCAGCATCACCGCATCCGGCACACCGGTCAGGTCGCCCAGCCTGCCAAACAGCACCGGTGCCAGCGCCCCGCCGCCGATGGTGCCGGTGTAGAAAATCGCGAACGCCTGCTCGCGCTTGCCGGCGCCCGCCAGGTCCGGCACCGCGCCGTACAGCACCGACGAGGTGCCATTGAGCGCCAGCCCGAGCAACGGCAGCATCAGCATCAGGCCAAACAGCGGCAGGTACACCGCGAGCACGATCAACAGCGCGGTGCTGAACTCGGTGAGCCACACGGTTTTCATCATGCCGATGCGCGCCCCCAGGTAACCGCACAGCAACTTGCCGAAGGCACCGCCGACAAACAGCAGGGTCAGCGCCAGCCCGATGCCCGCGGTGCCGGCGCCCTTGGCTTGCAGCAAAAATGGCAGGAAGGTCAGGAAACCCATGCGCACCGCACTGTCCAGGGTGCCGGTGAGAATCAGCGCCCGCAGCCCGCTGGCCGAGCCCTGGCCGACGACCGTCTTCGGCACCTTGGCCGCCATGGAGGACGTGGCCGCCCGGGACGGAATCAGCCACCACAACAGGCCGGCGGCAGCCAGGCCCAGCAGGCCCATCAGCGTGACGCTCGCGCGCCAGCTGAGCACCGTCAGCAACAGGCCGACCAGTCCCGGGATCAGGGTCTTGCCGATGTCGCCGGCGAAGTTGTATTGCGACAACGCTTCCTTGACCCCACCGCCCGCTTCATGGGTATCGGTGATCAGCGACGACGCCAGGGGGTGCTGGGTACTCGCCCCCAGCCCGCCCAGCAGCAAGGCCAGAAACAACACGCTCAAGCCCCCGGCCTGCCCCGCCAGCAGATAGGCCAGACCGGCCAGGGCCGTGCCGCCCACCAGCATCCGCTCACGGCCCCAACGTCGCGCCGCGCGACTGGCCAGCAACTGAAAGCCGGCCATCATCCCCGAGTAGGCACCGCGCAACAGCCCGACCTGGGCGAAGCTCAGGCCGAATTGCGCCTGCCAGATCGGCAGCAGGACATAGATCAGATCAGTGAGACCATCGTGCACCGCGTGGGCACCGCAGCCGGCGAACAATGAGCGGCGACGCACCGCTGCATCCGTGGAGGGCGGCTCGCCGGCAGCGACTTGGGCTTGGGAATTATTCATGGCGGGGAAGCGCTGTATTGAAAGGGCTGCGGCATTAAATCAGTAAATATCGACCCTCGCCTAGATCGACCGATGGTCTTTGCTGGGCCTGCGCGCGGAGAAATAAAGTGAGCGGGTGGTTGATCTCTGCTGCCGTGTCTGCCAAGTTTCGGCCATGAATTTTCAACGCCCAGCTGTACACCGCCTGATTATTACCACCGCTGACCAGTCGGTGGGATAGCGCTTTAATCAGCACCAGACCCGCCTCCCCAGGCGGGTTTTTCATTCCTGCCTGGCCCGGCGTCCACCCCAGGAGAGCAAGCATGAACAGCACCCAGCACCTGTTGCAGCAAACCATCGAAGCCGCCGACCGGGCGATCAACGCCGAAGACTTCGACGCCCTGATGGACTTCTACGCCGACGACGCCACCCTGGTGGTCAAGCCCGGCCTCAACGTCACCGGCAAAGAATCTATCCGCCGGGCCTTTGTCGCCATCGCCGAGCACTTCAACCACAGCATCCACGTGACCCAGGGCCAGATGCAGGTGATCGAAGGCGGCGACGTGGCGCTGGTGATCATGGAAACCCTGCTGCACACCACCGACCCGGCAGGGGCCAGCAGCGAAATCACCCGGCGCGCGACCTATGTGTTCCGCCACATCGCGGGCCGGTGGCTGTGCGTGGTCGACAACTCCTACGGCACCGACCTGCTGGGCGGAGAAAGCAGCCCAAGCGACGCTCTCTGACTGAGGGTTGTCGATACAGCTGCGCGGGCTGTCCACGTAGCTGTATCGGTAACTCAGTCAGTCGCAGCGTGCGGCCGGCCTGATGCTCCCCTTATACGATTGCAGCCACCGCCCCGGCGGGCTGTCCGCCTCGCGAGCATCTCGCTCCTGAAACGCCCATGTAAAGCGAGCTTTACATCCGCACAAAACTGCATAATCATGTAAAGGACGTTTTACATACAGGAGTACACGGATGAAACGCTACTACTACGAAATGGCCGCCTCCCTGGGCCTCTATGCGCTGGCATTGGTCAGTTCGCTGATCCTGCTGCGGCGCCCCGAGGACTTCAGCATGGCGCTGCGCATCATCATCACCCTGACCCCGGTGGTGCCGGCCGGGCTGATGTGCTGGGCGATCGTGCGCCAGTTGCGGCGCCTGGACGAAATGCACCTGCGGATCCAGTTCGAAGCCCTGGGCTTTGCCTTTGCCGCCTCCGCGCTGCTGACCTTCAGCTATGGGTTTCTGGAAAATGTCGGTTTCCCGCACATCTCCTGGCTGTGGGTGTGGCCGGTAATGGGCGTGATGTGGATGGTAGGCCTGCGCCTCGCCAGCCATCGCTATCAATGAAAAACCAACTCAAGGAACTGCGCGCCGAGCGCAAGTGGTCACAGGCCGACCTGGCCGAACTGCTGGACGTCTCGCGGCAAACCATCAACTCCATCGAAAACGGCCGCTACGATCCGAGCCTGCCATTGGCGTTCCAGATTGCACGGGTATTTCAGTTGCCGATCGAAACTATTTTCGATGATGGCTTTCAGAGTCAGGATTGATTTTGCCCGCGGGCCTAAACTGCCCACCGCTACAGGATCAACGCGCTCAACCTTCGTTGAGCGCACCTCGCCCCTGCAAGGACGCCACACCCCATGAAAACCCTCGCCAACCTGGCTTTCGATTACATCTGGCACCTGATGTTTACCGACGACGACTACCTCGACCCGGACTTCGCCATCCGCCTGCAGGAGTCCATGCCCGACTACTTCGCGATCATGTCCGACGCGGAAAAAGCCGCGCTGGCGCAAGTCGCCGAAGAAACCCAGGCACGCCTGCTCGCGCCCCCCGACGAACACGGCTATTCCCCACGCAGCCTGGTGACGGCCGATCAGAAGCAGTTTTTGCAGGACCTGATCTCCGGCGAGTTTTTTACCCAGTTCGATTGAACGCCATCAACGGTTGCGCCGTCCGGAATAGGCACCGCGATCCATCGCAGGATAGTGAGCGGTTGCAAGGGACTGCGCAGCGTCACGGGCTCGGCAGCGGCTACGGGTCTTCTGTAGCCGCTGCCGTAGGCTTGATCCTCAGCGTTGCCCCGGATCCGCTTGCACCAGGTGCCGCCAAGGGAAGACATCCCGGGCGAAATGGCTGACATAGCCACCATGGGTCGCCTGTACCACCTGGAATTGCAGATTCGGCCGCAAGGCGTTGAGGGCCTGCAACTGCTCCAGGCTCAAGCAACTGTTGCGCAGCACCAGGACTCGCAGCACGTCGCAGACCGGGCTGGCAAATAATGCCTGATAGGACGAAAAGCGGGTCACCAGGCCATCCTCGCGCACGTCGGCCCAGGTACTTTGCAGTTCGGTGGATTCGGTGAAGTCGAGCAACCGCAGATTGGGCAGATTGCTTGAGGCTGCCAGGTTGTCGATGAATTGCTGGGTGTCGAAATTACCGCCGATCCGCAACGTCGCCAACTGCGGCAACGGCACCTGGAAAAAATCGCGGTTGGGCGAGTTGGGCAGCACCAGCTGGGTCAGGTTCGGCGCCTTGGCGCAAAAGCGCGCGACTTCGCCGCCCTCCTCCATGATGCTGCCGGCGCGCTGGATCAGTGACGCGTTATGGTGCTGCGGCTCGGTCGGGCTGATGACCAGGGAGCGCAACGCGGGAAAGCGCACATCGCTGTTGAGCAAGGACGTGAATTCCCATTCACGGGTGCCATTGGCGCCCGAGTCGGGGCCGGTGAAGGTCAGGGACACCAGGGTATCCGCCACCTCTTGTCGGCTCAGGCACTCCAGCGTCCAGAACAGGGGCTCGTCATACACCTCGCCATAAAACTCGACGTGCAGCCCTCCGTGCAGCGGGGCCAGGGCCAGGTATTGCAGGGTGCCGACGTAAAGCGGTGTGTCGTGGCGGGCAAAATCGGCCTCCAGTTCTTCGGCGGCAGCCACCGTGAATTGATGGATTCGCTGCTGCAATTGCAGAAGTTGCTGATAACCGCGAGTCGCAAGCTGAGCTGACATTTTCAGGGCTCCTGTGTGATCGGTGACGGCCTTCGCCTCAATACGCTTCGCCTTCGTCGCCCTCGACCCGGGCACCGAGGGCGCGGGCAATGTCCTTGGCCTTGATGATCAGTTCATCGTCATGCACAAACGAAATGCGCCCGCGGCGATAGTCGAACAGGTACTCATCACCGCTCACCGGAGACCGCCAGGACGCCGCATCGGTCTCACCGAGAACGATGGTTTCACCGGTGCGCGGGTTGATTCCGACCAGTTGCTCCTGCAGCTCCAGCGAGGGGTCGGCGGCACATAGCGCGTGCCACTCTTGCAGACTGATCTCGCCCGCGTCGGCGGTTCTGAGGATATGAATTTCGTAGGCCATCGAGGGGTCGTCCTTGGGTCGGCGCGGGTGGGCGGAGAATAACTGGCGGCGACATTAGCAGAAAGCAGCCGCTCTGCGAGCCTCTGGCCCGCGCCCGCGAAGTCGACCAATGGTCAGCCAAACAGCGAAATAGCGAACGATTGCTAATTGCGTTATCGGGCAGCGAACGCATAAGATGAGAACGATTTTCAATAACAACCCCCTGGGGCAGGACCCGATCCACGATGCACACGAGAGACACCCTGAATTCCTCTGAAGTGGACCTGCTCTATCGCTCCCACCATTCCTGGCTCACGACCTGGTTGCGCCGTCGCGTCGGCTGCCATGCCAATGCCGCGGACCTGGCCCAGGACACCTTTGTGCGCCTGCTCAAGGCGAGCCATGCGCACCCGCTCAAGGAGCCCCGGGCGTACCTGAGCAGCATCGCTCGCGGGCTGATGATCGATCAGTACCGGCGCCGTGCCCTGGAGCAGGCCTACCTCGAAAGCCTGGCGCTGATGCCGCCCAGCGAAGCGCCGTCGGAAGAACAGCGCTGGGTGATCCTCGACACCCTGGAGCGTCTCGATCAACTGCTGATGCTGCTCAAGCCACGGGTGCGCCAGGTGTTCCTGCATGCCCAACTCGATGACATGAGCTGCAAGACCATCGCCGAGCACCTGGGCATCTCCCGCGCCACCGTCGAGCGCGACCTGGCCAAGGCCATGGCAACCTGCTACCGGTGGCGCTATGCACAGTCCTGAAATCACCCCGGGCCAGGCCCACGTCGAACAGGCCATCGAATGGCTGGTGCAACGGCGCTACAACCCACCCAGCGCCGAAACCGAACAAGGGTTCCAGCACTGGTTGCAGCAGCACCCGCATAACGCCCTGGCCTGGACCCAAGTTGAGGCCATGTGCGATGAGTTCAGCGGCCTGCCCCGCGACCTCAGCCGGCGTACCCTGGAAGGCACCCAGCGCCATCACACCAGCCACCACACCAGCCGCCGACACAGCCTCAAGCTGCTGGGCGTGCTGTGCGCCGTCGGCAGCCTGGGCTGGGTCGGACGCGAACAGCTCGGGCTGCCCTCGTTGCTGGCCGACCGTCACACCGCCACCGGCGAACGCCGCACCTACCACACCGCCGACGGTGCAAAAATCCAGCTCAACACCGCCAGCGCCATCGACCTGCGCTTTGACAAACAGTTGCGCAACCTGAGCCTGGTCCAGGGCGAAGTGGCGATCGACACCGGCAAGGATCCGCGTCCGTTGCGGGTGATCACCCGCGACGGCATGCTCCAGGCCCTGAATGCCCACCTGCTGGTGCGCCAACGGGGCGAAGACACGGTGCTCGCCGTGCGTCGCGGCGATGTGATGCTGTATGCCCCCAGCGGCCGCGCCCTGCGCATCGCCGCCCCCGGCGAACAGTTGCTGCTCAGCGCCAGCGGCCAGGTGCGGCCGGCGATCACCCATGGCGATCCCTGGGGCTGGAGCGAAGGCGTGCTGAGCGTGCAGCAGATGCCCCTGGGCGAGTTCATCGCCGAACTCTCGCGTTATCGCCCGGGCTTGCTGCGCTGCGCCGAAGAGGTCGCCAGGGTGAAGGTGTCCGGCACCTATCAACTGGCCGACACCGACCAGATCCTCGCCCTGATCGCGAAAACCCTGCCGGTCCGGGTCGACTACCGCACCCGCTATTGGGTCAGTGTTTCAGCGAGTTGAAATTTTTCACAGATAAATGAGGTACTTTCTCATTCGCGTTCGGCCTGTAGGAATAAAGGCAATTTTCGCCCCCTTCTTCCGCAGGAGTTCCGAATGATTCACCCAAGCGTTGCTCAACCCGACCCGCTGCAGCGTGCCATTCGTGGCGCCCTGTTCGGCCTGGCCATGGCCAGCGCCGGCCTGCCCGCGCTGGCACGTGCCGAGCAACCCGCAACCGCGCAACAGGCCCGCACCTGGAACATCGCCCCCGGTCCCCTGGACCAGGCCCTGGAACAACTGGCGCGCCAGGGCGGGCTGAACCTGTCCTATGACGCCGCGAGCCTGCAAGGCAAACAGACCCGGGGCGTCAGCGGCGCCCACGACAGTGCCCAGGCGCTGTCGCTGCTGTTGCAGGGCAGTGGCGTGCAGATCCAGCAGCAGTCGGCCAACAGCTTTATCCTCGTGCCAGCCACCACCAGCGGCGGCGCCCTGGAACTGGGCGCGACCACCATCTCCAGCGAGCTCCTGGGCGCCACCACCGAGCACTCCGGCTCCTACACCACCGGCGCCGTGACCATCGGCAAGATGCCGCAAACCCTGCGCCACACGCCGCAATCGGTATCGGTGCTGACCCGCCAGCGCCTGGACGACCAGAACATCACCAACCTGACGAGCATGATGGAGCAGACCCCGGGCATCGTCGTCGACTACACCGACAGCGAGCGGGTCACCTACTACTCGCGCGGCTACCAGATCGACGCCATCCAGTACGACGGCGCCACCGTGGTCCAGGGCAGCGGCGGCGGTTCGTTTATCCAGAGCGACTCGGCGATCATCGACCGCGCCGAAATCCTGCGCGGCGCCACCGGCATGCTGCGTGGCGCGGGCAACCCGTCGGGTACGGTGAACCTGGTGCGCAAGCGCCCCACTCGCGACTTCCAGGCCTCGGCCACGGTCACTGCCGGCTCCTGGGATGCGCAACGCTACGTCGCCGACCTCTCCGGCCCGCTCACCGACAACGGCGCAATCCGGGGACGGATGATTGCCGTGCACGACGACAAGGACTCGTTCCAGGACAGCCGCATGGAACGCAAGAACGTGTTCTACGGCGCCCTGGCCGCCGACCTCGACGAGCGCACCACCTTCACTACCGGCATCGAATACACCGAGCTTGAGGCCACAGGGTCCTGGGGCGGCCTGCCGGCCAACTTCGACGGCTCGCCGCTGAAGCTGTCGCGCAGCACTTACCTGGGCGCCGACTGGAACCGCTGGAACCGCAGCAACCTGCAGACCTTTGGCGAGCTGGAGCACAACTTCGACAACGACTGGACCCTCAAGCTGTCGGCCACCCGCACCCAGTTCGAGCTGGACGACAACGGCTTCAAGCAGACCTATTTCACCCGCGCCAGCACCACCAACCCCTACCTGATGAACTACCAGGTCACCGAAGGCGACGGCGGCGAAAGCCAGCAGACCAACCTCAGCGCCACCCTCAACGGCCCCTTCGAACTGCTGGGCCGCGAGCACGAGCTGATGGTCGGTGTCGAACGCATCCGCAACGACTCCTATGCCTCGGCCACCAACTTCGTCACCTCCGGGGTCTTCGACATCCGCCAGTGGGACCCGAAAACCAGCCTGGCCGAGCCCTCGATCAATATCACCGCGCACCCGGTGCGCACCCGCACCACCCAGGAAGCGGCCCACGCCACCTGGCGCATTTCCCTGGCCGACCCGCTGACCGCAATCATCGGCGCGCGCCTGAACTGGTACGACTACGAGCAGGAAAACAACACCAAGAGTTCCGGCCAATACAGTGTCGATCAGCAAGTGGTGCCTTACGCGGCGCTGATCTACGACCTGAACCGGAACTTCAGCCTGTACGGCAGCTACACCGAAATCTTCAACCCGCAAAGCGCCACCGACGCCGCCGGCTCAGTGCTCGAACCGGTCACCGGCGAAGCCTATGAAATGGGGCTCAAGGGCGAGTTCTACGGCGGCCGCCTGAACACCTCGCTCGCGGTGTTCCGCATCAACCAGGTGGGCAATGCCCTGGACGACCTGAGCAGCCCCAACCCCTGCCCGCCCAACTACACCGCCGGCTATTGCAAGGTCGCCGCCGGCAAGAACCGCAGCGACGGCGTCGAGCTGGAAGTGTCCGGCGAAGTGCTGCCCGGCTGGCAGGTCAGCGGCGGCTACACCTACACCACCACCGAGTACCTCAAGGACACCGTCGGCAACACCGGTAACGTCCTGCGCTCCACCGACCCCAAGCGCCAGCTGAAGCTGTTCTCCAGCTACCGCCTGCCGGGGGAATACGCCGCCTGGACCGTCGGTGGCGGGGTCAGCGCACAAAGCGACATCTACTCGCGCAACGGCAGCGCCGAGGCCACTCAAAGCGGCTATGCGGTGTACAACGCGCTGCTGGGCTACCGCTTCAACGAGCAGTACTCGCTGCAACTCAACGCCAACAATATCTTCGACAAGCACTACTACAAGAAGGTGGCCGCGACCGCGACCGGTTACTACTACGGCGACCCGCGCAACGTCGCAGTGACCCTGCGCGGCACCTTCTAAAACCGTTGGCACCGGTGGCCGGACGCGAACCGCGTCTGCCGCCGGCCCATGGCCGCCGTGCCGAAAGCGGCCTCATCCCATCAGGATCAGGACCGCAGCACGATCCCCGGCACGCTGGCAGCCTCGCCTGCCGGCTCGGCCGTAGCCATCCGCTCGAACAGGTAACGCGCCGGTGGCTTGCCGAGGGCTTTGCGAAACATGGTGACAAAACCGCTCGCACTCTCGTAGCCAAGCTCCAGGGCTACGCTCTGCACGCTGTCGCCCCGGGTCAGGCGCTGCAAGGCCAGGATGATGTGCAACTGCCGGCGCCAGCGGCCGAAGCTCATGCCGACCTGCTGTATCAGCAGCCGGCTCATGCTGCGCTCGCTCAGGCCAATGCGCTTGGCCCAATCGCCGAGGGTCGCCTTGCAAGACGGGTCGGCCAGAAGCAGCTGCGCCAGCTGGCGCAGCCGCCGGTCCTGGGGCATCGGCAGGTGCAGGTCTTCGACCGGGGCCTCGCACAACTCGTCGAGCAAGGTGCCGATCAGGCGCGCCTCCCGGCCCTGGGTCGGATACAACTGGGGAAAGCCCGCGGCCTTGAGCAGCAACTCGCGCAGCAGCGGCGACACCGAGATCGTGCAGCAGGCCTGGGGCAGGCCGGCGACCGCAGCGGGCTCGACGAACAGGCAATAGCAGTGGGTCTCACCCGAGCCGCGTACCGAATGCTCCAGCCCGCCAGGGATCCAGACCGCGCAGTGCGGGGGCACGATCCACACCCCTCCGTCCACCTCGCACTTGAGCACCCCCCGCAGCGAATACAGCAACTGAGCCTTGCGATGTCGATGGCTGGCGTGCTCCCAGTCCCTGGACACCAGGGACGCACTCAGGGCACTGACCGGGCGCGGGATGTTGTCCACGTCCCAGGACGGTGCTAGGTCAGGGGAAACCATGATGACCACGAACGAAGCACCTCATCTTGAGAACCATGGGTTTGGCCGAAGCGAAAAATATCGTGCGAGGGTTGCTCAATCTCGTCAAGCACCCGCGCCCGGCGCTTATCGAGCGCGCCAGTCACGCAGCAACTGGATGAAGTGCCGGGCCGCTTCCGAGAGCGGGCGATCGGTGGGTGTGGTCAAGCCTACCGGGGCCCGCAGCAGCGGGCTGGCAAACGGCAGCGCGCGGACCACGCCCAGGCGCAGGTCAAGGTCGACCACCCCGCGCTGCACGAACCAGACCGCGTCGTAATCCTGCAGGTAGACCCGGGAAAAGGTTTCGCTCAGGGATTCGAGCATCTGGAAGCCACTCGCGGCGCCGCTGGACAGCAGGAAATTATCCACGCTGATGCGCACCAGGGTGCCTTGGGGCGAGGCCAGCAGCACATAGGGCAGCAGGTCATCCAGCACCAGGTGTTCCCGTTTGGCCAGGGGATGGTCGTGGCGTACCACCAGCAGCAGGTCTTCTTCGTACAGCGCTTCAAAGGCCACGCCGAGCATGTCGCGACCAATCAGGCGCCCGACGATCAGGTCGATGTCATGGGTGCGCAACTTGCCCACCAGAAAATCGTAGACCCCGGACAGCACCTGGATCCGCACCTGGGGATAGCGCTCGCGCATCTGCGCCACCACCGGCGCCAGCATGTAGCCGGCCGCCGTGGGCAACGCCCCGACCCGCAGCAGTTGCGGGGCCTGGGTGTCGACCCGGGTCGGGTCCATGGCCTGGTTGAAACTGGCCAGGGTCTGCGCCGCGTGTTTATGGAAGGCCTCCCCGGCTTCGGTGAAGCGCACCCCCTTGCGCCCCCGCACCAGCAACTGCACCCCCAACTCCTGCTCGAGCTCCTTGAGGCTCTTGGACACGGCGGAAAGGGTGATGTGCAGCAGTTTCGAGGCGGTGACCAGGCTGCCGGAGCTGACCACAGCGGTAAAGACACGCAGATGACGCAGGTTGATCGAGGATTGGCTCACGGCGGGAACACACCTTTTTAGTCAACCCACAGGTTAACTAACAGCGGATTTTATATCAATTTAATCAACCAAATCTTTGATTTAGCATGCTTCCTGACTTCACCGACCGACCTTGCGAGGACCCGTTCCATGACCCACCCCGAGCCGCGACTAGGCGCCTCCAGCGCGTCCCTGCCCAGCCTCAGCCCCGAGGCGCTGGCAGACGAACTGGCCCGCCTGGGTTACCAGGGGGTCGAGTGGCGCGTGGCAGATACCCGCCCGCTCGACCCGAGCCAACCCTGGAACGCCCGCAGCAACAACCGCTGCACCATCGCTCCCAACGCTGCGGCGATCGAGGGCATCCAGCGCCATTGCCTGGCCCTGGGCCTCAAGGTGTTTGGCCTCAGCCCTTACCTGACCGTGGGCGACCTTGACCAGACCCTGCGCATGATCGACCTCGCCGCCCTCGCCGATCAGGCCCGGCTGCGGCTGTGGGCCCCCGGCTATGAAGGCGAACGCTACCCCGAGGCCTACGCCCGGATGCGCCGCTTCCTCGACCAGATCCTGCCGCGGGCCCAGGCCCAGGGCGTGCGCCTGGTGCTGGAGGTGCATCAGCGCACCATCTGCTCCAGCCCATCCCTGGCCATGCGCGTGGCCGAACACTACCCGCACCAGCACCTGGGCATCATTTATGACATCGGCAACCTGGCCATCGAGGGCCGCGAGGATGTGCAGTTGTCCCTGGACCTGATGGGCCCGCACCTGGCCCATGTCCAGATTAAAAACGTCGCCTACCGCCCCCTCGGCCCGGGCCAGGGCTGGCAGTGGGACTGGTGCCCACCCGACGCCGGAGTGCTGCCGTTGCAGGCGATGCTCGCCACCCTGCGCGCCAGTGGCTTCAGCGACTGGGTGTCGATCGAGGACTTTTCAAGCACCTACAGCGACCTGCAGAAACTGTCGCGCAACCGGGCCCTGGTCCGGCACTACATGGGGCTCGACAGCGAGCCCGCCGTCTCTTCCCGCCACGAGGCCATCAGCCAATGAACAGCCCCCACACCCACCGCCGCGTGGCCCTGGTCACCGGCGCCGCCGGCGAACTGGGCCGCGCCATTTGCACGCGCCTGTGCCGCGACGGCCTGGACCTGGTCGCCGTGGACCTGAACCTGGATGCCGCCCAGGGACTGCTGCGAACCCTGCACCTGGAGCCGGGCCAGCGCGCCCTGGCGATTCAGGCCGACCTCGGCGATGAGTCGTCGATCGTCGCCATGGTCGCCCAGGCCGGCGCCGCCTTCGGTCGCATCGATGTGGTGGTGAACAATGCGGCGGTCAACCACCGGGGCTCGATCTACGACTTTGACGTCGCCCAGTGGGACCACATGCTGGCGGTGAACCTGCGCGGCCCGGCCCTGCTGTGCCAGAAGGTCGCGCCGTACTGGCAGGCCCAGGCCAGCGGCCGGGTGATCAATATCGTCTCGCGCTGCTGGGTCGCCGGCGGCCCGCCCGCCTACGTCGCGTGCAAGGCCGGGCTGGTGGGCCTGACCCGCTCCATGGCCAGGGAGCTGGCGCCGCACAACGTGACGGTCAATGCCATCGCCCCGGGGCTGTTGCCCTCGGCCTTTACCCTCGATGGGCGCGATGCCGAGAGCTTCCAGCGCATGGCCGACAGCTCCATCGGCGACACCCCGCTCAAGCGCCTGACCACCCCCGAGGATATCGCCAACACCACCTCGTTCCTGGCCTCCAGCGACGCTGCGTTCATTACCGCCGAAGTCATTCACGTCTGCGGCGGCAGCCAGCTGGCGCCCTTCGGCACCCGCTGAGCAGCACTTGGTTCAACCACCACAATCACAATAAAGGTTGCTTATGAATACCCCTCAACCCGACAACCGGAGCATGGCCCGCCGGGCCGCCTTCGGCAGTTTTCTCGGCAGCGTGGTCGAGTATTACGACTTCTTCATTTACGGCTCGGCGGCGGCGCTGGTCTTCAACAAAATCTTCTTCCCGTCCGATGACCCCATGGCCGGCACCCTGGCGGCCCTTGCCACCTTTGGCGTCGGCTACATCGCCCGGCCCATCGGCGCACTGCTGTTCGGGCACCTGGGGGATCGCCTCGGGCGCAAGCAGGTGCTGATGATGACCCTGCTGTTGATGGGCCTGGCGACCTTCACCATCGGCCTGCTGCCGACCCACGCCATCATCGGCGCCTGGGCCCCGGCGTTGCTGGTGTTGTGCCGGTTGCTGCAAGGCCTGTCCGCCGGAGGAGAACAGGTCGGGGCCAGCCTGCTGACCATGGAACACGCACCCGGCAAGAACAAGGCGTTCTACACCAGCTGGTTGATCAACGGCGCCTCCATGGGCTCGATCCTCGCTACGTCGGTGTTTATCCCGCTGTCGATGCTGTCTGAAGAACAGCTGCTGGCCTGGGGATGGCGCATCCCGTTCCTGCTGAGCGCGGTGATGGTGGCGATTACCTGGATCATCCGCCGTGGGGTGGATGAGAGCCCCGAATTCATGGCGAAAAAACACGACGCTTCGCAGATTCCGGTGCTGGAGATGTTCAGCAAGGAATGGCGCGCCTTTGTCGTGGTGTTCTGTTGCGCCCTGATCTGCTCGGTGTCGTCGCTGGTGATTATCTTCGGCCTGTCCTGGGCCACCAATAACCAGCAGGTGGACCGCGCGTCCATGCTCTCGGCGATCGCCGCCAGCCAGGTCGTGGCCCTGGTCTGCCAACCGCTGTTCGGCCTGCTGGCGGACCGGATCGGCAAGAAGCGCATTTTCGCCGCGGGGTCCCTGGCCTGCTGCGCCGGGGTGTTCCTGTTCCTGTGGTCGATCACCACCGGCCAGATCGGGCTGATCATCTTCAGCACCGTGCTGCTCAAAGGCATCGTCTACAGCGCCCCCAATGCCCTGTGGCCGTCCTTCTACGCGGAGATGTTCAGCATTCGCGTGCGCTACACCGGCGTCGGCCTGGCCACCCAGTTGAGCTTTATCGTTGCCGGCTTCTCGCCAAGCGTGTGTTATGCGCTGCTCGGCGACGGCCATGCCTGGCTGCCCGTGGGCTACTTCATCGGTGGCTTGGCCCTAGTGGCCGCAATCGCTGCCCTGCTTTCACGCCCGGCCAGCGAACCTGCCGCCGAGCGCCCGCACGCAGCGCTCGCCCAGCGCGCCTGATCCCCTACCTGCGGGTACTGCGCGATTGCCGTGCCCGCCCCCACCTCGGAGACACCGCCATGCCCTTTGCCCTGATCGCCCACGACTATGACGATGCCCTGGAACGCCGCATGGCCTGCCGCGAACAGCATCTGCAGCGCCTGCAACAGCTCGCCGACCAGGGCCGACTGCTTGGCGGCGGCGTACTGCTGGACCCCCAAGGCAAAATGATCGGCTCCAACGTGCACCTGGGTTTTGCCCGGCGCGCGGAACTGGACCAATGGCTTGAGGACGAGCCCTACATCACGCAGCGGGTCTGGGAAACCGTGGAAATCCTCGAGATCAGGCTGCTGAATCTGCCGCCCCGGGCTTAAGCGGGAAGCGCTCGGGCGGCAGGCCCTAGCCAATTTCGGCAAGCCGCTGCCACCTGCTCGCCCAGCGCCCAGGCCACGCCCTTGCCGGGCAAGGCTGCGCCGCCATGGCCCGAGTTTTGCTGAGCTCCACGGATACCAACCAGGGAGCACCACCATGATCGGAAGCAGTTCATTTTCATTGCCGGCTGTCGACGCCCTCAGAAAGTCGCTGGAAAACGGCACCCTCAAGGCCGGCAGGATCGAGGTCGCCAACGCCACGCCGCAACTCCAGGCCCAACTCGACGCCAGCTTTCTCGACAGCCAGAAAGCCACGGCCGAGATGACCGCCCGTTACCGTGCCAACCCCAGCTGGGCGACCTTCGATCCCAGCAGCAACAAGGTCGAACTGCCCGACGTGCAGTCCCTCGGCAAAAGCGACGCCACCCATATCGCCAACGGCTTGCAGTACCTGCTGGAGATCGGGCGCCTGGAGGGCAAGACCCTGAGCGCGAAAAACGGCGATCTGGCGACGGACAGCCTGGCGCAGTATCAGGACTGGCTGCAGGCCCGGATCGGCGTCAACGCCCAGGCCTGATCGCCTTAGAACCGGGCTTGCAGCCCCACCCGCAGGGTGCGTCCGGGCGCCGGCATGAAACTTTGCGCCAGCGGGTCCAGGTAATAGCGGTCGGTCAGGTTCTGCAGCGAGACATTGAGCTGGGCGTGCTCCTGCAACTTGTAGTTGAGGAACAGATCGAACAGCGCCACTTCGCGGTAGTTCAGCTGTGGCGTGGTGGCGCCGGTCTGCCACGGTTTGTCGGCGGTCACCGTGGGCCCCGAGGTGTAAGTGATGCGGGTGCCCAGGGTCAGGCTCTGGTCGAAGAAGCGCAGGCCGGTGGTCAGGTTGCCGGCGAAGCGCGGCGGGTTCTGGGTGTTGGTGTAGGAGCCCATGAAACTGCCCGGGGTGCAGTTCGGCGTGTCGCTGGTTTTCTGGTAGGGGTTAGCGGTGGCGCGCAGGGTGGCGGCGAAGGCCGCGTCGCAGGTTTCGGTCTTCAGGTAGTAGGTGGATGACAGGTCGGCAAATACCCGGCCGGCGTCGTAGCGGGTCTGCAGTTCCAGGCCACTGGTTTTATAGCTGTCGGTGTTGCTGAAGCGCATCAAGCCCCACAGGCCCGGGCTCGGGTCGTAGTAGCGGGTGATGTAGTTCTTGATGCTGTTGTTGAAGTAGGCCAGCTTGATCGCCGCCGAGTCGTCATCGAACAGCAAGCCTTTTTGCAGGGTGCTGGCACCGATCTCCCAGTTGCTCGAGCGCTCGGGTTTCAGGCCCTTGCCGGGGGTCGTCTGCTGCACGCCGTGACCGGTTTCGAACAACGAAGGCATGCGAATACCCTGGGTGTAGGAGGCATAGACGAAGGTGTCCGGCAGCACTTCGATGTTGATGCCGAAGGCCGGGGCAAAGGCGCCGCCGCTGTTGCTGTCCTTGCCGGAATAGTTATAACCGCTGACCACGCTGCCCACTTGAGCGTCGCCGACGTCGGTATCGGTCGCGCCGTATTGGTTATAGGGCGTGCCCTCGAACGGGTAGTTGGTGTTGTTGAAGACGATCCCGTTGTTCAGGCGAGGGTCGGTGGCGTCGGTATACAGGCCGTTCTGGTCCGGGAACCACATCAGGTAGCCATAGTCACCGGGCTTGTTGACCGTCACGTACTTGTGCTCGCGCACCTCCTTGCGCGCCGTCGCCTGGGCGACCTGATCCTTGCTGCGAAAATGGGTGTATCGCCCGCCCCCCCACAGTGTCAGTTGGTCCAGTGGCTTGTATTCCAGCTTGCCGTTGAAGCTGAACTCCTGCCGGGAACCCTCGCGCAAGCTGCGGTTGGCGTTGATATCGTCCTGGGTGGTGAGCACGCCCTTCTGCGGGCGCAGCTCCTCCAGCTGGAACGAGCCGCCCAGGTCCAGTTTCAAGTCGCCGTAACCGGTCTCGAACCGCGAGGTGTTGGCCAGGCCACCGCCCGTGCGGCGGTTGGCCTGGCGGCTCCAGGCGCGGTCGGTGCGAAAAGCCTGGGAGGCCGGTGCCGACCATGAGGTCAACTGGCTGGTTTGCGCGTCGGTCATCCACAGGTCGGCAGTCAGGTCCACCAACGGGTTGCCCGAGGGCAGGTAGTTGTAGCGTGCGGTGTAGGTGTCGATCTTGGTATGGCCCAGGGGGTACTGATAAATGCCGCCGGTGCCGAAGCGAAAAATATCCGAAGGCATGATCTCGCCGATGCGTCCGTCATAGCGGCGATAACCGAAATCGAAGGTGTGGTCGTCCGCCGGGCGGATCGTGGTCTTGAGCAGGAACGACTCGGTCTCGGCCGACGAGTTCAGCACCTCTTCGCCAGCGTTGTAGGTGGTGGCCACGCTGGTTTCTTCCTGGTCATAACGGTCAAAGGTGCGGTAGCGGTCCTGGCCCTTTTTGCCGGAGAAATAGTTGCCCTGCTTGCGGTGGGCATAGGCTGCCACCACGTCGAACCGTTCATGGGAATAGGCGAACGCGGCGCTGCCGGCCTGCGCCTCGGAGCCAAACAGGCCGCCCCGGCTCTGGTGCGGTTCCGAGTACAGGTCTTCGGTCCGGGAGTGCGGGTCACGGGAGGCCGGGGCCACGCCGTTGTTCCAGACGTCGCCCTTCAGACGCAGGCCGATGTTCTGGCCGTCCTTGAGGATGTCGCCGACACCCAGGGTGCGCATCTTCACCGTGCCGCCGATGGCGCTGGAGGTCAGGCTCGGGCCCTTGTCGATGCTGATGTCGCTGATCATGTCCGGGTCGATGTAGCTGCGCTGCTGGGTGCCGGCATAACCGCGATACACATCCAGCGCCTGCTGCGAACCGTCCACCGTCACCGCCACCCGGCTCTGGCCCTGGATCCCGCGGATATTCACATCCAGGCCGCCGCCATTGCGGCTGTCGCCCACCTGGACCCCGGGCTGGCCCTTGAGCACATCCCCCATCGAGACCACACCAAAGCGCTGCATGTCTTCGCCGGAGATGTACACCGACGAGCGCGGCGCCCGGTAGACCTCGGCCTGCTCGGGGTTTTCACCCTTGACCTGCTGCGTCGGCAGCACCACCGCGCCCTGCCCCTGGCCAACGCGCAAGGCATAGCCGCCATCGGCCTGGCGCTGATAGCTCAGGCCAGTCCCGCTCAACAGTTGGGTCAAGCCCGCCTCCGGGTTGAAATCCCCGTGCAGCCCGGGGCTGGTCTTGCCCGCCGTGAGCAGCGCGCTGCCGGCCATGCTGATGCCGGCCTCGGCGCCAAACCGCGACAACACCTGATCCAGCGGGCCGGCCTCGATGCTGTAGTGCTGGCGCTCGGCAGCGGCGAACGCCGCCACGCTGTACAGCGGCTGCACACTGAGGAAAAGCACGCCAAGGGTGTGAGTGCACAAGGCACGGGCGGGGAAAATCATGCAGGGCTCCTAGGGGTCGAGACCCACCTGTTTCGGTGGGTAATACCTAAAGGCCAAAGCACATCTGAAAAACTATCGTCCCGACGAAAAAAAAGTTTCAGGCCGGCACCACCGTCACCCAATAACGGGTCCGGCGCTCGATACGCACCGGCAGCGCCAGGGCCACCAACGCCAGTGCGGCATCGGTGTCGTCCAGTTGAAAACTGCCGGTCACGCGCAAGGCCGCGACCTCGGCACGGCAACGCAAAATGCCTGGGCGGTAGCGCGACAGCTCCGCCAGCAACTGGTCCAGACGCATGCGCTCGGCAGGCAAGATGCCCCGCAGCCAGGCCTGGGCCAGGACCGTATCGACGGGGCTTGGCGCGGCGACGCCCCGGCCGTCGACCCGGGTTTGCCAACCAGCGTGCAGCGGCACCGGCGCCGAATGATGGCGCGCACTGACCTGCACCAACCCGCGCAGCACCCTGACCTGGGTGCCCTGCCGATCCTGGCGCAACAGCAGATGGGCGCCATGGCTGTAGAGCACCGCGTCCTCGCTCAGCAGTTGCAGCGAAGCCGACGCAGCCGGCATATCCAGGGCCATTTCGCCCTCGACCAACTGCACCCTGCGCTGCGTTGCGCTCAACTCCAGGTTCACCGCACTGGCAGTGTTCAGCCACAGCGCGCCACCGTCTGCCAGCGCCCAGCGTCGCCGCTCGCCGATACGGGTGCGGCAGGTCGCCAGCGCCGACCGCACCAGGGTCGACTCCGCCCCCTGCCAGCCAACCCCGCCCAGCAGCCCCAGGGCCAGCAGGCACTTGAGCACTTGCCGCCGGCGCTGCGGATCGGCCCCGGCCGCCTCCAGTGCCCGGCGCGCCGTGGCATCGCCCAGCAGATTCGCCCCCGGCTGCAACAGCAGCGGCAAACTGCTGACCCGCTGCCAGGCGTATTCATGTTCGGCATTCGCCTGCCGCCACTGCTCCAGTGCCTGTTGATCGGCAGTGCCCATCAGTCCGGACTGCATGCGCACCATCCAATCGATGGCGCAATCGCGCACCCGGGGATCAACCACCGCCTCACTCATTCGAAACGGCTCGCATAACAGACACTGAACGCCTTGCCCATGGCCCGCTGCACCTGCGCGACGGTCAGGCTCAACTGCACGGCGATCTGCGGGTAGGTCAAACCGTCGAGCTGGGACAAAAAGAAAATCTGCCGCACCCGCATTGACAATCCCACCAGCAACGAATCGAGCTGCAACAGGGTCTCGATCATCAAATGCCGCTCTTCCGGCGACGGCTCGTACGCCTCCGGCCGTGCCGCCAACGCCTCCAGATACGCCTTCTCGATGGCCTGGCGTCGCCAGCGATTGATCAGCAAGCCATTGGCAATGGTCGCCAGGAACGCCATGGGCTGGCGCAATTCACGCACATCCTCCTGGGAGCGCAACACGCGGATAAAGGTGTCGTGAGCCAAATCCTCGGCATCGGCACTGTGCCCCAACCGCCGATGCAACCACCCCCGCAGCCAGCCGTGATGGTTCACATACAACTGGGCGACGGGGGAGAAAAGGCTGTTGTCGTGCATGGGAGATTCGCATTAATGATAATGCTTCTCATTTTATGGTTTGCGGGTGGGGATTGTATAGAGCGCTGAAACAAAGCCCTGCCCGCCGTTGAAAAGGTGCCGCTCACTGCCGTCACCCTCGGCTCGGAGCTCAAGGCTCGCGGGGGCTGATGATGGGCGGGAAATGCCGCCACCATTGCCTGCCTCACGCTTAGTCATTTTCGTGACCACGTCGAACCGGCAATGATCCGATCCACTCATCATCAACACGGCAATCCCGGCTGATCTAACTGTCGCCCCGCAGCGCCCCTCTGAAACCGTCAATAGCCAAACAGCGACTTGTTCTCCAGGTACTCGTCAAACCCCAACTCCCCCCACTCACGCCCGTTACCCGACTGCTTATAGCCGCCAAACGGCGCGGCCTGGTCGGCGCGGGCGCCATTGAGATGGACCATGCCGGTGCGCAATTGCCGCGCAACCCCGCGGCTGCGTTCGAGGCTGGTCGAGGTGACGTAGCCTGACAAGCCATAAGGACTGTCGTTGGCGATGGCTATTGCCTCGGCTTCACTGTCGTACGGCATGATCGCCAGGACCGGGCCGAAGATTTCTTCCCGTGCCACCAGCATGTCCGGGGTGACGTCGGCAAATACCGTCGGTTGCACGTAGTAGCCACGCTCCACCCCTTGTGGTCGTCCCAGCCCTCCGGCGATCAAGCGCGAACCCTCGGCGATGGCCTGGGCGATCATGGCCTGTACCCGTTCGAATTGCAGGGCATTGGCCACGGGACCGATGGCGGAGGTCGGGTGACTGTCGTCGAAGCACACCTGGGCCAGCACTTCCTGGACGATATCAATCACCGCCGGTTGCTGCGCGCGCGGTACCAGCAGGCGTGTTGGCGCATTGCACGACTGGCCGCTGTTGCGGATACAGGCCTGTACCCCGTGGCGCACCGCGCTAGGCAGGTAGGCGTCGTCGAGCAGGATATTTGCCGATTTGCCGCCCAGTTCCTGGGACACACGCTTCACTGTATCGGCCGCCGCCTTGGCCACGGCGATGCCGGCGCGGGTCGAGCCGGTAAACGACACCATATCCACCTCGGCATGGCTGGCCAGCGCAGCGCCAACCCCCGGCCCATTGCCGTGGACCAGGTTGAACACCCCTTTCGGCACCCCGGCCTCATGCAGGATTTGCGCGACGATATGCGCTGACAACGGCGCACACTCACTGGGCTTGAGTACCACGGTGCAGCCCACTGCCAGGGCGGGTGCGAGCTTGCAGGTGAGTTGATTGAGGGGCCAGTTCCAGGGGGTGATCAGGGCGCACACGCCGATAGGCTCACGCACCACCAGGGTCTGGCCCAGGCGCCGTTCGAAGCGGTACTCGCGCAGCACTTCCAACGCCTGCGCCAGATGGCCCAGGCCTGCCGGGACATGAGCGCTTCGGGCCAGGGACAGCGGCGCGCCCATCTCCAGATGAACCGCCTCGATCAACGCCTCGCTGTGGCGTTTGTAGGCTTCGATGATGCGCTGCAGCAAGTCGATACGTGCCTCGAGCGAACTCGCGGCGAACGCCGGAAAAGCCCGCCGGGCCGCTCCGAGCGCACGGTCTACATCGTGCGCGTCGCCCAGGATGATGCGCGCAACCCTTTGCTCGGTGGACGGATTGATCACCGTCTCGACGGTTTCGCCGTGGGGTTTGACCCAGGCGCCGTCAATGTAGAACTCAAACAAATCGGACATACCCTCGACTCCCTTCAGGCCACCTGATTCAAGGCAGCCGCCAAGGTGTCGAACACCTGGGCGATCTCCTGCTGGCTGATCACCAACGGCGGTGAAATCACGATGGTGTCGCCCGAACCGCGCACCAGTACGCCGTGCTCAAAGCACCACTGCGCAACGTCACTGCCACGCGCGCCGGCGGCACCGGAGCGCGGCTCGAGTTCGACGGCGCACAGCAAACCGATGGTGCGTACGTCCAGCACCGGCCCCACACCCCGCAGCGCCAGCGCGGCCGACTGCCAGAGCCCGCTGACCGCGTTGACGTGTTGATTAATGCCCAGTTCGCGATGCACCTCGATGGTCGCCAACCCGGCCGCACACGCCAGCGGATGCGCCGAATAGGTATAGCCGTGCATCAGCTCGATGACGTTCGCCGGCCCAGCCATGAACGCTTCGTATACCGCACCGCTGACCAGCACGCCGCCCATGGGCACGGCGCCGTTGGTCAGGCCTTTGGCGGTGGTGATCAGGTCTGGTGTTACGCCGAATGCCTGGGCGGCGAAGCTTTCGCCGACGCGGCCAAAACCGGTGATCACTTCGTCGAAAATCAGCAGCACGCCGTGCCGGCTGCAGATCTCGCGCAAGCGTTGCAGATAACCCTGGGGCGGCGGGTAGACCCCGCCGGAGCCGGTCACCGGCTCGACGATGACCGCCGCAACAGTGCTCGGATCCTGAATGTCCAACAGTTGGGTCAGCGCGTCGGCGTAATGGACGCCCTGCTGCGGTTGCCCCGCGCTGAAACGCATACTCGCGTCGTAAGGCAGCGGCAGGTGTGACACCTCGCCCAGCAACGGACCGAAGTCACGCTTCTGCCGGCCGATACCCGACACCGACAGCCCGCCGAAACCCATGCCGTGATAGCCCTTGGCACGCCCGATAAACTTGGTACGGCGGCTGTCGCCGCGGGCCTGGTGATAGGCCCGGGCAATCTTCAACGCGGTGTCGACAGCCTCGGAACCTGAGTTGGTAAAAAACACCTGTTGCATGCCGGCCGGGCTGATGTCGATCAGGCGCTCGGCCATCTCCAGGGCGTGGGGGTGACTCATCTTGAATGACGAAACAAAGTCCAGGCGCCCCGCCGCCTCGCGAATGGCCTCGACGATTTTCGGCTGACCATGTCCGGCATTGACGCACCAGAGCCCGGCCATTGCATCGAGTACACGACGCCCATCGGTGGTGGTGTAGTACATGCCGTCAGCACTGGCGAACATCATCGGTTGCTGCTGAAACTGGCGCATCGGGGTAAACGGTGCCCAGAACGCGCCACACTCGGCACCTGTCGGGTTGGAAATATCGTTCATAGCGACTCCTGCAAAGCGGTTCTTGGATGGCCGGTCAGCGTCGGGCGCTGCAACGGGCCTGCGTTAACGTTGACGCTGCGGTCCACGTACAACATGCCGCGCTCGATACGGCAGCTGACACGGTCACAAAACGCCATCTCGACAAACTGCCAGGTCATGCTCAATGCCCCGTCGTCGGTCCAGCGCGCCTGCGCCACCACCGGGGTGAGCTCGGGCTGGTATTGGTGATGCAGATAATGACCGGTCATGCTGGTCCGGCTTTCGATGCCGTCGGCCAGCCCGGCACGAATGCAGTGGGTGCCACGGGGGTCGGTGAGGTAGAAGTCGCAATGGTCAGGGCCCAGCACCAAGCGTATTTCGCTGACGTGATCGGCGTTGGCCTCCATCACAAATGTGCCGTTGAACTCGGCGTGACGCGGCGAAGTCGACGCCCCTGAAAGGGACGGCCGCCGCTGGCTTGCCAACAACGCCGCCAATTCGGCATCCGCCGCGCCGTCGGCGGGCACGTCCAGCGCCGGCAACAGGTGTTCCCAGAGCAGGCTGTGCAAGCGCCGCTCGCCCAAGGGCAGCCCGGCGGTAAACGCAATCACCGCGTTATGGCGGGGCAAGACGATGCACTGCTGGCCAAATACCCCGGAGGCGTAGTAGCCACCGTGCAGGGTCATCCACCACTGGTAGCCGTAGCCTTCACGGCGCGTGACGCCTGCATCGCTCGAGTCGCGGCCCTGGTAGCGCTTGCCGTCGAAGGCCCCCATCCATACATCATCGACATGCCCGCGGGTGGCTTCGGCCACCCACTCCCGGGACAGTAACTGCTGCCCTTCCCAGTGGCCTTGTTGCAAGTGCAGAACACCGAACTTGAGCAAGTCCTCGGTGCTGCAACTCAGGCCATTGCCGCCCGTGTTGAAGCCGCCAGGTGCCAGGTCCCATTCGATGGTCCCCATGGCCATGGGTTGGAAAATACGTGCGTTGCACAACTCAAAGGCTGTCTGGCCGCTGACCACGCTGACAATCGCCGAGAGCATGAAACTCGAGGCACTGCTGTAGATAAACTGCTGCCCCGGCGGGTCTTCAACCGGTTCATCGAGGAACAGCTTGACCCAGCTTTCACTGCGCCCACGCCAGGCCCCGCCGGAAATGCCCTGGCGATGGCCGGTGCGCATGGTCAGCAAATCGCGCACGGTCATGGCTGCCAGATTGGCGCTGATCGGTGACGGGCAATCTGCGGCAAAAAAATCCACCACCTTGGCCTCCAGCGACAGCACGCCGTCATCCACCAACAGCCCGATGGCCATGGATACCCAGCTCTTGGTGACCGAATGCTGAACATGCAAGCGTTCGGCGCGATACGGCGCCCAAAACGCTTCGGCCACCACCGCACCGTCGCGGTACAGCATGAAACTGTGCAGCTCCAGGCCCGCAGCGTTCACCGCCTCAATGAAATCACTCACGCCACGCGCCGATACGCGCTGGTGGCTGGGCAGTGCCCGCCGCAACGGCAAACTCGTCATCTGATCTATCCCCTCATTTCCACTGCCTTGGCGGGCAACAGGCTGACCCGGCTGCCCGCCGTTACTGCTACCAGAGCGCCACGGTGTAACCCAGGATCACTCGGTTCTCGTTGGTGTCACGGGTGAAGTTGCTGGTGGCGCTGGCGTTCTGCCAACGCACAGACACATCCTTGAACGTGCCGCTTTGCACCACGTAGCCGAGGCTGAAATCGCGCTCCCACTCGCGCCCTTCGCCCTTGAAGCCGATGACCTTGGCGTTGTCGCCCTTGGCGTAACGCGTCGAGAACAGCAGGCCCGGCAGGCCCAACGAGGCGAAGTCATAGTCATAGCGGGCATGCCACACGCGCTCGCCGGTCTGGGAGAAGTTGGCCAGTTGGTACTCGGTGAACAGGTAGGTGTTAGTGCCATCCACGTAGGTGAACGGCGTCGAGCCGTACTGTGCCTGGTAACCGCCGCTGAGGTTGTGGCCATAGAGGCTGTAGCCGATACGGGTACTCAACGCACGGTTATCCACCTTGCCGGCCAGGGCCGCAGCGTCTTCACTGGCGTTGAAGTAACGGATGTCGGTCTTGAACGTACCGGGACCCCACTTGAAGCTGTTTTTCAAACCCAGGTAGTGCTGTTGGTAGAGGCTTTCCAGTTGCGCGTACTGATAGGTCACAAGCGTGGTTGGCGTGAGCTTGTACTCGCCGCCGGCGTAGCGGAACTCATCACTTTTGGCGCTGCTTTTGTAGGCGCCGTACTGGCTGGTCAGGCCCATGTCCTCGTAGTGGGTCGAGTCGCGCTGCTTGACCTGGTCGAGTTGGCCCACGGTCAGGGTCAGCTTGTCGATGTCCTTGGAGGTGAGCGCGGTGCCACTGAAACTCTGGGGGAACAGACGGCTGAGGTTGGGTTGCAGGGTGGGCAGGTCCGGCACCATGTAGCCCACTCGCAGCTCGCTTTGGGCCATGCGCGCCTTACCGGTGATGCCGAGTTTGGAGTAATTGTCATGGGCACGGCGTGCATAGCTGGGAGAGCCCGGCTCGGCCACGCTGGAGCGCGCCAGCAGCCCGGTGCCGGAGTTATCCGGGCTCGAGTCGAGTTTCACGCCCAGCATGCCCACCGCGTCCAGGCCAAACCCCAGCGTACCTTCGGTAAAGCCCGATTCGAGGTTGAGAATAAACCCCTGCGCCCATTCGGCGCGCTTGTTCTGCCCGCTGGACTCGCGGTAGTCGCGGTTGAAGTAATAGTTCTTCAATTCAAGCGAGGCCTTGCTGTCGGCGACAAAGTCGGCCTGGGCAAACAAGGGCATGAAACCGACGCCCATGACGCTGGCACTGGTGACAACTTTGTTGATGCGGTTATTCATGTGGAGGTTCCTGGCAGACAGGTTGAGTGGGGTTGTTTTTGTTTTCTTCGGCCATGGCTTCGCCCGCTTCGCCAATCACCGATTGACGAAGGTTTGGGTTTCAGAACATGGCCTGGGGTGCAGCAGTACCTAAATCACACCGGCGCGGAGGCGGTAACTGCCATCCGCACGTTTCTCCAAGGGGCTGGCCGCTGCGAGCAGCCGGCGGGTATAGGGATGTTGCGGGCTGTCGAAAAGGGTGTCGCGCGGCCCCATCTCAACCACTTCGCCCTGGTTCATCACCGCCACGCGATGAGCGATGCGCTCCACGGCCGACAGGTCGTGGGAGATGAACAGGCAGGCGAACCCGTACTGGCGTTGCAAGCGCTCAAACAACTCAAGAATCTGTTTTTGAATGGTCATGTCCAGTGCCGAAATCGGCTCGTCGGCAATCACCAGCTTGGGTCGCCTGACCAGCGCCCGGCCAATCGCCACGCGCTGGCGCTGGCCACCGGAGAGTTGATGGGCAAAGCGCTCACGGAACTGCTCGGGCAGGCCGACGTCGACCAGGGTCTCGGTGACCCGCTGGCGTTTTTGCGCGGCCGTCAGCCCCGGCTCATGGCGCAGCGGCTCGGCAATGATCTGGCCGACGGTCATGCGCGGATCCAGGGACGAATACGGGTCCTGGAAAATCATCTGGCATTGCAGGCGGTGTGCCCGGTTGGCGGCCTTGAGGATATCCACGCCCTGGAACAGGATGGCCCCGGCGCAGGGCGTGACCAACCCGACCACTGCCCGCCCAAGGGTGGTTTTGCCCGAACCGCTGCCACCGACCAGGGCCAAGGTCTCGCCCGGTGCGATGCTCAGGTTCACCGAATGCACCACGCGCTTGGGCACGCTGCGGCCCCAGAAACTGCGCGGCCCCGGGTGTTCGATGCACACATCCCGGACCTGCAACAACGCGTGGTCGGCGGCCGGCAATGGCACCAGCTCGCCGCGCCGTGGCAGCGCTTCAAGCAACTGCCGGGTGTAGTCGGCCTTCGGCGCGAACAGGATGTCTTCGATACGGCCCTGCTCCACCGCCTTGCCCGCACGCATCACCACCACCTTGTGGGCATAACGCGCCACCAGGGACAAGTCGTGGCTGATGAACAAAATCGCCGTGCCTTGCTCGCGCGTCAGCTCCAGCATCAACTCGATCACGTCCAGTTGTGCCAGGCAATCGAGCGCCGTGGTGGGCTCGTCGGCGATCAGCAGCGCCGGACGCAGCAACATCACCGAGGCCAGCATGATGCGTTGGCGCATGCCGCCGGAGAACTGATGCGGGTAGGACCCCAGGCATTTCTCGGCATCCTTGATCCCGATGCGTTGCAGCATGGCGCGGCAGCGCTCGCGGATCGTCGCCGCATCCAGCGTGGTATGCAGTTTGAGCGCCTCGCTCATCTGCCGGCCAATCGTCAGCGCGGGGTTGAGCGAGACCATTGGCTCCTGGAACACCATGCCGATCCGCGCACCGCGCACTTCACGCATCGCCTTGGCATTGCCGCTGTCCAGCGGTTCGCCCTGGAACATGATGCGCCCACCACACACCTGCATCGGCGCCGGCAGCAAGCCAATGGCAGCGCGTGCGGCCATGGTCTTGCCGCTGCCCGATTCGCCGACCAGCGCGACGATCTCGCCAGGGGCCATGGTGAAGCTGAAATCATCGACGGCCAGCGGACCGTCCGCACCGACGCGAATCTGTAGATTTTCAACGGCCAGTAATGGCACTGGAACGCTCATGCTCATTTCCTCATGCGCGGGTCGAGACGATCACGCAAGGCATCGCCGAACAGATTGATAGCCAGCAACGTCAGGCTGATAAAAATGCCCGGGAAGATCCCCAGCCACGGTGCCGTCGAGATGTAGGTGCGGCTCGCCGAGAGCATGCTGCCCCAGGTCGCGGCCGGCGGCGGTACGCCCAGGCCAAGGAAGCTCAGCGCACTCTCCGAGAGCAACGCCCAGCCGAACATGCTGGTGCCCAGCACACACAGCGGCGCCAAGCAGTTGGGGGTGATATGACGGAACATGGTGTACAGCTCGGAGTTGCCGATAACCCGAGACGCCTCGATGAACTCCAGCTCACGCAACGACAACACACTTCCTCGCACCACCCGCACCACTGACGGGGTATAGGCAATGCCCAGGGCGAGCACGATGCCGTACTGGCTGGCACCAACGATTGCCATGATGCCCAGGGCCATGAGAATGCCCGGAAACGCCAGCAGGGCATCGTTGAGCATCATCAGCACGCGGTCGGTCCAGCCGCGCAGGTAGCCGGCAAGCATACCGATTACCGTGCCGCAGATAACCGCCACGCTCACCGAGAGCAGGCTGATCCACAAGCTGGTGCGTGCACCAATGATCAATCGGCTGAACACGTCACGGCCGAATTCGTCGGTGCCCAGCCAGTGCACAGCATTGGGCGCGTGCAGGCGCGACAACAGGTCCAGCTTGAGCGGGTCAAAAGGTGTCCACACCACGCCGAGCAACGCCAGCAATACCAGTGCCGCGAGCAGGCTGCCGCCGATCAACGCATTCAACGGCGGGTAACGCCAGGCACGTCGCGGCTGGGCATCCAGCCCTGTGGACAAGGCAGGAGTCTTGAGGTTCATAGCTTCACCCTTGGATCGAACAGCGGATACAACAGATCCACCAACAGGTTGACCAACACGTAGATGCAGGTGACCAGCAGCAGGCAACCCTGCAGCACCGGGTAGTCACGGGAGAAGATCGAATCGACCATCAGGCGGCCAATACCGGGCAAGGTGAACACGGTTTCCAGTACCGCAATGCCGCCGAGCAAATTGCCGAGAATCAGGCCAATCAAGGTCCAGGTGGGCGCAAACGCGTTGCGCAGAGCGTGTTTCCACAGCACCGCTCCCTCCGACAACCCCTTGGCCCGCGCATGGGCGATGTACTCCAGGCGCAGCACTTCGATGGTGCTGGCCCGCGCCATCCGCGCAATCGCGCCGAACTCCACCAGGGTCAGGGTGATGATCGGCAGCACCACATAGGTCAGCGCTTTCATCGGGTCGCTGGCAAAGCCGACGTAACCGATCACCGGCAACCAGCCGAGCTGAATGCCAAACACATAGAGCAACAACAAGCCCAACCAGAAACTCGGCACCGACAGCAGCAAGGTCGCCGTAGCCACCAGGCCCAAGTCCAGCGCGCTGTTTTGCTTCCAGGCCGCGAGCAGACCCACCGGCACCGCGAGCAGGGTCGCCAGTAACACCGCGACGAGCACCACTGTGGCGCTGACGCTGAAGCGTTCGATCAGCAACTCCACTACCGGCTGGCGGCTGCTGATGGACATCCCGAGATCGCCACTGAGCACCGATTTGATCCAGATCAGGTACTGGGTCACCACCGAGTGGTCCAACCCCAGGCTGCTGCGCATGTCGGCGAGGCTTTGCGGGTCGGCCATATCACCCAGCATCAGCAACGCCGGGTCGCCGGGGATCAGGCGAATCAAGGCAAATACAATTACCGAGATCAACAGCAGGGTCGGCACCGCCATGCCGAGCCTGTGCAATATGAATCGAAACATAGCGGTACGCCTTACTTGGAAGTGTCGGCCAGCTTCACGCCCCACAGGCGCGGTTTGGCAACGGGCCAGGAGCGATAACCTTCAACGCGCTTGCCCATGGCGCCGATGGCGGTGCCGTTGTAGATGACCACCATCGGTACATCCTTGAGCATCAAGGTGTGCAGCTTGTCGAACAGCGGCTGGCGCTTGGCGGGGTCAACCTCACGCTGGGCCTCGCGCAATATCGCCAAGGCTTCGGGGTTGTCCCAGACCTTGCGCGGCTCTTTCTGCTTGTCGCCAATCACTGATTCGTAGCTCTGCGCCGCATCGAAACGCCCCGAGTAGGAGAACGACATCATCTGGTAGCTGCCGGTCTGGTAACGCTCCAGCTGCGTGCCCCACTCCAGGGTTTCCATCTCGATATTCAGCCCCGCCGCCTGAGTCATGGCCTGGCTGAGCAAACCCATGTCGAACATCTGCGGGTAGCGCTTGTTGACCAGCATGCGGATTTTTTCGCCGCCGTAACCGGCCTCTTTCAACAGGCGCCGCGCCTCGTCGAGATTGTAGGTGTAGCCCTGGTGCGCGGTGTCGTCGTAGTACGGGCTGGCGGTGGGGATGACCGAGTTGTTGACCACCGACAAGCCATCGGACAAGGCCGCCACCATCTGCGCGTAATCCAGGGACAGCGCCACCGCGCGACGAATGCGCACGTCCTTGAGCAACGGGTCACGGGTCTGAAACAGCAGGCCGCTGATGGTCATGATCGGGCTGACCTGGATCTGCAGATTCTTGACCTGCTTGAGTTGCGCGGCGTCCATCGCCGTCACGTCCGGCAACAGGTCGACGCCACCCGAGAGCAGTGCGGCCTTGGCCGAGGCCGAATCGGGGATCACCTCGAAACGCACCTTGTCGACAAACGCCTGCTTGTTGCCGGTGTACCCGTCCGCCTCGGCCTCGGCACGCGGCGTGTATTCCTTGAAGCGATCCAGTTCGACGTACTGGCCCTTCTGCCATTTGCCCAGGGTGAACGGCCCGGTGCCAATCGGCGCACGCCAACTGCCATCGGCGGCCAGCGAGTCCGGGTGCAGGATGCCGCTGCCGGCGCAATCCGGGCGAGCCATCGCGGCGAGAAACAAGCCGTTGGCCTGGTCCAGCGTGAACACCACGGTTTTCGGGTCAGGGGTGGCGACATCGACAATCTTGGCAGCACCACGCCCGTCGAACTCTGCCAGGCAACGCCATTGGGTCTTGGGGTCCAGGTAGCGCTGCCAGGTCCATTGCACATCCTTGGCCGTCAACAGCTGGCCATTCTGGAAGTGCACGCCGTCTCGCAGACTGAAGGTGTAGCGCAGGCCATCTGGCGATATAGCGACGGCACTGGCCAGCATCGGCGCGATGCTGGTGTCTTCGCGATACGCCACCAACCCTTCGACGATATGCATCATCACCGCATCGGTATTGTCGTCACGGTTGACGCCCGGGTCGGTGCTGCGGATATCACCATTGAGACCCACGCTGATGACCTTGTCTTGCGCGACGGCCATGGAAAAGGTGCACGCCGACATCGCGACGGCCAGGGCCGTCTTTACGTAACTATTCACGGGAGAAAGACTCCTTGAAGAAATTTTCCGGTCAGTGGCGAGGGCCAAGGCAGGACCGGCATCAGAATGAGTGAATCCTTGGTTATTGTTATACGGCCTGTTCTGAGTGCATCTACTAACGGTGTATCAGCCAAGGCTGCGCTTGCGGCGCAACACCTTGGCGAAGAAGTCCTGGGCAGCCGGCATGGCCTTGATGCCCTGATGGGCGACGTTGGGCAGCAGGTCGAAGTGCACGTGCACGCCGGCGGCTTCGAAACTCGCCTTCAAGCTGGCCAGGCGCTCCGGGCGCGTGCGTCCGGCCGCGTTGGCACCGGCCATGTAGTGCTTGCCCCCTTCGCGGTGGGTGATTTCCCAGGTTTCGAGGTCTGAATCGCCGACCACCATGTGCACCGGCAGTTGCTGCAAGGCTTGCAGGTTCAACGGTTTGCCAAAGCGCGTCGCGAAGTCCCGCACGCCGACCCACCAGTCCTGCTCGGCGTCCAGCAAGGTCACCGAGCCCGGCGCACCGATGGACGCCGCCCAGAGTTTCTCCGGGTGCAGGTAGCAGAACCGGTGGGTGAATTGCCCGCCGCCGGAATAGCCGAACAGCGCAAAGGTATCGAAGCGCCGCCCGTAGCGCTTGCCGACGCTGGCGATCATGTCGAGCAACACCTGGTCGTAACGGATATCGCCCTCGACCAGTTGCTTGTAGCCATCGCCATTGCTGTCACCCAGCACGCCGACCGGGAACAGCGGCGACAGGATCACACAATCGTTCCAGCGGCCAAACTCCGCGAAGCCATTGCGATAAATCTCCATCGCACGGGTCGAGCCGTGCAGCGACACCACCAGGTCCACTGGCCGGGAGCTGTCTTCGATGGTTTCAGGCACATAGAGGGTGTAGGCAAAACGGCTGTCCTCGTGGTGCGAGTACACCGTGGTAGCGCCGAGGTGATACACGTTTTTGGCCGCACGCAAGGCCGCGTCGATGGTGTTGGTGTCTGGATGGGTATCTGGATTGCTCATGGAAAGTTCGCCGAGTCAGTTCGGACTTGAGTATTGGCCGGGCGCTATAAAAAGAAAAACTAATTAAACTTTATCCTGAGCAAACAAAACCTTTACGATCACACCCTACCCCTGGTTGCGAGTTGACCCATGAGCAACATTCGCTTTTTCAAGACGTTTATCGCCGTCGCCGAGTACGGCAGCTTTGCCGCCGCTGCCGACCGCGTGGCACTGACCAACGCCGCCGTCGGCCAACAAATGCGCGCACTCGAAGAAGAAATGCGCCGCCCGCTGTTCGACCGCAGTCAGCGGCAGATCAAGCTGAGCCGCGACGGCGTGTTATTGCTGCCCAAGGCCAAGCGCCTGCTGGCGGACTACGAACAAATGATCGCCGAAGCCCCCGATGGCGAGGCCATGGAGGGCGAAGTGTCGATCGGCGGCATCACCTCTGGCATGGGCCTGCTCGCCAATTGCCTGGTGCAACTGAAAAAACTGCACCCCCGGATCTCGGTCAACCTGATGACCGCCCGTTCCGACGAAGTGGTCAACCTGGTGCAAGCCGCCAAACTCGACGCCGCGCTGCTGATCGAGACTGCGCGGCAAAACTTCAGTGGTTTGAGCTGGACCCTGCTCTACAACGAACCCATCGTCATGCTCGCCAATGCCACGCAGACCGCCGGCATCAACGACGCGGTGGAGTTGCTGAGAACCCAGCCGTTTATTCGCTACGACAGGTCCACGGCAGTGGGTCGCAAGGTGCAGTCGATCATCAAGAGTGAATCGGTAGAACCGCTGGAGATTCTGGAGCTGAACTCGATCATCGGAATCGCCGATCTGGTGCGCCAGCAAGTCGGGGTGGCGATTGTGCCGCTGCTGAAAAATTTCGACTGGCACAAAGACCCAAGCCTGCGGGTGCTGCCATTGCCGGGCGACCTGGCAGTACGCCGGGTGGGGATATTGGAACAAGGCACCAAAAGTGCGATTACCGGGGAAATTCGCAAGTTGCTGATGTCGGCGGTGTCCCAGTAATTCTTCCTTGGTGTGGTCATGAGTGCCTGCCATCGGGAAAGGCCGTGAACTGCGCCCCTGTCCCTCTGGAAGAACGTCCCGCACTTGCCAAGCAAGCACCTTTCGCCCCTGAACAGACATTCGTCAACGCCCGTTCAGGGTTAAAAGCCGCCTGTTCCGCTATTGCAGCGGAACGTACACATCTGTTTGCCATTGATCCTGAGGTGTCTCGGGGTAGGCGCTCAGGTAGTGGAAGAACAGCGGATGATCACGCAGTTCCTCGCCACTGGCCGGGAGCCAATCGCGGTAAATCGGATAGATCGTTTCGCCGATGTGATCCGGCGACCCGGTGTGTCGCACCACGACGCAGCGACCGGCCGGAATGACCATTTCGTGCACGCCGAACTCATTCGGCGCCACGGCCTCGTGAATCTCGCCGCAGATTGCGAAGCGGAATGCGTGGGCAGGTGTCGTATCGGGGTTGTTGTAGGGAATGCCAAAGGTGCGACTCGATGCCACCGGCGACTGGCCGCTCTGCATACGCCATTTGATGAACCTGCCCACGCTCTCATTGACCAGCCCGGCGGGTCCGCAGTGCTCAAGCGCTGCGACTGTGACTTCAGGGAAATCTACGATTCTTACTTGCATGATGATCGTCCTAGAAAAGTGAGGGATGGCGAAGACCGCACTCCAGACCTGCCAGTTCGGTTCCTTCCTGAACGCGCTGGGCGTCATACCGAACGCCCTTCTGAACGCCCGGCAAAATGCCTCGGGACTTTCAAAGCCGGCACCAAGCGCGGCCTCCAGTACCGAGTGATCCGCAGCGGCGGCCAGGCGATGTGCCGCGCGCCTTAGTCGCATCAGTTGCACATAACGTGAGACAGGCACGCCAACGAACGCGGTGAATTGCCGATGGAAGTGAAACGCCGAAAAGTTCGCCACCTGGCTCAACGTCTTCACCGACAGGTCACCTTCAAGATTGGCGTCAATGTAGGCGAGTACGGCGTTGAAGCGTGTTGTGTAAGCGAAATGGATCGGCACGTCTGACACTGGAAAAGCTCCTGGAAGTTCGGTCGCCAATAGAGTCGTCTATCGCCGCATCAACACGCCTAGCCGCGTTTGCTCAAGCTACGTTTTGGGGGTGGGCCGCGATGCCTGTGTCTGGCCGGCGGGTCGCTGAAGCACGCCGCACCTCATTCCACTGTCTGCAACCATTTGAGCAGATCCATTTCCAGGCTGCCCTGCTTGAGCGCTGCGGGAGAGAACAGGCAATAGCGCGAGCCATCCTCGACAAATCCCAGCGGTGCGGCCAAGACACCGCTCTGAACATCATCGCGCACCAGATGCCACGGACCGATGGCAACCCCCAGGCCCGCGACCGCCGCCTGGATGCTGAAATAGAAGTGCTCGAAAGACTGCCTCTGCGCCACGCAAAGACTGAGTCCACTTGCACCGGCCCACTCCTGCCAGGCGTCAGGCCTGCTGGCGGTCTGCAGCAATGGCGCCGTGGGGCTCAGGCTCTTTCTGGCTTTGCCAAACCATTGGCCGACCTTCTCGGGCCGGCATACAGGGCCAACCTTTTCAGTGAACAGTGTCTCGGCATGGTAGGTGGGCGGCCGAGGAAAATCGTCGCGGCGAATGGCCAGGTCTATGCCCTGGTCAAACGAAAAACAACCACCTCCGGCTACCAGGTGGATGTCCTGCCCTTGATGTCTTTGTTGGAAGTCGCTCCATCGAGGGATCAACCAGCGCATCAACAACGTTGGCTCGCACGACAGGACAAGCACCCGCGTACGCCGGGCTTCGGTGCGTATCTCGCGAACTGCCTGGCTCATTATCCCGAGCCCCTCACTCACTGCGTTCGCCAGGCGCTTTCCCGCGTGCGTCAAATAGACCCTGCGGCTGCGGCGCTCGAACAGGTCAACGCCCAGGTCCTCTTCAAGCACACGTACGGCACGGCTGATGGCGCCGGGCGTCAGGTGCAGTTCGCGGGCGGCGCGGGCAAAGCTCTCGAAGCGTCCGGCTGACTCGAAGCAACGCAATGCCAGCAGAGAAGGCATTCGCGTCTCACCGATTCGTGAGCTTGAGTCATCATTTTCATCAGAAATCATCGTTAGTGCCCAGGAATATGATCTGTAAACATTGCTTTCCATCATAACAACGCAAGGGCTCAGCATGAGCGAATGGATAGCAGTGATCACCATTACCCTACTCGCCTGCATCAGTCCGGGGCCAGACTTCGCCATGGTTTCCCGCAACGGATTGCTGCTGTCTCGCCGGGCTGGCTTGCTGACCGCAGTGGGAATTGGCGCGGGGGTTCTGGTCCACGTTTGCTACACACTGCTCGGGCTGGGGTGGGTCCTGCAGCAGACGCCCTGGCTGTTCAATGCGCTCAAGCTCGCGGGTGCTGCTTACCTGGTCTACCTGGGAATCAAGATGATCCGTTCCGGGCCGGCGAGCGAACAGCCAAACGTACCGCCACCGGCAATCTCGGATCTGGCCGCCCTGCGCACGGGGTTTCTCACCAACGCGCTGAACCCCAAAACATCGATCTTCATTGTCAGCCTGTTCATGGGCCTAGTAAGACCGGATACCGCGGTGACGGTGCAAGTGGCATACGGTCTGTTCATCGCGAGTGCGCACATAGCCTGGTTCAGCCTGGTCGCTCTGTGCTTCTCAAGCGGAAAAATGCGCGAGACGTTGATGGCATCACGGCAATGGATTGACCGAGGGTTTGGCGGCCTGCTTGTGAGCTTCGGCATATTCCTGACCATCACTCAGCGTTCCGCTTGAGTGGCCTCGGCCCTTGAGCAGAGACAACGCCCTGTTGCCCAACTAACGGCACTCTGTCGTGAGCATAAATGTACTCATCACCGCAAAACCGCCGCCTGCTACACTCCCGCCCCCGAACCCACTTGATGATGACCATGGGTTCTGGTCGCCCATTGAAAGGACTCTCTTATGAACAAGGTGCTATTCAGCCTTCTCGCCTCAACACTGGCCATGTCGCTCAACACTGCCCATGCCGCTTCCGTTGCCGAAGTCTTTACCGGCGACATGTTGGGCACCAATCAGCGTTACTTTGAATCGGTAGCCGGCATCCCCCGGGAGTCCAACGGCAACGATCACCATTTCAAAGTCCAGGGTTGTGACATCACCGCCACGGTCGAAGGCGGCAAAGTCAGCAAGCTGCGCCTGGAACTGACGCCAAAATGCCAGGCTGACTTGACCCAGTTCGTCGGCACCTACGCTCCCGCTCCAGGCAACCCCCTCACCGTCGGTGCATTTACCGCCTCGTCCGGTGGTGGCCTGAGCTTCTCCGCCGACTGCCTGAGCATGTGCGGCAATGCCGCAGATCCTTCGGTCTACGCCCACTGGGAAGGCCCCCATGCCGTCGGATTCAGAGAAGTCCTGCTGGAGGTGGTCCTGGTATCGGATGCAGCGCTTGACGCCTCCGGCCAGTGGGAGTCTCACATGCGCAAGGCCGAAGGCGATGACTACGTGATGGAAACGCGCTTCAACTGCGACCAGAAATACGCCTCCATCGCGCAGAAGGCCTTTGAAAATGTGCCGGTCACTGCCGTCACCATCGGCTCGGAGCTCAAAGCGCCCGGGTGCTGATGATCAGCGGAACATATCGGGCCCTCGCCGGAGGTGGACAGCACCCGGCGGGGCTTTCCGGGTTGGTGTGGATCAAGCCGTAACGCATTTTATCTGCCCTGACTAAACCACCTATTCAAACGTTACATCTACAAAGGACGGCGGGCACCCAACGGGTGTGCCCGGCAATCAGCCTCGCTCCAATCACAAGAGCGAGCTCACGCCGAGCCCCCCTTAGCCGCCCTGAAAAATCTCGACCGTGGATGCACCTCAGTCATCCACACCCCCTATTCCTCCCCCACCCAATACCAAACGCCACCGCTCTGCGGCATCACCTCCCCCGACTCAAAATACTCGCGCGTCTCAGTCTCCAGCGGCGCAAACCAATACCCCGTCCGACTACAGGCCTGGCCCACCGGCAAAGGCGCCACCCGCCCCGTATCAGCTGGCCGAACATCCCTGGCGTAGGCCACCAGGTCCCGGGGATAGACCATCGACTCAATCGCGCCGTCATCGATCCCATACAGAAACGCCACCGCTGCAGCCTCCAGAGCCCAGTACCCGCAGTAGCTGCCCTCATCCCCTTGCAGGTGGCTGTCGTGCCAGGGCGCCTGCTCGAACGCCGGGTACCAGGCATCGCAGTATTGCTGCAACAGCGTGGCGGCCTGGGTCGGGTCTTCTTCATAAATGGCCTGGACCAGCGGGGTGTAGAGGTCGTGGTACCAACGATCGACGTCATAGCGCTCAGGCAGCAGCTTGCACAGCAAGTCTTCGTAGAGGGTGTCGTCGCCGGCGTAACCGGCGGGGTCGATCAGGGCGACAAAGCGCTGCAGCAGGTCGGTGCGGTGCAGCAGGATGCACAGGCTGAAGACCTGGACGCACTCTTCGTACTGGTCGAGCCAGTCGTCGATGGTCAGCGGGGTGATGTTGGGGATGCCCTGGTAAATCGCCAATTGCCGCTGCAGCCCTTCGTAGCTGTCGACCAAGGTTTCCAGCAAGGGGATCAAGGATTCGATGGCATCACCCGCGGTGTAGCGGATGAGGATTTCCTTGAAGATCAGCTTTTGGAAATAGCGGGCCCTGACGGACTTTTCCTGGGCCTCGGAGTCGGCCTGGAAGGTGTTTTCTTCAAAGAAGCACACGCTCTTGCGGTAGTTGATAAAGAAGTTGTCGAAGCGTGCTGCGCTCAAGAATGTTTGTCTTTTGTCCGTGATCACCGGTCTTCCCTGCTAAACGTGGCTGCGATTGGCCGGCGGCACGCTATCAAAGCATCAGTCACGCTGTCCACGGGTCACGCACCAGGCGACAGGGACATAGCCTGGTTGACAAGCCCCTGCGCGCCGCCCTTTCATACTCCCCGTTCGCGCTGGTAGCGACTTTCCAGCGCCAGGCCAGATAAGGATCAATCCATGGCAGTGCAAAAAAAGGGCAAGTACTGGTACGGCACCAGCGCCCACGACACCGAGGCCGAGGTGCTCAGGTACAGCACGCGCAACCGCTACCCGGCCGCTGGCTTCCGGCATGCGGCGTGCCCCTGCGGCAGCCAGGCATTCCGCCTTGCCAGCGATGAAAACGCCGGTGCCGCCCGCCGCACTTGCACCCAGTGCGGTGCCGAACACTGGATGGGCGACAGCGAGCTCTATGCCAGCGAGGCCGAGTTGGAAAGCCACGAGTGCATCTGCGACGGCGATGCGTTCCATCTGCTGTCAGCCGTGGCGCTCTACCCGCAAAGCAATGATGTGCGCTGGTACTACATCGGCTGCTACTGCCCGAACTGCCACTTGGTGGGTGTGTTCGCCGACTGGAAATGCGAGGCCGGCGAGGCGCAGGCCTTTTTGGCCAATACCTGACCCAGGCGTTGGCGGCCAGCGCGCGTATCGACACAGCAATGGACCTTCTGCGGCCAACCCCGATCAGCGAACGATCCCAGCCCCGGAATCTGCCAAAGACCGCTTTACTGCACCGCGTGCCGCCAGGTAAAAAGGCCGTCGATGCAGTCCCACACCCTCACGCCAAACATTGAATGTGGAGCCTTACATGGATACTTACCCCACTGGAACCCATCTGGTTGTCGGTCGAGGCGTGTACACCCACCACGGGATTTACGTCGGTAGAAAGCGTGTAATCCATTATTCCGGCATGGCCTCGGGCATCGACAAGGGCTGCATCGAGTCCACCAGCCTTGCGGCGTTCTGCCAGGACAAGAAACCGCGGATCAGAACCTACAAGAAAACCTATTTCAGCGGCCCCGCCATTTGCCGGCGTGCGCGCTCCCGCCTGGGTGAAGATCAGTACAACATCCTGTTCAACAACTGCGAGCACTTTGCCAACTGGTGCGTCACCGACCTGCACAGCAGCGCGCAGGTCGAGGCCGCGAGCATGCGTGTCGGCGCGGCGCTGGCCTCGCAGCTGTTTACACGCAAAGCCGCCGAGGATGCGGCGAAGCAGGCAGTAACCTCATTGGCCGCCAAGGGGACAACGGCCGCTGCGCGCAATCTGATTACCGGGCAAGCGAGCAAAACCATCGCCAATCAGGCTGCTCGCTCCCTGGTCGGCCAAACCCTGGCCAGGGGCGCTGTAGGCACCGCAACCGGCCTGATCGGCACGGGCGGCGTTTCCGGCCTGGCCGCCACAGGGCTTGGCGCAGCGGGCATTGCCAGCGGCGCGGCGCTCGCCCCGGCCGTTGCAACCATTGCGTTGGCGGCGGGCGCGGCCTACGCGGCCGGTCGACTCTGGGATTGGTTGGTGGATTGAACGCGGGCGGTGCCCGCTGCCGAATTGGGTGGTTGAATAGGCGGCTTTTTTCAGAACCCGCACCGAAGGCAGCGCCCCATCACCCCTGGTGCCCCTCATTAAGGACGATGCATGTCACTGATCTCGCAACGTGTAGCGCTCGCACGCCATGGAGCCAACGATAAAGTCATTTGCCGGATGCCCTCGGGCTGGGCGGTCATGGGCGATGTGCAGTTCCTGCCGGGCTATTGCCTGCTGTTGCCCGACCCGGTCGTCGCCAGCCTGAACGACCTGAGCATCGAGGCCCGCACCGCCTATCTGCTGGACATGGCGCGCATGGGGGACGCGGTGTTGGCGGCCACCGGCGCCCTGCGCATGAACTATGAAATCCTCGGCAACTCCGAGCCCGAACTGCATTGCCATATTTTCCCCCGCTACGCCTCGGAGCCGGAACAGAAGCGCAAGATGCCGGCCTGGTTCTACGACTGGAAAACCGCCATTCCCTACGCCGAGGAAACCCACGGCGACTTGCGCAAGCAAATCGCCCACCTACTGCAAGCGTCGAACCCAAGCGCCTGATCAGCCTGCTCGGCCCTCACCCTGCCCGACTGAACGGCGCAGTGACCCGCCCCGCCAAGGTGATTACAATCGCCGGCTTTTTTGCAGCAAGGACCGGCTCATGCAACGCATCGTGATTTTGGGCAACTCCGGCAGCGGCAAATCGACCCTGGCGCGAACATTGGGCGCGCGCCTGGGCCTTCACGTGGTGCACCTGGATACGCTGTTCTGGGAGGCCGGCTGGGTCGAACCGGATGCCGAGACATTTCGCACCCGGGTCCGCCAGGCAGTGGCGGCGGACGCCTGGGTGTGTGAAGGCAACTATGCGCGACGCACCTTCGACCTGCGGCTGCCCCGCGCCGACCTGATCATCTGGCTCGACACGCCGCGCCTGACTTGCTGGCGTCGGGTGCTGTTGCGCAGCCTGTTGAACCGCCCGCGGTCCGATCTTCCAGCGGGCTGCAGCGAGAAGCTGGACCGGGAGTTCCTGGGCTTTCTGAATTACGTGTGGAATTTTGATCGGCGCCAACGGCCCGGGATCGAAGCCGCGCGCCAGGCCATCGGCCCAGGCATTCCGGTGGTTCGCCTGCGGGGTGCCCGGCAGATTCGCCAGTACCTGGCGGGCTTGCCCAGCCGTGCCTCGTCGACGGCCACCGCGAATCACTGAAACGCCCTGGGTACCGGGCCTGGACCCGTTCCGCAGGCGTGCCGCACGGGTTGTACACAAAAAACGGTTAAAGATTTACCCCGCTCGGGCCGACATAACAGTGATAGCACTTGGCCACGCAGTTTATTTTTCGGCCATTTGCGCTGCCCTCCCCGCTGATGGTTGTCGTCATGAAAATAAAAAATAAGCTCGTGCTTGCGTTCGTCTCAGTCGCCTTTATCCCGGTCAGCCTGGTGGCGCTGATTTCCGTGCTCAACACCCGGACCCAGGCGGTGGATCAATTCATCGATGGCAGCACCCGGGAAATTCGCCAGATTGACGGCAATATCCGGCAGTTTTTCGACGCCAGCCAGCAGAACGTCGATCAGATGGCGGCCGATCCTGTATACACCTCGGTGGCCAGCCTGAAGGACTACCAGGCCGCCGATGCCGCCAGCCAGCCCCTGCCTGAAGCGGCCCGACAGGTCATCGAGCAGTTTGCGCGCTTTGGCAAGACCCACCCGGCGGCGGCGATCCTGTCCATCGGCCTGGAGGACGGCACCTACGCCAAATGGCCGGACGACCCGCAACTGGCCAAGTACGACCCGCGTGCACGTCCGTGGTACAAGGCCGCCATGGCCAGCCCGGGGCAAACCGTGCGCACCCCCGCCTATTACTACGACAAGGACGATGTGGCCCTGGTCGGCACCGCCCGGGCCCTGCTCGACAACGCCGGCAAAGCCAAGGGCGTGTTCGTGGTCAGCGTTTCCCTGAAAAACCTCACGGAACTGGTCAAGAGCATCAAGCTCGGCGAAAGCGGCTACGTGATGCTGATCGAAGACGGCACCGTGCTGGTCGACCCGCGCGACGCCAAGCACAGCTTCAAGCAGCTCAAGGACCTGGGCGCGCCCTATGCGCACCTGGCGGCCACCCCGCAGGGCTCCACCGAGGTGGAAATCGACGGCGTGCGCTACATGGCCAATATCTGGACGTCACCGGGCCTGGGCTGGCGCTACATCGGCCTGATCGAGTACAGCGAAGTCATGGCTGCGGCGACGCGCATGACCTACCTCACCGCCATTATCGTGGTGGTGCTGGCACTGATCTTCGCCCTGCTGGCGGCGGCGTTCTCCAAAGTCATCGTCAAGCCCATCGGCCAGGTCAGCACCGGCTTGCAGTCCATCGCCCAGGGCGAGGGCGACCTGCGCCGGGACCTGGTGGTCCAGGGCAAGGACGAAACCGCGGAACTTGCCGGCTGGTTCAACAAGTTCCTGGCCGCCATCCGCCAACTGATCCAGCACATCGGCGCCGCCTCGACCAATCTGCAGGATGCGTCCCGGGTCAACAGCGAGGTGGCCCACAACATGAACGACGCCGCCGGGCGTCAGCGTGAGGCGGTGGAGCTGGTGTCCACGGCCTTCAACGAAATGGTCGCCACCGCCAACGAAGTGGCCCGCTCGTGCAGCAATGCCGCCGAATCCGCCGAGAGCGGGCACCGTCGGGTGGCCGAGGGCAAACAGCAGATCGAGCTGACCACGGAAAACGTCAACCGCCTGGGCAGCCGCCTGACCGAGTCGTCCCAGGCCATGGTCGAGCTGGAAGCCGGTAGCCGCAGCATCAACCAGATCCTCGGCACCATCCGCGCCATCGCCGAACAGACCAACCTGCTGGCCCTGAACGCGGCCATCGAGGCCGCCCGGGCCGGCGATCAAGGGCGCGGCTTTGCGGTGGTGGCCGACGAGGTGCGGGCCCTGGCCAAGCGCACCTCCGACTCCACCGGGGAAATCGACCAACTGCTGGGCACCCTCGGCAGCAAGACCCAGGAAGTCTCGCAGAAGATGGAAAGCTGCCTCGACCTGTCCCGCGCCAGCGTGTCGTCCATCGAAAACGCCCGTGACAGCTTTGAAGGCATCCAGCTGTCGGTCAATGAAATCAGGGACCAGAACCTGCAAATCTCCGCCGCCGCCGAGGAACAGCACAGCGTTGCCGAAGAGATCAACCGGCACATCCAGCAGATCTACGACGAAGCGCGGCTGGTGGAAACCCTGGCCCATTCGGCGCAGGAAGATTCGGGTCGGTTGTCGCAACTCTCGGAAGAGTTGAATGGCCTGGTGGGGCGGTTCAAGTCGTAGGTTGCCCCTCCCCCTGTCACCGGCGGGTGCTGCAAAACGTGCCTGATCATCAGGCATCGGTTGCAGGGCCCCCGGCTCCTCCTGCTGAACGCCTGCGAACGCAAGCCATGTAACTCAGCACAGATTTCGTCCGTCATATTCCTGTTGCGCGATCCCCGGCTCTCGCCCCATGCCGCCCATTCCCTGGGCCGACATAGGCGCAGAGCCTGGAAACCGGCTCGCCTGCGCATGATTTCCAGCAGCCGAACCGAGGCCTGAAGTGCTCATGCCTCGGATTATGCGCCGCTGTTCAAGGCCTACTGAAAGCGCCCGGCAGCGGCAGTAAAAAGCGAATTTTCAAGGAGCAACACATGGGTTTTCTCACGGGCAAACGCGTTCTGATCGTCGGTGTCGCCAGCAAGTTATCCATTGCATCGGGCATTGCCGCGGCCATGCATCGCGAAGGCGCCGAGCTGGCCTTCACCTACCAGAACGAAAAGCTTCGCGGGCGAGTGGAGGAGTTCGCCACTGAGTGGGGCTCCAACCCGGGGCTGTGCTTCCCCTGCGATGTGGCCAGCGATGAGGAGATCGCCCAGGTCTTCGAAAAGCTGGGCCAGCAATGGGATGCACTGGACTGCATCGTGCACTCGGTGGGCTTTGCGCCTGGCGACCAGTTGGACGGTGACTTCACCGAAGCCACCACCCGCGATGGCTTCCGCATTGCCCACGACATCAGCGCCTACAGCTTTATCGCCCTGGCGAAGGCCGGGCGGCCGATGATGAAGGGCCGTAACGGTAGCCTGTTGACCCTGTCTTACCTGGGCGCCGAGCGCACCATGCCCAACTACAACGTCATGGGCATGGCCAAGGCCAGCCTGGAAGCCGGCGTGCGCTACCTGGCCGGCAGCCTCGGCCCGGAAGGCACCCGCGTCAACGCGGTATCGGCGGGCCCGATCCGCACCCTCGCCGCTTCCGGGATCAAGAACTTCCGCAAAATGCTCGCCGCCAACGAAGCGCAAACGCCTCTGCGGCGCAATGTGACCATTGAAGAAGTCGGCAACGCCGGTGCCTTCCTCTGCTCGGACCTGGCCTCGGGTATCAGCGGGGAAATCATGTACGTGGATGGCGGGTTCAACACCACGGCCATGGGCAACCTGGACGATTGACCCAAGGGATGTGCCGCTTCAGGTGGAAGCGGCATTCCCCTCAGGCACGCGGCATGCCTGATCGCGCGCGGTGCCTGGATTGGGGGCGCCGGGCGCCCCAGCGGGAGCAAGCTCCCTCGCCACAGAAGCCCTGCCCAACCCTACCTAGAAGTTCGCCGGCGTATTCGCGCTGATGATTTCCGCCTCATCCTGCCCGATATTGCGAAACCTGTGGGGCAAGGTGGTGGGGAAGTAATAGCCATCCCCCGGATTCAATATGCTGACCTGGCCATCGACGGTGAGCTCGACGGTGCCACGGGTGACAAGACCACACTCCTCGCCTTCGGCATGCACGATCGGTTCTTCGCCGGAGCTGGCGCCGGGGGCGTATTGCTCCCGCAGAAAGCGCATCTGGCGGCTGGGGATCGGTGCGCCCACCAACAGCAGGCGCAGGCCGTCGCGGCCCAGGTCGGGCTGTTCGTTGGCGCGGAAGATGTATTGGTGTTCCCGTGGCGGCTGGTCGAAGGTGAAAAAGTCCGCCAGGGACATGGGGATGCTTTCCAGCAGCTTTTTCAGGGAGCTGACGGAGGGGCTGACGCGATTCTGTTCGATCAGGGAGATGGTGGCGTTGGTCACGCCGCTACGACGGGCCAGCTCGCGCTGGGAGAGTTTGTAGCTTTCGCGAACGAGTTTGAGTCGGGTGCCCGTGTCCATAACAGCCTTATGTGAGAGGAACTTAAGGGTATTTTGCGGCGGTTGGGTCGCGAACTTCGCGATTTGGCTGCCCCTGGAGCCTGAAAGGCGGCTATTTAAACATGTTTGCCACAGGTGCTGTAAAGACTGGCGATGAGGGGAATGACGGGGGGATTTCGGGCTGGGTTGGCGCGGGCTACAGCCCCCTGAAACCCTGCCTTTTTGTGGTGAGGGAGCTTGCTCCCGCTCGGCCGCGCAGCGGTCGTCAATCAGGCGCTCGGGTTGTTTGGGTTGATCGCGGTCGCCCGGTTTGGGAGGGCTGCGCCCTCCAGCGGGAGCAAGCTCCCTCGCCACAGGAAGCGCTCAGCACTGGAGGGCGGTGGCGTCAGATACCGAAGCGGTCGCGCAGGGCGTAGTAGGCGGCGCCCATGGCTGTAAGCGGGGCCTGGAAGGTACGGCCGCCGAACATCGGCATGTGCGGCAGGGAAGCAAAGGCGTCGAAGCGTTCGGCGTCACCACGGATCACTTCGCTGATCAGCTTGCCCGCCAAATGCGAACAGGTGACACCGTGCCCGCTGTAGCCCTGCATGTAGTAGGCATTCTTTTCGATACGGCCAAATTGCGGCATGCGCGACATGGTCAGCAGGAAGTTGCCGGTCCAGCGGTAGTCGATCTTGACGTCTTTCAGCTGCGGGAAGGTCTTGAGGATCTTCGGCCGGATCAGCTGTTCGATGTCGTCCGGCTCGCGGGCGCCATAGACCACGCCACCGCCATACAGCAACCGGTTATCAGCGGTCAGGCGATAGTAGTCGAGCAGGTAGTTGCAGTCTTCGACGCAGTAATTGTTAGTGATCAGGCTGCGCGCGACTTTTTCCGACAGCGGCTCGGTGACCACGATCTGCGAACCGCAAGGCATGCTTTTGCGGGTCACCCGTGGGTCGAGGTTTTGCGGCAGGTAGGCGTTGCCGGCGATCAGCAGGTACTTGGCCCGGACCACGCCCTTGGCCGTACGCACCACGTTGGGTTCGCCGTAGGTGATTTCCTCGGCCGCCGATTGCTCGAAGATCTTGCCGCCCAGGCCGATGATGGCGCTGGCTTCACCCAGGGCCAGGTTCAGCGGGTGGACGTGGCCGCCCTGCTTGTCCAGCAGGCCGCCAACGTAGTTGTCACAGCCCACTTCACGCGCCATGTCCTTGGCATCGAGCAGCTGCAGATTGCGGTTGCCGTAGCGCTCCCAGCTGCTTTTCTGTTCAGCCAGGCCCTTGAGCTGCTTTTTGTTCAGCGCGGCGAAGATCCCGCCCGGGCGGTAGTCGCACTGGATGTCGTAGTGCTGGATGCGCTGGCGAATGATATCGGCGCCTTCGAACATCATGCTGCCGAGGATTTCGGCGCTCTTTTCACCGTAGCGCTGTTCGATCACATCCACGTCACGGCTGTAGGAGTTGACCAGTTGCCCGCCGTTGCGCCCGCTGGCGCCGAAGCCGACCTTGGCCGCTTCGAGCACGGTGACGCTGTAGCCGGCTTCGGCCAGGAACAGCGCCGACGACAGGCCGGTATAACCGGCGCCAATCACACAGACATCGCACTCCACCAGTTCTTCAAGCACGGGGAAGTCGCCGGTGTGGTTGCGGGTCGCGGCGTAGTAGCTGTTTACATGAGGTTGCATGGTTCGGACTCCCGGGCGACTGGCCGGCGCAGGCCGGCAATCGCCGTTGTTATTAGGGCTTAGAGCTTGATCCAGGTGGCTTTGAGCTCGGTGTACTTGTCAAAGGCGTGCAGCGACTTGTCGCGGCCATTGCCCGACTGCTTGAAGCCGCCGAACGGCGCGGTCATGTCGCCGCCGTCATACTGGTTGACCCACACGCTGCCGGCGCGCAGGCCCCGGGCGAAGCGGTGGGCGCGGCTGAGGTTGGCGGTCCACACCGCAGCCGCCAGGCCGAAGATGCTGTCGTTGGCGATCGCCAGCGCTTCTTCTTCGGTGTCGAAGCTGATCAGCGACAACACCGGGCCGAAGATTTCTTCGCGGGCGATGGTCATGGCGTTGGTCACGCCGTCGAAAATCGTCGGCTCCACGTACTGCCCGCCCGTGTCCTGCAGGGTGCGCTGGCCACCGACCAATAGCTGGGCGCCCTGCTCCTTGCCGATCTCGATATAGCGCAATACGTTGTCCAGTTGCCGCTGATCGACCACCGCGCCGACCTTGGTCGCCGGGTCCAGGGGGTGCCCCGGCTTCCAGGCCTGGAGCGCTTGCACCAGTAACGGAATAAATGCCTCGCGGATCGAGCGCTGCACCAGCAGCCGCGAACCGGCCACGCAGACTTCGCCCTGGTTGAAGGCGATCCCGGCCGCTGCCGCTTCTGCTGCGGCGCGCAGGTCCGGGGCATCGGCGAACACCACGTTGGGGCTCTTGCCGCCAGCCTCCAGCCACACCCGCTTCATATTGCTCTGGCCGGAATACGCCAGCAGTTGCTTGGCCACCCCGGTGGAACCGGTAAAGGCCAGCACGTCCACATCCATATGCAGGGCCAGGGCCTTGCCGACGGTGTGACCGTAGCCCGGCAGTACGTTGAACACGCCCGGGGGAATGCCGGCCTCGAGTGCCAGCCGGGCCAGGCGAATGGCGGTCAACGGCGACTTTTCCGAAGGCTTGAGGATGAACGAGTTACCCGCCGCCAGGGCCGGAGCGAACTTCCAGCTGGCCATGATCATCGGGAAATTCCACGGCACGATGGCTGCCACCACGCCGCAGGGTTCCCGCGTGATCAGGCCCAACTGGTCGTGGGGCGTGGGCGCCACTTCGTCGTAGAGCTTGTCGATGGCCTCGGCGCTCCAGCGGATCGCGTTGGCGGTGGCCGGCACGTCGATGGCCATGGAATCGCCGATCGGCTTGCCCATGTCCAGGGTTTCCAGGAGCGCCAGTTCTTCCTGATTCTCGAGGATCAGCTCGGCAAACCGGAGCAGCACCCGCTTGCGCGCCGCCGGGGCTTGCAAGCGCCAGACCCCGGATTCGAACGCCCGGCGTGCAGCGCCCACCGCCGCGTCGGCGTCGGCGGTATCGGTGCTGGCGACCCGGGCCAGAAACCGCCCGTCCACCGGGCTGATGCTGTCAAAGGTCTCGCCGCTTTCGGCCCAGCGGTACTCGCCGTCGATAAAGGCCCGGCCTTCAAGGCTCAGGGACTGGAAGTGCTGCTCCCAGTCATTGCGATGCTTGGTCATATGCAGTGCTCAACGCAAAAAGTGGGAGGGCCGTCAGACCGTGTGCAGGTACCAGTTGTACTCAAGGTCGGAAATCGAATTCTCGAACTCGGCCAGCTCACTTTCCTTGCACGCCACAAACACGTCGATGTACAGCGGGTCGATGTACCTGGCCATGACTTCGCTGTCGTCCAGCTCGCGCAGGGCGTCACGCAGGTTGTTGGGCAGGCTTTGCTCGTTCTGCTCGTAGGAGTTGCCTTCGACCGGCGCCCCCGGCTCGATCTTGTTGGTCAGGCCATGGTGAATACCGGCCAGTACCGAGGCCATCAGCAGATAGGGGTTGGCGTCGGCGCCGGCCACTCGGTGCTCGATGCGCACGGCATCCGCCGAACCGGTCGGCACGCGCACGGCCACGGTGCGGTTGTCGATGCCCCAGCTCGGCGAGTTCGGCACATAGAACTGCGCGCCGAAACGGCGGTAGGAGTTGACGTTGGGGCAGAGGAACGCCATCTGCGCCGGCAGGGTTTCCAGCACGCCGCCGATGGCGTGGCGCAGGGCGTCGTTGGTCTCGGGGTCTTCGCTGGCGAAGATGTTGTTGCCCTTTTTGTCGAGGATCGAGATGTGCACGTGCAAGCCATTACCGGCCTGGCCCGGGTAGGGCTTGGCCATAAAGGTGGTGTCCATCTCGTGGTCGTAGGCGATGTTTTTCACCAGGCGCTTGAGCAGTACCGCGTAGTCGCAGGCCTTGATCGGGTCGCTGACGTGGTGCAGGTTGACCTCGAACTGCGCCGGGGCGCTTTCCTTGACGATGGCGTCGGCGGGGATGCCCTGCTCTTTCGCGCCTTCAAGGATGTCTTGCAGGCAATCGACGTATTCGTCGAGGTCATCGATCAGGTAGACCTGGGTCGAATGCGGGCGCTTGCCGGAGATGGGCGAGCGCGGCGCTTGCGGGCGACCGTTCACGTTGTCCTGGTCGATCAGGTAGAACTCCAGCTCGAACGCGGCGCAGATAGTCAGGCCCAGTTCGTCGAACTTGCTCACCACCTGACGCAGCACTTCCCGCGGGTCGGCGAAGAACGGCTGGCCTTCGAGTTCATGCATGGTCATTAACAGCTGCGCGGTGGGGCGCTTCTGCCAGGGCTCGATGCTCAGGGTGTCCGGGATCGGGTAGCAGATGCGGTCGGAGTCGCCGATGTCCAGGCCCAGGCCGGTGCTTTCCACGGTGGAGCCGTTGATGTCCAGGGCGAACAACGAGGCCGGGAGGTTGATGCCTTTTTCGTACACCTTGTGCAGCGCGGTGCGTTCGATGCGCTTGCCGCGCACCACGCCGTTCATGTCTGCAATCAGCAGATCGACGTACAGGACCTCAGGGTGTTTTTTCAGAAAGGCGTTGGCTTCGTTGAGCTGAACGGCACGCAGTGGGACCGACATGATGCACCTATTGTGTTAATTATTATGTTCAAAGCTGTTTCGTGACAGCAGTCAATCCGAAAGGCAAAGTGAAGTCAATAGCGAACACCCGAGGTGTTTCGTTAATTATATTGACACCAATCAGGCCGATACAGGGCGCACACCCCGTTAATCAGCCTGATCACGCCATGCGGTGTTTATAATTTTTTACAGGAAAGTTGTTAATTAAAATCAACGAGGATAAGCTCTGGAAAAACTCGTTCCAGCGTGAATTTCGAGGTGATAAAAATGGCACTCAAGCCATTGATCGGTGTTACTGCGTGCGTCAAAGAGATTGGCCTGCACCCCTACCATGTCAGCGGCGACAAGTACTTGCGTGCTGTCAGCGTCGCGGCCCTGGGGTTGCCGGTGATCATCCCTTCCCTGGCGGACCTCTGCGAGATCAAGGATCTGCTGCGCTACGTCGATGGCCTGCTGTTTACCGGCTCGCCATCCAATGTCGAACCCTTCCACTATCAAGGCACTCCCAGCGCGCCGGGCACCGCCCATGACCCGCAGCGCGACGCCACCACCCTGCCCCTGTTGCGGGCGGCGGTAGAGGCCGGCGTGCCGGTCCTCGGTATCTGCCGTGGCTTCCAGGAAATGAACGTGGCCTTTGGCGGCAGCCTGCACCAGAAGGTGCATGAACTGCCGGGCTATATGGACCACCGCGAAGCCGACGACCCGCGCCTTGAAGTCCAGTACGCCCCGGCGCACCCGGTGGCGATCCAGCCCGGCGGTGCGTTCGAGGCCATGGGCCTGGCCGGCGAGATCCAGGTCAACTCGATCCACAGCCAGGGCATCGACCGCCTGGGCGATGGCCTGCGGGTCGAGGCCGTGGCCCCGGATGGCCTGATCGAAGCCGTTTCCGTGGAGCACAGCCAGGCGTTTGCCTTCGGCGTGCAGTGGCACCCGGAATGGCAGGTCCTGTCGAACCCGGCCTACCTGAGCATTTTCCAGGCCTTTGGCGATGCCTGCCGGCACCGTGCCGCGCAGCGTCAGCGCCTTTAACCCAAGGCAGCCCGCACAGGGTTGCAAGCACCCGAGTCACCGATTGACACGCCCTGCCCACCCGGCGCGCGCACTTCCGTGCGCCCGTCGTGCGGCGTGAACGGCAATACCTGAACAACAACAAGCAAGGCCAGGCAGCCAGGACGGCGGCGCCGAATAAACCTGCACAGCACTGACGGTGCAGGTTTGCAATCAACCTTATTAAGTCAGGCCGCATTGGCCCGACGACCTGTTGGGAGTTTCACATGGCAAACGCCTCCAGCATTTATCGCAAGGCTCTGGAAGGTCATCAGCAACCACAAAAGGTGCTGGTGAAGATCGACCGCGTGACCAAGAAGTTCGATGAAACCGTGGCCGTGGACGATGTGTCCCTGGAGATCCACCAGGGCGAGATCTTCGCCCTGCTGGGCGGCTCCGGTTCCGGCAAGTCCACCCTGCTGCGCATGCTCGCCGGTTTCGAACGGCCCACCGAAGGCCGCATCTTGCTGGATGGCGTGGACATCACCGATATGCCGCCCTATGAGCGGCCGATCAACATGATGTTCCAGTCCTATGCCCTGTTCCCGCACATGACCGTGGCCCAGAACATCGCCTTTGGCCTCAAGCAGGATCGCCTGCCGGCCAGCGAGATAGAGGCCCGGGTCGAGGAAATGCTCAAGCTGGTGCACATGACCCAGTACGCCCGGCGCAAACCCCACCAGCTCTCCGGCGGCCAGCGCCAGCGCGTGGCCCTGGCCCGCTCCCTGGCCAAGCGCCCGAAACTGCTGCTGCTCGACGAACCCATGGGCGCCCTGGATAAAAAGCTGCGCTCGCAGATGCAACTGGAGCTGGTGGAGATCATCGAACGCGTGGGCGTGACCTGCGTGATGGTGACCCACGATCAGGAAGAGGCCATGACCATGGCCCAGCGCATCGCCATCATGCACCTGGGCTGGATCGCCCAGATCGGCAGCCCGGTGGACATCTACGAAGCCCCGGTGAGCCGTCTGGTGTGCGAGTTCATCGGCAACGTGAATGCCTTCGACGGCACCGTGGTCGAAGACCTCGAAGGCCACGCCATCATCCACTGCCCCGAGCTGGAACAGCCGATCTACGTCGGCCACGGAGTCAGCACCTCGGTGCAGGACAAGTCGGTGACCTACGCCATCCGCCCGGAAAAAATGCTGGTCAGCACCGTCAAACCCGAGAACAGCTACAACTGGTCCCAGGGCAAGGTGCATGACATCGCCTACCTCGGCGGCCACTCGGTGTTCTACGTCGAGCTGCCCAGCGGCAAGATCGTCCAGTCGTTCATGGCCAACGCCGAACGCCGTGGCGCCCGGCCGACCTGGGACGACACCGTATACGTGTGGTGGGAAGACGACAGCGGCGTGGTACTGCGGGCATGAGTACTTCGACCATGAGCACTTTCAATCAGGCGTTGATCCGTGTGCTGCCCAGCGGTCGCAAGCTGGTGATCGGCATTCCCTTCCTCTGGCTGTTCCTGTTTTTCATGCTGCCGTTCTTCCTGGTGATGAAAATCAGCTTCTCAGAAGCGGCGGTGGCGATTCCGCCCTACTCGGAGATCTACAGCTTCGTCGACCAGAAACTCCAGGTGCTGCTGAACCTGGGCAACTACAGCCTGCTGGGCGCCGACGAGTTGTACATCTCGGCCTACCTGGGCTCGCTGAAGATCGCCCTGCTCAGCACCCTGATGTGCCTGGCGATCGGCTTTCCCATGGCCTATGCGATTTCCAAGGCGCGCAAGGAAGCGCAAAACGTGTTGCTGCTGCTGATCATGATGCCGACCTGGACCGCGATCCTGATCCGCGTCTATGCCTGGATGGGCATCCTCAGCAACAACGGCCTGCTCAACGCCTTCCTGATGTGGAGCGGCCTGACCTCGAGCCCGATCGAAATCCTCAACACCAACACCGCGGTGTACATCGGCGTGGTCTACGCCTACCTGCCGTTCATGGTGCTGCCGCTGTACGCCAACCTGGTCAAGCACGACCAGAGCCTGCTGGAAGCGGCTTCGGACCTGGGCTCGAGCAACTTCAACAACTTCTGGAAAATCACCGTGCCCCTGGCCAAGAACGGCATCGTTGCCGGGTGCATGCTGGTGTTCATCCCGGTGGTCGGCGAGTTCGTGATCCCGGAACTGCTGGGCGGCCCGGAAACCCTGATGATCGGCCGCGTGCTGTGGCAGGAGTTCTTCAATAACCGCGACTGGCCGGTGGCGTCCGCCCTGGCGGTGGTGATGCTGGCGATCCTGATTATTCCCATCCTGCTGTTCAACCGCAGCCAGGCCAAAGAAATGGAGGCACGGGCATGAAGCGTTTCAGTTTTTCGACCCTGATGCTGGTGCTCGGCTTGTTGTTCATCTATCTGCCGATGCTGATTCTGGTGATCTACTCGTTCAACGCCTCCAAGCTGGTGACGGTCTGGGGCGGCTGGTCGTTCAAGTGGTACCTGGGCCTGCTCGACAACACCCAACTGATGGGCTCGGTGGCGCGCTCCCTGGAGATTGCCTGCTACACCGCCGTGGCCGCCGTGGCCCTGGGCACCCTCGCCGCCTTCGTGCTGACCCGGGTCACCCGCTTCAAGGGCCGGACCCTGTTCGGCGGCCTGGTGACGGCGCCCCTGGTGATGCCCGAAGTGATCACCGGCCTGTCGCTGTTACTGCTGTTCGTGGCCATGGCACAGATGATCGGCTGGCCCATGGAACGCGGGCTGGTGACCATCTGGATCGCCCACACCACGTTCTGCGCCGCCTATGTTGCGGTAGTGGTCTCGGCGCGCCTGCGGGAGCTGGACCTGTCCATCGAAGAAGCCGCCATGGACCTCGGTGCGCGGCCATTCAAGGTGTTTTTCCTGATCACAATCCCTATGATCGCGCCCTCGCTCGCGGCGGGCGGCATGATGTCGTTCGCCTTGTCCCTGGATGACCTGGTGCTGGCCAGTTTCGTTTCCGGGCCCGGCTCCACCACCCTGCCGATGGAGGTGTTCTCCGCCGTGCGCCTGGGGGTCAAGCCGGAGATCAACGCCGTGGCCAGCCTGATTCTGCTGGCGGTGTCCCTGGTGACCTTCATGGTCTGGTACTTCAGCCGCAAGGCCGAAGCCAACCGCAAGCGGGCGATCCAGGAAGCCATGGAGCAGACCGCCAGCGAAACCTGGCAGGCGCAACCCAAGCAGCCACAACGAACGCCAGCGACGGCCTAGGCCGTCGCGTTTTACCCCACAACAAGAAATGGAGTTGGATGCATGAAAAGGTTTGGCAGGACTCTGCTCACACTGTCCCTGTTGGGCGCCATGGCTGGCGGCGCCCAGGCCGACGACAAGGTGCTGCGCGTCTATAACTGGTCGGACTACATCGCCCCCGACACCCTGAAAAAGTTCGAGGCCGAGACGGGCATCCACGTCACCTACGACGTTTTCGACAGCAATGAAACCCTGGAAGCGCGGCTGCTGGCCGGCAAGTCGGGCTACGACATCGTGGTCCCGTCCAACAGCTTCCTGGCCAAGCAGATCAAGGCCGGGGTCTACCAGCCCCTGGACAAGTCCAAGCTGCCCAACTGGAAGAACCTGAACCCGGTGCTGCTGAAAAACGCCGCCGCCAGCGACCCCGACAACGCCCATGCCTTCCCGTACATGTGGGGCTCGATCGGCATCGGCTACAACCCGGAAAAAGTCCGCCAGGCATTGGGCACCGACGCGCCGCTGAACTCCTGGGACCTGCTGTTCAAACCCGAGAACGCCGAGAAGCTCAAGGCCTGCGGCATCAGCTTCCTCGACTCGCCGACCGAAATGCTGCCCGCGGCCCTGCACTACCTGGGTTTCCCGGTGAACTCCCAGGACAAACAGCAGATCGCCCAGGCTCAGGACGTGTTCATGAAGATCCGCCCTTCGGTGGCGTACTTCCATTCGTCCAAGTACATCTCGGACCTGGCCAACGGCAATATCTGCGTGGCCGTGGGCTACTCCGGCGACGTGCTGCAAGCCCGCGCCCGGGCTGAAGAAGCCAACAACGGGGTGAAGATCGACTACAGCATTCCCAAAGAAGGCGCCGGCAGCTTCTACGACATGGTGGCCATCCCCCGGGACGCGAGCAACGTCGACAACGCCTATGCCTTCATGAACTTTCTGATGCGCCCGGACATCATCGCCGAGGTCACCAACAGCGTCGGCTACAGCAACGCCAACGCGGCGGCCACGCCCCTGGTGGACGAAGCGATCCGCAACGACCCGGCGTCCTACCCGCCTCAGGAAGTGCTCGCCACCCTGTACGCGATCCCCGACCAGCCCATCACCGTGCAGCGCCTGATGACCCGTGGCTGGACCAAGGTCAAGCTCGGCAAATAATCCCGGCGCGCCAGTACTCGGCGCGCCCCTCACTTCCGTTCCCGTCGCGCCTTACCACCGCGACCTTTGCTGCGAACGGCTTCACCCGGCCCCCCTCGGTTGGGGTGAACCCCTTGGCGCCTTCACCGCCCGCGTGAAAACCACTGCGTTTTCACACGGCCTGTCAGGGCGCCTTTTTTGCGTTCAACTGACACTGCCCAGCCGCGCGCGCCGCCAGGGAGCGAAGGTCAGGACACTGAACAGCGCCAGCCCGCAGACGCTCAAGCCGCCGTACAGCATCACCCAGCCAAAGCCATGGGCCAGGGCCGCCTGCGCCGAACCACCGGCCAGCCACGGCAAGCCCTCAAGCGCACCCTGGCCGGCGGCGATCTGCTCCGCCCAAAGGTGCACTTGCCCGGCATCCGGCACGCCGCTCAGGTGACGCTGCAGATAGGCGCCGACCCCGGCCACCAGGATCAGGCCCATCAAGGCGATATTCAGCGCCAGGGAAATCATCCGCGCGCTCATGTCGATGCCCGAGGCCATGCCCGCACGCTCGGCAGGCACCGAACCGGTGGTGGTGTTGGTGACCGGGGTATTGGTGATGCCCAGGCCGATCCCCGCCAGCAAGGCGCCGGGCAGTATCGCCAGGTCATTGACCGCCGCCCACTGGCTGGCACCGTACATCGCCACAAACCCCAGGCCGATGCAGGACAACCCCAGGGGGATCACCCGGCCGGGTTCGAAGCGCAGGGCCAGGCGCTCGCCCACTGGAGGAAAGACCAGGGTCGGCAAGGTATAGGCCAGCAGCGCCAGGCCGCTGTGCAGACTGTCGTAGCCCAGGGCGCTGTGAAAGTAGATCGGCAGGTAGATCATGAAGGGCCAGAAACTGAAGTTCATGCCCATGGACCCCAGCAACGCCCCGCAGAAACGACGGTTGCGCAACACCTCCCGTTCGAACATCGGTTGCGGGCTGCGGCGCTCGGCGCGGACAAAGGCGGCGCAACAGGCCAGGGTCGCCAGGACCATGAGCATGGCGCCGGGGCGGCTCAGGCTCGAGCCCTGGGTCAGGAGAAACGCCAGACCGAACACCGCCAGGGACAGCAGCACAATCCCCGCGCCATCCAGCTTGCCGGCCCGGGCCTGGCGCGATTCCTCCACCCCGCCCAAAGCCAGCCCCAGGGTCAGCAGCGCCAGGGGCCCGTGCACCAGGAAGATCCACGGCCAACTGGACAGCGCCAGGATCACCCCGCCGATGATCGGCCCAAACCCCAGGCCGATGCCAAACACCATGCCCCAGGCCGCGAAGGCCCGGCTGCGCTCCCGTCCCTGGCGAAACTGCTGGGACAGGATCGCCACCTGGGTGATCAGCATCGCGCCACCGGCCAGCCCCTGAAGCGCTCGACCGGCAATCAGCAGGTTCACGTCCTGCGCCAGGCCGCAGAGCAACGAGGCCAGGCCAAAGGCCAGGATACTCAGCACAAACACCCGCTTGCGCCCGAAGCGGTCGGCCAGGGCACCGGTGGCCATCAGCACCACGGTGCAGGCGATGGTGTAGGCGTTCATGATCCATTGCAGGTCCTTGAAATCACCCTGCAGGCGGCTTTCCAGGGCCGGGAGAATCACCGGCACGCTGGAGATTTCCAGGCCGAACATCAGCGCGGCCAGGCAGACCGCTGCCAGGGCCAGTGGGTTGGATGAAGGAGATGGTGACATCGAGTGGTTTCCAGAAAGAGGGTCGGCAGGTTTCAGCCGCTGGCGACTGCGGGCTCAAGTCTGGGCAAGCCCGCTTGATGACGGAAATGATTAAATTTTGTAGGATCCAGTAATTCCCATCATGAATGGCAGCCTGCCTTGAATATCGATCCCACCCTGCTGCGGGCCTTGGTTGCGGTCCATGAATGCGGCGGCTTCACCCGCGCCGGCAAACGCCTGAACCTCACCCAGTCGGCAGTCAGCCATCAGATCCGCCGCCTGGAAGAGCAACTGGGCCAACCCCTGCTGCTGCGCACCACCCGGCGCCTGAGCCTGACCGAAGACGGCCAGGACGTGCTGCAGCACGCGCAGCAGATCCTTGCCTCCCTGGATGCCTTGGCGCGGCGCTTCCAGCCTTCGCGACTGGGCGGCGTGGTGCGCTTCGGCGTCCCCGAAACCTTTATGGGCGAGCGTCTGCCGCCGCTGCTTTGCCAGTTCTCCCGGGCCTTTCCCGAGGTGCGCCTGGACGTCAGCGTCGGCACCTACCTCGACCTGCGCAAAATGCTCAAGGCCGGGGAACTGGACCTGGCGGTGGTGCTCTCGGAGACGGGGCGGCGGGACAACGGCGAAGTGCTGCGCAGTGCCCGCTTCGTCTGGGTCGCCGCCGAGCACTTCGACCTGGCCCCGGGGGCCTCCTTGCCCCTGGCCCTGGCGCCGGCACCCTGCGTCAACCGCCAGATCGGCCTCGACGCCCTGGGCGCAAGCGCCGGCAGCTGGCACCTGGCGTTCAGCTCGCCCAGCCAGGAAGGCATTCGCAATGCGGTGCTCGCCGGCCTCGGGGTGACCGTGCAAATGGCCAGCGACCTGCGCCCGGGCCTGCGCATTGTCGACGGCGAATACGGCCTGCCGACGCTGCCCGGGGCGCGCTTCCTGCTGGCCTGGAGCAGCGGCGAGAAGAGCGCGGCGGCCGAGGCGTTCGGCCAGTTGCTGGTGCACAACGCCGAGCCCCAGGCCCGAGGCATATCGGTGGCGAGGGAGACTGCGCCCTAGCCCGCGCAAGCTGCCAGCCCACAGAAGTGGTATTTTTCCCCGCGTCTGTCATGGCTAAGGGGCATGAAGCCCGAAGCCGCCATTTTTCAGGGAGCCGTACTGATGAAGTCACCCGTTCACCCTTGCCCGCTGCCCAGTGACTCCAGCATCGCCGCCCTGGCCGCCGGCGCGACTTTCATCGATTGCCGCCAGACCCTGGCGACTGATCCCGAACGCACAGCCATGCGCCATGTGCTGAACCTGATGAGCCAGACCCCGGCCTGGATCGACCACCTGATGAGCCTGCGCAACCGCGTGGTGCAGCTGTTCGGCCTCAAGGACCTGGGGCGCCTGACCCGGATCGACCTGTCCCGCCCCGACGAGAATTACCAGCCCGGCGACCGGGTTGGCATCTTCACCCTGATCTCCCAGCGCCCCGACGAGGTGCTGGTGGTGGACCGCGACAAACATCTGGATGTGCACCTGTCGCTGAACCTTCTGCCACTGACCGCCGATGGCCAACGGCCGGTGGTGCTGTCCACCGTGGTGCACCCGCACAACTGGCTGGGGCGCCTGTACATGCTGCCGGTGGCGCCGTTTCACCGGGTCATCGCGCCCATAACCTTGTCCGCCATCAATCGCCGCTGAACCTCCCTGTCCAAGGATTTTTGCCGTGCATACACCCGATTTCGATGTTGTTGTCGTAGGCCTGGGCGCCATGGGCGCCGCTACCCTCTACCAACTGGCCAAGCGCGGGGTGAAGGTGCTCGGCATCGACCGGTTCACCCCGCCCCACGACCTGGGTTCCAGCCATGGCGACACGCGCATCACCCGCCAGGCGGTGGGCGAAGGCGCGGCCTATGTGCCGCTGGCGATACGCTCGCAGCAGATCTGGCGCGAGCTGGAAAGCGAGCTGGAAAGCGAGCTGGATGTGCAACTGTTCGAACAGTGCGGGGTGCTGGTGATGACTTCCAGCGCCACCGCGCCCGCCGCCGACAGCGCCGCAGACTTCACCAAACACAGCATCGAGCTGGCGCGGCGCAACGGCATCGAGCATGAGGTGCTGGACGCGGCGCAGATTCGCCAGCGGTTCCCGCAGTTCGCGCCGATCCACGACAGTGCCCTGGGCTACTTCGAGCCCGGCGGCGGATATGTGCGCCCCGAACGTTGCATCGAGGCACAACTGACCCGCGCCCAAGCCCTCGGGGCGACCTGGATCGGCGGCGAAACCGTGACCGCGCTGGCCAACGAAGACGGCCTGGTGCGGATCACCAGCCAAGGCCGCAGCGTGACGGCGGGCAAGGCCATTGTCTGTGCCGGCATGTGGTCAAGCGAGCTGCTGGGGGCACCGTTCGACCAGTTGCTGCGGGTCTGCCGGCAAACCCTGTACTGGTTCAAGCTCGCGCAACCGACGCCCTTCGCCCCGCGCTCGCCGAGTTTTATCATCCACGGCGCCAGCGAGGCCGAGACCTGCTACGGCTTCCCGCCGGTACCCGGGGAAGGCAGCATGAAAATCGCCACCGAGCAGTACAGCGCCACCTCGCTGCCGGACACCCTGGATCGCCAGGTCAGCAGCGCCGAGGCCGAGCAGATGTACCGCCAGTTGGTGGCGGTCAATTTCACCGGGGTCACCCCGCAGTTGGTGAAGTCGGCGGTCTGCGCCTACACCGTGACTCCGGATTCGGGCTTTATCATCGACCAGCACCCGCGCCTGGCCAATGTCACGGTGGTCAGCGCCTGCTCCGGGCATGGCTTCAAGCACTCGGCGGCCATCGGCGAAGCCCTGGCCCAACGCTGTGTCGATGGCCGCAGCGATGTCGACCTGAGCGCCTTCAGCTTGCAGCGCTTCAGCAGCGGGCAGGCGCTATGAGCGGCTAAAAGCGCCGATCTTTGGGCTATTGGGCAAAAACAGCCTGGGTACGGCGTTTTTTCGTGCTTGGGCGACGCATTCAACCTTGCCGGTTGGGCCAGTCTCTACGATTCTGTAGGAACCCCTGCGGGCGATGCGTCGTCGCCCCAGGCACAACAACAGGAGCGCCCCATGAAGAGCGTCGCGCAAGTACTCAAGCTGAAGGCCCAACACAACCAGAAAGTCCACACCATCGCGCCCCACCAGATGGTGCTGGAGGCCCTGATGCTGATGGCGGAAAAAAACGTCGGCGCCCTGCCGGTCCTGGAAAACGGCGTGGTCGTGGGGGTCATCAGTGAGCGCGACTACGCGCGCAAACTGGTGTTGCACGGGCGGTCCTCGGTTGGCACCCCAGTCAGCGCAATCATGAGTTCGCCGGTGATCACCGTGGACTCGCACCAGAGCGTCGAGACCTGCATGGGCATCATGACCGACAGCCATCTGCGGCACTTGCCGGTGGTGGAGAACGGGCAGTTGCTGGGCCTGCTGTCCATCGGCGACCTGGTCAAGGAAGCCATCGCCGAACAGGCCGACCTGATCCGCCAGCTGGAGCAATACATCCGTGGCGAATAGCCCGTAGCCCCTGCCCCAGTCTCGGGCTGCGCTCGGACGTTGGCCCTGATCGATGCCGAAGATGCACCTGACACACCTCCGGCGTCCTCCAGGGCCAGCGCAGCCTCGTGCCTCGGCAGCGGCTACAGCCGTATGACGTAGGGCGTCGTTTAACAGCCTGAAACAGTTAATCCCCCCGATTCACCCGTTCAGCGCCTGTGCCCTGTCTGCGCGCCAGGGCTTGCAGCGCGCGGCATGCAGGCCACTTGCATCCCCGGCGAAGCATTCGCCAACACCTGCGTGGCCGGGAATATCCCCCATTTGCCCTCGTAGCCCGGTAACATCGCGCACACTTTTATGACCACTTAATGACTGGAACCCTCTTTGTGAATTTCATTCGTCACGGGTTGCAACACCCCCGCGCCGCGCTTATCGCCCTGATCGGCTGGGTGCTGGTCCTGCCCCTGGTCCTGCGCGCCGTGCTGGGCTGGTCCGAACCCCTGGGCTACGTCTCCGACCTGGCCATCGGCAGCCTGCTGGTGGTCACGCTGCATCGCCGGCCCTGGTGGCTGGCGCTGCCGGTGCTGCTGGTGTGGAGCCTGTTTACCCTGTCCACCGCGGAGCTGGTCACCGCTGTCGGCCGGTTGCCGACGCCGGCAGACCTGCACTACCTGATCGACCCGCAATTCCTGGGCAACTCCACCGGCGGCGGCATGTCCCAGCCCTGGATCGGCGTCGCCCTGCTCCTGGCCCTGGGCCTGTGGCTGGCCACTCGCTGGGCCGGCCGGGCCCATGCCGCCCCGCCCTTGCCGCGCTACAGCGGCTGCGTGCCGGTGCTGCTGTTGATCGCCCATTGGGGCACCCAGAATCTGCAGCCGTCCGAGGCTGACCAGTGGCGCCTGTTCAACCTGCCCCATCAACTGCTGGCCGCCGGTGTCGGTGAACTCCAGACCCGCGCCGAAGACTGGCTCGAAGGCGATATCGCCGATATCCCTCCACAGATGGCCGGGCTGACCCAGCTCGACCTGCAAGGGGAAAAACTGCTGGCGGCCCCGGGCCGGGCACGCAACGTATTGATCATTGCCCTGGAAGGCATCCCTGGGGCCTACATCGGCGCCAATCGCCAGGCGCTGCACAGCAGCTACCAGGAAAACCTCATGCCCAACCTCAGCCGCTGGGCCGAGCGCGGCATGAACACCCCGGACTACGTGCTGCACACCCACCAGACCATTCGCGGCCTGTACGCCATGCTCTGCGGCGACTACGACAAACTCGACAACGGCACGCCCAAGGGTGTGGAAATGCTCACCCAGAGCGAGCGCAACCAGGCCTGCCTGCCGGCCCAACTGCGCAAGAACGGCTTCGCCACCCACTACCTGCAGGGTGCGGGCCTGCGGTTCATGGCCAAGGACCAGATCATGCCGCACATCGGCTTTGCCGCGACCCACGGCCTGGAGTGGTTCAAGAACGACAACTACCTGGAATTTCCCTGGGGCAAGGACGACAAGGCCTTTTTCGAAGGCGCCCTGGATTACGTCGGCCAGCTGAAAAAACAGAAAAAGCCCTGGATGCTGACGCTGCTCACCGTCGGCACCCACCAGCCCTACTCCGCCCCCGACGACTACCTGCAACGCTACGACAGCCCCAAGCAGGCCGCCGTGGGTTACCTGGATGACGCCCTGGAACAGTTCCTCAGCGGCCTGGAACGCAAAGGCGTGCTCAAGGACACCCTGGTGGTGATCACCTCGGACGAATCCCACGGCATCGACGGCGTACGCCTGGCCTCTTCCTGGGGGTTCAACCTGACCCTGGCACCGGAGCAGGCGCAACTGCCGAGGATCAAGTCCGGGGTCTACGGGCATGTGGACCTGAGCGCATCGATCCTCGACTACTTCGCCTTGCCGGTGCCCTCCGCCCTCAGCGGCCGTTCGCTGTTTCGCGAGTACAGCAGCGGGCGCGAGATCATGTCCTACACCAACGGCAAGCTGCGTTACCACGATGGCCTGGGCACCCTGACCGAGTGCGACTTCCAGCAGCGCTGCCGCTACTACGCCAGCCCCGGCTTTATCGCCGAGCGCGCCACCCTGCTGGGGCAGTACGGCGGCCAGCGCGCGCGCCTGATCAGCGCCCGGGCCACGGCCCTGGACGGCACCCTGCTGCGCACGCCGTTGAACCAGCACTACCAGTTCGGCAGCCCGGCGGTGATCCCGTTGCAGGCGCAGATCAAGGATGACTGGGCCGACAACCTGATCGGCGCCCAGTACCTGGAAATGCCCAAGGGCTCGCAGACCAGCGTGCGCCTCAAGGTGCGCTCCCTGGACCCGCAACAGAACGCCTACATCCTGCTCAAGGCCAAGGAACTGGAGCAGGATGTGCAACTGGGCCTGCCGGACGGCGAGATGCTGGTGACTCCGGACCAGCCCCTGGAACTGGACTTCCGCTTCGCCAACCCGGAGTCGCGCAAAGCGTTCTCCTTCCACCTGCTGGGCTATGGCCATGGCGCCATTGAAGTCAGTGATTTCAGCGTGGTGACCGAAGTGCCCGGGCAGGAAGAAGCCCTGGACGATGTGCCGGACGACCACGTCGCCCAATCCAGTTGAGCCGCCGCCGTTGCCGCGCACCTCGACGCCGCGGCAACGGCATCACCACCTCGCCTCAGCCCCTGCCGCTACAGTGCTGCGAGCGCGCCCTGCGCCAGCTGCCGCCCCCACCGTTACCTGCTGAAACAACTGCGCCGACCATTCCGGCGATTAAAATTACCTGTACATGAAACTTTTTTTGTACAGCTTAAGTCCGACCGTTGATGTCATTTAAATATCAATAAGCCATCACTCGGCGTCCGCTGTGGCAGGCGCCCGTGACTTCTTCGGCCAACGGTTCAGGAACCACCTCCCATGTTTTCCAATCTGAGCATTTCGCAAAAGCTGTATGCAGGTTTCGGCCTGGTCCTGCTGATTATCCTGGTCCTGGTGCTCTCGGCGTTGCGCGGCTTCGATCAGGTCAGCAGCAGCGTCAAAAGCAACATCCACAGCTACGAAGTGATGAACGAATCCGGGTCCCTGCTACGCAGCCTGATCAATATCGAAACCGGCGTGCGCGGTTTTGCCCTGAGCGGCCAGGAGAGTTTCCTGCAACCCTTGCAGGACGGTGAAAAAGCCTTCGCCGAGTATTACGCCCGCATCAAGAGCAGCACCGCCGACAACCCGGCGCAGCAGTCGCGCCTGGAGCGCATCAAGGTCCTGCACGATCAGTGGATGCAGGACGATATCCAGAGCCACCTCAACCTGCGGCGTGCGGTGACCGCCGGCACCCAGCCGCTGTCGGCGCTGCTCGAGCAGATCGCCGCCGGCCGCGACAAGGCCAAGATGGATGGCATGCGCCAGCTGATCAGTGAACTGCGCGACGACGAACGAGCACTGCTGGAGAGCCGCTCCACCGCCATGGTCGAGGCCAAGCGCTCGGCTCTGGTGATCCTGATCGGCGGCGGCCTGGCCGCGGCAGTCCTGGCGCTGCTGGTGGCCTGGTCGCTGTCGTCGAACCTGGTGGGGCGCATCCGCCAGGCGGTGGACGTGGCCAAGGCGATTGCCGACGGGCGCCTGGACAGCAGCATCGCCAGCAGCGGCAAGGATGAAGTCAGCAACCTGCTCAGCGCCTTCGCCGTGATGCAGGAACGCCTGCGGAGCATGATCACCGGCATCAAGCAAGGCGCCGATCAGCTGGTGGTCGCGTCCCAGAGTATCTCCAGCGCCTCGACCCAGCTCTCGGCGTCGGCCCATGAACAATCCCACTCGGCCTCGTCCATGGCGGCCACGGTGGAAGAACTGACGGTCAGCATCAACCACGTGGCCGACAACGCCGGCGAAGCCCACGCCATGTCCAGCGACTCGGGGCGCCAGTCCGAGGAAGGCGGCAGCGTGATCCAGGACACCCTGGCCAGCATGCGTCTGATTGCCGACACGGTGCAGTCCTCGGCAACCCAGATCGCTGAACTGGACCAGCACTCCGAGCAGATTTCCAGCATTGTCAGCGTGATCAAGGGCATCGCCGAGCAGACCAACCTGCTGGCCCTCAACGCCGCCATCGAGGCCGCCCGCGCCGGCGAACAGGGCCGCGGGTTCGCCGTGGTGGCCGACGAAGTGCGGCTGCTGGCGCAACGCACCGCCAACTCGACCCAGGAAATCACCGAGATGATCAAGAAAATCCAGGTCGGCACCCGGGATGCCGTCACTCAGATGGACGTGGGGGTGGAGCAGGTGAAGACCGGGGTCGAACTGGCGCAGCAGGCCGGGGAAGCCATCGTCAATATCCGCCAGTCTTCAGGCAGCGTGGTGCGGGTGGTGGACCAGATCTCCCTGGCCCTGCGCGAACAGACCGCCGCCAGCCAGGACGTGGCGCGCAACGTCGAGCGCATCGCCCAGATGTCCCAACAGAACAGCCAGGCCGTGGAGGAAACCACCGCGACCGCGCGCTCGCTGCAGCAGTTGGCACAGAACCTCGAACAGCAGGTGAATGTGTTCCGCCTGTAAACCCGCCGGACCCAGCGCTTCACGCAGGTGAAGCGCTATGTCAGATCCACCTGGGGTCGATTTTCCCGGACCAGGCCAGCAGCGCCGCCAGCAGGAAAAAACTGCCACAGGCGGTTTCGACCTTCTGCTCCACGGCCGGTGCCGTGCGGTAGCAGTGACCGACAAAGCAGCCCTGCTGAAAGTCGCCCCCACGAATGATCGCCGCCAGTTGCGCCTCGGCTTGCAGGCGCATGGCCTCGCCATCGGCCGCCGTGGCCGCCAGCCCGAGCAGGGACAGGGAGGCCATGGCCGCCGCGCAGGGATCATCCGCACCCTGGGGTTCATACAACCGATTGACCGGCCCGGCCAACGCCCGGCTGCGCAACCAGTACCCGGCCGCGCGCTGGGCATCGGCAGTGAATGGCGCGCCGTAAAGCTCGGCCCCCACCCCCAGGCCGAGCATGGCCCAGGCCTGGCCCCGGGACCAATTGCCGGGCGCATCACCAGCCTGCCACTGCCCCTGGACGAAGCGCCCATGGCTGCTCCAGGCACCGTCCGGCCCGGCACAGGCCCGAAACGAACTGTGCAGTTGCTGGCGCCCCAGGCCCAGGGAGCGTGGCTCGGCGTCCATGGCAAACAGGTGCAGGGTCGCGGCCAACGGGTCGATACTCAGACTCTGATCGCCCTGTTCGCCACCGCCCATGTCGCGCCCCAGGGGAATGGCCGCCAGCAACGGATTGAAGGCCTGGGCCAAACGCTGGCTGGCCTGGCGTGCCAGCTCGGCAGCGGGCTCGCTGCCCAGCAGGCGCGCGCCAAGTCCGGCGCCGTACCAGAAGATCAGGCTGCGGTGATGGGTGTCGCTGTCGAGCTTGTCGGCCAGGCGCTGGCTGATCTGCTCGGCCTGTTGCCGGTCCTGGTCCGCGGCGCGGCAATAGGCGCGCAGCCACCACAGGCCGGCCCAGAAACCGCCCAGCCAGGAACCGCCGGCGGAGACTTTCCAGGGCTGGTCGAGGCCCCGGCAATACAACGGGAAGCCCTCGCCACAGGCGGCGTCGATCAGCTCCAGGCGCGCCAGCAACTGGTCGATGGCGCGCTGCACTTCCGCCGATTGCAGCGGCGCCTGGGTGCGGCTCAAGGCGTTCATTCGACAGCCCTCAGCAGCGGCTTGGCCGCCACTACCGGTGCACGCCGATGGCGTTGCCGGGCGCGGTACAGCAGCAGGCTCAGTACGCCGCCGAGCAGCAGCACCCCAATCAGCGCCAGCCAGGCATCGGCGAAGCCCAGAGACCCGCGCAACAGTTGCCCGAACAACACCGGGCCCAGGGCGAAACCGCCAAAGAAGCCCACCGAGAGCATGCCTGCCGCCGGTGCCGGGCTGCCGAAACCCGGGTCGCGCAACACCATGCTCATGGCGATGGCATTGGTCGCCACCGCCGTCAGGCCCATGCCCAGGGCGCCGGCCCACAGCAACCAGTGGCGCTCCGGGGTGGCCAGGGAGGTCAGCCACAACGCCACCCCCGACAGCAGCAACAGCGCGAGCAATAACCAGGACTCATCGGCCATGCGCGCGCCCAGCGGGGTCAGGCAGGTGCGGGCGACGATGCCCATCACCCCGAAGCCGGCGATCAAGCCGCCGATCAGGCCCGGGCTCATGCCCTGGCGGGTGGCGAACACCCCGAGAAAGGTCACGAACGACGACAGCACGATGCCCACGCACAGCTGCACGCTCATCAGCAGCGCCAGACGTCCATTGGGCCGGTGCAGGGCCAGGCTCATGGGCTTGGCCTGGTGCGTACGCGGGGCCACGCGCGGTCCCAGGACCGCCAGGAGCAAGGCCGGCACCAGCAAGGTGGCCAGGGCCCCGCGCCAGCCCAGGCCCAAGGCCAGGCCCGGTAGCAGCAGGCCGGCGAACAGCGCCGAAACCTGGACCCCTGATTGCTTCAGGCCGACCACCGAGGCCTTGTCCCGGGGGGCGACGCGCTCGGCGATCAACAGGTTGGTCGCCGGGTTGGCCAGGGCCTGGGCAATGCCGCAGACCGCCAGCGCCAGGACCACCCCGGCAAACCCCGGCAGGCTCGCCAGCAACGCATAGGCACCGGCCGTGGCCCAGAACAGCCAGGCCAGGGCACGCCGGGTACCCAGACGATTGACCAACGGCCCGGCCCACAGCGACAGCAGCGCGGCAAAACCAAAGGCACTCATGATCAGCCAGCCGAGCCAGTGGGTCGGCACGCCGAGGTCGGATACCAGCAACGGGCCCAGGGTGCCGACGGCGTAGAAGATCAGCATCGGCAGGGCCATGGCGGCGGTCAGTACCAGCCGCAACCCACCGCCGCACGCCGTATTGCCCTCGCTCATCGTGGTACTCCCACCGGCCGTGATGGCCAGTCGAAATCCAGCCCCGCCTCGCCGCAGTTGTCCAGCAGTTGCCGGCCCACGGCGCTGATCAGGGCGTCGTCGGTGCCGTCGAGGATATGGGTGGTGCGCGCGGTGCGGTAAATGCCCGACAGCGGCGACAGCTCACTCAGGCCCTCGGCACCCATGATCTGGATCGCCGAGTCGGCCGCCATGCTCAGGGCCTGGGAAGCCGCGACCTTGGCGATATTGACTTCGACGCTGTTGGCCACCCCGGCATCGTATTTATCGGCGGCGTCCTGCAACAGCGCACGGGCGCTGGCGATGGCCTGGTAGACCTGGAACACCCGCTGCCGCGCCAGTTGCTTGTCCCCCAGCCGCGCCTGCTCGCCGCGCGGCGAATGGATGCGCGCGCACATCAGGTCGAAGCAGCGCTGGGCCAGGCCCAGCCAGTGCACTGAGCGCAGCACCCGCCCCAGGCGCAAGCGCTCCTGCATCAGCGCCAGGCCCTGCCCCGCCTGCCCCAGCACATGGCTGGGGGGCAGCTTGACCTGATCGAAGAGCAACTCGCCCTGGCCGCAAAACCGCCCGAGGATCGACAGCGGCCGCACCACGCCAAACCCCGGGGCATCGCTGGGCACCAGCAACATCGACAATGCCCCTTCCAGCGGCCCCTCGGCAGTGCGCGCGATCACCGTGACCAGCGATGCACGCTCTGCGCGGCAGATAAACCACTTGCGTCCACTCAGCAGCCAATGACCGTCGACCCACTGCGCGCGGCTGCTCATGGTCGCCGGGATCGAACCAATGCTGTCGGGCTCGGACATGCCGTAGCTGGACACCATCGACCCCGCCGCCAGAGGCGCGAGAAAGCGCCGGCGGATGTCTTCGCTGGCATGCCGGGTGAGCATGTGCAGGTCCAGGGTCGCGTCGTCGCCGAAGATCGCCGGAGCGTATTCCGAGCGCCCTTCCTGCTCGGCCACCGCCAGGTAGCTGCGCAGGCTGCTGACCCGTCCGCCCAGGGCCTGGGGGTAGAAGCTGCCCCACAACCCGGCGGCCCGGGCCGCGGCGCTCAGCTCGGCCATGCGCCGCGCCGCCTGGCGCGGCTCACCGGCCAGTTCGGCTTCATGGGGCAGGATCCGCTCATCGACAAACTGCCGGACCTGCCGCGCCAGTTCGGCGCTGTCCTGGGGGGCGGCGACCGCCAGTGCACTCAACATGCGATGCCCGCCCCGCTTTCGAGAAACGCCACTTCGGCGGCCAGGGATTTCTTGTCGATCTTGCCCGCCGGGGTCAGCGGCAGTTGACGGTAGAAGCGCAGGTATTCCGGCAGTTTGTTGACCTCCAGCCCCTGCTCGCGCAGGTAGTCGGTCAGCTCCGTCAGGGAGAAACGCGGCGCACCGTCGCGCAGGGTCACGCAGATGCACACGCGCTGGCCCAGGTCCGGATCGGGCACCGGGACGCAGGCCACGCTGACCACATCCGGGTGGCCGGTGGCCAGGGTTTCGATCTGCACCGGGCTGATATTGGCCCCGCCACGGATGATGATGTCCTTCTTGCGCCCGGACAGAATCAGGTAGCCATCGGCGTCGATGTAGCCCAGGTCGCCGGTGTTGACCCAGCCTTCGGCGTCCCGGTATTGGGCGTCGAGTTCCGGGGCGTTGACGTACTGCATCGGGCTCAGCGGCCCCCGGGCCTTGATTTCGCCAATGCTGCCCTGGGGCAGTTCCTGGCCGTGTTCGTCGAAGATCTTGATCGCGCAGACCGCCGGGTTCGGCCGGCCGACGCTGTAGAACACCACGTCCAGGGCGTCGTCCAGGGTGTTATGGCAGTTCACCCCGTCCGCCGAGCCGTAGAGGCTGATAAAGCCGCAGCCGAAGGCCTCTACACAACGGCGCACGGTGACCTCGTCGATCAGCGACCCGCCGCAGATCAGGCCCAGCAGGCTCGACTTGTCGACCTCGGCCAGGCGCGCATCGGCGGCGATGCGCTGGAGCATGGTCGGCACCCCGAGGATATGGGTCGGCCGCAACTGCTCGATGGCCTCGATGGCCGCGCCGACATCGAACTGCGACAGCAGCGCAATCGAACCGCCGAGCCAGGACAGGCTGCCAAAGGTCGCGGTGGAGCCGAACGACGATCCCAGCGGCACCAGGTACAGGCCACGGAAAGTCGCACCCTCGGGGTGGATGCGTTGCAGGAAACGGCCGCGACCGCCCACCAGCGCGTTGTGCGAATAAGCCACGAGCTTGGGTTCCGACTCGGTGCCGGACGACACCAGCAGGCGCACCGGGGAATTGGCACAGACCGTGGGCAATTGCGCCTCGCTCAGGGGCTTGGCCTTGAGCATCGACTCCAGGCTCAGCCAGCCGGCACGGGCCTCGCCCTCGACAATCAGCACCCGCAGCGACAACAGGGTCGGGCGCAGCGCTTCGATCACTTGGCACAGGTCGATCCCGGCGTACTCGGCGGGGACGATCACCGCCCGCGCATCGCAGCGGCGCACCAGGGCCTGGATATCCAGGCTGCCACGGCCCGGCGGGAATGGCGCGACCACCGCCCCCAGGGCAGCGGCGGCGAGGTCGATGGCGCAGCTGCGCCAGCTGTTGGTCAGTTGGTAGGCCACCACATCACCGGCGACGATGCCTGAGGCGCGCAGGCTGGCGGCCATGCGCAGCGCCGCGTCATGCAGCTCGCCATAGCTGAGGGTGCCTTCGGCGCAGAGCACTGCGGGTTTGTGCGGCTCGCGCAGGGCGTGCTCGCGGAACAGTTGATACACCGAACGATTGGGGTAGGTGCCGTCGGATTCCCAGACACGGCGTACATCGGCGGGGACCAGATCAATAATGCCTGCGTTATTCATCGAAAACTCCAGTGAGCGTTGACCGAGGTATAGGAATTCACGCTTAAACACGTCTTCAATCGCCCGTCTTCAGCCAGCTGCGACAGGTCTTGTACGACCACGGAGGTCGGGATGTCGGCGTCGCCCAGCACCTGTTGCCAGGTAGCAGCGGATTGCGACGCCAGGGCACTGCGCAACGCTGCGTCCTGCCCTGGCGGGCCGGCGCTGAGGTCGCAGTCGAGCATTCGTGCCAGGCGCTGGAGCTGCTCCGGGGTCTGGCAGTCGATGGCCAGCAGCCCGTCCAGGGTCGGGTACAGGCCCTTGAGCACTGAGTCCGGCGCCGGTTCGGCCTGCAACAGCGGTTCGCACAACAGGTTGGCGGCGCCCAGCAGCGAGCTGTCGACGCGCACCGCCTGGCCACTGAGGGCACGCTGGAGCAAGGCGGCGGTGACGCCCTGGGCCGCGACCACGCCACCCAGCACGTCGAGTACGGTGAACAGCGAACCGCCCGGGGTGGCCGAGGCCTGGCCGATGCACTCACCTACCCCCGACCAGGCCTGGACCATGAAGTCGGTGCCCGGCAAGGGTTCGCCCGGACGGTCATGGCCCCAGCCACCGGCATAGGCGTACACCAGGCCCGGGTTGATCCGCGCCAGGTCGGCGCGGTCCAGGCCCAGTTCGGCGGCCTTGCCCGGTGCCCAGTTGTGCAGGAACACCGCGGCGTTGCGGACCCGCTCATACAACTCTTCACGGCCGACCGCCGACTTGATGTCCAGCTCGCGCACCTGCTTGAGGCGGTTGAGCGCATCAAAGCGCACCGATACCCCATCGACACAGGGCGCCATGGAGCGCAGCGGGTCGCCGCCAGGCAGTTCGATGCGCACCACCTCGGCCCCGAGCATGGCCAGCAAATGGCCGGCCAGCGGGCCTTGAATCCGACGGCAGGATTCGATCACCGTCAGCCCGCTCAAGGGCAAGCCGCCCTGGGCCAGGGCCGGCCAGCCGGCGTCACTGCCAAGGCCGGCGCTGAAGGCCCAGGGGCCCTGGCTGCGCTGGCGTGACAGATCGGTATCGGTGGCGCGCTGTTGCAGGCTGCGCAACGGGCATACGGCCATGCCGCTCAAGGCGCACAAGGCCTCGATGCGGGCCATCGACAAGCGCGACAGCGCCTGGCGAAACGCCGGCGGCATAGGCGCGATGGCCTTGGCATAGCGCAGCAGAAAAGCCTTCCAGCCCTGCCCCGCCAGCTCGCCGTCGATGCCCACGGCGGACCAGAAGCGGCGCCAGGGTTCAGCGTCGAGGGTTTCCAGTTCGAAGTGCAGGCCGTCGGCCGAGACAAAGGGCGGGCGATTCTTGGCGCAGGTGGCGCCCGGCAGCAGGTGCTCGGCCTCGGCGCCGGCCGTGGCACCCGCCAGGTATTGGCCGATGCCCAGCACCCCGGCCGCCGCCATCGAGCTGTGCACCTCACGCCACTCACCACCGCGCAACTGGCCCAGGGCGGCGGCGAAGGCACCTTGCAAGGCCAGGCTGGCGCTGAGGTTGGCCACATAGTCCAGCCCCAGCCCCTGGGCCTTGCCACTGGCCCGACCGTGCACTGACATCAAGCCGCAGGCGGCCTGCAGCGTATGTTCACTGAACGCCTGGGAGCGGCCATCAGGCCAGGCGTGAACCAGGGCCTGCACCGGTTGCAGGTCAGGATGGCGCAAGGTGAAACCCAACCCCTGCTGCGCCGGATCGGCATGGATGATGCGTGGCGCAAGGCCCAGCGCCGTCGCTTGATAGCGCAGTGACGCTGCCAGCGGGGCGAACCCGGTGGCCGATGGAGCAAAGCCGCCGCTGAGGGTACAGCCCTGTAAGAGAGGAGACATAAGACAGACGCCAGAGTGATTGCATGCCACTGCGCGATGGCCTCGGGTGAGGTACGCCGCGCAGGCCCGGAGGGTTCGGCGTACCTCAGCCGCCGGCCACGGCCGGGAGGATGGTGATGGCGTCGCCCGGCTTGAGCGCGGTGGCCAGGTTGTCGGCAAAACGGATGTCATCGTCGTTGACGTAGATGTTGACGAAACGGTGCACCTGGCCATCGCCGATCAGGCGTTCCTTGACCCCTGGATAGTCGCGTTCCAAGTGTTCGATAACTTCCAGAACAGTAGTGCCTTGAACTTCGACACGCTTTTTATCGTGGGTAAAAGTGCGCAACAAAGTGGGCACGTTGACGGAAATCGACATACAGAACTCCCCGAGCTTTATACAGCCCGTTATTAATAAGTTGATCGTTAGTTAAAGTTGGCCAGCCGTGGATTTAGCGAACGATATAAATACTTTCTTCAGTCACTTTGTTATCGATTATTCGAAAGCTGCGTATCGGCGCTTCAGTGTCCGGCAGGGTTGAAACAATCACGTAGTGCACGCTCGGGTCGCCGGCGTAACGCACATCGTCGGCACTCGGATACGCCACGCTGGCGGTGTGCGAGTGGTAGATCACCCGGCATTCCTCGTCGCGCTCATCCAGCTCGCGCCAGACCCGCAGCTGCTGCCTCGGGTCGAAGCTGAAGAAGGTCGGCGACCGCGAGGCGTTGTCCATGGCGATCAGGCGTTCGGCGGTTTTCTCCCCCAGCGGCGCGGCGATGATGCCGCAGGTTTCCAGGGGGTGATCTCGCCGCGCCTGCTCCAGCATGGCCTCCAGCAGACCGGCACGAAGACTCAACATCTCGGCTCCCCAGTCCCGGCTCAGTAGGACGGCAACGATGGCTCGACATCACGCACCCAGGCCAGCACCCCGCCGTCCAGGTTGCGTACGTTGCTGAACCCACGCTGCTGCAATTCCAGCAACACCGCCTTGGAGCGAACCCCGGACTTGCAGTGCAGCACCAGGTTGGCGTGCTTGCCGAAGCGGGTCTCGATCAGCTCGGCGAGCTTGGGGCCCTTGGGCAGATGCTGGGCGCCCTGGATCCGCACGATGTCCCACTCGGTGCGTTCACGCACATCGATCAACAGCACATCCTGGCCGCTTTCGCGCAGTTGGTGCAGTTCGCGGGCGCTGATCGAAGGGATGTCCGAAGGCTGCACGCCGACCGGCGCGGTCAGGCCGCAAAAGGCCTGGTAGTCGCTCAGGGCCTCGATGGGCCGGCGGTTGGGCAAGCGTCGCAGGGGCATTTGCCGGTAGGACATTTCCAGGGCGTCGTAGACCATCAGGCGGCCCAGCAGGCTCTCGCCAATGCCGGTGATCAGCTTGATCGCCTCGGTGGCCATGATCGCGCCGATGGAGGCGCAGAGAATCCCCAGCACCCCGCCTTCGGAGCACGAAGGCGCGAGTTCCGGCGGTGGCGGCTCGGGGTACAGGTCGCGGTAGTTGAGGCCGACGCCGCCCGGGGCGTTTTCCCAGAACACCGAGGCCTGGCCTTCGAAGCGGAAGATCGAGCCCCAGACATAGGGCCGATTGGCCAGGACGCAGGCGTCGTTGACCAGGTAGCGGGTGGCGAAGTTGTCGGTGCCGTCGAGGATCAGGTCGTACTGGCTGAACAGCTCGACCGCGCTTTCCGGCTCCAGGCGCTGGTCGTAGACCTGGACCTGGACATGGGGGTTGAGATCGCGGATCGCGGCGGCCGCACTGTCGACCTTGAGCTGGCCAACCGTGGCCACCCGGTGGATCACCTGGCGTTGCAGGTTGGACTCGTCCACCCGGTCGAAATCGATGATGCCCAGGGTGCCGATACCGGCCGCGGCCAGGTACAACAACGCCGGCGAACCCAGGCCGCCGGCACCAATCACCAGCACTTTGCTGCTCTTGAGCCGACGCTGACCATCAAGGCCGACATCAGGGATCAGCAAGTGGCGGCTATAACGGGTTATTTCTTCGTTACTTAAGTTCGCTGTAGGTTCTACAAGTGCAGGAAGTTTCATAAGTAATACCTGTTTATGAATGCAATCGATTCTCAACTAGCAACTTGGATTAAGCAATTCAACCACCGGCGTTTTTCATATTCGAAGGGGACGAATTCGTATTCAATCGAACATCGGGCGCAACTTTCCGGCCGGTGCCCGGCCCTCTTCCGAGGGCCGGCCGCCTGCGCGATTAATCAGGCGAGAAAGGTCGACATGTCCTTGCACACGGCACTGAAGGCTTCGACAAAATGCCGCGCCTCGGCGTCGTTGAGCACCAGCGGCGGCTGGATGCGCATCACCCGGTTGTTGTTGGCGGTGACGAAGGTCAGCACCCCATGCTCGCGGGACAGCTTGCTGACAAAGCGCAGCACGAACATCTCCTCGAAGTTCTTCTCGACCTCGCTGATGGCTTCCTCGATATGCCGCTTGGCCTTACCCGAGAGCATGCGGTAGGTGCCCGCCGCGTTGCCCGGGATCCGGCTGGCGAACTCGCGGACAAAGGCCTCGACCCCACCGTCGAAGCTGTATTGGAACTCGATGGCGATCATCAGCCCCACGCCGCGCACCTCGCGGATAAACGGGTAGCCGCTGACCGCCTCGCGCAGGGCCTCCTTGAGCTGGCCGCCGACCCGGGCGGCATTGCCGGCCAGGTCCTGATCGGCGATCACATCCAGGGTGGCCAGGGCCGAGGCAGAGGCGAAGTTGCCGCCGCCGAAGGTCGAGGTGTGCAAGGCAAAGGTGTCGATGCTGCCGTAGGCGCGGTCCCAGAGCTGGGCGCTGGACAGCGTGGCGCCAATGGGCACGGCGCCGCCGGACAGGGATTTGGAGAGCACCATGATGTCCGGCACCACCTGTTCCCACTCACAGGCGAACAGCTTGCCGGTGCGGCCGAGGCCGGTCTGGATCTCGTCGAGAATCATCAGGCAATCGTGGGCATCGCACAGCGCACGCACCTGCTTCAGGTAGCCCGGCGGCGGCAGGATCACCCCGCCCTCGCCCTGGATCGGCTCCAGGATAAAGGCCCCGACATCGCCCTGGCCCAAGGCGGCTTCCAGTGCATCGAGGTCGCCGAAGGGGATCGAATCGCAGCGCGACAGCAGCGGCTTGAACGGGTCGCGGTGCTTGTCGCGACCCGTCACCGACAGCGCGCCCAGGGTCTTGCCGTGGTAGCCGTTGTCGCAGTACAGCACCCGCGGCCGTTGCATCGCGGCCATGGCCAATTTCAATGCGGCCTCGATCGCCTCGGTGCCGGAGTTGCTGAAGAACACCCGCTCCAGATTGCCCGGCGCCAGTTCGCTCAGGCGCTGTGCCAGGAGGCTGGTCTGCAGCGGCACCGAGACGTACTGGACGAAGGTCGGGTGCTGCTGTTGCAGGTAGTCCTGCAACGCCTGGTTGACCCGGGGGTGGTTGTGCCCGGTGTTCAGGCAGCCGTAGCCAGCGACGAAATCCAGGTAGCGTCCGCCGTCCAGATCAGTCAGCCAGCAACCGCTGCCATGGGTGAACACGCGCTCGATATGGTTGAACTGGTAGAACTCGCGCAGCACCGGGTTGATGTGCTCGCCAAAGCAACGCAGGGCTTCGGCGCGCAGGGCCGCCGGCTGATCGATGGGGGTGGCCGCCACGCTGCGGCGATGGAAACGGCGCAGGGCCTGGAAGTCTTCCTCGCGCAGGCGCTCGCCATAGGAGGCCATGGGCGACGGCGAAAAACCGTGCAGCTCGGCGATGCGGCCGATTTCCAGGACCCGTTCCTCGGGCAGTTCGCGGCCAATGGAGAACGCTTCGGCTCGGCCTTCCAGGGCCAGCACCAGGGTTTCCGCCAGGCAGCCGTTGAGGAACTTCTTGGGTGCCAGGCCCAGGGTCTCGGTGCCGAAACGCAGGGCTTCACTGGCCGACACCAGGCCACCGTCGATGATCAGGATGTCCTTGCGGTCGTGCCGGTACGGCAGCACATCGCGGGGCAGCGCGGCGTCCACCACCACCGAGCCCGGGGCCAGGCGGTACGGGTCGATGACCCCGCCGCTGGAGGTGGCGGCGACGTAGAAACGCAGCTCGTCGTAGCAGCTGTCGATGTCCGAGGTCAGGCGCACCTGGCCGTGCATCTCTGCCGGCAGGTAGGCCAGGCTTTCACGTCCCTGCTCGGCGCTGCCCCGGTGCACCAGGCGCAGGCGGCAGCCGTCGCGGGCCAGGAGCTTGGCGATCACCAGGGCAATCGAACCCGGGTAACCGACCACCGCCACCTCAGCCTCGTCCGGCGCCACTTCCAGGCGCGCCATGGCCTCCAGCACGTTCTTGTAGGCGGCATAGGCGGTCAGGGAGTTGCCGGTGGTCACCGCCACGCCGCTGCGGTCCAGGGTCTGCAAGCCACGGTTGCCGACAATCGCGGTAAAGCCCCCCAGGCCCACCAGTTGCGCGCCCTGCTGTTGCAGGCTGTGCACGCCTTCGAGCACCCGGCCGGCAATGGTGCGCGGCTGGCTGAGCATCTGCTCGGCGGTCAGTGGCAGGTAATGCAGGATACCTTCGCAGGTGGCGCCGGTGGCACTGACGATGCGCCCAAAATCGGCGAACGGCACCAGGTTGCGCGGCTGCCACAGGTGAGGCTGATAGCCGCGATCCTGCTCGGCCAGGGTGCGGTCCAGCAGATCAATGATCTTGACCTGGCGTTGCAGGGCAATGGAGGTCGGGTGAGCGATAAAACCGAATTTCATGGTGGGTTGTCCTTGGTGCTGACTCATTGACGGTTCCAGGCGGTTTCGGAGACCAGGCTCAAGCCGTCGCCTTCCGAGTTATGGGCCAGCAACACGTCGAAAATATTCAATTGGCCGGGGCGCGTCAGGGCGCTGCGCAGGGCTGCTTCGTCGAAACGCACCAGGCGCTCGCGGTGCACGCTGATGGCACCAACCTGCTGCAGCGGCGCGGCCTGGAGCGCGCGGTGGGTGATGGTCACTTGCTGCGCGCCGTTGTGGGCATAGCGCTTGTCGAGGTAGGTCTGGATCAGCGAGAGCATGCCATTGGTGAGGTAGAACAGGCTGACGTTGCGTGCGCTGGCCGTCGGGTCCCGAGACAGACCTTCGGCCAGGCGCGTCTCGATGTCCGGCACCAGGGCCCGGGCGCCGTCACCGACAAAGGCCAGCACATTGCGCTCGCCGGTGATGGCGATATAGGGCAAGGCCATCAACCCGTCGCCCATCAGCGCGCGGCCATACCAGCCGGAGAACCCGGGGTCGGTGCGCGGCACGTTGCGTACCGCGGAGATCCCGCAACGGCCGACGTCGTAGACCCCGGTGTAGCGATAGCCCTGCTGCTCGATCAGCTCGCGCACCAGTTGCCCCAGGCGCTGGAAGAAGTAGTTGGAGGTCATCGGCAGGGTTTCGATGTGGTCGGCCGCCACGCTCTCGCTGCTGCGGGCCATGGCCTGCAACTTGTCGCGGCGCAGCTGGAGAATCTGTGGCTCGACCTGCAGGCCGCCCTCGATATGGTCGAGGAACACATCCAACGGCACATCCAGGGCCAGGTCGGTGAACGGCGACAGGTGACGCGGCTCATGGTTGACCTGGACCACCCGCAACTGGCGCTTGAGCTTGCCCTCGGAAAACGGCGTAGAGGCCTGGTCGACCTTGCCCTTGAGGAAAAACACGCAGTGCTCCTGGGGCCCGTTGAGTTCGTGCTCGGTGTGCACGAAGCGATACACCCGGCGACTGAAGCCATACAGCGACAGCGGCCCCAGGTACTCGGCCACCGGCCGGCCCTGGTGATAGGGGCCGATGCTGCCGGGCTGGGTGATGCTGTCGGCCAGGCCGATGGCGCCGCGTTCGGCCAGGGCATGCACGCGCAGGCGTTGTTCGGCGCTGAGCTTGCCGCACTGCCAGAGCAGGTGCAGCGGCTGATGGTTGATCAGGTCCAGGGCCTGGTCCAGGGCCGCACGCTGGCCAGGCTCGAGAACCCGGGCCAGGGGCGCCGCGGGCTCCGGCAGGCGCACATCCAACGGCACCTGGGGCCGCGATTCGAGCACGCCTTGGGTGGCCAGGATAAACACCGGCTCGGCCCGCTCGGCGAGCATGGCGAAGGCTTCTTCCAGGCGGGCGCCGATCTCCTCGACCTTGCGGATAAACACCTGGCGCAGGCCCCGCGCCTCGATCACCCGGCGCCCGTCGTTGTCCACGTCCTGGGTGCCCTGGAACGCGTACCACACGCTGTCCGGGCTGTCGGCGCAGATGATCAGCCCCGGCGCGCCCAGGCGCTTGAGGTTGGCCAGGGTGCCGCGAAACTCGTCGATCATCCCCGAGGTCACGGTGATCACATAGGCCCGGCCAAACAGCTGCCAGCCGGCCATGGCACTCACGGCCAGGCTGTGTTCGTTGCACCCGCCCAGGCAACGGATGCCGCTGCCGGCGACGTTGTCCTGCATCGACTGGATCAGCCCGGCGACCATGGAGCCGGTGTAGGAATGAAAGTCCCAGCGCTCCTGCCAGCGACTGCGCATAAAGCGCGTGACCTCAGTGGCCAGGCTGACCGAGAGCAAGGGGCCGCTGATGGAGCGCGCCAGCAGCCGGTTGAAGTGGGCGTGCTCCAGGTGATCGAGGACGATTCGCAGCAGGTCGGCGCGGCGCGCTGCACGGTCCTCCCCCGCCACCCGCAGATGCCGGTTGCCGCCAATGCGGTTCATCCACCCCGGCAGCGCCGGCAAGGCGCAATACAACAGCGCCGAATGGGGTGACAGGCGCGATTCGGGCGCGGCTTCGATCAGCTCGTCGAAGGGGTCCTCGGCACCGGCCTCGGCCTGGTGCCCGAGGTCGAGAATGAACAGCTCGTTGGACAGCGGCGGATTCTGGCAGCGCAAGTGCTCTTGTGCCGCCCGTGGCGAGTCGAAGGTCAGCAGCCACAGATCGGGCAAGGCCGCGCTGTTCGCCGGGTTGCCTTGCAGATAGCGCCGGGCCTGGACCATCAGGGTTTCCAGCACCGCCTCACTGTGGGGACGGGGCCCGAGGGCACGGTGCATGGCTTCGCAATCGGCACTGGCCAGCGGCCAATCCGCGGCGTTGGCCGGTGGCTGCAAGCCGGCCTGCAACTGCTCGATGACAAATGCCACGTCTTCGATCAGAGGCTGAGCCTGGGTAATCAGACAGATACCTAAAGTAGCCTTCATGGACTCATCCCTATTAAGTCGAACTTACGCTTGAGAACCTGTCCACGAGTTGCTGCGCTTAGCCCATGCGGCGTTGAAAATGGCTTCGAAAATGCTCATTTAGCGGCCTAAACTCCGCTTCCTCAGCCATTTTTGCCTTGCCTGAGCGTCACTCGCTAAATCGTCAACAGGTTCCGAGTGGCTGACGGGGGTGGCTCAAGCCCCGTCAGCCGGAACCCGGTGGGGCGCCGACTGCCTTGTCGGGTTGCCCATACACCCCGGCCGTGGCCTGAGTAATCGAATGCCGTGCGGCCAGTGCCAGGCCGCATACGCCGACCATCGCCAGCGACAGGCCGGCGAGCATGCCCAGCGCGCCGCTGCGGTCGAGCAAGACCCCGGCACCGATCGGCACCAGCAGCCGGGTCAGCACAAACAGGCTGGCCTGCAGGCCGTAGTCGGCGGCCTGGCGGTTCTGACGCGAGAAAAACATCATCAAGCCGAAGACCAGGGTCGACACTGCGCCCATGGCGCAGGCCAGCAAAAACGCGGCGAACACCAGCCACGGCAACGAGGCCTGGAGGCCAAGCGCGGCGGTCAGGACCAGCAACGCGCCCAGGGCGAAGACCATGAACCAGGGGATCGCCCGGCCCGGGCCCAGGCGCCGCACCAGGCGCCCGCCCAGCAGGCTGGCCAGGGCCCCGACCACGCCGCCGCCGATCCCGGCGACCCACGCCACCTGCTGCACCGGCATGCCCTGGTCGAGCAGCAGCGGCTTGAGGTACAGCCAGGCGGCACCGACAAAGGGAAAGCTGCTGAGCAGGACCCAGGTCCAGAGCCGGGCCCCCGGCTGGCTGAAGTAACCCGACCAGTCCGTCAGCGAGGGCCGCGCCGGCTGCGGCTGATCGGCGTCGCTGGCGCTTTCGCGCAGCAGGCCCAGGGGCAGCAGCGCCAGCAGCAGACCGCCGGCCATCAACAGGAACGGCGCCTGCCATCCCCAGCGGTTCTGCACCAGCAGCATCACCCCGGCGCCGACGATGGCCCCCAGGAACAGCGCCGCAGAACGGATGCCACCGGCACGGATCTGCTGCGCCTGGGGCAGCAACTTGATTGCCAGGGCGTTCACCGGAATATCGGCCCAGGTCGCCAGGACCCCGGCCACGAACGCCAGGCCGAACAGGTACAGGCGATGGGTATTGATCGCCTGCTGGCTGACCACCACCAGCAACAGCGCCAGCAACAGGCACAACACCCAGGCCCAGGCCCGGTAGTGGCCGCGCACCGAGCGATAGCGCTGCACGGGCAGCGCCAGCAGGAACTTGAACACCGCCGGCAGGCCGGCCAGCTGGAACAGGCCGATATCGGTGCCCGACCAGCCGTGCTCGCGCATCACCAGCGGCAGCCCCAGCAGCAGGTAGATGCTGGGCACCGCGAGCACGAAGTTGAGCCAGCCGAACATCAGTTGCAGGCGCAAGGCGCGAGCAGTCGACAGCGGGCTCATGACGGACTCCGGCGCGCCACCTGGACCGCCACCGGGGCCACGGCAAACGCCACTTCGGCATGACTGTCGATGGCCTCGAAGCCGGCCTGTTCCAGGGCTTCAACCAGACCGCCGGCGGGGGTCAGCTGGCGCCCGAGCATCTGCATCGACAGGTAGTAAGGCATGACCCGACGCGCCTGTTGCGGGTCCTCGGGGATCTCGGCATGGGCACTGACCAGCACCCCGCCGGGGCGCAAGGCGGCGTGGATTTTTTTCAGGGTGGCCGCCAGGTCCGGCACGAAATGCAGCACCGAGGAACACCAGATCAGGTCGTAGCCCTCGCCGATCGAGTCGCTCGCCAGGTCGCCGCCACGCACCGTCAGCCGCTGCTCCAAGCCGGCCAGGCGAATGTTGTCGGCGGCCACGCTGACGGTCTGGGCAAAGTCGAACACCTCGCCACACAGCAGCGGGTTGTCGCGGGCCAGGGCTATCGCCACCAGCCCCGGGCCACCGCCCAGGTCGAGCACGCGCCGGGCCCCGGGGAACTCCGGAATCTGCGCCATCAGGCGCAACGCCAGGTCGACGGTGACCGCGCGCTGCTCCTGGGCGATCTGCAGGCGGGCGGCGCTGGTCCAGTTGTCGATGGTGGTCGCCACGTCCGGCGCCTGGCCACTGGGACGGCCGGCCCGGACCTGATCCCCAAGCTGCCCGGCAAAATGTCGCAACCCGCGCAGGCGAAAGCTCCAGGCATCGCCGCAGTAGTCCGGCGCCTCAGGCCGCAGGTAATCGCTGGCCACCGAGGTGTTGTGGTACTGCGGCGGCTGGCTGTCATCGCGGTTCAGCAGTTCCATGCTCCACAGAGTGTCGAGCCAGTAACCGGTGTTGGCCGGGTCCAGTCGCAGCTGGCGGGCGATCGACTGCGCAGAGGCCGGCAGGTGCAGCAGGTTGAACAGCTTCCACTCCAGGGCGATGCGCAGGGCATCGGCGCGCACGGCGGCCAATGTCAGGTCCCAATAAGGTTGCAGCGGGTGCGGGGTTGCCAGGTTGACGCCATTCATAATTCGCAGCTCACAGTTCATAGCTCACACGCAGGCCGATTTCCCGGGGCGGGCTGTAGACCCGCGCGGTGCCGTTCAAATAGCCGACCGCGTCGTAACGCTTGTCGGCGGCGTTTTTTACATAGGCGCTGATGCCGTAGTGGCTGAAGTCGTACCCGGCGTTCAGGTCGATCAGGCCGTAGCCGCCACGGCTGTATTGGTTGGCCGAGTCGAGGTAGGTCTTGCCCACGGCGCTCACGCCGCCCTGGGCCCACCAGCCCTGGGGCGCGTCGTAGCGCAGGCTGAGGTGGCCGGTCAGGTCCGGGGCGTAGGGGTTGCGATTGCCCTGGTAGTCGTTGCTGCCCTCGCGAAAGCTCTGGAAGCGGGTGCGGTTCAGGCCCACGGCGCTGACCAGCCGCCAGTTGTCGGCGAGCAGGTATTCGGCCTCCAGGTCCAGCCCGGTGGAGCGCGCCGAGGCGGCGTTGGTGATGTACACCACCCCCGGCTGGATCATTTGCTGCACCTGCATGTCGCGCACGTCCATCCAGTACAGCGCCGCCGAGTAGCGCAGGCGCTTGTCGTCCATCCAGCCCTTGGCGCCGACCTCGTAGGTCTTGACCTTTTCCGGGTCATAGCCCGGGTAGTTGGCGGCACTGGAAAACGCGTTGAAGCCGCCGGCGCGAAAGCCCTCGGAGTAGCTGCCATAGAGGTAGGCATCAGGCTGCCATTCGTATTGCAGCGCCGCCTTGGGGGTCAGGCGCTGCCATTGATCGCTCTGACGGCTGCCGATGGCCGGGTCGATATGCACCTTGTCCTGCTCGGCGCGGGCACCCAGGGTCAGGGTCCAGCGCTCGGCCAGGGGCATCACCCACTGGCCGAACAACGCCGTGGTATTGCCCCCCAGTTGCACATCGGTCCGGGTCAGGCGCAGGGGCAGTTTCTGCTGGTACGACAGGTCGTGGTCATCGCGATCGGCGTAGGCCCCCAACAGCCACTGGCTGTCACGCCACTGGCCTTCCAGGCGGAACTCCTGGGACAGGGTGTTCATGTGGTAGTCGCGACGCAGGTGAAACAGGTCGGCCGGCATGAAGTCGGTGTCTTGCTGGACCCGGTCGTAGAAGTCGTTGCGCGCAGTGATCGAGCGCAGCTTGAGCCCTGAGGCGAACTCATGCAGCACGTCCAGGGACAGGCTGCGTCCGCTGGAGTGGTTCCAGCTCGGGGTGCCGGAACGCACCTCGCGCCGCGAGGCATTGACCGCGCCCCATAACGAAGCACCGTCGCGATAGTCCTGGCGGCTGTAGCGCAGGTTGACGTCGGTGTTCAGGCTCGGGGTCCAGCGCAGCACCATGCGTGCACTGTGGCGCTCGCGGTCATCGGCCTGGCCGCCCCGGTAACCGTCGTCGATAAAACCGTCCTGCTCCAGCCATTGCCCGGACACCCCGGCGTACAAGGTATCGGGCACCAGCGCGGTGCTGGCGTCGGCGCTCAGGGTGCGCTGGTCGCGGCTGCCGATGCCGGCTTCGATCCGCGCGTAGGGTTCGGCGCCGGGCTGGCGGGTGCGGATACTCAGCACCCCGGCCTCGGCGTTGCGCCCATAAAGGGTGGACTGCGGGCCGCGCAGGATTTCCACCTGCTCCACCCCCAGCAGGTTGTGGTCGAAGCCCTGGCCCATCAGGGTCGGCACACCATCGACCAGCATCAGCATCGATGAGGAAAACGCCGTGGGGCTGGAGGTCAGGCCGCGCACCACCGGCAGGTTGGTGCCGGACTGGCCGAAAGGCTGAAAGGTGAATCCCGGGGTCACACGAGCCAGGCGTTCCAGGTCGTCGATGCCGCCCTTGCGCAAGTCTTCGGCGTTGAGCACCGAGAGGCTGGCCGGAACCTGTTCCTGGGTCTGCTCGATCTTGTTTGCGGTGACCCGAACCGGCGCCAGCTCGGTCTGTGCCGCCACACTGGCGACCCCACCCAGCCAGCAGCCGACCCACAGCGTATAACCGCCGGCTTTCAACACATGCTTGCTCATCGTGCTCCCCATCAATGAATCAGCGCCCGCTTCGTCCTGGCGATAGCAGTTGCCGTGGAAACATGCTATTCATTAATGCGAATGCTTATCATGTGTGTTCGTATGGATTCTGGATCAATCCATATGCGAGCCGGAGCCAACTCAAGGGAGGACAGCAAAAGTGGCGGCCTTACAAAGGATTTCCCAGTCGTATCGAGTCGCGTCAACGCACTCGCGGCTGGTCAGCAACGATGCCTGCGGCTGGATGCGCCATCAGTTGCCCCACGAACTGGGCGAGTGCTATTCCGAACGTTTCTCCCTGGAGGACGACTTGATGGTGGTGCGTTCGCGCTACCGCCCCACCCGCAACCTGATCGAAGAAACCGTAAGCCCGCACAACCGCCACATGCTGGTGATCACCTACGGCATCCAGGGCGACTCCGGCTACAAGGGCGCCGACGGATCAGCCGTGGTGTTCCGCGCCGGTCACACCACCATCACCTCGTTCCAGTCGAGCCTCGGCGAGCGCTGCTACGAGGCAGGGGCCACGGTTTCGCAACTGCGCCTGTTGATCGGTGAACACACCCTGTGCAAGTACCTTGGCGAGCAGCGCACCCGGCAATTGCTGGGTAACGGCAACGTGCGCCAGCTGGGCTTCGCCAAGACCTCGGCCACCAGCATCTGCCACGCCACGGCCCTGACGCGCTACCTCAACCAGGGGGCGAGCGACACCCTGGAGTTGCATATCCACACCCTCAGCCTGCTGTCCGAACAGCTCAAACTGCTGAGCCCGCCGAGCACGTCGGAAAACCTGCAATTTGCCGCCGCCGATATCGAGAAGCTGGAACGGGTGCGCGAGATCATGATCGAGCAGATGGACCAGCCGCTGACCATTCCTTACCTGTGCGCCGCGGTCGGGCTCAACGAGTTCAAGCTCAAGGAAGGCCTGCACCACCGTTTCAATTCCACCCCCCATCGCATGCTCCATGAGCTGCGCATGCGCAAGGCCTACACCCTGCTGGAAAGCGGCTGCCAGGTGGCGCAGGCGGCGTATCAGGTGGGCTACAAGTTCCCCAACAACTTCAGCGCGGCCTTTACCCGATTCTTCGGCAAGCCGCCCAAGTCGGTGTTCGGCAAGCGCCGCTGAGCGCAACGGCGCGGCAGGCGCCCGGAACGCCAGGGCAATCAGCCGCCGCTGCATAAAAAACTGGCCTGGCGCCGCGTTTGCGTTTATTCCTGGGTACCGCTCAGCGCGCCTCCGTACCCGGGCCTCCAGCATGATCGACAGCCAAACTCGCAACGCCCTCGACTCCCTGGCCCGGGTGATGGCCGGGCAATCCTTTGTGGTGCTCACCGGTGCTGGCATCAGCACCCCCTCGGGCATTCCCGACTACCGCGACAACGACGGTGTGCGCCGTGGACGCCAGCCGATGATGTACCAGGAATTCCTCGCCCGGGCCGAAGCCCGCCGCCGCTACTGGGCCCGCGCCATGCTGGGCTGGCCACGGGTGCGCCAGGCCCGGCCGAACGCCGCCCACTCGGCCCTGGCCACCCTTCAGGAGCGTGGGCAGATCGCCGGGCTGATCACCCAGAACGTCGACAGCCTGCACCACCAGGCCGGCAGCCCCCAGGCCATCGAACTGCATGGCAGCCTGCACCGGGTGCGGTGCCTGGACTGCGGGCAAACCAGCGAGCGCCAGCTGATCCAGGAGGTGATGGAGCAGCAGAACCCCTACCTGGCCGGAGTCGATGCCATCCAGGCGCCGGATGGCGACACCCTGCTCGACCCGGCCTTCGAGTCGCGCTTCCAGGTGCCGCAATGCCCCCATTGCGCCGGCGAACGGCTGAAGCCGGATGTGGTGTTCTTTGGCGAAAACGTCGCCCCGGCCACCGCCGCTCAGGCCATGCAGGCAGTGCAACAGAGCGCGGGGTTGCTGGTGGTGGGGTCGTCGCTGATGGCCTACTCGGCGTATCGCCTGTGCCTGAATATCGTCGAGCAGCACAAGCCACTGATCGCCATCAACTTCGGCAGGACCCGTGCCGACGAGCTGTTGCAGATGAAGATCGCCACCCCTTGCGAGGTGTTGCTGCCGCTGCTGGTGGAGCGCCTGGCGTGAGTGCCTGGTGACGCTCTGCTCAGTCGAGGTTGAACATGGCCTCGCCCAGGCGCGCATCGCGCAAGGTATCGAACAGTGCCTGGGCCGCCGCCGACAACTCGTGCCCGGGTTTGGTCAGTATGCCAATCGCCCGCTCCACCACCGGGTCGCCAAGGGTGATGCAGTGCGCCCCCAGCTCGCGCATCTGCCCGGCGCACAAGGCCGGCACCGCACTCACCCCCAGGCCACTGGCGACCATGCGTCCCACGGTCGCCAACTGGTGGCTTTCAAATTCCACAGGCAGCGGCATGCCCCGGGCGCGCAGGTGCTCTTCAAGCATGACCCGCACCGTGGACGGCCGCTGCAAGGTGATAAAGGGCTGCTGCAACAGGCTCTGCCAATCGATCTCGCTGCGCCGGGCCAGCTCCGAATCGCTGGGCACCACCGCGATAAAACGGTCGATATACAGCGGCGTGAACTCCAGGGACGAACTGTCTTGCGGTTCGAAGGCCACGCCCAACTCCACCTGGCGGTCGCGGACCATCTCCAGCACCTGCTCGTTGATCACGTCATTGACCGTGACATTGACCTTGGGATACCGGGCGCGAAACGCCTTGAGAATCGGCGGCAGCAGGTTGCCGGCAAACGATGGCATCGCCGCCAGGGTCACGCGCCCGCGTTGCAGGGTGAAGCGTTGGCGCAGGTCATCCTCGGCGTTATCCCAGTCGGCGATCAGGCGCCGGGCAAGGGGCACCAGGGCCTCGCCTTCCGGGGTCAGGGCCACGTTGCGCGTATTACGGGTGAACAACCGCCCCCCCAGCCCCTCCTCCAGGGCCTTGATGGTCAGGCTCAACGCCGACTGCGACAAATGCAGACGTTCACATGCCAGGGCAAAGCTCAGGCTGTGGGCAACAGCCAGAAAAGCCCGAATCTGTTTAACGGTCATCGGCAGCTCCAGAGGAGCAGCGGCAAGCTATAAGCTGCAGGCTGCAAGGGAAAAGCGGGATGTGAGTGGCTGTTGCTCGCAGCTTGCCGCGAGTAACTCGCCGCTTATTGTGCTGCTTTCTAAATCAATGACCCTTAAAAAACAACTTAACAAATCAATCCAGCGGCGCAACACTGCTTCCCCATACGGCTAGCCAGCCGCCGACAAATAACAAAAGAGGATGGTCCAATGGCAGGTTTCGACAAGCGCGTGGCGTCTTATGCAGAAGCCCTTGAAGGTCTGGAAGACGGCATGACCGTACTCGCCGGCGGCTTTGGCCTGTGCGGCATTCCGGAAAACCTGATCGCCGAGATCAAGCGTCGCGGCACCCGCGACCTGACGGTGGTTTCCAATAACTGCGGGGTCGACGGTTTCGGCCTCGGCGTGCTGCTTGAAGATCGGCAGATCAGCAAGGTCATCGCCTCCTACGTCGGCGAAAACGCCCTGTTCGAGAAGCAGCTGCTCAGCGGCGAAATCGAAGTGGTGCTCACCCCCCAAGGCACCCTGGCGGAAAAAATGCGCGCTGGCGGCGCCGGCATTCCGGCCTTCTTCACCGCCACCGGGGTCGGCACTCCGGTCGCCGACGGCAAGGAAACCCGTGAATTCAACGGCCGCCCCTATCTGATGGAAGAGTCCATTACCGGCGATTTCGCCATCGTCAAAGGCTGGAAAGCCGACCATTTCGGCAACGTGGTGTACCGCCACACGGCGCAGAACTTCAACCCGCTGGCGGCCACCGCCGGCAAGATCACCGTGGTCGAGGTCGAAGAGATCGTCGAACCGGGCGAGCTGGACCCGACGCAGATCCACACCCCTGGCATCTACGTCGACCGGGTCATCTGCGGCACGTTCGAGAAGCGCATCGAACAGCGCACCGTGCGCAAGTGAACCCACGCCTCCAGCCTCAAGAATAAAAGGACAACCCTCATGGCTCTTACCCGCGAACAAATGGCTCAACGCGTCGCCCGCGAAATGCAGGACGGCTACTACGTCAACCTCGGCATCGGTATTCCGACCCTGGTGGCCAACTACATCCCCGAAGGCATGGAAGTCATGCTGCAATCGGAAAACGGCCTGCTGGGCATGGGCGCCTTCCCCACCGAGGCCGAAGTCGACGCCGACATGATCAACGCCGGCAAACAGACGGTCACCGCCCGCACCGGCGCCTCGATCTTTTCTTCCGCCGAGTCGTTTGCGATGATCCGCGGCGGCCATATCGACCTCACCGTGCTGGGTGCCTTTGAAGTGGACGTCGAGGGCAACATCGCCTCGTGGATGATCCCCGGCAAACTGGTCAAGGGCATGGGCGGCGCCATGGACCTGGTGGCCGGTGCGGAGAACATCATCGTCACCATGACCCACGCCTCCAAGGACGGCGAGTCGAAACTGCTGGCCCGCTGCAGCCTGCCGCTGACCGGCGCCAAATGCATCAAACGCGTCCTGACGGACCTGGCCTACCTGGAAATCGAAAACGGCGCCTTTATCCTCAAGGAACGCGCGCCCGGGGTCAGCGTCGAGGAAATCGTCAGCAAGACCGCCGGCAAGCTGATCGTGCCGGACCATGTACCTGAAATGCAGTTCGCCTGAGGAGGATCAATTCCATGCAAGACGTCGTAATCGTTGCCGCCACCCGTACCGCCGTGGGCAGTTTCCAGGGCTCGCTGGCCAGTATCAGCGCCGTGGACCTGGGCGCCGCCGTCATCCGCCAGCTGCTGGCCCAGACCGGCCTCGACGGGGCCCAGGTCGATGAAGTGATCATGGGCCAGGTGCTCACCGCCGGCGCTGGCCAGAACCCGGCGCGCCAGGCCGCGATCAAGGCCGGCCTGCCCCACGCCGTACCGGCCATGACCCTGAACAAAGTCTGCGGTTCGGGCCTCAAGGCCCTGCACCTGGCAGCCCAGGCCATTCGCTGCGGCGATGCCGAGGTGATCATTGCCGGCGGCCAGGAAAACATGAGCCTGTCCAACTACGTGCTGCCCGGCGCCCGCACCGGCCTGCGCATGGGCCACAGCCAGATGATCGACACCATGATCAGCGACGGCCTGTGGGATGCCTTCAACGACTACCACATGGGCATCACCGCCGAGAACCTGGTGGACAAATACGCCATCAGCCGCGAAGCCCAGGACGCTTTCGCCGCCGCCTCCCAGCAAAAAGCCATCGCCGCCATCGAGGGCGGGCGCTTTGTCGATGAGATCACGCCGATCCTGATTCCCCAGCGCAAGGGCGACCCGGTGGCCTTCGCCACCGACGAACAACCCCGTGCCGGCACCACCGCCGAAGCCCTGGCCAAGCTCAAGCCGGCCTTCAAGAAAGACGGCTCGGTGACCGCCGGCAACGCTTCGTCGCTGAACGACGGTGCCGCGGCGGTCATCCTGATGAGCGCGGCCAAGGCCAAGGCCCTGGGCTTGCCGGTATTGGCAAAAATCGCCGCCTACGCCAACGCCGGTGTCGACCCGGCCATCATGGGCATCGGCCCGGTCTCGGCCACCCGCCGCTGCCTGGACAAAGCCGGCTGGACCCTGCAACAGCTGGACCTGATCGAAGCCAACGAAGCCTTCGCCGCCCAGGCCCTGGCCGTGGGCAAAGAGCTGGAGTGGGACCCGAGCAAGGTCAACGTCAACGGCGGCGCCATCGCCATCGGCCACCCGATCGGTGCGTCGGGCTGCCGAGTGCTGGTGACCCTGCTCCACGAAATGATCAAGCGCGACGCCAAAAAAGGCCTGGCCACCCTGTGCATCGGCGGCGGCCAAGGCGTAGCCCTGGCCATCGAACGCTAACCACCGCTGGCGAGGGGCTTCCCCCTCGCCACACCCCCTCTCCCCTCGCCACAATCCAACCGCTGCCGAGCCACGAGACTGCACTGACCTCGGCATTTCGGCTATTCAAAAATGAGCTGCTGTCAGAGCGGAACTTAAAGCCGCAGCACCTGCTGCAATGGATATGTACACCAGGGTTTACGAGCGCTGCGCACTCGAGCGGGAGCAAGCTCCCTCGCCACAAGGTGGTGTGAAACCCAGGAAGCCGCTGGCGAAAATAGGCAGCGCGATAGGCCAGGAAGTAATGAATTGTTGCGTAGGGCCAGCGCAGCCTCGCAGCTTCGCAGCCTCGGCAGCGACTACAGAGCGCGGCACCAGGCCGGCCGGTGTAAGCACGCGTCGGATTTGGCACCGCTTAGCGAGATAATTGGCACTTCAAAACACCCAAGAACAACCAAAAACTAGCGCGATACTTGGCACGACTACCGCTCAACACTATTCGATCGGTCCTACGATCCAAACCGGAGGACGTGGGCGGCATTTGCTATCAGGAAAATACGACGACTCCGGCCAGTCGCGAAGCGCCTGCATGTATAACAGCAGCTCCGCGAACTGCTCACCGGACAGCGTTGTGTCCCCGCCGATTTCCTGCTGATCACGGTGACGCTCGCGCAACCACTTAATGCTCAGCAATGCACCGTCACGCCATGAGCGCTCATTACTTGCAATATCCGCCAAGGTCAGCGAAGGCAGATCAACCCATGCCGGACGACCATCTTCAGAGCCAAGCTGCTTGCCCTCGGGCGGTGATTTCTTCCAGTAAATAACTTGTTCTTCTTCACTTAGAAGCACCGCATCAGGCGGCCAAGTATCATCACTGTAAGTTCCGTCAGTCTTCCATGCCTCGGGGATGAACGCCTTAGTTGCTGAACTGTAATAAACCATCATTAAACCCCCTAGAAACCTAAAGAAACCCAGAAAATATCAAAATTTGATAGGGCGTTAGTTGTTGTTCCATTCCCCGACCGCCTATGGAATATTGATTGAGAGAGCGATGTACCTCCTGCACTCTGAGATACATCCCAGCCACTTGGAGATCCAAGGATAGGCGTCGAAATCTCCAGCCATTTGGAAGCTGGAAACCCAGTCGGCAGAGTCACCGTGATAGGCCCGGCGGTTGCGTTTGAATCCCTGCCCCATTGTATAATCAGCCCGCCAGGTACGTCAGGAATGCGGATGTAGTCTCTGTGCGCGAAGGTCCGGCGCGGAAACCACGCGGTCAAAAGCGCCAACACTCCGGCGGGGTTGGACATAACAGTTGTGAGAAGTCCGGCGAGTTGCTCGGTAGAAGTGCCGAACCGCGAAGTGCCTTTATTAGACTCGGTGGCCTGGCCAACCTTTTGATCGATTTCGGGCTTTGTGTACACATCACCGATGCCATAACCGCCGAGGGTCGTTGCCTTGTTGGCCTTTCCCGCGAGGGCGTTGGCCATTGTCGTTGCAAAGTCTGGATCATTACCTAGCGCAGCAGCCAACTCCTTCAACGTGTCTAACGCTGCAGGGGACGAGGCAACCAACTCCGCGACTCTCTGCTGAATAGCAGATGTCGTCTCGGTCTTCGTGAAAGCATCGGTGATACCGAAACCTGCAACCGTGGTTGGCTTGCCGCTGAGCTTTAACCAGGTGCCTGCGATGGTTTGAATCGCTTGAATGGCTTTAAGGATTTGATAGTCATCAGCAGCGTCTAGCGTCAGACCTGCACCCTCAACCAAGTGAACCAGTTCACGCTGTATCGCGTTCAGCCAGGAGGCCTTCAACAATGTGGCCGGAACACCCGCGCCAGGATTGCCCTCTGTGAACTCACCGAGCGGGTTTGCCGAGGCAGTACTTGCACCGATTTTTTGCACTAGTTGTCTCCGTATCCAAAAAGCAAAATAGATTCCGCAGGCTTCAGTTGGCCAAACCGACATTCCAAGGCCCTGTTGCCCCAGGCGGATAAAGGATCGCCAGCGCCCGTAGCACCGGCCCTTGCATAACTAACCGTCACGGCGGGAGCGTTAACGCGCCAGGCGAAGTCCCAGTCGCCGCCGTTGATGGGGTCGCCAGCCCGCGCCATCCCCGCTCGGGCGGCGCGGAATGTAGTGATGGTGATGTCGTAGCCCATGGACTTAGCCAGGGCGATGAAAAAGGGTTTGCTCTGCCCAGCACGACCTTGCAGCTTGCTGACAACGGCTTGCACGCGCTGGCCGACGGTCTGCGCTTGTCCGACCAGGCACGGGTCAGGCAAGGCCAGCACGCGCTCCCAATCGGCCAGGCCTTCCCCTGAGTCGGGAAAGATGGCGTTGTAAACCGTAGTCGCCTGCGCGTCGGCCATGTCCATGGCATTCGCCTCGGCTTCAATGGTGGCCGACAGGTAAGGCGCGGTTCCGTCGTATGAAACCGGGGGCAGCAGCAGCCGGAGTTGATCGGCCAGCGTGGTCATCCCAGCAGCCCCAAAATGATGACTCCAGGTCGAATCCAGCCGATCAGGGCCGGGTCATCGGATGCCTTGACGTTGCCTGCCGGAGCAGCAACAGCCCGATCCAGCACACCCGCCAGGTTATTGATCATCGCTTCAATCTGAGAGCGCTTGAGCGTGTCGCCTGGCTTCAATGCGCCCAGGAGAATGTTGTAGGCCTTTTGTGCTGCCGCCTGCACATCGGCCAAAGTGAAGTCGGGTGCGAGTTCAACTTTGGCAGCAGAGTCGACAGTGCGCTCTGTAGGTGCGTACACCCACACGTCGACGATGACTGAGCATTGGCTTTGTATATGCGCCAAGCACGCTGCAATCACCTCGGCGGATGGTGCACCGTTACTGCCTGTAATGACGATGTCGACAGTGCCACCACCACGGCGCCTAGGGATAACCAGGGCGTCGGCAACGCCGTCCACCTCTAGTGCCCAGCGACGGTAGTCGTAATCGGCTCCCCCGGCCGGAGGCGACTGGATGATGTCCAGGTAACGCGCCAACAGGGACTCGATTGTCTCCTGATCTTCGCCGCCTGTGGTCTTGCCTACAAACGCGGAGGCCGCATCCATACCCAATGGAGGGCTGGTGAGGGTCAGAGCGCCGACTAGGTCGTTGAGAGCCACACCGACGGTCTGAGCCTCGACCAGGACAGTGGCGGTGCCATCGATGCCAATCTTCGCGCTAGATATAGCGGTGAACAGCTCGCCCGCGACCACGTGCTTCAAAGTGGCACCGAGCAACAGCTCGACATCAGGCGTGCCTTTGAGAGCGACCGTCCCGGTGGCGGCAACCGCATCTTTACGCAGCACACCCCGAAGCGCGGCCGTGTGGACCAGTTCTTCTTCGTCGGCTGTGTCCGGGAAAATCTGACGATAGAGCCAGGCCAGTTTCTGATAGAGGCCTTCGATAGCCGACGCTACAGCGGCAGACCGGACGTAGTTGTCGCTGTCGGGGCCAATGTCTGCCTCGGCTTGAAGGTTGCGAATATCACGCAGGATGTCGCGCAGAATGGCGTCCAGGGAGCGACCGGAATAGGCCATGTCAATTTACTCTTACAGGTTGGCGAAACACCTGCGGATTGCCGGTGGCGTCGGTGATGTCGATTTGAAGGTTGAGCCAGCCGTTATGGGGCTGTTCGACGGTGATGGTGATGTCCTGGGCGCGGCCGTCATCGAGCAGCGGCTGGAGCGCCTGCTCGGCGTATTGTTTGGCGAGCTTGCCGACCCGTGGCAGGTCTTTGGAACGTTTCAGCTCATGCAGGCGGGAGCCCACGGTGGTGTCTTTCCACCAGGTGCCGAGGGGTGTCATGAGGCGGATGTAAACGGCGTTGCCCAGCGTATTGATACGCTGGCCCGTCAAGTCGCCAGTGGTTGGGTTTATGCCTGCGTCCATAGGCTGGCATAGTGACGCGCACGCAAAAGCCGCCGAGTATCAGCGGGGTTTAAGAATTTCCAATGGGGCTTTCGGTTTACTGCTGTTGACCCGGTACTGGGCCACCACCGTGGTTATGTCCGTTATAGATAAGCCGATCTGCCTGCATCGTCCGGGTATGGTCCGCGATCTCTCCCGCCGCCTTAACGTCCTCGCTCATTTCGACCAGGGGCGTCTCAAAGCGCACCTTGGTCTTGGCCTTGACCACCAGTGTGTCGGTTTCGATCTCGATCAATCGACCGCGCTTCATGTGGATGTAGTCGCCTTCATCGGTATACAGCGCCACCTCGCCATCCTTGACCACGACCCGATAACGCCCGTCCTCACTGGCTACGACAACTGTGTGCTTGCTGTTACCGCCCACAGGGATTGCGATAAATTCAGCGCCTGGCAACGGCCCAGAGCTGAACCCGTAGTGCTGCATCAGTTCGCCGGAAACCGACTCGCCCGCAAGCCCTTCCATTTCAATGCCAATCAACGTGCCATGTGTGTTACGCGCCGCCGTACCCCGAAAGGCCTGGCGAACGTTCCTCATTGCCCGGCCGATCTGCTCGCGCACCAGGCGCGCCATGTTGCTCATCAGAGTCCCTTGATCATTTCGATAAATGCCGCATCCGGGTTTGCTTTCTTGCCCTTGCGCTTCTTGGTGGGGTTGCCGTCGAGCACCCACATTTTATCTTCCCGCAACCGCAGCTCGGTTATCGCCCCTTCACCCCGAGTCAGGCGCAAGGTGCGGGCCATCAGGAAGTAAGTGGCGTCTAGTCCATGAGGCTGGCTACGCACAATCACACGCTGGCCTGGGTTCCACACTTGGCCGTTGTCGGCACGGTGGCCCATGACCACGGCGCGGATCTCGAAACCCTCCAGGCGACTGTCAGCCAGCAGCTTGCGCGCCCGAGTCGTCGCCATGTCCTGGTTCTCGCTGGAACTGTCGATGATCACCTTCGGCCGGAAGATCCCGCGCCGAGCCAGGGTTTCGTCCTGGATGACAGAACGCAGGTGGGAACGCTTGGTGTCCAGGCCATCATTGTCGTACTGGCCGTGTTGGCCCAGGACGGTGATCTGACTGTAACGGTTGGCGATAGAGCGCCGCACACTGAGGCGCTGCACGTTATTGCCGACACCGTCCTCCCGCATGATCAGCGTACCGACTGGCGCGGTGTTGTAGTCGGGCCCGCCGATGATCAAGCGGCCGTCAGGCTCAACCCACGGCCACAAGCCGTTGGCTTCGGCAACTTGGAGCAACGCCTCCCACGCACTTTGACCAGGTTCAACCTGTACGCGGCGTCGGGTCTTGGCCTGGGCGGCACGGATCTCTATTTGAGTGATGCCCAGCGGCTTTACGACCTGATCCAGTATCTGCGCCAACGTGGCTTCGCGCATCGAAACGAACGGTGCCGAACAGTCGACCAGAGGCGCCGCACGGTCCCGGCCGGTGATACGCATAGAGATACCCTGACGGGAGATGTCGTGTTCAAACTCGTCGATTTGGCCGGTCAACACGCGATCTTTGCCCAAGGTCAGCGAGCAAGGTGCGCCCTCGGCCAGCACGCTTGGCAAGCGAGTAGCGTCCTTGGTGTACAGCTCCAGCTCGAAACCGTCAGCAGCGGTCAACAGGTCCGATTCAATCGACCAGCCGTCCCACTCTTCATGCGCCAGGCCACCAATGGACAGGCGTATGGATTCGTCCAGGACGTTACTTGGCGTAGGCACGCAGCACCTCCCCGGCTTCAATGTTGTGCGGGGTTTTCAGGTCGGGATTCAAACGGATCAGCTCGGCGGCGCGGGTATGGTCGCCGTACCAGCGGTGGGCCAACAGACGCAGGCTTGCCGGGGTTTCGACCACACGTTCCAGCATCGGCGGGCTTTGCAAAATGACCTGGCGGGCGCGGGCCTGGATCAACGCGGCGACGTTGCGCAACGCCTCAATGATCGGCCGGGCGGTCTCCACGTCGTAGAGGTGACGTTGCAACAGAATGGAAGACTGCACCAGGGAGCGCACCAGGTTAACCAGGCCCTCCAGTTCCAGTGGGCTCAAGGTCGGCGTGTCGGCTTCGTCCTCGATGACAGTGGCCACCGCCTGGGCGTGAGCCAACGCCAGTTCGGTAATGACCAGTACGACCAGGGCGAAACCACTAGCGGCCACCGGATCATCCGGCATGCCATCGGGCAGTAGTACCAGGACGCTACCTGGAATAGTGGGTGCGCCATCGACCAGCACCCCTACAGTAGGCGCCACACCCTGGCGTGCACCGATCAAAAAGCCCGCGCCCGCACGCGCAGCATCTGCCGTCAGGCTGGCATTGCCGGGTAAGGCAGCGGGCACGCCAGTACGAGCGAGCAGCGCCGTCGACGAACTCGGCGTGCTGCCCTGGATCGCGCCCCGGATCTCCGATGGCGTGCGCATCAGGTCGACCAGGGGATCAAATGCCCCTGACGGCCGCTTGGCCATCGACGCAACGCCGGACACTACACCGAGGATCTGCGAGCGCAGTTGTTGCAGGCGCAGGCCAATGCCAGGCAAGCCCAGCGCCTTTTCGATCAGACCGACCCAGCCGCCGCCGATCCACGATTGAATCTCGCCTACCAGGGAATCAATACGGCCGAACAGATCGAAGATGCCGTCCTGCCAGGTGTATTCATCCTCCAGCCCCAACACGCCAATATCGACGAACTCAAACTGCCGTTCGAAGAAAGGCGCGTCGGGTGTGTCCTCGACAAACACGATACTGATCTCGGCGTAGTCCGGCCGCTCGGCGTGGTGCTTGACCTCGCCTGTGCTGCTGACGACGTTCATGCTGCCGTAAATCGGGTGGATCAGTTCGCCTGTACCTGGTGTGTTCAGGGTACGGAGTATGTTCTGGAGTTCGATTTCATAGTTGACGCCGAACACCACCACTTGCATGGGGATGCGCCGCGCACCACGGCCCAGGTCTTTTACCCTGTCGCCGTCCTTGAACGGCGTTCCATGTTCGGACAGAGCGCGTTGCCATTGCAGGCTTTCGCTTTCGACCTGGAGCGGGACGCCACGGAAAGAGGCGTCCAGCAGGTTCTCTGCCCAGCTCATCCGCCGCGCCTCATCTGAATGTTGGTTCGGCGTTCAACCTGGGCCTGGATCATGTTCGAGTCAGTACGCACTTCAATGACCAACGGCTGGGCGAGCAAAGAACGGAGACGTTCCTCCACGGCTTGCGCGGCAGGATTGGCACCGATTGCACCAGGTGCAGCGCCGTTGCCGGCAATTCCAGGAAAGCCAGCCGTGTTACCGCCCGACAGTGGATTAGCCAGGCGCTGCGCCTGGGAAGCCAACCAGGTGGAAGGCTGGCCGGTGCCGGATTGCGACATCATGTCCCGCAGGCGTTGTTGTGCGGTGAAGGTGTCAGCACCCGCAGCCAGGGCACGGTTGGCGATACCTTGCGCCCAGGTGTTGGCGCCGTCGATGGGCAGGCCCGCAGCCGTCAGGCCTGTTTCATGGTGTGCCAGACGTTGGGCCTCGGTGGACAGCCAGTCAGATGACTGGTCGGGGTTCTTGTCGGCCAGGGCCATACGGTTGCGGTAGAAAGAGGTTTGGTAGCTGCGCTGGTCGTCATTGAGCAGCTTGCTACGCTGGGCAGCATCCAGACGACCTTCGTCTGTTGCCGTCGCACTTGCCCCGCCGATCTGGGTGGCAGTTGCAGCCAACGCCAATGGTGCCAACCACGGCGTTATAAAACCACCTGGTTTCCCGGCGCCCTTGCCCGAACTGGAACCGTTAGGCAGGTCGGGACCGCTGCCAATACCGAGGGGCGTACCAGCAGGCCAGTTGGTGACGAACACAGACGTAACGCCCGTGGCTTCTTCTAGCACCTTACCCACGGCGATGTTTTTCAAAGTCTCAGGGCCACCCATGAACTTATTCAGCAATGCACCTGCGCCAGATTTGGCACCGCGAGCGGCATAGTAACCACCTACCCCCAGAGCAGCGCCACCGGCCAGCATTTGCGTGCCCGACAAGTTCAGGTCGTCCAATAGGTAGGAGCCCATATCGGCAAGGCCTTTATTCAACGGAGTTGCCATACGGTCCATAGCTTCGGCCAGTGTCGCCTTCATGCGTGCGGCAGTACCACTGCTACTCTCAGTGTTCTCTTTCAAGTCTTTGCTGTAAATGGGCTCAGCGTTACCCAGCGTTTTAGCACCTGACTTTAAGTCATCCAGCCGGTCGCCAGTTAACATGCTGCGCCAGCCACGCACGGTGTCCTGGTCCATACCCTTGAATACAACGCCCATGAACTTGGCGCGCTGCTCATCATTTTTCATCGCTTCATACTTGCGCTTTATTTCGCCGAAAACTTCTTCCGGGTTACGTGAACTTTTATCTTTGTTAAAAAACTTCACTCCGGTCTGCTTGGTAACTTGCTCCCTATACTGTTTGTTGCTAAATACTCGCAAAGTAGACTCAGCTAACGTCCCTAGTCTATCGGGCTGTAACTCAACCTTAGATAACGACTCAGTGAATGCTAATGCTTGCTCAATCGACATGCCCGCAGACGCGGCAGCGCCTCCGATTTTTGGAAACAGGTCTGATAAGTTTTCAAGCTCAGCGTTACCGAGCCTTCCCGCGACTGTCATTTTTTGTAGCAGATCAAGCGCCGCACCTTCTTTATTCAAGTCAATATTGAACGCACCAGATGCAGCAACAACGGCTTTGCCCAAAATAGCTGGATTAGCACCAGTGATAGAATTAGCCTGACCAATAGCATCGCCAGTTTTCTTTGCTGCATCGTAGTTCACACCAGATGCAATGAGCGTATTAAACCCGGTATCCACGTCCGTGCGACTGGCACCGTAGGTTTTAGCGATTCTCCAGCCCTCAGTATGCCACTCGTCTTTTTGCTCGTTGGTCATACCAGCCGTCTGTTTCGTACGGATCAGTACGCGCTCCAGCTCGGCATTGGCTTTCAGCCCGGCGACTACTCCTACTCCAACCCCCAACCCCGCCAGTTGTCCTTGCATGGTCCCGCCCAGTCCCTTGATGCGATCAAATTCCTGACGTACCCCCATGGCGATGGTTTTCAACGTTCGAAGACTGCGGCCGCTGTTCTGCGCCATGCGCCGGAAAGACGCTTCTGTCTTGTCGACGCTCTGACGCAAAGGCTGTACGCCTTGCCGGTCGGTACTCACTAACTCAGCTTTCGTGTCACGCGCCGCCTTGCGAGCAGCGCTGGCCATCTCTTTGAGTTCAACGGTTGTCTTGCTGACCTCGATGCGCGTACCAGAACCCGCCGTGGCTGTTTCGCGCATGGCAGCACGGATGACTTTATAGCTGTTAGCTCCGACCTGGCCGACCTTGGTGATAGCCGAGGATGCCTTCCAGCTTTCGTCCGCAAGGGACTTTGCGCCTTCCTTACCAGCCTTGCGCAGGTCTCGATTGATCTGCTCGATCTCGCGGCGGCTGTTGCCTGCATGAGCCTGAAAACGAAGTGCAACGCGCAGATCGGACATGAATTGCTCCCGGAAAGGGCATTACAGGGACAAGAAAGGCCCGATGTCGAGCCTGTTACCTGGGTTTGGGCAGTGCCTTGCGTTGGCGCTGACTGACATAGCGGGTGCCTTTGACCTTGCCGATGATCAGATCGATACGCGCATCGATCTCGGCCCTGGTCATCTGGCGCAGCTCTTCTAGCCGGTAGCCGTGGCGGACGAAGGCGTGCTCGATTCGTCGCCAGTCGGCGTTGCCGCGCTCGGCGGCGCGAGCTTTTTTTCCAGTTCGGCATCGGCGTCGGCAATGATGGCCAAGTCACTTTCGGTCAAGTCGCCCAACAGCAACTCAGTAGTTATCGCTTCGGTGGGAATCTCGCCTAGGGACAACAACTGGCGGCGATAAACTTCCAGCATGATCATTTGAAACGGTGCGCCTGGGTGCAGCTCCTGCGCGGCGACCAGGTCACCGGCGACAGGAACACGCAAAGTGAAGGTCTTGTGGCGCAGGCCGGAGTAATAGACACCCATTTTGAGTTCGCGGGTAATGCTCAGGCCTTCCCAACGTTTGCTTGATTGCTCAGTCACTGCATTACTCCGTGTAGTAGTTGAGAGCAGCGATGGTCAGATCGCGGGTGGCTTCACCTTCAACCTGGTACTTGCTGCCCATCTCGACCAGGGAGCAGCCAGTCCAAGTCTGACGCTCTCCGCCGCCGTCCTGGGGATAGATGGTCAGCTTTGCGTCGATCAAGGCTCGCCAATCAGGCTCGCCTTTCTTCGGGATAGGCACAGCGATTTTCAGGTCGTGTTCTTCAATGCCCTTCGCGGTGCCGCTGGGTTTGCCAGTGCGATTCATCGTCTTGACGATCTTGCGCCCGGTCTTGAGGGTCGGCTCTACGCTAGTTACCTCGTAGTCCGTACCGTTGATCTCCAGGACAATCATCCCTACATAGTTATCAGCCATCTAAAATCACCTCTTACAAGAGCAGGTCAATACGACCGGCGAACACGTGCAGGCCGTTTACAACATCGGCGGGAATGGAACTGTTAAGACGGTTCGCGTCCTGGGTCGAACGCTCGACCACCAGCCCGGCCGCGTTGGCCTCGACCTCTTCGACGATCTCCAGCTCCTGAGCCTTGAGCAGCACGTCCAGCAGCTCGCCGCGTACCGCTTCCGGCGTTTTCTTTGAAAGTTTGGAACGCGGAAAACGCAGACGAATACGGTCACGGCACGCCATGCGGATGTAATACAGGGTGCGGATGGTGGTCAGGTCCAGGAGCGACACGTCAGTGGCGCCCGCCGCAGACTTGGTGTACGTGGTCACGGCGCGGACGATCTGAATGACATCGCCAGCAGCGACTTCCAGCGGAGTGACACCGTTCGCCAGAGCAGTTTCCTGCTCGGTGCGGCCGAGACGTTGAGTGATGGGCGGCACCTTAATCCCGGCCAGTTCCAGGGTGTTCAACGGCCGCGCTGGATCTTCTTCCGAGGCAATCATCGCGGCATAGGCAGCGGCCACCTGGTGCGCTTTCGATGCAGTGCCTGGTAACACCGCCAGACTGATCGCGCCGGAGTTCAACGACGTAGCCAAGGTAGTGGCGGCGGACAGCGTGCTGGTCAAGGCAGAAACACCGATAATGCCTTGCTGCTCCATCGAGTTGGTGTAGACCTTGATGTGTTCGCGCAACGCGGTCAGTGCCGTAGTGCTGTTCCAGGCCGGGACCAAAATGGTAAACCCACCCAGCGCGGTCGCGTCCAGTGCAGGCTTGATGTCCGGTTCTACTTCGCCCTGGACGACCACTCCCACAGCCGACACGGCGGCGTAACGATAAGCCGTGATAAAAGCATGGGCCATTTCTTCGGCGATGGATCCTCCGAACAAGGCTTTTGCTTCCGGCGCACTGTAGAACTGTGTCGGCACATCGGCCGCGACGGTTGCACCATCACCCAAGGGAACGATCAGACACACGCTTTGCTTGTTGGTCGGCAGGTTCCGTTGTGCCAGGCTGGTGTTGAACTCCATGTAAACACCCGGCTTACGGATAGACGCCGGGATCGTGTCGAATTCAATGCTCATTCAGTGGACTCCTGTGCGGGTTGTTTGGCACTGGCACGCGGTTTCTTCACGGGCAGCAGCTCCTGCGCCGCCACACGGCGCCGGTAGTAAGAGGTGTCCGGCACGTCGACCTCCTCGGTATCTTCGATGTACGTGTACGGATCGTTTTCCGTAGGCACCCGGTGACCAGGTGCAGCTTTAACGTGCATTACACGTCCCTCAATTCGATTTTGTCGGTGACCACCGGCTCGGGGTTTTCCGATGGGGTGTGGTATTGCAGGTCGATCCCAAGCAGATCTGGCAGATCAAGCTCAGGTTTTTTCCAGTCCAGCTCGATGACGAATGACTGCCCCAGGACAGACATGTGGTCACTCTCAAACTTGCCGTTGACCAGGTTGGAAAGCTCGGTCGGACGGATAGCTGCGCGATCTGTCCAGGGTTGCCACTCCACCAGTTGGTGCATGCAGGCTTCCCACAGGTCGTAGCTACCTATGTCCTTCGGGCCGCTACCGCGCCGGGTTTCCCGCTCGCCACGGGGATGCCGTGTGACAATTACCAGGCGGAAAGTAATCGGCACTGTGTAGCGATCATGACTACGCCGCTGAAACATCACCTTGGGCACCATGACCAGAACGGCTGGACAGCGCTTTAGCAACCCAGACAACAGGTCCGGGTCGCTCAGTTCACCGCCGTAGCTTTCCACGACCAAGCGCGGGATCTTGGCGACCAGCTCCTTCAGGCGCGCCTCAATCAGATCCTCCAGTTCGCCCAACATCAGAGCGACCTCAAGGTGGTGCGAGACATGAGCCGTGGCTGACTGGTGAGCTGCATGCCCGACCGGCCCGCCTCGGCGGCACCACGTTCCTTGTCTTCCTTCGCTAGGGTCTCAAGGCGCTTGATTACATCCTTGTAAAGCACCCGCACCGTCGAAACTTCCTTACCAGCATCGTCATACAGGTGGTAACGGGCGATCTCGGCCAGATCATCGACCACCCAGTCCGGGGCGTCCTCGCCAACAGGGCGAAAGCGCAGGTAAAACGAAATCTCACTGCGCGCCCGAGTCACGGCATCGGCAATCCGTGCCAGAGTCACAACTGCAATTGCCACATCTTCCGCGTCCCAACTATCGAGTGGCTCGCCAGCAGCGGCAGCCACCAACAGTTCTGGCTCAATCGTCCGCTTGTCATCAGGAACAGCTACCTGAGTAATGTCACGGGCGCCGAAGCGAATCAGAAGTTGAGTGGCGGACGGCAGTGAGAGGTTCATTTACCTTCGCCCTCGACCTTGGGCGCCCTGGGTTTTACGGGTTTGGCGGGCGGTTTCGATGCCTGCGCCTTGGCGTCTTCACGCGCCTGATCTTCCTTGAGTGCGTCCTCCCAGAGGGATTCAAGTTCTACATCAGCCACTGCTTGCGCCTTGGCCAATTCACGCGCCCGATCTTCCTGAAGGGCATCGTCCCAAAGGGAATCAAGGTTGCCCGCCACGGGAGCTATGGGCAGAACCACTCCATCACCCAACGCTGTAGCGTTTGCTTCAAGCGTCTGCGACTGATGGTTTTGTGCGGTGCCGGGCGCTTTCGATACATCGACTTCCTGGAGGTTTTCATCGCGGCGGTCCTGTACCTGGTCGAATTCATCCTCCTCATAAGCGAGGATCAACTGAGGCTCTTTTGACAGAGCCCGCAACTGCGCTTCCGAAAAGAAGTCGTCCGGGTAACGCGCTGCCGTGCTGGAGTGGGCGACGCCACAACGGCGGAAACCTTCATGTTTCGAGGTGATGACGATGGTCATGACGCCCCCTTAACCCAGCCAGGCCGGTGCAAGTACTTCGGCGGTGCCTGCCCATTCATTGCCGTTGTCCGCATCCTTGACCAGGATCTTGCGAGCAGTGCCTTCCAGTTGGGATGGAACGACCAAAAGGCCGGGGTTAATACCCAGAGGGCGACCACCATCGGCCTTGAAGTTCTTCATGGCAGCACGGGCCAAGCCGTAGTTTTCAGCCGTCAGCGGGGCTTTTGAGCAGTAAGCAAACTGCCAGAAGCCGAAGCCGACGTTCACACGCGCATCCACGCCATAGCGGTATTCGTCGCGCATGAAGACACTTTCATCGTCCATGGCAGTCATGGCCTTCAGATCGTAATTGCGACGGTTCTGAAAGATGATGGGCTTGAGTGCACGGCTGACATCGAGCAGATACCAGGCCGGACCTGTTCCGTCCTGGTAGTTGCTGACGGACACAGCGTCGCCGGTCGCGTCGGTGGATGGGTACACTGGATGATCGGTGTCGAAGAAGTACTGGCCGTCGTAACAGGTGGTGGTCAAGCCAGCTTTCAGCAGCGCGAATACCAGCTCGTCCGGGTGTGCGCTGGAGGCACGGCCCATTTCGGCAAACAGCGGCTTGTAGACGCCGATCTCGTCGTCTTCGATGGCATCACGCGGGACACCCACCGAGGACTCAAATTTCTTGTTGGTGATGGAGTAGCCATGCGCTGCCATGTTCTTGAGAACACGGTCGCCGATCCACTCACGGAACGTAGGGAACTGACCGAGCCAGCCATAGGTATTGCTGGCAGATGAGGACGGGACCGGCGTGGCGATACGCTTCCAGTCGGTCGGCGTCTCGGCCTGGGCGTTTTGGAACTCAGCCTTGTACGCAACAAACAGCGCGTTCAAGACACTGGCGTTAATGATCATGAATCTCTTCCTTTATATATAGGGGGAGTTACGCCTTGCCCTTGATGAATTCCGCTTCGCTCATACCCAGCAACGATGCGACCTTTTGCTCTTCGGCATTGAGGGCAGTGCCCGTATTCGCCGGGTTCTTGTTGCTCAGGTCAGAGGCCGCAGCCACGACAGGGGCCGCTGTCACAAATTCCTTGAAGCGCGCCAGGCCCGCTTCGTCGTGGCACATGGCGCGGTGATATTCGACCGTGGACGGGGTGATCTTTCCGGCTTGGGTAGCCGAGGTGATGACCGCCTCGACTTCCTTGTCGTGTACGGCTTTCTTCTGGCTGGCCAGCGCCTGTTCGGCATTGGTGGCACGGCCGACCAGGGCGTCGTAGTCCGCACGCGGAACGAACTGCGCCAAATTAGGTTGTTCGGCGTTGGCAGCCTGGGCGGTAGTTTTGAGTTGGCTTGCGGCCGACATGGCCTGTTCTTCGGTGGCGGTGTCGGGCAGGCCGAGCAGTGCCAAAAACGCAGCTGAAAGTTTCACTGGTGTGATCTCCGGGGCTTCTTGATTGAGGGCGGTCATGATGAAGTTGGGGATGTTGGTGAGCGCTGCACTGACCATGCGCACGATGCGTCTGTTGTCGAGGTCGTAGTCGAACACCGGGGACAGGAAGCGATATTCTCGGGCCTCGACCTGAGCGGCACCGCGAGGCGTCCATTCAACTCGGCCCCACAGGGCGCCATTGCGGACTTCAAATTGCTTGACCCAAGCACCGGCTGGGGCTTCCTGGCCAACGGATGCTCGCAGTTGTGTGGCGTGCTCCCGGTCGATCACCAGATCGATAGCTCGACCGATGAAATTGGACTGCACCAGTTCGGTGGCCATGTCATCGAACAGCCAGGCACGGCCATCGCGGCCGGTGACGGTCGGACCTGCGGGGATGAGTTCAACCCAGTCGGGAGCCTTTCCATCGGAAAGCACGACGGAGCTGTAGATTTCTGAGTTAGCGGCGAGTTGAGTTTTCATGCCGCCAGTCTGTGCGGCCAGGCGGAGTTAGTGAGTATCAGCGGGGTTTAAGAATTTGCGTCTTGGGGAGGGGCGTGAGGGGATGCAACGTCAACCCATTCTATACGTAGAGAATGGGGGCAGCGGTCTCGCGTATACGTAATAAATACCGCTAGAACTGAATCTAACGCAGGTCTAACGCTGCCCAACCACTCCATGAGCGGCGGATGTACCCGAAGGAGACAATCAGCGCGCCTGCGGGATTCTGCGCAGTTACTCTGTTACCGGCTCCAGAAGGTAGTCCTGGATGATCGCGAGGATTTCAATATCGTCGTCTGATGACAGGCCCAAGTAGGGTCTTGCCTTGATCTCGGAGTCATGCGCACCTCGGGTAACCCACTGCGCAAAGTTGGACTTGCTCTTCTTCACAAAGCGGTTGCCCACCGATCCATCTTTACCCTGACGGAAGTAGACCTGCTGTGACCTGGCCGCATGCTGGACCTTACCACCGAACTGGTGAATGGCACCGTATGGTCGGTCAGTACCGAACGACAGCTCATTGCGACTGACGTTGTGGCGCAACGTGTCCTGGAGTGTGCCCTTGGCGCGCAGGATGCGACCTCCCTTCTTACGTGCCAGGGTTGAGGGGGCAAGTGGAGCCCAGGGCGAACCGTCTGGAGCCACCTGCTGGCGAAAGCGGTCATCAGTGGATTGGTGCAGGTATTCCGCGATGTCATTGAGCGGCGTTGTCAGGTCGCCCAGTCTCTCTACCAGATCCTCCAGAGCCTTGCCTACTTGGCTTGTGTCGACGGATACCTCAAGCATTGAACCAGCCATGTGTGCCCCCTATTCAGTACGTCGGTAAAGCAGGACACCCAGGCGCAATGCCTCAAGGTACTGCTCACTGTCGTCCACAAACCCGGTAACGCCGGTCCAGCCATCTGCGCCCTGGTCGAATACAGCAACAGCTGGATCAGTCTTCCCCTTGACTAGGACGTGTACCAGGTAACGACGGCGCAATACCGCTTTGCCTTGGTCACGCTGCCATTCCAAGCGTGCCCAGATCTCATCAGGTGCCTTAATGGCCTCCGCCAACAACGGCAGCTCGCGAGCCTTGACGTGTTGGGCCAACGCTATTACGCCGGTTTTGGCATCGCTGAACATCTCCCGCCCGATTACCAGGGCATCACCGGTCACGTCACGGAACACTGCCGGTACGGCGTCAGTGGCGCCGAACTCGCCCAGGAACTGGGTCACCGCTTGAGGGGTAGATACCTTGGCGGGGAGCAGAAGCTTTGCCGGTACCGGTCGAGGCTGCGGCAAAGGTCCGCTTGGCTGCCGATTGGGCAAGCCGGTTGTCGGTGCCGGAGCTGCTGATGGTGCTGGAATCAGATCATGGGTGCGCAGCTGGGGCACGGAGTTGGCCAAGCGTGATTGACCAGGTGCATATTCAAAGCCTGGATCAATCCCCTTGGGCACTCGCACGGTGCGTGGACCACCAGGGCTGTTCTCGCCGATGACCCGATCTTCCCACTCAGTGGCCGGTGCAGGACCAATCGTCAGCCCTTGGCGCTCAACGTCCCTGGCCGAGAGCATGAACTTTTTGCACTTACAGCCCCAACCATTTTGCGGTGTATGAGTTGCCCACCAGGGGTCATCAAGCGGTAACGTGATGCCGTTCCAGGAGAGGTGCATTGGCCGTGGGTGCGCGCTGTCGCCATGACGATAGACTGCATAGGGACGGCGTTTGCGCAACTCCGGGTCGGCCATCTGGGCTTCGCGGCCAGCGTTGTACGACTGGCGTAGGTTGGTTTCCCAGATGACATTGGTGCGCCAACCGCGCTCGCCCTGGTACTGCCAGCCATGTTTGCCTACGACCTGGTCAAAGTCTTTGCGGAACTGCTCCAGGGTGGTGCCGTTGGCGATGGACTTCTCTATGGCACCCCGCAGATCGGTCAGCAGATCCCGCTTCGCAGCACCCGCCACGACGAAGGCGTAGTCATGTTCAGCCGCGTAGGCATCGGTCCAGGCGCGGGTCGGCAGGTCGACCTTGCCACGGAAGTAGTCGATCTGTTCCTTAAACGGCAGGGAGCCGTGTGAGACCGCCATGGTTACAGGCCTCTCAGAATGTCATCGCGGCCAGCCAGGCTGGCGGCCGTCAGACCATCGGCAATGGCATCCGCCAGTTGGCTGGTGGTCATCGCTGGATAGGCTTCGATCAGCCGATCTCGGAACTCTTCCAGGCTGCTGACTGTTTCGAGAAGTTCCTTGATCTGCTCGACCATGTCATCCATATAGATCCCAACAGTCCGCTCCAGCGTCCGCACCTGGTTATCAACGATGTCCGGCATTACCACCGGTTTGGCGGGCAATTGCTCGCTGTTGATCGCCTGGGCAAGTACAGGCGTGGCAACAGGCGCCGGGGTACCCAATAGCTCGGCGCCCTCGGCTGGTGAAGGGATATTGAGCTTGTCGCGAATCACCGACTGTTCGACTTTCAGCCCCAGCGGCACCAATTTTTCCAGCGCCGTTATCAGCAGCTTGGTGTCTTCCGGCTGCGGTACGTCGATGATCAATCGCGGATATGGACGACCAGGTGCAAAGTTCAGATCGCACCAAGGCCGCACAAAGTAGCGGTTCAAGGTGTTGGATTCGGCCTTGGCATCGGCTTGCAGTAGGTCTATACGAACTTCGTTATGAATCGTTGCCTGGGCCTGGCTGGACCCGTCATCGGTGGACATGGTCTGGCCAACCACGGCCTTACTGACTTGTTTATCCCACCATTCGGCGAGGCCTTTAAAAAAGTCACCAGCGCCGGCGACATTGGCGGCCTGGGTAAAATCGATGCGCATGCTATCCGGGATCACCGCCGCCGCATCGCTGCCCAGGTTGGCAACCGCAGACATCAGGGTGCTGATGTCTTCCTTGCTGGCACCTGCGCCGTACCGGCCGACACGCATCGGCATGCCGAAGATGTCAGCAAAGCCCATCCAGTCCTTCCACGTCCAGGCCTTGCACATGTAGCCAACAGCAGCGAGACGCGCCAGGCCGCCCCGGATCGGCAGGCCGGAGCGAATACGCGGCAGATGCACAATGAACTTGTATGGTGCCAGCGCAACGCCATTGATCGGATCAGCCTCATCGAGCAGACGCAGCTCCCGGCCGGTTTCTCGGTCAAATTGGAAGAAGCGCTGGTCGCGCGGCTCGAAACGCTCAGGGTTCCAGGTCTTACCACTACGGTCCCACATGATTTCGGAGACGGCATAGCCTTTGCCCATGGCGTCTGTCAGGTCAGCTTGCAGCTCGCCAAATTCGGGAGAGTCAACCAGTTCCTTGAGCTGGTCGGCCCGGCGCACGTCCTCGGGATCATCGCTGGCTGCCTCGACCCGAACAGACAAACCAGCTACTGCCATCTTGCGTGTGCCTAACACCGAGGCGTAATGCAGGTCGCGCTCCTCCATTTCCTCGGCAAGGGTAAGGTAGTCGTTGGCCGATCCCTCGGCAGCGGCCCGCAAAATACTCGCCAGTCGCTGGGGCGTTAGCCCGTTGGCCACCGACTGGTGCCAGATCTGGCGAATGCCGGTGGTGCGGGCAGCGGCCAGCTCTTCCGTGAGTTTTTCGTACTGGATCGGGCGACCGTACTGGTCGACGATTTTGGATTCAGCCATTACCAAATGCCTTTCTGAGAGCGCCACCCAGCCCCGAGCTTGATCTCGCGATCATGCTGGGTGGCTGGCTGGACGCGGTGATATTCGAAGATCTCGACATCTTGACGGGACGCATAGTCGGCCAATACGGCCGCGATACCGGCGTCGCCGTGGCGCTTTTGCCCGGACTTTTCGCCCTTTTCGTTGGTGCGCTTTTCAGGGATGCGAGCCACGCCCTTGACCATCCGAAAGGCACGCACGTCGCTAACCACATCCTTGTCGGCCGGGATGTCGTAGAAGGTGTCATCTTCCAGGGCGGCCTTGAACGGCGGCATGTTGTCGCGATACCAGCCCTCGGTGAGCATGACTCGCTCAATGCGGTTGAAGCCGTACTCAATGGCGGTCTCTTCCGATAGCTGCGAGCCGTTACCCCTGGCGTCGTCTGCACCTTTGAGGAAATTAGGCAGGCGGTCGATGATGTAGAACTTGATCTGCCGTTGTTGCTTGAACGGGACGTTGCGCAACTCGACTACAAAGGGCGTGCGTTTGCGCAGATTCTGCTCTTTGAGCAGCGGCCAGATGACCGAGAGGTCGCCGGAGCGGGCGAAGTCCATGCCGTAGTAGCTTTGGACGTCCAGTGGAATAGCGGCCAGTAATGGCTTGAGGTGTTCTTCGCACCATTCAAGGGACTCAGCCAATCGCAGGGGTTCGGGTAGGGTCTCGTAACCCTGCGGGTAGGCCAGGCGTAACACGGGCACATCTCGGCTGCTGCGCTGTTCGACCAGGGCCATACTGAGGAATGCACCGCCGCCCTGGGAGGGCACGCAGTCCAGCTCTTCGTCGGCTGCATCGCCGTAGAAACCGTAAACGCCATTCACCCAGGCGATTTCATCCTCAAGTCTGTACTCAATACCTTTACGCAGGCAGACACGCTTGTACAGACCATCGGCAACGGCTTCACCGAAAGTGCAGCGGAACACTTCGCCATTGCGCTTGCCAGCCCGGATTTCGTTGACCAGGTCGTTAAAGGCGTTCTCCGTACCGTCGTGGGTGCTGATCACATGGACTTCACCGCCCCAGATCAACAGAGCCATGGCCGCTTTCAGCAGCTCGGCCAAGTCCGCATGGAACGCCGCTTCGTCGATCACGACGACGCCCTGACGGCCGCGCAGGTTGGACGGGCGACTGGTCAGCGCAACGATGCGGTGGCCGCTGGGAAACGCGATGGTGTAGGTTTTGATGTGTTTGTCGGGGTCGCTATCGGGCCAAATGCCTTCTTCTATTTGCTCGGCCGCGTAGTTGTAGGCCCGCGCCCACATGGCGCAGGCCTGGATATACTCCACGGTCATGTCCTGGTTGTAGCCCAGGTAATAGACAGTTTGACCGCCCGCCGATTTTTCGGACGCGGCTACCAGGACGTTGTCTGCAGCTTCGGCCCAGGTGAGACCGATACGCCGGGATTTCTCGCCAACCTTGAGTGGGGCGCGTATACCGATCCACTCTTTCTGATAATCAAGTAAGACCGCTGGGGCAAGCAACGTGGCGGTGCTGTCCAGGACGAGGGGCAGACTCACGATGCCATACCCAGGATCTCGCGCCGGATTTCATCGGAGGTCGCCTGGGTCAGGCCTCCTTTCTTGGCGATCTTATCAACGCGAGCCGCCGCCGTTTCGACCTTCTCCTTCCACTCCGCCTGCCATTTCTTCTGCACAACCGAGGCCTTTCCCAACTCGGCCACAGCTTTGGCGACCTTCGGCAAGTCCATCTGGTCGCCATCGCTCATCAGCAGTTTGAACAGGTGTTCCTGGACAAGACGCATCAGCGCTTCATTGACCGCGCCTTCTTCATCCGGCGCAGCAGCCACCACGGCACGGGCCTGCTCGCTGGCCATCTTCAAGGCCGAGAGTTTGGATTCGAAGTCCTGGCCATAGCGATGTAGCGCCGACTTGCTGATCGAAAAACCCTGGCTCGACAGTTCGTTGGCCAGGGCTTCGTAATCGCTGAAGTTGTTTTCGGCCAGAGCCTTGTCGAGCCAGGTCTTGACCGACTTGGGCAGACTGGCAACCTTGCTGCGTGGGGGCATGGGGTCACCAGTACTTTTCTGGTCGGGCAACGCCTGGATTGCAGGCGATGGTGTATTCCGCAATGTCGACCCCGTAGTGGGTCAGGCCGCAGATCCACACACCGTTGGGCTTTTTGTCCAGCGTCACCAGGCTACGGTCGGCCAGGTAGTCGAGTTCGCGGCGCAGCTCCATTGTGGTGGCGTCGGGATAGATGCCCTGGATGGTGGACAACACGATAGCCTCGTGAGGATCCACGGGGCGCGACGTGTCCAGGGTCTTGATGATGTACCAGCGCAGGGATTCCCGGCGCGTTTTGGCAGCGTCGATGTTCATTACTTCAGTCCTTTTAATTGAACGGTTTCTAGCTTGAGGGCCAACGCGTCAAGCTTGGCCTCGATCACGGTTTGGCCGCGCACGTAGTCTTCCCGGCGCACGTAGTGCACGGGCATGTCACCCCGCAGCCGTTCAAAGGATATTTCCAGCGTGCGCAGGCGTTCGCTGTCCTTGTCAGCCATGGCAAAGCGTTGATCCAGGCGGCGCTCCATCTGCATGACCATCATCTTTACCAGCCCGGCGAAAGCGCCGAGGATGGTTACGGCAATCCCCACCAACTGCCACGCAGGCATTTCAATCGTCGTCATCGACGCCCCCTCTTTTCGCGATGCGTTTGGCACTGCGCGCAAAGCTGCACACCTGGTATGGCCACACGGCGTTGTTCCGGGATTGGCATATCGCAATCCTCTCCTGTGCAGAACTCGGCCGAAGGGCCGGTCAATACTTCACGTTGTGCCAAATGTGCCACCAAGGAGGATTCGTTGTGGATCGCCTCCAGGTGACTGGAAAAGTCAGTTACTTCCATTGAGTGTCCAATCGATCAGGCGGTTGAGCGAAGCCCGGCAGGAACTGTGCAGCTCGCCGTTGCGAATCTGGTTGGCGAGGACAAGCGGCTGGGTGACGCCTGAGTCGAGGCTGTCAGCGGCTCCGGCTCCATCGGGCGACGTAGCAATTCCGCTGGCGGCTTGTCGGGCTTGCTGGGCGGGCACTGCGGTGCCGATTCCGTTGGCTTTGTTCCACACGCGGACAAAGCCAACAGTGAACACGCCACCAGGCAAAGGCTCAGGCAACGATTTGAGGGTGCGGCGATACAGGGTCGTGACACGGGCAATCTCTCCCTTGAGTTGGTCGGTGTTGTTGCGCAACGAATCCTTTGCTTCGGCGAGCTGGGTGGCGAGCAGATCGCCCCGATCCTGCTGAACGCGCAGATCCTCAACCGCCTGTTTGGCTGCTTTAGCTGTTGCATCGGCGATACGTTGCTGTTCCTGGGAATGTTCTAGGCGCAGCTTGGCGATAGCTGTTTCCCCTTCGCCCGAGGCTTTGGAGTAACCCTGGTCATAGCCGTCCTGCCAGTTGAGGTGCAGGCCGAACACCACGGCCGCGATGATGCCCACGTACCAGGTGGCGGGCCTGAGTAGGTCGAGCAAGCCATTCATTGGCACACCCCTTGGCCCCAGCCATCAGCAACGTAGAGGGCTTCCCAGCGCAGCAGGATCAGGCGCGGGTATTGACGGTTTTCCCTGAACGCAGCGGCTGAGCGGCCGTTATTGAACCGCTCGACAGAGTTGAACCAGGTCAGCGGATCGGCCCCCTTAGCCGATGCCAACTTGCGGTCTTTGATCACCCAGCCCAAACCGCCGTTATAGGCGGAAAGGATCAGCGCCCCTTGCTCGCAGGGGCCACGCGCCTGGATGCGGTTCGCCAGCCAGCGGTCATAGCTGACAAGCGCCTGCATGGACCAAACCGGGTTATACGGTTCGATCTTTCCGAGGGCCTTGGGGAACAACTCGGCAAGCCAGGTGGCGGTCGAGGGCATCACCTGGCCCAAGCCTTGCGCACCGACCGGCGATTTCGCGTCGAACTTCCAGCGGCTTTCCTGGTGGATCTGTGCGGCGAAGGTGGACACCGGGGCATCAAGGCCCCATTCGGCTTGGGCGATGCGGGTCAGGTCGCGGCGGTAGCGCTCGGCTTGGTCCGGGATCTCGGCCTTGGCTGGAAGGCTTGCGGCCAAGACAACCAGTAAGCCCATGCATGCCGCAGCTATATATAGAAGAGAACGAGAGCGGTGCATGTCAGAGCCCCAGCGTCAGGCCGAGGACGCACCCCAGCACGACCAGGGCGCGGCGGATACCTGCCATGGATTGGTCGCAGTTCGGCACCATGTCCGGCCGTGCGTACGGGAACAACGCCCGATCCAGCCAGTAGCCCAGCACGCAGCCCAGTGTTACCAGGCCACATTTGTAGAGGACGACGGGCAGCTTCGTCGGGGCGACGATGGCCAAGCAGAACAACAAGGCGATGGTGATCAGCGCCCAGAAGGTCATACGGGGCGTGCGGGGACGCCGCTTCGGTGCGATGGAAGTCATTGGGATACTCGCGGTGAGTGGATGGTGGCCCGTAATGCGGCTAGATGTTGAGCGGCGACCACAGCGTTGCCGGGTACATGGACGGGTGCCCGGTACTCCGCAAAGGTCGGCGTGATGGTTCTTACAGCGGGGCGCAATTTCTCTTGCTGGCGCACGTGCTGCTCGGCACGGCCGTCAGCCTGCGCGATATGCAGTTGCACCAACTCCCGCCAGTCGGCCGGAACTTTGGCCCACAGCACCGCCCGCGCAGCATCGTCACCAGCGGAGAGAATGAGCTGGGCAAATTGGCGTGGCCATCGAGGTCGGGCGACTTTGGAGAGAGCGGGAGCGGAATGCATGGTGCGAACCTGCCGTTGGGGGAACGGTGCCAGCTTCGCGTATGGGGGTAATTGGTTGAGTATCAGCGGGGTTTAAGAAAAAGCCCCGCTCGGTGGCGGGGCTAGAGACTTACAAACTGCGAAGATGCTTCATGAATGCAATGTCTTCATCGGAAACGCCTTCTTTCTTCCGTTCAGCCTCCCACTCCGCTTCTGTCTGCTCCTTAGGTGGCTCAGCGAGCGTCAGATCTGGATTGGCAATCTCGGCATCACAATTCAGTGAGTCTTCATTCCAGACTTTTTTTGAATAATCGATTTCGTGCTGTGTTGGTTTTTTGCTAAAGCAAGCACCATTAATAAAGGACACATTTAGAAGCATCTGCCTGCAACTTGAGTGAATAAAACGAGCGCTGTACTTCAGGTTGTTCGTTGGCTGCTCTTTGAGTCGGTCGTTGATGACATGCATGATGGAAGACTGCTTTGGCCAATCTTTTACCGTACAGGCCTGATGGGCCTGCACCCATAGAACATTTGCGAACTCACGATTTTCTAGCGCCTCTGTAGTCGCTTGCTCAATTGATACGTCTCCCGGATCAGCGGCAAAGCAGCATTCGGTAAAACCAATGAGTAATGCCAGGGTGCTGATTGCTGCTAGTCCTTTCATCAATGCATCGTCCCTTCATCATAACCAAATAGATCGGGCTCATTCTTGCGATGCAGCGCCCGTTGTCGGCGAATGATGTCATAAATTGTTTGGTTAGCAAGGTCGTACTTGCTGACCAGGTCCGGGATCGGGATGCTGTTATCCTTCCAATCCCGGTAGATCGCGGCGTCTCGCAATGCCCGCTTAAGCGCGTCACCCCGTGGCAAGTACACCACCTTACCGCCCATCACGGAGCAAATTGCAAAGACGACATGCCGAGCCAGTTCGGCGGCTTCTATCCCTGGCTTGATCTCAACCAGAAGCTTGGCCTCGGCAATTTCCACCATTTCCCTCAATGAGCCTTCCCATCGGGAGAGCACGGTGGGGTCTTGCATGTTTGCCAACACCTTCTTGGCGTCCAGTTGATCGATGTCATCCGGGAACAGTTCTTCGTTCATCGCTCTGGCCTCGCGTGTCGACGGGCATCATAGGTCAGCGCCGCAACCATTTTCTGGAGCTGTTGAGGGTCCAGCCATTCCACTCGCTCGACCTTGAACATGCGGAGTGCCATACCGTCGGCATATGCCCAGGAGCGCTTGGCCTCGGCGAGGAAAGCCTCTATTTTGCCCACCAGCTTTACCCGATCTGGCGCCGCAACCGGTGCCTTGCGGCCTTGCTTTTTAGTCGGTTTAGACTCCCAGCCCAAGCGGGCAAACTCGGCCAGTACAGCGCCGATCTGGCGTGGCGTTAGGTCTTTGGCCGAACGCACACCAGCCACGCGGTCCAACAAGGCGCGGTAGGTTTCGTCATCCAGCCCAAGGTCCTTCTTGGCGATGTGGATCTTGCTCAATTGCAGGTTACGTGTAGTCACTGTCTTCCTCCTTTGATCAGTACCTGGAACGCTGCCGGGTCGGTTCTGGACAGTGCAGCGACACCATGAATGGTCATCGTGAGTGCATGGTCTGTTTCGTCGAATTTACCGGCGGTGCGGATCTGTTCCAGCTCGTTTTGGGTGCCCCTGTAGATTTCCATCTTGAGCTTGCTGGCACCCATGGCCAGGCGCTTGTCGCTGTCGCGCTTGCGCTGGGCACGTTTACGCTCGCGTGCCAGGCGGGTTTTGCGCTGTTTGGGTGTTTCGTCTGTCATGGGTGGCTGCTCATCAGTACCGGACAACCACGTCCGGCAGACCGCCCCAGCACGCCGGGGCGGTTTCGCTTAATGCAGGGCGAGTTGTTCCTGGCCATTCATACCGTGATTCAGGCGGACATCGCCTGCCGCGAGAACGCCGTGCATAGCGTCAGTCATGGCGCGCACGCCATGTCCCTTGCTGGCGTTGCGGTCGCGGCAATCAAGCTTTTCCGTCTCTGAATGGTGCTTGAGCATGTAAGCCGCTGTGGCCGGTGAGGGTTCATCGTTGCCAGCAAACGCCATGACTTGCTGGCGCACCGCCGACACCCAGGCACCACAGAACACGTCGGCGCGCTTGGTCTTGGTCGCAGGCTTACAGCGCTTCAATTGAGTGCTGATGAAGTCACGGCGGGACTGGCGGACTTGGCGCAGTAACAAGGCCATGGTGTAGCTGGCCAGCTCGGCCAGTTCGCCGATAAAGCGCCATTCGCCGATACCCGCCATGAACAGGACTTTGCAGGCGTAGGCCTGGGTCACGGCGCCAACCAGGTTGGCTTCCCATTGCGGCGGGGTCATCTTTGAACCGCTACGGGCGGCGCATTCGAATACCTCGGAGAGCTGAATATCCGACTCTTCCAGGCGGTACTTTTCCATCAAGGCGCGGGCCTGGCGCATGGCTGCGGCGGCTTCGTGGGGGTTGTCACTGGCTGCCAGGCGCAGCAGCTTTTTGATTTTGTCTAAGGCTTTGTTGTGGTCCATTTCGTCAGATCCCGGAAACAGAGGCAGTTGGTACGGCTTCGCGAAAGCGCGAAGGGCTCCAGTCACAAGCCTCATCAGCGGGGATGTGGCCGAACATCAATGTGCAACGACGGCAATGCACGCAGTCGCCACAGATTTTTCCCTCAGGCAGGTTCATCTGGTCAGCGTTGTCCGCCGACCTTGGATATGGCGCTCGTTGCTCGCTCATGATTTTCTCCATTTATTCCTCGGCTGCTCATCAGTACCAGGCAACCACGCCTGGCAGACCACCCCGGATGACCAGGGCGGTTTCGCTTAGTGAAGGGTCGTAGTGGTGGGTTGCCAACGGCAGGCAGGAATGGCGCCCAACATCTTTTCGCTAGCAACCAGGTCGAACAGCTTGTTGAAGATACGCACGGCTTCCGTCTGGCGAGGGGTGCCCAGGTTCGTAGTCGGTACGCCTGTCATGTCGACCGCTACCGACGGTTTGCCGTTGCCTTCGCGGCGGTCTTCGAGAGTGATGGTGATCTTGGCCATGGGGCCTCCTATCGCTGAGAGTGGAAGGTGATGTGGTAGTCGCGGGCGACTTGACGCACGTATTTCTCGGTCATGTGGTGCTTGCGTGCGATCCACTTTGGCGAGTTGCCCATGGCCGCATCGGCCATGATCAGCGCTGCATGCTTGCCGACATCCGCATAAGAGCTGTCGACCTTGGCGGGCTCCAAAGCCTCCGACGCTGCGGCTGAGGCCGCAGGCGCAAACAAATGGGAATAAACAGGCGACCGCTCCGGATTAATCGTGAACGTCGCAGGGGCGCTGCTCATCTGGTGACCGACTTGCTGGACCTTGCCACCGCGCGCTAGGAAGTCCGCAGTCAGGCGGTCTAGGTTGGCGCGCTCGATGTCGTGTTGCGGCGAATGCATAGGCAGCGGATCGCTGCGGGTGTCGTGATAACGCTGCATGGTCAGGCCCCCAATGCTCGAAAGCCTGCCTGGTTGTCTTTCCCCAGCCGCTGGATGTAATGCGCCACAGCAGTGATGCCTTCGCGCTGGTTCCGCGCTTCTGGAACACCCGGAACAAAGAGCGTTACGTTGTCGAGTCGGGAAAGGGGAGCCGTGACCGTGATGATGTCGCGCACCAGTTTTTCTTCGCCCTGGGCGAGAGCAATCGCACCCTCTGGGAGGGTGTTGCCGAAGTCGATGTAACCCGATGCAAAGCAGTAGGCGGTGATGGTCTTTTTCATTTCACACACCCGCAATGTCGAGGCTGATGGGTTCGTATTGGTCGGTATCACCGACGCGCTGATAGACGCGGATGTAGGACTTGGAGCCGATCACCTGGCAGGCGTCGCCAATGGCTTGCATGGCGCGCTGCCAGCGTTCATCGGTGATTTCCATACGGCGCAACGCCAGGACGCGGGCTGTGCGGATGTCGCCTTTTTGGTCAGTCCGGAAGGCGTCATTTACCAGCGTGACCACTTCGGGGCGCGCCCCGGTGGTCCAGTCGCGTAGGCATTCGTCAATCAATGCCCGCGCAGCCTGGAGGCGTTCGTCGAAAGCGATGCTTTCCTGTACTGCACGCATGATCTTGAAACGCCCATCGAAGCTGATCAGGCTGACATTTCCCTTCTTCCCGCCGATCTGGGCGCCGTACTGCTCGGCGCTGAGTTCGACAAAGGCTTCAATATCACCGAAAGCCGAGGCCTTGAATTTCGCCAGCACGTCGCTGGCGGCGCGGGCTTTTTCCACCAGGCCAAGCACCAAGGCATCCCGCTCCAGGTCGATAGGCTTGATCATGCTTTCCGGGATCAGTCGCTTTTGCGCGTCGACGCGATAGCCTTTGGGGATAGTTTGTTGTTGTGTCATTGCAAGGTTCCTCAGTGGAGAGTCTGACGCGACCAGTCGGCAGGACGGGAGGCGCTGATGGGTTCGCGCCACTCCAGGGTCACGCCCTGGAACTGCACGTAGAAACGGGTGCTACCGGCCGTGCCATGGCGTTGATAGCCCTCGGTATGACCTAGGTTGATCAAGCGCTGACCTGCTTCTGGAGTGATCACCAGGCGGTTATCAGCCGGATGAAAGCCCTGCACGCGAATACCGTGGGCCTGCAAATTGCGGGCGGCGGCGTTGAACACCCGCAGACGGTCTGCCAGTGTTGTGGTCAGGACTTTCAATTGCGTGCGGTTAGTGGAGGCGAGCATGGGCGTTCTCCTGGTTGCAGCAGTCGGGGTTGATTGGGCAGTGTTGGCAGGCGCGCCAGTGCTGCATCGCCTGCGGGTTGTGGGTGGGGGCCGGTTTTTCGCGGTAGCTTTGGCACTGATCAGAGGTGACGGTCTCGTCCAGTGCGACACATTCAATGCGCCCCAGGGTCTCCATTACCCGCCGCTCGACACCAGACGTGCTGGGCGAGCTGTAGCGGTTGGCCAGGATCAGGCTGACGGCCGTGCGGCTCATGCCGATACGCTGGCTGGCCTTGGTTTTGTTGGTGGCAGCGACCTCGGCGGCGAGCAGGCGCACGAACAACGGCGCGTTTTGGCCCCAAGCTGCAAGGTGGTTGACCTGATTCATTGGGCCACCTGCTGATCAGCCTTACGCCACACCACTTGATCCAGGTTTGGGTCATACACCTGGTCGAAGTCGCGCTGGTAGATCGGATGCTTGGGGCCGGTATACCGCGACGGGACCAGACAGAAGCGCGTTTTAAAACCGGCTGTACCGCCCCGACGGGTTACGTAACCGGCCTTCGCCAGGCCCGACAAATAGACATGGGCGCCAAACTCGCTGATGGATACGCCATTGACGCTGGCGGCGACTGCGGCCTCGGCAGCGGTGAATTCGCCAAGGATGCGTAACGCCCGCCACACGTTCTCGGCCCCATCGCCAAGCTTGGTAATTTTTCCGCCACGGGTTACTCGCGGAGCTTCAACACCTTCGTCTTTAAGTAGTGTCCACTCGGCATCAAGCCGAGGAAGTGTGCGAACTTTGTTGACAATCCCTGCTTTTGCCATATCCCGGAAATAGGCGCGTACTGCTTGGTCGTCCTGGCCCGATTTACGTGCAACGGCGTAGGTCGTCAGCTCCTTCGAACTAGCGTTGAGCTTCCGAATGGCTTCCCAAATATGCTGCCGTGGGGGCTTGCCGCCCACCATTACTAGATCAGCTCTTGCTCTAGGCATAGCTCAAGCCCTCCGCGACGGCGCTTCGCCGGTAAACCAGCCGCGTGAGCCCCAGCCTGCAAGGTCAATACTGTCGATGGCCTGGGCTTGGGTTTCGCTGTAGACCCGGTACAGGTTGACGGCCACACGGCGCAGGCATCCGCCGACCTTGGTGCGCAGATCCTCTAGCAGGTCATCGGCAAAGCGCAGTGTTGGATAGCTGGCCAGGGTCAGGGCGCGCAAGTCGTCAAGAGTGGCCCGCTGTGCAGGCACCCACTCCAGTACGCGGTTGTGCAAGCGTTCCAACTTGGCCAGGCTGCCTGGAACACCTTCTTCTCCGATCAGCACGATGGTGCCTTGGCTGGCGTTGTAGATGTCGGTCAGCACGTTGGCGACAGCTTTTTCCAGCAGGTACTGCACATCGTCGATCAGCAGTGGACGGCCACTACGGGAAAGCTGCTCGGCAATCTGGTCAACCATCTGCGACAAGGTGCGCTCTGGCTGGATGCTCATTTCACGCAGGATCGCCAGCAGGAAAGCCTTCTTGCTCCAGGTGTCGCGGCACTCTACGTAATAGGCACGGTGATGGTTGGCGGCAAAGGCCGCGCCCACGCTTTTGCCCAGCCCGCTTGCGCCGTACATCACCACCATGCCAGGCAGACCCGCTGGACGGGCTTGAGTGCGGGCGATGGCGGCGGACAAGAGGCCGACATTGGTCAGGGGAACGATTTTGGTAACACTCATAATGCGACTCCTAAAGGTCTTGGGTTAAGCGCGGGCCTGGTCGGCGAACGCGAACATTTGCTGAATAGATTTGAAGTCCAGGTGTTGCGGGTAGCGGGCATGCCACTGTGTTTCCTCAGCCGTCAGCGATTCCCCGCTGGTGATGCGGGCGTCGATCTGGTGCCAGAGGCGGTAACGGGCGGTGGGATCTGTTGGTAATTCGAAGGCCGAGGCCTGCGGTGCAGCCAGTTGGGCAAAGCGCTGGGCCTCTGCAAGCTGATCTGGCGACAGGTCGTATTGGCTCGACTGCGGAGCAATGACGCGCATTTCCACGTCTTGGCCGGTGATGGTCTTGGCCTTTTTCACCAAACGGGACAGTTGGCCGCGTTCGCGTTTCTCGCTGGCTTTTTCCAGCATGGTTTTAGGCATAGCTGGGCTAGCGTTGCCATCGAGCAGCGCTTCGCCGATCAGATCACCCTCAAGGGAATGGACCCAAACACGGCTGGCGTCTCGGAAGTCGTAGGCCACGCGGACCTGTTCACCGTGGAAACCGTCCAGGTCTTTAAGGAAGTAGGTGCCGCTGTTCCATTGCACCTGGCAACGATGGACGGTGCGCTCGACCTGCGGACGGGTCAGGCTTTCGACGATGTTTGCGTCAGCCAGCAGCGGCTCCCAGCCCTCGGCCTCGGCCGACTTCCAAGACTCCATCGGGCTTTGGTGGCGTTTGCGCAGGGTCGCAGGGTCGCGAAACTTCGGCAGGCCACGGTGCGGACGGCGGTTATAGTCGTCGAGCGCCTGTTGCAGTGCGGCAAAGAACACGGAGAATTCAGGCACGACAGTCGGCGCGATACCCAGCGCAAGCTGTTTGCGGGACAACTTGTGGGTCTTGGTGGCGGCCTCTTTGTCCATGTCGGCGCCGATGTAGCTGTCGAAGGTTTTGGCGAGCCTAACCAGGATGGTTTTGTGGGGGCGCTCAATCACGCCACGTGCCTGGGAGTTGTAGGGCAGCGAGTGCGTGATAGTGCCGCCGAGGCGGTCGTTCACTTCGTAGACGACAGCGTTGTCAAAGCCGCTGCCGTTGTCGACGTAGAACACTTTGTACATGCCGCACCGACTTACACCGTCACGTAAGGTGTCCAGCGTGGCCAAAGTCGATTCAGCCAGGTTGACCGAAAAACCGACGATGCGGCGGGTGCCCCAGTCAATGACCATGGTGATTTCAGGGCGGAAAATTTGCCCAGTCAGTGGGTTGATTACCTCTGCATCAAAGGTATGGCCGTCAGCCACCCACACGTCATTCGGCCAAAGCATGTCGGCCTGACGACGGTTATAAGCTTTTAGAGCATTCAGTTCGTGCGGCCCCATACGGCCGCGCTCCCGCACCGACGGGCTGAGCTTTTTCAACCAGCGGCGTACCGCGTGAATGCTTGGGCAAACACTGGTTTGGACGCCTTGGTGCAACTGCTTGAACTGCTCATAGGCCGCTTCAACGCTCGGTTTCTGCGGGCGCTGGTAGTGTTTGAGGAATTCTGCTGCCCAGGTCGGGACGCTCATGTCTTTTTGGCGACGGGCCGGAGCCAGGCCTATTTCACCGTGAGCGCGGTAGTCCGCTAGCCAACGCTTGAGCGTGCGCTCAGACAGGGTGCGGTCTTCGGTCTTGCGGTCGTTGGCTCGGATGACCCGGTCATTCAAATAAGGACTGAGGTCGCCTGTTTTAGCCAGGGCGACCAAAGTCAGAATGGCGCGGTTTTGGCTGACTACCTTGCTCATGCGTTCGATTTCACGCACAAAGGCCAGGCGCGCAGTCATCACGGATGACTGTGAATCGTTCAAGCGTGACGCCTTTTCGGAGTCACGCCCCGCAATAATTACATGTGGCTCAACTGCGTGGCCCGGTGTTTGATTAACCACAGTTGCAGCGATTAGGGCGGACTGGGTCGATTTCGGAAGTACCGAGAAGGCGTACTCCCGGCCTCCACCTTGACCCAGGCGTAGTTGGCATTCCCAATTTTCGCGCTTCGCTAGCCGTATCAGCCCACTGACGGAGCTGGGCATGCCAGGTAACCCGGCAAGTTCACGTGGGCCATACCAGTTACGCATGGTCGTCACCCAGCAGCTTTTTCAGCTCGCGTGCTTTTCGCGTTGCGTCAGCAGCAACCCGTGACAGACGCCCTAGCTCTGCATCCAAGGCTTCACGGCCATATGCCACTCGGCCACCACGGAGGTGGACTTGCCAGTTCGTAAGAAGATGGCTCGCGCAAACTTCTTCCAGTAATGCCGCTCTATATAAAGGAAGGTTGTGTTCGCTGCGGGCGGGGCTCGACCAAGCGTCGAGCATATATTTGCTGACATCATCTCCAGAGAGGCGAGACATGCGTGCCGCGATCTCATAGCGGTCTAGCTCTGACCCTTTGAGCAGCTCACTGACCATCTCGCTGACTTGCGCAGCATAGTTGCCATGACCAGGGACAGAGAGGATGGGTTGCGGAACGGAGAATATGTCTAACGTTTTGTCGTCTTTTACCCGGCGCATGTTTAAACCTCCGCCTGAGTTTTACGGTGCGGAACAGGACGGTAAACGCTATCCTTCGGGTATTCGGTATATTGTGCGGATACCGATTGCTCAGCCCGGTTCGGTCGCAAACGCTTGGGAGTGTCGTCGCCGTTCCAGCGCTCAGGCCAAAGCTTGGCTGGTACGGTTTCGAGCGCGGCAGCAATCGCGCGTTCCACACGTGGATAAGGACGCTCTTTTGTAGCTCGGATCGCACGATCAGTAATACCCAACTGGCGAGCAAGCTGGGCTGCCGAGCTACCGCGTATACGCAGTTGGTACTTGATCCATTCCCAGCGGCTAGCTGGGTCGAGAGGTATGTCTTTAGCGTTCATCGCAACAACCATCTAGGCGGGTGGTTTTTTTAGGCCCTCTAACGGCCTGTTGCGGACAGAATACGGTCAAATAAATATGCTTTCAATCAAATTTGATCGGTCAATGTTGATTATTTACTCAATTTTGACCGTATACGAAAAATCCCCTTTAAAACCAGTAGGTTGCCAGATGATTGACCTCGCAAAATTTGAGCGGCTATGTGGTCAAGGTTGCGGCTATGAACTTTGACGGCTTCGGAGAACGCCTAAAGCAGGCAATAGGAGTCGATAAACCATATGCATTCGCCAAAAAGTGCGGGGTCTCTGAGAGCTTGCTACGAAAGTATTTGAGTGGGGCATCCGTCCCAAGCGTGGAGAAAGCTTGGGCGATGGCTAAAACTGCTGAGGTATCGCTTGATTGGCTAGCAGGTGGAGAGGGAGAAATGCACTCTGGCCACCAGTCAAATAAGACGGTCTCCGTGAATGATGGTGTCTACGCGTACGTCCCGCTATACGATGCACGCTGTAGCGCTGGTCACGGTGCATGGAACGAAGGAGCTAAGGTCTTAACCCAACTCGCGTTCACAGCCTACTCGCTGCGTAAGCAAGGGCTGAGCCCGGACAGGCTGTCAGCGATTCGTGTAGATGGCGACTCAATGTCCGGCTTGCTGGAGGATGGCGATACGGTGATGATTGATCATGGCCGCAACCAGCTTGAAGCGGAGGCGGTGTATGTGATCCGGCTGGATGACCACCTCTATGCAAAACGGCTTCAGCGCTTGTTTGATGGCTCAGTGCGAATCATCAGCGAGAACAAAGCCTATGGCGATGTGATGGTATCCAAGGCTCAACTAAACGACCTTGAGATCATTGGTCGAGTGGTGTGGGCAGGTGGCTGGATTTAGGCGCTGATCACCTAATGCCAAAGAGCCCGCCAAAGGTGGGCTCACTGCTTAAGTTTCACTGTTTATTGGTTTGCATCTGTTTGGCACTGCTTTTAGACACTCCCTTGATTCAGACCACCCGGAAGCCCCCGCCCAGCCTAACTCGCCCCGAGTTGCCCAGCTTAATCCAGGTTCTTCCCACCAGATCTTCCCTGGTGCCAAAGCTGCCACTAACTCACAGCCGGAAGGCCGCCGTCTTGCCCTTGATCTTGATCTGCAGCGCCCCGTTAAACCACGACGGCCGAACGCAGGCAGTGAGCCGTGGGCAACCCGGCAGGACGCCGGGTTAGCCGCGCTGGGCCAGGGATGGCCCATCGCGGCGGCCCACGGATCACTGCCGGAGTGAGGGCATGCCGAGCCTAGGCGAGGCACCGAGTGGTGGGGCAAGAGCGTTTTGCTTACTTTTGCGCTCCTCTCAAAAGTGAGCCGCCGTAAGGGCGGAACCATTACCCGCCACCCCCGCAAAAATGGATATGTACACCAGGGTTTACGAGCGCTACACACTCGAGCGGGAGCAAGCTCCCTCGCCACAAGTGCTGTGAACCCCTGGGATACGCCGGGTAGAAGTGGGTTGTTGCATAGAGCCAGCGCAGCCTCGCAGGCTCGGCAGCGGCTACAGGCTACAGGGCTACAGGGCTACAGGGCCTACAGCGGATTGCAGGTGTGCACAATCGCCTTCAACTGCTCATCCAGACGCATCGCCTCTTCCCGCAATGACTGGCAGAACCCCTCGACAAAACTCGACGACGGTCGGTAGTCCGGGCGAATCAGCATCACCCGGTACGGAATCGACCACTGCAACGGACGAATCGCCAAACCCCGGCCGGCTTCGGCCATGGCGGTCAGCGGGTTGATGATCGCTACCCCCAATTGCTCGCGCACCATGGCGCAGACCGATGCCGCATTGGTGGTCTCAATCACCACCCGACGGTCCACCGCGCCCTGGCGAAAACGCTCGTCGAGGGTCTGGCGGTAAATATCCAGGCCGGCCAGGTTGATGAAATCGACACCGCGAAAATCCTCCATCTGCAGCAGCGGCCTGGCCAGCAACGGGTGACCGTCAGGCAGCACGCACACCATGTCAGCGCAAAACAGCAACTCGCCCTGGGTGCCCCTTGGCACATGCTGGTTTTCGGTCAACCCCAGGTCGTGGCGCTGGGCGCTCAGGGACTCTTCCAGCAACGGCGATTCCTGGGCGCTGATATTCAGGCCGATGCCCGCGTGCTGGTGCTGGAAATGCTTGAACACCCGCGGCAGCAGAGTCTGGGAGAACAGCGGCAGGCAGGTGATGCTCAACTGGCCGTGTTCGAAACGGCGGATCGATTGCGCCACGCTGTTGATCCGCTCCAGGCCGACATAGGCCCGCTCCACCTCTTCCAGCAGCATCAGTGCCTGGGCCGTGGGCAGCAGGCGCCCGCCCTCGCGATCAAACAACTTGAGCCCGGACAGCGCTTCAAGCCGCGCCAACTCGCGGCTGACCGTGGGTTGCGAAGTGAACAGCAGGCGCGCGGCACCGGTGACACTGCCGGCCTGCATGATGGCGCGGAACACTTCGATGTGTCGCAGGGACATGCCCATCGTGGTTCTCCGTGGAACAAAACCCATATCAAAACTGAATCGATAGACAAAGAATAGATATTTTATTGAATACACACAGCTCGGCATCATGCAGCTCTCTTTCATGCCGCAGATGAACCCGCCCATGCCGATCCCTTTCGCTTTCCCGCAACTGACCGCCGCCGCCCGCCAGTACGGCACCCCGCTGTGGTGCTACGACGCCGCGACGATCAAAGCGCGCATCGCCCAGCTGCAAGCCTTCGACGTGGTGCGCTATGCGCAGAAAGCCTCGTCCAACCTGAGCATCCTGCGCCTGATCCGCGAAGCCGGGGTCCAGGTCGACGCCGTGTCCCTGGGGGAAATCGAACGTGCCCTGCTGGCCGGCTTCAGCCCGGCAGGCGACCCGGCGGGGATCGTCTTTACCTGCGACCTGTTCGACCAGGCCACCTTGCAGCGGGTGGTCGAGCTCAAGATCGAGGTCAACGCCGGCTCCATCGACATGCTGCGCCAATTGGGCCAGCGCTCGCCCGGGCATCGGGTGTGGCTGCGGATCAACCCGGGCTTCGGCCACGGCCATAGCCGCAAGACCAACACCGGCGGCGAGAACAGCAAACACGGGATCTGGCACGAACAGATGGGAGAGGCCCTGGCGGTGATTCGCCAATACGGCCTGCACCTGGTGGGGCTGCATATGCACATTGGTTCGGGGGTGGATTACGACCACCTGGAACAAGTGGGCGCGGCCATGGTGGCGGCGGTAAAGTCCCTGGACCATGACATCGAGGCCTTTTCCATTGGCGGCGGTCTGTCCACGCCGTACCGTGCCGACGACGAGCCGGTGGACGTGCAGCGCTACGCCAACGCCTGGCGCCAGGCCCGCGAGCAGATCGAAGCCTACCTCGGCCACGGCGTGCGCATGGAAATCGAGCCGGGGCGTTTCCTGCTGGCCGAGTCGGGCTGCCTGGTGGCCGAGGTGCGTGCGGTGAAAACTGCCGGCAACCATCACTTCGTGCTGGCCGATACCGGCTTCAACGACCTGATGCGCCCGGCCATGTACGGCGCCTACCACGCCATGACCCTGCTCGACGGCAACGGCCAACCCCTGGAGCGTCCGCTGCAACCCACGGTGGTCGGCGGGCCGCTGTGCGAGTCCGGCGATATCTTCACCCAGGACGACGAAGCCCTGACCCCCCACCTGCTGCCCCGGGCCGAAGTCGGCGACCTGCTGGTGATCCACGACACCGGCGCCTACGGCGCCAGCATGTCGTCGAACTACAACAGCCGGCCGCTGCTGCCGGAAGTGCTGTTCGAAAACGGCACCACCCACCTCATCCGCCGCCGCCAACCCCTGGCCGACCTGCTGCAACTGGAAATCGGCCTGTAGCCGGTAGCCGCTGCCGCCAGGCTCGGGCCGCGTTCGGACGCTGGCCCTCGAGGGCGCCGTGGGGTTTCAGGTGAGTTGATAGCCCGCGAGAACAGCGTGGGCTTTCAGCTAACTGAATGGCATTGCGCAGGCACGGTACGGCCTTCGGCAAATGCCGTCAGGACTTCGCCCTGCATGCGATAGCGCACCCACTCGGGTTGGGGTTGGGCGCCGATGGATTGGTAGAAGCCGATGGCCGGTTCGTTCCAGTCCAGCACGCTCCACTCGAACCTGCCGCAACCCTGGGCGCAGGCTTCGCGCGCCAGGTACTGGAGCATCTGCCGACCGGCGCCGCTGCCCCGATGTTGCGGCGTGATGTACAGGTCCTCCAGGTACAACCCCGGCTGCCCGAGCCAGGTTGAATAGCTGAAAAAATACACCGCGAAACCGATCACCTGCTCACCGCGCAGGCACATCAATGCCTTGGCCGCGCCCCCGTCGGCAAACAGCGTGCGCTGGATGTCCTCGACGCTGGCGATCACTTCGTGGCGAGCACGTTCGTAATCGGCCAGTTCGGTGATGAGCGCGAGGATTTGCCCGGCATCGGCCGGTTGGGCGGTTCGGATCTGAAGTTCCAAGAGGGTGCATCCGTAAAAAGTCAGGAGCACCGATGCTAAAGCCCGCCATAGAATGCATGTAGTGCAACTTATTCAGCTCAAAGTGAAGACTATGCATTCCATTCTTCGACGTCTCGATCTCAACCTGCTGCTGGCGTTCGACGCCCTGTACCGCCACCGCAGCGTGACCCGCGCGGCCAATGAGCTTTCCATCAGCGCCTCGGCGTTCAGCCATGCCCTGGGACGGCTGCGCGACGCCCTCAACGATGAGCTGTTCATTCGCCAGGGCAATCGCATGCACCCGACCCAGCGTGCCGATCAACTGGCCACGGCGGTCGGCGCCAGCCTCAAGCTGCTGGGTGACCAATTGGCCGAGTGGGAGCCCTTCGACCCGGCCACCAGCCAGCGCACCTTTGTCTTCGCCGCCAGTGACTACACCGCCTTCGCCCTGCTGCCGGGCCTGATCCGGCAACTGCAGAGCAGTGCCCCGGGGTTATGCCTGCGGGTGGTGTATTCCGATCGCAAGGTGTCCATCGAAGACCTGGCCTCGGGGCGGATCGACTTTGCCCTGGGCTACAGCGAAGACCGCGACACGTTGCCGGCCGGCATCCACAGCGAGGACTGGTTGCAGGACGACTACGTGCTGATCGCCAGCCAGCGCCATCCACGCATCCAGGGGCCTCCCGAGCTTTCGGCGTACCTGGCCGAACGGCATGTGGTGATCACGCCCTGGGGCGAAACCCTGGGGGTGGTTGACCATGTGTTGCAGGCCATGGGCCTGCAACGCCAGGTGGCGTTGCAACTGCCGGCCGTCATGGTCGCGCCGTTCATCATCGCCGACAGCGAGTGGCTGATGACCCTCCCGCGCCCGGCCGCCGTGGCGCTGCAAGCCGCCGCCGGGATTGCCCTGTATCCGCCGCCGTTCAAGATTGCGCCCTATCGGCTCAAGCTCTACAGCCACAGCAAATATGCCCGCAGCGATGCCCATCAATGGATGAGCGCACAGCTCAAGACGCTGTTCGCGGCGCAACGCTGCGCCGCGAACCCGGGCTGAACCCTAGCGCTGCCCCTGGCTCAGGTTCGACAGGCGCCCGGAAAGCGCCTGCATCGCCTCGCTGACTTTATCCAGGGCCTGGGCGTCGCGGGCGTTGTCTTCGCTGATGCCGTGGATACGCACCGCCAGTTCGTTGATTTCCTGGGTCACGTGGCTCTGCTGTTGCGCGGCGACGGCAATCTGCTGCGCGCGCTGGGAGATGTCGTCGAAACTGGTGACCGTGCTGGACAAGGCATCCGCCGCCCCCGCCGCTTCGCCCACCGCTTGCCGGGTGCGCGACTCGCCGGCCTGGATCGCCTCGACGGCCTGGCGCGAGGCCTGCTGCAAGGTGCCGATCATGCCGCTGATTTCATTGGCCGAACTCTGGGTCCTGCCGGCCAGGGTCCGCACCTCATCGGCCACCACCGCAAAACCGCGGCCCTGCTCACCGGCCCGGGCGGCCTCGATGGCGGCGTTGAGCGCCAGCAGGTTGGTCTGCTCGGAAATGGCCTTGATCACGTCCAGCACCGCACCCACCTGCTGGCTGTCCTGCTCCAGGCGCTGCATGACGGCGGCCGCCGCAGCCATCTCCGTGGACAGCTGCTGGATCGACTGGCTGTTGGCAGCCACGCGCTGCTGGCCGTCCTGCACCACCACCAGCGACTGGCGCGCAGTGTCGGCGCAGTTGTTGGTGTTCTGCGCCACTTCCAGGGCGCTGGAAGACATCTCGGTAATGGCCGTGGCCAGTTGGGTATTTTCCTGGCGTTGCTGCTCGGCGCGACGGGCCAGAGTGCTGCTCAGGTCCCCCAGGCGCCCGGCTTCGCTCTGCAGGCGCTGTGCCTCGCTGGCAATGTCCTGGAGCATCTGCCGCAGTTGTCCGGCGTAGCGGTTGACGGCGCCGCGCAGGGCGCCGATTTCATCCGCCCGCTCTACATGCAGCTCGGCGCTGCTGCTGGCCTGGCCGCTGCCCAGGGCGTCGATCTGCTGGGTGGTTTCTTCCAGTTGCTTGATAAATTTGCGCCCGCCGAGCCAGGCCAGAAACAGCAGCAACGCCAGCAGCGGCAACAGGAACAACAGAATCTCGGCGGTCAGCGCCCGGGCCAGGCCGGTGACCCGGGTTTCCGGCGTCACCAGGCCGATCGTCCAGCCGGTGTCGGGCATGGAAAACAGGCTGACCCGACTGGCCTGCTGCAAGCGCCCGTCGTCGTCCAGGTCCAGGCTGCGCACTTCGCCCGGGCGCCCTTTGGCCTGCGCTAAAACCTGGGCCACCGGTTGCAACCAGGGCTGCTGTTTGCTCAACGCGTCAAAACCCAGCATGCCGCTCGCACTCTGCGGCGCATCGGGGAAATACAGCACGTTGCCCGCCTGGTCCACGGCAAAGGCGTAGCCGCCGGTGACCGCGCCCTGCTCCTTGAGAAAGCGCGCCAGGTCTTCCAGGCGCAAATCCACCGTGGCCACCCCGGCGAACGCCCCGCCCTGGCGATACGGCACGCTGCAGGTGGTCATCGGCACGTGGGTCACCGGGTCCTGATAGGCCTCGGACCACAGGCAGCGCCCCAGGGCACTGTTGCGCGCGCCGCTGTACCAGGCCTCCTGCTGGTAGGCCGGGCTGCTGGCGGCGTTGTAGTCATCGGAATACACCAGTTGCCCGGCATCGCTGCGGGCCCAGAAGAAACTGCGGCGCTCGACCCCGGCGCTGAAGGCCCCCGGCTCCGGCCAGATCCCGCCGCCGGCAATCGCCTTGTCGCCCTGGTGGTCAATCACATTGGGCAAGGTGCCCATGTACAGCGGCGTCTCCCTGGGCAGCCCTTCCACCAGGTGCGCCATGCTCGCGGTCACGCCTTCGATGCCCGCCAGTTGCAAGGCCAGCTGGCGGACGATGGCGCTGCCGGTCTGCTCGATCAGCGCCGAGCTGGCGGCCACCACCCGGGGCTGGCCGCGCAGGGTCATCACCGCAAAGACCGCCAGGGCCGTGCACAACAACAGCATCAGGCTGCCCAAGGTCAAACGCTGAGACAGACGAACGGGTAGCAAGGCCATGGTGAACTCCGGGTAAAAGGCTCTGGATCGATGTCGGCCGCGTGGCAGCCGGGCGTGGGGCCCAGGTCGCGGCACTGGAAGCGGCAGGCGCAGCCCCTGGCCAAAGCCGGGAGGTGCGAATGAAAAAAGTGCCTCTGACACGCCACAAACAATGTCACATTGACATCAATCAAAGTCAAAGGCATTACCGTTCAGGGCATGGGCGCCCCCAGCAGGAAATTGCCCCGGCCCTGGTCCGCCGTGTCCAGGCTGCGTACCGGCGCCTCGTCCTTGAGGTTGACCCCGGACAACTGCCGGCGCCAGGCCTCGCGCATCAGGTACAGCAGTTTGTAGGCGGCCATGGCGTAGCTCATGCCCTCCAGGCGCACATTGGAAATGCAGTTGCGCGCGGCGTCGTTCAGGCCCACGCGCGGGGCGAAGGTGAAATACAGGCCCAGGCTGTCCGGCGAGCTGAGGCCGGGGCGTTCGCCGATCAGGATCACCACCATCCGCGCCCCCAGCAGTTCGGCCACTTCATCGGCCACCGCCACCCGCCCCTGCTGCACCAGCACCACCGGCGCCAGGCTCCAGCCTTCGGCGGCGGCCAGTTCATCGATGCGTTCCAGCATGGGCAGGCTGTGGCGCTGCACCGCCAGTGAGGACAAGCCATCGGCCACCACCAGCGCCAGATCGAACCCCTGGGGATGGGCCTGTCCCCATTCGCGCAGTTGCCCGGCCGACGCCGTGGACAGGCGCCGCCCGAGGTCCGGCCGTTGCAGGTAGATATGCCGGTCGGGCGCCGAGCTGTGCACGCTCAGGGTCTCGCGCTGGCGGGCCGCCAGGCGCTCGGCCAGGGCCTCGGGCTCGAACGGCAGGTGCACCGCGTCCCGGGCCTGGGCGTGGGCGAACTGGAAATCCAGCTGGGCCCCGGTGGGCAGGCTGGTGCCGGCATGGCCCAGGGCAATGCGCGCCGAGGTCAGGCCGCGCAATTGACGCCAGGCGCTGCCGTGGGCCGGTGAAGTATCGCGGGCACTCATGGCCGCTCCTTAAGTGAGTCGCGCCAGGGCCTGACGGAACAGCGGCGGCACGCCCTGGCCCAGATGCAGGCCGCTGTCGTCGTGGCGCAGGATGTCCATGCGCGCCAGCCACGCCTCGAACTCCGGGGCCGTGCGCAGGCCCAGGGTCTTGCGCGCGTACAGGGCGTCGTGGAAGGACGTGGTCTGGTAATTGAGCATGATGTCGTCGGAACCGGGGATGCCCATGATGAAGTTGATCCCGGCCACCCCCAGCAGGGTCAGCAGGGTGTCCATATCGTCCTGGTCGGCTTCGGCGTGGTTGGTGTAGCAGATGTCGCAGCCCATGGGCACGCCCAGCAGCTTGCCGCAGAAGTGATCCTCCAGGCCCGCGCGCAGGATCTGCTTGCCGTTGTACAGGTACTCGGGGCCGATAAAACCGACCACGGTGTTGACCAGGAACGGGTTGAAATGCCGAGCCACGGCGTAGGCCCGGGTTTCGCAGGTCTGCTGGTCGACGCCGTGATGGGCGTTGGCCGACAGCGCACTTCCCTGCCCGGTCTCGAAGTACATCAGGTTGTTGCCCAGGGTCCCGCGATTCAGGCTCAAGCCGGCCTCGTGGCCTTCACGCAGGATTTCCAGGCTGATGCCGAAGCTGCTGTTGGCCGCTTCGGTGCCGGCGATGGACTGGAACACCAGGTCCAGGGGCACGCCTTTCTCGATGGCCGCCACCGACGAGGTGACGTGGGTCAGCACGCAGGACTGGGTGGGAATCTCGTAATGGCGGATGACCCCGTCGAGCATCTTCAGCAATTCGCTGATGGCGCTGATGCTGTCGGTGGCCGGGTTGATGCCGATCATGGCGTCGCCGTTGCCGTACAGCAGGCCGTCGAGCACGCTGGCGGCGATGCCCGCCGGATCGTCGGTGGGATGGTTGGGTTGCAGGCGGGTCGACATCCGCCCACGCAGGCCCACGGTGTTGCGAAAGCGCGTGACCACACGGATCTTCTGCGCCACCAGCACCAGGTCCTGCACACGCATGATCTTCGACACCGCGGCAGCCATTTCCGGAGTCAGACCCGGGGCCAGGGCCCGCAGGCTGGCCTCGGTGGCCTCGTCCCCCAGCAGCCAGTCGCGAAAGCCGCCCACGGTCAGGTGGCTGACCGGGGCAAAGGCCGCCAGGTCATGGCTGTCCATGATCAGCCGGGTCACTTCATCGCTCTCGTAGGGGATCAGCGCCTCGTTGAGAAAGCGCTTGAGCGGCACATCGGCCAGGGCCATCTGCGCCGCCGCCCGTTCGGCGTCGCTGGCGGCCGCGACCCCGGCCAGGAAATCCCCGGAGCGCGCGGGCGTGGCCTTGGCCATCAGCTCGCGCAGGTGCTCGAAACGCCAGGTCATGCCACCGATGCTGTGGGCGAAGCTCATACAGGACCTCCGTTATCAGGCCGCCGGCAGCGCGACCGCACCGCGAGCGCGCACCACTTTGCAAAACAGCGCACCCAGTGCCATCAGGCACAGGAAGATCGCGCAGATCAGCGGGTTGAACCAGACCATCGCCACCAGGCAGACCACCGCCAGCACCAGGGCAATCGCCGGCACCACCGGGTAGCCCGGGGCGCGGAAGGTGCGCTCCAGGTTGGGCTCGCTCTTACGCAGCTTGAACAGGCTGAGCATGCTGACGATGTACATCACGATCGCGCCGAACACCGACATGGTGATCATGGCGGCGGTCAGGGTCATGCCTTGCAGGTTGACCAGGCCATCGCTGAGGATCGCCGCGATGCCCACCACGCCGCCGGCGATGATCGCCCGGTGCGGGGTCTGGAAACGCGAGAGCTTGGCCAGGCTCGCCGGCAGGAAACCGGCCCGGGCCAGGGCAAAGAACTGCCGCGAGTAGCCGAGGATGATCCCGTGGAAACTCGCCACCAGGCCGAACAGGCCGATCCACACCAGCATGTGCATCCAGTTCGAATTGTTGCCGACCACCGCTTTCATGGCCTGGGGCAGCGGGTCGTTGATGTTGGCCAGGGTCCGCCAGTCGCCGACGCCGCCGGCAAAGATCATCACGCCAATGGCCAGAACCACCAGGGTCAGGATGCCCGCCACATAGGCCCGGGGAATCGTGCGTTTGGGGTCCTTGGCTTCTTCGGCGGCCATGGCCGCGCCTTCGATGGCGAGAAAGAACCAGATGGCAAAGGGGATCGCCGCGAACATGCCGCTGATCGCCGGCAGGCCGAAGGTATCGGAGCCGGACCAGCCGCCGAGCACGAAGTTACTGAAGCTGAAACCCGGTGCAACCACGCCCATGAATACCAGCAACTCGGCCACGGCCAGCACCGTGACCACCAGTTCGAAGGTCGCGGCGATGCTCACCCCGAGAATGTTCAGGGTCATGAACACGAAGTAGGCGCCGATCGCCGCCACCTTCGGGTCCAGGGTCGGGTATTGCACATTCAGGTAGGCGCCGATGGCCATGGCGATGGCCGGTGGCGCAAAGACGAATTCGATGAGTGTTGCCAGGCCGGCAATCATCCCGCCGGTGACGCCAAATGCTCGAAGGCTGTAGGCGAACGGGCCGCCGGCGTTGGGAATGGCGGTGGTCAGCTCGGTGAAGCTGAAGATAAAGCAGGTGTACATCACCGCCACCATCAGTGTGGTGACCAGAAAGCCCAAGGTGCCCGCCGTGCCCCAGCCGTAACTCCAGCCGAAGTACTCGCCGGAAATCACCAGGCCGACGGCCAGCCCCCACAGATGCAGGGTGCCCAATGTAGGTTTGAGTTGTGTAACGGTCATGATCGTGCACCCCGGAAGCCAAGCGACGGTATTTGCCTGGAGTCGAGAATAGTCACAGCGACGGCGCCAAGGCTTGACCCGGGAACGCCGCTTTTGTCGTCTGCGGTCAAGTTTTCAGCGGCGTGCTGCCTGATGCTGCACGGCGGCGCACGAATCTGGCGCAGCGCCTCAAATCAGGTCACCGACGCCCCCTGTGCGCTGCCACCGATCACCCCAACCGGGCCCCGGGAGCCTGGGCGCCATTGAGTCGCGAAGTAGCAAAGCGCTGTGCACCGGACCGGCCCAGCCCGAGCACCTATGCCTCGCAGCAACCGCCCGCAACCCGTGCGCTCAAGCAGCGCCTGCCCTGGCCGGACTGCCGTTGCGCAACGTCAGACGTAACAAGGTATGACAATTGCTTGAATTATTTTCATACACACCATGACGGTCCTTCATCTCCATGTTCCAGAGCCTGCTTTCGCCCTCACCGTTGAACGCCTCGGGCACCAGCAATCGTGGAGTCTTGTCGGCCGCTGCCAATGGCCTGGACGGCTTTATCGTGCAGCATGGCGGGGACCTGGACCGGGTCTTCGGCCGCTCGGGGATCGACCCCGAGCAACTATTGCACCCGACCCTGAGCCTGCCGTTGCCCAACTACTGCCGGGTGCTGGAAGAAGCCGCCCGGCAAACCAAGTGCGACAACTTCGGCCTGCGCTATGGCCAGCAGTTCCAGCCCCAGGCCCTGGGCCTGCTGGGCTATATCGGCCTGTGCTCGGCGACCCTGGAAGAGGCCCTGGTCAACTTCGCCGCCGCCTTCCCCTTTCACCAGCACAGCACCCTGATCCAGCTGGTGGACCAGGGCGACTGCTACCGCTTTGACTATCAGGTGCGCCACGGCGCCATCAGCGAACGCCGCCAGGACGCCGAATTGACCATGGGCATGGCCACCAACCTGGTGCGTCATGTGCTGGGGGCGGACTGGGCGCCGCGCGAAGTGTGCTTCGAACATGCCAAGCCCCAGGACTGGCACGAGCACCGCGAGGCCTTTCGCAGCGATGTGCGCTTTGGCCAGGCCTGTAACTCGGTGCTGATTCCCAAGCACGAGCTGTACGCCAAGGCCATGCCCGGCAGCGACCCGATGCTGCTGATGCTGATCAAGGATGCAATTCGCCAGCTGGGTGACGGCGGGCGCGAGGTCAGCCTGCTGGATCAGGCGCGCCAGGCGATCCTCGCCACCCTGCACCTGGGGGAACCGTCACTGGATGAACTGGCCCGGCGCCTGGAGCTGTCGGAGTGGACCTTGCAGCGCAAGCTGCGCGACTGCGGCCTGAGCTTCACCCAACTGGTGGACCAGATCCGCCAGGAGTCGGCGATGAACCACCTGCAACAACAGAACCTCAGCGTGACCCAGCTCGCCTCCCTGCTCGGCTATTCGGAAACCAGCGCCTTCTCACGGGCGTTCAAGCGCTGGTTCGGCCTCAGCCCCAAGCAGTGGCGCAGCGCGGCCCACGCCTGACACGGGGCTGTCAGTGGTCCTGGCGGGTCATGTAGCGGTCGAAGTTCTCGATGTAGTCGGTCAGGTTCTCTTCCATCATCAAGCGGAATTCCTCGACGAAATAATCCACCGCCTGCTGCTTGGCCGCCGCCAGTTCCTCGGCATTGCGGCACCCGCAGGCGCTGACCCAGGCACTGAAACGCGAGTTGGCGTACATCAGTGAAGCGCTGGTCTTGCCACGGCTGCTGTCGGCGATCTGGGTGTTGGCCAGTTCGATAATGGCGTCCGCGCGGTTGTAGAAATCCTGATCCGTTTCGTTAGCCGTCTGGTTGGCCGCTTCGTCAGTCATAGGGGCGTTCCTCATCAATGGGCGGGAAAAAGCGCGCCAGTATAAAGAGGTTTAGCGCTCGGGGCCGAGGGCTTTCTCGGACGCTGCGCAGGTGCCCGCTGACAACTGGCGCAGGCTGGCGGCCAGCAGCCGCTCACTGTGGCCCTGGGACAGCACCGGGCTGTTATCCGCCGCCTGCTGCGCCTGCGCAAGATAGGCCTCGGCCTGTTGCCGGCGCCCCTCAAGCAGCGCGCGCAGGGCCTGGCAACGTGGGCGCAGCCAGGGCGCGTACCAATCGGCATCGGCGCTCAGGCCGCTGTCATTCAAGGGTGTCGCATCCTGCTGCTCGCAGGCTTGGCAAAAGGCCAACTCGGCGCGCAATAACTCGATCAAGGCGCTCATGCCGTGCAATTGTCCGGCCCGGGCCTTGAGCAACCCGTCCAGCTCCTGGCTCATCTGCGCCGCTGCTGGCCAGTCGCCGCGATCCTGCGCGGCATTTAGCCGGTAGCTGAAGGCCATCAAGGGTTCGGGCATGGCGCCCTGGTCCAGCAACTGAAGATCGGCCACCGGCAGTTGCCCGCTGGGCACCCCGGCCACCGTCAAGGCGGTGAGGCGCGCCTGGGCCAATGCCGCACCCTGGTCGTCGCGATGCCGATACCAGGCGATCAGGAGCATGCCGTCGCTGGGCATCACGTGCCACGACGGCAGCAGATTCGCCAGGCCCATGCTGAGGTTGATGGCGGCGAACGCGAGGCACATCGCCCCAACCACCGAGGATGCGTACAAGCCCAACCCCAGGGCCAGCAGCCCGACCACCAGATTCGATAGCGGCCCCATCACGGCCACCAGCATCCACTGCGAGCGCCAGGGACGCTGCGGATTGGTCGCCGGAATGACATAGCCGCCCAGGCGATTGCGCTTGAGCTGGGGCGACCAGCGCACCCGCCAGCCACGCCGCTGCACCTGTATCTCCAGCGCCGCGATACGCACCAGCAACACCGGCATTCCCGCCAGCCGGGCCCCCAGGTAATGCCCGCCCTCATGCACCACCAGACCGATGATCCCCAGCACAGTGGCCAGGGCCATGGCCAGGAACGGCTGCAGCCCGGACTTTATGCCGAAGCCCAGGATCAGCGCGGCGATAAACCAGCCACTGATCGATATCAGGCGCTGCAGGAGATTGAGCACTCTGTTCAGGGCCTTGAGCCCCTTGCTGCCTTGCATCGCGCGCGTCCTTGAGTGTGAAGCCGATGGTCATCCAGGCGCGCAGCCTGCCAGTTTCCGCCCTGGCGATTCAAGCGCCGATTGCCGCGGCCGCCTGCGACGCAGGCGGTGCAATCAGGCGCTGGGCTGGCACTCCACCAGCAACAGGTTTTCGGCCTGCTGCCGGCATTCGATGCGCACCGGCAAAAAGCGCTCGATCACGGCCAGGTTGCTGCGCAGATGATCGCTCATGCGCGGCGTGGTAAAGCTGCCACCCCCGGCCAGGGCCATCGGCAGCAGCAACTGGTCGGCCAGGTGTTCGGCCACGGCCGCTTCGCTGTGCAGCCATTCGCGAGCCTGGTCGACGACCCGGTCCGCCACGGTCTCGGCGCGCACGCTGGTCTGGCCAAAAGCACTGAAGACCTCAGTCAGGTGCTCAAAGGCGAACTCCAGCAACAGCACGTTGCCGGGGCCGTGCTCCTGGTCGATCTGGCTCACCTGCAACTGCTCGGCAGCGAACCCCAGGCGCTTGGCGACCCGATCCAGCTCGCGCTCGGCCACGCGCCACGGCACGCCGGCAATCAAGGCCGTGGCCCGTTGCTCAAGCAGCTTTCCACGCTGGGGCAGGTGCAAAGGCTGCAACGACGAAGGCTGGACAAACAGGGTCAGTTCGCCACCGCCCGCGGGCACAAAACCGTGCCGCAGCAGTTGCAGCTCGACCTGCGCGCCCATGCGCCGCAGCAGCGGCAGCCAGGCCCGCTCCAGGGTATCGCTGGGAGGCGCCATCGGGTTGTGGGTGCCGCCGCTGATGGTCACCCGGCTGGGTTGCGACGCATGGAGCAAGGCCGGCAGCAAGGTCTGCAACACCAGGGTGCAGCTGCCGGCGCTGCCGATGGCGAAGCGGTAGTCGCCACCGCGAATCGCCCCGGGTTCGAACGTCAACTGCTGCGAACCCAGCTCGGCCCCTTCGACCCGGGCCTGGCACACCTCGGCCGCCGCCAGCACCGAGGTCAGGTGCTGACGCAACAGCCCCGGCTTGCTGCGCCTGGCGCGAATATTCTTAATCCGCAGCCCACGACCGGTCACCATCGACAAGCTCAAGGCGCTGCGCAATACCTGCCCGCCGCCGATGGCGCCGTCTATTTCAATCACATCCTGTTTCATCACCATTCCTCAGGCGTAGTGGCCAACCATCTGTCTCAGGTAGGCATCCAGCACGCTGTTGTCTTCTTGGGTGCGGGGCAGCTTGGGCACCGCACGCGCCAATTCCGTTTCGATAAACCGATGCAGGACCGGGAGTCGTGGGCCATAGGTGGCCTCATCGGCGTTGCGTTTGAGCACCAGCAGCTCGGCCACTTCCGCCAGCAGCGCCGGATCGTCGACGGTGCCCAGCAGGTCGTCGAAGGTCATCGGTGGCCGGCCACCGCCCTGGTCGATCCAGCGCACGGCGAGCAACGGCCGCAGCACGTAGAAGTACTTTTTCAGGCGCACGCTGTCGCCTTGCAGGTAGCCGCGAAAATTCTTCCTGGCCATCGACAGGTAGTGGCTGCGGGCTGCCGGCGGGCTGTAGAAGGCTTCGGCCAGCTCCCGCAGGCGCAGGGTGGCGACGCTTTCGCTGCGGTACACCAGGGGCGAGTCAAGCCATTCGAGCAGGGTCGGGTTGGACTTGCGCAACAGCCCGAGGGTCTTGCGCAGCTCCCAGCCGCTGACGTCCAGTTCGTCGTCCAGGGGGCGTTCGATCACGTCCCGCGGGGTGTCGACCTGGATAAACCACTCGGGCTTTTCCACGTACACAAAACGCACGTCATAGTCGCTGTCGGTGGAGGCAAAACCCCAGGCGCGGCTGCCCGATTCACAGGCATACAGCACCTTGACGTTGCGCTCGCGCTCGATGCGTTCCAGCTCTTGCAGCACCCGCTCGCGCATCGCGGCGTCGAGGGGGTGGCGCTGTTCGAAATCCATGTTGCTCTTCCTTTAATCAGTCGCACTGGCGACCAGGGCACTGAGGGTCCGGCGCCGAGGGTTCCACACCGTCATGCACCAGATCCCCCACCACTCCAGGCCGCTGGCGAAATAGTCGCTCCAGGGCGGGTTGTCGTCGCCGTCCTGCCAGTCGAGGACAAAGCCGTCGACCCAATTGATCACCTGCACCCCCTCTGCGGCTTCCAGACCCAGCAGGTTGCACCACTCGTGAAACAGTGCCCGGGCCTCCTCTTCCCCACCCTTGAACCGGGTGCCATAGGGCGGCCGGCGAAAGCCGTGGTAGAGCTCCAGCGGTTCCTGGGGCGCCTCCTCGACCCGCAACAAACGCTGCACCTGCTCCGCCGCCAGGGGCGTGGCCTGGGCCCGATGCTGCTCCCAGGTCACGCTGGGCGGCGGACGATGAGCGTATTCCGGGTTCTGGATCAAGGCCCGGTGCCACTCCAACTGGCCGTGCATCAGGTGCTCATGCAACTGCTGCAAGGCCTGGCGATGCAGGGCCTCGTCCACCCGGGTTTCGGCCTCGGGCGCCAGCAGCACGAACTCGAAGACGCAACCGGCCGCGTCCATGCGATTTCGCAGCGAGGCGCAATGGGCCTGCTCGATGCCCTGCAGCAGGGTTGTCTGTCTGATCACGCTCAATCCTTTTCTAACGCAGGCGGCTGACCGTGCCGGGGCTCAGTTCAGCGGCCTCTTCCATTGTCTGCAGTTGTTGCAGCAACGCCTCGCGCAACGCCTTGGGCGTATGCGCGTCGGCCAGGGTGACACGGCCCCGGCACCAGCCCTGGACACAGGTCAACCAATAGGCCTGATCCGCACCGGCCCGGGCATGACGCTGCAGCAGGTACTGCAACTGATAACCCCGGGGCCACAGCGTCATCAGGGCCGCCCGGCGTTGTGCCGGCAACCCTTGCCAGCCCGCATCCAGGCGCTGGCGCAGCGGCTCGTCGAGGTCCCGCCAGGGTTGTTCGCGCAACAGCTCCACCGCCCGCGTGAAGACCTTGTCCGACTCATCGTCCAAGGCTGCCAGCTGCTGCTCCAGGCCGCGCTCGCCCAGGGCCTCCAGGGCTTGCAGACGCACCGACGCCAAGGGCGATTGCAGGGCCAGGCACAGCAGCGGCTCGGCCGCCGGCTCATTCAGCTCCCGGGCCAGGCCCGCCAGCCCCAGCCATTCACGGCGCGAAGCCGGCGCCGGCAGGGCCAGCCGTGCCAGCAATACCTGGCGCGCCTCCACCTGCCATTGCGGCGCCGCCCAGCGGGCCAGGCACCGCATGGCTGCCGAATCATCCAGCAGGGCTCGTTGCAGGTACGCCTGTGGCGCCTGCACCAAACCGAGCAACCGGCGCAGGGCCTTGACCCGGACACTGGCGCCCCGGGTGTGCAGGGCGAACTCCAGCAACGGCACGGCCTGCTCCAGGGGCAATGCCGCGCAGGCTTCCACCGCCAATTGCCGCACCATCATGTCGCGGTGGACCAGGGCCCGACGGATCAGCACCTCAGGTTGCGCCGTGGCCTCGTGCAGCAAGCCGAACAAAAAGCGCGCCGGCTTGCCTTGCAGGCTGACGAACGCCGCTTCGACCTCGGCCCGCACCTCGGGCGCCTGAAGCACCGCACGCGCCGCCGTCAGTGTCGCCAGGTGATCCACCCGCTGCTTGTCGCCCAGGGCGATCAACGGCCCCAGCGCCTGCAACAGCAGGCCGACGTACTCCCGGCGCAGGTAGGGCTCGACCGCCGCGGCGGCCAGTTGCCGAACCTGCGGCACCCAGTCATTGAGGCGCAGCAGCAACGCCGCCAGTGCCTGGGCCGAGGGCCGCTGGCCCAGGGCCCGGACCGCCACTTCGCGCACATACCCCCAACGGAACTGACTCAGGGCACTCCAGCCCTGGTGATCGTCCGGGCCTTGCAGCGCGGCGATCAGTTCGTCGAGCTGATCGGCTTCATAAGGCCGCTGCTGCCATGACTGGCTGCGCAGCTGCTTGAGTTGGGTGATGCAATCCATGTTCTTATCCCTTGACGCACACCACCTGACGCAAGGTGTGCAGCACTTCCACCAGCTCGCGCTGGGCGTGCATGACTTGATCGATGTCCTTGTAGGCCATCGGTATTTCATCAATTACATCGGCGTCCTTGCGGCACTCCACATGGGCCGTGGCGCGGATCTGGTCCTCGAGGGTGAAGGTGTTCTTGGCCCGGGTCCGGCTCATGGTGCGACCGGCACCGTGGCTGCACGAGCAAAAGGCGTCCTCGTTACCCAGGCCACGCACAATGAAACTCTTGGCCCCCATGGACCCTGGAATGATCCCCAGTTCGCCCTTCTTCGCCGACACCGCGCCCTTGCGGGTGACCAGCACCTCTTCACCAAAGTGCCGCTCTTTCTGCACGTAGTTGTGGTGGCAGTTGACCGCTTCCAGCGCCACTTCGAACGGTTTGCTGATCACCTGGCGCGTCGCCTTGATCACCGCCAGCATCATCAGCTCGCGGTTTTGCCGGGCGAAATCCTGAGCCCAACCCACGGCCTCGACATAGTCGTCGAAGTGCTGGCTGCCTTCCTCGAAGTACGCCAGGTCACGGTCCGGCAAGTTGGCGATATGTTGGCGCATATCGGCCTGGGCCAGGTGGATAAACAGGTTACCGATGGCATTCCCTACCCCACGGGAACCGCTGTGCAGCATAAACCAGACCCGGTTCGCCTCATCCAGGCACACCTCGATGAAGTGGTTACCACCCCCCAGGGTTCCCAGGTGCTTGCGGTTGTTGCTGTTGGCCAGCGCCGGGTACTTGTCGGTGATGGCCTTGAACCGTGGATCGAGCGCCGCCCAGGCCTGGTCGGCCTGCTGCGGAATCTCCCCCCAGGCGCCTTTATCGCGGCCGCTGCGGGGCGAGGTCCGGCCATGGGGCACGGCCTGCTCGATGGCGCTACGCAGACCCAGCAGGTTATCCGGCAGGTCGGCGGCGGTCAGCGAGGTGCGCGCGGCAATCATTCCGCAACCGATATCGACCCCGACCGCCGCCGGGATGATCGCGCCCTGGGTCGGGATCACGCTACCAATGGTCGACCCCTTACCCAGGTGCACATCGGGCATCACCGCCAGGTGCTTGAAGATGAACGGCATCTGCGCGGTGTTCATCAATTGCTGCTTGGCTTCGCTTTCCACAGGCACGCCCTGGGTCCACATCTTGATCGGCTTACCGTTGGCCACTTCCAGCAATTGATAGGTTTTGTGTTCCATGTTCTCGACTCTTTTCCGTGGGCCGGCGATCCGGCACAAATTTTTCAGACGCTTCGTTCAATCAGTCAGGCAAACCACTGCAAGCCGAAGCCCGCATAAACGGCGACAAGGGTCAGGTGAAACATTGCAGCACGCTCTACCGTTGAGCTAGCGCCGTGAGGCGCACAGGAGTCGAACCCGTTACCACGCCGTTCTGTAGTTCCACCGGCATTCGCCGGGTCAATCGATAAAACCTGCAAGCCTGGGCCTGCTGGCAGCGACAAGGGGACAGGCACATTTGCTCTACCGACTGAGCTACCCGTTGCCGGGGCGGGGCTCGAACCCGCGACACAATGGAGTACCTGTGGCATTCGCTGCCTCCCGCCGAGGCGGGTCAAAAGGTGCGACGACAAGGGTGTGTGGAAACAGTGGTTGGTGTTCTGCCCCTTGAACTACGGCGGTCTTTCAACCACCGGCGGGAGTCGAACCCGCATCACGAACCTGGGATGTAGTTCCACAAGCATTCGTCGCATAAAACCGCAAATAGGTGGCACGACAAAAGGTGTGACTGAGTAGCCGGAATCGAACCGGCGTAACCATGATGTACAGCCACGGGCATTCGTGCCTTCAGTGCGTGTGACAAGGGTTTGGCGAGACGCCGTCAATGTAGTCCCGCCGGCATTCACACACGCCGAAAATCAATTTCTGTTGCGCCCGCCGGGTCAGCGGCGGACGACTGTTGTTGCCACGATCAGAGCTGCATCGCTTCGATCGCTTCGACCCAGTGCCGCGCACCGTAGTGGCCGGCGGTGAACTGGGCGATCACATCGAACACCGCATCACTGAAGCCGCCGACGTTGAGGATATCCTCGCGGTCCGCTGCCTGGGTGGTGGCGCCGGGTTGCATATCGATGCACACCAGCCGCGCTTGCGGGTTGATCTTCTTGATCCGCGCCCATTGCTGCATTGTCGCGCTGGCACCACGGCGCCGGGCGTCAATCCATGACTCGTTGTCCGAGACCAGGATCAGGGTATCGACCTTGGCCTTGGTATCGGCCAGCCTGGCCAGGGGCGCCGAGCAGTTGGTCCCGCCACCGCCGATGGCCGCCAGTTTCTGTGCATTGCTCATCACGCTGTCGCGAGGGTTGAGCGAGATATCCACCACCTGCACTTCAAACGGCATCACCCGCGCCGTCGGTTGCTTGCGCAGCACCGCTGCCGCCACCAGCGCCGCAACATCGATGCAACGCACCGCCGTGCTGGCTCCCGGACGATAACCGGTGACCGGGCTGTGCATCGAACCCGAGACATCCGGGCACACCACCACTGCACCTTGCAGCGCCGGCACGTTGGCCAGCGACAGCTCGAGGGCATCCTGCAACGCCTCGCGCACCACCAGCGGCACATCGTCGCCGGCCATGCGGTAGGCCGCCAGCAACTGGTACGGGTAGACCCGGGCCTTGGCCACCGCCTCGGCATCCGCCAGGCGCGCCGCCACATACTCGGCGCAACCGGCCACCTGGAACGCACCGTTGCGCGCCAGGGTGTTGAGGTTCATGCGTAGCGCCTGCCAGCCCATGTTCCGCGCCTGGGCCACCCATTGTTCCGGGCTCAGGGTCTGGTTGCTCAGCAACTGAAACGGCACCTGCGGTATCTGTGTGCTGGCCCCGCTGCGAAACATCAGCAGCGAACGGGTCAGCTCCGGCAGCGCCGCAATATCCACCGGCTTGCCGATCAGCCAGGCGAAAAACGCTGCACGCCAGGCTTCCTTGGGTTTGGGGTGAACCATCTTCACCACATCCGCCAGCGACGGCTGGTTGCCCACCGAGGCTTGCAACAGCTGGTATTCGCTGGCGCTGTTCAACCAGTTCTGCACCAGCCGCTTGGGCTGCGAGCCCAGGGATTTGCGCCCGGTGGCCCCGCTGCGCAGGATCTGCACGAAGTTGCGCAGCATCTTGCCGTTGTCCACCACCTGCTCGAACAACTCCGGCACCAGGGCCGAACGTTGTGCGGTCAGGGCCGAGAGCATCAGCGCCGGCATGTCCTTCATGTGCCCTTTGCGTCGGGCATACAGCGCGGCCTTGGCCACATAGCGGCTGTCGAGTTCGGCCACCAGTTGCAGCACGTCGGCCAGTTGGCTTTCAGCCGAGGCGTAAAAGGTCTGGTTCAGGCAACCGGTCACTGCCAGTTGCGCCAGCTTGTGCTTGGCACTGTAGGCGTAGGCCGGGGCCTGGGCCGCGTTCAAGGTGTCGCAGGCTGGCAGGGTTGCCGGTTGGCTGTTGAACAGCTTGAAGTTGGCCATCTTGGCGTCTCGCTCTGTTGTCTCGTTCGTTGCTAGAGATATTGCAGAGCACGTGCCAGTTTTGTTTTCTTGGCTGAAATTATTTTTAACTTATTGATTTATATAGTTTTATTTTTACAAAAGAATTTAAACAGTGTTTTAGGCAAGCGTAATACTCTGGATTTATTTATCCTTTCATATCGCCTTTTATCCAAGGATATAAACATGCCCGCCAAGCGCACGGTCGCCATCGGCTTTATCGGCTCCAACCTCGACCGCGTCGGCAAGGGCGCCAATCGCTGGAGCCATTGGCGGCCCAGCGTCGGCCTGTGCCAGCAGGACGACCTGCTGCTGGATCGCCTGGACCTGATCCACGGCACCGAAGCCCGCGACCTCGGCCTGGCCGAACGGGTGCGCGAGGATATCCGCCAGGTCTCTCCGCTGACCGAGGTGCGCCTGCACCCCATGGAGCTGCGCAACCCCTGGGACTTCGAAGAGGTCTACGGCGCGCTGCACGACTTCACCACCGACTACCCGTTCGACACCGAGCACGAGGACTACCTGGTGCACATCACCACCGGGACCCACGTGGCGCAGATCTGCTGGTTCCTGCTGACCGAGGCCCGCTACCTGCCGGCGCGGCTGATCCAGACCTCCCCGTCCCGCCGGCGCAACCTCGACGAGCAGGCCACCGGCACCTACGCGCTGATAGATCTGGACCTGTCGCGCTACGACCGCATCGCCTCGCGTTTTGCCCACAAGCGCCTGGAGGGCCTGGCGTTTCTCAAGTCCGGAATCGCCACGCGCAACAGCGCGTTCAACCGCTCCATCGAGCAGATCGAACGGGTCGCGGTGCGCTCCAAGGCGCCGATGCTGCTGATTGGCCCGACCGGCGCCGGCAAGTCGTTCCTGGCGCGCCGCATCTACGAACTCAAGCGCAGCCGGCATCAGGTCGAGGGGCGCTTTGTCGAGGTCAACTGCGCCACCCTGCGCGGCGACGGCGCCATGTCGACCTTGTTCGGGCATATCAAGGGCGCCTTTACCGGGGCGCAGAACGCCCGCGACGGCCTGTTGCGGGCGGCGGATGGCGGCATGCTGTTCCTGGATGAAATCGGCGAACTGGGGGCCGACGAGCAGGCGATGCTGCTCAAGGCCATCGAGGAAAAACGCTTCTTCCCCATGGGCGCGGACCAGGAGGTGGCGAGTGACTTCCTGGTGATCGCCGGCACCCACCGCGACTTGCGCGGGCGGGTGGCCGAGGGCCTGTTTCGCGAAGACCTGTATGCGCGGATCAACCTCTGGACCTTCGACCTGCCAGGGCTGGCCGGACGCCGTGAAGACATCGAGCCGAACATCGATTTCGAGCTGGAGCGCCATGCCCGCGAACAAGGGCGCCTGGTGCGCTTCAACCTCGAAGCGCGGCGCCGCTACCTGGCCTTTGCCAGCTCCGGGGAGGCGGCCTGGCTGGGCAACTTTCGCGAGCTGTCGGCATCGATCACGCGCATGGCAACCCTGGCCGACAGCGGCCGCATCGACGAAGCCCAGGTCGCGGAGGAAATCCAGCGCCTGCGCTATGCCTGGGGCCTGACCCAGGAACACGACGACCTGGCGCCGCTGCTGGCGGACGAGCTGCAACTGGACCTGTTCGACCGCCTGCAACTCAAGGCCGTGATCGGCGTCTGCCGCCAGGCCGGCAGCCTCTCCGCCGCCGGCCGCCAGCTGTTCGGCGTCTCCCGCCAAGCCAAAGCCACCCCCAACGACGCCGACCGCCTGCGCAAATACCTGGCCCGCTTCGACATCGACTGGAAAAAAATCAGCGAAACCCAGCCCTGAACCCGTAGCCGAGCCTATCGGCAGCCGCTACAGAGGTACGGCGAACACCGCGTTGGCGCGGGCGACGGGGCGATCGCCGACGTGCAGGCTGACGGTGGCGAACGCCATTTGCCGACCGCGTTTGGAGTGTTCCAGGCGCACGTCGATCCACTCCCCGACCCGCACCGCGCCAAGGTAGTCGAGGGTCATGCTGGCGGTGATCAGCGGCAACGGCGGATCGCTGGAGAACGCCATGGCGTAGCCCATGCCGATGTCCGCCAGGGTGGCGATGATGCCGCCGTGCACCGTGCCGCGACCGTTGGCGTGGCGTTGATCGGCGCGCAGGCCGATCTCCAGTTGCAGGCCACTGCCTCGGCTATAGACCGGGCCGATCAGCTCCAGTAACGGGCTGCTGCGCGACAGCGGGCTGTAACCGTGGGGAATGTCCGGGGCGTCCATGGGCTGAATCCTTTAAAAAGAGGTGCCTGATATGTAGTGCACCCAGGCTCCGCTGCCCAGCTGTATCAGGACGGCAAATCAAACCCGATAAGCCAGACGAAAGCCCTTCCCAACCTATCGATCAGCGGTAAGATGCGCGCCAGAAAAAACGCCACGACCCACGATCTCAAGGAACGACCATGCACCACCCGGATGGCAAATCCACCACCCTGCGCCGCCTCGCCCTCGTCCTGCTGAGCAGCCTGACCCTGAGCGCCTGCTCCGGCGGTGGCGACTCCTCGTCAGCCGAACTCGCCGGCGCCCGAGGCAAGGCTGGCGCCCTGCTCGCCTACGAACACCAACTGACCCTGTCGCTGCCCGCCGACCTGGTGTCCGCGCGCCTCACCGCCACCCGTGAAGCCTGCGAAAACGCCCAGTTCGGCGCCTGCAATGTGCTGCGCATCGAAAACGGCAAGTACCGCTCCCAAGTGATTGTGCGCATCGTCCCCGACGGTGTGGAGCCCCTCGTCAAGCTCGCCTCCCAGGGCGCGCAACTGGCCGAACGAGTGACCACCGCCGAAGACCTGGCCGACGCCGTCGCCGACGTCCAACGCCAGCAGGAACGCCTCAAGGCACAACAAAAACGCCTCGACGAACTGGCCGCGCGCCGCGATATCACCGTCGGCGACCTGATTGCCCTGAGCAAGGAACAGGCCGCCATCGAAAACGACCTGCAAGCCCTGGCCCAGGCCGCCGCCGGACAGCAACGACGCCTGGACACCAACCGCCTGACCCTGAACTTCGAACCCACCGACAGCAGCGAAGGCATGTCCAACCTGCGCCAGGCCTTCAGCAACATCCTCGGCAACCTGGCAGACGGCACTGCCAGCGCAGTGGAAAAAATCAGCCACGCACTGCCCTTCGTAATCCTGGCCTTCCCCCTGGCGCTGATCTGGGTCTGGCTGTGGCGCAAGTTTGTGCGTCGACGTAGCTGAGAGTGAGGTTCGAGCCTTCGGCAGCGGCTACAGAGCGGAGATCGCCTGTAGCCGCTGCCGAGGCACGAGTCTGCGCTGCCCGCGTATCGAAAACGCGCAGGTGGTGCCACTCCAGGCCGGCCGGAGGGCCGCCGTCTTGCTCTTGATGTTGATCTGAAGCGCCCCGTCAAACCACGATGGCCGAACGCAGGCAGTGAGCCGTGGGCAACCCGGCAGGACGCCGGGTTAGCCGCGCTGGGCCAAGGATGGCCCATCGCGGCGGCCCACGGCTCACTGCCGGAGCGAGGGCATGCCGAGCCTAGGCGAGGCACCAAGTGGTGGGGCAAGAGCGTTTTGCTTACTTTTGACTGGGCCGGCATTCCGGCTGTTCAAAAGTGAACCGCTGTAAGAGCGGAACCATAAGTAGCCGTGACCGCAGCAATGGATATGCCCCCCATAAACCCGAGGTGCCAGGTCTTGGGGCCGCTGCGCGACCCAGCGGGAGCAAGCTCCCTCGCCACAGCCAGCGCCCTCACCTCAAAAAAACTCCCTTGCCAGAGCAACGAATCAGCTCCCGCACCAAATCCCCCTGCACCACCAGCCAAAAAGCTCACCCCTGCAACGCCAAAGCCAACCGCTCCAACCCAATCCCAAACCCTGCCCCCTCCCGATAAGCC
>NZ_MVOL01000013.1 GCF_002018875.1 Pseudomonas sp. MF4836
CGTAGACGAGACCGCACCCCCGGAGCCCCCCATGAACTTCCACACCCGCAAATGGGTTAAGCCCGAAGACCTCAACCCCAACGGCACGCTGTTCGGCGGTAGCCTGTTGCGCTGGATCGACGAAGAGGCGGCCATCTACGCCATCGTCCAGCTGGGCAATCAGCGCGTGGTCACCAAGTACATCTCGGAAATCAACTTTGTCAGCGCCTCGCGCCAGGGCGACATCATCGAGCTGGGGATTACCGCCACCGAGTTCGGTCGCACCTCGATTACCCTGACCTGCGAAGTGCGCAACAAGATCACCCGCAAGAGCATTCTCACGGTCGAGAAGATGGTGTTCGTCAACCTCGGCGAAGACGGCTTGCCGGCGCCCCACGGGCGCACCGAAATCAAGTACGTGAAAGACCAGTTCCAGGACGACGCCGCCGTCGAGTGAAGCCTTTGCGACAAAACACCTTGTGCCACTGAACAGCCCTGAACCGCGCAGGTCGTAGCTAAATGACCCGCCTGGTTCAGGAGCCTTATGGACACCCAAAAAGACGGCAAGACCCCCGGCCTGTCGGCCGAAGAACAGCACGACGTCGACCGCAACCAACCGCCTCGCGCGGCGGTCCTGCATGAAATCATCCGCACCCAGGGCGACCAGGAACTGGAGCGCAGTGTCGCTGCGCTGTGGTGGTCGGCCCTGGCTGCCGGCTTGACCATGGGCCTGTCATTGATGGGCATGGGCCTGCTCAATTCGCGCCTGCCCGACACCGAAGGCTTCAAGGTGATCGCCAGCTTCGGTTACTGCGCGGGCTTTCTTGCGGTGATCCTGGCGCGCCAGCAACTGTTTACCGAAAACACCCTGACCGCGGTGCTGCCGGTGATGAGCAAGCCGACCCTGAACAACTTCGGGCGCCTACTGCGGCTGTGGAGTGTGGTGCTGGTGGGTAACCTGTGCGGCACCCTGCTGGTGGCCTACGTGATGCTGCACCTGCCGATTTTTGACAGCAAGACCGATATGGCCTTCCTCGATATCGGGCGCAAGGTCATGGAAAACGACAGCAGCCAGATGTTCGCCAAAGGCATTATTTCCGGCTGGATGATTGCCACCATGGTCTGGATGATCCCGTCCATGGAGAGCGCCAAGATCTGGATCATCGTCCTGATCACCTACCTGATGGCCCTGGGTGACTTCACCCATATCGTGGTCGGTTCGGCCGAGGTCTCGTACCTGGTGTTTGCCGGCGAGTTGCCGTGGAAGGATTTCTGGCTGGTGTTCGCCGGGCCGACCCTGGCGGGCAATATCATCGGCGGCAGCTGCATCTTTGCCCTGATCAGCCATGCCCAGGTGCGCAGCGAGAGTGGCAAGCCCAATAAAACCGCGGACCAGGCGCCAGCGCCCGATCCGCGAGAGATCAAAAAATGATCAGTGAGCGTCTGCCTTGCTGGCGGGCGCCGGTGCATCGTTGGTCACGTGGCGTACCAGTTTGCCGATGCTCAGGCCCTGCAACAGGATCGACGACAGCACCACGATGTAGGTGATGCTCAGCAACAGGTCGCGTTCCGGGCCCAGGGGCAGGGCCAGCGCCAGTGCCACCGAAACCCCGCCGCGCAGGCCGCCCCAGGTCAGGACCCGGATGGTGCCGCGCGGCACCGTGCGCCAGCGGCGCAGCAGGAGGATGGCCGGGGCCACGGTAAGCAGGCGCGAGAGCAGGATCGCCAGCGCCAGCAGGCTCGCCGCCAACAGGTGTAGCCAGGAGAACGGCAACAGCAGCAGCTCCATGCCGATCAGGGCGAACAGCAGGGCGTTGAGCATGTCATCGAGCAATTCCCAGAAACCGTCGAGGTAGCGCCGGGTCATGTCGTTCATCGCCAGGTTGCGCCCCAGGTTGCCGATGATCAGCCCCGCCACCACCATCGCGATCGGTGCCGATACGTGCAGTTCGGCGGCCATCGCCGAGCCGCCGATGACCAGGGCCAGGGTCAGCATGACTTCGATCTGGTGCTGCTCGATGCTCTTGATCATCAGGTACACCAGGTAGCCGATCAGCCCGCCGAACACCACGCCGCCAATGGCCTCGTGGGCGAACAGCATGGCCGTCGCGCCAATCGTCGGGGTTTCACCCAGCTGGGCGATGCCGAGCAGTACGGTAAACACCACCACGGCGGTGCCGTCGTTGAACAGCGACTCGCCGACGATGGTGGTCTTCAGCGGTTTGGACGCGTTGGCGGTACGCAGCACGCCGAGCACGGCAATCGGGTCGGTGGGTGAAATCAGCGCGCCGAACAGCAGGCAGTAGAGGAAGCTCACATGCCAGCCGAACAGGCCGAAGATCCAGTAGGCCAGGCTGCCGATCACCACTGTGGCGACCAGAACGCCGACCGTGGCCAGCAGGCCGATGGGCCAGCGGTAACTGCGCAGGTCGCCGAGGTTGACGTGCAGGGCGCCGGCGAACAGCAGGAACGACAGCATCCAGTTCATCAGCAGGTCGCCGAAGTCGATCTGGCCGATCAGTTGTTGCACGTGCTCTTCGAGCCCGGGGTAGCCAAGAAAGCTCAGGCCTTGCAGCAGCAGGGAAAACAGCAGTGCGGTCACCATCACGCCGATGGTCGGCGGCAGGCCGATAAAGCGGAAATTAACGTAGGTGAGCAGGGTGGTCAGGCAAATAAATGCAGCGACAAGTTCAAGCATCCGGACTCCTTTGGATGAACAGCGAGGGTGACAGGGGGCGGCAGCAAGCTTCGGGCCTCAAGCTGCAAGTTTCAAGCTTGAGGCTCACCGCTTGCCACTTGCAGCTGCTATTAGTCTGTAGTCTTGACGCGCTGATCAGGCATGCGCATGCCGGTTCCCGTCCCCGGAGGGTCGAGCGGCGGCAGGAATTATTGGAATAGGTATCTGCGCAACTGAGTGCGGCGTGGTCGGCGCCAGTATAAACAGCCGAAAGGGCTAGGTGAAACGTTTCTCCTCTATCAAACAGGGAGTCTGAAGTGCTGGCGACAAGTCTGGTTCTGGTGGCGGCGCTGCTGCATGCGGCCTGGAACACCCTGATCAAATTCAGTGCCGAGCGGTTGTTGGTGGTGGCGTGCATGGACAGTGTGGCGCTGTTGTTCGTGGCCTTGATGCTGGGCTTCGTCGAGCTGCCGCCTGCCGCGATCTGGCCATGGATCCTGGCCTCCGCCGCCTTTGAACTGCTGTACCGCTACCTGTTGATCCAGGCCTACCGGGTGGGCGACCTGGGGCTGGTTTACCCCTTGATGCGCGGGCTATCGCCTCTGGTGGTGCTGGCCCTGACCCTGGTGTTTGCCGGAGAAGTGCTCAGCACCCAGCAGATCCTCGGCATTCTGCTGATCCCCTTCGGCATGCTTTGCCTGTTGTGGCAGGGCGGTGGCGGCGAGCGCCTGCCGTGGTCGATGCTGCCGGTGGTGGCGCTGATTGGCCTGTGCATCGGTTGCTACACCTTTATCGATGGCCAGGCCCTGCGGCGCTGGTCGCACCCTCTGGATTACCTGGTCTGGGTCACGCTGCTCAGTGCCTGGCCCTTTCCCTTGCTGGCGCTGGTCCGCAGGCGCCCGGCATTCGCCCTGTTCTGGCGTGAACAGTGGCGGTTGGGGCTGTGCGTCGGATTTTGCGTATTGTTCAGCTACGCTTTGGTGCTTTGGGCCATGCAGCTTGGCTCGATTGCCGAAGCTGCGGCGTTGCGCGAGATCAGCGTGATCCTGGTGGTGCTGTTCGGCATGCGCTACTTGAAAGAACCTTTCGGGCGGCCACGGCTCTTAGCCTGTGGGCTGGTCCTGATCGGCATGCTGGTGATGAAGTTCTGATCCGTCCCCCCTAACTTTAAAAAAGGACCCTGCCATGACCGTTGCTTTCTGGTGTGTATTTATCGCCATCCTCCTGCCGTACCTGTGCACCGGTATCGCCAAGTTCAGTGGTGGCAAGTTCGGGCCACGGCAGAACCACGACCCGCGTGCGTTCCTGGCGACCCTTGAAGGCTTCGCCAAGCGTGCCCATTCCGCCCAGCTCAACAGCTTCGAAGTGACCCCGGCCTTTGCGGCGGCGGTGATCATTGCCCATGTCGCCAATGTGGCGCAGCTGGTGACCATCGACGTGCTGGCGGTGCTGTTTATCACCAGTCGCCTGCTGTACATCATCTGCTACCTGGCGGACTGGGCCATGCTGCGCTCGGTGGTGTGGTTCGTGGGCATGGCACTGATTGCCAGCTTCTTTTTCGTTTCGATCTGATCGCTGTTCCGCGACCCTGGGCTGCTTTCGCCGAGGGTCGCCGCCTGCGAAGTTACGGGCGGCGTGGAGTTGAGTGGCGAGGTTATTTGCTGTCGGCCACTTCCGGAACGGCCGGCAGCGCCGCGCCCTTGGGCCAGAGCATCCAGATCTGTCCTTGCTGTTTCATGTCGCCGGCCAGTTGCCCGGCTGCATCCCCCGTACCCCAGAACAGATCCGCACGGACCTCGCCGGTGATGGCGCCGCCGGTGTCCTGAGCGGCCACCGGGCGCACCAGACTGCTGCCATCCGGGCGGGTGGTGGACAGCCACAACAGGCTGCCCAGGGGAATCACTTTGCGATCCACCGCCACGCTGTAGCCTGAGGTCAGGGGCACATTCAGCGACCCACGCGGACCTTCGTTACTGTCCGGGTTGCGGTTGAAGAACACATAACTGGGGTTGCTCCCCAGCAGCTCGGGAATACGTGCCGGGTGGGCCTTGGCCCATGCCGCGATGGCACCCATGGTGACTTCTTCTTTTTTCAGCTCGCCCTGATCCACCAGCCAGCGCCCAATCGGCCGATAAGGATGGCCGTTCTGGTCGGCATAGCCGATGCGCAGTTGGCGACCATCGGCCAGCTGGATCCGTCCCGAGCCCTGGATCTGCAGGAATTGCAGGTCCATCGGGTCGGTCAGCCAGGCGATCACCGGGGCCTTGACGCCCTTGGTCTCGATGCTGGCAGCGTCGTCGTAGGGCTTGAGCACCCGGCCTTCAAGCCGGCCGCGCAGGCGCTTGCCCTTGAGTTCGGGGTAGAGGCTGTCCAGGGCGACGATGATCATGTCATCCGGCACGCCGTACACCGGCACATTGGCGGTCTTGGTCGCGGTCAGGCTACCGGGGTAGACCGGTTCGTAGTAACCGGTGATCAGGCCATTGCTGCTGCCATTGGCCGAGCGCAGGCCGAAGACCTGAAGGTGTTCTTCAAGAAAGCCGCGAATGGCGGCGGGCGTCTGCGGCACAGTGGCCGCCGCGGCGCAGGTTGGTCCCCAGATCGTATCGGCCTTGAGTCGGGTGCAGGCACTGCGCCAGGAGCCGAAGCCGGCCAGCAGGTCATTGTCGGCGACCTGCGGCAGGGCTTCCCAGGGTGCGCTGACGTAGGTGGCGATGGCGTGGGACTGGGGCGTTTCGGTGTCGCTGCCATTGCACCCGGCCAGCAGGGCCAGGGTCGGCAGGGTCCAGGCCAGGTGACGGCGCCAGGCGCTGAAACTGAGATTCATGCGGTACTTCCTTTGACGATTGCGCGAGCCGTGCAGGCGCTCGGGCAACCCTTGTTTTTAATAGGGCTATTGGTCTTTGCCGGGCAGGCGAGGATACTGGCTGCCGTTTTCCCGAACCTTGAGCCACCATGATTCTTAAAAGACTTGCTGTTGTATTGCTGGCCTGCCTGACGCTTTCTGCCTGCGGTGGAGTCGATCCGAACTCGCCCCTGGGGCAGCGCAAGGCGATCTTCAAACAGATGCTCAAGACCGGTGAAGACCTGGGCGGCATGCTTCGCGGACGGATCGCCTTCGACGGTGCGCGTTTCGCCGAGGGCGCGGTCAAACTCGACAGCCTGTCCCATGAGCCGTGGAAGCACTTTCCCCAGGTCAAGGAAGAGGAAAATACCAGCGCCACCGACGATGTCTGGCGCAAGCAGGCGCGCTTCCAGGAGCTGGCGCGCAACCTTGAGGCGGCCACCGGTGAATTGGTGATCGCGAGTCAGGTCCAGCCCTACAAGGCCGCCAATCTCGGCCCGGCGGTGCAGAAGGTCGAAGATGCGTGCAGTGCTTGCCATAAAGAGCTTCGTGATCACTGATCCTGCTTTAAATCGGGCGACCTGGGCAGGACCGGGGCATCTGTCGCGACGGCAGCGGCCAGACCCGGGGCTTGAGGCGGTGCCTGCTGCGCAGGCAAGCGGGAGCAAGCTCCCTCGCCACGGACAGTCCTGAGTCAAGGTTTGGCGTGAAAGCCCGTCAGCGGCTTATTTATCCAGCTCGTCCAGGGCTTGCTGCAGTTCCTTGCGGGATTCGGCGAGCTTGTCCTTGCGCTTGTTGATCTTCTCCGAATCGCCTTTTTTCATGGCTTTATCCAGGTCGGCCTGGCGGCGGCTGACTTCGTGCTTGGCATCCAGCACCTTATTTTCCCGTTCCTTCTTCAGCGAGGCGTCGGTGCAGTTGGCAGTGACTTCGCTCAGGGCTTTTTCCAGGCCAGCCTGCTGTTCGCTGTTGCCGTGAGCCTTGGCTTGCTCGATCTGGACGCTGATGGCCTGGCGCTTGGCGGCGCAGCCGGTGAGTTCCGGGGCCTGCTCTGTGGCCAGCACCGGGGCGGCCACCAGGCTGCAAAGGGTCAAAAGCGCGAGCGGTGAAAACAGTTTCATAAAGGCTCCGTAAGGTCGCTATCAGGTGGGCAGACGGTTGGGCTCTTGGAGCGTAGTCGTGCCCTTGGGGTTCAACACCACGGATCGATCAGTCTTCAAAACCCTTCGACCCCGGCGGCTCTCAATTCTTCTGTGACAGCCCGCATCTGCGGGCTCTGCAAAAACGCGCTCAACTGTGCGGCGCGCTTGGGGCCGATGTTGCCCTCGGCCTGCCATTGTTCGGTACTTTTGCTCGCCAGGATCTGCCACGGGCCTTGCAGGCTGGCCGTGCCACTGGGCGGCAAGCCCAGGGCCTTCAGCCAGCGTGCGAAAGGTCGTTGCCGGGCGCCTTGCAGGCTGTCGAGCAGGCGTGCGCTGCTGCGTTCGCCAAAACCGGCAATGTTAGCAAGCTCTGCGTGGTCGAGGGTCAACCAATCGACCAAGCCTTTGATGCGACCTGTTTCAATCAGTTTCTCCCAGGTGCCGCTAGCGACATGGGGCAGGTCCAGCCCCTGCTTGCCGCTGAGCCAGGTCAGGCGTGCAAGGAACTGGCTTTCGCAACCGGGCAGCGGCTGCCAGCAGCTCAGGTAATCAAAGGCCCCGGGGTCGGGCACCGTGATTGGTGCCCGTTGCGCCGAACGCAGCACCACGCTGTCCAGGCGTGGCACCGTCAGCCCGGCCAGGCTGATGGCCACCTGGTCGCCGGGGCGGATATCCAGCGCTTGCCAGCGCTGTAGCGAGCCACTGCTGACCCGGCGGATCTGTCGGTCATCCAGGCGCACCGGCTCCAGTTCCAGCAGTGGGGTGATGCGCCCGGTGCGGCCGATCTTGAATTGCACCTTGCGTACCGTGGCCAGGGCCTGCCGGTAGGGGTATTTCCAGGCCACCAGCCAGTACGGTGCCTTGACCTGCCAGCGCTGCGCGGGCGGGCGCAGGCTTTGGCGCAACACAATGCCGTCGCTGGCAAAGGGCAGGGGCGCGCGATACCAGTGGTCGCGCCAGCGCCGTGCGCCTTCAAGGTCGGTGACGGGGTGGCTGTACTCGCGGCTTTCGGTGAACCCCAGGCTGCTCAACTGCGCCAGGCGTTCGGGTAGGGTGTTCGGGCCCTGTGGCCAGTCCCAGACAAACAGGCCGATCTGCCGTGCCTCTTGCGCCCGCAGCTGTTTGCGTGCCATCAGCCCGGCGATCTGGCTGCGGGCATTGCGGCTGCCGGCCTCCGCCTGAACGTGGGCTTCCAGGCGCCAGTACAGCTCGCCTTGCAGCAGCAGGTCCACCGGCTGGGGCAATCGCTTGGGAATGGCCTCGATCAACTGCGCAGCGGCGCTCCAGTCCTGGCCACGCAGGCCGTCGCCACGGCTGATGGCCTGCTGGAACAGGCCGCGACGGTAGATCAGGGTCACCGCCACGCCGTCGACCTTCGGCTGCACCCAGACCTGGCGGCGGCCTTGCAGCCAGGACTGTACGGCCTGGTCGTCGGCGAGTTTCTCGAGGCCGGTATGGGGGATCGGGTGGGCCACGTCGCCGGCAGCGCTGCGCAGCGGCTGGTCAGCAGTGGACGCGACGCCGAAGCACTGGCGCCAGGTGATCAGGCGTTGCCGTGCCTGGTCATACAGCTCGTCGGCCACTGCGGATTGGCCCTGTCGGTGATAGCCCTCGTCCCAGGCCTGCAGTTGCCGATGCAGGGCGCTGATTTCTTCAGTGGCGCGGGCGGTGGGCCAATCCGGGCAGGCGGCCATGGCCGGCAGGACGAGAAGTGCCAGGGCGAAACTGATCAACCATTGCAGTCTGGGCAACATGGGGAGCGTCCTTGCTCGGGCGTGATGTCGACCAAGGTTAGGCCGCTCCGCGAGGCGCGGGGCACTCGGCTGGTTGCCGGTTGTTTCGGGGCCCGGGAGGCGGCCGGTAAGCCCCGGGCCAGAGGCCGGCAGGGAAACCTTCGGCTACAAAAAAGCCCCGCAGGGCGAACCGTGCGGGGCTTTGGATGTTGCCAGGTGAAGCTTACAGACCGGCAGCGGCGCGCAGGGCCTCGGCGCGGTCGGTTTTTTCCCAGGTGAAGGTGGTGAAGGTGTCTTCGCCCACGGTCTTGGTTTGCGGGGTACGACCGAAGTGGCCGTAAGCAGCGGTTTCCTGGTACATCGGGTGCAGCAGGTCGAGCATGGTGGTGATGGCGTATGGACGCAGGTCGAACACGTCACGTACCAGCTTGACGATCTTGTCGTCGCTGATCTTGCCGGTGCCGAAGGTGTTCAACGAGATCGAAGTCGGTTGAGCGACGCCGATAGCGTAGGAAACCTGAATCTCGCAGCGCTCGGCCAGGCCGGCAGCGACGATGTTCTTGGCCACATAGCGACCGGCGTAGGCGGCCGAACGGTCAACCTTGGATGGATCCTTGCCGGAGAACGCGCCGCCGCCGTGACGGGCCATGCCGCCGTAGCTGTCGACGATGATCTTGCGACCGGTCAGGCCGCAGTCGCCCACCGGGCCGCCAATGATGAACTGGCCAGTCGGGTTGATGTGGAACTGGGTGTCCTTGGTCAGCAGGTCGGCCGGCAGCACGTGCTTGACGATCAGCTCCATCACGCCTTCGCGCAGGTCTTTGTACGACACGTCAGGGTTGTGCTGGGTCGACAATACGACGGCGTCGATCGCCACCACCTTGCCGCCTTCGTAACGGCAGGTCACTTGCGACTTGGCGTCGGGACGCAGCCAAGGCAGCAGGCCGGATTTGCGGGCCTCGGCCTGGCGCTGCACCAGTTGGTGCGAGAAGGTGATCGGTGCCGGCATCAGCACGTCGGTTTCGTTGCTGGCGTAGCCGAACATCAGGCCCTGGTCGCCGGCGCCCTGATCTTCAGGCTTGGCACGGTCTACACCCTGGTTGATGTCGGGGGACTGCTTGCCGATGATGTTCATCACGCCGCAGGTCGCGCCGTCGAAGCCGACGTCGGAGCTGTTGTAGCCGATGTCCAGGATGACGTTACGGACGATTTCTTCCAGATCGACCCAGGCCGATGTGGTGACTTCGCCGGCGATGATCGCCACGCCGGTTTTCACCAGAGTCTCGCAAGCCACGCGGGCGAACTTGTCTTGGGTAATGATGGCGTCCAGCACCGCGTCAGAAATCTGGTCGGCGATTTTGTCCGGATGCCCTTCAGACACGGACTCGGAGGTGAAAAGGGAGTATTCGCTCATCTCGACGGTTTCCTAAATTTACCGATGGTGAGTGTCGCCAGCCGGTCGCTGAAAATGGCGGACCTGAATCTGGAAACCATTACGTAAGCCTACATACAGGCTTTCCCCGGGAACCAGTCCCGCAGCGGTGGCCCAACGGGCCAGATCTTCCTGTTCAAAGCCCAGCCAGAGATCACCGCAGGCCTCCCTGGCCCAACTCTGGTTGTGGCTGCACAACTCTGTCACTAACAGGCTACCGCCTGGTTGCAGCAGGCCGGCCATGTGTTTCATGGCTTCGGCGGGCGCTGCGAAATGGTGCAAGACCATGTTCAACACGACGCAGTTGGCGCTCAGGCCTACGCCATTCAGTGCATCGGCCAACTGCAGGCTGACGTTAGCCAGCGCTTCGCGTTCACACAGCTGACGCGCCAGATCCAGCATCGCCGGGCTGTTGTCCAGCGCGGTGACCTGATGAAAGCGGCGGGCCAGATCCGGCAGAAAGCCACCGTCGCCCGGGCCGACTTCGATGGCCGTGGCGGTGCTGCCGAAATTCAGCTGATCCAGCAACGAAAGCAAGCTCTCGCGGTACTGGGGCAGTCCTGCGATCAGGTCCTGCTGGGCGCGAAACTTCTCCGCGACCCGGGAAAAAAAGTCCTGGCTGGCCGTCGCCCGTTGTCGATGCACCAGGCCGATCCGCGCCTGTACGTCAAAGGGCAGGGCCAGTTGGTCGACTTCATCGAGCAGAGCTGCATGCAACCTGCCACCCAGTTGCTCGGTGTTGGGCAGGGCACGGCGATAGAAAATCGCATTGCCCTCGCGGCGGGTCGCCACCAGGTCGGCCTGGGCCAGAACCTTGAGGTGGTGGCTCATGCCGGACTGGCCGATGGCAAAGATCTGCGCCAGCTCCAGTACACCGAACGAGTCGTTGGTCAGCGCGCGCAATACATTCAATCGCAGCGGATCGCCGCCGGCCTTGCACAAGGCCGCCAGTTCATCGCAGTCGTCATGGCGAATGGAAGGCACACGTAAATTCATAGTGGCGCAGTCTAGTGACGCCCATAAAACCCCGCAAGACCAATATCAAAAAGTTTTGATATTGGTAGATAAATGGCACTTGAAGCAGCCTTTGCTCTCTAAAGACGAAATGCAGAAAGGTTTCATCAGGCGATAAGCGCTTTATCCACAGGAAAAACGTGCCAGAACGACTATCTGTCATTGCCCCCGCCTACGGGCTGAGGGAAAATGCGCGTCTTTTTTCCGTTTCGTTTTATTCAAACCCTAGGAGATCAGCGATGCCCAGCCGTCGTGAGCGTGCCAACGCCATTCGTGCCCTCAGCATGGATGCCGTGCAAAAAGCCAACAGCGGCCATCCCGGTGCCCCGATGGGTATGGCGGATATCGCCGAGGTACTCTGGCGTGACTACCTGAAGCACAACCCGAGTAATCCGGCTTTCGCCGACCGTGACCGCTTCGTGCTGTCCAACGGCCACGGCTCGATGTTGATCTACTCGCTGCTGCACCTGACCGGCTATGACCTGTCGATCGAAGACCTGAAAAACTTCCGCCAACTGCACAGCCGCACCCCGGGTCACCCGGAATTCGGCTACACCCCGGGTGTTGAAACCACCACCGGTCCGTTGGGCCAGGGCCTGGCCAACGCCGTGGGTTTCGCCCTCGCAGAGAAAGTCCTGGCGGCGCAGTTCAACCGCCCGGGGCACAACGTTGTCGATCACCACACCTACGTGTTCCTGGGTGATGGCTGCATGATGGAAGGCATTTCCCACGAAGTGGGTTCCCTGGCCGGTACACTGGGCCTGGGCAAGCTGATTGCCTTCTACGATGACAACGGCATCTCCATCGACGGCGAAGTCGAAGGCTGGTTTACCGATGACACCCCGAAGCGTTTCGAAGCCTACAACTGGCAGGTGATCCGCAACGTCGACGGTCATGATCCTGAAGAACTGAAGATCGCCATCGAGACCGCGCGCAAAAGCGAGCAGCCGACCCTGATCTGCTGCAAGACCACCATCGGTTTCGGCTCGCCGAACAAGCAAGGCAAGGAAGACTGCCACGGCGCCCCATTGGGTGACGCGGAAATCGCCCTGACCCGCAAGGCGCTGAACTGGAACTACGCTCCGTTCGAAATCCCGGCCGATATCTACGCCGAGTGGGACGCCAAGGAAGCCGGCCGCGCGGTCGAAGCCGAGTGGGATCAGCGCTTCGCGGCCTACTCCGCCGCCTTCCCTGAGCTGGCCAACGAGCTGGTCCGTCGCCTGGCCGGTGAATTGCCTGCCGATTTCGCCGAAAAGGCCTCCGCCTATATCGCTGAAGTCGCGGCCAAGGGCGAAACCATCGCCAGCCGCAAGGCCAGCCAGAACGCCCTGAATGCCTACGGCCCACTGCTGCCTGAACTGCTGGGCGGCTCCGCTGACCTGGCCGGTTCCAACCTGACCCTGTGGAAAGGCTGCAAAGGCGTGTCGGCGGAAGATGCCAGCGGCAACTACATGTACTACGGCGTTCGCGAGTTCGGCATGAGCGCGATCATGAACGGCGTGTCCCTGCACGGCGGCCTGGTGCCTTACGGCGCGACCTTCCTGATGTTCATGGAATACGCCCGCAACGCGGTGCGCATGGCGTCCTTGATGAAGAAGCGCGTGGTGTTCGTCTACACCCACGACTCCATCGGCTTGGGCGAAGACGGCCCGACTCACCAGCCGGTCGAGCAACTGACCAGCCTGCGCAGCACCCCGAACCTCGACACCTGGCGTCCAGCCGATGCCGTGGAATCGGCCGTCTGCTGGAAGCTGGCCATCGAGCGCAAGGACGGCCCTTCGGCGCTGATCTTCTCCCGTCAGAACCTGCAGCACCAAACCCGCGATGCCGGCCAGATCGCTGATATCGCCCGTGGCGGCTACGTGTTGAAGGACTGCGCAGGCGAGCCTGAGCTGATCCTGATCTCCACCGGTTCGGAAGTGGGCCTGGCGGTTCAGGCGTTCGACAAGCTGACCGAGCAGGGCCGCAAGGTGCGTGTGGTTTCCATGCCGTGCACCAGCGTGTTCGATGCCCAGGACGCCGGCTACAAGCAATCGGTCCTGCCGTTGCAGGTCAGTGCCCGTATCGCCATCGAGGCCGCTCACGCGGACTACTGGTACAAGTACGTGGGCCTGGAAGGCCGCGTGATCGGCATGACCACCTACGGCGAGTCGGCGCCTGCGCCAGCCTTGTTCGAAGAGTTCGGCTTCACCCTGGAAAACATCCTGGGTCAGGCTGAAGAACTGCTGGAAGACTAAAACGCACCGCTCCTCTGTGTAGGAGCGAGCTTGTAGTGGCGAGGGAGCTTGCTCCCGCTGAGCTGCGAAGCGGCCCCAAACCGACCTGTCGAGAGGTATCAGATATACCTCGGCAACCGGCCTGGGAGCGCTGCGCGCTCCAGCGGGAGCAAGCTCCCTCGCCACGCAAGCGCGCTCCTACAAGGGTTTGCGTATAACCCGTGTGTCTACCTGTACCTGATTGAGAACCCCATGCCTCAACCGCGTCCCTACAAAGTTGCACTCAACGGCTACGGCCGGATTGGTCGTTGCGTCTTGCGTGCTCTGTTCGAGCGAGGGGCCGCGGCCGGGTTCGAAATTGTTGCAATCAACGACCTGGCCGACATGGCCAGCATCGAATACCTGACACGCTTCGACTCCACCCATGGCCGGTTCCCCGGCGAGGTGAGGATCGATGGCGATTGTCTGCATATTAATGGCAACTGCGTGAAGGTCTTGCGCAGTGCTACCCCCGAAGGCATCGATTGGGCGTCCCTGGGCGTCGATCTGGTGCTGGAGTGCTCCGGCGCTTACCACACCCGGGCCGATGGCCAGCGCTTCCTCGATGCCGGTGCGCCGCGGGTGCTGTTTTCCCAGCCGATGGCCAGTGAGTCGGATGTCGACGCCACCATCGTCTACGGCGTCAACCAGGATTGCCTGACCGGCCGCGAGCTGCTGGTATCCAACGCCTCCTGCACCACCAACTGCGGCGTTCCGCTGTTGCGCCTGCTGGATCAGGCGATCGGCCTGGAGTACGTATCGATCACCACCATTCACTCGGCGATGAACGATCAGCCGGTGATCGACGCCTATCACCACGAAGACCTGCGCCGTACCCGTTCGGCGTTCCAGTCGGTGATCCCGGTGTCCACCGGTCTGGCCCGAGGCATCGAACGGCTGCTGCCGGAACTTGCCGGGCGAATTCAGGCCAAAGCAGTGCGCGTGCCGACGGTGAACGTGTCGTGCCTCGATATCACCCTGCAAACCGTGAGTGATACCGATGCCGGCGAGGTCAACCGGATCCTGCGCGAGGCCGCCACCAGCGGCCCGCTCAAGGGTTTGCTGGCCTACACCGAGCTGCCGCACGCCAGCTGTGATTTCAACCACGACCCGCATTCGGCGATCGTCGACGCCAGTCAGACCCGTGTTTCCGGCCCCCGGCTGGTGAACATCCTGGCCTGGTTCGACAACGAATGGGGGTTTGCCAACCGAATGCTGGACGTTGCAGGACATTATCTGCAAACAGCTGCTCCACTTTCTGCCCCTCTACTCCCTGCTTCTCAACAGCAGTAACCCAGGAATTGCGACCCATGACCGTGTTGAAGATGACCGACCTCGATCTGCAAGGTAAGCGCGTACTGATCCGTGAAGACCTCAACGTCCCAGTCAAGGACGGTGTTGTCACCAGCGATGCGCGAATCCTGGCCTCGCTGCCGACCATCAAGCTGGCCCTGGAAAAAGGCGCGGCAGTGATGGTCTGCTCGCACCTGGGCCGTCCGACCGAAGGCGAGTTCTCGGCCGAGAACAGCCTCAAGCCCGTCGCCGACTACCTGAGCAAGGCCTTGGGCCGTGAGGTGCCGCTGGTGGCCGATTACCTGAACGGTGTCGAGGTCAAGGCCGGTGACATCGTGTTGTTCGAAAACGTGCGCTTCAACAAGGGCGAGAAAAAGAACGCCGACGAACTGGCCCAGCAATACGCTGCGCTGTGCGACGTGTTCGTGATGGACGCTTTCGGCACCGCCCACCGTGCCGAGGGCTCGACCCATGGCGTGGCCAAGTTCGCCAAGGTCGCTGCGGCCGGTCCGTTGCTGGCCGCTGAGCTGGATGCACTGGGCAAGGCCCTGGGCGCCCCGGCACAACCGATGGCGGCCATCGTTGCCGGTTCCAAGGTGTCGACCAAGCTTGACGTGCTCAACAGCCTGAGCCAGATCTGCAATCAACTGATCGTCGGCGGCGGTATTGCCAACACCTTCCTCGCGGCTGCCGGTCACCCGGTCGGCAAGTCGCTGTACGAGCCGGACCTGTTGGACACCGCCCGTGACATCGCGGCCAAGGTCAGCGTCCCGCTGCCGGTCGACGTGGTGGTGGCCAAGGAATTTGCCGAAAGCGCCGAAGCCACGGTCAAGCTGATCGCCGATGTGGCGGCCGACGACATGATCCTCGACATTGGCCCGCAAACCGCCGCGCATTTCGCCGAGCTGCTGAAGTCGTCCAAGACCATCCTCTGGAACGGTCCGGTCGGCGTGTTCGAGTTCGACCAGTTCGGTAACGGCACCAAGGTGCTGGCCCAGGCCATCGCCGACAGCTCGGCATTCTCCATTGCCGGTGGTGGCGACACCCTGGCGGCCATCGATAAATATGGTGTGGCCGAGCAAATCTCCTACATTTCTACCGGCGGCGGCGCGTTCCTCGAGTTCGTCGAAGGCAAGGTGCTGCCAGCCGTGGAAGTCCTGGAAGCACGGGCCAAGGGCTGAAGCCCCATTGGCCAGGCAAAGGAGTGTTCACATGGTCAAGACGTTAATGCTGTTGATCGGCGTCGGGTTGCTGGTGGGGTGTTCCAGCACCCCCGAGGCCAAACCTGCGGTCGAGCCAGGGGCGCCGGACAACGGCTGCTACCAGGCCGATTGGCAGGCCGAGACGGCGCCGGTGATTAACAAGCGTCTGGGCCCTGATGGCCTGGACAAATACGAAACCCCGTCCCGGACCAAGGAACATGGTTGTCCTTGACGGGTCTCATTGATTACGCGCTGTGCCGGCGGCCTGCTGCCGCCTGCCGAGGAACACCGATGAAAGGCTTTATCGCCGTGGCGGCGCTGGCATTGCTGGCAGGTTGCGCCAACCTGGATCTGTTCAAGTCGCCACCCGCCGACACCTGGACCACCTGGGTCTGCGACAGCCAGGCACACGTGGTCTGGCGCTACACCGACAGCAGCCGCAAGGAAGTCGATGTGCGCCTGGGCGGGGCCGATCAGGTCTACCGCCTGAAGCTGGAGCCGGGCGCCTCGGGCGCGCTGTACAGCAATGAGATGCTGGCGTTTCACGAAAAAGGTGAGGAAGGCCTGGTTTACTGGGTCGCCACTAACGATCTGATCGGCCGCGGCTGCAAGGCTCAATAAAACCGGCCCCGGTGGCGACGGCCGAGCCGACAGGCTCGCTCGCTACAGGGGTTGGCAGGACACGAAACAGCGTTTTACTTGAATCAGGCAGGGCGGGCTGACCCCCGATCTGCAATAACTTGAATAGCAGCCGCCGCTACGGCAGGCTTGCACGATTAACGACCCTCGATCGGGAGAGACACACACAATGGCACTCATCAGCATGCGCCAGATGCTGGACCACGCAGCCGAATTCGGCTACGGCGTTCCAGCTTTCAACGTCAACAACCTTGAGCAGATGCGCGCCATCATGGAAGCCGCTGACAAGACTGACTCCCCGGTGATCGTCCAGGCTTCGGCCGGTGCCCGCAAATACGCCGGTGCGCCTTTCCTGCGCCACCTGATCCTCGCCGCGATCGAAGAATTCCCGCACATCCCGGTGTGCATGCACCAGGACCACGGCACCAGCCCTGACGTCTGCCAGCGCTCCATCCAGCTGGGCTTCAGCTCGGTCATGATGGACGGCTCCCTGGGCGAAGACGGCAAGACCCCGACCGACTACGACTACAACGTGCGCGTGACCCAGCAAACCGTGGCCATGGCTCACGCCTGCGGCGTGTCGGTAGAAGGCGAGCTGGGCTGCCTGGGTTCCCTGGAAACCGGCATGGCCGGTGAAGAAGACGGTATCGGCGCTGAAGGCGTGCTGGATCACAGCCAGATGCTGACCGACCCGGAAGAAGCCGCCGACTTTGTCAAGCGCACCCAGGTCGATGCCCTGGCCATCGCTATCGGCACCAGCCACGGCGCCTACAAGTTCACCAAGCCGCCTACCGGCGACGTGCTGGCCATCGACCGCATCAAAGAGATCCACAAGCGCATTCCCAACACTCACCTGGTGATGCACGGTTCGTCTTCGGTACCGCAAGAGTGGCTGGCAATCATCAACCAGTACGGCGGCGACATCAAAGAAACCTACGGCGTGCCGGTTGAAGAAATCGTTGAAGGCATCAAGCACGGCGTGCGCAAGGTCAACATCGACACCGACCTGCGCCTGGCGTCCACCGGTGCGATGCGTCGCCTGATGGCCACCAACCCGAGCGAGTTCGACCCGCGCAAATTCTTCGGCGCTACCGTGACCGCCATGCGCGACGTGTGCATCGCCCGTTACGAAGCCTTCGGCACCGCCGGCAATGCTTCGAAGATCAAGCCGGTTTCCCTGGAAGCCATGTTCCAGCGTTACCTCAAGGGTGAGCTGAACGCCAAGGTCAACTAAGCCCCGGCGTTGTACCGAAAAAGCCCGCAGCGATGCGGGCTTTTTTGTGGGTCGGTTTCAGCCTTTGTTGTGGTCGATGTCCAGCTTGTAGAAGGTCACCTTGCCGCCTTCGCTGGTGTAGCCGGTGTTGTCCTGCACATAGACCCCGGCCTTGAAGTACAGCGGCTTGTCGCGCCAGGTGGCGCTGATCTTGTTGTCCCACTGGTAGCCGGCGGCGCTGATGCTCAGCGTGCCGCTGCGACTGAGGTGGATCAGGTAGGAGAACTCGCGGTCCAGCTTGACGTTCTCGGCGATGGTGATGACCCGGCCTTCCTTGTCGTCCGGACGCATGCGCACCTTGGCCACGATATTGCCGCTCAGCTTGCTGGTCTTGTACTGGTACTCGACCTTCACCAGCGGCTTGGTGCTGTTGTAGGCGTGGATCTGGCCGATGACGATCTTGCCCGAGGAAGGCACCTGGTTCACCGCCAGGGTCGCGTACAACAGGTTGTCGGCGTCGGGGTAGGTCCAGTTGCGCAGGGTGCCGTTGGAGTAGGTCTCGCGCAGTTCGGTGCGCGGGTAGATGGCGTTTTCGGTCTTGGAGCCGGTCACGGGGGACCAGAAGAACAGGGTGCCGGTGTTGGAGTGGAAGTACTGATCCTTGAAACCACTCACCAGTCGTGGTGTGTCGATGGTGGCCGGCGGGTTGCCGACGGGAACGCTGAGGTTCCAGGTTGCCAGGTCGATCATGGTCGGGGGTTTCCACGGTTGAGGCAGGGGCAGGCACGCAAGGCTTTAGCCTGCGGTTTTTCAGGGGTGGTCTTTATAGCGTAGAAGGCATCGCGGTTAACGCCCGTCTGGCGGATGCTTGACGTCAAGCCTTTGTCCTGCGGCGTTTTTTCCCTTGATACGGGGCTTTCGCGGGTGACCGTTAGTCGGGTGCCCGCTGCTTTGGCACGGTGATGTCCTTTTGACAGCTTCTGCTTTGCCGGATCCGGGTCTAGAGTGAAGACTCAGTTTTTGTCCGGTTTTCTTCGGTTTCCGGCCTTACGCACACAAGAGAAGCAGCATGGAATGCGCGCAACCCAAGCCAGGTGACGGCAGCTCAGTCCTTTTGATCGTTGATGACTACCCCGAGAATCTGATCAGCATGCGGGCGCTGCTGCAGCGCCAGGACTGGCAGGTCATGACGGCCGCATCCGGTATCGAGGCCCTCAACCTGCTGCTTGAACACGAAGTCGACCTGGTGCTGCTGGATGTGCAGATGCCCGGGATGGACGGCTTCGAAGTTGCGCGACTGATGCGTGGCAGCCAGCGGACACGTCTGACCCCGATCATCTTCCTGACCGCCAACGAACAATCCCAGGACGCGGTGATCAAGGGCTACGCCAGCGGCGCCGTGGATTACCTGTTCAAGCCTTTCGATCCGCAAATCCTCAAGCCCAAGGTGCAGACCCTGCTGGAACAGCAGCGCAATCGCCGTGCCTTGCAGCGCCTGAGCCACGAGCTGGAAGCCGCCCGGGCGTTCAACGCCTCGGTGTTGGCCAATGCCGCCGAAGGCATCCTGGTGGTGGGCGAGGGCGGGCTTATCGAGTTTGCCAACCCGGCGATTTCGCGTTTGCTCGAGTTCCAGGACAACAGCCTGGAAGGCAATGCGCTGCTCAGTTTTGTGCAAAAGCCGCAGATGCCGGTCTGGCGCGACTCCGAGTTCTACGCCAGCTATGCCCGGGGCGAAACCTATCGCCTGCATGACGCCACGCTCTGTACCCGCACGGGGCAGCAGGTCTCGGTGGCCCTGTCCTGCGCGCCGCTGTCCACTGAGCAGAAGGCCATGGTGGTTACGGTGCTGGACATGTCCGAGGTGCGCCATCTGCACCAGCAACTGGAATACCAGGCCGTGACCGATCCCTTGACCGGCCTGCTCAACCGCCGGGGGTTTTACCAGACGGTGGAGAACCTGCTGCTGCGCCAGGAGCGCCCGGAAAAGTCCCTGGTGCTGCTGTACCTGGACCTGGACGGCTTCAAGCGAGTCAACGATTCCCTGGGGCACGATGCCGGTGACCGGGTCCTGCGCTGGGTCTCGGAGCAGTTGCGAGCCTGCTTGCGCTCGTTCGATATCCTGGCGCGCATGGGGGGGGATGAATTCACCGCGTTGCTGGACCTGGAGCAGCCAGAGCAGGCAGCAAAGATCGCGGAAAAACTCATCGAGCGGGTGTCGATCTGTCAGCAGATCGATGGCCTGGATATCGTCCTCGGCGTCAGCATCGGCATTGCCACGTACCCCGATTGCGGTGCCGATCTCGATGGCCTGCTGCGTGCCTCCGACATCGCCATGTACGAGGCCAAGCGCGCCGGACGCCAGCAGTATCGCTACTACGATCATGAAATGAACGGCCGGGCGCGCTCGCGGCTGATGCTTGAGGACAGCGTGCGCAACGCCATCAAGCACAAGGAATTCAACCTGGTGTATCAACCCCAGGTGGCGATTGCCGATGGCCGCCTGCGTGGCTTCGAGGCGTTGTTGCGCTGGCAGCACCCGAGTGTCGGCGACGTCCCGCCGGGGCTGTTTCTGCCGTTGCTGGAAGAGGCGCGGCTGATCAGCCGCCTGGGCAGCTGGATCTACCACCGCGGCGCCGCTCAGCGCCGGCGCTGGCAGGGCCTGTTCAGCGAGGACATGGTGCTGGCCATCAGCTTGAGCAACACGCAGTTCGGCTTGCCCAATCTGGTCACCGAATTGCGCCGGGTCCTTGAGCGTCACGGCCTGCAGCCCCGGCAGCTGGAGGTCGAAGTCACCGAGGAGGCCCTGCTCCAAAACCCTGACGAGACGCGCAAACAGTTGCGCCTGCTGCGTCACCTTGGGGTGCGGGTGGCGCTGGATGACTTTGGCTCGGGCGTCTGTTCCCTGGCCCATCTGCGCGACCTGGAGCTCGATACCCTCAAGCTCGACCGGCACCTGATCGCGCGCTTGCCGGATTCGCCGCGCGACGCGGCGATAGCCCGCAGCACCATCGATTTGTGCAAGCAATTCGGGCTGCTGGTGATTGCCGAGGGCGTGGAAACCCTCGAGCAATATCAATGGCTGCAAGCCAATGGCTGCCAGTACGTGCAGGGCTTCCTGGTGGCGCGGCCGCTGATGGCCAGTGACGCCCGGCGCTTTGCCCAGCCCTTCGACTGGAGCGCGTTACCGGGCTGAATTCGCTACACTGGCGACCTTTCGTGACTCTGTTGCCGCCCCATGACCGCCTTGAAATACCTCCAGGCCTACCCGGCCGCTCTTCAAGAACAAATCCGCCAATTGATCGCCCAGGGGCGCTTGGGCGACTACCTGAGCCAGCGTTATCCGCAAAAGCATGGGGTGCAGAGCGACAAGGCGCTGTACGGCTATGTGCTGGAACTCAAGCAGGAATACCTGCGCAACGCGCCGGCCGTGGACAAGGTGCTGTTCGATAATCGCCTGGACCTGACCCACCGCGCCCTGGGCCTGCACACGGCGATCTCCCGGGTACAGGGCGGCAAGCTCAAGGCCAAGAAGGAAATCCGCATCGCTTCGCTGTTCAAGGAGGCCGCCCCGGAGTTTCTGCGCATGATCGTGGTGCACGAACTGGCGCACTTCAAGGAATCGGACCATAACAAAGCGTTCTACAAGCTCTGCGAGCACATGCTGCCGGGCTATCACCAGCTGGAATTCGACCTGCGGGTCTACCTCACCTGGCGTGATCTGCAGGGCAAGGCGGACGTGGTGGGATAACCCAAGCAACAAGGAGTAGGCGATGGATGTGAGCAAGACCAAAAGCAGCTTTTACCGGCGCTTGTACGTGGCGTACCTGATCGACAGCGGGCTGGCCAGCAGTGTACCGGCGCTGACCGAGGCCACGGGCATGCCCCGGCGCACCGCCCAGGACACCATCGCCGCCCTGGCGGACCTGGACATCGTCTGCGAGTTCGAGCAGCAGGATGGCGCGCGCAACCACGCCGGGCGCTACCAGGTCCAGGACTGGGGCGCGATCGACAAGGGCTGGATCGCCAGCCACCTGCCGCAGATCAAGGCGGTGCTGGGCTACCCCTGAACACCGCCGAAGCCGCGTCGGCTCAAGCCTTGCGCATGCCGATGTGGGGGATGCCGTCCTCGACGTACTCCTCGCCCGCCACGCTGAAGCCGTAGCGGCCGTAGTAGCCCTGCAAATGTGCCTGGGCCGAGAGGTAGATCGGCGTGTCGGGCCAGTACTTCTCGGCCTGCACCAGGGCGTGCTCCATCAGCGTGTGGCCCAGGCCCTGGCTGCGTGCCTCGGGCGCGATGACCACGCGGCCGATCACCACATCGCCGCCCTGGGACGTCGGGTCGAGCAGGCGCAGGTAGGCCACCAGGCGGTCGTTGTGCCAGGCCATCAGGTGGCAGGTGTCGCCGTCCAGGTCCTGGCCATCGACTTCCTGATAGGCGCATTTCTGCTCGACCACGAACACCTCGGTGCGCAGCTGCAGAATGGCGTACAACTGTTCCTTGCCCAGGTCAGTGTGGTGTTTGCAGACCCAATCGATTGTCATGTTCACGTCCTGTCAAAAACTGTGCAGCGATACTAAGCGTCCCTCTCCAGGATGTCTTGCGCGGGGCGGTGGGGGCGAGGATTTATGTGAGGTGGATCAAAATGCCATCATTGTCTTGGATGGGGTCTGTCTTCTTTGTGTAATCTGCAATCGAGCGCTTTGCACTGGCTCCCATGAGCTAATGTTAGGTCCGGGTTGTGGTCACGCAGTGGCCAGCAGGACCTCGGGTTCCGCCGAAATCACGCAGGGCTCCGCGCCCGCTAAGGATCTTTGAGCATGCCGCGATTGCATCGAGCGTTTGCTTTGATTGGATTGCTGTTGCTGGGCCAGAGCGCGTCCGCGGAAAAATTGCGCCTGGTGGCCGACGTCTGGCCGCCGTTTACCGATGCCACGCTGGTCAATGGCGGGCTGGCCACGGATATCGTCAGCACCGCCCTGGCCCGTGCCGGGTACCCCAGCGAGTTCGAACAGGTGCCCTGGGCCCGGGCGCTGATGGGGGTGGGCGAGGGCCGCTACGACGTGCTGGTCAATGCCTGGTACAACGATGCGCGAACCCAGTTGGGGCAGTTTTCCGCCGAGTACCTGCTGAACCGGGTGCGCTTTATCAAGCGCAAGGACGCTCCGCTGGAATATCAGGACCTCAAGCAGTTGCACGAATACCCGATTGCCGTGGTTCGCGGTTATGCCTACGCCCCCGAATTCGACAACGACCCGCTGTTGCAGAAAGTCCCGGTGCACAACTTCGCCATGGCGGTGCGCATGCTGGCGGCCGACCGGGTTCAACTGACCCTGGAAGACGAGTACGTCGCCCGCTATTACCTGGCCCGGGAATCACCCCGAGTGCGCAATGCCGTGGAGTTCGTGCCCAAGCCCCTGAGCGAAAACAGCCTGCATATCCTGGTCAGCCTGAAAAACCCGGACCACGCCAAGATCGTCGCCGGCTTCGACCGCGAAATCGCCAAGATGAAAGCCGATGGCAGTTATGACCGGCTCTTGCGCGAACACGGTATGTAGGAGAGGGACAGCGGCAAGCGGGAAGCAGTCCGCGGACCACTTGCAGCTCGCAGCTTGCCGCTGCGTCACTCTGCTCTTATGAGGTGGACTGCCAGGGTTCGCAGGGGCCCCAGCTGCCGGCATATGAGCGCCAGTTGGCTTTGCACCAGGCGCTGGCCTTCGTCGATTTCATCCGGCATCTGTTCCAGCTCATTGGCCAGGGCTTCTTCGGCATCGCTCTGGATGGCGATCGGGGTTTTGCTGGCCAGGCCCTGGGCGATTTCGTCGATGCTGGCTGCCAGGCTGACCCCGGCGCCTTCGATCAGGTGTTCCCGGACTTCGGCCGGCAGCTGGGTCTCGCGGTGGGCACCGAGGCCCGAGAGGTAGCTGAGCAAGGTGTGGGACAGCACCAGGAAGCGGAAGCCCACGTCCGCTTCCTTACGGAAGTGCCCGGGCTCCATCAGCATATTGGCCAGGGTAGTGGACAGCGCCGCATCGGCGTTGTGGGCGTTGCGTCGGGCCAGGCGGTAGGCCAGGTCGTCGCTTTTGCCGGCGGCGTACTGCTGCATGATCTGGCGCAAGTAGATGCTGTTGCAGGTCAGGGTGTTGGCCAGCACTTTGTTCAGGCGTCGGCCCTGCCAGTCGGGCAGGAATAGAAATACCGCGAGGCCGGCGATCAGGCTGCCCAGCAGGGTATCGAACAGGCGTGGCAGGAACAGCCCATAACCGTCGCCGACCTGGTTGAAGCAGAACAGCACCATCAGGGTGATGGCCGCCGTCGCCAGGGTGTAGCGCGTGGTGCGGTTGATAAAGAACACCACGCCGGCTGCGATCGCGAACAACGACTGCACCAGCGGGCTCGGGAACAGATCGAACAGGGCCCAGGCCACGGTCAGGCCGATGGCGGTGCCGATGATCCGCTGGCCGAGCTTGCGTCGCGTGGCGCCGTAGTTCGGTTGGCACACGAAAAGCGTGGTGAGGATGATCCAGTAGCCCTGGGAGGGGTGAATCAAATGCACCATGCCGTAGCCGATGGTCAGCGCCAGCGGCAGGCGCAGGGCATGGCGAAACAGCAGCGACGTCGGCGTCAGCTGAGTGCGCAGGCGCAGCCAGACATCCTTCAGGTTGCGCGGTGAACGGTCCAGCAGGCTGCTGTCGGTGGCGTCGGCCAGGGCGTCGGGGTTGCTGGCATCGCTGAGCAAGCGGTCCAGGGTCCCGAGGTTCGCCGCCAGCGCCCGCAGCGAGCGCAGCAACCCGCGCCAGGCCGGGTTGCTCTGGATCCGCAGATGCTCCAGGGAGGCGTGCAGGTCGTTCAGGGCTTCGGCAAAGCTGGCGTCGTAGACGAACGGCTGGCGCAGCTGGATCGACTCGGCCAGGGCCCGGCAGGCCTTGCCTTGCTGACGCAGCAGGCGCTGGCAGCGGAACAATACGTCGCTGTGGAAGAACGCATCGGCCAGGGCGTTGTACGGGTAGTGCGAGGAGCTGGCCCGCTCGTGGATGTCCTGGGCCAGGAAGTACAGCTTCAGGTAGCGACTGACCTTGGACCCCGGCCGGCCATTGCCGACTCGGTGCAGGATTATTTCCTTGGCCGCGTTGAGTGCAGCCACCACCTTGCCGTTCTGTTGCGCCAGTTCCAGGCGCCGGGCTTCGACGTCCAGCTGGCGGATCGGCTCGAACAGAGACGATTTGAGCTTCAGGTAATACCCCAGCTCGCGAAACAGCCGGGCCAGGCTCTGTTGCACCGGCTGGTTGGAGAACAGCGCCTGCCACAGCACCGAGAGCAGGCCGTACCAGGCGGCGCCGGCCACCAGCAGCACCGGTTCGTGCCAGAAGTCGGTGACCGCGCCGCCGCGCTGATCCACGCCGATCATGGTATAGACCGACAGAATCAGGGTCGCCGAGGCAATCGCGCCGTAACGTTCGCCGAGGGCACCGAGCATGGTCAGGCCGAAGCTGGCCAACGCCAGGGCGATGACGAATATCCAGGGGTAGGGGAACAGCAATTCGACCGAGAAGGCCGCGACACTGAAGCACACCAGGGTCACGGCCAGGGCGTTGAGGCGACCCTGCCAGCTGTCGTCGGTCTCGGCCAGGGCGCTGGCGATAATCCCCAGGAACAGCGGGATCAGCAAGCCCATCTCGTCCTGGTACCAGCACAGCGCCATGCTGCCGGTCAGGGCGATGAACACCCGCACGCTGTAGCTGAATTTATCCAGTGCCCAAAGACGGCGCAGGGAGTGGCGAAAAGAGGTCGAGGACATGAAGTGGGGAGGGCCTTCCGGGGCGATCTGGGTAAATTGAGCCAGTATTGACGACGGCGCAATGGCGTCGTCACATCCTGGAGCAAAATCTGTTCCTTCCTTGTACCGCTCACACCTCCCGAGGCAAGCGTCGCCGCCTCAGACGTACTGCGCGGCCGCGTAACCCGAAGCCCAGGCCCACTGGAAATTGAAGCCGCCGAGGTGGCCGGTCACGTCCAGTACTTCGCCGATAAAGTACAGCCCCGGGCTTTTCAGCGACTCCATGGTCTTGGACGACACTTCGCGGGTGTCGACGCCGCCCAGGGTCACTTCGGCGGTGCGGTAGCCTTCGGTGCCCGCCGGCACCAGTTTCCAGCTCGCCAGTTTCTCGGCGATCTCGGCGATTTCGGCGTGGGTGTATTGCTTCATCGGTTTGGAGACGAACCAGTTGTCCGCCAGCAGGTTGGCCATCTTCTTGGTGAAGATTTCGCCGAGCAGGGTTTTCAATTCGCTGTTGGGGCGTTCGGCCTGCTGTTGATTCAGCCAGTCGAGGGCATCGTGGTCCGGCAGCAGATTGATCTCCACCGTGTCGCCCGGTTCCCAGAAGGACGAAATCTGCAGGATCGCCGGGCCGCTGAGACCACGGTGGGTGAACAGGATGTTCTCGCGAAAGCTTTGTTCGTTGCAGCTCACCAGGCAATCCACCGAGGTCCCGGACAGCTCGCCGCACAGCTCCTTGAGCTGGTCGGTGATGGTGAACGGCAGCAGCCCGGCGCGGGTCGGCAGCAGCTCGTGGCCGAACTGCCGGGCCACCTGGTAACCAAAGCCGGTGGCACCCAGGGTCGGGATCGACAGGCCGCCGGTGGCGATCACCAGGGACGTGCACTGCAACGGGCCGAGGGTGGTTTGCAGCAGGTAGCCGTGTTCGAGCTTTTCGATCTGCTCGATGGCGGTGTCCAGGTGCAGCGTGACCCCGGCCTGGTCGCACTCGTCGAGCAGCATGCCGAGGATGTCGCTGGACTTGTTATCGCAGAACAACTGGCCGAGTTTTTTCTCGTGATACGGCACGCCGTGCTTGGCCACCATGGCGATGAAATCCCACTGGGTGTAGCGGGCCAGGGCAGATTTGCAGAAGTGCGCGTTCTGCGAGAGAAAATTGCCCGGTTCGGTGTACATGTTGGTGAAATTGCAGCGGCCACCGCCGGACATCAGGATTTTCTTGCCCGCCTTGTTGGCGTGGTCGAGCAACATCACCTGGCGTCCACGACCGGCAGCGGTCAGGGCGCACATCAGGCCTGCGGCGCCAGCGCCAATGATCACGACTTCGGTAGAGCGCAAAACGGTGTCCTCTGAAATTCTGGGTTCGAGCAGTACAGCGTGTGTGTGGCGCGGGAGCTTGCTTGGGCAGCGCGGCGGGTCAGTCAAACTGTGGCCGCGGGTTTTGCGAGCGCTGCGCGCTCGAGCGGGAGCAAGCTCCCTCGCCACAGCAAGCTCCCACCTTGAGGCCCCCTATACAGGAGGGCCGCGATCAGAGAATCCGTACCCGCAGCGAACGGCCCTTGATCTTGCCGTCGTTCAGGCGTTGCAGGGCCTGTTTGGCGATGGTGCGGTCGACCGCCACATACGCCTGGAAGTCGAAGATCGCGATCTTGCCGACCTGGGCACCGGGGATCCCGGCATCGCCGGTCAGGGCACCGAGGATGTCGCCCGGGCGCACTTTGTCCTTGCGCCCGGCGCCGATGCACAGGGTGCTCATGGCTGGCAGCAGTGGACCGCCGCCCTGGGAAGGCAGGTTGTCCAGCTGGTCCCAGTTCAACGGGGACTTCTGCAACTGTTCGATGGCCTGGGCGCGATGGGCCTCGGACGGTGCGACCAGGCTGATGGCAATGCCTTTCTCGCCAGCCCGACCGGTACGGCCGACGCGGTGGATATGGATTTCCGAATCCCGCGCCAGTTCGACGTTGATCACCATGTCCAGGGCATCGATGTCCAGGCCGCGCGCGGCGACGTCGGTGGCCACCAGTACCGAAGTACTGCGGTTGGCGAACATCGCCAGTACCTGGTCACGGTCGCGCTGTTCCAGGTCGCCATGCAGGCCCACGGCGGACATGCCCTTGGACGTCAGGTGGTCGACGGTTTCCTGTACTTGCTGCTTGGTGAAGCAGAAGGCCACGCAGGACTGCGGGCGGAAGTGGTTGAGCACCTTGACCACAGCGTCCATGCGTTCTTCCGGGGAAATCTCGAAGAAGCGCTGTTCGATCTGGCTGTCGGCATGGAAGGCTTCGGCCTTCACTTGCTGCGGGTCGCGCATGAACTTGGAGGCCAGTTGCTTGATGCCCACCGGGTAGGTGGCGGAGAACAGCAGGGTCTGCCGGCGCTCGGGGGTGTGGGCGATGATTTCTTCGATCGGGTCGTAGAAGCCCATGTCCAGCATGCGGTCGGCTTCGTCGAGAATCAGGGTGTTGAGGCCGTCGAGTTTCAGCGAGCCCTTGCGCAAGTGCTGGGAGATGCGACCCGGGGTGCCGACGATGATGTGCGCGCCGTGCTCCAGGGAAGCAATCTGCGGGCCGAGGGACACGCCGCCGCACAGGGTCAGGACCTTGATGTTGTCTTCGGAGCGGGCCAGGCGGCGGATCTCCTTGGCCACCTGGTCGGCCAGTTCACGGGTCGGGCACAGCACCAGGGCCTGGCAACCGAAGTAACGCGGGTTGATCGGGTTCAACAGGCCGATACCGAAGGCTGCGGTTTTACCGCTGCCGGTCTTGGCCTGGGCGATCAGATCCATCCCCTTGAGGATCACCGGCAAGCTTTGCGCCTGGATCGGCGTCATCTGGGCATAACCGAGGGAGTCGAGGTTAGCCAGCATGGCGGCGGACAGCGGCAAAGTATTAAAAGCGGTGGCGATGGTGGTCACGGGACTGGCCTGCAAAACAAAATGTCGCGCAGTGTAGCAGCCTCGCCCGCCGAACCTGCAAATTCTGGACGAGCAGCCATTGACGTTGCCGCTGTCGCCAGGCTGCGTGCCGGTGTACATCAGGAGGTATCGCGTTGTCAGCGAGGTCCAGCGCAGCCTCGCGCTCTCGGCAGCGGCTACGGGCTGTAGCCGCTGTCGAAGGCTGCGCTGGCCGGTATGGGCGCCGGTGTACGTCGGGCATATCGCGTCGAGTGCAGCGGGTCGCCTATTTGCCGATCAATGCTCGATATGTTCTTCCACCGGTTTGCTGCGCTTGCCGTCCTTGGGCGATAGCTGCAGGAAGATGGCCGCGGCCAGCATTGCCATGATGCCCACGGTGAGGAACGTCAGTTGGAAGGCGCCGAGCACGGTATCCACCCCGTCGTTGCCGACTTCGGCGGTAAAGCCGCCGAGCAGGGCACCGGCACAGGCCACGCCCAGGCTCAGGGACAACTGCGCGACCACCGACAGCAGGCTGTTGCCGCTGCTGGCCGAGGCGTCGTCGAGGTCGATCAGGGTCACGGTGTTCATCGCGGTGAATTGCAGCGAGTTGATCGCCCCCAGCACCGCCAGCATCCCCAGCAGCAGCGGATAAGGCGTGTGCTCGGTGACCAGGCCCATGCTTGCCAGCATCAGCCCCAGGGCCAGGGTATTGCCGGTGAGGACCACGCGGTAGCCCAGGCGCTCGATCAACGGTCGGGCCACGGACTTGGCGAGCATGGCTGCGGCGGCCAGGGGCAACATGCTCATCCCGGCCTGGGACGGCGAGTAACCCAGGGCCACCTGCAACAGCAACGGCACCAGGAACGGCAAGGCGCCGCTGCCCAGGCGCGCGAACAGGTTACCGAGAATGCCCACGGCAAAAGTCCGCACCTTGAACAGCGAAGGCGCAAACAGCGGGTTATCGATATGCCCGGCGCGCAGCCAGTACGCGGCCAGGCAGGCCAGGCCGGCAAACAGCAGCAGCATCACCCGCAGGTGCGGCAGGTGCAGTTCGCCCAGGCCTTCCATGGCAATGGTGATCAGCACCATCGCCGCGCCAAACAGCAGGAAGCCCAGGCCGTCGAAGCGCGTGCGTTCGCTGCCGCGCAGGTCGGGGATAAACCGCCACACCGCGTAGCAGCCGATGGCACCCACCGGCAGGTTGATCAGGAAGATCCAGTGCCACGTCATGTACTGCACCATCCAGCCGCCCATGGTCGGGCCGATCAGCGGGCCGAGCAGGCCGGGGATGGTGATAAACCCCATGATCCGCACCAGCTCCGAACGCGGGTAGGCGCGCAGCACCACCAGCCTGCCCACCGGCAGCATCAGGGCGCCGCCCAGGCCCTGGATCACCCGGGCGCCGATCAGTTGGCTCAGGGTGTTGGACATGGCGCAGAGCAGGGAGCCGATGCTGAACAGCAGGATGGCGCCGAAGAAAATCTTCTTGGTGCCGAAGCGGTCGGCGATCCAGCCGGAAGCCGGAATCAGCAGCGCCACCGTGAGCATGTAGGCAATGACCACGCCCTGCATGCGCAACGGGTTTTCCGCCAGGTCCCGGGCCATGGCCGGCAGGGCGGTATTGAGGATGGTCCCGTCGAGGGACTGCATGAAAAACGCGATGGCCACCACCCAAGGCAGCCAGCGGGCGGTGGTGGCATCTAGAACCGGGCGTTCGGGCATAGGACCTCTAAAGGAGCAGCGCCAAGCTTTGAGCTACACGCTTGAAGCTTAGCGCTTGCAGCTGTTTTTCAAAGAGTGAGGGTCAGGCGATTGATCAGCGCTCCGGGCAGGTGCGTCGAGGCGGTCTGGCGCTGGCCGTAGGTACTGGGCGACAGCAGCAGCTCGCGCTCCTGGGTCAGGGCTTCGAGCTGCGTGCCCAGCAGACTGTAGACACTGTCATCGAAACGCATGGTGCTGACCGGGGCCTGGATCTCGCCGTTTTCCACCCAGAAGGTGGCGAAGCGGGTCATGCCCGTCAGGCGCGCGGCGGGCTGGTCAGAGTAGTTCAGGTACCACAGGTTACTGATGTACAGGCCGGTGCCGAGTTGCTTGAGAATCTCCTGCTGCGGCAATTGCCCGCCGCGCATGCTCAATGCGCCGGGGTATTCGCCGCCGCTGGCGCCGTTGGTGGTCAGGCCGTATTCGGCGGCGCTGCGCGAACTGGTCAGTTGGCCGCTGGCGGCGCCCGCGGCGATCAGCGTCACGTCTTCGCTCGGGTAGCCCTCATCGGAGAAGGCCGGGCTCAAGGAGCCGCTGACCTGTTCGTCGAGCCACACCAGCGGGCTCAGGCTGGCCTCATTGGCGTAGAGCTTCTGCAACGGGCTGTGCTTGCTGGCGATGGCCTGGGCCGAGAAACCGCCCCAGCTGAGCATGCCGACGATTTCTTCCAGGGCCGCTGGCGCCAGGTACGCGCGGTATTGCCCGGGGGCCAGGGTGCGCAGCGGCCGCCCGAGAAACGCCAGTTGCTCCCGTGCCTGCTCGAAGCGCCTGGCGAAGTCGGCGCTGTTCCACAGATCGCCGGCGTAGCTGGCCTTTACCGCCTGGCCGTTGTCGTGGAACAGGCTGAAGTCGAAGTTGAAGCTATTGGCCTGGTGCCAGCCAAAGGCCCCGGCCGAACTGGCAAAACCGCGACTGACGGGACCTGCGGCGTAGAACCCCACCAGGTCCAGGCCCGTTGCGGCGCGGCCGATTTCCGCCACCACCTGCTCGGTGTCGGGCAGTGGGCGCTCCTGCACGTTCTGACTGTGCCAGCCGTTGTGGTTGAGCAGCAGGTACGGGTCTGCGGGCAATAACGGCAGGGTTTCCCGCAGTTGTTGCAGGCCTTCGGCCAGGCGTTGCAAATCCACTTGCGGGTCGCCGGCCAGGGTGATGCTGAGGTCGGCGTGGCGGCCCTGGTCGATCAACTTGAACTCCAGGCTGGCCTGCTGCACGTGCCCGGCCTGGCGTACCCGGGCGTGGTTGAAACGAATGAACGCCGAGGACTCGGCGGCGTAGCTCAGGCTGAACTGCTCCGGCTCGCGCAGGGCGTCGCGCAGCCAGTCGACCAGGGCCTTGAACTGTTCGGCCTGACTCATATCGGTGCTCATCAGGCATCTCCCCCAAACACATCAATGTTGCTAAAGACACAGGCCGGCGAAGCATGGCCGACGCGGATCACCTGGTTCGGCTCGCCCTTGCCGCAATTGGGCGTGCCCAGCACCTTGAAGGTACTGCGGTCGCCAACGGCACTCAGGTTGCGCCAGAACTGCGCGGAGATCCCCCGGTAGTTGGGGTTCTTCACCACGCCCTTGAGCTGGCCGTTCTCGATCAACTGCGCCCATTCGCAGCCGAACTGGAATTTGTTGCGCGCATCGTCAATCGACCAGGAGCGGTTGGTGGACATCAGGATGCCGTGCTCGATCCCACCGATCAGTTGTTCCAGGGATTGCTCGCCCGGCTCGATATTGAGGTTGGCCATGCGGTCGATCGGTGCCCGGTTCCAGCCACAGGCACGGCTGTTGGCGACACCCTTCAGGCCGGCGCGAAATTGCGACAGCGCACCGCCCAGGGGCCGCAGCAGCAAGCCTTCGCGGATCAGAAACTGCTTGCTGGCGGCGCTGCCGTCATCGTCGTGGCTGTAGCTGGCGAGCTCTTCGGGGATCTCCGGGTCGAAGGTCACGTTGAGCAGCGGCGAACCGTATTGCAGGCTGCCGAAGTCCTGGGCTTTGACGAAGCTGGTGCCGGCGTAGTTGCGTTCGTCGCCGAGGATCCGGTCCAGCTCCAGCGGGTGGCCGATGGACTCGTGGATCTGCAGCATCATCTGGTCCGGCATCAGCAGCAGGTCGCGCGGGCCCTGGGGGGTATTGGGCGCCAGCAGCAATTGCAGCGCCTGGTCGGCGACCTGTGCCCCGGCGCCCAGCAGGCCGCAGCGGCTGATGACATCGGCGCCGCCCTGCTGGCCGAAGTTGTCGCGGCCCAGGGTCCGGGTCTGGCTGTCGCTGCCGTCGTAGGCGGTCACATCCAGGCCCGGGTAGACGAAGCGCTGGGCCTGGCGCAACTCGGCGCCGGCGCTGTTGAGGTAGATCTGCTCGACCTGGGTGATGCCGATGCTCACCTGCCAGTTGACCAGGCGCTCGTCTTTGGGCACGGCCGCGGACTCGTCGCCGAGCATCTGGTAGCAATCGCTCAGGGAAGGGAAGGGCTGGTCGAGGTTTGGCGAAAAGTAGTCGCCGCGGTCACTGGACACCGCCTGCTCGCGCAAGTCGAGCAGGGCATGCCCGGCGATCAGCCGCGCTTGCTGTTCGGCCCGTTGCAGGGCGGCTTGCAGGCCGGCCTGGGACAGGTCGTTGGTGGCGGCATAGGCTTCGACGCCGTTGACCCGCACGGTGAGCATGGCGCCTTCATCACGGCTCAGGCTGGGCGGTTCGGCCACGTTCTTGCGCACCGACAGGTGCTGGCCGGATTCACGTACATACCGCAGCGAGAAAAATTCGCCGCCCGTGCGCAAGGCAGCGAAGCGCTGCTTGAGCTGGGGGTGAAAGTCGAACATGGGTGACCTCCTGGTGAAGCGCGGCGCGCTGCGGGCCCTATCGCCAGCAAACCGGCCGCGCTAGCTACAGGCGACGGTGGGCTCGGGATAATGTCCGCGGTGCGATGGGGATGGGCGAGACAGGTGCAGAACTGTAGCCGCTGCCCAAGGCTGCGATCAAGGACGCAGTCGGTGCAATGGGCTGGATGGGGTGTGGCGAGGGAAGCGGGGAGACCGCGATGGCGCCGACCGTTGCGGTCGGCGCCAGGCTGTTTTACTGCGCGGTGCGGCTCACGTCACGCAGCGGCTTGCCACGTACCGGGGCGTCGCCGGCCACGAAGTAGTCGGCGGTGCTGCGTGGCAGAGGCTGGCGGCCACGGATCTTGTCGGCGATTTTCTCGGCGATCATGATCGTCGGCGCGTTGAGGTTGCCGGTGGTGATGATCGGCATGATCGACGCATCGACCACCCGCAGGCCCTGCATGCCATGCACGCGACCTTCGCCATCGACCACGGCCATGTCGTCGGTGCCCATCTTGCACGAGCAGGACGGGTGGAACGCGGTTTCGGCGTGCTCGCGGATGAATTTATCCAGTTGCTCGTCGGTCTGGACGTCGATGCCCGGGCTGATTTCCCGGCCACGGAACGCGTCCAGTGCAGGCTGTTGCATGATTTCCCGGGTCAGGCGGATGCCGTCGCGGAATTCCTGCCAGTCCTGCTCGGTGGCCATGTAGTTGAAGAGGATGCTCGGGTACTCGCGCGGGTTCTTCGACTTGAGCTGGATCCGGCCACGGCTTGGCGAACGCATGGAGCCCATGTGCGCCTGGAAACCGTGCTCTTTCACACCGTTGCTGCCGTTGTAGTTAATCGCTACCGGCAGGAAGTGGTACTGGATGTTCGGCCAATCGAATTCTTCACGGGTACGGATAAAACCGCCCGCTTCGAACTGGTTGCTGGCGCCGATGCCGGTACCGTTGAACAGCCACTCGGCACCGATGGCCGGCTGGTTGTACCAGAGCAGCGAAGGGTACAGCGACACTGGTTGGGTGCAGGCGTACTGCAGGTACAGCTCGAGGTGGTCCTGCAGGTTTTCGCCGACGCCCGGCAGGTCGTGCACCACCGGGATGTCGAGGCTTTCCAGGAGCTTGGCCGGGCCGACGCCGGAGCGCTGGAGGATTTGCGGCGAGGCGATGGCGCCGCTGCACACCAGCACTTCCTTGCGGGCGCGGGCTTCAACGCGCTCTTCGGCGGCGCCGATCAGGTAACGCACGCCCACTGCACGCTTGCCGTCAAACAGCACTTTGTCGGTCAGAGCGTGGGTGACGATGGTCAGGGTCGAGCGCTTTTTGGCGGTGTCCAGGTAACCGCGAGCGGTGCTGGCACGACGGCCTTTAGGCGTGACGGTGCGGTCCATCGGACCGAAGCCTTCCTGCTGGTAGCCGTTCAAGTCTTCGGTGCGCGGGTAACCTGCCTGCACGCCGGCTTCGACCATGGCGTGGAACAGCGGGTTATTGCCGGCCTTGGGCGTGGTCACGCTGACCGGGCCATCGCCACCGTGGTAGTCGTTAGGCCCGATGTCGCGGGTTTCGGCCTTGCGGAAGTACGGCAGGCAGTTGAGGTAATCCCAGTCTTCCAGACCTGGCAGTTTCGCCCAGTTGTCATAGTCCATCGCGTTGCCGCGGATGTAGCACATGCCGTTGATCAGCGACGAGCCACCCAGGCCCTTGCCGCGACCGCATTCCATCCGGCGGCCGTCCATGTGCGGCTCCGGATCGGTCTCATAGGCCCAGTTGTAGCGTCGGCCTTGCAGCGGGAACGCCAGGGCGGCCGGCATTTGCGTACGGAAATCGAAACGGTAGTCCGGGCCGCCTGCTTCGAGCAGCAGCACGGTGACGCCTTCGTCTTCAGTCAGACGGGTCGCCAGGGTATTACCGGCGGAGCCGGCACCCACAATGATGTAGTCATATTCTTGGGACATAAATGCACCCTCGTAAAAGTTGGTTCAGGCTGCTTTTGTGGCGAGGGAGCTTGCTCCCGTTCGACTGCGCAGCAGTCGCAAAGTCAGCGCTCGAGTTCGGTCTGAAAGAACGGCGGTGCCTGGAATGGGGCTGCTTCGCAGCCCGATGGGAGCAAGCTCCCTCGCCACGGGGGCCATGCCAGGCTCAATCGGGTCTTAGAACACCGAGGCGTAGTCGCCCAGCTCAACCTGTACCGATTTGATGCGGGTGAAGTTATTCAGCGAGCTGATGCCGTTCTCACGGCCCACACCGGATTGCTTGTAGCCGCCAACCGGCATCTTCGCGTCGGATTCACCCCAGGCGTTGATCCAGCAGATACCGGCTTCGAGCTGATGAATCACGCGGTGGGCGCGGTTCAGGTCTTTGGTGACCAGGCCGGCAGCGAGGCCGAAGTCGGTGTCGTTGGCACGACGGATGACTTCTTCTTCAGTTTCGTAGGTCAGGATGCTCATCACCGGGCCGAAGATTTCTTCGCGGACGATGGTCATCTCGTCGGTGCAGTCAGTGAATACGGTTGGCGCCACGAACGCGCCCTTGGCCAGGTCACCCTGGGTCAGACGCTCGCCGCCGCACAGGACGCGAGCCCCTTCTTCCTTACCCTTGGCGATGTAGCCGAGCACGCTTTCCATGTGGGCGAAGCTGACCAGCGGGCCGAAGTTGGTGTTTTCATCTTCCGGGTTGCCGATGCGGATGCGTGCAACGCGCTCGACGATCTTGGCTTCGAAAGCGGCTTTCAGGTGGCTCGGTACGAACACCCGAGTGCCGTTGGTGCAGACCTGACCGGAGCTGTAGAAGTTGGCCATCATCGCGGTGTCGGCGGCGCGATCGAGGTCGGCGTCGTCGAAAATGATCAGCGGCGACTTGCCACCCAGTTCCATGGTCACGTCTTTCAGCGAGGAGCTGGAGGCGCTGGCCATGACTTTCTTGCCGGTGTCGGTGCCGCCGGTGAAGGAGATTTTCTCGATGCGCGGGTGCTCGGTCAGCCAGGTGCCGACTTCACGGCCGCTGCCGGTCAGGACGTTGAACACACCGTCCGGCAGGCCGGCTTCGGTGTAGATCTCGGCCAGTTTCAGGGTGGTCAGCGAGGTGACTTCACTTGGCTTGAAGATCATCGCGTTGCCGGCCGCCAGGGCTGGAGCGGATTTCCACAGGGCGATCTGGATCGGGTAGTTCCAGGCGCCGATACCGGCCACGACGCCCAGGGGCTCGCGACGGGTGTAGACGAAAGAGGTGGTACGCAGCGGGATCTGCTCGCCTTCGATGGCGGGAACCAGGCCGGCGTAGTATTCCAGCACGTCGGCGCCGGTGACGATGTCGACGTATTTGGTTTCGGAGAACGATTTGCCGGTGTCCAGGGTTTCCAGGGCGGCCAGTTCGTCGTTGCGCTCACGCAGGATCTCGACGGCGCGACGCAGGATGCGCGAACGCTCCATGGCGGTCATGGCGGCCCAGATTTTCTGGCCCTTTTCGGCGCTAACCACGGCGCGCTCGACGTCGTCCTTGGTCGCACGCTGCACTTGTGCGAGGACTTCACCGTTAGCCGGGTTGATGGCTTCGAAGGTGGCGTCGCTGCTGGCGTCGGTATAACCGCCGTCGATGTAGAGTTTTTGCAGTTCGAAACGGGCCATATAGTCCTCGCAAGTGCATAAGTGGTTGGCGTTAACCGCTGGGCGGGCCTTGTAGCTTGGGCATCGCGGGTCAGCGGCAGTTCAGGGGGCCGAGCGTCTCTGTGTGCTCTAGCGCTCCTGCTTAGCCAATTGGAAATCCATGTATTCGTAAGCGATCTGTTGCGCCTGTGCGGTGTCGAAGGCGTCTCCGGACAGCGCGCCGCGCAACCACAAACCGTCGATCAGGGCTGCCAGGCCTCGTGCTGCGCTGCGTGCTTCATCCAGCGGCAGGACACGGCGGAACTGGCAACACAGGTTGGAATACAGACGGTGATCGTTGATCCGCTGCAACCTGTGCAAAGACGGGTGGTGCATGCTGGTGGCCCAGAAGGCCAGCCAGGTTTTCATTGCCGGGCCATTGACCTGGCTGGCGTCGAAGTTGCCTTCGATAATCACCTGCAGATGGGCCCGCGGGCTGTCATCTGTCAGCGCCTGACGACGCTCGGTGACGTTCTCTATCAGGGCGTTCATCAGGTACCGCATGGTGGCGGCAATCAGGCCGTTCTTGTCCTGAAAGTAGTGACTGATGATGCCGTTCGAGACACCGGCCAAACGGGCGATCAGCGCAATGCTGGCGTCCCCCATTCCGACCTGATCGACGGCCTGTAACGTGGCTTCGATCAATTGCTGGCGGCGTATGGGTTGCATACCGACCTTGGGCATCTTGCACCTCTCCTTAGGCCTGCCGGCAGACGTAGAACGGCTACCGGCGTAGGGGCCAGTCTATTTTGTTTTGATTGAACGTTCAATCAACAAAGAATAAGATCTGCGACAAATCGTCGCTGCCTACAGGTTTTTCCTGCGTGTAGAGGGCGGAAAAACGACCTCCGAAATAGCTCCAAAACTGACAGGTGGCATGGCAAGAACCGGCTGGAAAGGACGTGTTGACGGGGCGGGACGCTCTTGGGGCCAGTGACGAACGAACAGCTCGTGGCAAGCCTTGGATACCGGTGCTCAATGTGACTTCTGCGGTTTCGGTTTTTTTTCGGGGTGTCTTTATATCACCCGCCGGTCGGCTGCCAACTAACCGATTGGTCGGGTATCGCGTTGCCTTGCGTTCTTCTCTCGCACTGCCTGGAGCATCTGTGCCATGAGTTCTGCCTCCCTTATAAAGACCCCACCAGAGAAGGTGCGGGTCAACGGTTGGGTGTTTTACACCTCTACCGCGCTGATTCTGCTGTTGACCGCCATTCTGATCATCGCCCCGAAAGAGGCCGGCAGCATGCTGGGCATTGCCCAGGCCTGGCTGTCCCGCAGCTTCGGCTGGTACTACATGGTGGTGATCGCCGCCTACCTGGTGTTCGTAGTGGGCCTGGCATTTTCGTCCTACGGCAAGCTCAAGCTGGGCAGCAAGGACGACACCCCGGATTTCAGCTACGGCGCTTGGGCCGGCATGCTGTTTTCCTCCGGTATCGGCATCTCGCTGCTGTACTTCGGTGCGTCCGAGCCGCTGGATCACTACTTCAACCCGCCCGAGGGTGTCGCCGGCAGCAACCTGGCCGCGCGCCAGGCGGTGCAGCTGACATTCCTCCACTGGGGCCTGCATGGCTGGGCGATCTATGCCCTGGTCGGGCTGGCCGTGGCCTATTTTGCGTACCGGCACAACCAGCCGCTGGCCTTGCGTTCGGCGCTGTATCCGCTGGTGGGCGAGCGTTGGGTCAAGGGCGCGGCGGGCCACGCGGTGGATGGCTTCGGCATGTTCGTGACCCTGCTGGGGCTGGTGACCAACCTGGGTATCGGCTCGATGCAGGTGTCCTCGGGGTTGGAAAACCTGTTCGGCATGGAGCACAGCAACACCAACCTGCTGATCGTGATCATCGTCATGAGCACCGTGGCCACCATCGCCGCGGTATCGGGTGTGGAAAACGGCATCCGCCGCCTGTCCAACCTGAACATCGTGCTGTTCAGCGGCCTGCTGATTTTCGTGCTGTTGTTCGGCCCGACCCTGCACCTGCTCAACGGTTTTGTGCAGAACATCGGCGACTACCTCAACGGCGTGGTGCTGAAAACCTTCGACCTCTATGTGTATGAGGGCGACAGCGCTAAATCCGATCGCTGGCTGGGCCTGTGGACCCTGTTCTACTGGGCCTGGTGGATTTCCTGGGCACCTTTTGTCGGCATGTTCATCGCGCGTATTTCCCGTGGCCGTACGGTGCGTGAACTGGTGGCGGGCGTATTGCTGATTCCCCTGGGCTTTACCCTGGCGTGGCTGTCGATCTTCGGTAACTCGGCCCTGGACCTGGTGATGAACCATGGGGCGGAGGAGCTTGGAAAGACGGCGCTGGAACAGCCGTCCATGGCCATCTACCAATTGCTGGAGCATTACCCGGCGTCGAAGGTGGTGATCGGTGTATCGATTTTCGTCGGCTTCGTGCTGTTCCTGACCCCGGCCGACTCCGGCGCGGTGATGATGGCCAACCTGTCCTGCAAAGGCGGCAATGTTGACGAAGACGCGCCGCACTGGCTGCGGATCTTCTGGTCGGCGGTGATCACCCTGGTGACCATCGGCCTGCTGTTCGCCGGCAACTTCGAAGCCATGCAAACCATGGTGGTGCTGGCGGGGCTGCCGTTCTCGGTGGTGCTGATCTTCTTCATGTTCGGCTTGCACAAGGCCATGCGCCAGGACGTGCAGATCGAACAGGAGCAGGCGCAACTGGCGGAACGTGGGCGTCGTGGCTTCAGCGAGCGCCTGACCGCCCTGGACCTGCAACCGACCCAGTCGGTGGTCCAGCGGTTCATGGACAAGAAAGTCACCCCGGCCCTGGAAGAAGCCGCGCAATTGCTGCGTGCTCAGGGTCTGGACGTGCAGACCCTGCTGGGCAAATCCAAGCGCTGCATGGGCGTGCGGATCGAGATGGAAGAGGGCAACCCGTTTGTCTACGAGGTGAGCCTGGATGGCTACCTGGCCACGCCGAGCGAGTCCACCGAGGCCGAGGAAGAGCGCACGCGCTACTACCGCGCCGAGGTTTACCTGCACAACGGCAGCCAGGAATACGACCTGATGGGCTTCACCCCGGAGCAGATCACCCGGGACGTGCTCGATCAGTTTGAAAGCCATCGGCAGCTCCTTGGCCGTGTCTATAGCTGAGGGTTGAAAAGGGCGGTGCGAGCCTGTGGCGAGGGCGCTTGCTCCCGCTGGGTGGCACCGCCACCCCGATGACTGCAATCGGGCTCCAGCAGTCGGATCGCGGAGCCGGGCTTTACGGCTGCTTCGCCCCGGGACGCCGGACGCCCGAACGGGAGCAAGCTCCCTCGCCACACACACACACACACTCAGTGCTGCATCAATGAAAACGCCGCGATCCTCGCGGCGTTTTCATGTCCGGGGGATTACCCCAGGTTCTTGCCCAGCAACGCATGGTAGAGCTCGCTGTCGCCAAGGATCCCCACCACTTTGTTGTTGTCGTGCAGCACCAGTTTGTTGCCGGTCTGGTAGCGGATCTGCAAGGCGTCGCGCATGCCGATATTGGAGTCCACCAGGGTCGGCCGACGTTCCAGGCCTTCCACCGCCTGGCCGGGTGCCCAGTTCTGCAGGTCGAGGCTGGCGCCGTTCTGGCGTGCGCCCTTGATGGTGTTGCCTTCGGCCAGGTCGAGCCAGGAGTCGCCGCCCGGATCGAGGCATACCGAACCGTTGATGCGTTTGCAGTTGTCCAGGGTGCGCATCAGGCTGCGCCCGCAGAGCACGTTCAGCGGGTTGGTGTGGGCAACGAACGTACGCACATAGTCGTCGGCCGGGTTGAGCACGATCTGCTCCGGCTTGCTGTACTGGATGATCCGCCCGTCTTTCATGATGGCGATGCGGCTGCCCAGCTTCAGCGCTTCGTCGAGGTCGTGGCTGACGAAGACGATGGTCTTGCTCAGCTTGCGTTGCAGTTCCAGCAACTCGTCCTGCAGGCCCTGGCGAATCAGCGGGTCGAGGGCCGAGAAGGGTTCGTCCATCAGCAGGATATCGGCGTCCATCGCCAGGGCGCGGGCCAGGCCCACACGCTGTTGCATGCCGCCGGAGAGCTCATCGGGCTTCTTGTTGCGCCATTGGGTCAGGCCCACCAGTTCGAGCTTCTCCTCCACCAGCTTGCGCCGTTCCTTTTCCGGGCGGCCCTGCATTTCCAGGCCGAAGCTGATGTTCTCGCGCACCGTCAGCCAGGGCATCAGGGCGAACTTCTGGAACACCATGGCGATGCGCTTGGTGCGCATCATCTTCAGTTCGGCGGCGGTGCAGGCGGCGATGTCGATCTGTTTGCCTTCGTGCTCGACGAACAGGTGCCCACGGCTGACGGTGTTCAAGCCGTTGATGCAGCGCAGCAAGCTGGATTTGCCGGAGCCGGAGAGGCCCATCAGCACGCAGATCTCGCCTTTTTCCACATCGAGGCTGGCTTTTTCCACGCCGACGATCTGGCCGGTCTTTTTCAGGATCTCGTTGCGGGTCATGCCCTGGTCCAGCAGTTTCAGGGCCTCGCGGGGATCTTTGGAGAAGATAACGTCTACGTTATCGAAGCGAATAATGCTCATGCGTCGCTCCCTACTTTGGCGTCGGGTTGTTTGCAGATCCGGTCGAGCATGATCGCCAGCAGCACAATGGCCAGCCCGGCTTCGAAGCCCAGGGCGATATCGGCGGTGTTGAGTGCGTTGACCACCGGCTTGCCCAGGCCATCGGCGCCGACCAGGGCGGCGATCACCACCATCGACAGCGAGAGCATGATGCACTGGGTGATCCCGGCGGCGATGCTCGGCATGGCGTGGGGCAATTCGATACGCGACAGCAACTGGCGACGCGAGCAGCCAAAGGCCTTGCCGGCGTCCATCAGCTCTTGCGGGACATCGCGGATACCCAGGTAGGTCAGGCGGATCGGCGCGGCAATCGCGAACACCACCGTGGAAATCAGCCCGGGCACCACCCCCAGACCGAACAGGGTCAGGGTAGGAATGAGGTAGACGAAGGTCGGTACGGTCTGCATCAGATCGAGTACCGGACGCATCATGGTGTAGAACATCGGCTTGTGCGCGGCGACGATGCCCAACGGCACGCCGATGACCACGCAGACCAGGGTGGCGAACAGCACCTGGGCCAGGGTTTCCATGGTTTCCTGCCAATAGCCCAGGTTCAGGATCAGCAGAAACGACAGCACTACAAAGGCGGTCAGGCCCCATTTGCGTTGAATGACGTGCGCGAGCAAGGCGATCAGCCCGATCAATGCCAGCGGGTTGAACCAGGTCAGCGCAAACGTCACGCCGTGGATCATCGTTTCCAGGGTCGTGGCGATCGCATCGAATGTGCTGGCGCCGTGTTGCGTCAACCATTCAACGAAGGCAGCGATGTACTGGCCTAGAGGGATTTTATGATCAGTCAGCATGGTAGTGAACGTCCGCATGCAAGGAAAAAACAGCCCGGGCGGAACTGGCCCGCCCGGCGTAAGCGAGTGACTTAGTTAGCAGCCTGCGCAAGCTTGGCCTTGACCGCCTCAAGGCCGGGTTTGCCATCAATGGTGGTGACTCCGGCGAGCCAGGTATCCAGCACTTGCGGGTTGTTTTTCAGCCAGGCCTTGGCGGCCACATCCGGCTTCATTTTGTCGTCCAGCACGTTGCCCATCAGGGTGCTTTCCATGTTCAGGGTGAACGAGAGGTTCTTCAGCAACTGGCCGACGTTGCTGCATTCCTGGGCGTAACCCTTGCGCGTGTTGGTGTAGATGGTGGCCTGGCCGAAGTTGGGGCCGAAGAACTCGTCACCCCCGGTGAGGTACTTCATCTTGAAACGGGTGTTCATCGGGTGCGGTTCCCAGCCCAGGAATACCACGGCGGTGTTGCGCCGCTGGGCACGATCGACCTGGGACAGCATGCCGGCTTCGCTGGACTCGACCACCTTGAACCCGGCGTCCTTGAGGCCGAAGGCGTTCTTGTCGATCATGCTCTGGATCAGGCGATTGCCGTCGTTGCCGGGCTCGATCCCGTAGATCTTGCCGTCCAGCTCCTTCTTGAATTTGGCGATGTCGGCGAAATCCTTGAGCCCCTTGTTGTACAGCTCTTCCGGGACCGCCAGGGTGTACTTGGCGTTCTCCAGGTTGGCGCGCAGGGTGTCGACGGTGCCGGCATCACGGTAGGCCTTGATGTCGTTTTCCATGGTCGGCATCCAGTTGCCGAGGAACACGTCCATGTTCTTGCCGTCGGCCAGGGACTTGTAGGTCACCGGTACGGAAATCATCGTGGTCTTGGTTTTGTAGCCCAGTGCATCGAGAACCACGCTGGTGGTGGCGGTGGTCACGGTGATGTCGGTCCAGCCAACATCGGAGAAGTTAACGGTACTGCATTGCGCCGGTTCTGCGGCTTGTGCCAGAAGCGGCAGACTCAGCATGGCGGCCAACAACAACGAGGGGGAACCTTTCATCGGGGGGGACTCCTGGGTGTCTTCTTTTTGGCGGCGTTCTTACCGCACTTATAAGCGTGGCGGTTGGGGCGCGTGGGACAGCTGTGCCACGGTGCCTTGCAATCGAGTCGAGACTGATCATGTACCAGTGAAAATCTGACGCCTACAGGGTGCGTCGTATCCAGTACAGGGAGGGTCGCATCCAGTGTCAGTGAGGTCGTTTACAGCTTTTTTCAGGACTTTTTGCCGCTCTGCACCGCAAAAAGCGGCCAAAACCCTTGGTTCTCGGGTTGCGGCGTTGCTGGGCATGGGTGAGTCGGTGTCAGACGTCGAGCACCGTGGAAAAAGCCTGATGATGCGCCCATCTCGGCGGATTGCAGCTTGAGCGTAGCAGCTCCGTCAGCGGGCGCCGCGCCGCCCGGAGTGTGCTCATTCGAGGAGTTTTGCTGTCATGGCTATCAGTGTTTTCGACCTGTTCAAAATCGGCATCGGTCCTTCCAGTTCCCACACCGTCGGCCCCATGCGCGCCGCCGCCTTGTTCGTGCAATCGCTCAGGGAAAAGCAGCTACTGGAGCAGGTGCAACGGGTCGAGGTGCAACTCTTTGGTTCGCTGTCGGCCACCGGTATCGGCCACGGCAGCGACAACGCGGTGATCATGGGCCTGATGGGCGAGTGGCCGGACGCGATCGACCCGTCGCAGATCGGTCCGCGCATCGACCGGCTGCGTGAAACCCAGACCCTGCTGCTGGACGGCCGCCTGCCGATCCCCTTTATCTGGGCCCGGGACATGCAGCTGATCGACGAAAACCTGCCGTTCCACCCCAATGCCATGACCCTGGTCGCGATCGGCGCAAACGCCGAGGTGCATCGCGACACCTACTATTCGGTCGGCGGCGGGTTTGTCGTCGACCAGGCCCAGGCCAGCAGCGGCGTGGTCGACCTGGATCGCACCGAATTGCCCTACGACTTCTCCAGCGCGGTGGAGCTGCTGAGCCTGTGCCAGACCCACAACCTGCGGGTCGCGGAACTGATGATGGCCAATGAAAAAGTCTGGCGCTCAGAGGAGGAAATTCGCAGTGGCCTGCTGACCCTCTGGCGGGCCATGCAGGACTGCGTCGAGCAGGGCCTCAAGCACGAAGGCATCCTGCCCGGCGGGCTGAATGTGCGGCGCCGTGCGGCGCGCCTGCACCGCAGCTTGCAGGAACTGAACAAGCCCAACGTCATTGGCTCGACCCTGTCGGCCATGGAGTGGGTCAACCTGTTCGCCCTGGCAGTCAACGAAGAGAACGCTGCCGGCGGGCGCATGGTCACCGCACCCACCAACGGCGCGGCCGGGATCATCCCGGCGGTGCTGCACTACTTTATGAAGTTCAGCGAAGTGGTGACCGAGGCCAACGTGGTCGACTATTTCCTCGGCGCGGCGGCGGTGGGCATCCTCTGTAAAAAGAATGCGTCGATCTCGGGGGCCGAAGTCGGTTGCCAGGGCGAAGTCGGTTCGGCCTGCGCCATGGCGGCGGCCGGGTTGGCGGAGATCCTCGGCGCGACCCCGGAGCAATTGTGCAACGCCGCTGAAATTGGCCTGGAGCACAACCTCGGCCTGACCTGCGACCCGGTCGGCGGCCTGGTGCAGGTGCCGTGCATCGAGCGCAACGCGATTGCCGCGGTCAAGGCGATCAATGCCGCGCAAATGGCCCTGCGCGGCGACGGCCAGCACTTTATCTCCCTGGACCGGGTGATCCGCACCATGCGCGATACCGGCGCCGACATGCACGACAAATACAAGGAGACCTCGCGCGGTGGCCTGGCGGTGAGTGCGGTGGAGTGCTGAGTCAGGCACATGCTCATTTTTCCGCCGCTCGCCGCTGCGCGCTAAAGGAACACGCCACCCACACCGCGCCACCTTTTAGCGCGTCGCAAACAGATAAGCCCCTTTCCCGGGGCCGGAATCCAATCCGGCCCTGACCGCCTGTCACCCGTGCTTGTGGTGACACTCCCCGCCAGGGCTCCGCGACGCAGTTCCCACAAGTGCTACCGAACTGCTCACAGGCCCCCGGGCGAGGGCGCCGGGGGCAATTGCCGGTGCTTATAACCCCCACTGCGCGCGTGGCTTATATAGACACCCCGCCATGTCGTTTTCAGGAGTTATTGAATGGCCATTCAACTTTAGGCATGGCAATTGCTCTGTCATGACAAAGCCCTTCTCTGCAAGAGAATGATGGCAATAACAAGAGCCTCCGCCTGAGGCCATCACCCGCTTTGTGTGAGGAGATACCGCGATGACGTCGTTCAACTCCGGGGCTCAACCCCAGAACCGTGCGCCTCAATCCATCGGCTTTTTGCTGCTGGACAATTTCACGCTGATTTCTCTGGCCTCCGCAGTCGAACCGCTGCGCATGGCCAACCAGCTGTCCGGTCGCGAGCTGTATCGCTGGACCACCCTCAGCGTCGATGGCGGGCAAGTCTGGGCCAGCGATGGCCTGCAGATCACCCCCGACGCCTCCATGCACAAAGCGCCCGTCCTCGACACCGTGATTGTCTGCGGCGGCATTGGTATCCAGCGCACCGTAACCCGTGAACACGTGTCCTGGCTGCAAAGCCAGGCCCGCCAGTCACGACGCCTGGGTGCGGTGTGCACCGGCAGCTGGGCCCTGGCGTGCGCCGGCCTGCTCGACGGTTTCGATTGCAGCGTGCACTGGGAATGTCTGGCGTCGATGCAGGAAGCCTTTCCCCGGGTCGCCATGAGCACCCGCCTGTTTACCCTCGACCGCAACCGCTTCACCAGCTCCGGTGGCACCGCGCCGCTGGACATGATGCTGCACTTGATCAGCCGCGATCATGGCCGTGAACTGTCCGCCGCGATCTCGGAAATGTTCGTCTACGAACGCATCCGCAACGAGCAGGATCACCAGCGCGTGCCGCTCAAGCACATGCTCGGCACCAACCAGCCGAAGCTGCAGGAAATCGTTGCGTTGATGGAAGCCAACCTCGAAGAGCCGATCGATCTCGACGAGCTGGCAGTGTACGTCGCTGTTTCGCGGCGTCAGCTGGAGCGGCTGTTCCAGAAGTACCTGCACTGTTCGCCGTCGCGCTATTACCTCAAGCTGCGGCTGATCCGCGCCCGGCAACTGCTCAAGCAGACGCCGATGTCGATCATCGAAGTGGCGTCGGTCTGCGGTTTTGTCTCCACGCCGCATTTCTCCAAGTGCTACCGCGAATACTTCGGCATTCCGCCGCGGGATGAGCGCGTCGGTTCCAACACCACCCAGCAGGTAGCGATGATGCCGATCCCCCAGGCGCTGGTGCTGGCGCCACTCTCGGGCCCGCTGTCGGCCCTGAGCCAGGCGCGCAACGAGTCGACATTCGCCAGCGTGCGCCTGTAGTCACAGCGTTTTCTTGAAGTACACGACGCGCTCGGTTTCCTCGAAACCGAGCGCCTTGTGCACGGTCTGGCTCAACAGGTTTTCCAGGCCGGTATCCGACGCCATTTCCCCGCAGCCCTGATCCCGTCCCCATTGGGCGACGGCGTCGATCAATTGCTCGGCAATCCCCTGGCGCCGCTGTTCGGCGACCACATACAAGCCTTCCAGAAACACCACCGGCGAATGTTCGGTGCCATTCACGTAATCGCGGCGCAGCGAGGCTTCGGCCAGGCCCGCGGGTTGGCCATCGGCGGTGTAGGCGAGCAGGTTGATATAGCGCCGTGGGTCACTCAGCAAATCAGTGATTTCGTCCAGGTGCTCCTGGCGCGAACTGTCCGGCCAGAGCGCCTGGCGCAACTCCAGCCAGCCCGGTTGTCGGGCTGACTGACAGGGTTCGATTCGCGGCATGGGGCGGGTTCCAGAGGGCTGAAAGGACCCGCACTCTACACCCTCGGATCCTTTGCCGGCGACGGCTCAGGCGTGGCTGTTGCGGTACTGGGCCAGGGCCGGCAGCAACTGTTGGTCGATGGCCTGGCGCACGGCCGGAAGAATGGTCGCGTTGCCGGTCAGCATCTGCTCGACCATGCCCTTGAGCGCCCGGACCCGCGCATCGCTCAAGCCGCGCACCGCGTACTCACACGCCTGGTCGGCGGTGGCGCCAGCCGGCATCTCGAAACCCAGGGCCCGGAGTTGGCCGAGCAGGTCATCCTGATCAATCAGATCCGCGTGCATCATGACTCTTATCCTTATTCAGGGAGCGGGGTGGTGGATCGATTCTGGTAGGCCGCCCGGGAGTCGGCAAGGGCAAATCGTCGCCATGGCCCGTTTACCTATGAACAGGTCGTTTTCGACTAAGTGCAGTCCCCGGGCCTGATTTCCAGGGCGCCGCCTGCGTCGCAGATAACTCATCACCGGTCCTGGCGCCCAAGGTATTCTGCACCGGCGGTCGGTGTTCGACAGGGACGGCCGCTCACTTGGAAACCAAGGAGCTGTAGTCGATGAAAGTGCTGTTCAGAGGGACTCTGGCCGGTGTGTTGTGGCTGTTTTCCAGCGGAGCCTGGGCTGCTCCGGAGTGTGCCGACTTTCTTCGGGCCAGCGCCGATCCACCCCAGGTCCTCGAGTTTGTCGAGTGTAAATACACGCCGCAGCAGCAAGGCGCGCCGCTGACCGCGACCTATCGCGTCGAAGGCCGGCATGCCCAAGAGGTGGAGAGCTATTTGCGGCTCCTCTCGGGGGAGACAAATTACTTGAAGTTTGTCTGCTGTGGCTGGGAAACAACGCGTATGACCTACTACCTGGATCGAAGAGCCGGCCGCACCTATCAACTCAGCATGGGGTCCGAAGAGACGCCCCATAACCGCCGGGAGCGGTGGCACAAGATCGGCTATTTCTATGTGACGGTGGTGCTGTATACCGAGGACGTCTGAAGCTCGCCCAGTGGCCCATTTACCTATGAACAGGTCGCATTCAGCTAACCAGCGCCAGGGCCGAGCAGGCAGACTGAACCCCAGCTGATGTCACGACGGTTTGGTCACCCTCTTACTACAGCTCCTTGGCAAAGCACTCCCTGCCTCGATCCTGTCACGGCTTGATCGGGGCTTTTTTTGTCTGCGCGAAAAGGCGCTGCTCGAGCGTCGGGCAATTCGGCGCCCGGGTTCATTTTTCCGCCGGCAAGGCCATGACCCGCCCCTGATACGCCGGGGCCGGCAGTTCCAACTGCTCGGCAGCAATGGCTTGCAGGCGTTCCAGTACAGCCTCGCTGAACGGTGTCGAGCGTGGGCCGGCTAGGTCGACATGCAGCAGCATCTGCTCGTTGCCGGCCAGCATCTGCGGGTCACCGACCTGATGCAGGCTGTGGTAGAGGTGCAGGCGTTTGCGGTCGTGAGCGATCAGTTGGGTGTGCACCTCGACCTGGGTGCCGAGTTTCACTTCATGCAGGTAATTCAGATGCAGCTCCAGGGTGAACAGCGAGTGGCCGCTGGCTTCGCGGTTCTCGCTGTCCAGGCCCAGGCGGTCCATCAGGGCGTCGGTGGCGTAGCTGAAAATCAGCAGGTAAAAGGCGTCGCGCAGATGGCCGTTGTAGTCGACCCACTCAGGCAGGACGGGGGTGCTGTAGGTGAGCAGTGCGGGCATGGGCTGGGTTCCAGGGGGCGAAGAAAATCGGGCGAGGCGCAGCGGCCTCGCCACGTCGGGTCAGTCGCTGAAGTTCATGCCGTGCTTGGCCTTGGTGGTCTTGACCGCATCGAGTACCGCCAGCAGGCAATCATCACGATAGCGCTCCAGGGCCGAAATGCTGCGTTCGCCCAACTGCTCACTGGTGCCTTGCACCACGTCGTCAATCAACTTGTCGGTCAGTGGCGGGGCGGGCAGGTAGGTCCAGGGCAGTTGCAGCGCCGGCCCGAACTGGGCCATGAAGTGGCGCATGCCGGCATCGCCACCCGCCAGGGTATAGGTGAGGAAGGTGCCCATGAACGACCAGCGCAGGCCGGCGCCGAAGCGGATCGCGTCGTCGATTTCACCCGTGGTGGCCACGCCGTCATTGACCAGGTGCAGCGCCTCGCGCCACAGGGCTTCCAACAGGCGGTCGGCGATAAATCCCGGGACCTCCTTGCGCACATGCAGCGGGCGCATGCCCAGGGATTCATAGACCCGCATTGCCGCCTGCACCGCCTCGGGCGCAGTGTGTTTGCCGCCCACCACTTCCACCAGCGGCAGCAGGTACACCGGGTTGAAGGGGTGGCCGACCACGCAGCGTTCCGGGTGGGTCGCGCCTTCGTAGAATTCGCTGGGCAGCAGCCCCGAGGTGCTGGAGCCGATCAGTGCATCGGGCTTGGCTGCGGCGCTGATCTGGCTATGCAGCTGCAACTTCAGCTCCAGGCGCTCCGGGGCGCTTTCCTGGATGAAGTCGGCGTCCTTCACGCACTCCTCAATGGTGGCGACAAAACGCAGGCGCTGTTGCGCGGCGCCCGGTGCCAGGCCTTGTTGCTCCAGGGCGCCCCAGGCATTGGCCACCCGTTGCCGCAGGGCTGCTTCGGCGCCGGGGGCCGGGTCCCAGGCCACCACGTCCAGGCCGTGGGCCAGGGCGCGAGCCACCCAGCCGCTGCCGATGACACCGCTGCCCAGGGCGGCGAAGGTTTTGATGTCGGTGATAAATCGCATGGCAAATTCCTGAAAAAAGGGTGCGAGGGGCTGTGCAAGCCGGTTTTGTCGGGAGGCGGGTCAGCGGCGCTGGGTCAGGCCCATCTTGGCCCGCCCTTCGGCCGGGGTCAGGACCCGTGCGCCGGGGCGGCTGAGGATTTGCGTGGCGCGCTCCACCAGTTGGCCGTTGGTCGCCAGCACGCCTTTGTCCAGCCAGAGGTTGTCCTCCAGCCCGACCCGCACATTGCCGCCCAGCAACACCGCCTGCGCGGCCATTGGCATTTGCATGCGGCCGATGCCGAAACCGGCCCACACCGCATCGGCCGGCAGGTTGTCGACCATGGCCTTCATGGTGGTGGTGTCGGCCGGGGCGCCCCAGGGGATGCCCAGGCACAGCTGGAACAGCGGGTTGTCCAGCAGGCCTTCCTTGATCATCTGCTTGGCGAACCACAGGTGCCCGGTGTCGAAGATTTCCAGTTCGGCCTTCACCCCCAGTTCCTGGATGCGCCTGGCGCCGGCCCGCAGCTGCGCCGGGGTGGAAACGTAAATGGTGTCGCCGTCGCCGAAGTTCAGGGTGCCGCAGTCCAGGGTGCAGATTTCCGGCAGCAGCGCCTCGACGTGGGCCAGGCGCGTCAGTGGGCCCACCAGGTCGGTGTTAGGGCCGAACTCCATGGGGTTTTCCCCGGCGCCGATCTCCAGGTCGCCGCCCATGCCGGCGGTGAGGTTGACGATGATGTCGATGTCCGCCTCGCGAATGCGCTCCATGACTTCGCGGTACAGCGCCACGTCACGGCTGAACTTGCCGCTCTGTGGGTCGCGCACGTGGCAATGGACCACGGTGGCGCCGGCCTTGGCCGCTTCCACCGCCGCGGCGGCGATCTGCTTGGGGGTGACCGGGACGTGGGGGCTCCTGGCGGTCGTGTCGCCAGCACCGGTGAGTGCGCAGGTGATGATGACGTCGTGGTTCATGGTGCGGGTTCCTTGCAGGCGTGATGTGTGGGCGTGACGCTGCCGTTCGCAGCCGGGAAGCGGCTGCGAGGTGGCGGGGCATCGGGGTTATTGGCTGGTCAGTTGCAGGTGCTGGTCGGCGGGCTTGCCATCGAAGGTGGTGACGCCTTCAAGCCAGCGTTGCTGGTCCTGCGGATGGTCCTTGAGCCATTGCTTGGCCGACTCCAGGGCGTCCTTGTGGTCGAGCAGCGGTTGCATCATGCGGCTCTCGTCTTCGGCGCTGAAGGTCAGGTTGCTCAGCAGCCGGCTGACGTTCGGGCATTGTTCGGCGTAGTTCGGCGCGGTCACGGTCCAGACCGTGGCCATGCCTTCGTTCGGGCCCAGGGCATCGTCGCTGCCGGTGAGGTAGGTCATCTTCTGGTTGACGTTCATCGGGTGCGGCGCCCAGCCGAAGAAGACGATGGCTTCGTTGCGTTTCACCGCGCGGGTCACCGCCGACAGCATCCCGGCTTCACTGGACTCCACCAGTTGGAACTTGCCGAGGCCGAACTGATTCTTGGCAATCATGTCCTTGATCTGGGTATTGGCCCCCGAGCCGGGCTCGATGCCGTAGATCTTGCCGCCCAGCTCTTTTTCGAAACGGGCGATGTCGGCGAAGGTTTTCAGCCCCTTGTCCGCCAGGTAAGTGGGCACCGCCAGGGTCGCGCGGGCGTCCTTGAGGCTGGGTTCGGCCAGGACCTTGACCTGCTTGGCCTCGACGAAGGGGGCGATGGTCTGGGTCATCAGCGGGTTCCAGTAGCCGAGGAACAGATCCAGGCGCTGGTCGCGGATGCCGGCGAAGATGATTTGCTGGGACGCGCTGGTCTGTTTGGTCTTGTAGCCGAGGCCGTCGAGCAGCACTTGGGTCATGGCGCTGGTGGCGATGACGTCGGTCCAGTTGACCACGCCCAGGCGCACGTTTTGGCAACTGGCGGCGTCCGCGGCAATGGCGCCGGAACTCAGGAAAGCGGTACCGCTGAGTGCAAGAACACAGCTGCTGATCAGTCGTTTCATGGAGGTTCCCTCGGCAGGTCGTTATTGTGGGTTCCGGGGTCTTTGTGCGCCGGTAATGCCAAGGTACGCAGCTGCTGCCCAGGGAAAGCGCACAGCGGCGACCCGCTCTTGCACTGCAGCGACCTGGACCCTTGTCGGGGGCCGGCAATTGGCGTATCACAGGCCCCCACGCCACCCGTCTTGCGAGTGCGTTTCATGCCCCAGGAGTTTTACTTTCTGCTGATGCCGGGCTTCTCCGCTATTGGCTTTATTTCCGCCATCGAGCCGCTGCGGGTGGCCAACCGCTTTCGCGGCGAGCTGTATCGCTGGCACGTGCTGAGCGCAGACGGCGGGGCGGTGCTGGCCAGCAATGGCATGTCGGTCAATGCCGATGCGGCGCTGGAACCCTTGAAAAAGGGCGCAACGCTGTGGGTGGTGGCCGGTTTCGAGCCGTTGAAGTCGCTGACCGCGCCTCTGGTGCACTGGTTGCGCCGTCTCGACCTGGAAGGCGTGACGTTGGGCGGGATCGATACCGGCAGCGTGGTCCTGGCCGAAGCCGGCCTGCTGGAAGGCCATCGCCTGACCCTGCATTGGGAAGCCATCGAGGCGTTCAAGGAGTCTTATCCACAGCTGTGGGTGACCCAGGAGCTGTTCGAAATCGACCGACGGCGCATCACCTCGGCGGGCGGCACCGCGTCCATCGACATGATGCTCGACCTGATTGGCCAGGCCCATGGCGCGCCGCTGGCGGTCCAGGTCAGTGAGCAGTTCGTGCTTGGCCGCATCCGCCCGCGCCAGGATCACCAGCGCATGGAGGTCGCCAGCCGCTACGGCATCAGCAATCGGAAGCTGGTGCAGGTGATTGGCGAAATGGAGCAACACAGCGAACCGCCGCTGAGCACCCTGGCCCTGGCTGAATCAATCAACGTCACCCGCAGGCAACTGGAGCGCCTGTTTCGCCTGCATCTCAACGACACACCGAGCAACTTCTACCTCGGCCTGCGCCTGGATAAGGCGCGGCAACTGCTGCGCCAGACCGATCTCAGCGTGCTGGAAGTCAGCATCGCCTGCGGTTTTGAATCCCCGTCCTACTTCACCCGCAGTTACCGCGCCAGGTTTGCCAAGTGCCCGCGCGAGGATCGGCGACAACACCAGAGCGCATAACGCCAACACGCCAAACCTTTATTTTTTCAGGAGGGCCGAGCAGGCGGCTTTGTAGGCTTCGTGCTGGTATTTGTTGAGGGTGCCTGGCAGCTCGAAGCTGTGCTTCTTGTTCTGCGCGTTGATGGTCTGCGGCGAGAGCAGGGTCACGTCGCAGTTTTCCAGCAGCTGAAACACGCCTTCGATCTTGAAGGTGGTCGGGCCGCCGGCGAATTCGCCTTTTTTGCTGCGCTTCTTGATGGCGATGCGGCTGATGCCGTTGTCACGGACAAAGGCCGCCACCTGGGCAGCAAAGGCTTTGACGTTGGCCGCTTCATCGTCGTCTTCGAGGGCGATTTTCTTGGTGGCGATGGCCACGTGCTGCAGGGCGTCGCCCTGCAGGGAGGCGATGGCGAAGATGGCTTCGCTGCCTTTGATTTCGATGCCACAGATGCTCATGAGCGTTCCTTTGATCCGGTAATGGCGTGCAGCTTACAGCTCCAGCTGGTCGGCGCGAATGCCAAAGGCCCGGGCAATTTTCTCGCGGGTGGCGCGGCGCGGCTTGGCGACGCTTTCCTGCTGGGCGAAGGCCGGCTGGGAAATGCCCAGGCGCTGGGCGACTTCATCCTGGGTCAGGTGCAGGTGTTCGCGCCAGGCACGGATCGGCGTGGCGCCGTCGACGATACGGCTGACCACATCATGGGGAATCGGCTCGGCGCTGTTGTACCGGGCCAGGTACTGGGCATAGGGAATGACCACGAACGCCGGCTTGCCGTCCGTGTCGTTGATGATCTGAATATCAGTAGGTGCGTTCGTCACGTCTTTTGACCTCTTGGATACTGATCACGTGAATCGCGCCGTCCCAATCGAACAACACTCGGTAATGACCGACGCGCAGTCGATAGGCGTAGCCGTGACCGGTCAATGCCCTGACCTGAGCCACATCGGGCATGTCGGCCAACAGGCTGAGGGCATCGCGGACTTGAACCTGATGTTCGCGTTGCAGCCTGAGCAGCTGCTTCACGGCCTAGCGGGTCCACTGGATACTGTTCATGGTAAAAATAAGCTTTTTATAAGGTAACTCAATATTTGCTTATAAAAGCTGTGTCGCCAAGCCTTGAACCTTCACTGAATGTTGCCGCCCGCAGGGCTTTGTCGTCGCGGTTCACTCCTGGGCAATCGACTCCAGAAACTCCGACCGTTCATCGCTCATGCGCGCCATGCAGTCGTTCTGGGCAATGGTGTAGGCCTTGCTGCCCGGCTTGGCGGGGAAGCTTTCCACGGCGCAATCGGCTTCGCGCTGTTTTTGCCACAGTTGCTGGGCGTTGTTGAGCTTGCCGGTGATGTCGGCGAGCTTGGCCTTGTCGCTGCCGTACAGGTTGGCGAAGCGTTCCAGCAGGCCCTGGACGTTGTCCTTGAGCAGCTGTTCGGCGGTGGTGCGGTTGTAGGTCGCGCATTCCAGGGTCTGCACGTCGTTTTCGACGGCATCGCAGGGCGAGTTGTCAGCTTCTTCAGCCGCCTGTACGCCGGTCGCCATCAGTGCCAAAGCGAGGAAGATCGATTTCATTGCGTCGCCGCCCCTAAATCCAGTGAAGCATCCAGTAAAGCGGCGGATTCTGGCGCAAGCGCCGGGCAAAGAACAGATGACGCCGATGCCCGGCTGCCGACCCTTTGTCGCGCCTTGACGCTTTCGGCAATTCCCCTGTCGCTTTTGCATCCGGCTCCCTTGCCCACGCGGCATATGCTGGCCCCAAAGCGCCGGCAGACGATTCGGCGCATGAATCGCCAATAAGGGGACAGCCTGATGAGCCCAGCCGAACTGCACGCCGACAGCATCGTTATCGACGGGCTGATCATTGCCAAGTGGAACCGCGAGCTGTTTGAGGACATGCGCAAGGGCGGCCTGACCGCAGCCAACTGCACTGTGTCGGTGTGGGAAGGGTTCCAGGCCACCATCGACAGCATCTGCAAAAGCCAGAAGCTGATGCGCGAAAACAGTGACCTGGTGATGCCGGTCCGCAGCACCGCCGATATCCGCAAGGCCAAGGAGCAGGGCAAGACCGGCATCCTCTTCGGTTTCCAGAATGCCCATGCCTATGAAGACCAGATCGGCTATGTCGAGGTGTTCAAGCAGCTGGGCGTGGGCATTGTGCAGATGTGCTACAACACCCAGAACCTGGTGGGCACCGGCTGTTATGAGCGTGATGGCGGGCTCTCGGGTTTCGGTCGCGAAATCGTGGCCGAGATGAATCGCGTCGGGGTCATGTGCGACCTGTCCCACGTCGGTTCCAAGACGTCCGAGGAAGTCATCCTCGAATCGAAGAAACCCGTCTGCTACTCCCACTGCCTGCCGTCGGGCCTCAAGGAACACCCGCGCAACAAGTCCGATGCGGAGCTGAAGTTCATCGCCGATCACGGTGGTTTCGTCGGCGTGACCATGTTTGCACCGTTCCTGGCCAAGGGCATCGACTCGACCATCGACGACTACGCCGAAGCCATCGAATACACCATGAATCTGGTGGGCGAAGACGCCATCGGCATCGGCACCGACTTCACCCAGGGCCATGGCCAGGACTTCTTCGAGTACCTGACCCACGACAAGGGCTACGCCCGCCGCCTGACCAGCTTCGGCAAGATCATCAACCCCCTGGGGATCCGCACCGTGGGCGAGTTTCCCAACCTCACCGAGACCCTGCTCAAGCGCGGCCACCCCGAGCGTGTGGTGCGCAAGATCATGGGCGAGAACTGGGTCAATGTCCTGAAGGACGTCTGGGGCGAATGAATGCCTGCGGAGCCTACTCCGCTCGCCGATAGCGGCGTCAGGTCCTCGACGTGCTCGCTACGGCTCCAAAGTCATTCACACGGCTTGTTTATTAGAGCAAGGCAAAAGCTTTGCTAAGCACTGAAAACGAATTTTCTGGAGTTAAGTTTCCATGGCCAAAATCGCCCCGCAATTGCCCATCGAAGTCGACAGCGAGACCGGTGTCTGGACCTCCGATGCCCTGCCGATGCTCTACGTGCCACGGCACTTCTTCGTCAACAACCATATGGGCATCGAAGACGTGCTGGGGGCCGAGGCTTACGCCGAGATCCTGTACAAGGCCGGCTACAAATCCGCCTGGCACTGGTGCGAGAAAGAAGCCGAATGCCACGGCCTGGAAGGCGTGGCGGTGTTCGAGCACTACATGAAGCGCCTGTCGCAGCGCGGCTGGGGCCTGTTCAAGATCCAGGACATCGACCTGGATCAAGGCACCGCCAGCGTCAAGCTCGAGCACTCGGCGTTCGTCTACGTCTACGGCAAGGTCGGGCGCAAGGTCGACTACATGTTCACCGGCTGGTTCGCCGGCGCCATGGACCAGATCCTCCAAGCCCGGGGCAGTTCGATCCGGACCGTGGCGGAGCAGGTCTACGGTGGCTCCGAAGAAGGCCACGACGACGGCCTGTTCATCGTCAAACCGTTGTAGGCGGAGTTTAGAAAATGGCTTTCGAAGCGATGTTCCAGCCGATCCAGATCGGCAAACTGACCATCCGCAACCGTGTGCTGAGCACCGCGCACGCCGAGGTCTATGCCACCGATGGCGGCATGACCACCGACCGTTATGTGAAGTACTACGAAGAGAAAGCCAAGGGCGGCATCGGCCTGGCGATCTGCGGCGGCTCCTCGGTGGTGGCCATCGACAGCCCGCAGGAGTGGTGGGCCTCGGTCAACCTGGCCACCGACCGCATCATTCCGCACTTCCAGAACCTGGCCGATGCCATGCACAAGCATGGCGCCAAGATCATGATCCAGATTACCCACATGGGTCGTCGCTCACGCTGGGATGGCTTCAACTGGCCGACCCTGATGTCGCCATCCGGTGTGCGCGAGCCGGTGCACCGCGCCACCTGCAAGACCATTGAACCGGAAGAAATCTGGCGCGTGATCGGCAACTACGCCCAGGCCGCGCGCCGGGCCAAGGCCGGTGGCCTGGATGGCGTCGAGCTGTCGGCGGTGCACCAGCACATGATCGACCAGTTCTGGAGCCCGCGTGTCAACAAACGCACCGACGAATGGGGCGGCAGTTTTGAGGGCCGGATGAAGTTCGGCCTGGAAGTGCTCAAGGCGGTGCGTGCCGAAGTCGGTGACGATTTCTGCGTCGGCATACGCCTGTGCGGTGATGAATTCCACCCGGACGGCCTGTCCCACGAGGACATGAAGCAGATCGCCAAGTACTACGACGACACCGGCATGCTCGACTTTATCGGTGTGGTGGGCTCGGGGTGCGACACCCACAACACCCTGGCCAACGTCATTCCCAACATGAGTTACCCACCGGAGCCTTTCCTGCACCTGGCGGCCGGGATCAAGGAAGTGGTCAAGGTCCCGGTGCTGCACGCGCAGAACATCAAGGACCCGAACCAGGCCACGCGCATTCTCGAAGGCGGTTACGTCGACATGGTCGGCATGACCCGTGCGCACATCGCTGACCCGCACCTGATCGCCAAGATCAAGATGGGCCAGATCGACCAGATCAAGCAGTGCGTCGGTGCCAACTACTGCATCGATCGCCAGTACCAGGGGCTGGATGTGCTGTGCATCCAGAACGCCGCGACCTCCCGTGAATACATGGGCGTGCCGCACATCATCGAGAAGAGCACCGGGGTCAAGCGCAAGGTGGTGGTGGTCGGAGCCGGCCCGGCGGGGATGGAAGCCGCGCGAGTGGCCGCCGAGCGCGGGCATGACGTGACCCTGATCGAGAAAAAGGACGCCATCGGCGGGCAGATCACCACGGCCTCCAAGGCGCCGCAACGAGACCAGATCGCCGGTATCACCCGCTGGTATCAGCTGGAGCTGGCGCGCCTGAAAGTCGACCTGCGCCTGGGCACCGCGGCCGACATCGCGACCATCCTCGACCTGCGTCCGGACATCGTGGTGCTGGCGGTGGGCGGGCACCCGAACCTGGAGCAGAACGAACACTGGGGCGCTGCCGAAGGCCTGGTGGTCAGCAGCTGGGACGTGCTCGATGGCAAGGTGGCGCCGGGCAAGAATGTGCTGGTCTACGACACCATCTGCGAATTCACCGGTATGTCGGTGGCCGATTTCCTGGCCGACAAAGGCAGCCAGGTCGAAATCGTCACCGACGACATCAAGCCTGGGGTGGCGATTGGCGGGACGTCGTTCCCGACCTACTACCGCAGCATGTACCCCAAGGAAGTGATCATGACTGGCGACATGATGCTGGAGAAGGTCTACCGCGAGGGCGACAAGCTGATTGCCGTGCTGGAAAACGAATACACCGGGGCCAAGGAAGAGCGGGTGGTGGACCAGGTGGTGGTGGAGAACGGCGTGCGCCCGGATGAAGAGCTGTATTACGGGCTCAAGCAAGACTCGCGCAACAAGGGCCAGATCGATGTCGAGGCGCTGTTCGCGATCAAGCCGCAACCGTGCCTGGGCGAGCCGGGCGAGGGTTTCCTGCTGTTCCGGATCGGCGACTGCGTGGCTCAGCGCAATACCCATGCCGCCATCTATGACGCCCTGCGCTTGTGCAAGGATTTTTAACAACAGTTGCTGATAGGAGCCGGCTTGTTGTGGCGAGGGAGCCAGCTCCCTCGCCTCACCCGCCAGCTCCGACAAGATCCTTGCGGGAGCTTCACCATGCTCAACGTCATTATTCCCATCCTGCTCTTCTCCGCCCTGGGCCTTGCAGTCCTCGGCGCGCTGCGGCGTGCATCCCTTTGGCGCCGGGGGCGAGCCTCCAAGGTTGACCTGCTCGGCGGCCTGCTGGCCATGCCCAGGCGCTATATGGTCGACCTGCACCACGTGGTGGCGCGGGACAAATACATCGCCAATACCCACGTGGCCACGGCCGGCGGCGCGGTGGCGTCGATTGTGCTGGCGCTGCTGGTGCACGGTTTCGGCCTGCACAACCGCATCCTCGGCTACGCCTTGCTGTTGATGACGGCGGTGATGTTCGTCGGCGCGGTCTTTGTCTTCCTGCGCCGGCGCAACCCGCCCGCGCGCTTGTCCAAAGGCCCGTGGATGCGCCTGCCGAAAAGCCTGCTGGCGTTCTCGGCCTCGTTCTTTGTCCTGACCCTGCCGGTGGCGGGCATCCTGCCGGAAGATTTCGGTGGCTGGGTGCTGGCGCTGATCCTCGCGGTCGGTGTGCTGTGGGGCGTGTCCGAGCTGTTCTTCGGCATGACCTGGGGTGGGCCGATGAAGCACGCCTTCGCCGGTGCCCTGCACCTGGCCTGGCATCGCCGCGCCGAGCGTTTTGGCGGCGGTCGCTCCACCGGGCTCAAGCCCCTGGACCTGAGCGACCGCTCGGCGCCTTTGGGGGTGGAAAAACCCAAGGATTTCACCTGGAACCAACTGCTGGGTTTTGACGCCTGCGTGCAGTGCGGCAAATGCGAAGCGGCCTGCCCGGCGTTCGCCGCCGGCCAGCCGCTGAACCCGAAAAAGCTGATTCAGGACATGGTGGTCGGCCTCGCCGGAGGCACCGACGCCCAGTTCGCCGGCAGCCCTTACCCTGGCAAACCGATTGGCGAGCATGGCGGTAATCCCCATCAACCGATCGTCAACGGCCTGGTGGACGCCGAGACCCTGTGGTCCTGCACCACCTGCCGCGCTTGTGTCGAGGAATGCCCGATGATGATCGAGCACGTCGATGCCATCGTCGACATGCGGCGGCACCTGACCCTGGAAAAAGGCGCGACCCCGAACAAGGGCGCCGAAGTCCTGGAAAACCTGATTGCCACCGACAACCCCGGCGGCTTCAACCCCGGGGGGCGGATGAACTGGGCAGCGGACCTGAACCTGACCCTGCTCAGCGAAAAGAAAACCACCGACGTGCTGTTCTGGGTCGGCGACGGCGCCTTCGACATGCGCAACCAGCGCACCCTGCGTGCGTTCGTCAAAGTGCTGAAGGCGGCCGGCGTCGACTTTGCCGTGCTCGGCCTCGAAGAACGGGACAGCGGCGACGTGGCCCGGCGCCTGGGGGATGAAGCGACCTTCCAGCTACTGGCCAGGCGCAATATCCAGACCCTGGCCCAGTACAGCTTCAAGCGCATCGTCACCTGCGACCCCCACAGCTTCCATGTGCTGAAGAACGAATACGGCGCATTTGGCGGGAACTATCAGGTGCAGCACCACAGCACTTATCTGGCTCAGATCATTGGCGAGGGGGCCTTGAACCTCGGCCAGCACAAGGGCAGCAGCGTGACCTATCACGACCCGTGCTACCTGGGCCGTTACAACGGCGAATACGAGGCTCCGCGCCAGGTGCTGCGTGCCCTGGGGATCGAGGTCAAAGAGATGCAGCGCTCGGGTTTCCGCTCCCGCTGCTGCGGTGGTGGCGGCGGTGCGCCGATTACCGACATCCCTGGCAAGCAGCGTATCCCCGATATGCGCATGGAGGACATCCGCGAAACCGGCGCCGAGCTGGTGGCGGTGGGTTGTCCACAGTGCACGGCGATGCTCGAAGGGGTGGTCGAGCCCCGGCCGCAGATCAAGGACATTGCCGAGCTGGTGGCCGATGCCCTGCTCGAAGAACCGGCGCCAGGCAAGGCTCCGGCCAAGCGCGAACCTGCGGAGGTGCACTGATGAGCGACATTATTCGCCGCGACCGACGGGCCGAGTGGATCGCCCGTAACCGCCTGCACCCGCTGCATGCCGCCATGCAACCGCTGACCCACAGCTGGATGGGGCCCAATGGCCTGCTGCGCAAGAATCCCCATGGCCAGGGTTTTATCGGCCCCAACGGGATCAAGCGCATCGACCGCAGCGGTGCCCAGCAGGGCGGCATGAGCAAGCGCAGCGCCGTGGTCGAGGTGCAACTGCCGCTGCATCAGGTGCCGCAACCGGCGTTTTACATCGGCGTGGTGCCGGACATGGTCGGTGGCCGTCTCGGCAGCCACGACCGCGACCTGCTGGGCCTGGCCCGCCAGTTGGCCGGCCAGGACGGCGCGGTGCTGGCGGTGGTGTTTGGCGAGCACAAGGAAACCGCCTTCGCCCAGGCCGGCGTCGATCGCCTGCTGGTGCTGCAAGGTCATGAGTTCGAAGGTTATGCACCGGAGCAACGGGTCCAGGGCCTGCGGGCTGTGGATAACCAGTTCAGCCCGCGCCATTGGCTGCTGCCTGACAGCCGCAGCGGCGGCGCCGAATTGGGCCGGCGCTTTGCCGCGGCCCTGGGCGAGCGCCCGGCGACCCGTGTCTGGCAGGTCAAGGACGGGCAGTGCATCGGACGTGCCGGTGCCGGCTTGCAGGATCTGGCCCGGCCTCTCGCACGGCTGATCCTGGGCGCCGTCGAATGCGCCGAGCCGGTCAGCGAAACCCGGCATGAAGCGCTGCCCGTGGAGTTATCCACAAGCGTTGCCCGCAGCCTGGCGCGGATCGAAGACCTGGGCGCGGTGGCGGTGGACCCGGCCGCCATTCCCATGGCCGAAGCCGAGTTCATCTTCTCCGGCGGCAACGGGGTCAAGGACTGGGCACTGTTTCACCAGACCGCTGCTGCCCTGGGTGCCACTGAAGGCGCGTCGCGGGTGGCGGTGGACGATGGTTTCATGGCCCGGGACCGGCAGGTCGGGGCATCCGGCACCTGGGTCACGGCGCGGGTGTATGTCGCGGTGGGGATTTCCGGGGCGATCCAGCACCTGCAGGGCATCGGTGCCTGCGACAAGGTGGTGGCGATCAACCTCGACCCCGGTTGCGACATGATCAAGCGTGCCGACCTGTCGGTGATTGGCGAGAGCGCCGAGATTCTTCAAGCCTTGATCGCGGCGGTAGCGGCTTACCGCAACGGCGCCAAGCGCGACGCGGCTTAAGGGGACGACCATGAACAGCAACGTAATCAGCCTGGTATCCATCGGCGCCCACCCCACTTCCGGCCGCCCACGACGCGCTGATCAGGACGCGCGCGCAGTGGAGCTGGGCCTGCAACTGGCGGGGGACAAACTACAGGTGCTGCACGCCGGCGACATCCACGAACCGGCGCTGCGGGCCTACCTGGGCATGGGCCTGGAGCAGTTGCATGTCTTGGAACAGCCGTCCGGTGCCGATGCCTTGCCGGCGCTGACCGACTACCTGCGCGACGCCGGGGCCCAGGTGGTGCTGACCGGGAGCCAGGCGGAAACCGGCGAAGGCTCGGGCATGCTCCCGTTTCTGCTGGCCGAGAACCTGGGCTGGCCGCTGGTGGTGGGGCTGGCCCAGGTCGAGTCCATCGACGCCGGGGTGGCCCTGGTGCTGCAAGCCTTGCCCCGTGGCCAGCGGCGGCGCCTGAAAGTGCGCCTGCCATTTCTCGCCACTGTGGATAACGCTGCGCCAAAACCCCGACAAAGCGCCTACGGCCCGGCCCAGCGCGGTGTGTTGCAGGCGGACCAGGTCACGGTGGTGGACGACGAGTTACTCACAGCCTCGACCCTGCAACCGGCCAAGCCCCGGCCCAAGCGCCTGAAAGTGATCAAGGCCAAGAGCGGTGCCGACCGCATGAAAGCCGCCACGGCTAAGGCCAGCGGTGGCACCGGCCAGGTGCTCAAGGGCGTGACGGCCGAGGCCGGCGCCGACGCCATCCTCAAGCTGTTGATCGAGGAAGGCGTCGTTCGCTGACAGACTTTCATGCGGCAGCGACCGGTCCGGGTTGCTGCCGCATAATGTTACCCACAATCCCTGTTAGCGTTTCTGTGGATAACGTGTTCGCCCCTCGCTACAGCCCACGTGCAGCAGGCCCTGCAGCCCCCTGTATGAAAAATGACCAGCGTTAGCTGTTGTTTTTTCGAGCTTTTTCCCAGGCCTTGAGCTCCTCCATCCCCTGAAGTTGCCCCCAATCTCTGTTGGCGCTTCTGTGGATAAGATGTTTGCTGTCGGCTGTAGGCCACGCCGTTAGCTGCTTGCAGAGAGTTGTTCAATTATTGATCGATTTCGAGATTTTACCCGTACGTGCCCGCGCAAAGCCTCGATTTTCGCGGCGTGGAGCGGGTTTTCCACACCGGCCACAGGCTGTGTGCAAGTTGCCCCCAAAGTCTGTTGGCGGTTCTGTGGATAAGGTGTTTGCCTTACCCTGCAGCCCTTTTAATTAAAGGGCTGCAGGGTTTTGTTCAAAAATTGATCAGTTACCGCTGAAACCGCTGTTTCTCCATAAGTCACGGTTTTTCTCGCCTTTTTCCGCTGAGCTGTCCCGGTACCCGGTGCACTTGCCCACAATTGCTGTGGGCCAAACTGTGGATAAGATGTTGGCCGAACCCTGGACGCCTTGTAATACATAGCATGCAAGGCAATAGATCAAACTTCGTACAGTTCTAATGGCCTGCTTGACAGGGATCAGGGGCCTGTCTTCACTGATGCCACCAGGACAACATGATTACTTATCCACACCTGCTTTCAGGAGTGCAGACAATGGATTGTCGTTTATCCCAGGGTTCCCCGATCCGCGTTTCTCTCCCCCGGCGACCGCCCCAACCCCCTGGTCAGCACCACCGAAGAGTTGCGACTGCCTGACCACAAGGCCACATCGAATCGCGTCACGGGCTATTCGACTTGCGCCTCAACGGCCGATCCCGGTGAGGCGCCTGCCCCAATGGACGATCAAGAGGGATAACGGAATGTCATTCGTCAGTCATCTGGAACATGAGTACGACCGCGTGAAAACCCGGGTCGACGGCCTGCTCGCCAGGGTCGACCTGGCCTGGAAAAAACTCAGCAATCAGCTCGACGCCGAACAACTGCAGGCGCTGGTCAACCTGTTGCAGCGCGCCCACGACCAGGCTCAGTACGCAATCATTCACGGCGAGCTGCCGCCGGGCCAGGCGCCGGTGCCGTGGGAGCTGGCCCACGGTCTGTCGTTGCTGCACCTTGGTAACGCCGCGCGCCTGCCGCAAACGGAGGCCGAGCTGCAGACCCAGGTGATGAAGGACGGCACCCTGCTGGGCTGTCGCCAATGGGAGTTGCTGGACCTGCGCTGGAGCGAGGCCCTGCTCAACTGGATCGAAAACCTGCGTAATCATGCACCCTTCGGCACGACCCCGGCGTTGATCGAAATGGCCGATGACGTGCTGCTGGACATGGCCGGGGATTGGGGCACCGGGTATTTCGACAGTGCGTCGGCGGCGCAGCGGGTGGCGGAGCTGATGCTCCAGGACAAGCCGGACTACACCATCCACCTGGGGGATGTGTATTACGCCGGGACCGGCAGCGAGGAGGGCGCTGACCTCAAGAACTGGCCCCAGGGCACCCAGGCTTCGTTCAGCCTCAACTCCAACCATGAGATGTACAGCGGCGCCCATGGCTATTTTGCCGAGATCGACGCGCTGTTTCCCAAGCAGCAGAGCACCAGCTATTTCGCCCTGTTCAATACCCATTGGCTGATCGTCGGCCTGGACTCGGCCTATGCCGCCGACGAGATGAGCCTCTATATGGACGGCAACCTGGCCCCGGCGCAGCAGCAATGGCTCCAGGACCTGGTCGCCAGCAAGGGGCAGGGACGCAAGATCATGCTGCTCAGCCATCACCAGGGGCTGGACATCACCGGCCAGACCCAGACCGCGCTCTATCAGCAAGTGGTTGCGGCCTTGGGCCGTGCGCCGGACTACTGGTATTGGGGGCACCTGCACAATGGCATCTGCTATGCGCCCCAGGGCGGCATGTACGGACGCTGCATCGGCCACGGGGCGATCCCCTATGGCCCCACCCGCGAGGTCAAAGGCAACCCCCGCGTGCAATGGTCGGAAACCCTGTCCGCGGACGACCCTGACTACCCGCAGCGGGTGCGTAATGGCTATGTGAGGGTGACGTTGCAGGGCGCAACGATCACCGAAGCGTTTGTGGGCGAGAACGGCGCCGTCAGTTGGCCGCTTGCTTGACGGGACCCGCTGCAATACAAGAGCCCGGGGGCCGGCTTACCTCGCCCCCGGGCTCTTGTATTGCGGCATTCGGCGGGTGGCTCGCTGCAACGTTCAGCCCTGAACCGGCACGCCCTTGAGGTAAGGCGCAGGACCGGCGCCCAGGTTGCTCAACATGCGCTCGCTGTACCAGTCGACGAAGTTGACCACGCCAAACTCGTAGGTCTTGGAGTACGGGCCGGGCTGGTAGGCGGTGGAGTTGATGCCGCGCTGGTTTTCTTCCGCCAGGCGCCGGTCCTGGTCGTTGGTGGCGTCCCACACCTTGCGCATGCGCTCGACGTCATAGTCCACGCCTTCGACCGCGTCCTTGTGCACGATCCACTTGGTGCTGACCAGGGTTTCCTGGGCGCTGATCGGCCAGACCGTGAACACGATGATGTGATCGCCCATGCAGTGGTTCCATGAGTGCGGCAGGTGCAGGATGCGCATCGAGCCCAGGTCCGGGTTCTTGATCCGGCCCATGAGTTTGGCGCAGCCCTGTTTGCCGTCCATGGTCATGGACACGGTGCCCTTGAGCAGGGGCATGCGCACGATACGGTTGCGCAGGCCGAAGCTGGCGTGGGCGTAGGGGATCTTCTCGGCATCCCAGGCGGCGGCCGAAGCGGCCACGTGGTCCTTGAACGCCTGATCGGCCCGAGGGTCGGTGACGTCGTCCCATTCCAGCAGGGTTTTCAGCAGCTCCGGGTGCGAGGCGTTGCAGTGGTAGCACTCGCGGTTGTTTTCCAGCACCAGTTTCCAGTTGGCCTTTTCCATCAAGGTGGTTTGCACCGCCACCTTGGTGTTCTCCATGTCGTAGGGCTCCATGTAGTGGCTCAGGGTCGACAGGAAGTCATCGATCGCCGGCGGGTTCTGCGACAACGAGATAAAGATGTAGCCGCCGGCCGTCTTCACGTTCACCGGCTTGAGGCCGTACTGCTTCATGTCGAAGTCGGCGCCCATCTCGGTGCCGGCGAACAGCAGGCGGCCGTCCAGCTCGTAGGTCCACTGGTGGTAGTGGCACACCAGTTTGGCCACCTTGCCCTTTTCGCTGGTGCACAAGCGCGAGCCACGGTGACGGCAGACGTTGTGGAAGGCGTGCACCACGCCCTCGGCGCCGCGAATCACGATGATCGGGTTTTTGCCGACCTGCAGCGTGAGGTAGTTGCCTTTGGTCGGGATCTCGCAAGTCATGCCGGCGATCAACCACTCCTTCTGGAAGATCTCCTGCATGTCGATATCGAACAGTCGCTCGTCAGAGTAAAACGGCTGCGGCAGGGAAAAGGTCCGCTCGCGCTCCTGCAGCATCTGTGCAGTGGCCTTGCGTGCAGGTTCCAGCGGATCGCCCAAGCTCAGGGTTGCGGTGACGTCCATCGTTAAAGTCCTCATGGCCGTTCTGTGCGGCCGGCGAAAAGTGGCTACGGTTGGTGCTACGCAAGGCACGAAATACGGCTGTTGTCGTTGCGCCGAGTGTGCGGTCGCCAGCGCCCCGAACCTTATCCATGGGCGACATGGCCCAACCTGTTCCCGACGCGCAACCCCCGGTGATTGGGGGCTGGTCGCGATAAGCATGTGAATGTCGCAGATAGGTAAATGGGTGCTTCGTGCGTTACGCAGAATCGCCACCATGAAGCCGAGCACACGGCTATGGAGAACAGCATGTCCAACAGCTTCCTGAATCCGGTAACGACCCAGACCTGGGCCAATGGTCGGCATATCGTCCGTTGCGTCAAAGTCATCCAGGAAACCTGGGACGTGCGCACCTTCTGCTTCATGGCCGACCAGCCGATCCTGTTCTTCTTCAAACCGGGGCAGTTTGTGACCCTGGAGCTGGAAATCGACGGCCAGCCGATCATGCGCTCCTACACCATTTCCAGCTCGCCTTCGGTGCCCTACAGCTTTTCGGTGACCATCAAGCGCGTGCCGGGGGGCAAGGTCTCCAACTGGTTGCACGACACCCTGCACGAAGGCCAGGAACTGGCGGTGCACGGGCCGGTGGGGCTGTTCAACGCCATCGACTTCCCCAGTCCCAAGGTGCTTTACCTCAGCGGCGGGGTCGGCATTACCCCGGTGATGTCCATGGCGCGCTGGTTCTACGACACCAACGCCAATGTCGACATGGTGTTTATCCACAGCGCCCGCTCGCCCAAGGACATCATTTACCACCGCGAGCTGGAGCACATGGCGTCGCGCATCGACAACTTCAGCCTGCACCTGATCTGCGAGAAACACGGCCTGGGCGAACCCTGGGCCGGTTATCGCGGCTACCTGAACCACAAGATGCTGGAATTGATGGCGCCCGACTTCCTTGAGCGCGAAGTGTTCTGCTGCGGGCCGACGCCCTATATGACCGCGGTCAAGCGCCTGCTGGAGGCCTCGGGCTTCGACATGACCCGCTACCACGAGGAATCATTCGGCGCGACCCCGCCCGAAGCCCGTGCCGACGCGGTGGAACAAGCCGAACAAGCGGCCGACGCGCCGGAAATCGACGTTGCCGACCTGCACCAGGTGGAATTCACCGCCTCGGGCAAGAGCATCCGCGTGGCCCCGGGTGAAACCGTGCACGCGGCTGCGGCCAAGCTCGGCCTGATGATCCCCAAGGCCTGCGGCATGGGCATCTGCGGCACCTGCAAAGTGCTCAAGCTCGGCGGCGAAGTGGAAATGGAACACAACGGCGGCATCACCGAAGAAGACGAAGCCGAAGGCTACATCCTCTCCTGCTGCAGCGTGCCAAAAGGCGACGTACGCATCGAGTTCTGATCCCAAGGACCGGATCAGGCACTCCCCCCGTGGCGAGGGCGCTTGCTCCCGCTCGGCCGCGCAGCGGTCGCAAACCCAGAGTGCACGGTCTATCTGAATAAATGGGGGGCAGCCATTAGGGCGGCTACGCCCCGGAGCGCCGGCCGACCCAGCGCGAGCAAGCTCGCTCGCCACGCAGGGGTTTAATACAAGCTCGGGCGCCGATCCAGGTGCACATGGTTATGTTCACTGATGGACTTGTGCCAGGCCTCGGCCAGGGGCAGATCGGCCAGCAGCAGTTGCTCCCCGGTGTGGCGGTTTTTGCCCGCCAGGGGGTAGCCGTCGGCATCGACGATGGTCGAACCGCCGACCCAATTCACCCCGCGCTCCTCCCCGCTGCGATCGCAGGCGGCAATAAACATCCGGTTGACCGCTGCATTGGCCTGTACCCGAACCATTTCCCCCGGCCGCTCGCCCACCGGGCGCGGGCCGTCCGGCCAGTTCACCGGGGCGCAGAGCAGGGCGGCCCCGGCCAGGGCCGGCAGGCGCACCCATTCGGGAAACTCCAGGTCGTAGCAGATCATCAGCGCAATCGGCCCGAAGCGTGTCGCCACCACCGGCGGCGGTTCATTGCCAGGGGTGAAGATCAGGTTTTCCCGATCCCACAGGTGGGCCTTGCGGTACACCGTCAGGTTGCCTTCGGGCTCGATCAGCACCGCACTGTTGGCCACCTGGTCTTCTGTCAGGCGCTCGCAGAAGCCGGCGACAATCACCACCTGCAGTTCTTCGGCCAGGCTTTTCCACAGGCTCAGGGCCGGGCCGTCGAGGGTTTCCGCCAGTGCCAGGGCTTCCGCCAGGTCGTGGAACACGTAGCCGCTTTGCATCAGCTCCGGCAGCACCACCACCTGGGCGCCCTGGGCCGCGGCCTGGCGGATGGCGGCGGCGCTGAGCTCGCGGTTATGGGCCAGCTCGCCGACACGCGGCGCCAGTTGCTGGCAGGCGATTTTCAGGGTGTGTACCGGGTTCATGCGCTCGGGCCCTCCAGCAGGTGCTCGCTGGCGGCAATGGCCCGCTGCTCGGCAGCCAGATCAAGTCGCCGGGTCATCGCCCAATAGGCCACCCCGGCCACGGCTAGACCGATCACAAAGGCAATGTCGGCACCTTCAAGGGCCCGGGAAACCGGCCCCTGGTAAAAACTCAGGGACATGAACGGCACCATCGCCAGCAGACCGAGGAAGTACGCCACCAGGCCGCCACTGGACCATTGGCCGTAGATCCCGGCCGGGTTGAAGATATCGCCGATGGCGTAGCGCCCTTTGCGCACCACATAAAAATCGGCGAGGTTGACCGCGGTCCAGGGCACCAGGAAATACAGCATCAGCAGCACGAAGGTGTTGAAGCTGCCCAGGTAGCTCTCGGGGATATTCAGGGCGATCAGGAAGATCACCACCGCCACCAGCGAGATCCCCACCACCCGGCTCTTGAGGTTGGGTTTGATCTGCAGGAAGCCGTCGATGGCACTGATGCCGGTGAGCATGGCGCCGTAGCAGTTGACCGCCATGATGCCGATCAGCGCCGGCACCGCGATCAACACGGTAAAGGTGCCGAAGCCCGGAATCACCTGGTTGCCGACTTCACGCACGCTGCCGATGGCGTCCGGCGAGGGCAGGGCGGACGCCAGGAATGCCCCCAGGGACATCAGCCACAGCGCCGAACCGGCAGCGCCGAGGTACGTCCAGAAAATCACCTGGCGCGACGGCGTCTTGTGCGGCAGGTAGCGCGAGTAGTCGGAGACGTACACCGAGTAGCTGATCTGGTAACCGGCGGCGGCCGACAGCTGGATCAGGAACGCCGACCAGGAAAAGTGCGCGTTGGCCACGGCGGCGTCGGCCTGCAGGGTCATCAGGGCGCTGATGGTCAGCACCGCGAACACGCTGATCATCACGTAGGTCAGCCAGCGCTGCACGGTGTGCAGCAGGTCGTGGCCGATCACCGCAATGATCACCGCGAGGATGATCATCAGCGTGTACCAGGGCGCGCGGGCGCCGGGCAGCACGGTGTTGATGGCGTCGGTGGCAAGAATCACGTTGAACACGTTGAAGCCGATGTAGACAAACACCACCGCGATAAACGGCACGATGGCGCCGCGCAGGCCAAATTGCGCCCGGGACTGGATCATCTGCGGCAAACCCATGCGCGGACCCTGGTTGGCGTGAAAGGCCATGCAGAAGGTGCCCAGGCACACGCCGATGACAATCGCCAGGATCGCGTAGTGCAGGCTCAAGCCGAGGGCGGCACCGGTGAAGCCGGTGACCATGGTGGTGAGGACGAAGTTGCCGGTGAACCAGAAGGGGCCCTGGTGCCAGACTTTGCCGTGCCGCTCGTTGCGGGGGACGTAGTCGATGGAGCGGGTTTCGATCTTGAGGGTTGACGCAGGGGCTTTGTCGGAAGCCGAGGCCAGGCTCGTCATGGGGTCGCTGCCTTGTTTTTATAGGTCGACCTTGAAGTGTCCGGGATCTGCCGGGGATGTTGAATCAGCGGCGGCAAATAATCAGTTCACGAATCTGTGAACTGATTGCAGAGCGAGGGAGCTTGCCCCCTGTGGCGAGGAAGCAAGCTCCCGCTCGGTCGCGCAGCGGCCGTAAACAAGAGTTCGCGATTTGCCTGGAGAAACGGGGTTGCCGCGATTGGGGCCGCTACGCGCCCCAGCGGGAGCAAGCTCCCTCGCCACAAAAAAGCGCGGATGCTCCCACCAACGTCACAGGCGGCTTGTCCTCTGTGGCGAGGGTGCTTGCTCCCGCCCGGTCGCGCAGCGGCCGTAAACAAGAGTTCGCGATTTGCCTGGAGAAACGGGGTTGCCGCGATTGGGGCTGCTACGCGCCCCAGCGGGAGCAAGGTCCCTCGCCACAAAAAAAGCGCGGATGCTCCCACCAACGTCACAGGCGGCTTGCCCCCTGTGGCGAGGGAGCTTGCTCCCGCTCGGTCGCGCAGCGGCCGTAAACAAGAGTTCGCGATTTGCCTGGAGAAACGGGGTTGCCGCGATTGGGGCTGCTACGCGCCCCAGCGGGAGCAAGCTCCCTCGCCACAAAAAAAGCGCGGATGCTCCCACCAACGTCACAGGCGGCTTGCCCTCTGTGGCGAGGGAGCATGCTCCCGCTCGGTCGCGCTGCGGCCGTAAACAAGAGTTCGCGATTTGCCTGGAGAAACGGGGTTGCCGCGATTGGGGCTGCTACGCGCCCCAGCGGGAGCAAGCTCCCTCGCCACGTCCGGCGTTGTATCAGGCGCTCATTACCGTGCGGATATCTGCCGCCAGTTCGCGCACGCGCTCTTCTTCGGTGTCCCAGGAGCACATGAAGCGTGCGCCGCCCTTGCCGATGAAGGTGTAGAAGCGCCAGCCCTTGGCCGTCAGCGCGGCGATGGCCGGTTCCGAGAGTTGCAGGAACACGCCGTTGGCCTGCACCGGGAACATCAGTTCCACCCCCGGAATGTCGGCCACCAGGTTGGCCAGCAGTTGCGCGCAGTGGTTGGCGTGGCGGGCGTACTTGAGCCAGGCGTCGTTTTCCAGCAGGCCGACCCAGGGCGCCGAGAGGAAGCGCATTTTCGAGGCCAGTTGGCCTGCCTGTTTGCAGCGATAGTCGAAGTCTTCGGCCAGCTTGTGGTTGAAGAACAGGATCGCCTCGCCCACCGCCATGCCGTTCTTGGTGCCACCAAAGCACAGCACGTCGACCCCGGCTTTCCAGGTCAGGTCGGCCGGCGAGCAGCCGAGGAAGGCGCAGGCGTTGGAGAAGCGCGCGCCGTCCATGTGCAGGTTCAGCCCCAGTTCCTTGCAGGTGGCGCTGATGGCGCGGATTTCTTCCGGGGTGTAGACGCTGCCGACTTCAGTGGCCTGGGTCAGGGTGACCACCCGTGGTTTCGGGTAGTGAATGTCCTGGCGCTTGAGGGCGATTTCGCGGATCGATTCCGGGCTCAGCTTGCCGTTTTCAGTGCCGGCAATCAGCAGCTTGGAACCGTTGGAGAAAAATTCCGGAGCGCCGCATTCGTCGGTTTCGACGTGGGCGGTTTCCGAGCAGATCACGCTGTGGTAACTCTGGCACAGCGACGACAGGGCCAGGGAGTTGGCGGCGGTGCCGTTGAAGGCGAAGAACACCTCGCAGTCGGTTTCAAACAGTTTGCGGAAATGATCCGAGGCCCGTGCGGTCCATTGGTCATCGCCGTAAGCGCGTTCATGGCCGTGATTGGCCTGTTCCATGGCGGCCCAGGCTTCAGGGCAGATACCGGAATAGTTGTCGCTGGCGAATTGTTGGCTCTTGTCGGTCATGGCCTGCTTCCGTGATAGGTGTCCGTAATGAGGCGCCTTGGGTAAAGGGCCTCGGGTAAGGCGTTCCTGGGTAAGGAGTGCTGCACTGAAGATCGGTTGAAACACACATTGCGTAGAGGGCGCCGCACTATCGAGCGCCTGGTGGTGGGCACTTTACCCAAGATTGGCGAGGGTGCACACGTTCTGTTTATGCATGAAAAATGCACATTGCATGGAGATTTATGCCTGGGCCCACGCTGATCACACCTGCCGGTCGACGTGACGGTGCCCTGGACCTGCTCAAGTGGCTGGCGCTGCTGAGCATGGTGCTCGACCACCTGCGCTATGTGGGCTGGCAGGTGGATGTTCTCTATGTGCCCGGGCGCCTTGCGTTCCCCTGGTTTTGCCTGGCGATGGCGGCCAATCTGGCGCGGGTTGGCGTGGTCCGGGGCGAGGTGGCCGGGCAGTGGCGGTATCTGGGATGGTTGCTGGTGTTCAGCCTGGTCAGCGAGATTCCTTATCGCTTGTTTATCCCCGACCCCGACACCTTGAACGTACTGCCGACCCTGGCCTTGGGGCTGTTGGTGGCCCGCGGCTGGCAGCAACGACGGGGGACGGCGTTGTACTTGGGGGTGGCGGCTTTGGCGCTGGCGGGACTGTTCTCCGAGCGACTGATGTTCGGTGTGTTTGGCGTGCTGTTGCCCCTGGCGTTGCTGCTGGTGATTGGCCGGCCCTGGTACTGGAGCCTGTTGCCCGGGCTGGTGTGCCTGGCAGCCAATCAATGGCAGACCCTGTTCCCGGCGGCGCTGCTGGGCAATCAGGCGGCGAGCCTGGGCATTGTCAGCTGCCTGCTGGCGCCGTTGCTGGGCATCGGCCTGTTGCGCGGCGTACACCCGCATTCCGTGCCGCCGATGCGGCGTTGGGCCTACCTGCTGTATCCCGGGCACTTCCTGCTGTTGCTGGCGTTGCGCCAAGCGCTGTAGCCGCTGCCGGCTGGCTGCGCTGGCCCTATGCTGCACGCGATTCTTCCGGCAGATCCTCGGCGCCAGTTCCTGCCAACATCCGAACGCAGACCGAGCCTGGCGACAGCGGCTACAGGGGCGGGTGGGCCCATGTCGTAAACGCACCTTTGCGTGGCGTCCATAGGCATTTGGCCGGGCAGCGCCGGCCCTACCATCGCATCCAAAGGGCACTGTCGTGAGGCAGGCCTTACCGAGACGAAAGGCGCACCGCCGCCGCTGGGAGAGACGCGATGTTCAGCAAGCAAGACCAGATCCAGGGTTATGACGATGCGCTGCTAGCGGCGATGAATGCCGAGGAGCAGCGTCAGGAAGACCATATCGAACTGATCGCGTCGGAAAACTACACCAGCAAGCGCGTCATGCAGGCCCAGGGCAGCGGCCTGACCAACAAATACGCCGAAGGCTACCCGGGCAAGCGCTACTACGGCGGCTGCGAGCACGTGGACAAGGTCGAGGCCCTGGCCATCGAGCGCGCCAAGCAGCTGTTTGGCGCCGATTACGCCAACGTCCAGCCGCACTCCGGGAGCCAGGCCAACGCCGCGGTGTTCCTCGCCCTGTTGCAGGCCGGTGACACCGTGCTCGGCATGAGCCTGGCCCACGGCGGACACTTGACCCACGGCGCCAAGGTCAGTTTTTCCGGCAAGCTCTACAACGCCGTGCAGTACGGCATCGACACCGACACCGGCCTGATCGACTACGACGAAGTGGAGCGCCTGGCGGTCGAGCACCAGCCGAAAATGATCATTGCCGGCTTCTCCGCCTACTCCAAGACCCTGGATTTCCCGCGCTTCCGGCAGATCGCCGACAAGGTCGGGGCCTACCTGTTCGTCGACATGGCCCACGTCGCCGGTCTGGTTGCCGCCGGCCTGTACCCGAACCCGCTGCCGTACGCCGATGTGGTCACCACCACCACCCACAAGACCCTGCGCGGTCCCCGTGGCGGCCTGATCCTGGCCAAGGCCAACGAAGAGCTGGAAAAGAAATTCAACGCTGCGGTATTCCCCGGCGGCCAGGGCGGCCCGTTGATGCACGTGATCGCCGGCAAGGCGGTGTGCTTCAAGGAAGCCCTGGAGCCCGGCTTCAAGACCTATCAGCAACAAGTGATCGACAACGCCCAGGCCATGGCCGGCGTGTTTATCAAACGTGGCTACGATGTAGTGTCCGGCGGTACCGATAACCACCTGTTCCTGGTCAGCCTGATTCGCCAGGGCCTGACCGGCAAGGAAGCTGATGCCGCCCTGGGCCGGGCCCATATCACCGTGAACAAGAACGCCGTGCCCAACGATCCGCAGTCGCCGTTTGTCACCTCCGGCCTGCGTATCGGCACCCCGGCGGTCACCACCCGCGGCTTCAAGGTCAGCCAATGCACTGAGCTGGCCGGCTGGATCTGCGACATCCTCGACCACCTCGGCGATGCCGATGTCGAGGCCAATGTCGCCCGCCAGGTCGCGGCCTTGTGCGCTGATTTCCCGGTTTATCGCTGAGCGCCGTTTTGGAGTAATGACTATGCAACGCTACTCGGGCTTCGGCCTCTTCAAACACTCCCTCAGCCACCATGAAAACTGGCAGCGCATGTGGCGCACCCCGACCCCGAAAAAGGTCTATGACGTGGTCATCGTCGGCGGCGGCGGGCATGGCCTCGCCACTGCCTACTACCTGGCCAAGGAGCACGGCATCACCAACGTCGCGGTGGTTGAAAAGGGCTGGCTGGGCGGCGGTAACACGGCGCGTAACACCACTATCGTGCGCTCCAACTACTTGTGGGACGAGTCGGCGCACCTCTACGAACACGCGATGAAGCTCTGGGAAGGCCTGTCCCAGGACCTCAACTACAACGTCATGTTTTCCCAGCGCGGCGTCTACAACCTGTGCCACACCCTGCAGGACATCCGTGATTCCGAGCGCCGGGTCAGCGCCAACCGCCTCAACGGCGTGGACGGCGAACTGCTCAACACCCAGCAGGTGGCAGACGAGATTCCGTACCTCGACTGCTCGAAAAACACCCGCTACCCGGTACTCGGCGCCACCGTCCAGCGCCGTGGCGGCGTGGCTCGGCACGACGCCGTGGCCTGGGGTTTTGCCCGGGCAGCGGATGCCCTGGGCGTGGACTTGATCCAGCAGACCGAAGTCATCGGTTTTCGCAAGGAAAACGGCGTGTGCATCGGCGTCGAAACCAACAAGGGTTTTATCGGCGCCAAGCGTGTCGGCGTGGTCACCGCCGGTAACTCCGGGCACATGGCCAAGCTCGCGGGCTTTCGCCTGCCGATCGAGTCCCACCCGCTGCAAGCCCTGGTGTCGGAACCGATCAAGCCAATCATCGACAGCGTGATCATGTCCAACGCCGTGCACGGTTACATCAGCCAGTCCGACAAGGGCGACCTGGTGATCGGCGCCGGCATCGACGGCTGGGTCGGCTACGGCCAGCGCGGCTCGTACCCGGTGATCGAGCACACCATCCAGGCCATCGTCGAGATGTTCCCGGTCTTGTCCCGGGTGCGCATGAACCGCCAATGGGGCGGCATCGTCGACACCACGCCGGATGCTTGCCCGATCATCTCCAAGACCCCGGTGCCGAACATGTTCTTCAACTGCGGTTGGGGCACCGGTGGCTTCAAGGCCACCCCGGGCTCCGGCAACGTGTTTGCCGCGAGCCTGGCCAAGGGTGAAATGCACCCGCTGGCTGCGCCTTTCTCCATCGACCGTTTCCACAACGGTGCGCTGATCGATGAACACGGCGCCGCGGCCGTCGCCCACTAACAGGAGAAATCCCTATGTTGCATATCTTCTGTCCTCATTGCGGCGAGCTGCGCTCCGAAGAGGAATTCCACTCATCGGGCCAGGCCCACATCCCGCGTCCGCTGGACCCCAACGCCTGCACCGACGCCGAGTGGGGCGACTACATGTTCTTTCGCGACAACCCCCGTGGCCTGCACCACGAACTGTGGATTCATGCCGCCGGTTGCCGCCAGTATTTCAACGCCACCCGCGACACCCTGACCTACGAAATTCTTGAAACCTACAAGATCGGCACCAAGCCGCAATTCACCGCCAAGGCTGCTGGAGAGAAGGTATGAGCCAGACCAATCGGCTGTCCAACGGTGGCCGCATCGACCGCAACAAAGTCCTCAGCTTCACCTTCAACGGCCAGACCTACAAAGGCTTTGAAGGCGATACCCTGGCCGCCGCGCTGCTGGCCAATGGCGTGGACATCATCGGTCGCAGCTTCAAGTATTCGCGGCCACGGGGCATCTTCGCCGCCGGTGCCGAAGAGCCGAACGCGGTGCTGCAGATCGGCGCCACCGAAGCTACGCAAATCCCTAACGTGCGCGCCACGCAACAGGCGCTGTACCAGGGCCTGGTCGCCACCAGCACCAACGGCTGGCCCAGCGTCAACAACGACATGATGGGGATTCTCGGCAAGGTCGGCGGCAAGCTGATGCCGCCGGGCTTCTACTACAAAACCTTCATGTACCCGCAATCGTTCTGGATGACCTACGAGAAGTACATCCGCAAGGCTGCCGGCCTGGGCCGCTCGCCGACCGAGAACGACCCGGACAGCTACGACTACATGAACCAGCACTGTGACGTGCTGATCGTCGGCGCCGGCCCTGCCGGCCTTGCCGCAGCCTTGGCCGCGGCGCGCAGCGGGGCGCGGGTGATCCTGGCGGACGAACAGGAAGAATTCGGCGGCAGCCTGCTCGACAGCCGCGAAAGCCTGGACGGCAAGCCCGCAGCGGATTGGGTGGCCACGGTGATCGCCGAACTCAAGGCGCTGCCGGATGTGCTGCTGTTGCCACGGGCCACGGTCAATGGCTACCACGACCATAATTTCCTGACCATTCACGAGCGCCTCACCGACCACCTCGGTGATCGCGCGCCCATCGGCCAGGTGCGCCAGCGTATCCACCGTGTGCGCGCCAAGCGCGTGGTGCTGGCCACTGGCGCGTGCGAGCGGCCGCTGGTCTACGGCAATAACGACGTGCCGGGCAATATGCTGGCCGGCGCGGTGTCGACCTACGTTCGCCGTTACGGCGTGGCCCCGGGCAAGAAACTGGTGCTGAGCACCAATAACGACCATGCCTACCGCGTGGCTCTGGACTGGCTCGACGCCAGCCTGCAGGTGGTGGCCATCGCCGACGCCCGCAGCAACCCGCGCGGCGCGCTGGTGGAAGAGGCCCGGGCCAAGGGCATTCGCATACTCACCGGCAGTGCGGTGATCGAAGCCCGTGGCAGCAAGCACGTGACGGCCGCGCGAGTGGCGGCAATTGATGTCAAGGCGCACACCGTGACCAGCCCCGGCGAGTGGCTCGATTGCGACCTGATCGCCAGCTCCGGTGGCTACAGCCCGGTGGTGCACCTGGCCTCGCACCTGGGCGGCAAGCCGACCTGGCGTGAAGACATCCTGGGTTTCGTACCCGGCGAAGCTCCGCAAAAGCGCGTGTGCGTCGGTGGCATCAATGGCGTCTACGGCCTGGGCGATTCCCTGGCCGACGGTTTTGAAGGGGGCGTGCGCGCCGCCAGCGAAGCCGGGTTCAAGACCGTGGAAGGGGTGTTGCCCAAAACCTTGACCCGTCTCGAAGAAGCGACCCTGGCGCTGTTCCAGGTGCCCCATGAAAAAGGCACCTCGCGGGCACCCAAGCAATTTGTCGACCTGCAAAACGACGTCACCGCCGCCGCCATCGAACTGGCCACCCGCGAAGGCTTCGAGTCGGTGGAGCACGTCAAGCGCTACACCGCTCTCGGTTTTGGCACCGACCAGGGCAAGCTCGGCAACGTCAACGGCCTGGCGATTGCCGCGCGCTCGCTGAACGTCAGCATTCCGCAGATGGGCACCACCATGTTCCGTCCCAACTACACGCCGGTGACCTTCGGTGCTGTGGCGGGTCGGCACTGCGGGCACATTTTCGAGCCGGTACGCTTTACCGCGCTGCATCACTGGCACCTGAAAAACGGCGCCGAGTTCGAAGACGTCGGGCAGTGGAAGCGCCCCTGGTACTTCCCGAAAAACGGCGAAGACCTGCACGCCGCCGTCAAGCGCGAATGCCTGGCCGTGCGCGACAGCGTCGGCCTGCTGGACGCCTCGACCCTGGGCAAGATCGACATCCAGGGCCCGGACGCCCGCGAGTTTCTCAACCGCATCTATACCAACGCCTGGACCAAGCTCGATGTGGGCAAGGCGCGCTACGGCCTGATGTGCAAGGAAGACGGCATGGTCTTCGACGACGGCGTGACCGCCTGCCTGGCCGACAACCACTTCCTGATGACCACCACCACCGGCGGCGCGGCGCGCGTGCTGCAGTGGCTGGAGATCTACCAGCAGACCGAATGGCCGGAGCTCAAGGTGTACTTCACCTCGGTCACCGACCACTGGGCGACCATGACCCTGTCCGGGCCCAACAGCCGCAAGCTGCTGAGCCAGGTCACCGACATTGACCTGGGCAACGAAGCCTTCCCGTTCATGACCTGGAAGGAAGGCCTGGTCGGCGGTGTGCCGGCGCGGGTGTTCCGTATCTCATTCACCGGCGAGCTGTCGTACGAAGTCAACGTCCAGGCCGACTACGCCATGGGCGTGCTGGAGAAAATCGTCGAGGCCGGCAAGGCCTACAACCTGACCCCCTACGGCACCGAGACCATGCACGTGCTGCGGGCCGAGAAGGGCTTCATCATTGTGGGCCAGGACACCGACGGCTCCATGACCCCGGACGACCTGAACATGGGCTGGTGCGTGGGGCGGACCAAGCCGTTCTCGTGGATCGGCTGGCGCGGGATGAACCGTGAAGACTGCGTGCGCGATCAGCGCAAGCAACTGGTGGGCCTCAAGCCGATCGATCCGACCCAATGGCTGCCGGAGGGCGCGCAACTGGTGTTCAACACCAAGCAGGCGATCCCGATGAGCATGGTCGGCCACGTCACCTCCAGCTACGCCCACAACTCCCTGGGGTATTCGTTTGCCCTGGGCGTGGTCAAGGGCGGCCTCAAGCGCCTGGGCGAGCGGGTCTTCGCGCCCCTGGCCGATGGTCGCGTGATCGAGGCGGAAATCGTGTCTTCGGTGTTCTTCGACCCCAAGGGCGATCGCCAGAACGTGTAGCCGTGAGCCTTGCCCGGTTCGCCTGGCAAGCTCCCACAGAATTCAACACAGGTGCTCCATATGACCGCTGCCAATGTTTACCAGCAACGCCCGACCACCGGGGCCAAGGCCGAGTCGTCGCTGCATCACGCCGACCTCGCCAGCCTTGTGGGCAAGGGCCGCAAGAATGCCGGCGTGACCGTGCGCGAAAAGAAACTCCTGGGCCACCTGACGATTCGTGGCGACGGCCATGACCCGGCCTTTGCTGCCGGCGTGCACAAGGCCCTGGGCATCGAATTGCCCGGCGCCCTGGCGGTGATCGTCAAGGGTGAAACCAGCCTGCAATGGCTCGGCCCGGATGAGTGGCTGCTGATCGTGCCTGGCGGTGAAGAGTTCGCCGCGGAAAAGAGCCTGCGCGAAGCCCTGGGCGAGTTGCATATCCAGATCGTCAACGTCAGCGGCGGCCAGCAGATCCTCGAGTTGTCGGGGCCCAATGTGCGCCAGGTGCTGATGAAGTCCACCAGCTACGACGTGCACCCGGACAGCTTCCCGGTGGGCAAGGCGGTCGGCACGGTGTTCGCCAAGTCGCAGCTGGTGATCCGCCATACCGCTGAAGACACCTGGGAACTGCTGATCCGCCGCAGCTTCTCCGATTACTGGTGGTTGTGGCTGCAGGATGCCGCCGCCGAGTACGGCTTGAGCGTCCAGGCCTGAATGCTGTGCCGTGGTGGGCGCCCCCGCCGCAGGGAGCGCCCGGTCCACGACCAGTTTTTTCTTTACTCAGGAGTCGTCAACGATGAGCCGCGTCCCAGACACATGGATTTTGACCGCCGATTGCCCCAGTGTGCTCGGCACGGTGGACGCGGTGACCCGCTTTCTGTTCGAGCAGGGTTGCTACGTCACCGAGCACCACTCCTTCGATGACCGGCTTTCGGGCCGTTTTTTTATTCGCGTTGAATTTCGCCAGCCCGAGTCCTTTGACGAGCAGGGGTTTCGCGCCGGCCTGGCCGCCAGGGGCGAGGCCTTCGGCATGGTCTTCGAACTGACCGCGCCCAATTACCGGCCCAAAGTGGTGATCATGGTCTCCAAGGCCGATCACTGCCTCAACGACCTGCTCTACCGCCAGCGCATCGGCCAACTGTCGATGGACGTGGTGGCGGTGGTGTCCAATCACCCCGATTTGAAACCTTTGGCCGACTGGCACCAGATTCCCTACTACCATTTCCCCCTCGACCCTAACGACAAACCGTCCCAGGAGCGCCAGGTGTGGCAGGTGATAGAAGAGTCGGGCGCCGAGCTGGTGATCCTTGCGCGCTACATGCAAGTGCTGTCGCCGGAGCTGTGCCGCAAGCTCGACGGCAAGGCGATCAATATCCACCACTCGTTGCTGCCCGGTTTCAAGGGCGCCAAGCCGTACCACCAGGCCTACAACAAAGGCGTGAAGCTGGTGGGCGCCACGGCGCATTACATCAATAACGACCTGGACGAAGGCCCGATCATCGCCCAGGGCGTGGAAGTGGTGGACCACAGCCATTATCCCGAGGACCTGATCGCCAAGGGGCGTGACATCGAAGGTCTGACCCTGGCCCGCGCAGTGGGCTATCACATCGAAAGACGGGTGTTCCTGAACGCCAACCGCACGGTGGTGCTTTAAGGGCAGCGGCAAGTTTCAAGCGACAAGTAACAGCGGTATGCACACTTCTTGCGGCTTGTAGCTTGCCGCTTGAAGCTGCTTCAAATCTCTTCACAACAACAACTACAGAGGTGACTTGCATGTCTGGTAATCGTGGCGTCGTGTATCTCGGCAACGGCAAGGTCGAAGTACAGAAAATCGACTATCCCAAAATGCAGGACCCCCGTGGCAGGAAGATTGAGCACGGCGTCATCCTGCGCGTGGTTTCCACCAACATCTGCGGCTCCGACCAACACATGGTGCGCGGCCGTACCACCGCCCAGACCGGCCTGGTTCTGGGGCATGAAATTACCGGCGAAGTGATCGAGAAGGGCAGCGACGTCGAGAACCTGAAACTCGGCGATCTGGTGTCGGTGCCGTTCAACGTGGCATGCGGGCGCTGCCGTTCCTGCAAGGAGCAGCACACCGGGGTTTGCTTGAGCGTCAACCCGGCCCGCCCTGGCGGTGCCTATGGCTATGTCGACATGGGCGACTGGACCGGCGGCCAGGCTGAATATGTGCTGGTGCCTTACGCCGACTTCAACCTGCTGAAGCTGCCGGACCGCGACAAGGCCATGGAGAAAATCCGCGACCTGACCTGCCTCTCCGACATTCTGCCCACCGGTTACCACGGTGCCGTGACGGCGGGCGTAGGGCCTGGCAGTACGGTGTATGTGGCCGGTGCCGGCCCGGTCGGCCTGGCGGCTGCGGCGTCTGCCCGCTTGCTGGGGGCGGCGGTGGTGATCATTGGTGACGTGAACCCGATCCGCCTGGCCCACGCCAAGGCCCAGGGTTTTGAAATCGCCGACCTGTCCAAGGACACCCCGCTGCACGAACAGATTGCGGCCTTGCTCGGCGAGCCGGAAGTCGATTGCGCGGTGGACGCCGTGGGCTTCGAAGCCCGTGGTCATGGGCATGACGGGGTCAAGCACGAGGCCCCGGCCACCGTGCTCAACTCGTTGATGGGCGTGGTGCGGGTGGCGGGCAAAATCGGGATTCCCGGCCTGTACGTGACCGAAGACCCGGGTGCGGTGGACGCCGCAGCCAAAATGGGCAGCCTGAGCATTCGCTTCGGCCTGGGCTGGGCCAAATCCCACAGCTTCCACACCGGTCAGACCCCGGTGATGAAGTACAACCGCCAATTGATGCAAGCCATCATGTGGGACCGGATCAAAATCGCCGACATCGTCGGGGTCGAAGTCATCAGCCTCGACGACGCCCCTCGCGGCTACGGCGAATTCGATGCCGGCGTACCGAAGAAATTCGTCATCGACCCGCACAAGCTCTTCAGCGCTGCTTAATTCCAGCCGCAACAAACAGGGCGACCCACGGGTCGCCCTTTTTTTCCTCCGCCCCCCAGCCGCCCGGTAGCCTGCGCTGGCCCCCATCGGGTGCCGTGGCGTGTCAGGTGTGTGGATGTCATTTTGCAGCCCCAGCGCCTGTCGAGCGGCTGATGGGTGGAGAAACAGCTTCAATCTGAACCGCTCAAAACCCCCGCCCCGGGTAGTCAAACCAATGCGCGCCGGATAGCACGTCTTCAATCTGCGCCTGGCTATACAGCCCGGGGGCATCGCGTTGATAGCGCGATCGCCATTGCGGCAGCCACCAGTAGTTGAGTGCGGTACCCCTCGGGGTCATGACGAAGCCCAGCACCGAGGCATCGATAAGCCCACGCTGATACAGCTCATGACTGCGATCCATAAAGCCGAGGTAATAATCGATAGGCAGGCTAAGCATCACCATCACGGTGTGCACCTTTTCGGTGGGCGTGCGCTGGGGGTTTTGCAGAAGGCTCAGGGCTTCGCAGTAGTGCTGCCGGGGTTCGCGTGCGAGGGCGTGGGCGGCGGGTAGTTCGAGAACGGTGAAGGGGCTGCCGTTGTCTCTCCAATCGGCCCCACCCGTGGCGTCGGCGTATTGGCTGATAACCGTGCCCAAGGGGCCGGAGGTGGTTGATTCGGCGCTGCATACCGCCTCATCGACCGGAGTGCCGATTCTCCAGATGCCAACCAGTGTTGCCAGGCCCAGCAGGCCGCAAACATACAGAAAACGTTTCATTGTGCTTCGCTTATAACGCCGAAAAAGGGTGAGTCCTTCACACCAGCAGCCCCTGGCCGGTCTGAGGCCAAGGGGTTTGCGCGGCATTTTCAATCAGCTTGGGTTCGAACGCCATCTCGGGACTGATTTTTCATGCCCGCCACTGAGGTTCACAACGCCACCAATGGCCCCTGATACAACACCGGCCCGGTCGGTTGCCCGGTGGGCGAGCCGCCATGGGGTTCGAGGCTGACGGCCAGGGCGATGGGGGTGCCCAGCAGGTCGCGTTGGGCCTGGCTCAGGTTGATCCGGCCCTTGCCGCCCACCGGCACCACGCCCAGGGAGATGGGTTTGCCGTCGGCCGGTATGGCCCACAGCTCCAGGCTGCGATCCAGGCCGACGGTGGCCAGGGCCAGGGGGTCGACCTGCAGGTATTGGCCATGGGCCTGGATCTGCAACGCCGGTTGCTGGCTGGCGCTGAGCAGGGTGGCGCTGTAGCGCACGCTGTCGCTCTGGTAGATGAAACCGATGTACAGCGAGGCCAGCACCGCACAGGCGGCGACCACCAGACGCAAACGCATCCACAGGGGTTGCTTGGGCGGCACGTGCAGGCGTTGCGGTTCGATGCGGGCCTGGATCGCCTGCCACACTCGCTCCGGCACGTCCTGCTCCGGGAGTGTGTGGGTCAGGCTGGCGAGGTGTTCTTGCCATTGCGCCACTTCGGCGCGCAAGGCCGCGTCATCCAGCAGCCATTGCTCGAAGCGGCGTCGGGCCGCTCCCTGCATCAGGCCGATGCTGTAGTCGGCGGCGAGGGCGCGGCGCAGGGCGGGGGTTTGGTAATTCATGATTCAAGGCACCTGCGCAGGCGCTCCATGCCGCGACGAATCCACGACTTGACCGAGCCCAGGGGCGCGGCCAGGTGTTCGGCCAATTCCGAGCACGACAGGCCCTGGAAGTAGGCCACGCTGATGGACTGGCGCTGCATGCTTTCCAGGGTCGCCAGGCAGCGGTTCAAGGCGCTGGCATCGCGTTCGCGGTCCAGTTGCTCGTGGGCTGACAGGCTTTGATCCTCCAACTGTTGTTCTTCCAGTGCGCCCAGGGGGCGTTCGCGGTGTTTGCGCAACTGGTCGATGGCCTGATTGCGAGTGATGTTGATCATCCAGGTCAGCGGCGCGGACAGGTGCGCCTGGTAGCGCGAGGCGTTGTTCCAGATGCGCACGAAGCTTTCCTGCAACACCTCTTCCGCCAGGTCGCGGCGGCCCATGAAGCGCAGGGCTACCCCGTGCAGTCGCGGCGCGACGCTGCGGTACAAGGTTTCGAAGGCGTGCCGGTCACCCAGTGAACACTGGGCCAGCAGCTGTCTGAGCTGATCGGTATCGACAGTGGAAATAACCGTTCTCCAGGCAGTCCAGGGGTGAGCCCAAGGCGACGGGCCGCGAAGGTGGCTTGAGGTTAGTCCAGGGTGGGCGGTTGTTCCATTCATCAGGGTGTCCTCCAGGCCCTTGGATATACGTGGGCAAGCAGCTGGCGGATGCACCCCGTTGGTTTTTTTTCAGGAGCGCTGTTCCCGTCTCGCGCCGACCAGCGTTCGGAACATTACTTCGGGAATTCAGTCAAAAAACTGTTTTCCATCCCACTCTTGAGGATGGCGCAGCGTTCACTGAGGTTGGCTCGATGAGGATTTCACGCGGTTTGCTACTGGCTTCGCTGATGACCCTGGCTGCGAGTCCGGTGTTTGCGGGGTTCAACCTGGGTGATGTGGCCGGAGCCATTGCCGGCGCCCAGGGCAACAAGGCCGGCGAGGCGGCCACCACCCCGCAAGCGGCCGGTTTGCTCGATACCCTGGGTTCGCAATTGAACGTGTCGCCGGAGCAGGCAGTGGGCGGCGCGGGAGCCATGCTCGGCCTGGCAAAAAACCGGCTCAGTTCCACCGATTACGCGCAGTTGGCGAAAAGCGTGCCCGGCCTTGATCAACTGACTGGCAACAATGCCCTCGGCGGGCTTGGCGGTTTGGGTGGCTTGCTCGGTGATTCGGCCAAATCCCCGGCCCTGGACGGGCTGCTGGGCAATGTGAAAAACACCAACGACCTGAACAACACCTTCGGCGCCCTGGGCATGGACAGCGGCATGATCGGCCAGTTTGCGCCGTTGATCCTGCAATACCTGGGGCAGCAGGGCGTCGGTGGTTCGTTGCTGCAAAGCCTGAGCGGCATCTGGGGCACAGGCAGCTGATCAGTTGCCCTCGGCGCGCAATTGGGCGATGCGCTGATCCTTCTCGGTCCAGAGCTGGTTGACCCAGTTCTGGATCTGCTGGCGGAAGGCCGGATCGTTTTCGTAGTCGCCCTGCCACAACGCCGGGTCCAGCTCGCGGGTGCGGATGTCGATGATGACCTTGGGCACCGCGCCGCTGATCAGGTCCCAGAAGCCAGGAATCGTCGGCTGTGGATAGACCACGGTCACATCCAGAATCGCATCCAGCTGTTCACCCATCGCCGCCAGCACAAAGGCCACGCCGCCGGCCTTGGGCTTGAGCAAATGGGTGAAAGGTGATTGTTGCTGCGCGCGCTTGGCCGGGGTGAAACGGGTGCCTTCCAGGTAGTTGACCACGGTCACCGGCTGGCGCTTGAACAGCTCGCAGGCGGCGCGGGTGATGTCCAGGTCCTTGCCTTGCAACTGCGGGTGTTTGGCCAGGAAGGCCTTGCTGTAGCGCTTCATGAAGGGGTAGTCCAGCGCCCACCAGGCCAGGCCCAGGAACGGCACCCAGATCAGTTCCTTCTTGAGGAAGAACTTGAAGAACGGCGTACGCCGGTTGAGGGTCTGGATCAGCGCCGGAATATCGACCCAGGACTGGTGATTGCTGATCACCAGGTAGGAGGTGTCGACCCGCAGCCCCTCGCCGCCGCGAATATCCCACCGGGTGGGGATGCACAGGGCGAAAATCAGCTTGTCGATCTCGGCCCAGGTTTCGGCGATCCACATCACCGCCCAGGATGCGTAATCGCGCAGGCGCCCCGGCAGGACCAGCTTGAGCAGGGCAAACACCATCAGCGGGCCGAACAGGACCAGGGTGTTGAGCAACAGCAGCAGGGTGACGAAACAGCCGGTGAGCAGGCGGCGCATAAGGCACTCTTGAAATCATTTTGGCGCGCCATGATAAGCAGCTTCGGCGAACAGGCCAAATCCCAGTGTGCTGACGAATGTTTCACCCATGACCGGGTATGCTTTTCATTCGCTGCGCCGCTAACACGGTGGCGCTGGCGAACGAATTCAGCGGCAAGGGTCTAAAATCCCGCTGCCCACTCTTCAAGGAACCCCACCACGTGAAAGCCGTCCTTGCTCTTTTGTCTCTCCTGGCCCTGCCGGTCATGGCCGCCGAGCCGACCCTCTACGGGCGTTACGAAAACATTCGCTTGCCGGAAATCGGTGAAACCCTCAAGGCCAAGATGGACACCGGGGCCCTGACCGCCTCGCTGTCGGCCAAGGACATCGAGACCTTCACCCGTGACGGCGAGGACTGGGTGCGCTTTCGCCTGGCCACCAAGGACGCCGATAACAAGGTCTACGAACACAAGGTGGCGCGGATCAGCAAGATCAAGAGTCGCTCCGACGAAGATGACGAGAAGGACGAGCCGCAGTCCGCCAAGCGTCCGGTGGTCGACCTGGAAATGTGCCTGGGCAACGTCAAGCGCACGGTGGAGGTCAACCTGACCGACCGCAGCAGCTTCAACTACCCGTTGCTGATCGGCGCCAAGGCCCTGCGTGAATTTGGCGCGGCGGTGAACCCGGCCCGGCGCTACACCGCAGACAAACCTGACTGCTGATGGCTGCTGCATCTGATTGACGCGGCCAGAGGCATCCGGCACCGTTCGGGCATTCAACTCCTGTGCCCGGACGCCATGCCCCATATCCTGATTGTCGAAGACGAAGCGGCGATAGCCGATACGCTGATTTTCGCCCTGCAAGGCGAAGGTTTCAGCACCACCTGGCTGAGCCTGGGGCAGGCGGCGCTGGAACATCAGCGGGCGACGCCGGCGGACCTGATCATTCTCGACATCGGCCTGCCCGATATCAGCGGCTTTGAAACCTGCAAGCAACTGCGGCGCTTCAGCGAGGTGCCGGTGATGTTTCTCAGCGCCCGCGACGGTGAAATCGACCGGGTGGTGGGCCTGGAAATCGGCGCTGACGATTACGTGGTCAAGCCGTTCAGCCCGCGCGAGGTGGCGGCGCGGGTCAAGGCGATTCTCAAGCGCATGGGGCCGCGGGCCATTGCTGAACCGGCTTCGGCGCTGTTTGTGGTGGACGCCGAGCGGGTGCAGATCAGCTACCGCAACCAGCCCCTGAGCCTGACCCGTCACGAGTTTCGCCTGTTGCAGTGCCTGCTGGAGCAGCCGGAGCGGGTCTTCAGTCGCGAACAGTTGCTCGATGCCCTGGGGGTGGCGGCGGACGCCGGTTACGAGCGCAGCATCGACAGCCATATCAAGAGCGTGCGCGCCAAATTGCGCCTGGTGGCCGCCACCGCCGAGCCGATCCAGACCCACCGCGGCCTGGGTTACAGCTACAGCCCGAGTCATAGCTGATGTCCCTCGGCATCCGGATCTTCCTGGTGTATGCGCTGTTTATCGGCCTGACCAGCTACTTTGTGCTCAGCACCGTGATGGAGGAAATCCGTCCCGGGGTGCGCCAATCCACCGAAGAAACCCTGGTGGACACCGCCAACCTGATGGCCGAGATCCTGCGCGATGACTTCAAGGCCGGCACCCTCAATGAAAACCGCTGGCCGCAACTGCTCGAGGCCTACGGCGAGCGGCAGCCGGCGGCCAGTATCTGGGGCCTGCCGAAGAACCAGGTCAACCACCGCATCTATGTCACCGACGACCAGGGCAAGGTGGTGCTGGACTCCAGCGGAGTCGCGGTGGGCCAGGATTATTCGCGCTGGAACGACGTGTACCTGACCTTGCGCGGCCAGTACGGTGCGCGTTCGTCGCGGGCGGTGGCCGATGATCCGAACTCGTCGGTCATGCACGTGGGCGCGCCGATCCGTGACAAGGGCAAGATCATCGGCGTGGTCACCGTGGCCAAACCCAACAGCTCGTTGCAGCCTTATGTCGACCGCACCGAACGCCGTCTGGTGTGGTACGGCATCGGCCTGATTGCCCTGGGCCTGCTGTTCGGCGCGTTGCTGTCCTGGTGGCTCAGCGCGGCGTTGCGCCGCCTGACCGCCTATGCCCAGGCGGTCAGCGAAGGCCGGCGTGCCGCATTGCCGCATTACCGTGGTGGTGAGCTGGAGCAACTGGCCACGGCGGTGGAGCACATGCGCACCCAGCTTGAGGGCAAGGCCTACGTCGAACGTTATGTGCACACCCTGACCCACGAATTGAAAAGCCCGCTGGCGGCGATTCGTGGCGCCGCGGAGTTGCTGCAGGGCGAGATGCCGGTGGAGCAGCAGCAGCGCTTTGTCGGCAACATCGGCAGTGAAAGCGCACGCATGCAGCAGTTGATCGAGCGCCTGCTGGACCTGGCCCAGGTCGAGCAGCGCCAGGGGCTGGAAGAGCGAGTCGAGGTGCCGTTGGCGACCCTGATCGATGAGTTGCTGCAAAGCCAGAGCGCGCGGATCGAGCGTAAGCAATTGCAGATCGAACAGCGCATCGATCCGAATCTGACCCTGATCGGTGAGCCGTTCCTGTTGCGCCAGGCCATTGGCAATCTGCTGGAAAACGCCCTGGACTTCACCCCGGCCCAGGGCGTGCTGCGGTTCTTTGCCAAGCAATTGGGGGCGCAGGTCGAGTTCAGCCTGTTCAACCAGGCCGAGGCGATTCCGGAGTATGCCCTGGCCCGCCTCTGCGAGCGCTTCTACTCCCTGCCACGCCCGGACAGTGGGCGCAAAAGCACTGGCCTGGGGCTGAACTTCGTCGAAGAAGTGGTGCAACTGCACGGTGGCCGCATGACCATCGGCAACGTTCCCGGCGGCGTGCAAGTCACCCTCCACCTCCCTCGATAACTACCCTGTAGCCGCTGGCCCGCAAGGGCGCTGAGGATCTGGCGGGATAAATGCGTTGGTCGTTGAGGGCCAGCGCAGCCTCGCGGGCTCGGCAGCGGCTACAGGGGTACGAAAATCTCCACACAGTCTCCACATTGCCCTCATAAAGCCCCCATGTGGGCGGCCCAGACTCTCTCTCATACGAATCGGGAGAGAATCCATGAACCGCAGCTTGACCGTAAAACTGGGGGCGATTGCCCTGTTGATCCTGCTACTGCTGATCCCCTTGCTGATGATCAACGGCCTGATCGACGACCGTCAGCAATTGCGCGACGGCGTGCTCGACGAGATCGCCCGCAGCTCCAGTGGTAGCCAACGGGTGACCGGCCCGGTGATGGTGGTCGACTACCGCAAGAAGGTCCGTACCTGGCGGGTCGACGAAAAAACAAAAAAGCGCTCTGAATACATTGTCGAGAAACAGGGCCGGTTGTTTTTCCTGCCCGAGCACTTCGAGCTCAATGGCCAGGCGCAGACCGAACTGCGCGCCCGGGGGATCTACGAGGCCCGGCTGTTTCACGCCAACACCCACCTCAGCGGCCAATTTGCCATTCCCGCGCAGTACGGCATCAGCGAAGACTTTGCCGACTATCAGTTCGACCGGGCCTTCCTGGCGGTGGGCATCAGCGACATCCGCGGTATTGAAAATGCCCTGAAACTGGAGCTCAACGGCCAGACCCTGGACTTTGCCCCAGGCACCTATGTCAGCTGGCTGGACGAGGGCGTGCACGTGATGTTGCCGCCGCTGGACGTGAAGAAACCCACCCAGCTGGATTTCGGTTTCGAACTGCGCCTGCAAGGCACCGGGCAGTTGTCGGTGGTGCCGGTGGGCAAGACCAGCAAGGTGCAGTTGATGGCCAACTGGCCGCATCCGAGCTTTATCGGCAACTACCTGCCGGCCCAGCGTGAAATCACCGAGCAGGGTTTTTCCGCCACCTGGCAGACCTCGTTCTTCTCCACCAACCTGCAGCAGGCCATGGATCGCTGCGTGGCCATGAGCGAGCAGTGCGGTGATTTCAACAGCCGCAACTTCGGCGTGAGCTTTATCGACCCGGTGGACCAGTACCTCAAGAGCGATCGGGCGATCAAATACGCGTTGCTGTTCATCGGCCTGACGTTTGCCGGGTTCTTCCTGTTCGAAGTGCTCAAGAGCCTGGCGGTGCACCCGATCCAGTACGCCCTGGTGGGGGTGGCGCTGGCCTTCTTCTACCTGTTGCTGCTGTCGCTGTCGGAGCACCTCGGGTTCACCCTGGCGTACCTGCTGTCGGCCGGCGCCTGCGTGTTGCTGATCGGCTTTTACGTCAGCCACGTTTTGCACAGTTGGCGTCACGGTTCAGCTTTCGCGGTCGGCCTGGCGGCCCTGTACGGCCTGCTCTTTGGCTTACTGAGCGCTGAAGACTACGCACTGTTGATGGGCTCGCTGCTGCTGTTCGGGCTGCTGGGTGTGTTCATGGTGCTGACCCGCAAGCTGGACTGGTATGGCATTGCCCAGACCCGTGCAGCCAAGCCACTGGAGTTCGATCTGGAGACGGTTCATGTGTAGATCATTGGGGTTGCGTGAAGATCAGGCAGAGGGCGAGGCGTTGGCACAGCGCATTGCCGGGTTGTTCCCTTTGGAGCAATTACCGCCTCTGCGACGGCCGGCGGGTAGCCGCCGCCAGTGGGTGTTGCTGGACGCTCCGGTCGCTGCGGCGTGGCCTGCACCGCCGGGGCAATCGGCACCGGGGCCGAAGGCTTGAGCGAAGGCGCCGGCCGCCATCGGTAAACAGCGCTACAGGGCCGGGCGATTGATCTGTATCGTGCCGGCCGGACACTCTTTCAAACCAGGGAATGCAGGATGCGCAGGTTGTATTTCAAGCACACGGTGCTGACGTTGGCCTTGCTGGCGCTGTACGGGCTGGCGGTGGTTATCGCACTCGACAGCGAGTTTCGGCGCAAGGGTGAGGGAGAACCGGAGTTCGTGGTGATGTTTGCCTACATTGGCTGGATGCTGGTGCTTCCGGCGGCCTTATGGCTGGTGGCAGGCTTTGGCGTGTTTTGCCTCAGGGCACGCAAGGGCGTGAGTGCCAGGCTGCATCGGGCGTTGGCCCTGTGTCACCTGCCGTTGTTGTTGCTGAGTGGTTTCACATTGCTGGTGGCCTCTGGCGCAGTGCCGGAGAACCTGTGGTTTGTGCCGGTGATCCTGATCGACCTGGCCCGCATCGCCTATGTCCTGCGCCGCTTCCCCAAATACCATCCCGTCACCTCCACCACCTCCACCACCTCCACCACCCCCGCCCTATAGCCGCTGCCGAGCCTCGCGAGGCTCGGCAGCGGCTATAGGGGGTCACTCAGAGCGCGGGTTTCAATTGGGCGCCCGGGGTGTTGCTGCTGGCGGGTGAGGCCGGGGTGGGCTTGAGTTCGCGAGCGACGTTCCACACGACCAGGGCGGCGATGATGTCGAAAATCGCCAGCACCACGAACAGCGGGCTGTAGCCGATCTTGGTCACCATCACGCCAAACACCAGGGTGAATGCCGCAGCGCCCAGGTAACCGAACATCCCGCCCATGCCGGTGGCGGTGGCCACTTCATTCTTGCCGAACGAGTCCGAGGTAATGGCATACAGCGCCCCGGACAGGGTCTGGTGGGCGAAGCCGCCGACGCACAGCAGGGCAATCGCGGTGTAGGGGCTTGCCACGAGGCCGATGCAGGCCGGGCCGATCATGCACGAGGCGCCAAAGAACAGCACCATCTTGCGCGAGGTGAACAGCGACACCTTGCAGTAGCGGTGGAAGAACGGGCTCAGGTATCCCCCCAGCACGCAACCCAGGTCTGCGGCGAGGAACGGCAGCCAGGCGAACATCGCGATTTCCTTGATGTTCATGTGGCGCTCGGTCATCAGGTACAGCGGGATCCAGGCGTTGAAGGTCTGCCAGGCCGGTTCCGACAACATGCGCGCGCTGGCGATGGCGTAGAAGTTGCGGTTGCCGATGATCTTTTTCCAGCTGCCTTTTTTCGGATTTGGATCCTTGAAGTGCTCTTCCTGGCCACTGAGGATGTAGTCGCGCTCACGCTCGCTCAGCAGCTTCTGGTCCCGCGGGTGTTTGTACAGCACCAGCCACAGGAAGCTCCAGATGATGCCCATGGCGCCGACGATCAGGAACGCCAGCTCCCAGCCACTGTTGAGAATCGCCCAGACCACCAAAGGCGGGGCCAGCAGCGCGCCGATCGACGAGCCGATGTTGAACCAGCCGATGGCCACCGAGCGCTCCTTGGCAGGAAACCATTCGGTGGAGGCCTTGACTGCTGCCGGCAGCCCGGCCGCTTCGGTCAGGCCGAGCAGGCCACGAACCACCGCCAGGCCTTGCCAGCCCGAGGCCAGCGCCGCCGCCGCGCAGGCCACGGACCAGGCCACGGCAAATATCGCGAAGCCCAGTTTGGTGCCGATGGCATCGATGATGTAGCCGGCCACCGGTTGCATCAGGGCGTAGCAGACCTGCCAGGCAACGACGATGTGCGAGTACTGCTCGGTGGAGATGTTCATCTCGCTCATCAGGGTCGGTGCGGCCACCGACAGGGTATTGCGGGCCAGGTAATTGACCATCAGGCCAGCCGTGACCAGGCCGACCATCCACCAGCGGATGCCTTTGATTTTCATCGCTTCACCATCATTTTCTTGGATTTATGGGTGTTGCCGGTTGGCGGCGCCAAAGGGCGCGCGCAGGGGCATCACGGTGGCGAATGGGCGGCGTGCAGCAGGAAACAGGCGGGCGGTGCGGGCGAAAGACGGAGTCGGGTCATGATTGGCTGGACACTCTTTGAATTATTTTTATGGGTCGACAAATTGTTACGTTGTGTGTCGTCGTACAACTTGATTCCGTTATAAGAGTCCTTTAACGGGCTGTCAATGGGGTTTTTATTCTGGGCTGACGAGATGCAGTGGGTTGTGGCGGGACTGTCGTCGTACAACGAAGGCCGCAATTGGCCCGGGCGCCACTGCAGGGCGCCTGGGTATAGAGCGGGATCGTGGAGGGGGATTTAGCGGGGTACGAGCAATCCGCGCAGGGCGATCAGGGCCGGCAGCCCAAGGCCGAGCCAGCTCAGGCTGTCCCAGGCGCCATCCCCCAGCAGGGCGGCGAAGAGTCCGACGGCACTGAGCAGGCCGATCAGCAGCGGGGCACTGAAGACCTTCCAGAAATTGCTCTGCCGGGGCTTCATGGCGCCACCTTTTGCGTGCTGTTCAAGACGCGGCTGTTGCGCCGGCGCACGAGCCACAGGTACACGCCGCTGCCCAGGACGATAATGGTCAGCCCATCCAGCACCGCCCACAGGACCTTCATCGGCATGCCGCCATAGTCGCCAAAGTGCAGCGGCTGGGACATGCCCATGGCGTCCATGTACCACGGCCGTTCGGCCACGGCAGTGACCTGCAGGGTCGCGGCGTCGATCAGCACCGGGGTCAGCAGGTGCGAGGTCAGGTGGCTGCTGCCCTTCATGAACACCGCGTAATGGTGCTCGCTGGAAAAGCGCGTGCCGGGGAAGGCGATAAAGTCCGGGCGCATGCCCGGCGCGGCCTGCGCGGCAATATCCAGCAGACAGCTGGCCGGGGCCAGTTGCGTCAGCGGTGGCGCGTCGCGGTAAGGGGCGATCATCGCGCTCAGGCTGTCGTTGCGCCAGGCGGCGATGATCAGGTCGGCGCAGGCGCTGATCACTCCGGTCACGCCCACCACCAGGGCCCAGGTCAGGGTCACCACGCCGATCAGGTTATGCAGGTCGAGCCAGCGCAGGCGGGTGGATTTGTCGTGGCGTACGCTGGCGAACTTCAGCCGGCGCATGAAGGGCAGGTACAGCACGGTGCCGGAAATGATCGCCAGCACGAACAGCAGGCCCATGAACGCCAGCAGCAGCTTGCCCGGCAGGCCGGCGAACAGGTCCACGTGCAGGCGCAGCATGACCATCATCAGCCCGCCGTTGGCCGAGGGCATTGCCACGGCCTCGCCGGTGCGGGCGTCGAGCATGAAGGTGTGGGACGAGTTCGGCTCGGTGCCGGCGGTCTTGGCCATGATCGTCACCACGCCGTTGGGATCGTCTTCATCCCAGCCGAAGTACTGCATCACCTCGCCTGGCCGATGGGCCTCGGCGGCGCGCACCAGCTGCTGCAGGTCCAGGTGCGGAGTCTCGGCGGGCATTTCCCGTAGCTGCGGCGAGTCACCCAGCAGATGATCGATCTCGTGGTGGAAAATCAGCGGCAGGCCGGTCAGGGCCAGCATCAGCAGAAATACAGTGCAGATCAGGCTGGTCCAGGTGTGGATAAAGGACCAGCGGCGGATGGTTTGGCTTTTCATGAATCATCCAGATGCAAAAGGGCCACGGCGTGGCCGTGACCCTTGTTGTGATACCGGAAAGCTAGCGGTTTACCACTTGTAGTTGACGCTGGCCATGACGTTGCGGCGATCGCCGTAGTAGCAGTAAGTACCGTCGCAGGTCGACATGTATTCCTTGTCGAATACGTTGTTGGCATTGAGGGCGATGCTGGCGCCTTTCAGCGAGTTCTGCAGGCGGCCCAGGTCGTAGTGCACGGCGGCGTCGTAGACCGTATAGGCATCGGTGTCGCCGTCGGACTTACTGCCGACATAGGGCAGGTTACCTGCGGGGATGTTATTGGTTTCGCCGATGTAGCGCGCGCCAAAGCCCACGCCGAAGCCGTCCAGCAAGCCGTTATGCCAGGTGTAGTCGGCCCAGATCGAGGCCTGGTTTTCCGGGGTCAGGGGCAACGGACGGTTTTTGTCCTGAGGGTCGCCGACCTTGGTCATTTTGCTGTTGGCGTAGGTGTAGGCCGCCGTGAGCTTGAGGTTCTCGTTGACGTTGCCTACCGCTTCCAACTCGAAGCCGCGGACCTTGGCTTCGCCCAATGGCCGGCTTACGCCCAGGCTGTCGGAGAGCACGATGTTCTGCCGCGTCAGGTCGTAGACCGCAGCGGTCAGCAGTATGTCGCTGCCTGGCGGCTGGTATTTGACCCCCAGTTCGTATTGCTTGCCAGTGCTAGGCTCGAAGGCCTGCCCCTTGGAGTTACCGCCGGCTTCGGCCTGGAACGACTCGGCATAGGAAACATAGGGCGTGAAGCCCGAGTCGAAGACGTAACTCAGCGCAGCATTGCCGGTGAACGCGTGGTCGTCGCGCTGATCACGGGGTTCGCTGGCAATGTTGTAGAACTTGGTATCGGTGTGCAGCCAGTCCTGGCGTCCGCCCAGGGTCAGGCGCCAGTTGTCGAGCGCCATCTGGTCCTGGAGATACAGGCCGGTGCCTTGACGTTTCTGGTTGTAATCGTTGTAGGCGGAATAGGCGACCTTGCTGAAGTCCTGCCCGTAGATCGGGTTGATGATGTTGCTGGTAGGGGCTTCGCCGTACAGCCATTTGTAGTTGGTGTTGACGCGTTCGTGATCCAGGCCTAGCAACAGCGTGTGTTTGAGTACACCGGTATTGAAGTCGGCCTGGAAGTTGTTATCCACGGCGAACTGGCTGATGTCTTCGTTGACGATGTTGGCACCGCGCCGAACCGTACCGTCGGCACTGACCGCCAGATCCGGTTTGTTCGGCCAATAGAAGCCACCGGCAGTAATGCCCTGGAAGGACAGGTCGCTTTTGGTGTAGCGCAGGTTCTGCCGGAACTGCCAGACATCATTCAGGCGATGTTCAAAGGCGTAGCCCAGGGCGTAGTAGGTCTTGTCGTAATACTCCCAGCTCGGGTCGCCCAGGTTCTTGTGGTACTTCACCTCGCCTGCCGGACTGTACAGCTTGGTGCCTTGCAGGGGCAGGAACTGGCTGGTGATCCCGGTATCGTCGCGGTTGAACTGGCTCAGGAACGTCAGTTTGGTGTCGTCGTCGATGTTCCAGGTCAGGCTGGGGGCAATGTTGTAGCGCTTGTCCTCGTTATGTTCGATGGCGGTGTTGCTGTCGCGTACCACGCCGCTGACGCGGTACAGGAAGCGGCCTTCATCATCGATCGGACCGGTGCTGTCAAAGCTGATCTGCTTGCGCTGGTAGCTGCCGATTTGCAGCTGGACTTCATGGCCGGCCGTGTCCTGCGGGCGCCGGCTGACCATATCCAGCAGGCCACCGGGTGGGGTTTGGCCATACACCGAGGATGCCGGACCGCGCAGCAGCGCCACACGCTCCAGATCCCAGGTTTCCAGCTTGGGCATGGTGTAAGTGCCCTTGGGCAGCGGCAAGCCATCGAGGAACTGGGTGGGCTCGAAGCCACGGACCTTCAACCATTCGGCGCGGCTGTCGCTGCCATAGCTGCTGGCGGTGACGCCCGGCATGTAGCGCACGGCATCGTCGAGGTTCTGTACGGCCCGATCCTGCATCTGATCGCGGGTGGCGACAGAGATCGAACGGGGAACTTCTCGCAGCTCGGTATCGGTTTTGGTGCCTGCGGCGGTGCGCTTGGCGGCGTAGCCATCCACCGGTCCCCAAGCCGTTTCAGCGAACTCCTGACCGGTAATACTGGTTTCCGGCAACGCCACCACGCCCTCCGGGATCGGCGCCAGGCTGTAGGTGCCGGCGCCGCTTTGCTCCAGTTGCAGGCCGGTGCCGCGCAGGGCTTCGCGCAGGGCGCCGGGGGCGTCGAACGGGCCCTTGACCGGGGCCGAGGTTTTGCCGGCGGCCAGGGACGGGTTCAGGCTCAGGGCCAGGCCAGCCTGGCTGGCGATCTGGTTCAGGGTGCTGGCCAGGGGCGCGGCCGGCAGGTTGTAGGTACGCACGCTGGACGCCTGCTCGGCGGCCAACAACGCAGTGCTGGCCAGCGGGGTGCAGAGGGCAATGGCCACGGCCAAGAGGCTGGGGCGCAACAAGGTGTCTAGCGAGCGGTACATACGGCGGCTCCTGAATGGAAATAGTTCGCAATTGCCTATGTGCCGGACGAGATGCAAAAAGTGATAGGGCTGATTGAAAATAATTTTGATTTAGATAAAGGCGAGCTTCGATCGCGCCCGTTGCACCAGGCGAGCGCCTGCGTGGCAGAGGGGCAGCGCAGGCCTGCCGGCCACGGCGGCAATGCCGACCGCTGGGTTTCAGGGCTTGGCGTCGGCCTTGGCAGCCACCGTTACCCACCACGCCGTATGCCGTTCGATCTGCACCGGCAGGGTCGGCAGTAGCGCGGTCAGCGCCAGGTCGGTGTTGTGCAGCGGGAAGCTGCCGGTAATACGCAGGTCGGCGACTTCCGGGGCCACGCCAAGGTGGCCGCGGCGGTAGCGACCGAGTTCGCCGATCAGGTCTTCGAGCCGTGCGTTGTCCACCACCAGCATGCCGCGGGTCCAGGCGTCGGCGCCGGCGTTCAAGGCCTGGAGCGGGCCGAGCCCGTCACGGCGCATCAGTACCTGCTGGCCTTCCTTGAGGATCTGTTCGTCGGGGCTCGCCTGCGGACGAGCGGCGACGGCGGACTGCAGCACGCTCAGGCGGGTGCCCTGGTTCTCCCGCTTGACCAGGAACCGCGTGCCGAGGGCGCGCATGTGCCCGTCATCGGTTTCGACAATGAACGGGCGGGCGTCGCCGTGGCCGGTTTCGATCAGGATCTCGCCTTCCTGCAACACGATGCGCCGTTGCTTGTCGTCAAAGCGCACATCCAGGGCACTGTGGGTATTGAGGTTGATCACGGTGCCGTCGCTCAGGTGCAGAGTGCGCTGCTCGCCGGTGGCCGTGCGCTGGTCGGCCAGCCAATAGTTGAGCGGCAGGTAGCGTTCCCCGGCGAACAGCGCCAGGCCGATCATCAGCGCAACGCTGGCCAGGCCGCTGCCGAGCTTGCGCACCCGTCGGCGGATCCCTTCGCGCGATTGCAGCAGGGCCACCCGGGCCGGGCCCGAGGCCACGCTGAAGCGCTGGTCGAGCATGCCCAGCTGGCGCCAGGCCCGGGCATGTTCTTCATGGGCGGCGTGCCATTTGGCGAACTCCTCGCGCTCCACGGCGTTGCCGGAATCGAGCGACAACTGCCAGGCAATCGCCGCGTCCAGCACCTGGGACGAAACCGGCTTGGAGCTGATGGGGTTCATACCGGCTCACCGTACAGCGCGATGTAGCACTGGCGGATGCCCTGGGCCAGGTACTGGCGCACGCGCGGCACCGAGACTCCGAGGCGCTCGGCAATCTGGGCGTGGCTCAGGCCATCCAGGCGGTTATAGAGGAACGCGGCGCGGGCCTTGCTCGACAGCTTGCCGAGCAGGCGGTCGATGGCCTTGAGGTCTTCGAGGATCATCTGCTGTTCTTCCGGCGAGGGGTGCTCGGCTTCCGGGATCAGCATCAGTTCGGTGAGGTACGCCTGTTCCAGGGCGGCACGGCGAAAATAGTCGAACAGCAGGCCCTTGGCGATGGCGACGAGAAAGGCCCGTGGCTCGCGCGGCGTGTTCAGTTCGTCGCGGCCCAGCAGGCGGACGAAGGTGTCCTGGCTCAGGTCTTCGGCCCGTTGCGGACAGGCCACGTTGCGTCGCAGCCAAGCCAGCAGCCAGCCGCGATGGTCGCGATATAACGCGCCAACGAGCTCATTGTGGGGGCTTTGGGCTGACGACAACGGGCATCACCAATCGAGAAGTTTAAACTAACGAGAATTATTCGCGATTGTCGCAGGGGCGCAACGGCCGCGCAATGGGCGCCTGTCGGGTGGAACCTGTGGTTTTGGCCATCAGGGACGCCGGGTTTAGCCGAGTGCGGGCGTTGCTTGGTGCCGCCAGGTGTGGAGCCGCTGCCGAGCCTGCGAGGCTGCGCTGGCCCTGACCGGCACCGAAGATCCGCCGGTTAGAAAGAAGGCGCCTGCTGACGGCGCTTCCACTGGTTGAGGCGCTGTTGCAGGTTCAGCGGGCTGTGGATCTGCTGCTGGCGGGCACGGCTGAACAGGATCAGCGCCAGTTCTGCGGTGGCCAGGGCGTCGGCGGCGGCATGGTGGCGTTCGCCCACTTGCAGCTTGAACCAGTCGATCCAGTCATCCAGCCCGGCTTCGCGGATATTGGCTTGAGGGCACAGCAGCGGTGCCAGTTCGGCGATATCCATAAAACTGTGCTGCAGGCGATAACCCAGGCTGTCTTTCAGCGCCCGACCGAGCATGTGCTGGTCGAAGGGTGCGTGGAAGGCCAGCACCGGGCTGTCGCCGACAAACTCCATAAAGTCCAGCAACGCCTGGGCCGGGTCACAACCGGCGGCAATCGCGCTCGGCCCCAGGCCATGGATCAGCACGCTGGGGCTGAGCTTGTGGTCGACCCGCAGCAAGGTGCGCTCGAACTGCTGGCTGAAGTCGATGGCGCCGTCCTCGATCACCACCGCACCGATCGACAGCACCTGGTCGCGATTGAGGTTCAGGCCGCTGGTTTCCAGGTCCAGCACCACCCAGCGCTGTTGCCGCAGGCTGCATTCGCCCAATGGCGCCGGGGCCGGCAGGCGGTCGCGGCGCTGCTGTTGTTCGGGGGTGAGGCTGGCACTGGCGGGGCGCAGCCAGGCGAACAGGCTCATAGCTGATACCGCAGGGCCAGGCTGCTTTGCAGGCGCTGGGCCTGGCGCAGGGATTCACGCAGGATGCGCCGGTCCAGGTGGTTGAGGCGGTCCGGGTCGACGCGGTTGGAGTAGGGCAGGTTCTCGCGGGTTTGCAGCTGGTGCTGTTGCATGCGGGTCTGCTGGATAAAGTGGTAGGCCTCTTCATAGGCCGCGCCGTCCAGGGGCTCGATCACTTCCCTGGCCACCAGTTGGCGCAGGCGCTCCAGGGTGTTGTTGGCGCTGATGCCGTTGGCCAGCGCCAGCAGGCGGGCGCCGTCGACGAAGGGGGTCAGGCCCTGGACCTTGAGGTCGAGGGTGGCCTTTTCGCCGTTCTTTTTCGCCAGCACAAATTCGCGGAAGCGTCCCACCGGCGGCCGTTGACGCAAGGCGTTCTCCGCCAGCATGCGCTGGAACAGCCGGTTGTCGGCCACCTGGTCGAGGATGCCGCGTCGCAGTTGCTCGCAGCCTTGTTCATCGCCCCAGACCACCCGCAGGTCGAAGTAGATGCTGGAGGCCAGCAGGTTTTCCGGGGTGGCTTCGCGGATAAAGGCGGAAAAACGTCGGGCCCATTCGGCGCGGGACAGGCACAGCTCGGGGTTGCCGGCCATGATATTGCCCTTGCACAGGGTAAAGCCGCACTGCGCCAGGCTTTGATTGATCTGCTGCGCCAGGGGCAGCAGCTTGCCGCGGATCTCGGCAGCGTGGGCCGCGTCGCGGGCGTCGAACAGAATGCCGTTGTCCTGGTCGGTGTGCAGGGTCTGCTCACGGCGGCCTTCGCTGCCGAAACACAGCCAACTGAAGGGCACGCCGGGATCGCCGCGGTCGGCCAGGGTCAGTTCGATCACCCGGCACACGGTGTGGTCGTTGAGCAGGGTGATGATGTGGGTGATCTGGGTCGAGGACGCGCCGTGGGCCAGCATGCGTTCCACCAGTTGCCCGATCTCGCCGCGCAGCGCCACCAGGTTCTCGACCCGTGGGGCATTGCGGATGGTACGCGCCAGGTGCACCAGGTCGACCCGTTGCAGGGAAAACAGGTCACGCTCTGAGACCACGCCGCACAGGCGCTGGTCCTTGACCAGGCAGACGTGGGCGATATGGCGCTCGGTCATGGCGATGGCCGCGTCGAAGGCGCTGTGGTCCGGCGTCAGGTAGAACGGGCCGTGGGTCATGTGCCGTTCGATCGGCTGAGTGAAATCATCGGTGCCGTCGGCTACCACCTGGCGCAGGTCGCGCAGGGTGAAAATACCGATCGGCGCCTTGTGCTCATCCACCACCACGATGCTGCCGACCTGTTGCTCGTGCATCAGGGTCACGGCTTCGCGCAGGGGGGTGACGGTGCTGCAGGTCACGGGATGACGCATGGCCAGCTCGCCCAGGCGGGTGTTGAGCGAGTATTGGGTGCCGAGGGTTTCCACGGCTTTTTGCTGGACTTGCTGGTTGACCTGGTCCAGCAGGCTGCTGACCCCGCGCAAGGCGAAGTCGCGAAACACCGAGGACAGGGCAAACAACTTGATAAAGGCCGGCTTGTTCAGTTGCAGGCAGAAGGTGTCCTCGGCCGCCAGGTGTTCGGTACGCGTGGCCCGTTCGCCCAGCAGGGCGGCCAGCGGGAAGCATTCGCCGGTGGTGATCTCGAAGGTGGTCTCGGTGCCGCCCTTGGCCGTGTGCGGACGTTCGCCGACCACTCGGCCCTGTTTGACGATGTAGAAGTGTTCCACCGGCCCGTCGGCGGGCTTGATGATGCTCTCGTCAGGCCCGTAGAAGCGCAGTTGGCATTGTTCTACCAGGTAGGCCAGGTGGGCGTTTTCCATCTGGTTGAACGGCGGGAACCGTTGCAGGAACTGCATGGTGCCGTGGATGTTCTGCAACACCGCGGTTTTCCCTGCCTGGGTGAAGGCATCCGCTTTACTCATAACTATTACCGCAGTCTTTTTGGATTTGTTGTGGTCGGATCAACAGCCATGGTCGGCCCCTGTGCCCGGGGTGCCCATTGGACGTAAGTCTAGGTAGGGCTTCAATCGTGGGGATTTGGTCTAAGCCCGGGGTCGTTGGCGCAAAAAAAGTGCTCAACAGACCTCTTGGAAAAATTTCCGACGAAGTGCACATTGAAGGCCTGCTTAGCGATGTCTGACCACTGTGCTAGGGGATTGACTTGAACATGTAGGAAACCTATGTCCGACCACGATATTTTGAGTGACGCCGAGCGCGAGGCGCTAAGCGCAGTCATGCTGGAGCCCGACCTGCCGCCACAGCGCGTATTGATTGCCGATGACGACAAAGATGCGCGCGAGTTGCTTTCGGAAATCCTCGGACTGGATGGCATCCGTTGCGTTACCGCTGCCAGCGGCAAAGCGGCACTGGAGCTGTTGAACTCGAATAAATCCATCGGACTGCTGGTCACCGACCTGCGCATGGCGCCTTGCAGTGGCCTGGAGCTGATCCGCCAGGTGCGCGAATCGGAACGGGCGGCGTTGCCGATCATCATCATTTCCGGCGACGCCGACGTGCGCGACGCCATTGCGGCCATGCATTTGAGCGTGGTCGACTTCCTGCTCAAACCCATCGACACCGACAAGCTGCTGAGCCTGGTCAAGCACGAACTGGGCGTGGTCCCCTAGGCTCTGTACGAAAACTACCTGCGCTTCGATCATGCTGCGTTAAAAACAGGCTCGGGCGCGAGTCCGATCGGAATGCTCATGTAGGTCCCTACAGTCGAACGCGACCCCGGCCGTTCCTCGCCTGTTTTTGCCTTGCCTGATCTTTGCTCGGCGAGTTTTCGTACAGGCCCTAGACGCCGTCACCCATGTTGCAAAAAAAAGCCCCGATCAGTGATCGGGGCTTTTTCATTGGGCTAGCGCCGCGTTGTTACAGGCCGTTCTTGGCCTTGAACTCGCGACGACGACGGTGCAGCACCGGCTCGGTGTAGCCGTTTGGCTGCTTGGTGCCTTCGATCACCAGTTCGACCGCCGCCTGGAAGGCGATGTTGCTGTCGAAGTCTGGCGCCAGAGGACGGTACAGCGCGTCGCCGGCGTTCTGCCGGTCAACCACTGGAGCCATGCGTTTGAGGCTTTCCAGCACCTGGGCCTCGGTGACCACGCCGTGGCGCAGCCAGTTGGCGATGTGCTGGCTGGAAATGCGCAGGGTCGCGCGGTCTTCCATCAGGCCTACGTCGTTGATATCCGGCACTTTGGAGCAGCCCACGCCCTGGTCGATCCAGCGCACCACGTAACCGAGGATGCCCTGGGCGTTGTTGTCCAGTTCGTTGCGGATTTCCTGCTCCGACCAGTTGGTGTTGCTGGCCAGGGGGATGGTCAGGATGTCGTCCACCGAAGCGCGGGGGCGCTTGGCCAGCTCGGCCTGGCGGGCGAATACGTCGACCTTGTGGTAGTGCAGGGCATGCAGCGCCGCCGCGGTGGGCGATGGCACCCAGGCGGTGTTGGCGCCGGCCAGCGGGTGGGCGATTTTCTGTTCGAGCATCGCGGCCATCAGGTCGGGCATGGCCCACATGCCTTTGCCGATCTGCGCGCGACCTTGCAGGCCTGTGCTCAGGCCGATATCGACGTTCCAGTTTTCGTAGGCGCCGATCCATTTTGCGGCCTTCATCTCAGCCTTGCGCACCACGGCGCCGGCTTCCATGGAGGTGTGGATTTCGTCGCCGGTACGGTCGAGGAAGCCGGTGTTGATGAACACCACGCGCTCGCTGGCCGCCTGGATACAGGCCTTGAGGTTGACCGTGGTGCGGCGCTCCTCGTCCATGATCCCGACTTTCAGGGTGTTGCGTGGCAACGCCAGCACGTCTTCGATGCGGCCGAACAGCTCGTTGGTGAACGCCGCTTCTTCCGGACCGTGCATCTTCGGTTTGACGATGTAGACCGAACCGGTGCGGCTGTTGCTGCGCGAGGTGTTGCCGTTCAGGTTGTGCACCGCCGCCAGGCTGGTGAGCAGGCCGTCGAGGATGCCTTCCGGCACTTCGTTGCCGTGCTTGTCGAGGATCGCGTCGATGGTCATCAAGTGACCCACGTTGCGTACGAACAGCAGGGAGCGACCGTGCAGCTTCAGGGTCGAGCCGTCGACGGCGGTGTACTCGCGGTCGGCGTTCATGGTGCGGTTGAAGGACTTGCCGCCCTTGGCCACTTCTTCCGCCAGGTCGCCTTTCATCAGGCCGAGCCAGTTGCGGTAGATCACCACCTTATCGTCGGCGTCGACGGCAGCTACCGAGTCTTCGCAGTCCATGATGGTGGTCAGTGCGGCTTCCATCAGCACGTCTTTGACGCCGGCGGCGTCGGTCTGGCCGACGGGGCTGGTGGCGTCGATCTGGATTTCGAAGTGCAGGCCGTTGTGTTTGAGCAGGATCGCGGTCGGTGCCGCAGCGTCGCCGTGGTAGCCGATTAACTGGGCATCATCGCGCAGGCCACTGTTGCTGCCGCCCTTGAGGCCGACCACCAGCTTGCCGCCAACGATCTTGTAGCTCGTGGCGTCGACATGGGAACCCGCGCTCAGCGGTGCGGATTCGTCGAGGAAGGCGCGGGCGAAGGCGATGACCTTGTCGCCACGGACCTTGTTGTAGCCTTTGCCCTTTTCCGCGCCGTCGGCTTCGCTGATGGCGTCGGTGCCGTACAGCGCGTCGTACAACGAGCCCCAGCGGGCGTTGGAAGCGTTGAGGGCGAAGCGGGCGTTCATGACCGGAACCACCAGCTGCGGACCGGCCATGCGGGCGATCTCGTCATCGACGTTTTGCGTCGTGGCCTGGAAGTCCGCTGCTTCTGGCAGCAGGTAACCGATGTCTTGCAGGAAGGCCTTGTAGGCCACAGCGTCGTGGGATTGACCGGCACGGGATTGGTGCCAGGCATCGATACGCGCTTGGAAATCGTCGCGTTTGGCGAGTAGGGCTTGGTTTTTCGGGGCCAGGTCATGGATGACCTTGTCGGCGCCGGCCCAGAACGAATCGGCGGTGAGGCCGGTACCGGGAATGGCTTCGTTGTTCACGAAGTCGAACAGGACTTTGGCGACCTGCAGGCCACCCACTTGAACGTGTTCAGTCATTGCTTGCCTCACTCTGCTCAGCTATTTCGCTTTTCAGCTCTTCAAATTGACAATGAAGCCCTGGCATTTAAACCACAAACCCCTCTACCAGTACATGCCATCGCGGGCGGCTGGCTGCTTCCAATCAACGGCGGAGCCTTGCTGACGGGGCTTTTGAGGGTTGCGACTGGGCCTTGGCAGACATCGGTCCAACGTTATGTAGTGCGCGCTGCGGCATACTACATGATCAATTGCGCTTGTGAAAATTAGACTAAATACGTCGTTCCGCGACTAAAGTTGCTCCTTTGGTCACGCAAGTGGCGGTCATGTTCTCAAAAAGCGCACGGATTGTTCCATATAAATTCAAATAGTTGTACACGATTTGTGTCTTTGCGCCTGGCCCCCGGCTGCCAGTGCCCCTTTCGAGCGGTCTGTAGCGGGATTCACTGGCCGCAGGTGGGCCGGCGAGGCTTGCCTATACTTGCGCTTCTATAACAAAAGTCATGATCAGAGGACTGCGCCATGGACCATCTCGTACTCACCGTATTCGCCCCGGACAAGCCCGGACAGGTCGAGCGCATTGCCCAGTGCATTGCCGAGCACGGGGGTAACTGGCTGGAGAGCCGCATGTCGCGCATGGCGGGGCAGTTTGCCGGGATCCTGCGCGTCGGGGTGCCGGCCGAAGCCTATGACGAACTGGTGGACGCGCTCCAGGGCTTGTCGAGCCATGGGATTCGCGTGCTGATCGCTGAAAGTGGTATCGAGCAGTCCTGCACCTGGAAGCCGATCGCCATGGAGTTGGTGGGCAACGACCGGCCTGGCATCGTGCGCGACATCACCCGGCTGCTCAGCGAGCAGGGGGTCAACCTGGAACGGTTGGTGACTGAAGTGCGCCCCGCGCCTATGAGCAGCGAGCCGTTGTTTCATGCCGAGGCAGTCCTTGCGGTGCCCCTGACCTTGTCCCTGGATGTGCTGCAGGCTCGCCTTGAAACCCTGGCAGATGACCTGATGGTCGAATTGGTGCTGCGCAGCGAGACCTGAGCCCGGCACCGCCGGTTATCCAAGTTTAAGGTGCATGCGCCTGTGGATAACCTGTAGAGACAGGTCTCCAGCCCAAAGGGGCCGGGGCTCTCCAGGGTTTGATCAAAAAATCATCAGTTTTCAAGGGCTTGTGCACAAACGCCGGGGATCACGCTGTGGATAACCTTGGGAAGGATGCTTGCAGGCCACGTGAGCCGTGGCCTGCAAGCTGTTGTTCGTTTTTTGATCAGTTGCGGCGACGCAAACTCAACCAGGCATCCACGCTGTACACCGCCAGGCCGGCCCAGATGAACATGAACGCCACCAGCGTGCTGGAGGACAGGTGTTCATCAAACAGCAGCACCGCCTGCAACAGCACCAGGGTCGGTGCCAGGTACTGCAAGAAGCCCAGGGTGGTGTAAGGCAAATGCCGCGCAGCCGCGTTGAAACACACCAGCGGCACCAGGGTGACCGGGCCTGCGGCCACCAGCCACCAGGCTTCGGAGCTGCCCCAGAACTCGAGCTGGGCGCTGCTCGCCGTCGGGTTGAACAGCAGCCAGGCCACCGCAATCGGCACCAGCATCCAGGTTTCCACCACCAGCCCGGGCAATGCCTTGACCGGTGCCTGCTTGCGGATCAGCCCGTAGAAACCGAAGGTCAGCGCCAGCACCAGCGACACCCAGGGCAGGCTGCCCACCTGCCACACCTGTTGCGCCACACCCACCGCCGCCAGCACCACGGCCAGCCACTGCAGACGTCGCAGACGCTCGCCAAGAATCAACATGCCCAGCAGCACATTCACCAGGGGGTTGATGTAGTAGCCCAGGCTGGCCTCCAGCATCCGGCCGTTGTTCACCGACCAGACGTACGTCAGCCAGTTGGCGGCGATCAAGGTGCCGCTCAAGGCCAGGATCGCCAGGCGTTTAGGATTCTCCCGCAGCTCGCGCCACCAGCCGGGGTGTTTCCAGACCATCAGCAACAAAGCGCCGAACAACGCCGACCACAGGACCCGGTGAATGATGATTTCAACCGCGGGCACGCTGGCAATGGCTTTGAAGTAGAGGGGGAACAGGCCCCAGATGATGTAGGCACTCAGGCCCAGAATGTACCCGTGACGCGGGTTGGCGGCTTGCATGCAGAATCCTTGCTTAGGCAGCTAACAAAGCGACGATTGTAAGGAGATTTGTCTGAAACTGTCGTGAGACTTTGTTAACAGTCGTGCGCTGGGGTGCCAGGTGCATGGGCGGTGTTCGTGAAGGACTGCGTCCGAACGCGGCCCGAGCCTGCGGCAGCGGCGACGAGCAGTCCCGACCCTGGGCCTGGGCCGGGCGTGCAACGGCGGCTCAGAACAGTTTCAGCGGCTCTTCATTGAGTGCCGATAGCTGCTCGCGCAGGGCCAGGACCTGGTCGCCCCAATAGCGTTCGGTACCGAACCACGGAAAGCTGTGGGGGAATGCCGGATCGTCCCAGCGCCGTGCGAGCCAGGCGCTGTAGTGCATCAGACGCAGGGCGCGCAGGGCTTCGATCAGGGCCAGTTCCCGTGGGTCGAAATCGTGGAATTCGCTGTAGCCATCCATCAATTCCGACAACTGCCCGAGACATTCCTGACGATCACCCGCGAGCATCATCCACAGGTCTTGCACGGCCGGCCCCATGCGGCAGTCGTCGAGGTCGACGATATGGAACATCTCGTCACGGCACATCATGTTGCCGGGGTGGCAATCGCCGTGCATGCGGATGTTGGTGTGCGGCGTGGTCTTGTACACCTCTTCCACGCGCTTGAGCAGATCCCGCGCCACTGACTCGTAGGCGGGCAGCAGGCCCTTGGGTATGAAATTGCCTTCAAGCAGGGTGGCCAGGGAGTCGTGGCCGAAGTTTTTCACCCCCAGCGCCTCACGGTGCTCGAACGGCTTGGTGGCGCCGACCGCGTGCAAACGGCCGAGCAGCTGGCCCAGTCGATAGAGCTGGTCGAGGTTGCCCGGCTCCGGTGCCCGGCCGCCACGGCGCGGGAACAGGGTAAAGCGAAAGCCCGCGTGCTCGAACAGGCTGGCGCCGTTGTGGATCATCGGCGCCACTACCGGTACGTCGCACTCGGCGAGCTCGAAGGTGAAGCGGTGTTCTTCGAGGATGGCTTCGTTGGTCCAGCGCTGGGGACGGTAGAACTTGGCGATCAGCGGTTCGCCATCTTCGATGCCGACTTGGTACACGCGATTTTCATAGCTGTTGAGCGCCAAAACGCGGGCGTCGCTGAGAAAACCGATGCTTTCTACGGCGTCGAGGACCAGATCCGGGGTCAGTGTTTCAAACGGGTGCGACATGCTCACTCCTGCGCGCAGCAGGCTGCCGCGTAAGGCCACGCATGGTAGCGCACACCGGTCCGGATAGGTGGCGGCTTTAGGCTTGGTCGGGATGTCTCGGTGGATGACATCCCGGCCTGGGCGGGTCAGGTGCCGACGATCCCGCCGTCTTCACGGCGGATGGCCATGACCGAAGAACGCGGCTTGCCGTTGGGCAGGTGCTCGGGGAACGTCGAGCCGCCGTTTTCGCCCGGGTGCTGGATCCCGACAAACAGGGTTTTCTGGTCGGGTGAGAAGCTGATGCCGGTGACTTCGCAGCCTACCGGGCCGACCATGAACCGGCGGATCTCGCCGCTGGCCGGGTCCGCGCAGAGCATCTGATTGTTGCCCATGCCGGCGAAGTCGCCGCTGTTGCTGACATCGCCATCGGTCAGGATCCACAGGCGCCCGGCCTGGTCGAACCCCAGTCCGTCGGGGCTGTTGAACATGTTCTGTGGGGTGATGTTCGATGAGCCGCCCTTGGCTTGCCCCGCGTGCACTGAAGGGTTGCCGGCGACCACGAACAAGTCCCAGGCAAAGCTCATGGCGCCATGGTCATCGCGGTCGGTGCGCCAGCGCAGGATCTGCCCATAGACGTTTTTCTCCCGCGGGTTGGGGCCGCCCACCGGCTGGCCGTCTTCGCCGCGTTTGACGTTGTTGGTCAGGGTGCAATAGACCTGGCCATCCTTGGGGCTGACCACTATCCATTCCGGCCGGTCCATGCGCGTGGCTTTGACCACGCTGGCGGCCAGGCGGGCATGGATCAGCACCTGGCCCTGGTCGGCAAAGCCGCTGGCGGCATCGAGCCCGTTCTTGCCGTGGCTCAGCTCGATCCATTGGCCCTGGCCCTTGGGAAGGTCGGGATTGCTGTCGCCGCCATCGAAGCGCGCCACGTACAGCGTGCCGTGGTCCAGCAGGTCGCGGTTGGCCTTGGGGTTGCGGTGGTCGATCTTGTCGCGGCTGATGAATTTGTAGATGAACTCGCCGCGTTCGTCGTCGCCCATGTAGACCACGGCGCGGCCATCAGCGGTTTCGGCCAGGGCCGCGTTCTCGTGCTTGAAACGGCCCAGGGCGGTGCGTTTGACCGGGGTCGACTGCGGATCGAACGGGTCGATTTCCACGACCCAGCCATGGCGGTTGAGTTCATTGGGGTTGTGCGCCAGGTCGAAGCGCGGATCGTGGGGGTGCCAGTTGATCTCTTTGCTGGCGGCCACCGCGCCGTAGCGTTTTTGTGCGGGATCGAACGTCTGTTCGGCGTTGCTGCTGCCAAAGCAGTCGGTGAAGTTCTCTTCACAGGTCAGGTAGGTGCCCCATGGGGTTTTGCCGTTGGCACAGTTCTGGAAAGTGCCGAGCACGTGCTTGCCCTGGGCATCGGCGGCGGTCTTCAACAGCGCATGACCGGCGGCGGGACCGCTCAGGCGGATCGGCGTGTTGCCGTGGATGCGTCGGTTGTAGCGCGAGCCCTGGACGAACTGCCATTGGCCGTTCTTGCGTTGCACTTCGATCACCGACACGCCTTCGCTGGCCTGGGCCTTGTGCACTTCTTCGGCCGATTGCGGCATGCCGCCGTGGGCATAGAGGTAGCGGTAGTTGGTGTATTCGTTGTTGATCGCCATCAGCGCGCGCTGATCGTCGCCGGGGAAGGCGAACAGGCTCATGCCGTCGTTGTTGTCGCCGAATTGCAGCTCCTGGGCCTGGGCGCTGCCGTTGCCCGTGGGGTCGAAGGCCGGGCCGTTGTTGTGCAGCGGCTGACCCCAGCTGATCAGCACCGACGCCGTGTAGCCCGGTGGCAGGCTGAGGCTGTCAGCGGTGGCCGCGGCGATGCCGGTAAAACCCAGCAGCGGGCTGGAGCCGGCGCTGATGCTGGCGGCCAGCGCACTGCGGCTCAGCAGGCTGCCCCCCAGGAACATTGCCGCGCCGCACAGCGCACCGGCGCCGATGAAACCACGGCGGCTGAGGCCGACGATTTGCTCCAGGTCCGTGGGTTGGTCTTCTTCTAATAGGCTCATGTCAGGCTTCCTGCGATTTTTGCAGACACCTTAATCAGCCCTGATGACAAAAATGTTGCAGCCATATGTCCCGCCCGTAGCCACTGCCGAAGGCTGCGCTGGCTGGTCGGGGCATTGCGGTTGAAATGCGTTGTTTTCAAGGGCCAGCGCAGCCTGGCGGCAGTGGCTACAGCGGGGTGCCGAGGAGGACGTTGGAGGGGGAAAACTGAACCTGGACCGGTTGGTTCACCGCGAGGCCTTGGGCCTTGAGTTGCGAGGACTCGACCAGGGCGCACAGGGTCGGGCCGTTGGGCAGGCTGATCCGAACCTCCCAGGGGCCGTCTTCAGCGTCGAGGATCTGCTCGATGCTGCCGGTCAGGCCATTGTGTCCGGCGGTAATGGGCTGGCCGAGTGCTTGCAGCTCCAGCCAGCCGGCCTTGATCAGCGCCACCACTTCGGTGTCGGGCAGCAGTTCCAGGCGCTGGGTGCTGTCGTGGGTGATCTGCGCCTGGATCACCAGGCCTGGGGCCAGTTCCAGGCTGATCAGGTCATTGCGACCGAGCCCCTCGATCGCCACCACCTTGCCGTGCAGCTGGTTGCGCGCGCTGGTGCGCAGCATCAGGCGACCCAGCAGGTCGAGGTCGCTGGCGTCCTCGGCGGCTTCCAGCACCTGGGCCTGCAAGGCTTGCAGGCGCAGGTACAGGCGCAACACCCGTTCACCTTCAGCCGAGAGCTTGGCGCCACCCCCGCCCTTGCCGCCGACGCTGCGTTCCACCAGGGGCTTTTGTGCCAGGTTATTCAACTCATCGATGGCGTCCCAGGCGGCCTTGTAGCTGAGCCCGGCGCTTTTGGCCGCGCGGGTGATCGAGCCTTGCTCGGCGATGTGCTGCAACAGGGCGATGCGTTGCGGGCGGCGGACGATGTGCTGGGTCAACAACGTGGGCAAGGACATGGCAGGGCACTGTGAGCGCTGGAGGTGGAGGCTGAGTGTGCGGCTTGAGGGGCGAGAGTCAAGTCAGGCCGGCTCCCCGGGTTTGGGTGTGCGGGCCAGGCAATACACGTCGACCCGGTGCGCACCGGCATCCAGCAGCAGTCTGGCCAGGGTTTCGGCAGTGGCGCCGGTGGTGAGCACGTCATCCACCAGGGCCAGGTGACGGCCGCCAACCCGGGCCTTGTCCGCCAGGCTGAAGGCCCGACGCAAGTTGCGCCGCCGGGCAGGGGCGTCCAGGCCTTGCTGCGCCGGGGTGTCCTGCATCCGCAGCAGCATGCCTTCATCCACGGCAATCCCCAGGCCCTGGCCCAGCCATTGGGCAAGCAGCGCCGCCTGGTTGAAACCGCGTTCGCGCAGGCGCCGGCTGGCCAGGGGCACCGGTAACAGCAGCTCCGGACGCGGGAGGCCGTCATTGAAACGATGATGCAGGGATTGGCTGAGAAGTTCGCCGAGCAGGCGGCCAAACGGCCACTTTGCCCCGTGCTTGAAGCGGGTGATCAAACTGTCGACCGGGAAGCCGTAGCTCCAGGGCGCTACCACCTGGGAAAACGCCGGCACCCGCCTCAGGCACTCGCCGCAGGTAAGGCCCGCCTGGGGCAACGGCAGGGCGCAGATCCGGCATTGCGGGCCTAGCCAGGGCAGCTCGGCTTCGCACTCGACGCAAATGGGCTGCGGGTTATCGCAGGGTTCATCGCAGAGCAAACAAGTTTGGTTATTATTTAACCAGATGTAAACCGGTCCTTCGTATTCTGGTTGACAGTGCATGGCGCTTCCTTAAATATGCCGAACATCCGTGTCGCGGCTGTGGGTATCCGATTACCCCGTCGTCTGCCCCAAGCATAATCAAGGAATCGCCCATGAGCGCCAGCACCACCGCCACCTTGCGTCATGACTGGTCTTTGGCTGAAGTCAAAGCCCTGTTCGTTCAGCCGTTCAACGACTTGTTGTTCCAGGCGCAGACCGTGCACCGCGCGCATTTCGATGCCAACCGGGTCCAGGTGTCGACCTTGCTGTCGATCAAAACCGGGGCCTGCCCGGAAGATTGCAAATATTGTCCGCAGTCCGGTCACTACAACACCGGGCTGGAAAAAGAAAAGCTGATGGAAGTGCAGAAGGTCCTTGAAGAGGCCGCTCGCGCCAAGGCCATTGGTTCGACCCGATTCTGCATGGGCGCGGCCTGGAAGCACCCCTCGGCCAAAGACATGCCCTACGTGCTGCAGATGGTGCAGGGCGTCAAGGCCATGGGGCTGGAGACCTGCATGACCCTGGGGCGCCTCGATCAGGAGCAGACCGAAGCCCTGGCCAAGGCTGGCCTGGACTACTACAACCACAACCTCGACACCTCGCCGGAGTTCTACGGCAGCATCATCACCACCCGCACCTACAGCGAGCGCCTGCAAACCCTGGCCTACGTGCGTGATTCGGGGATGAAGATCTGCTCCGGTGGCATCCTCGGCATGGGCGAGTCCCTCGATGACCGCGCCAACCTGCTGATCCAACTGGCCAACCTGCCCGAGCACCCGGAGTCGGTGCCGATCAACATGCTGGTGAAAGTCGCCGGCACGCCGCTGGAAAACGCCGAGGACATCGACCCGTTCGACTTTATCCGCATGCTCGCCGTGGCCCGCATCCTGATGCCGCAATCCCACGTGCGCTTGTCTGCGGGACGTGAAGCGATGAACGAGCAGATGCAGGCCCTGGCGTTTTTCGCCGGCGCCAACTCGATTTTCTATGGCGACAAGTTGCTGACCACCGCCAACCCGCAGGCCGACAAGGACATGCAACTGTTCTCGCGCCTGGGAATCCTGCCCGAAGCCCGTGAAGAGCACGCCGATGAAGTGCACCAGGCGGCGATCGAGCAGGCGCTGGTGGAGCAAAAGAGCAGCGAGCAGTTCTACAACGCCGCGCTGTGACTGCCCCCAGCCTGTAGCCGCGGCCTTGGACCGGGGCGTGAGGACCTTGCATGCGTCGAGGTCCCGATTACCTGTCGCAGCCCGGGGCAGCGGCTCCAGCCACTCTTTTGATCACCGAGGCCTGCATGTCTTTTGATCTCGCCGCGCGCCTCGCTGCCCGCCGTGCCGAAAACCTCTATCGCCAACGCCCCCTGCTGGAAAGCCCCCAGGGGCCTGAAGTGGTGGTCGATGGCCAGCCGTTGCTGGCGTTCTGCAACAACGACTACCTGGGCCTGGCCAACCACCCGCAAGTCATCGAAGCCTGGCGCGCCGGCGCTTCGCGTTGGGGCGTGGGCGGTGGTGCCTCGCACCTGGTGATCGGCCACAGCGGCCCGCACCACGCATTGGAAGAAGCCCTGGCCGACCTGACCGGACGCCCGCGAGCGCTGTTGTTCACCACCGGCTACATGGCCAACCTGGGGGCGGTCACGGCCCTGGTGGGGCAGGGCGACACGGTGCTGGAAGACCGTCTCAACCACGCGTCCCTGCTGGATGCCGGCCTGTTGTCCGGGGCGCGTTTCAATCGGTATCTGCACAACGATGCGGTCAGCCTGGCCAAACGCCTGGAAAAAGCCACCGGCAATACCCTGGTGGTCACCGACGGCGTATTCAGCATGGACGGTGACCTGGCCGACCTGCCGGCCCTGGCCCGTGAAACCCGGGCCAAGGGCGCCTGGCTGATGGTCGATGACGCCCATGGTTTCGGCCCGCTGGGGGCCAATGGCGGCGGGATTGTCGAGCACTTCGGCCTGAGCCAGGACGACGTGCCGGTGCTGGTCGGCACCCTGGGCAAGGCGTTCGGTACGGCCGGGGCCTTTGTCGCCGGCAGCGAAGAGTTGATCGAAAGCCTGATCCAGTTTGCCCGGCCCTACATCTACACCACCAGCCAACCCCCGGCGCTGGCCTGCGCGACCTTGAAAAGCCTGGAACTGCTGCGCAGCGAGCATTGGCGGCGCGAGCACCTCAACGGCCTGATCCGCCAGTTCCGCCGTGGCGCCGAGCAGATCGGCCTGGCGTTGATGGACAGTTTTACCCCGATCCAGCCGATCATGATTGGCGACAGCGGGCGGGCCATTCGCCTGTCGCAGATGCTCCGCGAACGCGGCCTGATGGTCACGGCCATCCGCCCGCCAACCGTGCCTGCGGGCAGTGCGCGCTTGCGTGTGACCTTGTCCGCAGCCCACAGCGAAGCCCAGGTCCAGCTATTGTTAAACGCACTGGCGGATTGTTTTAGCGAACTGGGACCGGAGCCAAGCCATGCGTGATCGACTGATTCTGCTGCCGGGTTGGGGCCTGGGCATTTCCCCGCTGGAGCCGCTGGCGGCGGCGTTGCAGGGCCTGGACCAGCACCTGAAGGTCGAGATCGAGCCTTTGCCGGAGCTGGAGTCCAGCGACCTGGGGGACTGGCTCGATGAACTCGACGCGGATTTGCCGGACAACGCCTGGCTCGGCGGCTGGTCGCTGGGCGGGATGCTGGCCAGTGAGCTGGCGGCGCGCCGTGGCGATCGCTGTTGCGGCTTGCTGACCCTGGCCAGCAACCCGAGCTTTGTGGCCCATGGCGAGTGGACGAGCGCCATGGCCGGGGAAACCTTCGACGCCTTTCTGGCCGGCTGCAACGCCGACTCGCGACTGACCCTCAAGCGTTTCGGCCTGCTCTGTGCCCAGGGCGCCGAGGACCCGCGCGGCCTGTCGCGCCTGCTGCTAGGGGGTGCACCGAATACTCCGCCAGCGGTGTTGATGGCCGGGCTGGAGTTGCTGGCGCAGCTGGATACACGGGACGCGTTACAGGCGTTTCGTGGCCCGCAGTTGCATCTGTTTGCCGGGCTCGACGCGCTGGTGCCGGCAGAAGCTGCGAGCGAGTTGCTGGCGTTATTGCCCGATGTCGAAATTGGCCTGATTGAACAGGCCAGCCACGCGTTTCTTCTGGAAGACCCCCACGGTGTGGCGGGGGCGATCCAGGCCTTTTTGCATGAGTCCGGTGATGACTGATCTGTCCCTTCCTCCATTACCCGGCGGCTTGCCGGACAAGCGCCAGGTAGCGGCGTCCTTTTCCCGTGCCGCAGCCAGTTACGACAGCGTCGCCGATCTGCAACGGGCGGTGGGTCATGAGCTGCTGCGGCGCTTGCCGCCCGAGCGGTCGTTCGCCTGCTGGCTGGATATAGGCTGCGGTACCGGGTATTTCACCCGGGCCCTGGCCGAGCATTTCCCTGGGGCCCAGGGGCTGGCGCTGGATATCGCCGAAGGCATGCTCGATCACGCACGGCCCCTGGGCGGCGCGCAGTATTTTATTGCCGGGGATGCCGAACGCCTGCCGTTGCGTTCAGACAGCTGCGATCTGCTGTTCTCCAGCCTGGCGGTGCAATGGTGCGCGGATTTCGCCTCGGTACTGCGAGAGGCGCACCGGGTACTGCGCCCCGGTGGTGTGCTGGCGTTTGCCAGTCTGTGTGTCGGGACCTTGCAGGAGCTGCGTGACAGCTGGCGGCAGGTCGATGGCATGGTGCACGTCAATCGGTTCCGCGAGCTCGGCACTTATCAACAGCTGTGCGCGGCCAGTGGCCTGCGGATTTTGAGCCTGCAATCCCGGCCCCATGTGCTGCATTATCCGGATGTGCGCAGCCTGACCCATGAGTTGAAAGCCCTGGGCGCGCATAATCTGAACCCCGGACGCCCCGGCGGCTTGACCGGACGCGCCCGGATCATGGGCCTGATCGACGCTTATGAGGGCTTTCGCCAGCCTCAGGGTCTGCCCGCGACCTATCAGGCGGTGTACGCCGTGTTGGAGAAGCCGCAATGAGCCCTGCCTATTTCATCACCGGAACCGATACCGATGTCGGCAAGACCACCATCGCCGCCGGGCTGCTGCATGCGGCGCGTCTGGCGGGGTTGAGTACGGCGGCCGGCAAGCCGGTGGCGTCCGGCTGTGAAGTGACGGCCAAGGGCCTGCGCAATTCGGACGCCCTGGCGCTGATGGCGGAGTGCTCCCTGGCCCTGGACTATGCCGAGGTCAACCCGGTGGCGTTCGAACCGGCCATCGCCCCCCATCTGGCGGCGCGCGAGGCGGGGGTGGCCTTGACGGTGCAATCGTTGCTGCTGCCCATGCGCCAGATCCTGGCCCGGGGCGCCGATTTCACCCTGATCGAAGGCGCGGGCGGCTGGCGTGTGCCCCTGGCTGACCAGGACAATCTGTCGGACCTGGCCATGGCCCTGGACCTGCCGGTGATCCTGGTGGTGGGGGTGCGGCTGGGTTGCATCAGTCATGCGCTGCTGACCGCCGAAGCCATCGCCCGGGACGGGCTGCAGCTGGCCGGCTGGGTGGCCAATATCATCGATCCCAAGACCTCCCGCCTGGAGGAAAACCTCGCCACCCTGGCTGAACGCCTGCCGGCCCCGTGCCTGGGTCGAGTGCCCAAGCTCAAGCCTCTCAGCGCCCAGGCGGTGGCCGAACACTTGCAACTGGACTTGCTGGACTAGATTTTGCCTATGACAGGGCAGATTGCCATTAGTGTTTTTGACGGGTGTTTTTTTGACGGGTCTGCTTCAATGAGCGTCGTTCATCCTTAATCAGGTCGAGTCCTCCCATGGAAATTTCAGGGAATACCGCTTTCTACGCGGGTCTGAGCAGCATTCAGACCGGGCAGAACCGTGTCGATCAGGCCGCCAGCCAGATCGCCAATACCACCATCGAGCGCTCCGTCACCAGCCAGTCTTCCGACGTCCAGGTCGATCGCTTGCGTTCAGTGGACCGCAGCCAGCAGTCGGATCTGGAATCGAGCATGGTCGAGATGTCCATGGGCAAGGTCCAGGCCGAACTGGGTGTGAAAATCGCCAAGGCCAGCGATGAAATGCTCGGTACGTTGATCGATACCTACGCCTGATCCCCGCGCCGGCCTGCTCCTTCAGAAGGGGCGGGCCAGACTGCGCCGCTTCTCCCTTCCTGTTTCTCAAGCGCTGCCTGCCAGCGTCGCTACTTCATTCGTGGCCTGACATTTTTCGTGGCATTCGCCGCGGGCCTTTGCCTGCGCGGCGTTCAGCGGCGTGATGACGAATGGCGGTTGCGCGGTGCTTGACAAGAATTAGGCGTAAACGTATGTTTCAAACAACTGTTTGACCGCCATAATAAATCCACGCGGTTGTTCATTCCCGGTTACATCAGCAGAGGTTTATCGCTATGCCTGACTACAAGGCCCCCTTGCGTGATATTCGCTTCGTTCGTGACGAACTGCTCGGCTACGAAGCGCACTATCAGAGCCTTCCGGCGTGCGCAGACGCAACTCCGGACATGGTTGACGCCATTCTCGAAGAAGGCGCCAAGTTTTGTGAGCAGGTGCTGGCTCCGCTGAACCGCGTGGGTGACATCGAAGGCTGCACCTGGAGCGAGTCCGGCGTTAAAACCCCGACTGGCTTCAAAGAAGCCTACAAACAATTTGTCGAAGGCGGCTGGCCAAGTCTGGCGCATGACGTAGAGCACGGTGGCCAAGGCCTGCCGGAGTCCCTGGGTCTGGCCGTGAGTGAAATGGTTGGCGAGTCCAACTGGTCGTGGGGCATGTACCCAGGCCTGTCCCATGGTGCGATGAACACCATCTCCGAGCACGGTACGCCCGAGCAGCAAGACGCTTACCTGACCAAGCTGGTCTCCGGCGAATGGACCGGCACCATGTGCCTGACCGAACCGCACTGCGGCACCGACCTGGGCATGCTGCGCACCAAGGCCGAACCTCAGGCCGACGGTTCCTACAAAGTCTCCGGCACCAAGATTTTCATCTCGGCCGGTGAACACGACATGGCCGACAACATCGTCCATATCGTCCTGGCCCGCCTGCCGGATGCCCCTGCGGGCACCAAAGGCATCTCGCTGTTTATCGTTCCCAAGTTCCTGCCGAACGCCGACGGTTCGATTGGTGCGCGCAACGCCGTGAGCTGTGGTTCCCTGGAACACAAGATGGGCATCCACGGTAACGCCACCTGCGTGATGAACTTCGACGCGGCCACCGGTTTCCTGATCGGCCCGGCGAACAAAGGCCTGAACTGCATGTTCACCTTTATGAACACCGCGCGCCTGGGCACCGCCCTGCAAGGCTTGGCCCATGCCGAGATCGGTTTCCAGGGCGGCCTGAAATACGCTCGCGATCGCCTGCAAATGCGCTCACTGACTGGCCCGAAAGCGCCGGACAAGGCTGCCGACCCGATCATCGTGCACCCTGACGTACGCCGTATGCTGTTGACCATGAAGGCGTTCGCCGAAGGCAACCGGGCGATGGTCTACTTCACCGCCAAACAGGTCGATATCGTCAAATACGGTGTGGACGTAGAAGAGAAGAAGAAAGCCGACGCGCTGCTGGCGTTCATGACGCCCATCGCCAAAGCCTTCATGACTGAAGTCGGCTTCGAGTCCGCCAACCACGGCGTACAGATCTATGGCGGTCACGGCTTCATCGCCGAGTGGGGCATGGAGCAGAACGTTCGCGACAGCCGTATTTCCATGCTGTACGAAGGCACCACCGGCATCCAGGCCCTCGACCTGCTGGGCCGTAAAGTGCTGATGACTCAAGGCGAAGCGCTGAAGGGCTTCACCAAGATCGTCCACAAGTTCTGCCAGACCAACGAAGGCAACGAAGCTGTCAAAGAGTTCGTCGCACCATTGGCTGCGCTGAACAAAGAGTGGGGCGAGCTGACCATGAAGGTCGGTATGGCAGCGATGAAAGACCGTGAAGAAGTGGGCGCCGCCTCGGTGGACTACCTGATGTACTCCGGTTACGCCTGCCTGGCTTACTTCTGGGCCGACATGGCGCGCCTGGCTGCCGAGAAACTGGCTGCCGGCACCAGCGAAGAGGCGTTCTACACCGCCAAGCTGCAGACTGCGCGCTTCTACTTCCAGCGCATCCTGCCGCGTACTCGCACTCACGTGGCCACCATGCTATCGGGCGCCAACAACCTGATGGACATGAAAGAAGAAGACTTCGGCCTGGGCTACTAAGCCTTACCGGCGTCGATGCAAAGGCCGCTTTTCCTTCGGGGAAAGCGGCTTTTTTATGCCTGGCGATCTGCCAATAAAATTCCTGACTAAAACGCTAAGAAGAATGTCTTGCCTGCCGTTAAAGAGATGGCAATGTGATGTCTGTCACATTGATTGTGCTTAACTGCATGCAATGCAGGCACAATGCCATCTACTGATTAGCCGCGTCGGAGCTTTACCCTTGCCGCGTTCTTCTGCTGTACGTTTCAGTCACTTTTTACCGTCTTTGCTGCTGTTGCTTGCGGGGCTCGCGGCTGCCTACGTCAAGGATCTCAACGTCTTCTTCACCTCGCTGTTCAACGTCCTGCCGACCTTGGTGCTGCTGCTCGGCGGCGCCTATTGCGCGGTCTATCGGCGCCAGCGCGAGCTGTTCCTGATGGTCACGGTGTACATCGCCTACTTTCTGCTCGATACCCAGACCGATTACTACCGCGACAACGGCAAGGTCCGTGAGGACGCGGCGGTGGTCTTTCACTTGGTGTGCCTGTTGCTGCCGCTGCTGTTCGGGCTGTTTGCCGCCTGGCAGGAACGTACCCACCTGTTCCAGGACATGGTGGCGCGGTTTGCCGTGCTGCTGGCGTTTGGCAGCGTGGCCCTGGGCTTTGAGCAAAGTTACCCACAGGCGCTGTTGAACTGGCTGGCGGAAATCCGCTGGCCGGCGCTGCATGGCGCCTGGATGAGCCTGATCCAGCTGTCCTACCCCGTGTTCCTGGCAGCGTTCCTGTTGCTGGCGGTGCAGTACTGGCGCAATCCACGGCCCCTGCACGCGGCGCAACTGGTGGGCTTGCTCGGGCTGTTCTGGATGCTGCCCAAGACTTTCATCCTGCCGTTCACCCTGAACATCATGTGCAGCCAGGTGATGTTGATGATCGCCGCCGCGGTGGCCCATGAGGCGTACCAGATGGCGTTCCGCGATGAGCTGACTGGCCTGCCGGGGCGCCGTGCCTTGAACGAGCGCATGCAGCGTCTGGGTCGCAACTATGTGCTGGCGATGAGTGACGTCGACCACTTCAAGAAATTCAACGACACCCACGGCCACGATGTCGGCGACCAGGTGCTGCGCCTGGTGGCCAGCAAGCTGTCGAAAATCAGTGGCGGCGGGCGCGCCTACCGCTATGGCGGTGAGGAGTTCGCTCTGGTATTCGCCGGCAAGACCCTGGAAGAATGCATGCCGCACCTGGAGGTGATCCGTGAGTCGATTGCCAGCTACAACATCCAGTTGCGCAATCAGGACAGCCGGCCCCAGGACGATCACCAAGGCCGCCAGCGCCGAGCGGGCGCCGGAGCCTCCAGTGTGTCGGTGACGGTCAGCATTGGTGTGGCCGAACGCCTGGTGGAGCATCGCTCCCCGGAAGAGGTGCTCAAGTCCGCCGACCAGGCCCTGTACAACGCCAAGGGTGCCGGTCGTAACTGCGTTATCGCCTTCGGCCAGAACCGCCGTGGCGCGGTGCGCATGGACAGCGCTACCGGTTGAGTGATGATGGCGCATTCAGCGTCTGGACTGTGATTGGCAGGCTTGGTGGGCAGCAGTAGCGTGGGCTATCTGCTGCCGGAGACACGACCATGCCTGAGTACAAAGCCCCGCTGCGCGACATGCGCTTTCTGATCGACCATGTGTTCGACTTCCACGCCAACTACGCGGCCCTGGGGGCGACCGACGCCAGCCCGGACATGGTCGACGCGATCCTCGAAGAGGGGGCAAGGTTCTGCGAGAACGTACTCGCGCCGCTGAACCGCTCCGGGGACGAGGAAGGCTGTCACTTCGAAAATGGCGTGGTCACCACCCCCAAGGGCTTCAAGCAGGCCTTCGCGCAGTACGTCGAAGGCGGCTGGCACGGCCTGGCAGCGGATCCGAGTTACGGCGGCCAGGGCTTGCCGCAGTCCCTGGGGCTGGTCATCAGCGAGATGGTCGGTTCCAGCAATACGTCCTGGGGCATGTACCCGGGGCTGACCCACGGTGCGATGTCGGCGATCCACGCCCATGGCTCCAGCGAGCAGAAATCCACCTACCTGAGCAAACTCACCAGCGGTCAGTGGACCGGCACCATGTGCCTGACCGAAGCCCATTGCGGCACCGACCTGGGCATCATCAAGACCCGCGCCGTGCCTCAGGCCGATGGCAGCTATGCGGTCTCCGGGAGCAAGATTTTCATCTCCGCCGGCGAACATGACCTGAGTGACAACATCATCCACCTGGTGCTCGCCAAGCTGCCGGATGCGCCGGCGGGGACCAAGGGCATTTCGCTGTTCATCGTGCCCAAGTTCGTGCCTGACGCCCAAGGCGAGGCGGGCGAGCGCAATGGGGTCAGCTGTGGCTCCATCGAGCACAAGATGGGCATCAAGGCATCGGCCACCTGTGTGCTCAACTTCGATGGGGCCAGGGGCTATCTGATCGGCGAGGCCAACAAGGGCCTGAACTGCATGTTCACCATGATGAACCATGCGCGCCTGGGCACCGGGATGCAGGGCTTGTGTCTGGGCGAGGCGAGCTTCCAGGGCGCGATCAAGTACGCCAACGACCGCCTGCAGATGCGCTCGCTGACCGGGCCCAAGGCCCCGGACAAGGCGGCGGACCCGATCATCGTCCACCCGGACGTGCGGCGCATGTTGCTGACCATGAAGGCCTTCAACGAAGGCAACCGGGCGCTGACCTATTTCACCGCGCAACTGCTGGACGTGGCCCACCTCGGCGCGGACCCGGAGCAGCGCCAGGATGCCGAAAACCTGCTGGCCTTCCTCACCCCGATCTGCAAGGCGTTCATGACTGAGACCGGGCTGGAAGTGACCAACCACGGCATGCAGGTGTTTGGCGGCCACGGGTTTATCCGCGAATGGGGCATGGAGCAACTGGTGCGCGATTGCCGCATCGCCCCTATTTATGAAGGCACCAACGGCATCCAGGCCCTGGACCTGCTGGGGCGCAAGGTCCTTGGCAGCCAGGGCAAGCTGCTGCAGGGGTTCACCCGGATCGTCCACAAGTTCTGCCAGGCCCAGGGTGAGCACCCGCAGCTCAAGGCCTATGTCGCCCAGCTCAATGGCCTGAATCAGGAGTGGGGCACACTGACCACCCAGGTCGGCATGGCGGCCCTGAAGAATCCCGATGAAGTGGGGGCCGCTGCCCTGGATTACCTGATGTACAGCGGCTACATCATTCTCGGCTACCTCTGGTTGCGCATGGCACTGGTGGCTCAGGCGCAGCTCGATGCCGGCGAGGGTGACCGGGATTACTGCACGGCCAAGCTCGCGACCTGTGAGTTTTATTTCAAGCGTCTGCTACCGCGTACTGCAACTCATCGGGCGGCGGTGGAAGCCGGCAGCGACTGTCTGATGCAGCTGCCAGCGGAGTTGTTCGCGCTTTAACCTGTTCGATCAAGCCGTTGAAAGCCCGCCTGGTGCGGGCTTTATCATGTCTGGAATCCTATGTGACTAAAATTAACAAAAAGGTCACTAGTTGACCCTATGTGTCACAAAAGTTGTTAGGTTACACTTCGGTTTTCGTTATTGGGGCCTGTTTCGGCCCTCTTGTTTAGATCTTGCGAGGTTTGCCATGGCTGACTACAAAGCGCCCCTGCGCGATATGCGCTTCGTCCTCAATGAAGTTTTCGAGGTCGCCAAACTCTGGGCCGAGCTGCCTGCGCTGGCCGAAACGGTCGATGCGCAAACCGTCGAGGCCATTCTTGAGGAAGCCGGCAAAGTCACTGGCAAGAGCATCGCCCCGCTGAGCCGCAGCGCTGACGAAGAAGGTTGCCACTGGAGCAATGGCGCGGTGACCACGCCCCAGGGTTTCACCCAGGCCTACCAGACCTATGCCGAGGGCGGCTGGGTTGGCGTCGGCGGCGACCCGGCCTATGGCGGCATGGGCATGCCCAAGGCGGTGTCGGCCCAGGTCGAGGAAATGGTCAACTCCGCCAGCCTGTCGTTTGGCCTGTACCCGATGCTGACCGCCGGGGCTTGCCTGTCGATCAACGCCCACGCCAGCGAAGAACTGAAAGAGACCTATCTGCCGAACATGTACTCCGGAGTCTGGGCCGGGTCCATGTGCCTGACCGAACCCCATGCCGGTACCGACCTGGGCATTATCCGCACCAAGGCTGAGCCTCAGGCGGACGGTTCCTACAGGGTCAGCGGGACCAAGATCTTTATCACCGGCGGTGAGCACGACCTGACCGAAAACATCATCCACCTGGTGCTGGCCAAGCTGCCGGACGCACCGGCCGGGCCCAAGGGGATCTCGTTGTTCCTGGTGCCCAAGTTCATGGTCAATGCCGACGGCAGCCTGGGTGCGCGCAACCCGGTGACTTGCGGTTCTATCGAACACAAGATGGGCATCCAGGCCTCGGCCACCTGCGTGATGAACTTCGACGAGGCGGTCGGCTACATCGTGGGCGAGCCGAACAAAGGCCTGGCGGCGATGTTCACCATGATGAACTACGAGCGCCTGGGGGTTGGTATCCAGGGTCTGGCCTCGGGTGAGCGCTCCTACCAGAACGCCGTCGAGTACGCCCGCGATCGCCTGCAAAGTCGCTCGCCAACCGGCCCGCAAGCCAAGGACAAAGTGGCCGACCCGATCATCGTCCACCCGGACGTGCGCCGCATGCTGTTGACCATGAAAGCCTCGAACGAAGGCGGCCGGGCGTTCTCGACCTATGTGGCGATGCAACTCGACACCGCCAAGTTCAGCGAAGAGCCCGCCACGCGCAAACGCGCCGAAGACCTGGTGGCCTTGCTGACCCCGGTGGCCAAGGCGTTTCTGACCGATCTGGGCCTGGAAACCACGGTGCACGGGCAGCAGATTTTCGGTGGTCACGGCTACATTCGCGAGTGGGGCCAGGAGCAGCTGGTGCGTGATGTGCGCATCACCCAGATTTACGAAGGTACCAACGGCATTCAGGCGCTGGACTTGGTAGGGCGCAAGATTGTCGGCAACGGCGGTGCGTTCTATCAGTTGTTTGCCGACGAGATCCGCCATTTCACTGCGACCGCCAGCAGCGACCTGGGGGAATTCACTAAGCCGTTGAATGACGCCGTGGCTGTGCTCGACGACCTGACGGCCTGGCTGCTGGATCGGGCGAAGAGCAACCCCAACGAAATCGGCGCGGCCTCGGTCGAGTATTTGCAAGCGTTTGGTTACACAGCCTACGCCTACATGTGGGCGTTGATGGCCAAGGCCGCACTGGGCAAGGAAGGGCAGGAAGACTTCTACGCCAGCAAACTGGGCACCGCGCGCTTCTACTTCGCTCGCCTGTTGCCGCGGATTCACTCGTTGAGCGCGTCGGTCAAGGCGGGCAGTGAATCGCTGTTCCTGCTGGACGCTGCGCAGTTCTGAGGCTGAGGACGCAATGTAAGCATTCTCTTACATTGCGTGCTGCTGATTACGTCTATCGACAGATTGGATCCAGAGCTAATCTACTTCACATGGACGTCGCGCAGGAAGCGCAAAAGCAAAACATGGACACGTAGGATTCTGCCAGGATGGCGGAGTGAAAAGGATGTCAGGGAAACAGTCTGCAAAACCCCGCTTCGGCGGGGTTTTCTTTTGCCCGGGTTTTTGTTCCGGGCTCTTCAGCCCAGCCCATCCAGGGGGGCGGTCCCGGGCAATCGTCCTTGCGGGCCATTCATCACGTCTTCCAGCAAGCTGCGCAGCAGCTCCAATGTGCCTTGCTGACGCTGCACGTCGCGACAGACCAGCCCCACTTTCAACGGCACCCTGGGTTCACTCAGCGGTTTCCAGAGCAAATCCTTATTGCCATGTTCCTGGCGTGAGCGCCCCGGCAACACCGTTGCCAGGCGGGTATGGGGCAGGCTATCGAGAATCCCCGCCATATTGTTCAACTCGGCCTGCACTTGCGGGCGGCGCCCGAGGCTGGCCAGTTGCGCCTGCCAGATCTGCCGCACCTGAAATTCCTCGCCGAGCAGCAGCATCGGCAACTCGGCCGCCTGGCTGATGGACACTTTCTTGAATTCGCGCAGCGGGTGGTCGGCGGGGATGACCAGGGTCAGCTCATCTTCGTACAGTGACACGCCGTGCAATCCGGCCTGGCGCGGCGGCAGGTAGCTGATGCCGATGTCCAGCGCACCATTGAGCAGCCGGCGTTCGATTTCCAGGCCGGTCAATTCATAGATCTGCACCACCAGATGGGGCTGTGCCTTGCGCACCCGCTCAAGCATTTGCGGCACCAGGCTGGTGTGCACGGTCTGCAACACGCCGATGGCCAGGGTCCGCAAGGCCTGGCCGCGGAAGTTGCCCAGGGCCTCGCGTGCCCGTTGCATGCCATCGAGCAGCGGCAGGGCATGGTTATACAACGTGTGCGCAGCGAGGGTCGGCAACAGGCGCTTGCTGCTGCGCTCGAACAGGCTGACATCGAGGTTCTGTTCCAGCTGCCGGATCTGCTGCGAGAGCGCCGGCTGGGAGATGGAAAGGCGTTCTGCGGCCCGGCCCACATGGCCTTCTTCATAGACCGCGACGAAATAACGCAGTTGCTTGAAATCCATAAGTTTTACTTATCAAAAATGCTGGAAAATCGAAATGGCCGAGTGCCGCCAAGAAGCCTAGTCTAACCCCTATTCACAAGGCTTACAGGGCCAGAGAGCGCGATGAATACGGTTTATGTGGAGGGCGTTTACATAGGCAAGGCAAAAAACCTCGGCCAGGGTTTGATCAGCGACACGGATAAACACCCGGTTGCAAATCGACTCTGGTTGTGGCCGCAAGGCCTGGGCAGCGATGAGCACGGTGATCCGCGCTTTCATACCGGCCCCGAGCGTGCCCTGCATCACTACCCGGCCGAGCACTACGCCTATTGGCGCAAGCGTTATCCACAGATCGACTGGTGCGCCCCGGCCTTTGGCGAAAACCTCTCCACCCACGGCCTGACGGAAGAGCATGTGTGCCTGGGCGACATGTTTCGCTGGGGCGGCGCCTTGCTGCAGATCAGCCAGCCCCGTTCCCCCTGCTATCGCCTGAGCCACCGCTGGGGCATCCCGAGCCTGCCGCAACAGGCCCAGGACAATGGTCGCTGCGGCTGGTTCTACCGGGTGCTCAAGCCGGGGTTCGTCAGCGCCGACCAGCCGTTCGAGCTGATCCAGCGCAGCTATCCCGGCCTGACCGTGGCCTGGGCCCTGCGTTGTTTTTATCAGGAGCCTCTGGAGCATGCCGGCTTGAAAAAACTGGTGGACTGCCCGGCGCTCGCTTCGCGCTGGCGCGATATCGCAATCAAGCGCATGCGCACCGGCCGCGTCGAAGACTGGTCTTCACGGTTGCTCGGCCTGCCGCTGGAAGGGCTGCGTGCATGAATCTGTTCAATCTGCGGCGCAAGCCCGCCAGCCTCGACGACCTGGCCACTGATTTCTGCCTGCCGGCCAGCGCTGACGAGCGCAGCAGCGAGCGCCTGATGCCCAGCGTGCAGCGGCCTCAACCGGTGTTTGTACGGGGGCAGGGTTCCTGGCTCTGGGACAACGAAGACCGCGCCTACCTGGACTTCACCCAGGGCGCGGCCGCCAACAGCCTGGGCCACAGCCCATCTGCCCTGGTCACGGCGCTGGCCGCCCAGGCGCAATCGCTGATCAACCCCGGCTCGGGGTTTTACAACCGCAGCATGCTCAAGCTCGCCGAACGCCTGTGCCTGAGCACCGGTAGCGACCAGGCGTACCTCTTGGGCAGTGGCAGCGAGGCCTGTGAGGCGGCGATCAAGCTGGCGCGCAAGTGGGGCCAACTGCATCGGGGCGGCGCGGCGCAAATCATCACCGCCAGCAACAGTTGTCACGGTCGCGGGTTTGCGGCGATGTCGGCCTCGGCCAGCCCGAACCAGGGCAATCGCTTCGAACCCCGGCTGCCAGGCTTCAGCCATGTGCCGTTTAATGATCTACCGGCGCTGCATGCCGCGGTGGACGCACACACCGTGGCGATCATGCTGGAACCGATTCAGGGCGAGGCCGGGGTGATTCCCGCCACCGAGCATTACCTCAAGGGCGTCGAGCGGCTGTGTCGCGAGCTGGGCATCCTGCTGATTCTCGATGAAGTACAGACCGGCATCGGGCGTTGCGGAGCCCTGCTGGCGGAGCAGGTCTATGGCGTCCGCGCCGACATCACCGTGCTCGGCAAGGGCTTGGGGGGTGGCGTGCCGTTGGCGGCGTTGCTGGCGCGGGGCAAGGCCTGCTGTTTCGAGGTGGGCGAACTCGACGGCACCCATCACGGTAACGCGTTGATGAGTGCTGCCGGGCTGGCGGTCCTCGACACGGTGCTGGAGCACGGTTTTCTCGAACAGGTTCGCGACACCGGCCAATACCTGCGCGAAGGCCTGGCGCGCCTGGCCCATCGTCACGGCCAGGGCGCGCTGCATGGCCACGGGCTGTTCTGGGGCTTGAGCCTGTCCGACGACTCGGCCCAGGCACTGGTCAAGGCCGCGCGTCACGAAGGCTTGCTGCTCAGCGCGCCCCAGCCTGACTGCCTGCGCTTTACCCCGGCGCTGACGGTGAGCAAAGCCAATATCGATGAAATGCTGCTACGCCTCGCGCGTGCGTTTTCTCGGGTGCGCACGGCGCAGTTGCAGTGCCGCAAGGGAGTGGCTGTCTGATGCGGGTGCTGATTCTGCAACATTCCCCGGCCGCCGGCCCGGGCCGTATCAGCCAGTGGCTGCTGGAACGTGCCAGTGCCGTGCACATCTGCCATCTCTATGCCCAGGCGCGAATCCCGCGGCTCGACAGTTTCGATTTGCTGATCGCTCTGGGCGGGCCGATGAGCGTTCACGATGATCCCCTGATTCCCTGGCTGGGCGCCGAAAAGCGCTTGATCAGAAAGGCGCTGTCCGCGGGCAAGCGGGTGTTAGGGATTGGCCTGGGCGGCCAGCTGCTGGCCCAGGCGCTGGGTGCTGAAGTGCGCACCAGCGCATCGCGGGAGATCGGCTGGTGGCCGGTGGAAAAATACCCCCATGCCCAGGGTTCGCCTCTGGGCCTGGCATTGCCGGAACGGCTGATGGCCTTTCATTGGCACGGTGAGAGCTTCGAGCTGCCCAAGGGCGCGTTGCCGCTGTATCGCTCGGCGGCCTGCGCCAACCAGGGGTTTATCTGGCAGGAGCGAGCCATTGCCCTGCAGTGCCTGATGCAGAGCGATTGGCACAGTATCGAGGCGCTGCTCCAGGCCCGGCCCAAGGCCTGGCTGAATGCCGAGCACCAGGCTCGGCCGGATACCGTCGAGGATGACCAGGCGATCCGCGCCGGCATTCCCCATTGCAGTGGCTTGGCGCCGACCCTGTTCCGTTTGCTGGACTACCTCTCAGGGCCGCACCCGACCTTGCGTTGACAGAATTCCTGAACCGTCTCGCGGTAATAACGCGTCGCCCCGTGTCCGATTTTTCGCACGGGGCGTTTTTTTGTCTCGGGCTTTTGCAAAACCCTTTGTGGTACTTGAAGCGGCGTTCCGCTTCGGGTTGCCTGAAGCACTCGGCACGGATTCGCCGAGGTCGGGGCGGGGCGCCGTCGGGCGGCCTGATTTGAAAATATATACCACTTGGTGGTAGGTTTTCTGCGGAAGGGACACCATGAAAGTCCGATTATTCAAAACCAGAGGATTCACGGCCGCCGCCAACAAGGCCTTGATCAGCGACAGCTCGCTCCGGCAAGCCTTCAGCGAGATGCTGCTCGGACAAGCTGACGACCTCGGCGGCGGAATCTGGAAAAAACGCCTGAACGCCAACCGCCATCGTTCGATCGTGTTGGCCAGGGGGCGGCGTTATTGGGTGTATCAGTTTCTCTTCGCCAAGCAGGACCAGGGCAACATCAGCCTCAAGGAGCTGATGGCCTTCCGCGAATTGGCCAGGGTCTATGACCGCCTGGACGATTGGCAAGTGCAGCAGATGCTGGAAATGAACGCTTTTGTGGAGATCAAGCATGACTAGGAAATTCAACAGCGAGGCCCTGGAGTCGATCCACGAATCGGCCAGTGCGCTGCACGCCATCGGCGCGATCGGCAAGACCACCCTGCACCGCTTCGATGAATCCTGCATCGCGGCGGTTCCGGCCGCGATGTCGGCCCAGGAGATCAAGGCGATCCGCGAGCGCAATCACGTCAGCCAGCCGGTGTTCGCACGGTACCTGAACACCAGCGCGTCCACGGTCAAGCAGTGGGAGGCCGGGGACAAACATCCCAGCGGCATGGCGCTCAAGCTGCTGAGCATCGTGCACAAGCATGGCCTGGAAATACTGGCGTGAATCGACCCGCGGGCCGGTAGCGCAGGGCTTAGGGCTGATCGTCTGCCTGAGCGGCCAGGGCAAATCGACTGAACCCTGTCGAGCGGCGCGGGTCGATTAGCTGTAAGGCTCGTGTGAGCCAATTGCCTTTATGGAGCTGCCCATGGACTTTATCCGCATCATCATCGCCATTCTGTTGCCGCCACTGGGGGTGTTTCTGCAAGTGGGTTTCGGCGGCGCGTTCTGGCTGAATATTCTGCTGACCCTGTGCGGTTATATCCCGGGCATCGTGCATGCGGTGTACATCATCGCCAAGCGCTGAAGCCGCGGCCCGCCCCTGATGGCAGGGGCGGGCTTGCCGCGTTGCGGCGGCCGGGCTGAGCGCTTGATTCAGTCCAACCCTTGCATGACCTTCCGATAAAACAACCACTCCTGTTCCAATGCATGAGCCTGGTTGCTCGCCTTGCGAAAGCCGTGGCGCTCGTCCGGGTAGTAGTGGGCCTGGGCCGCAATGCCGTTGTCCGTCAGGGCCTTGAGCATGTCGCGGGTCTGTTCGGGCACCACGACTGCGTCCAGTTCGCCTTGGAAGAAAATCACCGGTACCCGGATATTGCCCGCGTGCAGCAGCGGTGTGCGGGCGCGATAACGCTCGGCGTCCTGCTCCGGGTCGCCAATCAGCCAGTCAAGGTAGTCGCCCTCGAACTTGTGCGTGGTGCGGGTCAGGCCCAGGGGATCGCTGACGCCATACAGGCTGGCGCCGGCGCGAAACACATCGGCGAACGCCAGCGCGCACAAGGTGGTATAGCCCCCCGCGCTGCCGCCGCGAATAAAGGCGCGGCTGCGGTCGATCAGCCCTTGATGGGCGAGATACTCGACCACGGCGCAGGCATCCTGCACATCCACCTCACCCCAACGCAGGTGCAGGGCCTGGCGATAGGCCCGGCCGTAACCGGTGCTGCCTCGGTAGTTGAGGTCGGCCACGGCGAACCCGCGTTGGGTCCAGTACTGGATGCGTGGATCGAGTATCGGGTAGCAGGCCGAGGTCGGGCCGCCGTGAATGAACACCACCAACGGCGGTGAGGCTGCGTTGTCCATGGCCGGGTAGAAGAACCCGTGGGCCTGGTCCTGGCCGCTCGGGTAGTTCAGGGTCTGCGGCAGGCTGATCTGCTCTGCGGGCAGCGGCGACACGCCACCAGCCAGCACCTGCACCTGCTGGCTGTGACGGTCGATGGCGATCACCGCCGACGGGCTGACCGGCGAGGCGGCGATGCAATAGATGAACTGCTGGTCCATCGCCAGGCTGCGAAAGCGGCTGTAGTTGCCGCTCAAGTCCTGTTGCGTGCCGTCCTGCCGGCGCAGGCCGAGGCGGCCGAAACCGGCCTCGGTCCAGCTCGCCAGCCATGCCTCGCCACCCAGAGGCAGCCAGCTGCAACCGCCCAGTTGCCAGGGCGCCGGGGCATGATCGGCAGCGGCGCTGGGCAGCGGCTGCAAGCCATCCGCCGATTCGCCCCAGGGTTGCCAGAAGCCGCCGCGATCGGTCAGGGCATACAGGCGACCGCTGGCATCGAAGCGTGGTTGTTGCAGGGCCTCTTGCGTGTCGTTACCCGCCAGGCAGCGCGGTGCGCTCCAGAGGCCATTGGCCAGGCGCTCGGCGACCATCAGCCGGGTCGCGGTCCAGGGTTGATGGGGGCGATCCCACTCGATCCAGGCCAGACGCTGGCCGTCGGTGCTCAAGGTGGGCGCGGCGTAGAAGTCCGCGCCTTCGGCCAGCAGCTGGCGACTGCCATCTGCCAGGGCAATGGCCACCAACCGGTGCCGGTCCTGATGCTCCTCGACCGCCAGGACCTGGCCCGCGGCGAATTGCAGGTCGCCGTAGCGGCATTCCCCGGCGGTCAGCGCAGTGGGCATTTCTCCCTGAACGGACTGGCGGTACAGCTGCTGGTCTGCGTCATTGACGAACACCAGCCCGTCGTCGCTCAGGCAGAAGGCACCGCCGCCATATTCATAGACCCGGCTGCTGACGCTGAAACCCTTGGGCGTCAGGCACCGGGCCTGGTTGTGTTGCCAGTGCCAGATTCGGCAGGCCGCGTCGGCCGGGCGATATTCGTTCCAGAACAGGCCCTGGGCACCGAGGCGCAATTCGCTGAAGTCGACCCCGGCGGCAACTGCCTGGGCGGCGCTGAAGGGCTCAGCCCTTGGCGATGAGGCGTGAGTTTCGTTCATTACGGAAGGCCAGTTGTTCAATGGTTTGGGTGGCGTGCTCGGCGTCTTCGCGAGCCTGGAGGATCATCCCATGATGCGCCGACTTACTGCACACCGGATCTGCATTGCTGGCATCACCGGTGAGCATGAACGCCTGGCAGCGGCAGCCACCGAAGTCTTTTTCCTTCTCGTCGCAGGAGCGGCAAGGCTCGGGCATCCACTCGTAGCCGCGAAAACGGTTGAAGCCGAACGAGTCGTACCAGATGTGCTGCATGCTGTGCTCGCGCACATTGGGGAACTGCACCGGCATCTGCCGCGCGCCATGGCAGGGCAGGGCGGTGCCATCCGGGGTGACGGTCAGGAAAATATTGCCCCAGCCGTTCATGCAGGCCTTGGGGCGCTCTTCGTAGTAATCCGGGGTGACGAAAATCAGCTTGCACGGATGCCCCTCGGCTTCGAGCCTGGCGCGGTACTCGTTGGTCACCCGTTCGGCGCGCACCAGCTGCTCCTTGGTGGGCAGCAGGCCGACGCGGTTCAACTGCGCCCAACCGTAGAACTGGCAGGTCGCGAGCTCGACGAAGTCGGCTTCGAGGGCGATGCACAGCTCGATGATGCGGTCGATCTTGTCGATGTTGTGCCGGTGGGTCACGAAGTTCAGCACCATCGGGTAGCCGTGGGCCTTGACCGCGCGAGCCATTTCCAGCTTTTGCGCGAAGGCCTTTTTCGAGCCGGCCAGCAGGTTGTTCACCTGTTCGTCGCTGGCCTGGAAGCTGATCTGGATGTGGTCGAGCCCGGCCTGTTTGAAGTCGCTGATCTTTTGCTCGGTGAGGCCGATGCCGGAGGTGATCAGGTTGGTGTAAAACCCCAGTTTGCGCGCTTCGGCAATCAGCTCGGCCAGGTCCTGGCGCACCAGGGGTTCGCCCCCGGAAAACCCCAGCTGCGCGGCGCCCATTTCCCGGGCTTCACGAAAGACCTTGAGCCATTGCTCGGTACTCAGCTCCTTGCCCTGCTCGGCGAAATCCAGCGGGTTGGAGCAATAGGGGCATTGCAGTGGGCAGCGATAGGTCAGTTCGGCCAGCAGCCACAAGGGCAGGCCGACCTCGGGTTTGGGCGGCAGGCGCGCGGTATCAGGCAAGTTCGATCCAGTGCTGAGCACGGGCGACCTCCATGAATTGCTCGATATCGTCCGCCAGCTCAGGCACGCCGGGGAACTGCGCGTCGAGTTCGGCAATGATCGCCGCCACATCACGCTCAGCGTCGATCAGGCCACCGATCAGCGCGGCACTGTCGTTGAGCTTGATCATGCCTTCCGGGTACAGCAACACATGGCCTTTCTGCGCCGGTTCGTACTGGAAGCGGTAGCCGGGTCGCCAGTGCGGAACCTTGCTGCGATCAAAACTCATAGGGTGATCCCCTTATGCCAGACCCGTTGTTCGGTGACGCTGTGATAAGGCGGGCGGTGCAGCTCGTACGCCATGCTCATGGCGTCGAGCATGCTCCAAAGGATGTCCAGTTTGAACTGGAGAATTTCCAGCATGCGCTGCTGGCCCTGCAGGGTGGTGTAGTGCTGCAGGGTGATGGCCAGGCCGTGCTCGACATCACGCCGGGCCTGGCCCAGGCGGGTGCGGAAGTACTGGTAGCCGGCCGGGTCGATCCATGGGTAATGCTGTGGCCAGCTGTCCAGGCGCGACTGGTGGATCTGCGGCGCGAACAGTTCGGTGAGCGAGCTGCTGGCCGCCTCCTGCCAACTGGCGCGCCGGGCGAAGTTGACGTAGGCATCCACCGCGAAGCGCACGCCGGGCAGTACCAGTTCCTGGGAGCGCAGTTGATCCGGGTCAAGGCCCACGGCCTGGCCCAGGCGCAGCCAGGCCTCGATGCCGCCGTCTTCACCGGGGGCACCGTCGTGATCCAGCAGGCGCTGGATCCACTCGCGGCGGATTTCCCGGTCCGGACAGTTGGCCAGGATCGCGGCATCCTTGAGCGGGATATTGACCTGGTAATAGAAACGGTTGGCGACCCAGCCCTGGATCTGTTCGCGGGTAGCCCGGCCTTCATACATCGCCACGTGATAGGGGTGGTGGATGTGGTAATAGGCGCCCTTGGCCCGCAGGGCCTGTTCGAACTCGGCGGGGGACAGTGCGGTGTCAGTCATTGCGGTTCTCCGGGGGCTGCGGGTGCAAGGTCGCGCAGGCCCGCTCCTGCACAGTGGATGCAGAGCCCGTACAGCGAGCTTGCTCGCGATTCGCCCTACAGCTCAATACTCATTCCGTCGTAAGCCACTTCCACCTTTCGGCGTACCAATTCGGCACGTTCGGCGGAGTCTTCGTCGAGGATCGGGTTGGTGTTGTTAATGTGGATCAGCACCTTGCGCTGGTTCGGCAACTGCTCCAGCACCTCGAGCATGCCGCCCGGGCCGTTTTGCGCCAGGTGGCCCATTTCCCGCCCGGTGCGAGTACCGACGCCACGGCGCTGCATTTCATCGTCGTCCCACAGGGTGCCGTCCACCAGCAGGCAATCGCTGCTGGCCATGATCTTGAGCAGGGAGCCATCGACCTGGCCCAGCCCCGGTGCGTAAAACAAGGTGCCGCCGGTGCGCAGGTCTTCGACCAGCAGGCCGATGTTGTCGCCGGGGTGCGGGTCGAAGCGGTGCGGCGAGTAGGGCGGGGCGGCGCTGCGCAGCGGCAGCGGGCTGAAGCGCAGGTGGGGGCAGGCCGGGATGCCGAAGCTCTGGCCGAGTTCGATGGGGTGCCAGTCCAGCCCACCGTTCCAGTGCTTGAGCATGGTGAACAGCGGGAAACCGGTGCTCAGGTCTTCGTGGACCATGTCGGTGCACCAGACCGAGTGCGGGCATCCTTCGCGCAGGCTGAGCAGGCCGGTGGTGTGGTCGATCTGGCTGTCCATCAGGATGATCGCGCTGACCCCGGTATCGCGCAGGGCCCGGCCCGGCTGCATCGCGGCAAAGCCCTGGAGCTGAGCGCGGATATCCGGCGAGGCGTTGCACAGCACCCAGTTCACGCCGTCATCGGAAATCGCGATCGACGATTGGGTACGCGCCTGTGCCCGCAGGCTGCCATCGCGAAAGCCTGCGCAGTTCACGCAGTTGCAGTTCCACTGCGGGAAACCGCCACCGGCGGCCGAACCTAGAATCTGGACAAACATGGTGGCTCCATCAGGGCAAGACACAACAAAAAAACGCCCCGGCGAGCCGAGGCGTTGCACTGCGGGTTCTGTTTCCGGGGTTCCTGCGAGGCAGTTGCCCGGGGACAGAAATCAGCGGTTGGCGAAGTACATGGTGACTTCGAAGCCGATACGCAGGTCGGTGTAGGCAGGTTTGGACCAGGACATGGAGGCGCTCCTTCAAGTGGATGGGACGGGTGACTGCATTACATATAGTCCACCTCCGGCCGGAGATGTTCAGATGCTTAGGGAGCTATCTTACTCAACGGTCCCCGGTCCTGACCTGCCCCTGTGCAAGAAAGCCCTTTACCGCCACGGTAATGATCAGCGCTGCACCTGCCACGGTGCGCCCGGGCAAACCCCGGTGGCCAGGCACCTACAGCCGCCTTCGGCGTGATTCAGACGCAGGGCCGCGTCCTGAAGTATGGCCGCCGACAGCCCTTCGATGGCTAGCGGCAATTGCTGCAGATAATCCGACGGATGGCCGGCCTGGGCGCTGTGCCATAGCAGCTCGGCGGTTTGGGCCAGCCCCAGGCTGGCGGGGTCGAATTGCGCCGCCAGACTCTGGCGTTGGGAGGCCAGTTCCACGGGGTCAAGCTGAGCCAGCAGCGTTGGCAGTTGCTGCAGAAACTGCTGAATGTGTTCGAGGATCTCAGACACCGGAGCTCCGGGCGACTGCACGCCAAACAGCAACCCGGTGTGTCCGTTGATCTGGCGTACGCCGCTGAACACCGCATAACCCAGTTGCAGCTCGACCCGCAGGCGTTGATAGAAGGGCGCTTGGGACAGTTGGCCGAGCAGGCGCCAGGCCGCCTCGTCTTCCACGCGGGTCGACGGCGCTGGGCAAAACAGCAGCAGCGCGTGTTCGCTGGAGTCGCAGTCGATGGTTTGCCAGAGGTAGCCGGCCGCGCTGGGGGTGACGTCTGCCAGGGCGCTGTCGGGGCTACCGGGCGTCTTGCCCAGGGCTCTTTTCAACGCGTGTTGCGTCGCTTCGGGCAGGCCCAGGCCCAGCCCGTCCCAGCGGGCGCCGTCCCACAGTAACTGCAGGGCCGCGGCATCATTGGTCGCGGCGGATTCCCACTGCGGCTCGGCCAGGGCCTTGAGCAACTGACGGATCGGGATCAGGGGCGCGGCGGCGGGTTCGCTGCTCAGCCACGTGGCGGCCGCGGGCTGGCTCAGCTGTTTGAGCACCTGGGCCAGAATCGCCGGCAGCGGTTGCGGGTGGCCGGTCATTTTCAGCAGCCAGTCCTGGCCATTGGCGTTCAGCGTCACCTCCACCCCGGCCTGGCGCGCATCCACTTGCAGCTCGTGCAGGCTGCGCACCAGCACCGGCAGCAGCCCGGCCGGGGCCGCCTGGTGCAGACGCCAGCGCAGGTACAGCGCGGCCTCGCCGGTATCTTCGGCCAGGGCCTGGCTGAAGTTCAGCGCCGGCAGCTCGAGCCGGCCACGACTGCGGTCCTGGGCAAAGGTGCGCAGCCCGCGGTGCTTGCTGGTTTGTCCGCGAATCAGGCCGGCGCGTGGCGGCTCGACTTCGGTGGCCAGAAACGGATTGGCAGGCGGCAGTTGCCAGGCAATCGCCAGGGGCTCGCCCGCCTTGGGTTGCAGTTGCTGGAGCAGTGTTTGGAGAGCCGCCAGCCCTGGCCCGGTCAATGCGCCCTGGCGCTGCTCGCTGTCGAACCGTGCCAGTTCCAGCGCGCCCGCGACCTGTTGCCGGCGTTGTTGCAGGCGCGCGTATTCCGCGCTCAGTGGCGGCCAGTCGGTCTGCGTCGCAAAAAAGCCCAGCCAGTCCTGCACCTGTTGGCGGATCAGCGTCGCGTGTTCCAGGCCCTGGGGAGTCAAGCCGATGTCGACATGCACCACGGCCTGCCCGGCAAATTGATACAGCGGCGCGGCTTTGAGGCCATCGATCAGGCCGCGTGTTGTCAACTCGGCGACCAGGCCCCCGGGCTTGCTCGACGCCAGCCAGATACAGAGCACCTCCAGGGCCTCTGCGGCACCCTCGGGCAATTGCTCAGCGCACAGCAGCAGGTCCAGGTGACGGCCGTCTTGCCGGGCATAAAGCCCGGGGCCGTCGGCCTGCAAATCGGGCGGCAGCTCCTGGGGCACGGGCGCGCCTTTGGCGAACTCGCCGCCGCAACGTTCGGCCAGGGCCCGCAGCTCTTGCAGCGGTTGCGGGCCGGCCAGGCTCAGGGTCATTTGCCCGGCCTGGTAGAAGGTCTGGTAGAACTCGCCCAGGGCCTGGCGAAAGGCCGGGCGTGGCACCGGCAGGCTGTAGCGATTGCCGGCATGGAAGGCGCGTAAGGGGTGGGTCGGGGACAGGCGGTCGAACAGCGAAAACTGCCGTTGTGCCGTGGCATCCCGGGACCAGGCGATAAATTCCGCGTGCAGCACTTCGCGCTCGCGCAGTTGATCGTCTTCGGCCAGGCGCGGGTGGGCCAGCATGTCGCACAGACGCTCCAGCCCACCGGCAAAGGCGGCGGGTGGCAACTCGAAAAAGTACTCGGTGCTGCGCTCGCGGGTCTGGGCGTTGACCTGCCCGCCATGGCCTTGGACATAGGCCATCAGGCCCTGCTGCGCGGCAAAGCGCTCAGTGCCGAGAAACATCAGGTGTTCCAGAAAGTGCGCCAGGCCAGGCCAGGCCGGAGGCACATCGTGGCTGCCGGCAGTGACCCGCACGCTCGCCGCGCAGCGTTTCAAATGGGGGGCATGGCGCAATGAAACCCGCAGGCCGTTGGCCAGGGTTTCAGTGTGGGGCAGGTGGGGGTGGTTCAGCGCGGGCATGAGCACTTCCAGAACAGAGAAGCGCTCATGCTAGCGGATAACCCGGGATCAGCGCTTGTTCAGGTCGTCGTAAAGCTCGGGGCGGCGGTCGACGAAATAGCGATTGATCGCCCGGGAGTCGAGCATCAATTGCCGGTCCAGCACGCCGCTGATCAACGCTTCGTCGAGCCCGGCCCTGGCGCAGAGGGTGCCATCGGGAGCGGCGATGCTGCTCAGGCCGCAGTAGTGGATTTCGTCCTCGCTGCCGCAGTAGTTGGCGTAGGCCACGTAGCACTGGTTTTCAAAAGCCCGGGAACGCACGGTCACCTCGGCAACGAACTCGTAGGGACGCATGTTCGCCGTCGGCACCAGGATCAGCTCGGCGCCGGCCAGTGCCAGACGCCGGGCGTTTTCCGGGAACTCGATGTCGTAGCAGATCAGGAACCCGAGTTTCCAGCCGTTCAATTCCACCAGCGGGAACTGGTCGGCCCCGGCGCTGAACATCGAGCGGTCGAGGTCGCCGAACAGGTGGGTCTTGCGGTAGTTGCACAGGCGCTGGCCCTGGGCATCGATCAGTTGGATGGCGTTGTAGATCTGCCCGTCCTCGGCGCGCTCGGCATAGCCATAGACAATCGCGGTGCCCGCAGCCCGGGCGATGGCCGCGATATGTTCGGCCGAGGGGCCGTCCTGGGCTTCGGCCAGGGCGCCGACCGCCTCGGGGCCGATGTTGTAGCCGCTGAGGTACATCTCGGGCAGCACCAGCAGGTCGGCGTCGCTGGCTTCCATGGCGATGTTTTGCAGGCGTTGCAGGTTGCCGGCTACATCCAGGGGCAGTGGCGGGCACTGATAAAGCGCTACGCGCATGGGGATTACTCCTGATCAACCGCGGGGCCGGCTTGGCAGCGATGCTGCTGGCAAGCCGGCCCGCGAGGGCGGGTGTCGACTATTCGGCCAGGGCGATGGGGCCGATTTCGTGGAACACATCGCCTGGGCCCGGGTTTTCGGCGTGGGTCTGCCCGCCGAAGTGCTTCATGATGCCCCAAACCGCATTCAAGGAGGTCTGTACCGCGCCTTCGACCCAGGCCGGGGTCCATGACACATCGTCGCCGGCGATAAAGATTCCGCGTTGTTCGGCGGGCATATCGTCCTGCATGAAGTGCGCGTACATCCGTTGGTTGTAGCGGTAGTGGCCCGGCAGCGCGCCTTTGAAGGCACCGAGGAAATGCGGGTCGGCTTCCCAGGACACGGTGATCGGATCGCCGATGATGCGCGCGGCGATGTCGACTTTCGGGTAGATCTTTTTCAAGGCATCGAGGGCCAGCTTCACGCGCTTTTCCACCGGGTGCGGGAGCATTTTCAGGGCGTCGCTCATCCATGAGTAGGACAGGCAGATCACCCCCGGCTTGTCGTCGCCGTTATCGAACAGATAAGTGCCACGGGTCAGGCGGTCGGTGAGGGTCATGCTCATCAGGTCGCGCCCGGTTTCCGGGTCTTTGTCCTTCCAGAATGGCCGGTCGACCATGACGAAGGTTTTCGACGACTGCATGTAGCGCGTGCGGTCCAGGGCCATCCACATCTTTTGCGAGAACAGGGTTTCGTCGCATTCGATCTGGGTGGTCAGCAGCCAGCTCTGGCAAGTGGTCAGCACCGCTGCGTATTCCCGGGTATCGCCCCAGTTGTCGGTCACCGCAAAGCGCCCGTCGGCGGCGTGGGCGATGCGTTTCACGCCTGTGCGCGGTGCGCCGTTATGCAGCGAGCTGAGGCTGGTGCCTTCGGGCCAGTGCGCGCAACGCTCGGGCACATGGCGCCAGATGCCCAGGGGCACTTGCTCGACGCCGCCGACCACGAGGTGCTGGTGATCGTCGCAGTTGGTCATGACCACGCGGAAGATTTCCAGCATCGAGTTGGGGAAGTCCGAGTCCCAGCCGCCGGTGCCGAAGCCGACCTGGCCGAACACTTCACGGTGGTGGAAGGACAGCTTGGCGAAGGCTTTGGAGGTGGCGACGAAGTCGTAGAAGGTGCGGTCGTCCCACAGCGGTACCAGGGTATTCCACAGTTGCTTGAGGCGCGGCACATCGCGTTCGCGAATGGCTTGCTGGATCTCGCCGAAGCGCGAACCGTCCTCCAGGGCATCGGCCCAGGCGTCGGCCACTTCCTGGAACAGTGCCGGCAGGTCGGCGAGTTTCTGCGCGTAGTGGGTCTGGCCTTCGAGGTCGATCACGGTGCTGCCCGAGGCCGGGGTCAGCGGGTTGGGGAAGGGCTTGGTTTGCAGACCGAGCTTGTCGACATAGTGATAGAAGGCGGTGGATGACACCGGAAACCGCATGCCGCCCAACTCGGCGATGATGCCCTCGGCGCCTTCAAAGGCCTGGGAGCGCAGGCGTCCGCCCATCTTCGAGGCTTCATACACCACGGGCTTGAGGCCCAGTTTCATCAGTTCGTACGCAGCCACCAGGCCGGCGATACCGGCACCGACAATGGCCACCTCGGCGCCGTGGTTGGCCTGGGGAATGCTGCCCAGGCCGGCGGGGTTCTCGATCCAGTCGTCAAACGCAAAAGGGAAGTCCGGGCCGAAAATGGTGATCGGTTTTTTACCGTCTGCAGGATGGCGATTGTTCTTGTTCATGGCGGGACCTTGCTGGCGGCTCACGCAGAGCGTTGAGTATAGAAAAAGCTGGCAGCCATTCTAGGGAGCGTAACGCCCGTAAATAAGACGCAAAGTGTCGTCGTTTTGGATTCATATAAGGCGATATGACGAAATAATGTGAATTAACGACGAAGTGTGGCTGGTGGTGAAGTATCGGGCGCTGTCAGGCGATGGGTTTACACCTGACACTTTTCGGGCGCGATTTGGGCCAGCGCAGCCTCGCGCTGCTCGGCAGCGGTTACAGGGTCAGAGGGGGTGGCCGCGGTCGATTTTGCTGCTGAGGATGATGGAGGTGGTGGTTTTTTCGACGCCGTCGACGCTGCCGATCTGGTCGAGCAATTGGTCGAGCTGTTCCGGCGAGTCGGTGCGCAGCCAGGCCACATAATCGAATTCGCCGCTGACCGCGCACAATTGCTGGACCTGGGCCATGGCGCTGAGGCGGCGCAGCACTTCCTTGCCCGAGCGCGGCTGGACCTTGATGCCCACATACGCTTGCAGGCCGCCATCGATCACCCGTTGCCCCAGGCGCACGCCATAGCCGGTGATGACTCGGGCTTTTTCCAGGCGGGCCAGGCGCGAGGTCACGGTGGTCCGCGCGATGCCCAGTTGCCGGGCCAGCATGGCCACGCTTTCGCGGGCGTTGATCTGCAAGGCGGCAATCAGTTGACGATCGATTTCGTCGAGGACGGGAGGGCGGCTTTCAGACACGGTGGGCTCCGGCGCGGGAATCGGTGGGCGAGCATGTTACAGCCTCGCCCGCACCGACGCTCGCCGCGCTACTGACGCTGGAACTGCGCGTAGTTCTGCGGGGTGACCAACTGCGTGGGAATCCAGATATCGCCTTGCAAGGCTTCGTGGTTGATCAGTTGCACGGCGGCGTCCAGGGAGCCGGCACCGATGGCCACCGGATCGCGGAAAACACTGACCGCCAACTGGCCTTTTTTCAGTGCCAGCAAGCCGTCCGGGGTGCCGTCGATGCCGCCCACCAAGATGTCGTCGCGCCCGGCCTGGCGCAGGGCCATGGCGGCGCCGATGCCCATTTCGTCATTGTTGGCGGCGACCGCATCAATGGCCTGGCCCTTGGTCAGCCATTCGTTCATCAGGTCCATGCCTTTTTCCCGCTGCCAGTCGCCGGACTGCTCTTCGACGAGCTTGATGCCCGGGTAGTTGGCCAGTACGTCCTTGACCCCGTGGGTGCGCTTGCCGGTGTCGCTGTGGGCCAGGCGCCCGAGAATCACTGCGAGGTTGCCTTTGCCGCCCATCTTCTCGGCCAGGTACTGCATCTGCAGGCGGCCGATGGCGCGCTCGTCGGTGCCGACAAACACCACGCCGGCCGGCAGGGTTTCGACTTCGGGACGGCTGTTCATGTAGACCAGGGGGATGCCGGCCGCCAGGACCTTTTCGCTGATCTTGCGGGTGGCGGCGGTGTCGGCCGGGTTGACGATGATGGCGTCGACCTTCTGGCTGATAAAACTCTCGACCTGGCTCAACTGGCGCACCACGTCGCTGGCGGAGTCCTCGACCTGCAGGGTGACGCCGCCCGGCACCTGCCTGGCGCGGTCTTGCATGGCTTTCACCAGGTAGGAAATGTAGTTGTCGTACTGCCCCACCGTAACGCCGATGCGCAGTTCGGCGTGGGCGGAAACAGAGAGCAGCAACACGCACAGGCAGCCCAGGAAACGTCTCATGGCATCTGATCCTTTTTTATTGTGGGAGACGAGGAACGGCAGATTCTGTAAATACATTATTGGAATAAATATTCCATAACAATACTGTTTGGAATTTATTATTTTCTTCGCGGTACGGCTTTATGGCTAATCTGAAACCGCTCATGACATTTTTTGCCACAAATTGGCTGCGACAAGTTGTCATAAGTAACTAGGTAGTACATTCTCTCGCCCACGTTAAAGATGGGAGAAATTTCCGACATGAACAACTCTGGAGCTGCCGCCGGCAGCAAATGGCTGCTGGTGGGCCTGGGTGTCCTGATCGCACTGATCGGGCTTGGCCTGGCAGGTGGCGGTGGCTACCTGGTGAGTCTGGGTGGCAGTGGGTACTTCCTGCTGATGGGCCTGGCGATGCTGGTTTCCGGCCTGTTGATCGCCCGCCGCGACCCTCGCGGTGCCTGGATCTATGGCGTGGCCCTGGTGCTGACCGCGATCTGGGCGGTGTGGGACACCGGCCTGGAATACTGGCCGCTGGTGTCGCGGGTCCTGACCTTCGCCGTGATCGGCCTGGTGGTGGCTCTGGTTTACCCGACCCTGGTGCGGGCTTCCGGCGCGACCGCCGGCCGTGGCGCCTATGGCTTGGCCGGTGTGCTCGGCCTTGGCGTGGTGGCGACCCTGGCCTACATGTTTGTGCCGACCCATGTGGTCAAGGCCAGCGTCGAGCCGGCGGTGACCCCGGTGGTACCGGGCACCGAGCAGAAAGACTGGGCGCACTGGGGCAACACCACGGCGGGCAACCGTTTTGCCGCGCTGGACCAGATCAACAAAGGCAATATCGACAAGCTGCAAGTGGCCTGGACCTTCCGCACCGGCGACATTCCCGAGAGCAACGGCTCTGGCGCCGAAGACCAGAACACCCCATTGCAGGTCGGCGACAATATTTACGTCTGCACCGCCTACGGCAAAGTCTTCTCCCTGGACGCTGACACCGGTGCCGAGCGCTGGAAGTTCGACCCCAAGGGCAGCGCACCGAACTGGCAGCGTTGCCGTGGCCTGGGTTACTTCGATAGCAGCAGCGCAGCGACCGGGACCGCGCAGCCCGTGGCGGCGAGCGCCTGTGTCAAACGGCTGTTCCTGCCGACCATCGATGCCCGCCTGATCGCCATCGACGCCGAAACCGGCAAGCCCTGCGCCGACTTTGGCGACCAGGGCACGGTTGATCTGAAAACCGACATGGGCGAAGTCAAACCCGGTTATTACCAGCAGACCTCGACCCCCCTGGTGGCGGGCAATGTGGTGATTGTCGGCGGCCGCGTCGCCGATAACTTCTCCACCGGCGAACCACCGGGCGTGGTGCGTGCGTTCGACGTGCGCAGCGGCGAGCTGGTCTGGGCCTGGGATCCGGGCAACCCGAACACCACCAAGCGGCCACCGGCGGGCGAGACTTACACCCGCGGTACGCCTAACGTGTGGTCGGCGATGTCTTATGACCCCAAGCTGGGCCTGGTCTACCTGCCGACCGGCAACGCGACCCCGGACTTTTTTGCGGGTGAACGGACCGAGTTCGATGACAAGTGGAGCTCCTCCATCGTCGCCCTCGACGTTGCAACCGGCCAGGTGCGCTGGCACTTCCAGACCACCCACCACGACCTCTGGGATTTCGACCTGCCGGCGCAGCCGCTGCTGTACGACGTGCCGGACGACAAGGGTGGCGTGCAACCGGCGCTGGCCCAGGTCACCAAGCAGGGCGAGATCTTCCTGCTCAACCGTGAGACCGGCAAGCCGATTGCCCGGGTCGAAGAGCGGCCGGTGCCCCAGGGCAATGTGCCGGGCGAGCGTTATTCGCCGACCCAGCCGTTCTCCGTGGAAATGCCGTCGATCGGTAACCAGACCCTCACCGAAGCCGATATGTGGGGTGCCACGCCATTCGATCAGTTGATGTGCCGGATCCAGTTCAAGGGCATGCGCCACCAGGGCGTCTACACCCCGCCGGGCCTGGACCGTGCCCTGCAATTCCCGGGTTCCCTGGGGGGCATGAACTGGGGCAGCGTGTCGGTGGACCCGAACACGCACTACATGTTCGTCAACGACATGCGCCTGGGCCTGGCCAACTACATGATCCCGCGGGACAAGATCGCCGCCGGTGCCAGCGGCATCGAAATGGGCGTGGTGCCCCAGGCCGGCACGCCGTTTGGCGCCATGCGTGAACGCTTCCTGTCGGCGGCTGGCATTCCGTGCCAGAAACCCCCGTTCGGCACCATGTCGGCCATCGACCTGAAGACCCGCAAGCTGATGTGGCAGGTGCCGGTGGGCACCGTGCAGGACACCGGCCCGATGGGCATCCGCATGCACATGCAGATCCCGATCGGCATGCCGACCCTGGGCGCCTCCCTGGCCACCCAATCCGGCCTGCTGTTCTTCGCCGGCACCCAGGACTTCTACCTGCGCGCCTTCGACACCGGCAACGGCAATGAAATCTGGAAATCCCGCCTGCCGGTGGGTAGCCAGTCGGGGCCGATGACCTACGTGTCACCGAAAACCGGCCAGCAGTACATCCTGCTCACCGCCGGTGGCGCCCGTCAGTCGACGGACCGGGGCGATTACGTGATCGCCTATGCGCTGCCCAAGTAAGGGCTGACACCGCACAGTGAAAAGCCGCGCATTGCGCGGCTTTTTCATGGGCCAGGGTTTTGCGTCGGCTTGGGGCTGCGCCGTCCCAGCAGAGTGACGTCTGGTTCACTGAGGGGCCCAGCGTCAGGCCGATACCTGCACCCCTTCCGGCAGGGGGGCGGCACCGGCGATCTTGCACAGTTCCACGCCCGGGGCGGCGAAGCGGATGGCAGAGCGCATGTACATCACACCGCAGGTTGAGCTGCGCACCACCTGGGTCACGCCGGACAGTGGGTCGATCAGTTCCACCACCGGGTCCCCGTGGTTGATCCAGGCCCCGGGTTTATGCAGGAACACCACCAGCCCGGCGCAGGGCGCACGCAAGGTCAGCGAGCCGGCAAAAGGCGTCGCCGGGTGGTGCAGCGCCGGCATTGCCGGAGCCTCGCCGCCCACGACTCCCAGGTGCTGCAGGTAGGCGAAGAGCTGCCCGGCATCGCTTTGTGCCAGGCCGTGTTCGACATCGGCTTCGCCCCGCAGCTCCAGGGTCACGCTGGCGCAGCCCAGGGGGATCGGGAAGTGTTCGCCGAACCGCTCGGCCAGGCGCCACCAGGGTTGGCCGCAAGCCTCGTCGAACGAGCCGGCGCCGGTGCCGCTGGCCAGCAGGCTGGCGTGCACGCCCAGGTAGCGGGCCAGGGGTTCGATCTGCGGCCAGTAAGGGGTTTCGGCGTACAGGTGAAGGATGGCCTGGGCGTCGCAGTGCAGGTCCAGCACCACATCGGCGTCATGGGCCAGCAGCAGTTGGGCCCGCCGCAATGAGTCGAGCTCGCTGGTGACCGGCCATTGTTGCAAGGCCTGGCCCATGGCCTGACGGATCAGGCGCCGATTGTCCGAGGCGTCCTGGCCCAGGCGTGCCTCGAGGCCGTCGCTGATCAACGCCGCCAGGTCGGGGTAGCGGCGGTTGAAGTTTTCCCCACTGTTGAAGTCGAAGCGGCCCATGGCATCGTGCATCAGGGTCTGTTCCAGGCCCACCGGGTTGGCGATCGGCACCAGGACGATTTCCCCGTGGATTGCACCCTCTGCCTGGGCCTGGTCCAGGCGCTGGCGCAGGTGATGCAGCACCAGCATGCCGGGCAGTTCATCGGCATGCAGGCTGGCCTGCAGGTAGACCTTTTTGCCCCGCCCGGGTTCGCCGTAATGCAAACTCGTCAGGTCCCGTCGGGTGCAGGGGCTGCGGGCCAGCAAGGGCTGGTGTTGGACACGCATGGGGGCTTCCTCGGCAGTGATGGCGGGCCATTCTCGGTAAAGCAAAACAGCCCATCAATCGAAGAATTTGCGCCTCACTGGTGAGCGCAATTGCCCATTGCCGCGGCTCAACTGCTGATCGGCGGCTTGTCGCTGATGCCCTGGGTGGTGGCCAGCAACTGGTTTTTCAGCCAGGTACTGAAGGCCTGCACCACCGAGCGTTCGGCCTTGGTCGGGTCGACCACCAGGAAGTAGCCGCGCAGCGGGTTGATGGCAATCTCGAACGGCCTGACCAGCAGGCCTCGCGCCAGGGCATCGCCACTGAGCAGGTTGTCGCCGATGGCCACGCCCTGGGCTGCGATGCAGGCCGATTGGGCGCAATGGGCGTCGGAAAAAATGATCCCGCTGCTGGCGTCGATGCTGGAGGCCCCGGCCGCCGCCAGCCAGACCCGCCAGTCGGTCTGGTCGCTCATGTGGATCAGCGGAAAGCCGGCCAGCTCCTGAGGTGTTTTCAGGCCGCCCAGGGCGTTGATCAGGCGTGGGCTGCACACCGGGAAAAAGTGCAAGGCGACGATCTGCTCCACCAGCAAGTCCGGCCAGTCGCCAATGCCATAAGCGATGAACAGGTCGGCATTCGGGTCGCTGGTGTCGTCCGGTGCGCGAGGGGTGACCACCTGCAATTGCACCTGCGGGTACTGCCGCAGGAAATCGTTGATGTGGTAGCACAGCCAGAAGCTGGCGAACCCCGGGTTGCAGCTGATGCGCAATTTGCCCGAGATCTGCTGGTCCTCGAAGCGGCGGCCGGCTTCCTGGATGTCGGCGAGGATCTGGTGCACTTCGCGGGCATAACATTCACCGCGATAGGTCAGACCAATGCCACGGCCGATGCGTTCGGTGAGGGCAAAGCCCAGGCTCTGTTCGAGGCTGTTGATCTGATGGCTGATGGCGCTGCGGGTCAGGTTCAACTGGCGCGCGGCGTCGGTCACGCTGCCCAGGCGGGCGACCGCATCCAGGGCGCGCAAGGCGGTCATCGAGGGGTAACGCATGCAACCTCCTGGCAGCGATGGGGTGCCTTCCAGCCCGGGCAGACAGGCAACAAGGCGGCTGATGTTTGGGTAATTTAATTTGACATTAACGCAAAATAAATTCGATTGATGTAATTATTCATTCACCAATACTAGGGACCTGCGCCAGCTCCGGGTGAGCCTGGCCACTAATAAAAATAATGTGAGGAGCTCCCATGGTCAGTTGTGCCCAGGCGTTGGTCCGGTTGCTTGAAGGCTATGGCGTGGAGTCGGTATTCGGCATTCCAGGCGTGCATACGGTCGAGCTTTATCGTGGGTTGCACGGCAGTTCCCTGCGTCATGTCAGCCCGCGCCATGAACAGGGTGCCGGCTTCATGGCCGACGGTTATGCCCGTGCCAGCGGCAAGCCGGGAGTGTGTTTCATCATTACCGGCCCCGGCATGACCAACATCCTCACGGCCATGGGCCAGGCCTACGCCGACTCGGTGCCGATGCTGGTGATTTCCACCACCAGCCGCCGTGAGCATCTGCGCCTGGGCCACGGTTACCTGCATGAGATGCCTGACCAGCGTGCCATGGTCGCCGGGGTCTGCGCCTTCAGCCACACCCTGCAACGCCCGCAGGAACTGCCGGAACTGCTCGGCCGGGCCTTTGCCCTGTTCGGCTGCTCGCGTCCGCGCCCGGTGCATATCGAGATCCCGCTGGATGTACTGGAAATGCCGGCCGACGACCTCGACCTGCGCCCCCGCGCCTTGCCCCAGGCGCCCGCACCGGCGGCCGAAGCCATTGCCAGCGCGGTGCAGTTGCTGAGTCAGGCGCGCAAGCCGTTGATCCTTGCCGGAGGCGGCGCACGTCGCGCCGCGGGTGCATTGCGCGCCCTGGCCGAACGCTTGCAGGCACCGGTGGCGCTGACCACCAACGCCCGAGGCCTGCTGCCCCCGGAACACCCGTTGCTGCTCGATGGCGTGCAGTCGTCGAGCCATGGTCGCGAGCTGATCGCCGAGGCTGACGTGGTGCTGGCGGTGGGCACTGAACTTGGGGAAACCGACTACGACTTCTTCGGCCTCGGGCCCTTGCGCCTGAACGCACCCTTGATTCGCCTGGACATCGACCCGCTGCAGATTCTCGGCGCCCTGCGGGCCGACATCGGCCTGCTGGGGGATGCCGGGCAGGGCTTGCAGGCGCTGCACGACGCTCTGCCGGAGCGGCCTGCGGGTACCTGGGCCGAGGCGCGGGTGGCCGCCGTGAATGCGGCTGAGCGCGCGGGCTGGAACCACAAGCAAGGGCGGATGCAGGCGCTGCTCGATACCCTGCGCGACAGCCTGCCGGCACCGATAGTGGTCGGTGATTCGACCCAGCCGGTGTACCAGGGCGCCCTGGGCTACCGGGCGCCGCAGGCCAATAGCTGGTTCAACGCCGGCACCGGGTTCGGCACCCTGGGCTACGCCTTGCCGGCCGCCATTGGCGCCAAGCTGGCGATGCCGGGCCGTCCGGTGCTGGCGCTGGTGGGGGATGGCGGGGCGCAGTTCTCCAGCGCGGAGCTGATCGCGGCCCAGGAGGCCGGGCTGGGAGTGATTCTGGTGCTGTGGAACAACCACTGCTACGGCGAGATTCGCGACTACATGACCGCACGGGATATCGCGCCGCTGGGGGTGGACATCCTGACCCCGGATTTCGCCGCCCTGGCCCAGGCCAGCCACGTGCAGTACCACCGCGTGAGCGCACGCGCAGCGCTGGGCGAATTGCTGGCCAGCCTGGCCGATACACGGCAGCCGGTGCTGATCGAAGTGGACGCCCAAGCCTTTCTCTCGGCCTGACCCAACAGCCGCGAAACCACCTGGAGTTGTGTGCATGTCTCCCTACAAGCAATTTGCCCTCGATTGGGTCGAACGCCATCGCCAGCAGCTGTCGGACTGGCATCAGATCATCTGGCATTACGCCGAGCCGGCGTTTCGCGAATACAAGTCCTGCGCCTGGTACGTGCAGTTGCTGGAAGCTGAAGGCTTCACCGTGGAGCAGAACAGCGGCGGCATGCCCACCGCCTTCTGCGCCACCTTCACCCAGGGCACGGGCCCGGTGCTGGCGACCTACGCCGAGTACGACGCAGTGCCCGGCAACTGCCAGGCGGCGACCACCCGCAAAATGCCCCGTGACGGCCTGTCGCGCTTTGCCCCGGGGCATACCGACCCGCATTCGGCCCTGGGCATCAGCGCCCTGGGCGGGGCCTTGGCGGCAAAAGCGGCGATGCTCGAATTCGGCCTGCAGGGCACCATCAAGTTCTTCGGCGAGCCGGCGGAAAAACTCCGCGCCTCCAAGCCGGTGCACGCGGCCAAGGGTTACTACGATGACCTGGACGCGGCCATCAGCTTTCACCCGACCTACATGCTGCCGCTGAACAACACCACCACCTGGAATACCCATTGCGGTATTGCCTACGCCTATATCTACAGCTTCACCTGCGACGACCCGCAAAACTGGATCGCCGCCGATCGCTACAGCCCGATCCCGCAAAACCACCTGGCTGCCCGGGCGCCGGGGGCCAACGATGCCCTGGTGCACTTCTACACCCTGAACGAAAGCCTGCGTCGCTCGACCCTGCCGTTCACCGGCCTGTGGAGCTACAACGAGGCGATTCTCACCGCCGGCCAGGCCACCGCCGACAACTTGCCGCCACACCTGTCGCAAATCCAGTACCTGCTGCGCTGCGACTCCATCGAGCAGGCCGAAACCATCTCCCAGGTGATGGACAACAACGCCGCTGCGGCCGCCATGGCCACCGGTTGCCAATGGAAAAAAACCTGGGTCTGCAAGTCGCGCGGCGGCCTGCCCAACCATGTGCTGGCCCAGTCCACCTACGACAACCTGGCCGCCATCGGCGCACCACGCTGGGATGAAGAGGCCTGTGCCATTGCCCGCGAGATCCAGGTCAACCTGGGTCTTGCGCCGATGGACAAGCCCTTCCTGCCGGCCATCGAGGAGTTGATCGACCCCCAGGAATGCGAGCGCCAGCTGCGCCTGCAAATGCCGGCCTGGCAGAACTACCTGACCTCCGACGACTACCCGGAATACACCTGGCACTGCCCCACCGTGCGCCTGCTGGTGGCCCGGCCGATGCTTGCCGCGCCGCCGGGCACGGTCTACCCGGACTGGGTTTCCAACGCCCTGGGCGGGATTGCCCAGACCATCGACCCAATGATCGATGTCGCGGCCAAGACCATTGCCTGCACCTTGCTCGACCTGTTCGGCGATGCCGACCTGCTGGGCGCGGCCAAGGCCGAGTTCGAGCAGCGCACCGGCGGCGGGATTGGCGGCAGTCGCTGGCAGGCGCCGCTGCTGCCGGCGGACTTCAAGGCCCCGCACCGCTTCCGCTGGCCGGAGTACATCCGCACCGCGCGGGGCGAAGAGTGGTGGATTCCCGCCCGCGATGACGAATGACGGCTGGCTTACGCCGCGCAACCAGAGCAACCAGGGGAGACACAGACGTGCCTGCAGCAGTGAATAAAAACAGTCCGGACACCCCGGTAGTCGCGATTGACGACTTGCACAAGAGTTATGCCGATCACCATGTCCTGAAGGGGATTTCGCTGCGCGCCAACGAGGGCGAAGTGGTGTCGCTGATCGGCTCCAGCGGCTCGGGAAAAAGCACCTTGCTGCGCTGCATCAACCTGCTGGAAGTGCCGTGCAGCGGCAGCTTGCGCATCAATGGCGAACAGGTGAAGTTGAAGACCAACGCCCGGGGCGTGGCGCAGATTGCCGACGCGCGCCAGGTGGAGCGCTTGCGTACCCGGCTGAGCATGGTGTTTCAGAGCTTCAACCTGTGGCCGCACCGCACGGTGCTGGAAAACGTCATCGAAGCCCCGGTATTTGTCTTGGGCGAAGACCGCAAGGAGGCCATCGCCCACGGCGAGCACCTGCTGGAGAAGGTCGGCCTGATCGACAAGCGTGACGTGTTCCCGGCCTTTCTTTCCGGCGGCCAGCAGCAACGGGTGGCCATTGCCCGGGCCCTGGCCATGCGGCCCCAGGTGATGCTCTTCGACGAGCCGACCTCGGCCCTCGATCCGGAGCTGGTGGGCGAGGTGCTGCGGGTGATCCAGGGCATTGCCGAAGAGGGGCGGACCATGATCCTGGTCACCCACGAAATGGCGTTTGCCCGGGATGTTTCGAGCAAGGTGGTGTATTTGCATCAGGGCCAGGTGGAAGAGGAAGGGCCGCCGGCCCAGGTATTACTGGACCCGCGCAGCGAACGCTGCCGACAATTTGTGATGGCGCAGGACAACCGCTGACCTGGCTCAAACGGCCTGACCCAACAATAACAATCGATAAAACGAGGGTTTCATCATGAAAAAGACACTGTTGCTCCTGCTCCAGGCGTGCGTCCTGACGTGTGCCGGCGCACCGGCTTTCGCCGCAGACAAGGTGGTGTTCGGCATCGCCCTGGAACCCTATCCGCCGTTCTCCTACAAAAATGGCAGTGGTGCCTGGAGCGGTTTCGAGCCGGACATGATCAGCGCGGTGTGCGCGCAGATGCAGGCCGACTGCAAGCTCAATGAAATGGCCTGGGACGGGCTGATTCCGGCGCTCAAGTCGCAGCAGGTGGATGTGGTGCTCAACTCGCTGTCGATCACCCCGGAGCGCAAGGAGGTGATTGATTTCACCCAGCCTTACTTCTTCACCCGTGCGCTGTGGGTGGCCGACGCCAGCCTCAAGGTCGATCCCACGCCCGAGGGCCTGAAAGGCAAGATCATCGGCGTGCAGGGTTCCACCACTCACTCGGCGTACATCAAGAAGTACTTCGGCGCCAACTCCACCGTGCGCTACTACAACGACCAGGACGACATCCTCGCCGACCTGCGCAGTGGCCGCATCGACATCTTCCTGGCCGATCAATTGGCGGTGGAGCCGCTGCTGGACAGCCCGGACAACGCGATGCTCGCCAGCAAAGGCGTGGCGCCCCTGGACCCGCTGTTCGGCGAAGGCGTCGGCGCCGGTGTGCGCAAAGGCAACGATGCCCTGCGCGAGCGCCTGAACGTGGCCTTGCAGGCCCTGCGGGACAATGGCACCTACGAGAAGATTCGCGCCAAGTACTTCAAGACCGATATCTCGTCCCTTGAATAATCACGCTCTACAGGTCCATCCCCGGCAGGTGCGCTTATGACTGTATCGGAAATCTACCGGCTGTTTTTTGCCGAGGGCTGGCTCCAGGCCCTGGCCCAGGGGATGGTGAAAACCCTGGGTATCTCCCTGGGCGCCTTTATCCTCGGGCTGGCCATCGGCTTGCTGGTGGCCATGGTCAAGCTGCGTGGCCCACGCTGGCTGGTGCTGTGCGCCAACTGCTACACCACCCTGTACCGCGCGGTGCCGGAACTGCTGCTGATCCTGCTGCTGTATTACGCCGGCACCGACCTGATCAACCTGCTGATGGCCCAGCTGGGGCGGCCGGGGGTGGAGGTCAACGGTTTCATGGCGGCCATCGTGGTGCTGGGGATCGTCCAGGGCGCCTACTCCGGAGAGATCATCCGCGGCGCGATCCAGGCCATTCCCCATGGCCAGATCGAGGCGGCGCGGGCCTATGGCATCAATCGCCTGTTGCTGCTGCGGCGCATCGTGCTGCCTAGCATGATGCCGTTCGCCATCGCCGGGCTGTCGAACCTGTGGCTGGTGCTGGTCAAGGAAAGCGCGCTGATCAGCGTCGTCGGCTACACCGAGCTGCTGTCGGCGGGGCGCCAGGCGGCGGCATCGACCAAACACTACCTGCTGTTCTACCTCGCGGTGGCGGCGTTCTATTACCTGATCACGCTGGTCTCCAGCTCGGTGTTCCGGCAGCTCGAAGTGCGCTTCGAACGCTGGATGCCACGACACGTCTAGGAGGCGGGCATGGACTTCAACTGGCTGAACAACTTTTCCAGCGAACTGATCCGTGGCGCCTGGATCACCTTCCAGTTGCTGCTGATTTCCGGCGCCCTGGGGTTTCTGATGGCGGTCGGCGTGGCGTTGGGTCGCTTGTCGCGCAACCCGCTGCTGGCCAACGGGCTGCGTTTCTACACCAGCGTGTTGCGCGGCACGCCGCTGCTGGTGCAGATCTACATCCTCTACTACGGTGTCGGCAGCGTGTTTGCCAGCTTCCCGCTGATTCGCGGCAGCCTGCTCTGGCCGTACCTGCGTGAAGGCTTCTGGTACGTGGCCCTGGCCCTGACCTTGAGCGTGTCGGCCTATGTCGGCGAAGTACTGCGCGGCGGCCTGCGCGCGGTGCCGCGGGGTGAGCTGGAAGCGGCTCGGGCCTATGGCATGCGGCCCTGGCTGGTGCTGCGCCGGGTGTGGATGCCCCGAGCCTTGCAGATGCTGCGCCCGACCCTGGCCGGGGAAAGCGTGATGCTGCTCAAGGCCACGGCCCTGGCGTCCACTGTGGCGGTCACCGACCTGCTGGGTGCGGCCAACCTGGTGCGTGCCCAGACCCTGCGGGTCTACGAGCCGCTGCTGGTGGTAGCGGTGATCTACATCATTCTGGCGATCGTGATCGAGCAGGCCTTCAACCGCATTGGCAAGACGCCACAGCGCCAGGCCTGAGATCTGAATTCATTTAAGCGTTGGCCGAGGGCCGGCGAGGAGTGGCTAATGCAGTATTCATCCGTGGTCAAACGCATCAGCGGCGAGACCGTCAGTGCCTGGGACATCCACTACGCCGCCTGCGACGCCCAGGAGCGCGGCGAGGATGCGATTGTGCTGAGCATCGGCGATCCGGACTTCGCCACCGACGAGGCAATCTGCGCCGCAGCCGTCCAGGCTTTGAAGGAAGGCGACACCCATTACACCCACGTGGTCGGGCGCCCGGCCCTGCGCGCGGCGATCGCCGCCAAGCAGGCAGCCCTGCTCGACTTGCCGGTAACTGCGGAAAACATCGCAGTGGTCGCCGGTGCGCAGAATGGCTTGTATGCCACCGCCATGTGCCTGTTCGAGCAGGGCGACGAAGTCCTGGTGCCGGAGCCGATGTACCTGACCTACGCCGCCAGCATCCAGGCCAGCGGCGCGCGGCTGGTGTCGATCGCGCAGCCGGCGGCGGAGGATTTCCGGCTCAGCGTGGCGGCCCTCGAGGCGCAGATCACCGAGCGCACCCGGGGCATCGCCCTGGCCACGCCGAACAATCCCACCGGCAACGTCTACACCCTCGAAGAACTGGAAGCGGTGGCCCTGGTCGCCCGGCGCCATGACTTGTGGGTGATCAGCGACGAAGTCTATGGCCAGCTCACCTACGACCGGCCCCACCAGAGCGTGGCCACCTTGCCCGGCATGCTGGAACGCACCGTGGTGCTCAACAGCCTGTCCAAGTCCCATGCCATGACTGGCTGGCGCGTTGGTTGGGTGGTGGCGCCCACCGAGCTGGTCGGGCATCTGGATAACCTGCTGCTGTGCATGCTGTACGGCTTGCCGGGGTTTATCCAGGCGGCGGCGCTGAAGGCGCTGGAGCTGGACGAGCAGATCGTCGGCCAGGCCCGTGAGCTGTATCGCCGGCGCCGCGACCTGGTGGTGGCCGGCCTGGGCCAGTTGCCGCTGCTCAAGTGCAAGGTCCCGGAGGCGGGCATGTTCATGTTGGTGGACGTGCGCGGCACGGGGCTGTCGAGCACCGAATTCGCCTGGCAGCTGTTCCGTGCCACCGGTGTCTCGGTGCTTGATGCCAGTGCGTTCGGCGCCAGCACCGCAGGCTTTGTCCGGGTCTCCTTCACGGTTTCCGACACGGCCCTCAGCGAAGCCTGCCGGCGCATCGCCCGCTTCGTCGAAAGCCTGGAGGCCGGCCGCTAGAGCCTGCCCCAACCCCGCTGACTGACTTCGTCCAACGGCGCGAAAACGCGCCGCAGGGCCTCCCTTTGCCTAGAAAAAAGCAGGTGCCGCACATGACAGCCATCGACAACTTCACATCGACCCACTCCAGCAGTGGGCTGTTTGCCGATCTGATCCTCGATAACGGAAGGATCCGTACCATGAACCCGGCCCAGCCCTGGGCTGAAAGCGTGGCGATTCGTGGCGGCCGCCTGATTGCGGTGGGCCTGCGCGGCGACGTGTTGCCGTTCAAGGGCCCGCTGACCCGGGTGCATGATCTGCAAGGGGCGTTCTGCATGCCTGGCCTGCACGATATGCACACCCACCCGGACCTGGCGCTGGCCCCACGCTTCAGCGACGACCTGGACGTGGGCATCGAAGACCCGACCCCGGAGCAGCTCAAGCAGGCGATCCTGGCCTACGCCGAGAGTCACCCGGGCGATGGCTGGATTCATGGCCAGTACTGGGTGCGCTACACCTTTCGCGAGGCGGGACTGACCCCGGGGCGGGCCTGGCTCGACAGCATCCTGCCGGATCGCCCGATCGCGCTGCTCGATCGCATGTGGGGCACCATGATGGTCAACTCTCGGGCCCTGGAGCTGGCAGGCATCGACCGCCATACCAGCGACCCGCGCAACGGCTACCTGGAACGCGACGAACTGACGGGCGAACCCACCGGGCTGATGATCGACGGCGCCTACGCCATGATCCACGCCGCCATGCCGCCGACCCCGGTGGAGGTGCTGCGCCAGGCCTACCGCGATGGCGTGCACTTCCAGAGCGCCCGCGGCGTGACGGCCAGCAAGTACGTGCATGTCTGTGAGCAGCGCCTGCAAGCCCTCAAGGAACTCGACGACCAGGGCCAGTTGACGGTCCGTATCGAAGCGGCCATCAGCTGGCAGGACGATATCTTCCCGGTGCGCCGGCGCTGGGAGCTGCTCAGCGGCGAGCGGCACTATTACCGCAGCGCGCGGCTCAGTGCCAACGCGGTCAAGTTTCACTTTGATGGCACCGTGGAGCCGCGCTCGTCCTACCTGCTGACCCCCTGGCCGCAGGAAGCGAGCTGGCGCGGCAAGCTCAACCTGACGCCTGAGCACATCACCGACATGGTGGTCGACATGGACCGCCGTGGCCTGCGGGTGATCGCCCACTGCACCGGCGATGGCGCCTCCGACGTTTTCCTCGATGCGGTGGCCGAGGCGCGCCGGCGCAATGGCTTCAGCGGGATTCGCCATCAGTGCGCCCACAGCACCTTGCTGCACCCGGGCAACCTCAAGCGCTTTCGCGAGCTGGAAGTGATTGCTGAATTTTCCCCGGCGGCCTGGTACCCGACGCCGTTCGCCACCGGCGCCCGCTCCGGCTACGGCCAGGAGCGCCTCAAGCGTATCTATGACTTCAAGGGCGTGTTGGCGGCGGGCGGTATCGCGGTCATGGGCACCGACTGGCCGGTGGCCTCGATCGACCCCTGGCTGGCACTGGAGACCATGGTCACCCGGCAGAACCCGTGGAACCAGGAGCCTGACTGCTTCGGTGAACCGATCTCCCTGGAGCAGGCACTGCAAGTGGTGACCAGCAATGGCTCCTATGCCATGGGCCTGGAGCACCTCACCGGCAGCCTGGAGGTGGGCAAGTCGGCGGACCTGATCGTGCTCGACCGCGACCTGTTCGCCCAGCCGGCGCGCAACTATATCCACCGCACCCAAGTGCAACTGACCCTGGTTGAAGGCCAGCCGGTGTACGACTTGCAGGGGCTGTTCGATGACACCCCGCTGCAGGCCACCTGGCGTGGGAAACCGCCGGTGCTGGAAGGAGAGGGGTCATGAACCGTATTGCCGTGACGGTGATCTGCGGCTTTCTCGGCGCCGGCAAGACCACCTTGCTCAACCGCATGGTCCAGCGCGACGACGCTGGGCGCCTGGCGGTGATCGTGAATGATTTTGGCGAGCTCAACATCGACGCGGCGATCATCGCCGAGGTGACCGATGCCGTGTACAGCCTGCAAAACGGCTGTATCTGCTGCACCGTCCAGGAAGACCTGCTGGCCCAGTTGGTCAGCCTCAGCCAACTGAGCCCGCGCCTGGAGCGCATCGTCATCGAATGCAGCGGGGTTTCCGATCCGCAGCGCATCCTGCAAACCCTGGCCTACCCGCAACTGCGCGCCCAATTGCAGCTCGATGCGGTGATCACCGTGGTCGACGGGGTCGGCTACAGCAGCCTGGAAGGGGAGTTTGCCCGCCTGTCCCGGGCCCAGGTCGCCTGTGCCGACCTGGTGCTGCTGAACAAGACCGATCTGCTCGCCCCGCAGGAACTGGCGGTGATACGCAGCAAGTTGGGGGCGAGGGTGCCGGTGATCGAGACGGTGTACGCCGAACTGCCCGACAGCCTGCTGCTCAGCGACCGGGGCGAGGCTGGCTCGCTGAAAATGCTCCCGGCCACCACCCGCCATGACCAACTGTTCGAATCCTGGCTCTGGCAGAGCCCGCAAGCCCTGGACCCTGAGCGCTTTCGCCAGTGGCTGGCGCAGATCCCGCCCCAGGTCTTCCGGGTCAAGGGCCTGGTGCACCTGCAAGGCATCCAGGCTCCCCAGTGGTTGCAACATGTCGGCCAGCGCAGCCAGTTCAGCGCCGCGCAAAACAGCGATGCACAGCAGGCGGTGCAACTGGTGTTCATCGCCCGTCGCGGCAGTGAACTGCGCGAAAGCCTGGGCCGCAGCCTGGAGGCGTGTTTGATTGCGGCTTGAGTGACAACGGCAGCGGCTGCAAGGGTGTTCGCGCGCCCGTTGTGGCCTTGCCCGGAGCCCCCGGTTTTGATCGATTCAGGCGCCAATCGGACGGCGCCGAAATCCAGGCGCCGCGCGTCCATTTTGTTTCCTGAACAAAGCGCCAAGTGCCAACAAAAACTCCTCTTGCTGATGTAATGTGCTGCACCGTGAGCGTTGCTCAGGTGGGTGCAGGGCAGGCATATTTCGATGGTCGGAGGTTGTGTTGGGCATAAGGGATTGGTACTGGAATCGCCAGGTCCGGCGGCATGGTTTCAAGTTTGGCACCGCTATTTCGACCATCGGCAAGCGAGCCACGCTCAAGCTGGAGGAAGGCGTACGCATGGGCCAGGTGGACATCGACGTTCGAGGCGAGCTGTCGATCGGTGCCCATACCTACATCAGGAGTGACAGTTGCCTGCAAATGGTGACCTCGATCGGGCGTTTCTGCTCGATCGGTGCCGGTGTGATCCTTGGCCAGGAGAAAAACAACCACCCTGCGGATTGGCTGAGCACCCACCCCTTCCAGTACACCGATACCGCCTGGCAATACGACGCGCACATCGACTTCGGCACCGTCGGCAATGACGTCTGGATCGGGCGCGACGCCATGGTTCTGGAGGGTGTCAACGTCGGCACCGGGGCGATCATCGCCACTCGCGCCCTGGTCACTCAGGATGTGCCCCCTTACGCTGTGGTGGCCGGGGTGCCGGCCAAGCTGATCCGCTACCGCTATTCAGCGGAAATGATTGAGCGCCTGCTGGCTTCAAAGTGGTGGGAGCGGGACATGTCGCAACTCAAGGACCTGCCCCTCAACGACCCGGCTTCCTGCCTCGAGCAACTGCCACAGCTGGCGCCAGCCAACTACCGACAGATCCAGCTGACCTGCAAAGGGTGCAAAGTGCTGCGCTGATGGTGTTCAAATGATCAATCCCGGAAACACATAGGACCGAACGCGTGACTCTTGACCAGTTGTTTGAGTATTGGCGGGTTGAAGTATCCAACAAGAAGAAAGTGGGCAGCCGGACCGGCCTGATCTCCAACATTCTCCGGCGGGCCAGGAGAGACAATAAACTGCGCTTCCTGTTCTCTTTCCGGCTTGCCCAGTACCTGCATGGACGGGGTGGATTCTGGGCCGCGCGTGCACGTCGGATGCAACAAAAGCTCAACCTCAAATACGGGGTCGATATTGATCTGGGCGCAGACATCGGCCCGGGGCTGCGCATTGCGCATCTGCCCGGAGTGGTGATTTCCGGCCATGCAAAAATCGGTCGGAATTTCTTTATCCGGCAAAATACGACGGTCGGGATCAAGACCCTCGGCCTCGATCACTACAACCTGAGGATCGGTGACAACGTCAGCGTCGGGGCTAACAGCTGCATCATCGGTGACGAACTGGTGGTGGGGGATAACGCCACGATCGGCGCGATGTCCCTGGTAAACAAAGACGTCCCCGCCAATTGCACCTTTTACAACGAGCGCAAGACCCAGGTCCGGCCTTCGCGGTAAATGCGTTGGCATCCTTTGAGGTGGGCAGGGGAGCGGGGTGCCGAGTGTTCCGCGAACTTCGCTGGAAGCACGTTTGAACGCTGGAAACGAACCTCCAGATACACGAAAGCCGCGCAATGCGCGGCTTTTTATTTGGTGGGCCCACACGGACTTGAACCGTGGACCAAAGGATTATGAGTCCTCTGCTCTAACCAACTGAGCTATAGGCCCTCAGTAGGCGGCGGATTATAACGACGGATTCTCGGCTGTGCTATCCGAAAAATCGGAAACGCCCATCTGCAGAAAAGTCGCGGCGAACTCATCGGCGCACAGCGGCAGGCTGACGATGTAGCCCTGGATCTGCTCGCAGCCTTCGGCGCCGAGAAATGCCTGTTGCTCATGGCTTTCGACGCCTTCGGCGATCACCGTGAATTGCATGCTGCGGCCCAGGGCGATGATGGCACGCACGATCGCTACGTCATGAGGGTCGTCCGGCAAGCCGCGGACAAACGACTGGTCGATTTTCAGGAAGTCCAGGGGCAGGCGCTTGAGGTAGCTGAGTGAGGAATAACCAGTGCCGAAGTCGTCGATCGCCAACTGGACCCCCAGGTGCTTGAGTTGATGCAGCACCTCCAGCGCCTCTTCGGTCTGGCTCATGATGAAGTTCTCGGTGATCTCCAGCTGCAGGAAGCCTGGCCGCAGGTGGTTGTCCTTGAGCAGTTGTTCGATGCGTCCCAGCAGGTTGGGCTGGCGCAGCTGGGCGCCGGCCAGGTTCACCGAGAGCGGGCCGAAGGGCGCATAGCGTTCGTTCCAGGCAGACATCTGCTGGCAGGCCTGCTCCAGCACCCAATCGCCGATCTGCAGGATCATGCCGTTTTCTTCGGCCAGCGGGATGAAGTCCTCCGGAGGCACATCGCCAAACGTCGGGTGCCGCCAGCGGATTAACGCCTCGGCGCCGACCAGTTCCTGATCGATAAGGCTGATCTTGGGCTGGTAGTAGAGAGACAGTTCGTTGCGCTCGATGGCGCGGCGCAGTTCGTGTTCCAGGGCGACCCGCTCGCTGGCCTGGGCGGTCAGGTCGCGGGTGTACCTTTCCACCCGGTTCCGGCCTTTGGCCTTGGAACGATACATCGCCGCGTCGGCGTTCTTGATCAATGTGGCAACGTCGGTGCCGTCTTTGGGGTAGAGGCTGGTGCCGATGCTGGCGCTGATGAAGAACTCATGTTCCCCGGCCTGGAAGGGCGCGCTGAAGCAGTTCAGGAGTTTGCCGGCAATGTGGTCGGCATCGCTGGCTTGCTGCAGCCCGGGCAGCAGAATGATGAACTCGTCGCCCCCCAGGCGCGCCACGGTATCGATGTCGCGCAACTGCTCCTTGAGGCGTACGGCAATGCCCTTGAGCAAAAGATCGCCGACCGGATGGCCGAGGCTGTCGTTGATGTGCTTGAAACGGTCGAGGTCGAGAAACAGCACCGCGCCCTGGCTGCCGTTTTCCTGCTGGCCGTTGAGCGCGGTCAGCAAGCGGCTCTCGAACAGGGTGCGGTTCGGCAGGCCGGTCAGCGGGTCATGGTGGGCTTGGTAATCGAGCCGTGCCTGGGCGTGCTTGAGGCTCGAGATGTCGGCGAACACCGCGACGAAATGGGTAATCGATTGCTCCTTGTTGCGCACGGCACTGATGGTCAGCCAGCTGGGGTACAGCTCGCCGTTCTTGCGCCGGTTGGAGATCTCGCCCTGCCAGTGTCCTTCTGCCGTCAACTGGTACCACATGGCGGCGTAGAAGGCGCTGTCGTGCAGGCCGGACGCCAGCAGGCGCGGCGTGTGGCCGAGGGCTTCGGCTTCGCTGTAGCCGGTGATCTCGGTGAATGCCCGATTGACCGCGCTGATGTGTTGCTGGGTGTCGGTGATCAGCACTCCTTCGGCGGTGCTCTCGAAGACGGTGGCGGCTTGCTGGAGCTTTTCCTGCATCACGTGGCGTTCGGTGATATCGCGGGCGATGGTCAGCATGCAGTCTTCGTTGCCGATGGGCAGGGGGCGGCTGGACAGCTCGCACAAACGGATCTGACCGTCGTTGCGCCGGATATGGCAGCTGAAATCCCGCACGTAGCCATCGCGGTTCAGCAGGTCGAGCATGTGTTTGCGCTCGTTGAGGTTGACCCAGATGCCCAGGTCCAGGGTCGAGCGATCCAGGGACATGGCGCTATTGAATCCGGTAATGCGGCTGAAGCCTTCGTTGACCTCGATCAGCAGCCCATCGCGCTGGCGGCTCAACAGCAAGCCGTCAGGCGAGGCGTGGAAGGCCTTGGCGAACTTCTCCTCGGAGGTCTGCAGCAACTGCTGGGTCTCCTTGAGCCGACTGATATCGCGCACCACCACCACCAGCGCCGGGGTGGTGTCGAGGTCGAAGGGTTCGGCGGAAATCAGGCCGGTGAACAACTGGCCGTTGTGTCGGCGAAAGGGCATCTCCAGGTTGCGGATACTCCCGGCTTGCAGGCGCAGCAGCAGGCCCGGCCCGACGCCCTGGATCCCCCAGATATTGAGGTTGGAGGCGGTCTGGCCGAGCACCTGTTCGGCCCGCAAGCCGATCTGTTCCTCAAAGGCCTTGTTGACCTCCAGCAGGCAGCCGTCCGACAGTCGCGCGATAACCAGGATGTCCGGGCATTGCTGGAACACCGAGGCGAACTTCTGCTCGGACAGGCGCAAGGCTTCCTCGGTGTGCTTGGCTTCGCTGATATCGATCATCAGTCCGCGCATCACCGGTTCGTGGCCATGTTCGATCAGACTGACAATGTCCCGTACCCACAGGCATCGGCCATCGGCGGTGATGACCCGGTAGTCGAGGCTGTGATCACGCCCGGCGAGCACTTCGTGGTCGCAGAAGGTCTGGGCGCGGGTCAGGTCGGCGGGGTGGATGATGTTGCGCCAGAACCCCGGAATCAGCCAATGGGACAGCGGGTAGCCCAACAGCGCCTCGGCGTGGGGCGAAACGTAGCTGTAGGTGTAGTCGCTGATCCGCGCTTCCCAGGCAATGGCCGACAGGCTCTCCACCAGGCCGCGGTAGTGGTACTCGCTGCTGCGCAGTTGCTGCTCGAGGGCCACGCGCCGGGAGATTTCCGAACTCAGACGGCGGTTGATGCGGATCACCACCGCCAGTACCGCGAACAGCAACAGCACTGTGGGCAGGCCGTAGACCAGCAGGTCTGACCAGAACGAACGGTGATCCAGCACATTGCCCACCCAGTGTTCCTGGATCACGCTGATTTCCGCAGGGGTGAGGTCGGCCAGGACCTTGTCGAGAATGCCGATCAGGATCTTTTCATCCCGTGGCGCGCCCATCGCCAGTTGATAGCGGTAGGGGGTTTCTCCGCTGACATACAGCCCATCCAGCTTGAGTTGTCGCAGGCTCCAGATGCTCGAGGCGAGGTCGCTGACTACCGCGTCGACCTGATCTGTCGCGAGGGCCTGCAGGGCCGAGCTGACATTGGGCAAGGCCACCAGGTTCAGGTCCGGATGGTGGGTGCGCAGCAGTTCATGGGGGGCATAATTTTCCACCACCGCGATCTTCAGGCCGTAGAGCTCCCTGAGGTTGTGGGGCTGGGCGCCACCCTCATGGGCGAGGATCACGATGGGAAAGTCGAGGTAAGGCCGGGTAAAGGCCAGGTAAGTCTGGCGTTCCGGGGTCGACATGATCCCCGGCAGCAGGTCCAGCTTGCCCTGTTTCGCCTGCTCGAGAACGGCGGTCCAGCTGACCGGTTCGATCGGGTTGAGTTTTATCTCCAGGCGGCGCTGGATCAGGCTGATGTAGTCAGCGGCCAGGCCCTGGTAACGCCCGTCCTCGTCGCGATACTCAAACGGCGGCCAGGACGCATCGACGCCCAGGCGCAATGTGGGGTGGGCCGCCAGCCAGTCACGCTCTTCATCGGTGAGAGTCAACGCGCCAGCCGTAGCGGTCCAGGCGAGCAGCGACAGCAGAAGCACGGCCGGCAGTCTGGGCATAACCGTCTCGTTATGGCACGGGGAATGTGTCGAGTGTAGACGGCAACGCGAGGCGGGGAGGGGGAGGGAAATTTAATCTGCGTAAAGCAAAACCCCCAGCAGGGCTGGGGGTTTTGGTATCACTCGTCGAGGAAGGAGCGCAGGTGCTCGCTTCTCGTCGGGTGGCGCAGCTTGCGCAGCGCCTTGGCTTCGATCTGACGAATCCGCTCACGGGTAACGTCGAACTGTTTACCAACTTCCTCGAGGGTGTGGTCGGTATTCATGTCGATGCCGAAGCGCATGCGCAGGACCTTGGCTTCACGGGCAGTGAGGCCGGAGAGTACTTCGCGAGTCGCTTCTTTCAGGCTCTCAACAGTGGCGACATCGATTGGCGACTGCATGGTCGAGTCTTCGATGAAGTCACCCAGATGGGAGTCTTCGTCATCACCGATCGGGGTTTCCATGGAGATCGGCTCTTTAGCGATCTTCAATACCTTGCGGATCTTGTCCTCAGGCATTTCCATGCGTTCGCCCAGCTCTTCCGGGGTCGGTTCACGACCCATTTCCTGCAGCATCTGCCGGGAAATACGGTTGAGCTTGTTGATGGTCTCGATCATGTGCACCGGAATACGGATGGTGCGGGCCTGGTCGGCGATCGAGCGAGTGATCGCCTGACGGATCCACCAGGTGGCATAAGTCGAGAACTTGTAGCCGCGACGGTATTCGAACTTGTCCACAGCCTTCATCAAGCCGATGTTGCCTTCCTGGATCAGATCGAGGAATTGCAGGCCACGGTTGGTGTACTTCTTGGCGATGGAGATCACCAGACGCAAGTTCGCTTCAACCATCTCTTTCTTCGCGCGGCGGGCCTTGGCCTCACCGATCGACATGCGACGGTTGATGTCCTTGATCTCGGCAATCGTCAGACCGGTTTCGGTCTCAAGCGCAGTCAGCTTCTGCTGGCAGCGAATGATATCGGGCTGCAGGCGACCAATGGCTTCGGCGTATTTGCTTTTGCCTTTGGCCAGCGCGTCGGTCCAGCTTTCATCAACTTCGTTGCCTGGGAACTGGCGCAGGAAGTCGGCACGCGGCATGCGTGCATCACGAACGCACAGTTGCATGATCGCGCGCTCTTGTTGACGCAGACGATCCAGAGCACTGCGAACACGCTCGACCAGGCCTTCGAATTGCTTCGGAACCAGTTTGATCGGCATGAACAGCTCAGCCAGGGCCAACATCTCGGCAATTGCCTGCTTGTTTGCGCGGCCGTGCTTTTTCAGCGCCTTGCGGGTGATTTCCATCTGGTCGGCCACGGCGCCAAAGCGCTGTGCAGCGATGACCGGATCAGGACCGCTTTCGGTTTCTTCTTCGTCGTCACTGGCTTCGGCGTCCTCTTCTTCGGTGTCATCGTCCGCTTTCGCGGCCTTGGCATCGACAGGCGGTGGCACTTCTGCAGCAGGCGGCGCGATGCCGTCGTCCGGGTCGATATAACCACTGAGGACGTCGGACAGGCGGCCACCTTCGGTGGTGACGCGAGTGTACTCGGAGAGAATGTGATCAACCGTGCCAGGGAAGTGCGCAATCGCGCCCATCACTTCACGGATACCCTCTTCGATACGCTTGGCGATTTCAATTTCGCCTTCACGTGTGAGCAGCTCTACCGTACCCATTTCACGCATATACATGCGCACAGGGTCAGTAGTGCGACCAATGTCGGTCTCAACCGCTGCCAACGCGGCAGCAGCTTCTTCAGCTGCGGCTTCGTCGGTATCGGCGTCGGCCAACATAAGGGCGTCCGCATCCGGAGCACTCTCGTGTACGGGGATCCCCATGTCATTGATCATGCGGATGATGTCTTCCACCTGCTCTGGATCTGAAATATCCTCAGGCAGGTGGTCGTTGACCTCTGCGTAAGTCAGATACTTCTGCTCACGACCCAGGGTGATCAACTCTTTGATACGAGACTGCTGTTGCGCTTTTCCGGACATAACACCCTATCCACTGAAGGTCTTGGCGGGCAAAAAACAAGCCGAGGATTATACCTGAGCTATGACCTCACGCGCCAGTTGAGGTCGGGCTTGATGCGGGAACATTGCGTCTTAAAAGCTCAAGTAGTTGGACTTTCTCCTCGCCACTCAAGTCACTTTGACGCGATTTCCTTAGAAGTTGCTCTAAAACACGTTCGCGTTGACGCACCGATAAACTGTTAATGGTGTCGAAAAACTGTTGTTCAAGGTTATCGCCGTCAATCAACCACTCCTTTTCTGCCAGCGCCTTGAGCAGGCGACCCTGTTCGGTGCCGTGCCAGCGCGCCATGAGTTGATGTATAGAGCGTAGCTTAGGATTTTTCTGTACGGCTTCGATCAACGCCACCAGCAACTGAGTGTTGGTGTTGTTGTCATCGGCAAAATGTCCGGCATCTTCAACTTTTTCCGCCAGTTGCGGGTGGTGCAGCAGCGTACGCAGGGCGGAAAGGGTCGGCGGCTCGACTGCGGCCGGGATGCGCGGGCCGCGAGGCTGGTCGCGATCGCCATGGCGTTTGCCCTTGGCATTCTTGTCCCAGGGCTTGTTTTCCCACTTCTTGCCGCCGCCACTCTTCTTCGGCGTCCACTCCTGCTGGGGCGCATAGGCCTCCTGCGGTTCGTGGTAATCGGCGTAATCGGGCATGGCGTCGTAATTGATGCCGGCGTCATAGGCAGGCGGCGCTTCTTGCGGCGCGCTATGTACCAATTGGCTCATGGCCTCGTTGTTGAGGCCGGTGATTTCGCTGAGGCGTTGGCGCATCAGGGTGCGCAGGTTGGCCCCGGGAACCTTGTCGATCAACGGTGACGCCAGGGTGGCCATATGGGCCTTGCCTTCAAGCGAGCGCGGATCGGCTTCATCGATCAGCTGCTGGAAGAAATAATCGGCCAGCGGCTGGGCGTGCTGATTGATGCGGGCGCGGAAGGCGTCAGTGCCCTCGGAGCGCACCAGGGTGTCGGGATCCTCGCCTTCGGGCAGGAACAGGAAGCGGGCGCGACGCCCATCCTGCAGACACGGCAGCGCCGCTTCGAGTGCGCGCCAGGCGGCCTTGCGCCCGGCCTGGTCGCCGTCGAAGCAGAACAGAACACTCGGCACCACGCGAAACAGACGCTTGAGGTGTTCTTCGCTGGTGGCGGTGCCCAGGGTGGCAACGGCATTGCGCAACCCCTGCTGGGCCAGTGCAATCACGTCCATATAGCCCTCGACCACAATGATTTCGTCGAGGTTGCGGTTGTTCTTGCGGGCTTCGAACAGGCCGTAGAGTTCCTGGCCCTTGTGGAAGACCGGGGTTTCCGGCGAGTTCAGGTACTTCGGTTTGTCATCGCCCAGCACTCGGCCGCCGAAGGCGATGATCCGGCCACGGCTGTCGCGGATCGGAAACATTACCCGGTCGCGGAAGCGGTCATAGCGCTTGCCGGTTTCAGCGTTTTCGATCAGCAGCCCCGCATCGATCATGGCCTTCTGCTGCAAGGTGTCGCTGCTCAGGTGCTTGAACAGGTTGTCCCAGCCGGGCGGGGCGAAACCAAGGCCAAAATCGCGGGCGATCTCGCCGGTCAGGCCGCGGCCTTTCAGGTAGTCGACGGCAGCCTTGCGCGCGGGGTGGCTCTTGAGTGCCTGGCGATAAAAATCAGCGGCTGCGGTGAGCAGCGGGTACAGCGGCGAGTCAGTCGGTTGCCGCGGTTTGTGCGGCCGACCGCTTTCCTCGCGGGGGATTTCCATGCCGGCGGCTTTGGCCAGTTCTTCGACAGCCTGGGGAAAGTCCAGGTTGTCGTGGTCCATGATGAAGCCGAGGGCATTGCCGCCGGCGCCGCAGCCGAAGCAGTAGTAGAACTGCTTGTCGGGGCTGACGCTGAAGGACGGGGTTTTTTCTTTGTGGAACGGGCAGCAGGCCGTGTAATTCTTGCCTGCTTTTTTCATTTGCACGCGCGAGCTGACAACATCGACGATGTCGGTGCGGTTCAGAAGGTCGTCAATAAAGCTCTGGGGAATTAGCCCGGCCATGGCGTTCTCGTCATCACTGCGCGCAAGCGTGAATTGAACCGGCGCGAAGGCGTCGAAACAGGGGCGTCATGAGGCGCAAACGCAGTGCGGCTCGACCATCTGTCGTCGGCTTGATCGCTGTCGGGAAGTGTATCTGCCGAAGGTTCACTGACGTTAGTTCCAATCAGTAATCGACTATTCGAAGATGTTGCTCTGAGTCCGACTGCGGCCCGTGGGAGGCCTCGGATAGCTCATAAGCGGGCGCTGGAGAAGGGCGCCTTGGGCTGATCGTCTGTAGGAAATCAGAAAAAGTGTGCTCGTCAGTAGCCTTGGAAGGCTCGTCAGAAGAGACGTGCACCGCTGGCGATAAGCCAGGTCTGACGTGGTGAAGCAGGTTGTCTCGGTCGCATGGGCGGCTTTGACAGTGAAGCATCAAGCGATATCCGCAAATGCCATTAGCCCGGCTGAGGGCCGGGCTTGGCAGAAGCTTGCAGCGAACGTCTGTGTATTAGTACAGACGAACGGCGCGGCGCTGTTCGCGCTGAACTTTCTTGGCGTGACGCTTAACAGCGGCTGCTGCTTTACGCTTACGCTCAGAAGTCGGCTTCTCGTAAAATTCGCGGCTACGAACTTCAGCCAGAACACCGGCTTTTTCGCAGGAGCGCTTGAAACGACGCAGAGCTACGTCGAAGGGTTCGTTCTCTTTAACTTTGACGGCTGGCATCCAGAGCTACCTTCATTCATTACCGGGGTCAACGTTCTCGTCGCAAAAATCACGGCTGAGGTCGTCGGTTTTTAAGGGTTGCGGATGTTAACCCCTCATCGCTCGGAATGCAAAGCCTCTGATCGAAAACCGCTGGTCGGGCGCGGGAGTGGCGACTATTATGCGCGCCTTCGAATTTAGCCTCTACAAGGCGCAAACCCATGCTAGTACTGGGATTAGAAACCTCCTGCGACGAGACCGGCGTCGCGCTCTACGACAGTGAACGCGGGCTTTTGGCCGATGCACTGTTCAGTCAGATCGACCTGCATCGCGCCTACGGCGGCGTGGTGCCGGAGCTGGCTTCGCGTGATCACGTCAAACGCATGCTGCCGTTGATTCGCCAGGTATTGGCGGAAGCTGACTGCGTTCCGACCGAGATCGACGCCATTGCCTACACCGCCGGCCCGGGACTGGTCGGAGCCTTGCTGGTCGGGGCTTCCTGTGCTCAGGCGCTGGCGTTCGCCTGGGGCATTCCGGCCCTGGGTGTGCATCACATGGAAGGCCATTTGCTGGCACCGATGCTGGAAGAACAACCGCCGGAGTTTCCGTTCGTCGCTTTGTTGGTTTCCGGTGGGCATACGCAGCTGGTTCGGGTCGATGGGATCGGCCAATACGAACTGCTGGGCGAGACCCTGGACGATGCCGCAGGCGAAGCTTTCGACAAGACGGCAAAGATGATGGGGCTCAATTATCCGGGTGGTCCGGAGATTGCTCGCCTGGCGAATCAGGGCGTGGCCGGGCGCTTTGTCTTTCCGCGGCCGATGACCGACCGTCCGGGCCTGGAGTTCAGCTTCAGTGGCTTGAAAACCTCGGCACTCAATACCTGGCAGCAACGCGTCAGTGCTGGGGACGACGGCGAGCAAACCCGTTGCGACATCGCGCTCGCGTTCCAGCAGGCGGTGGTGGAAACTTTGACCATCAAGTGCAAGCGTGCGTTGAAGCAGACCGGTTTCAAGCGTCTGGTGATCGCCGGCGGCGTGAGTGCCAACAAAGCCCTGCGTGTGTCGCTGGAAAAAATGCTCGGGGATATGAAGGGCCATGTGTATTACGCCCGCCCCGAGTTTTGCACCGATAACGGCGCGATGATCGCTTTTGCCGGCTGTCAGCGCTTGCAAGCCGGGCAGCAGGAAAGCTTGGCGATTAGCGTGCAGGCGCGCTGGCCCATGGAGCAACTGACGCCCTTGTAGGGCGTTAGGGGTGTTTCCGGTCAGCGAGCTTGAACGGTTTTCACCGGACGATTCAGAAATGCCGTTCGCGCCCGGCAAACAGGTCGCGTAAATTGCCCCGGTGGCGCCAGACGATCAGCAGCGTGAGCACGCTCATCGGCAGTAGCGCTTCCGGTTCCTGCCAGGCCAGTAGCGGCAAGGTCAGGGGCGTGGCGATCAGTGCGGCCAGCGAGCTGGTGCGGGTCAGGTAGAACGCCAGGACCCACGCGGCCATGGCCAGCAAGGCAGCTGGCGGGTAAAGCCCGAGCAGCATGCCGGCGGCGGTGGCGACACCTTTACCGCCGCGGAAGCGAAAGTACAACGGGAACAAGTGGCCGAGAACGGCGCACAGGCCAATCCAGGCTTGTTGTTGCAGTGAAAGGCCTGCCACGGCGGCGATCAGGACGGGCAAGAGCCCTTTGCACAGGTCGCCGAGCAAGGTCAGGACGGCGAGTTTCTTGCCGGCCAGACGCAGCATGTTGGTGGCACCGGCATTGCCCGAGCCACTCATTCGCGGATCGGGATTACCCGTCAGGCGGCTGAGCAAAATGGCGAAGGACAGAGAGCCGAGCAGGTAGGCGAGGATCGCCAGTAACCAAAACATGCTAACTATTCCGGGCGAGGACGCCCTGATTCTAACGGCGCATTGCGCCCTTGTCGTGCTGCGGAGAAGAGTGCTTGGACAGAGTGTTTATCGAAGGCCTGGAAGTCGACACCGTGATCGGTGCCTATGACTGGGAGCGCGGCATCCGTCAGTGCCTGCGTCTGGACCTGAGCTTTGCCTGGGATAACCGTCCGGCAGCTGCAGGTGATGACCTGACCCTCGCGCTCGATTACGCAAGCGTCTCGTCGCGCATTCAAGCCTTCGCCGAGCAGGCGCAGTTCCAACTGGTCGAAACCTTTGCCGAGCGTCTGACCGAGGTGTTGATGAGTGAGTTTCATATTCCTTGGCTGCGCCTCAAGCTGACCAAGCCCGGCGCAGTTCCCGCCGCCACCGGTGTTGGCGTGGAGATCGAGCGCGGATGTCGCTAACTCAGGTTTTTCTGGGGCTCGGCAGCAATATCGAGCGCGAAACCCATTTGCAGGCCGGGCTCGAGGCCTTGGCCGCGTTTCTGCAGGACATGCGCTGCTCGGCGGTGTTCGAGAGCCAGCCGGTGGGGATCAAGAGTGGCCCGTTTTTCAACCTGGTGGTGTCGGCCTTCACGGATTTGCCGTTGAACGAGCTGGATCGTCGTTTGAAGTTCATCGAGGCGGATAACGGCCGTTATGCCCCCGATCGCATAGGCCTGCCGCTGGATATAGACGTGCTGCTGTATGGCGATCTGGTTGGCAATTTCGATGGCCTGATCCTGCCCCGTGCAGAAATCCTGAAAAATGCCTTCGTGCTCTGGCCGTTGTCGCTGATGGCGCCCGAGCGCCTGCACCCGGTTGCCGGGCAGAGCCTGGGCACGCTTTGGCGAGAGTCGCAGATCAATCAGGTGCTGGCGCCCGTGGCCTTTGAGTGGCGCGGTGTGCAGCTGACTCCGCCGGGGCTCTGATCGCGCCTGGCTTGGCGGTGGCGGACCTGCTGACGGGCAGGCCTGCCGGACCTGTGCTCAGGGGGCGTGTTGTTCCTTGTAGGCTTTCAGTGCTTTGAGGCGTTCCAGCCTCAGGGCTTCCCCCAGCTTTGGCCCCTTGAACCCTTGTTCCAGCAGCGGTTGTACCGCGACCGCGCGTGCAGCATTGGCGGCGCCTCGCAGGTAGTCGGCCTGCGGGTAGGTGCGTGATTCCAGGCCAAGGCGCCCTCGGGCGTCCATCTCGCAGGCGGCGATAAACTCCTCGAAGCGCTGCGGGCGGCGATAGATATCGAAGCTTTGCAGCAGTTCCAGCAGAGTCGAGGCCCGCAGTTCAAGGGCGCGATGACCATGGGTGTGATATTGGCCGACTAATAGCGCCAGTTCCTGGCAGTCCCGCGGCACCTTGAAGCGTTCATTGATGGCCTTGATCGGCGCCAGCCCCTTTTGCTCATGGGCGATGTGCTGCGGCCACTCATCCTGTGCCGTCAGTCCTTTGCCCAGGTCGTGCAGCAGGCAGGCCCAGCGCACCGTCAGCGGCTGCTGATGTTGCGCGGCCTGTTGCAGCACGCTCAAGGTATGCACGCCGGTGTCGATTTCCGGGTGATGCGCTTCAGGCTGAGGAACGCCGAACAGGGCGTCGACCTCGGGCATCAGCACCTTGAGGGCGTTGCAATCGCGCAACACCTGGATAAATACCTGAGGCTGGTTTTCCATCAGGGCGCGGGAGATTTCCTTCCAGCTGCGTTCGGCGGTCAGGGCTTCCAGCTCGCCTGAGGCGCTCAGTTGGCGCATCAGTTCCAGAGTCTCTGGCGCGACGGTGAAACCCAGATCGGCATAGCGCGCAGCGAAGCGGGCAACTCGCAATACCCTGAGGGGATCTTCGGCGAACGCGGAGGAAACATGACGGAGCAGGCGGGCTTCAAGATCTTGTTGGCCATGATAGGGGTCGGTCAGCACGCCCTGGGCATCCTCTGCCATGGCATTGATTGTCAGGTCTCGCCGGATCAGGTCTTCTTCGAGAGTGACCTCGGGGCTGGCATGAAAGGTAAAGCCGCCGTAGCCTCGACCGCTTTTGCGCTCGGTGCGCGCGAGGGCATACTCTTCGCCGCTTTTAGGGTGCAGGAATACCGGGAAGTCGGCCCCGACCGGGCGAAAGCCCTGGGCCAGCATTTCTTCGGTTGTTGCGCCTACCACCACCCAGTCGATATCAGTGACCGGCTTGCCGAGCAAGCGATCGCGCACTGCGCCGCCGACCTTGTAAATCTGCATAAAAAACCTCCGTTAGCCCGACAGGATAACCCTTGCGTCGAACTTCCGGAGGTCTGATCTCGGCTTAAAGATGGATGACGGCCAAGTCCAGGCGGCCGTAGTCACCTTCGCTGTGCTCGCCCCTGGGCGGCACGTGGTGGGTTTTCATGATCTGGTCGCCCTGCAGGGTTTCCAGGTGAATGTCGAACCCCCAGAGGCGGTGCAGATGCTTGAGCACCTCATCCGTGGAGTCGCCCAAAGGCTTGCGGTCATGTTGCTGGTGACGCAGGGTCAGCGAGCGGTCGCCGCGGCGGTCGATGCTCCAGATCTGCACGTTGGGTTCGCGATTCCCCAGGTTGTATTGCGCAGCCAGGGTTTCGCGGATGGTCCGATAGCCCCCTTCATCGTGAATGGCTGGCACCAGTAGGTCATCCTTCTGGTCATCATCGAGGATGCTGAACAGTTTCAGGTCACGGATCACCTTCGGTGACAGGTACTGCAGGATAAAGCTTTCGTCCTTGAAGCTGCTCATGGCGAACTTGATGCTCGACAGCCAATCGGTCCCGGCCAGGTCCGGGAACCAGTGGCGGTCCTCGTCGGTGGGTTCTTCGCACATACGGCGAATATCGCGATACATGGCGAAGCCCAGGGCGTAGGGGTTGATGCCGCTGTAGTAGGGGCTGTCGAAGCCGGGCTGCATGACCACACTGGTGTGCGAGGTCAGAAACTCCATCATGAAACCGTCGGTCACCAGGCCTTCGTCATACAGGTCGTTCATCAAGGTGTAGTGCCAGAAGGTCGCCCAGCCTTCGTTCATCACCTGGGTCTGGCGTTGTGGGTAGAAATACTGGGCGATCTTGCGCACGATTCGCACGATTTCCCGCTGCCAAGGCTCCAGCAGCGGCGCATGTTTTTCGATGAAATAGAGGATGTTTTCCTGAGGTTCGGCGGGGAAGCGCGCATTGTCTTTGTCGCTGTATTTGTCAGCGCCTTTGGGAATGGTGCGCCACAGGTCGTTGATCTGCTTCTGCAGGTGTTCTTCGCGGTCCTTCTGCCGCCGCCGTTCTTCTTCGGCCGAAATCGGGTATGGGCGTTTGTAGCGGTCGACGCCGTAATTCATCAGGGCGTGGCAGGAGTCCAGCAGGTCTTCCACCGCGTCGATGCCGTGCCGCTCCTCGCACTGCATGATGTACTGCTTGGCGAACACCAGGTAATCGATGATCGAACTGGCGTCGGTCCAGGTGCGGAACAGGTAGTTACCCTTGAAAAAGCTGTTGTGGCCATAGCAGGCGTGAGCCACCACCAGGGCTTGCATGCAGATGGTGTTTTCTTCCATCAGGTAGGCAATGCATGGGTCCGAGTTGATCACGATCTCGTAGGCCAGCCCCATCTGGCCGCGGCTGTAGGATTTTTCGGTACTGAGGAAGTGTTTGCCGTAGGACCAATGGTGATAACCCAGGGGCATGCCGACTGACGCGTAGGCATCCATCATCTGCTCGGCGGTAATGACCTCGATCTGGTTGGGATAGGTATCCAGGGCGTAGCGGTCCGCGATACGGCTGATTTCGCGGTCGTAGGCCTGGATCAGCTCGAATGTCCATTCCGAGCCGGTAGAGATGGGCTGGCGTTTCTGCTCTCTGGCGGTCATGTCACTAACCTGCGCTGGAAGAGTTCACGGAAGACCGGATAGATATCTCCGGCCGAGACCAATTGCTGCTGGGCGAAGGTGTCAGAAAAGGCGTCGGCGATTCGCTCGTATTCGAACCACAAGGCCTGGTGTTCACGTGGGGTTATTTCCACGTAGGTGTAGTACTGCACGAAGGGCATGATCTGATTGATCAGGATGTCCCGGCAGATCGGTGAGTCGTCGTTCCAGTTATCACCGTCCGACGCCTGGGCTGCGTAGATGTTCCATTCGTTGCTCGGATAACGTTCGGCCATGATCTCCTGCATCAGCTTCAGGGCGCTGGAGACGATAGTGCCGCCGGTTTCCCGGGAGTAGAAGAACTCCTCCTCGTCGACTTCCCTGGCGCTGGTGTGGTGACGAATGAAGACGACATCGATCTTGTCGTAATTGCGCTTGAGGAACAGGTACAGCAGGATAAAAAAGCGCTTGGCGATGTCCTTGGTCGCCTGGGTCATGGAGCCGGAGACGTCCATCAGGCAGAACATGACGGCCTTGGAACTGGGGTTGGGTTGCTTGACCAGCAGGTTGTACTTCAAGTCGAAAGTATCGAGGAAGGGCACGCGATGGATGCGCGCGCTGAGTTTCTCGATTTCTGCTTCCAGTTCCTGGATATCGCCGAAGTTGTCCGGTTCTTCCCGCTTTAATCGGGCCAACTCCTCTTTTGCTTCCCGTAGCTTGGCGCGGCTACTGCCGGACAGGGCGATGCGCCGTGCATGAGCCGAGCGCAGGGTGCGGATGATGTTGATGCGCGACGGGTTGCCTTCGTTGCTGATGCCGGCGCGTACGGTCTTGAAGGTATCAGTGCCGGTCAGGTTGCGTTTGACCAGGTTGGGCAGTTCCAGATCCTCGAACATGAATTCGAGGAATTCCTCCTGGGTAATCTGGAACACGAACTCGTCCATGCCCTCGCCGGAGTTGCCGGCCTTGCCCGGACCTTTGCCGCCGCCGCCCCCTTGCGGGCGGGCGATATGCTCGCCGCTGGTGAACTCCTTGTTGCCGGGATGCACCACGGTCTGTTTGCCGCCGCGGCCATGGTGAAGCACCGGCTCGTCGATATCGCGACCGGGAATGCTGATTTGTTCGCCATGCTCCATATCGGTAATGGAGCGGCGGCTGACGGCCTCTTCGACGGCCTTTTTGATGTGATCACGGTAGCGCCGCAGGAAACGCTGGCGGTTTACCGTGCTCTTGTTCTTGCCATTGAGACGTCGGTCGATCACATAGCTCATGGTGGCCCTCCGGGCAGCTTCAAGTTGTGAGCTGCAAGCTGCAAGCAGAAGCGACTACCCGGATGTCCGGTTCACACACTTCTTTCTTACAGCTTGTAGCTAGAAGCTTGCAGCTGCGTCACTGCGACTTCCGGACCCGTAGGTACCATTCGGAAAGAAGCCGTACCTGTTTGTCGGTGTAGCCGCGTTCGACCATGCGTGTGACGAAGTCGTTGTGTTTCTGCTGGTCCTCTTTGCTGGCCTTGGCGTTGAAACTGATGACTGGGAGCAGGTCTTCGGTGTTGGAGAACATTTTCTTCTCGATAACCACCCGCAGTTTTTCGTAGCTGAGCCAGGTCGGGTTTTTGCCATTGTTGTTGGCACGGGCGCGCAGCACGAAATTGACGATCTCGTTGCGGAAATCCTTCGGATTGCTGATGCCGGCCGGTTTTTCGATTTTTTCCAGTTCTTCGTTCAGTGCCACGCGATTGAGGATCTCGCCGGTTTCCGGGTCGCGGTATTCCTGGTCCTGGATCCAGAAATCGGCGTAGAGCACATAGCGGTCGAAGATGTTCTGTCCGTACTCGCTGTAGGACTCGAGGTAGGCGGTCTGGATTTCCTTGCCGATGAATTCGATGTAGCGCGGCGCCAGGTATTCCTTGAGGAAGCGCAGGTAGCGTTCCCGGGTTTCGGCCTGGAATTGCTCCTGTTCGATCTGCTGTTCCAGCACGTACAGCAGGTGCACCGGGTTGGCGGCGATTTCATGGGGGTCGAAGTTGAACACCTTGGACAGGATCTTGAAGGCGAAGCGGGTCGAGAGCCCGTTCATCCCTTCATCCACCCCGGCGTTATCCCGGTATTCCTGAATCGACTTGGCCTTGGGATCGGTGTCCTTGAGGTTTTCCCCGTCGTAGACCCGCATTTTGGAGTAGATGTTGGAGTTTTCCGGCTCCTTGAGCCGCGAAAGCACAGTGAACTGCGCCAGCATCTTCAAGGTGTCGGGCGCGCAATGGGCCTTGGCCAGGGAGCTGTTGAACAGCAGTTTGTCGTAGATCTTGATTTCATCGCTGACCCGCAGGCAGTACGGCACCTTGACGATGTAGATACGGTCGATGAAGGCTTCGTTGTTCTTGTTGTTGCGGAAGGTGTGCCACTCCGATTCGTTGGAGTGGGCCAGCAGAATCCCGGTGAACGGGATCGCTCCCAGGCCTTCGGTACTGTTGTAGTTGCCTTCCTGGGTGGCGGTCAGTAGTGGGTGCAGCACCTTGATCGGTGCCTTGAACATCTCCACGAACTCCATCAGGCCCTGGTTGGCCCGGCACAGGGCGCCAGAGTAACTGTAGGCGTCGGCGTCGTTCTGGGGGAATTCTTCCAGCTTGCGGATATCGACCTTGCCCACCAGCGCGGAGATGTCCTGGTTGTTTTCATCACCCGGCTCGGTCTTGGCCACGGCGATTTGGTTGAGGATCGACGGATAGAGCTTGACCACCCGGAACTGGCTGATATCACCACCGAACTCGGAGAGCCGCTTGGTGGCCCAGGGCGACATGATGGTATTGAGGTAGCGCCGAGGAATGCCGAAGTCTTCTTCGAGGATGGCGCCGTCTTCAGTGGCGTTAAACAGCCCCAGGGGCGACTCGAAGACCGGTGAGCCCTTGATCGCGTAGAAGGGCACCTTCTCGATCAGTTGTTTGAGTTTTTCCGCCAGGGACGACTTGCCGCCGCCCACCGGGCCGAGGAGGTAGAGGATCTGTTTCTTCTCTTCCAGGCCCTGAGCGGCATGGCGGAAGTAGGAGACGATCTGATCGATGCATTCTTCCATTCCATGGAAGTCTTCAAAGGCCGGATAGCGGCGGATCACCTTGTTGGAAAAGATCCTCGACAGCCTCGAATTGGTCGACGTGTCGAGCAGTTCGGGCTCGCCAATGGCCAATAGCAGGCGCTCGGCGGCGGAGGCATAGGCGCTTCGGTCCTTTTTGCATAGCTCCAGGTATTCCTGCAGCGAGAACTCTTCCTGGCGTGTGGATTCGAAGCGTTGTTGGAAGTGGCTAAAAATACTCATGACGTCACCTCGCTCGATACGTGGAGCCGTCGCCGGATCAGTCAGTCAAGTGCTGGCATGCAACTGAAAGTCCAGTTGCTGTTTACCCCCCAGAACACTTTCAAAGCTATCTACCTTGAAAGCTAGTACCGATGACCCGTGCGCCGGTGTACCGGCTCTCCCCTGATTTGGATGGCCTGAGGCTAAGGATAGTTCGGAATCCGAGAGGTAAAGGCGAGATGAGTAATTAGTTGCGACAGACCGTTCGTCTGCCGCTGCCCAGCCCGCGTAGCACGCGGGCTAGAGCCTGGAAAAAATTTATTCGGCTTGGCCTTGGGCGGTTTCGGCCGGGTAGGTGGTGCGCCACAGTTCGAAGCCGCCGTCCAGGCTGTAGACGTCGGAGAAGCCCTGGCTGACCAGGTAGGCCGCCGCGCTTTGGCTGGAGTTGCCGTGATAGCAGACCACGACCAGCGGGGCGTCGAGATCGGCGCCACGGATAAAGTCACTGATGGAGTGATTATCCAGGTGCTGTGAGCCACTGATGTGGCTCAGGGCGTAGGTCTGCGGATCGCGGATATCGACCACGACCGCGCCCTGTTCGCGCAGCGACTGGGCCTGATCGGGGGGGATGCGTTTGAATTCACTCATGGCGGGCTCCTGGGGCCTGAATAAAGGCGCGGTCTAGTGCTTGGCCGTTACCGGCTGTGGCGCTATCGGGTTGGGGGGTGAGGGCTGCTGGCTGGCATGGCCCTGGGCATCGCAGGCGCATTGCAGGCGGACACCGGTGTCGACATTGAGCAGCGTCATGGCGCCGCCCCAGACGCAACCGGTGTCGAGGGCAAAGATGCCGGGCTCGTCGCATTTGCCCTCCAGGGCTGCCCAGTGTCCGAAAATAATCTTCGCGTCTTTGCTTTTGCGCTCTTTATAGCTGAACCATGGTGCGTACCCGGGAGGCGCGGTATCCACGCCTTCCTTGCCTTTGAGGTCGAGCTTGCCCTCGCTGGTGCAGAAACGCATGCGGGTGAAGTAGTTGGTGATCACCCGCAGCCGGGTCACGCCTTGCAGGTCACTGTCCCATTTCGCCGGCTCGTTGCCGTACATGCCATCCAGATAAGGCTGGAACAGATTGTCGTCACGCAGTGCTTCTTCGACTTCTGCGGCGCACTTGAGGGCTTTCTTGATTGACCACTGTGGCGCAATGCCTGCGTGGACCAGGGCAATGTTGCGCTGTTCGTCGTAGTGCATCAGCTTTTGCTGGCGCAGCCACTGCATCAGCTCCGGGCAATCGGGAGCTTCGAGGATCGGACGCAGGGTGTCGGATTTTTTCAGGCGCTCGATATTGCGCCACGCCGCCAGTAAATGCAGGTCGTGATTGCCCAGTACACAGACCAGCGACTCACGCATGCCATACAGAAAGCGCAGGGTTTCCAGGGACTGCGGACCACGGTTTACCAGGTCTCCCACCAGCCACAGGCGATCCCGGGTTGGGTCGAAGGCCACCTGTTCAAGCAGGCATTTCAGCGGTTCGAGGCAGCCTTGCAGGTCGCCGACGGCGTAAGTCGCCATCAGTGCAAGGCTCCGGGCACCGCCAGGCGAAAGGGGGCGATGACGGCATCAAAGTGCTGCCCGTCGTCGGCGAGCATTTGATAGGTGCCCTGCATGGCGCCGACTCGGGTGGTCATCACTGTGCCACTGCTGTAGGTGTGGCTTTGGCCCGGGGCGATCAGCGGCTGCTGGCCGACGACGCCGGCGCCGCGAACTTCCTCGACATGACCGTCGCCATCAGTGATGACCCAGTGCCGCGAGAGCAGCTTGGCTGCCAGCAGCCCATGGTTCTCGACGGTGATGGTATAGGCGAAGGCAAAGCGATTTTGCTCGGGTTGGGATTGTTCTGCCAGAAAGCGGGTGACGACGCTGACGTCGACCTGATAGCGAGGATCGGACATGCAAGAGGCCTTAAAAGCAAGCGGGGCGCGGGACAAGACAGATGAGACTCAGTCTAGGCCAAGTATCGGGTAGTAAACCAGACATCGCGCCTGGCGTCCTACCCGATAACGCTCATGGCGTGTCAACTGGCGCTTGGGTTATCCACAGGCTGCTCGCTGAGCTTGTCGGCCAGGCGTACGAACGCGGCCAGGTCGAGCTGCTCCGGACGCAGGCTGCCGTCGACGCCGGCGGCTTCGATTTCGGCGCTGGTCAGTAGGGCCTTGAGGGTGTTGCGCAAGGTTTTGCGGCGCTGGTTGAAGGCTTCGCGGACGATGCGCTCCAGCAGGCGGTGATCCTTGGCCGGCTGCGGCAGCACGGCGTGAGGTACCAGGCGCACAATGGCCGAGTCGACTTTCGGTGGCGGGTTGAACGCGCCCGGACCGACGTTGAACAGGTGCTCCACGCGGCAGTGGTACTGCACCATGATCGACAGCCGCCCCCAATCACCGCCACCCGGACCGGCAGCGAGGCGCTCCACCACTTCTTTTTGCAGCATGAAGTGCATGTCGCGAATCAGGCTGGCGTTCTGCAGCAGGTGGAAGATCAGCGGGGTGGAGATGTTGTAGGGCAGGTTGCCGACCACCCGCAGGCTGTTCGGCTCGGCGCCCAGGGACTTGAAGTCGAACTTCAGGGCATCGCCCTGATGCAGGCTGAAATTGCTCTTGCCGGCGAATTGCTGGTTGAGGATCGGGATCAGGTCCTTGTCCAGTTCAACCACGTCCAGTTGTGCGCCGCTGTTGAGCAGGCCTTCGGTCAGTGCCCCTTGGCCCGGGCCGATTTCCAGCAGGCGGTCATCGGGCTTGGCATGAATCGAACGCAGAATGCGATCGATGACGCCGGCGTCGTGCAGGAAGTTCTGGCCGAAACGCTTGCGCGCCCGGTGTTGGTAATGCTCGGTCATATACGGGTCTCGGCCATCTGGTAGGCGGTTTCCAGGGCGACCTGCAGGCTGCCGGTGTCGATCCTGCCGCTGCCGGCCAGGTCCAGGGCGGTGCCGTGGTCGACCGAGGTGCGGATGATCGGCAAGCCGAGGGTCACATTGACCGCCGCGCCGAAGCCTTTGTACTTCAGTACGGGCAGGCCCTGGTCGTGGTACATCGCCAGCACTGCGTCGCAATGCTCCAGATATTTGGGGGTAAACAGAGTGTCGGCGGGCAACGGACCACGCAGGTCCATGCCTTCGGTGCGCAAGCGCTCTAAGGTGGGTTCGATAATGTCTATTTCTTCATGGCCCAGATGCCCGCCTTCGCCGGCATGAGGGTTGAGCCCGCAGACAAGGATGCGTGGCTGGGCGATGCCAAACTTGTTGCGCAAGTCGGCATGCAGAATTCGGGTGACACGTTCCAGGCGTTCGCTGGTGATGGCGTCGGCAATCTCGCGCAGCGGCAGATGGGTGGTCACCAAGGCTACGCGCAGGCCGTGGGTCGCAAGCATCATCACCACTTGTTCGGTGTGGGTCAGGTCGGCCAGGAACTCGGTATGCCCGGAGAACGCAATGCCGGAGTCGTTGATCACGCCTTTGTGTACGGGGGCGGTGATCATCCCGGCAAAATGTCCATCCAGGCAGCCTTGGCCGGCGCGGGTCAGGGTCTCCAGGACGAACGCGGCGTTGGCCTGATCCAGTTGACCGGCAACGACCTTGTTTTGCAGTGGCGTGTCCCAGACATACAGGCTGTTGGCCGGCGCAGGAGCATCCGGCAGGTTCGCCAGGGTGACCGGCAACAGGTCGACAGCCACACCCAGCTGCGCGGCCCGCTCAAGGAGCAGGTCGCGGCTGGTAATGGCGATCAGGGGGTGCGGCTGGGGTTGCGAGGCAAGCAGCAGGCACAGGTCAGGACCAATGCCGGCCGGCTCGCCGGGTGTCACAGCGAAACGCTGGGGTTTCACTGTGCAGCCTGGTCGGCGCCAGGGAGTTTGATCTCGACGTAGGCTTCGTCACGGATCTGACGCAACCAGGTCTGCAGCTCTTCGTCGTATTTGCGGTTACGCAGTACGGTCATCGCTTGCTGCTCACGGGCCTGGCTGGTGCTGTCGGTGGCGCGACGGCCAAGGACTTCCAGTACGTGCCAGCCATATGGGCTCTTGAACGGCTTCGACAGCTGACCTTGTGGGGTCTTGGCCATCACTTCGCGGAACTCTGGAACCAGGGCGTTCGGGTCGATCCAGTTCAGATCGCCGCCGTTGAGTGCCGAACCCGGGTCTTCCGAATAGCTTTTTGCCAGTTCGGCGAAGTCTTCACCGGCCTCGATCCGCTCGTAGAGCTTCTGCGCCAGGCGCTTGGTCTCTTCTTCGCTACGAATTTCACTTGGCTTGATCAGGATGTGACGCACGTGCACTTCATCGCGCACCTGATTGCCGCCACCGCGTTTCTCCAGGAGCTTCAGGATAATGAAGCCTCCAGGTGTGCGCGCTGGTTGGGTGATGTCGCCAACAGCCATGCTGCTCAGCTCACGGTCGAACGGAGGCGGCAGTTGCGCCGCCTTGCGCCAGCCCATGTCGCCGCCTTCCAGAGCGTTGTCGCTGCCGGATTTGGCAATTGCCAATTGGGCGAAGTCCGCACCTTGCTTGAGTTGCTGATAAACGTCCATCGCCTGGCGCGCAGCATTCTGAATGGCTTCAGAGTTGGCGCTTTCCGGGGTCGCAATCAGGATATTGGCCAAGTGCAGCTCTTCGGAGAGTTGCATCTTGCCCAAGTCCGATGCCAGGAAGTTTTTCACTTCCTGTTCGGAAACCTGGATGCGCTCGGCTACCCGGCGCTGACGAACACGGCTGATGATCATTTCGCGACGGACCTGGTCACGGGCGTCTTCATAAGACAAACCATCGTGAGCCAGTGCGGCGCGAAACTGATCGATCGTCATGTTATTGCGTTGGGCGATGGTGCCGATGGCCTGGTTCAGCTCTTCATCGGTAATGCGGATGCCGGAACGTTCGCCGATCTGCAGTTGCAGGTTTTCGACGATCAGGCGTTCCAGTACCTGCTGTTCCAATACGCTGGTCGGCGGCAGGCCGGCGCCACGCTTGGCGATGGTCTGCTGCACTTCATGAACCCGCTGGTCCAGCTGGCTTTGCATGACCACGTCGTTATCAACGATGGCCACGACCTTGTCGATGGATTGCACCGCGGCGTTGGCCGCGGTACCCAGGAACAGCGCGCCCAGCATCAGCGGGCGCAGACAATCAGAAAGCTTGGTCTTCACGTTCACGATAACCTTGGATGCCTTTGTCGAGGAAGCTCTCTACCTTGGTACCAGTCAGCCCGCCCAGCCCTTTGAGGACAATTTGCAGGAAGAGGCCGTGGTCGCCTTTTTCATTGAGAGGAGCGATCTGCGTGTATTCGTCGTTAGAAACCCAGTAGCGATTGATCAGGCGCAGTTTCCAGCAGCAGTTGTCGTACTCGAAACCACCGAAGGCTTCCAGGGTACGGTTGCGGGCATAGTCATACTGCCAGCGGCTGATGAGGTTCCACTGCGGAACGATCGGCCACATGACGGAGAAGTCATGTTGCTGAATCTTGTAGTAGTCCTTCACAAAGTTCTCGGCGCCCGGGGTGCCGTAGTCGCCACCGAATTGCCATTTGCCGGTCAACTGGTTGTAGACCACCTGGTCGTTGCGATAGCGATAGCCGGCGTTGATGACCTTGTTCGGGTTGTCTTCAGGCTGGTAGTGGAACATCGCGCTGCCCGAGCGTGGGCTGTGGCTGTCCGGATCCCAGTTGTAGTCGGCGGTTGCGCGCCAGTCGCGGTTGAAGCGGAACTCGTAGTCCATGGCGATAGGCGACACATTGGACTGCGCGTCGGAGCGGTCCTTGGCGACCACACCCGGCAATTGAACTTCGCGGTCCTTGAAGTACAGCGCCTGGCCGACGGATACCCGTTGACGTTGGAAACCGTTTTCTTCGATCCAGCGGCTGGTCACGCCCAGCGACAATTTGTTCTCATCGCCGACACGGTCGGAGCCGGCGAAGCGGTTGTCACGAAACAGCGAGGCGTAGTTGAAGCTGTATTCGCTGGTGTCGAACACCGGAATATCGTCCTGATCCTTCTCGGGAACATAGAGATAGAACAGGCGTGGCTCCAGGGTCTGGTTGTAGGTCTTGCCGAACAGCTGGGTGTTGCGGTCGAAATAAAGGCCGCTGTCGACACTGGCGATCGGAATCGCACGGTCTTGGGAGCTTTTGAATTTCTGGCCCGCGGTGGCCATTTGCGACTTGCCGGTGCCATCGAGGTCGAGATCGTACTTGGTGTACTCGTACTTGAGCTTCGGCGTGACATAGCCGTAGGTCCAGTTCAGCGGCAGCTCGACGCTTGGAGCGGCATTCAAACGAGTACCGTTGGCACGAGTCAGGCCCGTGACATAGGTATCCAAGCGACGAGTCGGGAGTCCGCCTTCGTCGGTGAATATGCCGTTTTGCAGATCGCGTTCAAACCGGACCGCTTCAGTTTCATAAGCGAAGTTCACCCCGCCTGGGTGGTAAGGCAGCGCACCATCGAAAGTGATTTGCGGCAGGCGATTGTAGGGGGTGATCTCGGAAACGGTGGCCAGCTCATAAGCCTGGGCATTGACGCGCGCGGTGTAGTTATCGCCGCGGTAGGTCACTGCGCCCTGCTGGTTCACGAAACTTTGACTTTCGACGCCGATCTGGTCGGTCTGCAGATCCTGGAAGTAATACGGATCGCTGATCTTGGTGTAATCGACCTCGGTCAGGACGCGAGAGTCCAGGCCACCCTTGTGCTGCCAGTTGAGCATGTAGCGCGTCTTCTCGTAATCGGACTGACGGCTGCGCTCGTCGTTGTCGTCGTTGAGGTAGGCACCACCGAACTGTCCTTCGCTGGACTTGGTCAGGTAGCGGAACTCGCCTTCCATCAACATGCCGCGCTTGCTCATGTAGCGCGGGTACAACGTGGCATCGTAGTTGGGTGCCAGGTTGAAGTAGTACGGCGTGACCAGGGTAAATCCGCTTTCGCCACCGCTGCTGAAGCTTGGCGGCAGGAAGCCGGACTGGCGACGGTCATCGATCGGGAAGTAGATGTACGGCGTGTACAGGACCGGGATGTCTCTGACGCGCAGGGTCACGTTGGTCGCGGTGCCGAAGCCGGTGGCCGGGTTCAAGGTGATGTTGTTGCCCTTGAGCTGCCAGGCGTTGCTGTTCGGCTCGCACGTTGTGTACGTACCATCCTTGAGGCGGATGATGGCGTTTTCCGCACGCTTGGCGTACAGCGCGTTACCGCGAATCCGCGATTTGTGCAGCACGTACTCGGCGTTGTCGACCTTGGCTTCACCGGTGTCGAGCTGGACTTCAGCGTGATCGCCGACCAGCAGGGCGCCGTTGTCGCGCACCCGAACGTTGCCGTTCAGTTCGCCACGGTTCTCGGCCTGATACAGGCTGGCTTCGTCAGCCTCGGCCTGCATGCTGCCCTGGCGCATGACCACGTCACCGGCGAGGGTGGCAACCTGCTCATCCTGCTGATAACGCGATGCCTTGGCGCCGATAAAGGTCGGGGCGTCACTTTTATTCGTCTTGTCATTCATGCCAGGACGAATTGGTTCGATATAGCTACCAGAGCAGTAAGGACCGGTCTCAGCCAATTGGGCAGGGGTCAGCTTATCCCGCGGTACCCAGTCGAGGTGACTGTAGTCGGCGCTGCGAGCCTTGAGGCCACGGCCTTTGGCTTCGGTAACCAGCACCGGCTTGTCACCGGCTTCTGCGGTGGAGCCGCTGTCTGTCGGGGTCGGGCTGCTGGAGCTGACCGAGCTGGCGTCATGCACCGGCCGCGGCGGCAATTGGGCCGAGTTGGTTTTCGGCGCACAGTCCCAGGCACCGGAAGCAGAGACTGAGCAGTCATACTGTTCCGCGGCGACCACGAATGAAGTGGCTAGAGGTTGCAGGGCCAGCAAACTGCCGGTAACCAACAACGGAAATTTTTTACGAAACGCGGGGGATTTCAATGCCATCTTATTAGTCCGGGCTTCCTGCGTGCCATCTGCCCGCGGTGTGGGCCGCACGCCTCTCGATGGTCTGAAAAAGATGCTGGATAATAAAGCATGACCCGCTTGACGGCTAGCGCCGTCGGAGACCCTTGCAATGCCTGACCAAGATGTACGCTTGCAACACCTGAAAGTTTGGCTCGATGAGCAGTTGGCAATCGTTTATGCCACCCATGGCTGGGGTGCCGTACCCCCGGCCACATTGACTGCAGCCAGCAGCGACGCGAGTTTCCGCCGGTATTTCCGCTGGCAGGGGGAGGGGCGCAGCTTTGTGGTAATGGATGCTCCGCCGCCCCAGGAAAACTGCAAACCCTTCGTGGATATTGCTCATTTGCTGGCCACATCCGGCATAAATGTGCCGAAAATTTATGCCGAGGATTTACCGCGCGGTTTTCTTTTGCTCAACGACCTGGGTAATCAGACCTACCTGGACGTGATCAACGAAGAGAATGCCGACACCTTGTTCAAGGATGCGCTGGCGGCATTGCTGGCTTTTCAGCAGCTGCCGATGGAGGCGCCATTGCCCAGCTACGATGACGCCCTGTTGCGCCGCGAGCTGCAATTGTTCCCCGAATGGTACGTGGGGCGCGAGCTGGCGGCAGAGCTGAATCCGCAGCAGCAAGCACAGTGGCAGCGGGTCAGCCAGGTGCTGATCGACAGTGCCCTGGCCCAGCCCAAGGTCCTGGTGCATCGCGACTATATGCCGCGCAACCTGATGCTCAGCCAGCCAAATCCAGGCGTGCTGGACTTCCAGGACGCGGTCTACGGCCCCGTGACCTACGACGTCACGTGCCTGTTCAAGGACGCCTTCCTCAGTTGGCCTGAGGCCCGGGTACGCGGCTGGCTCGAGGACTATTGGCAGCAAGCCGGTCGTGCTGGCATCCCGGTGCACGCCGATGTTGAAGACTTCCTGCGCGCCAGCGATCTGATGGGCGTACAGCGTCACCTCAAGGTGATCGGTATTTTCGCGCGGATCTGCCATCGCGATGGCAAGCCGCGCTACCTGGCCGATGTGCCGCGCTTCTTCGCTTATATAGAAGCGGTGGTGGCGCGTCGGCCTGAACTGGCGGAGCTGGGCCAATTGTTGGCCAGCCTGGGTCGTTCGCCTGGAGCCGCGCAATGAAGGCAATGATTCTTGCGGCCGGCAAAGGCGAGCGCATGCGCCCGTTGACGCTGACCACCCCCAAACCCCTGATTCGCGTGGCCGGTGTCCCGCTGATCGAATATCACCTGCGGGCGTTGGCTGCGGCAGGTTTTACCCAGGTCGTGATCAACCATGCCTGGCTGGGGCAACAGATCGAAGATCACCTGGGCGATGGCTCGGCGTTCGGGCTGAGCATTGCCTATTCGCCGGAGGCCGAGGCCCTGGAAACCGGCGGCGGGATCTTCCGCGCCCTGCCGTTGCTAGGGACTGAGCCGTTCCTGGTGGTCAATGGCGACATCTGGACGGACTACGACTTCGCTACCCTGCGCCAGCCGCGTCCCGGCCTGGCTCACCTGGTGATGGTGGACAACCCGCCCCATCACCCGGGCGGCGGTGATTTCTGCCTGGAAAACGGCCTGCTGCATGACGCGACGCCCGGCGCCGAGGCCTTGACCTTCAGTGGTATTTCGGTGATGCACCCCGAGCTGTTCGCCGACTGCGTGCCCGGTCCGTTCAAGCTGGCGCCGTTGTTGCGCCAGGCCATGGCTCGTGGTCAGGTCAGTGGCGAGCACATGCAGGGCCGCTGGGTCGATGTCGGCACCGTCGAGCGCCTGGCACAGGTGGAACAATTGCTAGAAGCGAGTCGCTGATATGTGGTGGCCAGGGACTCTGATCGGAGCCGGAGCGGGCTATGCCATAGCCAGTATTCCGGGGGCCATATTGGGTGCGCTGTTGGGCCAGGCGCTGGACCGGCGCCTGCAACTGCACAGCTGGGCGCAACTGCGCGAGCGCCTGGGCGGGCGCCCGGCGCTGCGCAACGATGAACTGTTGTTTGTCTTGCTCGGGCGTCTGGCCAAGAGCGATGGCCAGGTGGTGGATGGCCATATCCAGCAGGCGCGCCAGGAAATGCGCGCGCTGGACATGAACGAGTCGGCGCAGCGCCGGGCCATTGCCGCGTTCAACCGGGGCAAGTCGGGCAACGACTCCCTGCGCGGCTACCTGCGTCGCCTGAGCGCGCAGCCCCATGCCACCGAGGGCGTGTTGCGAGCTTGTTGGCGCATGGTCTGGGCTGACGCGCGGGCCAGCAGCGCCGAGCGCGAGTTGATTCAACTCTGGGGCAAGTGGCTGGGATGGACGCCGCAGCAGGTGCAGGCACTGGCGGCGGATTACGAGCCGGCTAGAAAGCCTGCGCTCAGCAGTGCCGGGGCGTATCAGGAAGCGCTGAGGCTACTCGGCGTATCGAGCACCAGTGAGCCGGCCCAGATCAAGCGCGCTTACCGGCGCCTCCTCAGTCGCCACCATCCGGACAAGATTGCCGGCAGCGGCGCCGGACCGGCTCAGGTACGTGAAGCCACGGAGAAAACCCGTGAACTGCACAGTGCCTATACGCTGATCCGTGAACGTCGGGACTTCCGCTGAAACAGCCGCCATCGTGGCCGGGGCCGCGATGGCGCAAGGCTCAGTCGGCGACGGGCTGCGGGCTCAGCCAGCCGCGCACACGGCGAAAGAGCTGCTCCTGCTGCGCCGCGCTATTGCCGGGCAAGGCCTTGAGGGCGATCTGGGTAAAGGTCGACGTCTTCTGCCGTTTGCTGGCCTGGAGTCGCTCGAGTGCGGCTTTTTGCGCCAGGGGCGTGTCTTTATAGAAGAAGTCCGCGGTCGCCAGCTTCAGGGTCGGGGTCAGCTCGGCCAACGGCGGCTTGGCATTGGTCGGCACCTGGGCGGCGACCATGACGAATTTCTGCACCTGGGAGGGCTGTTTTTCACTCAGGTAGCGCGCGGCCCAGTAGGCGCCCGTGCCGTGTCCGAGGAGGACGATGCTGCGGGCATTCTGCTGCTCGGCAAAGGCCAGGGCGGCGTCGATCCGGGCGAAGATCCGCTCGGCATCGGCCTTGCTTTGTTCTTCGGTGCTCTCGGCCACCGCGCGATCGGCGATATCGGCTTCACCGCCAGCAGCCTGTTCGATCGGCTTGGCTTCGGTGCTGGCGTCCTTGCTGCTGGTGTCCTTGGTCGGCGGCGTCGGGGCGGCTTCGACGATGCGTGGCATGCTGGCCTCGCTCGACAGGTCTGGCAGGGTCAGGCTCAGGCTGGACCATTCGACATCCGGCAGTTTGTTGCGCAGCGGAGCGATTGCTTGCGGCCAGTCAGCCGTTTCGCCGGCGCCCGGGACGATAATCACCGCGCCCTGGGGCTCGCTGGTGTTGGCCGGTTTCCACAGGGCGAGGAAGGTGTCGCCGCCAGCCTGCAACTGCTGTTGTTCCTGTTGCGGAATACGGCGCTCAAGGGCAAGCGCATCTTCCTGGCTACGCTCCAGCAAGGGTTGGCGTTCGGCGGGTTTTTCCTGGGCCGCCTTGTCGCCGGCAGCAGGCGCCGGATCGGCAGCCTGGACGGAAAGGGCACAAGGCAACAGCAGCGACAGGCACAATGCGTTCAGTGCCGAGCGGTAAACGAAGGGCATCGGAGATTCCAGGCCAGAAGTAATTCCGGCAGCCTAATGGGTTGGTCAGTATTTGTCAGTGTGCGAGAGTTCGGATGATGCTTTTTCGCTGTCTGTTGGTTATCGGCTGGCTGAGTTTTCCCTTGATGGGCTGGGCGGCTCCCGGGCCCCATGTGCCTGCGGCCAACCTGAGTGCCGGACAGCGCGAATGGCTGGTCCAGCACCCTGAGCTGCGGGTTGGCGTGGTGTTGCAGGCGCCCTTCGCCCAATACGACCGGCGCTTGCAGCGGTTGTCCGGGGTCAACGTCGAGTTGATGCAGTGGGTGGGCCGGGCGCTGCAGGTCGAGCTGAGCTGGCGTAACTTTCCGGATCAGGCGCAGTTGGAGAGAGCATTGCGCGAAGGTGAGGTGGACCTCGCGCCAGGCCTGACCCAAACCCCCGCTGGCCTGCGCCTGTGGCAATTCAGCGACCCTTATATGCGGGTCCCGCAATTGGTGGTCGGCGAACGCCAGGGCGCCGGCGCGGTAGAACTGGAGAAACTCGACGCCCAATCTCGGGTAGCCGTACGCATGCCCGGTGCCGTGGCTGACTACCTGCGGGCCACTTATCCCAATCTGAATCTGCAAGGGGTGCCGCTGGAGCGCCAGGCCTTGCAACTGCTGTTGAGTCAGCAGGCGCGCTATGCGGTGATCGATGAGGCCCAACTCAGCCGCTTGTCCAGCGAACCGGAGTTCGCCGGCCTGGCGGTGGTCGGTGATATCGGCCTGCCGCAATTGCTGCGGGTCGCCACGCGCCGTGACTGGCCGGAGCTGGCCGGCATCATCGAGCGCGCGCTGCATGCGATTCCCGCCCGGGACATCGAGCAGTTGCACAATCGCTGGCTGCAGCCGCAATACCCACGGCTGGCGGAGTCCCCGGGGTTCTGGCAGAACCTCAGCCTGTTGTTCGCGGTGCTGTTTTTCGCCTGCCTGGGGATCCTGTTCTGGCAGCGGCGCCAACAGCGTGGGCTGGAGCAACGCCTGCTGGCGGCCCGGGCCGATATCGCCCTGCGTGAAACGGCCGAGGAGGCGCTGCGCCTGACCCAGTTTTCCATCGATCAGAGCACCGTGGGCATTCTCTGGGTCAATTGGGACAGCCACGTTCGCTACGCCAACCGGGCCGCCGAAGACATGCTCGGTTACCCCGCAGGCGGGGTCATCGACCGCCCGCTGATCGACTTCGAGCCCACCCTGCACATGGACCGCTGGCTCGGCTTGTGGAAGCGCGCTCGGGCCAGCGAGGGCGCCGCGCAAAGTTTTGAAACCCGTTGCGTGCGGGCCGATGGCAGCATCCTGCCGGCCGATGTGTCCCTGAGCTTCCTGCGCTTTCGCGACAGCGAGTACCTGGTGGTGTACCTCAACGACGTCACCGAGCGCCGTCGGGCCTTGGCCGCGTTGCAGGAAAGCGAGGCGCGGCTGCAAGGCATCGCCGCCAATGTGCCGGGGCTGGTGTTCCGCCTGGAGCGGGCGCCGGTCACCGGGCAGATCGATTTCGCCTACATCAGCGAAGGCAGCGAGAGCCTGGTGGGTTACGCCCCAGCGGTGCTCAGCCAGCGCGATACCGGATTGCGCAGCCTGGTCCATCCGGATGACAAGGCCAGCTACCACCGGACCCAGGACCTGGCCCTGGACACCGACAGCGACTGGTCCTGGCAGGGGCGGATTCTTACGCGCCAGGGCGAGCAGCGCTGGGCCGAGATCAAGGCCGTGACCCGCCGTCTCGACGATGGCGCCTTTGTCTGGGACGGCATCGTCTGGGACATCAGCGAAAGCAAGCGCATCGAATTGGAGCTGGCCGCCTCTCGCGAGCAACTGCGGGAGCTGTCGGCGCACCTGGAAAGCGTGCGCGAAGAGGAAAAGGCCCGTATCGCCCGTGAGGTGCATGACGAGCTGGGGCAGATGCTGACGGTGCTCAAGCTGGAAACCTCGATGTGCGAGCTGGCCTATGCCCAGCTCGATCCTGGCCTGCAGGAGCGTCTCAACAGCATGAAGCGCCTGATCGCCCAGTTGTTCCAACTGGTCCGCGATGTGGCCACGGCCTTGCGCCCGCCGATCCTCGACGCCGGGATTGCCTCGGCTATCGAATGGCAGGCCCGGCGTTTCGAGGCGCGCACCCAGATCCCGTGCCTGGTGCAGGTGCCGGACAACCTGCCCTTGCTCAGCGATGCCAAGGCCATTGGTTTGTTTCGGATCCTGCAAGAGGCCCTGACCAATGTCATGCGCCATGCCCAGGCGCATACTGTCGAACTGAGCCTGGTACTTGAGGGCAACGAGTTGTGCATGAGCATCAGTGATGACGGCCAGGGTTTCGTGGTCGACTCCGGCCGCCCCACATCCTTCGGGTTGGTGGGTATGCGTGAACGGGTGTTGATCATGGGCGGCAGCCTGGACTTGCACAGCGAGCAGGGTGAGGGCACGTCCCTCACCGTTCGGGTGCCGCTGGATCCATAGACCGTGAAGCCTGCAACGATCGCCCTAATAAAGAGGAGAAACGAGTGATCCGTGTACTGGTAGCCGAAGACCACACCATTGTGCGAGAGGGCATCAAGCAACTGATCGGCCTGGCCAAGGACCTGACGGTGGTGGGGGAGGCGAGCAACGGCGAGCAATTGCTCGAAACCCTGCGCCACGTTCCCTGCGAGGTGGTGCTGCTGGATATCTCCATGCCCGGGGTCAACGGCCTGGAGGCGATTCCGCGGATTCGCGCGTTGCACAATCCGCCGGCGATCCTGGTGTTGTCGATGCATGACGAAGCGCAAATGGCGGCCCGCGCCCTCAAAGTCGGCGCCGCCGGCTATGCCACCAAGGACAGCGATCCCGCGCTACTGCTGACCGCCATTCGCAAAGTCGCGGCGGGCGGTCGTTATATCGACCCCGACCTGGCCGACCGCATGGTGTTCGAGGTTGGCCTGACCGATTCCCGACCCTTGCATTCGCTGCTCTCGGAGCGCGAGTTTTCGGTATTCGAACGCCTGGCCCAGGGCGCCAACGTCAATGACATCGCCCAGCAACTGGCCCTGAGCAGCAAGACCATCAGCACCCACAAAGCGCGGCTGATGCAGAAACTCAACATCACCTCTCTCGCCGAGCTGGTGAAATACGCCATGGAGCACAAACTGCTCTGACCAGCCCCTCACCGCCCAAAAGGGCGACATACCCATTTGCGACATCCCCACTCCAGGGCTTTTGCCTGTTCTTGCCGCTTACAGCGTGTCGCTAGCCGCTGCTCTTATCTATCCCCGCCATCCTTGTAGGGCAATCCCTACAAGGAACCTTCCAAGCACCTGAGGCAAATCTCTCCTACCCCCCGATTTGCGGGGCGTGTGGCCTCCACTAGGCTTAGTCCACAGCAGTCCTATATATGAAGAACACAAAGGTGCGGGTATGAGCGAGGTCGATTCAAGCGCTGGGGCGAGTGATATTCTGGTCAGCTTTCGTGGAGTGCAAAAGAGCTACGACGGCGAGAACCTGATCGTCAAAGACCTCAACCTGGAGATTCGCAAAGGCGAATTCCTCACCTTGCTCGGGCCTTCCGGCTCCGGCAAGACCACCAGCCTGATGATGCTGGCCGGTTTCGAGACCCCGACCGCCGGCGAGATCCAGCTGGCCGGTCGCTCCATCAACAACGTGCCGCCGCACAAGCGCGACATCGGCATGGTGTTCCAGAACTACGCGCTGTTCCCGCACATGACCGTGGCCGAGAACCTGGCGTTCCCGCTGTCGGTGCGCGGCCTCAGCAAGACCGACGTCAGTGAGCGGGTCAAGCGCGTGCTGAGCATGGTCCAGCTCGATGCCTTCGCCCAGCGTTACCCGGCGCAACTCTCCGGTGGCCAGCAACAGCGGGTGGCCCTGGCCCGGGCATTGGTGTTCGAGCCGCAACTGGTGCTGATGGACGAACCCCTGGGGGCGCTGGACAAACAGCTGCGTGAACACATGCAGATGGAGATCAAACACCTGCACCAGCGCCTCGGCGTGACCGTGGTCTACGTGACCCATGACCAGGGCGAAGCCCTGACCATGTCCGACCGGGTGGCGGTGTTCCATCAAGGCGAGATCCAGCAGATCGCCCCGCCGCGCACGCTTTATGAAGAGCCGAAGAACACCTTCGTCGCCAACTTCATCGGCGAAAACAACCGCCTCAATGGGCGCCTGCACAGCCACACCGGTGATCGCTGCGTGGTTGAGCTGGGCCGTGGCGAGAAGGTCGAGGCGCTGGCGGTCAACGTCGGCCAGATCGGCGGTCCGGTCACCCTGTCCATCCGCCCGGAGCGCGTGAGCCTCAACGGTTCCAGCGAAAGTTGCGTTAACCGCTTCTCGGGAAGGGTGGCGGAATTCATCTATCTGGGCGACCACGTCCGGGTTCGCCTGGAAGTCTGTGGCAAAACCGACTTCTTTGTGAAACAGCCGATTGCCGAGCTCGATCCTGCGCTGGCGGTGGGCGATGTGGTTCCGCTTGGCTGGCAAGTCGAGCACGTTCGTGCGCTCGACCCACTTCTAGAGGCGCATTGATCGCCCCCTTGCTTCACCAACCCTGCACGTGGAGAACACAATAAATGTTGAGATCCCTGAAATTCACCGCCCTGACCCTGGGCTTGATGGGTGCGGCAAACGCGATGGCGGCAGGCCCGGACCTGACGGTGGTGTCCTTTGGCGGCGCGAACAAGGCGGCCCAGGTCAAAGCCTTCTATGCCCCGTGGGAAGCGGCAGGTCACGGCAAGATCGTGGCGGGCGAATACAACGGCGAGATGGCCAAGGTCAAAGCCATGGTCGACACCAAAAGCGTGTCCTGGGACCTGGTCGAGGTTGAGTCGCCTGAACTGTCCCGTGGGTGCGACGAGGACATGTTCGAGCAACTGGACCCGGCGCTGTTCGGCAAGTCTGAAGACTACGTCAAGGGCGCGATTCAGCCGTGCGGCGTGGGTTTCTTCGTCTGGTCCACCGTGCTGGCCTACAACGCCGACAAGCTGAAGACCGCGCCCACCAGCTGGGCGGATTTCTGGGACACCAAGCAGTTCCCGGGCAAGCGTGGCCTGCGTAAAGGCGCCAAGTACACCCTGGAATTCGCCTTGATGGCCGACGGCGTGGCGCCCAAGGACGTGTACAAAGTGCTGGCCGGCAAAGATGGCCAGGACCGTGCCTTCAAGAAGCTCGACGAACTCAAGCCGAGCATCCAATGGTGGGAAGCCGGTGCCCAGCCACCGCAGTACCTGGCCTCGGGTGACGTGGTCATGAGCTCGGCCTACAACGGTCGGATCGCCGCGGTACAGAAAGAAAGCAACCTCAAGGTGGTGTGGAACGGCGGCATCTACGACTTCGACGCCTGGGCCATTCCACGTGGCCTGGACAAGGCCCGTGCAGAAGCGGCGAAGAAATTCATCGCGTTCTCGGTCATGCCGCAGCAGCAGAAGACCTACTCGGAAAACATCGCCTACGGCCCGGCCAACACCCAAGCCGTGCCGTTGTTGCCCAAGGACGTGCTGAAAGACATGCCGACCACCCCGGAAAACATCGCCAACCAGGTGCAGATCGACGTCAGCTTCTGGGCTGACAACGGCGAGCAACTGGAACAGCGCTTCAACGCCTGGGCGGCCAAGTAAGGCGCCGTGCAAACGCGGCGTCACCCCTGGGTGACGCCGCCATCGTTTAAAGTTTTGCGGAGTTTGTCATGGCCATCACCGTTCCCCTGAACGAGGTCACCAGCCCCACCTTGAAGCAGCGCCTGGCACGTGCCGAGCGGGTCAACCGCTGGAAGGCGCAGGCCCTGATCGCGCCCCTGGTGCTGTTTCTGTTGCTGGTGTTCCTGGTGCCGATTGTGGCGCTGCTGTACAAAAGCGTCGGTAACCCGGAGGTGGTCGGTGGCATGCCGCGTACCGTGGCCGCGGTGACCAGTTGGGATGGTCGCGGCCTGCCGGCCGAGCCGGTGTACCAAGCCTTGAGCGAAGACCTGGCCGAGGCCCGCAAGAATCAAACCCTGGGCGATCTGTCCAAGCGCCTGAACATGGAGTTGGCCGGCTATCGCAGCCTGCTGACCAAAACCGCCCGCGCCTTGCCGTTCAAGGAGCAGCCGGCTTCTTACAAGGAAGCCATGGAAGCCCTGGACGAGCGTTGGGGCGACCCGGCCTACTGGCAGGCGATCCGCCGCAACACCAGTAGCCTGACGCCGTATTACCTGCTGGCGGCCGTCGACCATCGGATCGACGACCTCGGCGAAGTGGCTCCGGCCACCCCGGACCAGTCGATCTACCTCGATATTTTCGCCCGCACCTTCTGGATGGGCCTGGTGATCACCGCCATCTGCCTGGTGCTGGCTTATCCCCTGGCGTACCTGCTGGCCAACCTGCCGGCGCGCAAGAGCAACCTGTTGATGATCCTGGTGCTGCTGCCGTTCTGGACCTCGATCCTGGTCCGGGTGGCGGCCTGGATCGTGCTGCTGCAATCGGGCGGGCTGATCAATGGCGCCCTGCTGGCCATGGGCGTGATCGATAAACCGCTGGAGCTGGTGTTCAATCGCACCGGGGTCTACATCTCCATGGTGCACATCCTGCTGCCGTTCATGATTCTGCCGATCTACAGCGTGATGAAAGGCATCTCGCCGACCTACATGCGGGCGGCGATCTCCCTGGGCTGCCATCCGTTCGCCAGCTTCTGGCGGGTGTATTTCCCGCAGACCTATGCCGGTGTCGGCGCCGGTTGCCTGTTGGTCTTCATTCTGGCCATCGGCTACTACATCACCCCGGCGCTGCTGGGCAGCCCGAACGATCAGATGGTCAGCTACTTCGTCGCCTTCTACACCAACACCAGCATCAACTGGGGCATGGCGACCGCACTGGGTGGGCTGCTGCTGTTGGCGACCATCGTGCTCTATCTGATTTACAGCTGGCTGGTAGGCGCCAGTCGCCTGCGCCTGAGCTAAGGAGAGAATCGAAATGCTGAGCCCTTACATGTCGCCCGTCGAGCGGGTCTGGTTCTACAGCTTGCGCATTCTCTGCGGGCTGATCCTGCTGTTCCTGATTCTGCCGGTGCTGGTGATCATCCCGCTGTCGTTCAACTCGGGGAGTTTTCTGGTGTACCCGTTGCAGGGCTTCTCGCTGCACTGGTACCAGGACTTCTTCGCCTCCGCCGAATGGATGCGCGCCCTGAAGAACAGCATCATCGTCGCCCCGGCGGCCACGGTGCTGGCGATGATTTTCGGCACCCTGGCGGCCATCGGCCTGACCCGCGGCGACTTCCCGGGCAAGGCACTGGTGATGGCGCTGGTGATCTCGCCGATGGTGGTGCCGGTGGTAATCATCGGTGTTGCCAGCTACCTGTTCTTCGCGCCGCTGGGCATGGGCAATAGCTTCTTCTCGCTGATCGTGGTGCATGCGGTGCTGGGGGTGCCCTTTGTGATCATCACCGTCTCGGCCACCTTGCAGGGGTTCAACCACAACCTGGTGCGGGCGGCGGCCAGCCTGGGCGCGTCGCCGCTGACGGCGTTTCGCCGGGTGACCTTGCCACTGATCGCGCCGGGGGTGATCAGCGGAGCCCTGTTCGCTTTTGCCACCTCGTTCGATGAAGTGGTGGTGACCCTGTTTCTCGCCGGCCCGGAACAGGCAACCCTGCCACGGCAGATGTTCAGCGGTATCCGCGAAAACCTCAGCCCGACCATCGCCGCAGCGGCAACACTGCTGATCGCCTTCTCGGTGGTGCTGTTGCTGACCCTGGAATGGCTGCGCGGGCGCAGTGAGAAGCTGCGTACCGCACAAGTCTGAATCCTCTCGGCGGCCTTGGACCAAGGTCGGGGCCGCCGCGCAACACCTGTCTGCCGATCAGCCGTAAACTTCGCGTCCCACAAGCCGACCGCGGAGTCCCGGGTGAACTTCAACGATGCCAGTTTCGAAGAGCTGCTCAATGCCCTGCATGACGGTGTCTACATCACCGACGGCCAGGGCAAGACCCTCAAGGTCAACCAGGCCTACGAACGGCTGACCGGCTTGAGCGGCGCCGATTTGCTCGGGCGGCAGATGCAGGAACTGGTCAAGTCCGGGCTGATTTCCCAGTCCGCCTCGTTACGCGTGCTGCAGGACGGCAAGCCGACGTCGGTGATGCAGAGCCTGAGCCAGGGCAAAAAACTGTTGGTCAGTGCTACGCCGATCCTGGCGGCCGACCAGAGCATCCGCTACGTGGTCAGCACCGTGCGGGACATGACCGAACTGCTGCGCATGAAGCGCGAGCGCGACGAGTTGCAGCAGCTCAAGCAATTGCGCAACAGCACCGCTCGGTTACACGCCGGCCAGCGCGACAACCTGCTGCAATCACCCCTGATGGCCGACCAGGAAGTCTCCGGGCGGGTGTTCGCCCTGGCGCGGCAGGTGGCCGACTGCGATGTGAAGGTTTTGCTCCAGGGCGAGACCGGTGTCGGCAAGACCTTGGTGGCGCAGTACATCCACAACGCCAGCGGGCGCGCCCGCGAACCCTTCCTCGCCCTCAATTGCGGGGCCCTGCCGGAAAACCTGATCGAGGCCGAGCTGTTCGGCTACGCCCCGGGGGCCTTTACCGGTGCCGGCAGCAAGGGCAAGCGCGGGCTGCTGGAGTTGGCGCACAACGGCACGCTGTTTCTCGATGAAATCGGCGACCTGCCGCTGGCGGTGCAGGTCAAGCTGCTCAAGGTGATCGAGGAAAACCGCTTTATCCCGGTGGGCGGCCTGGAGCTCAAGGAAGTCGATGTGCGCATCATCAGCGCCACCCACCACGACCTCAAGCAACGGGTGGCCGAGGGCAAGTTCCGCGCCGACCTGTACTACCGGCTGAATGTGGTGCCGATCATGATTCCGGCATTGCGCGAGCGCAGCGAGGAGGTCGGGCCCTTGCTCGAGTACTACCTGCAGCACTTCAACCAGCGTTATCAGCGCCAGGCGCAATGGAGCCTGGAAGCCCTGGACCTGCTGGGGGAATACGCCTGGCCGGGCAATATCCGCGAGCTGATCAACGTGGTCGAGCGTCTGGTGGTGACCTGCAGCAACCCCGTGATCGAAGCCCTGGACCTGCCCGAGGAAATCATCGATGTGCAGGCGCGCAACACCGATGACAGCCGCCTGCCGCTGCGCAAGGTGCTGGAGAACGCCGAGCGCCAGGCCATACGTTCAGCCTTGCAGTTGCACAAGACCACCCGCCTGGCGGCCAAGGCGCTGGGGGTGAGCCAGGCCACGGTGGTGCAGAAGATGAAGCGCTGGGAGCGCTCTGATTAGATTGCTGATCAAGGGCCGCCCGGTTGATTAGAAAACCAATCGCAAGTGCCCGGTCATTTGCCCCTCGCACCACGGCAGGCCTTGATCTACATGGCCTGCGACATCTTGGCACAGCTTTCGCTCTATAGCGTTCGAGCCCTTCGGAGAGCCGCCCCTGCGCGGCTCTTGCCACAACAATTAATCAAGGCCGAGCTGATGAGTATTTCCGCGTTCAAAATTGCCAACAAACTGATTACCGGCCAAGGCGCCATCGAGCAGCTGGCCGGCGAACTCACGCGCCTCAAGATCAACCATCCGTTGATCGTCACCGACGCGATCCTGGTCAAGTCCGGCACCGTCGACCTGGCCCTGGCCCAGTTGGGCGGGCGCCAATATGGGATTTTCGATGAGGTCAAACCCGAGCCCGAGATTGCCATCGTCGAAGACTGTGCCCGGGCCTATCGGGCTGGAGCCCACGATGGCCTGATCGGCGTGGGCGGCGGCAGCGCCATCGATATCGCCAAGGCGGTGGCGGCCTTTGTCGGTCATGACGGCCCGCTGGAGGCGCTGTTTGGCGTCGACCAGGTGCCGCGCAAGGGGCCGCCGCTGATTGCCATTCCAACCACGGCCGGCACCGGTTCCGAGGTCACCAATGTGGCGATCCTCTCCGACAAGGCGGCGCAACTGAAGAAAGGCATCGTCAGCGACTATCTGTTGCCGGACGTGGCCCTGGTCAGCCCGCAGATGACCTTGAGCTGCCCGCGCAGCGTAACCGCCGCCAGCGGGGTGGATGCCCTGGTGCATGCCATCGAGTCCTACCTGTCGGTGAATGCCTCGCCGATCACCGACTCCCTGGCCCTGGGGGCGATTCGCCTGATCGTCAAGGCGCTGCCCAAGGCCTACGCCAACCCGGCCAACCTGCACGCCCGGGAAGACATGGCCACCGCCAGCCTGATGGCCGGCATGGCCTTCGGCAATGCCGGGGTCGGCGCGGTGCATGCCCTGGCCTACCCGCTGGGCGGGCGTTTCAATATCGCCCACGGCGTGAGCAATGCCTTGCTGCTGCCCTATGTCATGGCCTGGAACAAAATGGCCTGCGTCGAGCGCTTTCGCGATATTGCCGACGCCATGGGCGTGCCCCTGGCGGGCCTGAGCGAGCAGCAGGCGGCCAGCCTGGCAGTGGAGGCGATGGCCGAGTTGTGCGCCGCCGTCGATATCCCCACCGGCATGCGCAGCTTCGGCGTGCCCGAAGAGGCGATCCCGGCCATGGCCCAGGAAGCCGCCGGCATTGAGCGCCTGATGCGCAACAACCCGCGCAAGCTCAGCGCCGCCGATATCGAGCAGATCTACCGCGCCGCGTACTGATCGACCCACGCCCGTGGCGGTCCGTGCCGCTGCGGGCGGTTTTACACCGCAACCAATACCAATAAGACAGGTGCAGTTGATGCCAACCCCTTCCGATACGCGGCACGAGTCGCCGTACATACCCCTTGGCCCGTTCAAGGTGCGTTTGCCCTTTATCCACTACAAGTTCGAACTGCCGGATTACCTGCAGGGCCTGTTGATGTGCGCCGTCGACCTGGCGGCCATTCCGTTGATGACCGAATTTCTCGGCATGCCGTTCGAAATCGCCCTGGCCGTGGTGATGCTCAATGGCTTGCTGTACCTGGCCCACCACCTGCTGGGCGACCCCGTGGTGCCGGGCTGGATCACGCCGGCGGTGCCGTTGTTGATGGCCTACTGCTCGCAGTTCCCCATGGGCCCGGAGCGTGTCCATGCCTTGATTGCCTTCCAGTTGATGCTCGGGGTGTTTTCCATTGCCCTGGGGGCTACCGGCATGGCGCGCAAGGTGGTGGGGTTCGTGCCCTCGGCGATCAAGTCGGGGATCATCGTCGGCGCCGGCATCAGTGCGGTCACGGCGGTGTTCCAGGTGGGCGGCAAGTTCGACAGCCTGCCCTGGACCATTTCCATCGCCATCGGCATTGCCTTCTACCTGATCTTTTCCCAGCACTTTGCCCAGCTCAAGCTGCGCAACCGCTTCTGGTGGAACTTCGCCAAGCTCGGCATCCTGCCGATCATTCTGTTGGCGGTGGTGATTGCGCCGCTGTTTGGCGAGGCGCCGTGGCCGACTATCCAATGGGGCTTCAGCAAGCCGGACTTCGTGGGCCTGTGGAGCAACTACACGGTGTTCGGCCTGGGCATGCCGCCGCTGTCGATGTTCATTACCGCGTTGCCGACCATGCTGGCGGTGTACATCATCGTGTTCGGCGACGTGCTCAGTGCCAAGGTGTTGCTGGACGAGGCCGAACAGATCCGCAAGGACGAGAAGATCGACTATGACCCGGACCGCTCGCACCTGATCTTCGGTGGGCGTAACGCCTTCATGAGTATTTTTGGCCCGGACATCGCCATGTGCGGCCCGAAGTGGGCGGCAATGCTGGTAGTGGTCATCGAACGCTTCAAGGGCGGGCCCAAGGCCATGAAGTCGATCTATGGCGGCATGGGTTCGTTTCGCTGGGGCACCAATACCGGCTTGCTGTTGCTGCCGGTGGTGACCCTGGTGCAGCCGATTCTTGGCGTAGCCCTGGCCTTGACCTTGCTGATCCAGGGCTATGTCAGCGTGCGCCTGGGGATTCTCGAAGCGCGCAGCCAGCGTGACCTGGGCATTGCCGGAGTGATCGGCGCGGTCCTGGCGATCAAGGGCGCCAGCTGGGGGTTTGCGATTGGCGTGGTGCTGTGCCTGCTGATCTACGGCAAGAACTTCTTCAAGGGCGAAAACGACAAGACCTTCAGCAAGGACCTGAACAGCCCCGACGCGCCGCCAGCGCCCGCCGAGCCTGCAGCCACTGCAGCCACGGTGCAACGCCAGGCGGCCCGCGAACCGGTCTAGGTGATGGTGCGGTTCGCCCCGTTACCGGCATAGGTCGGCAGCAGGGCGAGCCGAACTGACAAACTCCGATCCCCAGCTACTCTTTGTGCCAGCTCCCATCGTTATAAGAGGCTGCGCCCATGAGTCTTTCCTCGTTCAAAATCGCTCACAAACTGCTCACCGGCGCTGGCGCCATCGAGCAGTTGTCCGCTGAACTGACCCGCCTGGATGTGGATAACCCGCTGATCGTCACCGATGTCGCACTGGTCAAGTCCGGCACGGTGCAGCTGGCGCTGGCGCAATTGGGTGAGCGCAGCTACGAAATCTTCGATCGGGTGCAACCGGACCCGGAAATCACCATCGTCGAAGACTGCATGCGGGTCTACCGCGAGGGTGGGCACGACGGCCTGATCGGCCTGGGCGGTGGCAGTGCGATTGATATCGCCAAAAGCGTCGCGGCGTACGCCGGTTATCACGGCGCCCTGGCGGACCTGTTTGGCGTGGACCAGGTACCGCGCAAGGGGCCACCGCTGATTGCGATCCCAACCACGGCCGGCACCGGTTCCGAAGTGACCAATGTGGCGATTCTTTCCGACAAGGCGGCGCAATTGAAGAAGGGCATCGTCAGTGACTACCTGCTGCCGGACGTGGCGCTGGTCAGCCCGCAGATGACCCTGACCTGCCCGCGCAGCGTGACCGCCGCCAGCGGGGTGGATGCGCTGGTGCATGCGGTCGAGTCCTATCTGTCGCTGAATGCGTCGCCGATCACCGACGCCCTGGCCATGGGGGCTATCAAACTGATCGCCAGGGCGCTGCCCAAGGCCTACGCCAACCCCGCCAACCAGCAGGCCCGCGAAGACATGGCCACTGCCAGCCTGATGGCCGGCATGGCGTTCGGCAATGCCGGGGTCGGTGCGGTGCATGCGTTGGCTTATCCACTGGGCGGGCGCTTCAATATCCCCCACGGCGTGAGCAACGCCTTGCTACTGCCCTATGTCATGACCTGGAACAAAATGGCCTGTGTCGAGCGTATGCAGGATATCGCCGAAGCCATGGGGGTGAAGACCGCCCACCTCAGCGCCCTGGAGGCTGCCGAGAGCGCGGTGGCGGCGATGACCCAATTGTGCGCAGCGGTGGAGATTCCCCTGGGGTTGCGCAGCTTCGGCGTGCCGCAAGAGGCGATCCCGGCCATGGCCCAGGAAGCGGCGGGCATCGAGCGTCTGATGCGCAATAATCCTCGCCAACTGAGCCCTGCCGATATCGAGAAGATCTATCGCGCAGCCTACTGATCATCGCAGCCACGGTGTGCGCCCCAAAGCATGAGGTATACAATGCGCGCCACCGTGATTCTGCTCAAAAAAGGTGCGTCATGCAGCCCTTCGTAATTGCTCCGTCGATTCTCTCCGCCGATTTCGCCCGCCTGGGTGAGGAAGTGGACAACGTTCTCGCCGCCGGCGCCGACTTCGTGCATTTCGATGTCATGGACAACCACTACGTGCCGAACCTGACGATCGGTCCGATGGTGTGCGCCGCCCTGCGCAAGTACGGCGTTACCGCGCCGATCGATGCGCACCTGATGGTCAGCCCGGTGGATCGCATCATCGGCGACTTCATCGAGGCCGGTGCGACCTACATCACCTTCCACCCGGAAGCCACGCTGCACATCGACCGCTCCCTGCAAATGATCCGCGAAGGCGGTTGCAAGGCGGGCCTGGTGTTCAACCCGGCCACCTCGCTGGATGCGCTCAAGTACGTGATGGACAAGGTCGACATGGTCCTGCTGATGAGCGTCAACCCGGGCTTCGGTGGGCAGAAGTTCATCCCCGGGACCCTCGACAAGCTGCGCGAAGCGCGGGCCTTGATCGATGCGTCCGGACGCGACATCCGCCTGGAGATCGACGGCGGGGTCAACGTCAATAACATCCGTGAAATCGCCGCCGCTGGTGCTGACACCTTTGTGGCCGGCTCGGCGATCTTCAACACGCCGAACTATCAGGAAGTGATCGACAAGATGCGCTCCGAACTGGCGTTGGCTCGTCCATGAGCGGATTTGAGCAGTTGTTCCCCGGGCGCCTGCCACGGCTGGTGATGTTCGACCTCGATGGCACTCTGGTCGATTCGGTGCCAGACCTGGCGGCGGCCGTGGACGACATGCTGCTCAAACTGGGGCGCCCGCCCGCCGGCATCGAGTCGGTGCGCGAGTGGGTCGGCAACGGCGTGCAGATGCTGGTGCGCCGGGCCCTGGCCAACAGCCTGGATCCCGAAGGCGTCGATGACGTCGAAGCCGAACACGCTCTGGAGCTGTTCAATGTGGCCTATGAGGATGGGCATGCGCTGACCGTGGTCTATCCCGGCGCACGGGAAACCCTCAAGTGGCTGCACAAGCAGGGCGTGGAGATGGCGCTCATCACTAACAAGCCGGAGCGTTTTGTCGCGCCGCTGCTGGATCAGATGAAGATCGGCCGGTATTTCCGCTGGATCATCGGCGGCGATACCCTGCCGCAGAAGAAGCCTGACCCGGCGGCGCTGTTTTTCGTGATGAAAATGGCCAGCGTCCCGGCGTCGCAATCGCTGTTTGTCGGGGATTCGCGCAGTGATGTGCTGGCTGCCAAGGCCGCCGGGGTGAAGTGCGTGGCCCTGAGTTACGGCTACAACCATGGCCGGCCGATTGCCGAAGAGTCGCCAGCGCTGGTGATCGACGACCTGCGCCAGCTAATTCCCGGTTGCCTGGATCCTGCCGCTGAGATAACGTTGCCCGACGCTGTTCCATCCCCTCCTGGAAACTCCATCGTGGTGGTCACTCGCAAACTCTGGATGAAAGTCATCAAGGCCCTGGCCCGCTGGCGTTGGCGCGCCTGACTTTTTCTGGCCGGCTTCGCCGGCACGTTTGCATACCTGACTGTTAGACCCTCAAGCCACGAGGCACCTCATGATCCGTGAAGAATTCTTGCGTTTGGCCGCTGCCGGCTACAACCGCATTCCGCTTGCCTGCGAAACCCTGGCCGACTTCGATACGCCGCTGTCGATCTACCTGAAACTGGCCGACCAGCCCAACTCCTATCTGTTGGAGTCGGTGCAGGGCGGCGAGAAGTGGGGGCGCTACTCGATCATTGGCCTGCCGTGCCGCACGGTGTTGCGGGTGCATGACCACCAGGTCAGCGTGACCCACGACGGCGTCGAGATCGAAAGCCTCGAAGTGGCCGACCCGCTGGCCTTTGTCGAAGAATTCAAGGCGCGCTACAACGTGCCGACCATCGCCGGCCTGCCGCGTTTCAACGGCGGCCTGGTGGGGTATTTCGGTTATGACTGTGTGCGCTATGTGGAGCGGCGTCTGGGCAAGTGCCCGAACCCGGATCCGCTGGGGGTGCCGGACATTCTGCTGATGGTCTCCGATGCCGTGGTGGTGTTCGACAACCTGGCAGGCAAGATGCACGCGATCGTGCTGGCCGACCCGGCCCAGGACGATGCCTACGAGAAGGGCCAGGCGCGTCTGCAGGAATTGCTGGCGCAATTGCGCCAGCCGATCACGCCGCGTCGTGGCCTGGACTTCAGCCAGCAACAGGCGGCTGATCCGGTGTTCCGCTCCAGTTTTACCCAGGGCGACTACGAGCGTGCGGTCGACACCATCAAGGAATACATCCTGGCCGGTGACTGCATGCAGGTGGTGCCGTCGCAACGCATGTCCATCGACTTCACGTCGGCGCCGATCGATCTGTATCGCGCGCTGCGCTGCTTCAACCCGACGCCTTATATGTACTTCTTCAATTTCGGCGATTTCCACGTGGTGGGCAGTTCGCCGGAAGTGCTGGTGCGGGTCGAAGACAACCTGATCACCGTGCGACCGATTGCCGGCACCCGCCCGCGTGGCGCCACTGAAGAGGCGGACCTGGCGCTGGAAGAGGACCTGCTGTCTGACGACAAGGAAATCGCCGAGCACCTGATGCTGATCGACCTGGGCCGCAACGACACCGGTCGGGTATCCGAGATCGGTTCGGTGAAGCTCACCGAGAAGATGGTGATCGAGCGCTATTCCAACGTGATGCACATTGTTTCCAACGTCACCGGCCAGTTGAAAGCCGGGCTGACCGCCATGGATGCGCTGCGGGCGATTCTGCCGGCGGGCACCCTGTCCGGGGCGCCGAAGATTCGCGCGATGGAAATCATCGACGAACTGGAGCCGGTCAAGCGTGGCGTCTATGGTGGCGCAGTGGGTTATTTCGCCTGGAACGGCAACATGGACACCGCGATTGCGATTCGCACGGCGGTGATCAAGGACGGCGAACTGCATGTTCAAGCCGGGGGCGGCATTGTCGCCGACTCGGTGCCGGCATTGGAGTGGGAAGAGACGCTGAACAAGCGCCGCGCGATGTTTCGCGCCGTTGCGCTCGCTGCACAATCCCCCGCGTCCGATGCCTGAGGAGCTTTTACTATGTTGCTGATGATCGATAATTACGACTCCTTCACCTATAACGTCGTGCAGTACCTCGGCGAGTTGGGGGCGCAAGTCAAAGTGGTGCGCAACGACGAGCTGACCGTGGCGCAGATTGAAGCGCTCAAGCCTGAGCGGATCGTGGTATCTCCCGGCCCGTGCACGCCGACCGAGGCCGGTGTGTCCATCGAGGCCATCAAGTATTTCGCCGGCAAGCTGCCGATTCTCGGCGTGTGCCTGGGTCACCAGTCCATCGGCCAGGCCTTTGGTGGCGACGTGGTACGGGCCCGGCAAGTGATGCACGGCAAGACCAGCCCGGTGTTCCACAAGGATCAGGGTGTTTTCCGCGGCCTGAACAATCCGCTGACCGTAACCCGCTACCACTCGCTGGTGGTCAAGCGCGAAACCTTGCCCGACTGCCTGGAACTGACTGCCTGGACGCAGCTGGAAGACGGCTCCGTCGACGAGATCATGGGGTTGCGCCACAAGACGCTGAATATCGAGGGTGTGCAATTTCACCCCGAGTCTATTCTCACCGAGCAGGGCCACGAGCTGTTCGCCAATTTTCTTAAACAGAGCGGCGGCACGCGCTAAGGACTTTCCATGGATATCAAGACTGCCCTGAGCCGTATCGTCGGCCATCTGGACCTGAGCACGGACGAAATGCGCGATGTCATGCGCGAAATCATGACCGGTCAATGCACCGATGCGCAGATTGGCGCCTTCATGATGGCCATGCGCATGAAAAGCGAGAGCATCGACGAAATTGTCGGCGCGGTCTCGGTCATGCGTGAGCTGGCAGACAAGGTCGAACTGAAAACCCTCGACGGCGTGGTCGACGTGGTCGGCACTGGCGGCGATGGGGCGAATATCTTCAACGTCTCCACTGCGTCTTCGTTTGTGGTCGCCGCCGCCGGTTGCACCGTGGCCAAGCACGGTAATCGTGCAGTTTCCGGCAAGAGCGGCAGTGCCGACCTGCTGGAAGCGGCCGGGATCTACCTGAACCTGACCCCGGTCCAGGTGGCGCGCTGCATCGATAACGTCGGCATCGGCTTCATGTTCGCCCAGTCGCACCACGGTGCGATGAAGCACGCCGCCGGGCCGCGCCGCGACCTGGGGCTGCGTACCCTGTTCAATATGCTCGGCCCGCTTACGAATCCGGCCGGGGTCAAGCACCAGGTGGTCGGGGTGTTCAGCCAGGCCTTGTGCCGTCCGTTGGCCGAAGTCTTGCAGCGTCTGGGCAGCAAGCATGTGCTGGTGGTGCATTCCCAGGATGGCCTGGATGAGTTCAGCCTGGCCGCGCCGACCTTTGTCGCGGAGTTGAAAAACGATGCCATCACCGAGTATTGGGTCCAGCCCGAAGACTTGGGCATGAAGAGCCAGAGCCTGTTCGGCCTGGTGGTCGAAAGCCCTGCGGCGTCGCTTGAGTTGATCCGCGACGCGCTCGGCCGGCGCAAGACCGAACATGGGCAGAAAGCAGCGGAGATGATCGTGCTCAATGCCGGCGCCGCGCTGTATGCCGCCGACCATGCCAGCAGCCTCAAAGAGGGCGTTGCCCTGGCCCACGATGCGTTGCACACCGGCCTGGCCCGGGAGAAGCTCGAGGAACTGGGTGCCTTTACCGCGGTATTCAAGCAGGAGAATGAGGGATGAGTGTGCCGACGGTTCTGGAAGCGATTCTTGCCCGCAAGGTGCAGGAAGTTGCCGAGCGTAGCGCGCGGGTCAGCCTGGCTGAACTCGAAGGCCTGGCTCGGGCTGCTGATGCACCCCGTGGTTTCGCCAAGGCTCTGCTGGCGCAGGCCAAGCTCAAGCAGCCAGCGGTGATTGCCGAGATCAAGAAAGCCTCGCCGAGCAAGGGCGTGATCCGCGAAAACTTCGTGCCGGCGGATATCGCCAAGAGCTACGAGAAGGGCGGGGCGACCTGTTTGTCGGTGCTGACCGATATCGACTACTTCCAGGGCGCCGATGCCTACCTGCAGCAGGCCCGTGCGGCCTGCAAGCTGCCGGTAATCCGCAAGGACTTCATGATCGATCCGTATCAGATCATTGAGGCCCGGGCCCTGGGCGCCGATTGCGTGTTGCTGATCGTGGCGGCCCTGGACGACGGGAAAATGGCCGAACTGGCCGCCGTCGCCAAAAGCGTGGGCCTGGATGTACTGGTCGAAGTGCACGACGGTGACGAACTGGAGCGCGCGCTGAAGACCCTCGACACGCCCTTGGTCGGCGTCAACAACCGCAACCTGCACACCTTTGACGTCAGCCTGGAAACCACCCTCGACCTGCTGCCGCGTATTCCCCGCGATCGCCTGGTGATCACCGAGAGCGGCATTCTCAACCGTGCCGATGTGGAGCTGATGGAAATCAGTGACGTCTATTCGTTCCTGGTTGGCGAAGCGTTCATGCGCGCCGAAAGCCCGGGCGCGGAGTTGCAGCGTCTGTTCTTCCCGGAGCGTGGCCTGCCGGTGACCGGCTCCACGCTGGATTGAACCTGACCCCATGAAGAAGCCGGCGATGCCGGCTTTTTTATAGCCATCGCCAAGGAAGCTCTACTGCCATGACTCAGCCCGTTGCCTTGACTGTCGAAGCCGGCCTGCAAGCCGAACAGGACCTGCTGGCGCGCATCTGTGCCGGCGATGAAGATTTTGGCCTGCTGTTCTGGCGGCCGAGCGATAAAGCCCTGGTCATGCCCCGTCGTCTGAGTCGACTGGCGGATTTCGAACAGGCTTGCACGGCGGTGGCGGCCACCGGCTGGCCGGTGCTGCTGCGTGAGACCGGCGGCGAACCGGTGCCGCAATCGGCCGCGACGGTGAATATCGCCCTGGTCTATGCGCCGCCGCGCAGCGAAGGGGATCAGAGTCGGATCGAAACCGCCTACCGCCGGCTGTGCCAGCCGATCTGCGACCTGCTGAGCGAGCTGGGCGGTACGCCTTCGCTGGGGGAGGTGGACGGCGCCTTCTGCGATGGACGTTTCAACGTCAATCTGGATGGCCGCAAGCTGGTGGGCACGGCGCAACGCTGGCGCCAGAGCCGGGGCGGGCAGCGCCCGGTGGGGTTGGTGCATGGTGCGCTGCTGCTGGATAACGAGCGTGAGTCGATGGTCGCCGCGGTCAATTGCTTCAATCAGGCCTGTGGCCTGGAGCAGCGCTGCCGCGCCCAGAGTCATATCGCGCTGCATGAAGCCTTTGCCGCTCCTCAGGCCATGGAGCGCCTGGAGACCCTGTATCGGCAGATGCTGGCGCAGGTATTCGCCGCTTAACGGGTGCCGAACACCACCATGGTCTTGCCTTTGACGCTCACCAGGTTGCGCTCTTCGAGGTCCTTGAGCACCCGACCGACCATCTCCCGTGAACAGCCGACTATGCGCCCGATCTCTTGCCGGGTGACCTTGATCTGCATGCCATCGGGGTGAGTCATGGCGTCCGGCTGCTTGCACAACTCCAGCAGGCAGCGGGCAACCCGCCCCGTGACATCGAAGAAGGCCAGGTCGCCGACCTTGCGGGTGGTGTTGCGCAAGCGCTGGGCGATTTGCCCGCTGAGCACGTACAGAATGTCCGGGTCGACCTGGGACAGCTCACGGAACTTGGCGTAGCTGATTTCCGCCACCTCGCACTCGACCTTGGCTCGGACCCATGCGCTGCGTTGTTGCTCGTGTCCGGCCTGCTCGAACAGCCCCAGTTCACCGAAAAAATCCCCGGAGTTGAGGTAGGCGATGATCATTTCCCGCCCGTCATCGTCTTCGATGAGGATGGTGACCGAGCCCTTGATGATGAAGAACAGCGTGTCCGACGCATCGCCCGCGCAAATGATATTGCTCTTGGCCTGATAGCGACGGCGCTGACAGTGCATCAGCAGCTTGTCGAGGTTCTTGATCTTGGGGGTGGGGGCAATAGCAACCATGGTTGTATCCCGAAAAGACTACACGGTGGTGTTTTGGTTTTCTTATGAGGCCTGTTGCCGGGCCATTTCAAGCTGGCGATGCGCCATTGATTTGGCGCCAGCTTAACAGACGGATCTCGCTCAAATTAAGATATTTCCGAGTGACAGCCGCGGGTGCCGATGAATCGTCAGCACGCTGCCGTTTCAGGCCCCTGTGCTAAGCTGGCGACCCTTTTTTAGCAGTGGAGTCTTGGCCATGAAGGCACGCATCCAATGGGCAGGCGAAGCCATGTTCCTCGGTGAATCGGGCAGCGGGCATGTGGTGGTAATGGATGGCCCGCCGGAAGCCGGTGGCCGCAACCTGGGCGTTCGCCCTATGGAAATGCTCCTGCTCGGCGTGGGCGGTTGCAGCAACTTCGATGTGGTCAGCATTCTCAAGAAGTCTCGGCAGGCCGTTGAAAGCTGCGAAGCCTTCCTCGAAGCCGAGCGCGCCACCGAAGACCCCAAGGTGTTTACCAAGATCCACATGCACTTTGTGGTCAAGGGCCGCGGGCTCAAGGAAGCCCAGGTCAAGCGCGCCATCGAGCTGTCGGCCGAAAAGTATTGCTCGGCATCGATCATGCTTGGCGCTGCCGGCGTAGCCATTACTCACGATTACGAAATCGTCGAGCTGGGTTGAATCGACATTCAACTATCATAAAAGCGGCGCAGACTCTGGCGATCACTGGCTGAGGTCTGCATAATGCGCCACTTTTTTCAGGGCAGTGATCGGTTAATCAACAGGTCACGCGCCCGAACAGACAACCAAAATCGCCATCGCGAAGAGGTGTTAACCGTCCTACGCAGCTGCGTCGTTCGCATCTGACGGGCATGCTTGATCACGCGGCCGTGCCGCAATACACAGAGAGTTTTCAAACGGTGAAAAGCAAACTCAAGCTCCATGGGTTCAATAACCTGACAAAGACCTTGAGCTTCAACATCTATGACATCTGCTATGCGGAAACCCCGCAGGACCAGCAGGCCTATGTCGAATACATCAACCAGATGTACGACGCGGAACGCCTGACGCAGATCCTCACGGAAGTTGTCGATATCATTGGTGCCAATATCCTGAACATCGCCCGTCAGGATTACGATCCCCAAGGTGCCAGCGTGACCATTCTGATCTCGGAAGAGCCGGTAACGCCTACCGAGAGCCAGATCGAAGAGTCCCCAGGCCCGTTGCCTGAAATTATCCTGGCCCACCTCGACAAGAGCCACATCACGGTGCACACCTACCCGGAGATCCATCCGGTGGACGGTATTGCAACTTTCCGTGTGGATATCGATGTGTCGACTTGCGGGGTCATTTCACCGCTTAAAGCCCTCAACTTCCTCATTCACCAGTTCGAGTCGGACATCGTGACCGTGGATTACCGCGTGCGGGGTTTCACCCGTGACGTCGAAGGCAAGAAGCACTTCATCGACCACGAGATCAACTCGATCCAGAACTACTTGTCCGAAGACACCCGCGACGGTTACCAGATGACCGATGTGAATGTGTACCAGGAGAATATGTTCCACACCAAGATGCTGCTGAAGAACTTCGAACTGGATAACTACCTGTTCGGCGACGCCACCAGCAACCTGTCCACCGAGCAGCGTGCCCAGGTGACAGAGCGTGTGAAGCACGAAATGCTGGAAATCTTCTACGCGCGCAACATGCCGAGCTGATTTTCAGGCAAAAGAAAGGGCGCTGAGATAGCGCCCTTTTTTGTGCCTGCGATTTACCGCGTCAGATGCGGTAGGTGCTCTTGGTCATGACCTTGGCCAAGAGGCTCATGCCGAACTTTACCGGTGCCGGGAAGCGGAAACCGCCGGCCTCCAGTGCGCTCTGGGCATGGTGTTCTTCGTCGGTGCGCATTTGTTGCAGGATCGCCCGGGACTTTTCGTCCTCGGCCGGCAATTGCTCCAGGTGTTCATTCAAGTGCTTGCACACCTGGTCTTCGGTGGCAGCCACGAAACCCAGGCTGACCTTGTCGCTGATCAAGCCGGCGACCGCGCCGATACCGAACGAAAGGCCGTAGAACAGCGGGTTGAGCACACTGGGGTGGCTGCCCAACTGGCGAATGCGTTGTTCACACCAGGCCAGGTGATCGATTTCCTCTTCGGCGGCGTGCTCCATGGCCTCGCGCACCTGGGGCAACTTGGCGGTCAGGGCCTGGCCCTGATACAGCGCCTGGGCGCAGACCTCGCCGGTATGGTTGATCCGCATCAGGCCCGCGACGTGGCGGGTGTCTTCTTCAGTCATCTGCGCATCGGGCTGCACAATGGCTGGCGAAGGGCGATAAGGCTGGCCACTGAAGGGCAGCAGGGTGCGCATGGCCGTATCGGCTTGCAGCAGCAGACGGTCAATCGGCGAGTAGTGACGTTGGGTAGTCATGCTTACCTCCGGGAAAAATCACGGCGGCCAGTTTACCCCAATCGATGGGACGAAACCTGCGCTGGATCAGCGCACCCTCGCCTGAAACAGGCTGAGAGTGCGCCGCAAAAGGGCCAGATAGAGCGATCAGCCCGGAGGCCAGTTCATCTGGCGCTGGCCAAGTACGTGCATGTGAATGTGATAGACGGTTTGCCCGCCCAGCTCATTGCAGTTCATGACCACACGGAAACCATCTTCACAGCCCAGCTCCTTGGCCAGGCGTTGAGCGGTGAACAGAATGTGGCCGGCCAGAGCCTTGTCGTCCTCGGTGAGGTCGTTGAGGGTGCGCACCGGTTTCTTCGGGATCACCAGAAAGTGCACTGGCGCTTGCGGAGCAATGTCGTGGAAGGCCAGGACCTGGTCGTCCTCGTAAATGATCTTCGCGGGTATTTCTCTGTTGATGATCTTGGTGAACAGAGTATCCACAGCTGTTTCTCCATTGGGTGGGTCCGGGCTGAGTGTACTCAGGCGACCTGCGTGCGCCCAGCCATTTACGTGATGCCTAGCGCGGGCAATAGGCCCTGTTGGCGTAGCCGACCAGCTTGCGCGTCAGCCATCGTGAGCCCAGGCGGCTGCTGAATGCCATCCAGCGGTTCAGGCGGCCGGGAATGATGATCGCGCGATTCTTTTCCATGGCGCGCACGGCATAGAGTGCAACTTCCTCGGGGCTCATCAGCAATTTGCTGGCTTGCAGCTTTTCAGCGTTCAGTTGGGCGGTGCGAAAGAACGCGGTGCGTGTCGGGCCGGGGCAGAGCACCGAAACCTTGACCGCGCAGTTTTTCAACTCTTCGCGCAAGCCTTCGGAAAAGTGCAGGACGTAAGCCTTGCTCGCGTAGTAGGTGCTCATCCAGGGGCCGGGATAAAAGGCGGCAACTGAAGCGACATTAAGAATCTGCCCGCCGCCCAGCAAGGCCATGCTGTTGCCCAGGGCATGGCACAGGCGGGTCAGGGCCAGGATGTTGACTTCAATCAGGTCCTGTTCGGTCATCCAGTCCTGTGCCAGGAATGGGCCGCTGGTACCCATGCCGGCGCAATTGACCAGCAGATCGATCTGCCGATCGCCTTCTTCGAGTTCCAGCAGAAAGCCCGAGAGACGCAGTGGCTCGCCCAGGTCGCACGCGCGAAACAGCACCTCTACGCCAAAGCGCTGGGTCAGTTCAAGGGCGATACTTTCCAACTGATCACGCTGACGGGCCACCAGAATCAGGTTGCGCCCGCGCCGGGCCAGTGCTTCCGCCAAGGCCAGGCCTATGCCGCTGGAAGCGCCAGTGATCAGAGCGTAACGGGTCATGCAGTTCTCCATCGCAACGGCCAATGGCCCGCGACAGAGAGGTCGCAGGCTCAGGTACGTTTATTCTTCTTCATAGTTTACAGCGGGTGAGGCCGCTTCGGCCGCGTCTTCATCGCCGGTTGTGTTCTGGCTTTCGCTGTAGCTGGAGCTGCTTTCGCTGTACTCACTGAGCGAACTCAGGCCGCCTGCCACGCCGGCAACGATGATCAGGGCGATCAACGCCACCCACATCCACGCCAATGCTTTTACGGCTGTGGTGTTTGGCGGTGGTGGCGGGCCGTAACGGTTGGCGATGTTGCTGCCGGGGCTGACGACCAGGACCAGTGGGAAGAAGCTGCCCACGATGGGCACAAAGTTGATCAGCCAGAGCCAGCCGGACCAGCCCAGGTCATGCAGACGCTGAACACTGATCTGGATGCTGACCACCACGAAGGCCACGAACAGCACAATCGCGACCAGGGCACCAAACCCCATGGCCAACCCTGAAGACTCCGCGGACATCAGGCTGGCAAAGCCGATCAGGGCGCCGATCCCGACCACCACCATCATCGCCACGGTCAGTACCAGGGTCCAGGCCAGGTAGCGCAGGCGGCCGATACGGCCCTGGATGCTGAAGACCTTGAGCTCGGAAAACTCTGGCAGCACTTCACCCACGGTGGCCCGGGGTGGGGCGTAGGGCGATTCAGGATTGCTGGCCGCGATCGGGGCCGCGACGGGGGGCGTGTGTTCGACGTGCGCGAGGTTCAGGTCCAGGGCTTGTTCAGCCTCAATGCGCGCGGCGATCCCGGTGTTGTGCAGGGCTTCGAGGTAGCGGTCGGCATCGGCTTGGGACAGTTCGCGCTTGAGTACCACCGGCTGGCCGCCGAACAGGGGTTCGATTGCGGCAATGTCGCTCTTGAACAGCTCGGCGAGCTTTTGCTGAGCGCTGTTTTTTTCGACACCGGGTAACAGGGCGCCATCGAAAACAATCTTGAAGCGGGGTTCGCTCATAGGGGCATCCTTGTCATCTGAAATGAAGGCTTACATAAAGGTCAGCAGTTTAAGGCCAGCTACCCGTGGCTGGCTAACAAACCTCAGACATTTCAGCGTGGCCAACGTTTCGGCAGTTGGCTCGCCTGCTCAAGCGCCTGGCGGTACTCGGCATCCAGGCGTGCAATCAATTGGTCGACACTGGGCAGATCGTGGATCTCGCCTACCCCTTGACCCGCAGACCACACGGTTTTCCAGGCTTTGGCCTCGTCGCTGACGGGTTTGAGCTTGGAGCCGAAGTTGACCTCGCCCTTGCCTTGCAGGGCGGCGAGGTCGAAACCTGCATTCTCCAGGCTCTGACGCATAAAGCTGGCGGGAACCCCGGACACTGCGGCGGTGTGCACAATATCGGCGGCTCGGGAGCTCAGCAGCATCTCTTTATAGGCATCCGGGGCGTGGCTTTCCGTGGTGCCGATGAAACGGGTGCCGAAGTAAGCCAGGTCCGCGCCTAGCAACTGTGCGGCGAGCACCTCGTGGCCGTGGTTCAGGCAACCAGCGAGCAACAGGGTCTTGTCGAAGAACTGGCGGATCTCCGCGATCAGCGAGAAGGGACTCCAGGTGCCGGCGTGGCCCCCCGCGCCGGCGGCCACTGCAATCAGTCCGTCGACCCCGGCCTCGGCTGCCTTCTCCGCATGGCGACGCGTGGTGACGTCATGGAACACCAGGCCACCATAGCTGTGCACCGCGTCGACCAATTCCTTCACGGCGCCCAGGCTGGTAATGACGATCGGCACCTTGTGCTCGATGCAAATCTCCAGGTCGGCCTGCAATCTCGGGTTGCTGTTATGCACGATCAGGTTGACGGCATAGGGCGCGGGATTTTCCAGTGTCGCCAGCCCCGCTTCGATTTCCTCGAGCCAGGCCTTGAACCCGCTGCTTTCACGCTGGTTCAGCGCCGGAAAGCTGCCGACCACGCCATTACGGCAGCAAGCCAGGACCAATTGCGGGTTGGAAATCAGGAACATGGGCGCCACGACCACAGGCAGGCGCAGGCGTTGTTCGAGCAGAGCAGGCAGCGACATTGGAAGTACCCCGGTTAATGACGTCTGTAGAGGTTAGAACGGTCGTACAACAACCAAAATTACAATAGCCAGCAATATCAGAACGGGTACTTCATTGAACCAGCGATAAAAGACATGGCTGCGGGTGTTTTCGCCACGGGCAAAACGTTTCACTTGCGCGCCGCACATGTGGTGGTAGCCGATCAGGATCACCACCAGGGTCAACTTGGCGTGCATCCAGCCACCCTGGCCGAAGTAGGCGCTGGGGTTGAGGCTCAGCAGCCAGATGCCGAACACCAGGGTCGCGACCATCGCCGGGCCCATGATCCCGCGATACAGCTTGCGCTCCATGAGGCTGAAGCGCTCCTTGCTCACGGTGTCCTCGCTTTGGGCGTGGTAGACAAACAGTCGTGGCAGATAGAACAGGCCGGCAAACCAGCAGACCACACTGACGATATGAAAAGCTTTGAGCCATAGATAAAGCATTTTTAGTTATTCCCAGGTTCACGGTAGGCGAGATAGTAGAGGGTAGAGCGTCCGCACGTCACCTTGACGGTTGTCGCAGGGCAGGGCGCGCCCTATCATCGACGGCTTTCCAGTGGGTTCGTTGAGGGCAGGTATATGGTCAAGGTCGGTATCGTCGGCGGCACGGGTTACACCGGTGTCGAATTGCTGCGTCTATTGGCACAGCACCCGCAGGCGCAAGTGGAAGTCATTACTTCGCGATCCGAGGCCGGGCTGGCTGTAGCCGATCTGTACCCCAACCTGCGAGGCCACTATGACGGCCTGGAATTCAGCGTGCCGGATATCAACACCCTGGGCGCCTGCGACGTAGTGTTTTTCGCGACGCCCCATGGCGTAGCCCACGCGCTGGCCGGTGAGTTGCTGGCGGCCGGGACCAAGGTCATCGATCTGTCGGCCGATTTCCGTCTGCAGGATGCCGAGGAGTGGGCCAAGTGGTACGGCCAGCCCCACGGTGCGCCCGAGTTGCTGGGCGAAGCGGTCTACGGACTGCCGGAAGTCAATCGCGAGCAGATCAGGAACGCCCGCCTGATTGCCGTACCAGGTTGCTATCCGACGGCGACCCAGCTGGGTTTCCTGCCGTTGCTGGAAGCCGGCCTTGCCGATAGCTCCCGCCTGATTGCCGACTGCAAATCCGGGGTCAGCGGTGCCGGTCGCGGCGCCAGCGTTGGTTCCCTGTATTCAGAAACCTCGGAAAGCATGAAAGCCTACGCCGTCAAAGGCCATCGCCACCTGCCGGAAATTCGCCAGGGCCTGCGCCGGTCAGCAGGCCAGGATGTGGGCCTGACGTTTGTCCCGCACCTGACGCCGATGATTCGCGGCATTCACTCCACGCTTTATGCAACCGTGGTCGACAGGTCGGTCGATTTGCAGGCACTGTTCGAAAAGCGCTATGCCAACGAGCCTTTCGTGGATGTGATGCCCGCGGGCAGCCACCCGGAAACGCGCAGTGTGCGCGGCGCCAACGTCTGCCGGATTGCCGTGCATCGGCCGCAGGACGGCGACCTGGTGGTGGTGTTGTCGGTGATCGATAACCTGGTCAAGGGCGCATCTGGCCAGGCAGTGCAGAACCTCAACATCATGTTCGGTCTGGATGAGCGTTTGGGCCTGTCCCACGCCGGCATGTTGCCGTAACTGCACAGGGCATCCAAGCGGTCGGCTTGTAGCTTCAGGCTTGCCGCTGCTCCGCTAATAGTTGACCGCTTTTCTAGGAGAAGCGGATAATGCCCGTCATCACGCATTATGGCGGCGTAACGCCGGGAGATAGTCAGCATGAGCGTCGAATCCTTCACCCCCACGGCTTTGCAATTCACCCACGGTGCTGCGCACAAGGTGAAGAGCCTGGTCGATGAAGAGGGTAATGATCGCTTGAAGCTGCGCGTATTCGTTACGGGCGGCGGTTGTTCAGGGTTTCAATACGGTTTCACTTTCGATGAGGAAGTGGCCGATGACGACACCATCGTCGAGCGCGAAGGTGTGAGTCTGGTGGTTGATCCGATGAGTTTCCAATACCTGGCGGGTGCCGAGGTGGATTACCAGGAAGGTCTGGAGGGCTCGCGTTTCGTGATCAAGAACCCGAATGCCAGCACCACCTGTGGTTGCGGTTCATCGTTCTCGATCTGATCCGATTTAAGGTTTTACTCAACGCCGCATAGCTTCAAGGCCTTGCGGCGTTTTGCTGTCTGGCGATCAGGCCGGGTAGATCGCGCCCAGTACTCGCAGGCCATGGGCGCCAGTGACGCTCGGTCGGTTGGCGGCAATACCCTCAAGACAGCAATGAGCCAGCCAGGCGAAAGCCATGGCCTCGACCCAATCCGGGTCCACGCCATGGGTCGCGGTACTGGCCACCTTGCTGTGAGGGAGCAACTGGGCCAGGCGGTTCATCAGGGCGGAGTTATGAGCGCCGCCGCCGCAGACCAGCAGCTCCTGGGTGGCCGGCTGGGCGGCTTGCAGTGACTCGGCGATGGTCAGCGCGGTGAGTTCGAGCAGGGTTGCTTGCACGTTTTCCGGCGCAAAGGCTGGCAATGTGGCGAGATGCTGTTGCAACCATGGCAGATTGAACACTTCGCGGCCGGTGCTTTTTGGGCCCTGGGTGGCAAAGAAAGGATCGCTCAATAGCGTCTTCAGCAAGCTGGCTTCGACGTTACCGCTGGCAGCCCATCTGCCGTCCCGATCAAAGTTATCCCCACGCTGGGAGTGGATCCACGCATCCAGCAGCACGTTGCCTGGGCCGCAGTCGAATCCGGCCACCGGCTTGTCGCGTTCTATAAGGCTCAGGTTGCTGAAGCCGCCCACATTCAGCACCGCACGCTGGCCGGCGCGCTGCTCGAACAGTGCTTCGTGAAAGGCCGGGACTAGCGGGGCGCCTTGCCCGCCTGCAGCCACGTCGCGGCTACGAAAGTCGCTGACTACGGTGATCCCGGTCAGCTCTGTCAGCAGCGCCGGGTTACCGATCTGCACCGTAAACCCCCGAGCGGGTTCGTGGCGAATGGTTTGCCCATGGCTGCCAATCGCTCGAATGCTGTCGGGTTTCAATTGCTGCTTTTCGAGAAGACTGTGAATGCCCTGTGCGGCCAGCCGGACCCAGTGTTGTTGGGCGATGGCTGAACGGGCAATCTCATCGGGGCCGCTGGCGCACAAAGCCAAGAGCTCGGCGCGCAGGGATTCAGGCATGGGGATGTAATGGGTGGCGAGCAGTTTGATCGCCGGGCTCTGTTCAATCAGTGCGATGTCCAGGCCATCAAGGCTAGTTCCGGACATCACACCTATATAGAGCACCATGGCTTAGCGTTTGCTCGAGGCCAGCATGGTGGCCCGTTCCTGATCCATGCGCGCCATCAGCGGCTGGCTCTGTTGCAGGAAGCGCGCGCGTTCTGCTTTTGCAATTGGGTCGGCCATTGGCAGCTTCTGGCCCAGCGGGTCGACGTGGACACCGTTGACCTGGAACTCATAGTGCAGGTGCGGGCCAGTGGATAGACCGGTAGTACCGATATAGCCAATGATTTGGCCCTGCTTGACGTTTCCGCCGGTCTGCACACCCTTGGCGAAACCTTGCATGTGGCCGTACAGCGTGCGGTACGTATTGCCGTGCTGGATGATCACCGTATTGCCGTAGCCGCCGCGGCGACCGGCCAGCAATACCTTGCCATCACCTGCGGCCTTGATTGGTGTACCGCGTGGTGCCGCGTAATCAACGCCCTTGTGAGCGCGGATCTTGTTCAGGATCGGATGCTTGCGCCCCATGGAAAAGCGCGAGCTGATGCGTGCGAAGTCCACTGGGGTGCGGATGAACGCTTTGCGCATGCTATTGCCATCAGCGGTGTAGTAGCTGCTGGTGCCTTGCTTGTTGGTGTAGCGCACTGCGGTGTAGGTCTTGCCGCGGTTGGTGAAACGAGCAGAAAGAATGTTGCCGGTACCGACCGTCTTGCCATTGATCACTTTCTGCTCATAGATCACGTCGAATTCGTCGCCCTGGCGAATGTCCTGGGCAAAGTCGATGTCGTAGCCAAACACGTTGGCCATGTCCATGGTCATGTTGTGGGACAGGCCTGCGCGCGCCGCGGACTGGGACAGCGAGCTGTTGATCACGCCATGTACATAAGCCGAGCGCACAACCGGTTTGGTGATGACGCGATTGAAGGCATAACCCTTGGGACCTTTGGTCAGGGTGATGCTTTCGAGGTCACTGACTTTGCTGTGCAGGTTGTTCAACTGGCCGTCTGGGCTCAGTTCGAACTCCAGTTTCTGACCGTGCTTGAGTTGGGTGAATTGCTTGGCCTGTTTGTCGCTGGCCAGCAGTTCATGCACCGATGAGGTGGGCAGGCCTACCTTTTCGAACAGCGTGGAAAGCGTATCGCCTTTGCTAACGATGACTTCTCTATGGCCCGGCGCCTTCGGCTCTTCTGCCGCGACTGGAGCGGGCTCGGCCTCAGCGGTTTGCGCGGTGTCTTCAGCGGTGTTTTCAATCTGTGCAAAAGGCGAAGCGACGGCTTCATTTGTGGCTTGGACGGCGTCGGCAGCGTCTTGATCTTGTGTCAGTTGTTCTGCTGGACTTTCCAGGTCAAGACTCAGGGTTGTTCGTTTGGCTTCTACATCACTGGAAGGGAATACCAGGAGAGCCAGGCTGAGGAGGGCGGCGATACCACTTGCTGCGAGCAGGTGGGTCTTCGGATAAAGCGGCGGCGCTTTAGACGGTTCTGTGGTCATAGGTAATTTGACTTTGAAAAGATGAATTGGAAAAGATGAATGACATGATGAAGATGAAATAACTGTATAAAATATAACCAAATCATCTGTGACGCAAGCTCGCGGACACTCTGCTCGTGCAATGGCCTCCGCGCGCGGGGCAAAACTTGTAATTAGTCCGTGATCTTGTATGGTTGGTTCCCTTTGAATCTGAGCCTTACGGGTCTGTTATGAAGTCGGTTGAAGAGCAGCTAGCGCTGATCAAACGTGGTGCGGAAGAAGTATTGGTCGAGTCCGAGCTGATCGAGAAGCTCAAGCGCGGTCAGCCGCTGCGTATTAAAGCTGGCTTCGATCCGACTGCGCCGGATTTGCACTTGGGTCATACCGTGCTTATTAATAAGCTGCGTCAGTTCCAGGATCTGGGTCACCAGGTGATCTTCCTGATTGGCGACTTCACCGGCATGATCGGCGATCCGAGTGGCAAGAGCGCAACGCGTCCTCCTTTGACCCGTGAGCAGGTTCTCGATAACGCCGAGACTTATAAAAGTCAGGTCTTCAAGATTCTAGATCCGGCCAAAACCGAAGTGGCTTTCAACTCCACATGGATGGACAAGATGGGGCCGGCGGATTTCATTCGCCTGACTTCTCAGTACACCGTAGCTCGCATGCTTGAGCGCGATGACTTCGACAAGCGCTACTCGACCAATCAACCCATTGCGATTCACGAGTTTCTCTACCCGCTGGTTCAGGGGTATGACTCGGTGGCATTGCGTGCCGACGTCGAACTGGGCGGTACCGATCAGAAGTTCAATCTGCTGATGGGGCGTGAGCTGCAGCGTGGTTATGGTCAGGAGGCTCAGTGCATCCTGACCATGCCGTTGCTCGAGGGGCTGGATGGCGTCAAGAAGATGTCCAAGTCGCTGGGTAACTATGTCGGTATCCAGGAAGCGCCGGGTGTTATGTACAGCAAGCTGGTCTCCATTCCAGATGCGCTGATGTGGCGTTACTTTGAGCTGCTCAGCTTCCGCACGATGGAAGAGATCCTTTCCTTTAAGGCGGACGTTGAAGCGGGCGCTAATCCTCGGGATATCAAGATCAAACTGGCGGAAGAGATCGTTGCGCGCTTCCATGGCGAAGAGGCTGCGGTGAGCGCTCATCGCGGCGCGGGCAATCGCATGAAGGATGGCGAGCTGCCGGATGATCTGCCAGAGGTCGAACTGGTTGCAGCCGAGGATATGCCGATCGCGGCTGTCCTTAATAAGGCGGGCCTGGTGAAGAACTCTGCTGTGGCGCGGGATCTTCTCGGCTCGGGTGGCGTGCGTATAGATGGTGAGGTGGTTGATCGCACCTTTATATATAAGCTGGGCGCGACTCATGTTTGCCAAGCCGGCAAGAAGGCATTTGCACGAATTACCCTCAAATCTGAATAAAGCTGAAAATAGGGGTTGACGGCAGATTCTGGAAGTCTATAATTCGCCCCACTTCCGGCGCAGTCGAAACGGAAAACTCCTTGGTAAACAAAGAGTTACGCGGTTTTCGACAGCGAGCTGCTTCAGATCATCGAAG
>NZ_MVOL01000014.1 GCF_002018875.1 Pseudomonas sp. MF4836
GGCAGGGATCGCCGGCGTCGGTTCGCTGGCCGCCTTGGGGTAACGGATGCGCGTCAGGTTGTTATAGACCAGGGCGCACAGCAGCAGGCACAACGCCCCGAGCATCGTCGGCGCCAAGGCGCGCCAGTCCAGGGCAATGGTCGCCGGGTCAGCCAGAACCAGGGTCAAGGCCAGTGCGCCGGCGGGTGGATGCAGGCAGCGCAGCCAGCACATCAGCACCAGCGCCATGCCGGCGGCGAGACAGGCACTGCCCAGGCTGCGTCCCAGCACATGGGCCGCCAACAGCGCGACCACCGCGGCACACAGATAGCCACCCAGAATCGACCAGGGCTGGGCCAGCGCCCCGGAAGACACGGCAAACAGCAACACGGCCGAGGCCCCTAGCGGGCCGATCAGGTGCACCGCGACTTCCATGCCGAACACTTGTCCGCACAGCCAGACGCTGATCAGTGTCCCCAGGGCCATGCCAATGGCGGCGCGGCTCCATTCCGCGGGACGGGTATTGATGGCGGCAGGTTTCCAGCGTGCAAACATAAGCAGAGCAATCCAATCGACGGGCAAAAAGAAGGGCTGTCTGGATAACCAGAAAGCCCTTTAACGTTCCAACATTTGGGGGAGGAACGGGCACAGTGTGCCGCGCCTTGCTGCTGCACACAAATTCATAATGATGCTGCTTAACTGCATTATTTTTGCATTTAAGCTGGGTCAGCCAAGGCCACGCGCCGGGCACTGAGGAAACACAGCAACCCACCGAGGGCAGTCAGCGCACTCAAGGCATAAAACATGGTCGGCGCCGGTGAGTGCACCAGCAGGTAACCGCAAATCACCGGGCTCAATGCACCGCCCAGGGCCGCCAGGTTCTGCGCGCCGTAGTAGCTGCCACGCAGAGCATCGGGGGCCAGGGTGTCGATAAACAGAAACTCCGCCGGGTAAATGATCATTTCGCCCAAGGTGAAGACGAACATCGCCAGGCACCAGCCCAGCAGGCTGTCGGCCAGGCTGAAGCCGATCAGCCCGAGGATGAACAGGCCGGTGCCGACCGCAATCCAGTAGCGCAGTTGCTCACGCTTGAGGAAGCGGCCGATCTGGTACTGCAACAGGATCACGCACAAGGCGTTGCAGGCCAGCAGGGCCGCCATGGTGTCGAGGGCGCTTTGGGCGTCCGAGGTGACCAGCAGGTACTGCGACAGGTACAGGGTGAAGCGGCCATGGACGATGGTGCTGAGCAGGCAACCGGCAGTGAACATGATCAGCGTGCGGTCGTTTTTCAGGGTGACCAGGGTCTGGATAAAACTTTGCGGTTTGCTCAGGGTATCGCTGCCCGACGCCGAAGGAATGCCGCGCATCAGCAGGGTGCTGAACAGGGCGATAACACCGGCAATCAGAAACGGCGCCAAGGGCCAGGCGCCGGCGATCACCACGCCCAGCATCGGCCCCGTGGCGTAGCCGATATTGGTCAAGGTGTAGCGCAGGGAGAAGGCCTTGGCCCGTTGGCTGATGGGCAGGTTCTCGCTGAGGATCGCCTTGGAGCCGATCAGGAACAGCGCCGAGGCGGTCTCGGTGACCACCAGAATCACGGTGGTCAGGTAGAGGTTGTGGGCAAAGGTCAGCAGCACGAAGCCGACAGCACTGGAGAGCATGGTCAGGATCAGCAGCCGGCGTTTGTCCAGGCGGTCGATGATGTAGCCGCCGTACAGCGCCAGCAGGGTGGCGACAAACACCGCGATGCCCAGCAGCAGGCCGACGTCCTGTTGGTCGAGGTGCAGCTTTTCGCTGAGAAACAGCGTGAGCAACGGGCTGGTGATGGCGCGGCTGATCACGATGGTCAGCGAACAGATCATCAGGCGCCGGATAACCAGGGAATAAGTAGCCACGACCGTGCAGAGTCCTTGTGCCGGATACGGGCAGCATCCGTTGAGCCGCCCTGGAGCGCCCATCACAGGCACCTTCTGTGCGCAGCCTACAGAATCCGGCGCATGGCGTAACGCAAATGCTCGTGTGCCCCGGGTCAATCACCCAGCCCCGATAGCCTCAGGGCTGGGGCGTCGAGCCTGCCGGTATGTGCAGCAACAGGTAGTCATTTTTATCGAAGCGCCCACTCAAGGCTGGTTTCAGCTGGCCCAGGGGCGAGTCATGCAGGCTCGGCAGCAGGTTGCGGTCGATCACCACCCAGGCCGGGCCCGGCACCTGCGCCAGAGCTTGCGGCTGATCGGTGAACAGCGGTTGCATATCCTGTTCGAGGTGCACCATGAACTTGATCGCCTTGGCGTCCTTGCCCATGCCGTACAGCACCAGCGGCGCCGGGTCGCGCTGGATCAGCTGCAGCGCCGCCTCGGTGAAGGCTTGCGTGTCGTACAACTGGCGCTGCACCGGCTCGAACACTCCGATATAGCTGGCCCACACCGCCAGCACGGCGGTGTAGGCCAGGCCGACGGCTCGCCAGCGCGGCTTGAGCAGCCAGGCCAGGGCGACGGCCTGCAACAGCCCAAGCAGGATCAGCATCGGCGCCAGGTGCTCCAGTTGCTCGGGAAACTTACGCCGTAACAGCAGCAGGCCAATCAGCAACAGCCCGGGCAATACCAGCCACAGGCCCTGGATCAGGCCGCGCAGCCAGGCGAACCAGCGGCCCTGCTGAACCTGGAAGGGATAGGCCGCAACCATCGCCGCCATGGGCAGCATCGGCAGCAGGTAACGCGCCTTTTTCGCCTGGGGGATCGACAGGCCGATCATCACCACCAGTCCGGCAGCGGTGCACAGGCGCAGCAGCCTCAATGCCGGGCCCGATTCCCTGGAGCGGCCCAGTAGGACCGCGATCCACGCCAGGATCGCCAGGGGGTAGGCGAGGGCGTAGTTGCCCAGAGAGCTGGTGAAATAGTAGAAGGCATCGCTCGCGCCCTCACTGCCGTCCATGCGCCCCATGAACTGCATGCGGATCACATCGTCGACAAAGGCTTGCCCACCGCTGAGCCTGGCCAGCCACAGCAGCAGGGCAACGCAGGCGCCCAGCAGCAACAGGGCGCTGAATCCGAAGCCGAACAGGCGCCGCCATTGGCCGTTGAGCAGGTAATAACTGCAGAGCATACCGGTGGGAATCACCAGGCCGATCGGCCCGCGAATGGCGAAACCCAGGCCCAGCAACAGGACGATCAGCCACAGCCGGCGTGGCGCGGCGAAGTGGTCATGGGCATACCCCAGGTAAAACACCGCCAGGGCTACCGCCGCCAGCAACTGGTCCTGGGACACGGCACGGGTTTCACTGATAAAGGTGTTGCTGAGCAACAGCAGGGCGACGCTGAGCAAGGCCCAGGTCCTGGAATAGGGCGCCAGCAGGCGGTAGATCAGGCTGACGATCAGTGCCGAAGCGATGGCCGTGGGCAACCAGGCGCTCAGGCTGCTGACCTGGCCCGAGGGCAGGGAAAACAGCCAGATCAACAGGGTCGAGGCACTGGAATAGTCAGCGTAGGGCTGGCCATAGGTGGTGGGGAAAAACCCCGGCCCGTGGCGCAGCATCTCCTTGGCGAACAGCACGAAACGCGAGTCGAAACCGATGATCGGTTGCTGATAGACGCCGGCGCAGAACAGCAGTAATGCCAGCAGCCCCAGCCCCAACGATTGCCAGAGAAGAGTTTTCGAAGGGGGACTGGGGAGCGGATTCATTCAGGCATCGACCGTGTGTGCAGACCATTGTTGATGGGGGATAGGCAGGTTGCGCGACTCGCCACGACCGATCGGGAAGTAGGTGAAACCATTGCGCGCCAGGCGTTCGGCGTCGTACAGGTTGCGCCCGTCGAAAATCACCGGGGCCTTGAGCCGTTGTTCGATCAGTTCGAAATCCGGCGCCTTGAATTGCTGCCATTCGGTGCAGATCACCAGGGCGTCGGCGCCGTTGAGTACCGATTCCGGGGTGCCCATCAGCATCAGCTTCGACTCGTCGGGGTAGAGCTTTTGGGTTTCCTGCATGGCTTCCGGGTCGAAGGCGCGGACCTGGGCACCGGCGGCAAACAGTGAGTCGAGCAGGACGCGGCTCGGCGCATCGCGCATGTCGTCGGTGTTGGGCTTGAAGGCCAGGCCCCAGAGGGCGAAGGTCTTGCCGCGCAGGTCGCCTTTGTAGAAGGCATTGATGCGCTCGAACAGCTTGTGTTTCTGCCGCTCGTTGATTGCTTCCACCGCTTGCAACAGATCGCTGGAGCAATTGGCCGCCTGGGCGCTGTGGATCAGCGCACGCATATCCTTGGGAAAGCACGAGCCGCCGTAGCCGCAGCCCGGGTAGATGAAGTGGTAGCCGATGCGGGTGTCGGCGCCGATCCCCAGGCGCACCGATTCGATATCGGCCCCCAGGTGTTCGGCCAGTTCGGCGATCTGGTTGATGAAACTGATCTTGGTCGCCAGCATGCAGTTGGCAGCGTACTTGGTGAGCTCGGCGCTGCGCAGGTCCATGAACATGATGCGGTCATGGTTGCGGTTGAACGGCGCATACAGGTCACGCATCACTTCCCGCACTTCTTCGCGTTCGCAACCGACCACGATCCGGTCCGGACGGCGGCAGTCGGTCACGGCCGAGCCTTCCTTGAGGAATTCCGGGTTGGAGACGATATCGAACTCCAGTTCACGCCCGCCCAGGGCCTGCTCGATGTGGGCCTTGAGGGTGTCACCGGTGCCCACCGGCACCGTGGATTTCTCCACCAGGATCACCGGCTGCTGACGGTGGCGAGCCACCGCGTCGCCGACCGACAATACGTAGCGCAGGTCCGCCGAACCGTCGTCGCTGGAGGGCGTACCCACCGCGATAAACAGCACCTGGCCATGCAGCACCGCGAGTTTTTCATCGCTGGTGAACTGCAGGCGCTTGGCTTCCAGGCTGTCGCGCACAAGGCTGGCGAGGCCAGGTTCGAAGATGCTCACATGCCCCTGTTGCAGCAGCTTGACCTTGTTCTCGTCGATGTCCATGCAGATGACATCGTGGCCGACTTCAGCCAACACGGCGGCCTGTACGAGACCGACGTAACCACTTCCAAATACGCTGATTTTCATGGGGTATTCCTGGGACTTGTCGCGGGTGCAGATCGAGAGTTGATGGTAATCACGCCGAGGATGACCAAGGCCACCCCCAGGCTTTTGGAAAGCGTGAAGGGTTCATGGAACCAGGGCAGCCCGGCCGCCAGCAGGTACACCAGGGCGTAGCTGATGCTCAGCAGCGAATAGGCGCGGCCCAGGGGCAGGTCGCGCAGGGCCAGCAGCCAGCACAGCATCGACAGGGCATAGGCACAGATGCCTGCCAGCACCACGCCCAGGGCCACATAATCAATGCCGCCGCTGCCCAGTGCGTCCAGCCATTGGGCCGGCTCGGGCAGGCGGGTCATGCTCCAGCGCATGCCCAACTGGGCGGCGCTGACCAGGCTCACACTGCCCATGGCGAAGGCGAAACCGCGGGACCGGCTCATGCGTGGCGACTCAACAGCAGCACCCCGGCAATCACCAGCGCCACGCCCAGCCAGTGACGGCGGTCGATGTGCTCGCGAAACACGAAGTGGGCGATCAGGGTGATCAACACAAAGTTCAGGCTGAGCATGGGGTAAGCCACGCCCACTTCCATGCGTTGCAGCACCAGCAGCCACACCAGCAGGCCCAGGCCGAGGCTGAACAGGGCCAGCCATAGCCAGCCTGAGCGCAGCTTTTTCAGGGCGCTGGAAGGGCAGTCACGCCAGCTTTCAACGGCAAACTTCTGTGCCACCTGGCCCAGGCAGGTCAGCCCGCAGGCCAGCAGTAGAAGCAACAGGCTCATGGCTGGCTCTGGGGAATGATGAAGATCACGATATTGCCTTGCTCGTAACGCTTGGCGTCCTTGGGCAGCAATTCGACCTCATGGGCTTCGTCACTGCTCTTGACCCGCATCACCACGCCGATGGTGCCTTGCTGGCGGTTTTCGGCGATCCATGGCTGGACCTGATTCAGGTCGACCTTGCGCGCGGCGGTGTCTGCATAGCCCAGGCCGTATTTCACTTCGCCTTCGGTGTTGTATAGCGTCACGTCGGCGCGGCCCAGACGCCAGGCCAGGGCCGATGCGGCGCCCAGGTCGTTGCTCAGCAGGGCCTTGGCCTGACCCAGTTCGGCGACGTGGTCGATGATGAACTGGTCGGGAATCTTGTTGTAGACCACCTTATTCGGCAGGGCCGCGGGGGCCAGGGCCACCAGCAGAAAGCTGCCCAGGGCCGGCGCCGCCCACAGCGACAAAGGGCGCATGGCCTGCAGCAGATTGCTGAGGATCCAGCCCAGCAGCACCACGTACACCAATACCAGGTGCTGGGGCTCGTCCACATACACCGGTTTTTTCAGCTGGAAGTACACCAGGGCCAGCAGTCCCAAGACGCCGGCCACCAGGTTGAGCACACCGTTGCAGGCCAGGAGTCGGGTCTTGCCGGCGGCCAGGCGGTCCATCAGGGTGTTGCCCATCAACAGTGCCAGGGGCAGCAGGCACGGCAGGATATAGGCCGGCAGCTTGCCTTTGCTCAGGCTGAAGAAGGCCAGGGGCAGTACCAGCCACAGCAGCAGGAAACCACTGCTGTTCAGGCGCCGCTGTTGCCAGGCCTGTTTCAGGCTGGCTGGCAGCAGCAGGACCCAGGGCACGCTGAAACCTACCAGCAACGGCAAGTAGTACCACCAGGGCGAGGCGTGCTGGGCATCGTCCCCGGCAAAGCGCCGGATGTGCTCGTGCCAGAAGAAGAAGCGCCAGTAGTCCGGCTCCTGGGCGTGCACCGCCAGGGCCCAGGGCAGGCTGATCAGGATCGCGACCAATACGCCGATGCCGCCGTAGATCAGCAGCGAGCGCAGGCGCTTCTGCCAGACCGCGTAGGGCAGGGCCACCAGCACCGGCAGCAGCCAGGCGAGAAAGCCCTTGGTCATGAAGCCCATGCCGCAGGCCAGGCCCAGCACGACCCAGGCCAGCACCTGGCCGCGTGGGGTGCGGCAATCGAAGGTAAACCACAGCGCCACCAGGCTCAGGTTGACCCAGAAGGTGAACTGCGGATCGAGGTTGGCGTAGCCGGCTTGCGCCGCCACCACGGTAAAGCTCATGTAGAGCAGGGCGCTGGCCAGGCTCTTGCGCGGATCGTTCCACAGGCGCCGGGCCAGCAGATAGGCCAAGACCACGCTGAGGCCGGTGCTCAGGGCCGAGGCCACGCGCACGCCAAACAGGTTGTCGCCGAACAGCGCCTGGCCGATGGCGATCATCCAGTAACCGGCCACCGGCTTCTCGAAGTAACGGATGCCCATGAAGTGCGGGCTGGCCCAGTTGCCACTGTGGAGCATTTCCTGGCTGATCTGCGCGTAGCGGGTCTCGTCCGGGATCCACAGGCCATGGGTGGCCAGCGGCGCCAGGTAGAACAGGCCAAAGGCAATCAGCAGTAAGGGCAGGGCCCAGTGTCTACTCATGCGCCCTGTACTCCCAGCCAGCCTTCACGGCCTTCGAGGGCGCCGCGCACCACCTGCCCATGGGGCAGGCTGGACAGGTCCGCGGGGAGCAGCTGTCCCAGGGGTTGGAACTGGATGTCGCGCTGCTGGGCACTGGCCAGCAACTGACGGAAATCATTGGCCATCAGAATCCCTTCTACCTCGGCATGAATGGTGTAGGCGTTGAGCTTGTCAGGGCTGAACCGATCCAGAATAAACGCGTTGAAATCCTGCGCTGCCACCACCGGCCCGACCACTTCATCGAAGGTCGGCAGGTCCACCGGGATCTGCGGCGCACCAAGGCTGCCGTCCGCCAGCCGCGGCTGGAAGATCGAATCGCCACGGCAATCGCTGTTGTAGCGCAGGCCGAAGGTCTGCTTGGCCTCGATCACACGCTCGTCGGCACGCCAGCCGGCGCTTGCCGAACAGTCGACGCGCTGGCCAAGAATGTCATTGAGAGTGTCGAGACCCTGGCGGATCTGCTCGATCAGTTGCGCCTGGCTCCAGCGCCCGGCGTTGGCCTGCCAGCCATGGTGATCCCAGGCGTGCAGGCCGACTTCATGACCGGCGGCCAGGGCCTGGCGCATCAGATGCCCCAGGTCCCGGCCAATGGGTTTGCCCGGCCACGCGGTGCCGGCCAGCAGGATGTCCCAGCCGTAAAGCCCCGCTGCATTGGAACGGAGCATCTTCCACAGGAACTGCGGACGAATCAGGCGCCATAAATGGCGCCCCATGTTGTCCGGACCGACGCTGAAGAAGAAGGTCGCCTTGACCCCGGCTTCATCCAGCAGTTCGAGCAACCGCGGCACCCCCTCACGGGTGCCACGATAGGTGTCGACATCGATGCGCAGACCTGCCTGCATCAACGTTTGTCCGCGATTTCGAGCATGGCTTCACGCAGGAAGAAATCCAGCGTATTGCCGATGGTTTCGCTCATCTCCACGGTCGGCTCCCAGTTCAGCAGGCGCTTGGCGTTGGCGATGCTCGGCTTGCGGTGCTCCACATCCTGGTAACCGGCACCGTAGAACGCCTTGCTCTCGACGTCGCGGAAGCCGGCGAACGGCGGGAAGTTGGCCCGCAGCGGGTGGGCTTCGAACTGACGCAGCAGCTCTTCGCCGAGCTGGCGGATGCTGGCTTCGTTGTCCGGATTGCCGATGTTGATGATCTGACCGTTGCAGGCGTCATTGTCGTTGTCGATGATCCGCGCCAGGGCTTCGATGCCGTCGGCGATGTCGGTGAAGCAGCGTTTCTGCTCGCCGCCGTCGAACAAGCGGATCGGCGTGCCTTCCACCAGGTTCAGGATCAGTTGGGTAATGGCTCGGGAGCTGCCGATACGCGCCGAATCCAGGCGGTCCAGGCGCGGGCCCATCCAGTTGAACGGACGGAACAGGGTGAAGTTCAGGCCCTTGGCGCCGTAGGCCCAGATCACCCGATCCAGCAGTTGCTTGGACACCGAGTAGATCCAGCGCTGCTTGTTGATCGGGCCGACGATCAGGTTCGAGGTGTCTTCGTCGAAGTTCTTGTCCTGGCACATGCCATAGACTTCGGAGGTCGAGGGGAAGATCACGCGCTTGTTGTACTTGACGCAGTAGCGCACCAGCTTGAGGTTTTCCTCGAAGTCGAGCTCGAACACACGCAGCGGGTTGCGGGTGTATTCGATCGGGGTGGCGATGGCCACCAGGGGCAGGACCACGTCGCACTTCTTGATGTGGTACTCGATCCACTCCGAGTGGATGCTGATGTCGCCTTCGACGAAATGGAAGTTGGGGTGGCTGCGCAGGCGCTCGATGGCGTCGGAGCCGATGTCCAGGCCGTAGACTTCGTACTTGTCATCACGCAGCAGGCGCTCGGACAGGTGGTTGCCGATAAAACCGTTGACCCCCAGGATCAGCACCCGGGTCCGGCGTGGTGCACGACCGGATTCCGCACCGCGCAGCACCGAGCCGTCTACCAGCCCCAGCTCGTTGGCCAGTTGCGGGCCGCTCAGGTACAGGCCGTTTTCATTGCGCTGGCCGGCGTTGATCACCAACGAGTCCTGGCCGCAGGCGATGCGCAGCGGGTCGACACTGATCACCCGGCCCGGGGCCAGGCCTTCATTGCCCTTGACCACGTCGGCGCTCCAGACAATCAGCTTGTGCTCGCCCACGGCGCAGAACGCGCCCGGGTACGGCTTGGTCACGGCGCGAACCAGGTTGAACAGCTGCTCGGCGCTGTTCTTCCACAGCAGCTTGCCATCAGCCGGGGTACGGCGACCGAAGGTGGTGGCCTTGGACTCGTCCTGGGCGGTCTCGCTGATTTTGCCCTGGGCCAGCAGCGGCAGGGTGTCATGCAGCAGGCTGGAAGCGGCGTTACGCAGTTTGGCGTGCAGGGTCAGGGCGGTGTCGGTGCGGTCGATGGCCACGCGCTCCTGGGCAATGATCGCCCCGGCATCGGCGCGCTTGACCATGCGGTGCAGGGTCACGCCGGTTTCGGTTTCGCCATTGACCAGTACCCAGTTCGCCGGAGCACGGCCGCGATAGCGTGGCAGCAGCGAGCCGTGCAGGTTGAACGCACCTTTGCCGGCGGTGGCCAGCAGGGCTTCGCTCAGCAGGTTGCGGTAATAGAAGGAGAACAGGTAGTCGGGGTTGAGCTTGGCGATGCGCTCGATCCACAGCGGGTGGTTGGCGTCTTCCGGCGCATGCACCGGGATGCCCTTGAGGGAGCACAACTGGGCCACGGAGCCGTAGAAGGTGTTTTCTTTCGGATCGTCGGCATGGGTGAATACCGCGGCTATCTCGTAACCCGCGGCGAGCAGGGCTTCGATGCCGGCACAGCCGATATCGTGGTAGGCGAAGACGACAGCTTTATTGCTCATGGCGAAACCTGATCAGAGAGAGTGGAAGTAAGACCGTCGACAGTGACAACGGGAGCAGGGGCGGCAGGTTGACTGCGCAAGACTTTTTCGATGAAGAAGCGTGGCCGGGCACGAACGTCGCTGTACATGCGCCCCAGGTATTCACCCAGCAGGCCCATGCCGATGAACTGGCCACCGGTGAATACGAAGAGCACCGCGAACAGCACAAAAGTACCGTCGCCCGCCCATTCGGCACCAAACACCAGGCGCAACAGGATCAGGGCAAAGGCGAACAGCATGCCCAGCGCCGCCATGCTGAAGCCGATGATGCTCAGCAGGCGCAAGGGGGTCGTGGTCATGCAGGTGATCAGGTCGAACATCAGGTTGACCAGACGCATCGGGCTGTATTTCGAATCGCCGTGCTCGCGCTCGGCATGCTCCACCAGGACCTCGGTGGTATGGCGGGCAAAGCTGTTGGCCAGGATCGGAATAAAGGTGCTGCGCTCGCGGCAGGCGAGCATGGCGTCGACGATGGTGCGACGGTAGGCGCGCAGCATGCAGCCGTAGTCGCTCATGGCCACCCCGGTGGAGCGCTGCACCGCGAGGTTGATCAGCTTCGACGGCCAGCGGCGGAAGGCCGAGTCCTGGCGATTGTTGCGCACCGTGCCGACCACGTCGTAGCCCAGCTCGGCCTGGGCCACCAGGCGCGGGATTTCTTCCGGCGGGTTCTGCAGGTCAGCGTCGAGGGTAATCACCACATCGCCACGGGCCTGTTCGAAACCGGCCATGATCGCCGCATGCTGCCCGTAGTTGCGGTTGAGGATCACCGCTACCACCGGGCTGCCTTCGCGCTCGGCGGCGGCTTGCAGGATGTTCGCCGACTCGTCGCGGCTGCCGTCGTCGACCAGCACGATTTCGAAGTCGTGCTTGAGCAGGCGACAGGCTGCTTCAGTGCGACGCAGCAGTTCGGGGAGGCTCTCTTCTTCGTTGTAGACCGGGATCACGATCGACACGAACTGAATCGGATAAGGTTTCAAAGGCTTCAGTCCAGGAGGGTGGCAATGGCACCGACGACCCGATCGACATCGTCGAGGGTCATGTCGGGGAACAATGGGATCGAACACAGGCGTGCCGAGTTCCATTCGGTATTGGGCAGTTGCACGTCGGGGAAGCGCTGGCGGTAGTAGGTGTGCAGGTGGGTGGCAATAAAGTGGATGCCGCTGCCGATGTTCTGTTCCTGCAGGCCTTTCATGAACGCATCGCGGTCGATCCCGCAGCGCTCGGCATCGATGCGCAGGATGAACAGGTGCCAGGCGTGCTGCTGCGGGTAGGCGGGCAGGTGCAGCGGTTGCACCGGGAGGCCGGCCAGGCGTTCCAGGTACGCCTGGGCCAGGGTCTCGCGCTGGGCGTTGATCTGCTCCAGGCGCTTGAGCTGGACCAGGGCGATCGCGGCATTGATATCGGCCAGGTTGTACTTGAAGCCGGGCTCGATCACCTGGGCCTGGGGCTTGCGACCGTGGGTCAGGCGGTCATAGGCATCCACACCGAGGCCGTGGAACTTGAGCATGCGCACCCGATCAGCCAATACCTGGTTGTCGGTGGTGAACATCGCGCCTTCGGCGCAGGTCATGTTCTTGATCGCGTGGAAGGAGAAAATCGCCGTGCCCTGGGCGCCGATGGCCCGGCCACGATACTGAGTGCCCGCGGCGTGGGCGGCGTCTTCGATCACCGGGATCCCGTGCTTTTCCGCCAAGGCGTAGAGCGGGTCCAGGTCAAAGGCGGCACCGGCGTAATGCACCGGGATGATGGCCTTGGTGCGCGGGGTGATGGCGGCCTCGATGCGCTGGGCATCGGTCATCAGGGTGTCGCGGTCGATGTCGACAAACACCGGGGTCGCCCCCAGCAGGCAGATCATGTTGGCGGTCGAGACCCAGGTCTGGGATGGAGTGATGACTTCGTCGCCGGGGCCGATGCCCAGCGCCAGCAGGGTGATATGCATGGCGCCGGTGGCGGAGGACAGAGCGACGGCATGCTGGCAGCCGACCCGTTGTGCAAATTGGTGTTCGAGCTCCTGGTTTTGCGGGCCGGTGGTGATCCAGCCAGAGCGCAGAACCTGCTCTACAGCGGCGATCTCTTCATCGCCAATACTCGGGCGTGAGAAAGGTAGGAAAACCTGATTCATGCAGACCTCGGGGTGAAAAAGTGTCAGGAGTCAAACAAAGTCGAGGACGCGGTGCGCGCCGTAACCGGTGTGTGGCGAGGAGGGGCATGTACAGTCATTCAGTCTCATCCATAAGTCAGTGCGACGTGGGGATTCATGCTCTGTTGCAGTAAAGACCATAGAGGCCAAAAGTAAATGTAGATCAAGGTGTTATCTTTTCAATTGGAGGAATGACTTGCATTACGCTTCAGGCTTGAGAGTGGATTCAGGTTAAGCGGAAAAATGTGAAACGAATATGAAAAAAAAGCCAACGCGGCGTTTATCTTTGACCTAGACAGCTAGTGTTCAGACTTTGCCCCGCGCCGACTTCAAATGGATGCCAAGGCCCACGCCAAGCCCCTTTGGCAAATGCCTGAACATCCCTTGCGGCGATGGATTCGCGCTTGAAACCTTGCAACCCGGATTGAATCCGCTCAACGTGAACCGCCTGAAAGTTGAACGTGCCTCACGTTCGCCCCACCGCCATGACCCGGACAAAAGAGCACCCCTTGCACGCTGCCAACCCCTTGACCCTGTACCTCGCCCGACTGGCGCCATCGAGCCAGTTGACCATGCGCTATGTGCTGCAGGATGCCGCCGACCGCCTGGGCCACGACCAGAGCAATATCGAGGACCTTGCCTGGCACCGGTTGCAGCCCGCCGATGTGATCGAGTTGGTGGCGGCGCTGCGCAGCGACGGTTACGCGCCCAACACCTCGTCGTTGTACGTCAATGCGCTGCGCGGGGTGATGAACGAGGCCTGGCGCCTGAACCTGATCAGCCAGGAACATCTGCTGCGCATGCGCTCGGTCAAGCCCATGGCCGGGACGCGGCTGTCCCAGGGGCGCAACCTCAAGCGCACGCTGATTCAGGAGTTGATGGCGGCCTGCGCGGCGGATCCGCGGCCCCAGGGCCTGCGCGATGCGGCGATCATCGCGGTGCTGTATGGCTCGGGCATGCGCAAGTCGGAGTCGGTGAACCTGGATCTGGCCCAGGTCGATTTCGCCGAACGCAGCCTGCAGGTGATCGCCAAGGGCAATAAGCAGTTGATCAAATATGCGCCGCAGTGGGCGTTCGCCAAGCTCCAGGCCTGGCTCGATTACCGCCGTTCGCAGTTACCACCGGAGCAGGAGGACGATCTGTTCCTGTTCAACCGCATCCGCCGGGGCAGCCATATCTGCCGCGAGCGCCTGACTAAACACGCGATCTACTACATCGCCCGGCAACGTGGGGCCGAGGTCGGGGTGCGGATCATGCCCCATGACTTTCGCCGCTCGTTCATCACCCGGGTGATCGAAGAACATGACCTGTCGATTGCCCAGAAGCTGGCGCACCACACCAATATCCAGACCACGGCCAATTACGATGTGCGCGACGACAACGAGCGGCGCCGGGCCATCGACCGGTTCGATCTGTAGTTGCAACAGTTCTGGGCCAGCACGGTGGTTGTGAGGGCCAGCGCAGCCTCGCGGGCTCGCAGCGGCTACAGCTGTAGCCGCTGCCGCAGGCTGCACTGGCACCGTCCAACAGCGCAAACACCCCTGACACACGTTGTCCCAGAGCGCCGCAGCTTTAGAAATCGACCGAGGCCGACAGCAGCAGGGTGCGTGGCGCGCCCTGGGAGAAGGCGCCATAGGAGGCGACGCCGGACCAGTATTCACGGTCGAACAGGTTCTGCACCGTGGCGCGCAAGGTGGTCGGACGGCCTTCGATCTGGGTGCTGTAGCGGGCCCCGGCGTCGATTCGGGTCCAGGGGTCGAGCTCCTGGGCGTTGGACTGATTGACGTACTGGCTGCCGGTGTAGATCGCGCCACTGGTCAGGGTCAGGCCTTCCACCCAGGGCAGGTCCCATTCGGCCCACAGGTTGGCCTGGACCTCGGGCACGCCCACCGGCTTGTTGCCACGGTTGGCGGGAGTGCCGGTCTTGGTCAGCTCGGCATCCAGCAGGGTCACGCCACCGAGCAGGCGCGTGCCCTCAGCCACTTCGCCGAACATGTTCAGCTCGACCCCACGGTTGCGCTGTTCGCCTTGTACCGAGTACACCCCGGCGGCCAGCTCGCCGCTGGGCTTCTTGATCTGGAACAGGCTCAGGGTCGAAGTGAAGGTGCCGTAGTCAACCTTGAGCCCCACTTCCTGCTGGCGCGAAATATAGGGGGCGAAGATTTCCCCGGAGTTGGACGCCGTGGCCGGGGCCACATCGCCCTTGCTCAGGCCTTCAATGTAGTTGTAGTACAGCGACACATGTTCCCAGGGTTTGATCACTATGCCGAACAGCGGGGTGGTGGCGCTTTCATCGTAAGCCGAGGTTACGGCGCCGGCTGGGCTGTAGTTGTCGGAGCGGATGTTCTGATTGCGCAGGCCAAGGGTCACCTGCACGCGCTCATCGAGTACCGACAAGGTGTCGGCCAGGGCCACGCCCGAGAGTTCGGTTTCGGACACTTTCAGCGCATCCGGGGTGGGAATCGCCGGTTTCGGACGATCGACCGGGTGGTAGATGTTGGACAACACGGCCGGCGCGGAAATAATCCCCCGTGACAGCTCGTCGCGATAGCGGCTGACCTGCAGCGACGTGCTGTGGGCCACCGGCCCGGTGTCGAACCGTGCGCGTGCGCCGGCATCCACGGTGTAGCGCTCGACCTCGAACTTGTAGTAGCCCGGCACCGACGAGGTGTCGCCGGCAGCGTTGGTGATAGTCGGCGTCTGGTCGGACATCCGCGCCACTTCGGACTTGCCGCCACCGGCATGGGCGAACAGGGTCAGGGCATCGTTCAGGTCATATTCGCCGCTGAGCAGCGCGGCCTTGTCCCGGGTCTTGGCCCAGCCCCAGTCCTGGGTGACATTGGCGCTGCCGTTGGCCGCGGACGGGATGTTTACGCCCTGGGCAATCAGGAATGGCCGCGAGGGTGCGTCAAACTCTTCCTGCTGGCTGATCAGGTCGAGGCTGGTGCGCAGGCGCTCGCCCTGGTAGTCCAGGGAGATCGCGCCGATATCGACTTCCCGGGATTGTTTGTCGATCGAAGTATCGCCCTGCTGGGTGCTGCCGTTGATGCGCACCCCGAACTGGCGCTCGTCGCCGAAACGCCGGCTGAGGTCGATATGCCCGCCAAGCTGGCTGTCGGTGGCGTAGCTGGCGGTGAAGCGGGTCAGGTCCTGGTCCAGCGAGCGCTTGGGCACGATATTGATCACGCCACCGACGCCGCTGTTGGGCGACATGCCGTAGAGCAGGGCGCCGGGGCCCTTGATCACCTCGACCCGTTCGGCGTACTCGGTAAACACCCGGTAGTTGGGCGCCACGCCATACACCCCATCGAACGCCAGCTCGCCGAGGTTGCCTTCACCGATCGGAAACCCGCGAATGAAGAACGAGTCGACCACGCCGCCGGTCTGGCCGGTAGCCCGCACCGAAGAGTCGCGTTCAAGCACGTCGGCCACGGTGACCGCCTGCTGGTCCTTGATCATGGTGGAGGTGTAGTTGGCCACGTTGAATGGCACGTCCATCAGGTCTTTGTTGCCCAGCAGGCCGAGGCGTCCGCCGCGTGCCACCTGGCCGCCGGCATACACCTCGGGCAAGGTGTCGGCCAGGTTGGCGCTGGCGTTGATGGTGGTTTGCTCCAGGGTCAGGTCGGCGCCGTCACGAGGGCGGGGCACCAGGGTGTAGCTGCCATCGCTGCGGCCCACCAGGTCCAGGCCGCTGCCGGCCAGTAGCTGCTGCAGGACCTCACGGGCGGAATAATTGCCGCTGACCCCGGGGCTGTTCAGGCCCTCGGTCAACGCCGGGTCGAACGACAGCGCCAGGCCGGCTTCGACGGCAACGCGCGACAGGGTCGAGCCCAGAGGGCCGCTGGCAATCTCGTAGGGGCGGCTGACGACGCTGTCCAGTTGCACCGGCGCGGCGGCCCACAGGTTCGGGCTGGCCGATGCCAGGGCCAGGCCCAGCAGGGCGCTACGAATGGCCAGGTGCAACCTGCGGTCCAGCAGGGGAGGACGGGCAACGGACATGGAAGGAGGATCCTTTATTGACGAGTTGAGGAGTGCTTTCTCCTCTAGCCAGCCGAGATCGAAAAAAGTATCAGCCCGGATCGATTATTTTTTTCGAAGGCGATTCAGCTCGGCGACAACAGCACCCAGTAGCCATTGAGATGGGTCTTGGCCACCACCGGGTAAGTCTGCACCAGCATGTTCAAAGTCCGACCCGTATCGTTCAGCGGGTAGGAGCCGGAGATGGGCAGGTCGGCAATGGCCGGGTCGCAGCGCACCAGGCCCCGGCGATAACGCGCCAGTTCGCTGAGAAAGTCCGCCAGGCGCATTTTGTCGGCCAGGAGCATGCCCTGGGTCCAGGCCAGGGCAGCGCTGTCGATGGCTTGCAGGCCTTCGAAGGCGAGGGCGGAGAAGGCGCTGCGCTGCCCGGCCTGGACGATCAGAGGGGGCATTGCTCCGGCGCCGGCCAAGGCCACGCGGACTGCACCTTCGACCACCGCCAGCAGGGTTCGCGAAGGTTCTTCACGCACGCTGAAGCGCGTGCCCAGGGCCTGCATGCGACCTTGCGCAGTCGCCACCAGGAAAGGCCGCGGGTTGGAGCGGTTGTCGACCGCGGTGTCGACGAAAATCTCGCCACGGCGCAACAGCACCAGGCGTTGCTGGGCGTCGAAGCGCACATCCACCGCCGAGTCTGTATTGAGGGTCAGCCGGGTGCCGTCCACCAGGGTCAGGTGCCGTTGCTGGCCGACCTGCGAGCGGTAATCGGCGGTCCATTGTTGCCATTCGGCGAGCTGCCAGGCGCTCCAGCCCGCCGGCACCAGGGCCAGCAGCGCCGCCAGTTTGCCCAGCGCCGCCCTGCGGCCCGGGTTTTGAGGGCGGTCGAGGCAAGACATCGCCACCGTCGGCGGCAGCCCGCCGAACTTGCCCAGCAACTGTTCGGCACGCTCCCAGGCTCGCTGGCATTCGGCGCTGCTGGTGCGCCAACGTTCCCAGGCGGCGTGGTCCTGGGCCGAGACCTCGCCTTCGTGCAGACGCATCAGCCATTCGGCGGCTTCTTCAAGTACTTGCGGGTCGATGATCGACGCCTTGCTGGCCATGGGCATCAGTCCACCAGGCTCAGGCACTGCAAGAAGGCCTGTTTCATATAGCGTTTGACGGTGATCAGCGACACCCCGAGCTGGCTGGCGATGTCGTCGTATTTCAAGCCGCCGATCTGCGACAGCAGAAACGCACGCTTGACCAGGCGCGGCAAGGCGTCGAGCAGGGCGTCGATTTCATGCAGGGTTTCCAGTACCAGCAAACGCTGTTCGGGTGACGGCACCTCGGGCTCCGGCAACTGCGCCAGGGCGCTGAGGTAGGCTCGTTCCAGTGCCTTGCGTTGATACCAGTTGACCAGGATCCCGCGCGCGACACAGCTCAGGTAGGCGCGTGGTTCCTCGATGATCTCCACCCGCGAGGCGAGGATCCGGGTGAAGGTGTCGTGCACCAGGTCGGCCGCATCCATGGCATTGCCCAGCTTCCTGTGCAGGCGCGTGTACAACCAGTTGTGATGACCACTGTAAAGCGCCTCGACAGTGCGCCTGTGGGTCTGGAGGCCTGCGGGCAGGGAATCGCTCATGGACGGCTATTTTTGAGAGTGAGAAGTATTCCCAATGCTAATTTACAGCCCGCTGCGGGCGCAAGGAGGATCTGGGGGATCCTCCCAACGGAGCGGGCCTGACGCGGCGTCGACCAGCCGGCGGCCAGGCGGCAGATCAGCACAGGCTCAGTTCATGAACCGGGTGCTCAATCAATGGCCTTGATGAGCCGGATCCTGCTCGACCTGCATCACGCCTTTGAACAGCGCCAGTTGCTTGACCCGGGCCGGGGGCAGGGCGCTTTCGGCCTGGATCACTGCCTGGCTCATGTGGCCTGCAGCCTCAGGCGTCAAGCCGGCGCTGCGCAGGGTCGCAGGGTCGAGTAACGAGTCTCCGGCGCAGAGCACCACCCGCCAACCGCTGGCGCTTTTGCTGAGCAGTGCCCGGCCGCCGCGCTGGCCCTGGGTCCAGCCGGCGACGGCGTGCTCGCCTTCGACCGTCACCGGCCCGACATCCAGCGCCGCGTCGGGGCGTTCCCAGGTGTGGCGCATCAGGTGTTCGATGCTTTGCTGGTCGGCGGCATTGTCGGCCAGGACCGCAGTGGAGAGGCTGCCCAGCAGCAGTAACAAGGGGGCAAATTTCATGGGGTGTTTCCTCGAGTCGAGGCCACCGGCGACAGGCCGGCAGCGAAGGGGGTAGCGGTAGGTCAAAAGCCCAGTTTCAGTCCCAGTTGCGCCGACGTGCCGGGCATCGGGTAGCCGGTGCGGTAGGCGTAGTCACGGTCGAACAGGTTTTCAACGGCGACAAACACTTCGCCGACCTTGCCCAGGGCCGGCACTGCGTGCCCGACCCGCAGGTTGACCACGGTGAAGCTTGAAACCTGGGAGAAGTTGTTCGCCCCGGCCGTGCGTTCTTCGGCCAGTACATACATGCCGCGCTGGTACTGGGCATCGGTGCTGAAGCGCCAGGGGCCGGTTTCGTAAGTGGTCCCCAGCGACAGCGATTGCCGGGGGGCGTAGGGCAGGGTCTTCAGCGATGGCTGGAGCCAGGTGTAGCCGACAAAGCTGCTCCAGCTATCGGTCCAGCGCTGTTGCCAGGTGGCTTCGGCGCCTTTGATCTGGTAGTCCCCGAGGTTGATGAATGAAGGCCGTGAAACCGCCGGCGGGAAGGCGAACAGGTAGCGGTCCTGGAGTTTGTCCTTGAACAGCGCCAGGTCCAGGGTCGTGCGATCGAAGAGGTTGAACTTGACCCCGAACTCCCGGTGATCCAGTTGCTCCGGCTTCAATTCGCGCCAGGTGTCGCCCAGGGCTGGAATCAGATTCGCCATCACCGGCGCCCCCAGGCCCGGGTAGTTGATGCCCCGCGACCGGTTCAGGCGAAACTCCAGCTGGCTGCTGGACAGCAGCAACCCGGCATGGGGCGCAGTCGCGCTTTCGAACACGTTGTGGTCGTAGGTGCGCACCCCGGCCGAGGGCGTCAGGGTCCAGTCCTGATTCAGCTCGAAAGCCTGGCTCAGGGCCAGGTGCGGCGAGATCACGCGCAGGGTCGGCGCATCGAAGTCGGCGCGGGGCGCGGGGGCAACACGCTTGTAGGCCACGCTGCCCTTGCTCTCATCAATGTCCAGGCCCAGCGCCACTTCGCCGTTGCGCCAGGGGCGCAGGGTTTCTTCCCAGCGCAGCCCTTGCAGGGTGAAATCGCTGATGGTGTCGCCGTCGAGGCCTTGTTGCTCCAACGCACTGCCCCGTCCCTGGTTGTGGTAGAGCTTGACGCTGCCGTCGCCCCACTCGTAGCCATGGTCGAGGGACACCGACGCCAGGGTGCCACGGGTATTGAAGTGGCCGGTCTTGGTTTCGGGCCGGCCTTTCTGTCCCGGGTCCGAGGCCTGGTTGTTGGCGTGCAGCAGCAACAGGCCGGCGCTCCAGTTGTCGTTCAAGCGGTAGCCGATCCGCGCCAGGCCATTGTTCAGGCGGCCATCGCCATCCGCCCGGTCCCCGTCGGAATGGGCCGCGCCCTGGGCCAGCAGATAATCCCAGTCGCCACTGCGGCCGATCAGCGATGCCTGCTCGGTGGCGGTGCGAGAACTGCCGCCGCTGAGTTGCAGTTCGCCGTGCTGGTTGTCCAAAGCGTCGGCGGTGCGTGGGGTCAGGTCGATGGCGGCAAAGGTGTTGCCGAACTTCTGCGGCTGCGGGCCCTTGTAGACGTTGATGCTCTGCATCGCATTGATCGGCAGCAGGTCCAGCAGCGGGTGGCCCCACACGCCCATGTAGAAAGGTACGCCGTCGATGTAAGTCTTGATTTCGCTGCCCGGCCGGCTGGCTCCCATGCCGCGGATATACACCGCGCCGCCTTCGGCACCGCCAAACGAACCCACCGGGTTGAAGCGTGAAACCGTGACCCCAGGCGTCCGCCGCAGGGCTGATGCCAGGTCCAGGGCGTTGAGGTCGCGGATCTGTTGCTGGCCGACCACGGTGGTCAGGCTGGCAAATGAATCGACGCTGTTCTGGTCGATCACCGAGGAACCGATGACCGGCGTTGCCGGCAGTTCCAGGCTCTGGTCTTGTGCCTTCGCCGCGACGCTGGCGCCCCATAGCGTCAGGGATAAACCGTAGCAAATTGCCTTGTTTGTCATGCCTTGCGTTCCTTGTCATGCACCCGGGCCGATGCCCATGCAGCCGCACCGGCCAGTGGTTTGATGCTTGATACTTTCCAGCTGCGGCGCACTCGGCGCCGCAGGCGAGGGTGTGATCAGGGTTGGAAAGGGTCAGCAGCGCGCGCACCGAGGCGGGCCCGAGGGCCGGCAAGTGGCGCTATCGGCGTGACGGCACCGGGTGCCCGGCAAGACGCACGGACACAGGCGAAGTCAGGCCGCGATGACCCTGATCGATCAGTGCAAGGGGGAGGCGCGAGGGTTGGCCGAGGGCCAGGAATAGCGGGGCGGGGCTTTACTGCGGGTTTCAACGGGACGGCGCTGGACTTTACGCGAGCGCATCAGCCAGGCCAGGCAGACAAAAAATACAATACCGAGGGTAATGGAACTGCACATCGGGCAGTTGAAGGTACTGGCCCAGTCGCTCTGGGCCTGTGTCGCCGGATCAGCGGCGAGGTCGCTGAGGCCGGAACCGGAGGTGGACACCGAACAGAACTGCCCCCCGAGGCCGTTGAGCGTGAGACCGCTCATCTGTCCGTGAGCAATGCCGCAGGCCAATAGATTGAACAAGACGCAGGCATACAGCATCCAGGCAATCAGCGAGCGGTCGGTGGGGGTTCGTTCCATGGCGCGAACTCTAGCACCGGACTTCGAGCAGAGAAAGTGTCCGTCTCCCTGGTCCAGGAGGCCCGATACCTGGCGATAGCGCTCCTCTGACTACTCATTCGCGCTCTATTGATATGCAATAAAGGTATTTAAATTAAGTTTCTTATACCTCTAAAGTTCTCCTATTCAGTCAGCCGCCGCTTACGGAGTCGGAGTTCTCATGCCAGCAGCCTCCCTCGTTTCAACCTCTGCCATTGCCGCCCAATCGTTTGAAGTACGCCCGTTCTCCGGACGGGTCGGCGCCGAGATCCTGGGGCTGGACCTGTCCTTGCCGCTCAATGAGCTCGATTTTGCCCGCGTGCACCAGGCCCACCTGGACCATCACGTGGTGGTGTTTCGCGATCAACGCATCACGCCGCAGCAGCAAATCGATTTCAGCCGCCGTTTCGGGGTGTTGCAGATTCATGTGCTCAAGCAGTTCCTGCTGCACAACCACCCGGAAATCCTGATCGTTTCCAACATCGTCGAAGACGGCCAGCCGATCGGCCTGGGGGACGCCGGCAAGTACTGGCATTCGGACCTTTCCTATAAGGAACTGCCGAGCCTGGGCTCGATGCTGCATGCCCAGGAATTGCCCAGCGAAGGCGGCGACACGCTGTTTGCCGATATGCACCTGGCCTGGGACACCTTGCCGCAACACCTGCGCGAGGCGGTCGAGGGCCGCTCAGCGGTGCACAGTTACACCGCGCGCTACAGCGAGGGGCATAACGCCGCGAGTTGGCGTCCCACGCTGACCGCCGAGCAACTGGCCCAGGTGGTGGAAGTCAGCCATCCGATCGTGCGCGTGCATCCGGAAACCGGACGCAAGGCGCTGTTTGTCAGTGAGGGGTTTACCACCCATATCGTCGGGTTGCCGGCCGATGAGAGTCGCCAGTTGCTGACCGAACTCTATGCCCACAGCGTGCGGGCCGAGCATGTCTACCGACATCAGTGGCAGGCCCATGACCTGGTGTTCTGGGACAACCGCTCGCTGATCCACCTGGCTGCCGGATGCCCGGCACAGCTACGCCGCAAACTGTTTCGCACCACCATCCAGGGTGATGCGCCGTTCTGACCTGGGAGCTTTTCCATGAACGTTGTTCTGCAAGGCCACACGGCCAGCAAAAGCCCGGTCACCCGGCACCTTGATCCAGCGGCAGCCGAGCCGCTGCTGCAGGTGCAAAATGTCAGCCTCGAATACCGCACCGCCAAGCGCGTGGTGCGCGCCACCCACCAAGTCAGTTTTGAAATCGATCCGGGCGACCGTTTCGTGCTGCTCGGTCCCTCAGGATGTGGCAAGTCGACGCTGCTCAAGGCCGTGGCCGGGTTTATCACGCCCAGCGAAGGGCTGATTCGCCTGGCCGGCGCCGAAGTGACCCAACCCGGGCCGGATCGGATTGTGGTGTTCCAGGAGTTCGACCAACTGCCACCGTGGAAGACCGTGATCCAAAACGTGATGTTTCCGTTATTGGCGTCTCGCACCCTGAAGGGCAAGGAGGCCAGGGAACGGGCCCATTACTACCTGGCCAAAGTCGGCCTCAGCGCATTCGCCGATGCTTACCCGCACACCCTGTCCGGTGGCATGAAAGCCCGGGTCGCCATCGCCCGTGCCCTGGCCATGCAGCCCAAGATCCTGTTGATGGATGAGCCCTTTGCCGCCCTCGATGCCCTGACCCGACGCAAGATGCAGGAGGAACTGCTGCAACTGTGGGACGAGGTGCAATTCACTTTGATGTTCGTCACTCACTCGATAGAAGAGGCGCTGGTGGTGGGGAACCGGATTCTCCTGCTGTCACCGCACCCCGGACGGGTACGGGCCGAGATCAACAGCCACGAATATGACCTGCAGAGCCTGGGTGGCGTGGGTTTCCAGAACACCGCGCAGCGTATTCACCGGTTGTTGTTCAACGAGGAGGAGGGCAGTGCACCTGTGTCCGAGCTGAACTTCCAGGACCTGCGCATTGCGTACTGAAGCCTGGCCTTGCGCGGCGTAACGCGCTACCGATCTCAAGAGAATCCCAGCATGAGCCTTACCCGTCCTGTGCGTGAAGAATACGAAGTCGCGCTGGAGCCATTTACCCAGCACGACCTGACCCGCGATATCCCCTGGCCACTGCGTATCTGGCAACTGGGCTGGGTGCGCAAGAGCCTGATCCTGATTGTCCTGGCGGTGCTCTGGGAAGTGGCTGCTCGAGTGCAGGACAACGACCTGTTGCTGCCCAGCTTCCTGCAGACCGCCGCCGCCTTCTACGACGGCATGCTCAGCGGCGAGTTGCCGGGCAAGGTCTGGATCTCCCTGACCGTGCTGCTCCAGGGATACGTGATCGGCATCGTGCTCGCGTTTGCGCTGACCACCCTTGCGGTTTCGACCCAGCTGGGACGCGACCTGCTGGACACCCTGACCGCGATGTTCAACCCGCTGCCGGCCATTGCCTTGCTGCCGCTGTCACTGCTGTGGTTTGGCCTGGGGCAGAACAGCTTGATTTTTGTCCTGGTGCACTCAGTGCTGTGGCCGCAGGCGCTCAATACCTATGCCGGCTTTCGCGGGGTGTCGGAAACCCAGCGCATGGCCGGGCGCAATTACGGGCTCAAGGGCCTGCGCCTGGTCTGGTACATCCTGATTCCGGCAGCGCTGCCGTCGATTCTTTCCGGCCTGAAAATCGGCTGGGCCTTCGCCTGGCGCACCCTGATCGCCGCCGAGCTGGTGTTTGGCGCATCGTCGGGCAAGGGCGGGCTGGGTTGGTACATCTTCCAGAACCGGAACGAGCTGTACACCGACAAGGTGTTCGCCGGGTTGGCAGCGGTGATTCTGATCGGGCTGCTGGTGGAGAACCTGCTGTTCGCCAATGTCGAGCGCCTGACTGTAAAGCGTTGGGGCATGCAGCGTTGACAGCGCCAACCCCGCCCATTGTTCAATCACCACGAGGTTAATCATGGCCATCACGTACAAACGCAACACCCTGACATTGTTGGCCGCCACCCTGGGCGCCTTGCTCAGCACTGGTGCCCAGGCCGAGGGCAAGATCAGCATCGCCCAGCAGTTCGGTATCGGTTACCTGATCCTGGATGTGGTGCGCGACCAGCAACTGATCGAGAAACATGGCAAGGAGCAGGGCCTGGAGATCAAGGTCGACTGGAACAGCATCTCCGGCGCCACCGCAATGAACGAAGCCTTGCTGGCCGGGGCGCTGGACGTGGTATCGGCCGGCGTACCGCCGATGCTGACCCTCTGGGACCGCACCCGGGGCAAACAGAACGTCAAGGCAATCGCCTCGCTGGGCTCGATGCCCAACTACCTGCTGACCAACAACCCCGAGGTCAAAAGCCTCAAGGACTTCAGCGACAAGGACCGTATCGCGGTGCCGGCGGCGGGTGTGGGCTTCCAGTCGCGCACGCTGCAGATCGAAACCGCCAAGCAGTTCGGTAACGACAATTTCAAGAAGTTCGACAACATCTCCGTCAGCCTGGCCCATCCCGATGCCACGGCGGCCTTGATTGCCGGCGGTTCGGAAATCAATTCGCACTTCTCCAGTCCGCCGTTTCAATACCAGGAACTGGAGAAACCGGGCGTGTACAAAGTGCTCAGTTCCTACGACGTACTAGGGGGCCCAGGGACATTCAACGTGCTGTACACCACGGAAAAATTCCACGACCAGAACCCGAAAACCTATAAGGCCTTTTATGCCGCCCTGGCCGAAGCCGAGCAGATCATCAAGGCCGACAAACCGGCGGCGGCCAAGACTTACATCCGTGTCGAGCAATCCAAGCTGCCCCTGGCGCTGGTCGAGAAGATCGTCGCCGACCCGGAAATCGATTTCACCGTGGTGCCGCAGCGCACCTTTATCTACGCCGAAAAACTGCAGGAGCTCGGCGTGCTGAAAAACAAGGCGCAAAGCTGGAAAGACTACTTCTTCGAAGAGGCCCACGGCGGTGCTGGGAGCTGAGGGAGAAGGAAGAGGGCGGATCAATTCGCAGGCGGGAAGGCCGTATTGAAAGGCTCGTATATTTAAGTATTTTTATAACTAAACTAAATGGTTATTTAGTTTAGTTATAATTTTTATGATTGTAGAGCGGAAGAACAGGGCGTCTAGCGGGCTGTTTGCCCATCTTGTTGGCCAGTTTTATCGAAAATCACCGACTTGTTGACGAAGTAACCCACGACCAACCAGTGCTTGTCATCGTCACGGAACAACACTTTCTCTGTGACGGTGCTCGCTGCAAACGTCGAATTGAACTCGATGACCGCGTAATTTCCCGCAGGTGCTTCAGGCATCTGATCGGTAAAGCCTATCCCGGCAGGCGTTCGCTCCTTGAACGATCCAAGCCCCAGACGCAGCGCCTTGAGTGAGCCGGTCCATACCATCTCATGGGTTGTTGCCTTGAGCGCTGGGCTGACTGTCGACCAGGTCTCGGAAGTTTTACCGTTGTCGAGCAACTGCAGAAACTCCACCGCAGCTTCATACACCTGGCGCTGTTGTTGCTCAGTGCCTGCGTCAGATGCAATGACCTTGGGCGTAGGTTTGTTGAGGCTGACATCACAGCCGCTGAGCAGCACCAAACTAAAAAGCGCAGCAATGAATGGCTTCATGCAAAACCCTCGAGGATGGTGTGGAGGTCGTTGCGCGAGATGAATCGATTAAAGATGAGCCTCAAGTGGATTGCCAATGATCGGGGGACAAACAGCCGATTGCAGGCTCGCAGGCTGAGCACGCCAGGACACGAATAACAATCCATAAGTACGCATAATGTATATTATGTTAAATCATGTATTCTGGATGATGACTGTCCATTGGTTCTTTCAGTTTCCCTCCCATCCACTTTCCTCCCGTCTTACTCTCCAGCAATCAAAGCTCGATTCGTTTGGTCACGTAACACGCACCCCGGATCATAGGACTTTATAAATCTCGGAAATCACCTGCATCGTTGCGGCTTCGATCGTTCCTTCGTTCCGGCATAGGACCCAGCCGTGATCTGCAATCGCTTGCTCGAATGCCTGGGTGCAGGCGACATGTTCTTCCAGTCTATGGATCACCGTGCTGTTCAGCCCGCGCTGGCGTGCTGCTGCTCTGGTCCATGAAATGTCAGGCGCGGTGACCACCCCGATATGCAAGTCTGGTACTCGTACGTTTCGGTCAATGTTCAACTGTAGAATTTCTGCGAACGGGACTAGCCGGCGAAACGCAGCGTCAGACGGATACCAGCGATCAATCAAGATGATGCTGTCGGGTGGCTGTTTAGTCAGTACGTGCTGGGAAATCCAGGTGCGGCTATCCGCCAGGCGTTCACAAACCTCCAGCTCCAATTCCCGGGTGGGATTTCTGACGAGCTTATTAACGAGGGTCATCGTTTCCCCTCTATAAGGGTCGCTTTTTTTCTCGCAAAGTCGGATCACCTTTTTGTTGTCTGCCCTCAGTACTTTCGTAACGGCCTCCAACAGTGTGGTTTTGCCGGTTCCCTTGGGGCCATCCAGAGAAATAAACAGCGGGCGTTTCATGCTTCACACAACGCTTGATTCAATGGACTGCTCCGTCTGCGCTTTTGGGGAGAATTTCAATACACCAGCCGTTGCATCGGTCATGGGGTTGCCAGAGTCTCATTAATGCTCGATGCACTCATTTGATTTATTTCGCTAGCCGCTGCCCAGCGGGTCACGCCCCCTGCCCTGCGGCCGAACGCTTACTGCCGCCAATTTTCGCCAAGCCCCTAATGCATCATGTTGTATAGTCATTGGCCAACAGCTCCATCTCACTCGGTGATCCATGTCTTACCCCCTTGACGCCATCACTCACACCTACCTGGGCAGCAACGTCTATTCCCAGCTGCGCAACGCACTGATTACGGGCGGGCTGAAACCGGACGATCGATTGCGCATACGGGAGCTGGCCAGTCAGTTGGGGACGAGTGTCACGCCCGTTCGCGACGCCATTTTGCAACTGGCAAAAGAGAAAGCGCTGGTACTCAAAACCCCCAAGGACATCCGGGTTCCGGTGCTCGACAGTGGCGCTTATCTTGAAATCCGCACGCTGCGGCTGAATCTCGAAGGCTTGGGCGCCGAAACAGCCGCACGGCTTGCAACTTCCAGTGACCTGGCGCGCATCGACGCCAACATCCAGCGCAACCTTGAGGCCATCAATAACCATGACCTTCCCGAGGCGCTGCGTCTTAACAGTGAGTTTCACTTCCTGATCGCGGAAGCTGCCCGCATGCCTCTGCTGCGCAGTTACCTGGATAGTCTGTGGATGCGGGCCGGTCCATTGATCGCTCAGGCGTACGCGCACTTTTCCCTGACCATGGCCATCGAGCACCATGTCGAGATACTCAATGCCCTGCGCAATCAGGACGCTGCGGCAGCCAAGCACGCGATCCAGACCGACATCCTCGACGGCAATCAAAAAATGTTGGAATTCATAGCGGTCAGTCAGGAAGCGGTCTCCTAGAGGCGGTTTTCCCGCGAACGGCTATTGACAGCCACTGCACCTGAAAAGATGATGCATCAAACATCAATTGAGTCAGGTGCGTCCATGAGCGAGAAAAAAAAGCTTCTTTTGACCGGTGCCAGTCGCGGTATTGGCCATGCGACGGTCAAGCACTTCAACGCCGCCGGCTGGGAAGTGTTCACCGCCTCCCGCCAGGACTGGGTTGCCGAATGCCCGTGGGCGGAAGGTTTGCTCAACCATATCCATCTGGATCTGGAGGATATCGATAGCGTCAGCGCCAGCTTGGCGATCATCAAGGACAAGCTGGGCGGACGCCTGGATGCCTTGGTGGATAACGCCGGTGTATCGCCAAAAGGCCCGGAAGGCGGTCGACTCGGCGTGCTGGAAACCGATTACGCCACATGGCTCAAGGTGTTCAACGTCAACCTGTTCTCCACCGCGCTTCTGGCTCGCGGTTTGTTCGATGAGCTGAAGGCAGCACAGGGCAGCATTATCAATGTCACCTCCATCGCCGGTTCCAAGGTGCACCCGTTCGCCGGCGTGGCCTACGCCACGTCCAAGGCCGCCCTCTCGGCGCTGACCCGCGAAATGGCCTTCGACTTCGGCCCACACGGAGTGCGGGTCAATGCCATTGCTCCTGGCGAAATCGATACCGCGATCCTGTCTCCGGGCACCGCGGATATCGTCCAGCGGCTGGTGCCGATGAATCGTTTGGGCAAGCCCGAGGAAGTGGCTTCGCTGATTTATTTTCTCTGCACCAGCGGCGCTTCCTACGTGAACGGCGCGGAAATTCACGTCAATGGTGGCCAGCATGTCTGAAGCGGTCATGGACAAGGCCCTGTGCAACGACCTGATGACCACACAAGCACCGGCGGTAGAGGCTGCCGAGGCGCTGGATATCGCCAATCGGGTGTACGGCCTCAAAGGCAGGCTGAAACTGCTGAACGGTGAGCGCGATACCAACTTTCTCATTGATACCCCGCGCGGTGCCTTTGTCCTGAAGTTCATCAATCCCGCCGAAGACCCCAACGTCATCAGCTTTCAGACCCAGGCCTTGCTGCACATCGAGCAGCACGGTGCCCATTTGCCAGTCCCACGCGTTCTATCCTCGCGCCACGGTGAGGTTGAACCGACGGTGCGGGTCAATGACCAGCAACTGACACTGCGCACTGTCAGTTACCTGGACGGGATCTCGCAGAATCTTGGCAAACCCAGCGCCGCGCTGATGCATGAGCTCGGTACGTCCCTGGCCGAGGTCAACCTGGCCCTCAGGGACTTCCATCACCCCGCCGCCCACCGCGACCTGCTCTGGGATGTCGGGCACGCCGAACGCGTCAGGCCGTATCTGGACCACCTGGCCAGCGATCAATTGCCGCTGGTTTCCCGCTTGCTCAATCGCTACGAAACCCATGCAAAGCCGTGCCTGGCGAAGCTGCGGGCGCAGGTGATCCATAACGACCTGAATCCGCACAACGTCATGCTCGACTGCGAGACCGGCACCCGGGTCTCCGCCATCATTGACTTCGGAGATGCGCTCCACGCGCCGTTGATCAACGAGTTGGGAACAGCACTGTCCTACCAGTTCGACGCCGACGCCGCGGATCCGCTTTGGCAGATCAAGGCCTTTGCTGCCGCCTACCATGCGCGGATCCCATTGCAGCGAGAGGAACTGGAGGTTCTGGGCGAACTGATCGCCATGCGCATGGCCATGGCCATCACCATCGCCCAGTGGCGCGCCAGCCTTTATCCAGAAAACCGCGTCTATGTCCTGCGCAACCTGCGCTCAACCTGGCGCAACCTGCAATGCCTGAGCGCAATGCCCGAAGGGCTGCTGACCCAAAGCCTGATCAACGCCTGCACACCGGAGGCTTCATGAGTTCGTCCACTGCTGAGCTGCTTGCCCGTCGTCAACGCGCGCTGGGGGCCAGTTATCGATTGTTCTACGAGGAACCCTTCGCCCCGGTGCGAGGTGAAGGTGTGTGGCTGTACGACAAGGACAACACCGCCTTCCTCGATGCCTACAACAATGTGGCCTCTGTCGGACACTGCCACCCTGCCGTGGTCGCGGCGATCGCCGAGCAAAGTGCCCAACTCAATACCCACACCCGCTATTTACATCCGTCGATCGTGGATTACGCCGAAGACCTGCTCAGCGAGTTCCCCCCGCAGCTCGACAACATGACCCTGACCTGTACCGGCAGCGAGGCTAATGATCTGGCGCTGCGCATCGCGCGTTGTCACAGCGGTGGGACGGGCATCATCGTGACTCGCTGGGCCTACCATGGGGTGACCAGTGCCCTGGCTGAAGTCTCGCCCTCGCTGGCCACCGGCCTGCCAACCGCAAGCCATGTGCGCCTGGTCGATGCTCCGGACTCCTATCGCCGAACCGCCGATTTCGTCGGCAGCGTGCAAGCGGCTGTTCAGGATATGCAGGCTCAAGGCATCAAGCCTGCAGCGCTGCTGGTGGACAGCATTTTCTCCAGTGATGGGGTGTTCAGCCCGGCCAACGGCGAACTGGCGGCTGCGGCGCAATGCGTGCGTAGCGCCGGCGGGCTGTATATCGCCGATGAAGTCCAGCCCGGCTTTGGCCGTACAGGCGGTCAGCGCTGGGGGTTTGCCCGCGATGGGGTGATTCCGGATCTGGTCACCCTGGGCAAGCCCATGGGCAACGGCCATCCGGTTGCCGCGGTGGTTGGGCGCTCTGCGCTTTTCGATCAATTCGGCCGCCAGCAGCGTTACTTCAATACCTACGGCGGCAACCCGGTGTCCTGCAAGGCCGCGCATGCAGTCCTGCGGGTGTTGCGCGAAGAAGACTTGCAAGCGAACGCCCGGAACGTCGGCGATTACCTCAAGGCTGGGCTGCGCCAACTGGCCGAGCGCCATGAAGTCATTGGCGATATCCGCGGCGAGGGGCTGTTTATCGGCGTCGAACTGGTGACCGACCGTGCAACCCAGGCACCGGCGACGACTGCCGCCGCGGCCGTGGTCAATGGCATGCGCCGCCGTCAGGTGTTGATCAGCTCGACGGGGGCAAAGGCCAATACCCTCAAGATTCGCCCGCCCCTGGTGTTTGCCCGCGAGCACGCGGACCTGCTGCTAGAACGCCTGGATGAAACCCTGACCGAGCTGCGCTGAACGCTGCCTATCGCCGAGACAGACCTGGCCTGCCCCGGCACCCGCGCTCCTGGGCCGGGGCAATAAACCGGCAATTCCAATGTTCAGGCACCCCGATGGTGCGCAGACCGGCCCCGTCCCCCATAAAACCCTTGAAATCAGGCCGGCTGGATCGGGTGGCACAGAATCTGCTTTATTAAAAAACATGATGCATCATGTTTTAACCATGAAACACAATGGGAGGGTTTGAGATGACAGGTAACAGTACAAGCGCCTTCGTCCGCTTCAAAGGGGTGGAGAAAAGTTACGACGGTCTCAAGACCGTTGTTAAGCGATTAGACCTGGACGTTGCTCAGGGCGAGTTCCTCACCCTCCTCGGTCCTTCCGGCTCGGGAAAGACCACCAGCCTCATGATGCTGGCCGGTTTCGAAACGCCGACTCAAGGCCAGATCTTTCTCGAAGGACAGGCCATTGAAAGTGTCCCGGCTCATCGGCGCGGCATAGGGATGGTGTTCCAGAACTACGCCTTGTTCCCGCACATGAGCGTGGCCGAAAACATGGCGTTTCCGCTGCAGGTGCGCGGCATCAAGCGCCACGAGATAGATACCCGGGTCAAGAAAGCCCTGGAAATGGTACGCCTGGGAGAACTCGCCAATCGTTACCCCGCGCAACTGTCAGGCGGTCAACAGCAGCGGATCGCCCTCGCCCGAGCGTTGATCTTCGAACCCAAGCTGGTGCTGATGGACGAGCCACTGGGCGCGCTGGATAAACAATTGCGTGAACAGATGCAGCTGGAAATTCGCCGCTTGCACCGCGAGCTCGGGTTGACGGTGGTATTCGTCACCCATGACCAGGCCGAAGCCCTGACCCTGTCCGACCGCATTGCGATTTTCAACGACGGCGTCATCCAGCAAGTCGACACCCCGCAAGCGCTCTACGAACGTCCGGCCAACTCCTTCGTGGCCACTTTCATGGGCGATACCAATGTCCTGCCGGGCGTTTTGGCTGCGTTCAACGCCGACCGATGCCAGGTGCAACTTGAACAGGGTGAACAGCTTTACGCACGTACGACGCCGGGCCTGGCCATGGGCAGCCGTGCTTCGCTGTCCATTCGCTCCGAACGAGTGACCCTGGATGGCGACGCCCGTTATGACAGCCGCCTCGCCGGGTGTATCGAGGAATGTATCTATCTGGGGGACCACGTGCGCATCCGCCTGAACGTCGCGGGTAATAGCGACTTCAACGTCAAGGTGCCCATCGCCCAGATGCAATCCCACTGGCGTGAAGGTCACAGCCTTCCCGTCTGTTGGCATAGCGCCGACGCCTCGGCGCTCGATGCAATGCCTGCTTGACCCCCCTCCTCCCTTTTTGTTAATGAAATCAGGATATTTGCCATGCTCAAGCGTCTTGCTGCACTGACTGTTCTGGCTGCTTTCGGTTGCCAGGTAAATGCTCAACCATTGACTGTTGTGTCCTTCGGCGGCCTGAACAAGGACGCCCAGGACAAGGCGTTCTACCAACCCTTCACCGCTTCGGGCAAAGGGGCGGTCCAAGCCGGGGAATACAACGGTGAAATGGCCAAGATCAGGGCCATGGTGGAAACCGGACAAGTGAGTTGGGATGTGGTAGAGGTCGAAAGCCCGGACTTGATCCGCGGCTGCGCCGAGGGCCTGTTCGAACCTCTGGACTGGAGCAAACTGGGCGACGCCAGCAAATTCGTCAGCGGCGCCGTCAGCGAATGCGGTGCCGGGATTTTCCTCTGGTCGACCAACCTGACGTACAACAGCGCCAAGCTCAAGACAGCCCCCAAAGGCTGGGAAGCGTTCTGGGACACCAAGACCTACCCCGGCAAGCGCGGCCTGCGAAAAAGCGCCAAGTTCACCCTGGAAATCGCCCTTCTGGCTGACGGGGTAAAACCTGCCGAGTTGTATCAGGTACTGGGCACACCGGAAGGCGTCGACCGGGCCTTCAAGAAACTCGACCTGATCAAGTCCGATATCCAATGGTGGGAAGCCGGGGCTCAACCCCTGCAGTGGCTGGTCTCGGGCGATGTGGTGATGACGTCTGCCTACAACGGCCGTGTGTCCGCCGCCCAGGGTGAAGGCCACGACTTCAAGATGGTCTGGAACCACAGCCTGTATGACATCGACAGCTGGGCCATCGTCAAAGGCTCACCGAACAAGGTGCTGGGGGAGCAGTTCATTGCCTTTGCCAACGAAGCGCAGCACCAGAAGGTGTTCGCGCAGAACATCCCCTACGGCCCAACCAACAAGGACACCCTGGCGCTGATCGACGCCAAGACCCGCGAGCAACTGCCGACGGCGCCAGCCAACCTGGAAAACGCCCTGCCCGTGAACACCAACTTCTGGATCGATCACGGTGAGGAACTGGAACAGCGTTTCAATGCCTGGGCCGCTCGCTGATCAACTGCCCCACAGCTGCCCGAATGGTACCGGCGCTCGTCGCCAGCGCATCCGGGCAATGTTGACGATAGGAGAACTCCCATGTCCGAAGCGCTAGCCCTTCAACCGGCGCCGTCAGTGGTTCAGACGCAACGCTTGCAGAGGCAACTACAGGCTGCCAAACGTGCTTACACCCGCCGCTCGATGCTGCTCATCCTGCCCTTGCTGGCATTGCTGGTGGTCGGCTTTTTAACCCCGATAGGGTCACTGCTGACCAAGAGCGTGGAAAACCCGGAAGTCGCCAACGCCCTGCCAAAGACCCTGGGTTTATTGAAAGGTTGGGATGGCAAGGCACTGCCGGGTGAGTCCGTGTTCAGCGCCCTGGGTGAGGATTTGCGCAGTGCGCGCAGCAATGGGCAGCTGTTTGCGCTCAACCGCCGACTGGGTTACGAAAGCGCCGGCTTGCGCAGCCTGTCGACGGCTGTTCTCGGGCGTATGCCGGTCGACGGCGCCAATGTCCGTGACAGCCTGATAAAAGGCGTGCCGGCACTGGGCGACATCAAGACTTGGTCAACCCTCAGCCAGCTCGGCCAACCCTACACCAGCTTCTACTGGTTGGCGGCCTTCGACCTGAAACTGGACGCCGGCCAGATCCAGGCCGTGGCCCCCGACAAAGCGCTGTACCTGGACGTCCTCAAGCGCTCGCTGACGATCGCCGGGCTGGTCACTGTGCTTTGTGTGCTGCTGGGTTATCCGCTGGCCTACTGGCTCTCGCGACAACCCGCGCGACGGGCCAATCTGCTGTTGATACTGGTGCTGCTGCCGTTCTGGACCTCGCTGATCGTGCGCACGGCAAGCTGGATCGTCCTGCTGCAATCGGGCGGTTTGATCAACAACACGCTGATTGACCTGGGCATTCTCGAGAAACCGCTGCAACTGGTATTCAACCGCGCGGGCGTGCTGATTTCCATGACGCATATTTTGCTGCCGTTTCTGATCCTGCCGCTGTATGCGGTCATGAAAGGTATCGACTCACGCTATGAGCGCGCAGCGATTTCCCTGGGTGCCCACCCCTTTACCGCGTTTCAAAGGGTCTACCTGCCGCAGACCTATGCCGGGGTAACGGCCGGAGCGTTGCTGGTGTTCATCATGGCCATCGGTTACTACATCACCCCCGCACTCCTGGGTGGCCCGGGGGACCAGATGCTGAGTTACTTCGTGGCGTATTACACCAACACCACCATCAATTGGGGCATGGCCACAGCGCTGGGCAGCCAACTGCTGATCATCGTGCTGGTGCTGTATTGGGTTTACGCGCGGATCTCGCGCCCTGCCAACCGAGCTGCATAAGGAGGCTGCAATGAAGCATGTCGAACCGCTTGAGATCCGTGTGCTGCGCCCGTTTTTGAGCCTCTACAGCCTTGCTCTGTTGATGTTCCTGATCATTCCGATCCTGGTCATCGTCCCGTTGTCATTCAACGAGGGCTCTTTTCTGAGTTACCCGTTGAGTGGCCTGTCGTTGCGTTGGTATCGCGAGTTTTTCAACTCCAGCGACTGGATGCCGGCCCTGCTCAACAGCCTGAAAATCGCCCCCGCCGCAACCTTGCTCGCCACGGTACTGGGCACCTTGGCGGCGGTCGGACTGTCTCGGGGTGAATTTCGCGGGAAGGCGCTGATCATGGCGATCATGATTTCGCCGATGGTGGCGCCGGTGGTGATCGTCGCCGTCGGGCTGTATTTCTTTTTTGCCAGCTGGGGCCTGCTCAACACCTACCCAGGCCTGGTCATCGCCCATGCGGTGCTGGGCGTGCCCTTCGTGGTGATCACCGTCAACGCGACACTTCAAGGTTACGACCGCAATTTCACACGGGCTGCCGCCAGCCTCGGCGCAACACCCTGGTATGGCTTCAAACGCGTGACCCTGCCACTGATTGCACCGGGCGTCTTGAGCGGCGCGCTGTTCGCCTTCGCCACTTCATTCGACGAAGTCGTCGTGACGCTGTTTCTGGCCAGCCCTACGCAACGCACTTTGCCGATGCAAATGTTTGCGGGGATCAAGGAGAACCTCAATCCCACCATCGCCGCCGCAGCCACCATGATGGTACTCGGCGCGTTACTGCTACTGCTGGCCATGGAGGCCCTGCGCCGCCGGAACGAACGGATTCGCGGCACCTTGTGAGGGCTATCGCCGAGAACGTGCCAGGCACCGGTCAATCAACGCGCAAGCGCAATAACGACTCAAGAACCCGGGTTGGTGAGCTGGATGTACACCGCCCAGGAGCCGAGCATCATCCAGAATGGGGCGAAGATCCACGGCGTGCGAACCGAGAACAGCAAGGACTTGCGATAGCCCTTATGGCTGGACTCGCTCTCGCAGAACAAGGGCGACTCGTCATACGCCAGCCCCATCAATGGCTCGCTGCGCAGCAGTTCGCTTTGTTTGAAATGCCAATGGTCGATGATCTCGTAGGCGGCCTTGATCCCCGGCCAGGCATTGAGGGAGCTGAGTACCCCCAGCAATGCCAGGAAAGGTGGCACCGCCAGGGTGAACAATTTGCCCCATTCCGGATTGAGATTGGCCATGCAGGATGCAAAGGCAATCACCAGGAACGACTGCGCCGATAAATAGGCATCGGTGCGGTTGGCCAGGATGCTGGTTTCGTACTGGATCTCCCGACGATAGAAATCCAGGCGTTCCTTGGGCGAACCGAACATTTTGGCGTTGTGCTCGGTGAGCTCGGTTTCTTCCATGTGGGACGTCAGTATTCTGGGCAAAGCAATTCACCTTGTCTGTCGCTGGGCACAATCCTCAGCGTTGTTGATGCTCAGGTTCGGACAGGGTCCGAGCACTGCCTTTTGGTCCGGCCACCAGCCATGCCAGCAGCCCGAGCAAGGGTACAAAGACAATGACCACCACCCACACGCCCTTGCTGTCCCAGGGTTTGGTACTGCGCAGCACACTCCTGATGGCCCACAGTTCCACCAGCAACAGGATTACTGCCAGGGCGATCCAGACATAGTGTTGTATTTGCATGATTTACCTCCCGATTCATAAAGGCTTAGGTCGGGGTGGCCAGCGAGGGTTCATTAAATTTATCGCGCCCCAGAGCCATCGGCGTGCGGTCAACCGATTCTGCGACGCCCCGGCTAGAGCACAGCGCGGGGCCGAATTGGCGTGCAGTCGGCGCCAGAGCAAATCCGGTTGAACCTGACTTGCCTTGCGTCCTCGAATAGCTGTGCAGGTCTGCACGCGATCACCGACCGAGTGCCGGGAACGAGAGATACCTATGAGTTTCATTGTCTGGATGGCGGTGCTGGGCGCAGTCTTGCTGTTGCTCGCGCTGACCTCCTCCTATCTGCGTTGGATGCCGGTCACTACTTCAGCGGTTTGCCTGGTACTGGGGGTGGCCATCGGCCCTGCGGGTCTGGGGTTGTTGCAACTCGACCTGAAACACGCAGCGCCATGGATGGAGCACCTGAGTGAAGTGGCGGTGCTGTTTTCCCTGTTCGTCTGCGGCTTGAAGCTGCGCCTGCCTCTTGGCCACAAAATCTGGCGCGTGGCCTATGGCCTGGCCGGACCGGTGATGTTGCTGAGCATTATCGGCGTGACCTTGGTCCTGCATTACCTGCTTCAAATGTCGTGGGGTGCATCGCTACTGATTGGCGCGGTGCTGGCGCCCACCGACCCGGTGCTGGCGTCGATGGTGCAGGTCAATAACGCCCAGGACTACGATCCGGTGCGATTTGGCCTCTCCGGCGAAGCGGGGCTCAACGACGGCGTGGCCTTTGCATTTGTCATCCTCGGGCTGGTGCTGGTGAAAGCCGATGGTGGCAATGGCGCCTTGTACGACTGGCTTTGGCGGGATGTGCTGTGGGCGGTTCCGGCGGGGTTGCTGATCGGCTACTGGATGGGGCGCGGCCTGGGGCGCATTACCTTGTTGCTGAATACCCGGAATGATGACTGCACCGTCTCGCCCAACGACTACCTGACCCTTGCCCTGATTGCGCTGGCCTATGTGGCCGCCGAAAGCCTGCATGGCTATGGTTTTTTATCGGTATTCGCTGCCGGCCTCGGGTTGCGCCAGGCCGAGGTCAATTCGGCGGCCAACCCTCAGGTTCCGGCCGAACACCTGGTGCAACCCCTGGTGGGGCACCAGGATGTCGAACCGCACAAAGCCCTGCATGGCGACACTCAAAGTCTGGAAGGCACCCAAGTGGCCGCTGGAATCATGATGGGCGACATGCTGGCCTTCGGCGGTTTGGTCGAGCGGGCGATGGAAGTCTTTATGGTCACCTTGCTGGGGGTGGTACTGATCGCTCACTGGGATTGGCGTGCACTGCCAATTGGGGCCGCATTATTTGTGTTGATCCGCCCCCTGAGCGTGCTGTTGATTCCCTGGGGCGGCTTGCTCTCCGGCCGCCAACGCTGGCTGATCGGTTGGTTCGGGATCCGCGGTATCGGCAGTCTTTACTACCTGTTCTATGCCCTCAACCACGGCGTACCTCCGGTAACGGCTGCGCTGTGCACCGACCTGACACTGTCGATTGTGGCATTGAGCATTCTGCTGCACGGTCTCAGCACCCAACCGCTACTGGCGGGTTATGAGCGTTATAAAAAAACGTCGCACCGGTAAATGTAACAAAGAATTTCACGGCCTGATTGCTGTCCATTGTTAGACCAACAACCAGGACCCACTGCCATGAAATTCGTAACCTTCTGCCACACGCTTTCCAAATGGGCCGGTAGCTCCAAGACGTTTCTTGTGGCCATCGTGCTGATAGTGGTCTGGGCCCTGACCGGCCCATTTTTCCACTACAACGACACGTGGCAGCTGATCATCAACACCTCGACCACCATCATCACCTTCCTGATGGTGTTCCTGATCCAGAACACCCAGAACCGCGACAACGACATCCTGCACATCAAAATCGACGAATTATTGCGTGCCACCAAAGACGCGCAAAACGCCGCCTTGTGCCTGGATCAACTGGAAAGCAAGGAGCTTCGAACACTGCGTAAGCAATACAGCAGCATGGGTGCGCAGGAGCGTATGGACCCAACGGGCGACTTGTCTGCGCAAAACCCGCGTCCCGCAACCGCCAAGGACAGCGAAGAGGAGGAAGCGCTATAACCCTCTACCCGCCCTGCTCTCCTCCCGGGGTCAATAAAGGTGATGCGCAAGGTTCCGAGACCAGGTGCAGCGCAATCAAGCTGAACTTCGTTTGGCCCCCGGTCCTCAGATAAAGATATGCCGCGTGATACCTGCGCGGGGCTTGCTTACCCTGGAGGACCGGATACATGACCACGCAACTGCATGGCAAAAACATCTTGATCATCACGGCCAATACCGGCATCGAACGCGACGAACTGCTCAAGCCACTTGAAGCGCTGCGCAGCCTGGGGGCAACGTTGACCCATGGCTCGATCAAAGGCGGTTCCACGCAGACCTTCCTGCACGATACCGAGAAGGACCGGCAGGTGGAGTCCGATGGAAAACTGTCAGGCCTGAATGCCCGCGACTTCGACGCCCTGCTTATCCCAGGGGGGACGGTGAACGCTGATACCCTGCGCCAGGACCCTGAGGCCCAGCGTCTGGTCAATGAGTTTGTCGACGCGGGGAAGACGGTCGCCGCGATTTGCCATGGCCCTTGGCTACTGATCGATGCGGGAGTAATCCCGGGCAAGACCCTGACTTCCTACACCAGCGTGCGCACCGACTTGCTCAATGCCAACGCCGCGGGTTGGGTCGACAGTGAAGTCAAGGAATGCACGGCCAATGGTTGGAAACTTATTACCTCCCGTACTCCCGACGACTTGCCGGCGTTCAATCAGGCCATCGCCAACGCATTGCAGAGCGCCTGAGCTTCTGCCTGAGAGTTGTCTGCCATCGCCCCAAGCCCGCTCCGTAATGGCGGGTTCGGGGCGCGTCTGTTTTGCGGAGAGCTGTTGCACATTGCAAGTAAAAGCAATTGACCTGCTCAACGGCGGTCGCGGGCAGGTCAATCGGTCTTTTTTTCTTCAACGGTTTCACGCATCTGCGCCAGCTCACTTTCAAGCGACTCAATACGTTGCAGCATCAGCCCTTTGATCTTGGCCTCCAGCTCCATGGTTTCGTCCAAGGTGAAGGTGCGCTCTATACGGGCGACAATTTCATTATTCATGCTGCGGTTGTTAAGTCGGGCAATGCTCTTGATCCGTGGATGCATGTCATCGGGAAGCCGGATAACAAATTTGTCTCGCTCTTGGGACATGGGAAACACCTCGATGAATGACTGAGGTGATAGCTTAATGCCGTATCCGCTATGAGCTCTTTAGGATAAATCTGAATTGTTCAGGGTGAATTCTCAGTCCCAGGGACCGGGTAACGCGCTCAGAGATAACCTACCTACCCCGTATCACCCTGAGTTCAGGAAAACCCGTTGGCCCCTGGCAGCTCGCGAAGTCCAAGGATTGCTGTCAGCGTGATATCGAACGCAGGCCTGAGTTTCCACCACAGAACTTGAAGGTACTGGGCAACGACACCTGTCAGTTACCCTTGCACTTCAGCTCTGCCTGTTCGTAGTTCAGCTCCTTGTTGCGCTCGGGCAAGTCATACGGCGCCTGGCAGGTGCTGCCGTCCCAAGTGACGTTCATCAAGCCCTTGTCCTGCTTGAGCAGCATCAGCGCCATGCCATAAGGGTCCGAGATGGCGCTCTGTTTCCCTTCCGGATCCTCGACGGTGGCCCCAAAGCCCATCTTTTTTCCATCGGCCTGACGCAGGATAAATTGCACTCGACGCCCAATCTGCGCCTGATAGCGAGCAAGCACCACTGCGCCACGGCGCGGCACCACTTGTTGGGTTGCCTGTTCCAGTTCGATATCTGCTCCCAGGTTCCCTGTGTCCAGGCTGACCCAGTTCAAGCGATAGGGCTGGGCATTGGGCACGATGGCGAAACCATTGCGCCCGGTTGTCACTCCCGCATTGCTGATGATGCCCACACCGGGGGTGTCGGGCACTTCGGCCAGGACAAAGCTCTCGCCAACCTGCTGGCCAAGGTTGATACCACCGGCGTGAGCAACCACCGAACCGCTGGCACCGACGTTCAAGCTCTTGTAATCGGGGCCCTGGCCGTAACCGAGGTCCATCCGGCCCACCGCGGTGTCGGTGGAAATACTCGCGTTGCCGCTGTTACCACCTTGACCGTCCCGCCCGCCTTGGAAGGAGTAGTTGGTAGCAGGGCCCAGATAGCCGTTCAGGCCTGCCTGGGTGTTCTGGTTGCCCTCGCGATCACGCAGGATGCGCAGCGTGGCCCGCGGTGAGTGGGCGGTGCTTCCCAGCGGAAGGCTGAAGGACAACGCCACCTGACTGTCATTGCTGCTGGCCGAACCGCGCTCGGCGATATTACGGGTATGGGTCAGGCTCACGGAATAGTTCAGGCTTTTCCAGTAATTGCCGTAACCGGCAGAGATACTTTGCGAACGGGTGCTGCTATTCCAGTAGCTTTGATCGCTGGCGCTCAAGTAGATGCTGCCGTACTGCTGCTTTTCTCCCAGGCTCTGTTGCACGGTCAGGTCCAGGCGCGCTCGAGAGCGCCCCATTCTCGTGGAGGTGAGGTCACGATTGAGGTCCTGCACATGGTCACTGAAACTGCGGTAGCCCTCAGTGGAGTAGCGGTAGGCCGCCAGGGTGAAGTCGGTGCTGGTCTGGGCAAATGTCTTGGCATACAACACCCGGATACTTTGGCCCTTGTCAGTCTGCTGCGGGATTTTGCTGGCACTTTGGGTGATGTCGACCGATAGAGCGCCGATCGGTGTATTGCGCCCTATCCCGAAGTTCAGTGCCTGGAAGTTCTCTGCTACCTGCAGGCCGAAGGTCCCCGTCATATCGTCGCTGAGACCATAGGCCAGCGCCGTGCTGACGAATGAAGGGCTCTGCTGACTGTTGTCATTACTCTGATACTGGCCGCCGGCAACACTGAAGGTCATGCGCCCCTTGCGCACCATGACCGGCAGACTGGAAAACGCCTGGCGCGTAACCCGGCGACGACCATCGGCTTCGACCACCGTCACCTCCAGGTCACCGTTGGAGCCACTGGGGTAGATATCAGTCAACTCAAAGGCGCCCGCGGATACCGAGGTACTGTAGATGACATAGCCGTTCTGGCGCACCTCGACTGTGGCGTTGGTTTCGGCGACGCCGCGAATGATCGGTGCATAGCCTCGTTCGCTGTCAGCGAGCATTGCATCATCGGAGGTCAACTGGGCGCCGCGAAAACGCACGCTGTCAAAAATATTGCCGTTGGTATAGATCTCGCCCAGGGCCAATTGGGCCTTGAGCGCAGTGATATCGCGCTGGACAAAGCTGCGGTTACTGGAGAATCTGGTTGGCTGGCCTTCGTTCATGGTGAGGTTGGACTCGTTGCGCAAGCGCCAAGACCCAAGGTTGAAACCATTTTGCAATCCCAGGTACTTCGAGGTGCTTCTGGTCCCGCCGCTGCTATTACGGCGCATGTTGAACTGATAGTTGATAAAGGCTGCAGTGACGCCTTCATCCCAGAGCGCCGGGTCGACATACCCACGAACGCCAGCCTGCATAAACGCCTGGGGCACGCTAATCAACAGGTGCAAACGGGCAGAGTCGAACTTGACTTCGGCCTGCTCGATCAACGTATCCAACGGGTAGCAGCGATTGGCATTCTCGGGTGCGAGCAGCTCCGGGTTCTGCAACTTGAGCAGATCGATACCGAAGTCCTTGAACATGACCGGTGTCAGGCACGGCTGTACCTCCGCCCCTGCTGCTTCTTGCTTGAATTCGATATCACGTCGGCCATTCAGGTCGCCGTTGACGTAAATTTCCACCCGATAGTTGCCAGGCAGAACGTTGCTACCACCTTGAAGCAAGGCCAATACATCGGCAGGTTGAGCCGAACCACCCTGCAGGAACCCGGTATTAAATGCCAACAGTGGGATTTTTACCCTAGGCTCAGTATTGAGTTGCTCTGAATCAGCATGTGCGACTATTGGAAGTGCAACCAGTAAAAGCGCCCAGCAGAACGACTGCCGACTCTCCAGAGTAATAACGAGGCTAGATTGACCAAAACCTGTAAGCAAATAACCTTTCGACATCATGATTCACTTAGTAGTTGGGTTACATAGGCCAAGTCATGCCTCTGCATTTACAATCGAGAGCAAGGGCCAACGCATGATTTGGTATTGCTATGAATTATCCGCTATAGCCCCTTGGCTTTTGCGGACTGGCCTTCGGTGACATCGACAGTAAATAGATCACGCCCGCCGTAATCATTGATACTGCCAAAATCCAAGCGATGTTTGCTGCCTATTACTTTATTCATAGGCAGAGTGACGATTTCACCTGGGGAGAGCATGCGCGCGTCAGTTACTTTGTTTTCCTTCACGCCGAAAAGCACCAGATCGACCAAGGTAGTGTAATAAGGTGTCGGATTCTTTATTTGCAGTTGTTGCCCATCAGACGTATTCAGCAGTCGCCATTCCAGTTGTTCGGGTGCTGCGCCGGCTGTGCCGGACAAACCCTTTGGCCGATAAAACACCTTGATCCGCTGACGCACCGCAAGTTGCAGGGTGTTTTCCTCTCCTGCCGACTGGGGTATTTCCTGAATACTTAGCCAGAACACCGACTCTCTATCGCTGGGCAAGCTGGATCCGGAGAACAGTACACGTAATAGTTGTTGTTGCTTGGCACCTACGCGGACCAGAGGTGGAGTGATTGCAAATGGCAGATCAGCCTCCCCTTCACTTTCAATCCAGGATTGAACAACGATATCCTTGCCGTCATTACGTACGACGAGGGTTTCCTCTTTTTTTCCTTCAGCAAAAACCAGCCGAGTTCCACTTAGGGATATTGCAGCATGAGCGCCGAAACTGAATGTAATCAGCGCCAGACTCATGGCTTTTATGAAAAACTTAGGCGACATGAAAAACACTCTAAAAGTGTGAGAGGCGCAAGCGCCTCTCACAACGAGAAACAACTTATTCGTATTTCAGAACAAACGGCATGCTGGCGTTGGCTGTACCCGGCTTGACCGCTGCAGCGTCACCCGTCATGACGTAAGTGGCCCGAACCTGAAGGTTGGTAGTGCCGTTAACGCTAGTGCCCGTATAGCTGTCGGTTTTCAGGTCCATTGCGGCACCTGCGGCGTCAACCAGGACAATACCTACACCTTTGGCGCCACCGGTTGCGTTATCAATGTGCAACACGTTAGTGCCCTGAAGCTGAGAAGGCAGTGGGTCAAAGCTCAGTGCAACTTTAGTGTGCGCTTTATCGCACTTCACCGAAATATTGACTTGGCCAGTGCTGGAGATAGCTCCCGGTGCAGCTGCAGTGCCGAGGGTCGAGGCCTGGACGTTACCCAGCGGGACGTTAATATCACTGGTGCCTTGCCCTTGAACACTGCAACTATCCTGTTTGATAGCGCCGGTGAAGTTGATGTTACCGCCGCCGCCTTCACTAAGAGCAGCGTTCGCTGCCATAGGCACAGCCAAAACAGAAGACAGAAGGCTTAAAGCAAAAAATCTTTTCATAGTGACACCGAGTTTTAATAGTTGATGGATGCAGCAGTAGTCATTTAACCAATTAAACCGACAAAGATTAATGAGACCAGTCCTATTTGCACTAAGCGGCTCTCATACCAATTACGTCATTACCCTTCAAGCATACCGCCCAAGGCCAAACCCCAAGTAGATTGCGAAGATGTAATCCGACCTCTATACAACAGCGAGCACCACTATTGGTTCGTCATACGGGCATGACGCATAAGCTTCTATTCTTTAGCGCTTGTCGTTAGTTGCCATCATGAGGGGGCATAGTTCAGTCCTTCACTTTGCCAACAGTCATGCGCTAACAGACACCTCCTTTACGATCAAAAAAGGATAACTCGCCGACTATCATGGATAGCCGCCCCTATTCCGAAATTAATTTGCAGACCGTTGATTGTTTCTTTGGTGGCCTGACAAAGCGCTGTATAAAACTACCAGGCGGATAGATGCACCCTCTGTAACTCCCTGCCACACCAAGGAGCGGTGAGTTGCAAAATTTAAGTGCCCGCCACAGGCCCACATGAGATGAAGGACCTCATTTCTTTATGATTGCCATGGGCATTGGATAGGTCTGCGGATGATACTCAACGGGTCCGTCATTCGACTTGGGACACGTACTAAAGCGTTCGACCCGTAACTTCCTATTACAACTTCCCTGATGAGCCGACAGGATTGAACGAGAGTTTTCGTCAGGAAGTGATACGTGCTGATGAGCTTGACTGTCGATGCTGCATGATCACAGGCGTCTTATACCGAAGTGATCAAGGCCCGAAACCGTTGACCGAAGAGCCTTAGTCCCCTCCCCGTAACTGGAGGCGCTCTGAAACGAACTCAGGCAAGGCATGTCACACAATCAAGCGCATCGTGATACAGAAGCTCAACAACTCATGATCCGTAGTGACCTGTAACTTGCGCATCGCCGAGATCTTCTGGGCACTGATGGTCTTTTTGCTGCGATTGAGCAGATGGGCGATCTCATTGACACTCATGCCCGCGGCGAACTGGCGCAGTACTTCGAACTCGCGAACCGAAAGGCTGGAAATCCGGTCTTCGACGGGCTCCGTGCACTCGACCACGCTGGGTAGGGAATGAAACAGTGGTCTGCGGTAGGACTGGCCTCTGGCCAACGTATTGAGCGCTACCAGAATCTCCTTCAGGTCGCTGCTCTTGGGTACGATCCCGGCAACTCCGACATCATAGAGCCGCGACAGAATCAGGTTGTTGGAAACCATGGTCAGAATCAGTACCTGGATGTCCGGAAAGTGCCGGATCAGGTACTCAATCAACTTGATACCGTCGCCATAGGCCTCATCCCCCGGCATGTTGTAATCGGTAATGATCACATCTGGCTTGAGTTGCTGCAGTTTTTCCACCAACTCCGTTGAGTTCTGCACCTGGGCCACGACTTCATAGCGATTGTCGCGTTCGATGTACTCACTGACCCCCATCAACACCACCGGATGGTCATCAGCTAAAACTATCTTGATTTTTTTCATGAAGTCATTCGTCCAAAGATTAAGTTCGTCAGATCACGACCTGCACCCGCCGCGCTCTCACACGGCTGCAACAGCACGATCTATGCGTGCGAACAGCAGTTCGCTCCTGCGTGCCAGCGGTTGATCAAGCGTCTTGATTTCCAGTGCCTGCTCCACGGCTCCCCAGGCGTCAGCCAGGGCCTGGGCCTGCACCACTGCCAGGGCGCCACGAATGCAATGCAGGCTGCTGCGTAATTGACTGGCGTCCTGTGCGGCCAGGGCGTCGCGTGCGCGCACCATGTCCTCGCGCATGGTGCTGATGAACAGCGCACGCATTTTCGTTGAGACCTGGATCTGATCGGGCGCTTCGACCAGTTCGGCGTCAGCCATTGAGCCAGGTGCCAGCGAAGCCGCCGCGACGAGGTTGTATTGCACGTTGCAGACTCTCATCAAACCGTCCCAGAGCCCCTGCAGGGTCAGGGGCTTGACCATCCAGGCATTCATCCCGACCTGCAGGCAGCGCTCGCCCTCCTCGCGCATGGCATTGGCCGTTACACCAATGATGGGAAACTGCTTGTCCAACTGACGCAACGCGATGGCCAGCTCATAACCATTCATGAGCGGCATGTTCACGTCGGTCAACACCGCGTCGAATGCACCCGGCAACCAGAGATGCAGGGCTTCCTGTCCATCCGCAGCCAGCACCACGCGACAGCCGAGCTCCTCGAGCTGCTCCTTGATGATGGCTTGATTGATCGGATTGTCTTCGGCCACCAGCACCCGTAACGGCAACTTGCCGCGCTCGACAGGCCCTCTGTTCGCAGGCGCTACGCCGGCACCGGTTTGCGCCTCGGCCACTGCCCGAGCGATGTCCCTGATTGCATATATCCGGGCCGGCCATCGCCCCTGTTCCGGCTCGACCGCATCTCGCGCCTGGCTGCTGGCGATCACCCTGGGGCCACCCCAACAACAGTCATTACCCGGTGGGCCCAGCAGGTCGACCAATACCGCCCCAGGCAACGGCTCGGCCACCAGGCTTGGCGCTATCAGCGCGTTGGCGCCCCAGTGTTTCAGCCATTCGCAGACGTTGTCCGCCAGTTCCTTGATCGGCGCCCGGACGTACACCGGTCTTGCTCGCAGCAGTGGCACCCCGTGATCGATCTCGCTGCCTGGCAACACCGCCAACTCGACGAAAAAATTGAAACTGCTGCCCAACCCTGGCTCGCTGACCATGTGAATCTGCCCGTTCATCAATTGACTCAGACGCCAGCAGATCGACAGGCCCAGACCCGCCCCGCCGTCGGTACTGCCCTGGCGTACCTGATAGAACGGTTCAAACAGCAGCACCTGCTGAGCCTGGGAAATGCCCACCCCGGTATCAGTGATCTGCCATTGCAGGCTGACCTTGCCTGCCTCGCGCCCCAGCACCTTGAGACGCAGCACTACCCGCCCGAAATCGGTGAATTTGATGGCATTGGTCACCAGGTTGCCAAGCACCTGCCGGATCCGCGCATGATCGCCCTCCAGGTGCTCCGGCACCTGGACATCGATGCAGGCGTACATCTGCAGCCCTTTGGCATTCGCCGCCGCCGCGCAGGCTTCCAGTACCTCCTCGACCATGTCCAACGGGCAAAACCGGCCCAGCTCCAACGGCATCTGCGCCGACTCGATCTTCGACACGTCGAGGACGTCACTGATCAACTGCAGCAAGGTTGAAGACGAGCACTGGATGGTCTTCAGGTAATCCTGCTGGCGCGGATCAAGGGCGGTCCGCTCCAGCAATTCAAGGGTGCCGAGCACGCCATACAACGGGGTGCGAATCTCGTGGCTCATGGTTGCCAGGAAGATCGTCCTGGCCCGGCTGGCCTCCTCGGCCAGGCGCTTGGCCAGGGTCAGGGCGGCGGCACTTTGCTCGTGATGGCTGATATCGCTGAAGGCACATATCCGTACCTGCTGATCCTGATAGCGGGCCGTACTGAAGCGCAGGTGCAAATAACGCCCATCGACCTTGAAGCAGGACTCGCCAATGTCACCGTCTCCAAGCTCATCCAGCACCTGCAGCAGCCACTGGGAGGTGCCCAGCGCCAGGTGGTTTTCCAACAGCAAACGGTTATCACGCTTGCGTATCACACTCAGTCCGATCGGTGCCGTGTCGATCACCGCGTGATTGAACAGTGTGCTCTCGATCTCTCGGGCATGAGCGCGCTGCAGGGGCCGGCGGACCTTCAACTGGTACCAACGATTGACCAGCCAGGCCAGGGCCAGGCTGCCAGCGATCAGGCCAAGCAGCCCCAACAGTTGCCACCGGGCGTCATGCACAAAGCGTTGGTAGCTGATGTCATACACCGCGGTCCAATGCTCGCCCTGGGTCATGGCCAGTTTTATGTGCAGGCCGCGGCTGGAAAAACTCAAGCCTTCGGGCAATGGTCGGACATCCGTTTGCGGACCCAGCAGCACCCTGCCGTCGGGTCGCGTCAAGCTCAGACCATCGAAAAAGGCCGCCTCCCGGCTAAGGGCAAAACCACTGACTTGAGTCAGCGCGGGTTGCGCCACTACCAGCACTTCACGACCCCGTGCCTCCAACGGCAGCAGCTTGTACGGCATATCGATACTGATATAAGCCTGTAGTTGCCGAGCTGCGTTATCCGGCGCTTGCATACCGCTCCAGTGCACACCATCGCGTAGCTTCGGAGCACTGGCCTGCTGCAGCAAAAGGCGCAGTTCAGCGCTGGCCTTCTGGTAACTGGCAGGGTCGAGGACCGAACCATCGGCGCGCCTCTCACCCAGCGCGGGAATGCCCAGGGTGAATTCATCTCCCGGGGTAAGGACAAATACCTGGGGCGGCGAATAAGGCGAGCCGGACCAGAACGCGCCGTAGTCGTTGGCCAGGTGCATACCCAATACGAACGGCGCCTGATCGGGCATCGCCTGATTAGCGTGCGCCGGCACCATGACGCTGAAAGGCAGTGAGAACGAAACCTCCCGGCCTTCGTAGATCACCTGCTGCGGCGTTTGAAACAGTTCGGTAATGCGCAGCGGCGTCAGGTTCTGCTCCAGCAACTCCTGAGGGGCGGTCACTTTTCTCGCCAGGCGCTGTAAAAACGCCTGGTTCTCACCCACTTGCGCCATCAGCAGTTCGAAATGGCGGGTGGCCCTGTGCACCTGCTCGTCCAACAAGCGCTCCACTGCCCAGTAGCAGACTCCCGAGAGCGACAGGACGACTCCTAGGGTGAAGGAGGCCCGGCGCATTCCGGAGTTTGAGGCAACAGTGCCTGGTGAGACGTTATCGGAAGTCATGGTGGGTTCCAGAATGGAAAGGAAGAGCGGTCGACTGACACCCTGTTCGGCAACCCTTTGCAGTACAAAAGGTCATCTGGAGCACTCCCCGCGAACAAGGCAGCGCACGCTCTGCGTCAGGGTGGTAATCAATGGCTCGCCGGAGGTCCGTCCTCACTCAACAAGGTGTTGAATTGATCGGATGACACGGCCTGGGAAATCAGGAACCCCTGCACGGCGTCGCATTTGAGCTGGCGCAGCAGCACCAGCTCATCCTGGCTTTCGACGCCCTCAGCCACGACCTCCAGGCCCAGTTGCTGGCCCAGAGCGACGATGCTGGCAATCGCCAGGGCCAGGCTCTTGTTCTCGACACAGCCCTGCACCAGCGCCCGGTCGATTTTCAGTTCGGTAAAAGGGGTCGAGACCAAATTGAAATAGGAGCTGTAGCCTTGGCCGAAATCGTCCTGGGCCAGGCCGAAGCCCTTCATCCTCAGGCGGCAGGCGCCCGCATAGAACTTGCTGATGTTGTCGGTGGTGGAGCACTCCATCAGCTCGAAACCGATCATGCCCGGCACGCCGTCGTGCTCGATCACCAGGTCGAACAGGCGGTCAGCCAGGTTGTCGCTGTCTAGCAGATGAGTAGGCAGATTGATCGAGACCGGAATGTCATAGCCCTGCTTGCGCCAACGGGATTGGGCCAGAATCGTCTGTTTGACGAACAGCATCAGCAATGGCTCTTCCAGGCCAAAGCGCACCACTGCCGGTAGAAAGTCTGCCGGCATCAGCAAGCCATGCTGCGGATGAGGCCAGCGGGCCAATGCCTCGGCCGAGATGATGCGGCCATTGGCCAAGGACTTTTTCGGTTGAAACCAGGCCTGCAATACTTCGGCAGCCAATGCCTCTTGCAGCATCTCCCGGCTGAAGACCGGCAGGCTGATATCCAGGGTGCGGCTGGCCCCGAGCCAGGTGTCGAGTTCCTTCATCAATTTATGAACCGAGCCGGACAGCACCGGTTTCGATAACTGGCCTATCACCTTGAGGCCCAGGCTTTGGGCGACCAGGCTGGCGCTGATAATCATGCGTTGGGAAGCCGAGCTCATGATTGCCAATGCCGGCTTCAACGTCCTGGAAGCCAGTTGCTGAATGAATTGCACGCCGTCCATGCCGGGCATCACCAGGTCGGTCAAGACCAGGTCAAAATCAACCTCATCCAGGCGTTTCAGCGCGCTCTGTCCATCGCAAGCGGCTTCAACTCGTACATCGCCGAATTCCTTGAACAGGTTCAGCAGGTACTCGTACTGGAAAGGGTGGTCCTCCACGATCAGGACGTTATAAAGCACGGCTCTTACTCCGGTTGTGTTGCAAATTATTGGACAGCGCACGCAGGCCAAACGGCTTGATCAGACACTCATCCATGCCGGCCGCCAGGCAGCGTTCACGCTCATCGCTGAGTGCATTGGCCGTGGCCCCGATAATGGGCAGGTCACAGCCCAGCCGGCGCAGTTGGGCGACCAATTCATAGCCATTCATGTTGGGCATGTTGATATCGGTCAGCACCGCGTCGAATGCGCCTTCGTGCCACAGTGCGAGCGCTTCGTGGCCGTCGGCGGCGAGCTGCGCCGTACAGCCCAGTTCCTCCAGCTGGTCCTTGAGGATCAGCCGACTGATTGCGTTGTCTTCAGCCACCAGCAGGTGCAGCCCCAGTTGCGGCAACACCACGGCGCCGGCCTGGGCGCCATCCGCCTGGCTGTAACTGCCTTGCGCCTGGCCGACTGCGCGGCGCAGGTCCACCAGGTTGCTGAGGTTGACCTGCCACGACGCGGTCTTGCGATCACCGCTGCTCACACTCACTCTGTCGCACACCTGGACCAGCGGAATGTTCAAGCCTGGTCGGGGTTGCTCAAGGTCGCCAGCCTGCACCTGCACCAGGACTGCGGAGGCTTCCAGCCCTTGCTCCGAATGAATGCCGATTTGCGCACGGGCACCCCAGCGACGCAGCCAGCCGCAGATGTTCTCGGCAAGCTCGCGTGACGGAGAAACCACGTAAACCGTTTCGAGCAGCAGCCGTGGGGCGGTCGGAGCATCACCACTCAAATCCTGCTCCAGCGGCAGCTTCAAGATAAAACTGCTGCCCAGCCCTGGCTCGCTGACCACACGCAGGCTGCCATTCATCAGCGAGGTCAGGCGTTGGCAGATGGACAGGCCCAGGCCTGTACCGGCGACCATGCCGGTGTTGTGCCCCACTTGATAAAACGGCGCGAACAGCAGTTGCTGGTGCTCAGCGGAAATACCCGCGCCGGTATCGGAGACCTGCCAGAGCACGCAGACGCGCTCGTCATCGCGACTTTCGACCTTGACCCGTAACACGATTCGCCCGCTTTCAGTGAACTTCACGGCATTGCTCAGCAGGTTGTTCAGAATCTGCCGGATGCGCGTCAAGTCACCCTTCAAGCGCTCGGGTAGCTGGGGGTCGACCTGGGCATACAGGTGCAGCCCTTTATTGATGGCAGCTGCCGAAAAGCCTTCGATGACCTCCTGAATCAGATCGAGCGTAGAGATCTCGCTCTCTTCCAGAAACAGTTGCCCGGCCTCGATCTTGGCCACATCCAGCACATCACTGATCAACTGCAGCAAGGTCGATGACGAGCCTTCGATCGCATGCAGGTAGTTGGTCTGCTGGGTATTGAGGGTGGTCCGTGCCAGCAGCTCCAAGGTGCCGAGCACGCCATACAGTGGCGTGCGGATTTCATGGCTCATGGTGGCCAGGAACTGGGTCTTGGCCTCGTTCGCCGTGTCGGCCAATTGCCGAGCATGTTCCAGCGCCGCTTCCACCTGTTTATGGGCGCTGATGTCGCTGAAGGCGCAAAACAGCACATCCTCGCCACGGTAGCGGGTCGCGGAATAACTCAGGATCAGGTGTCGGCCACAGGTTTCGAACTCATCCGTGCCCTCTCCCGCCGGGCTGTCAAAGGCTTGACCAATCCACCCCTGACGACGTTGTTCGCGAACATCTCCAGCCCCCAGCCACTGCTCGGACAGGTGATTTTGCAGGACCACCGCACCGTCCATGCGGCGCAGCACGCAGAGCGCCACCGGAGCAGTCTGGATCACCGCGCGGCTGAAGGCTTCGCTTTCCACCAGCGACTTGTCGCGATAGATCGCCGGGGCAATCAGGCGCTTTTCTATTCGCGTCACCAGCAGCCAGGTGGCCGCCACGCTGGCGATGCCCAACAGTACGACCAGCAGCAAGGGTCCACGCAATGCCAGGAATACAGAGCGAAAATCGATGGCATAGATCACCTGTAGATCGGTGTAACCCAGGTGCTTGCGCATGATCATGCTGTCGGGCAACCAGCCCTGGCCGACAAAGCCGAAATATTTGTCACCCTGCAGCTGCGACACCGCCTGGCTCAGGCTGGGGTACGAGGCGCTGGCGAATACCTCGTTGCCCTGGGCATTGAGCACCAGAAACTCACCCACCCGATCACTGCTCAAGGCTGCCAGCACATCACCATCTTCAATCTCCAACCCGAGCCATCCCGAGCTGGGTTCACGCTCATCGAGCAAGCTGAACAGGTACAGCGAAGAACCGGACTCCGGCGCCCGACTGGAGGTGTCATGCAGCCAGAGCTCGCCTTCCGGCGGCAGGCCCTGGGATGTCAGTTGTTCGAGTTTTTGCAGCACCGACTGTGGCACAACCCGCTCTTCCTGGAGGGCGCCCGGCAGATGCAGGATCTGCGGTTTCGAGCCGGCCTCGACGTATAGCAGGCTGATTTTGTTCTGGCGCAGGTAATCGAGCTTGCGCTCCGTGAGCCACAGGCTCCAGAAAACCTCGCCGCGCCCCAGGCGTACATGCAGCTCCTCATCAGAAACCGTAGGTATGGTTTCTTGCACACCTCGATTGCGCACTGCCGAGAGGCTCAGATTGCGCAGCAGCACCTCATTGCCGGTGAAAAAACGCTGGGCAACGGAGATCGACCCGCTCAGGTAACCCCGTCGCAACGACACTTCGTCCTCGAAACTTGAAATGAGGTAGGCGTAAAGCGCACTGAATAAAGCGAACTGCAACACCAAGGCGAAAAGGCGTAATAGCTTGCGGGCGGCCTTGGGCGTTGAGAAGGAGGCGTCGGCGGGCTGGAATAACTGTTTGAATCTCATTAATTCACACTAAACAGACCACTGCTTCAAGAGACAAGATTCTTCCTGAACTTATATTCCATTCAAAAAATTAATACCGAGAGCAAGCAGGAAATTCCATTTAACTGCTTGCCTTGAACTTTTCACCCTCGATTTAACTCGAGCGTTCCATGTATACAGATCAATTCACTTTTAGCCGTATGCAGGTGTGCAAATACCCTTAGCGGATACTGCGGATATTGCCTTTATTGCCCTTCACGGTGACCGCGACTTTCTTGAACACGAAGTAGTTTTCTTCGCTGACTTCATAACGCGGAGCGACGATCAGGTCAGCGCCGGAAGCCTTGACCGCCTTGTAGGCCGCAGCCGATTTGACTGCGCTGACAGGGTCGAAACCCAGGCCGCCCAGGGCCCCGCCGCCGTCGCCGCCATAGGCCACGCCGTCGGCAAATTCGCTGTCGCCACCGAACTTGAGGAAACCAAACAGGATATTGACCGAGGATTGACCGGAGATGGCTTCACCGACTGTCACGTCCGCCTTGAGGTCGGTTTTTACTACGCTGTCGATCGGAGCCGACGGCTGGCTGATGTTGTAGCTGACACAACCACTTGCACCCGCAATAACGGTTGCCAAGGCTACACATTTTAAAAGCGCATTCATAAAACGTCCTTATTACTGAACAGTTAATGCATCCAGATGGGGATACAACGCCCCGCTTAGTCGGGGAGCCGGAGCATATAACCTAAGTTCAAAGGATCTAAATCAGACCAGTCCTATAACTCGTCGAAACCGAAGTTTAAATGGGCCAAAATCCACAAGCCCTGGCGATTTTTTCAGCGTGCCCCAGGCCGACGCTTCAAGGTCTCGCTCGGCAGCTCCTTGAACAAGGCCCGGTAGCTGCTGGAAAACCGGCCCAGGTGCCAGAACGACCAGTGCATCGCGACCTCGGCCACGGTGGTGTCCGCAGTGCTGCGACCAAGCAGTTCGCGGTGCGCGCTGTTGAGCCGCCGCAAGCGCAGCCACTGGCTTGGCGCCATGCCGGTGTAGGTCTTGAAGGTGTGTTGCAGCTGACGCAGGGAAACCCCGGCAACCTCGGACAGTTCCAGCAGGTTAAGGGTCTCTTCGGGCACATCGGCGGCCCATTCCGCGACCCGCTTCATGATCGAACGCTCCTCGGCACGCCGCTGCATGGCGCCGCGCTCCAGGCGCACGCAGGCGTTGTCGAGGATGTACAGGCAGTCTTCGAGCAGTTGCTGGGTCAGGGCTTCCCTGCTCGGCGGATCGAAGGTCTGGGACAGGCGGGTCAAAGTGCCGCTGAGCCAGCGGCTGAACAGCGCGTTCTGCCCCGAGTTGAGTGGCGCCATGAACAACCCTTCCAGGCGCTCGACACTCAGGCCATGGCGCTGGACGAACTCGGCACCGAACACCACCGCCACTTCCTGGTAGTTCTCCGGGGTGATCCAGATGTTGCGGCTTTCGCCATTGAGCACGTACAGCGCGTTGTCGCTGCGATCGAAACAGAACGCCAGTGCCCCCGGTGGCGCGCAGAAGTTCTGCTCGACCCGGGTGTTCATGCATTCCTCGTAGATCTCCACCCCCTGCAGGTCGAGGTAGCGCACCTGGCCGGCGAAATGCCCGGGTGACATCTGCTGGTAATGCTGGACCCAGCCGGGTGTGGCACGGATCTGTTCAGCCACGTCGGCGGAGTTGAATGCTTGGACTTGCAAGGCGTTGCACGTTGTCATCGGGGGGACCTTACGCACTCGTTTGGTGCGTTTTGGTTCTGCTTAAAGTGGATAGATGGAACCTTGAGCGTCGACCAAGATAGTCGTCAACGCGCTGCAGGGGAAGCCTTGCCGGAGCCCCTGGCGCCGAATCAACCCACCCCCGAGGTTTTTATGAATGCCCCTTTCGATCAGCTGTCCACTTGGCTGAAAGATCACAAGATTACCGAAGTAGAGTGCGTGGTCAGCGACCTGACCGGTATTGCCCGCGGCAAGATCGCACCGACCAACAAGTTCCTGAACGAGCGCGGGATGCGCCTTCCGGAAAGTGTGCTGTTGCAAACGGTAACCGGGGATTTTGTCGACGACGACATCTACTACGCCCTCCTCGACCCGGCCGACATCGACATGGTCTGCCGCCCCGACGCCGCGGCGACCTATGTGGTGCCGTGGGCGATCGAGCCGACGGCGATCGTCATCCACGATACCTTCGACAAGCTCGGCAACCCGATCGAACTGTCACCGCGCAATGTGCTGAAAAAGGTCCTGCAGCTCTACACCGACAAGGGCTGGCAGCCGATCGTCGCGCCAGAGATGGAGTTTTACCTGACCCAGCGCTGCGAAGACCCGGACCTGCCGCTCAAGGCCCCCCTGGGCCGTTCGGGGCGTGCCGAAAGCGGGCGGCAGTCGTTCTCCATCGACGCCGCCAACGAATTCGACCCGCTGTTCGAAGACGTCTATGACTGGTGCGAAGCTCAGGGCCTGGACCTCGATACGTTGATCCACGAAGACGGCCCGGCGCAGATGGAAATCAACTTCCGCCACGGCGATGCCCTGGACCTGGCCGACCAGATCACCGTGTTCAAGCGCACCCTGCGCGAGGCGGCGCTCAAGCACAATGTCACCGCAACCTTCATGGCCAAGCCGGTGGCCGACGAACCGGGCAGCGCCATGCACCTGCACCAGAGTGTGGTGGACATCGCCACCGGCAAGCCGATCTTCGCCGACGACCAGGGCCGGATGAGCCCGTTGTTCCTGCACCATATCGGCGGCTTGCAGAAGTACATCCCGAAGGTGCTGCCGATGTTCGCACCCAACGTCAATTCGTTCCGCCGCTTCCTGCCGGACACCTCGGCCCCGGTCAACGTCGAGTGGGGCGAGGAAAACCGCACCGTCGGCCTGCGGGTACCGACGTCCACCCCGGAGGCCATGCGTGTCGAAAACCGCTTGCCGGGAGCCGACGCCAACCCTTACCTGGCGATTGCCGCCAGCCTGCTGTGCGGCTACCTGGGCATGGTCGAGGGCATCGAGCCCAGCGCTCCGGTCCAGGGCCGGGCCTATGAGCGGCGTAACCTGCGCCTGCCGATCACCATTGAAGATGCCCTGGCGCACATGGACAGCTGCCCGACCATCGAGCAGTACCTGGGGCGTAAATTCGTCCAGGGCTATGTCGCGGTCAAGCGCGCCGAACATGAGAACTTCAAGCGTGTGATCAGCTCCTGGGAACGGGAGTTCCTGCTGCTCAGCGTCTGATAGCGGGCTTTGCATCACGATCGAACAACAACTCGAAGAGGTGTCGACATGCGTCTATTGAAATCCGTGGTTCCCGTGGCCCTGGCGTTGCTGTGCAGCGCCGGCGCCCAGGCTCAGCCGAGCGTCAGCGTGTACAACTGGACCGACTACATCGGCGAGACCACCCTCGCCGACTTCCAGGCAAAAACCGCAATCAAGGTGATCTACGACGTCTTCGACTCCAACGAGACCCTGGAGGGCAAGTTGCTGGCCGGGCGCACCGGGTATGACGTGGTGGTGCCGTCGAACCATTTCCTGGCGCGCCAGATCAAGGCCGGGGCCTTCCTCAAGCTGGATCGCGCACAACTGCCGAACTGGTCGAACCTGGACCCGAAACTGCTGGCCCTGCTGGAGAAGAACGACCCCGGCAACCAGCACTCGGTGCCCTACCTCTGGGGCACCAACGGCATCGGCTACAACGTCGACAAGGTCAAGCAGGTGCTGGGGATCGACCATATCGATTCGTGGGCGGTGTTTTTCGAACCCGAGAACCTGAAAAAGCTCAGCCAGTGCGGCGTGTCGATGATGGACTCGCCCGATGAAGTGTTCCCGGCGGTGCTCAACTACCTGGGCCTGGACCCACGCAGCGAGAACCCCGAGGACTACAAGAAAGCTGAAGCCAAGCTGCTGGCGATCCGCCCGTATATCACCTACTTCCACTCCTCCAAGTACGTGTCCGACCTGGCCAACGGCAATATCTGCCTGGCCTTCGGTTATTCGGGGGATGTGTTCCAGGCGGCGAACCGGGCCAAAGAGGCGAAAAACGGGGTGAATGTCGCTTACTCGATCCCCAAGGAAGGCAGCAACCTGTGGTTTGACCTGCTGGCCATCCCCGCCGATGCTGGCAACGTCAAGGAGGCCCACGCCTTTATCAACTACCTGCTGGACCCGCAGGTGATCGCCAAGGTCAGTGCCTCGGTCGGTTATGCCAACCCCAACCCGGCGTCGAAGCAGTACATGGACCCCGAACTGGTGAATAACCCCGAGGTTTACCCACCCCAGGAGGTGCTGGACAAGCTCTACATCTCCAGTACCCAGCCGCCGGCCATCATGCGTCTGATGACCCGGTCCTGGAGCAAAGTGAAGTCCAACAAATGAATCAGCCAAACACCGGGGCGGCGCCTGCCGAGCACGCCCGCTCCTATTACGCGGCCTCGGCCAGGGCCTTGGCCGGCTACCCGGTGCTGAATGAGGACCTGGAGGCCGACGTCTGCGTCATCGGCGGCGGCTTTACCGGGGTCAACACCGCCATCGAACTGGCCCAGCGCGGGTTGTCGGTGATCCTGCTCGAGGGCCAGCGGATCGGTTGGGGCGCCAGCGGGCGCAATGGCGGCCAGCTGATTCGCGGTATCGGCCATGACGTCAGCGGCTTTGCGCGCTACGTCGGCGAAGAGGGAGTCAACTACCTGAATCGGGCCGGCATCGACTCGGTGGAGCTGGTGCGGCAACGGGTCGGCGAACACGGCATCGACTGCGACCTGCGCTGGGGGTTTTGCGAATTGGCCAACACCCCGGCGCAGTTCGCCGCCTTCCAGGCCGAGCAGGACAGCCTGGCGGCCATGGGCTATGCCCACGCGACACGCATCGTCGGTGCCGCGGACATGGGCCAGGTGGTGGGTTCGTCGGTGTATGCCGGTGGCCTGGTGGACATGGGCTCGGGGCATCTGCACCCGCTCGACCTGGTGCTGGGCGAAGCTCGCCTGGCCGAATCCCTGGGGGTGCGGATCTTCGAGAACAGCCCGGCGCTGCAACTGCTGCACGGCGAATCCGTGACAATCCGTTGTGCCCAGGGCACGGTACGCGCCGCCAATCTGGTGCTGGCCTGCAATGCCCATCTGGATGACCTGGAACCACGCCTGAGCGGCAAGGTGCTGCCGGCCGGCAGCTACATCATCGCCACCGAGCCACTGGACGAGGCCTTGGCGCAGCAGTTGATCCCGCAGAACCTGGCGCTGTGCGACCAGAAGGTCGGCCTCGATTATTACCGGCTGTCCGCCGACCGCCGCCTGCTGTTCGGCGGTGCCTGTCATTATTCAGGGCACGATCCGGCCGATATTGCGGCGTACATGCGGCCGAAGATGCTCAAGGTGTTTCCGCAACTGGCCAGGGTGCGCATCGATTATCAATGGGGCGGCAAGATCGGTATCACCGCCAATCGCTTCCCCCAGGTCGGGCGCCTGGCGCAGTACCCGAACGTGTTTTATGCCCAGGGCTATTCCGGCCACGGCCTCAACGTCACCCACTGGACCGCCAGGCTGCTGGCCGAGGCCATCCATGCCGGCCACAGCCAGGGCCTGGATATCTTCAGTGCCGTGCCGCATATGACCTTCCCCGGTGGCCCGGCCTTGCGCGCGCCGCTGCTGGCATTGGGCATGCTCTGGCACCGCTTGCGCGAGGTGTTGGGTTGAAGGGGTGACACCGACCTGGCGACTCAGTGGCTGATAAAGCGCAGAATCGCCTCGGCCACGGCCGGCCCGGCTTCGCGCTGTGGAAAATGCCCCACACCCGGCACTACCTGGCGTTCATAGCGACCGCTAAGGACTTCGCCAGTACCTGGCTGCCACACGTGTTGCACGTCGTTCAACCGCGCCCATCCCTGCGCCAGCATCGAGCTCAAGGTGGGCATCACCAGCGAGTTGCTGCAGCACAAACGCCTGGGTCAACTGGACCTGGTGTTCGGCAAGCAATGCGCGCGGGGTGATGACGAAGGCGAATTGCTTTGGGAGGAGCCGCTGGTCTGGGCCTCCAGCAGCACGCTCAAACTGCTACCGGACGCCAGCCTGCCGCTGGCGGTGTTTCCCGAACCCTGCGTGTACCGCGAGGCCGCCATTGCGGCACTGGCCAGCAGTGCCCGGCCATGGCGTGTGGCCTTTGAAAGCAGCAGCATGGCCGGCTGTATCGCCGCCGCCCTGGCGGGTGTTGCGGTGACACCCATTGCCCGCAGCCAACGGCTGGACGGACTCCAGGAGTTGGGCTCCGAGCACGGCCTGGGAGCCATGAGCCAGGCCCGCTTCTATGCCTTCGCCGAGCAGAACACACCTGCGGTAGCGACGCTGGTTGAAGCGGTGCGGGAAATTGGCCAACGGAAGCGCTTTATTCGTTGATGTGGGTTGGGCGACGGGATTTGCAGCCAATGGCACGGCAATGGCACAACTCACAATTGATAATGATTATCGAAAACAGGTAGCATTCGCGGCTCTGGGGCAGGACATGTCGCACCTACCCGCGCGATTGAGCACATGCGTTCGTGGATGCGTCACCTGACAAACTCAACCTGTATCTGTCCCATCGTTCCGCCCTGGTGGACTACGCCGCCCCTATCGTCGGCTGTCGTTCCCGCGCCGAGGATGTGGTTCAGGAAGCCTGGCTGCGCTTCAACGGCCGCGACCAGCCGAACCTGTCCATCAACAACCCGGTGGGCTACCTCTACCGCATCGTGCGCAACCTGGCACTGGACCTGACCCGCAGCATGGCCACCGAGAAACGCCAGCCCGACAGTGATGCGGTGCTGGCCGAGCTGCCGTCCGGTGCGGCCTCCCCCGAGCAGGAAACCGCCAGTTGCGATGAGCTGCAACAGGTGATGGAGGCCCTGACCCAATTGCCGGAGCGCACACGGATCGCCTTTGAGATGCATCGCCTGGGGGGCTACACCCTGCAGCAGGTAGCCACGGCCATGGGCATCTCCCTGGGGCTGACGCATCAGTTGGTGCACCAGGCGCTCAGCTACTGCGCTGCAAGGCTCGAGCGCGATCATGACTGAGCCCCGCGCCAGCGCCATGCAACCGCCTCTGAAAAAAACCGGCGGCCAAACGTCTTTTGCTCAGGGTCCATATCCTGTGCGACCCTTTGCGCCCTTTTTCTGCTCTGGAGCCGTGCCGGACATGCCGCAAGCCGATCCTCGCCAAGCCCGCATGGACGTCGCCCTGGATTGGCTGCTGCGTACGCGCCAGGCCCCGGATGACGCCCGCCTGCAAGCGGCGTTCAGCGCGTGGCAGGCGGCCGACCCGGAAAATCCCGAAGCCCTGCGCAAGGCCGAGCGCATCTGGCGCCTGACCGGGCAACTGGCCCCCAGCACCACAGCCAAATGGCCGGTGGTGCCCCCGTCCGTCGCGGCGCCGGTGACACCTGCGGCCAGCCCGCCATCACGGCCACGGCGGCGCCGGGTCCTGGGTTGGGCCATCGGCAGTGCGCTGGCAGCCTGCCTGGTGCTGGGCCTGGGCCCGCGCCTGAACCTGACGCTGCAAGCGGATTACCAGACCGCGCAAAACGAACGTCGCGAACTGCAATTACCCGACGGCAGTCAGGTGGTGCTCGACAGCGGCAGTGCCATCGCCGTGGACTTTTCCGAGACGCGCCGCGATGTGCGCCTGCTGTCGGGGCAGGCCTTCTTCGAGGTCAAGCCTGATCCGAGCAAACCCTTTCATGTCCAGGCCCAGGAGCTTGAGGTCACGGTCACCGGCACCGCATTCAACGTCGACCTGGCGTCACGCAGCATCGCGGTGGCGGTGCTGCATGGCTCGGTCAAGGTCAGCCGGGGGGCGTCGCAACAGCTGTTGAGCCCGGGCCTGACCCTGGGCCAGCAATTGCAGTTCGACCGCGCGAGCGGTCAGGCCCTGATACAGAACCTGCCGCCGCAACGCATGACGGCCTGGCGCAACGGCCAGTTGGTGGCAGACAACGCCCGGCTTGGGGATATGGTCGATCAGTTGCGCCGCTACTTGCCCGGAACCGTGGTGCTGCGTGATCCACAACTGGCGGATCGGCGCATCACCGGGGTCTACGACATCGCCAACCCGCAGGCCGCGCTGCGTGCCATGGTCCAACCCTATGGCGGTCGACTCGAGAGCTGGACGCCTTACCTGCTGCTGTTATCCAAAGCGCAATAACCGTAGCCGTTGCCGAGCCCACGAGGCTGCGGTGGCCTTGAAGGGCGCCGCAGATCTGCCTGAATTTTCACGGTATCTGTTAGGGCAAGCGTAGCCTCGCGGGCTGGGCAGCGGCTACCGATCAGGGAGGTCGTCAGTGCCGGTCTTGCGGTGCTTTTTTCCATTGATTTGCACAACCTGAAAATTATTTTGGTTTTTTTCTGAAAATTCTTCGGGCTGTCCCGTCCTTTGCTTCGCACAAACATTGAGATCAATTCTCATTCAATGATTTGCGGGCTCAGGCCCGTACGGGGACGCGGGATGACACCGAATATTCAGCCGTCGCGGCGCTTGGCCACGGCGCTGCGCAACCATCTGACCAACGCCAGCCAACTGGGCGCACTCAGTCTGTGCTGGGTGATCAGCAGCCAGCCTGTCCAGGCCACTGACGCCACGCAAGCGCGCGAGCCGATCCTGCAAACCCGTCACACCTTCGATCTTTCGGTGCAGAGCCTGGCCGCCGCGTTGATCAGTTTCGGCCAGCAAAGCGGCCTCCAGGTCACCGTCGACCCCGCGCTGCTGACCAACCTCTACGGGCAGCCGGTGCAAGGCCAGATGAGCAGCGAACAAGCCCTCGATCGCCTGCTCCAGGGCAGCGGCATTGGCTGGCGCTACGAGTACGGCAGCCTGGTGTTCCAGCGCAGCGACAAGCAGGCCTTCGATGCGCCGCTGGAACTGCAAGGCACGGTTGTGCTCGGCAACCCGCCGGAGAACAGTTTCCAGGGGCAGACGGTGATCGATCGCAAGGCAATCCAGGCCTTCCCCGGCGCCAACGGCGATATCACCACCCTGTTGCGCATGCACCCCAGCGTGCAGTTCAACAACAGCCAGCAAAACTCCAACACTGCCGGGGAAATCGACCCGGCGGACATCAGCATCAACGGCGCCAAGTACTACCAGAACAACTTCATGATCGACGGCGTCTCGATCAATAACGACCTCGACCCCGGCGAGCACGATTACAACGCGATCCGCCAGTTCGACTCGTCCCCCAGCCGCTCCCACGGCATTGCCCTGGACGCCGACCTGCTTCAGGAACTGCGGGTCTACGACAGCAACGTGCCGGCGGAATTCGGCGGCTTCAACGGCGGTGTGGTCGATGCCATCACCCGCAAACCCACCGAAGAACTGCACGGCAAAATCTCGACCTCCATGACCCGTTCGCAATGGACCCGCTATCACCTCAGCGAAAGCGACGAGAGCGCCTTCGACACCGCGTCCGACGAGCAGCACCAGCCCAAGTTCGAGAAGACCACGGTACGCGGCACCCTCGAAGGCCACGTGACCGAGAACTTCGGCGCCATGCTCAACTTCTCGCAAAAGCGCGCGACCATTCCGCTCAACGCGTATGACGGTGGCTACAACAGTTCGACCCAGGACAACACCAGGGACCAGACCCGGCGCATCGACAACTACCTGGTCAAGACCTACTGGAACGTGAACGATCAGTTGAGCCTCGACGGCTCGCTGACCTATGCGCCGCAGGAAAACTACTACTTCGTGGCCAACCGCCAGGACGCCGGATTCCTCAACAAGAGCGGTGGCTACCAGGGCGCATTCAAGGCGACCTGGCAAGCCGACGACGCCACCTGGACCCACAAGCTGGCGCTGACCAACCTCAACAGCTCTCGGGACGCGGAATCCAACGACTACATCAACTGGTACTACTCCCAGGACAAGAACTGGGGCAACCCCACCGGCAGCAACCCGCGCAGCGCCGAAGGGACCTACGGCTCGATCAACCAGAGCCAGCGCGGCCTCGACTACGCGGTGAAGGTCGACTGGTTCCCCATGCAACTCGGGGAAATGGAGCACAACCTGAGCGCCGGTATCGACCTGAGCCATGAGGTCGCAACCTGGGAGCGTCCGGATGACGCCACCGCGGCCACGGCTTTTCGCCGCGACGCCGGCACCAGCTGTGCCAGCAGCGACCCGCTGTGCTCGGTGAGCCCGATGCCAGGTGGTTTTACCCGCCAATATGCGATCACGCGCCTGACCTATGCCGCGGGCAAGATCGAGCTGACGGAAAACAAGTACGCCCTGTTCCTCCAGGACAAGGCCACCTGGGGCAAGCTGACCCTGCGTCCGGGCCTGCGCTTTGAAGGCGACGACTACATGGAGAAAAAGAGCATCGCTCCGCGCTTCTCCGGTGATTACGACTTCTTCGGCGACCGCAGCACGGTGCTGATCTTCGGTGCCAACCGCTACTACGGGCGCAACATCTACAAATATCGCCTGGCCGATGGTCGGGGTGCGCTCAACACCACCTACACCCGCAACTCGCAGACTGCCAACTGGGTTGCGCGCCCGCAGCGCAGCACCAGCAAATTCAGCAGCCTGGACATCCCCTACGACGATGAACTGACCTTGGGCCTCGACCAACGCTGGTTGGACACCGATTTTCGCCTGAAGTACGTGCGGCGCATGGGCAAGGACAAGATCGCCCGTGCCACCGCGCGGGCCCAGGGCCTGGATGCGGATGCCAACTACGCCAACGAGTACTTCACCTATGTCAACGCCGGGTCCAGCGTCAGCGACAACATCACCCTGAGCATCACCCCCCTGCGCGAGCTGAAGCTGCTCGGCAGCAGCACCAGCCTGCAACTGGCCTTCGACTGGTCCCGTACCCAGGATTCCTACAGCATCTACGAGGAAGGCTTCAACGCCAGTGAACTGGCCGATGACGACGTGATGTTCGATGGCAACCTGATCAAGTACAGCGACTTGCCGGCCGCCGACTTCAACCGTCCTTGGACCGGACGCATGACCACCATCACCGAGATCCCGCAGTTGCACCTGACCTGGAGCAACTTCCTGCGCTACCGCGGCGCCTACAACCAGATCATCACCACCGGCCGGGAAGTGACCGTCAACAATCAGCCGGTGCCGGTCTACGAGACCGCTCGGGTCGATGCCGCCCCGACCTGGGACATGCGCCTGGACTGGGAACTGCCCACCGCCAAGGACCAGGCACTGTTCGTCGCGGTGGACGTGACCAACGTCGCCGACCAGGTGAACTCGATTGTCAGCTCCTCCCGGGGCCGCACCACCTACGAGACCGGCCGCCAGTACTGGCTTGAGGTCGGCTACCGCTTCTGATTCGCCCACGCCAAAGCCTTTTTGAGAAAACCTGATGAGAAAAATAATTGCGAGCCTGCTGGGCCCGTTGCTGTTGAGTGCCTGTGCCAGCCTGTCCGGCTCAAGCCCTGCCCTGCCCTGGGACGCCCAGGTGGTGCGCGGCCAACTGGCCAATGGCCTGGAATACCGGTTGCTGCGGGAGGCAAGCCAGGTCGGCCGCATCGATGTGCGGTTAACGGTCAAGGCCGGTTCAGTGGATGAAACCGACGACCAGGTGGGCGTGGCGCACCTGGTGGAACACTTGAATTTCTACAGCCAGGGGCCTGAGTCTCGCACCGTGCGCCAGCAGATGGAGCAATGGGGCTGGGTCCAGGGCCTCCATTACAACGCAGTGACCAATTACGACCGCACCCAATACCTGCTGAGCCCGGCGGCCGGCGCGAAACAGACCGAACAGGCCCTGCAGGCGCTGGCGATCCTGATGTTCGCCGCCAACTACAGTGCTGCCGACCTGGAGCGCGAGCGGCCGATCGTGGTCGAAGAGTGGCGCGGTGGCCTCGGCGTGGCCCAGCGCATGAACCAGCAGCGCACCGCTTCGCAGCGGATCGGTTCGCGTTACCCGGCCCATCGCACCATTGGCAATGAAGCAGCGATTCGTGCGGCCACCGTCGAGCAGCTCAAGGCTTATCAACAACGCTGGTACGTGCCGGGCAACATGGTGCTGTCGATTGTCGGCGATATCGACCCGCAGGCTCTGCCCGGGCTTATCCAGCAATGGCTGGGACAGGCCCCGAGCCAGGCCCTGGCCACTCGCGATCAACGCGAATTGCCACTCGACCCGCGGTTGAAAATCGTCCAGTTGCAAGACAGCCAGAGCGGCGGCAATCAGGTGGCGCTGTTGTTTCGCCTGCACGAAGCCACCAGCCGCGCCAACACCCAGGCCGGCCTGCGTGAACGCCTGATCGACCGCCTGACCTTGTCCGCGCTGCTCACCCAGTTGCGCCAGCAACCCCGGGTGCCCGGCGTGCGCAGCCTGACCGTGCAGAAAAGCCAGATCGGCGAATACTCGAGCGTTCTGGGGCTGGCCGCCGGCGTTGAAGGGGATGCCCATCCCCAGGCACTGCGCCAGTTGCTCACCGAGATCGAACGCTTGCGCCGCCATGGCTTTCAGCCGTCGGACCTGAGCCGTGAACAGCAGGCCATTCGTGGCATCGCCCGGCGCATGCTCGACCAACCCAGCCCCCGGACCTTCGAGCAGTGGGTCAACGACTTGAATGATGCGACCCTGCAAAACCGTCCGTTGCTGCCCAAGGCCGAAATCGCCCGCCTGCACCTGGCCGAGCTCGACGGCATCACCCTGGCCGAGTTCAACCAGCGTTTCAAACGTTGGTCCGACAGCCCGGACCAGGTGCTGCAACTCAGCGCGCCGGGGCTCACGCCGCTGACCCTGCCAACGGTGGATCAGGTGCAGGCGTTGCGCCTGGAAATCGCCAACAGCAGCCTGGACGCACCGGCCACCGCCAGCGCCGCGCCCCTGGTCGACACCACGCCTCCACCGCTGCCCGTCGCCCTGGCGCCCGGCCGGGTGCTCGAACGCCAAGGGTTCGCCGCGCAACAGGTCGAGCACTGGCAGTTGAGCAATGGCGATCGGCTGGTATGGCTCAAACGCAACGGCAAGCAGGAGCAACAGGTACTGCTGGCAGAATCCAGCGCCGGGTTCATGGCCCTCGGCAGCCTCGGCTGGCGCAACCAGATGGCCGCGCAACTGGCGAGCCAGAGCGCGCCCCCGGGCTGGAGCGAGCCGCAGTTGCAGCGCTGGCGCAAGGAGCAACGGGTAAGCCTATCCCTTGACCAGCAAGCGCAGCGCCTGCAACTCAAGCTCAGCACCCTGCCCTCGGCCACGCCTGCCGAGCCGGCGCCCAACCTCGAAGGCTTATTGCAGGCTTATCGCCTGAGCCAGGGCCCGTTGCAGATCGACCGCCAGGACTTCGACAAGACCCGGGCCGACATGCTCGGCCGCCTGGCCCGCGCCCGAGACAATGTGCGAGAGCAGCAGGACCAGACCCTGCGCCAACTGCAATACCGCGAGGATCACTGGCAAACACCCACCCCGGAGCAACTCCATACATTGCAGACGACCCAGCTGGAGGCCGATTGGCAGCGCCTGCGCCGGGCGCCGGTGACCTATTACCTGATGGCAGATGTCGACGCACAACGGCTGCAACCCCTGGTGGAAAACCAGTTGGCGAGTATTCCCCGGGGCCCGGCGTTGTCCACGCAGCGGGTCCGGCAGGCTCCCGGGCAACGCCAGCGCGAACTCCATATCGGCCTTGAACCGCGAGCGCTGTTGCAGGCTGCCAGCTACAGCGAACAAACCTGGACCCCCGAGGACGCCGCACGGGTCGCGGTGCTCAGGGAACTGGCGCGCAGTGCCTTGAAACAGCAACTGCGCGGCGAGGCGTCCGGGGTCTATCGGCTGAACTTCGACAGTGAACTCAACCCGCAGAACCAGCGGATCGAGAGCCAACTGAGTTTCAGCAGTGACCCGGCCCGAGTAGAAGAACTCTGGGGCCTGGCCCGACGCACCCTGGCCAACCTGCCCGACAGCATCGACGTCGCCAGCGTGGCCAAGGCGCGCAAGCAGTTGCAGACCCAGGAAGCGCTACGCCGCACCGACCCTGAGACCCAACTGCATCGGCTGGTGCTCAGCGAACGTCAATGGGGCGACCCGCGCTACCTGAGTCAGCAACACGACTTGCCCCAGGCCATCCACAGCGCCGCGCTCAAGCCCCTGGCAAAACGCCTGTTCAACCCGCAGAACCTGGTGCAACTGCGGTTGCTGCCAGCCCCGGCGATCGAGGACGGCGCACGATGAAAACCCTCAGAACCTTCTACGCCCTGGCCAGTCCCTACTGGCGCGACCGCCGGCAATGGCAGTCATGGCTGCTGCTGGCCAGCGTGATTGGCATGGGCCTGCTGATCGTCAAGATCAACGTTTTGATCAACGCCTGGAGCAAGACCTTCTACGACACCCTCGGCGAGTTCAAGACCGAGGCGCTGTATGCCTTGATGGGGCAGTACGCGATGTATATCGCGGCCTATGTGCTGATCGTGGTGTACATGGACTGGCTGCGCAAAGCCCTGGTGCTGCGCTGGCGCCGGGCCATGACCCAGAGCACCATCAGCGCCTGGTTCGAAGGCCAGGCCTACTACCGCCTGGGGTTCAACGGCGAGCCGGACAACCCCGACCAGCGCATCGCCGAAGACGTGGAAATGCTGGTGGAGCGCAGTGTCGAGCTGCTGGTGTCGTTCATCATCAACCTGGCCCAGGTCGCGGCGTTCGCCACCATCCTCTGGAACCTTTCCGGTGTGCTGAATGTCGAGATCCTCGGCTGCCCGGTGACCGTGCACGGCTACCTGCTATGGATTGCCGTGATCTACACCCTGCTCGGGACAGCTCTGACCCACCTGATCGGCCGACCGCTGCAACCGTTGAACTACGAACGCCAGCGGCGCGAAGCGGATTTTCGCGCCAGCCTGCTGCGCAAGCGCGACCATGCCGAACAGATCGCCCTGTATCACGGCGAAGCGGCCGAGCAGCGGCAATTGGCCGAGCGCTTCGAAGGCATTGCACAGAACTGGTGGAAGCTGATGGATCGCGGGCGCAAGCTGGGTTTCTTCACCGTCAGCTACAACCGCGTCAGCCTGATCATTCCTGTGTTCGCCGCCTTGCCGGCGTTCCTGGCCAAGACCATCACCCTGGGCGGGCTGATGCAGATCCGCAGTGCCTTCAGTGCAGTGCAGGGGTCCCTCAGCTGGTTTATCGACGCCTATGTGCGGTTGGCCATCTGGAGTGCCACGGTGGAGCGCCTCGGGCAGTTCCAGCAGGCCATCGACGCCACTCGGCGCCAGGTGCCGCAGATCGAACGCGCCGCGACACTGCAACTGCAACAACTGCGAGTGCGCCGCGCCGATGGCCAGCCCTTGCTCGAGCTGCTCAATGTCAGTGCCGGGCCGGGCGAGTGGTTACGCATCGACGGTCGCAGCGGCCTGGGCAAGTCCACCCTGCTGCGTACCTTGCAAGGGCTGTGGCCCTACTACACCGGTGCCTGGCAATTACCCGAGGGCAGCAGCCTGCTGCTGCCGCAACAGCCGTACCTGCCGACCCTGCCCCTGCGTCAGTTGCTGGCTTACCCGGCGACCCATTGGCCTGAGGACCAGCGTCTGGTCGAGGTGCTGCGTCAGGTTGGGCTGGCACAACTGGAGTCGCGCCTGGGCGAGGAAGCCGAGTGGAGTCGTGAGCTGTCCGGGGGTGAACAACAGCGCCTGGGTCTGGCTCGGGCGTTGTTGAACGCACCGGACACGCTGTACCTGGATGAGGCCACCAATCAATTGGACGACGCCAGCGCCTGTCAGTTGCTGCAACTGCTGCGCCGAGCGTTGCCCCAGACCCTGGTCATCGCCATCAGCCACCAGGCCAGCGTAGCCGGCCTGTTCCAGCGCACCCTGGAGTTGCACGAGGCACCCCAGGAAAGCCCAAGCCGGGCTCCATTGCTTCAGGCGTAGGCGCGCTGCAAAAAGTCCAGGAGCAGGCGATTCACCTCGGGCGCCTGCTCGCTCTGGATCCAGTGCCCGCAATCAGCCAGCAGGTGCTGCTCCAGGTGCGGCACGCTGTCAGGCATGCGCTTGAGGGTGTGCGCTTCCAGGACCCCGACCGGGTCGCGGTCGCCGATCAGAAACAGGGTCGGTTGCTGGACCTTGGCCCCACTGAGGAACTCGCTGCGCTGCCAGTTGCGCTCGAAATTGCGGTACCAGTTCAAGGCCCCGCGAAAACCGTGTTCGGCGAAGGTCTGGCGATAGACCTGGAAGTCCTGCTCCGAGCACCAGGGAGGCAATACCTCGGGAATCTGCACCCCATCGAACAGCCGCGCATCCGAGGGACGGGGCTGCAGCAAGGCCCCGGCATCGCCCATGAACAGGCGCAGGCTGGCGTCGATGTCGGCATCCAGTTCGGCCTCGGCGACGCCAGGCTCCTGGAAATACAGGATGTAATTGAAGCGATCGGCGAAAACTTCACGCATAACCTCGATCGCCGGGCGCTTGGCCCGACCGGCGAAGGGCACCGAGAGGGTCACCAGCGCCTGTATCCGCTGCGGTTCGAGCAGCGCCAGGTACCAGGCCACCACCGCGCCCCAATCGTGGCCGACCATGCACACCTGGCGATGGCCGAAGGCGTCCATGGCCGCCTGAATGTCGGCGCACAGGGTCAGCAGGTCATAGGCCTCCACCGCCTGCGGTGCGCTGCTGGCACCATAGCCACGCATCTGCGGCACAAATACCCGGTAACCCGCCGCCACCAGCGGCCCCACCTGCTCGCGCCAGGAATACCAGCACTCGGGAAAGCCATGCAGCAGCCAGACCGGGCGCCCGTCCTGCGGGCCGGCGACCTGCACGCACAGGTCGATGCCGTTGACTGAGAGTCGATGCGCTTGGTAGGGAATCATCGATGGGTGTCCATGGGCCGTAAGGTTTCTGCACGCTAGCAGAACCATCCTTGGCTCTGAATCATCATTCGGCGATCGAATGATGGGCCCCTGGCGTTAACGCACAGCTCAGCTGGCGCCGTGGCTGCCTTGCTGACGGATCAGCCGTTGAGTATTGAGGACTTTTTCCAAAGCCTGCTCGGACTCCGGGTCCTGCATCGGCGCGCGGATGGCGGCGGAAACCAGGCTGATCAGCTTGGCCATGACCTCGGCATCGGTGGCCGGACGCCCGAGACTCATGGCCTGCATCAGCAGGCGCAGTTCGGTACCGGCCATGACCCCGGAAATCGCCTTGAGGGCGAACTGCAAGCGCACCCCCAGTTCATTGCGAGGCAAGTCGGGCAATGCCAGGGCGAACGCCTTGAAGAAGCGCTCGAATACCGGCTGGTAATGTTCCTTGAGGTATTCCTGGATAAAGGGCGATGTGTCGCTGTAGACCCGGCCGAGAAAACGAATGAACGAACGCCCTTCAATGCCGGATTCATCACTGCGCTCCAGGCCCATGGCCGGGGCGAACAGCACGCCGAGCAGGGTTTCGCAATCCAGCGGACCGTCGCTCTGTTCTTCGCACTTGGCGAGCAGTTCCAGGCGCTGGTCATTCAGCGGCCCCAGGCGCTGCATCAGCAGCGCGGTCATCAGTGAGTCCTTGTCGCCGAAGTGGTAATTCACCGCCGCCAGGTTGACCTTGGCCCGCTCGGTGATCTGGCGCAGCAGCACGGCGTCATAGCCGAACTTGATAAACAATGCTTCCGTCGCTTCCAGCAGTCGGGTCTTGGTGACATTTGGAGCACTGAGTTTCTTTGCGACCATGGCGGAGACCTTTGCTGGGGTAAAAAACTGACCGTACGAACAGCGTTTTAAAAAAAAATTTGATTTTTTATACCCGTGCGGCCCTTTTAAAGCAAGCCTTTGACGGATGCCGCCGGTTAAACCGGGCTTTTTTCGACTCGCCAGTCTGGCACCGACCGGGGCGAAAAAAATGTTTCAAATTGTCACGCAAGCACGGGAGAAATTTGCCCCATTCCCCGAGCTTGACGGCTAGCGTCGCCTTGGGATCACAGCTACTATTCAAACAAATTTTTAAAAATAATAAATAAAACCAGTGCTGATCCTGTGTGCAATGCCCTCTCTGCCCTTCTCGGCCCTGGGGAATTCGCCCAGCGACGCCCAGCCTGCCAGCGCGGTAAGCAATGACAGACACAATTGCTCACGAAGGCTTCATCTCCCTGCAAGGCATCGGCAAGAGCTATCGGCTGGCAGACCAGCACCTGCAGATTCTCAAGGACGTCTCGCTGACCATCGAGGTCGGCGAAAGCTGCGCCATCCTCGGCGCCTCCGGTTCCGGCAAAAGCACCCTGCTCAATATCCTCGGCCTGCTCGATCTGCCGGACAGCGGCGAGTACCGCTTCGCCGGCCATGACATTTTCCGCGCCAGCCCCGACCAGTTGGCGGCCATTCGCAACCGAAAAATCGGTTTTGTGTTCCAGAGCTTCAACCTGCTGCCACGCCTGAGTGCCCTGGACAACGTTGCCCTACCCTTGAGTTATCGCGGCGTGGCGCGCCGCGAGTCACTGCAACGGGCCATGCACATACTGGACCAGGTGGGCCTGGCAGAACGCGCCGAACACCGTCCCGCCGACCTCTCCGGCGGCCAGCGGCAACGGGTGGCGATTGCCCGGGCACTGGTCGGCCAGCCCTCGGTAATCCTCGCCGACGAACCCACCGGCAACCTCGACAGCCACACCGCCCAGGACATCATGGAGTTGTTGTTGTCGCTCAACCGCGAGCGTCACGTGACGCTGATTATCGTCACCCACGACCCGCACATCGCCCGCCGCCTGCAACGGCAGATCCGCGTGCACAACGGTGTGGTGCAGGAGGCGTGCCCGGCATGAGCCTGAGGGTCGAGCAAAGCGCCAGCCAATTGCTGCATGAGGCTTTTGTCAGCCTGCGCACCCTGGGCAAGCGCTCGATCCTGGCGCTGCTGGGCATCGTCATCGGCAGTTCCTCGGTGGTGGCGCTGATCAATATCGGCAACAACGCGGCCGAGGAAGCCGCGGCGATTTTCAAGGACATGGGCACCGATACCCTGTCTGTGCAGTTCCCCGGCGCTGCCGATAGCCGTGTACCGCTGCCGCCGATGCTGGATGTCGAGCAACTGCACCGGGACGCGCCAAACATGATGTTTATCGCCCCCGTGACCCTGGCCAGCGGCCCGCTGATCTTCCACGGCCGCTCCACCGGCGCCGGTCTGGTCGGCAGTACCGAAGAACTGGCCGGGGCCATGCGTTTCAATGTGCGCGAGGGGCGCTTTCTTTCGGACTTCGATCAGGGCGAGACCTACACCGTGGTCGGGCACAAGGTCGCCCAGGCCTTGAGTACCCCCGGGGATCCGCTGCGCCTCGGCGACCGGCTCAGGGTCAACGACTACCTGTTCCTGGTGATCGGCATCCTTCAGGAACAACCGGCGTCGCTGATGGTTCCGGTCCAGGCCAATGATTCGATCTTCATCCCCCTGCAAGGCATGCGCCGCATCTACCCCGCGCCGCAGATCAGCAATGTGATCGCCCGAGCGGCCATGGGCCAGGACATGAACCAGGCCGCCGAAGACCTGACCCAGGCCTTGAAGCAGCAACTGCGAGGCAGGGATATCGCCGTGCAACTGCCGCAACAGATCATCGACGGCATGACCCGCCAGAGCCGCACCTTCAGCTACCTGCTGCTGGCCCTGGGCGGCATTTCCCTGATTGGCGGCGGGGTTGGCGTGATGAATGTGATGCTGATGAACGTGTCCGAGCGCCGGCGGGAAATCGGCATTCGCATGGCCTTGGGCGCGCGCCGCCGGGATATCCGCAATCTATTCCTGCTGGAAGCCGTGACCCTGACCGCCGTCGGCGCGCTGTGCGGGGCGGTGCTGGGCGTCGCGGCGGCTTCCATTTATGCGGTGCTGTCCGGCTGGCAGTTCACCCTGGCGGCGGCGGCCCTACCCCTGGGTGTCGGCAGTACCTTGCTGGTGGGGCTGTTTTTCGGTCTGTATCCGGCCGTCTCGGCGTCTCGCCTGCAACCGGTGGAGGCCCTGCGCGATGAGTGACTGGCGCCCATGGATGGTTTGCGTCCTCTACCTGCTCAACACCCACCTGCTCGCGGCCACCGAGCCCAGCATGGCCAGCCAGGCCGCCGCGCCCTCATTGCGCAACGCCCAGGCGCGCAGTGTGCTGCTGAGCCAGCAAATGACCGACCTGACCCTGGGCGATGCGGTGTACCTGGGGTTGCGCAATAACCGAGGGATTCGCAGCGCCTACCTGCAGCGGGTGGCACAGAAGTTCGACCTGCGGGTGGCTGAAGACGCTTTCAACCCCAAGCTGCTGCTCAATGGCAACTACCGCACTGCCCAAGGCACCGCCGACCGCAGCCGCAACGCCACGGTCGCGCCAACCACCAGCCTGCTGGGTGAATACGGCACGCGCCTGAGCATGGCCTGGACCCAGCAACTGAACAACGCCGACCGGGCCGGGCGCTATCGCAGCGATGGCCTGGACCTGGCCGTGATCCAGCCACTGCTGCGCGGCGCCGGCTGGGACGTGACCACCGCCCCGCTGCGCCTGGCGCGGATCTCGGAGCAGGCCAATCGCCTCAACCTCAAGTCCAGCGTGGCCCAGACCATTTCCGACGTGATCACCACCTACCGCGAACTGCTCAGGTCCCAGGAGCAACTGGCCATTGCCCGGGAAGCCCTCAAGCGCGCCTCGGCCCTGCTGGAGGTGAACAAGGCGTTGATTGGCGCCGGGCGCATGGCGGAATTCGAGATCGTGCAAACCGAGGCCGACATTGCCACCCAGGAACTGGGGGTGGAAGAGGCGCAGAACCAGGTGGACATCAATCGCCTGTCGCTGCTGCGCTTGCTGGCCCTGGACCTGTCCACGCCGATTCGCGCCAGCGAGGCCCTGGAGGCCAGCAAAGTCAGCATCGACAAGGGCCAGGCCCTACGCCTGGCCCAGGTGCAGCAGCCGCAATACTTGTCCACCCTGCTGGGCAGCCAGCAGGCCGACCTCAACCTGGTGATCGCCAAGGACCAGAGCCGCTGGGATGTGTCGCTGGTCGCCGGGGCCAACCAGATCAGCGACCGTTATGACAACGATAACGGCAACGGCCCCGGGCGCCGCTGGGACAGCTATGCCGGGGTCCAGGTGCAGATTCCTATCGGCGATCTGAGTACCCGGCAGGCCGAGGTCCATGCGCGGGTCGACGTGGAAAACCAGGAGCTGGTGCTGGCCGATGCCCGCCAGGCCCTGGAGCGCAGCGTCAACGATGTGGTGCGTGACCTCGGCACGCGCTGGCGGCAATACGAGATCGCCCAGCGCGCAGTGGATCTGTCGCGGCGCAAACTGGACATCGAACGGGAAAAACTCAGCGCCGGACGCTCCAGCAACTTCCAGGTGCTGAGTTTCGAAGGCGACCTGCGAAACGCCGAAAACGCCCGCCTGAATGCACTGATTGCCTACCTGAACGCCCAGACCCAGCTGGATCTGACCCTGGGCATGACTTTGGAGAGCTGGGACATTGCGCTCAACGACTATTGATAAGACGGGTGTTATCCGCCGTCACCAGCGCACGTTGCAGGTTGGCGCGCTGTTGCTGGTACTGGGCGTGGCCGGGTTTGCCGTGCTGCGCTATCAGACACCCGTTGCCGAACAGCCGGCCCGCGCGCAGTGGATTGCCGTGCAACCAAAACCCTTGAGCCATCAGATCGGCCTGGTGGGCAAGATCGAGCCGCAACAGACCATCACCCTCACCGCGCCTTTTGACGGCAACGTCCAGGCCAGCCTGGTGGAACAGGGGCAGCGGGTCGAGGCTGGGCAGACCTTGTTGCAGATGGACCCGGCACTCCTGGAAATCCAGTTGCGCGATGCCTTGTCGACCCAACTCAAGGCGCGCCGCGCGGTGCAGGAACTGCAGGACTGGGACAGCAGCCAGCAAGTGACCCGCGCCCGGCGCGCGGTCAGGACCTCGGAAATGGCCCTGAGCAACTCGGAACGCAAGCTCAGTGACAGCCAGAACCTGTTCAGTCGTGGCATCGTCGCGCGCAATGAACTGGACGACCTGAACCAGCAGTTGCAGGTCCAGCGCCTCGACCTGCAGGCGGCCAAGGGCGAGCTGGAGCAGACCCTGGCCCAGGGCAAAGGCGAGTACCTGCAGATCGCCGAAATGGAACTGACCAACGCCACCGTGAAATACCAGGCCCTGCGCACCCTGCTTGAAGGGCGCAATGTGCGGGCGCCCTTTGCCGGAATCGTGGTGCCGGCGCCGGGCTCGACGGGCGGGCAAAACTCCAGTGCCATGGCCTCGGGGCCGGTTCAGGCCGGTGCGCGGGTCAACCAGGGGCAAGTGTTGTTCGGCCTGGCCAACATCGAGCAGTTGAAGATCGTCAGCAAGGTTTCGGAGCTGGACATCAACCAGTTGCACCCGGGGCAAAGCGTGGAGATTCTCGGCGACGGTTTCGACGGTGAGCGCCTCAATGGCACGGTGGATATCGTCAGCAGCCTTGCGACCTCCGGCGACAGCGCCGGAGGCAGCGCGCAGTTTCCGGTGACCCTGTCGATCCCCAAGCTGACCCGCGAACAGCTGCAACGGGTGCGCCTGGGCATGAGTGCGCGCCTGACGATCGTCACCTACCGCAATGACCAGGCGTTCATCCTGCCGCCCGCGGCGATCCAGCGCGGCCCCGACGGCATGAGCGTGGAATACCGCCAGGGGCCGGACCAACCGGTGCAGCGCCTGCCGGTCACCGCCGGCAAATCCACCGCCGAAGGCGTGGAAGTGTTCGGCCTGCAACCCGGCCTTATTCGCCTCCCCGAGTGATCCAAACCCCGGATCTGGCCTGTAGCCGCTGCCGCAGACTGCGCTGGCCCTCGAGAACGCCAAGGATTATCAGGCTGATACGTGGTGTTACGGATGGCCAGCGTGGTTTGCCCTTGAGGGCGCCGTGGGGTGTTCATGCTAGAGTTCGCCAGCCCCCAGCCACCCTCAGCGAGTCGCCATGCCGCATATCGTCCGCACCCATCCCCGCCTGACTGCCGGTGCCCTGATCGGGCTGGCGGTCGGGATCCTGGCCCCGGCCGACTCGGTGATCAGCAAGATCCTCATCGGCTGGAACGCCGGGGTCTGGAGCTACCTGGTGCTGATGTTCTGGCTCGCCGTGCGGGCCAGGGCCGACGATGTGAAGCGCATCGCCGAAGTCGAGGATGAAAACGCCAGCCTGGTGCTGTTCATGGTGTGCATCGCCGCCCTGGCCAGCCTGGCGGCAATCACCTTCGAGCTCAGCGGCAGCAAGGACCTGGAAAGCACCCGGCGCCTGTTGCACTACGGTTTTACCGGCATGACCGTGGTCGGCTCGTGGCTGTTGATCGGGATGATTTTCAGCGTGCACTACGCGCGGCTCTACTACACCTGGGATGGCAAGGAACCGGCCCTGCGCTTTGCCGAAAACCTGACCACCCCCAATTACTGGGACTTCCTGTACTTCTCTTTCACCATCGGCGTGGCGGTGCAGACCGCCGACGTCGGCGTGGCCACCCGTGGCTTGCGCAAGATCGTGCTGGCGCAGTCGCTGATCGGTTTTCTGTTCAACACCGCGATCCTCGGCTTCTCGATCAACATCGCCGCCGGGCTGTTCAGTTGACCGCGCACAAATCTTCTAGACCCGCCCTGGGCGGCGGGCGCTAACTGACGACCTTGACCCTTTCGCGGAGCGCCCATGACTGCGCACAACTGGATCGATCTGGCCCAGGACGCCGAGACCGGCATTGAAACCCTGCGTGCGCACTTCACCGGCCATGCCTACGACCCACACTGGCACGACAGCTACCTGGTGGGCGTGACCGAGCAAGGGGTGCAGCAGTTCAACTGCCGCCGTGCGCGGCACCAGAGCACCCCGGGCAAGGTATTCCTGCTTGAACCCGGCGAGTTGCACGACGGCGAGGCCCCCAGCGCCGGCGGCTTTACCTACCGCATGCTGTACCTCGACCCGCAATGGCTGACCCGCGAACTCGGCGCACTGTTCGAAGAGGCGCCGGCCGACAGTCAACTGAGCTTCGCCAGCACTCTGGCCAGTGACCCGCGCCTGGCCCAGGCCACCTGCAACGCCTTCCACAGTCTGCACAGCGGGGAACTGCGGATCGTGCGCCAGAGCGCTCTCGACCAACTGCTCGAACAACTCACCGGGCACCTGCACTGGCGCCAGCGTTATCGCGATGACCCGCGCCTGCCGCTGGTGGCCCACCGTGCTCGGGAGTACCTGCATGCCCACGGCCAGCTGGACATCAGCCTCAATGAACTGAGCCAGGCCTGCGGCGTCGACCGTTTTCGCCTGAGCCGCGCGTTCAAGGCGGCGTTTGGCTTGCCGCCCCACGCCTATCTGGTGCAGTTGCGCCTGGCTCGGGCACGGCGCCTCTTGGCCCGTGGCGAACCCACCGCCGAGGTGGCCGTGGCCCTGGGGTTTGCCGATCAAAGCCATATGGGGCGCTGGTTCGTCCGCGCCTACGGCCTGACCCCGGCGCTGTACCGCAAGCGCTGCACAAAGCTTCCAGACGCCTGAGGCGCTGCTTGGCGAAGATGGCGTCTCGATCTTCCCCGGAGCTAGCCTGCCATGTCGTCTTTCCCCACCCTGCTGCCGTTTTTACTGTTTGCCTTCGTCGCCTCCATCACCCCCGGGCCGACCAATATCCTGGTGCTGAGCAACAGCGCCCGCTACGGCTTCAAGGCGGCGTTGCCGATCATCCTCGGTGCCGGCACCGCGGCGGCCACTATCGTGCTGCTGGTGGGCAGCGGCTTCGGCCAGTCCCTGACTCGCCTGCCTGCGGTGCAACACGCCATGCAAGGGATCGGCATCCTCTGGCTCAGCTACCTGGCCTGGCAGATCTACCGCGCACCGGCCACAGCCCTCGTCCCCACAACTGATAGCGGCAACCCGCGCCGCCTGGGACTGCTGGGGGGTGCCAGCCTGCAATTGGTCAACCCCAAGACCTGGATGATGGCGCTGGCGGTGGTCAGCGTATTCGCCGGTGAAGGCGCCGAGCGCCAGAGCCATGTGCTGTACCTGTCCCTGGCGTTTTTCCTGATCTCGCTGCCGTGCCTGGGAGCCTGGGCCATGCTCGGTGCCGGTTCGAGCAAGGTGCTGCGCTCGCCTATTGCCATGCAGCGTTTCAACCGGGGCATGGCCCTGCTGTTGCTGGCTTCGGCCTGGCTGAGTCTGTGGGCTTGAGTCACGGCGCCCGCCGTTGGTCAGATGCCGCAGTGGATCGGACTTGACGCCGATTACGCTTTGCTGTTTCCTGAAACCGGTTTCAGTGCAAGTTCAAGCTTGGTGAAATCCAATAATCAAAAAAATAAGGTCGTTGCCCGTGAACAGTTTTTCCGCCGCCCAGCGCAGCCGCGTCACCATGCTTGATGTGGCCGAGCGCGCCGGAGTCTCCAAGGCCAGTGTCTCGCGCTTTATCGGCGACGACCGCGCCCTGCTCTCCGATGCCATTGCCCTGCGCATCGAGCAGGCGATCGAGGAACTGGGCTACCGCCCGAACCAGATGGCTCGCGGCCTGAAACGCGGGCGCACCCGCCTGATCGGCATGCTGGTGGCCGATATCCGCAACCCCTATTCGATTGCCGTGATGCATGGCGTGGAAACCGCCTGTCGCCAGCACGGCTACAGCCTGGTGGTGTGCAACACCGACCGCGATGACGAACAGGAACGCCAGCATCTGGCCAACCTGCGTTCGTACAACATCGAAGGCCTGATCGTGAACACCCTCGGCCACCACCTGGACCAACTGCGCGAACTGCACCAGGAAATGCCCATGGTCCTGGTGGACCGCAAGGTCGAGCAATTGCACAGCGACCTGGTGGGCCTGGACAACCCCGCGGCCGTCAACGCCGCCCTCAGCCACCTGCAGGAGCGCGGTTACCGCGACATCGTGCTGGTCAGCGAACCCCATGACGGCACCAGCTCGCGGATCGAGCGGGTCGCCAGCTTCCACAACGAAATCGCCCAGCGCCCGGGCCTGCACGGCCAGGTGCTGGAAACCGGCAGCGCCCTGACTCAACACCTGAAGCACTTCCTCGCCGCCCCGGGCCCGGGGCCCAAAGCCCTGTTCTGCGCCAACGGCGTCGCTGCGCTGGCGGCCACCACGGCCCTGCGCGAACTGGATTGCCCCCTGTTCGACGAGATCGGTCTGATCGCCCTCGATGACCTGGATTGGTACCCCTTGGTGGGCAATGGCATCACCGCCCTCGCCCAACCCACCGAGGCCATAGGCGCGAGCGCGTTCGAATGCCTGCTCAAGCGCCTGCGCGGTGACACCCAGCCGCTGCGGGTGCTGGATTTTGCGGCGCAGTTGATTGTGCGGGGATCGACCCGGGGTCGGTGAAACACAGTATTTCGCGGTAGTCGCTGCCGCCAGACGTTGGATGCGCTTCAGCAAAAATTTTTGAACAAAAATGAAACCGGTTTCAGAGGTCAGAACAATGCATAAATCACCCGTTTCCATCAGCCTCTCCAGCTACGGTGCCGACCTGGTCCGCACCCAGGGCCAAGGCCATTTCATCGAGGTGCTGGCCGCCGCCGGGGCCTCGCGAATCGAATGGCGTGAAGAGCTGCTCACCGACGAAGTCCCGGCCGAACTGGCCCAGGCCACTGCGGCGCAGCAACTCGAAAGCCTGTTTTCCTCGCCACTGGAACTGTGGGTCGCCGGCCAGTCCCAGGCCAATCCGCAGCTGGAACAGGCCCTGTTGCGCGCCCATGCCTTTGGCGCCACGAGTTTGAAAGTGTCCCTGGGCTACTTCACCGACAACAACGACCTGCAGAGCCTCGGCGCCTTGCTGGCACGGCACCCGGTGCGGCTGCTGGTGGAAAACGACCAGACCCTGCACGGCGGGCGAATCGAACCGTTCCAGCGTTTTTTCGATCAGGTCGAGCGCCTGCAACTGCCGGTGCAAATGACGTTCGACATCGGCAACTGGCAGTGGCAGGACCAGTCGGCCGCCACCGCCGCGCGCCTGCTGGGGCGGCATGTCGGCTATGTGCATTGCAAAGCCGTGGCGCGCCGCGCCGACGGCAAGCTGGTGGCCATCCCGCCGAGCGCAGCCGACCTGCATCTGTGGGAACAACTGTTGCGGCACATGACCCAAGGTATTAACCGCGCGGTGGAATACCCGCTGCAAGGCGAGGACCTGGTGCAACTGACCCGTGACCACGTCGGCACCCTCGCCCGCCTGGGCCAGTCACGCCTGGAGAACGCCCATGTCTGAGATCGATATCCTGTCGTTCGGTGAAACCATGGCCATGTTCGTCGCCGAGCACAGCGGCGACCTGGCCCAGGTCGGGCATTTCCATAAACGCATTGCCGGCGCCGACAGCAATGTTGCCATTGGCCTGTCTCGCCTGGGGTTCAACGTGGCCTGGCTGAGCCGGGTCGGCGCCGATTCATTCGGCCGTTTTGTGGTCGACACCCTGAAGGCCGAGGGCCTGGACTGCCGCTTTGTCGAGACCGACCCCGCGCACCCCACCGGGTTTCAGCTCAAATCCCTCGAAGAACACGGCGCCGACCCCCGGGTCGAGTACTTCCGCCGTGGCTCGGCAGCCAGCCGGCTCTCGGTCAACAACATCGCGCCGGCCTTGTTGAAGGCCCGGCACCTGCACGCCACCGGCATCCCGCCGGCTCTCTCGGCCTCGGCCCGGGAGCTGTCCCAGGTGCTGATGAGCCAGATGCGCGCCGCCGGACGCAGCCTGTCGTTCGACCCCAACCTGCGCCCCAGCCTGTGGGACAGCGAAAAACAGATGATCAGCGAGATCAACCGCCTGGCCGTGCAAGCCCATTGGGTGCTGCCGGGCCTGAGTGAAGGTCGCCTTTTGACCGGCTTGCAAGACCCGGCCGATATCGCCGCGTTTTACCTGGACCAGGGGGTCGAGGCCGTGGTGATCAAGCTCGGGGCCGCCGGCGCCTATTACCGCACCCAACTGGATCAAGGCTTTGTCGAGGCCGTGCCGGTGGCCGAGGTGGTCGACACCGTAGGCGCCGGCGACGGCTTTGCCGTGGGCCTGATCAGCGGCCTGCTGGAAAACCTCGGCATGGCCGAGGCCGTACAGCGCGCCAACTGGATCGGCAGCCGCGCGGTGCAGAGCCGTGGCGATATGGAAGGCCTGCCGCGCCGTGAAGAACTGCCCCCGCCCGCTGCCGTTCGCTTGCGATCCAGCGCCTGACCGCCGCACCCGATTGACCCGTGACGCGTTACCTGCTGCGACAAAAACAACAAGCTCAGGAGTTCCATCATGCACACCGCAAAACTCGCCACCCGCCGCTGGTGGTACATCATGCCCATCGTCTTTATCACCTACAGCCTGGCGTATCTGGACCGCGCCAACTACGGGTTTGCCGCTGCCTCAGGGATGGCCGCCGACTTGATGATCACCCCGGGACTGTCGTCGCTGCTGGGCGCCCTGTTCTTCCTCGGCTACTTCTTCTTCCAGGTGCCGGGGGCGATCTACGCGCAAAAGCACAGCGTGAAGAAGCTGATTTTTGTCAGCCTGATTCTCTGGGGCGCCCTGGCGACCCTGACCGGTATCGTCTCCAACGCCTATATGCTGATCGTCATCCGCTTCATGCTCGGCGTGGTCGAGGCCGCCGTGATGCCGGCGATGCTGGTCTACCTGTGCCATTGGTTCACCCGTGCCGAGCGCTCCCGCGCCAACACCTTCCTGATTCTCGGCAACCCGGTGACCATGCTCTGGATGTCGGTAGTCTCGGGCTACCTGGTGGAGCATTTCAGCTGGCGCTGGATGTTTATCATCGAAGGTCTGCCGGCCGTACTCTGGGCGTTTATCTGGTGGCGCCTGGCGGATGACCGCCCAAGCGAAGCCAAATGGCTCACCTCGCAGGAAAAACAGGACCTGCAAAGCACCCTGGACGCCGAACAGGTGGGCATGAAAGCGGTAAAGAACTACGCCGAAGCCTTCCGCTCACCCAAGGTCATCATCCTGGCGTTGCAGTTTTTCTGCTGGAGCATCGGCGTCTACGGCTTTGTGCTGTGGCTGCCGTCGATTCTCAAGCACGGCGCGCAGATGGACATGGTCGAGGCCGGCTGGCTGTCGGCGCTGCCGTACCTGGCGGCGGTGATTGCCATGCTCGGGGTGTCCTGGGGCTCGGACCGGATCCAGAAGCGCAAACGCTTTGTCTGGCCGCCGCTGCTGATCGCCTCCGTGGCCTTTTACGGCTCCTACCTGCTGGGCGCCGAACACTTCTGGTGGTCCTACACCTTGCTGGTCATCGCCGGGGCCTGCATGTACGCGCCCTATGGGCCGTTCTTCGCCATCGTGCCGGAGATTCTTCCCGCCAACGTGGCCGGCGGCGCCATGGCGCTGATCAACAGCATGGGCGCCCTCGGCTCGTTCGGCGGCTCTTACCTGGTGGGTTACCTGAACAGCGCCACCGGCTCGCCCGGCGCTTCCTACCTGCTGATGAGCGGCGCGTTGCTGCTGTCGGTGGTCCTGACGATTTTCCTCAAGCCCGGCGCCAGTGACCGCACGGCGCCGGCCTTGCCTGCCCGTCGACGCCTGGCCCATTCCTGAACCGAACACGGTGGTGAACCCGATGAAAAAACAGGTTGTTGTCTACAAAAAACTGTCCCCGGAGCTGATGGCGCGTCTGCAAGCCCAGGCCGAGGTCACGCTGATCGAAGACTTGAGCCCCGCCGGCATGGACCGTCTGCGCGAAGCCCTGCCCCGGGCCCAGGGCCTGCTCGGCGCAAGCCTGCGCCTGGACGCCGAACTGCTGGACCTGGCACCGCAGCTGGAGGCGGTCGCCAGCGTCTCGGTGGGCGTCGACAACTACGACATCGACTACCTGAGCCAGCGCAGGATCCTGCTCAGCAATACCCCGGATGTGCTCACCGAGACCACCGCCGACACCGGTTTTGCGCTGATCCTGGCCACCGCGCGGCGGGTGGTGGAACTGGCCACCCTGGTCCGCGCCGGGCAGTGGAACAGCAACATCGGCCCGCGGCACTTTGGCAGCGACGTGCATGGCAAGACCCTGGGCATCATCGGCATGGGGCGCATTGGCGAGGCCCTGGCCCAGCGCGGGCACTTTGGCTTCGGCATGCCGCTGATCTACCACAGCAACTCGCCGAAACCGGCGGTGGAGGCGCGCTTCAACGCCCGCTATTGCAGCCTGGAGCAACTGTTGCAGCAGGCCGATTTCATTTGCCTGACCCTGCCGCTGACCGCCCAGACACAGGGCTTGATCGGCGCGAAGGAATTCGAGCTGATGCGCCCGGAAAGCATCTTTATCAATATTTCCCGGGGCAAGGTGGTGGACGAAGGGGCGATGATCGAGGCGTTGCAGCAGCGCAAGATCCGCGCGGCCGGGCTGGATGTGTTCGAGCGCGAGCCGCTGGACCACGACTCACCGTTGTTGCAACTGGACAATGTGGTGGCCACCCCGCACATCGGTTCGGCCACCCATGAAACCCGCGAAGCCATGGCCCGCTGCGCCGTCGACAATCTGTTGGCGGCATTGGCCGGACAACGCCCGGCCAATCTGGTCAATCAACAGCTGTGGCCGCAAGCCGCCGGTTAAACCGGCTTCCGGCGCCGTGACGGGCGCCGGGTTCACGCCTGGTCAGATGACGAAGCGCGCCACCATGCTGTTCAAATCCACCGCCAGGCGCGACAGCTCATGGCTTGCAGCGCTGGTCTGGTTGGCTCCTGCCGCCGACTGGGTAGCCAGGTCGCGGATGTTCACCAGGTTGCGATCGACCTCCCGCGACACTTGAGCCTGCTCTTCCGAGGCGCTGGCAATGACCAGGTTGCGCTCGTTGATCAGGTTGATCGACTCGGCGATCTGCTCCAGGGCCACACCGGCGGCGCGGGCCATTTCCAGGGTGCTCTGGGTGCGTTGATTGCTTTGCTGCATCGACTGCACCGCCTCGCCGGTGCCGTTCTGGATCCCGGCGACCATTTTTTCGATTTCCTGGGTCGACTGCGCAGTGCGGTGGGCCAAGGCCCGTACCTCATCGGCCACCACCGCGAAACCACGTCCGGCCTCACCGGCCCGGGCTGCTTCGATCGCGGCGTTCAGGGCCAGCAGGTTGGTCTGCTCGGCAATGGCCCGAATCACATCCAGCACCTTGCCGATGTCTCGACCCTGGGTGGCCAGGCCTTCGATCATCACCGAGGTGTTTTGCACGTCGTGGGTCATGGTCTGGATCGCGTCGACGGTCTGGACCACGCGATCACGGCCTTCACGGGCGGCCTGGGTTGACTGGTGCGAGGCCTCCGAAGTCGACACCGCGTTGCGCGCGACCTCTTCCACGGCGGCGGTCATTTCATTCACCGCAGTGGCGGCCTGTTCGATTTCGTTGTTCTGCTGTTGCAGGCCACGGGAAGCTTCCTCGGTGACCGCGCTGAGTTCTTCCGAGGCTGACGCCAGCTGGGTGGCAGAGCCCGAGATCTGCTCGATGGTACGGCGCAGATTGCCCTGCATATCGGCCAGGGCGCTGAGCAGCCGCGACGACTCGTCCTTGCCGTCGACCTCGATGACTTTGGTCAGGTCGCCGCCGGCAATGGTTTGCGCGGCGCTCAAGGCCCGGTTCAGCGGCTGCACGATGCTGCGGGTCAGCAACAGCGCCAGGAGCACCGTCATCAATGCCGCCGCCAGGGCGACCAGGATGATCCAGGTGATCGCGCTGTCGTAATGGTTGCCGGCATCGGCTGATGCCGCCGTGGCATCGGCGGTGTTGATCGCCACCAGCTTGTTCAGTTGTTCACCCATCAAGTCGGTGCCGTCCTTGATCCGGGTGTTGATCAGGCTGCGCATCTCCTCCAGCTTGTTCTGCCGCGACAGCTCCAGCATCTGATTCTGGGCTTGCAGGTAGTTTTCCAGGGTGGCGGCAAAGGATTTGTACAGCGCCGCTTCCTCGTTGCCCGCCGGCAACGCTGCGTAGCTGGCCTGGGCCTGCTTGAGCTTGTCCACCAGCACGCCGATGCGGGTTTGCGCTTCATCCAGGCCGGCCGCCTCGCGGTTGACCAGGATGCGGAACGACAGGATGCGCATGCGCAGGACGTTCTCGGTCATGTTCCCCAGGTACCTCACACTCGGCAGTTGGATAGTGTCCATATCGATGGACGCCTGGCGAATGATTGACATGCGGTTGACCGCAAACACACCTAACACCACGACCAGCAACGCAATGAACGCAAAACCGAGGAAAGCGCGGGGCGCGATATTGATATTACGTAGGGACATAGGACGACTCTCGGGAAATAAGGGGTTGCGCGCATCCATGCCAATAGCCCTGTCGGCCAGCCGTGCTGGAGGTGTGACAGGTCGGCCCGACTGTTGTAGTTGGTCTGCGAGCCTGTAATGGATATCGGCCGGACTTGAGGTTTAATGCGTCCCCCGGCAAAAAATATTTCCAGTTGTGACCGGGTAGTCACAATCAATCAACGGCCTTGACTGCTGCCTTGGCGCCGAGCATAACCGCAGGTTTCACGGGAGCGCTCTGGCCCGGGGCATACAGCGCCTTGGCCGGCAGGTTGGGCAGCGCGACGCTCTCGGCCAGCCTCCTGCATCTGTAGGATGGCGAGGGTGCCGCAACCCGCCGATACTCGATTTCAGGCCCTGCCCACGTCTTCGCGACGTTCCGGTCCTTCACTACTTCGTGACGAAAATAATAAGAAAGTCGCACAGAGGTACACCCCAATGAGCGGTCATGATCATGGTCACGCCGGCCTGCTGGCAGCCTTCAGCGCGCTGACACTCGAACTGCAACGCCTGGCCCAGCACCAGGACATCGAAACCCTGCACCCGCACGCCCTGGCCCGTATCAGCCAGGTGCTGCCCTTTGACAGCGCCTGGTGGGGACGCGCCGCGCTGATCGACGGCTTGCCCGAGGAGCACAGTTCCTACCTGTATCACCTGCCGCCCAGCTACCTGCCGGACTGGCAGTCGATCCGCCATATCGACGTCACCGTGAGACGCGTGCACGCCTCCCCCGGGCAGGCAGTGATCATCGACATGCGCAATCCGGCCAATGGCCCCGGCCTGAACTGGCTGGGCGCGACCTATGACATCGGCGAGCTGATGTGCGTGGTCTACATCGATCCCCACACCCACCTCAGCGATCACCTGGCGCTGTACCGCAAGCCCGGTGCGCCGCGCTTTCGCGAGGACGACTGCCACTTGCTGAACAACATCATGCTGCACCTGGTGGCCGCGGTGTCGGCCAACCAGATCCGCACCCTGGTGGCCATGCGCGAAAAACTTACCCGCCCGCGCAACCTGGCACTGGCGGTCTGCGATCAGCGCGGCACCCTGCATTGCGCCGAGCGCGGGTTTGTCGACCTGCTGCTCAGCGAATGGCCGCAATGGAGCGGTCCGCAGTTACCGGTGGCACTGAATGGTGACGGCTTCGAAGGCAAGCATTTACAGGTCGAAGCCTCGGCCGTGGGCGACCTGTATCTGTTGGCTGCGCGCAACCGCAGCGTGCTGCCGCAGTTGAGCCCGCGAGAAAATGACGTCGCGCAATGCTTCGGCGACGGCAAGACCTACAAGGAAGTGGCCCGGGACCTGGGCATGTCGCCCAACACCGTGCGCCACCATATCCGCGCCATCTACAGCAAGCTCGGAGTCAAGGACAAGGCCCGCATCGCCCAGTTACTGCACGCCCCTCCCAGCTGATCTCCAGCGCTGATCCCGACTGATTTTTTGCTGCCACCCTGGCGGCCTCGGGCACCTTTTTGCCGGTTTTTTATCCCCCACTGCCACGTCATGGCGAGCTGCTCGCCGCACAACAACCTAAAACAGAGACGTAACGCCATGCACAGATTCACCACCTGCTCCACCGCCGTGGCCTTGACCACGGGGCTGTTGAGCCTGCAAGCCGGTGCCGCCGACCTTAACGCGCGGGATTTTTTTGGCGCGCCCTCGGGCACCACCCTGGGCGTGCTGTACTTGCCGACCACCCGCGCCGGCGACTTCCACGGCCCGGCTGACAGCACCGGCAAGGCCGAACTGCGGGTCAACGCCATGGCATACCGCCAGGTGTTTTTCAGCGACATCTGCGGCACCTTGTGCACCCCGCAATTCATCGTGCCCTTTGCCGACATCAACGCTCGCCTGCCCGGTGCCAGCCAGCACACCGGTGAAAGCGGCTTCGGCGATCCCCAGGTCGGCGGCACCCTGTTTTTCATCAACGACCCGGCATCGCGTACCTACAGCGGCCTGCTGACGCTGATCACCCTGCCCATAGGCGAGTACCACAGCCGGGACCCCGATGTGTCGCCGGGGGCCAACCGTTGGGGCGCGACCTTTGTTTACAACTACACCCAGGGCATCGGCGAAAAGTGGGTGCTGGAAGCCAACCTCGAAGCCCAGCTGTACGCCAAGAATGACGACTACTTTGGCAGCTCACTCAAGCAGGACCCGCTCTATCGGCTGCAAGCCTTCGCGTCCTATGACTTCACCCCGAGCACCTATGGCGCCCTGCGCCTGATCCACGCCGACGGCGGTGAACTGCGGATCAATGACCAGCGCATCGACGACACCCACAAGCGCTACACCCAGGTTGGCTTCGAGGTCGGCCATTGGCTGGATAAGCAAAACCAGCTGATGTTCAGCCTGTCGCAGAACGTTGCCACCGATAACGGTTACCACGGGACCGACGCCTTGCTGCGCCTGGTTCATGTGTTCTGAAGCGCCCTCCCGGAGCCTGTCCATGACCACTCACAGCCACACCTTGAACAGCGACCAGGGCTTGAGCGTCTCGCCCCTGGCCCGGTTGGCGGCGATTGTGCTGTTCGCCGCCATCGTCCCGACCATCCTCATGACCGCGCCGGCGATTGCGGCGCAGTTGGCCAGCCAGTGGCACCTGAGCCCGACGCAGATCGGCGACCTGTTCTCCACCGAGCTGGGCGCCATGAGCCTGGCTACCCTGCCCGCTCTATGGTGGCTCAAACGTTTCGACTGGCGCCGCGCCGCACTGCTGGCCGGCGTACTGTTTATTGCCGCCAACCTGCTATCGATGCTCGTCACGGATTACGGCGCGCTGCTGGCCCTGCGTTTTTGCAGCGCCCTGGCAGGCGGTTCGCTGATGATCATCTGCCTTTCCAGTGCGGCCTCCAGCGCCAACCCCAGCCGTGTCTATGGCCTATGGGTGATGGGGCAACTGGTGGTCGGCGCGCTGGGCTTGAGCATCCTGCCCCGGCTGTTCGAGCACTACGGTCTGGCCGCGTGCTACCTGATCCTCGCCGCACTGATGGCGCTGTTCCTGCCCCTGGCGCGCTATTTCCCCCAGGCTGCGCCGGCCGCCGCCCAGGCCGTGGAGCAAGGGCCGCAGCACTCAAAATGGCAGGCCGCCCTGGGCGTTCTCGGGATCCTCAGCTTCTACATCAGCCTCAGCGGGATCTGGACCTTTATCGGCTCGATCGGCGCCAAGGCCGGGATCACGGCGGAACACAGCGGTGAAATCCTCGCCATCGCCACCCTGATGGGCATCGTTGGGGCCGGCTGCGCCTCGTTGATCGGCAATCGTCTGCCACGCCAGCTGTTGCTGGTGCTGGGGTACGGGTTGATGGCCGGCTCGGTGCTGTTGCTTCTGGGCCAGCCGCCTCTGGCACGTTTTGCCCTGGCCGCGCTGGCGTTCAAGTTCACCTGGACCTTCATCCTGCCGCTGATCCTGGCGTGCCTGGCTGACCTGGATCGCTCGGGAAAACTGATGAACGCCTCGAACCTGGTGATCGGTGGCGGCCTGGCCATAGGCCCGGCTATCGCCGGGCGCCTGATCGAAAACAGCGCGAGTTTCTCCCCCCTGCTGATGGGCGGGGCCTGCATCACTTTGCTGTCCCTGGGGCTGATGCTGGCTTGCCGTGTGAAAACAATCCCCCAGGCATAACCCATGCTTCCCTTACCCCACTGGAGCACCGCGTCAATGACCCGTAAAACTGCTTTTTTCTTCGATGAACTCAGCCTCTGGCACAGCGCCGGGCTGCACGCCTTGACCTTGCCGGTCGGCGGCTGGGTGCAACCACCGGCCGCCGCCGGCCACGCCGAATCACCGGAAACCAAACGCCGGCTGAAAAGCCTGCTGGATGTGTCCGGGCTGACCCGTCAGCTGCACGTCCAGAGCGCCAGCGCCGCCAGCGAGGAAGATTTGCTGCGGGTGCACACCCCGGGCTACCTGCAGCGCTTCAAGGCCTTAAGTGACGCCGGGGGCGGCGAACTCGGGCCCCAGGCGCCCATCGGCCCGGGCAGCTACGAGATCGCTAAACTGTCCGCCGGGCTGGCCATGGCGGCGGTGGACCGGGTGCTGGCGGGCGAGTCCGACAACGCCTACTCGCTGTCCCGGCCTCCGGGCCACCACTGCCTGGCGGACGGCGCCATGGGTTTTTGTTTTCTGGCCAATATCGCCATCGCCATCGAAGCCGCCAAGGCTCGGCGCGGGTTGGGCAAGGTCGCGGTGATCGACTGGGATGTGCACCACGGCAACGGCACCCAATCGATATTTGAAGCGCGCGGCGACGTGCTGACGATATCGCTGCACCAGGACGGGTGCTTCCCGCCGGGCTACAGCGGTGAAGAAGATCGCGGCCGCGGGCCCGGGCTCGGCGCCAACCTCAATATTCCCCTGCCACCGGGCAGCGGGCATGAGGCCTATCTTCAGGCCATGCAGCGCCTGGTCATCCCGGCACTGGAGCGCTTCGAACCGGAGCTGATCATCGTCGCTTGCGGTTATGACGCCAACGCCGTCGACCCTCTGGCGCGCATGCTGTTGCACAGTGATTCGTTCCGCACCATGACCCGCCTGCTGCGCCAGGCCGCCGAACGTCTGTGCCAGGGCCGGCTGGTGCTGGTCCACGAGGGCGGCTACTCCGAGGCCTACGTGCCGTTCTGCGGGCTGGCGGTGATTGAGGAGTTGGCGGGCATCCGCACGGTGGTCAGCGATCCGATGCTGGAGTTCGTGCAGATGCAACAGCCCACTGCGGCGTTCCTGGCCTTTCAGCAGCAGTGGGTCGAACGCCAGGCAGCCGGCTGGGAACAGCACCAGGCCAATCTATAGCGGGCTGAAGGCTAGTCGCGGCTGTTCCACAGTGCTGGCCAGTCCCCGCTGCGCAGACCACTGCACAGCGGCATGCGGCGAAAATCCGTCAGCTGGAAACCCTGGCCGTCGAACGCCCACTGGCTCTGGTCGCCACAATCACCGATGCCGCGCAGCTTGTAAAACGTGCGCAGGAGCCCGGTCCTGGGGTCGTAGGACACTGCGCCGGAGTCCTCCACCTCGAACGGTGGCGGCTGGCGCTTCAGCGGTTGGACCTTGGCCGGGTTGCTGCGGGAACGACTGCCGATCTGGTAGTCGCAGTTATAGGCGGCGCACGCGCTGTAAAGCACCGTCAACGCCCGCTCTGCGGTGAGCGGATAGACCTCGACCCGGGGTTTATCGGCCTCGGCCATGGCGCCGGCCTGGTCCTTGAGCACCGCGGCGGTGATGCGTGCGCGTTCCTGATCGGTCAACGCCGGCGGCGGCGCAGCATAAGTACGCGGCGCTGGCGGCAACTGACGTGGTGGCAGCTCATTGGCCAGGCGCGGTCCGGGACGCATCAGAGCAGTCACGCCCTCCACCCGGCCCTGCACCGAGTCCATCAGCAGCAAGGCGGCCGACAAGCCGCTCAGGGACACGCTGGCCTGCGGGTCGCCGACCATCTGCAACCGCTGGGCGTTGCGCAGTTGCTGCAACCATTTGCGCCCATCGTCCTCCATGATCACGGCGTAGCTTTGCAGGTTGGCATCAGTGCCCTGGTCGTCCAGCTCCAACGTCATCCCGGCCTGCAACTCCAGGCTCAGGGGCTGGCCATCGAGCAACAGTTCGAAGCTGCCCAGCGCCGGCCCGCGATGATCGAGGCGCAGCCGCAGCGACTCTTGCGGCCCACTGCGGCGTGTGACGTGCAAGGTCAGGGAACTGTATTCCGAGCCCATCTGGCCGCTGGGCGCGCTGAGGGCATGGCAGTTGCGCAGGTTGTCACACGCGGTGAGCCACTCGCGGGTCTGGCGCAGCAGCGGCACCTCCTCCGCTGCCGCCCGGGCTTGGGCGACGCTGCCGAACAGCATCAGGGTCATCAGCGTGAGGCGCAGCATGGCGACGCTCCTTGTCGAGAAAAGGCGCGGATTCTCCCACGCCCGGCGCTGCACCAACAGCCCCGCACGCGCTAGGCCGAACGCTCGGCACGGTCCTGGCGCAGACGATATTCGCCCGGGGCGAGCTTGGCATTGCGCTGGAAAAAACGACTGAAATAGGCCGGGTCCTTGAACCCCAGCTGGTAGCAGATTTCGTTCACCGTGCTGGCGGTAAACAGCAACAGGCGCTTGGCCTCCTGCATCAGCCGCTCGTACACCAGGCGCTTGGACGGCAAGTCGGCGATGCGCCGGCACACATCATTCAGGCGCGCCTCGGTGACCCCGATCTGCCGGGCGTAGCGCGACAACGGCCAATGTTGCAGGTAGTGCGCCTCGATCAGCTCATTGAAGCGGTGGAAGATCTGCAAGTCTTCGTGGCGCGCCGGACGCGCCTCGAGGGAGTTGGCGGACAACCTGAGCAGGCTGATGAGGATCAGCCGGGTCAGGGCCAGCAGGGCCTGCTCGCGCCCGGGTGCCTGCTCGGCGGCCTCGCGTTGCAGTTCCTCGAACAGCAGGGACAGGCGTCGCGCCTCGGCGCCGAACTCCGGGCCCAGGCGTGCCAGGGCCACACAGGCCGGCGGTATCTGCGGGGCCGGCGCCAGGCTGCGGTCAGCCTCGATCAGTTCCCAGACCAACTGCTGGCGTACCGTCAGCACATGGCCTTCGCTGTCGGCTTCGGTCACGAAGGAATGGGGAACGGTCGGCGGCGTGATGAAGAACATCGGCCCCGACTCCAGGTACTGCTGGTCGTCGAGGTAGACCCGCACCGCACCACTTTGCACGTAGTGCACCTGGAAAAACCGGTCATGGCGATGCACCCGCATATTGCGTCCGAAAAAACCGGCGAGGTTGCTCAGCTTGTCGTAGTGCACCTGGGAGTCGGCATAACGCTGGTCGTAGACCTGCCCGATATTGATGTTGGGAATCGGTTGGCGATCGCTCATGAGCGGCTTCTCATTTTTATTTTCTGACCTTCGACGCGTCCACATCCTGCGTGATTCATGGCCCGTTCACCAGTACCGGACACCCGGACGATGGCCGACGCTTGACGATCGTTAACATATTAAATATAACGTTAACACATTAACGAAAACGACTCGCGGCTGACGCTCTTTCCGCGACGCTCATGGAGAAAACAACAATGAGTCGTGCACTGAACGACCTCGCCGGTGGCACCCTGTTCGGCGTGGCGCTGAACTACCAGGGCCTGCTGCAAGACCACCTGCAATCCTTCACCCAGCCGCCCTACCAGAAGCCACCGGTCAAGCCGGTGCTGTTCATCAAGACGCCCAATACCCGCAACGCCGACGGCCAGCCCGTGGTGTACCCCAAGGGGGTCGAACGCCTGCAGCCGGGCCCGGCACTGGGGGTGGTGATCGGCAAGAGTGCCAGCCGCGTCAGCCTGGAAAACGCCATGCAACACGTGGCCGGCTACACCATCGTCAATGAGTTCAGCCTGCCGGAAGACAGTTACTACCGCCCTGCCGTCAAGGCTAAATGCCGTGACGGCTTTTGCCCGCTCGGCCCGGAGCTGGTGCCTGCCGATCAGGTCAGCGACCCCCACGCCTTGAGCCTCAAGCTGTTCGTCAACGGCGAACTGGTGCAGGAAAACAGCACCGCGAACTTCGTGCGCAGCATCCCGCAGTTGATCGTCGAACTCAGCGAGTTCATGACCTTGCATGCGGGCGATGTGCTGATCACCGGCACCCCCGAAGGCCGCGTCGACGTGCGGCCCGGTGACCGGGTCGAGGTGGACATCAGCGGCCTGGGCCGGCTGTCCAACACCATCGTTGCCGAATAAGGAACTGACATGAAACACGCACGCATCCGTTTCCAGGGGCAGGTCCACCACGCCGTGGTCACTGCTACCGACTCTCTGACCCTGGCCGACGGCCGGGTGGTCGCCGCGGACCAGGTGGAGTGGCTGCCACCGGCCACCGGCAGCATGTTTGCCCTGGGCCTGAACTACGCCGACCACGCCGCCGAACTGGCATTCAAGCCGCCGACCGAACCCCTGGCCTTCATCAAGTCACCCGGGACCTACACCGGTCACAACCAGGTGACCTGGCGCCCGGACAATGTCGCCTACATGCACTACGAGTGCGAGTTGGTGGCGGTCATCGGCAAGACCGCACGCAACGTCAAGCGTGCAGACGCCCTGGACTATCTCGCGGGCTACACGGTGTGCAACGACTACGCGATCCGCGACTACCTCGAGAACTACTACCGGCCCAACCTGCGGGTAAAAAACCGCGACGCCACCACCCCGGTCGGCCCGTGGATCGTCGATGTGGCCGACGTGCCTGACCCGTCCAACCTCAAGCTGCGGACCTGGGTCAATGGCGAGCTGCGCCAGGAAGGCAGCACCGCCGACATGATTTTCGACATCCCTTACCTGATCGAGTACCTCTCCAGCTTCATGACCCTGCAACCCGGCGACATGATCGCCACCGGCACCCCCGAAGGCCTGTCCGACGTGGTACCCGGCGATGAAGTGGTGGTGGAAGTCGAAGGCGTTGGGCGCCTGGTCAACCGCATCGTCAGTGAAACCGATTTTTTCGCCAGCCTTGCCCTCAATCACCCGGCTCGCGCGGCCAAGGAGCATGCATAAATGATCAAACACTGGATCAACGGCCGTGAGGTCGAAAGCCAAGACGTGTTCACCAACTACAACCCGGCTACCGGTGAAGCCATCGGCGAAGTCGCCAGTGGCGGCGCCGAGGAAGTGGCCCAGGCGGTCGCGGCGGCCAAGGAAGCCTTTCCGAAATGGGCCAACACCCCGGCCAAGGAGCGCGCGCGGCTGATGCGCAAGCTCGGCGAACTGATCGAACAAAACGTGCCGCACCTGGCAGAGCTGGAAACCCTCGACACCGGCTTGCCGATTCACCAGACCAAAAACGTGCTGATCCCCCGCGCCTCCCACAACTTCGACTTCTTTGCCGAAGTCTGCACCCGCATGGACGGTCACAGTTATCCGGTCGATGACCAGATGCTCAACTACACCCTGTACCAGCCGGTGGGCGTATGCGCCCTGGTGTCGCCGTGGAACGTACCGTTCATGACCGCCACCTGGAAGACCGCGCCATGCCTGGCACTGGGCAATACTGCGGTGCTGAAGATGTCAGAGTTGTCGCCACTGACGGCCAATGAGCTGGGGCGCCTGGCCCATGAAGCCGGGATCCCGGCCGGGGTGCTGAACATCGTCCAGGGCTATGGCGCCACCGCTGGCGACGCCCTGGTTCGCCACCCAGACGTGCGGGCCATTTCCTTTACCGGCGGCACCGCCACCGGCAAGAAGATCATGCAGACCGCCGGGCTGAAAAAGTACTCCATGGAGCTGGGCGGCAAGTCGCCGGTGCTGATTTTTGAAGACGCCGATCTTGAGCGTGCGCTGGACGCTGCACTGTTCACCATTTTCTCCCTCAACGGCGAGCGTTGCACCGCCGGGAGCCGGGTGTTCATCCAGGAAAGCGTCTACCCCGAGTTCATCAAGGAGTTCGCCGCCCGTGCCAAGCGCCTGATCGTCGGCGACCCGCAGGACCCCAAGACCCAGGTCGGCTCGATGATCACCCAAGCCCATTACGACAAGGTCACCGGCTACATCAAGATCGGTCTCGAAGAAGGCGCCACCCTCCTCGCCGGCGGCCTGGAGCGTCCGGCCAACCTGCCGGCGCACCTGAGCCGCGGCCAGTTTATCCAGCCGACGGTGTTTGCCGACGTCAATAACAAGATGCGCATCGCCCAGGAGGAAATCTTCGGCCCGGTGGTGTGCCTGATCCCGTTCAAGGACGAAGCCGAGGCGCTGCAACTGGCCAACGATACCGAATACGGCCTGGCGTCCTATATCTGGACCCAGGACATCGGCAAGGCCCACCGCCTGGCCCGTGGCATCGAGGCCGGCATGGTGTTCATCAACAGCCAGAACGTACGCGACCTGCGCCAGCCATTCGGCGGCATCAAGGGCTCAGGCACCGGCCGTGAAGGCGGTGAGTACAGCTTCGAAGTCTTTGCCGAGATCAAGAACGTCTGCCTTTCCATGGGCAGCCACCACATCCCGCGCTGGGGCGTGTAAGGTTTTGCACAGTCTGTAGCCGCTGCATGCCCCAGCGCAGCCAGGGGCTCCGGCTACAGGTCGAACAATAAGATGTTTCAGGAGAAGCACCATGGGCGAAGTCGTTCTAGCCGCCAAGGTCTGTCACGTTCCATCGATGTACCTGTCCGAACTGCCGGGCAAGCACCACGGTTGCCGCGAAGCGGCGATTGCCGGGCACAAGGAAATCGCCCGCCGCGCGCGGGAGCTGGGGGCCGATACCGCGGTGGTGTTCGACGTGCACTGGCTGGTCAACAGCGGTTACCACGTCAATTGCGGTGAGCATTTCCAGGGCACCTACACCAGCAACGAGCTGCCGCACTTCATCAAGAACATGACGTATGACTACCAGGGTTGCACCGAGCTGGGCGAGTTGATCGCGGCCGAAGCCGTGGCCGCCGATGTACGCACCCTGGCCCACAACATTCCCAGCCTGGAGCTGGAGTACGGCACCTTGGTCCCGATGCGCTACATGCACATGGACGTGCCGCCGGAACAGCACTTCAAAGTGGTGTCGATTGCCGCCTGGTGCGCCTGGCACACCCTCCAGGACAGCTTCACCTTCGGCGCCGCTGTGCGCCGCGCCATCGAAAAGAGCGATCGCAAGGTGCTGGTGCTGGCCTCGGGCTCGCTGTCCCATCGCTTTTCAGACGACCGAGTGGCTGAAGCCAATATCCATAGCTGGACCCGGGAGTTCGACAAACAGGTGGATATGCGGGTGGTGGAGCTGTGGCAGCAAGGGCGCTTTCGCGAGTTCTGCGCGATGCTGCCGGATTACGCCGAACACTGCTATGGCGAAGGCAAGATGCACGACACCGCGATGTTGCTTGGCCTGCTGGGCGGGCCCGAATACAACAAACCGGCGCAGATCATCACCCCGCCATTCGGCAGCTCCGGCACCGGCCAGATCAACGCCATTTTCGAGGTTTGAAGCAGCGCCAAACCACAGGCTGCAAGCCGCAGGAAAACTCCTGCCGCTTGCAGCTTCAAGTTTGCAGCTGCCTCCAAAGGAGGTTCCATGCCGCATTTCGTTGCTGAATACACCGACAACATCGAACAGGCCGCCGACTTGCCGGCCCTGTTCGAGAAGGTCCATCACTACCTGGGCGCCAGTGGCGTGTTCCCACTGGGCGGTATCCGCAGCCGTGGCGTGCGCCTGGACACCTGGCGCATGGCCGATGGCAAGCACGATTACGCCTTTGTCCATATGCGCTTACAGGTCGGTGCCGGGCGCGACCTGGCCACCCGACGCCAGGTGGCCGAGGACCTGTTCGAGATCATCAAGGGCCATTTCGCGAAGCTCCAGGCCCAGCGCCTGCTGGCGTTGTCATTCGAGATGACCGAGCTGGATGCCGAGCTCAACTTCAAGCACAACAACGTGCACGAGTTTCTCAAGAACCAGGCCTGACAGCGCCCCCTAGCCAAACCGCAGACGGTGCCCCGGATGTTCATCCAGCGGGCCTGAACCTGTCGCGCAATAGGTATACGCCCGCAGCCTTCTCGCCGTGGGTATGGGGAGCCTTTGTCCCGGCTTTAAGCAAAATAACAATAAGGAGATCACTCCCAATGCCCGGCTCGACACTTGCCATGAACACCGCAACAGCAGTCAACGACACCTACCGTCAGATCACCTGGCGCCTGATGCCGCTGCTGTTTACCTGTTATATCTTCGCCCACCTGGACCGCATCAATATCGGCTTCGCCAAGCTGCAGATGACCCAGGACCTGGGGTTCAGCGACAGCGTCTACGGCTTTGGCGCCGGGCTGTTTTTCATTGCCTACGCGTTGTTTGGCGTGCCGAGCAACCTGGCCCTGGACCGGGTCGGCCCCCGGCGCTGGATCGCAACCCTGATGGTGGTCTGGGGTCTGCTGTCGGCAAGCATGCTGTTGATCGACAGCGCGCTCGGCTTCTATGTCCTGCGCTTTCTGCTGGGGGTCGCCGAGGCCGGCTTCTTCCCGGGCATCCTGGTCTTGCTCAACCGCTGGTTCCCGGCCGGTAAACGCGGGCAGGTCACGGCCCTGTTCGCCATTGCCGTGCCCATGGCCGGGGTCATCGGCGGACCGTTGTCGGGCTGGATTCTCGAAGGCTTCCATGATTTCGGCGGCCTGCGGGGCTGGCAATGGATGTTCCTGATCGAAGGCCTGCCTGTGGTGTTTCTCGGCTTGGTGGTACTCAAGGCCCTGCCGGAAAGCATCGATCAGGTCAGCTGGCTCAGCCCGCAACAGAAGCAACAATTGCACGCTGCGCTCAAGCAGGAAGAGCAGCACAAGTCGATCACCAGCTTCGGCGGGATCCTCAAGGACAAATACATCTGGCTGCTGGTGTGCATCTACTTCGCGGTGATGCTGGCGGTGAATACCATCGCCTTCTGGATGCCGACCCTGATCCACCACGCCGGCATCGCCCGCGACAGCAGCGTCGGCATGCTCAGTGCCCTGCCCTACCTGGCCGGCTGCCTGTTCATGATTGGCATCGGGCGCTCTTCGGATCGCCTGCGCGAACGCCGCTGGCACCTCAGCGTGCCGCTGCTGATGTCGAGCCTGGGCTTGGTCCTCACCGGCCTGGCGCCGGACAACGCCTGGCTGGTCATGGGCGGCCTGATGATCGCCGGCATGGGCGCCAGCGCTGCCCTGCCGATGTTCTGGCAACTGCCCCCGGCCTTTCTGGCCAGCAGCACCCAGGCGGCCGGCATCGCGATGATCAGCTCGTTTGGCAGCATTGCCTCGTTCCTCGCGCCGTACCTGATCGGCGTTGTCCGCGACGCCACCCAAAGTGCCAGCCTGGCGCTGTATGCCCTGGCCCTGCTGATCGCCTGCGGCGCCTGGCTGGTGCTGCGGGTGCCCGCCCTTATTGTCAATCCACGAGAGAAATAATCATGCTCAGCACCTCGGACATTCAACAGGCCGCCGCCCGCCTCGACGCGGCCGAGCGCAGCCGGGAACAGATCGGCCAACTGTCGCTGCAATTCCCCGGCATCACCCTCGAAGACGCTTACGCCATCCAGCGCTGCTGGGTCGAGCAGAAGATCCGCGACGGTCGCAAGCTGGTCGGGCACAAGATCGGCCTAACCTCGCGCGCCATGCAGGTGTCGTCGAACATCACCGAGCCGGACTTCGGCGCGCTGCTCGACGACATGCTGTTCGATGAAGGCAGCGACATCCCCTTCGAGCGCTTTATCGTGCCGCGGGTCGAAGTGGAGCTGGCGTTTATCCTCGGCAAACCCCTCAAGGGCCCGAATTGCACGCTGTTCGATGTTCTCGATGCCACTGAATGGGTGATTCCGGCGCTGGAGATCATCGACGCGCGAATCCAGCAGCTTGATCCGCAGACCCAGGTCACGCGCAAGGTGTTCGACACCATTTCCGACAATGCGGCCAACGCCGGGGTGGTGATGGGCGGCCGCGCAGTGCGGCCTGGCGATATTGACCTGCGCAAAGTGCCCGCGGTGCTGTACCGCAACGGGGTGATCGAAGAGTCCGGGGTCTCGGCGGCGGTGCTCAACCACCCGGCCAAAGGCGTGGCCTGGCTGGCCAACAAACTGGCGGCCTATGACGTTGGCCTTGAAGCCGGGCAGATCATCCTCGGCGGCTCGTTCACCCGGCCGGTGGCAGCGCGCCCCGGCGATACCTTCCATGTCGACTACGATCAACTCGGCTCCATCGCCTGCCGTTTTGTCTGAGGACGCTGCCATGCAATTGCCAGTCAACACCTTCAAACAACGCCTGCTCCAGGCCGAGCCACAGATTGGTCTGTGGCTTGGTCTGGCCAATGCCTACTGTGCCGAACTGGCGGCCAATGCCGGTTTCGACTGGCTGCTGCTCGACGCCGAGCACGCCCCCAACGACTTGCGCAGCCTGCTCGCCCAGCTCCAGGCGATTGCGCCCTATCCGTCGCAAGCCATCATTCGCCCGCCGATTGGCGACACTGCGCTGATCAAGCAGTTACTCGATATCGGCGCCCAGACCCTGCTGGTGCCGATGGTCGAGACTGCCGCCCAGGCGCAGCAACTGGTGCGTGCCATGCGCTATCCGCCGCAAGGTGTGCGCGGTGTCGGCAGCGCTTTGGCCCGGGCGTCGCGCTGGAACAGCATCCCCGGCTACCTGGATCAGGCCGATGAACAGATGTGCCTGCTGGTGCAGATCGAAAACCTCGAAGGCCTGGCCAACCTGGATGCGATTGCCGCCGTGGCCGGCGTCGACGGGTTGTTTATCGGTCCGGCGGACCTCTCGGCCGCCATGGGCCATCGCGGCAACCCGGGGCATCCCGATGTGGCTGCCGCGATAGAAGATGCAATCCGGCGGGTTCGCCAGGCCGGCAAGGCAGTGGGAATTCTCAGTGCCGACCCGACACTGGCGCGACGTTATATCGAGCTGGGGGCACACTTTGTCGCGGTCGGAGTGGACACCACTGTCCTGATGAAAGGCCTGCAAAGCCTGGCCGGACAGTACAAGGGCCATGTCGCACCGACCAGTGGTGGTGGGGTTTACTGAGGTTCCTGGCGCTCCCCGCCAGGTGCGATGGGCGCTGACTCGACAAACAACGCTGAACCCGCGAAAGCTGTCTCGGGTTCAGCGCAATCGACAGCTCAGTTGACCTTTTGCGCCGCCAGCCGCCACAACCGGGCAATCGCCTCGGCGCGCTCGCTCAAGAGCCGTGGAGCCTCGGCGCAAGCCTGCTCCAGGGTCATGGGCCCGGAAGCCAGGGCGAACGCGGCCTCGACACCGTGCTGGTACATTTGCTCATACCCTTGGCCCAAAGTGCCCGCGAGCACAATCACCGGCACGCCATGCTGCCGGGCCACCCGAGCTACGCCGAAAGGCGTTTTACCACGCAGGGTCTGGGCATCGAACCGGCCTTCGCCGGTGATCACCAGGTCGGCGCCACGCACCGCCTGCTCCAGGCCTACCAGTTCGGCCACCACCTCCACCCCGGGACGAAACTGCGCGCCGAGAAATGCCTTGGCCGCGAACCCCAGGCCACCAGCAGCGCCACTGCCCGGTTCGTCCCGCACGTCCCGAGGCAAGACGTGCGCGCAGTGATCGGCAAAATGCCCCAGGGCCCGGTCCAGTTGCTGCACCTGTTGTGGCGAAGCGCCTTTTTGCGGGCCGAAGATCGCCGACGCACCGTGCTCGCCACACAGAGGATTGTTCACGTCTGCGGCTATCTCAAAACGGACCTGGGCCAGGCGTGGGTCCAGGCCTTCAAGATCGATCCGGGCCAATGCGTCCAGCGCCAGGCCGCCGCGGGCCAGGGTTTGGCCCTGGTCGTCGAGCAGTTTCAAGCCCAGCGCCTGCAAGGCGCCGGCACCGCCATCATTGGTGGCGCTGCCGCCAATCGCCAGGATAATCCGCTGGGCACCGGCGTCCAGCGCGGCCAGGATCAACTCGCCGGTGCCGAACGTGCTGCTGGTGCACGCATCTCGCTGACCTACAGGAACCAACTGCAAACCGCTGGCCTCGGCCATTTCGATAATGGCCGTGTGGCTTGCCGCCAACCAACCCCAATGCGCTTCAACCGAAGTACCCAGCGGTCCTTGCACCGCAGTGGTCCTCAATTCGCCCTCACAGGCGGCCAGAACCGACTCCACCGTACCTTCACCGCCATCGGCCATCGGGCACAGCACCAACTGCGCCTCGGGCCAGACCCGGGTCAGGCCTTCGGCAATGGCCGCGGCGACCCCTTCGGCACTCAGGCTGTCCTTGAACGAGTCGGGGGCGATGATGATTTTCATAGGCTATCTCCAGTTCTTATGCGGCCCATGCTGCCACTTGGCGACAGTGCTGACGCCTGTCCGCTGCACAAGAGTGCATGGGCTTTATTGTTCATTGTTACAACAGCGGCCAGCACTGGCTTGAAACATGACATCCCGCGGCGCCGATGCTGGCCAGCGCAGCCTCGCGGGTTCGGCAACGGCTACGGGGATTCCGGGGATTGGGGGGCGGTGGTGTGTGGCAGCAGTTGCACGCCCAGGTACAGGGCGAGCATGCCGTCCAGGCGCAGGGGGTCGACGCCGCTGAGTTCGGCGATGCGCTCCATGCGATAGCGCAGGCTGTTGCGGTGGATACCTAGGGCGTCGGCGCAGGCCTGGCTCTGGCCGTCGTGTTCGCACCAACTGCGCAAGGTCGCCAGTAACTGGCCATTGCCGTCCTTGGCAAGCACCTTGCGCAATGGGTTGAGCAACTCATCCAGAGCGTCGTCGTTTCGATGCCGCCAGAGCATGACCGGCAGTCGAAAGCGGTTCAGGGTCAGCAACCGGGCATGCGGCAGCAGGTCTCGGCCGTAAGCCAGCAAATCGCTGACCCGCCGGTAGCAGCGCCGCAACCCGGCCAACCCATCCGCTTGGCCACCCACGGCAATCCGCAAAATGTTCCAACCCAGGCCGTCGAGTTTTTCCAGCAGCCGCTGGTTGTCCACCGTCAAGGTGGCGGGCCGGCACCAGAGCAGCGACGTTTGGGCCGAGCTGACGCACCAACTGTCCGGGTAACGCGATATCAGCCAGGCACTCAAGGCTTCGGCGGTTTGCCCGACACCGTGTTCCAGGCCCAGTTCGAACAGATACGGGGTGCGCGCCAGCTGGGGTTTGAGGCCCATCTGCTGGGCTTCGTCTGCCAGCCGTGGCGAATCCCCCTCATCGCTGAGCAACAGCGCCAGCAAATCATCGCAACGCTGGCGTCGCCATTGCTGTTCGGCCTGCTGATGGCGCTGGCCTACCAGCATTTCGGCGGTCATCTGCACCAGGGCGGCGTAGGTGCGCAGCAGTTCCGGTTCGCCGGTGATGCCCAGCACGCCGATCAACCTCTGGTCATGCAGCAAGGGCAAGTTGATGCCCGGCTGCACGCCCTTGAGGTGCTTGGCGGTCTGTGCGTCGATTTCCACCACCCGACCGTTGGCCAGCACCAGTTGCGCGCCTTCATGGCGAGTGTTGATGCGCTCGGGCTCGCCACTGCCGAGGATCAGGCCCTGGCTGTCCATGACATTGACGTTGTACGGCAGAATCGCCATCGTCCGGTCGACAATATCCTGTGCCAGGTCATGGTCCAGTTCGAACATAGCAGCGTGTTCCTTGAAGGCGGGCCACCAACAGGCCCGTGGGGTTGTTCAGCAGCACAGGGTTAGCCTGCAAACCCTGTGCGTGGGCACAAAGACAGCAGCCGGGGCTGTGGTCGAGACTCTCAGGGCGATCAACGTTACCCTTGCATCGCAAAAAATCATAATAAAGAGAGACCCGCCATGTCACAGAGCGCCGCCGCTACCCTGGCCACCGATGACGACAAAAATGCCGTCTACAAGCGCATTACCCTGCGCCTGATCCCCTTCATCTTCATCTGCTACCTGTTCAACTACCTCGACCGGGTCAACGTTGGATTCGCCAAGCTGCAGATGCTCGATGCCCTGAAATTCAGCGAAACCGTGTACGGCCTGGGTGCCGGGATTTTCTTTATCGGCTATGTGCTGTGCGGCGTGCCGAGCAACCTGGCGCTGAACAAGTTTGGCCCCCGGCGCTGGATCGCGCTGATGATGATCACCTGGGGCACCCTCTCCACCTGCCTGCTGTTCGTCACCACGCCGACCGGCTTCTACACCCTGCGCCTGTTCACCGGCGCTGCCGAAGCCGGCTTCTTCCCGGGAGTGGTGCTGTACCTCTCGCAATGGTTCCCAAGCTTTCGCCGTGGCCGAATCATGGCCCTGTTCATGTCCGCGATCCCGGTCTCGGGCCTGCTGGGCAGCCCGTTTTCCGGGTGGATCCTCAACCACTTCGCCGCCGGTCAGGGCGGCCTTGCCGGCTGGCAGTGGATGTTCCTGCTGCAAGGCATACCGACCGTGATCCTCGGCGCGCTGGCGTTCTTCCTGCTCAGCGACAACTTCGCCAGTGCCCAGTGGCTGACGCCTAAAGAGCGCGCGGTGCTCGAAGCGGACCAGGCCCAGGACGCGGCCAGCAAACCCAGGACGGCCACCGATTCACTGGCCGCGGTGTTCAGAAACCCGGCGATCTGGGCGTTCGGCCTGATCTACTTCTGCATCCAGAGCGGGGTGTATGCGATCAACTTCTGGCTGCCGTCGATCATCAAGAACCTGGGGTTCAGCGACAACCTGGTCATCGGCTGGCTAAGCGCAATCCCTTACCTGCTGGCCGCTGTGTTCATGTTGCTGGTGGGGCGTTCTGCGGACTTGCGTAAAGAACGCCGCTGGCACCTGGTGGTACCGATGCTGATGGGCGCCGTCGGCCTGCTGATTGCTGTCAACTTTGCCGCCAGCCCGGTGCTGGCCATCCTCGGCCTGACCATCGCCACCATGGGCGCCCTCACCGGCCTGCCGATGTTCTGGCCGGTGCCGACCGCACTCCTCAGCGCCGGCGCTGCCGCCGGTGGCCTCGCGCTGATCAACTCCATGGGTCAGATGGCCGGTTTCCTCAGCCCGTACCTGGTGGGCTGGGTCAAAGACACCACCGGCTCTACCAACCTGGCGCTGTACCTGCTGGCAGGCGTGATCATTGGCGGCAGCCTGCTGGCCCTGCGCATGACCCGCAACCTGCGCAACAGCTGATTGCGCACGCGGGGCGCCGGGTTTTTTCAAATCCGGCGCCCCCCCTCGCAAGCGAATCCAGGGCCGGATAATGCCCGCGCACCCGGCCCCTAACGCCGTCTGGCCCCTTCTGCGCGCCAACACGCCGCAGCCTCCCAACGCCGATTCAGTTTGCCCAAGCCGATTGTTCTGGTATTTGATGGACGGCCTGGCCAGGCGCCTTTCGCCTGGCTCCAACCCCGTGCACAAGGAATTCGTCCATGAGCTATCGCCTCCTCGGCCACTCCGGTCTACAGGTCTCCACGCTGACCCTGGGCACCATGATGTTCGGCGAACAGACCAGTACCGAAGAGTCACTGCGCATCATCGACAAGGCCTGGGACCAGGGCATCAACTTCATCGACACCGCCGATGTCTACACCCAGGGTCGCTCCGAAGAGATCGTCGGCGAAGCCATCGCCCGGCATCGCCACGACTGGATCCTGGCGACCAAGGTCGGCTTCGGTCCGGCCGACGGCGTGCCTAACCGCAGCGGCTTGAGCCGCAAGCATATTTTCAACGGAATCGAAGCCAGCCTGAACCGCCTCGGCACCGACTACCTGGACATCTATTACCTGCACCGCGAAGACCACAACACGCCGTTGCAGGTCACAGTGGCGGCCATCGGTGACCTGCTGCGCCAGGGCAAGATCCGCTACTGGGGGCTGTCCAACTACCGTGGCTGGCGGATCGCCGAAGTGGTGCGCCTCGCCGACGAGCTGGGTATCGAGCGGCCGGTGATCAGCCAGCCGCTGTACAACATCGTCAATCGTCAGGCCGAGACCGAACAGATCACCGCCGCCCAGGCCTATGGCCTGGGTGTGGTGCCCTACAGCCCGCTGGCCCGAGGGGTGCTCAGCGGCAAGTATGCGCCGGACGTCACGCCAGACAGCGCCAGCCGCGCCGGGCGCCAGGACAAGCGCATCCTCGAAACCGAGTGGCGGGTCGAATCCCTGCGTATTGCCCAGCAGATTCAGCAGTACACCCAGCAACGCGGGGTCGGCATGGTCGAGTTCGCCATCGCCTGGGTGCTGAACAATACCGCCGTCAGTTCGGCGATTGTCGGCCCACGGACCGAGCAACAGTGGGATGCCTACACCAAGGCCCTGAGCGTGCGCATCAGCGCTGAAGACGAAGCCTTTATCGATTCGCTGGTGACCCCGGGCCACGCTTCCACTCCTGGTTTTAACGATGTCAGCCACTTCGTTTCCGGACGTACGCCTTTCCCAAGTTGATACTCGACGGTGGCTGCTGCCTGACAGCGGCCACCGTCTTTTCCACCTTGTTCGCTCTTTCTGCGCAGGCATTGGTCGAAGGCAGCGGGCAAACGAGATATTTTCCCGTAACCCACGCTTAATCCGAGTAAACCTCTCGGGCCAAACCCTCTATATTCCCCCCACGGTTCATCACCGCTTTTTCCATTCGCTCAATGACTCTGGTCGTACGAGGACAGTGTGTCTAAAGGTATTGTTTTATCGGTCCTGGCGTCGGTGCTGTTTGCCGTCATGTATTTCTACACGTCCTTGCTGGAGCCGCTGACCGGGGTGGAAATCTTCGGCTGGCGAATGTTGCTGACGGTGCCGTGCATGACGGTCTTCATGGTGGTTTCCGGGGAATGGCGCCGGGTGCGCGAAGTGCTGCTGCGAGTGGCGGGCAAGCCGCTGTTGCTGCTGGGCCTGTTGCTGTCGTCAGGGCTGTTGGGCGTGCAGTTATGGCTGTTTATGTGGGCGCCGCTCAATGGCCACAGCCTGGATGTGTCCCTGGGGTATTTCCTGCTGCCGTTGACCATGGTCCTGACCGGGCGCCTGGTGTATGGCGAACGCCTGTCGCGCCTGCAGAAGATCGCCGCGTTTTTCGCCTGCCTGGGGGTGCTCAACGAGCTGTATCAGGTGGGTAGTTTCTCCTGGGCCACGCTGCTGGTGGCCATCGGTTATCCAACCTACTTCGTGCTGCGCAGGCGCCTGGCCGCAGACAACCTCGGCGGGCTGTGGCTGGACATGGCGCTGCTGTTGCCTGTCGCCCTGTGGTTTGTACAGAGCGGCGAACAAGGCTTTGCGGTGTTCGACCTGTGGCCCTGGCTGTATCTGTTGATTCCGTTGCTGGGGGTGATCAGCGCCTCGGCACTGGTGTGCTACATCATCGCCAGCCGGCTGTTGGCGTTCAGCCTGTTCGGCCTGCTGAGCTATGTCGAGCCGGTATTGCTGCTGGGGGTGTCACTGCTGCTGGGGGAAAGCATCAAGGCCGGCGAGTGGCTGACCTATGTGCCGATCTGGATGGCGGTGCTGGTGTTGGTGTTTGAAGGGTTCAAACATCTGGTGCGTCAGCGTCGGGCTTGAGACGCCCTTGGTACGCTTGGCCCTGAGACGAGTGTCAGGGCCGGCGCAGCCTACGGCAGCGGCTACAGACAACGCCTCACATACCGAGCGAACTCAAGGCTTGATTTGTTTCAGCTCGTTGAGCAAGGCCAGCAACGCCTGCATCTTCTCCTCGCCGAATTGCTGCTGGATCTTCTGGTAGTTGATTTCCATGTCGCCACTCATGGACTCGAAGCAGGCCTGACCCTTTTCAGTCAGGGTGATGAACAGCCGGCGCTGGTCCTCGGGTGATTTGCGGCGGCTGACGTACTCGTCACGCTCCAGGCGCGTGAGCACCCCGGTCATGCTTGGAGGCAGGATGCACGCCATCTTGGCCAATTGATGGCTTTCCAGTTCGCCGTTCTGGCGCAGGATGCGGATCACCCGCCACTGCTGTTCGGTCAAATCATGCTGGTTGAGGGACGGCCGGAAAAAAGCCATGGCCGCTTCACGGGCTTGGAGCAGCGTTAAGGTCAGGGAAGGTCTTGGCGTCGTCATCTAAAGGTCGGTCAACAGGCTGGGAATCAACGCTAGGCGTCGCGGAAATAAACATTAACACATTCACTATCAGCAATTCCCGGGCAAAATAAAGCCCGATCGAAGAACCTTCGATCGGGCCTGTTTTCAAGCGGTCACTGGCTTACTCGGTGGCGAGTACGCCACGACGAACCTGATCACGTTCGATCGATTCGAACAGCGCCTTGAAGTTGCCTTCGCCGAAGCCATCGTCGCCTTTACGCTGGATGAATTCGAAGAACACCGGGCCCATCAGGGTTTCCGAGAAAATCTGCAACAGCAGGCGGCGGTCACCGGCTTCCGACGAACCATCCAGCAGAATGCCCCGCGATTGCAGTTCGTCCACCGGCTCGCCGTGATTCGGCAAACGGCCTTCGAGCATCTCGTAGTAGGTTTGCGGTGGCGCGGTCATGAAGCGCATGCCGATCTTCTTCAGGCGGTCCCAGGTATCCACCAGATCGTCGGTCAGGAACGCCACGTGCTGAATCCCCTCACCGTTGAACTGCATGAGGAACTCTTCGATCTGCCCCGCGCCCTTGGACGACTCTTCGTTGAGCGGGATACGGATCATGCCATCCGGCGCGGTCATGGCCTTGGAGGTCAGGCCGGTGTATTCGCCCTTGATGTCGAAATAACGAATCTCGCGGAAGTTGAACAGCTTCTCGTAGAAACCGGCCCAGTAGGCCATGCGCCCGCGATACACGTTGTGGGTCAGGTGATCGATGATCTTCAGGCCCGCCCCTTCCGGGTTACGGTCGACGCCGTCCAGGTACACGAAGTCGATGTCATAGATTGAGCTGCCTTCGCCGTAGCGGTCGATCAGGTACAGCGGCGCGCCGCCAATGCCCTTGATCGCCGGCAGGTTCAGCTCCATCGGGCCGGTGGCGATATGGATCGGCTGAGCCCCCAGCTCCAGAGCACGGGAGTACGCCTGCTGGGCATTCTTGACGCGAAAGGCCATGCCGCATACCGACGGACCGTGTTCGGCGGCGAAGTACGAGGCCACGCTGTGGGGCTCATTGTTGAGGATCAGGTTAATGGCGCCCTGACGGTACAAATGCACGTCTTTAGAGCGATGGGTCGCGACTTTGCTGAAACCCATGATCTCGAAGATCGGTTCGAGGGTGTTTGGCGTAGGCGATGCGAATTCGATGAATTCAAAGCCCATCAGGCCCATTGGGTTTTCGAAGATATCTGCCATGGTTGGCGCCTCATCATTATTTTTAGAATTAACGTCCGCGGTCGCGGGCTGCTAGTTGCTATCAATGCTGAGGGCTGGAGGTGGCGCGCAAGAGATGCCACGCACGCTGCGGGCGAGGAAATCACCGTAGATCAGTTGGAACCCGAGTATCTTCATTTCGACCCTGACTTGCTTACAGGCTGCGGGCGAGGCTTCTGCTGCCAGAAGACATTATTCTTGTATGCGTAACCAGATTCTACACAGCGTAAATAGTTTTGTCCGCAATCTCTATAAAATCCGCTTTTTGCCCAAAGTCGCAAGGGGTTTGTTGCACTGATAGATCCCCAGCAGGATCAAGGCTGCGCCCAGGCCCATGCTCAGGGTCAACTGCTCGCCCAACAGCAGTGCCCCCAGGATCACCGCCGTCAGCGGGTTGAGCGCAATGAAAACGCCAGAGCGCGTGGCGCCGATCCGGCGCAGGCCATCGTAGTACCAGATGTAGGCCAGCGCCGAACCCATCAGGCCCAGGTACAGCAGACTCAGGCTCTGCACCGCACTCAAGTCCAGTAACGCTTGCGGATTCAGCTCGCCGCGCAGGGCGGTAGCGGCACCCAGCATGAGGGTCCCCAGAACAATCGAATACGTCACGGTGTGCAGCGGCCCAAGGCTCTGGTTGAGCCCTCGGGAAAACAGCGAGTAGACGCCCCACCCCAGCACGCAACCAAAGATCAGCAGGTCGCCGAGCCCACCGTCGGCCGTGCCCTGCAACGCCTGCGGGTCTCGAGTGAGGATCACCAGCACGGCGCCCAGTACGCAAACAACGATACCCAGAACCTGGCGCCGACTCAGTTGCTCACGAAACAGCAGCCACGAAGCCAAGGCAATCACCGCCGGGTTCAAGGCCACGATCAAGGACGCCCGCGACGCGCTTATCCGCTGCAAGCCGTAGAAGAAGCACAGGTTGTAAAAGAAAATCCCGAAAAACCCCAAGATCAGCAGTTGCACGCACTGGCGCAGGTTCGGCCGCACCAGCGGGATCCGCTTGCAAGCCATAAACAGCAACAGCGCAAGGCTCGCCAGCAGAAATCGCAAGCTGGCGGCCAGCAGCGGCTCCAGCGCCCCTGACAGCAGGCGTCCGGCAACGAAGGTTCCGCCCCAGATCATGGTGACCGCGATGAGTTTGCAATAGACCGCTCTGTCAGAAGGACCGGAGGGTGTTTGGTCGAACGTTTTCATAAGATTTCAGCACCGGCTTACCTGGGATGGGCTTATTCTTTGTCTAATCAAAGATCATCGTAAAATGAGCAATCACTCATGACCCTGACTCAATTGGAGATTTTTTCCCTGGTCGCCGAATTGCGTGGTTTCACGACGGCCGCCAGCCGCCTGGGAATCACCCAGTCAGCGGTGTCCCACGCCATCAAGGCGCTGGAGCAAGAGCTGGGTGTGGAGCTGATTCGCCGCCATCAGGCACAGGTCGAGCTGAGCGATATTGGCCAGCAACTATTGCTGCGTGCCCGGACCATGCTGGGCCTGGCCGCAACCATGCACCAGGAAGCTGCCGATGCCCGAGGCATGAAGCGCGGCACCCTGCGCATCGGCTCGTTTGGGCCAACCTCTTCGATGAAACTGCTGCCGGCCATTCTCGCCGAGTACCGCAGCCGATACCCCGGCATCGAAGTGCACATCGACGAAGGCCCGGATCGACAGGTCGTGCAATGGCTCGAGGAGCGGCGCATCGACGTGGGTTTCGTGGTGCTGCCCCAGGAGCGCTTCGATACCTTTGCCTTGTTGCAGGATCAATGGGTGGCCCTGTTGCCGGCTCAACACCCACTGGCAAATGAAAGCGCCGTCAGCCTGGCCCAGCTGTGCGTCGACCCCTTCGTGCTCACCGAGGCCGGGTCAGCCGAGCTGGTGACCCGGCTGTTTCATCAGGCCGGCCTCAGCCCCAACATCCGCTATCGCAACTCGCAGTTGCTCAGCACCCTGGAAACCGTAGCCCGTGCCGAGGCCGTGAGCCTGGTGGCCGAGCTGGCACTGCCGACCATGCACGATCCGCGCTATGTACGCAGGCCCCTGACCCAGCCAGCCAAACGCCAGATCGGCATGGCTGTGCTGGATCGGCGCCAGTCATCGCCGGCGACGCTGGCGTTTATCGAGCAGGCCCAGCGCCTGTACCCAAGATCCCAGGGCGCAAAATAGGCATCCCGTCTATCCTCCCCCTCACCCGGGTTCGATATGTACCCACTGCGATCCCCCTTCTTCTGGCGCCAGTGTCCAGGCGCCGTCCCGTTATAGGTTTGGTCTATGCCATTGACCGTAAAAGGTCCGCAGAAACGCTCGACCCGTGCCCTGCGCACGCTGCTCATCGGCTTGCTGCCGGTGCTGCTGGGCATGATCATCCTGTACCTGCAGGCTGAGCGGGCGCTGCTCCAGAGCAGCCAGCAAACCGCCGAGGAAGCGATCCGCCAGTTCGACCTGATGCTCGACAACAGCGATATCGCCGCCCGCGTGTTGCTGCCTCTGGTTGGCGAGCCTTGCGATGAGACCCGGCAACTGGCGTTGCGCGACCAAGTCACACGCCGTCCGTTCGTGCGCTCGACCAACCTGGTCTGGCGGAACGACAACTACTGCAGTTCATTGCTCGGGCGTTTTTCAGCCGCCCTGGACCCACGAGACTATGTCGACGGTCGGTTGTGGTTGATGAATGGCAACCCGATCACACCCGATACTGCCCTGCTGATCTACCGCCTGAGCCAAGGCGAGCGCTCCGCGCTGGCGACCATCGACGGCTATCACCTGACGAACGCCCTGCGCCTGATCAGCCGTTACGCCGACCTGAAACTGCAAGTGGGTAACAGTTGGCTGTCAGCGGACGGCAAGGTCCATGGGCTACCTGTGCCATCCGCGCCGGTGGCCCACCAGGAGTTGGACTCCGCGCGCTACCCCTACCGCGTCAGCGCCGGCTTTCCCGAAGGCGATGTCTGGCTCTATATGAAGGCCCAGTACCCGCCGCTGTTCAGCCTGCTGCTGTTCTTTGGAATTCTCTCGGGATTCGCCGGCCACTGGTGGCAAAAGCGCTCGTCATCACCCAGTCACGAGCTGCAGCGGGCCCTGGGCGCCGCGGAGTTCATTCCCTACTTCCAGCCGGTGGTGCGTGGCGATACCGAGCAGTGGGCAGGCCTTGAAGTTCTGATGCGCTGGAAGCATCCCAAGGAAGGTTTGGTGCGCCCGGATTTGTTCATTCCGTTTGCCGAGCACTCCGGCCTGATCGTACCCATGACCCGCTCCCTGATGCAGCAGACCGCACAGCTGCTGGCGCCCAACGCCTCAAGCTTCAGCGATAACTTTCACATTGGCATCAACATCACCGCCAGCCACTGCCATGACCTGCAACTGCTCGATGACTGCCGCGACTTTCTCGCCCAGTTCCCCGCCGGCAAGGTGGTGCTGGTGCTGGAACTGACCGAACGCGAGTTGGTGGAACCCACCGCCATGACCCACAAACTGTTCGAAGAATTGCACAAGTTGGGGGTAATGATCGCCATTGACGACTTCGGAACCGGGCATTCCAGCCTGGCGTACTTGCGTCAGTTTAATGTCGACTATCTGAAGATTGATCAGAGCTTCGTTGCCATGATCGGTATTGACGCCCTTTCGCGTCATATACTCGACAGTGTCATCGAGCTCTCGGCGAAGCTGGACTTGGGCATCGTCGCCGAAGGTGTTGAAACACTAGAACAACGGGATTATCTGGCGGGGAAAGGCGTCGATTTCCTGCAAGGTTACTTGTTTGGTCGACCGATGGCGGGGGATGAATTCCTAACTGAGTTGGCGCGCCACTAAATAGCCATTTGCGCAAAAAAACACACAATGCATTGCCATTGTCATGCACCAATTTGAATCATCATTAGCAATTGATTCTTGCAAGAACAACATGATTTACTCTTGCCCCGTTAACTACTACAATTTTTCTGGCCTGTACAAGATTCACCGATAGGTCATTAAATTGAGTCGTTCCACGGCTCTTGGCCTCATCGTTTTGTATGTGCTTGGTATCAGCCAAATACCTTATTGGAGTAAAGATATTGTCCAGACTCGCTGAATTTCGTGCAGCAGAAAAAGCACTTCAAGAACAGCTCGCGCAGCTGGAATCCCTGAAGAACGATGCCGGGCTCAAAAAGGAAATCGAGTTCGAGGAAAAACTTCAGGGCCTGATGAAAACCTACGGCAAGAGCCTGCGCGACATCATCGCGATTCTCGATCCGAACCCGGGCAAGTCCCAGCCAGCAGCCTCTGCCCCGAAACAACGTCGCGCTCGCGTGGTCAAGGTCTATCAGAATCCACACACCGGTGAGCTGATTGAAACCAAGGGCGGCAATCATCGCGGGCTCAAAGCCTGGAAAGAAGAGTATGGCGCTGCCACTGTAGATTCCTGGCTACGCGGTTAACAACGCTTCGGTCACCAGGGCCCCGCATTGGCGGGGCCTTTGCTTTTTAGCAGTTTCGTTTATAGCCAATTGCATTAGTTACAACAGGCTAAATATTCACAACCTCAAGCATCCGCAATAAGGTTTGGCGAGAATCGGCACCTGCGTTCCAGATCACGCGCATTGCACAAGAGCCACCCCATAACTTTGTGCTTAATTCGTTGTCATGGATGCGGAGCATTCTCTGCCAATGGAAATACCCTGCCAAGAGCAAGGTTAAAGTTTCAAGCTATTTCGGGTAGCGAGTATTTCATCCTGACTCTCTGCATAAGCCGTCGCCTGGCCAGCGTAAGAAAGTACATAGGCCTTATCGGCATCCAACGCCGCCACCAGTGTTTGCGACAACACATGCCGACCGTTCTGAGTAATGGTGCAGGTGGTTTCAAGAGCAGAGAGGCGACTCAATTGCGCTTCATGAATCCGATTGCACACACTTTGATAGCCACCTTGTGCAAAGTCCTTTTGCACTGACTTGCGCATCTCCAGCAGCACACCTTGAAGATTCACTGCATGACCACTTTCAACCTCCGTCATCGTCAACTCCATAACCAGTACCGGGGTGCCGCCGGCATCATTTTTCACTGCGCGCTGACGAGAGACTTTTGAACTCGGTTCGGCCGGCTGTTCGGGCAACGCCTCCACTTGCCACCCGCTGGGCCAGGCAATCACCGGCTCCGCAGCCTGGGCCAGGGCGCAGAGCAGCAGGCTGCATGTGAGGGCGGCGGCTTTTACGAAAAAGGGCATTGTCAGCAATACCTGAGAAACGGGTCTCAAAGTTTGCAGGTGACGCCAGGATTGGGCAATAGATCAGGAGCTTTGGGTTTGGCGCCAAGGACGGCTGTTGCGTATCATTGCGCATCCCAAGGATGCCTGAATCATCGCAAGCCAAGGCACCGCTCGTTTGCCCGAGCGCCGTTTGCCCCACTTTTTTCCGGAGGGCCCATGAGCCTGCACGAACTTGATACTTTCCCTGGCGTTACCGCCCAGCCTGACTCCGCCACCGCCAACTTTGTGTTCAACCACACCATGCTGCGGGTCAAGGACATCACTCAATCCCTGGATTTCTACACCCGTGTCCTGGGCTTCTCGCTGGTAGAAAAACGCGACTTCCCCGAGGCTGAATTCAGCCTGTACTTCCTGGCCCTGGTGGACAAGGCGCAGATCCCGGCTGACGCCGCAGCGCGTACCCAATGGATGAAGTCGATCCCGGGGATTCTCGAACTGACCCATAACCACGGCACCGAAAACGACCCGGATTTCGCCTACCACAATGGCAACACTGACCCTCGCGGCTTTGGCCACATTTGCATCTCGGTACCGGACATCGTTGCCGCCTGCGAGCGTTTCGAAACACTGGGCTGCGACTTCCAGAAACGCCTGACCGATGGCCGCATGAAAAGCCTGGCCTTTATCAAGGACCCGGACGGCTACTGGGTCGAAATCATCCAGCCGGCCCCGCTGTAGCAACTCGTTTTAACGGGCAAATAAAAACCCCATGAGCCTGGCTCATGGGGTTTTGTTTTTTGCGTCACCGCTTTACGCCGGAGCCGAGGTCCGGATCAAGTGGTCGAAAGCACTGAGAGATGCCTTGGCCCCCTCGCCTACCGCAATCACGATCTGTTTGTACGGCACCGTGGTGACGTCACCGGCAGCGAACACCCCGGGCAGAGACGTTTCACCGCGAGCGTCGACGATGATCTCGCCCCGTGGCGACAACTCGACAGTGCCTTTGAGCCAGTCCGTGTTGGGCAGCAAGCCGATCTGGACAAAGATCCCTTCCAGCTCGACGGTGTTGAACTCACCCGAATCACGGTCCTTGTAGACCAGGCCGGTGACTTTCTGGCCGTCGCCCTTCACTTCGCTGGTCAGGGCGCTAGTGATGACCTTGACGTTCGGCAGGCTGTGCAGCTTACGCTGCAGCACCGCATCGGCGCGCAACTTGCCGTCGAATTCCAGCAAGGTCATGTGACTGACGATACCCGCCAGGTCGATGGCCGCTTCAACCCCAGAGTTGCCACCGCCGATCACTGCTACGCGCTTGCCTTTGAACAATGGGCCGTCGCAGTGCGGGCAGAAGCACACACCCTTGGCCTTGTACTCCTGCTCGCCCGGCACACCCATTTCACGCCAGCGGGCACCGGTGGCCAGGATCAGCGACTTGGCCTTGAGGCTGGCACCGCTTTCAAAGCGCACCTCATGCAACCCGCCCACTTCGCTTGCCGGGATCAGGGCGCTGGCGCGCTGCAGGTTCATGATGTCGACATCGTACTGACGAACGTGGGCTTCCAGGGCTCCAGCCAGTTTCGGGCCTTCGGTCTCCTGCACCGAGATGAAGTTTTCAATGGCCATGGTGTCCAGCACCTGGCCGCCAAAACGTTCGGCGGCGACACCCGTGCGGATGCCTTTACGAGCCGCGTAGATTGCTGCTGCGGCGCCCGCCGGGCCACCGCCGACCACCAGCACGTCAAAGGCGTCTTTGGCGTTGATTTTTTCGGCCTGTTTCTCGATCGCGCTGGTGTCGATCTTGCCGAGGATTTCCTCAAGCCCCATGCGGCCCTGGCCGAAGTTCACGCCGTTCAGGTACACGCTGGGGACGGCCATGATCTGACGCTCGTCGACCTCGTCCTGGAACAGCGCGCCGTCGATGGCCACGTGGCGGATATTCGGGTTCAGCACCGCCATCAGGTTCAGTGCCTGGACCACGTCGGGGCAGTTCTGGCAGGACAGCGAAAAGTAGGTTTCGAAATTGAATTCGCCCTTCAACGAGCGAATCTGCTCCAGCACTTCAGCACTGGCTTTCGAAGGGTGACCGCCAACTTGCAGCAAGGCCAGCACCAACGAAGTAAATTCGTGGCCCATTGGGATACCGGCAAAACGCAGGCTGATATCGCTTCCCGGGCGGTTCAACGAGAACGAAGGCTTGCGCGCATCGGTACCGTTATCGAGCAAAGTGATCAGGCTCGAAAGACTGGCAACTTCTTTGAGCAGTTCAAGCATTTCCTGGGATTTCGCACCGTCGTCGAGGGAGGCTACGATCTCGATCGGCTGGGTGACCCGTTCCAGGTATGACTTCAACTGAGATTTAAGATTGGCGTCCAACATACGGGCGATTTCCTTTTAATTCGGTAAAAAAAACGCCCGAGCGAAGGTCGCCCGGGCGTTTTGAGGGCGGTGCAGCTTACTTAAGGTGCGGTAAAACCCGCCCTGAGGTGCTTCACGGACTTAGATCTTGCCGACCAGGTCCAGGGATGGAGCGAGGGTGGCCTCGCCTTCTTTCCACTTGGCTGGGCAGACTTCGCCTGGGTGGGCGGCAACGTATTGAGCGGCCTTGATCTTGCGCAGCAGCTCGGATGCGTCACGGCCTACACCGCCATCGTTGATTTCGACGATTTTGATCTGGCCTTCAGGGTTGATCACGAAGGTGCCACGGTCAGCCAGACCTGCTTCTTCGATCAGTACGTCGAAGTTGCGGGAGATGGTCAGGGTTGGGTCACCGATCATGGTGTACTGGATTTTGCCGATGGCTGGCGAAGTGTTGTGCCAGGCAGCGTGGGCAAAATGGGTGTCGGTCGAGACGCTGTAGATTTCGACGCCCAGTTTCTGGAATTCGGCGTAGTTGTCGGCCAGGTCTTCCAGCTCGGTTGGGCAAACGAAGGTGAAGTCAGCTGGGTAGAAGAATACGACAGACCATTTGCCTTTCAGATCGGCGTCCGACACTTCGACGAATGCGCCGTTTTTGAATGCGGTTGCTTTGAACGGTTTAACTTGGCTGTTGATGATAGGCATCGTTGACTCTCCGTCAGTGGTTGAAAACTTGATGGGGAGAATCTTAGCCAACCCGCCGCCGATGCGCTCATTGGCAAACCTGATGCTACCGATTGGTTTTGACTATCAGCGGACTGTATTAATAGAAGAAACCCGAATCTACTGTTCGACCGGTTTTTCTTCGAGACGGGCCATGCCCAGGAAAGGGCTGGCCTCGACGTAGCGCATGGCTGACTTCACGTCTTTCCAGCCGACATAACTCATCAAGGACTTCAGATCCCAGCCACTGCGGTGAGCCCAGGTCGCAAACCCGCGGCGCAGTGAATGGCTGGTGTAGCCTTCGGCCGCAATCCCGGCCCGCTCCAGCGCCTGGCGCAACAAAGGGATCACGCTGTTGGCATGCAGCCCCTGCTCGCTCAGATTGCCCCAGCGATCGATGCTGCGAAAAACCGGACCACGCACCAACGCCGCGCTGGCGATCCACTCGATATAGGCCTGCACCGGACATAGCCGCTGCAGCGACGGTGTCTGGTAGGTCCTGCCGAGGTTCTCTCGATCACTCTTGCTGCGCGGCACGTACACACGGATGCCGGAACCGGCAATGGCCTGCACGTGCTCGACGTGCAAACGACACAACTCGTCGCTGCGAAAGCCGCGCCAGAAGCCAAGAAGAATCAGCGCCGTATCCCGTCGGGCACGCAACAGGGCCGGCGTGTCCTCATCGACAATCGCCTGCCGAGCTTCCAGGGCGAGGCAGTTGACCACCTGCTCCAGATGCTGCAACTGCAAAGGCTCGGCCTGTTTTTCCTGGACTGGATGCAAAGCGCGAATCCCCTTGAACACCTGCCGCACCACAGGCGCCTTGGTCGGATCGGCAAAACCCTGGCTGTTATGCCACTGCGCCAGGGCCGAGAGCCGCAGCTTCAGCGTGTTGATCGATAACTCACCGGCATAGGCCGCCAGATAGCGCGCCACACTGTCGCTGGTGGCGGGCAGGAAACCACCCCAACTCACCTCAAAATGTTCAATGGCGGCTCGATAGCTGCGCCGCGTGTTGTCACGCGTCGCGGCTTGCAGGTAACGATCCAGCTCACTCATGGGGATGCTTCGCTCTAAACGTACGGAAACTCGAGAAAAAAAGCGTAAATCGCTACTGACACGGGGTAATACCACTATATCCCATGTCATTAACGTAAAAGATTTTATTAAAATAATGCGCTATATTGTATGTAATTACATGGTACATACCACAACACGAAATCGTAGGAGAGCACATGGCTCGCGGCGGCATAAATAAAGCGGTGGTGCAAACGGCACGCCTGGCGATCCTCGCGCGCGGCGAGCACCCGAGCATCGACGCAGTACGCATCGAAATGGGCAATACCGGCTCAAAAACCACTATTCATCGTTATTTGAAGGAGCTGGATGACGGGGTTGCACGCACGGGCACCCCGCCCCAGGAGCTTGAGGACGAACTGGCACAGCTGGTTACGCGCCTCGCAGAGCGTCTGCGAGAGCAAGCTCAGGAGCCCATCGAGCAGGCCCAGGCACAATTTGCGGCGCACAGGCTGGCCCTCGAAGAGCGTCTCGCAGAAGCTGAAAACACACGGGCTCAACTGCAGCAGCAACTGGACGTTCAAGGCGTAGCACTGGCGAATGAGAGCGCCACCCTGCTCAGCACTCGCTCCACGCTACAGAGCGAACAGACCCGCAATGCTGGCCTGAACCAGGCCTTGAGTGATTTCGAACTGCGCCTGAATGACAAGGACCAGCAAATCAGCTCCCTGGAAGACAAGCACCTGCATGCCCGTGACGCGCTGGAGCACTACCGCAGCGCGGTGAAGGATCAGCGCGAACAGGAGCAGCGACGTCACGAAGGGCAGCTGCAACAGGTCCAGATGGAGCTGCGCCAGGCACAGCAAAGTGCACTGGTTCGCCAGGATGAGATCACCCAACTGCATCGAGACAATGAGCGACTGTTCAATGAGAACCGCGCCACTCAAAAAGAGCTGAAGCAGACTCAGGAGCAGGCGAAGAAGAGTGATGCGCGGATTGAGCAACTGCTGGAGCAATCAGGCCGCATGGACAGCGACCGGACGCTGCTTCAGGAACGCCTGCGCGTAGCCCTTCTGGAGAGCCACGCACTCAAGCAGCAAGCTGAAGAGCAGGCCCGCAGCAACAAGGAGTTGGAATTGCGCGCGACCAAGGCCGAGGCCGGCCTTGAAGCCCTGCGTCTGGCCACGCCACACAAGGCACAGCCAGATGCACAGGAACCACCGCCGAACGCTTAGGCGCCGACTGGGGTACGCATGGTGACGAACTCTTCGGCGGCAGTCGGGTGCACGCCGATGGTTTCGTCGAAGTCGCGTTTGGTTGCGCCAGCCTTCAAGGCAATGGCCAGCCCCTGAACGATCTCACCCGCGTCGGGCCCGACCATATGGCAGCCCAGGACCTTATCGGTCTTGGCATCCACCACCAGCTTCATCAGGGTGCGCTCCTGGCATTCGGTCAGGGTCAGTTTCATCGGCCGGAAACGGCTTTCAAAAATCTGCACCTCGTGCCCCTCCTCCCGCGCCTGCTCTTCGGTCAGGCCGACCGTACCGATGTTGGGCAGGCTGAACACGGCGGTAGGGATCATCCGGTAATCCACCGGACGATATTGCTCAGGCTTGAACAGGCGTCGCGCCACAGCCATACCTTCGGCCAAGGCTACGGGCGTCAGCTGCACGCGGCCGATGACATCGCCAATGGCCAGGATCGAGGGCTCGGCGCTCTGATACTGCTCATCAACCTCGACAAAGCCACGCTCATCCAACTTGACCCCGGTATTTTCCAGGCCCAGGTTGTCGAGCATCGGCCGCCGCCCCGTGGCATAGAACACGCAGTCGGCCACCAGCTCTCGACCATCCTTGAGGGTGACGCTCAGACTGCCATCGGCCTGTTTGTCGATCCGCTTGATATCCGAATTGAACTGCAGGTTCATCCCGCGCTTGGTCAATTCTTCCTGCAAATGCTTGCGCACCGCACCATCGAAGCCCCGCAGGAACAGCTCGCCGCGATACAGCAACGTGGTGTCCGCACCAAGGCCGTGGAAAATCCCGGCAAACTCGACGGCGATGTAACCACCCCCGACGACCAGGACACGCTTTGGCAGCTCCTTGAGGAAGAACGCCTCGTTGGAACTGATGGCGTGTTCGCGCCCCGGAATATCCGGGATCTGCGGCCAGCCGCCCGTGGCGATCAGGATGTGCTTGGCGGTGTAGCGCTGGCCATTGACCTCCACCTGATGGGGATCGATCAGTTTGGCGTGGCCCTCGTGCAAGGTGACACCGCTGTTGACCAGCAGATTGCGGTAAATCCCGTTGAGGCGATGGATTTCCCGGTCCTTGTTGGCGATCAGGGTTGGCCAGTCAAAGCTCGCATCACCCAGGGTCCAGCCAAACCCTTGGGCCTGCTCGAAGTCTTCGGCGAAGTGTGCGCCGTACACCAGAAGCTTCTTCGGCACACAGCCGACGTTGACGCAGGTGCCACCCAGATAGCGACTCTCGGCCACGGCGACTTTCGCCCCAAAACCTGCGGCAAACCGCGCCGAGCGCACACCGCCGGAACCGGCGCCAATTACATAAAGATCAAAATCGTAGGCCATTTCACTCTCCCAGGCAGGCTGACAGCATAACCGCAGTTATCGATACGGTCAGCGCAGTGCATTTAACATCGGGGTAGAAAACGAAAAAGCCACCCGAAGGTGGCTTTTCAGTACAGGGTCCCGCCAGGGCTATCAGTAAGCCTTGCCAGTCTTGTAGAAGTTCTCGAAGCAGAAGTTGGTTGCGTCGATGTAGCCTTCGGCGCCACCGCAGTCAAAACGCTTGCCTTTGAACTTGTAGGCCATCACGCAGCCGTTTTGCGCCTGCTTCATCAGGGCGTCGGTGATCTGGATTTCGCCGCCCTTGCCTGGTTCGGTTTGCTCGATCAGGTCGAAGATGTCCGGGGTCAGAATGTAACGACCGATGATCGCCAGGTTCGACGGTGCGTCTTCCGGCTTTGGCTTCTCGACCATGCTGTGTACGCGGTAGATGTCGTCGCGGATCATTTCGCCGGCGATTACGCCGTACTTGTGGGTTTCCTGCGGGTCGACTTCCTGGATGGCCACGATCGAGCAGCGGAACTGCTTGTACAGCTTGACCATCTGGGTCAGCACGCCGTCGCCGTCAAGGTTCACACACAGGTCATCCGCCAGGACCACGGCGAAAGGTTCGTCGCCAATCAGTGGACGGCCGGTGAGGATGGCGTGGCCCAGGCCTTTCATTTCGGTCTGACGGGTGTAGGAGAACGAGCACTCGTCGAGCAACTTGCGGATACCGACCAGGTATTTCTCTTTGTCGGTGCCCTTGATTTGGTTTTCCAGCTCGTAACTGATGTCGAAGTGGTCTTCGAGGGCGCGCTTGCCGCGACCGGTCACGATGGAGATTTGGTTCAATCCGGCATCCAGCGCTTCTTCAACGCCGTACTGGATCAGTGGCTTGTTCACCACTGGCAGCATTTCTTTAGGCATGGCCTTAGTCGCTGGCAGGAAGCGAGTGCCGTAACCGGCTGCTGGGAACAAGCATTTCTTGATCATATGAGTCCTTAAAAGGGCTGTGCTTACGAGTTCGGCGCAGTCTAATCAGGCGGCGAGCACCTTACAATGCCCCGCGCTGGCTAACCGCTGCCATCATAGAGAAATATTCAAGCAGATAGTTCCACAGCATCCTGCAGATCGCTCCCCAGGTAAATCGCCGCCGCCCTGGCCGGAGGAAGTTTCAGAACATTCCCCTGTTGCCCCGAGCGTTAAATGCCACGCCCTTGAGGGGCGTTTGCCGCTATGATTACGCCCTTGATCCCGCTCACGAGACCTCTAGATGTCGGCAGCAAAAAGCATAAACGGTTACCTGATCAGTAAAGCGCAAGACGGCCAATGGTGGGTGACCAGCAGCAACGGCGAAAACATCGCCGGGCCGTTCGCCTCCGAAGCATTGGCGATTGAAGTGGCTTCAGTCCTGCAGGATCAGCCTCCGCCCCCGGCCCGGCGGCGCAACGCCAAGCCCTGAGCCCGCAATAACCGCATCGAGCCCTGCAACTAGCAGGGCTTTTTGATTGTCTGTACCGTAATGGCCGTTGGCTATGGCATTGCACCTTGGCCTCGGCAACCGCGCCGCCCCTACTCTTGAATGACGACAACCTACATGAACAGACTTTTGGCACTGACCGCTGTATTGGCTCTGAGTGGATGCGCGACGGCCTCCAACACTTACCTGGCAAACGGCGAACAAGGCCTGAGCATCGATTGCTCCGGCGAAGCCAGCTCCTGGGCCAGCTGCTACGAGAAGGCTGACGCCTCTTGTGCGGGCACGGGCTACCGAATCGTCGGCACTGAAGGCACGCCCTCTCTGAAAGAGAGTGAAAAGACCCTGGGCGTCGATGTCGGCAACTTCAAGAGCCGCAGCGTGGTGGTGGTGTGCAAATAACCGGCACCTGCCGGCCTACATATGAATCTCGGCGAACTTGATACCCAGGCCACGGATCGTCTCGACCAGTTCGTCCAGCCGCGAGAATGACTCGACCTCATCGTTGTCATCCACCAGGAAATAGCTGCGCCCGGCGCTCTTCTTGAAAAAAACGATCCACTCTCCCGAATTCGCCGGATTTTGAATCACATGGGTCGCAGAGATATTACCCTCTGCATGCCGCTCCCTTACTTGCTCACGCTTCATGCCTGCTCCCAAAAAGACAATGCCGCCAAAGCATAGGCTTTGACGGCATCAGTGACGATGGTCGACAGTTTATCGGATGCCTTGGCCAATCAAAACGCCATCCAGCGTCTGACCGTACAAATTCACCCCATCATTGGCGTGAAACTTGACCCGGGTTTTCTCGATCGAGCCTTCCACCAGCCGCGGATCCTGCGGCCGCTCATGCTTGTTGACGAACGCCGCCACATCCCAGGCCTGCTGATCGCTCAGGGTTCCGGGCTTGCCCAGAGGCATGTTGTGCTTGATAAAAGACGCCGCCGTGTTGATCCGGTGCATCCCCGCGCCCCAGTTGTAGGAGTCCTTGCCCCACAACGGTGGCATTACATAATCCTGCCCGACCTTCTGCCCCTGGCCGTTATCGCCGTGGCAAACCGCACATTGAGCCTTGAACACCTGCTCGCCACGCGCGATGTCGTAGCCCTGGGCCGACTTGGACACTTCAGGGTAGCCGCGCCCCGGTAGCTCAACGCCGAGCGGCGCCTTGCTCGCCAGCCAGTAGGCGTACACCGACAACGCGGTGATTTCCTTGCTGTCCGCTGCGGGCGGCGTCCCACCGTTCATGCTGAACTGGAAGCAGCCCTGCAAGCGTTCGGCAAAGGTGTTGACCTTGTCGTTCTTTTGCCGATACGCCGGGTACATCGGGTAAGCCCCCCAAAGCGGCGCCGAGTTGGCCACCCGGCCCTGGCCAAGGTGACAGTTGCTGCAATTGAGACCGTTGCCGACAAAATTGGGCGCCATACGCTTGGTGTCGACAAACAGCGCATAGCCGTCACGGACCATCTTGCCGTAGGCGTTGTTCGGCAGTTCGCTTTCAGCCGGGGGCTGGAAGTATTGCCCGTGGCTGACAGCGGCCGGCGTCTGCAACTGGCTCTGGTCCTCCATGGCAATGGATGCCGCCTGTACAGAAGTTGCCAGCAAACCGAAGGCCAACGGGAACGAAAAACGAATATTCATGGCCGGCTCTCCTGGCTGTTCACGTTGGAAAAATAATCAGCCACTGCTGTCACTTCCTCTGCGCTCAAGGACTTGGCGATGTGCCCCATCAGGTCGTCCGGGTCATTGCGCCGTGTGCCATCGCGCCAGGCGTTCAGTTGGGCGGTCAGGTAGGCTGCGGATTGCCCGGCCAAAGGCGGAAAGGTCTGCCCCACCCCCACGCCACCCGGGCCGTGGCACGTCACACACTCCGGTACCTGTCGATCCCAGGCCCCACGCAGGGCCAGGCGTTCGCCCAGGCCATTGGGCGTTGCACTGCGGGAAATAGCGGGGGTCGCCGGGGCAGGCATGGCGGCGAGGGTTTGAGTGACGGCGCGAATTTCGTCCTCGGCCAGGGCCTTGGCCAGTGGCTGCATCACCGGGCTGGTGCGCGAACCACTGCGAAAATCTTCCAGCTGCTTGCTCAGATAGCCGGCCGGCAGCCCTGCCAGACGGGGAAAACCGGCTGCCGCCAGGCCCATGCCATCGGCTCCGTGGCACGAGACACAGGCCATTGCGGCAGGCTGCGCGCCACCCTGGGTGAAGACTTTCTGCCCCTCCACGGCGTGGGCAGATTGAACGGACAACAGCATCAGACTACTCAGCAGTATTCGATCCAGTGGGATCATGTCGAACTCCATTATTTTAGTTATATGCTTAGGCCTACTTAATATAAGCCTAAAAACAGTTGGCAAATAGCTATCACTGCTACAACTACAAAATCGGAGTCGAGCCACCGCACGCCAGAATATTCATCCACAAAAAAGCCCGCGGCGCTTCGAGACCCGAAGCGCGGCAGGCTGTTGAAAAAAATCGAGCGGCGGTCAGCCGGAAATGCATTCCTCGGCGGCCTTGCGGATATCGCCCGGGCGCATCGGAACGTTGGACATGCTCTCGTGCAGCTTGATGCTGCTGCCTCCCGAGCGCTCTTCAATATCAAACACTGCAGTCGGGCCTGAAGACACTTTCTGCGGAACAATGATGCGCATGCCGTCCTTGTGCGGCTCGACCTGCAAGGCTCCCCGGCTGCCGGCCAACTTCTCGGTGACGCACTTGGCGTACTCCGGCGGCTTTTTCCCCGAAATCACGTTCAGGGTGGGCGGCGCCTGGTTAATATCCGAGACGGTCGCACAACCGCTGATCGCCAGAGCCAGAATCAACACACCCCACTTCATACAAATCCTCCAATAAAAACCGTCCGACAGTGTAAATGGTGTTTTTCTCCGGCGCGGGAGGTTTTATCGCTCATAAATCGGTAAATAACTGTTTTAAATTGTCAAACCCGGCGGGAGCGGCCCGCTACTACCCCGTGCGGCCTGATAAACTGCGCCATCTTTCAGCTATCGTTTTGATTTTGTAGAAAAAGCCCTTCTGGAGGCGCCCATGAAATTTATCCACCAGCGCGAGCACCTCAACGAGGACGATATTGTCGTCATCGAATGCTCCCAGACCTGCAACATTCGCCTGATGAGCGACGCCAACTTCCGCAGCTTCAAGAATGGCGGTCGCCACAGCTACCACGGTGGGGCCTTCGACAAGTTCCCGGCCAAGATCACCGCGCCGAGTACCGGTTTCTGGAACATCACCATCGACACCGTGACCACCCGCGCCATCAGCGTTACCCGCAAACCGAGCCTGAAGCATTCGATCAAGATCGTCCGCCGCTCCAGCTCTAAACTGCGCTGATTCCGCTCTCACCTCGCCAACCCAAGACAGGTACGCCCGTGGCTCAAACGACCAAGTACGTCATCAAATACAAGCTCAACGGCGAGCGTCGCTTCGAATTCGCCCAACTCGAGACCGGCACCCAGGAAGAGGCACAGGCGGCCTTGCTGGCGTTGCATGGCCAATCCGAAGACGTGATCAGCGATGTCAGCGTGAGTAAAGCCCTGTAACGCCCGCGCCCTGTCCGACGCCCCATTCAAACGGCGCCGAGACGGCATCTCCTCGGAGTGTCCCTTGAGTAGTCACAGCAGCGACCCCTCCCCCAGTCTCGGCCTGTTTACCGAGACTGATCTGGCACAACCCGCACGCACCGAACAGATCGGCCAGCAGTCCCGGGTGCTGAGGGGCTTCGCCTTGCCTTGGGTCGAGCGCCTGCTGCCGGCCCTCAGGTCGGTGCTTGTCGTTGCGCCGTTTCGCAGCATGGTTACCCCTGGCGGCTTCACCATGTCGGTGGCCTTGAGCAGTTGCGGCAACCTGGGCTGGACCACCGACTACAGTGGTTATCGCTACGCCCGCCTCGACCCGCAGACCGGCCAACCCTGGCCGGCAATGCCCGGAGTATTCGAGCAACTGGCCCGGGCCGCGGCCCAGGCGGCGGGTTTCGATGGCTTCAGCCCCGATTCCTGCCTGATCAACCGTTATGTCCCCGGGGCCAGGATGTCTTTGCACCAGGACAAGAACGAACGCGATTACAGCGCGCCCATCGTCTCGGTCTCCCTGGGTTTGCCGGCGATGTTCCTGTTTGGCGGCGAGCAGCGTAGCGACCGACAACTGCGGGTGCCGTTGCTGCACGGTGATGTGGTGGTGTGGGGTGGCGTCGACCGGCTGCGCTTTCATGGTGTGCTGCCGCTCAAGGCTGGCAGCCACGAGCAATTAGGCGAGCAGCGGATCAACCTGACGTTTCGCCACGCGGGCTGAAGAGTCGGCTAGCTGCGACAGCCTACCGCGCAACCGCCTGGCAACCGCGCTTTCACGCATTGCCAGGGGCGTGACCTGTTATCAGTGACTGGCAGCCACTGCATCCGTCGAATGAACGCCGATATAGACCGCAACCGAGTCCGGGCCGGTGTAGACCTCGAAATCCGTAGCGAACTTGCGGCGCAACTGTGGACGGTCTTCGAAGTAGGCCCAGACCAGGCCCCAGGTCTGGATCACGCTGTCGGGCAGCGGCCCCTTCGCGCTGAACACCAGGTATTGGCCACCCTCGACCTGCACCGACTGATAGCCCTCTGCCGCACCGGTCACTTCAACCCCGGCGGTGACATCAAAGGCTCCCGTGGCATCGGACTCATAACCGGAGTACACGCCATAGACAAAGGAATCAGGCTCGCGAGGCTCGATCTTTTCGAACAGCCCTTCGATAAAAAAACGCGCCCACATTGGGCCGATCTGCGCCGTCTCCGGCTGTTGTTCAGTGGCGTTGAGGGTTCGCACCTGCAAACCCGCAACACTGAACGGCAACACCTCGCGCATTTTTACATCCATGGGCCTTATTCCTTGTTCAGGTATTGATTGAAATTGATTATTGGCCAGCAGGTCAGCGGTTGACGTCCACCACCACCCGGCCGCGCAACTGGCCCGCCAACAAGCGCGGCGCGGCCTCGATGGCTTCGCTCAAGCCGATTTCCTGGCTGATCAGCGGCAGCAGCGCCGGGTCAAGGTCCTGACCCAGACGGTCCCAGGCCAGCATCCGCAAGGCTTTGGGCTGAGTCACGCTGTTGATCCCCGCCAGGGTCACGCCGCGCAGGATAAACGGCGCAACCGATGCCGGGAAGTCCATGCCCTGGGCCAGGCCACAGGCAGCGACCGTGCCATTGGCCCGAGTTGCAGCACAGGCATTGGCCAGGGTGTGGCTGCCCACCGAGTCGATAACCGCGGCCCAACGCTCCTTGGCCAGGGGTTTGCCGGGTTGGGAGAGGCTGGCACGATCGATGATGTCACTGGCCCCCAATTGCTGCAGGTAGGCGTGTTCTGCGGTCCGCCCGGTTGAGGCCACCACCCGATACCCCAGACGTGCCAGCAGTGCGATGGAAAAACTGCCAACCCCGCCATTGGCCCCGGTGACCAGCACTTCGCCCTGCTCCGGCGTGACGCCATGACGTTCCAGCGCCAGGATCGCGAGCATCGCCGTGTAACCTGCGGTGCCGATGGCCATGGACTGGGCCGCGCTGAAGGCCTTGGGCAACGGAATCAGCCAGTTTCCGTCAAGCCGGGCCCTCTGAGCCAGGCCGCCCCAATGCCCCTCACCGACACCCCAACCGTTGAGCAGCACCTCGTCACCCACCTGGTAGTCGGGATGAGCGCTGGCTTCGACCGTGCCGGCCAGGTCTATCCCCGGAACCATGGGGAAGCTGCGCACCACCGGGCTGCTGCCGGTAATGGCCAGGCCATCCTTGAAATTCAGCGTGCTGTAGGCCACGCGCACCGTCACATCTCCCGGCGGCAACTGCTCGTCGCTGATCCGCTGCAGATTGGCGCGATAACCCTGCTCGTCTTTCTCGATCAAAATGCCGTTGAACATGACTGTCTCCCGAATGGCCCCGTGGCTCTCATTGCCCGTGGCAGGGTAATGAACTTCGACCTTGAATCACAAGGCACCGACCTCCCGCCCGGCCGCAGCAAAGACCGTTCGCCAGGCACCCACCACGACTATGCTTTGACCTCGGCAACCACCCAGTCACCTGCGAGGGATAGCAATGTTCAACTTCATCAAGACCACAATTGCCGGAGGCCTGCTGTTTATCCTGCCGCTGGTGCTGGTGGTGATCCTGCTGGAAAAAGCCGTCCACCTGCTGCGCGGCCCGATCCATCAACTGTTGCCGATGTTCGCCCAGTACAGCATCGCCGGTGTGACCCTGTTCACCCTGGTAGCACTGCTGATGCTGGTGCTGATCTGCTTTATCGCCGGACTGCTGGCCAAAACCGGCCCGGCTTCGAAGTTGCTCAATGCCCTGGAAGAAAACGTCCTCGGCAAGATCCCCGGCTACGGCTTGCTCAAAGACGCCACGGCGCACCTGGCCGGCCTGGAAAACGTCGAAGGCGCTCGAGTCGGCCTGATCTGCGAAGACGAGGGCTGGCTGTTTTGCCTGGTCCTGGAAACCCAGGGCACATGGCTCTCGGTGTACATCCCGGACGCCGGGCCGGCGGGCGGCTCGTCCGGTGAGGTTCGGCTGGTCAGCACCAACCAGGTACGCCCCACCGAACTGGACTGGATGCCGGTGCTGGCCTGCGTACGCCGCGGCGGGCATGGCGCGTTGAAGCTGGCAGCGCCCTGGCTGCCGGAGTAACCGCTGCAGTTGGGCTCTATCGGGACCCGGGCAGCCTTTTGACCTCTCAGGCGATAAAGTCGGCTGGCCTTTTCCAGGTGACTCCTGCTACAAACCCTGGCGCTGTCGTCATTACTTTTACTGCGCAGAGGAGTTGCACATGAGCCAATGGCCTGACACCCGAATTATTGACTTGCTGGGGATCGAACTGCCGATCATTCAAGCTCCGATGGCCGGAGCCACCGGCTCCGCCATGGTTATCGCGGCGGCCCAGGCCGGCGCGCTGGGCTCCCTGCCCTGCGCCATGCTCAGCCCGGAACAGATTCGCCAGGAAGTGCAAAACATTCGCCAGGCCACCCAGGCCCCTCTGAACCTGAACTTCTTCTGCCACCAGACGCCTGCACCCGATCCCGAGCGCGATGCCCAGTGGAAAAACCTGCTGCAACCCTATTACCGCGAACTGGGTGCCGACTTCGACGCGCCAACCCCGGTCAGCAGCCGCGCGCCCTTCGACCACGTGAGTTGCGAACTGGTGGAAGAACTGCGCCCGGAAATCGTCAGCTTCCACTTCGGTTTGCCGGAGCCCTCACTGCTGGAGAGGGTCAAGGCCACCGGGGCGAAAATCCTGTCGTCGGCCAGTACTGTCGATGAGGCCGTCTGGCTCGAACAGCATGGCTGCGACGCGATCATCGCCATGGGCTACGAAGCCGGCGGCCACCGGGCGATTTTCCTCGGCGAGGATCTCAACAGCCAGGTCGGGACCATGGCCCTGGTGCCGCAGATCGTCGACGCGGTGACCCTGCCGGTGATCGCGGCCGGTGGCATCGGCGATGCCAGGGGCATTGTGGCCGCGTTTGCCTTGGGCGCCTCGGCGGTGCAATTGGGCACGGCCTACCTGTTTACCCCGGAGGCCAAGATCAGCGCAGCCCATCACCAGGCCTTGCGCAGTGCCAAAGAGAGCCAGACCGCACTGACCAACCTGTTCACCGGCCGCCCGGCACGTGGCATCGTCAACCGGATCATGCGTGAAATCGGTCCGATCAACCCTCTGGCCCCGGCCTTCCCCCTGGCCGGTGGCGCCTTGATGCCATTGCGCGCCAAGGACGACGCCGACTTCGCCAACCTCTGGTCAGGCCAGGCACTGCGCCTGGGGCTCGAGTTATCCACCCATGAACTGACCCGGCGCCTGGCTGAGCAAGCCCTGGCCAAGCTGGCCCGGCGCTGAGGGTTCGCCACCACGATTGCACCCGTGGTGGCGCGCCGTTCACCCCATCCAGCAGCAGAGTTCCGTTCGTCGGCGATTCGCTATATATTCCGCTATACAGCGATTACCCCCCTTGCTTCGGTGCAGTCCACTTCCAACAACAAACTGCCCAGCGCACTTGCCCTCAACGGAGCCGTTTCATGACCATTCGTGCCTCAGGATTTGCCCCGACTTGCCTCGCCACCCTCCTCGCCGTATTTGCCTTTGGTTCGGCCCAGGCCGATGAAGTGCAAGTCGCCGTCGCCGCCAACTTCACCGCGCCGATCCAGGCCATTGCCGCTGACTTCGAAAAGGACACCGGACACAAACTGGTCGCGGCCTACGGTGCCACCGGGCAGTTCTATACCCAAATCAAAAACGGCGCGCCGTTCGAAGTGTTCCTGTCGGCTGACGACACCACGCCGCAAAAACTGGAAACCGAAGGCGACACCGTCAAAGGTTCGCGCTTCACCTACGCCATCGGCACCCTGGCCCTGTGGTCGGCCAAGGAAGGTTATGTCGACAGCCAAGGCAAAGTGCTCAAGGACAACCAATATCAGCACCTGTCCATTGCCAACCCGAAAGCCGCACCTTATGGCCTGGCTGCGACGCAGGTCCTGGCCAAGCTCGGCCTGACCGACCAGGTCAAGAGCAAGATCGTTGAAGGCCAGAACATCACCCAGGCCTATCAGTTCGTGTCCACCGGCAATGCCGAGCTGGGGTTTGTCGCCTTGTCGCAGATCTACAAGGACGGCAAAGTCAGCAGCGGTTCGGCGTGGATCGTTCCGGCCGAGATGCACGACCCGATCAAACAGGACGCGGTGATCCTCAACAAAGGCAAGGACAACCCGGCCGCCAAGGCACTGGTTGACTACCTCAAAGGCCCGAAAGCCGCCGCCGTCATCAAATCCTACGGTTACCAGCTCTAAATGCCGCTGGCGAGTGCCGACTTTTCCGCGATCTGGCTGACCCTGAAGCTGGCATCGTTGACGACCCTGATCCTGCTGGTCATCGGCACTCCGATCGCCCTCTGGCTGTCGCGCACCCGCTCCTGGTGGCGCGGGCCGATCGGCGCGGTGGTGGCCCTGCCCCTGGTGCTGCCACCGACGGTGATCGGCTTTTACCTGCTCCTGGCCCTTGGGCCCCACGGCTATCTCGGCCAGCTTACCCAGTCCCTCGGGCTGGGCACCCTGACCTTCAGTTTCAGCGGCCTGGTGATAGGTTCGGTGATTTACTCCATGCCGTTTGTGGTCCAACCGCTGCAAAACGCATTCTCGGCTATCGGCACCCGCCCACTGGAAGTGGCGGCGACGTTGCGCGCCAACCCGTGGGACACCTTCTTCAGCGTGGTCCTGCGCCTGGCTCGCCCCGGGTTCATCACCGCGTCGATCCTGGGTTTCGCCCATACCGTCGGTGAGTTCGGCGTGGTGTTGATGATCGGCGGCAATATCCCGGACAAGACCCGGGTGGTCTCGGTGCAGATCTACGATCACGTCGAAGCCATAGAATACGCCCAGGCCCATTGGCTGGCAGGGGCCATGCTGGTGTTCTCGTTCCTGGTGTTGCTGGCGCTCTACTCCAGCCGCAAGACCAAAGCCGGCTGGAGTTGAACCCCATGAGTTCCGAGATTCGCGTCAGCCTCACCCTGGATTATCAAGACTTTGCCCTGGACCTCGACCTGCAGCTTCCGGGGCGCGGTGTCACGGCCCTGTACGGGCACTCCGGCTCGGGCAAGACCACGTGCCTGCGCTGCATCGCCGGGTTGGAAAAAGCCGGGCAAGGTCTGGTACAGATCAACGACGAGGTGTGGCAGGACAGCCGCAGGAAGATCTTCGTCCCACCCCATAAGCGCTCCCTGGGTTATGTGTTCCAGGAAGCCAGCCTGTTTCCCCACCTGTCGGTGCAAGCCAACCTCGAATTCGGCCTGCGGCGCATCCCCCGCGCCCAACGCAAAGTCGACATGGCCCACGCCACCGACCTGCTGGGCATCGGCCACCTGCTCGAACGCCATCCACATAACCTGTCGGGCGGCGAACGCCAGCGCATCGGCATTGCCCGCGCCCTGCTGACCAGCCCCAGGCTGTTGCTGATGGACGAGCCCCTCGCGGCGCTGGATGCCAAGCGCAAAAGCGAGATTCTGCCCTACCTCGAACGCCTGCATGACGAGTTGGATATTCCGGTGCTGTACGTCAGCCACTCCCAGGACGAAGTTGCGCGGCTGGCCGACCATATCGTGCTGCTCAGCGAGGGCAAGGCAATGGCCAGCGGCCCCATCGGCGACACCCTGGCCCGGCTCGATTTGCCCCTGGCCCTGGGCGACGACGCCGGCGTGGTGATCGAGGGCCGGGTCAGCCACTACGACGCCAACTACCAATTGGTGACCCTGCAACTGCCCGGCAGCCAACTGACGATACGCGTGGCCCATGCGCCCCTGGCCATCGGCAAGAGCCTGCGCTTCAAGGTGCAGGCGCGGGACGTCAGCCTCAGCCTGCAAGCCGGCGAACACAGCAGCATCCTCAATCGCCTGCCGGTCACGGTCAGCCAGGAAACTGCCGCCGACAACAGCGCTCACGTGCTGGTGCGCCTCGATGCCGCCGGTACACCACTGCTGGCACGGATCACCCGCTTCTCCCGCGACCTCCTGGCACTGCACCCCGGCCAGCAGCTGTGGGCACAAATCAAGGCGGTCGCGGTCCTCGCCTGAGGCACTCGAAAATCCTTGGCACGACTGCCGGGCGCCGTGGTCAATCCGATACAGGCCCGCTCGTTTTGCCAAGGATTACTGCCATGCCAGACACCACACTGCCCGTCGACCTGCCACCCGACCTGCATTACGTCGATGACAGCCAGCCCGGTATCCGGCGCAAAAAACTGCGCGGCAAATTCTGCTACTTCGACGCCGATGGCCAACGTATCAAGGACCCGGACGAGATCAAGCGCATCAACGCCCTGGCTGTGCCGCCGGCGTACAGCGATGTGTGGATCTGTGCCGATCCGCGCGGCCACCTGCAAGCCACCGGCCGTGATGCCCGGGGCCGCAAGCAGTACCGCTACCACGCGCGCTGGCGCGAAGTGCGCGATGCCGACAAATACTCGCGCATGCTGGAGTTCGGTGGCGCCCTGCCAAAACTGCGCCGGCAACTGGAGGCGCTGCTGGCGGCGCCCGGGTTCAGCCGGGACAAGGTCATGGCCACCGTCATCACCTTGCTCGACGCCACGCTGATTCGCGTCGGCAACAGCCAATATGCCCGCGACAACCGTTCCTACGGCCTGACCACCCTGCGTAGCCGGCACGTTGAAGTCAAAGGCAGTGCGATCCTGTTCCAGTTTCGCGGCAAGAGCGGCATCGAGCATCAGATCACCATCAAGGATCAACGCCTGGCCCGCATCATCAAGCGCTGCCTGGAGCTGCCGGGGCAAAACCTGTTCCAGTACCTGGACGAAAACGGTGAGCGCCACAGTGTCAGCTCCTCGGACGTCAACGCTTACCTGCAAACCCTGACCGGCGCCGATTTCACCGCCAAGGATTACCGCACCTGGGCCGGCAGCACCCTGGCCTTGGCGGTACTGCGCGAACTGCAATGGGAGTCGGAAACCGAGGCCAAAAAACACATCGTCGAGATGGTCAAGGACGTCTCCCGTCAACTGGGCAACACCCCGGCCGTGTGCCGCAAGTGCTACATCCACCCCGCCGTGCTCGACAGCTTCCTGCTCGGCGAACTGGCCAAGCTGCCCAAGCCCAGGACTCGCAAGGGGCTCAAGGCAGAAGAGGTGGGCCTGGCGATGTTTCTGGAAAGCCTGGTGGATCAAGTCGCCGCCAGTTGAAGCAAACCCGGGTTGTCAAAGGCCCGGGCTGCGCGTTAGGCTGTGCGCCTTCCCCCGTTCCAGGACGATTGCCGACGTGAACAACTAAGCCTTCCAAAATGTATTCGCAACAAGCCGCTCTGGCGCTTGTTGGCTTTTTTCGACATTTTCTGGAGGTGCTGATGACTCACGTCACACGGCTGCCTGCGCTGGTCTCTTTGCACCAGCTGAGTTTTCAATTGGCCAATGGCCAAACCCTGTTCGAAGCCCTCGACCTCAGTTTCGACCAACTGCCTATCGGCCTGGTCGGGCGCAACGGCGTGGGCAAATCCGTGCTTGCACGCTTGATCGCCGGCGAACTCGCCCCTGCCAGCGGCAGCATCCATCGCAGCGCCCGGGTGAAATACCTCGCCCAGCAACAGGACACCGCGCCCTGCCACAGCGTAGCCCAGGTCGCAGGTCTGGCTCAGGCTCTGGACGCCCTCGAGCGATTGGGCGCTGGCAACGCCTCGCTTGAGGACCTGGAGCAACTGGATGAACGCTGGGATCTGGCCGAACGCCTGCGGCGCCAGCTGGACGCTGCCGACCTCGTTGATATCGGGCCAGGCACGGCGGCGGCCCACCTCAGCGGTGGCCAGTTGGCCCGCGTTGCCCTGATCGGCGCCCTGCTGAGCGGGGCCGATCTGCTGGTGCTGGACGAGCCGACCAACCACCTCGATGCCCAGGGCCGGCGCTGGCTGCTGGCACAACTGCAACAGTGGCGTGGCGGCCTGATTGTGATCAGCCACGACCGCCACCTGCTGGCCCACATGCAGCGCATCGTCGAGCTGACGCCCCAGGGTGCCCGGGTCTATGGCGGCAACTATGCCGTGTTCCAGCAACAGCGGCTGACCGAGAGTGACGCAGCCCAGGCCGCCCTCGAGCAGGCACGAACCGAACGCAGCCGGCAGCGCAAACGCCTGCAGCGCGAACACGACACCATCCTGCGCCACGCCGCCGGCGCCCGCAAAAATGCCGATACCGCTAATGTTTCCCGCTTCGAGCGGGCCAAGATGAAAGGTGCGGCGCAGGACATCATGGGCCACGTGCGCCATGCCCATCAGGCGCAAAAAAACGAGCTCGACCAGCAGGTCAGCCAGGCCTACGCCCGGGTGCTGCCAGACACCCCGACTGTGGTCACACTGCCCGGAACCGCAGTGCCTGGCGGCCAGCAACTGTTCTGCCTGACTGCCGCACAACTGCCCTGGCTGCCCGCCAATGCACCTTCGAGTTACGTTACCTGCAGCGCCAGCGGGCCGTTGCGGATTGCCCTTCGCGGGCCCAATGGCTGCGGCAAATCGACCCTGCTGAATATGCTCGCCGGCAACCTTCAGCCCTTGAGTGGTGAGTGCCGGGTCGGGGTCCAGGGAGCCTATCTCGACCAGCAACTGGCCCTGCTCGACCCCGAGCGGTCGATTATCCAGCACCTGGGTTTGCTCGATACGCCATTGAACGAAGGCGAACTGCGCAGTCGCCTGGCACAGCTGCAACTCGATGCCCGGCGGGTGACCCAGCCTTGCGGCCAATTGAGTGGCGGCGAACGCTTGAAAGCGGCGCTGGCGGTCGCCTTGTGGAGCGCAACTCCCGCCAGGCTCCTACTGCTGGACGAGCCCACCAACCACCTGGATCTGGAATCGATACAGGCCTTCGAAGCGGCGCTGCGGGGCTTTCCCGGGGCGATGCTGGTGGCGTCCCACGACGAGAATTTTCTGGCGGCCCTGGCGCCCAGCCATCAACTGCAATGGACCATCCAGGGCTGGGTCTTTACCCAGGTCACGCCATGAATCCGTTGCCCGGCCGTACGGTTGCAGCCCAGGTTTCAGTCATACGGCCTTACAGCAAAATACCGTGGGACGGCGGGCCACATGATAATGTTCCGCCGCCCATCACCAACAAGGACCGTTAAACCATGAAATTCGGTTACACCATCGTCTACGTCCCAGACGTTGCTGCCTCGTTGACATTCTTTGAACAGGCTTTCGGCTTCAGCCGCCGGTTCCTGCATGAGTCCGGCACCTATGGCGAGCTGGAGAGCGGCGCCACTACCCTGGCCTTCGCCGCCCATGAACTGGCGGCCATGAATTTCACCACCGGTCACGTCGCCGCACACTCCTCGCCGCAGCCCCTGGGTATCGAACTGGGCCTGGTCACCGACGATGTCCCTGCTGCTCATGCCAAGGCCCTGGCCCAGGGTGCCAGCGAACTCTCGGCTCCCAGCGCCAAGCCCTGGGGGCAGACGGTGTCTTACCTGCGCTGCCCGGACGGGACCCTGGTGGAATTGTGTACCCCGATCCACCCCTGAACCTGCGGCGTCTATCTGAGCTTGACCGCGGTGCCGGTGACAAACACCACCACCATCCGACCACGACCTGACGACATGCTGATTTCGTAATCAAGGCCAACCACCGCGTCCGCCTGAAGCACCTCGGCGCGCTGGCGGATTTCCTCGGTGGCCTGGGCCCGTGCCTCTTTCAGGGCGCGCTCCAGGGTCTGTGAACGACCGCCGAAGAAGTCGCGCAGGCCGGCAGATAAATCGCGCACGACGTTGATGCCCTGGACCGACTCGGCGCTGACGATATCCAGGTAGGCGGCAATCGTCCGGCCTTCAATGCTGTGGGTGGTGGTCAAGATCATGCTGTTCTCCCTAGTCCAACCTGCGCGCCAGCGTGAATACGGCAGCGCACGTAAAAAGCTATCGACACCCGGAGGCATCGCTGCAAGGTGGGCAATAAAAAAGCCCCGCTCTTAGGCGGGGCACGTCTCAAGGCTTCAGGGGCCGCTCTTCATCGCGCTCCGAAAGACTCTTGCCGTCGTCCGGGTGCTTCCAGGTCTGTGGCGGCGGCTCATCGTGCTCGACAAGGTCCCGATCCAGGTCCTGGTCCTGCGGCTGTTGAGGGTGGTTTTTATGCTCGTTAGTCATGCCCAGCTCTCCTGCAAAGGGTCAGATCCAGCCTTGTTCAGGGTAGAACATCTGTCGGCGGATACCCCGGCCCCGCAGGCCACCTTGACCAGGAAATGACTCACATCCTTGCCGTGGATCAGGCAAAGATGAATTTTCTTTCACTGTGCCCGGTGCCATCGCTGGTTATAGTCCGCCTGCTCATTCAAGAAACTACGTTCGCCCGCTCTCCCGCGGGCTTTTTTTTGCCTGTTCAAAAGACCGAGGTCCGGACTGACGTAAGCCTCGACCCGCCTCATTCCAGACCAGGCAGCTCCTTGCAGTCCTTCAAGATGGATTCTTCCTCGGCAGTGTGGTCGGCAGCCATAAACGACAACATGCCGCGGTCGCCCTTGGTGTGCCAGCGATAACTGTTCTGCTCGTCATCGGCCACATACAACGCGCCGGAGCCGGACTGGCTGATGTGCATGGGAATCAGATGCCCTTTGTACTGAAGCGTGGCGAACGAGTCGCCATTGGGCAGATTCAGATAAGCCGCCTCGATGCGCATTCCGCCTTCGCACTGGTAGCGAGCAACCGTACTTTGAGCGCCCTGCTCTTGAGAGTCGTCGGCCTGATCGAGGTCGTCCGTTGCTGCGTGGCTCAACAATGGCGAGGCCAGAAACACCAGCAAACAGCGAACCTGAAACGTTGAGAAAGCATGGGCTGAACCCTGGAAAATTGATCGTCCCTATCGGACGTTCGAGGCAGGGTTAAGTTCATGCCGAAGGGCATGCGCCGGAAGGGGAAGTTTGCAGTGCGGGCCGATAAAACCTGTTCACTCGGACAACCAATAATGTGCGCAATTGTGAAGGTGAAACAGTGGCTGCGACTAAATTTCAGGCAAAAAAAATCCCAAGTAGCTGATGGAAACTTGGGATTAAAAATGCATAAACCGTGGTAGGTGAACGCGACGCAATCTTATCTTATCGGCAGCAGATGTAACAAGATATTTGACGCCTTTCGTCGGAATTAAAATCACCTAAGTCCTTAAATAACCACATGTTTTTAAAGGTGTACGGTTTACAGGGATTAATTATCGCCCTGTTTTGGCGCACTTTTAAGGGGCTGAAACGGTGGCTGAAGTTCGATAAAACCAATGGCAATAACAGCCTTCTGTCCAAGGCAGCAAATGCAGGGGCCCACCGTATAAAACGCCCCAAAAAAGTGCGCGCACCAGCAGCCCGATATATGCCGAATCTTTCCTTCTGCGTCCAAAATGCCCACCCGGGGAGGTGTCGCAAAAAGACGTGTCAGGCGCTTTGCGGGCAAAAAATTTGAATTTCGTGAGACGGGGCCAGGTCAAGAAGAGTAAGCACAGTCAATCTGACGAGGTAATAGCCATGACCATCGAAGCAGAGACACTTGTCCAACTCGCCGAAGCGCTTCAACACCAGGGCCTGGTGTTGGTTTGCGATGTGAACTTTATCCGCGCACCCTATCGTCACAACCATCGCTGGGTATGCCGCGTCGAGTGACAGCCTCCGACGCCGAATACTCGGTGCGCGTTCAACGCTGACAGTGCCAACAGGCTGTTAGGGTTGTTTCAGCGCTGAACGCGAGCTTCAAATAAACCTGAAACCGCGCTTGTTTAGCCCTCTTCTTGCGTGCCATTCCCCGCCTTAGCTCGCCTCTGCGGGCGTCACACGCTCATAAACTTTCTTGTTGTGCAGCAACAAGTTTATTTGTTGGACGCCTCCCCCCCGAGCCGCAATGATGCGGGCCACTGACGCTCGACCTTCCAGGTCAAATAATAAAAAACCGAGTCGGGCTGCCCGCCAAGCTCAGGAAGCGAACCAGACTGCTGGTCTTCTTCACTTCCGGCTTTTCTGGCGCCGCGGCACGCTGCTAAGGACCTCCACTCCATGCAAACTGTTGTGAACTTATGGCCGCTGATAGGCGTGCTCGTCATCGTGGTCGGCTTTGTCCTGCGCTTCAATCCGCTGCTGGTGGTGACCGCCGCCGCGATTGCCACGGGCATTGCCGCTGACTTTTCCCTGGAGAAAATCCTCGCCGCCATGGGCGACGGCTTCATGGAAACCCGTGCCCTGCAACTGATCCTGTTATTGCCCCTGGCCGTCATCGGCCTGCTTGAACGCCATGGCTTGCGCCTGCACGTGCAGAACTGGATTGCACGCTTCGAACGGGCCACCGTCGGGCGCCTGCTGATCATTTACCTGTTTGTTCGTGAAAGCACGGCCGCCATGGGCCTGACCAGCCTTGGCGGTCACCCGCAAATGGTGCGCCCGTTACTGGCCCCCATGGCGGAAGGCGCCGCGGAAAAACGCTATGGCCCGCTGCCGCAAGTGCTGCGTCACAAGGTCCTGGCCATGTGCGCTGCCACCGATAACGTGGGGCTGTTTTTTGGCGAGGACATCTTTGTTGCCTTCGGCGCGATCGCGCTGATGCACACCTTCCTGCTGGGTTCGGGGATTGATGTCGAGCCGCTGCATATCGCCTTCTGGGGCATTCCCACCGCGATTTGCGCCTTCATCATTCACGCGATACGCCTGCACCGATTCGACCGCATGCTGAGCCGCAAACTGTCGGCCACCGACCGCCATGCCTCCCCAGTGGAGACCGCAGCATGATCATCTCCATTGAGTACCTGTACTGGTTGGCCGGGGTGCTGCTGCTGATTACCGCGGGCATGATCCTGGTTGACCGCAGCCATCCCAAGCGTTGGTCCAGCGGCCTGTTCTGGCTGTTGTTCGCCATGGTCTTCCTGATTGGCGAGCGCCTGCCCACGGTCGTGGTAGGCGCCGGCGTGGTGCTGATGGCGCTGATCGCCGGCCTGGGTGGCGTGGGCCGCGGCGCTCACGCCGAGTTGCATGTCAAGGCGGCGCGAGCCAGTGCCGGACGCCTGGGGCACAAGCTGTTCATTCCCGCGCTGGCGATCCCGCTGACCACGGTAATCGGCTCGGTACTGCTCAAACACTATGAGATAGGCGGCGTACCGCTGCTTGACCCGAAAAACACCACCTTTGTCTCCCTGGGCCTGGGCTGCCTGATCGCCTTGGCGCTGGCCTGCTGGCTGACCCGGGACACGCCGTTGCAAGCCTTGCGCGAATCGCGGCGTCTCACCGAAGCGCTGGGCTGGACCATGGTCCTGCCGCAGATGCTGGCGATGCTCGGGCTGCTGTTCAATGACGCGGGTGTCGGCAATGCCGTGGCTCACGTGGCCACCACCTATATCAACCTGGACTTCCGTCTGGTTGCGGTGATGGTCTACGTGCTGGGCATGGCGCTGTTCACGGTGATCATGGGCAACGGTTTTGCTGCGTTTCCGGTCATGACCGGCGGTGTCGGCGTGCCGGTACTGGTGGGCGTGTACGGCGCCAACCCCGCAGTGATGGCGGCGATCGGCATGTTCTCCGGCTACTGCGGCACGCTGATGACGCCGATGGCGGCCAACTTCAATATCGTGCCGGCTGCCCTGCTCGAACTGCCCGACAAGAACGCCGTTATCAAGGCCCAACTGCCGACCGCGCTGATGATGCTGCTGGTCAATATCGTTCTTCTTTACCTGCTGATGTGAGGCAATGATGCGTACTGTGCTGCTGACGGGTTTCGAACCCTTCGACCAAGACACCATCAACCCATCCTGGGAGGCCGTGCGCCGCCTGGACGGCACCGACCTGTGTGATGGCGTACGAATCATCGCCCGCCAGTTGCCCTGTGCATTTGTCACCTCGGGTACGCGCCTGAGTGAACTGCTCGCCGAGCACAGCCCGCAGATGGTCATCGCCACCGGGCTGGCCTCGGGTCGCAGCGAACTGTCCATCGAGCGCGTGGCGATCAACCTCAACGATGCGCGTATCCCGGATAACCTGGCCTATCAGCCGATAGACACCCCGGTAGAGGCTGGTGGCCCGGCGGCGTACTTCAGCACGCTGCCGATCAAGGCCATGGTCAAGGCGCTGCGCGAGGCCGGGATTCCTGCGGCGGTGTCGCAGACCGCCGGCACCTTCGTCTGCAACAGGGTGTTCTACAGCCTGCAGCACGCCCTGGTCGGTTCAGGGGTCCGCAGCGGGTTTATCCACGTGCCCTACCTGCCCGAACAGGTTGCGCGCAGTGCACCCGGGCAACCTTCACTGGCTCTGGAAACACTGGTCGAAGGCCTGCGAATCGCCGCGTTGAGTGCCTGGAACACCCAGGCCGATATTGCAGAAAGCGGCGGCCAAGTCTGCTGATTCCGCACAGCGCGATGAGGGTCACCGCCTCGCGCCGACATTGACTTCTCGGCAGCACATCGCCAGGATCCGCCGATGAACAACATTTGCCACACCGCCATGATGCGCCCGTACATGACCGCCTTCGGCGGGTCGTGAGGGCATACGCAGCGGTGTTGACGTATGACCAAAAGGCCCCGCCAGCGATGGACGGGGCCTTTTGGTTTCCGGGTCCTGCTGGCTGTCAAGGAGAAACGCCATGCTCACATTCAGACCCGCCAGGGAAGCGGATGCCCAGGCCTGCTGGGACATCCGGGTTGAGGCCATAAGAGCCGGCTGCTCAAGGGTGTATAGCCCCGAGCAGATCCGTATCTGGACCAGCGACAGCCCGTCCCCCGCCTATGCCGCCATGGTCGAGCGCCACTACCAGTTGGCAAGTATTGAGCAGCAGATCGTCGGCACCGGGATGATCGATCTGCAGAGCGGCAAAGTGGATGCCATTTTTATCAGGCCAACGTTCATGGGCCTGGGTGTAGGCCGGCAGATGCTGGCGCACCTGGAGCAACTTGCCCGGGAGAGGCACCTGCACCAGGTAAGCCTGGAGTCGACGCTTAACGCCGCGCCGTTTTATCGACACTGTGGCTACGCGGGAGAGCAGATCGCGACCTATGAGTCGCCACTCGGTATCTCCTTGGACTGCGTCCCCATGAGCAAAACATTGCGCCATTCGTTCGAGCATTGACCAACCTTTGAATTACCATGGGCGGCGTTTTTTATTGGCCGCCCATAAGGAGATCCGCGCCCATGAGTGAGTTTGATTTTGCCCAATTGCAGGCTGACCTTGAGTCCGCCTCGAGGCTGGCGCTGCTCCAGATCGCCAAAGCCCACCCTGAAGAAACACTGTGCAGCTTCGCCCTCTACAGCGATTGCGGGGCCATGACCGCCTGTATCGCCAGCAATACCCGGAGTCACCAGCAGCGTCATCAGGCCGAAAACCCCGATGACCAGGCCTACTACAAATTCTCACCGGCAGAGTGGCGTTTCGAAGGCCAGGGCGCCGACCAGGAAATCGGCCAGATCTGCACCCGACTGCGGGAACGCGCCCTGGATATCGAGGACGACCCCGGCTTTGGTGCCTTCCGCGACCAGCTGTACCAGACCTGCGTCCAGGCCCTGGAGAACTTGCGCAACCAAGGGGTTTTCTCCGGGTTCGGCGAGGACTTTCTGCTGGTGTTCGCCGTGTCGGATGACGACCCGGATCCCGCCGTCGAACTGGCCAATCTCAGCCGCCTGAACTCGCCCGCCACCGTCGAGGAATACAAGGCCTGGCAAGCCACCTGGGCCAGGCAATAAACCCTCGAGGCTGGCAGCACGCTGTAGCCTCAGGCAGTCGCCCGTGTTTTACACAGGTAAGGGCTTACCTAGTCACTTGGTAGTCACTTGGGTCAAAGGAATGAGATCAGCAGAAAACACCAATCCAGTACCCTCTCGCCCCTCGATTACCATCATCGGCGTTGCGCTGGGCCTGGCCGTTGCACTCTGCATCAGCGCACAAGGTCCGTACTTCTGGAGTAACTTCGCAGGTTATTGGTTACCGCAGGCGGCAGTGCTGGCCATGGCCATGCTGTTCAAGGCGTCACGGGCTGTGCTCGGTGGCGTCGCGCTGACGATGGCGCTGTACTTGTACCTTTTCGACAGCTGGGCCACCGAGTCCATGGCATGGCTGTTCTACCTGTTCAGCTTCCCTGGCGTGCTGGTTGGAGCACTGCTCGCCAGTGTCGCACCGTCACGCAAGCCCTACGAGGTCCTGATCGCTGCGGGCTGGGTGATCCTGGGCATCGTGGTGAACCTGACCATAATGCTGATCACGATGGCATAACACGGCACCTGGAGCCCCCTGGACGGGCATGAGGAGGCGGTTGGGCCTCATGCCTCCTCGGCAAACGCGTCCTTGATAAAAGCCTCCAGTTCCTTTTCCTCAAGCAGCTCAATGGAAAAATGCCCAAAGCGTTTCGGCAACCAGATGATGCGTGTGCCACTGGGTGATTGCAGATTATCGCGAGACAGCGGATTGCCGTTTTCATCTTCCGGCTGGACACCCTCCTCGACCAACTCGTCGTAGGCTGCCTCAATGTCCGGCGTGGAATAACAATGGCGGTAGATCATGCCTTCGCCGTTAGCGTCCATCAGCACCTTGAGATTGCCGGTAAACGGCTGCACGAGCATAAGGCGCTCCGTTCCAAACATCACAATCGCAAAACGCACGTGCAGGTCGCCACGCTGCCAGTCGAGCGTCTTTGAAATCCTTGCGCTAAAGACTCGAGCGTAATACCGGCAGGCTTCCTCAAGATCCTTGACCAGAACATCCACGTGGCTGAATTTTAATTTCAACGGCCTCACCCTTTTCCTGAAATGGGATTCATCGGTCTTCAGCCCGGCGCCACTGACCAAAGTGCTCAAACCTATCACTGATTGCGGCCCGGCAGGCGTTCCTCAACCCTCGAAAATGCTTGAGGCCAGCCCACCTGGAGCCATACTTATAGAGATAACGCTGTCGCCGACACGTGCAATAATCCCGCACGTTCCAAAGCAACGTCGCCCTACAGCAAATGGAGTTGCCCTTATGAAGAAGTACATCCTGTATCCGCTGCTTGCACTGCTTGCCGGATGCAGCACGGGGCCTTATTTACATCCGGAATCGCCCCTGGGCGAAAACGCGCTGCTGTCACGCACCTGCCCCGGACCCAAGGCAGCGATGAGCTTTGCCCCGCTATCGGAAGAGCTCAATTGGGTGCACCTATTGGTTTATGTGGCGCCGCCAGGAACCTCAAGCTGGCCAGGCAACCAACGTTCGACGGACACTGAACTGCGCCTGTTTGGTCGCCTGTACACGCCTCCCTACCTGCGCAACCTCAACACCCCGGAGCAACGCAGGGCGGCCTACAGACAGACCCCGCCAGCACTGTGGATCAGCGCTGCATCGCCGCAAGTCACGGTGACGCTGGCGACCGGGCAGCGCTATCAAGTCAGTATCGAACAGCTGAAAACCGGCTTTGATCCGCGAGAACAATTCCACAGCGGGTGGAAAGGAACGCCCCTGGGCAAAGGCGACATGGATGACTTCACCCTCACCTTCCCCGACCTTTTCATCAACGGCGAGAAAGTCCCCATGGCGCCCATCCACTTCAAGAAGCGCGAAGAACGCTACGCGCCGGTGTTCAACTGCTGACGGCCCATCATTCCTGATTGGCCGGCACAACGGGGATGACGTTCAAGACTGCGTGCGCTCCCCGTCGGATGGCAGCGCATCGAGCTGTATATAGGTGCGGAACACGTGGTCCCAGAGCGGCGAGGACACGCCGAAGTTTTTCTCGATGCCCTTGCGGTGATGCAGGTCGTGGTTGGCCACTAACCCGGAAATAAAGCGGTAGGCCCAATGCTCCGGACGGTGCATCACGTAATGCAACGAGATGTAGCAGAAGTAACCCACCACCACCCCGGCAAACACTGACGTCAGGTCCGTCCACCACGCGAGCAGCAAGAGCAGCGCGTACACCGAACTGGTTTTCCAGCTGGACACCCCGATGTAAGCCAGGACGTCGACATGGTGCGTCCAGTGTTCACGGCGGTACAGCGAGTGAAACAGGGAGCGGTGCACCCAATACTCGACCAGCGACCAGGCCAGCAGGCCGACCAGCGCCTGGCCAACATGAAAGGGCCCGAGGTACAGCGCCAGCAGGACAAACAACGGCGCGGTGAAAAAATCGAGGTAATAAGCCAGCGAAGACATCAGCCATTTATTGGACGCAGCCATGCGCGAAATTCCTTGTGAGAGCCGACGGACATCAGGTTATGAGCGGTTCGAGAAAAGCGTGCACACACTAACAGATGAGCCATGGGCAAACCTATGGCCTGAACCTCATCGGCTGCCACGTTGCAACTTCCGGTGCCGGTAGGACCGACAACCGGGCCTTTGCGCAGCAGCTGGATGCTCGCGCCTCAGCAATTCCAGGGGGCTTGAGCCTTCGCATCGATGCCATATTTCGTACGTGCACGGGCATGGGCGTCGGCATCAACCGAGGCCAGCGCCGCCAGTACGATGTGGTACCGATCCACTTCAAAAAAACTGCGCAAAGCCGCACGTGTGTCACTACGCCCGAAACCGTCGGTCCCGAGGGTGATGTAGGGCGCCTGTAAATAGGGGGCCAGCAACTGCACATAGGCCCGTACGTAATCGCTGGCCGCCACGATCGGGGTGCTGCCCGGCAGGCAGCGCTGCAAGTGACTGGGTTGCTGCACGTCACCACCGAATATCTGTTGACGCTGCGTTTCGCGGGCTTCACGGGCCAGTTCGGAAAAACTCGTCACGCTCCAGACTTCCGCACTGAACTGCCACTCTTCGTCCAGCATCCGTGCCGCAGCGATCACCTCGCGCAGAATGGCCCCCGAACCGAGCAGGCGTACCGAAGGCACCTGGTCACCGTAACGAGCGTAGAGGCGCATGCCGCGAATGACGTCTTCATGTTCGCTGGGTTGCAGTGAAGCCTGGACGTAGTTTTCGTTGGTCACTGTCAGGTAATAGAACTCATCCTGCTGCTGTTCCAGCATTCGCCGGCTGCCTTGATCGATAATCACTGCGGCCTCGCTGGCGAATGCTGGATCGTAGGCGCGACAGTTGGGGACCGTGGCCGCCATCAGTTGGCTGGAGCCATCCTGATGCTGCAACCCTTCGCCCGCCAGGGTGGTACGCCCCGCAGTCGCACCGATCAGGAATCCCCTGGCCCGCTGGTCAGCGGCGGCCCATATCAGGTCGCCAATGCGCTGAAAACCGAACATCGAATAGTAGATATAGAACGGCAGCATCGGCTCACCATTGACGCTGTACGAAGTAGCAGCGGCGATCCAGGAAGAGATGGCGCCCGCCTCGGTGATGCCCTCTTCCAGCAACTGCCCATCGACGGCTTCCTTGTAGTAGAGCAATGCACCGGCGTCTTCCGGCTCATACAACTGCCCCACTGCCGAGTAGATGCCGATCTGCCGGAACAGGTTGGCCATGCCAAACGTCCGCGCCTCATCCGCCACAATGGGCACGATGCGCGGCCCCAACTGCTTGTCCTTGATCAGTTGGGTGAACAGGCGCACAACCGCCATTGTCGTGGATATCTCCCGCTCATCGGCGGTCAGGGCAAAGCGCCCATAGCTGTCGAGCGGCGGGACTTTGACCGAGGCAACCTGGCTGCTGCGCTTGGGCAGATAACCGCCCAAGGCTTGGCGCTGCCGATGCAGGTAACGCAACTCGGGGCTGTCTTCGGCTGGCCGGTAAAAACGCATTTCCTCCACGGCCTGGTCATCGAGCGGCAAGGCAAAACGATCGCGAAACGCCTTGAGCGCCTCGACATCCAGTTTTTTCTGTTGATGGGACGTATTGCGCGACTCGCCGATCCGGCCCATGCCATAGCCTTTCTTGGTTTTGGCCAGCACCACCGTCGGTCGCCCCTGGTGTCGCCTGGCGGCGTCGAATGCAGCATGCAACTTGCGAAAATCATGTCCGCCCCGGCGCAACGCGTCGATCTGATCCGGGCTCATGTCGGCCACCAGTGCCTGCAATTGCGGGTCCTGATCGAAGAAGTGACTTTGGTTATAGGCGCCGTCATTGGCCCCAAGATTCTGGTACTGGCCGTCCACCATTCCGGCGAAATGACGTAACAGCGCCTGCCCCTCGTCACGGGCAAACAGTGGGTCCCAATCCGACCCCCAAAGCACCTTGATCACATTCCACCCGGCACCGCTGAACAACGACTCCAGCTCCTGGACGATCTGCCCATTGCCTCGCACGGGGCCGTCCAGGCGTTGCAAATTGCAATTGATCACAAACGTGACATTGTCCAGGTTTTCCCGCGCGGCCAATGACAACGCAGCCATGGACTCCGGCTCATCCATCTCACCATCACCAAAGACTCCCCAGACATGACGCCCCGCAGTCGAAGCCAACCCACGGTGCTGCAGGTAACGCAGAAACCGCGCCTGGTAAATGGCATTGATCGGCCCTATCCCCATGGAACCGGTAGGAAATTGCCAAAAATCGGGCATCAGCCACGGATGCGGATAGGAGCACAGCCCTGCGCCCTGCACTTCTTGCCGGTAGCGCTCGAGTTGCGCTTCCTGCAAGCGCCCTTCGAGAAAGGCCCGCGCATAGACGCCGGGAGCAGAGTGGGCCTGGAAGTAAACCAGATCGCCCCGCCCCTCTTCACTGTCAGCGCGAAAAAAGTGATTGAACCCTACCTCGAATATCTCGGCGGCCGATGCGTAACTGGCGATGTGACCGCCTAGCTCGCCATAGGCCTTGTTCGCCCGGGCGACCATGGCCAGCGCATTCCAGCGGATGATCGAGGTGATTCGTTCCTCCATCACCAGGTTGCCGGGGTAAACCGGCTGCTGTTCGAGCGTAATGCTGTTCTGGTAGAGCGAATACGCATTCGCGGCGCCCGGGACACCCAGGCGATTGGCCTGCTCGGCCAACCGCTGCAGCAAGTACCGGACGCGCGGCCGGCCCCCTACCCGGGCGACGCCCTTCAGGGCTTCAAGCCACTCGTTGGTTTCACTGACGTCCACATCGTCGTCGACAGGTGATCCATGGGTTGGACGTTGCGTGAAGTCTTTCATTGCAGGGCACCCCGACAGACAGGAGCAACCACCCGGCACGCTAGCGTGCCTGAGAGGTTGAGTGGACGACTGAAATTGGCAACTGGGCTAGGCCGAAACTTGCTCAAGAAATATCAGTTGCAACGGCTCATCCAAAAGCGCGCCGGCCGTGGTGGCAAAGCGTTGAAAGTACGGCATGGCGAAATGAGCATCGAGCGCGGCTTGATCCTTGAAGGCTTCGCGCATATAGAACGTTCCGTGCTCATCGCGCAGCTCGAACAGCACGTAATCAAGGTTTCCAGGTTCCGCCCGGGTCGGTTCTATCAGTGCCAACAACGCCTCTTTCAACGCCTGCCGTTGGCCGGTCTTGGCCTTGAGCACTGCAATCGAGACCACTGCCTGATGGGACGCATTCATCATCAAACTCTCCAGGGTTCGCATTATGTAAACGGTGGCATGGGGTGCAATCAGTGGGTTGGCGCTGGCGCGGCGTCGATTTTGAGCCGCATCAGGCTGTAGGGTTTTTCCCGCTGATCCTGGCCGGAACGGAACGCTGCCTGGCGGTGCAATTGGTTCGCGGTGAAGTACAGATAACCATCCGGACCAATTGCCAGGGTGTCGGGCCAGAGCAACCGGGGATCGTGCACCAGTGTTTGCCAACGCCCGTCAGGCAGGCGCTTGCGGATGGCGTTGTGCTCGTAGTCCCCCGCGTAAATGGCGCCGTCGGCGTCGGCTTCCAAACCATCGGAGGCGCCTTTTTCCCCCAGGTCCTGCACCGCGGCGGCAAGCTGCTGTTCGCTGACGTTGGCATCGCGCAGCAACGCCGTGGAGACAGCAAACAGATGCCGACTGGACAGTGGCGTGAAGTAGAGGGTGTTCCCGTCTGCTGACAAGGCGATACCGTCCGAGGCTACCGCCAGCGGCTTGCGCTCACCATTCGGTCCATCGACCATGACCGGCAAGCCTTCGACGACCGGCACAAATTCTGGGGCAACCGAGGTGGCCGGGGCGCCGCTCAAGCGCCGGATGGCACGTCCGCTGGCGATATCCATGACAATGATCGCGCCGGGGCCACGCAGGGAGGAGTCGGTGATATAGACCGTGCCTTGCGTTCCCGTGCGAAAGTCAAAGCGCATGTCGTTGACATAGGTGCTGGGCAACATGACGTTATCCGGAAACACCAGCCGCTTGACGATACGGTTGCTGGCAAGATCAACCGCCACCAGTTTCGCCCCGCGCGGCTTCGGATCCGAGAACCCGGGAGCCGCGGTGTCGAGCAACCAGACACGGCCCTGACCATCGGCCACGACACTTTGCACGCTGATCAAACCATCGCCCGGATCCCGAGGGTTCTCCTGGTTGATCTGCGCATTGGGGTAGGCCACCACCTTTCCATCGCGAATTTCACCCACCGTAAACGGCACCGTGTCGCCCCAGCGTGGGAAGTTGACGAAAATCCGTCCGGTCTCACTGACGGTCACCCCCGTGGGCATGGCATCGTAAAAAGCATGGACCTGCTCAAGCTTGCCGAAGGCTTTGTCGGCGGGTGCATCTTCAGCCAATCCGACGGCGGTTATTGCATGGGCCATCGGCACGGCGAACACCGCTGCCGAGACTATCGCGAGTACTGCGGGTAGGTTTTTAATGCGCATGGTGTGCTCCCGATGGGCCTGTCAGCGGCCCACCTGCAGGTGTGGGGATGATGATCAGAAACCTTCGAGAACGATCTTGCCTTTGGCTTTTCCGCTCTCGACCAGCCCATGGGCGCGGCGCATATTGGCGGCATTGATGAGGCCGAAGTGCTCCCCCAGGGTGGTTCGTAAAACGCCCTGATCGATCAGGTTGGAGACGCGATTGAGCAAGTGGTGCTGCTTGATCATGTCCGGGGTTTCGAACAGCGAGCGGGTAAACATGAGTTCCCAGTGCAACGACAGGGACTTTCGCTTGAGGGGCATCACATCCAGGCTCTGCGGGTCGTCGATCACAGCCAGGCGCCCCTGCGGACGCAGCACCTCGATCAACTGCAAAAGGTGTAGCTCGGTATGGGTCAGGCTGGCCACATAGCTGACCTCTGCCACTCCCAGTGCTTCCAACTGGGGAAGCAGTGGCTGGCTGTGGTCGATCACATGGTGGGCCCCCATGTGCCGAACCCAATCTGCGGTCTCCGCCCGCGAAGCGGTACCGATAACGGTCAGCCGGGTCAACTGGCGGGCCAGTTGCACCAGCATCGAACCAACGCCACCGGCCGCACCGATGATCAGCAGACACTCGCCCTGCCCTGACTCCTCGGCGACCCCCAGGCGGTCAAACAGCAGTTCCCAGGCGGTTATCGACGTCAGCGGCAACGCTGCAGCGGAGGCTGCACCTAACGATCGCGGCTTATGCCCGACAATTCGCTCATCCACCAGGTGCAATTGGCTATAGCTGCCGGCGCGGACAATGGAGCCCGCGTAGAACACTTCATCGCCGGGATGAAACAGTGTCACTTCAGCGCCCACTTCACGGACGATACCTGCGGCGTCCCAGCCCAGGATTTTCGGTTCTCTGGTGAAAGTCCCAGCACGCACTTTGGTGTCGACCGGGTTGACTGAAACCGCCTGCACTTCCACCAGCAGATCCCTGGGGCCAGGAGTCGGCACAGGAACGTCAATATCCTGCAGTGCCTGAGGATCTTCGATGGGCAAGGCGTGTTGGGTAAAGGAAATCGCTTTCATGGACACTCGCTGTATGAAGGGCTGATGCGCTCAATTGCGATCATCTTCGGCTTCCCATGGGCAAAGAAAAACCTGCAGAATGCACCAACACTTTCACTGCAGGAGTGAAAATGATCCGTATTGATGATCTTGGCCTGTTCGTGCGCAGCGCCGCATTGGGCAGCTTCACCGCCGCAGCACTGGAAGCAGATCTGTTACCTGGCCAGGTTGCAGCGGCGATCAAGCGCCTGGAGCGCGAGCTGGATGTGCGTTTGTTCGCCCGCACCACCCGCAGCCTCAGACTGACTGCCGAGGGTGAGCAGTACCTGCCCACGGCCCTCTCTGTGCTTGAGACCTTGAAGCAAGGAGAGGAAAGCCTGCACGGAGCAAATGCCCGTCTTCGTGGAGTACTGCAAGTGGCGGCACCGTCCGATCTGGGGCGCAATATTCTGCTGCCATGGCTCTCGGCATTCCGCCGCCAGCATCCGGAACTCAGTTTGCGTTTTGTCCTCTCCGACCAGGTGGCGGATCTGTTTCGCGAACCGGTCGATGTGGCGATACGGTACGGATCGAATGAGGATGCCAACTATGTTGCCCTGCCCCTGGCGCCCTGGAATCGGAGGGTGCTGGTTGCGTCCACAGACTATGTCGAGCGCCATGGATACCCGAGCACCCCGGATGACCTGAGCCGCCATCCGTGCTTGCTCTACCTGCAAAACGGCCGGGTCTACGACAAGTGGCGCCTGGGTAACCAGTCGATCCAGGTGAGCGGCCCACTGTTCAGTGACGACGCCGATGTGGTCCGACGCTGGGCCCTGGGCGGAGAAGGTATCGCCAACAAATCCTGGCTGGATGTCAGCAGCGATGTAGCGGCTGGACGCCTGGTGGTGCTACTGCCTGAGTACCCCGGCGACGCTTCGCCGTTAAGCCTGGTGTGCCCGCACCGTAAACAGATCTCGCCAGCGGTGACTCAGCTCTACAGTTGGCTCAGCAGTCAATTCTCCATGCTGGAGCGCATCTGAGCTCATGCCGTGGGGCAGTAACATCCTCAGGTCCCGGGCAGTTACCGGCTAAGCCAGAACCACATCGAAAAATGAGCTGATCAGCCGACTGGTACGTCGCTCCGCCAGGCAATAGAGATAGGTTTCGGTGTAAAGCGGATCGCCCGCAATGCGGATCGTGCGAATACGAGGATCGGCAATGAACTCGGCCTCGGAGACAACACCCAGCCCCAGCCCCCGCACCACGGCCTCGCGCAAGGCTTCGCGACTGCCGATTTCCATGGCGATGCGCGGAACGATTGCTGCCGCGAGCAACGCCTGTTCCAGGACCAGACGTGTGGTCGACCCGGGCTCGCGTTGCAGCAGCCGTTGACCTTCCAGCTCCTCCAGGCGCACTGAACCACGCCCGGCAAAAGGATGCTCATGGTGGGCAAACAGAATGATCGGGTGGCGCGCGTAACGCACCGAGCAGAGCCCTGGATCATCGTTTCGACCGGCAAGCACCGCAATATCCGTCACATAGTTTTCAAGATCAGCCAGCACTTGGGCCGAGTTGCCGACCCGGATCGACACGTCGATGCGCGGATGGCGCTGAAGGTAGTTATCCACCATTTCGATCACGTGAAAGGGGCCGACCGCGCCAAGTTTCAACTGGCCACTGTCCAGCTGACCGGAGTCACGCAGCAGGTTGTGCGCATCCAGGTCCAGCGCCGCCATTGCTTGAGCGATCGGCAGCAACTGCCGGCCGACATCCGACAACTCGATGCGCCGTCCCCGGCGATTGAACAGTTCCAGATTGTACTGGCGCTCCAGGCTCTGCACCTGGGTGGTCAACGTCGGCTGGCTGAGCCCCAGCGCCCGTGCGCCGGCGCTGAAACTTGCGTGGCGGGCCACGGCGAGAAAGGCGCGCATCTTTGCGGTGGACATCCATAGATCCCATCAATAGTTGAGTGCTGAAATCCATATTGAATTGATCGTATGACTGTCACGTGACATTTCTAGCCTGAGGCCACTTCAACCAACCTCCTGGAATGCCATGAACAATTTCTCCAGATTCTTGCGTATCGCCGCTATTGCCTGCCTCTCGATAAGCGCTGCCTGCCAAGCCTCGGCGAACGACAAGCTGAGAATTGGCCTGATCCCATCAGAGGACTCCCAGGCAATGATCGAGTCCAGCAAGCAGGTACTCAGCAGCCTGGAGAAAAAGCTGGGCATGCCCGTCGAGCCCTTTGTCGCGACCGACTACAACGGCATCATCGAAGCATTGCGGGCCGGCAAACTGGACGTGGCCTATCTCGGTCCGTTCTCCTATGTGCTGGCTACGTCGGTGGCCGATGTCGAGGCCTTCGCGGTGGCGGTCACCAAAAAAACCGGCCAGAGCGCCTACCACAGCCTGATTCTGGCGCACAAGGACAGTGGGATTGGTGAATTGTCCGACCTCAAGGGCCATACCTTCGCCTTTGTCGATCCAAGCTCTGCATCCGGTCACCTATTCCCCAAGGCCGGGCTGGAGCAGGCCGGCTTCGATCCGGAAAAACTGTTTTCACGGGTAATCTTCTCCGGCTCCCATGACGCCAGCATCCTCGCAGTCGCGAACCGCAAGGTCGACGCTGCCGCAGTGGCCGACCGCATTCTTGCCAACGCAGTGGCCAGAGGCCTGGTCAAAGACGATGACCTCCAGGTGGTTTGGAGTTCGCGGCCGATTCCGGAGTCGCCAATGGTCTGGCGCAAAAATCTCGACCCGGCGCTCAAAGAGAAAGTCGCTGCGGCCCTGGCTTCGATCAAGGACGTGCCTTGGGGTGACCAAGGCCAACTGGATGGCTTCCAGCCCACCACTGATGCGGCTTACGACGTGGTGCGCGAAACCGCCAAGGTCCTCGACCTCGATTTGCGGAGACTGAAATGATCAGCATCCGCCAACTGACCAAGCATTACGGCTCCAACACGGTCTTGCGCGGTGTCGACCTGGACGTCGCCGCCGGTGAGTTTGTGGTGGTGCTGGGCCAATCCGGCGCGGGCAAGTCGACGTTGCTGCGCTGTATCAATCGACTGGTCCAGGCTGATTCCGGGACGCTTACCGTGGCGGGCATGGATGCACTGACCTGTCGCGATACCAGCGCCCTGCGACGTCAGGCGGCAATGATCTTCCAGCACCACAACGTCGTGCCACGCCTCAGCGTATTGAAAAATGTGCTCACCGGCCGCCTGGGCGCAGTGTCTACCTTGACCTCGATCTTGCAGCTGTTCAGTCGCGAAGATGTGGCGTTGGCCATGCAATGCCTGGAGCGTGTGGAGCTGGCGCATAAAGCCCGGGAGCGCACCGATGCACTGTCCGGAGGGCAGATGCAGCGGGTAGGCATTGCCCGGGCCCTGGCGCAACGACCGAAGGTGATCCTGGCGGACGAGCCGGTGGCCAGTCTCGACCCGAACACGGCGCGCCTGGTGCTGCAATACCTGCGCGATGCCACCCGTGAATTGGGGATCACAGTGGTGTGCAACCTGCACCAGGTTGATTACGCCCGCGAGTTTGGGGATCGGATTGTCGGCCTGGCCCACGGCAAGCTGGTGTATGACGGCAACGCGGCCCAGATGACCGAAGCTGATCTGCAGCGCATCTACCCTGGCCAGCCAGTGTCGGCAGAGGATGCAGAGGCGACAGCGGCCAAGCCGCTGATCCGAGCCACAGAGCTGAGGGTTTGAACATGAAACAGCAAAACTATCTGTGGACCGTGGACCTGCCTCGCGGAACCCGCGGTTGGCTATCGACGTGCGCGGTTGTACTGGCCGTGGTGTTGACACTTCACTGGAGCGCCGCGGGCGCGCAGTTGAGCGTGGGTGAACTGGCTGCCGGTCTGCCGCAAATCGGCGATTTCCTGGCGCGCACGGTTCCACCAGACCTGAGCATCCTCCCAAGATTGCTGGCGCCCGCCGTTGAAACGCTGCAAATCGCGATCTGGGGCACACTGCTCGGCGTGTTACTGGCCATCCCGCTGGCATTTCTCGCCGCACGCAACCTGAGCCGAAATCGCCTGGTGTTCCTTGCGACCCGGCAGTTCCTCAACGTGACCCGCAGCATCAACGAACTGATCCTGGCGTTGATATTCGTCTCGGCCGTTGGCCTGGGCCCCTTCCCTGGCGTACTGGCATTGGCGCTGCACGGCCTGGGCATGCTGGGCAAGTTCTTTGCCGAAAGCATCGAGGAGATTGATCAGGGCCCGATAGAGGCATTGCAGGCGACCGGTGCCCGACCGTTGCAGGTCATCGTTTTTGGCGTGTTGCCACAAGTCATCACCGCCTGGATTGCCGTGATCCTGTACCGCTTCGAAGTCAATCTGCGCTCGGCCACCGTGCTCGGCATGGTCGGTGCCGGCGGGCTCGGGTTTGAGCTGGTGAGCAGTCTCAAGCTCTTCAAGTATCAGGAAACCGCCACCTGCATCATCGTCATCACCCTGATGGTGATCGCGGCCGATGCCGTCTCCGGAAGATTGCGCAATGCGATTCAGCGAGGAGCTCATCGCTGAAGCCAGCGCATGCACAAACGCCTTGCTGGCTCAGGTATCGGGCCAGCCGATTAAAGCCTGCGAATTATCGATTTGAGCTGTTGTTGAAGGGCCCCGAGTATGGGGCCACTTCCAACAACAAAAACCAGGGACTCACCATGACCACCCGATTCCACAACCCTGTAGACACCCGTTTTGGCTGGAACAGCCTTATTGAACTGGTCGCTATCACCGAAAACCAGAAAGTCGCCCTCGTTACCTTTCCTGAAGCTCGCGGCCTGGGGTTGCTCGATCGGATTCATGACTTGCTGGGCGAGCGCCTGGTGTACGTCATCGACGATGTCCAACCCAACCCGGACGTGGCCCACCTGCGCGACACTTACGATCGTTTCTGGCAACAGGCCGGCGACTGCCAGACGGTCATCGCCGTCGGGGGTGGCAGCGCGATCGATACGGCCAAAGCGTTGATCGTGGGCACCGAGTCGGGGCGCTTTGATGAATTGCTCGCGCTGCTGTCCACGGGAAAGACGTTCGTCCCGGTGCGTAGCAAGGTACTGATCGCGGCCCCGACCACGGCGGGCACCGGCAGCGAAGTCACTCCCTGGGCCACGATCTGGGATTCGGCCAGCCACAAGAAATACTCCCTGCACCTGGAATGCACCTGGCCCAAAGTGGCCATTATCGACCCACAACTGATGCTTACGGTTCCGGCGGGGGTCACGGTTTCAACGGGGCTGGATGCGCTGTCCCATGCCCTTGAGTCGATCTGGAACATCAATGCCAACCCGGTTTCGGACACCTTGGCCGTCTCTGCCATCGAGGACATTCTGGAATGCCTGCCGCAACTGCGCCGTGACTTATCCAACCATGAACTGCGCTCGCGCATGGCATTGGCCGCGCTAAAGGCCGGATTGGCGTTCTCCAATACCAAAACCGCCCTGGCCCATTCGATCTCCTACGAAATGACTTTGCGCTACGGCCTGGCACACGGAATAGCCTGCTCCTTCACCCTGCCGCTGGTGCTGGGCCTGGCCTGGGGCCACGACGCCGCACGCGACCGGACCCTGCAGCGCATATTCGGTAACGACCTGCAAAAGGCTCAGGGTCAGTTACGTGAATTCCTGCACAGCCTGGATGTAAAAACCGAGTTTTCCGACTATGGGGTCACGGCATCGGAGGCCGAAGACATGGTCAATTTCGCCATGCAGGGCGCCAGAGGCAAAAACTTCATCGGCACACAAGCCGCCTAGAGCCCAACCACCCCCCAAACACTGTCAGCGGCATGACGAGCCGCGACGATTTCCTGCAGCCCCTGAAAAGAGTGCACCCTCCGAACTCACTCGGCGGGAACGAACAATAATAAGGAAAAGATCATGAATCGTGCCTACACCATGCCTGGTCTCGCCGTCCGCACTTCACCGTTCCGAGTCGCCCAATGGCGCATGCTGCTGGCGGCCATGTTCTGCTATTTGTTTTTCTACACCGGACGGCAAACATTCGGCTTCGCCATTCCGGGGATCCAGGCCGAGTTCGGCTTGAGCAAGGAAACACTGGGCTGGGCGTCTGCGGCCATGCTCTGGGCCTACGCTATCGGCCAAGCCATTAACGGTAACCTCGCCGACAAATTCGGCGGCCGCCGCATCATGACCCTCGGCGCCGTCCTGTCCTGTGCAGCTAACTGGGTGACCAGCTTTGCCTCGGGCTTCGTCGGTCTTATTTTGCCCTGGGGGATCAACGGCTACTTCCAGGCCCTGGGCTGGGCACCGGGGAGTCGGTTGATCTCCAATTGGTGGAGTGCCGGCGAGCGCGGCAAGGTGTATGGCTTCTATGTATTTGCCGCCGGGTGCGCCTCAGTCCTGTCCTACGTGACTTCAATCATTGTGCTTGAGGTGCTGCAACTGGAATGGCGCTGGATCTTTCGGCTGCCGGTTTTATTGATGTTGGCCGGCGGCATCATTTTCTACCTGGTGGCTCGTGAGCGCCCCCAGGACCTGGGCTTCGAGGCGCTGGCCGATACCGGCGTCGCCAATGCCGAGGATAAAAACCACGAGGTGGCAGACGGCGAAGCCGAATCCTCCGCGCAACGCTATAAAGCCGTGCTCAAGAATTTCCGCTTGATCGTCGCCGCCATCTCCCTGGGGTTTCAGAACGCTGCGCGCTACGGCCTGATCGTCTGGGTGCCGGTGCATTTTCTGGGGGCCAACTGGAAAAGCGGCGACAGCATGATCGATCCGAAGTGGATTACCGTTGCCCTGCCGGTGGGCATGGCGATTGGTGCCCTCAGTAACGGCTGGGTTTCGGACAAGCTGTTTGGCTCCAAGCGCTACCTGGCAATCATGCTTTACATGTTCCTTGGCGCCGCAACCAGCCTGTGGATGTGGAGCCTGCCCCCCCATAGCGCAATAGGGCTTGTGGCATTGTTTCTCTGCGGCTTCTTTGTCTACGGCCCCGCATCGAGTTTCTGGGCCCTGTGCCCCGACCTGGTCGGAGCAAAACGGGCCGGCACGGCAACCGGAGTCATGAACTTCTCGTCCTATCTGTTTGCCGGCCTGGCAGAGCCGTTGATCGGCAGTATGCTCGACAGTACCGGCAATACATCGTTGATCTTCATCGTGGTTACGTCGGCATGTGTGTGCAGTGCAGCGGTCGCGCTTTTCATCCGACGCTGACTATTCGACATAAAGACGCGACTCACGGCTGACCACTCACGAACAGGATCTTTTCATGTACCAGTACCACAAGTGGTTACGCTCCTTTCATGCAGTGGCGAAGACCGGCAGCTTCACACTCGCCGCCCAATACCTGAGCGTCGGCCAGCCAACGGTCAGTGAACAGGTAAACGCGCTGGAGAAAACATTCTCGGTGGAGCTCTTCCATCGTCGTGGACGCTTTATCGAGATGAGTTCGGCGGGACACAAGCTCTATGGAATCACCCAGGGCCTGTTTGGCCAGGAAGATGAAGCCGTGCAACTTTTGCAAAGCTTCAAGCAACGCAAGACCGGCATGTTGCGCCTGGGTGCGGTCTCCCCACCGATTGCGATGAACCTGACGTATGAGCTGATGCAGCAACACCCGGACATTGAACTGGAAACGTCGTTTTCTCCTGAAAAAGAGACACTGGACCGCTTGTTCAACTTCGATATCGATGTGGCAATTCTTGCACTCTCCGAATTCGACCAGCGCTTTGATACCCAGCTTTACCGACGCTACCCGATTATTGCGGTGGTTCGCGACGACCACCCCTGGGCAAGCCAGGACGAGGTTCGGGTCGAGCAAATCAGCGGCGAGAAGTGGGTACTCCGCGAAAAAAGCTCACGCACCCGTCAATTAGTCGAGGAAAGCTGCAAGCGGCTGGACGTAGACCTGAACTGCGTCATGCAGCTCAACAGTCGCGAAGCCATTGTCCACGCCATCGCCAAGGGCATCGGCATCGGTTTCGTGTCCGCCGTGGAGTACGCAGAAACTCCGGGAACCAAACCGATCACCTTTGTTAACCACCCGTTCTCCATCGACTATCACCTGTGCTGCCTCGGTATTCGCCGAAATCGGCCGATGATCGCCGAGCTGTTCGACTCAAGTCCAACGCCGACAACCTGACCCACTAACGCGCTGCACCATTCAAAGGCCTACTTCTCGCAGATGAGAGGGACGGCCGGACCCTACCGCAAAAATGGAGACTCACCATGCACTACCAACACCCTACCCAACTGCAAGCCGTGGTCCTGGACTGGGCAGGTACCGTCGTTGATTTCGGCTCCTTCGCCCCCACTCAAATCTTCGTGGAAGCCTTCGGTGAATTCGGCGTTGCCGTCTCGCTTGAAGAAGCCCGCGGCCCCATGGGCATGGGCAAGTGGGACCACATCCGCACCTTGTGCAACCAACCGCAGATCGCCGAACGCTATCGTGCGGTCTTCGGTCGCCTGCCGACCGATGCCGACGTCACCGCACTGTATGAACGCTTCATGCCGCTTCAGATCGAAAAGATCGCCTTGCACTCGGCGCTGATTCCGGGAGCCCTGGACGCCATCGGCGCGCTGCGTGACAGGGGCCTGAAAATAGGTTCGTGTTCCGGTTACCCGGCAGTCGTCATGGCCAAAGTGGTGGAGTTGGCGCGACAAAACGGCTATGTCGCCGACCATGTAGTAGCGACCGATGAAGTGCCCAATGGACGCCCGCACCCAGCTCAGGCCTTGGCCAATGTGATTGCCTTGGGAGTCAGTGACGTTGCCGCCTGCGTCAAGGTCGATGACACCTGGCCCGGCATTCTCGAAGGCCGCAGTGCCGGCATGTGGACCGTCGCCCTGACCTGTTCCGGCAACGCGCTGGGCTTGACCTACGACCAGTACAAGGCGATGCCACACGAGCAACTGGCTGCAGAACGTGGCCGTATCGCCCACATGTTCGAAGGCGCCCGCCCGCACTACCTGATCGACACCATCGTCGAACTGCCGACAGTCATCGATGACATCAATGCCCGCCTGGCTCGTGGAGAAACTCCACAGGGCTGCTGACGCAATACGGCTTGGCCGGCTTGCGCCGGCCCGCCACCACGGCTAATTCAGGCGGGCATGTTCTGCATACCTGGCCTATAACCCAGGCGGAATGTACCCAGGTACAAAAGGAACGTTTATACATTTGCCATGCAGGATTCGTCCGTCCTCGATTCTGAACAGTACGATTTTTTTGGCTTTATTGACGGTCGCCTCAAGTTTGCAATCAGAGCTGTGCCCACGGTTGGGTAATACTCGGTGTAAACCATCCCATTGCCCGTGTGATTCATTGAAGTTCCGGCCGCTTCGGTGGTTGTCCAGCTGGAAGATTTATACCAAGTCAGAAGAACCAGCGTTTCGCCGCCAGCGCCGTTCTGTTTCTGCATTGAATCGGGTTTGCCAAATAAATCCAGGGCTTCCTGGACGTCTCGTCCTTCCCAGCGAGACTGGGCAATCAAGTGGCACCCGTTGATAAGCAAAACACTAGGCAAGATGAATATCAGTGAGAATGCCTTAATCCATTTGCACATCACTACTTCCTTTATCATAGGCAAGACAAAAATGTTGAAGACGGGTTTTTGACCCGCCAAGACCGGTGAATGTAAGGAAGAACACTGGCGATTCCTGCTACTGATCAATGCGCCAATTCCCACTTATTTTTCATTGCCCAACAGGGTGTCCAGGTCATCTATCATCTGGTTCCTTTTCTGGCTCGGCCCCATCTTTTCAAACATTGCCTGGGCGGTCTGAATCATTTGCATGTATTCCATCTTGCCCATTGCAAGCATGTCATTGTTATTGCGATTACCCGGTGCACAGACAAAGGCAAAGGTGCGTTGTACCCAAGGTTCCTTTACATCCTGCCATTGAGTGGACACCGTCAGATGCCGCAGGCTGTAGTCATTGCCTTCTGAGACTGACGTTACCCAGAGCACGCTGCACAAGCCCCCAGCAAATAACCGCATCGACGGGATTGGCAAAAGAGCTCTTCTCTCAAGGTGTTACGATTACCGGCTTTCACTGCCAGGATCTGCCTTCCATGACACCTATCATCTGTGCCAATGAGTTCGACATCTGCGTCTCAATGCCCGACCTGGTCACATGGATCGAAGACAAGCACATCCCCAACGCCGATCTGTCGGCCGCATTGAATGCCGTGGGAATCGCGCTGAACATTACCGAACTTTACGATACCTACTTCGACGACACGCCTGCTGGCGCCGGCGACGTGCATATTTACCCGTGCGCTGATAAGCAAAGTTTCCTGGTTATTGATCTATATCGTGACCTGACCGATCAGCTGGACATCGTGAGCGCCTCATTGAAAATCGAGCCAGCCGTGCTCCATTTGGCCCTGCCTTATCTGCGACGCTTTTTCGACGCAGCCGAATGTCAGGTGGCCTTCAGGCAATCCAGTCACTCACAGCAGTTGCGCTCATTGATCGATGAAAGCCGATACCCTGCACCGGTCGATAATGGTGGCTATCAGCAGCAGCTCATCACCCATGGTTGAGCCCTGCCCGTAGTCCCTTGAATGGCGTTTCATCCTGCTGCTCTGTTCATTCCTCGACTTGAATCCCATAAAAAACCGCCAGCGGCGTACTCCCGTGGCGGCTTTCATGACGACTGCCCAACCAAGGCCAGGAAATGCTCGACGGTGAACGCCGTTCCTGTAGACCTTGCAGGCCTTCAATTCATACCGGAACGGCTGCAGTTCCAGTCAGGACATGTGTAGGCCAAGGGCGAAACGCTCCATCAGCGAAGCTGTTTTTCAACATCCCCAAGGTGGCTTTCGAGCACCATGATGGACTCGCTCAGACCTGATATCGCGTCATGCAGCGCCTTGACGATGATGAGCATCTCGTCGCTGTGCTTGCTGGCCTGCTGCAAGGCAAATGTAGATCGAGCTTTGACGCGGTCCAGTGGTTCCTTGATGTGATTTCTCATGGCATGTCCCTTCGATTTGAGTGGAGGCATAACGCTACTACGGCTCCCACTTTTTCAGCTACTGGGCTTTCATCCATGCTGGATACCCGGACAGACTATTTGGAGTGCGGCGCCCGTAGAGCGTGAAATTCGCTACCGGGAAAGGTCGCGGCGCATCACCACCATTCCGATTTCAGCCTTGTCGGTACTGAAGGGTATTTCGCCCACTGCCTCGAACCCGAAGCGTTCATAGAAGCGCTGCGCATTGGCATTGGTCCTCAGAACATCCAACGCTATAAAGCCTTCATCACGCTCTTTTGCCATCTGGCAAATGACCTGCAGAAGTTGCTTCCCGTAGCCATTGCCTGCCTGTGATTTCAGGAAGTAGATTTTCTGCAATTCCGCGCCCACCTCTGCTGATACAGGCATCGGTTTAGACCAGTTGATCTTTGCAAAGCCTACAACACGGCCCTCTGCGTCGGATGCCAAGAGCCAGCTATGGGCGGCGGGCAACTGCAGTGACTTCTGAAGTGCGTCGATTGAGAAGTCCTGGTTCAGGAAGTCTTGCATACCTGTGGCAGTCCAGATGTCCGAAAAATGCTCTCGGTAAGTCTCTATGCCAATATCACTCAGTGCTTGAATATCTTCGGTAGTCGCTTCTCGAATTGTGATCACTGCCTGCTCCCTGCCTTTGATTGGCGCCAAGCAATACTCGCAACCCGCCCCTCATTTCAAGCCCTGCCTGAGCGAGGGAACAAAGGAGTGTGTCGAGCACAGGTTGGCATTGCCGTGTACAACGTCCAAAGCAAATGCCTGGTTGACCCGGTCAAGCAACGGCTAACCTGCCATTGGAAAGAGGAATTCCCATGAATAAATACACGTTGGCCCCGCTTCTGCTGTCGCTGCTCACCCTGGCCACGACCGGCTGCAAACAGGAAGCGGCGGCAATCTACACCGGGCCTTTCGGCCTGCAGATGGGAATGACCATCGAGCAAGCCCGGGCCGTCACCCAGGTCTTGGGCAGCGACACTCGACGCAACGTTCTGCTGGTCGAACGCCCACCAAGGCCCATTGCCGGGTTTGAGGAGTTGTCCCTCAAGTTCGGTAAAGAGGTTGGCCTCTGCGAAATCTACACGGCGGTCGAGATCCCGGGAGATACGCAGGACTCGGCAATCCGCGCCCGCTTCGAAGAACTGACTCGGTTACTCGCCCAGCGATATGGCCCGCCTTCGGTCGCCATCGACCAAACCGTCGATGACGAGCGCCAGCAGGTTTTAGTATCCCAGTGGCTGGCATCTCGCGGAGCGAGTCTGGAAGGCGCGTCTGAGGCCGTACTGACGGTGGGTAGGCGCGATGTCGACCCCGTCAGCATCGGCCTGTCCATTTCAGGCCCTGGATCCGAGCAGTGCCAGCAGGAGCAACGCCAGGAATAGCCGATGGCTGGAGCTCTTACGGATAGGCCACCCAGAAAACCCTTGGCAATTGGAATGCTGCGATGAAGAAAAATACCCTAGGCCTGCTTTTCCTATCAGTTTTATTGGCGGCCTGCGGCCCCAACAAACTCGTTTCCGACCTGCCTTCGCCAAGTCGGCAATACCATGTCGAGGTCCGCCAATGCCCCCAAAGCGGTGCAATCACCTGGAGCGAGAAGATACAGGTCTCCATTCTTGAATCCGGCCTATCGGCAGACTGCCAATCAGCGGTGAACGCGCTGGCGCAGTTCGACACCAGCGTGCCTGAGAGCCAGCTGCAACTCGAATGGGTTTCAGATACCGAACTCAGAGCCTGGCATCCGGATTTCAATCCCGGCTATGGGCCGGCTGCCGTGACTTACAAACACGATGCTCCGGTCAAGGTGATCTTTTCGCCGAAGAGCTGACCCTGGGAATTCCGCCTGCCTGTCAGCCCTATGCAGAACACCCAGCGCATGAGCCAGAAGCGGCCAAGACAACCTATGGTTTTATGAAACAGAGACTGCCGGCTGCAACAGCAACACCGTAGCCGGCCCCGCGCGAAACGTTGGGTTACGCTTGGCTGCCTCCAACATATGTGGCGCAAGATTGTGAGCCGCCAGCGCTTCTTTTGATGCCCATTTCTCGATCAACACAAAACTGTCGCTGTTGCCGGCCACAGGGTGCATGTCGTATTGAATACACCCCGGCTCAGCTCGGACCAAGGGCGCAAGCAGTTCAAAAGCCGCCAGTTGCTCGGAACCTCGACCTGACTGGGTATTAATGATCACCACCAGCCGAACTTCATCAGACATAAGTAATACCGCAACGTTGGAGAGGAAAGACACAGTACGCCACCACGCTACGCAGATGCAGCCCCGTTGCAACTCCCGAACTCAGGTCGTGGCTAAAAAACCACGTAGAATACGTTTCCACTCAAACTAAGGATCAGTTACCCAGTATGAGGATTCCAACAGCGCCCACAGTGGACTTCCTGAATATCTCTCTCCGACAACTGGAGCGAACGGATGTAAAAGCCTGGTACGCCTACCTTTCAAACAGCGAGGTTACCCAACACACCAGTTGGAATTTGCGTGCCGAGGAAGATCTTTTTCCCATGTTTGACGAGATAGACTCGACACAACCCTCCTCGATAAGACGGCTGGCAATCATCAATCAAGCCAGTGGTGATCTGATCGGGACCATCGGCTTCCACAGCATTTCTGAAGCAAACCGAAGCGCGGAGATTGCTTATGATCTAGCGCCTGCGTATTGGGGAAAAGGCATTGCGAGCGCTGTCTGTTCGTCTGTAACGCAATGGGCATTTACGGAGTACGGCTTTATACGGGTGCAAGGCACAGTTCTTGAAACCAACCGTGGTTCAGCCAAGGTTCTTGTGAAGTGTGGATTCCAATACGAAGGAAAACTGAGATCGTTTCGCATGGTTCGCGGACGCCCTGGCAACTTTGAAATGTATGCCATTTTGAATACCGACTGACGATCCAAACAGGTGTGCTCGCCGCAGCCAAGGGCCGCCAAAAGACAATGAACGTGCTCTGGCGCCGGTGCCCGCTTTTCCCGCGAAAGGCCTTACCGGGATAGCCACAACGCAGCGCAACTCAGAAAGCCCGCCGGCCTCGCCAAGCCTCGCTGCGCGTCCTTATTGGTTAGGGTCTGCCGGCCATCTGGCGAGCGTAATGTCGATCACTAAGGTCTTTATTAGGATCGGCCTTGGCCCAGCGCTGTGGTTGCGGGCAGTCCACGCAGCTCAGTGATTTCTTGTCAGCGCTGAGGGTATAAAGATGAGCCTTTGGCTCAGTTCCAATCTTCAGCCCAGTGTCGGTGACCTCAAATCCAGGATTCATCTGCGACAGACGATCCATGCTCTCAAAGTTGAACGACCACTGTTTGATCTGGCTTTTGCGCAAAATGGTCATAATGCTGAGCGGGTCTTGTTTGCTGACGCGCTGGTAGACCCACTCGCCTTCATACGGGCCAAGCTTCGCAGCGGCCTGCCCCCGCTTGGCGTCTTCCAGGATTTGCTCCTGCATCTTTTGCATTTTCGCATTCAGTGCCTCCTCATCCTTGCGCGCCTGATCCTTGAGCATTTGCTCTACGTCATAAGGCCCTTTGGGATCAAACTTCCAAAGCGTCTCGTCCTTGATGCCCAGCACCTTGCAGTTGAGGCAGTCGAGGCTTCGCTCGTCGACGTTACGCTTCAGCGCCAGGCGCTCAGTACCGTTCACATCATCGAGAAGAAGCTTCTCACCTTTGACCGAGACCTTCATTTTGACCAAGGGTTTGATACGGCCCTCTGCCCCCTCCTGCCCGAAAATCTCTGCTTCATCGCCGTGGACATTGAGGACCATCGTCCTCTCGCTGTTGGGGGACTTGAATCGGTAAGCGCCTGTGAAGTTATCGCCGCCGCAGCCGGCGAGGAGTGAACCGGCAACAACAGCCGCCGCTAGTTTGAACAGGGGATTCATAGTGTCCTTGCTATCTGTTTCTGACGCCCGTCGCGAAGCGCGCTGTACGCATGAGTCAGTGGTTGGGGCGAGAAATGACTCGCCAAAAAAGAGGCGTCATTTTGCCATCATCTACCCAAATCGTCATCAATACAGAACGCGATCACCCAGAGCCGAGCGTTCCACCCTCGCCGATAAGCTCATATTGGTCCTCGCTACGGGCTCTTAGATTGTGTTTTCTCCAGTAACCTCTGGAGAGGCTCACTTTGATCTTGCGCTTTGTATCTAGTTTTTGTGGCGTTCACTGCAAGGGGTTATCTCCCCTTTCTTTCATGCCTCATAGCGCAGACCTCGTGAACATCGGGATCAAAAAAACCCGCCGAAGCGGGTCTTGGTGCCAATGGTTGCTCGCTACCGGCTGATGGTCTTCAAAAACTGCACCGCATCAATAAACTGTTCGGCGGTCGCCTGGGTTCGCATGTGCACATTACGCAGACCGCTGCCGTCAACGTTGCGGATCACGACGGTGTAGCGCCCTTCGCGGCCGCGAGTTTTGTGAATGGTGGTAGTGCCCAGCGAGCGGAAATAGATACGCTGGCCCATCGCTTTGGTGACCGTGGTGCTGTTGCCCGCGGCAATTGCGCCGTTACCAATAGGAGCGGCCGTGGCAAAGCCCGAGCTTTTGGAAATAGTCCCATCAGAAAGCAGAATGAATTCATCGGTGACCTCAACATATTGAGGGCGCTTCTTGCTGAAGTCCTCATAGAACACCTGTTCAACCACCGATACAGCACGCTCCCGGGTCATGCCCGGCTGCGCCTTAGCGGCGTAATCGATCGGTTGAGAGCCACAGCCTGCAAGCGCTGCGACAGCCAACATGATCATTCCTATCCTTTTCATGCCTTCTTTCCGGTTTGTGCGGTTAATGCCTAAGCGCTGGGTGAATCGACCTTAAGGCAGATTACCAACAGACTGAGCCAGCGCCGGCAGCGGTTACTGCCAACACTCGCGGCAAGATGCAGACACTTGTGTGTTTAGGGTCCGCAATTAAGCTATTTGCTTTGGATTGACTGGAGTTTTGATTACTTTCGCCAAGTCGTCCTGAAAAACGGAAGCACGAGAAAAACCAAGCCTCCAGCAAGAATGCCCATCCCGAAAGTATGTACGAAACTCTCCTGGCTGGTTGCGACCATGGCCGCGCCTGCGACGATCCCGGCACAGCCTACGATTCGGATATTTTTGTTCGATGACTTCAGTTCCATTGCGAAAACACTCCTATCAAAAAATGGCAGTCGAGGTTCTGAAGACCGCCGCAGATCGCTCTTGCTGCGCGGTCCTAGAACGTCTCAACGCTTATCGTGAACTTCAGCCGGCCAGGCACTGAAGAAAAATATGATTCCGGGAATCATTAAGTAGATCCAGTTAGTACTTGGATGCACAACCAGTCCGACGATCCACGCGACAAGTAAAACGCCGCCAACTCGACGCCGACGCTTGGCGGTGAACCACTCCTGAAAGACCTCAGGTTTTTCACTGGCCATCATTACGCTCCTTGTTTGAAAAGCAGCGAAGCATATCACCCACCTCAACAACTCACGCCAGCCGACGAGGATCCTCTATGCCCGTCACACAGGGTTGAGTTTGCTTGGACATAGAGGCTTGTCTTGCTGAGGCACGAGCGCCAGCATTCCCTATCTAAATGCCCCGGCCTGCCTTCAGGCTGCGATGAGTAGTCAGCACTCCATTGTTATCAAACAGGAAAATCATTTGGTTCCCTGCGCCATCCTGGCAAACAACGCCGTCACTCTCGCCATCGACAATCCCTTGGCAAGCCATGTTCCAGACATAAGGGCGGATTTGGCACTTCAGCGTTTTACCGTCCTCAATCACCAAATGATGGGTGGCTGAGATGCTTTCCGGCGCCGGTTTAGGGCAAGCTCCCTCCCCCCAATTGACCCCATTGTGGTTGGGTTGCGAAACACAACCGGCCAACAGGATTACAGGCAGCAGATGTTTGTAATTCATGGTCACCATCCTTAGTTGTGACGACGCCATCGAGCGTCTGCCTTAGAGACGGGCATTATTGTGCGTCACTTCGCGTAGGCATTTAAAGGCTGTGCCCTGCCGTTCTCGACGGCAAGCGCGAGGCAGATCACATTTATAGAGGGGCGAATTGGAGGTGACGACCAGCAATTGAGCGAGATGACAAGTAAGGCCAAGAGGTTACCTGAACCCGCCAACTGCACTTATCGTCAACACCGGAAAGCATCGCAGTCAGTATTCCTGCTCAGCTCATTTGAGAAGCTCGCCCGGCCCTGCAACGTTGAACCATAGGCAGTAGGCAAGTTATGGGCCGGGAGAGCGCAGGAACCATAACGAGGCGTGACGCCGGCGAAAATCAGAAAATTCTGAAACTCGCTATATGGAACGACAGCAAATATGGCCGCCCCTGCTAAGGAGGCTGAGCTATTTGGACACGAACTACCGAGGTTGGCGTAATCGCTCCAGTTCGGTCTGTAGCCAAGTACTTGCAGGTTGCGTCCCTGAAGGGCATCGCACCTCATAAGCCTTTCCACTGATGCTGCTTTTGCTGGCGGCGAGATTGATGAAGTCCTCGGCACTGCTCACCATATTTTTGTTTTCGAGATAACTCAGCTTTTTCTCGAGGTGCTGCCGTGCTTGCGGTGCTGGGTATTCGGTCCCATTGCGTACGAACAAACAATCGCTGCGCTCAACAAAACTCAGCAAGCCGTTTATTTCCTGCGTGGCCTGCGGCGTCGTCTGAGCCTGGAGATTACTAACCGTTAGAACTGCGCCAAGACCCACTGCTGTCAGCCATTGAATCAGCCCACGCTTCATAATTTCCATACCGCTCCCTCATCTTGATTTGGCGGGACTGTAGCACTTTGAGCTACCCATAAACGAAATTGGTATTAGCGCAGGACTTGCACAATAAACGCTATACGAGCTTAAGCGTGACCCCGCCGATGAAGTCAGTGATTTAGATCAGACCTTGGTTGACTGAGTGAAAGCCCAGCCAAATGCGATAGCGGCAATGCTGGGCCGTATCAGGTCTGTTGCTGGCGCCGAGCCAGTAACTATCTGCAGGCTGGCGATTATGAAGAATACAACTGCGGCAAGGATGCCCAGCACCGAAATCCAGCGGAAATATCTTGGAAACATCGAATGACTCCCTTTAAAGGGGCGCGATCGTAGTTTCAATTAGCCATCACTTCAACTGTCAGCCGCTTTCGGCGGCTGCCCCACGGAAGAGTCGGCCCGCTTTCTTAGATCTCCTGCGACCTTACCGCTTGCCACCACTCAACCGCAATGCCCAGGGAGGCGCGACTTTTCCTATCATGCAAGGCTCGGCATGCATCCGACTCGCAATCGCAGTTGCTGATCGGGTCGCATGGCAATTCAATTGCGCGCCGACCTTGAATGCATCACCACGGCCTGTCGCTTGTGCTTCTCGGCAGGCTGCATCGGAGTCTGATCTGTGAATCGATTCGACACTATGGGGGCCGACATCGCCAGAGAGATGCAGCGCAAGGCGATGGGCGCTCGATAGCAAGCGCGTAAGTCTTCCAGGTTCGACTCCTGGGCAGGTCACGAGCACTGGCGAACTGAAAACGGCCATGGAGCTTGGCGCCGGAGACCTAACCGGCATTTCTCTAACTTGAGATGCTGGCAGTGCCATGCTCAAATAGATGATGGCCTTTTGATATGGAGCTCTCAGTTGAAGCAGTACCGCGGATTAATCATTTTTTTTTCGGCAGCGACTCTACTCTTTGTCCTGGCCCAGGTGTGGCATGCACAGTCTGCTCCGGAAGAGAAAAAACAAGAGCAAGAACGCCAGCTTAGAGGGACCGCGCTCATCATGAATGCCGGGACCCCAAAGATGCTCGATGAATCAAATCGCCTCGATTCGGTAACCTACAAAGATGGGGTCATGCGGATCTCATACACGCTCACCACCGTCTCGAAAAACGAAGTTGATGCCGATGCATTTAAGAAGGAAAGAAAAGCCATTGCGGCGTCTGTATCCTGCGATGAAAAAGGGCTAGGAACTTTCGTGAAGTCAGGACTGTTGGTTTATTACACCTTCAACGACTCAAGCAACTCACCGATAGCGGTCTTTCAGATAGACAAGTCCGACTGCCTCTAAAAATCAGTACCTAAAGCCCGCCTCTATCGCGGGCTTTTTTATCGGCGCCGCGCTCAGCCAGCGTGACCAAAACCGCAATCCGACAGGGGACTGCCAACCGATCCCTTGCACTTTCATCGCGAGCCTTGGCGATGTACCAGCGGGGTCGCGGCGTTCGGGTGAAGACCTGCCCGCCCACAACCGCACGTGGCGCAGCAAGCTTGAAGGCTGCGCCGTTACCGGACGTCAAGCAGAGACACTAGGGTCGCAGGTAGGCGAACATGTGCTGTACATAATCGGCTTTTCCGAGCGGTACGCCGTTATGGCGCAAGATGTTGTATGCCGTGATCAGGTGAAAGTAGAACTGCGGAGTAGCCCAGTTCACAGCGTACTCATTACCGGTCATATCGAAGGCCATGCCATTGGGTAACTCAATAGCGATTTCGCGCTCAGCCCCTTCCTCTATTTGAGTGCGGTCCGCCGAATCAAGAACTGCCAGCGTACGCTCGATCAACACCTTCGCTGCTGCCAGGGTTTCGGGAGGAGTGAACGATTTTACTGGCTGCTGCGTCAGTCGCTGGACCGCCTCCTGCGCCTGCGTACAGGCGTACTGAACTTGCTGGGCAAGATTGTGCATATCCGGTGCGAGTCGAGATTCAAGCAGAATGCGCGGGTCGTAACCATGCTCTAAAGCAGTGGCTTCGCCCTTAGACAAAAGAGAAGACAACGCTCGCAGCATCTGCGCGAAACAGGGGATGGTAACTGAGTAGACCGACATATTTTTCCCTAGATAGCCATTCAATGCGGTCTGAATCCTAGCAGATTGCAGCACGACTCCCGGCAATAGAAGCGCCCTCTTCCCCGACCGAATCCGCATGCGCTCCGCTCCATGCCCATTGGTATCCAGTGGAGTGTAAGCGTGCATCCGAGTCTTGAAGGATCAGCATCTGCCGCACTGGAGACAAGCCTCTCGAGACTACGCAGAGCACAGTTCGCACACGACAACTGTGTGCTTCCACCGATAAGCAAGAACGGCCTAGCCGAGTCGAAAGGGCTTGAGGCGCACGCCGAACATCTGCTGATGGGATAGTGACCGGCAGTAAGGTCTTAGAAGGCCTGGCGCACGACAGCCCCTCATCACAAGGGGCCATCGAACAACGCGTCAGAATAGATCAGTAACGGCGATGAGGATCGTTGTAGGCGCTCCAGTCGAAACTGAAGTGCCCACTATTGCTGCTCGGGTTGTAGTTCTCCATCAGTACATTGCGCTGGACAGTATCCCAATCCAGCGGCGCGATGGCCTTGCTGGACTCGACAATGACCGTACTGTTCTGAGTGATGGCCGACAGGTAGTACAGGTCCAGGCGCGAGCCCACCGTCTGGGTCTTGTTATAGGCAAAGGCATTACCATTCTGCCTGCCCGCCGAAGTGGCGTTGTGCGCATAAACAAGAACAACCTGATAGACAATGAAGGTGCCAGGCCCCGTCAATTGAGTGCTTTCGCTGAACGTCTGAGTAGTAGACCAGGACTCACTGCTGCTAAATCCAACGGAGATATCAGAACCGACGTTGACGATACCGATGCTACCTCCAACGCTGTATTTGGCAGTGACACTGGTCGTGAACGTTTTGGTGTGCCCCTTAGTCAACTGGTAGCTGCGAGTCTGTGTCACCTGCTGCGGAATGGAAATGGTGTCCATGTACTGCAGGTAAGCAAAGACCGGGCGAGTGTAGGTGCCCCAATTCTGCTTGCCGATAAAGATGTCGCCGTAGACGGTGATGCCATCAACCCAGCAGCCTTGTTTGGGCGCGCTGTAATCCAGCAGGTAACTGTCGATCGCATAACCACCCCGCTTAGTCGGGAACTGATCGAAGTTGCCGGCAAAGTTGGATGTCAAAATGGCGCGGGCATTTCCTTGCTCGCTGTTCAGGTCGTCAAGTTCAATCGAATGACTTTGGGGTTGGTTCAGTTCTTCCTTGATCGTCATACTCGCATCCCTCGTTGGGTGTGTACAAAGTGCCAGATGGCGCTGCGAAGTATTGAGCATTGCAATGAGTGTTCAAGGCGGATTGTTCGTGCCGCTAAAGAGGAGATTGCCGCCGCCAGGCGTAAGCAAAAAGCACACAGCGCTTAAATTCAATGACTTGGATGGGGCTCTATCTCAGGAGCACTAGGCACGTCCTCACCCTGGTAGCTCGCCTGATTTACTGAATGCCATGACCAGGTGCAGTGCGCGCCCACTATGGTGTCCAGCAATAAGCGGTATACCGATGGCCAACTCGCCCGATGCCATCGTCGCGAAATTGAGCCGCCAGGCCGAACGTATGCGCCTGGCCCTTGAGGTCTGCAAGCATGCTGAAAATAGGCTCACCTCCACTCAGATCGCCACGGCAGTGTCGATCGGGGTGAAGCGCGGGTCAGTGCACCACTGACGGTTGGGTAGCGATCGAGACGGTGAAGATCACGATAAACAGCACGACGAGAACCCAGAACATCACCACGACTATCAGCATGACGACCTTCAGGCTTTGATAAAGCCAGCGCAACCAATGGCCTTCGGGCTTTGCTTCTGAGCGGGTTCTGAGTACGCCTTTCAAATAGAAGCCAAGGAGGGCAAGCAGTGCGCCATCAATCAACAGCGCAGGCAGCCCGGCTTCCGGGAAAATGCTCCCCCACCCATAGAATGGCGAGCGGCTCAGGAACACTACATAACAAATGAGGCTGCCATAGGGGACGGCTCTCCACCACCTACCGGCCAGCGCTCCGACCATCAGGCACATAATCACCATGAATGGGTTGAGGAGAATATTGATCATCCAGTCCAGTACGTTGGGAAAGTAGCCCGGGGAATTGATGCTGCGCCAGATGTGCTCCCACATTGTTCGGTTTCCTGCCTTCGATGGAGTAAGTGCTGCTTGCGTACTTGCGTGCCGCTGCAAGGTATCGGCGTATTGTCGGGTTACATAAGTGCTGTTGTGTAAATTTGCGCCCGTAGGAGAAGTCGCCGCGTGTCGATCAGCCCGTCTTCGTACCGCGCCTAAGATCCAGATCAGACAAATCGGGATCAAGAATCGCCGGAAACAGCTCCCGAATGTGATGTTCACTCAGTCACTTGTCGCTGGTTTATGGAAGTAGATGCTCTGCCTGGGCGGCATAGCTCAAGCTCACCCGCAATTTGGAAAACCTGTTTCACAAACGCATCAAGATTCATGGCGACTTCCGGCCCGTCACCTGCGCCCTTTAAAGTCAGCCGCTACTCCCGACACTCGCCATGGCCTTGCCTGCACCAGCCTCACGGCTGCGCGCTAGAAGAATCTGTTGCATTGCCAGCTGTGCGCCAGGATCTCCGCATTCAGCCATGCACTCAAGACAATCGCCTCCGCAATCCTCGAGCTCTGGCGCGGTATCGAGAGGACGCTTGCAAATACTGCATCTACGCATTCTGGGCTCCAGGTTCGGTGTTCGGCCTAACCTTCAGTACGGTAGAGCCCCATAGCGAAAAAATTAAACAGCAATTGAACTGCCAAAGGTAAACGCAACCTGGCCATGGCAAAGCGTGTACCGATAATCGCTGGCTCATTGTGGCCATTGCTCAAGCAGGATCGAGACGAATTTCTCCGCCGCCGGCGAAAGCGATGCCCCGCGGCGGTAGACGAGGCCCAAAGAACGGTTCACCACCGGCTCGATCAAGGGGACGCTGACCAAGGTGGGATGATCCTGTGCCGGCATGGCCAGGCTTGGCATTGCTGAGACGCCCAACCCGGCTTCCACCAACCCCAGGGAGGTTGAGAGGTGTTGAACCTCGTAGAACCACTGCGGGCGCCAGCTCAAGCCGGACAAGGCGTGATCCAGCAGCATGCGGTTGCCGCTCAGGCGCCCAACCCCGATAAGGCGGTAGTCGCTCAACTCAGACCAAGTGACCGAAGTGCGTCCAGCCAACTCATGATCACGTCGGCAGGCCAACACAAACGGCTCGATGACCAAGGGCACGAACTCGATGTCCGGATGCTGCCCACTCATCATATTGATCCCGAAATCAGCTTCTCCTCGCAACACCGCTTCAAGCCCCTCGTTGGCACTCAAATCCAGTAAGCGGATGCGAATCTGGGGGTAGCGCTCGTTGTACAGACGAATCACCGAAGGCAGGAAATAGAACGCGGCCGTAGGGATACACGCCAGGGTCACTCGGCCAATCTGCCGCTCGGCAAGTTCGCGGATATTGAGAATCGACTCATCGAAGTCATCCAGCAATCGACGCGCCTTAGGCAGAAAGTCGCGTCCGACACTCGTCAGGCTGACCTTGCGCGTGGTGCGATCGAGCAACGCAGTGCCCAACCCTTCCTCGAGTTTTTTGATGCGGCGGCTGAGCGCAGGCTGAGACAAGTGCAAGGCATCGGCGGCTTCGTGGAAGCTGCCTAGTTCGGCGATTTTCACGAAAGATCGAATATCGTTGAGCTCATAGTCCATGTCTTGTCTCATCTGCAGAAGAAGTCGGGCAGCAATTTAACGCAAATTTATCATTCGTAAAACGCAATAATCACGTCAATCTTTGCATTGGAAACATTTTTCAAAGCTTGAGACTCTTGCCTCCGGAGCATCAATTACCTCGATTGATTAACAAGAGTCGGTCTCATGCAAAGAATTCCCTGTGTGCTGATGCGCGGTGGCACCTCCAAAGGCCCGGTTTTTCTCGACTGGGATTTGCCGGCAGCCATTGAGGCCCGTGACGAACTGCTGCTCAACTTGATGGGCTCCGGCCACGAGCTGGAGATCGACGGGATCGGTGGTGGCAGTCCGCAAACCAGCAAGGTTGCGATTGTCAGCCCTTCGCTGCACCCGGACGCGGATGTTGACTACCTGTTCGTCCAGGTAATGGTTTCGCAACGCAGGGTCGACAGCGCGCCCAACTGCGGCAACATGCTGTGCGCTGTCGGCCCTTTCGCTATCGAGCAGGGCCTGGTCAAAGGCACCCCGGGCCGCACCCGGGTCCGCATTCGCAACGTAAACACAGGGACCTTTGTCAATTCCGACGTGTACACACCGAATGCCAAGGTCAGTTACGAGGGCGACACCGCCATCGACGGCGTGCCGGGTACCGCAGCGCCCGTACAACTGACGTTCCTCGATGCGGCCGGCAGCAAGACCGGCAAGCTCTTCCCTACCGGCAATACGCAAGACGTGATCGATGGCATTTCGGTGACTTGCATCGATATGGCAATGCCCATGGTGCTGATCGAGGCCAGTCAACTGGGCAAGCGTGGCGATGAAAGTCCCGCAGAACTGGACGCCGATAAAGACTTCCTGCAGCGCCTTGAGTCATTGCGGCTTCAGGCGGGCCGGGCCATGGGCCTGGGCGATGTCGGCGACAAAGTGATTCCAAAGCCAGTGCTGGTCTCACCCCCAAAAGCCGGCGGCACGATCCAGGTTCGCTATTTCATGCCACATAGCTGCCACCGCGCCCTTGCCATTACCGGCTCGATTGGTTTGGCGACCGCGTGCGTGATAGAAGGCAGCGTCGTCGCACAGATGCTCGGCGGGATCAGTACACCGCGCCTGGAAGCGGTGCGTATCGAGCACCCAAGCGGCGCAATTGATGTCGTATTGTCATACACCGGCGTCAACGGTGAGACAATCCAGGCTTCTGTCGTACGCACTGCCCGCAGGCTTTTCTCCGGCTTCGTCTATGCCGCGGACTCTCAGCGCCTCGCCGGATAACCCCGGTGGTCGTTGGCATTTTTGCATCCGCACAATTCTAAAAATGGGTGATGCCATGAAAGTTGTTAAATCGCTCTACTTCCAGATTCTCTGCGCCGTGGTACTGGGCATCGTGGTCGGACACTTCTGGGCCCAGCAGGCCATCGCGCTCAAACCATTGGGTGATGCCTTTATCAAGCTCATCAAGATGATGATTGCCCCCGTGGTGTTCTGCACCATCGTCACCGGCATCGCCGGGATGAGTGACAAACGCTCACTCGGCCGACTGCTCAGCAAAACCATGTTGCTGTTCTTCGTACTGACGGTGATCAGCCTGATCATTGGCCTGGTGGCGGTGTATGTGTTCCAGCCGGGCGCTGGCATGAACATCGATCCCAGCCAACTGAGCACCAAAGGCTTGGCCCAGTACACGGAGTCGGCCGCAAAGCTTGGGTTTGTGGAGTTTTTCATGCACATCATTCCCGAGACCTTTATCGGTGCCTTCAGTAAAGGAGAAGTGCTGCCTGTGCTGTTCATTGCCGTGCTGTCCGGCTTTGCCTTGTCATCACTGGGCGAGCGTGGCAAGCCGGTTCTCGACGTACTTGAATCGGCCTCGCACATGGTCTTCAAGATCTTCGCCTACCTGATGCGTTTTGCACCGTTCGGCGCTTTTGGGGCCTTGGCATTCACCGTCGGCCAGTACGGCATCACATCGCTCGGCTCGCTGGCGAAGCTGATCATGACCTTGTACATCGCCTGCGGCTTCTTCGTGTTCGTAGTATTGGGCAGCATCTGCCGCGCCAACGGCTTCAGCCTGTGGAAACTGCTTCGCTACTTTCGCGAAGAGTTCCTGGTGGTGCTCGGGACCTCGTCCACGGAACCTGTCATGCCGCGAATGCTGGAGAAGCTCGAAGCACTGGGCTGCAAAAAAGGGGTCGTGGGCCTGGTACTGCCCACCGGCTACTCGTTCAACCTGGACGGCACCGCCATCTACCTGTCGTTGGCGGCGATCTTCATTGCCCAGGCCTGCAATATTGACCTGAGCCTGACGCAAATCATCACCATGCTGGCGATCATGCTGCTGTCCTCCAAAGGCGCCGCCGGCGTTACTGGCAGCGGGTTCGTGGCACTGGCCTCGACACTGACGGTCATTCACGACATCCCGTTGGCCGGCCTGGCGTTACTGATCGGCGTTGACCGCTTCATGTCTGAAGCGCGAGCCCTGACCAGCCTGGCCAGTAACGCTGTTGCGACGGTGGTGATTTCGATGTCTGAAAATGCCTGCCACCGCGAAACGCTGTCCCGGGTGCTCGACGCAAAACCCGATCCTGCAACCGGAGAAGCCTGGCAAGACCTGAAGGTCGCCAAACGCATCTAGCGAAAGCCGCAAACAGCTTCCCCTCACTTAACTGCTCCCCTCCCCGCCAGGCGCCATTGTGCAGCCAGGCGGGTCAGGACTCGTGCGCCTCGGCGTTAGCCATTCTTACGATAACAACAAGAGAATCGTCCTATGCTCGCTTTCCTTGGCCTGGCCATGGTGGTCGTATTCACCGTCCTCATCATGACGAAGCGTTTGTCGCCAATCGTCGCGCTCACCGTTGTACCTATCGTATTCGCCGTGATCGGCGGTTTCGGCGGCACCACCGGCAAAATGATGCTCGACGGTCTGAAGATGGTCGCGCCGTCTGCCGCATTGCTGCTGTTTGCGATCCTGTTCTTCGGCCTGATGATCGACGCAGGCTTGTTCGATCCGCTGATCCGCAAGATCCTCAAGCGGGTCAATGGTGACCCGATGAAGATCGCGGTGGGCACCGCTCTCCTGTCTTTGCTGGTCGCACTCGACGGCGACGGCACCACAACCTACATGATTACCTGCGCGGCGATGCTGCCGCTGTATAAGCGTATCGGCATGAATCCGATGATCCTGGCGACCATTTCCATGCTGTCGCTGAGCATCATGAGCGGCATGACACCTTGGGGCGGCCCCGCCACGCGGGCCATCGCCGCGCTGGGCCTGGATGCCGGCGAATACTTCGTGCCGTTGCTGCCAACCATGATCGGCGGCGCCATGTGGGTGGTCTTCACGGCCTTCATACTGGGGCGAGCCGAGCGCAAGCGTATCGGCAACGTGCAACTGCAAAGCGGTGGCGGCAATTGCTACATCAACGCGATTCTTGAGGACACCCCCCACAAGCGTCCGAAACTGGCCTACGTCAACCTGGTTCTGGTTATCGCGGTGATGGCGGCCCTGGTGATGGGGCTGATGCATTCCGCGATCCTGTTCCTGATCGGCTTTGTGCTCGCGCTGATGATCAACTACCCGCAATTGGATATTCAGAAAGAACGCATCCTGGCGCACTCAGGCAATGCCATGACCGTCGTGCTGCTGGTGTTTGCCGCCGGGATTTTTGCTGGGATTTTTTCCGGCACCAAGATGGTCGATGCCCTGGCCCAGACCCTGGTCGACTGGATCCCGCCGTCTTGGGGCCACTTGTTTCCACTGGTGGTTGCGATCACCAGCATGCCGCTGACCTTCGTGCTCTCCAATGACGCCTACTACTTTGGTGTGGTGCCGATCCTGGCCAATGCCGCCGCGGCTTACGGCATCGATCCGGTAGAAATCGCGCGGGCCTCGATTCTGGGGCAGCCCGTGCACCTGATGAGCCCGTTGGTTGCCTCGACCCTGTTGTTGGTCGGTATGGTCGACCGCGACATCGGCGACTTCCAGAAAGCCACCGTCAAATGGGCGGTGCTGACCTCCCTGGTCGTCACCGCGCTGGCCTTACTGACCGGGGCCATCAGCCTGTTCACCTGATTCACCTCCCTGCTGCCTTTCAACGCGCCTCCCCTCGGGGCGCGTGCTGTCCTGCACTCCAAATAACAACAATGAGACATTTGCCATGAACCCTGTGTATGCCCGTCGGGCCCTGTTTTGCGTGTTAGGTCTAGTGCCATTCGCCGGCGCCAGTGCCGAAGGCTTTATTGATGACAGCACCCTCAAACTGCAACTGCGCAATGTGTATTTCAACGAGAATTTTCGCGACGAGCACGGCTTGAGTGCACGAGCGGCCAGAACGGCGAAAAGCGAGCGCACTGAATGGGCCCAAGGATTCTTGCTGGACTATCAGTCCGGATTCACCGTCGGCACCCTCGGCTTTGGCGTCGATGCCCTGGGGCTGTATGGCGTAAAGCTTGACTCAGGACGCGGTCGCAGCGGCACCGGGCTAATGCCGGTTCATGACGACGGCCGCGCAGCCGGCGAATTTGCCAGCGCTGGCGCCACCGCAAAAGCGAGGTTCGCCAAAACCACGATCAAGTACGGCACCCTGCTGCCCAAAACACCGGTACTGATTTACAACGACGCGCGCTTGTTGCCCCAGACCTATCAGGGCACTCAGATCAGCAGCAACGACATTGAAAACCTGACCGTCACCGGCGGGCACCTGGACCGTTTCAAATTACGCGACTCCACCGACAGCGTGCCGATCGTGCCTGACGGCTACAGCGGGGGGGAATCGGGGGACTTCAACTATGTTGGGGCCGAGTACAAATGGGGGAAAAACACCCGCCTGAGTTATTTCTACGGGGAACTGGAGAATTTTTACCGGCAGAACTTCGCCGGCATCCAGCGCGACCTGCCACTGGCCGGTGGCGTGCTGACCGGTGACCTGCGCTACTTCGCCAGCGTGGATAGCGGCTCTGCCTACGCAGGTAAAATCGATAACAACATGCTCAGCGGCCAATTGTCCTACGCGATCGCTGGCCACACCGTCGGTGGGGGCTACCAGAGCCTGCGTGGCGACGCCGGTTTGCCCTACATCAGTGGCGCAACCGTGTACTCGTTCAGCAACGCCGGTATTGGCAAGTTCATCGAGGAAGACGAAAAGACCTGGATGCTCAGTTACGGCTACAACTTCGCCACCGTCGGCGTGCCCGGCCTGACCTTCTCTACGCGCTATCTGAGCGGCAATGACGGCAAGTCCACGACCACGGTTAAGGAATGGGAGCGTGATGCTGAGCTGGCCTACGTTGTGCAAACCGGCACGCTCAAGGGGCTGGGTGTGCGCATGCGCAACTATGTCTACCGCTCTGAGTTCTCCCGAGGGCGCGACAGCAATCGCCTCTACCTCACCTATGACATCGCCCTCTGGTAAGTCGACGATTGCGGCCCTTGCGGCCGCTTTCCTACAGGTTCAGGTGAGGAATCCCCTACATGCTGTTCAAGAACAAAGTACTGATCCTGGTGCTGGCCCCCGTGGTGCTGTTGTCCTCGGTGCTGGCACTGACAACAAGCGCCACCCTGCTGTCGGGCGCCGAGCACGAAGTCACGGTGACCCGCGAGCGTCTGCTCGATGAAAGCCGGGAACGCTTGAAAGACTACGCCACGCTTGCGCAAACCTCTGTGGCGGAACTGTATGCGCAGGCTGAGGCAGGGGACAAGGCAACACGTGAGCTGGCGATAGCGCGACTGTCCAAAATGAAGTTCGGCGACGATGGCTATTTTATCGGTTACGACAGTCAGGTCGTGCGCTTGTTTCGTGGCGACAACAGCGAAGGCGTCGGCACCAATATGAGTGACCGCAAAGACAAAAACGGGATTTACCTGAATCGGGAAATGGTTGCCGCAGCGAAGAACGGCAGCCACTTCGTCAATTATTCCGGAGCCCTGATCAACACGGATAAAGTCGTTCCAAAACTGGCCTACAGTCTTTACCTGCCGGCCTGGGACATGGTGGTGGTGACGGCCATTAACCTCGACACCATCGAAAACCAGGTGGCCCAGGTGCGAGGGGAAATCCATCAGCGTGTGCGCAGCCTCGTCTATGGGATAACCGTCATAGCCCTGATTGCGCTGGGAATCATCGGCGCGCTCGCGTTGTTATTGGTGAAAAAAAGCCTGCGTCCCCTGTCGCGAATTCGCGAACACCTCGATGAAATCGCAGCGGGCGAAGGCGACCTGACGCGACGCTTACCCGCAAGTCGCGATGAGTTCGGACAGGTGGCGGTGTCGTTCAATGCATTTGCCGACAAGATCCACGGGCTGGTCAGCCAGATCATTAGCATGGCCCGGGAGCTGAATGAGTCGGTCACCCAAGTAGCGGAACAGAGCCAGTGCATCGATCACGTCATGGAGCAACAGCGCCAGGAAACCGATCAGGTCGCCGCAGCAATCAATCAGATGTCTTCCGCGGCGCAGGAGGTGGCCGTCAGTGCCCAGAGCGCTTCAGATGCAGCAGCCGAAACCGACCAGCAGGCCCAGCATGCCAGGCAGGTCGTCAATGAAAGCATCGCCCGCCTGGACGCGCTGACCGCTGACCTGTCCACGGGCGGAGTGTCGTTAAAAAGTCTGCAAGGCGATGTAGAAGGCATTGTCACGGTGCTGGATGTCATCCGCTCAATCGCCGAGCAGACCAACCTGCTGGCACTCAATGCTGCTATCGAAGCGGCACGGGCCGGGGACGCGGGGCGCGGGTTTGCAGTGGTAGCCGATGAAGTACGCGCATTGGCAAGCCGGACGCAACTAAGCACCCAGGAAATTCAAGCCATGATCGAGCGGCTTAACCAGGCCACGACCAAGGTCGTCACCGCGATGAGCCACTCCGGCGAAGCGGGCAATGGCGCAAGCCTGCACGCTGAGCAGGCTGGCCAGTCGTTGGGCAAAGCGGTCAAACTGATCGTTACCATCAATACGATGAACGCGCACATTGCCAGTGCCGCTCAGGAGCAGACGTCAGTGGCCGAAGAAATCAACCGTAGCGTCCATCAAATTGCTCGCGCGATTGAAAGCGTCGCGGACCAGACCCAAAACGGCGTGAAAACTGTCGATGAGCTATACGCCATAGGCCATCGCCTTGAAGGTCTGTTAAGGCAATTCAAGATTTAACCAGGCTACGCGTGACCGGCAATGCCAATCGAATTGAGTTCCCTCTGGCTTAGTAGACGCTGAATGACTGCTCCAAAAGCGGTCGCCCACTCCCTAAGAAACCCAGGGCGATTCAGTGACGCTCGTAACGGATGTTCACTGTTTTGATCTCGGTGATACGAGCTACCGCCCCGCGGTCTCTATAGTGCTCATGGTGCTTGACCCTGTAGTGGCTATAACCCTCACGCTGGCAGCAAATTCGCATTTAATAGGGATTCATCATGGACAACCGCATCCCTCCGCCGCTGGTTGCTGCCCTGTTCGGTCTGCTGATATGGTTGGCTGCTCGACACTTACCGGGAGCCCTGGAGCTGCCTATCGAGTGGCGCACCAGCCTGGCGCTGGTGGTTTTGCTAGCAGGCATAGCTATTTGTCTAACCGGCGTGCTTTCCTTCCGCCGCGCCCGCACCACAGTCAATCCACTCAAGCCGGAAACGGCTTCGGCACTCGTCAGCTCGGGGGTCTACAAATACACACGCAACCCAATGTATTTAGGCTTCGCCACAGTTCTAACAGCCTGGTCAATCTTCCTGGCCTGGCCGCCGGCGCTCCTGGGCGTGCTGGGCTTCGTGATTTACATGAACCTCTTCCAGATCGGGCCGGAGGAGCGAGCCCTTGCCAGTCTTTTCGGGAGAGCATTCACTCAATACTGCAGCCGGGTTAGGCGTTGGCTCTAGAAAGGGGAGCGGGTGCGGGGCCTGTTTTATGTCCGTGGAAACGAGCCCCCCCCCTAGACGGGTACACCGTAAGCGTACGGTGAACACACCTAACCTGATGCAGTATTCAGAGCAACGATGCCCTCACGGCAGTACCTAAAAACTATTTCCGACCTATTCGATTTGGTAATTCAACCAAATATGGTGCGTGCCATCGACGTCGATTCTGATCCCTCCTGATCCTGATATCCCTCTCAAATCGCCTGTACCGCTGCCTCCGACTATGCAGAAAAACTCATCTGCTCGATCAGTGCCTGTGGTGGAGGCGGAGTGGATGAAGTTGAAGGCGCCCTCTTTCCCATTCACCGCACCTTTGAAGCTTTCAATTGCAATGTAACTGCCCGTCCTAGTCGTCTGGTCGAACGCCGCAGTAAAAACTGTTGAGGAAACACCGTCGACAGCACCCGAGTAGCATTTCTCCATGGTGCTGATCGACACTGGCAAGGAGGTTGTAATCTCAGGGGTTGGGCTCAGGCCTGTCGGCTTGAAATTCTTAGTGGAAAAAGTAGCTAACGCTTCCATTCGCATCTGTCTCTATCCAAATGAGTGAGGCGCTAATTCTACTCCACAGCACAGCACGTACGGAGCCAAAACGCTCTGCGCAACTAAGCCTATTTGCATTTTTTAACAGCCCGGAAGAGGCGATACATCAATGAGCGATCGCGACTCCAGCCCCCCATTGGGGCACCTGGCCCTGAACCCCGCCGTGCGCGCCAAGCCCCTGCAACTGCTGACCGATATCCAGCGCTCCGGCTCACTGCAAGCGGCGCAGATCGCCATCATGAAGTTGGATTTGATGGGCGACGACGAGTTGCTCGAGTTTTTGAGCTATCCGCACCACGAAATTGTGATTAGCGAAAACGTGACGAGGGAATTTCATACTCAACGCTTAAGCGAGTTGAGGCGCGACCCGCGCCGACAAGATCATTGATCCCAAAGCAGCTCAATCAAAGGCTCCGTTGAGAACTTCGTAAATGATGCCGGTAGCAATTGTGACGAGTATCAGGTCAGTGCCCGCTTGTTGCCATTCATAGCCGTCGTAGTAGGGCAACCTGCCCAACAAGCGACCATCCAGCTTCTTTGCAATGCCTGGAGGAAGAGATTTTCCTCTAGCTAGGTTCTTTTGTATTCCAGGCGGCAGTGAAGGACCTGGGCGCCAATAATCACGGTAGCCACCGACCACGCCCAGTACACCGCCCCGGTCAATGCTGGGCCCGTGATCCCAATCATCTGCGCTGGAACCTTTCCCCTTGTTGCCCTGGTGGCCATGGCCTTGGCCGCCTTGGGAGTTGCCTTTCCCATTTCCTTGGCCTTTCCCGTTGCCAGGATCGGCCAGGGCCGTCACTGAGCCTACGGCCAAAGCAAGGCAGGTAACAGCGGTTACAAGCGAGCGAGAATTAAACATGACCGTCTTCTCTGAAAGGGAATACCCCCTTGAAAGGTAGACGGTATTGCCGACTTTAGTTCCGCATAATCAACACTGCTCGCTGCATCCGGTAACGGAGGACTGCTCTTAGTCCGGTATCGGGACAGCTGAGCTGGGTGGTGAAGTGCAGAACTGCTTACGAGCATCCGGCGGCGGTGGCGATAAAGCACCTGCAGCTACCAGCCTGGCACCCATCTCTCGCCCGGCAACCTGTGCCAGGCCACCGTCAGGAAAGGGGCGATCACCCGCGACAACCGGCACCACCACTTAGCCGCCCCGCTTCACTTCGACGTTGATCCGCCAGGTCTCCCGGCCCTCACGCCATGTAGTTCCAGAGCAGAAAGCCTTCGTGCCCATCATAAATACCGTGCTTTGTCATGGGCCTGCTCATTTGAGTGAAGCGCACTCGTAGCACCCATCGCCTGGACAAGGCTGGCAATGAAATCCCGCATGACGACTGAATACATGCTGGGCCGACCAATCGATCAGTGGGTCAGACGGGACTTAGAGTTCGTACTGAAATCCAATAATTAGCTGCGCAGTTGAGTTGAATCACAGCATTTAGTAGTTGAATTTAAAGGCTGCTTTCATTTGTCGAGATTTATCAACTCGCGCATCCGCTCTCCTATCATTCCTCGCAACCACGCACTATGAAACTCAATTTGTTCCAGAGAAGTACCATCAGCCAATCGATGTTCGAACAGCTTGCCCTTCGCCCCCCGATAAACGACGAGAAAATGGCCATCGTGATCAAACGTTGCGAGAACGTAAGGACGGATGGAAATGATTTGGCTAAATGGCACGCGCACTTTAGTGGCTTTTCGGCCACGACGAGTAATCGTGAGGGTCAGTAGCTGCTGCTTTTCGTCGAACGTGAAAGCCTGCACTTGAGGCTCAGAGACAATCCACGCAAAGAACGCACCAATGAGTACCGCAATGGCCAGCATTAACAGAATGAAGGATGACGCAGTGAGGCTCTCACCATACTTAGGCTGCACACCCTGTATGACGTCCGGCCCAGTGAAAAGGAGCGTCGCCAGCCCGTAGGCGGGTAAAAGCAGAATCAGCGCAAGAGAGAAACCAAAAACGCCCATACCGTTGCTTCCGATAATGGGTATTTCAGGGCCGTAATACCAAATAGACGGGTGGGCAGTGTTTGGCTCGCCAGGTGGTGTTGCTAAGTCGTCAGCTGGTTTTTGATAATTCATCTGGCTGTCTCAAGAGATTGCGGCGTAGACGTTACCACTACTACCGGACAGTCTGGAAACGAATCACGGGGGCTTTTCTTACCGCGCTCCGCACTTCGATTACTCACGTCAACCCGCTGTAACCCTCCCCCTTCAAAGTCAGTTGCTATATCGGCAAGGAGAGGTTCTACGGCGCAAACTCACCCAAGCTTTCGCGAGCAGTCGAGATAGCGAACTCGAGCAACTCCAGAGGGACATCCTGCTCGAACAGGCTTACCTCAAAACGCAGCGTTTCGTCATTCCTGAATATCTCAAAGACCATATCGTTGCCACGCCAGCACTCAAGCCCCAAGCCGTCATGCCCCTTTGTCACGTGTGAGGCGGTAAAAAACGTGTATTCAACTCCGTGTACGACCACAGCGCACCTCCCTATCTGAGGTGGCAACGATACCTCTCCCCTCTATGACTTTGATACGGATAAAGCGGAGTCCAGTGGTGACATCATGCAAGCCAAAGATCAACTTGGGCACCAATTCGTGCGCCGCATAGCCTGTATCAAGCGATGTAGCCGTTCATTTGTCCTGATTCACCACTTCGTGCATCCGTGAGCCAATTATTCCTCGCAACCACGCAGCATGAAACTCCATTTCTTCCAGAGAAGTACCCTCAGCCAATCGATAGACGAACTGCTTGTCCTTCGGTCCCTGACACACGACGCTAAAATGGCCATCGCGGTCATAACTGGCGAACAAGTAAGGGGGGATGCAACTAATATCGCTGAATGGCACCTGCACTTCGGTGGGCTTACGGCCGCGACGGGTGATAGTGAGGGTAAGCAGTTGCTGGTTTTCATCGAACGTGAAGGCCAGCACTTCAGGCGCAGAGAACATCCACGCGAAGACCAGCCCCATTAGCACAACAGAAACAAGCAGGAGTTGGATGAGCAACGACAACGTGAAACTCGACCCATCGCTGCGCGATTCACCTTGCATCGCTTCGAACCCGAGAAGGAGCAATATCGTCAGCCCTAAGCCCGGCAACGACCAAAGCAACATAAAGCAGAAACCCCAAATGGCCGAACCAGTGCTGCCAATGATCGGTAAGTCCGGGCCTCGATGCCAAATAGGTGGGTGAGCGCCAGGGTTTGCAGTACTTGGCGCGGCTAGAGGCGTTGCGATGAGATGAGTTGGACTTTGACGAGGCATCTAGCGGGCTCCAGGATGGCTGCGTAGACGGTACCACTACTACCAGACGGTCTGGCCCAGAGGCATCAGGTTTTTTCACGCCGCCCCCCCAGTACCCAAGAGCAAACGCTAGGCAATCAGGGCGCTAACGAATGGGCGCACACACCGGAATTAAAGAGGTTGGCCATGGCCAAGACTGTGCAGGAACGCTCGACAAAAACTGCCAGGAAGCGAGTGGCACTTGCGGAGGAAGAATTGAGGCTTAGGGTTCGCTCTGGTACCCGCCAAGCCCTTGCCGACCTGATGGAGTGGTCAGGCATCACTGAGCAAGGCGAAGCGATGACGCTGATGATTCATCACCTGCATGCGCTGGGCTCCGCGAAGTGTCAGCCACTCTTGAATCCGCCGCGCCACAATTACGAACCATCGCAAAACGTGGCGCGGGAGTTCCGCAACAAAAGCCTGCTCGCCATCCAGAAAGACCCTGGCGACGAAATCATTGAGCCCGCATAACCCACCCTACTCGCTGCATTCGGTAATGGCGGGCTATTCAACGCATTTCTTTTACACGATTCCACTCTGTCTTGAGAATTTGTTGAGCCAACTCGACAATTCGACCGCAGTTATCGTAGACGTTACTTCCTGGGGTGCTGGCGAATTTCAAAGCGCTGTTCACTTCAGCATTTAGCTTCTCGAAGTCAGGTTCATTGGGGTTTGAGAGCAGTTGTATTTTTGCTCCCAGTGAAAAGGCAGTCATTATCAATGTCCTCTTTTCCCCCTCCCACTTATCTTTCAAACCTGCCGCGGCCGATGGGTCATGGTCTTTGACGAGCTTAATGAACGCCCCGTGATCTTCGGTGCCAGTGGCGTGGACCTGTAACATACCGATTGCGGCGATGTATTCAGCGCACGTGTTACGTAACTCGTTGATCCATGCTTGACTGCTCTCTTAAAGCGCTACTGCTTTAGCCAGGATCATCTGGCTGTGCGCAGTTTTCTTGAATGTAAAAATCGATACCCAGGCTCCTGCGAACACTGCCAAAGCCGTAAGTGCAAAGCCGACAAGGACCGTCCAATCAGTACCTGAATCCACTATTGCTCTGATCTCTGGAACTCGATTTAGCGTCACGACCAAATTTTCTATCGTCAATTTCTGCTCCTAGCAGGATGTAATTCAACAACGACAGATACCCCAACCCAAACCAAATTGCCACCACCGGAACCCGGAGGGCGGCGCCTACCTGAGCTAAACGCAATGCCCGTACTTCACCGCGCAATCCACAAGATCGACAAGATCGACAAGAAGCCTGACGGCGCTACGGTGATGAAATCGTCATCACTGTTGATCCAGAGAAATAACCTGGTTCAACTTTACCATTACTGTAAAGAGTAGATTTTAAAGATATAGCTTTAGGTACGCCCTCTATAACTGGAACTGAAACACCTTCTGCTGCTGACTTCCCTTCAATAGTCAGCCTGGAATACAAACTACCATCCACTCTCAACTTAACGCCCGAGAGACTCTCCTTGCCTGCAGTTAAAATCAAGCTGGAGCCCCCAGTGCATTTTAATTGAAGTTGCGTTGCCGCCTCATTGCCATTCACATCATTATCATTAATAACACCATGTTTTATTGTTGTATTACCTGAAACGACACACGCTAAGGGAGGGGTAGCAACACGAGCACAAGATCCAATACGGGTTTCGGGGCGACCTGTCCCCGAATACTTATGTTGAACTCCAAATGATATACAAAAATCACTTGGCTTCTTGTAGGAGTTAGGAACAAATATAGACCCACTAAATGGTATATAAAAACCTTGCATTCTCATCTCCTCATACAACTCAGCCAATGAACCCCCAGCCGTCATATCTTTCCAGCGGTATTCGCTAAATACAGCATTTCTAAGCCACTGATCTTGCTCGCCAACTGCCACTATAAACAGATCACATTTAGTCGCACCCCAATCAGTACAATACCCGGAACCACTTCCAGACAACCAATCAGTAATAGTAAAGTAGTACCTAACACCACCTTGCTCATTTCGGCTTCCATTTGAAACCAGAGAAACCGCGTTAGCACTAGTAAAAACCATAAATAATAGTAAGCATCTAACAATCCCACAAAAAATAACGGACTTCATTTCTTTGACTCTCAATATAGGCAAGAGTTAGATGACATATACTTATGCGCACATGTAAGCAACTATTCGCGAAGCGATCTAAGATCGCCGCTCTTAGGCACCCAGACTATCGGAAACTTCTGAAATTCAGCAGGAACTTTCCGACAACACTGATAGGTGCACTCGCTAAAATCATCCCGTTTATAAATGTACACGGTGTCTACAACCAATGAATCACGCCAGCCGGCGAGGCCCCCCTATGCCCGATATCACCTACGGCTCTGTGTGCAGTGGCATCGAAGCCGCGACACAGGCCTGGCACCCGCTGGGCATGCGCGCCGCCTGGTTCGCCGAGATTGAGCCGTTCCCCTCAGCGGTCCTGGCCCACCACTACCCCGACGTGCCGAACCACGGCGACATGACCAAGCTGGCTGCCCTGGTGCTGGCCGGCAAGATCCCGGCGCCGGACGTGTTGGTCGGCGGCCCCCCGTGCCAGGCCTTCAGCGTTGCCGGTATGCGCGAAGGCCTCCCCGACCCGCGCGGCGCCCTCACCATCAAATACGTGGAGCTTGCAGATGCAGTTGACTATGTTCGCGCCGGCCAGCGAAAGCCCACCAGCGTCATCGTCCGGGAGAACGTCCCCGGCGTACTCAACGACAAAGGGAACGCCTTCGGATGCTTTCTTGGCGCGCTTGCTGGGGAAGACTGCGAGCTGCAGCCTCCAGGGAAGAAATGGAAGGACGCTGGTTGTGTGTATGGACCCAAAAGAGCAATCGCGTGGCGGGTCCTGGACGCCCAATATTTCGGCCTGGCCCAACGACGCCGTCGTGTGTTCGTTGTCGCAAGTTCTAGAGACGGGTTCGATCCCACCGAGGTGCTTTTTGAGCGCGAGGGCATGCGCCGGGACACTGCGTCGCGCCGAGGCGAGGGGCAAGACGTTACCCGAACAGCTCCTTTCGCCCTTCCACTCCCGTGCGGATGTGGATACGTCTTCGCTGAATCCTTCGCCATTACGGCTGAATTAGGCCGCGCTACGAAGCGGCGTCGGCTTGAATGAAGGGTTAGGCCGCAGCAGTGCCCGCGGGGATCCAAAGATCATCGCCCTCAAGATCATAGGTGCGCTGCTCGCAGCCTCCATCTTTGCAGCGGATATAGGCAAGCATACGGGTCTCGCCGTCGCTGTTCGCCACCAGCCAGTAGTAAGCGTAACCATCATCTGAGAACTCGCTATCCTGCCAAACTTCGACACTGGGATGAGATGCGCTAAGGCGAGAGAACACTTCCGTCGATTGGATAATGAAGATGTCGGACATACTCTTTCCTGTGGCCTAACACACGCGTAGATAGACGCGAACTTGCGAGCCTTAATGGACGCGATTGTTAATTGTGTTTCTGAAAATCAATTATAAATTTACACCAACTGGTGAATAGTATTCTCTTGCTGACGGCCGCGACGGCTCTAGATTACGCTATCTACACTGATATTGAAGCTATCCACCACCTGACAAGTCATCTTAAAGATGCAGAACCGAATTGCCTCCGGCGCCGTGCTCCGGCGCTTCGACCTTGACCCGCATCCCGATCAACAGCGCTGCGAGCAGCATCAGGATGCCGGCAGCGACAAATACGCCGGCGATGCCACTGAAACTGAACATAGCGCCCCCGGCAGCAGCACCCGCAGCGATCGCCGACTGCACCGAGGCCACTACCATTCCTCCCGCGCTTTCCGCCTGATCTGGCACCGCCCGGGCTACCCAGTTTGACCACGCCACAGGTACACCGCCGAAGGCCATGCCCCAGAGTGCCAACAACAATGCCTGACACGGCACAGAAGCAGGCAGCAACACCAAGGCTAATGCTGCAACGCCGACCAGCGCAGGCATCAGCACCATTGTCCCGCGCGGGCTATGTTCAAGTAGCCAGCCGGCCAACAGCGTGCCGACGAAGTTAGCCGCGCCGAACCCCAGAAGCATCAACGCCAATCCTTCGGCCCCCACGCCGGTTGTGCTTTCCAGAAACGGCCGGATGTAGGTGAACAACGCGAAGTGCCCTGTGTGCACAAGCACGCAACCCAGCATGCCAACGGCAATGCCCGGACGCAGTAGCACTTCAAGCACCGTTCTCAACCGCGCCGTCCTGCGCGGCGCCAGCGGCGGCAGCGTGAAAAGCTGGAAAACCAGCGTCACTACCCCGACGGCGGCGGCCGCCACAAAAGCACTGCGCCAGCCATACAGCCCGCCCAAATAGCTGCCGAGCGGCACCGCCACCACAGTGCCCACTGCAATACCGCTGAAAACAATCGACAGGGCCCGTGGCAGTAGCGCAGCCGGCACTAGGCGCATCGCCACTGCCGCCGCCATGCTCCAGAAGCCGCCCAGTGCGATACCTAGCAAAATCCGCATGATCAGCAGCACTATCAGGCTGGAAGAGAAAGCCACCAGCAAGTTGGAGGCAATCATCAGCGTGGAAAAGCACAGCAATACCACTCGCCGGTCGATCCCTCGCGTCAAGCCTGGCACCAGTAACCCGGAGAACAGCGCCACTACCGCCGTCACTGTCACCGCCTGCCCCGCCAGGGCTTCCGACACCCCTAGTTCAACGGCCATCGGCGTCAGCAAGCTGGCCGGAAGGTACTCCGCCGTCAACAATCCAAACACGCCCATCGCCAGCGAAAATACCGCCATCCAGGCCGGCGTCGTTGGCTCTAAATCAGCCTCGTTGCCAAAGCGCGCATCAGCTACAACGTCACACACCCCATTACTCATCACCAAACACCTCTGGAAATTATCTCAACCAGAAGTCTATGGACGCAGAACAGGATGTTCTATGATGCAAAATCTTTAGTTTTTGATCAAAACCCCGAAATGAATTCTCTAGATCAGTTCGCCTTATCGTCCGATCTCATCAACGAACTGTTGCGCGGCATGCGCCTGCGGGGCGTCGAGTACCGTCGCATCCAGGCCGGCCCCTCTTTCGGGCTGGGTTTTGCGGCCAAACCAGGACACGCCTACTTCCACTTCCTCGCCGTCGGCACCGCCGTCCTGTGTGCGGAGGATGGCACTTTCTACGAGTTGTCGGCCGGCAACGCCGTGTTCATCGCTCAGGGTGAATCTCATCAACTTCTCTCAAGCCTGGACGTCCCCGCCCAAGACATCGGCAGCTTCGATGCGGCCCCTCTCGGCGACGCGGTCTGCGCAGTGGATGCTTCCCCCGGCGCCGATGTCAGCCCCACCACCATTATATTTAGCGGCTGCATGGAGTTTGAATTCGGAAGCATGCAAGGTCTCGGCGGGTTGATGCCTGATCTGATGCTGATTGATGCCAGGGGGCAGCGTTACCCAGGGCTTATGCCGATTCTCGCCTCCATGGAACGCGAAGTTCGTTCCGCACGCGTCGGCTTCGCAGGCATCCTCGCTCGCCTCGCCGACGTAGTGGCGGCAATGATCGTGCGCGGCTGGGTTGAATGCGCCTGCGGCAACGCCTCTGGCTTGGTGGCCGCGTTACGCGACCCTAGGCTAGCCCGCGCGCTTCTGGCCTTGCACCGAGAGCCGGCGCGTGACTGGACCGTCGCGGAACTGGCGGCGCAATGTAATACCTCTCGCTCGGTTTTCGCAGAACGCTTCCAGGCCACTATCGGCATCCCCCCGCTGCGCTATGCAACGGAGCTGCGAATGCGCCTCGCCAGTCAATGGCTAAGTCTCGAGCGACTGCCTATCGAAACCGTCGCGCAGCGCCTGGGCTACACCTCGCAGGCGGCCTTCAGTCGTGCCTTCAAGCGCATCACCGGCCAGCCACCCGGCGCCAGTCGGCAAATGGCTCGTTCGATTGCATCCTGAAGTACGAAGATGTGGAGTGTGCAGAGACGCTTGTATCGATCTGATAATCCCCCGATGTGAACGGCTGCTATGGCTTGTTACTCCCGATTACCTGCAATAGGTCTCGATTGCAGCCCTCGCAACAGGCAGCTATCACCGCTTAGCTGCAGTCAGCGATGGCGCATACCTACCCGTTTGCAGCCACCGGGCTTAAACCATGCAAAAACCAGTCGAGGTTGCGGTGGCTATCGCTCCCTGAAACGAACCTACCGGTCTTATCGCTTATAAAGGTCGCACCGACACTGGTGGCCGCCTACATGGTCATGACCAAATCCGCTACAGCTCGTCGCCTCAATTCGCGCCCCCCCTCTAGCCTCGTTTAATGCATGCACATACAGCTTTAGAAAAGCAGTTGCCCCCACGCACAAACCAGCCAAGTGTCGCCAGCACCTTGATGACTACGAATTGCGGGTGGCGAACCCAGAAGCCCACAGAACCATCTGTAGCGCGAATTCGGGCGACATGCTCGACACCGACGCCATCGATCGGATGGAAAAGCTGGAAATCGTCGAACTGGCCAACGCAGCGTATTGGCATACAGTCGAAACCCTAAATGACTGGGAACCCGGTTACTCGCCTGGGGCTTCTATGACCACATGCCGCGAGCTGGCGGCCCACGCATAGGCAAGCTCAACGGCAGCATTTGCTTTCCAGAGGATTTAGTCGGCCAGATGGCAGCGCAGGTAATAGAAGAGAACAGAACACGTCGGCTTGTGTTCAGAACCAGCGCCGAAGCCTGGGCAATGGATGGCATGACGATCACAAAGCAAGACGGCAGCATTTATGACCTGGTGATCACCGGCCAGCGCACCAACGGGAAAGAGTATTCGAACATCGATGCCCCCCACGCATACCGGGCGCTGCTCGACACCGCGCAGGTCACCCTGGAAAACCACGAATTCGAGATGTACCTGCGAGCCCGGCCTCTTCTTCTCGCCGCGGCTTTCAGCAAATGCGCGTCGTGCCGAGACCACTTCGCGCTGAGAGAGGACTGCGAGGCGTGCGGAACTATGGGTTTTGTGGCGAAGGAAGGCTCACGCCAAAACCATCAAATTGCGGAGCAGAAATAAAAAGGGCTCGCCTGATAAATCACGCAAGCCCTTGATAAATATGGTGCCCGAAGCCGGAATCGAACCGGCACGCCCTTACGAGCGGGGGATTTTAAGTCCCATGCGTCTACCAGTTTCGCCATTCGGGCGGTAGCGCTATGCAGCAGCGTGGAAGGGGTTAATCAGGATCAAGCCATTCCGGTGCATTTGCGGCAAGGGGAGGAATATATACATCCCTTTGCACTGAAGCAAGGTCGTAGAGCCCTTTTGGCAATCTGCACCCTTTTACTTCTTCGACAGAAAAAAGCGCCATAAATCATTGATCTACAGTGCTCATCCAACAATGTGGTGCTTTGTACGCCCTGTACCGTTACCGGCTTGAACGTGAGCTCACTGAAGGTTTTCGCGAGTTGCGCAGCTTAACATGCGAAATATCTCGCAACCAACTGATTTTCAAAGGCTTATGCGTCCGCCAGGCGCTGAGCGGGATCAAGCGGGATCCAATCCTGATCGAACACTGCGAGCAAACGCGCGTGATGCGCTATTGATGATGAGAAGGGAGAAAAAGCAGTCAGCGAAGGGTTCGCCCAGCACGTACGACCTCGCCATCCATGAACCGGTAAAGAGTCGTCTGTGCTGGGCGAACAGGCGCAAGTTAGAAGTAAAACATCACATGTTCAACTGTCATCAATCGGCCAGCCGAGCTTGCCAAATTCCGCTGCCGTCGGATCTATCCGGGTCGATGGTCAGCAGTCGCCCAGCAGGCAGGGTTTGGCCTGTTAAACTTCCGGGCCTTTCGAAAGGAATCGACGATATGCCCATGCCTCAGTTTTTTCGCCGCCCCCTCCCACGACGCACGCCTGCGTTGTTGCTCGGCTTGTGCGCGTCCATCGCCGGTGCTGCCGATCAACCGGTCTTTCCCGATGCGGCCGCCAGTGATCCGGCAAAACTGGGGTGGATGGTGGGTTCACCGCCTCCTGCTGAACGCACGGTACGTTTTGAAGATGGCAGCTATTTTCAGTTCCCGGCCATGCGCTGGAGCGTGTCGAACTTTCGTCAACTGATGCCCACGATCAACGTATCCCGTGGCCTGGGCGCTCCCGTGGCACTGCCCACGGCTTTGCGCAGTGATATCGACAGCCTGAGTTTCACCCCCATCGGCACTCAACAAGCAATGACTTGGGAGCAGTCGCTGGCCGCCACTTACACCGACGGGATCGTGGTGCTGCACCGCGGGAAAATCGTTTATGACCGCTACTTTGGCGTGCTCACACCCGAGGGCCAGCATGCGGCGATGTCGGTTACCAAGTCGGTAGTTGGCACGCTGGGTGCCACCCTGGTGGCCGAAGGTCGAATCGATGCCAGCAAACGGGTCGTCGACTACGTCCCCGAACTGGCCCATTCCGCCTTCGCCAATGCCAGCGTGCGCCAAGTGCTCGACATGACCACCGGGCTCAAGTACAGCGAAGACTACGCAGACCCGAATGCCGAGGTTTGGGCCCATGCCCAAGCAGGCAACCCGCTGCCAAAACCCGAGGGCTATACGGGTCCGAGGACCTATTACGAATTCCTGCAGAGCGTGCAGTTGGAAGGCGAGCACGGTGTTGCGTTCAGCTACAAAACCATCAATACGGATGTATTGGGCTGGGTGATTGCCCGCGTCAGCGGGCGCAATGTCGCCCAGTTACTGTCGGAGCGGATCTGGAGCCGCCTTGGCGCGGAACAGGATGCGTACTTCACCGTGGACTCGATCGGGACCCCGTTTGCCGGTGGCGGCCTGAACACCGGTCTGCGCGACCTGGCGCGCTTTGGCGAGATGCTGCGCAACGATGGGCAATTCAATGGCCAGCAGATTATTCCGCAAGCGGTTGTCGCCGATATTCGCCAGGGCGGCGACAAGCAGGCATTCGCCAAGGCCGGTTATGCGTTGTTGAAAGGCTGGAGTTATCGATCGATGTGGTGGGTTACCAATAAGGATGGCGGTGCTTTCATGGCGCGCGGGGTGCATGGGCAACGGATCTATATCGATCCCAAGGCACAGATGGTGATTGTGCGTTATGCGTCGCACCCGGTGGCCAGCAACTCAGCCAATGACCCGGTCACCCTGCCCGCTTTCGATGCCCTGGCTGCTCACCTGCAAAGACTGCCCTGAGTGAAATGGTGCGACGGCGCACGATGCGGATCGCCTCAGCCGGCGTAGCTGGTAAAACCACCGGCAAACGCTCGGCGCCCGGCCCTGATTTCAGTGCGCAGTTCACCAATAAGGTTGGAAATGGATCGAACACTGGTGAGCTCTGCTGTCGAGACCCCGGTCAGCAGCAGATCCACCCGCCCCGACTCCGGCTCGAACACCTTGATCATCAAGGCCCCGTTAGGGCTCAGGGTGCAGGCGCAGGCAAGCGGGAGAAAGCCGGACTCCAGAATGTGGCAGAGCTCAACAGTCGAGAGCATCACTTGCTCCTTGCGGGGGTGTTTATCGAATTTGTTACCCAGCGTAGGCGAACGTAAGGGCTACCGCTTCGGTCGTTGAGAAAAAAATGCCAACTGCCGCTCATTTTCGATAGAAAGTGGGTATGACGAACTTCCAACACCCAGTTCAAACCTTGCCGCGCCAGAAGCTCGCAGCCGAAAGCGCACCGCGACACAGCCAGCACACTCGCAAAACTGACCTCCACGGCAAAAAAATAGTTGTTCTTTTATTGCCCTTCGATACTCCGTGATCAAAGGGCAAGCCGCTTCGCCTAGCGGCCTATTTTCATATAAGACCTATATTGAACTGATGAAACACGCCGGTATCAATAATGCATAACAATCCATATGACATTTTTGTGACAACTTGAAGATAGCTGCCGTCTACCCTCGCACACTTGAGGTGCAGTAGTTGTCCATAGCGAGCCGGTGAGGTGCATATATGAAAAATAGAGCGACAGTCATTTGCACACAGGACGGGCAAATTCTCTTCGTGCGTAAACAACGTTCGAAATGGACGCTACCGGGCGGCAAGGTCGAACCCGGAGAATCCGTGGCCAATGCCGCTATCCGAGAGTTGCGAGAAGAAACAGGGTTGGACGCCAGCGAACTGCTTTACATCCTGCAAGTGGACGCCGGCAATGTACGCCACCATGTCTTTGAAGCGGCGGTCATCAATGTCGAAGATGCACGCCCCCTCAATGAAATTGCCGACATTGAATGGCATGCCTATGGCGCGGCGAACGGACTTGATGCCACCGGCCCGACCAAGACCATTGTCAGTTCATTCTTGCGGCGCTTGTAAGCGCGGACCCGAGGCCACAGGCCTGAAGCCCGCTGCGCCGAGCCCCTGGTCATAAGTTGCAACTGTGCTGAAGTTCGAAGGGCAGAAAGACCGTATCGACCACGGCTGAAAATGGCGCATCAATTGCCAGCAACGGCCATAGGACGCCGTTATTGTCCTTGGCCAGACTCCAGTCGATTCGGACACCCAGATACGGACAACGAAATTCCGTCGTGCGAGCCAAAACAGCAGTACAACCGCTGATCAAAACCGAACCGATCACCAACATCACTTTCAGATACACGCAACGTCCTTATTACTGTCTGGGGCAAATCGCGCGCATTCTCACACAACCAAGACAGTTGCACCTTACAGAGTGAAGTTTCTGGCGCAACGTCGACACTTCATGCCATCCACACCAGCGCGGCCAGCCCGACCATCAGGGTATTGAGGCAGACCAACCCGAATCCGAACCGCACCAGCTCGCCCTCCTCCTGGGTGCTGGTCTTGGCCAGCCCGAGGACCAGCATCACAATTGACAGCGAACCCAGTGCCGCATGACCTGCCGCGCTGTTCTGTACCGCAGCCAGCAGCAAGCGTGACGATTCAGGCAACAGTGCGATGGCCGGCATGAAGATCGCGTTGCCGCCCACATTCGAACCGGTCATGTACCCGGAGAGCGCCCCGAACCCCGCGATCAGCGGCATCACCGCCGAGGGCGCCAGCCCTGCCAACGTCTGCACCAACCCCGACAGAAAGCCCGCCTTGACCATCATTTGCGACATGGCGAGAAAAAAGAAAATCGTCAACAGCGGCCGTTTGGTACGAACGGCCAGACCACGCAGCAGCCCTTGTTCATTGAGCTCATGACGGCGCAAATCCCTTTTGTAGAGCAGCAGGCCGATCAAGACCAACGTCAGCGCAACGCCCGGGGACGCAAGCGGCTTCCAGGTCACCTGGGCGCCCTGCACCAGCCAGAGGTCCTGCCACTGCGTGGCGGCGCTCAGCACCTTCAATGCGACGATACAGGCGATCAGTGCCAGATACGGCCACGCCTGTCTCGGCCAGCGTACGCCTTCGCCCTGGTGACCATTGCGACGTACACGCGACAGTGCCCACAGCAACACGGAACAGGCCACCACCAGGCCCGCGCCGACCCCGGCGACTTCCGGCCCCATCCAGCGGCTCGCGCCGTACAACACACTCACAAAAAGCAGCCAGAAAGCCCCCAGCACACAGAGCGCTCGGGCCTGTCGCACACCCGCCAGGTACAGCGCCACAGTGCCGAGCGCCAGGAACACCAGTGAACTGGTCAGTGCCGAGGTGGACGCCAGCGCCCAGGCATCCAGATGCGCCAGCGAAGCACCGATCACTGTGGCCAACCCCAAGGTGCCCCAGGGCATGATCGCCATGCCGGTCAGGGCGATGCGCAGTGCCACGCGTCGCTCAAACAGGCTGAGCAGCAACGGCACCGTGGCAATCAGGGACACCCCGAAGCCGGTCATCGACTCCAGCAACGGCGCCAGGCCCAGGACGATGAATACCACTTGCTGCGTGCGATCCAGCCCGAGGGATTGCACCCACTGACTCAGCACAAGATTGACGCCCAAGCGCTCGATGAGAATGACGAACGCCATGCCCGGCACAATGACAAACGCTGTGCTGAGAAACAGCACCGCAGTGTCCCGACCCGCCGCGAGCAAGGTTAAGGTTTGCCATGCATCAGCAGCCCCTGCCAACCACAAAACGGCCACCAGCGCGGTCCCTGCCATGGCCGCCTGCACCGGCGGACGGCGTAGCACCATGAGCATGAACATCACGAGCAATACGGGGGAAAGATGCACCAATATCGACATGCCAGAATTATCCTGTGGGGTTTCTCGACGGCTCCTGAAAAGCAGGAACGGGCGAGATAATATTTCTTTCACGAGGATAATTTTTCGCTGAATCGTGGTAGTTTTCGGGAAATTATCTCACTTAGCCATCATGCCAAAACCATCCGCTACCACGCCTTACGCCCTAGATGGATTCGATCGCGCCATTCTGGAAGTCGTCCAGTTCGACAACACGACGCCCCTGCGCCTGCTGGCCGATCGGGTAAACCTCTCCTCGGCCTCGGTGCAACGCCGCCTCAAGCGCATGGAGGAATGCGGGGTGATCACCGGTAACGTGGCGATCGTCAACCCTACGCAGGTGGGAAAAGCCATCACCATCGTGGTGGAGGTCATGACCGAGCGCACGAGCATCGACGCGCTGGAGTCCATGAAAAAGCATTTCGCCGTGCCTGAAGTCCAGCAGTGCTACTACGTCACCGGTGAAGCCGACTTCGTGCTGATCGTCAACGTTGGCTCCATGCAAGAGTACCAGGCCCTGGCGCGACGCCTGTTCGCCGAGAACGCAAACGTCAGGTGGTTCAAGACCATGGTGGCGCTGGATCGCTTGAAGGTAGGGCTCGAAGTGTCCTGCACGGATAAATAGCATCCGCCTCCGGGGTTGTTGATCAATCCCAGGCAGCACTCAGAGCCGATAGTCTCTGAACAGCTCTTCTTTGATGATCAGCAACGCGTCTTCGTAGTAACGTTCGCCGCGAGCTTCACTGAGGGGGACCGAGCGGACGCTTTTGCTTCCATCGCGCGGCGTATGCTCGCAGGTGATAAAAAACTCCGCAGTCTGCGGGTTGAACTCCAGGTAGTAGAACAACTCCCTACCCTCGCGGTCCCAATAGCCAATTTCGCGCCGCATCATTTACCACTCCGTGACGGTGAAGGAAGCCCATTCTACGGACGTGATAGCCATGCTTGAATCCTTTGAAGATCAGCATCTTGTGAAATGGGCGCCTTGCCGGGGAATTCTGCGACGCTGGCCGGGTCCATCCACAAACCCCCGAGGCCATTATTTCGGCCACCGGCTTTACCTGAACCACTCGCGCCAGCATCATCGCCTGCTCACACTCATGGAGGACCTGCAACATGCTCAGGGAATTTTTCGATGGGCTCTTCAACCGCCCTCCTACCCAAGACGGGTTCGCCCAGAAGATGATCAAGGCCGCTCGCGACAGCGGCTACAGCGCCACGCTTGAGTACCTGCCAGACGAATTCCGCCTGCGTCACGGCGATAACGGTTTCTTCAATCTGCACAACGCTTACCGCGACTACCTGAAAGCCGATAAACAACACAAGCCACAGGTTCTCTCTGGCTATCTGGCCACCCTGCTCGGCGCCGAGAACAGTCCGATACTGACCTTCGAGCAAGTTCGCCCCTTGCTACGGCCGGTGATCCGCAACCGCGCCATGCTGGAAGAGGTGCGCCTGCATCACGCCCGCAGCGAAGGCTGGGACTCACCCTACATCGTCGCGCATCGGCCATTGGGCAAGGATTGCGTGACCTTGTTGGCGGTCGACTACCCAGAGACCACATCCACCCTGACCAAGGGCCCGCAGGATGATTGGGGCATCAGCTTCGACGAAGCCTTGGCCATCGCCCTGGACAACCTGCGTGAAGCTACGCCCGATGCATTCGAAGAGATCATCCCCGGGCTTTACCTGGGTGCCTGGAAAGACGGCTACGACACCAGCCGGGCGCTGCTGCCCGATGTTCTGCAGCGCGCGCCGATCAAGGGCCAACCGGTGTTTATGATGCCCACCCGTGATGTGCTGATGGTCACCGGGGACAAGGACCCCGAGAGCCTGCGCCATATGATCGAGCTAAGTTGTCAGGCCGTGGAAAACGGCCGCGTCCTTTCCGGCCAGATCTACACCTACGATGAGCGTCAGATCATTCCTTTCGTCCTGCAGGATCCGGAACTTACAGAGCGGCTGGACGCCCTTGCACGGCTGATGTCCCAAGGTATCTACAGCATGCAAAAGGAGATGCTGGACAAGGTCCATGAGGATCAGAAAGAAGATGTATTCGTCGCCACGTACATGCTCTACGAAAACGCTGAAGACAATGGCAAGACCTTCTCCATAGCGGCCTGGACAGAAGGGGTCGAGACTTCCCTGCCCAAGACTGACCGGATTGTTCTGGTGCAACCCCATCATGAAGGCTCGGCAGTGACCGAGGTGTTCGCCTGGCAAGACGTCGAGTCGGTACTGGGGGAACTGCTTGCACCCGACAAAGACCTCTACCCGCCCCGCTATCGCACCCTGGGTTTCCCCAATGCCGAGCAACGGAGTCGCCTGACGCCCATCGGCTGAGCAGCGGTTTGGAATGACGCTTGTGGCGAGGACGCCTGCTCGCGCTGGCCGGCAGGCATCACGGAGCGCGCAGGCCCGCCCCTTCACACAACAGTAAACCTGCCACAGGCAGCAGCTCGAACTTCATCCCCCCTGAACGGATTAAGGGAACACTTGAACAGCCTTGCCCACCTCAGAATCAAATTGACCATCGGCGCAATCATTGGCCTGCTGCCGGTCACACTGGTGTTTATCCAGGGGGCGTACGCGGCCCTGGTGCAGATCGTGGGACGGCTAGGCGTTGGCTCTGACACCTTTGTGCACGCGCTTATCATCATTGGCATTGCGACGTTCAGCCTTGCAATGGGCTGGAAGATCTATGCCATCGCAATGAGTTCCCACCCCAGGTTCGACAGCAAATGCCTGCTGGTGTCGGGTGTCTTGACGGGAACGGCATTGGGCCTGCTGATGGTGGCGCTGGAGATGGGCTCCGACAGTCTGTATTGGATCATTTACCTGACGCCCGGCATTACCGCGACGGCGATGCTGGTCGTAACCCAGAAACGCATCGCTTTGGCGTCCAGAACCTAGGATTGAACCAGGGGCCACGAGAAGTATCGAGTTGGGAAATGGCGGCCCGGGCCCCACTCGGGCAACACTTTTCCCCGCTATCGCTCACCGACTCAAGAACTTCACGAAAATCAGCTCGGGATCACCGGCGTCAAGATTCTCGATTCTGCCGCTGTCTTGATAGCCGAGCTGCCTGAGCAACTGGCGCATCGGCTCGTTCGAGGTGTTGGTCGAAGTGAAGATTTTTACCCCAGTGGAGCAGCGCTCCAGATGAGTCACCAATTGTTGGCCTATGCCACTGCGTCGCCATGCGCTTGAAACCACCACCAGCGAAATAAACCACTCTGCAAAAAAGCTTCGGTCGAGACAGCCATAACCGACCGGCACCCCAGGCTGGTTCGCAGCACAGGCTACCCAGCATTCTCCCGCAACTACGGCGCGCTCGATGTCATCCCGGCGGCCGGCATCGATCCGGGTCACGGGATCGATCTCCACCAGAAATTCTATGTCGCTCAAGACCGCCTGCCTGATGTGCCAACTCATTCACTTGCCCTCCATGCCGTGATTTCAGCGCCACTGTTCACCCTCACTCCCGGCCGATCAGCGTCAGCAGTTCCGCAAAGCTGCCTGCCACCCGGCACAGGCTTGCATCCGGATCGACACCGTCGAAGGAAACGATTGGCAGCGGAGCTTCACCCCGGGTATCGAACGCGAACAACTGGCCGCCGCCATCGCTGCCAAATACAAACAACCCGGGAGCGATGTCCGCGAACATCTCGATTTGCTCAAGATCCGAGGCTGTTTCAGCCGGGTCCAGGCACAGGGTGAAAAAGGGATCAGGTAGCTCGCCTTCACCACCGTTGCTGCCGGCCAGCAACTGGTAATACTCCAGAGGTAGAACCGATGGGGCCACAGATCGGAGGCGCTCCAGAGCGTCGACAGACGCGCCCTCATGTCCAACCCAGCCAGAATTGATCTGCACCGATAAAACTCCTTGATTCGGCTTCGCGCCGGTCTGAACACCAATGTCCACCTCAGCCAAGCCTGCCTCGGCCTGCGACCTCAGGTTTAACTGAGCGGGGCCGAAGCTTGGGGGCACGCGAAAACCAATGCAACGAGATTTGCACGACGCTCCGCTGCGCCGTCCAGTGGTAGCCGGCGCATTGAATCGATGAACTATGATTCTTGCTCCACCCGAGGAAAACCATGATGTGTGGACGCTTGAGCCAGTACCGCGGCATTCACGACTTCGTCGCGGCCCTGGGCATGCCCGGGGCCATGGTCAACAGGGTCGGCGAGCAGGCCCTTGGCTGCTACAACGCGGCGCCGACGATGCAATTGGCCCTGCTCCATGTTGCCGGCGACACCTTGCATGCCGATACCGTGCGCTGGGGTTGGCGTCCGCACTGGGCCAAGGATCGGACCGTACCGATCAATGCCCGAATCGAAAAGGTCGCCCACGGCCCTTTTTACCGGCAAATCTGGCCGCACCGGGCGATATGTCCCATCGACAGCTGGTTTGAGTGGGTCGACGAAGGTAGCCCGAAAAAACAGCCCTACCTGATCAGGCATCGCGACGGGTCGCCTATCTTCTGCACATCGATCGGACAACTGCCTGGTCTCGATGAAGGCCACGGCCAGAGCGACGGTTTTGTGATCATCACTGCCAACGCTCAGGGCGGCATGGTCGACATTCACGACGGACGCCCGGTGGTGCTTTCACCCGAAATGGCCCGGGAATGGCTGGACCCGGCAACACCTGGAGAACGCGCCGAACAGATGGCGCTGCATCAAGGGGAGGCTGCAGAGGCCTTCGAGTGGTTCAAGGTCGGCACCGCCGTGGGCAATGTTCGAAACCACGGGGCGCAATTGCTGGAGCCACTGGCAGACACGGTCAGTGGCGAAGTGAGCCAAGCCAACGCCGATTTGATGTCCATCGGCCCTCTGCATGAATAACCTGTAGACGCGTCGCTCACCGCCCGAACAAAATGACGCACTGCCTAAAGGGCCGCTGCGGAATTGTTATTGAATGGCAAAGAAACAACAGATGCACACCGAGGCCGCGACTGCTGCCGATATTGAACGATCCATTCAGGCCCTTAACAAAATGGCCGAACGCCTCTGGGGAGATGGCCGAGAGGTCGAAGCGAAAGCGCTCCTGGACGCACTGGATGGATTAAACAGGGCGTTGGACCGTATCAGAATCGGCGAAAGCCGAAGAGTCAAAACCCTTCATTAAGCCCCCATGCTGACCGCAAATGATGTGCAAATCAGGCCGACAACTTCGCTCCTCTGGTGCTGCTCTCTGCGCGAGCAAACACCGGTTCCACACCATCATCAGCCTGTGCCTGGCACTGAGCATGACGACTTAGTCACCCAGGAATTTCAAGAGTTGAGTCAATACCGACTCTTCTTGAGCATCCAATGCGGCTTTGATCTCGCTACACCGGCCCTTCAGCGACACGCTATCGCCAGCCAGTATTTTTCCATTTGGCCTGCATATATCCAGCGCAACACAGAAAATGCCGGCACCGACTTCCTCACCATCAAAAACAAGCTCAACTTCCTTGGGGAAAAACGTGACATAGACACATATTTTTTGACCCGAGTAGAAGTAGTGACCCTTGTTTCTCGTCAGTGAAATATTTTGACTTTTCGAAGCTTTCCTATAGAGGCCGTCTAAAAAACCTTCAAGAACATTAACAATGTCTAGCCCTTCACTCACTATCCAGCTCCTTGCGACTCAGGTATTTCAGTACGCCTCCAACAGCGCTAAGCCGAAGCCAAGAGCACTTCCATAAACGCCGGGCCTGGCAAATCCCTCACCTGCCCTTCATCAGTAACGACACAGCCAGCGGCGCCCGCGAAGAGTTCCTGATCTTCAGAAGCGATGTTCAGCCTGCAAACTACTCGATAGCGAAACAACCAGCCCTGCGCGACGCGACCGCACAGCTCCACCACCTGTTCATACCCGTCAATGCCCAAAGGCCCGGCACCATGAACTGCTGCAAGCCGGGTGGCCGCGTTAAGCGCCTGGATATCGTTATTTGCAGGATCTTCGTGCATCCGGGTTGGCCTGGATTGGTAATAGGAATTGGCGTACGTGCGGCCCGCGGATGGTCGTTTTGCTAGCAAAGCCTGCGGTCGACCCAGGGCAGCACGCGCATGGGCTGCTGTTTTACCCGAACCCTGCAGGCCAGGACAATCGCATGCAGCGTCAAACCTCCTGAACCTCGGCAGTTCTGGCATGCAGCCGGACCACCCGCAGCACCGTAAAAACACCCAGGATCGGCGCCAATGCAAACACGCCAAACAACCAGCCGGCGGCGCTTGCCGTGCCGGCGATGCCGCCGGGGTCCGTGAGGCCTGCGACGTTGGCCACCATCCCCGCCAACGCCGCACCGAGCGCAGTGGCGAACAACTGCACGGTGGTGATGGACGCTGCCGCCAGAGCCTGCTCGCCTGCCGAGGCGACCTGAAACACGCGGGTCAGCAGATGGGGCCAAGCCAGCCCCACGCCCAATCCGATGGCCACAAGCGCAAGGCAGATCGGCGTGATCGCGAGCCCGCCGCCGGTACTTTCGATGGGCATCAAAACGGCAAGCGCTGCCATGCCGGCCAGGCCGAGAATCGGACCGGCGAGGATGGCGTACCGGATGCTTTTACCCGTCGCCCCTGCGCTGGCAATTGACCCCAGCGTCCATCCGGCCGCCATAAGCGCTGCAAGATAACCGGCGGCAAGCGGGGACTGATGGTGAAGGACCTGCAGGAACAGCGGCACGAATATCTCGCCACTGGTAACCGCGACCGCAAGCAGCGACATCGTTGCATACAGCGCACCCAGCGCTGTTGTAATGCGCAATGCACCTTCCGGCAGCAGCCTATGGCGGGCGCGGCCTTCAGTGGCCACCAGCAGAGCCGTCAGGACAGCGGCGGCGACCAGGCCTGCGATGTTCCAGGACAGGGTCGAGGAAACACTGCCGAATGAGACGGCAAGAACCGCCGACGTCAGGAGAACGAGTTGGGCGAGTGGAAGCGGCGAGCGTTCGCCTTTATCAGCCCTGCGCTTGGGCAATACGGCGACAGCCAGCAGGGCAAACAGCACCGCGGCTGGGATCAGCGACCAGAATGCCGCTCGCCATACACCCAGTTCAGCGAAGATCCCGCCGACGGCAGGCCCGACCAGGGTGGCCACGCCCCACATGCCAGAGACCAACGCCATCGCGCGCGGCCATAAGGCTTCATCGAACACCAGCCGGATCATGGCGTAGGAAAGCGCGAACAAGAAACCACCGCCCAGCCCCTGAATCAGACGTCCTGCCAGCATGACGGGCATTGACGGGGCACTTGCACAGATGAAGGTGCCGATCGCAAACACCAGCGAGGCAATAACGTAGGCGCTGCGCGGCCCGGCGCTGGTGAGCAACCTCGCCGACAGGGCCGATCCGAGAATGGAAGCCGCGACGAACAGGGTGGTGTTCCAGGCGTAATAGTCGATACCGCCGATGTCCGAGACGACGGAGGGCAGAATCGTGGTGGCGATATACACATTGATCGCATGCAGCACGACACCCCCTGCGAGCGCGAGCGAACGCACACCATTCCAGCCAGACAGCAAGGCGGCCCACCCGGTTCTTGAGTGACGGTCCTGCGTCGAGGCGCTCGTCTCTGACGCAGTTTGCGAATAATGACCAGAAGGAATATGACGCTTGTCCATGTGCACTCCACTTCGAGAATTCACCCGCTGCGGCGAATGAAGGCTTGCAAAGGCAAGCCGACGCTCTTTATAAAACCTCATGTATAGATGAGGTCAAGAGAGAGCAGACAGTCATGATCGATGTGCACGTGCCACTTTCGGTTGGAGAGTTGGCTCGCAGAAGCGGGGTCACTATCGCAACCGTGCACTTCTATGAAGCAAAAGGCCTGATTCAAGGGCAACGTAGCGCGGGCAACCAACGTCGTTATGCCCGGGACACTCTGCGCCGCATTGCCATCATCAAGATCGCGAAGCGTGCAGGTGTGCCGCTGGCGGCGATCAAGGACGCGCTGGATGGACTTCCTTGCGGACGACCGCTGACGGCAAAAGATTGGACGCAGCTCTCAACGATCTGGAGGGACATGTTGACTGAGCGCATTCGCAGCCTCACGCAACTGCGCGATCAGCTCGACGGTTGCATAGGCTGTGGCTGTCTCTCCATGGACGACTGCCCTCTTCGCAATCCAGGCGATCGTCTGAGCCAGCTCGGGGAAGGTGCCGTTTTGCTCGAGAAAGACACCACGCCACCCGCGTGAGCGAATCGACGAGCGTCATAACCGGCCAAAATAATACGGTTTTATTTGTCGTACGGGTCGTTGCGCCGACTCCCAAGCCGCATTTTTTCTAGGCCTTGTCTTGCTGCTGGTATTGAGCAACCAGCTTGTCCAGAAACTCAAAGAGCTTCAGGTTCATCTCGGCATAGGAATGGCTGCGCAGCGTCGCCGGCTGCTGTACGAAACGACGACCTGCCGACGCCGCAAGTTCTTCGCTGGAAGCGTTGATCAGTTGCTCCACCACGTCCGCCGTGAACTCCATATGGCACTGGAAGCCATAGACCAGATCGCTGTACTCGACAATCTGACGCGGGCAGCCCTCACTGTAAGCGAGGACCTTCGCATCCGGCGTCAGGCCCGGCATATCGTTGTGCCAATGCCCCACTTCAAGCACATCGCCAAAATGCGCAACCTTGGCATTCCCCTTCCCCGCCTCCGTCAACACGATCGGGAACGTGCCGATTTCTTTTTCCGGACTGTGGCCATGCGCAGCACCCAGCGCCTCACCGATCAGTTGCGAGCCGAGGCAAACACCCACCACGGCCTTGTTGGCCTTGACGGCTTTCACGGTCAAATCGCACTCGGCCGCTGCGTCAAAATGAGCGCACTCCTCCTTCGTCGTCGCAGGAGACTGTGGCCCGCCCAGCACCACCAGCAGATCAATGTTCTCCACGCTCGCGGGCAAGGCATCCCATCTATGAACGCGCGAATAACTCGCTTCGTATCCACGCTCCCGAACCCAGGCCTCATAGGCACCGGGCGACTCGAATGCTTCGTGAACCACGAAATGGACGTTCATTAAAATTCCTCGATGGGCAATTGCGCGGTGGGACGGATCGAATGACACGCAAAATACTATATGACACATTGTGTCACTAGCAAGTCTGACGCTTCCAAGATGCCGCCCTAAAGCCCATGGCTCGAGTCACGTTCAAGATCGAAAGCCTGCGCCGCGGCTCAGCCTTTGCAGCAACTGCGCTGCTCAAACGAGTCCATTTACTTCCCTGTCTTTTTCAGGGAAACCGGAATGCCCCAAACCAAGTCTTCCATGCCCACACTTCCAAGCATCTGGGTTTTCATCGGCTGAATGCGAGCAAGCACCTGGCGGCTTTTCTCGTTGAGCGTTGGCTGCGCGTTATCGACGAACTTCTTCGTCAGCTCGACTGGAGCAGGCCTCACATAAACCTGAACGTCGCGCAGTGCGCATTTTATGTTTTGTGTGTCGACGGCTTTGCAGGTTTTCTTGTCATAGCTCACCGCCGGCGTTTTCAAGTGGAAGCGGTCGCTGAGCAGTATCTGACCTGGTTGGATGGTAAAGGCCAATGGTGCATAAGCGTCTGGTATCTGCGCTTGCAGTTTTATGGACTGGACATCCCTCATCTTCGTGCCATCGGTCCAGCCAGCGTCCGATACCTTCTCGCGCGTGTTGTACTTTTGCTCTGTCCAGCCAACGCATTGGCCGGAGGCCACGTGCACCGTACTGCAAACATTCTGCGAGTTAGTCTTGTCCTGGTAGGTCTCACTACGCCAGTACTTCTCCTTGAGAAATTGGCGATACAGCACTGCGGACAGATTCACCGTTCCACGGCCACTGGCCTTTGGCTGCCCTTTTGCGGCTCCCACTTGGGCAAGTGAGCTGTCTATCTTGTAATCGATCCCGCCAGACATCAGATAGGTTCCGGGCGGGACAATGTGGACTTCGAGGAAGTCCCACAGAAAGACTGTTTCCTTGATTTTCTCCAGGTCGTTATTGGCGAACGCCTGCATATAGCCTTTATCTGGCTGGTCCTTGTTCTTGAAAATGACGCGATGAGAGTAGCTTGAGAGGTCCGTCACACTCTTGTTCGGCATGAGTGCCGGCACCAGCACCACGGACATGCCGTCCCGAGTAGCGCCATCGATGATATCCAGGAGTTGATTGGTCGGGTCCTGCATGGCATTGCCATTGATGCCGGAGTTGCCAAGAGGTACACAGGCCGTCAATAAGGTCGCTGCACCCAGCACAGCGAAGGAGAACGGGTGCTTTGACAGAGTCTTCATTGGATATCCTTATCGGTAACGGGGCGATGGCTAAATCGCGCTATTTTGCGGTCGAGCCTATGCAGCGACAAATAGATCGAATGTGCTAATGGCAGCTAGCCATATCTGCCGCAGTACTCCAGGCCCGACACCGTGTCGAAGAGATCGTTAAGCCAAGGAAACAAGGAGAAACTTGCGGAGCGCCTGCCGATGGTTGCGGACCATCTGGCAAAAAACGGGGCGATAAAAATCGCTGCCGTAAGGGCTGTGGGACGATGCGTCAGTGAGCAACGGCAACGGCGCCAAATACATCGTGGTGCCAGAGGGAAACCACCCTATGTCTCCCGCGCGATGTAATTTCGTTGCCGCTGGATCGATGGTCTCGATCCCAAGGGGTTTAAACATGCGGCGCAGGGTCCAGGATCAGGGTCTCTACCTGGAACAGAGGCACGTGAGTGAGGACGGCGAAAGGTCGTTGAACAGGCACCCGCTGAAGTGTGTGGTCCGCTCTTCCATGAGCCTAAACATCGTGAAAATTCTTCAATCGAAATAAACCATAACCCACCAGGCAACAAACCCACTTAACGCGACTGTATGGACAATGAGTAAATCGCGTACACCTATTGGTCTGTCGGAAACTAACCAGTAGGCGATGACCAACGGATAGGAAACCAGACAGGTAACGCCTAAAACAGCCATCGCCAGCACAAATCTGAGGTCAGTTAAAAAGCCGGGTGGACTGGCCAAGCAGCCAATGAAAGCTACTGCGCCCAATGAAGCAACGATTATCAAAAACGCTATGATCACTCGCTGCGCATCAGTCTGATACTCCATAACTCTCAACTTTCAATCCTTTAAAGGGGGGGGCTTGATCGCCGGCCATGATATCGCAGCCAGCGTTCAATAAGTGCCGAACGTAATACCAGATCTGTTGCAGGGGGCCAGGGGCAATACAAAGGCGTATGCAAGAGGATGCCGCGCCGGCACTAAGTAAAAAACCTCAAATTAACCCCTGAATGACAACTTGCTCAAAGCGCCGCATAGACGAGGGATGATAGCCGGCTAGGTCGAGGATCGATCATCGTATGGCTGCCCGAGGTCGTGGTGACAAAACCAAAACTCACTTGCCTTTCGGGATCGGCGAAACTTATCGGACCGCCAAGCCCGATATGACCAAAGGTGCCTGGGCCCATTGCGTGGGAAGCCGCTGGATCGAGTTGCTGCTCCAGCATGCAGCCTAATCCATAACGCATTGGGCGCATCCATATCCGATCCATGCCATGACTGTGCTCTCGAGTGAATTCACTCAGCAGTTCACGGCTGATGAAGTTTCCCGCCATTAATGCACTGTAGAAACCGGCCAAGCCGTGAGCCGTGCCATGTCCGCACACAGCCGGCTGCCGATAAGCCCACCAGCGAGGGTCACTGGTCCGTTTAGGCACCATTCCGGGATTGGTGAAGGCGTATGTCGCGATATGCGATGGCTCGCTTTTCAGCACTGTTCGCAGCGCTTGCGAGTAGGGATCACCGACTCGGCCCGTGGCATTGTCGAAACGAGCGATACGATGAAAGTGTTTCTCGTCCACGCCAAGGTGAACGTCGAGGTCATGGGGGTCCAGAATCTCTTCGTGGATAAAGACACAGGGGTCTCGTCCGTCCACACGACGAATCAACTCACCGAGAATCCAGCCAAAGGTAGTGGTGCCGTACCCCAGGTCTGTGCCCGCTTCCCACCAAAGCGGCTCGGCCTCCAGGACCCGTACCATGTGCTCCCAGTCATACATCATGGCGTTATGGTCGGGGGCTCGCAGCGCCGGCAGGCCCGCGGTGTGGTTCATCACCTGACGCAGGGTGACCTTTGCTTTCCCGCTCTGGGCGAATTCAGGCCAGTAACACGCCACAGGCGCATCCAGCTCCAGCTTGCCCTGCTCAACCAACATCAGAACGGCCACCGCAACATAGGGCTTTATAACGCAAAAAGTATTGGCCAACGTATCGCGCGTCCAGGGCTTAGTACCCTCTTGATCCGCCATGCCGGCCCACAGGTCGACGACCACCTCTGCGCCTACCTGCACGCAGAGCCCGGCCCCACGCTCCTGCGGATCATCAAATATGTCCTCGAAGGCCTGCTTGACCGCTTCGAACTGCTTCGCACACATCCCTTGCGCTTTCATGCTAAGACTCCTCGTATTTGAAGTGTTGCCTTGATACTTGCCAAACTTGACCATCATCAAATCTGCCAGGCGATAAGAAATATCCCGCCGCCTGGCAGACCAGTACTTAAGTAACAACACGCTCTTGGACTGTAAAAGTTATGGCTTATCGGCGGCGCCCGCCATCAAGCAGATAATGTTTATGGGAGAACTCACCCCCGCGACCGAGTTTGAGAGTGCGCCATGGAAAAACGGTTGGCTCGCTTGTAGGTGCCGAAGTCATTGAATCTGACACCGGCCTGCGCCATGACTTTATGAGCATAAGGTGCCGTCATCTGGCGAAGATAGAACGGGTCTCTCACAACAAAGTGGTGAATACTGTGAGTACTACCGAAGTTGAAACAGAACATTTGAAATGGCCATAACCACCAAGGGTTCATCACCTGAGTTTGCTGCAATGCATTACGCGGAGCAACATCACCATAATAGTGCATATTTGAACTTATAAAAAACAGGCAGAACTGCCGTATCAAATTTGGAGCGATCAGAATAACGACCACGCTATTGACGACATCCATAATCGCCAATGTTGCAGCAGAACTGTGAACCTCCTGTCCCATGACTGACCCAAGCCAGACATAAAGGTGGTAGCCGAGGAACACATACCAGCATCCCCAATACAAAAGTCCGAAAGGCGTATTGAGCCGAATAATCTTGCCTAACAATTTTACCTTTTGCCGCCATCCTGGCGCGAAAACCGCATTTAGAAAACCAAATACAAATCCATCCATCAGTTTCAATAACCGTAGTATTCCCCATGGGCTACCACTGGTCGTGATCCATGCTTCAACATCCGAGTCAGTTCCGGACTCCTTATGATGATGAAAATGCAGACTGCGTCTCAGCCAGGGACTGGGCATCCCCGGCCGAGCCAGCCAGCACATAAACATCATGACGTTATGGGCCAGCGGTTGCTTTCTGAAATAAAGGCGATGAATCAAATCATGTTCGATTTCATGAATGAATGAAGTCAGCAGCGCATTGATCAAAATACAGCTCCATCCTGGGATAAAACCCTTTATGTAGAGCCCTCCCGTGACGATCATCCCTACTAGGGAAAACGCCATGACACTCGCACCCAGAGCATTCTGATACTGCAAGATCGGATAACGCTTGCGTAGCTCATTTCCATGTTCGGTAATTCTCCGAGTTACATGATCAATCTTTTCCTGATCGGTATTTAGGCGATCAATTTCGATGGCTTTTTCCAAGACCTTCATCAATTCATCCTCTGCTTGCGTCGGGGAAGTACCAGCTTCGTCAAGCCGGCCAAGTCAATTGTTGCAGCTATAAACAGTACGCATTGAAATTCACCGCGTGAATTCACGCGCATCATTCAAGAAATACGAAATCGACTGCTTGCCAAAAAAAAGTTGCCAGAATCATTCCAAGCTTTAAAATGATAAAACAAGTTAAATTCTTTGCAACTGTGTATTTTGGGTAAGCTCAGCGTTACAGGTATTTGTGTAAGGATTTAATAATTTAGTTACAGTTTGCATAAGTATAAAACGACTGCGTACAAGTATTGCCAAGGAGGCACCATGAGACTGCATCGCATCAAATATTTCCGGCTCTCTCTACAAGAACCCGAGGGCACCGTAGAGAAAATAACCAGCCATGATGTATTTGACGCCATGTTTTGCGATGAACCCGCAGACAATGCCGTAAATCGCGCAGGCCTCGAAAGGCTAATCCGCTACATACAGTGCGGAGATACTGTGGTAGTGGACAGCATGGCAACGCTCACCTCCAGTACCGAGCAGTTGTGCACCATCATTCGCCGGCTGATTGAAAAGCAGGTAACACTAGAGTTTTTGAACGAGAACCTGATTTTCCGGCATGACTGCCTTGAAGTTGTGGAGCCCATCATCGCGGTAATGGAGCTGCTCGCAGAGTTCGAGCGCGCTGCTAGAAGGGAAAAACAGGCAGTCGGAATTGCTACCGCAAAAAACCGCGGCTCTTATAGAGGTCGCAAGAAGAAACTGTCGGACAATCAGGTTGTAAGTTTAATTGACCGCGCCTGCGCTGGAGAAAGCAAATCTAAATTGGCGCGTGACTTTGATATCAGCCGTCAGACGCTTTATCGATACTTGAGATCTACATAGAGGCCTCTGCAGGCACTTACTGATTCGATACCTCTTTCGTGATTTTTTTGAATTTCGGCTTTTCGCCGGCCGGTGCATCGTAGACACCTTGGAGCGGACGCCTTTGGCCGAAAGTCACCGGTCATGGCTGAACGATTTCACCGCCTGGGGTATCAACTCGGTACGACTATCAATCGGGTTCTACGGATGGGGACTCGTCCCCTACCACCGAATGCCGAAGCCGCTTCAAGCGAGCAAAATCCGCCTTTTTGCGCATCGGAAATGGTGTGCAGCAGTCTCTGACAGTGCCGGGGTTTCCCAATTTTTACCTTAAGTGGTTTCGTCCTTATGGCCGCTATTATCTAGTACCAAAAAGGGCACCGCCGCGTTGGCGGAAGGGGAAAGGTAGGTACTGAAATCCAATTAGTGGCTGGATGCATGTACTTTCCTCATTTGTCCAGATTCAGTACATGGTGCATCCGTAAGCCAATTATTTCCCGCAACCACGCAGCATGAAACTCCATGTCTTCCAGAGAAGTGCCCTCAGCCAATCGATATTCAACCTCCTTGCCCCTCGGCCCCTGACACACGACGCTAAAATAACCATGACGGTCATAACTGGCTAACACGTAAGGGCTGATACAAATAATGTCGCTAAATGGCACCTGCACTTCGGTGGGCTTACGACCGCGCCGGGTGACCGTGAGGGTAAGCAGTTGCTGGTTTTCGTCGAACGTGAAGGCCAGCACTCTAGCGGCAGAAGAGATCCACGCGAAGACCAGCCCTATGAGCACAACAGAACCACACAGGAACTGGATGAGCGACGACGTTGTGAGGCTAGAGCCATCGCTGCTCGGTTCACCTGGTATCGCTTCGAACCCCAGAAGGAGCAGTATTGTCAGCACTAAGCCTGGCAACAACCAAAGCACCACAAAGCTGAAACCCAAAACGGCCGCACCCGTGCTGCCAACGGTCAGTTGGTCCGGGCCGCGATGCCAAATAGGGGGGTGGGCGACGGGGCTGTCAGTGCTTGACGCGGCTAGAGGCGCTGCGGCGCGGTGAGGGGGACTTTGACGAGGCATCTAGCGGGTTCCAGGATGGCTGCGTAGACGGTACCACTACTACCAGACCGTCTGCCCCAGAATCATCAGGCTTTTTTCACTGCATTTCATCCGTTTCGCACTCACCTGCGGCATATCTTCTGCGCCCCATTGGACCATGTACCTGAGCTTTTTGGAGGCTAACATCTTCCAGAATTGCCATGAGTAGCACCTTGAAGAAGCCACGCTACTTCCCTTCCCCACCTTTTCATCCAAAGCCTGTTTCGACACATCCAAAAAAATTTGAACTGCTTTTGCCCGCACTCGCCTAATGTTCAGCCTGTGAAAAATCTCACAGGCAATTTGCCAAAATCGGCATACCCGAGAGGTGGGCAACATGGCTAAAGATGAGAAGAAAAGCAAAGGTGAAGCTTCGAAAGCCAGCAAGGAATTAAAAGACAAGAAGTCATCACCGGCAAAGAAATCAACTGCGGCTTCGGCTCTTTCGAAATCCTCTGAAAAGAAAGACAAGAAAAAAGACGTCGAACCAAAGAAATCTGCAAAAAAAACTGATAGCAAGCCAGAAAAAGCTAAGAAATCAGAGAAGGCGGAAAAGCCTGCTAAAAAGAAAAAGTGAAACCTGCTAGGGCTTTACGCCCTAGCTTTCTCAAGCGGTGCGGCCTTTAAAAGCCCCGATACTCGTCGCGCGCCGCGCCGTATGGCTTTTACGTCTTCAGTTATTTGTCATGTTTGCTAAGGCGTTTTAAATCCTCACGAGGCTTTGCCCACTCAGCGGTCATTCAATCGATATATTGAACTGCTTTTGCCATAAGGTTTGGGCGATCAAAGGTATCTATGGAGTCGATTTTTCCAAGCATCTCCTTAACCTTTGTTTTGAAGGTGTGGTTGTCCATATCGATCCAATAACGCGTTGGGCGATTGTTTTTTTCGTCGTATTCAGACGTGGTCGGATCTTGGCTCCGGTAGGGCTCATACAGTGGAATTTCAGGTAATGGACGTTGAATATCCATAAAATTTTGCAAGAAATCCCACAGCGCACATGGCTTCTGCGTCGTATTGTCAGGGGTTATCAGGGCACTCAGATTGATGGTAGCGGCACTGTAGCGATGAGCCAGTTGCAATCCATTCGTCGGTAATCCTTGGCGATCCGGCGAAGTTACGATATATGCATCGAACTCGTGAAATGGCGCAACTATGTCGTGGGTTTGACCTTGTGTTTTCACATCCGCGCTATTGAAAATAGTCACCTGTCCTGTAACACGGTTCAACTCCCATAGTGGACCGCCAGGAGGTCGGAACCAAACTCGCGGGAAGTAATTGACAATGACGCTGCTAACCAGCCAAGGGGGAAGTAGTATTTTTGAAACGAGTACGGTAATGGAGTTATTTAGCAGCTCTCTTATATTGAATCCCGCTGAATCCATTTCGAACAACCAATCAATCAAGATGCACAGTGGAAGGAGAATAATTAACCCCCACTTGCAAAACGTCCTAAGTGAGAGCCAAAACTGAGACCGGAAGGGCAACTGCGCGAATCGAAATCGCTCATGATCATATCGACAGTGCAGCTCCACGTCTTCGAATGGGCGTGGCACGTATTTCCCATTCGCTTTCATCTCAGCCTTTTCTTTCTCCCACTGCTCCCAAAAACGCATACTTTCTGGTTTTGGGTCCTCCATGATGTTGTCTGGAACCACATCCTGCGTGTAGCCCCAAGGCAAGCGGGTGCCGGTGAATTTGTGCAGGACACTTCGCTTTTCGGAGCCTGCCTGCAAGGGTATGCGGTCCGACCGGTAAGCTTCGTGAGAATAGTAGAGCTGTGGTTCAGCGGTTTTTGACATGATCAGTCCTTGGTCGTGAGCTCGTCGACCCTGAACGGGCGGTTGATTTTGTCAAGGTCAATTGCGCACGTATGGCTCAGTAGATGCACAGCTCCATTGCATCCGTGCACATTCGCTGTGCTTTATAAATTGCAGGGCTATCAGACGCTTTTTTTAGTTGATTACGGAAGTGATTGCCCAAATCCCAGGCAATAAAAAACCCCGTAGATCATTGATCTACGGGTCTTTAGAGTGGGGGCCGAGGTTGGAATCGAACCGGCGTAGGCGGATTTGCGATTCATATAAAACCTCCATGTTTTCAGTAAGTTAATGAGGAATCGATTCCGCAAGCGCCCTACTCTAGCAAGACTGAAGCCCACGTCCTATAGGGGGTAGGATTTTGATTGCGGAACTGATTTCTTAGGGGCTTCGAATGGTCAAAAGAGGTCAGTCATGAGCTGCTGCTTTCAGCCAATCGCGACCCCGCTCCACGACAACTTGGTTGCTCCCTCGATATTCTTGTGAGAGGTTTAAGTTTCGTTAATTTTTAGGAAGAACATGGACATTCGATCGACGGAAGTAAAAGACTGGATGCTTTTGAAGCAAGTTCGTCTCGCAGCCCTTTTGGACACACCAACCGCGTTTGGTGTGAGCTACCAGACTGCCGCCCAATACAGTGACGAACAATGGAAAGACAGAGCCTCGTCGACCGGAACTGAATTCTGGCTGGCCGTGAAGGACGATAAACCGGTTGGCATGATCGGTGCGGCATTCAGTGGCGCGAATCGCTATAACTTGATCGGGATGTGGGTTGAACCTACTGCGCGAGGCTCTGGTGTGGCAGCTCAGCTGGTTGAGGCAGTGAAATCTCGCGCGATAGAGAAAGGCCATGATCGTGTTTTTTTGGACGTCTCTCCCGACAATGCCAGAGCCTCAAACTTCTATCTGAACCAGGGGTTTTCGTTCATAGATGAATGGGAACCTTTAGAAAGTCATCCCCATATCATGGTTCAGACAATGCTCTGGACTATTCAAAGCTAACTGGCAAGCTCTTCTGCTGGCTGGCCGTTGTTTGCGGATGTCTGCTATCGGCCAAAAGCAGACGCTCATAAGCGCATTCACAACCTACAGCAACCCTTTAGCATAGAGTACTGTCACCTAAGTGTTGAGACGCAGGTATAACGACTTCTGGGTTGTAATCGGTTTATTTGAATGGAGTCTCGTGCGACGCTTGCAGCATCACCCTTTCCTTACATCACCTCTCGCTGCGCGCATGGACGCAGTCGCGATTATCGTTAACTGCGGATTTGACAACAGTTAGCGCATATGGGTAAATCAAAAGCCTAGGGCAAAGATGCTTGCAGACTTATTTGATTTAAAATTAATTATTGTTCAGGGCTAAGCTTAGAGAGAATCAACTAATATGATTGTACTTCTGATCGCACTAATCTGTAGTCTTGTTGGTGTTTCGGGGCTCGCGCTCTATTTTTACTTTCTATCTCGAGAAAAACAAAAAAACGAGAAGCAATTGATGCCGTTTGATTCAACGTTAGTAGCTTGGTGGGCGGCTGCTTTCGCCTTATTGATATGCTTTGCTTTTTTCATGCTTTTTGATCAGGATTTTGCCATTGACAACAATATTGGACAAATTGGTGATTTTATTGGAGGGCTAACCAATCCGATCTTAAGCTTTATCGCACTTCTGGTATTGTTGAGAACTACAATGATTCAGACGGCCGAAGCGAGAAAAACTGCTGACTTCCTAGAGCGTCAAATGAGATTTATTGAACGAGAAAAATTTGAGGGAACTTTCTTTCAAATTTTGGAAAGATTGGAAGCATATTGTGAAATCCATTACAGGCAGGCTGATAAAAATACCGGCGTTACAGAGGGAGATAAAATATCAATGAAGATTAGTGCGAATAATATCGCTCACAGCAAACTATCGTCGCGCGCACAATATCAAGCTGTAAAAGGGGTCGTGAGTGGCCTGCTAAATAACGACATCTGCATTGGATTAAATAATCGCGCTATTCGTGCCTTGCGACTTATCAATAATGCAGATATACCAGAACCATTAAAGCGATCTTTCTCTAGTTTATTGACTGATTCTTTGTATCCAAGCGAGCGAAAAATTTTAGCGCATTATTCTTTTTTTTATAATCGTAACGCACGAAGAATGTTGCGCGAGTGGAGATTTCCGAGACTCAAAGAACATGCGTTCGCCTCGACATTAACATTTCAATATTATTATAACGGTGTCAAAAATTAGTTTTGGAGAGCACAATTAAAAAGATGGAATAATTTCACAAAACTATTCAAGCTATTAATTATCAATGGGGTTTATTGAGAGCCCCTAGTTGACTAGCAGCTGTCCGCCCGTTGTTGAATTGCCGCTTTTGGCCGATTGCTTACTTTCGCAAGGGGCAGCTATATAACGCCCCTTCGCGACAGGCTGCAATCGGCCAACAAAGGACAAAAGCAGCCGGGCTCAAGTGAGCTTAAGACCGGAGCGATCCACTTGGTCTAAAGTTTGAGTTCAACCCCATATAACTATTCACGGTAGAACTATGACAGAAGAAACGGCGGAGACGAATCAAACCCTCCTTTGCTCTGATTGCTTCACAGATGAAGGACTGCGGATAGATGCATTCAAGCTCGGCATTGAGGAACACTTGAAATGTCCGAATTGTCATAGCCAAGAAGGGCGAAAGCTGACGAAGGAGCTTATTGAAGCTCTTGCATGGCGCTTTTTTGTGGGTGGAACTACCATTCGTTGCGACTACGGCGCAGCGCCTGTTATTCAGTGCAACGAGCATCACTTTGGGAGGAGCGATATATCGCCCTCGATCTGGCTCAAAGATGACATCAGACTTCTTGAGGAGGCTGCTCAGCTTGGCTTCTTCCACTACGGCCCACGCCTCTGGATGATTGGCGAAGTCGAGCCACTTAAGGATCTTCAGGATGAATCGAAGCGGTTGCAAATCATCAAGCGCGTGATGAAGGAATACCCAGTAAAGACACTTGTAATGGGGGAAAAGTTTTATCGCCTACGAATCTGCCCACAACGTCCAGCTGATCCGGCAGAGTACGACAGCCCACCGATTGCACTCGCTGGAAAGGGGCGACTCGACTCGCCAGGCTTTCCTATCATGTACGGATCGCAGGACATCGACGTTTGCATCCATGAATGTCGAGCATCGACAGATGACGATATCTACGTTGCTACCCTGGAGCCCAAGCGAAACCTACGGCTCCTGGATCTTACTCATTTACTCGAAGAGGATGTGACAGAGTTCGAAAGCTTGGATATGGCTATCCATATGCTCTTCCTGGCACGTTCTCACTCCTATGAGATTTCCCGAGCAATCGCATTAGCAGCCAAAGAAGCGGGGTTTGACGGCATAATTTACCCGTCGTTTTTTAGTTTGATTCGCACTGGTGGCCATCCCTTTGAAACCACCTATGGTATGTCACTGCGGCGCTATCATCCTGAGCGGGAAAAATACGCAGAAGCATACACAATCCAAAATTTTGCCCTGTTTGGACGTCCACTGGAGAATGACCTTGTAAGCATCAAATGCATTAATCGATTGATACTCACTCAGGTCGGATATAGAGGACATTTCGGCCCCGTGGAGTACTGACTCAAGTGTGGTGGCTATCGCTCTTCCTTGAAGGGCATCGGGTCATCTGCTTCCTCTCACGACGGGCAGCAATTGGCCGAAAGCTGTCGCTTCCACGAACCTAGCTTGAATACAACAATGGCTGAGGGGCAAGGTCGTCCATAGCCAAAAACGGCAAACATCCAAGCCAACATCCACCCTCAACTCATGCTCAATTGAGAGATACTTCTCTTCAAATCGACGCTAAAAAGAGGCTAATTGCGGAAGCGATCCAAAAAATTGCGGAAGCGATTGCCCAAATCCCAGGCAATAAAAAACCCCGTAGATCATTGATCTACGGGGTCCTTATAGTGGAGGCCGAGGTCGGAATCGAACCGGCGTAGGCGGATTTGCAATCCGCTGCATAACCATTTTGCTACTCGGCCCCAAGTATCCAATACCCATGAAGCAGTGCTGGACACATACAAACTTGAACAGCGAACGAGATCTTTATCACCTCGCAACTCTTTGTTTTATAAAGAGTTTTCCGCTTTCCCGTTAAGGAGTGGTCGCAATTATGGACTTGTTTTTCGTTCATGGCAACTCCCTCTGTGATTTTTTTCAACATTTCCCGTGACTTGCGTGATTTCACCCTGGAGAGGGGCAATGCGGCATCTGCTCCAGCGGGTGATGCCCCCCCCCCCACGCCCCCACCCCCCCGCACCCTCCCCGGCCACTTCCCCTCCTCCCCCCCCTCCCCCCCCCTCTCCAGCCGCCCCCTACTCTACTATGCACCCCACTCACATCCTCACTCACTCTTCCCACACTCGCAATCCAAATCCCGCAAACCACCCGTCTTCTATGCCACACACACCACCAACGCCAAC
>NZ_MVOL01000015.1 GCF_002018875.1 Pseudomonas sp. MF4836
GAGCCTACGCCAAGATCCACAACGCCAGCATGCGCAAGCGCCTGAGCTACTGCGTGGCCAAACTCCCTACCGAGTGGTCGCGCGACGACTTCGACCAGCGCTGGGGCTGGATCAAAGGCGACGACCCTAACGACCTTCCGGCCAACGTGCTGCTCAGCCTGTGCCTGTCACCTGAGGCCTACGACAAGCTCAAGCGCCACCATGGAGCGCTGGCGTTTTGGGAGGATGCGGTGAAAGAGGGGCTGGCCTTGGGCAAGGTGCATTATCACTTTCATCCGTTGCGGTTTATTCAGACTATGAAAAGTTGCTCTTGGCGTAGCGTACGCGAACTAGCGCAGACACTGCCAAGACGCTCTTCTCAGAATGCGGGAGGCCTTATCTTATGGGGAGACGCCTTGGAGCGCTGGACCATTGGCAACAGTAGTAATGGATTAATGCCCGCAAATATACATGTATCAATAAATAGGATGTGGAGGAAGTTTGGATTCGTCACGACATTGCGCCAGGCCCATTTCCTTGCCCAGATATACAAGGAAAGCGGTGTGCTAAAGGCGACAGTCGAAAAAGGTAATTCGCACTACTTTAGGACCATGTATGAAGTTCTAACACCTCAGGAGGCCGGCGAAGATTTTGATAATAAGCATGCTTGGTTACAGGTAACAGGATTTTTGAAAGGAAGGAACCGACCTACCTATGTGGCACAGCGTCCAGGAGAGATTCGTGAAAAAGCACAAGCTTTAGGAAATATTCAATCCGGAGATGGTCCTCGTTTTTGTGGAAGAGGACTCCTTCATCTTACCGGTCGAAATAACTATCGAGACTACGGCGCTTTTCGAAATGCAAACTTTACAGCTGATCCCAATCCTATTCTTTTATCGACAAGCGCTGAGGTGGCGGCAGACTCAGCGGGGTACTTCTGGGTAAGCAAAGTAATGGTGTCAGCAAATAATGAAACGCTTCGTAATGGCATGAACATACATCGTCGTGCAGATCTTGGTGGGGGTGATAATAATGTCGCCGCAATTACAACCCCTGTGAACGGTGGCAGTATTGGATTAAATGGGCGCCAAGAGCTCTTCAAATACATCCGATTTATTTTTGAGGATGAAGTCAGTATGCCGGTAATAGCAACTCTAGAAAGGCAAACTGAAGACTAAAAAATTAATATTGATCATGGATGACCAACATGGCGCTGAAAAGAAATAATTTCTGGATGATGTTTTGGGTGGCTGTATGTTTGTGTGGCTGCAGTTTTGCAAAAGGTGGTGAAGCTGCTGGCGAAAATAAAGAACTATTGAGGTGTGGGCTGGTATTGAATGTTCCTGCGGAGCTACCCTCTGATCAAGATATTCAGCCGGATTTGTGCATCAGTTCATATCGCGACCAAGAAGGAGCACTTCTACTACTAGGGGCTTTGCTGGAGGGGCAGAGAAATCCAAGGTGGTTAGATATTATGCCTTCGCTGAGAATATACTCTAAAGGTATTGATGAGCTTTTATCTATAAGTAACGAAAGTGGCATTCGCCGAGGTTTGTCCGGTCTAGCGCAATCAATGAGTGACTTCACCGAAAAAAACTGTTCGCTAAGCCGCCGTACACACTTATCGGAACTGTCTGGAGGCAACTGGAAAGGCTGGATTGCAGAGGATTCCTATCACGAACTCAGCAAGGTCACTTCACGGCCTGAGTACTGCGAACAGTTTTCTGAACATAACAGATGTATCAGAATGATAATTGGAAATTTGAAGGAGTCGGCAGTTATGGGGCAATACTGCTTAACGCGACGAGATGATGACTTTGATCTTGATGCCGGTCTTAGCTATGGCATTTTCCTCAAGATAATTAAGAGCATTAGGTTTATCGAAGGTTAAGTAATCATGGGACTCCGGCTATCTACAGAAAATCTATGTGCCAATACTGACGCTCTGGCCGTGGCGAATCGAGCAAGCGGCGCTGGCGTTTTGGGAGGACGCGGTGAAAGAGGGGCTGGCCTTGGGCAAGGTGCATTATCACTTTCATCCGTTGCGGTTTATTGAGGTGTTCAAGCGGTGTGGGTGGTTGAGCCAATTGGAGACGGTACAACTGCTGCCCGCTAAAGGTATCGGCCTAACATACGACCGAGCGATAACCCTCATCCGTAATGGCCAATCTACTGAACAGCATTTACTCCCTCCACGTATGTGGGTGGTACTGAATCTGGTCAGAAGGAAATACTATCTTCTATCCGCGCTGCGGACGGCACATTTCTGGGGACAGATCGCGCAAGAAACGGACGGTCTTCAGACAGTCCGCGAATATGCGAGTGGTGCCGCGTACGAAGGTCGAGCAGATCTCGGAAATACGCAACCTGGAGACGGCGTCCGGTTCCGAGGGAGAGGAGTCATCCAGGTAACAGGGCGTGTGAACTACGATCGATATGAGAAATATCGCAATGCCACTTACACCACCGAGCCAAATCAGCTCCTCCTGCAGTCAGATGCGTACGTTGCAGTCGACGCATCCGGCTTCTATTGGGCAGCTGAAGCCACACGAGATAGATATGCCAACCCTCCGGGCAGCTTGAAACCCTATAGATGGGTATTAGATGGCAAGACAAATATAAACACCCGGGCCGACAGCTCGATATTTCAGGTGCTCACTGATGAACAGACGGTGTCAGCAGACGTTTTAAATGTAACGCGCCAAGTTAACAGGGCTGCGTTGCACCTGGATCGACGCATCAGATATTTCAAGTACGCTTACAAAATGCTCAGTGATGATGTGACTACCAATCTTCCAGATGGGAACTTAAAACCATGAGTAAGGTATTAATATTTTTCTTTCTCTCTGTGGTCTCGATTTTTTCCATCGCTTCGGAGGGCGGTGCACATAAATCATCATTCGATATTTTGCAGAAACACTATTATGACTTGCTATCGGCATGCGGCTTCTCCTTCAGTTCAGAACGTACGTTTGTTTATGACGAGAAAATATGTGGATTTATATATCAAGATAAAACACACAGTCCCTTCTTCTACGGATCAGTGTCATCCAATAAAGAGTATTTGACTGAGAAAAAACTTGTAGGGGCAATTCGATTGTCTGAAGAGTCTCCGATGTCGACGCGAACCGATTACTACGATGCTCAGAGAGATGTCACGCAGTATCAAGTAAGATCTCAGAAGCTTCTTGGGCTCACAGAAGGGAAGAGAGATATTGTCATCGTTTCCGAGCTTGAAGTTACTTATGATAAGCCAGATAAAAGCGGGCAAATATTAACGCCGGTCAAAGAGATATACGAATGTTGGGATGGCGTACTTTACGGCAAAACTACCGCAATTTCTCTAGCTCTATGCAGTCTTGGTTCGGCTAGGAATAGTGGGTTTGCATCACAAAAAAGCTGGCAAGCCGAGGTCATCAAAAGCCTTTCTGTTGAGTGATGAATTTATAGGGTTTATCAATATTTATTTTCGAGTTTTATTATGTTGATCTGCTGTGGCTGGTATATTGATTTTCACCATTTTTTCATGCCCACAGCCAACAATGGTCAGGGCTACATCTCACCTGTTACTAACATGTATTCTTCCGATGCTTGAGTTGCTTGATCAAACTGTCCGTTCATGTTGGCTGTACCCGCCCGTAGCTCAACGACTTGGACGAGTGTTATCGCGCCCATGCCTACACGCAAGCGCTGTTACTTGATCAAAGTATCTTTCCCGCTGCCACGGTGTGCGGCGTGTGAATGGCAAGAAGCCGCCATCGCTCTACTTTAGTTTCCGATCAGGCGCAGCCACTAAGGTATGTCCGATGGAGTTTAAGCCGTGAACTATTCGCAGAAGATATTCGCGATATTCAGATGCGGAAGTTAGGCTCACTTAATTCGTACTATTACACTGAAGCCTATATTCAACTTACACCGGTGTCGCCCCGCCTCGATCACGCATCCTCAGCCTATGTATGGACGATGAAAACCATACGCTAATCACCAGAAATGGCGGTATCCGGCTCGGCGCCGACCCTCGCGAAATCTGGCAAGCCCGAAACAAACCGGTTCTTCCCACTTCAGAGGAGGCTTTACCGGAGGTCCTCGAAATTATTCGCTCCATCCACTTTTTACCGGCAGACAGCGAGTGAAAGGCGAGGCTGCGCTGGCCCTTCGAAACACCGCATTCCTTCCGGATTATCACGGCGTCTGTTCGGACCAGCGCCCACACGCGGCCCGAGCCTGACGGCAGCGGCTACAGATCGGTGACAACCCAGCCATCAGGGCGGGCTAGGGCTTAGCTGATTTTGCTGAGAAAGGCCGGCAGTTCCTGTTCGGGGACGACCGACAGGACTTTCAGGCGTTGCAGCATGCGTTGGCGGGCGCGTTGCAGGTGTTCCTTGAGGTTGAGGGCGGCGGCGTCGAAGGCGCCGTGCAGCAGCAGTTCGAGGATCAGGCGGTGTTCGGCGAGCATCGCCGGGTCGGCGCCGATGCCCAGCAGGCGGTAGAAAATCCGACTGATGATCATCGGGCTCTGGGCCTGGCGGATCAGGGTCGCCATTTTGCGATTCTGCAGGCCGGCGAGGCAGTGCTGGTGCAGGTCTTCTTCGATGCGTTCCAGTTGTTGCAGGCTGCAATGCTCGACCTGTTGTGCCTGGGTGATGCGTTCCAGCATGGCTTCCAAGACGTCGCGGCTCAGCCCCGGGGCGCTCTGGCGCAGGGCTTCGGGTTCGAGGCAGGCGCGCAGTTCGTAGTCTTCGGTGACTTCGCGGGCGGTCAGCGGTCCGGCCAGCCATTGCGAGTAGGGTTCCTTTTCCACCAGCCCACGATCGCGCAGGCGCATCAAGGCCTCGCGCACCACCGCGCGGCTGACGCCGTAGTGCTCGGCGGCGGCCTGTTCGTCGAGGCGGTAATGGCCGAAGGCGATGCAGGTCGACAGCGCGCTGCCGATTTCCTCGTAGATCCGTTCCCCCAGGGGCCGGGTGTCCACCAGCTCTTCGCCGCTGTCCAGGCCGAGGTGGGTATGGCTCAAGGGCAGGCGCAATGGCTCGATGGCCAGGCCTTCGGGGTTGATCAGGTAGCCACGGCCATCGAAGCGGCTGATCAGGCCTTCGTCGTGCAGCAGGTTCAGCGCCTTGCGCACCGGCACGCGGCTGGTGCCGAACAGTTCCGCCAGCGGCGCCTCCAGCAACACCAGGCCCTGCAAGGCGGTGCCCTGGATGATCGCGTCACGTAATACCTGACGGATCATCGCGTAGCGCGATGCGGTGCGTGGGTCCTCGGCGGGTGCTGCTTTCATCGGTTCCTCTGGGGGCTGTGCGGCGATGGCCGGGGATTCTCTCACAGTTGGCCAGTGTCACTGCGCGCCACGTTTTTGTGCCCCGTCCTGGGGCTTGGAGAGGGGGAATGTTACTTTTCTGCACTAAAATGTACTTTTTAGTAAAAGGTACATTATTTCAACGGTGAGTCTTTTACCGATCCAATTTTCCGTCCGTCGGCATCCCGTCCTCCTTATTCATCCTCTCTACACCGGTCCTGTTGCCCCATTCGGCATGATTCGACAGACCCTGCCTGCCCAAGGCGAACTCCAGATGGCACGGAACCTGCTCTGTATAAAACGTACATTTTAATAATTAGTACATTTTATCTGGATTTGGAGTACCCGCCATGACCCCTTCACCGCTGTTGGATGCCACTGCGCTGGCCGCCGAGTTTGCCCAGCGTCGCAACGACCCGGTGCAGGTGCTGGAACAGGCGCTGCAACAGGCCGAACGTACGCCCCACGTCTTTATCGCCTTGAGCCCGACGCGGGCGCGGCGGGAAGCCGAAGCCGCTGCCGCGCGCTGGCGTGATGGGCAACCCCTGAGCGCCCTGGATGGCGTGCCACTGGCCTGGAAAGACCTGTTCGACCTCGCCGGCAGTCGCACCACGGCGGCCGCGGCGGTGCGCCGCGAAATCGCCCCGGCCCTGCTGGATGCTCACAGCGTGGCTCAGCTCAGCCGCGCCGGCCTGGTCAGCCTGGGCAAGACCAACCTCAGTGAGTTCGCCTATTCCGGGCTTGGCCTGAACCCGCACTTCGGCACGCCGCTCAACCCCCATAGCGATGCCCAGCCGCGGGTGCCTGGCGGTTCGTCGTCGGGCTCGGCGGTGGCGGTGGCGGCCGGAATCGTGCCGCTGGCCATGGGCACCGACACTGCCGGTTCGATTCGCATCCCGGCGGCGTTCAATGGCCTGGTTGGGTTTCGCAGCAGTTGCCGGCGCTACAGCCGCGATGGGGTCTTCCCCCTGGCCCGCAGCCTCGACAGCCTTGGTCCGTTGACCCGCAGCGTGCGTGACGCCTGGCTGCTCGATGAACTGCTGCGCGGCCATGATCCACGCCAGTCGCCACCGGTGCGCAGCCTGGCCGGGCAACGGGTGTGGGTTGAGCAAACAGTGCTGGAAGATGCCCGCGTCGAGCCCGCAGTGCGGGCCAATCTGCGGGCGGCGGTTGAACGCCTGCGCAGTGCCGGAGCGCTGCTGGAAGTGCGGCCGCTGCCGGCGTTCCAGGCCAGCCTGCAACTGATCGCCGACCACGGCTGGCTGGGCGCGGCCGAAGCCTTTGCCCTGCATCAGAGCCTGCTCGACAGCCCCGAAGCCGAGCACCTCGACCCCCGCGTGCGGCGGCGCCTGGAGGCCGCGCGTGCGATGCCGGCCAGCCAGTTGCTCAAGCTGTACCAGGCGCGCCGGATGTTGCAGCAACAGTTGCAAGCCGAGCTCGACGGCGCGCTGCTGCTGACCCCGACCGTGGCCCATGTTGCGCCGCCCCTGGCGCCGCTTGAGGCCGACGACTCACTGTTTGCCCAGACCAACCTCGCCACCCTGCGCCTGACCATGCCCGGCAGCCTGCTGGATATGCCCGGCGTCAGCCTGCCCAGCGGCCGCGATGCCCAGGGCCTGCCCACTGGCGTGCTGCTCAGCCTGCCCCAGGGCGAGGACGCACGCCTGCTGCGCGCTGCGTTGTCGGTGGAGGCAGCGCTGCTCGATTCCTGAAATTCCCTTTGCCCTTTCCAACAACACGCAACGATTGGAGGCCGCTCATGGCTAAAGAAATTCTCTGTGCATTTGGTGTCGACGTGGACGCGGTGGCCGGCTGGCTCGGTTCCTACGGCGGTGAAGATTCCCCGGACGATATCTCCCGTGGCCTGTTCGCCGGCGAGATCGGCGCGCCACGCCTGCTCAAGCTGTTCGAGCGCTACGGCCTGCGTACCACCTGGTTTATTCCCGGGCACTCGATGGAAACCTTCCCCGAGCAAATGAAGGCCGTGGCGGACGCCGGCCATGAAATCGGCGTGCACGGCTACAGCCATGAAAACCCGATTGCGATGACCGCCGAGCAGGAAGAAATCGTCCTCGACAAGTCCATCGAGCTGATCACCCAGGTCACCGGCAAACGCCCCACCGGCTACGTCGCGCCCTGGTGGGAATTCAGCAAGGTGACCAACGAACTGCTGCTGAAAAAGGGCATCAAGTACGACCACAGCCTGATGCATAACGACTTCCATCCGTACTACGTGCGGGTCGGCGACAGCTGGACCAAGATCGACTACAGCCAGCACCCCGACACCTGGATGAAGCCCCTGGTGCGCGGCCAGGAAACCGAGCTGGTGGAGATCCCGGCCAACTGGTACCTCGATGACCTGCCGCCGATGATGTTTATCAAGAAATCGCCCAACAGCCACGGCTTCGTCAACCCGCGTCACCTCGAAGAAATGTGGCGCGACCAGTTCGACTGGGTCTACCGCGAGCACGAACACGCGGTGTTCACCATGACCATCCACCCCGACGTTTCCGGCCGCCCGCAAGTGCTGCTGATGCTCGAACGCCTGATCGAACACATCCAGAGCCATGCCGGCGTGCGCTTCGTCACCTTCGACGAGATTGCCGACGACTTTATCCGCCGTAACCCCCGTAACCGCTGATCACCGCAACTTACTTGAGGCGCGATCCATGTCTATCTACAACAAGCTCGACCTGACTGGCTGGAAACCCCAGCAGTTGACCCCGGCCCAAGTGCGCTTTGCCACCTGGATCGCGTTTTTCGCCTGGGTGTTTGCGGTGTACGACTTCATTCTGTTTGGCACCTTGCTCCCGGAAATCGGCCGGCATTTTGGCTGGGGCGAGGTCGAGCAGGCCGAGATCGCTACCTGGGTCGCGGTCGGCACCGCGGTGGTGGCCCTGGCCATCGGCCCGCTGGTGGACAAACTGGGGCGGCGCACCGGGATTATCTTCACCGTCGCCGGCTCGGCCCTGTGCTCGGCCTTGACTGCCATCGGCGGTGCCTGGGGCAAGTCGCCGCTGATCCTGATCCGTTCCCTGGGCGGCCTGGGGTATGCCGAGGAGACGGTCAACGCCACCTACCTCAGCGAGCTGTACGCCGCCTCGGATGACCCGAAGCTGGCCAAGCGCCGGGGCTTTATCTACAGCCTGGTGCAGGGCGGCTGGCCGGTCGGGGCCTTGATCGCTGCCGGGTTGACTGCGGTGCTGCTGCCGATCATTGGCTGGCAGGGCTGCTTTATCTTCGCCGCGATCCCGGCCATCGTCATCGCGATCATGGCGCGCAAGCTCAAGGAGAGCCCGCAGTTCCAGATTCACCAACGCATCACCCAGTTGCGTAAAAGCGGCGCGGTCAGCGAAGCGCAAGCGGTGGCCAGCACCTACGGCGTGGACTACGACGAACACAGCAAAGCCGGCCTCAAGGCGGCATTTCGCGGCACCTCGCGCCGCGCGACCCTGGTGATCGGCGCGGCGATCCTGCTCAACTGGGCGGCGATCCAGGTGTTCAGCGTGCTCGGCACTTCGGTGATCGTCAGCGTGCATCACCTCTCCTTCGAGAACTCGCTGATCATCCTCGTGCTGTCGAACCTGGTGGGCTACTGCGGCTACCTGAGTCACGGCTGGATGGGCGACAAGATCGGCCGGCGCAATGTCATCGGCCTGGGCTGGATGCTCGGCGGCCTGGCGTTCGCCGGGATGCTCTTTGCTCCAAGCAACATGCCGACGGTGGTCGGGCTGTACAGCCTGGGCCTGTTCTTCCTGATCGGCCCTTATTCGGCAGCGCTGTTCTTCATCAGTGAAAGCTTCCCCACCAGCATCCGCGCCACCGGCGGCGCGATCATCCACGCCATGGGCCCGATCGGCGCGGTGGTGGCGGGCTTTGGCGCGACTCAGGTGCTGTCGGCCGGTGGCGACTGGCAGACCTCGGCCCTGTACTTCGGCGCACTGCCTTGCTTCCTCTCGGGGGCGCTGATGTTCGCTGCGCGCCATGTGCGTCCTGAAACCGTGAAATAAGGAAAAAGACTCCCATGACTCAGAAAGTCGCATTGATCACCGGTGCCGCCAGCGGCATCGGTCAGGCCCTGGCAGTGGCGTATGCCCAGCGTGGGGTGGCGGTGGTCGGCGGGTATTTCCCGGCCGATCCCCATGACCCGCAGATCACCCGGAACCTGGTTGAGGAGGCCGGCGGCCAGTGCCTGATGCTGCCCCTGGATGTTACTGACAGCCAGTCGGTGGACGCGCTGGCCGAGCAGGCGGTGCAGACCTTTGGCCGCCTGGATTACGCGGTGGCCAACGCCGGTTTGCTGCGCCGCGCGCCGTTGCTGGAGATGACCGATCAGGCCTGGAACGCCATGCTCGACGTCGACCTGACCGGGGTCATGCGCACCTTTCGCGCAGCGGTACGGCACATGGGCGAGGGCGGTGCGCTGGTGGCGATCTCGTCGATTGCCGGCGGCGTATATGGCTGGCAGGACCACGCTCATTACGCGGCGGCCAAGGCCGGTGTGCCGGGCTTGTGCCGTTCGCTGGCGGTGGAACTGGCAGGGCGCGGCATCCGCTGCAACGCGGTGATCCCGGGGCTGATTGAAACCCCGCAGTCCCTGGACAGGCAAAACTCCCTGGGCCCGGAAGGCCTGGCCAAAGCCGCCAAGGCCATCCCCCTGGGGCGGGTCGGGCGCGCCGATGAAGTGGCGTCGCTGGTGCGCTTCCTCACCAGTGACGAAGCCAGCTACCTGACCGGGCAAAGCATCATCATCGACGGCGGCCTGACCGTGCGCTGGCCTGATTGACCGACCACCCGACATCTACCTGTAGCCGCTGCCGCCCGGCTGCGCTGGCCATAACGGACGCCGTAGGAGTGTCGGTTAAATAAGGGGTGTTTTTTCAGGCCCGCTCAGCCTCGCGGCAGCGGTCACAGAATTTTTGCTACAGGAGTTTCCCATGTCTCAACTGTCCAATCGCCGCGCCGTGATCACCGGGGCCGGCAGTGGTATCGGGGCGGCCATCGCCCGGGCTTATGCGGTGGCCGGTGCGCGGTTGGTGCTGACTGATCGCGACCCCGCCCGCCTGGCCGAAAGCGCCCGGGCCTGCCGTGACCTGGGGGCGCAGGTGTTCGAATGCGTGGCCGATGTCGGCAGCGTTGAAGGCGCCCAGGCCGGGGTCGATGCCTGTGTCACACAGTTTGGCGGCATCGATATCCTGGTGAACAACGCCGGCATGCTGACCCAGGCACGCTGCGTCGACCTCAGCATCGAGATGTGGAACGACATGCTGCGGGTCGACCTCACCAGCGTCTTCGTCGCCAGCCAGCGCGCCTTGCCGCACATGCTGGCGCAAGGTTGGGGGCGGATCATCAACGTCGCCTCGCAACTGGGGATCAAGGGCGGCGCCGAGCTGACTCACTACGCCGCGGCCAAGGCCGGGGTGATCGGCTTTACCAAGTCCCTGGCCCTGGAAGTGGCCAAGGACAATGTGCTGGTCAACGCCATTGCCCCGGGGCCGATCGAGACACCGCTGGTGGCCGGCATCAGCAGCGCCTGGAAAGCCGCCAAGGCCGCCGAGCTGCCCCTTGGGCGTTTCGGCCTGGCCGATGAAGTGGCGCCGGTCGCGGTGCTGCTGGCCAGCGAGCCGGGGGGCAACCTGTTTGTCGGCCAGACCCTGGGCCCGAACTCCGGCGACGTCATGCCCTGAAGGAGGCCTGAACATGTGTGGTTTGTGCGGTTTGTTGGGCGAGGACGTGCACTGGAGCGACCCCCTGGGCGGTGAACTGCCCCGGCGCCGCGAACGCTTGCGGCGGATCGCCGCGATCAACCGGGTACTGGCGCCCTGGCGGCTCAAGGTCGAGGACTTCCAGGGCTCGGCCTACCTGCTGCTCGGCGCCACCGGACGCCAGGAACTGGCCAGCGGCCTGGAGCAGCTCTGGGGCCAGGCCGAAGCCATGCTCGGCCGCCCGCTGGACCCCTTGGACCCCGGCCTGTTACAGCACCTGGAGCACGGCCGATGAGCATCGCCCTGAACGTGATCACCGGCTTTCTCGGCAGCGGCAAGACCACCTTGCTCAACCGTCTGTTGCAGGGCGAAAGCCTGGGTGACACGGCGCTGCTGATCAACGAATTCGGCGACGTCGGCATCGACCATCTGCTGGTGGAGGAGGTCGCGCCCGACACCGTGCTGCTGCCCAGCGGCTGCATCTGCTGCTCGATTCGCGGTGAGCTCAAGGACGCGTTGCTCGGTCTCCTGGCGCGCCGCAATCGCGGCGAGCTCCCGGCCTTTCGCCGGGTGATTCTGGAGACCACCGGCCTGGCCGATCCGGCGCCGATCCTCGCCACCTTGAACAACGACCCGCAGCTGCGCGGGCGCTTTCATATCGGCCTGGTGGTGACCTTGGTGGACGCCAGTCATGCCCAGTTGCAAGAACGGATTCACCCGGAATGGCTGGCCCAGGTGGCAGCAGCCGATCGTCTGCTGCTGAGCAAGACCGACTGCACCGAACCCGCGTTGGTGGCCCGGTTGCGCGAGCGGTTGCAGGTACTGAACCCCGGCGCACCGATGCTCGACAGCCATGCCGTGCACAGCGGCGAGCAACTGTTGCTGGGCGAGGGCGTGCGCAGCGCACAGCCTGAAGTCGAGGTCGCGCGCTGGCAGTTGCAACGCGTACAGCCTGTAACTGCGCAGCATGGCGCGGCGCAGGTGTGCTGCCTGGAGTTCGAGCAGCCCCTGGATTGGGTCGGCTTCGGGGTCTGGCTGTCGATGCTGCTAAGATGCCACGGCGAACGTATTCTGCGCGTCAAAGGATTGCTCAACGTGAACGCCAGCCAAGCCCCTATCGTCATCCATGGTGTGCAGCATTGCCTGCACGCTCCCGTGCACCTTGCCCGTTGGCCCGGCAGCGATCGGCATTCGCGGCTGGTGTTTATTCTGCGTGGGCTGGACCCGGCCCAGCTGCGCCGTTCCTTCGAGGTGTTTGCCCGCAGTTTTGCCCCGGCCCCCGGGGAGCCTGCCTGATGAGTGGCACGCAACCGATCACGTTGCGGGTCCTGGGCACCTCGGTGACCTTGCTGGAGTCGCTGCGGGTCCGCGCCGAGCAGGACCTGGGCATCCGTCTGGTGTACCAGGTGCACGACGTCGAGCAGGCGCAGCGCATCGCGGTGATGCAGCCCGACAGCTACGACCTCTATGACCAGTGGTTTCACAACGTCGACTTTGTCTGGCCGGCGCGGGCGATCCAGCCGATCGATACCCGGCGCATCGCCCTGTGGCATGAAATCAATGACCTGCCCAAGCGCGGACGGCTGTCGGCCAGCGACCGCCTGGGCAGTGGCAGCGTGCCCAGCGAGCGGCTGTTCGTGCAGCACGACGGCAGCCTCGGCAGTGCGGTCAGCGAGCGCATCAGCATGTTGCCGCTGACCCACAATGCCGACAGTTTTGCCTACCGCCCGGAGCGCTTGCCGGCCGGTTTGAGTTGCGCCAATGAGAGCTGGGGCTGGTTGCTCGACCCGGCCTGGAGCGGGCGAATCGCCCTGCAAAGCGACGCGGCGATTGGTGCGCTGGACGCGGCCCTGGCGATTCAGGGCAGTGGGTTGGCGTCGTTCAAGGACATCGGCAACCTGAGCATCGAGGAGATCGACAGCCTGGCGCAGATCCTTGTGCGCAAGCAGCGCGAGGGGCATTTTGCGGCGTTCTGGTCGGACGATGAAGAAGCCGCGCAATTGATGCTCAGCCCGTGCATCGATATCCAGAGCCTGTGGTCACCGACCCTGATGCGCCTGCATCGGGCCGGGGTCAAATACCGCCTGGCGGTGCCGCGCGAAGGGTACCGCGCGTGGTTTGGCGGGTTGTCGTTGTCGCGCCATGCCCAGGGGCCGGTGCTGGATGCGGCCTACGCCTACCTCAATTGGTGGTTGTCGGGCTGGCCCGGCGCGGTAATGGCGCGCCAGGGTTATTACATCGGCAATCCGGCTCGCAGTCGCGACCACCTGAGCAGTGCCGAATGGGATTACTGGTACGCCGGCAAGCCGGCCCGCGAGCAGTTGCTGGGCAGCGATGGCGAGCCCTTGATCGAAATCGGTGAGACCCGCGACGGCGGCTCCTACGAGCAGCGCATGGGGCATATCGCGGTGTGGAATTCGGTGATGGATGAGCACAATTATCTGGTGCGCCGCTGGGGCGATTTTCTGCGCGCCGGGAACAAAAGCGCAGGACGCGGGAAGGGTTGACCCTCTTTCCCTAAACCCCGCGCACCCGCATCTGTAGCCGCTGCCGAAGGCTCGGGCCGCGTTCGGACGTTGGCCCTTGAAGACGCCGTTGTTTTCCTGAAACTCCACGGCGTCCGTGATGGCTACAGCGGTTCAGAAGAACCTTGTCACGCTGACCTTGGCGTTGCGGCCCAGGCTGGTGGCGTTTTCGCCGCTCAGCGGTGGGCGGTAGTCGCGGTTGAACATGTTATCCAGGGTGAAGTTGACCTCGGTGCCCTTGAGGTACGCCTGCTGCGGTTTCCAGCTGGCGAACAGGCCCTGTACGTTGAAGCGATCATTCTCGTACTGGTCCCAGCTGCTGTCGCCCAGGACACTGGCCGGGCCCTTGGCGTACTTGTCGCTCGGCACGCGGTCGGTCTGGCGCATCCACATCCCCTGCCAGCCCACTTGCGCATCCCACTGCGGGATTTTAAAGCCCAGGGTCGCCACCCATTTGCTCGGCGGAATGTCCCGCGCCCAGACATTCGGCCCCCACGGGTTGGTGTAGGCGCCCTCGTGCTTGCCGGTGATCCAGGAATACGACAGCGAACCGAACACATAGGTCGAGTCGTAGAAGCTTTCGATATCAATGCCCTTGATGGTCAGGTCGCCGATGTTGCGGTACACCGAGATCGGCGAGCCGCTGCACACCTGGCTGATGCTCTGGCCGTTGATCAATTGCTCCGGGCAACCGATCCCGAGGTTTTTCATGATCTCGTCTTTGATGGTGTTGTGATAAAGCGTGGTGCGGATTTGCGCCGCATCGGAGTCGGTGAGGATCTTCGAGAAGCTGGTGACGTTACCTGCACGCAGGGCGGTGATCCGCTCCGGGTCGAGGTTGCGGCTGGTGGCCGAGCGGGTCGAGCTCGGGGACTGGACTTCATATTGTTCGTCGATCACCGGCGCGCGCCAGGTCTTGCTGTAGTCGGCGAACAGGGCAACCTCCGGGGTCACCGTCCAGAAGGCCGACAGGCGCGGCGACCAGCCGGTGTAGGTCTTGTCGCTGTAGTCGTGACCGGCCTTGGGATCTGGGCTGTTGTACAGCGGTGCGTCGTTTTTCTCGCCGCGGTTGCGCACATAGTCGTAGCGCAGGGACGGGGTCAGGGTGAAGTTGCCCAGGCTCACCGCGTCCTGGATGTAGAAGGCGTTGTTGTCGACCTTGCCATGGGGCATGAAGCCCGGCTGGTAATGGCCGTAGTTGTACTGGGCCACCTCGTAGGTTTTGCCGGGCATCCACATGTCGACTTCGCGGGTGTGCTTGCGGATCTGCACGCCGTTGGTCAATGCATGTTGCAGCGGGCCGGTTTCGAAGCGGCTGACGTTCTTCAACTCGAGGATCTTGTCTTCATAACCCACGGTGATCTTGCGTCCGCCCGAGGTCGGCTGATAGAAGGCGGTCGGGCCGCGCTCGTCGGTCTGCTCGGTCTTGGAGTTGGAATACTTGAGCTCCAGGTCGATCCACGGGTTGTCCAGCGGGGTGTATTCGTACTTGGTCTGCCAGGTGGTATCGACCGTGTTGCGCTGGGCCAGGTAACGCTTGGTGGCACCGTCATAACCGAAGCGATTGATGTCGGACTGGCTTGGCGGCGACGGGTAACTCTTGGCCGAAAACGGCGCGAAGATATCGCTGTCGGAGCGCATGTAGGTAAAGCCCAGGCGGTGCTCGTCGGTCAGCTGCATATTGAGTTTGTACAGCTCGCCCTCCAGGTCCTGGGCGGTGTTGGGCAGGCGCTTGGGGTTGACCGGATAGACGTTGCGCGGGTCGGGCTGGGCGCTGGCCATTTTCATGTCGTCGCCGTCGCGCTTGGTCCAGTAGGCCAGCACGTCGAACCGACGGTCCTCGGTGCGGCCATACACGGCCGAGGTGTAGGCCTGTTCATGGCTGTTGCTGCTGTAGCCGTACTTGACCATGGCCCCGACATCGCGGCCTTCCTGCAACAGGTCCGGAGCGTCCTTGGTTTCCATGCGGATGGTGCCGCCAAAGCCGCCGTTGCCGGTCTGGGGCGAGTGCGGGCCTTTTTCCACTTCGACGCGCTTGATCATTTCCGGCTCGATGAAGATCGAACCCTGCTGATAACGCTCGAAGCCGCTCTTGGTCGCACCGTCGACGCTCATCGGGACGTCTTCGGCATCCCCCAGGCCCCAGATGTTGACGGTCTGGCCACCGGGCTTGAGCGAGCCGCCGAGAGTCACGCCGGGCAGGGTGTTGATCAGGCTCGGGATGTTGTTGGCCAGGTGGCGGTCCATTTCTTCCTGGTTCAGGGTCGAGCGGCCGACGGTGGCCGCATCCACTTCCTGGCCATTGCCGATCACACTCATGGCCCCCAACTGCAACGCCGAACCGCTGGTGCTGCTGTCGTTTTCAGCGGGGCGCACGACGTAGGTGTTGTCGACCTTGACCAGGCTGAAGTGACTGTTCTTGAGCAGCGCGCCAATCGCCGCCTCGGGGCTGTAGTCGCCGTTGAGGGCCGGGGCCTTGATGTTGCGCAGCAGCTCTTCGTCGAACAGCAACTGGATCTTCGCCTGTTGCGCGATCTGGCTCAGCGAGCTGGCCAGTGCCTGTGCCGGCAGCTGGAAATGGATCGACTCGGCCTGGGCCTGGAGGCTGAACGCCATGCAGACCGCCAGCAGAGTTGGACGGGAACAAACGAACTGAAGATGCTGATGCACGCGAAACATGACTTCCCCCCGGTATGGCAACAAAGGCCAAAAGCACCGCAATGACGGCGCAGACGGGAAGAAGACGCGGCGCTGGAAAAAAACCTCATATGCGAATGCAAAATATTCGCATATGAGTTTCAGGGACGGGCTTCGATGCGGATCTTGCCATCGGCCAGGGCCACGGTACGCACCGGTATCAGCGCTGGCAGGGCCTTGATCAAGGCGTCCGGATCGTTGATGTCGAGGTTGCCCGACACCTTGAATGCGCCCAGGGCGCCGTCTGCCAATTGCACCGGCTGGCGGCGGTAGAGGTTGAGTTCGTCCACCAGGCCGATCAGCTCGCGGTTGCGAAACGCCAGGCGTCCGTTGCGCCAGTCGGCCACGTCATCGCTGGCCAGGGTCTGGCGTTGCAGGGTGCCCTTGGCCAGGTCATAGATGGCCTGTTGCCGGGCGCCGAGCAGGGTGTTGTCGGCCGGGTTGCCGTCCGGCGTGAACGCCACCTGGCCGTGGGCGACGCTGACCACCAGCTGCCGCTGGCCACGTCGCACATCGAAGGCGGTGCCGACCACGCGCACCTTGGCCTCGCCGGCGTGCACCCACAACGGGCGTTCCTTGTCGGGAGCGACCTCCACATACAACTGGCCCTGGTCGAGGTAGATCTCCCGTTGGTGGGCGCTGAAATCGATGCGCAAGCGGGTGTTGGCGTTGACATACAAGGTGCTGCCATCGGGCAGGTTCAGGGTGCGACTGCCCTTGGCCTGGGCCGCGACCTCCTGGGTGTACGCCGACTGCGGCGTGCCCAGGTTCAGCGCCAGTACCGCGCACACCAGGGCCGCAGCCACGGCCAGCGCCGGGCGCCAGAGCGGCGTCTTGCGCACCGGCAACGGCACCGGGCGGTTGAGTTGCTGGAGCTCGGCAAGGTCGGCCCACAGTTGCTCGAATTCGGCATAGGCCCGCGCATGCAACGGCTGCGCAACCCAGGCTTCGAAGCTGCGACGGGTGTCGCGGTCGGGGTCGTTGCGGTTGCGTGCAAACCAACTGGCGGCCTGGGCATCGATGCTGTCGCTGTCGATGTCACTGTGTGTGCCGGGAAGGCGGGTCATTCGGGCTGCTCCTTGCCGTGTGCTTGTTGAAGGCGCTGCTTGCAGTGCAACAGGGCAGAGGCGATGTGTTTTTCCACCATGCTCAATGAAATCCCCATGCGCTCGGCGATCTGCGCCTGACTCAGGCCTTCGAAGCGGTGCAGCATAAGGGCTTCTCGCCGGCGCGGCGAGAGTTCTGCCAGGACGTCTTTCAACTGTTCCAGTCTCTGCAGGCGTTGGGCGGCGGGCAGTGGCTCGTTGTGTTCATCGGCCAGCGGCTCGCTGTCGCTGCCGATTTCGCCGTGCACGCCATGGCGAACCTGCTGGCGTCGCCAGTGATCGCGCAGCAGGTTGCGTGCCATCTGAAACAGGAAGGCACGGGGTTGTTCGACTTTGGCCTGGTCGCGGTAGTCCAGCCATTGGGTGAACACGTCCTGGGTCATGTCCGCCGCGTCGCTGGCGTTGTCCGTGCGCTTGCGCAGGAAATGCAGGATGTCCGCATAAAACCCGCGAACGGTGTCAGCCGACATAGGGTCGGGCTTGAGACGAGACATGGATACCCTTCTGGACAACGCAAGGACGCGAAAGCCGCGAATGATATCGAGAACTATTATTATTTGTCATTTTTTATCAGGACTGCCCGTCATGAGGGCATCGAGCCATGGGCAGGCGGCTCGGGGAGGCGCGCTGAACAGCCGGTCAAGCGACCGGCTGGACACAGCGTTTGTCTCAGATCACAAAAAAGCCATGGGTCGCATCACGCCCCAATTGCGCCACCAGTCCGTATTCCCAATCTAGGTAACCCTGCATGGCTTCGCGTGGGTTGTCGGTGCCCTCGTAGGGCCGGCGATAGCGGTCGATGCGTGGCGCGGCCAGATGCTGGCGGCTTTCTTCCACGGGCAGGCCGGCGGCGATCCAGGCCGTGGTGCCGCCCTTGAGCACAAATACCGGACGCCGGGTCAGGGCTTGCAGTTCAGGCACCACAAAACGCGCCAACAGGCTGCTGCCACAGGTCAGGACAAAGCGCTGCGGTGCATCGATGCCGGCCAGGGACTCGGCCAGTTGGCTGCGCAGGGTCCACCAGGCCCCGGGAATGTGGCGCTGCACGTAGTTGGCGCTGGCGGTGAAATCGAGCACCAGGGTCCCGGGCGTTTCCAGCCACTGGGCCAGGGTCTGCGGGCTGATTTCCTCGGCCACGGGCACGGCGGGCAAGGGGGCCTGCCAGGCTCCGGTTTCACTGAAGTCGGCCGCTTGCAGGCCATCAAGCACCGCCACCTGCCAACCCATTTGCGCCAGCCACGAAGCGCTCATGTTGGCGCGCACGCCGTCGTCATCCACCAGCACCAGCCGCGCGCCGCGCACGCTGGCGACGTGGTCGGTCTCCTGTACCAGCTGGCCGCCAGGGGTGGAGCGGGCGCCGGGTAAATGGCCATCGGCAAACTCCTCCGGGGTGCGCACATCGAACAGGTAGGTGGTGCGCTGGCCGTCGGCTTGCCACTGGTGCAACTGGGTACGGTCGATGCGCGCCACCTCGGCCTGGTCGGCCACGGCCCGTGCCGACTGTTGCGCCAGGGCCTGGTTGCCCGGGGTGGCGGCCTTGAAGCGGCGCTGCTGCCCGTGTTCCAGGCGCTGCCCGGCCAGGGTCCAGCCGATGGTGCCGTTGCGCAGGGCCGCCACCGGGTTGGGGATGCCGCCGTTGACCAGGGATTGGGTGCCGATGATGCTGCGGGTGCGCCCGGCGCAATTGACGATGACTTGGGTCTGCGGGTCGGGCGCCAGTTCGCGCACCCGCAGCAGCAATTCGGCACCGGGGACGCTGGTGCTGCCGGGGATGCTCATGGTCTGGTACTCGTCGAAACGCCGTGCATCGAGCACCACCAGGTCGGCCTTGGCGTCGAGCAGGGCCTGGACTTCCTCGGCCGCCAGCGACGGCGTGTGGCGCTGCGCATCCACCAGTTCGCCGAAGGATTTGCTCGGCACATTGACGTCCTTGAACAGCTCGCCGCCCGCCGCGTGCCAGCCGTCGAGGCCGCCTTCGAGCAGCGCCACATCGTGGTAACCCAGGGCTCGCAGGCGTTGCGCGGCCAGCTGCGCCAGGCCTTCACCCTGGTCGTAGACGGTGATCGGCGTGTTGCTGCGCGGGATGCGCGCGTACGCCTCCAGCTCCAGTTTCGACAGCGGGATATTGGCCGCGAACAACGGGTGGGCTTCGGCGAAGGGGGCTTCTTCACGGACGTCGAGCAGCGCCAGTTCCTGGCGGTCGAGCAGGGCCTGGCGGATCTGGGCGTGGCTGCGGGTGGGGAAATTGGTCATTGCGGGGGCTCCTTCGACAGGTCCCAGAAGTTTGGCAAAAGGCTGTTGGAGTAGCCGGAGATAAAGGGTTTTTCAGTGCCGTCCAGGCCATACACCGCCCGTTTGACCGCGCCGATATTGGCCCCGTAGACGTGGATGCTGATGGACACCTGGTCGGCATAGGCATTGGCCACCTGATGGATATCGCCGATCTGCGGCGACACCGCTTCCACCTGCCCGGGTTCCAGGCGCAGTGCTTCGCCCGCCGCTTGCAGGCGGCCATCGGCCTGGCGCGCGAAGCCCTGGGAGTACTCGGCACCGCGCAGCATGCCGATCAGCCCCCAGACTCGGTGATCGTGAATCGGCGTGCGCTGCCCCGGGCCCCAGACAAAACTGACGATGGAAAAACGCTGCAGCGCATCGGCGTGCAACAGGAACTGCTGGTAGCGCTCGGGGTCCGGCTGGGCGAAGGCCTCGGGCAGCCAATCGTCATGGCTGACCAGCTCGCGCAGCAGGCGTGCGCCGTGGTCCAGGATCTGTGCCTCGGGAGGCTGCTGTTCAAGCAGTTGCGCCAGTTGCTGGACGAACAGCCGCAGGCGTCCCAGGTTGGCCGGGGCGGGTTGGGCGGTTAATGCGTTGTGGGGCATGGGCTCCCTCCGGGGAAGCTGGAAAGTTCGAGGCGAACGATCGCTGTGCGCTAGAAGGTATTATTCTTTTTGGGTATTTTTCCAGTGATTTATTATGCTAAAAAAGAATGAATATAGATGATTTTCAAGGTTCTGCCGGAACCCCAGGGCGCCGTGCCGCGCAACGCCGGCTCATGGCCTGCAAGCGCCGGTTGATTCATCCGCTTATTGCATATCTAAAATTAGGATAAATGCATTTTTTGTATATTAAGTTAGAACCAAAACGAATTTCACGAGGGTTTTTTATGTAGTTAGCATGGGGCTCAACGCGTCGAAAAAGGGAAGTCGAGATGCCCGCGCAAGCCCCCCATTACTCCGTCTTGTCCGCATTCCTGCCAGGTTCCGTGCATCGGCAGCGGTCGCGCAGGAGCCACCCATGAGCCTTTCTACCGTGGCCCAGCGCCCGCCGGCGGGGCCGCAGGTGGCGTTATCCCACGCCGGCCTCGACTCGCCTGAATTCGCCGAACTGCTGCAAAACCTGTCCAGCGAGTTTGCCGCCAGTGCCGCGCACTACGACCGGAACAGCGAGTTTCCCCATGCCAACCTGCAGCGCCTGCATGAACATGGCTTGCTGGCCCTGACCGTGCCGCGCCAGTTGGGCGGCAGCGAGGCCAGTCTGGCCCAGGCACGGCGGGTCATCAGCGCCGTGGCCCGGGGCGAGCCGTCCACTGCCCTGGTGCTGGTGATGCAATACCTGCAACACACCCGCCTGCAACACAACCAGGCCTGGCCCCTGCACCTGCGCCAGCGTGTGGCGCGGGAGGCCGTGGAGTCGGGGGCGCTGATCAATGCCCTGCGGGTCGAGCCGGACCTGGGCACCCCGGCCCGTGGCGGCTTGCCCGGGACCCTGGCGCGCCGCGTTGAAGGCGGCTGGCGCATCAGCGGGCGCAAGATTTATTCCACCGGGATCCCCGGCCTGACCTGGCTCTCGGTCTGGGCCCGCAGCGACGACGCCGAGCCGCAAGTGGGCACCTGGCTGGTGCACCGCGAGACCCCGGGGATCAGCGTCGAAGAAACCTGGGATCACCTGGGCATGCGCGCCACCGGCAGCCACGACGTGATTTTCGATGAGGTGTTCGTGCCCCTGGAGCAGGCGGTGGATATCCAGCCGGCCAAAGTGCCGCGCCCGTCCGAGCTCGACAGCAATGGGGTGCTGTGGCTGGCAGTGCTGCTGTCGTCGATCTATGACGGGGTGGCCCGCGCCGCGCGCGACTGGCTGGTGACCTGGCTCGCCGAGCGCACACCGGCCAACCTCGGCGCGCCGTTGGCGAGCCTGCCACGTTTTCAGGAGTTGATCGGACGCATCGACGCCCTGCTATTGAACAACCGGGTGCTGCTGGATGCCGCCGCCGAAGGGCGGATCGCCCCGGGTGAGGCGACCCAGATCAAGTACCTGGTCACCAGCAACGCCATTAGCGCCGTCGAACTGGGTATTGAAGCCATTGGCAATCCGGGGTTGGCCCGGGGCAATCCGATTGAGCGCCATTACCGCGACGTGCTCTGCAGTCGGATTCATACCCCGCAGAACGACGCGATCCTCAGCGCCGCCGGGCGTGCCGCGTTTGCCTTGCCCGCCCGGGGAGCCCAGGCATGACCCGTATCGCCAGCCAGCTGGACACGGCCTTCAATGCCCGCCTGCGGGTGCTGCTGCCGGATGTCGAGGTGCTGGAGTTGCCCCGGGGGCTGCCCCAGGCGTTGCCGGCGGATGTGCGGGTCTTGCTGGCAGCACCCCATGGCGATTTTCGCGATGCCGTGGAGCCGCCAGCGGGCTGGCCCTTCGGCTTGCAGTTTGTGCAACTGGTGACCTCGGGCCTGGATTATTTTCCCCGCTGGCTGTTCGACAGCCTGCCAGTGGCCAGCGCCCGGGGCAGCACCGCCGAGACCATCGCCGAGTTTGCCCTGGCCGCGATTTTCGCAGCAGCCAAGCAATTGCCCCAGGTGTGGATCGAGGCTGCCGAGCACTGGCAGCAACGTCCGCTGGCGGCGGTGGCGGGCAGCACCCTGGGTCTGTTCGGCTTTGGCAGCATCGCCCAGAGCCTGGCACCCAAGGCCCAGGCGCTGGGCATGCAGGTGCTGGCCCTGCGTCAATCGACGCGGCCGTTCGAGGTGCCGGGGGTGCAGGCGGTGGCTGATTTGCAGGCGCTGTTCGCCCGGGCCGATCACCTGGTGCTGGCGGTGCCGCTGACTCCGCAGACGCGGCACATCATCGATGCCCGGGTCCTGGCCTCGGCCAAGCCGGGTTTGCACCTGATCAATATTGCGCGCGGGGCGTTGATCCAGCAGGCGCCGTTGCTGGCGGCCCTGGATTCGGGGGCAGTCGCGCTTGCCAGCCTGGACGTCGCCGACCCTGAGCCGTTGCCGGCCGGGCATGCCTTTTATCGCCATCCGCGGGTGCGCCTGTCGCCCCATACCTCAGCCAATTCGCCACAGGTCTATCTGAATATCGCGCAGTTGCTGGTGCGCAATATCCAGCGTTTTGACCAGGGGCTGGAGCTGGAGAATCGGGTGGAGGTGGGGCGTGGGTATTGAACTGGGCAGTTGCGGATCTCCAGCGGCCAACTGGGCCCGCGCAGCTTGGCGAGGCTCGTCAGCGGCTATGAGGGGCGTGGAATTTTTTGCAGGGGGAGAGCGGGCATGACGGCATATAAGCGCCCGGCGGTGTATGACTTGCCGCGCCAGGGGCACACGGTGTTGCGTTGGGAGCAGCCGCCGCAGCAGGCGACGGTCGAGCTGGAGCGGGTGCAGCGCAAGCAAAGCCTGGCGGCGGCGTTCCGGGTGTTTGCCCGGCACGGTTTCGACATGGGGGGCGCGGGGCATATCACCGTGCGCGACCCGGGGCGGCCGGATCATTTCTGGGTCAACCCGGTGGGGGTGTATTTCGGGCATATACGGGTGTCGGACCTGCTGCTGGTCAACCCCCTGGGCGAAATTGTCGAAGGCGAGGGCGCGCTGAACCTGGCGGCCTTTGCCATCCATGCGGCGCTGCACGAAGCGCGCCCGGAAGTGGTGGCCGCGGCCCACGCCCATTCGCTGTACGGCAAGGCCTGGTCGAGCCTGGGGCGCCTGCTGGATCCGCTGACCCAGGACGCCTGCGCCTTTTATGAAAAGCACGCGTTGTTCGACCAGTTTTCCGGCGTGGTGCTCGGCAGCAGCGAAGGCGCGCGTATTGCCCAGACCCTGGGCCAGCACCCGGCCTTGATCCTGCAAAACCATGGCCTGCTGACCGTGGGCCAGACCGTGGAGGCCGCGGCCTGGCGTTTTATCGCCATGGACAACGCCGCCCAGACCCAGCTGTTGGCCGAGGCTGCCGGTACGCCGCGGCCGATCCCCCCTGACGTGGCGCGCCACACCGCACGCCAGGTCGGCACCGAATTCGGTGGCTGGTTCAGTTTTCAGCCTTATCACGCGCGGATCTTGCGTGATGAGCCGGACTTTCTCGATTAAGGATGTGCCCATGCAGCGTCGTCGTTTTCTCCAACTCTCGGCCCTGGCCGGCCTGGCCAGTGTCGCCGGCGGCATGCCGCGCTTGAGCCTGGCGGCCCCAGACCTCAGTGGCGTGACCCTGAACGTGGCCACCTACAAGGGCGCGGCGCCGACCTTTTTTCCCGAGGCCGGCATCGAAACCCCGCCGTACAAGGTCAAGTACGCCGAATTCACGGGTGGCAACCTGAGCTTCGAGGCACTGGTCAGCGGCACGCTGGATATCTCGCCGATGAGTGAGATCCCGCCGATCTTCGGCATCAAGAACCACGCCCCGGTCAAGTTGATCGCGGTGCTCACTGGAGACGTCAACAACCAGGCGTTCCTGGTGCCCAAGGGGTCGACGGTGCAGTCGGTGGCCGAGCTCAAGGGCAAGCGCATCGGCTATATCCGCTCCACCAGCTCGCACTACTTCCTGCTCAAGGCCCTGAAGGAACAGGGCCTGGGTTTCGACGACATCATCCCCCTGGCCCTGACTCCCCAGGACGGCTTTGCCGCGCTGCAACATGGCGCGCTGGATGCCTGGGTCAGCTTTGGCTATTTCATCCAGCTCGCCGAGTTGCGCGCCGAGGCCCGGGTGCTCAAGACCGGGCAGGGTTATCTGTCCGGCAACTACGTGATTGCGGCGAACCAGGCGAGCATCGCCGACCCGCTCAAGCACGCGGCGATCACCGATTACATCCTGCGCGAGTACCGCGCCTGGCAATGGATTGCCAGCCACCCGGAGGAGTGGGCGAGCAAGAGCGCGAAGATCCTCGGCATGCCGCGTGAAGTGTTCCTGGCCCAGTACCGGGCCCAGAGCGGGCCACGGATTTTGCAGCCGGTGGACGACGCGGCGGTCAAATCGCAGCAGGACGTGGCCGACCTGTTTTTCGAAGCCGGCGTCCTGCCCCAGGCGCTGGACGTCTCCGGCCTGTGGGACCGCAGCTTCCGCTGGAGCTGAACCCTCGCCACCGGTAGCCGCGTGCCAATGACCTGTAGCCGCTGCCGAGCCTGCGAGGCTGCGCTGTCCATCCATAACGCCGCGTATCTGTCCTGCATATTCCGGCGCTTGAGAGGGCCAGCGCAGGCTCGGCAGCGGCTATGGGAGTACGTCTATCCATTCCCCCAAGGCCACGGAGGCCTCGATGTTTGCCCACTCTCTTTTAGTGCTCGCGCTGGCCAGCCCCCTGGCCCTGGCCGCTGAAACCCCGCTGCAACTGCACCAACGCCTGACCGTCCTCGACAGCCACCTCGACACCCCGATGCAACTCGCGCGCCCGGGTTGGGACATCACTCAGCGCCACAGTTTCGCGGCCGATTTGTCCCAGGTCGACCTGCCCCGGATGCGCGAAGGTGGCCTGGACGGCGGCTTCTGGGCGGTCTTCACGCCCCAGGGCCCGCTGACTGCCGAAGGCCGGACCCTGGCCAGCGAGCACGGGCTGGCGGTAATCACGCGGATCCGCGACCTGATCGCCGCACACCCGGCGGAGTTCGCCCTGGCCCTGCGCGCCGAAGACGTTCCGGCGATCGTCGCCCGTGGGCAGCGGGTGGTGTTTATCAGCATGGAAAACGCCGAGCCCCTGGCCGCCGACCCCCAGCGCTTGCAGACCTACCAGCGGCTGGGCCTGCGCATGCTCGGCCTGGTGCATTCGGCCAATAACGATTTCGCCGACTCGGCCACGGCCCTGCCGCAATGGCGCGGCCTCAGTCCGGCAGGGCGCGAGCTGGTGGCCGAGGCTAACCGCCTGGGGATCCTGCTGGATGTGTCCCATGCTTCGGATCAGGTGTTCGATCAGGTGCTGGCGCTGTCCACAGCGCCGATCATCGCTTCCCACTCCAGCAGTCGGGCGATTACCCCCCACCCGCGCAACCTCGATGACCGACGCCTGCGAGAGCTGGCGGCCAAAGGCGGGGTGGTGCAGGTCAACAGTTTCGGCAGTGACCTGATCCAGCGCCCGCCCAGCCCCGAGCGCGACAAGGCCCTGGGGCCGCTGTACCGCGAGTTTCGCCTGGCGGCAAGCATGAGCCCGGAGCAGGTCGCCGACCTCGCCGCGCGTATCCGTGAGGTCGAGGCGCGCTACCCGCAACCCCAGGCCAGCCTGGACGACTACATGCAGCACCTGCTGCACATCCTGCAAGTGGTAGGCCCCGAGCATGTCGGCATCGGCGCCGACTGGGACGGTGGCGGTGGGGTCGAGGGCCTGGCGGACGTCACCCAACTGCCGCGGATCACCGAGCGCCTGTTGGCGGCGGGGTACGGCGAGCAGGACCTGGTCAATATCTGGGGCGGCAACCTGTTGCGGGTTTTGACGGCGGCCCAGGGCAGGGCTACGCGCTAGGCAAATGCCCGCTGGCGAGGGTGACTCGCGGGTCAGCCCGGCTCTATGCACGCGGCGCACAATCCGCTCGGGTAAATATGAAACAAAGTAATATTTGCATATGCTTAAAATGTATTTCTCTTATTAAAGTGCTCCCCCTAGGATGGCTTCCCATAGACCCAAGTGACTGATCGTAGCGCTGGGCTATAACCGAATGCACTATCCATCCGCCAGGCAGGGAGCCCTTGCATGCCGTTGACCAGAAGACAATTGATCGCCCGAGTGGCCGCCGTCGGTGGCTTGCAGGCCGCCAGTGCGGTGATGGGCATGCTCGGGGTGAGCGACGGGGCGCAGGCTGCTGAAGAGAACTACGCCGCGCTGCCGACGGCCAGTGTCGGCCACGGTGCCAGCGTGGTGGTGATCGGCGCCGGTATCGGGGGCCTGGTCAGCGCCTACGAGTTGAAGAAAGCCGGGTTCAAGGTGACCCTGCTCGAAGCCCGGGAGCGGGTAGGCGGGCGCAACTGGACGGTACGTCGCGGCGATCGGGTCGAGTACACCGATGGCAGCGTGCAGGTGGCGGATTTCGCCGATGGCTTCTACCTCAATGCCGGCCCCGGGCGCCTGCCCAGCCACCACCAATTGATGCTCGGCTATTGCCGCGAACTGGGGGTGGAGCTGGAAGTGCTGGTCAACACCAGCCGCAACGCCCTGGTTCGGCCGGACCTGAACCAGCCGGCGCTGCAGATTCGCCAGGCGGTCAATGACAGCCGTGGGCACTTCTCCGAGCTGCTGGCCAAGGCGGTCAATCGCAATGCGCTGGATCAGGAACTCAGCCCCGCCGATCGCAGCAATCTGCTGAGCTTTCTCAAGACCTGGGGCGACCTCTCCGACAAGCTCGAATACCTGGGTTCGGCCCGTTCCGGCTATAAGGTCTGGCCCGGTGCCGGTGACCAGTTGGCGCAGAAGAATGACCCGCTGCCGTTGCAGACCCTGCTCAATCCGGCGCTGACCACCGCGCTGATGATCGACGAATACCCCGAATTCTCGCCCACCATGTTCCAGCCGGTGGGTGGCATGGACCGCATCCCCGAAGCCTTTGCCCGACAGTTGCAGGGCCAATTGCGCCTGGGCGCCGAAGTGCTTGGCATCCACAACCAGGCCGAGGGTGTCGAAGTGGCGTATCTGGACAAGCGCAGCGGCCGCCAGCAGAGCCTGCGCGCCGACTACGTGATCAGTTCCCTGCCGCTGCCATTGCTGGCCAAGGTCGAAAACAACCTCAGCACCCCGGTGCGCCAGGCCATCGCCCAGGTGCAGTTCGGCTACGCGAACAAGGTGGCCTGGCAGTCGCGGCGCTTCTGGGAAAGCGACTACCAGATCTACGGCGGCCTGTCCTTTATCAATCAGGAAGCCTCCGGCCTGTGGTACCCCAGCGGTGGCTTCAACCAGGCCGAAGGGGTGCTGGTGGCGGCTTACAACAATGGCGAAACCGCGCGCAGATTCGGCGAACGAAGCCTGGCCGAGCAGATCGAGATTTCACGCCAGGCCGTTGAGCTGCTGCACCCCGGCCACAGCCATGAACTGCGCAAGCCCCTGGCGATTGCCTGGAGCAAGATCCCCTACAACCTCGGGCCCTGGATCAACCACGCCGTGGCCGAGCCCGATTACCAGTTGCTGAACCAGGCCCAGGGCCGGGTCTACCTGACCAGCGACGGCCTGGCTCACAGCGGCGTCGGCATCTGGCAGGAAGCCGCTGCCGGCGCAGCGCGGCGCGTAGTGCGCCATTTATTCGAGCGGGCGCAAAGCTCGCCACTCAAGCAAACGGCCTGAAAAAGCCGCGCTTTCATCAAAACAGCAGTCACTGATTTGCCAGGTAGCGGACCTCCGAGGCTGGCATTAAATAACCTTGGAGCGTCTGTCATGCCTTTTAAAAAAGCCTTGTTGGGGTTGGGGATCGTTTTTGCCGCGAGCAGCAGTTGGGCCGCGTCCATCGAGCGTGTGCCGTCGACCTATCCGAATTCGCCGATCCTGCAATCGGTGACCTTGCCCGCCGGCACCGAAGTGACCTACCTCTCCGGCCTGCTGCCGGACCCGGTCGACCCCAAGGCCGGCAAGGAGCAGATCCGCGCCGCCGGCAATACCGAAACCCAGACCCGCGAAGTGCTGCACAAGGTCGAGTCGATCCTGGCCGGCAAGGGCCTGAAGCTGGGCGATGTGGTGCAACTGCGGATCTACCTGGTGGGCGACCCGGCCCTGGGCGGCAAGCTGGATTTCGATGGCCTGCAACGGGCCTTTCGCGAGTTCTTCGGCACTGAAAAACAGCCGCTGAAACCGGCGCGAACCACGGTGCAGGTAGCCGGGCTGGTATTGCCCGGGGCCTTGATCGAAGTCGAAACCGTTGCCGCCAGGTCGCACTAAGCGCCGCTCAAAAGGATCTTCAGCCATGCGTTCCAACTTGCACAAAACCCTCGTCGGCGTGGCGCCGCTCAGCTTTGGCCTGCTCGGCCTGACCTTGCCGCCCAACGTCCTGGCTGCCGATGAAACCCTCGGCACCGTAGTGGTCACCGGGGTTCGCGGCAGCCAGCAGCGCACCGTCACCGACAGCCCGGCGCCGATCGATGTGATCGACAGCGAACAACTGCGCACCATCGGCCAGAACGGCCTCAAGGAAATGCTCGCGCGGCTGCTGCCGTCGTTCAACGTGCCGACCATCAACGGCGGCGGCACGGCGTTCCTGGTGCGCGGCGTCAGCATGCGCGGCCTGGGCGGCGACCAGGTACTGGTGCTGATCAACGGCAAGCGCCGGCACAACTCGGCCCTGATCAACAACGGCGCGCGGGTCGGCAACGCTTCGGTGCCGGTGGACCTGGACCTGATTCCCACCGCCGCCATCGAGCGCATCGAAGTGCTGCGCGACGGCGCGGCGGCGCAATACGGTTCGGACGCGATTGCCGGGGTGATCAACATCATCCTCAAGCGCAATGCCGAGGGCCTGACTTCCGACACCAGCCTGGGCCAGTACTACGACGGCGACGGCACCACCGGCCATGAAGCCTTCAACTGGGGCAACAAGCTGGGGGAGAACGGGGGCTTCTTCAACCTGTCGTGGGACGCCAAGATCCAGGAACCCTACGAGCGCTCCAGCGCCGCCACCGGCCAGCTGTATTTCAACCAGGCCGATGGTTCCCCCGACCCCCGTGAAAGCAATCGCCAGGGCTGGGGCACCGAGTACGGCCTGGGCCGCGACCGCACCACCAGCGTCGCCTACAACGCCGAACTGCCGTTGCAGGACGACCTCAAGCTGTATTCGTTCTCGACCCTGAGCTACCGCAACAGCAACAAGGACCTGGGCCACCGCAAGCCCACCGACATCACCAGCCTGGCCGGCGTGCCGAACGCGCCATACCCCAATGGCGGCCAGGCGCGGCGCGAGATCCACGAGACCGACTTCCAGGTTGCCGGCGGCGCCAAGGGCCTGGCCGGCGGCTGGGACTGGGACCTGTCGAGCACCTACGGCAAGGACCGCGGCGTGCTGGACACCGCCAACAACCTGAACATTTCCAACGGCCCCTACGGCCAGCACGACTTCCACCTCGGCAACCTGGTGTTCGACCAGTGGACCAACAACCTGGACTTCTCCCGGGCCCTGGACATCGGCTGGAGCAGCCCGCTGGAAACCTCCTTCGGCCTGGAATACCGGAGGGAGAAATACGCCCTCGAAAGCGGTGAACCCAACTCCTACAACTACGGCAGCTACGTGCCCAATGTCGGCCCGTTCGCCGGGGTACGCCCGGACCCGGGGCTGTTCTCGGTCAATGGCACCACCCCGGAGGATGCCTACAGCCTGGAGCGTCACAGCGAAGCGGCCTATGTCGATTTTGGCCTCAACATCACCCCCAACTGGTACGTCGGCGCGGCCGGGCGCTACGAGAAGTACAACCTCGGGGTCGGCGACACCACCAGTGGCAAGCTCACCACCCGGTATGAGTTCATCCCCGGGTATGCGGTGCGGGCGGCGGTGAGCAACGGCTTCCGCGCGCCGTCCCTGGCCCAGAGCGTGTTCTCCACCACCAGCACCGTGACCCAGTTCGGCGCGGGCGGCACCACCACCTCGGTACGTACCAAGCAGATGCGCCCCAACTCGGCGGAAGCCGTGGCCCTGGGTGCCCGCGACCTGGAGCCGGAAACCTCGCGCAACTACAGCCTGGGCTTTACCGCCGAACCGGCCGAGCGCCTGCGCCTGACCGCCGACTTCTACCTGATCGACATCGACAAGCGGATTCTCCAGACCGGCCTGCTGCAAGGCACCCAGGTCTCGCAGATCCTGGTGGAAAACGGCCTGTCGCCGAACCTGGCCGGGCAGTACTACACCAATGCCGCCGACACCCGCACCAAGGGCGTGGACCTGGTGGCCGACTACAGCCAGTCGTTCGGTGAATACGGCACGGCGAAGTGGAGTGTTGCCTACAACCACAACAAGACCACCATCCGTGATCTGGCCGACACCCCGGCGGCCCTGGCGCGGCTGGGTTCGAACTATGTGCTGTTCGACCGCCAGCAGCAGATCGACCTGACCAAGTCCACGCCCAAGGACAAGTGGATCCTGTCGACCAACTACAAGGTCGGCGACTGGACCACCAACCTGCAATTGACGCGTTTTGGCGAGTACACCGAAGGCTCGAACATTCCGGCCAACGACCGTACCTACAGCGCCAAGTGGATCACCGATATCGATGTGGCCTACGACGTGACCAAGAACCTCACCGTGGCCCTGGGCGCCAACAACCTGTTCGACGAGTACCCGGACAAGATCGGCCTCAAGGCGTGGGCCGGGACCTATGAGTACGGGATGTTTTCGCCGTATGGGCTGGGCGGTGGTTATTACTACAGCCGCGTCAGCCTGGCGTTTTAAGGGGTGGGTATGCAGTGGGGTGTGCGTGCTGCGTTGCGGTGCCTGGCCGGGTCGGCGCAGCCTCGCGGGCTCGGCAGCGGTTACAGGATGCTGTTGCTGATTCTGTGTTTGCTGGGCACCGCAGCCCAGGCCGACAACCGGTTGCGGGTCTCCAGCCAGAAGCAGTCGCTGAAGATTCTGCTGCAGGCCGCCGGCGAGCTGGAGCAGGTGCCGTACCCGATCGAATTCGCCTCCTTTGCTGCCGCGGCACCGACCGCCGAGGCACTGTCGGCGGGGGCGGTGGACATCGGTGCCCTGGGCGATGCGCCCTTTGTGTTTGCGGCGGCGGCCGGGGCGGCGATGAAGACCGTCGGGGTGATCAAGCTCAAGGTCACGCCGACCGCGGTGGCAATCGTGGTCAACCAGGATTCGCCCCTGACCGACGCCGCCAGCCTCAAGGGCCGGCGTATCACCACCACCCGCGGTTCCATCGGCCATTTCCTGGCCCTGGCGGCCCTGCGCTCGGTGGGCCTGCATGGCACCGATGCGCAGTTTATTTTCCTCCAGCCCGGCGACTCGCGCAGCGTGCTGGCCAACGGTCAGGCCGATGCCTGGTCGACCTGGGACCCCTACACCAGCATGGTGCAGATGGCCGGTGGAACCCGGGTGCTGATCAGCGGCGAGGGCTTGTTCGCCGGGCATATGTTGCTGGTGGCCAGCGATCAGGCGATCCAGGACAAGGCGCCGCAGATCGACGATTTCCTGCGGCGCCTGGCGCGGGCCTATGTCTGGGCCGACCAGCACCAGGAAGAGTTCTCCCGGATCCAGGCGGTGTACAGCGGCCTGCCGGTGGAAATCCACGAACGTTCCAATCGTTATTCACGACCGCAACGGATCGCCATCGGCCCGGCGGTGATCGAGGACGTCCAGCACACCGCCGATCTGTATCGCGAGGAGGGCATTATCCAGAGCACATTCGATGCACCGGCCTACTTTGATGACCGCTTCAATGAAGTGAAGTAAGAAGATGAAGCTTTCATTAATTAAATTCGGGAGTTTTGCTGTTATGTGCGGCGATTGAAGTTATTTGGTCATGCGCTCTTAGTGTATTTGAAAGTACGTTGTTGCTCGGCCTGTGAAGGCTGTTGCAGGGCCTTTTGCGCTCTTTTTTCAATACATTTTTAAGTTTGGATAATAGAGGTAAAGGGTATTTCACAACGGACTTTTGGCTGACTAAGGTGGCTTTGCAACAAAATATTACGTTGTTCTCTTCGCACTACTTCCAGGGAATAAGGGAGCTTGCATGTTTACAGTCATTACTGCCGATCAACTTGAAGCACGGCATATCCTCGATGTCGTGGAGAAGCGCTCTTATGGGGTGCAGCTCAAAGGTTTCTGCCCACCGGATACCTTGCAGGTGGCGCGCGATCATCTGTACCAGCACGAGCTGCGCAGCGCCTTCAGCGAACAAAAGGAATTCGTGCGCATCGGCAAGGCCTACATCGAAATCCAGGACGAGCAGAGCCGCGCCGAGTACCACGCCCAGGCGCTGGGCAATATCCGCAAGATCCGCCAGGTGTTCCGCCCGCTGGCCTCACCCATCGACGAGTTGCGCCTGTTGCTGGACGAAGTCTGGCCCCAGGGCGCGCACCTGTTGCAGGTGGACGGGCAGAAATGCTTCGTCGGCATCGCCCGTTTCCAGGGCAGCGGCGTGGACCTGACGCCGCACACCGACAACCTCGAACGCAATGCGCCCGAGGGCCATAGCCAGCCGCTGCTGAGCCAGCTGTCGACCAACATTTACCTGGAGATACCTGAAGACGGCGGCGAGCTGGAGATCTGGGGCATCGAGCCCGACGAGGAGGAATACAACCGCCTGCGCGGCGAGCGCGCCTACGGCATCGAACGCCACCTGCTGCCGCCCCCGGATTTTGTGATCAAGCCGGAACCGGGCGACCTGATCCTGCTCAACCCACGGCTGATCCACGCGGTCCGCCCTTCGGCGAGCAGCACCCGGATCACCCTCGGCGTCTTTATCGGTTTTTACGGCGAACACCAGCCTTTGGCCTACTGGAGCTAACCCCATGAGCAACGTGCAGGAAATCAACCTCAAGGCCTACTTCAACAAGGGCGGCGAAGAACATGAGTTCGAAGGCAAGCGTGTGGTGCTGGCGGTCAGCGTCGGCCAGGAATACCACGAGGACCAGAAGCTGCGTTCGACCATCCACCTGATCAATCAGTCCGGCTTCAGCCACGTCAAAGTGGTGGTGGCCGACACCTTGCAGCGCCACAACAAGCACGGCAAATCTCCGGGCGAAGCGCTGTCGGCCTCGATCCGCGACGGCGATGCCTGGCTGGCGCGCAACCAGAGCATCCTCGATGGCCTGCGGGTGCCGTACCAGATCACCCGCTGGAACCAGGAACTGGCCAGCGATCACTACGCCGAACTGCGCCAGCAACTGAACCTGGTCTACCACGAGCGCCACGAACTGCGCGAAGCGATTGAAAGCACCATCGCGGTGTTTACCGATCGCCTGCGTCTGCGGGACGAACACGCCGACATCGAGCGCGCGGCGGCCCAGTGCCGCGAATACATCCTCGAGGAAATCCCGATCATCCTGCCGCTGTGGGCGGCCGAGGGGTATGACTACGTGCTGTACCCGCAGCAGATGACCGCCGCCATGGCCACCAGCCGCGACCTGTTGATCGAGCCCCACAGCCCGGACCGGGTGCGCTGGCTGCCGCTCAAGTTCAAGAAACGCGGGATCCCGATCCCCTTCACCTTGCCCGGCGTCATCCACCCCAACTGGTCCAGTGGAGCCATCGCCATCTAGCCCCACCTGCAACCCGCAATCTGTAGCCGCTGCCAAGGTACGAGGCTGCGCTGGCCCTCAGCCCCCGGACGATCTCGGCCCAACCGCCCATCGTCCAGCCCAGGGCTCGGCCGGCCGCAGCGGCCGCAGATTTCCATGATTTTTCGCTAAGGAGTTTCCATGAGCGTTTTTGCGCAACAGCAACGCAAATGGTGGGCACTGCTCGGAGTGAGCATTGCCAGTTTTCTCGGGTGTGTCGATTTCACCATCGTCAACACCGCGCTTCCGGCACTGCAAACCGACCTCGGCGCCTCGGTCGACAGCCTGCAATGGGTGATCAACGGTTTTATCCTCGCTCTTTCAAGTTTCATGGTGCTGGTGGGGCGCCTGGCTGATCTGCATGGGCGCAAGCGCGTGCTGTTTATCGGCCTGACGGTGTTTGGACTGGCGTCATTGGCGGCCGGACTGGCCAGCCGGATCGACGGCCTGATCGTCGCCCGGATCGTCCAGGGCCTGGCCTGCGCGGTGCTCTACACCGCGTCGGGGGCGATTGTCTCCAGTACCTTCGACAGCGCCGAACAGGGCAAGGCGTTTGGCGTGCTGTTCGGGGTCAACGGCGTGGGCCTGGCCATCGGGCCGGTGCTTGGCGGTGTCATCACCAGCGCCTTTGGCTGGCAGTGGATCTTCCTGATCAACGTGCCATTCGTGCTCCTGAGCCTGGCCATTTGCAGCGTCAGCGTCGACGAATCGCGGGCACCCGCCAGCGGGGCACGCCTGGATTGGCTGGGGGCGCTGCTGTTGCTGATCGGCTTGCCGAGCCTGGTGCTGGTGATCGTCCAGGGCGCGGCCTGGGGCTGGGGGTCGTCGACCACCCTGGCGCTGATCGCCATTGCCGTACTGGCCCTGGCGGCCTTTGTGGCGGTGGAACAACGGGTCGCGGCGCCGATCATCGACCTCAAACTGTTCGCCAACCGGCGCTTTGTCGCCGGGGTCTTGGCCAGCTTTGGCCTGGCAGTGTTCTATTGCGTGGCGTTCTTTGTCATGCCGCTGTACCTGGCGTTGATCCGTGGCGAAAGCGTGCAGGCCAGCGGCTGGCTGCTGCTGCCCACCACCCTCGGCGTGGCCGTGCTCTCGCCCCTGGTGGGACGCCTGGTGGACCGCAAGGGCCCGGCGCTGCTGATCAAGACCGGGTTGCTGTTGTTTGTGCTGTCGGCGCTGTTGCAGGCCGGTTTCGATGGCCAGACCTCGCTGCCGTACCTGTTGGCCGCCTTTGTGATCATGGGCCTGGGCTGGGCGAGCATTCTCGGGCCATCGACGGTACTGGGGATTTCCTCGGTGCCCCAGGAGGTCGGCTCGGTGGCTATGGGCTCGCTGATGACCTTGCACAACGTCGGCGGCGGCCTGGGCCTGGCGTTGGGGGTGGGCCTGTATCACCACTTTTCCGCGACCCCGGTGGACGATGGGCACGCTGCCTTTCTCAACGGTTACCGCGCCGTGATGCTGTTTCTGGCCGGTGTGACCCAGGCGGTGTGGGCGGCAGTGAGTGTGCTGCTGCGCCAGCGTCAACCCCAGGGCCTGGGCGTGGTGGAGGAGGGCGCGAGGGGGGGTTGAGGGCGGGTGGCTAAAGTTTGGCCAGGGTCTTTACTCTCAAGGCACCTTCACTGCCTGATCACCCAAGGAGCACGTTTATGTCCGGATGGTACGAGTTGAGCAAAAGCAGCAATGGCCAGTTCCTTTTTGTCCTGAAGGCGGCCAATGCCGAAATCCTGCTCACCAGCGAGCTGTATACCACCCGCAGCGCCGCCGAAAATGGCATCGCTGCGGTACGCACCAACAGCGCACTGGATGAGCGCTACGAACGCAAGACCACCAAGGACGGTCATCCGTACTTCAACCTCAAGGCCGCCAACCACCAGGTCATCGGCAACGGCGAGGCCTATTCCTCCAGCGCTGCGCTGGAAAAAGGCATCGCCAGTGTCAAGGCCAATGGCCCCGTCGGTCCGATCAAGGACAAGACCGCGCCGGCGCTGTAGGCCGCGTCCTTACAGGCTCGCCGCTCCCAGGGGCGGCGCAGCCTGGCGCTCTTCGGAGTGGACCGTCAGGGGTTTGACGACTGAATTATGGCGAAATGCTATCGCTTGCTTTATCCTCCGCGCCCGTCACAGGGAAGTGGGGATGCCTGGTGCCCTGGCTGACGTTATCGATCATCGTCCAAGGGACCTGCGACCTCATGATTCGCCCTCTCGTCTTACTCGCCGCGCTGCTGGCCCTGAGCGGCTGCTACAGCCTGTCTGCCACCAAAATTGCCGACAGCATGAACCCCGACCCGCAGTCGGGCGTGGCTTATGTGGTGGGTGTGGTCGGTATCTGGCCGCAGGCTTTGTACACCGCCAACGAACAGATGCTGCTGATCCGTCCACGGGGTGGCGACGGTTTTGCCACCGCGCGTCTGTACAACCAGTTCTATGCCCGTACCCCTCGTGATGTGCGCGAGACCTGGCACGGCATCGGCAGCCTGTTCGTGATGCCGCTCAAGCCCGGGCGCTATGAGATCTACAACCTGCATTTCGATCGCGGCAACGCCACCTCCTGGAGCCGTGAAGACTTCTCCATCCCCCTGGAGCTGGAAGCCGGCAAGGCCTATTACGTCGGTGATTTCCGCGCCGGGTGTCTGTCGGCTGGTGGCGCCAAATGCATCTTCCTGCACAGCGATCATCTGGAGCGCGATGCCGCCCTGGTGCGGGCCAAGTACCCGCAGGTGCCAAGCCTGCAACGGGTCGACCTGGAGAAAATGGAAGAAGCCACGCCGTTGATCGTCAAGGAGCAGGGGCCCAAGGCCTCGATGCTTAAAGCCATGCTGTCGGGAGACCTGTGATGCGTAGTACGTTTTGCTTGTGGGTGCTGCTGATGCTGGGCCTCGGCGGATGCCAGACCACTCACAGCCTCAAGCCGGCCGAGGTCGATTACCGCCAGTCGCTGCCGCCGATCAATGTCAGCGTGATCGGACCCATCCCCGGTGCGCTGATCCGCAATGAACTGCGGCGCCGTGGCACCTTCGAACAGGTGCTCGATGGCCACAGCGCCGAGGGCTACAACGTGATCGTGGCGGCCAACAGTGATTACTTCGGTTGGCAGAATATCCCCCTGGGCCTGCTCAGCGCCCTGACCCTGTTTATCGTGCCGGCCCCGGCCACTTGGGACAGCCAGGTGGTTTTCCATGTCAGCCGTGGCGACCAGCCGCTGGCCAGATACCTGATCAGCAATCACACCAGCTCCTGGCGCGGCTGGGTCAATCTCGATGGCGGCCAGTACCCGCACGTGCAGCGCATCACCGATGACTTTATCGCGCAGATGCTCAAGGACCCGATCTTCAAGCCGATGCCGGCGGCGGCGTTGAACAGCCACTGAGCAGTGGCTGGCCATCGCCCAGGCAAAAGCCCGAGCGCAGATGCGCCCGGGTTTTTTTGCCTGGATTCAACCCAGGGTGTTGAGCAACTGCTGCAACTGGTGGCGCCCGGCGGCGTCCAGGGCAAACAGCGGCCGGCGCGGCTCGCCGACGGGCAGCCCGGTCAGCTCCAGGCCGGCCTTGATGGTGGTCGGCAGGCCGCCCTTGAGGATGAAGTCGAGCAACGGCAACTGGCGGTAGAACAGCGCGCGGGCCTGGTTAAGGTCGTTGGCCAGCACCGCCTGGTACAGCGCCAGGTTGAGCTCGGGGATCAGGTTCGGCGCGGCGGTGCACCAGCCGGCGGCACCGGCGGCGAAGGCTTCCAGCGCCAGGGGATTGCAACCGTTGTAGAACGGCACCTGGCCTTCACCGAGCAATTGCAGTTGGTGCATGCGCTGGATGTCGCCGGTGCTCTCCTTGACCATGGTCACGTTTTCCACGGCGTGGAAGATTTTCAGGATCAGCTCCACCGGCAGGTCGGTGCCGCTGGTGACCGGGTTGTTGTAGAGCATGATCGGCACGCCGATGCTGGCGCCGATGGCCTGGTAGTGGGCGAGAATTTCCGCCGCGCTGAGTTTCCAGTACGACGCCGGTAGCACCATCACCACGTCGGCGCCGTGGCGCTCGGCAAAGCGCGCGCGACGCACGGCCTTGGCGGTGGTCAGGTCGGACACGCTGACGATGGTCGGTACGCGCTTGGCCACGTGGCGGATGCTGAACTCGCTGACCTGGTCCCACTCGGCGTCGCTCAGGTACGCGCCTTCGCCGGTGCTGCCCAGGGGCGCGATGGCGTGCACGCCGCTGTCGATCAGGCGGTCGATGGAGCGACCCAGGGCGTCCAGGTCCAGTTGTTCGCCGTTGGCGCTGAAGGGGGTGATGGTGTAGCCGATGATGCCGTGAATGCGTGGGGTCGACATGGGGTCGCTCCTTTAATGTCCGGGTGGTTTCAGTTCAGGCAATCGGCGTGCTGCTTGAGGTTCTGCCGAGCGTAATAGTTGAAGGCGGCGGCGTGGCGTTTGGGCCGGGAAATCCAGTCATGGGCTTCGCGCCCCAGTTCCGGAAGGATCGGCTTGATGCGGCCGGCGGCCATGGCCAGCAGCTGCAACTTGGCCGCACGCTCGATCAACTGGGCGATCACACAGGCCTCTTCGATGCTCGCACCGCTGGACAGTTGGCCATGGTGCGAGAGCAGGATGGCGCGCTTGTCGCCCAGGGCCGAGGCGATGATTTCGCCTTCCTCATTGCCCACCGGCACCCCCGGCCAGCCTTCGAGAAACGCGCAATCTTCATACAGCGGGCAGAGGTCCATGTGCGACACCTCGAGCGGCACTTCCAGCATCGACAGCGCGGCGACGTGGGTCGGGTGCGTGTGGATGATGCAGTTCACATCCGGCCGCGCACGGTACACCCAACTGTGGAAGCGGTTGGCCGGGTTGGGCATGCCGTGGCCTTCGAGCACCTCCAGGTCTTCGTTGACCAGCAACAGATTGCCGGCGGTGATTTCGTCGAAACCCAGGCCCAATTGCTGGGTGTAGTAGGTCCCGGGTTGCGGGCCGCGGGCGGTGATCTGCCCGGCCAGGCCGGAGTCGTGGCCGTTCTCGAACAGGATGCGGCAGGTCAGGGCCAGCTTTTGCCGGTCGGTCCACGTATTATCCGCCAGGGTGTTTTGCATCTGGGTCAGCGCCTGCTTGACCAGTTGCTCTTTGGGTAGTGCTAATGTCTTGGCCATATCGGTGTCCTTTACTGAGTCTATTGGACGTCGGATTTGCCAGCCCCCGCTGCTCGCAAGGTCGTTGGGTTAAAGCAAATGACACTAAAGAGGCTATATGACACTTTGTGTCATTGGCAAGCACAAATCGTCGCCTCCTCAATGGATTAACCGCTCTACATGTCTATCCGTTTGAAATTACTCAGAAAAAAACTTGGCGTGACTCTGGAGGCCCTGGCTGAAAAATCCGGGATGACCAAGAGTTACCTGTCCAAGGTCGAGCGCGGGCTGAACACGCCATCGATTGCCGCGGCGCTGAAATTGGCCAAGGCATTGAACGTCAAGGTCGAGGAACTGTTCGCCGAAGACGCCGTCAGCCTCGACAGCTACAGCCTGGTACGCAGCGACCAGCGCCAGTCCCTGGCGGCCGGCGACCAGCCGGGATATGCGGTGCTGGCCCATCAGGTCAGCGAGCGCAGCCTGTTGCCGTTCATCATTTATCCGGCCAGGGAGTTCAGCGACAAGACCTTCAAGGAGCACCTGGGGGAGGAGTTTCTGTTTGTCCACGAAGGCCAGGTCGAAGTCGACTTCATGAACGAACGGGTGCTGCTCAATCGCGGCGACGCCCTGCACTTCAACGCCCAGAAACCCCACCGCATCCGCTCGGTGGGCGAGGTCCAGGCGCAGTTGCTGGTGGTGGTGCACAGCGGGGAGCAGTAGCGACCTGCATGACACACAACGCCGCCGTTGAGCGTTGTAGCCGCTGCCGAGAGTGCGAGGCTGCGCAGGCCATCTGCAACGACCTCCATTTGCCTGACGCCTCACGGCGCCGGCAAGGGCCAGCGTCCGAACGCGGCCCCGAGCCTGCGGCAGCGGCTACAGGGGTATGCGCGGGGTTACGCAATCAACGTTCGACAGGCACCGACAGTTTCGGATTGCCCAGCGCATGGCTCTTGGCATCGAAGAAACGCAGCGTCACGTCCATGCCGTCGAACAGCGTGGCGTAGTGGCGTTTCTGGTGCTGGATAAAGGCCTTGCTGCGCGGGTGGATCGAGATCGCCAGGGTCTTGCTCCCGGATTGGCGGATGGCTTGCACCAGGTGGTTGTCCTGGGGGCCGAGGTTGTGGCCGAAGATGCACAAGGCGTCGCCGTGGCCCAGCAGTTGCTCGTAGCAGAACGACAGGTAATCGCTGCTGCGAATGGTCTTGAGCTTGTCTGCCAGCGGCCCTTCGGTGACGAACAGCGGCACGTCATCCAGGGTCTTGATGGTGTTGTTGATGGCGAAGCTGCCCAGTAGCGTGCCCTCGGTGGAGGTCAGTTTGCGTGCGCTGCCGTCGACGTTGCGCACCAGGTGCAGGCCCCCGTGCAGGTACAAAAAACGCGTGTCGCTGCTGGCGGTATCGCGCACATCGAACATCGGTTCGCTGCCGTGGAACAGGTCGTCGATACCCGGGTTGTCATGCTGGATCGCCCAGTAGTTGAGCAGGTCGTAATTGGTGGTGAACACCGTGCGATAGCGGCGCAGTTCCTGATTGATCAAGGCCAGGCTCGCCGGTTGCACCAGGCGCCAGGGGATGTGCACCGCGTGCACGGTGTTGATCAGCGCTTCCTTGATCGCGTAGTAGCGATTGCGCGGCGCTGCCGAACTCACGGCCAGGGCCTTGTTGACCCGGCTGGTGGTCTTCAGGGCGCCGAGCACCTGTTCGAAGCTGCGGGTCTGCAGGGCATCGAACACACTCAGTTCGGACTGGCTCAGGGGTTTTTCTTCGACGGTGCGCGCGTTTTCGAACAGCGAGTCATAGGCGAAATCGTCCCAGACCGCACGGCTGGCACCATTGCCGATCAGCAGCCCGGCAATCGGCGTGCTGGCGCGCAAGGCCTCCCAGTCTTCAAGGTTGGCGTCAAATTCCTGGAAATCCATCATCGCGGTTCGTCGTCTCAAGGCACAGGGCGCCGACTTTATCACGACCGACTGTTGAGCCAGGTCAAGATCGGCGGTGACCGATGGGTCGATCCTGTAGGCATTTGCTGAATTGGCGTTTCGCGGTTCGGCCCAGCCAAGAGGATTTTCCATGAGCAGCACGTTTTTTATTCCCGCGGTCAACATCATGGGCATTGGCTGTCTCGACGAGGCCATGAACGCGATTCGCAACTACGGCTTTCGCAAGGCGCTGATCGTCACCGATGCCGGCCTGGCCAAAGCCGGGGTGGCGAGCATGATCGCCGAGAAGCTGGCGATGCAGGACATCGACTCGCTGGTGTTCGACGGCGCCAAGCCCAACCCGAGCATTGATAACGTCGAACAGGGCCTGCTGCGCCTGCGCGAGGGCAACTGCGATTTCGTGATTTCCCTGGGCGGCGGTTCGCCCCATGACTGCGCCAAGGGCATTGCCCTGTGCGCCACCAATGGCGGGCATATCCGCGACTACGAGGGCGTCGACCAGTCGGCCAAGCCGCAGCTGCCGCTGATCGCCATCAACACCACCGCCGGCACTGCCAGCGAGATGACCCGCTTCTGCATCATCACCGACGAAGCGCGCCACGTGAAAATGGCCATTGTCGACCGCAACGTCACGCCGCTGCTGTCGGTCAACGACCCGGCGCTGATGGTCGCCATGCCCAAGGGCCTGACTGCCGCCACCGGCATGGACGCCCTGACCCACGCGATCGAAGCCTATGTGTCGACTGCGGCCAACCCGATCACCGACGCCTGTGCGTTGAAAGCCATCGACATGATCAGCAACAACCTGCGCCAGGCGGTGCACGACGGCTCCGACCTCACGGCCCGGGAGAACATGGCGTACGCCCAGTTCCTCGCCGGCATGGCCTTCAACAATGCCTCCCTGGGTTTCGTGCATGCCATGGCGCACCAGTTGGGCGGGTTCTATGACCTGCCCCACGGTGTGTGCAATGCGGTGTTGCTGCCCCATGTGCAGAGTTTCAACGCCTCGGTCTGTGCCGAACGCCTGACCGATGTGGCCCACGCCATGGGCGCCGACATTCGCGGCTTCAGCCCGGAAGAGGGCGCCCAGGCGGCCATCGCCGCGATTCGCAGTCTGGCACGGGACGTGGACATCCCGGCCGGCCTGCGCCAGTTGGGCGCCAAGTTGCCGGACATCCCGATCCTCGCCGCCAACGCCCTGAAAGACGCCTGCGGCCTGACCAACCCTCGGGCGGCGGACCAACGGCAGATTGAAGAAATCTTCCGCAGCGCCTTCTGATCCGCTGACCCCGCACCTCACGCCGGCCCCTGAACCTCAGGGGCCGGCGTGCCCTCACACTCCCTGGCCTGCACCATTGAAAGCAACCGGCTGAGCGGCGATAGTGCGCCGCCGAAACGGGCTTTTTTGGGTAACGCAGGGAGCAGGCAATGATCTTCAACCACCCTTTGCTGACAGGCCTGGCCGCCAGCGGCCTGCTGCTGTTGGCCAGCCAGAGTCACGCGCAATGCCAGGAACCGCCGCTGCCACCGGGCACCCTGGGGTACACGGCGTGCAAGGATTGGCCGGCCCAGGCCGGGGTGCAGATCCGCGCCCTAGCCACCGCGCCCGATAACGTCACGGGCGAAGCGCAGGCCGGCCTGTTCGACCTGCTCGTGACCCTGGTCGATGCGGGCAGCCAGCAGGTCAAGGCGTCTTACACGCAGACACAAGCCATCAGCTCCGATGCCGTGGCCTTCGATGGGTTGTCCGTGGACACCGCGCGTTATCAGGTGGGCGAAGGTGTTCGCGCCTTCGGCATTCGCAGCCATTTCAGCCACGAGTCGATGTACAACCCGTTCGCCAGTGAAAACCTCTCGCTGTTCGTGGTCCAGGGGCAAGCACTGCGCCCGCTGCTAAGCGACCTCAACGTGTATCAGTACGGGGGCGAAAGCGAAGGTCGTTGCCAGGGCCAATTCAGCACCCGCAAACGTACCCTGGCCATGGCCACCACCCGCAGCCACGGCTTCGCCGACCTGATCGTCAAGACCTCTGTGGTCAAGCGCCAAGCCACCCAGCGCGGCGACCAATGCCTGGAAAAAAACAGCCCGCCACAGGTCAGCCAGGTCACCCTGCGTTACGACGGCCAACGCTACGTGGTGCCTCAGGGCCTGCGTGACGAATGAACATTTTCAAGAGGTGTGGATGAACATGAAGCGGTTTTGCCTGCGTGGCGTGATCGCGCTGGGCCTGTGTGGCGTCGCCGTCCAGGCTGCGGCCGAATGCCGAGCCAGTGCCTATTCCGGGGCCGAGGTGCTGTATGAGGTGTGCAAGGACTGGCTGGCCTACCCCGGCACCCGAATCACCGGGCAGGCGCGGTTGGAGCATCCGCAACAGGCCTTGCCGCCCGAAGAGCCCGGCAGCTATGAGCTGCAGCTGGCGCTGGTGTCCAGCCGCGACGGCAGCGTCCAGGCGTCTTACTCCCTGCCTGCGGCGATTCTTTCCGACACCAGCACCTTCCGTGGCCTGGGTATCGACACGGCGCGCTATCGCTTGAACGAGCAGGTGCGGGCCTTTGGCATCCGCAGTTTTTTCGAAGGCACCTCCCGCGCCAACCCCGATGGCGAAACCTGGCTGACCCTGTACGTGCGCGATGGCAAGACGCTGCGTCCAATCCTGGAGAAGCTGGTGGTGGAGTCTTCCAGTGGTGAATGGGATACCCGCTGCAACGGGCATTTCTCCGACAGCAAAAGTACCGTGGCCGTGGCCAAGACCCGCAGCCAGGGGTACGCCGACCTGATCGTCACCACCGTGGCCACCGACAGCGAAGCCCTTGAGCAGGGCGACGATTGCACCACGGCCTCCAGCCACACCCGTACCGCCACCACCACCTTGCGTTATGACGGCCAGCGCTACAGCGTGCCCCCAGGTCTGAAGGCCTGGCGCTGAGGGCTGCGGCGAACCCATGCGTGGTGCCTGCCCGATCCACGGCCGGCTCGCGGCCGTGCTGGCGCTCGACGCCGAGGTCGGGTTGATGCCCCAGCCCGAGTCGCGAAGGAGGGCGTTGCGGTCTACCGACCGGACCTGGTCTTTTGATCGAACCGGCTGGTGATCAGCGCCAGGCTTCGTGCAGAATCCCCCCCTTGATTCTGTGCCAGGCATTGTCTGCGGGGCACATTGCGGAGTTTTGTCGATGACTGCATCACTGTTGCTGGCCGTGCTCGCTTCCGGCTTTATCTATGGCATCACCCCCGGCCCGGGCGTGCTGGCGGTGTTCGGTATTGGCGCCGCCCGGGGCCGACGGGCCGGGGCCGGGTTTCTCTGCGGCCATCTGCTGGGAGATGTGGTCTGGTGCAGCACCGCGCTGGTCGCCATTGTCGGCGCCCGTGAGATCGGCAGCAGTGCCTTTGATGTACTGGGTGTGCTCAGCGGCCTGTACCTGTTCTGGCTCGGCCTGCGTGCGATCCGCACCCGCAGTACCGGCAGCGACGCCCCCCAGGGCGCGGCGCGGCAACCGTTCTGGCACGGCATTCTGTTCGGCCTGACCAACCCCAAGGCCTACCCGGTGGCGGTGGCGACCTTTACCGCACTGCTCTCCAGCCGCGCCGAGCTCTTGACCTGGTCGATGCTGCCGTGGCTGATTCTGCTGAGCTTCCTGGGCGGTGTGGTGGCCTACGCGATCCTGATCGGCGTGGTCGGTGCCCGTCAGATACGCACCCTGTACCAGCGCCATGAGCTGGCTATTACGCGGGTTTGCGGAGTAATGTTCATCGGCTTCGCCATCAATGCCCTGGTGCATGCGCTGCCGGGGCTGATCAGCAACAAGGGATAACCGCGCTGCAAGGCTGCAGCAGCGAAGCGTCAGCGGCCGATGCCGTTTGACCAGGCCCAGGGATTGATACTCGGCGTTTCATTTGCAAGGCAGTCCCTTTCCCTGATGGCAACCAAGAATTCAGCGCCTCTGGCCAGCTTTATCGACCTGTTGCTGGATGCCGTGTGTGCGGTGGACAGCAACGGCCGCTTCGTCTTTGTCAGCGCCGCCTGCGAGCGGATTTTCGGCTACACCCCCGAAGAGCTGGTGGGCACTGCCATGATCGAACTGGTGCACCCGGCAGATCGCGAGCGCACCCTGCAGGCCGCGCGGGAGATCATGGCCGGGGTGCCGATGCCCAATTTCGAAAACCGCTACCTGCGCAAGGACGGGCGCATCGCCCATATCCTCTGGTCGGCGCGCTGGTCGGAGGTCGATCAACTGCGCATTGCCGTGGCCCGGGATATCACCGAGCGCAAGCTGGCCGAGTCCAGGCAGGCCGCGCTGTATGCGATTTCCGAAGCGGCCCAGGGCGCCGAAGACCTGCTCGGCCTGTTCCAGCGGGTGCATCGGATCATCGGTGAATGGCTGCCGGCACTGAATTTTTCAGTGGCCCTGCAGGACCCGCACTCCCAGGCCATGAGCTTTGCCTACCATGTCGACCCCAGCGAGCAGCAGCCGGAACGCACAGGCAGTTTCACCGGCCGGGTGTGTGCCGAAGTGATCCGCAGCGGCCTGCCGTTGCGCCTGACCCCAGACTCCGGCGAGCCGCTGCCGGAGTCTTTCCCACCCATACCGGAGCCGGACAGCACGTGCTGGCTCGGGGTGCCGCTCAACTCGCAGAAAGGCACCATCGGAGCGCTGGTGGTCAGGAGCGCGCCGGGCGAACGCTATACCGAGCAGGACCAGGAACTGCTGCAGTACGTCTGCGCCCAACTGACCACCGCCATCGAACGCCAGCAGTTGCAGGCCCGCCTGCAATACATGGCCGAATACGACCAGTTGACCCAGTTGCCCAACCGCGAGCTGCTCAAGGAGCGCCTGCGCCATTCACTGGCCCGGGCCCGGCGCGAATCGGGGCGCATGGCCCTGCTGTACATCGACCTCGACCAGTTCAAGCAGGTCAACGACACCTACGGCCATGCCGTCGGCGACATGCTGCTGCAGGCCGTTGCCAGCCGGCTCAAGGGCTGTGTGCGTGAGTGCGATACCGTGGCGCGGATCGGCGGCGACGAGTTCGTGATTCTGCTTGAAAGCATGCAGGCGGCCGCGGACGCCGACACCGTGGCCGACAAAATCTGTCAGGTGCTGGGCGACCCACTGCGCCTGGACGGCCATTCGCTGAGCATCCGGCCCAGCATCGGCATCGGCCTGTACCCCGAGCATGGCCTGGAAGAACAGTCACTGTTCAAGCACGCCGACGACGCGATGTACCGGGCCAAGCGGGCGCGCAAGGCCCACTCCCGAGCGTGATTGCCGCCTACTGAAGCACCTTGCCCGAGGTGGCTGGCCCCTGCACCTGGGGCCCATCCTGTGTCCGCGGTTCGCGTGGCGATCGGCGGGTGTTGGGCGGCGCGGCCAGGCACCGTTCGTCGCGGCAAGGGGGATTTTTCTAAACCTTTGTCGCCGCGAAATTTCACATGCCGTACAGGCGGCACTACCGAGTCGCGTTATCACACCCTGAGTTGTTCACCCCTGAGTAAGGAGGGCGAAACCATGAGCCGCATGGCCAACCCATTACGCACTGCCAGCCTGGCACTGCTGCTGAGCCTGGGCGCGACCAGCGCCTTCGCGCAGTCGCCAGCCGCATTTATCGACGATGCCTCGGCCAAGGGCATCGCCGACATTGAAGCCAGCCGCATGGCGCACCAGAAGACCTCGTCCAAGGAGGTCAAAGACTACACCATCGTGGTGATCAATGACCGCACCACAGCCAACCAGCACCTGGCCAAGATCGCCAAGCAACTGGACCTGCCGGTGGCGCCCCGTGAAGAAGTGCTGAGCAAGGCCAAAACCATGATGCCGCAGGTGCCCGAAGGCGAAGCCTTCGACGCCGCCTACGCCGCCAGCCAGGTCAAGGCCACTGAAGAAGCCATCGAGCAGATCCAGCAGCAGGCCCAGACCAGCGAGGTTCCCGAGCTCCAGGCGTTTGCCGAGGAAACCCTGCCCAAGCTGGAAAATCACCTGCAAATGGCCCGGGCCCTGCAAGCCAGCCGTTGATTTCCTGAGGCCTGCGGGTGAGCCGCCTTGGCCGCTCACCCGCGACCTGTTCCAGGCCCCCAGCCCACTGTCAGATTTTGATCAGCCCTTCCAAGGAGACCGGCGATGTCGACTCAACACGTGCGCAATCAGTACGAAATGCAAAACCCCCTGACCCAGTACCCGCAGCCGAAATTTCCCGATCAGCCACAAACCGCCCCCGGTATCGACCAGGACATGACGCCCCGGCCGGACCACGGTGAGCAGAGCTACCAGGGTTTTGGCCGACTCAAGGGACGCAAGGCGCTGATCACCGGCGGCGACTCGGGCATTGGTCGGGCGGCCGCCATTGCCTATGCCCGGGAAGGCGCGGATGTGGCGATTAACTATTTGCCCGAGGAAGAGCGGGACGCGCGCCAGGTCATCGAACTGATCCAGGCCGAGGGGCGCAAGGCAGTGGCGCTGCCCGGCGATATTCGCGACGAAGCCTTCTGCCTGGAACTGGTGCGCAGCGCCCATCAGCAACTGGGTGGCCTGGACATCCTGGTCAATGTGGCGGGCAAGCAGGTGGCTCAGCAACACATCGCCGAACTCAGCACCGAGCAGTTCGACGCTACCCTGAAAACCAACGTCTACGCCATGTTCTGGATCTGCAAGGCGGCGTTGCCGCTGATGCCGGCCGGGGCCACGGTAATCAACACCGCGTCGATCCAGTCGTATCAGCCCTCGGCCACCTTGCTCGACTACGCCACCACCAAGGCGGCGATCGTGGCCTTCACCAAGGCCCTGGCCAAGCAAGTGATCGAGCAGGGGATCCGGGTCAACGCGGTGGCACCCGGTCCGATCTGGACCGTGCTACAGCCCAGTGGCGGCCAGCCGCGGGAGAAAATTCCCGAATTCGGCCTGCAAACCCCAATGAAACGCCCCGGCCAACCGGCAGAGTGCGCGCCGCTCTATGTGCTGCTGGCGTCCCAGGAGTCGAGCTACATCACCGGCGAAGTGTTCGGCGTCACCGGCGGCAATCCACTGCCATAAGCCCCAGCGCTTCGGGGCCGGTCGCTGGCCAGCCCCGGGGCGAATTCAGCACTGATTCAAATCGGTCTTGCGACCGTCTTCGGCGCCCGAGGCGTCGAGGTTGAGGGAATCGCCACGACCGATTTCCTTGTACTGGCTGCGCAGTTTCTCCAACTGCTTGAGGTCCAGCCCATCGAGGCTCAGCACCGCGTTGTGCGCATCCTGGGTGGCGCGCAGCAACTCATCGATCTTGATATGCAAAATGTCGTTGTCGCGGTTCTGGGTGTTCTGGATCAGGAACACCATCAGAAACGTGATGATGGTGGTCGAGGTGTTGATGATCAGCTGCCAGGTGTCATTGAAATGGAAAATCGGCCCACTCAGCCCCCACAGCACAATCAGGCCGACCGCCACCAGAAACGTCTTCGGGCTCCCGGCCCACATCGACAACGATTGCGAGATCTTGGAAAACTTCATGAGCGGATTCCTTATCAGAATGGACCTGAACTTCTGACCGCAGCGCGGTGGCGGAATTTCTTTTAACTGCGCGAGGCCTAGCGGCCCTAGGTTGCAGCGCTATATGAGGGGAAATCTTTCTTTGTGTCGGTTTGTGTCTAGTATCAGTTGGCCGGCAAATTGCCAGCATGTTCATACACGGATCGGAAAAGGTAAGAGGTCACCCATGGAATTCTTCGAAAAGTTAGCCAGTCTCGCTGCCAAGGTACGTTTGCAAGCAGCTGCCATTCAAACTGAGGAGGCGACAAAAAATGCCTTTGTCATGCCTTTCATCAGTACGGTGCTGGGATACGACGTATTCGATCCAACGGAAGTGACCCCTGAGTTCGTGTGTGACATCGGGACCAAAAAAGGCGAAAAAATCGATTACGCCGTTATGAAGGAAGGTGAAGTGCAGATCTTGATCGAGTGCAAAAAGATCGGCGAGCCTTTGCATATCAATCATGCCTCGCAACTCTTTCGCTACTTTCACGTGACCAGTGCGCGGATATCCATTTTGACCAATGGTCAGGTCTACAAATTTTTTACGGACCTGGATGCGCCGAACAAGATGGACGAGAAACCGTTTCTCGAACTCGACCTGTTGGATATCGATGAATACGCGGTGCCGGAACTGACAAAACTCACCAAGTCAGCCTTTGATGTCGAGTCGATCATCAATGCAGCGGGGGAGTTGAAGTATGTCAGTCAGATTAAAAAGGTCATCGCTTCGCAGGTCAGCAAACCCGACGACGACTTTGTCAAAGTCTTTGCTTCGCGGGTCTATGACGGGGTGATTACCCAGAAGGTTCGCGAGCAGTTTTATGAGCTGACGAGAAAGGCCCTGGGGCAATTTCTCAATGACCAGATCAACGATCGGCTCAAGTCGGCAATGAGTGGCGCGATTCAACCGCCGATTGCTGTCATGGCCACTACCGGGAAGGCTGCTGGGGGCGCGGAGGAAGAGGAACTCGACCAGATCGAGGACAAGGTGTTTACCACCTTGGAGGAACTGGAGGGTTACCACATCGTGCGTGCAGTAGTGCGTTCTGTAGTCGATGCCAAGCGCATTGTGCAGCGAGATACCCAGAGCTACTTCGGCATATTGCTCGATGACAACAACCGCAAACCCATCTGCCGCCTGCATTTCAATCGTTCACAAAAGTACATCGGGATCTTCGACCAAGACAAAAATGAAACCCGCCATCCGCTCAACTCCATCGATGATATCTACGAGTATTCGGATTCCCTGAAAAAGACCATCGGCTATTACGAATAACGCCGGCATTGCTCCTGACGCCTGCAACGGGCGTCAGGGGTGAGCCTGGTGGATATTGGCAACTCTGGGGTTCAGCAGTTGAACTGCGCTTACAGATGAAAATACTTCTTCGCACAATAAAACAGGGCAAGGCTGGAATCGCCCTGGCTGCGGGCTTACCGTGTGGCCTGTCGCGCCGATGATGGGGCGACGGTTTCAGGGAGGCAGGCATGAGGTCCAGCGCGGATACTTCGGTTATCGAGCTTTATCACCAGGCGGAGGATGATTTCTTCGTCGCCATTTCCCAGTTGTATCGACAGTTCGGCAGCAGCCTCAGCGCTTACTGCACCGGGGTCGAGGCCAGCAGCCTGAACCTGCTGCTGGTGAAGCAGGCCGACCCCGAGCTGGCGTCGCAGCTGGCCCAGGGCATCGACTTTCTGCAACGCACGCAGATGCCGTTCTGCGTGGTGGTGCGTGACACGCTGGTGGCGCAGGTGCATGAGCAGTTGCAGCAACAGCAGCTGCTGGCGAGCGACCAGACCACCTGCATGCACCTGGACCTCACAACCTGGCAGGCGGCGGGGACGGCCCCCGGCCAAGTCGATATCCGTTGCACCGACCAGCACCTGGATGACTGGTCGCGGCCGGTGGCGAGTGCTTTCGAGTCGGGCGAGGAGGGCATTGGCCAATACCTGGCACGGCATCGGGCGGCGCTGGCGGCGGGGCGCTCGCTGCGCCATTTCAGCCTGTATGTCGAGCAATTGCCGGTGTGTTCGCTGACCTTGTCCCTGGGGCCTGGGGTGGCCCGGCTCGATGACATCGGCACCCAGCGCGAGTACCAGCATCGGGGTTATGCCAGTGCATTGATCCAGCACGCCCTGGCGTATGCCAAGGTCGAGGGCGCGCAGTGTTGCGTGCTTGAGGCTTCGATCGACGGTTTGTCGATCTACCGTCGGGCGGGCTTTGCCACCCTGTTTGAATACACCACCTTTTGCCGCGAGTGACAGATCACCCGGGCCCGCTGGCTAGCGTGTGGCGTTGTGGCGAAATTGCCGTGGGCTGATGCCGGTCAGAGCCTTGAACTGGCGGCTGAATGCACTGTGGTCGGTGTAGCCGCATTGCAGCGCCACCTCGGTAATGGGCAACTCGCCCAGCAGCAGGCGCGAGGCGTGTTCCAGGCGTGCCTTGTGAATCATCTGCCGTGGCGTGAGGTGGAAGATGCGCTTGCAGTAGCGTTCCAGCTGGGCAATCGACAGGTCGGCAATTTCGGTCAATTGCTCGAGGCGGATCGCTTCGCTGTAGTGTTCGCGGATATAGCGGTCCACTGCCGCCAGGCGTTCATAGGCCGGGTGGGTATCGTGGGCCGCCTGCAGGTCGAGGGAGATGCCGGCCATGCCGATGATCTGCCCCGCGCGCCCGTGCAGGGGCAATTTATGGGTCAGGCACCAGCCGGGTTCGCGGCTGCCGTACAGGTGCAGTTCCAGTTGGCCCTTGATGCTGATGCCGTGGCGCAGCACCCGTTGGTCCTGCTCGGTATAGACCGGGCCGAGCACCGCCGGGAATACCTCGGCGGACGTCTTGCCCAGCAGCGGCTCGATGTTCTTGAAGCCGCAGCGCTGGGCCAGGGTCAGGTTGGCGATCAGGTAGCGGGCCTGCAGGTCCTTGATGAAAAATACCGCGTTGGCAATGGTGTCGAGCAGTGGTGCAATCAGCGCCATGCTGCCCAGCAGGCTCTCGATGTCTTCGGGGCGCTGGCGCGCCAGGGCTGCGGGCAGCCGGTGCAGGGTGGCGGGTTCGATCATGCTGCCGTTCCTTGAATGACCTGGCTGTCAGCCGCTGCTCATTATGGCGAGGCACCGGGCTGTGGCAAGGGCGGCGACCCGCATGCCGCTCGGCTAGCGCTTGAGCAGAGTCCCGATGCGCGCCGGCACCAGGGGCGTGCGTGGTCGGGGCGGGTCCCAGCCGAACAGGGCTTGCGCCGCCGTGGCGCAGACCCGGCCCTGGCAGGCCCCCATGCCGCATCGCGATTGCAGCTTGGCGGCGGTCCAGCCGGGTTGCTCGGCAATGGCGGAAAAGGCCACGTCTTCGCAGCGACACAGCAGGGTATCCGGGCGCGCCAGTTGCAGCACCTCCGGCCGCAAGGTGAAGGTGCTGCGAACCTGATCGGCAAACGCCTGCCAATGCTGGCGCCGCTGACTCAGCGCCGCCGCGGCGGCGTCCTGGCCGCTGGCGACCAGCCCGGCGATTTCGCCTTCGATCAGCGCCAGCTCGCTGCCGCCGACCCCGGTGCATTCACCCGCCGCCAGGACCCCGGAGACATTGGTGCGTTGCTGGTGGTCGACAGCGATGGCGTGTTCGTGTAACTGGCAGCCCAGGTGGCTGGCGAGCAGGGTGTTGGGCACCAGGCCAAAGCCGCAGGCCAGACGCTCGCAGGGCAGTTCAAGGGTGCGCTCGCCCTGGCGGATGCGCACCGCTTCCAGCCGTTGCTCGCCCAGGGCTTCCATTACATGGGCATTGCTGCGATAGGCCGGGGTGGCCAGGGTCAGGGCCTGGCGGATTTTGCTCGGCCAGCGCCACAGGCCCGTGGCAAAGCCGGCCAACGCAGCGCTTGGCGCCTGTTCCAGGACCCGGATCACCCGGGCGCCGGCCTGACGCGCACTGGCGGCGCTGGCCAGCAGCAGCGGGCCGCTGCCCGCCACCACCACGCGCCCACCGCGCAGCGGCAGGCCGTTTTTCAGCAGCGCCTGCAAGGCCCCGGCCCCCGTGACCCCGGGCAGGGTCCAGCCGGGGAAGGGCAGCAGCAACTCACGGGCGCCGCAGCACAGAATCAGTTGTCGGTAAGCGATGATCCAGGCGTGTTCGGCATCCTCCAGCAGCAGCGCCTGAGGGCCGGCGGCGCCGATGATGCGGGTGCCGCTGAGGTAGCGCAGTTGCGGCGAGTCCAGCACCTTGAAGCGCTCGCGCACGGCCGGATCGAGCCGGGTGTCCGGGCCGTTGCGCCAGATCTGCCCACCGGGGCGCGGATTGTCGTCGATCACCACCAGCGAGGCGCCACTGCGGCTGGCGGCCTGGGCGGCGGCGAGACCGGCCGGGCCGCTGCCGACGATCAGGATGTCGCAGTCCAGTCGTTGTTCGGTCATAGGCTGCGCTCCACGTGCATGCCTTCGCGGCACAGGGTCTGGCACGCGAGTTGGCGCCGGCCGTCGATGGTCATACGGCATTCCTGGCAAATGCCCATGCCGCAGAACGGCGCGCGCGGGGCACCGCTGCATGAGCGGCGAGTGCGCTCATCGCCGCTGTGGGCCAGGGCCGCGGCGACGGTCAGGCCATCGCGCACGGTGAGGGCCTGATGCTCGAGGTAGATGATCATCGCGGGTCTCCGGTCAGTACGCCGAAGCGTTCGGGCAAATAGGGACGAGGGTCGATGGGCGATGTCTCGCCGAGCATCAGCGCTGCCAGCACGCGCGCGCTGCCGGGGGCGGTGGTCACGCCCAGGCCTTCATGCCCGAGGGCCAGCCACAGGCCTGCTTGTCTGGGGTGCTGGCCCAGCAGCGGCAAGCCGTCGGGGCTGGCGGCGCGAAAGCCGGTCCAGGCGCGAATGCCGTTGAGTTCGGCCAGCGCCGGCAGGTAATCCACCGCCCGTTGCAGCATGGGCGCGAGTACCGCCGGTTCGACAGCCGGGTCCAGGGTGTCGAACTGGCGCGACGAACCGATCAGCAATTGCCCGGTGGGGCGCGGCTGCACGTTGAACGCCACCGAGGTGCCGTCGCTGGCGTGGGCGCTGGCGGCATAGCCCAGTTCCACCAATTGGTGCGTGACCTGGCTGGGGTAGCGATCGGTGATCAGCAGGTGGCCCTTTTTCGGCCGCAGGGGCAATTCGGGCAGCAGTTGCCGGGCGGCAAAGCCGTTGGCCAGCACCACGTATTCCGCGTGCAGCACGCGGCCATCGTCGAGCTCGACCCGATTGGCCGCGACCGCTGTCACCGTGGCGACCTGGCGACTGATGCTTGGGTGGTTGTGCAGCAGCCAGCTGGCGGTGGCCGGTGCGTAGAGGATGCCGTCGCCGGGAATCTTCAAGGCGCCGCCCAGCCCCTTGCGGAGCATGGGTTCGAGTTCAGCCAATTGGTCTGCACCGAGCAGTTCGCCGGCCACCCCATGTTCGGCCAGGGTTCGTTGCTTGCTGCGCGCGAGGTCCATTTCCCCGGTATCGGCAGCCAGCCACAGGGTGCCGCAATTGCGATAGGCGCAGGCGGCCGGCAGGTGCTCGCGCAGTTGGCTCCAGAGGCCTATGGAGTAATGACTGAGGGCCAGTTCGGCGGCGTTGTCGTCCATCGCCACCAGGTGGCCCATGCCGGCGCCGGTGGCGCCACCGCTGGCGTTGTCCAGCACCTGCACCCGCAGGCCGCGCCGGGAAAATTCATGGGCACAGGCGGCGCCGATGATCCCGGCGCCGATCACGATCACATCGGCCTGGGCCGCTTGGGTCACGGCAGGATGCCCCAGCCGAAGGGATCGTCGGCCTGGATCAGCAGGGTGGCTTCGGCACTGATATGGGCGGTGCCGCGAATGGTCGGGATGATCTGTTCGCCGGCCTGCTCATAGTGGGCGCTGAACTGGCTGCCGATCACGCTGGCCTGGCGCCAGGTAGCGCCGGGGGCGAGTTTGCCGTCGGCCGCCAGGCACGCCAGCTTGGCGCTGGTGCCGGTGCCGCAGGGCGAGCGGTCATAGGCCTTGCCGGGGCACAGCACAAAGTTGCGGCTGTCGGCATCGGGGTCGTCGGCGAACAGTTCGATATGGTCGATCAGCCCGTCGTTGGCGCCGCGGATTCCGGCTGCCTCCAGGGCTTCGCGCACGGCCCAGGTGTACTGGGTCAGGGCTTCGACGTTATCCAGGGCAATGCGCTGGCCATGGTCGCTGATCAGGAAGAACCAGTTGCCGCCCCAGGCGATATCGCCATGGATCCGCCCGTGCCCGGGCACGTCCAGCGCCACAGCCTGGCGATGGCGGTAGGCGGGGACGTTGCGCACGCTGACCGAGAGGTCGTCGTGCAGCGTGGCCTCGACGGTGCCCACCGGGGTTTCGATGCGGTGCACGCCAGGTTCGATGCGCCCCAGGTGATGCAGCGAGCGCACCAGGCCGATGGTGCCGTGGCCGCACATGCCCAGGTAACCGCTGTTATTGAAGAAGATCACCCCGGCACAGGCGTCGGCCGCCTGCGGCTCGCACAGCAGCGCGCCCACCAGCACGTCGCTGCCCCGAGGTTCCAGGGCGCAGGCGGTGCGCCAGTGGTCGTGCTCGCGTTGCAACAGCGCCAGGCGTTCGGCCATCGAGCCATTGCCCAGTTCGGGAAAGCCGTCGATAACCAGGCGAGTGGGTTCGCCCCCTGTGTGTGAATCGATGACGGTAATTCGTTTCATGGCATCACCTGGCAAGAAAGGCCTACAGAGTGAGCCGCGATCGGGTGTGGTCGCTTGTGGGTTTTCATCGCTGCTGATGACGAAATCGGCATAGTTTCAGGCTCGGGCCGACACCTCGCTATCGAGCCAGGGTCTGTGCTGATTTCGTCACTGATAGGGGCGAAAAGGCTCAAGCCCGTTCTGGGGGAAACGGCGACCCTGTGTCTTTTGCTGCATTCGCCGGCTCACGCGAGCCCCGCTCATCACGGCGCCCTGGTCCCTAGGCCGGGACCACCGTTCCCAGGTCATGAGGCCCTGCCATGTCTGAACACGTCACCTTGTCATTGGATCAAGTCCACGCCCTGTCGCTGCAGGTGCTGGCCCGCCACGGGCTGTCGGAGGCCCACGCGCAGGCGATTGCCGAGGTGGTGACCCAGGGCCAGCGCGATGAGTGCCACTCCCATGGCGTCTATCGCTTGCTCGGCTGCGTGCGTTCGGTGCGCGAAGGCAAGGTCGACCCCCAGGCCGAACCCAGCGTGCGCCACATCAGCGCCGGGGTGCTGGAGGTGGATGCGCATTACGGCTATTCGCTGCTGAGTTTCAAGACCGGCCTGCCCTTGCTGGCCGAAAAGGCCCGCAGCCAGGGCATTGCGGCGATGGTGATCAAGCGCTGTTTTCACTTTTCGGCCTTGTGGCCAGAAGTCGAGGCCGTTGCCGCCACCGGGCTCGTGGGGCTGGCGATGAACCCCAGCCACAGTTGGGTGGCCCCGGCGGGCGGCAAGCAGCCGGTGTTCGGCACCAACCCCCTGGCCTTCGCCTGGCCGCGACCGGGCGGCCATCCGTTTGTGTTCGACTTTGCCACCAGCGCCATCGCCCGCGGTGATATCGAACTCCACGCCCGCCAGGGCAAGCCCATCCCCGAGCACTGGGCCATAGACGCCCAGGGCCAGCCCACCACCGATGCCAAGGCAGCGTTGCAGGGGGCCATGCAGACTTTCGGCGGGCACAAGGGCTCAGCCTTGGCAGCGATGATCGAGTTGCTGGCCGGGGCACTGATCGGCGACCTCACCAGCGCCGAGTCCATGGCGTTCGACGAAGGCGTCGGCGCTGCGCCTTGCCATGGCGAGTTGATCCTGGCGTTCGATCCCAAGGTGTTTCTGGGGGCGGATTACGAGCAGGGCCTGGCCCGTGCCGAAGGGTTGTTCCAGGCGATCACCGGGCAAGGCGCGCGCCTGCCTTCGCAACGGCGCTTCGAGGCGCGGGAGCGAAGCGAGCGACACGGGGTGCAGATTCCGCAGGCGTTGTATCGGGATATTCAGGCGTTGCTGGGGTAGCGCAAAGATCGCCCATAGCCGCTGCCGAGCACCGAGAGGCTGCGCTGCCCCTAACAGGCGCCGCTAGTCCGGGAGCTCTGTATCGCTGCTTAGGGCCCGCGTCCGAACGCCGCCCGAACCTGCGGCAGCGGCTACAGGTTGCGAGGCAACAGTGGGGTTTCAGAACCGCAGGTTAGCGGTCATTTCCGCCGAACGACCGGGTGCCACGGTGGCGAAGATGCCGACGTGGGAGGCGTCGTAGAGGGTTTCGTCGGTCAGGTTCAGCACGTTGAATTGCAGGTCGAGGTTCTTGTTCACCCGGTACGCGACCATGGCGTCGTAACGCCAGTAGGCATCCAGGCTCTTGAGGTTGGCGTCGTCCACATAACGCTTGTCCATGTAGGTGGCGCCGCCGCCGACCTTCCAGCGCTCGGTGAGCATGTAGGTACTCCACAGGCTGGCGCTGTTGGGGGCGATGAACTTGGAGCGGTTGCCGTCGAAGTTCGCCGTGGAATCAGCGTATCGGGTGGTTTTTGCGTCGAGGTAGGTGTAGCCGGCCATCACTTCCCAGCGTTCGCTCAGGTGCCCGGTAGCGCCGACTTCAAAGCCTTGCACCTCGTTATTGCCGGTCAGGGCCACTTCACCGGTGACTGCGTCGTAGGAGCGGGCGTTGGTTTTCTCGGTCTTGAACACGGCGGCGGTCAGCGACAGTTTTTCATCGAGCAGGTCCCACTTGGTTCCCAGTTCCAGGCTGCGGCTTTTTTCCGGATCCAGGTTCTGGGCTTTCAAGCCACCCCCGGCAGGGCCGTCGGCACCGCCAGATTGCCCGGCGGTTTCCCCGGACGGGTTGAACGAGGTGCCGTAGCTCAGGTAGATGCTGGCGTAGTGCACTGGCTTGAACACCAGGCCGGCCTGATAACTCCACAGGTTGGCGCGGTTGCTCTGTGTGGCATTACGCGCGTGGTAGTTGTCGTAGCGCAGCCCCAGGTTCAGGTCCCACTGCTCGTGCAGGGCCAGGGTGTCCATGGCATAGAGTGCGCGGTTGTTGTGCTTGACCACCGTATGGCTGCCGTCGCCGGCCGGCACCGGGGTATAGCGGGCATGCGTGTCGGGGTCTGCAAGGTTGCCTTTGTCCGGGTTGCGCACCGAGCCATAGCGCGCCTTGTTGTCGATACGCTCGCGGGAGAACTCGACCCCGGCGCTGTAGCTATGGCCGATGGCACCGGTCTGGAACTTGCCGAAGACATCGGTCTGGTTGATCAGTGAGGTGTTGACCACATTGCGCGCGCGGGAGGCGAGCATCACCTGGTTGCTTTGTTCCTGGGCCGGGGTGTCGATAAAGGGCCGGGTCATGATGTAGTCCTGCATGCCGCGCCCGCCACGGGTGGTGTTGCGCAGGGTCAGGTGTTCGTTGAAATCGTGCTCCAGTTGCAGGCTGCCCTGGTCGCTTGAGGTCTTGCGGAAATCGCGGCCGGTGAAGCCGTAGAAGTTGTCGCGGTCGACCTTGGCCGGCTTGTTGCGGCTTGGCGAAAACGGGTGGCCCAGGTCGGGCATGTCATCGCTCTGCATGTGGTAGTAGCTGAGGGTGCCGCGGGTGTCGGTATTGAGGCCGAAGGAGAAGGTGGGGGCGATGCCCCAGCGGCTGACTTCGACATGGTCGCGGCCCGGGGTGTCGGCTTCGTGCTTCATCGCGTTCAGGCGCAGCGCCATGTTCTGCTCAGGCAGGTATTGGTTGATGTCGAGGGTGCTGCGGCGCAGTTGGTCGGTGCCGAGCTTGAGGCTGCCGGCGATGAAGTCTCCCTGTTGGGCGGTCTTGCTTACCAGGTTGATGCTGCCGCCGGTCGAGCCGCGTCCGGAGTAGGCCGAGCCCGGGCCCTTGAGGATCTCGACCTGCTCGATATTAAAGACTTCGTGGGTCATGCGGCCGACGTCACGAATGCCGTCGATCATGATGTCGGTGCTGGCCTCATAACCTCGAATGAAGGGGCGGTCCCCCAGTGGCGTACCGCCCTCACCGGCGCCGAAGGTAATGCCCGGTGTGGTGCGCAGGGCGTCGGCCAGGGAGGTCACGGCACGGTCCTGCATCAGGGTTTCGGTAATGATGGTGATCGACCTAGGGGTCTCACGCAGTGGCGCGGTGAATTTCGGCGAGCTGGCGCTATCGCGCTTGTAGCCTTCACGGTGCTCGCCTACCACATCGGTCGCCTCCAGGGTCAGTGCCGGCGAGGAGCGTTTCTTGCCTGAGATCGATTCGTTGGCTTCGGCTGCGACACCGACCTGGCTGGCGGCCATCAGCCCCAACGAGGTGGACCACAGGCGCCAGGTTTGCGAGCGGGTTTGCTTGGACATTCAGAGTGCCTCCATTTATTTGGAAGCGATTCTCATCTGCACTTAGGGGCCAAACAATCAGACGAATCTGATCAGTGCCAGCCATGAATCTGTAAATGATTCTGCGCACTCTTGGCCAACCAGTGGCGCGTGGCTGGCGCTCGATCCAGGTCCATCAACGTGCCTTTGGTGGGGGATCAGGGCACCAGGTAATGGCCCATGCGCCACAGGGCCAGCCAGGTCAGGCCGGCGATCACGGCCAGCAGTTGAAAGCTGGTGATCAGGTACTTGAGCCCCAGGGGGAAGCGCTTGTAGTCCTTGACGTTGAGGCCGCCATTGCGCAGGAAGGTGTGGGGCAGGGCGAACAGGCTGCCAATGCAGGTCAGCATGAAATAACGGCTGAGGGGGTCGTTGCCCAGAAGTGGTTTGCGCACCAGTACCGCGCGGCAGCGGCTGAGGTGGGCGAGCATTTCGTCGAGCTTGAAGCAGGCCAGGTAAACCTGAATGGCCAGGGACAGGAACCCCGCCAGAAACACCAGGATCCATCCAGCGCTATAGATGTGTGCGGTACTGCTCATATTGATCGGATCACCTCATCAGTGCTCCTGCCTGGGAGGGCCCACCCGGTTTGTACCCCTGCCTCGTCGATGTTGGGTCGAGCGGTTGGCAGGGAGAGGCACTCAATCAGGCAGCGGTATCAGGTGCGGCATCAAGCTGGCCACACCTGGAAGGGCGTTCTCTCGGGCGAGCGCGCCGTGGCTGAATTGCGATGGCGGACCATAGCAAAAATTATGCCAATTTTAAATGGCTGGAAGCGGCGAGTTCGTTACCAAGTGTCTGCGCGGGGTTGTTTGGCCGCTAATCGGATGCACCTGCCCGTGCGCCTCACTTTCAGCGGCCGGGGTGTCTGTCGGCATCAGGTTCAGCAATCAGACAGTTCGCAGCTGTTACAAGATTTATACCCGGCAGGAGCAGGGTGGAAACAAGGGGGCGTTGTTACACAGAAGTCTTGGCCATTGGCGCCGAGGAGGCAGCATGGTGTTACGTTACGCAGCTTTGCTGGCGGTGGTCGTGATGGCCTCCGGGTGTGTCCAGGAGCGGGTGGTGCATGAGCGGCGGGTGGTCGAGCGTCCGCCGCCGACCCAGTACGTCGAAGTGGTGGCGCCACAGCCGCCGCCGGAGCGCATCGTCGAGGTCGAACCCATGGGCCGCCCGGGTTACGTCTGGTCGCGCGGCTACTGGCATTGGGACGGTCGGCGCTACGTCGCCGTGCATGGTCACTGGGAACCGGTACGCGCCGGCTATCGCTATGTGCACCCGCATTGGGAACAGCGCAACGATGGCTGGCATCTGCGGGTCGGGGCCTGGGTCAACTGAGCCCAGGTTGGGCGTGAGCAAAAAAGGCGATCCCGGGATCGCTTTTTTTGTGCCTGCGCACCGGGCGACAGGCTCGCCTCAGACCAGTTGCAGGGCGTTGGGCCGGGCTCCCGGGAATACCGTTTGCACCTGGGCCGCAGACAGCCCCCAGGTCCCCGCCAGCACGCCGCCGAGCAGGTCGCGGTAGTTGTTGAGCACTGGGTAATCGCGGTTTTGCAGGAGGCTTTGCGGGTTGACCGCGACTTGCTCACCGGCGATCCGCCCACCACGCACATGCCCGCCGAGCACCCAGTACACCGTGCCGTGCCCGTGATCAGTGCCCTTGGCGCCGTTTTCGCGGAAGGTCCGCCCAAACTCGGAAACCACCACCACCGTGGTCTGCTGCCAGTGCGGCCCGAGGGCGTCGGCAAAAGCTGCCAGGCCCTGGCCGAGGTTGGCCAGGTTGCTGGCCAGCGGGCCCCGGGTACTGCCCTGGTTGACGTGGGTGTCCCAGCCGCCGACATCGACGAAACCCAATCGGTATTGATCGCGCATCAGGCTGGCCATACGACGGGTCTGGGTGGCGAAGTCCTGGGCATTGGCCGCGCCGCGATTGGCCGCGAGCATCTCGGCCTGCAACTCCCGAGAGACTTTCTGCCTCAGTTCCAGGCCATCGGCGGCCGAAGCGGCATAAGGCGTGTCTTTGTACATGGCCGAAAGAATCGCCGCCTGGCGATCGTCAAAGGCCGGCTTCGACACGCCGCGCAGTGACAGGTTGGGAGTGTCCCTGGCGCCCTGGAAACTCAGGGGCATTGCATCGGTGAAGGCGATGGGCGCGCTGTCCGGCATCAGTCGTGCCAGGCGGCCGAGAAAACCCGAGTCGTAGCCACCGCGTTGCCGGGTCGGTTCGCCGGATTCGATGTTGTCCTGGGTTTCGAAATGGCTGCGGGACAGATCGTCGGTGCCGGCAAAGGGCACGAAGGCCAATTGCTTGCGTTGCCACAGTGGGTAGAGCGAGTCGCGCAGCACCGGGTTCAGGCCCCAGTGGCCGTCCAGGGCAATGGCGCTGTCGGGGTTGGCGGGGTCCGGGCGGGCAATCGCCAGGCTGGGCCGAGACTCGTAATAAAAGTCGCTGGCGTAAGGCACCAGCAGGTTGTTGCAGTCGTAGCCGCCCCGGAGAAACACCACCAGCAGGCGCGGCGTGCTGGCGGGAGCGGCAAATAATCGGGCGGAAAACGACAGGCTTGGCAGGGTGGCGCTGGCGATAGCGGCCAGCAGCAATTCTCGACGGTTCATGGCGGCTCCTGATCAGGTCTGATCGGCTGGCAGTCAACGATTGTTGAAGTCGGGCGAGGACAGCAGGAAGGTGTTCCATTCCTGCGGCGAGACGGCCTTGTCCAGGGCATCGCGGGTTGCCCGGGAAAGGCGCGGCGCCATCGCCTCGTAGAACAACGGGGTGGTGATCAGCGGGAAACCGGGCCCGGCGACTGTGCTGCCTTCGGCGGTGAACAACTTGTTGTCGCCTCGGCCGATGGCGCGGGCGATCTCGAAGCGCTTGGACATCTGCCCGGAACTCGACCAGGCGCTGGCAACCAGGGGCCAGCCATCGGGCGTGACCCGACCGAACAGCGGTTGGCCCAACTGGTTGAGCCAGTTGATCAAAGGCCGGGCATTGGCCAGAGGTTTGCCGTCGTAGGCCAGACGTACGGCGGAGATCACGAATTGCTGCGGATCCTTGAACTTGCCACCGGCGCTGTGCAGCAGTTCGGGGGCCTGAAACAGGGTGCGCATTACCTGGGCGATATCGCCGTCGCTGTCTTCAAAGGTCTTGGCCATGCGTGCCACCAACGCGGGCGGTGGGCTGTCGGCGACGAAGTATTCGGCCAGGCGCTGGGAGATAAAACGCGCGCAGGCAGGCTGGCGTGTGATCAGTTCCACGGCCTGGGTGATCTCGTCGAAACCGCGGCCCTTGACCGGTTGTCCCAGCAGCAGCTTGTCGCTGAAGTCATGGCGTCGCGGGTTGAATTGAAACAGGCCTTGTTGCACCCGCAGCGCTTGCAGCCGTGGCGGAAAATTTTGCGGCCGACCGTCCAGCGGAGTCAGGCCGGCACCGGTAAGAATCAGCGCCAGTTGCTGGACGTCCTGCTGGCTGTAGCCGGCGCCGACGCCCAGGGTGTGCAGCTCCATCAGTTCGCGGGCGTAGTTTTCATTGACCTTGCCCTTGGCGTTTTGTGCGTTGTCGAGGTATTGCAGCATGGCCGGGCTTTTCAGGGTGGCCAGCAGCAGGTCCTGGAAGCGCCCCAGGGCGTGGGGGCGAATGGCGTTTTCGACGTAATCGGCACTGAGGATCCGCACCTGGCCCTTGCCCTGGAAGACGCTGAAGTGGTTGAGCCAGAACACCACCAACTGCTCCTTGAGCTGGTTGGGGCCATAGATCGCGTGCAGCAGCACGCCAGCGCGCGCCTGCTCGGCCAGGGCATTGGCCTGCTGCTGGTCGGCCTTCCGGGCTGCGATTTTGGCGTCGCCATCGGGCAGGGCCTTGAGCTGCTCCTGACGCTCCTTGTAGTTTTGCAACAGCTCCGCCGCCGGGGTGGTCAACGCCGGGTAGCTGCGCAGCAGATCATTGATCGGGGCCGGCAGCGGGTCGTTGATCCGGTCGGCCAACTGGGCCTCCAGCAGGCCCTGGCGCCCGAGGCTGTGCAAGCGTTTGAGGTTGGCGGCGTCGAGGTCGAAACCGTCGCGCCGCAGCCAGGCAATATCGTCCGCGCTCAGGGCCGCAGGCTGGCTGGCCAGGGCCAGGGTGGGGAGTATCAGCAGCAGGCAGGCCGTCCGGCTCAGGGCCTGCTTGATCAGTAATGGCACATGCATAGTAGGCCGTTCCCAGGCTGGAGAAGACATCGACACCCGCCCGTTCAGTGTCTACCTCCCGGGCTGACGCGTTGCTGAAGATCGACTATTTATTTACGTGCGTACCGGGGCTTGAGTAACGCCTCGGCAAGGCGGGTGATTGGTTGCTCCATAAGCGTCAGGCGCCAGATTGAAATACGGCTTGTTTGATGCAGGGCACGGTTTTCAAGGCGTTGCCGGTTTTGACGGTGTTGCGCCAAGGACTTTTCAGCCGGCCCGGGCTCTGGCGAAGGGTCTGGAACCTGTGTTTCAGGCCTGTGCCCCAGGGGCGGAAAAAGACCGTCGGTCCGACGGACGGAATTGGCAAGCTTAGGTGACTGCGGCATCCTGTCGGCTAGTATCGCAATGCCATTACCGCAACACTATTGCTCCCCTTTCCCAGTGCCAACCTGGCACCCCTGCGAGATAGGTTTTTGTCGTGAAAATCCGCTTATCCCTGTCCAAGCGCTTGTATGCCCGATAAGGCTCTGGCCGAGGAGCAGCGGCTGGCTGCTCTCTATGCTCTGGAATTGCTGGACACTGCCCGTTGCGAGAATTTTGATCGGATCTGCCGTATGGCCGCCGAGTATTTCAAGGTGCCCATGGCCCTGATTACCCTGGTGGACCGTGACCGGCAGTGGTTCAAGTCACGGGTGGGGTTCACGGTCGATGAGACCCCGATCGAACAGTCGTTCTGCGCTTACACGGTGAATGCGCGGGAGGTGTTCGAGGTGGAGAACGCCTACCGCGATGTGCGTTTTTTCAATAACCCGCTGGTCACCGAGGAGCCGGGCATTCGCTTCTATGCCGGCGCGCCGTTGCTGACGTCCTCGGGGCATGCGATTGGCAGTTTATGCGTAATCGACAAGTCGCCACAGCAGCTCAACGCTGCCGAGCGTCAGCAACTGCGTGACCTGGCCTCGATGGTGATGGAGCAGATCGAGCTGCGCCAGCGCCTGCGCCGCCTTGACCCGGTGACCGGCCTGCCCAATCGCGAGCAGTTCCATAGTGACCTGCTGGACCTGGTCGAGCAGCATCCCGGCGAAAAACGCGTGCTGGTGCTGATCGATGCGGTGGACATGGCCCTGGCCCACGAGTTGACCCTGGCGATGGGCATGTCGCCGTTCGAGACCATCGTTCGTTTCGTGGCGCAGCAGTTGCAGAACTACCTGGGGCGTCACGTGCGGATTTATCACGTGTCGGTCAAGCGCTTCGGTTTCCTGCTGCCGGCGGGTACAGCGAGCCTCGATCAGTTTCTCGATGCCCTGGTCAGCCGCTTGCGGCGACGGCCGCCGAAGCTGGATCTGCCGATCGTGCCAGGCGTCTGTGCCGGCACGGTGGAATTCGGTATCGACTCGCCATCGGTCCAGGATGCGTTGCGCAAGGCCATGTTCGCCCTGGAACTGGCGAACATGCGCCGTACGTGCTGGGCCCACTACGATGTGGTGCGCGACCAGGCGTATCGCCGGGCATTCAACCTGGCGTCGGACATCAACGAAGCCCTGGAGACGGGCCAGATCTACCTGATGTTCCAGCCGCGCTTTGCCCTGCCTGATGGGGCGCAGGTCAGTGCCGAGGCGCTGATCCGCTGGGAGCATCCGCGCCTCGGCCTGATCTCGCCGGCCGAGTTCATTCCGGTGATGGAGCGCAACGCGCTGATCCACCGCGTCACCCATTGGGTGATCGATGCGGTGTTGAGCAAGTTGCAGTGCTGGAGCCTGACCCAGGTCAGCAAGCTGTCGATCAACCTGTCGCCCAAGGACTTTGAAGACCAGGACATCGCCGAAGTCCTCAGGCATGCCTGTGAACGCCACGGCATCGACCCGCAGCGGCTTGAGGTGGAAATTACCGAAGGCGCCTGGCTGCGCTCCAACCCGCGGGTGCTGGCGCAACTGACCAAGATTCGTGAGTTGGGCATGGACGTGGCCATCGATGACTTCGGCTCCGGTTACAGCAACTTCGCCTATTTGCATCAGATCCCGGCCAATGTGGTGAAGCTCGATAAGTCCATGGTCACCGACATCGAAAGCAACGTGCAGCACCAGAAAATCACCCGTTCGGTGATCAGCCTGGCCCGCGAACTGGGTTACCGCACCGTGGCCGAAGGCATCGAAAGCTTCAAATGCCTGCAGATGTTGCGTTCATTTGGCTGCGACGAGGCCCAGGGCTATTTTCTCGCCCGGCCGATGCAACAGGAGCGGTTCCTGGCCTGGAGCGGGGCTGATCGTTTCCCCCTGGGCCGGGGCTTTTAAGGGCTGCTGCCGGGGCGCTTATTGGGCCTGGCCCAGCGCCTTGGCCATGGCCTTACCGGCCAGGGCATGGACCTTGCGGGTCGGGTGCCATTCATCCCAATAGAAATAGGCATCTGGCCGGCTGCATGCGGTTTGCACTTGCGGGTAGGTCGGCTGGCACGGTTGATCGAGCTGGCTCAGGCCTTCTGCCGCCGCATTGCGGCGTAACCGGTCGCTGAAGGCGATGTGGTCGAAGTAGGTGATATCGACTCCCCATTGCTTGCCATCGGCAACCAGCCGGCCGGGCAATTGTTGTTGCAACAGCTGCTGATAGGTTCGGGCCTGCTCGGCCTGGCCGCCAGCGACCACCGCCGGGCCATGGCTCAGGTCGGTGCTGCCCACCACCATAAAATGCCTGGCCCCGGCCTTGGCCAAGCGGCCGACGGCACTGCGGATATTGTCGATGCTGCTGGCGGCCAGATCGGCGACAGGTTCCTTGTGGGCGAAGTCGGCGTATTCGAAGAAGTCGTTGGCGGAAATAAAGATGAAGTACAGCGCCTGGGGATCAGCCTTGCCGCCCTTGGCGCTGGTCAGGTAGGCATCGATCTGCCCGGAAACACCGGTGTCGCGGTAGGGCGTCATCCAGGCGTAGTAGTTGTTGTGGCCACTTTTTGCGCCGCCGACGGCGAAGTCACTCAGGGCCAGATCAAGCTCCTGGGCCAGCACTTCCACAGCGGTCGGGCCATTGCTCCAGCGCCCCTTCCAGTACAGATCACCGGGCAGGCGCTGGGCGTCCTTGACCTGCTGCGCCAGCATCTCCCGGGTCAGTTGGTCGCTGGCACCGTTATCGGAATAGCTGTCACCGAAGGCGTAGAGGTGATCGAACCGGGGGCTGGCCAGGCAACTGCCGGCGGCCAGCGAGAGGACAAGCAAGGGGGCGAGCAGGGAAGGGCGCATGGGCGAGGTCTACGGTAGGAGGCGAGGTTTTATCGTAGAAGGTTCTGCCCCCGCCCCTGCGCTGGTTACGACCTGGGCGTAGTTGTGCTCGCCGGGAAGTATCCGGCGGCGACACGGTCCGGTGGCGGTCCGCCGGCGTGCCGAGTGCTCAAGCCTGCTGCAACACCTTGAGCGCGGCAGAAGCCAGGAACCCCGAGCGGCTTTTTTCCTCGGGGTGATGCAATACATAGTCGTCGATGCGGTTCAGCAGGTAGCCGGGCAGGGTGATGTTGAGCTTCTGGGCCTTGCCCAGGTATTTGTGTACATCGATATCGATCAGCGCCCAGGTACAACCGGCGTACTGCGGGTTGCTGGCATGCAGGGTGACCTTGTTCGCCACCGGTATGGCGGCGCCGGTTTCGGCGAGGATCTCGAAGTGGCCTTCGATGGCTTCGCGGGCCATGGCCATGGCATCGTCCAGGTCATCGCCGGCCGAAAAACAGCCGGGAATATCCGGTACTTCCACGCCCCAGGCGTGTTGCTCATCACCGCTGGAGATCGCAATCGGGTACAGCATGAGTCAGGTCCTCCCTAGGCGCTGCTGGCTGGAATCACATCAGCAGCGCCTGTTTCAAAATACTGATGGCGGTCTTTTTCAGCAGGTCCTTTTTCGGATGAGGGATCGTCACCACCCCGGGTTTGCTCGGGTGCCTGAAGTGATGGTGGCTGCCTCGAATACGCACCAGGTACCCGCCATCCGCAACGATCTGACCGATCAGATACCGACTGTTCACAGCACCTCCTTGTGGTGTGAGTGGTGGTTACTGTACCCACAAAATATTAATGATCAACACCATAACCACTGCGCCTTGCAGCGGGCAGTTCAAGGGTAGGCAACTCCCGGCGGGGACGGCTGCTGGCTGTATTGCCGAATCCTTCATGGCGGGCGCCATGGACAGGGGCGTGGGTCACGGCGGCTCAAGGCGCGAAGCGGCCGACCGGTTCAGGTGCAGCCGCTGGAGGAGGCGGGGAGTTGGGACAGATCAGCCAGGGCCGCGTTTTTCACTGCGCGGTGCTGGCTGACTCATGACCGATGGCGGGCGCTGTTATCAGCTGGCCTCGCCATCCAGTACGTACCGGAGCACCGGCTTCAGCGCATCGAGGCTGGGGGCGGAGCGCGCCAGTTCTTCCGGGTTGCTCCAGGGGTAGTTGAGGTCCGACAACCAATCCATCACGGCCGGCAGGTCGCTAGCGGGCAGGGTTTCCATGTGTTCGATGGTGATGGTCAGGTGCTCGACGCGTTTCGATTGCCCGTGGAAGCGCCACTGATACAGGCCGCAGCCAACCCGCACCTGCCCGGTGCTCTTGTCGGACATGCCCACCAGCCAGGTGCAGTCGAAGGTCTCGGCATCGGCCTGGGGCGGGCGGCCCAGGCAGAAGGTGTAGACGTTCTCGAACGTCTGGCCGAAGCGGCTGACCAGCACCTCGGCAATGCCCTCCAGGCCTTCGACATGGGGCGGGAATGAAATCGAACCTGTTTTCACCACCATGTCCAGTACGGCCTGGGGCATAAAGGCCGAGTTGAGCAGGTACGGACGATTGCCATCCTTTGCCAGCACGTAGTTTTGAATGGAAAGACGAGCTGTGTTCATTGCGTGTCCTGAGGTGGGGGGAAATCAGACGGCTAGCGTGGTCGCTCGGCCGTTTTGGCGAGCGCTATTACAACGCGTGGATGGCAGGACAGCAATCGATCCAGGCGCACAAAATGGTCGAAATCCGGCGGGTCGATCCAGACCTCCCAGTTCATCAGCCCTCCACGTGCAATCAGTTTTCTTGAAGCGATGGGTTCAGGCCTTGGGGTTGCTGCTATGCGTCGCCAGTAAACGGCGCGCCCACGCCCTAGCCCGAGCGTTGCCGCCATCGGTGAAGCAATCACGGATATGAACATTCATGGGTTGCAATTCAAATGCCCCGAGCCGTTTTAGGCGCGCAGTGCATGGCTTGCGACTGAGAGGCGAAAGACTCAGGCCGCGTTCGAACAGCAGTGGTGGTTATGTTGCGTCACGTGGATGAACCCTGAGCAGGGCTGCGTGACGGTCTCGCTCTGTACCCGGCAGATTTCAGGGGAGCAGCGAGTTAGAAGAGAAGTGGAGCGGGTGAAGGGAATCGAACCCTCGTTATCAGCTTGGGAAGCTGGAGTAATGCCATTATACGACACCCGCTCGGAACGGCTGACTTTGTACCAGATGTGGCAACGGATTTGAAGTTTTTCTTTGCAGAACCTGCATTTGCGTGAAATGCCAGCGAGCAGTCTATCGCGGGCAAGCCGGCTCCTGGGGCGGCGGTGAGCGGCTCAGGAGTGGGGGCTTGCCTGCGATGACGCTGTTTCAGATCGCCAGTGCATGGTGGTCCTGTACGTAGTGATAGCGCGCACGGCTTTCGTGCTGAGAAGGCTTGAGGAAGCCCATGAGTGCCTGGCGGCTGTCTCGGCAGGCAGCTTTATGCTCCATGTCGAGGAAGTGCCCGGTGGCCTGGATGGTGCTGAAGCTTGAGTGCTGCACGTGGTTGGCGAAGAGCTTGGCATCACTGGCCGCGGTGTACTCGTCCCACTCGCCGTTCATGAACAGCACCGGCACGTCGATGGCTTTTGCCGCCTTGAGGTAGCACAGGCGATCGCTGTTGAGCACGTGGCTGATATGAAAATGCATCTGCCCGTATTCGTGTTCGGCCAGGGTGCTGACGTGCCGGTAGTTGAAGCGCTTGAACAGTGATGGCAGGTGCTTGCCGATGGTGTCGTTGACCAGGTGCCCGACCCGATGACCGTCGCGGCTGCCGAGGTAATCGACACCGCGTTCGAGGTAGTCGCGCATCGGTTCGTTGATCACCGGCGAGAACGAACTGATCACGGCCTTTTCGATGCGCCGTGGGCGGTGCGCCAGGGCCACCAGGGTGGCGGCTCCACCCCAGGAAAAGGACATCACGTGCTCGGCGGCAAAGTGGTCGATCAGCTCCAGCAGGATCTGCCCTTCGGCTTCCTTGGTGAGCATTTTTTCATGGCGGTTGTGGGCCTTGGAGCGACCGGCATAGGGCTGGTCGTAGAGCACCACATTGAATTGCGGGTGCAGGTTTTTCACCGTTTGGGCAAACGACGCAGTAGTGGCCATCGAGCCGTTGACCAAAATGATGGTCTTTTCTGCGGCGTCTGCGCGATAGAACTCCGTGTAAACCCGATACTGACCCTGTATATCCAGCACAGCGATTTCTGGCCTCATGTCATAAGACTCCTGGCAAGCGGGTATGCGCGCAATAGAGCTTGCACGTGATTTGTGACAGGTAGGCATACGCCTGGGAATCTTAGGGGGCCCATGTCGATCCGGTAAGGCAGGTCGACGGGTGTTGTTATAGGCGGGCATCTGCCGGTGGGAAGGCGGAGCCTGAGGGCTCACTGCCGGCAAAAGGTTTCTTAGAAGTATGGTGGTGACTCATCGGTCACATTTTGGCCGACGGTCTGATTCAAGCAGGCCGAGGACGAACCCGCAAGTGCCGCCGGTAAATTGTTCGACACGTTCTGCCCAATGGTCATTCAGGCCCGGGAGCAGTGCTCAGACCTGGTTGATTTCGGCCTCGGTCAGCGCCCGGTACTGGCCGGGGGCAAGCGCGTCGTCCAGAACCAGCGGCCCCATGCGTTCGCGGTGCAGGCGCAGGACTTTGTTGTTGAAGTGGCCGAACATGCGCTTGACCTGGTGATAGCGCCCTTCGACGATCGCCAGGCGTGCACGGCGCGGGCCGAGGATCAGCAATTCGGCGGGCTGGGTGGTGAGGTCTTCGAAGGCGAAATACAGGCCCTGGGCAAAGGTGCTGATGTACTCGGGGCCGAGTTCCTGTTCGGTCTCGACGTAATAGACCTTTGGCAGTTTGGTCTGCGGCTGGGTCAGGCGGCGGGACCAGCTGCCGTCGTTGGTGATCAGCAACAACCCCGTGGTGTTGTAGTCCAGGCGCCCGGCGATGTGCAGGTGTTCCTTGTCCGGTTCATCCAGCAGATCGAGCACGGTACGGTGCTCCGGATCGCGGGTGGCACTGACGCAGCCCGCAGGTTTGTGCAGCATGAAATAGCGCGGTGGGGTCCCGGCCTGGAGCAACTCGTCATCCAGTTCCACGCGGCTGAACTCTCGCACCTGTGCATGGGGATCGCTGATCGTCAGCCCGTCGATCCTGATGCGTTTTTGCACCAGCAGCAGGCGTACCTGTTGGCGGTTGAAGCGCGGCAGGTTACTGAGGAATCGATCAAGGCGCATGGACAGGTGCAGGTCGGCAAGGGGCGGGCATTTTACTCGATAGGCCGGGCGGCTGCTTGCAACTGGGCTTCGACCTGGGCACAGCGCGGGCACAGGCAGGACAGATTGCGCAGCTCCGGCGGCAGGGCCTGGAGCACCGCCGGGTCGATGCTGACGCCGTAGCACCAGCAGGCCTTGGTCGCGCTGCGTGGGTCGGCCAGGCTGCAGTCGTTGCGGGCGCCGCAGGCCGGGCAGAGTTCTGGTTTATTCATGGTTGGGGTCAGGCATTTCCACGCAGGTTCGGTTGCGGCCAGTGTGTTTGGCCCGGTACATCGCCTGGTCGGCGCGCGACAGCAGGCCATGCAGTGTGTCGTCGGTGTGCAGGGTGGTCAGGCCGATGCTGACCGTCAGCTGCAACTCATGGTGTTCATAGGTGTAGCGCCGCTGTTCGATCAGCAGGCGGATCTTCTCGGCGATTTTCAGGGCGGTCTCGCTGTCGGTGTCCTTGAGCAACACGATGAACTCTTCACCGCCCCAGCGGCAGATGATATCGGATTGACGCAGGCAGCTCTCCAGATCCCGGGCGAAACCGCGCAGGACCTGATCGCCGGCCATGTGCCCGTAGTTGTCGTTGAGGTGCTTGAAGCGGTCCAGGTCCAGCAGCAGCGCGCTCAGCGGCTTGGGCTCGCGCTGGGCTTCCTGGATGGCCTGGGCCGCCAGCAGGTCGAAGCCGCGCCGGTTCGGCAGGCCGGTCAGGCTGTCGAGGGTGGCCTGGGTTTCGATCCGCCGCTGGTAGCGACCGACGACCCGGCTCAGCAGGGCTGCCACCACCAGGGTCACCAGCAGGCAGATCAGCAGGTTGAGGTACAGCGACTGGCGGATTTCGCTGAGGGCGCCGTCCTCGCGCTTGTCGACGAACAAGTACCAGTTCAGCTCGGGAATAAACCGCACATTGAGAAAGTGCCCCTGGCCCTGGGCCAGGTATTCGTAGCTGCCACTGTGGGGTTTGGGCAGCTTGGCCTGCAGTTCTTTCATGCTTTCCAGGTCGTGCAGCGACTGCCCGGCCCGGGCCCCTTGAGGGCCGCCGTCAGCCCCGGTCAGGACGATGCGGCCAAAGGTGTCGACGAAATACACACTGCGCTGATAGCGCTGCTGGTACTTGTCGATGAGCTTGATCACCGCGTCGACGGTCAGGCCGACGCCGGCCGCGCCGATGAAGTTGTCCTGGTAGTCGTGGACCTTGTAATTGATGAAGAAGGTCAGGCTGTCCTGGTTGGCCAGGTCCGGGTCGACGTTGATCTCGTACGGGGTCGTCATATCACGCACGCGAAAGTACCAGGCGTCGCGGGGTTCGTCGGTCTTGATCTTCTTCAGCACGCCCTTGGCCTGGTAATAGGTCAGGGTGCTGTTGGACACGAAGAACGCGGTGTAGGCGCCGTAGTGGGTCATGACCTCGTTGAGGTAGCGGGTCATCTGCCCCGGGTCATGTTCGCCGGCCACCACCCAGTCCCGCATGAAGGTGTCGCGGGCCATCATCGAGGAAATCAGGATTGGCCGTACCAGGTCTTTCTGAATCTCCGAGTACACGGTGTCGGATGTCAGCGGCAGCTCGGTATTGACGATGTTGTCGCGGATCGAGGTGCGCGAGGCGTAATAGCTCAAGAAGGATGTGGCGAGGAAACCGCACCCGAGCAAGACAATCAGCGTGATGATCAACGAGCGTTGTGAATACAGCGGCGAGCGGAGCGGCATGACGATTCCGTTGGCGATGACCGGTGCACGCATTCTAGTGGCACTGCCCGGAAATAACTGCGTCATTTATTGGCGGGGCCCAGGCCCTTTTGCGCAGCGCAAATCCACTTGTCGGAGACCTGGGGCCACTGGGCACCGGGTCGAATTTTTACGGTCTTAAACAGTGTCAGCCCGGCTGTTTCGACTGACGCCGCCCAGCGTCGCTGGTGTGGCTTCCCGCGGTCCAGGAGGCCGCCATGTTGCGTCGAATGCTGTTTGCCATTGTGCTCGGATCGAGCCTGTCTGCGTGCGTGCCGTACTACGCCGGGCCGGGCTATTACCGCACGGACGTGTACAGGGTGCCGGCGCCTTATTACTACGGTTACTCCCCGTATGACTATGGCGGCTATTACGGCCCACGTTATTACCACCCGTACTACGGGGGATACGGCCCGCACTATTACGGCGGATACCGCCGCGGGCACCATTAGGTCACAAGAATCGTCAGTGCGGTCATGGCCTGAATGGACGCCGGTCGCGATCAGACTGCTCCTTGAAAGTAGCGGCGTTGTGCTATCAGGCGCCGCTTTTTTTATGGTCCGCTGAAACGCCTGGGTGACTTGTATCAATGTATTGCATGTGTCGCACCAGATTCTGTTTTCGCGGTCAGATGCTTCGTCAGTCAGAACATTATTTGACTGCCGCCGGCCAGCGTCGCTGGCATGGCTCTTTCGCGGTCCAGGAGGCCGCCATGTATCGTCGACTTCTACTCACTGCGTTCCTGGGTTTGACTCTTTCTGCGTGCGTTCCCTATTACGACGGAGGTTCCAGCTACTACAGTTCCGAGGTCTACAGCACGCCGGCGCCGGCCTACTACTCCGGTGGTGGCTACTACTCGTCGGGCCGCAGCTATTCCGCGCCGCGTTACTACCAACCTGCGCCCAGGTACTACCAGGCGTCGCCGCGCTATTACCAGCCGGCCCCACGCTATTACCAGGCCCCGCCACGAGCAGCGTACCGGCCTTATCCGAACGGTGGCTGGGACGGCCATAACCGTCAGAACTGGGGCGACGGCGGCCATGGCGGGCGCGATAACCGCGGTGGGCGTGGTGATCATGACCGTGGAAACCATGATCGCGGCGACGACGGCCGAGGCGGCCACAACCGCTGAACCGACAATGAAAAAGCGGCGCATTGAGCGCCGCTTTTTTTTGCCTGCCGGTCGTGCCGGGGTTAGTAGTCCGACAGGTCCGCCAGCGGGTGCCGGCCCTCCCAGGCCTTGTGAAAATGCGCCTCGACCACGGCATCGGGCACCGTATTGATGTCCGGCCAATGCCAATGCGGCTTCTGGTCCTTGTCGATCAACCGTGCTCTTACCCCTTCGCTGAACTCCGGGTGCCGGCAGCAGTTCAGGCTCAGGGTGTACTCCATCTGAAACACCTGGGCCAGGGACAGATGGCGCGCCCGCCGAATCTGTTCCCAGACCAGGTGCGCAGTCAGCGGGCAGCCCTCGCTCAGGGTCTTGGCCGCGCGGCTGAACAGGCTGTCACTGTGCTCGCGCGGTTGGCTGATGGCGCGCCAGGCGCAGCGTACATCGCTGACATCCAGCCATTGGTCGATCTGCGGCCGGCGCGGCAGCCACTGGGCCTCGGGCAACTGGGCCACGGCCTCCTGTTGCAGGGCCTTGAGCAGGCTGTTGAGCTGCATGGGCGTCTGCTCCTGCCAGTTCAATTGCAGCAGGCCTTCGACCAGTTCTTCTTGCTGTTCGTCCAGCAGGAAGCGGTCGGCGAGGTCAAGATCGAGGGCATCCCGGGCGTTCATATGGGCACCCGTCAGACCCAGAAACAGGCCGAGCTTGCCTGGCAGTCGCGAGAGGAACCAGCTGGCGCCCACGTCCGGGTACAGGCCGATGCTGATTTCCGGCATGGCCAGGCGGCTGCTCGGGGTGACAATGCGGATGCTTGCGCCCTGCAACAGGCCCATGCCGCCGCCCAGCACATAACCATGGCCCCAGCAGATCAGCGGCTTGGGGTAGGTGTGCAGGCGGTAGTCGAGGCGGTATTCCTCGGCAAAAAACTGCCCGGCCAGGGCTGGGACTTCGCCCGGGTGCGCCAGGCAGGCCTGGGCCAGGCTGCGCACTTCGCCGCCGGCGCAAAACGCCTTGGCGCCGTTGCCGCGCAGCAGCACACAGACGATTTGCGGGTCCTTGGCCCAGGCATCGAGGCGTTCGCCCAGGGCCTGGATCATCGGCAGGGACAGGGCATTCAGGGACTTTTCGGCATCCAGGCTGGCGATGCCAATGCGCGCGCCATCCGTGCCGGTCAGCTCTTCGAAGTGCAGATTCATCGTGACCTCGATCAGAAAATTGAAGGTTGAGTATGATCCCAGTCCTGAGAAAGTGCTGGTTCTGCGTCAGACCAATTGACAAGCCCGGACGGCTTTCCTAGGGTGCGCCCATTGTTTTTCTGCGGGTACCCCCATGACCTCCGACGACCGTATCAAACTCGAACCGAGCTGGAAGGAGGCGCTGCGTGCCGAATTCGAACAGCCGTACATGGCCCAGCTGCGCGAGTTCCTGCGCCAGGAACACGCCGCCGGCAAGGAAATCTATCCGCCGGGCCCGATGATTTTCAACGCGCTCAATTCCACCCCGCTGGACGAGGTCAAGGTGGTGATCCTCGGCCAGGACCCGTACCACGGCCCGGGCCAGGCCCACGGCCTGTGCTTCTCGGTGCAACCGGGGATTCCCGCGCCACCGTCGCTGGTGAACATCTATAAAGAGCTCAAGCGCGACCTGAACATCGACATTCCCAACCACGGCTACCTGCAAAGCTGGGCCGAGCAGGGCGTGCTGATGCTCAACACCACCATGACCGTGGAGCGCGCCAACGCCAACGCCCATGCGGGCAAGGGCTGGCAGTTCTTTACCGATCGGATCATCGAAGTGGTCAGCGAACACCAGCCGCACCTGGTGTTCCTGCTGTGGGGCGCCCATGCCCAGGGCAAGCAGAAACTGATCGACGCCACCAAGCACCTGGTGCTGACCTCGGTGCACCCATCACCGCTGTCGGCCTATCGCGGGTTTATCGGTTGCGGGCACTTCAGCCGTACCAACAAATACCTCGAGCAAAATGGCGAGACCCCCATCGAGTGGCGCCTGCCGCCCTTGTAAGCCTGGGTTGCCGGTCAGTCGAGGTCCGGGTCTTTGTTCCAGTGCCGGAACAAAGGCTCTGCCAGAAACAGCACAAACAGCAAGCGCATCACCTGCATCGCCGTCACCAAGGGCACCGACAGTTGCAGGGTCTCGGCCGTCAGGCTCATTTCCGCGATACCACCGGGCATCATGCCCAACGTCAGTGAGCGCAGGTCCAGGTGGGTCAGGGCGCTCAGGCCCAATGCCGCAAGGCTGGCGATGAGCATGGTCAGTGCCGTGCCCAGCAGGGTGCGGCCCAGGAACGAGGGCGCGCGCCGAAAGAACTGGCGATTGAAGTGACAGCCCAGGCCGCTGCCGATCAGCCATTGGCCCATCTGGCTGGCACCGTCGGGCAGACCGACGTGCAGGTTCCAGCTGATACTCACGGTGGCCGCCACCAGCAGCGGGCCGAACAGCCAGGGGTTGGGCTGGCGCAGGCGCTGCCAGATCCAGGCGAGCAGGGCGCCCGCCGGAAACAGTAACGCCAGCCATGGCCAATCGACCGTCGCCGGATGCGCCTGCGGCACACCCTCGCCGAGCAGGTACTTGAAGGCCGCCGGCACGCACAGCACCACCGCCAGCACCCGCAGGCTTTGCCCGGCCGCGACGCGACTGAGCACCGCGCCATTGCGCGCCCCCAGGTTGACCATCTCCCCGGAGCCGCCCGGCATGCTGGAGAAGAACGCCGTGGCCCGGTCTTCCCCGGTACGTCGCATCAACCACACACCCACCACTGCCGACAGGCTGGTGACCAGCGCGCCGAAGAAGATCAGGCCGAAGTGGCTCATCACCTGCTCCATCACCACCGGGGTGAAGTGCAGGCCGATGCCGATGCCCACCACCCATTGCCCGCATTTGCGGCCGCCGGGGATTTCCGCCAGTTGCCAGGGCGTCAGGCAGCGCACCAGGATGATCGCCAGCAACGAGCCGACCATCCACGGCAGCGGCCAGCCGATCTGGCTGGCGAGGTAACCCCCCACCAGCCCGACCAGTGGGGTTCCCCACCACTGTTTGAAGCTGACCTCAGACATCGGCCACGGCACGGCGCTGCACGGAACGCTTGCGCCAGATGCGCAGGATCGGCATCAGCAGCATCACGGCCGTGAGAATCCACACGCCCAGGGTGATCGGGCTCGACCAGAGGATTTCCAGCGCACCGTTGGAAATCGACAGCGCCCGGCGCAGGTTCTGCTCCATCAGGCCGCCGAGGATAAAGCCCAGCAGTACCGGCGACAGCGGGAAGTCCAGCTTGCGCAGGATGTAGCCGAAGATACCGATGCCCACCATCAGGAACAGGTCGAAGGTGGTGGCGTGCACCGCGTAGACGCCGATCCCGGTGATGATCGCGATCACCGGCACCAGTGCCCAGTTCGGCACGGCAAGGATGCGGGTGAAGATGCGGATCATCGGGATATTGAGGATCACCAGCATGATGTTGGCGATAAACAGCGAGGCGATCAGGCCCCAGACGATATCCGGTTGTTGCTGGAACAGCAGCGGGCCGGGGGTGATGTTGTACAGCGACAGCGCGCCAATCATCACCGCGGTGGTGCCCGAGCCCGGCACGCCGAGGGTCAGCATCGGCACCAGGGCGCCGCAGGCCGAAGCGCCGATGGCGGTTTCCGGCGCCGCCAGGCCGCGCATGTCGCCTTGGCCGAAGGTGCCTTTGGCGCCGGCGATGCGTTTTTCGGTCATGTAGGCCACGGCACTGGCCAGGGTCGCGCCGGCACCCGGCAGCACGCCCATGATGAAACCCAGCAGGCCGCAGCGGATGTTGACCACGAACACCGCAGAGGCCTCCTTGACGTTGAACATCATGCGCCCGGTGGCCTTGACCGCTTCCTGGCCACGGTGGGTTTTCTCCAGCAGCAACAGGATCTCGCTGATGGAGAACAGACCCAGCACCAGCACCACGAACTGAATGCCATCGGTGAGGTGGATGTTGTCGCCGGTGAAGCGGTAAACGCCGCTGTTGGCATCGATGCCGACACTGGACAGGAACAGGCCGATCAGCGCGGCGATAAAGGTTTTCAGCGGCCGATCACCGGCCATGCCGCCCAGGCAGACAATCGCGAACACCATCAGCACGAAATATTCCGCCGGGCCGAAGGCGATCGCCCATTTCGCCAGCAGGGGGGCAAACAGCACCATGCCGCAGGTGGCGATAAAGGCGCCGATGAACGAACTCCAGGCCGACAGTGACAACGCCACGCCCGCCAGGCCCTTGCGGGCCATGGGGTAGCCGTCGAGTGTGGTCATCACGGTGGAGGCTTCACCCGGGATGTTGAGCAGGATCGAGCTGATCCGGCCGCCGTACTCGCAGCCCAGGTACACCGCTGCCAGCAGAATCAGCGCCGACTCCGGTGGCAGGCCGAGGGCGAACGCAATCGGGATCAGCAGCGCCACACCGTTGATCGGGCCCAGGCCCGGCAGCAGGCCGACCACGGTGCCGATCAGGGTGCCGCACAGGGCTGTCACCAGGTTGTACGGGCTCAGCGCGACGCCGAAGCCCTGGCCCAAATAGCTGAAAGTATCCATATCAGTTCTCCAGAACTTCAAGCAGGCCGAGGGGCAGCGGTACATCCATGGCTTTGTCGAACAACAGATACAGGCCCACGGCCATCAAGCTGACGATGACCACGCTGGGCCACCAGCGGCCGCCATACAGACGTGCCATCGGGATGCCCACCAGCATGCTGCTGAGGATGAAACCCAGGGGTTCGAAGGTGCCGGCAAACACGATCAACAGCGTCACGCAGACGCCGATCTTGATCAGGGTTTCGCGGTCCAGCGCCGGTTCCTCTTCGGTGTGCTTGGTCGGCTGCGGGCGAAACAACATGTAAATCAGGCCCAGGCTCATCAACCCCAGCATCAGCAGGGGAAAGGCCCGGGGCCCGACCGGTTCGTAGGAAAAAGCCGCCTGGTACGGCCAGGCCATCAGTGCCAGGCCGGCACAGGCCAGCAGCAACACCGAGGCAAAAATGCGTTGTAAGAGCATGGGGAACTCCTGGGCCCGGCCCTCGATGCGCGAGGGCCGGGCGGCTAGACCGGGACGATCACTGGATCAGGCCGAACTCTTTGGCCAGGGTCTTGTAGTCGGTGACCTGTTTCTTGACGTAGGTGTCGAGCTCCGGGCCGGTCAGGGCGAACGGGAACAGCTCGCGCTGGTCACGCAGCTTGGCGAACTCTTCGGACGCCAGCAGCTTGTCGAAGGCGTCTTTCCACCAGGCGTAGTCTTCGTCGCTGACTTTTGGCCCCAGGTAGAAGCCGCGCACTACCGGCCAGACGATGTCGTAGCCCTGCTCCTTGGCGGTCGGGATGTCTTTCATTTCCGGCTCGTCCAGGCGCTGGTCGGAGAACACCGCCAGCAGCCGCATGTCGCCGGCGAGAATGTGCGGCATGGAGTCGGAGATGTCGGTACTGCCGACCTGGATATGCCCGCCGAGCAGGGCGGTGGCGATTTCACCGCCGCCTTCCAGGGCCACGTAGCGCAAGTCGCGCGGGTTGATCCCGGCGGCCTTGGCGATCAGCGCGGTCTGCATCCAGTCCTGGCTGCCGACGGTGCCGCCGGAGCCGATCACCACTTTGCTCGGGTCTTTTTTCAGGGCCTGGACCAGGTCGTCGAGGTTCTTGTAGGGCGAATCGCTTTTGACCGCGATCGCACCGTAGCTGGTGCCGACGGCCGCCAGCCAGCGCACTGCGCTTTCATCGAAACGCCCGAACTTGCCCTGGGCCAGGTTCAGCAGCGAGCCGCTGGACCAGGCCACCAGGGTCCCGGCATCGGCCGGGCGCTGGGCCACCACCGCGTTGTAGGCCACTGCGCCGACGCCGCCGGGCATGTAGGTCACGCGCATCGGCTTGGACAGCAGTTTTTCGTTGACCAGCGCGCTTTGCGCCAGCTTGCAGGTCAGGTCGAAGCCGCCGCCGGGGGAGGCCGGGGCGATGCATTCCGGGCGCTTGGGTTCGGCACCGGCGGCCAGCAGTTGGCCGGCGAACAGCATGCAGCCGGCGGCGAGGGCGAGTTTACGCAGTGATAAGTCCATGATCGTCTCCACAGGAGTTGTTGTAGGTATGCCAGGGCCGTCCTCGACCCTGGTGTGTCAGCTGACGGCCAGTTACCAGAGGGCCACGCTGTAGCTCACCAGCAGCCGCACTTCATCGGCGTCCCGTGCCGAATAGTTGGAGCGGTAGGTGGCATTGCGCAGGCGCACCGCGACGTCCTTGAGGGTGCCGCTTTGCACCACGTACTTGATCTCGGTGTTGCGTTCCCATTCCTTGCCGGTGTCGCCGTTTTTCAGGGCGATGTTGTCACCGCTGATGTAGCGGCTCATGAAGCTCAGGCCGGGGATCCCGAGTTTGCCGAAGTCGTAGTCGTAGCGTGCTTGCCAGGAGCGCTCCTGTGCGCCGGCAAAATCGTTGATCTGCACGAAGTTGACCAGGTAGGGATCGCTGCCATCGACGTAAGGGAAGGCGCTGTCGCCGGACATGTGCTGGTAGCCGGCGCTGAGCTTATGCCCGTTCAAGGCATAGCTCACCAGGCCGTTGAGGGATTTGTTATCGATCTTGCCGCCACGGGCCTGGCCCTGGTCGTCACTGATGGCAGCGCGCAAGTCGGCGGCAAAGGTGCCAGGGCCCATGGGGCGCGACGCCACCAGGCCGAGGAAGTGTTGTTTGTAGACCTCGCCGAGCTGGGCGAAGTGGTAGCTGCCGGTGATCTTGTCGGTGAACTTGTAGTCCAGGCCGCCGAAATCGAAATGCTTGCCCTCGGCGGTGCTGCTGAAGCGGCTGTTCTTATTGTTGAGGGCGATGTTTTCGTAGTTGCTGTCGTCACGGTCCTTGGCGCGGGACAGGCGACCACCGGTGAAGGTCAGGTTCTTGATTTCCCTGGAGGTCAGCAGGCCGCCTTCAAAGGTCTGGGGCAGGATGCGTCCATCGTTGGGCTTGAGTATCGGCAGTTCGGGGATCAGGCTGCCGACTTTCAGCTCGGTGGCCGAGATCTTCATCTTGCCGGTCAGGCCGAGCTTGGAGTATTCGTCGGCTGCGCGGCCGTCATCGTGGGTCGGCAGCAGGCCGGTACCGGGGCGGTCGGGGCTGGAGTCGAGCTTGATGCCGAGCATGCCCAGGGCGTCCACGCCGAAACCGACGGTGCCCTCGGTGTAGCCCGATTGCAGGTTGAGCATGAAACCCTGGGCCCATTCGTCGCGTTTGGATTGCTGGGCGCTGGTGCCGTCGCGAAAGTCGCGGTTGAAGTACATGTTGCGGGTTTCGAGGGTGGCGCTGCTGTCTTCGAAGAACGCGGCATGGCCAAGCGGCGAAAAACCGGCGAGGGCGGCGGCACTGGCAAGGGTGGTCTGGCGCAGAAGGGAAAAACGAACAGGCGGGCAAGCCTGAGGCTGCATGGACAGCATCGTGTGGTACTCCGTTATTGTTCTTATTGGCGAAAACGCTTCGAGGCGTTTTTCGGGCAAGCGGCCGTGACGGCCACGGCAGTCGGGACTGTCCGTGGCAGGACTCTAATGGGCCAACCTTTCGCTAACCTTTCAGCGGACTTTCAATGTTTTCGGGCTTCACAGCGGCGGTTGCGGCTGTAAACTCCGCGCCAAAGAGTGGCGTCGACCCTCCCCGAATGAGGTAGCAATCCATGCGCGTTCTGCTTGTCGAAGACCATCTGCAACTGGCGGAAAGTGTCGCCCAGGCGCTGAAAAGCATCGGCCTGACGGTGGATGTGCTGCACGATGGCGTGGCAGCGGACCTGGCCCTGGGCAGCGAGGAGTATGCGGTAGTCATCCTCGATGTCGGCCTGCCGCGCATGGACGGTTTCGAGGTGCTGGCGCGCCTGCGCAGCCGCGGCAAGAACCTGCCGGTGCTGATGCTGACTGCGCGCAGCGACGTCAAGGATCGGGTCCATGGCCTGAACCTGGGGGCCGACGATTACCTGGCCAAACCCTTCGAACTCACCGAGCTTGAAGCGCGGGTCAAGGCCCTGCTGCGGCGCAGCGTGCTCGGCGGCGAACGCCAGCAGCGCTGCGGGGTGCTGGTCTATGACCTGGACACTCGGCGTTTCACCCTGGGCGATGAGCTGCTGACCCTGACCTCCCGCGAGCAGGCGGTGCTCGAAGCCCTGATCGCCCGTCCGGGACGGGTGATGAGCAAGGAGCAACTGGCGGCCCAAGTGTTCGGCCTGGATGAAGAGGCCAGCCCCGACGCCATCGAAATCTACGTCCACCGCCTGCGCAAGAAACTCGATGGGCATGCGGTGGCCATCGTTACCTTCCGCGGCCTCGGCTACCTCCTGGAAAGCCGCGATGCATAAGCCCAGCAGCCTGCGTTGGCGGTTGTTGTGGAACCTGGCGCTGCTGTTGGTGGTGCTGATGCTGGCCAGCGGGTTGAGTGCCTACTGGAACGGGCGCGAGGCCGCCGACACCGCCTATGACCGGACTCTGCTGGCCTCGGCGCGGACCATCGCCGCCGGTTTGTCCCAGCGCGACGGCAGCCTGAGTGCCAATGTGCCTTATGTGGCCCTGGACACCTTTGCCTACGACAGCGCCGGACGTATCTACTACCAGGTCAACGACATTCACCAGCAGTTGATCTCCGGTTACGAAAACCTCCCCGGGCCGCCGCCGGGCACCCCGCGTACCGATGATTATCCGGCGTTGGCGCGGTTCTACGATGCTTCCTACCTGGGACAGAACGTGCGTGTGGTCAGCCTGCTCAAGGCGGTCAGCGAGCCGAACATGAACGGCATGGCGGAAATTCGCGTGGCGGAGACCGACGAGGCGCGTGAAACCATGGCCCGCAGCCTGATGGCCGACACCTTGCTGCGCCTGGGGATGCTGGCGATTGGCGCGCTGGTGCTGGTGTGGTTTGCCGTGAGTGCCGCCCTGCGTCCGCTGGAGCGACTGCGCAGCGCGGTCGAGGAGCGTCAGCCTGACGACTTGCGGCCCTTGCCGTTGGTGGAGGTGCAGCGCGAGTTGTGGCCTCTGGTGCGGGCGCTCAACCATTTCACCGAGCGCCTGCGCGGCCAGTTCGAGCGCCAGGCGCAGTTTATCGCCGATGCTGCCCATGAGTTGCGCACGCCGTTGGCGGCGCTCAAGGCGCGGCTGGAACTGGGCCAGCGGGCCACGGACCCGCAGACCTGGCGCGCCACTCTGGAAAGCGCGGCCCAGGGCACTGACCGCCTGACCCACCTGGCCAATCAGCTATTGTCCCTGGCGCGCATCGAAAACGGCGCCCGGGCGATTGCCGAGGGCGGTGCGCAGTCGCTCGACCTCAGCCAACTGGCCCGTGAACTGGGCATGGCCATGGCTCCCCTGGCCCACGCCCGCGGCGTGGCCTTGGCCCTGGAGGCCGACGAACCGGTGTGGCTGCGCGGTGAGCCGAGCCTGCTCAATGAACTGCTGAGCAACCTGGTGGATAACGCCCTGGCCCACACCCCGCCAGGCGGCAATGTGATTTTGCGTGTGTCGCCGCCAGGGGTACTGGAAGTCGAGGACGACGGCCCGGGGATCCCCCTGGAAGACCGGGATCGGGTGTTCGAACGCTTCTACCGGCGTAATCAGCAGGTGGCGGGGTCCGGGCTGGGCCTGGCGATCGTCGGCGAAATCTGCCGCGCACACCTGGCACAGATCAGCCTGCACGATGGCGCGCAACGGGGCTTGAAGGTGCGGGTGAGTTTTATTGCGAGCTAGCCTGTTGCGCTGAGCGTCGCCGAGCGGATCAGTACAGAAGCGAGCGCGACTCTTCCAGGTCGCAGCACAGCACTTCATCGTCCAGGTCGATTCCCAGTTTCTTGAACGCCGGCACCTCAGAGACGTCGATGCGCGCCAGGGGATGGTCGGTGCCTTTGTGGCAATACAGGGTGGCCACCTGGACCAGGTCGATATAGTCGAGCTTGGTCGAGTCGCGTTGCAGGTTCAGGTATTGCCCGGGCACCAGGGCCAGTTTTTCCGGGAAATCCCAGACCTTGAGCAATTTATCGCCCAGCAGCGGATGAATATGTTCGATCACGTGGTTCAGGCTGACCGGGTCGGCCAGCAGCTCGTAGTGGTCTTCGGCGTAGGTCAGGATCGGCAGCACGCCGATCTGGTGCACCAGGCCGCCCAGTGCCGCCTGGTCCGGCTTGAGCTGAGAGTAGCTGCGGCACAGGGCGTAGCTGATACCGGCGACTTCCAGGCTTTTGCGCCAGACATCGCGCATCTTTTTTTCGACCACTTCGGAGCGGGCGTGGAAAATCTGCTCCATGACCAGGCCGATGGCCAGGTTGCTGCTGTAGTTGACGCCCAGGCGGGTGATGGCCGTGTGCAGGTCGGTGACTTCCTGGGTCGCGCGCAACAAGGGGCTGTTGACCACTTTGATCAGGCGCGCCGAGAGCGCCGTATCGCGGCCTATCACTTTGCTCAGGGTGCTGACGCTGATCTCCGGATCTTCAGCGGCCCGGCGAATCTGCAAGGCCACCTCCGGTAACGTTGGCAGAACCAGGTCATCGTTATCGATGGCCTCAACTAAATCCTGTTGGACCTTATCCGCCAGCTTGCTCATTTCTGTTCTCTAGGGTGTTGCCAAGGGGTGCTGACGATCAGCGCTGGATTTCGCGATCACGGTCCAGTTGGTACGGTAAATCGAGCAGTTGCAGGCCTGGCCCTTCAAGTGTCCCGAGGTGGATATCACCCCCCTCTGCGGCTTCGGCTTGCAGCACCGCCAATAGTTCAATCTGTTGCTCGGCCCGTGCGGCAATCACCACTTCACCAATGGAACTGCCATGGGGCGGGGAGAACAGCGGGGTGCCCGGTTCAGGTAGGTCGCCGGCCGGCAGGCAGAGGCGATACAGGCGGCGCTTGAGCTTGCCCAGGTATTGCATGCGCGCGACGATTTCCTGGCCGGTGTAGCAGCCTTTCTTGAAGCTGACGCCGCCGATGGCCTGCAGATTGAGCATCTGCGGGATAAACAGCTCGCGAGTGGCAGGCATGACCTGGCCGATCCCGGCGCGAACCTGGCCCAACAGCCACTGGTTGAGCTTGCCTTCAGGCAGTTGCGCCGCCAGTTGGCCGCGCAGGGTGTCGGCCTGATCGGCCGGGGCCCATAATTCGGCGCGCCCGGGGGAGACCCGCACCGCGATCAAATCGTTGTTGCGCACCAGGTTGCCGGCTTCTTCGCCAAGCTCAAGGCCCAGGCTGAGCAGGGCGGCACCGGCATCGCCCAGGCCGAAACGCACCCATTGGGCGCTTTCATCGCTGAGTTTGGCTTTGGAAAACACTGCGTATTTCTTCAGGTCCGCCAGTTGCGGCTCCAGCAGCTCGTGGGCCATGGCCAGCAACACCCCGTCACCTTGCAGCAGGATGCGAAAGCTGGACTGCATGCGGCCTTTTTGCGTACAGCGGGCTCCCAGGCTGGACTGGGTGTCACTGAGGTAATTGAGGTTGCAGGTCAACTGACCCTGAAGGAACTTGCTGGCGTCAGGGCCGCGTACGGCGAGGATGCCTTCGTGGGACAGCGTGCAGAAAAAAGCGGAATCAGCCATGAGTCATCGCAGGGTAATAGGGTCTGGGGCACATCATAAGGGGGCGCCCCTGAAATGGGTAGTTCACAAAAGGTCGGCGGTGCCCGACCAAAGCCGACTGTTCTCGCCTTCTTCGGGCTGTATACTTGCGCTCTATTTGAGGAGCGCTCCATGGTCGAAGATGTTGAACTGAATCGCCTCTACTGGCACAGCCGTCGCGGCATGCTTGAACTAGACGTGTTGCTGGTGCCGTTCGTGAAGGAGGTGTATGCCCATCTCAATGATGTAGACCGCGAATGCTATCGCAAGCTGCTCGAATGCGAGGATCAGGACATGTTCGGCTGGTTCATGGAACGCAGTGAGTCTGAAGACCCGGAATTGCAGCGCATGGTTCGCATGATCCTGGACCGTGTCCAGCCCAAGTAGCCCCTTCGAATGCCGCTGGCGTGCCTCTCGGCGCTTGCTGGCGGCTTATCTCCTGGCCCAGCTGATTGCGTTGGGCTCGCTGCTGGTACTCGATATTCCCGTCTGGTCCTGCATCACTGCAGTGGCGGCTTGCCTGGCTCATGCCGGCTGGGTCGTACCGCGGCAGATCCTCCTGAGTCACCCCCACGCGTTCACCGGTTTGCGCCGCAATGCCGAAGGCTGGCAGCTATTCAATAGCGCGCGAGGCTGGCAGCCGGTGCAATTGCGTCCGGACAGCCTGGCCTTGCCGATGATGGTCGTGTTGCGGTTTCGCCTGCGGGGCGAGCGCCGCGTGCGTTCGCTCTGCGTGCCCCGTGATGCGCTGGCGCCGGCCATCCACCGGCGTTTGCGGGTGCGGCTCAAGTTCAGTCGGCGTAGGTGGGCGGCAGCAGAATAGTGTCCAGCGCCTCGGGCAGCATCTGCGGGTAGTCGAGGGTGTAGTGCAGGCCGCGGCTTTCCTTGCGCGCCATAGCTGACAGAATCATCAGCTCGGCGACCTGGGCCAGGTTGCGCAGTTCGATCAGGTCGCGGCTGACTTTATAGTTGCTGTAGAACTCATCGATCTCGTCCAGCAGCAGCCGTACCCGGTGCTGGGCCCGTGCCAGACGCTTATTGGTGCGCACGATACCCACGTAGTCCCACATGAAACGCCGCAGCTCGTCCCAGTTATGCGCAATGATCACGTCTTCATCGGAATCCGTAACCTGGCTGGCATCCCATACGGGCAGGGCAGCAGGGACTGATATTTGCGGCAATTGCGCAAGAATGTCGGCCGCGGCCGAGCGAGCGTAGACAAAACACTCCAGCAGCGAGTTGCTGGCCATGCGGTTGGCACCGTGCAAACCGGTGAAGCTGGTTTCGCCGATGGCGTACAGGCCCGGGACGTCGGTGCGGCCCTGTTGGTCGACCATCACCCCGCCGCAGGTGTAATGCGCCGCCGGTACCACCGGGATCGGCTGCTTGGTGATGTCGATGGAGAACTCCAGGCAACGCTCATACACCGTCGGGAAGTGGGTCTTGATGAACTCTTCCGGCTTGTGGCTGATGTCCAGGTACACGCAATCGATGCCCAGGCGCTTCATCTCATGGTCGATGGCGCGGGCCACGATGTCCCGTGGTGCCAGCTCGGCCCGTGGGTCGAAACGCTGCATGAAGCGTTCGCCATTGGGCAGCTTGAGGTGGGCGCCTTCGCCACGCAGGGCTTCGGTGATCAGGAAGCTCTTGGCTTGGGGGTGGTACAGGCAAGTAGGGTGGAACTGGTTGAACTCCAGATTGGCCACCCGGCAGCCCGAACGCCAGGCCATGGCGATGCCGTCACCGCATGCACCGTCCGGGTTGCTGGTGTACAGATAGACCTTGGCTGCGCCGCCGGAGGCGAGGATCACAAAGCGTGCGCCGTAGGTGTCGACCTCGCCGGTGCCGCGGTTGAGCACGTAGGCCCCCAGGCAACGATCGCCTTCCAGGCCCAGGCGTTTCTCGGTGATCAGGTCGATGGCGACCCGTTGCTCCTGCAACTCAATGTTCGGTCGCAGCCGCGCCTGGGCTAGCAGGGTCTTGAAAATGGCCGCGCCGGTGGCGTCGGCGGCGTGGATGATGCGCCTATGGCTGTGGCCGCCCTCTCGTGTCAGATGGAACTCGAAACCGCCGTCTTCAGTGCCGGACTGCTCGTCACGGGTAAAGGGCACGCCCTGGTCGATCAGCCACTGGATGGCCTCGCGGCTGTGTTCGACGGTGAAGCGCACCGCGTCTTCATGGCACAGGCCGCCGCCGGCATTCAGGGTGTCTTCGACGTGGGACTCGACGGTGTCGGTGTCGTCCAGCACCGCCGCGACGCCGCCCTGGGCCCAGAATGTCGAACCATTGGCCAGGTTGCCTTTGCTCAGCACGGCGATGCGCAGATGGGCAGGGAGGGTCAGCGCAAGACTCAGGCCGGCAGCGCCGCTGCCAATCACCAGAACATCGTGTTGAAACTGTTGGCTCATTAGGAGTATTCCGCTCAAAGCGACCCAGATTGGAGATGGCACAGTGATGCCTGGTTCGGCAAATCAGGGCGGCCACACAGCCCACTAGTATATAGAGGGGTGGATCGGCACAATAGCCGAGCCTTCGTGGCATTGTGAGACTACGGTGACCAGAAGACGGGTATTTGCAGCTCATGTTCGCCAGGTCGTTTTGCGGCCGATTTACCGCTGTGGCGACTGTATCGAAGATGTAGCACCCTTTTTCTCTTCACGGTTACACAATGTTCGTTCTGCACGGCTATAAAGATTGGGAACTTTTGCCAAGGGCCCAAACTCAATAGAAGGTTGCCTGAAAGAAGGGACAGCGTCGGCGACATGCAGGGCTTGAGTCACGGCCCTTGCCGCTGGAATCGACGACAGGATTATTCGCGCAGCCGGCCTTGCCCGCGCTGCGTTTTTCGTGCGTGCCAAATCAGAGCCCGCAGGAAACTTGCTTGGAGGGGGAGAACTTTTGCGAAAAGCCCGAGTCTATGTTTGCAAGCCTGATCGATTAGTGATGCAAGCTTCCTCCGAGCTTATCGAGGAGTGTTCATGCTAACCCAGGAAGAGGATCAGCAGCTGGTCGAACGCGTGCAACGCGGCGACAAGCGAGCGTTCGATCTGCTGGTGCTGAAATATCAGCACAAAATTCTCGGGTTGATCGTGCGATTCGTGCACGACACCCATGAAGCCCAGGATGTCGCACAAGAAGCCTTTATCAAGGCTTACCGTGCACTTGGTAATTTCCGCGGTGACAGTGCGTTTTATACGTGGCTGTACCGTATCGCCATCAACACGGCGAAAAACTATCTGGTTTCACGCGGCCGACGGCCGCCGGATAGCGATGTCAGTTCTGAAGATGCGGAGTTCTACGACGGCGATCATGGCCTCAAGGACCTTGAGTCTCCAGAACGGGCGCTGCTGCGGGATGAGATCGAAGGCACTGTCCATCGAACCATCCAGCAACTTCCAGAAGATTTGCGTACAGCTTTAACTTTACGTGAATTCGATGGTCTGAGTTACGAGGACATTGCGAGCGTCATGCAATGTCCGGTGGGTACCGTGCGCTCCCGGATTTTCCGCGCTCGGGAAGCCATCGATAAAGCCCTGCAGCCGTTGTTGCAGGAATCCTGAGACAGCGGCGACAGCCAAGAGAGGAACCGCCATGAGTCGTGAAGCCCTGCAGGAATCGCTGTCCGCAGTGATGGATAACGAAGCGGACGAACTGGAATTGCGTCGGGTGTTGAATGCCGTCGACGAAGTTGAAGCCCGTGAAACCTGGGCTCGTTATCAAATCGCTCGGGCAGCCATGCACAAGGAACTGCTGCTTCCACGTCTGGACATTGCTGCGGCCGTTTCTGCCGCACTGGCTGACGAAGCCGTGCCGGCCAAGGCCTCCCGCAGCCCATGGCGCAGCCTGGGCCGCCTGGCCGTTGCTGCCTCGGTAACGGTGGCCGTGCTGGCAGGTGTTCGCCTGTATAACCAGGACGAGATTGCTGGTGTTGAACTGGCTCAGCAATCGGGTCAGCAGACCCTGGCTGTTCCACAAGTCAAGGGCCCTGCGGTCCTGGCTGGCTACAGCGAAAGTTCCGAAGCTACCGGTCCTATGGCCAACGGCGTGTTGCAAGGCCAGCAAGGATGGCATGATCAGCGCCTGCCAAGCTACCTGCGTCAGCATGCGCAACAAGCTGCCCTCAAAGGCACTGAAAGCGCGCTGCCTTACGCTCGTGCAGCAAGCCTGGAAAACCGCTAAGGAGGATCATGCGCGCCATACCTCTACTTACGCTTCTGCTCAGTGGCTGGTTTGTAGTTCCAGCCCATGCCGATGAAGCCCAGGACTGGTTGCAGCGTCTTGGGCAAGCGGAGCAGCAGCAAAGCTTTCAGGGCACCTTTGTATACGAGCGTAACGGTAGTTTTTCTACCCATAACATCTGGCATCGCGTCCAGGATGGTAAGGTCCGCGAGCGGTTGGTTCAGCTCGATGGATCCGCTCAAGAGGTAGTGCGCATCGACGGACGTACCCAATGTGTCAGCGGCCAGTTGGTCGCAGGCCTTGGAGACGCGCCGGACTCTGCCGCTCGCGCCCTCGATCCGCAAAAGCTCAAGAATTGGTACGACCTTGCCGTCATCGGCAAGTCGCGCGTGGCCGGGCGTCAGGCGGTCATTGTTTCGCTGACTCCCCGTGATCAACACCGCTATGGTTTCGAATTGCACCTGGATCGCGAGACCGGGCTGCCGCTCAAGTCGTTGCTGCTGAACGACAAGGGGCAGTTGCTCGAGCGCTTCCAGTTCACCCGCCTCGACACTGCCGATGTGCCGCAGGATAGCGAGCTGCAGCCCAGTGCTGAATGCCGCCCTGTCGTCATCAACAGCGACAAGGCTTCAGCGGTGAAAGCTGCTCAGGTCTGGCACTCGGACTGGCTGCCGCCAGGGTTCGAGCTGACCAGCAGCACCGCGCGCAAGGATCCGGACACCAAGTCCATGGTCAACAGCCTGATGTATGACGATGGCCTGGCCCGTTTCTCGGTGTTTCTCGAGCCGCTCAATGGCGCCGTGGTCACCGATACCCGCACCCAGCTTGGCCCGACCGTTGCCGTGTCTCGGCGCCTGACCACTCCGGAAGGCGAGATGATGGTCACCGTGGTGGGCGAGATCCCTATTGGTACCGCTGAACGGATTGCGCTATCCATGCGCTCCGACACGGCCAACGCCAAGCAGTGACAGACTGCCATGGCATTCACCAGACCCTTTATTGGTTGTGCAAGAGGTCAGCAATGCCCACTCCACAATTGAGAAGATGAAATGTTTGGTGAGCAATTTCATTTGCAAAAAACCGGTTTTTTTTCTATAGGTCAGAGCCCCTCGGTTCTGGCCTTGTTTGTCGTTCCCGGAACAAAAGTACCGGCGCTTGCCGCTCGCTACTTGTTGCTCCATATCGCTTAATCATGCTCGTTGTAACGGGAGCCGTATGTCGATACCACGCTTGAAGTCTTACCTCTCCATATTCGCCACCGTGCTTGTGCTCGGTCAGGCAGTTGCCGTGCAAGCGGCGGAACTGCCCGACTTTACGCAGCTGGTCGAGCAGGCTTCCCCTGCCGTGGTCAATATCAGTACCACGCAGAAGCTTCCTGATCGCAAGGTGTCCAACCAGCAGATGCCCGATCTTGAAGGCCTGCCGCCGATGCTGCGGGAGTTCTTCGAACGCGGTATGCCCCAGCAGCGCTCGCCCCGTGGCGATCGTCAGCGCGAGGCGCAGTCCCTGGGTTCGGGTTTCATCATCTCGTCTGATGGCGAAATCCTCACCAACAACCACGTGATTGCCGATGCCGACGAAATTCTCGTGCGCCTGGCCGATCGCAGCGAACTCAAAGCCAAGCTGATCGGGACCGACCCTCGTTCCGACGTGGCCTTGCTGAAAATCGATGGCAAGGATCTGCCCGTACTGAAACTCGGCAAATCCCAGGACCTGAAAGCCGGCCAGTGGGTGGTTGCCATCGGTTCGCCGTTCGGTTTCGACCACACCGTGACCCAGGGCATTGTCAGCGCCATCGGGCGCAGCCTGCCGAACGAAAACTATGTGCCGTTCATCCAGACCGACGTGCCAATCAACCCGGGCAACTCCGGTGGCCCGCTGTTTAACCTGGCGGGTGAAGTGGTGGGTATCAACTCGCAGATCTACACCCGTTCCGGCGGCTTCATGGGCGTGTCGTTCGCCATCCCGATCGATGTGGCAATGGACGTTTCCAACCAGCTGAAAAGCGGTGGCAAGGTCAGCCGTGGCTGGTTGGGTGTGGTGATCCAGGAAGTGAATAAAGACCTGGCTGAGTCTTTCGGCCTGGACAAACCGGCCGGTGCCCTGGTGGCACAGATCCAGGATGACGGTCCGGCAGCCAAGGGCGGCCTGCAAGTGGGCGACGTGATCCTCAGCATGAACGGCCAGCCGATTGTCATGTCGGCAGACCTGCCGCATCTGGTAGGCGCGCTCAAGGCCGGTGCCAAGGCCAACCTCGAAGTGATCCGCGAGGGCAAGCGCAAGAATGTCGAGCTGACCGTTGGCGCGATCCCTGAAGAAGACAAGGAACTGGGCACCCTGGCCAAATCCGGTGTCGAGCGCAGCAGCAACCGTCTGGGCGTTGCCGTGGCCGAGCTGACCGATGAGCAGAAGAAGACCTTCGACCTCAAGGGCGGCGTGGTGATCAAGGAAGTTCAAGACGGTCCTGCGGCTCTTATCGGCCTGCAGCCGGGCGATGTGATCACTCACCTGAACAATCAGGCGATCACTTCGACCAAGAACTTCACCGAGATTGCCCAGGCCTTGCCGAAGAATCGTTCGGTGTCGATGCGCGTCCTGCGTCAGGGCCGTGCCAGCTTCATCACCTTCAAACTGGCTGAATAACCTGCCGAGAAGGTTATCCGCCCCATAAAAAAGCCCGCCTTGAAAGAGGCGGGCTTTTTTGTGTGCGCTTGAAGCGTCAGCGCATCATGTCCTTGACCATTTGCTCCTGGTCCATCAACTCGCGCTGGCGGGCATCGATCCGCGAGGACAGCGGGAAGTTGCTGCCGGCGCGACGTTTGGCGAAGTCCAACTGCTGGATGGCCTGACGGTAGTCACCGACCAGGGCGAAGTACTCGGCGCGGGCCTGGTGCAGGCCGATGGTATTGCCGGACAGGCCGCGAGTTTCCGCCACCATGTACCAGACGTCCGGATCGTCGGGGCGGCTCTTGAGCAGGCCTTCGAGGGCTTTTTCGGCGTCGGCGGCGCGATTCTGCTTGAGCAGCAGGTCGACCCGAACCTGATTCAGCGGATAGTTGTTTGGGTATTGGGTCAGCATCCGGTCGACCCGGGCTTGTGCATCGGGCAAGCGGTTGTTGGCGATGTCCAGCTCGATCTGTGCCAGGTTATAGGTGATGTCGTTGGGCGATTTGGCCAGCAACTGCTTGAGGTTTTCCCGCGCGTCGTTCCATTGGCTGCCCTTGATCTGGGCGATGGCCAGGCCATAGCGTGCCACGTCGTTTTTCGGGTTTTCGTCGAGTTGGGCGCGAAAGCGTTTGGCTGCCAGGCCCGGCGAATCTTCGTATGTCAGTTGCACCCGCGCGCGAATCAGCTGATAGCGCATGCTGTCTTCGGTGCCGCCGGGCTTGGCCTGCTCGGCGCGGTTGCGGGTGTCGGCGATCCGCGATTCGGTGACCGGGTGAGTCAGGAGGAATTCCGGCGGTTTGGCATCGAAGCGGTACTGGCGCATCAGGCGTTCGAACATGCTCGGCATCGAGCGCGGATCGTAGCCGGCCTTCTCCAGGTTGAGGATGCCGATGCGGTCGGCTTCCTGTTCGTTCTGCCGGGAGAAGCGCCGCTGCTCCTGAATGGCTGCAGCCTGGGTACCGGCAATGGCGGCGATCCCGGCATCGCCGGCACCGGCCGCAGCGATCACGATGCCGGCCAGCAAGGCTGCCATCATCGGCACTTGCATGCGTTGCTGGGCTTCGACGCCTCGGGCGAAGTGGCGTTGGGACAAGTGAGCCAATTCGTGGGCCAGTACCGAGGCATATTCGCCTTCGGTCTGAGCGTTGAGGAACAGTCCGCCGTTGACCCCGATGATCCCGCCGGGTGCGGCGAAGGCGTTGAGTTGCGGGCTGTCGATCAGAATGAATTCGAGACGCCGGTCATTGACCTGGCTGGTTTCCACCAGTTTATAGACACTGGTTTCGACGTAGTCCTTGAGCTGCGGGTCGTTGAGTTGCGCGACCTGACTGCGGAGCAGGGCGAGCCAGGCGCGGCCCAACTGGTATTCCTGTTGCGGCGAGACAATGGCAGAACTGGCGTCACCGAGTGATGGCAGGTCGTCGGCGAAGCCCGGTGAGGCGAGCAGGCAAGCGAGCGTCAGCAGGGTAGGGCGCAAAAAAGTCATGCACAAAGCCTTAGTCGACAAAGAGTCTACTGTAGCCGGACACTTGGCCTGCGACCAGATATTCTAGGCAACTCAAACACATGATCGGAGTGCCCCGATGATCGACGCTGTAGCCCATGACGCCGAGCTGGATGCCAGCGGTCTGAACTGCCCGTTGCCCTTGCTCAAGGCCAAGCTGGAACTCAATCGCCTGGCCAGCGGCGCGGTGCTCAAGGTGATTGCCACGGACGCCGGTTCGCAACGCGACTTTCGCACCTTTGCCCGTTTGGCCGGTCATACCCTGCTTCGTGAAGAAGACGAAGCCGGGGTTTATCGCTACTGGTTGAAAAAGGCCTGAGAGCCTCTCGCAATTGCCGTGCTGCTATTTAAGGATCATTGATGTTCAAGGTGTTACGCGACTGGATTCAGCGCTACTTCTCCGACGAGGAGGCTGTGGTGCTGGCCGTGCTGTTGTTTCTGGCCTTTACCGCGGTGCTGACCCTGGGCGGCATGCTGGCGCCGGTGCTGGCAGGCATGGTCCTGGCTTACCTGATGCAGGGACTGGTGGTCAGCCTGGAGCGCCTGCGGCTGCCGGGCGGCGCGGCGGTGGGGCTGGTGTTTGCCTTGTTCATGGGGCTGTTGCTGGTGTTTATCGTGGTGGTGGTGCCCTTGCTCTGGCATCAGTTGATCACCCTGTTCAACGAGTTGCCGGGCATGCTCGCCAAGTGGCAGTCGCTGCTGCTGTTGTTGCCGGAGCGCTACCCGCATCTGGTGTCCGATGAGCAGGTGCTGCAGGCCATCGAAGTGGCGCGGGGCGAGATTGGAAAATTCGGCCAGTGGGCGCTGACCTTTTCCCTGTCCAGCTTGCCGTTGCTGGTCAACATCATGATCTACCTGGTGCTGGTGCCTATCCTGGTGTTCTTCTTCCTCAAGGACCGGGCAATGATCGGTCAATGGGTGCGCGGCTACCTGCCGCGCGAGCGCGCGCTGATCACGCGGGTGGCCCAGGAAATGAACCGTCAGATCGCCAACTACATCCGCGGCAAGGTGATCGAGATCGTGATCTGCGGCGGCGTGACCTACATCGCGTTTGTTGCTCTGGACCTCAATTACGCGGCGCTGCTGGCCCTGTTGGTGGGGGTCTCGGTGGTGGTGCCCTACGTCGGTGCTGTGGTGGTGACCGTGCCGGTGGCGCTGATTGCCCTGTTCCAGTGGGGGTGGAGCGATCAATTCATCTACCTGATGGCGGTCTACGGCATCATCCAGACCCTGGATGGCAACGTGCTGGTGCCGCTGCTGTTCTCCGAGGCGGTGAACCTGCACCCGGTGGCGATTATCTGCGCGGTTCTGTTGTTTGGCGGGTTGTGGGGCTTCTGGGGGGTGTTCTTCGCGATCCCGCTGGCCACCTTGTTCAAGGCGGTGCTGGATGCCTGGCCACGGCAGGAGCCGGTGGTCGCGCCATTGCTTTGAAGTGATCGGGGTCAATGACGGGGCGGTGCAAATGGCCGCCCCGGGTGCTCAAGCTCAGGCCTTGTTCAGCGCCTGGGCGGCAGCCAGTACAGCATCGACATGGCCGGGCACTTTCACACCACGCCATTCCTGACGCAGTACACCGTCCTTGTCGATCAGGAACGTGCTGCGATCCACGCCCAGATACTCTTTGCCATAGAGCTTCTTCAGCTTGATCACGTCGAACAGCTGGCAGACGGCTTCGTCCTTGTCGCTGATCAGCTCGAAGGGAAACTCCTGCTTGCACTTGAAGTTTTCATGGGACTTCAGGCTGTCGCGGGAGACACCGAAAATCTCGGTGTTGGCGGCCTTGAATGCGGAGTACTGGTCACGAAAGCCCTGGCCTTCGGTGGTGCAGCCCGGCGTGCTGTCCTTGGGGTAGAAGTAGATCACCACTTGCTTGCCCTTGAGTGCGGCAAGGCTGACGGTCTGCCCGCTGGTGGCTGGGGCTTCGAAATCGGCGATGGGCTGGTCGATAGCAACGGCCATGAAAGCTTCCTTACATTGGGTTCTGTGGGCGCCAAGGTTCAATCAGCGCATCGAGATTCATTGCGTCGGCGAAATCCAGGAACTGGTCGCGCAACCAGCTGATCTGGGTCCCGGCCGGCAAGGTCACGGTGAAGGTGGCATTGAGCATGGTGCCGCCGGTCTGCGGGGCCTGATAGGTATCGCAGGTCAGGTTCTCCAGCTCGACCTGATGGTCGATGAAGAACTGGCACAGCTCGTTGACGATGTCCGAACGGTAGGCAGAACTGACATAGGCGACATAGGGCAGGGCCTGGGGACGGTTCTCCAGGGCGGCGCTGCGCACCACGTTGACCGTGAAGGCATGCTTCTTGGCCAGCGAGGGCAGGCCGGTCTCGAGGCGCGCCAGGGCGTCCCAGCTGCCGGAAATCTGCAGGACCAGCGCACTGCACTCGCCATGGCGAGTCAGGCGCGAGGTCACCACGGCGCAGCGATTTTCATGGCTGGCGCGGCACAGGACGTTAGTCAGCTCCATGGGGTTGGCGCCGAGGGCACTGATGACAAGGAATTGTTCGCGAACTGTGGGGGTGGACATGCAGCATTCCTAAAGCGATGAGCGGTCGATACTTTCGTAGGCTCGCGTACTGGGCAAACGTCCGGATGCGTATTCAAAGTCCCGGAATCCGCAGGCTGCGACAAGCTCCACTAAAGAGGGAAGCACTGGTCAGCCGCGCAGGACAGGGGCTTCGGATGCTGAAAAGGGAGGCAGGAACCCGGCGTACAAGCTTATCAGTACCGATCAAAGCCTGAAGGGTAGCGAAAACCATCGCCAAGGGGAATGGCGCAAGCACAGTACTTCGCTTGTGCAAGCATCTTGGCGCCAGTACCATTACCGCTCTCTTTTTCCGGCAGGAGCGGTTGCATGATTGCGGGCAGTATGGTGGCACTGGTCACACCCATGGATGCACAGGGTCGTCTCGACTGGGACAGCCTGAGCAAACTGGTGGACTTCCACCTGCAAGAGGGCACCAACGCCATTGTGGCGGTCGGCACCACTGGTGAGTCGGCCACCCTGGACGTGAACGAACACATTGAAGTGATTCGTCGCGTGGTAGCTCAAGTTGCAGGGCGTATTCCGGTGATCGCCGGCACAGGCGCCAACTCGACGCGTGAAGCGATCGAACTGACCACCAATGCGAAAACCGCCGGCGCCGATGCGTGCCTGCTGGTCACGCCTTATTACAACAAGCCGACGCAAGAAGGCTTGTATCAGCATTTCCGGACCATCGCCGAAGCTGTCGATATCCCGCAGATCCTCTACAACGTGCCTGGCCGCACCGCTTGCGACATGCAGGCCGAGACTGTGATCCGTCTGTCGACCGTGAAAAACATCATCGGGATCAAGGAAGCCACTGGCGACCTGCAGCGGGCCAAGGACATCCTGGCCGGTGTGAGCAGCGATTTCCTTGTGTACTCCGGTGATGACGCCACTGCCGTCGAACTGATCCTGCTGGGTGGCAAGGGCAATATCTCGGTGACCGCCAACGTTGCCCCGCGCGCCATGAGCGACCTGTGCGCCGCGGCCATGGCTGGCGACGCCGTCAAGGCCCGGGCGATCCACGAGACGCTGATGCCGCTCAATAAAACCCTGTTTATCGAATCCAACCCTATCCCCGTGAAATGGGCCCTGCACGAGATGGGCTTGATGCCGGACGGTATCCGTCTGCCGCTCACCTGGCTCAGTGCTGCCTGTCACGAACCGCTGCGGCAGGCCATGCGCCAGTCCGGCGTATTGGTTTAATTGAGGAAGTACTACGCATGAAGCGAATGGCCGGACTTTCCGCACTTGCCTTGATTATCTCCAGCACCAGCGGTTGTGGTTGGATTTGGGGCCCGGAAGGCTACTTCCGTGACCGTGGTAGCGACTACCTGGAAGCGCAACAGACAGCACCGATGCAATTGCCACCTGACGTCAAGACTGCCAAGCGCCTCGACCCGCTGTTGCCGATCCCGCGCAACGTGGCTGACGACAGCGTCAAGGGCGAGTACGTGGTTCCGCGTCCACAGCCGTTGTCGGCCGTGGCCGATGCCGGCGACTACACCCTGCAGAAAAGCGGCGACTCGCGTTGGGTCATGGCTCAGCATCCACCGGCTGAAGTCTGGCCCGTGGCAGTGCAGTTCTTCCAGGACAACGGTTTCCGTCTCGATCAGCAGCGTCCGCAGACGGGCGAGTTCAGTACTAGCTGGCAGCGTTCCGACGAGCTTTCGGCCTCCGTGGCCAAGCGCATGAGCAGCGCCGGTGTCGGCGCCGACAGCGAAACCCGCGTGCGGGTCCGCATCGAGCCAGGCGTGCAACGCAATACCAGTGAAGTCTACGTGGTCAGCGCCGAGCGTCCTGCCGGCAGCACGGCTGACGTCGAGTTCACCAACCGTTCGGTCAATACCGGTCTGGATGCCGCGCTGGTCGACGACATGCTCGCCAGCATGAGCCGTATTTCCGAGAAGGGCGGTTCGGTGTCCCTGCTGGCTGCGCGTGATTTCGATACCCCAAGCCGTGTCAGCCTCAGCGAAGACGGCAGCGGCAACCCGGTGCTGAACCTGGGCGCAGACCTGGACCGTGCCTGGTCGAGCGTCGGCCGTGCCCTGGAGCAGGGCGAATGGCGGGTTGAAGACATCAACCGCAGCCTGGGCCTGTACTACATCAACCTCGCCGAAAAAGCCGAGAAGAAAAACGACGAGCCAGGTTTCTTCGGCAAGTTGTTCGGCAGCAAGCCGGCCAAGGAAGAAATCGAAGCTCGCGCCGAGCGTTATCAGGTTCGCCTGAGCAAGGTAGGCGAGAACGTCCAGGTCACCGTCGAGAAAAACATCAACACTGTGGCGCCGGCTGATGTGGCGCGCAAAGTATTGGGCGTGATTCAGGACAACCTGGGCTGATCAAATGCGTTTTGCCGTTCTCGGCAGTGGTAGCCAAGGGAATGGCACGCTGATAGTCAGCAATGACACCTATGTGCTGGTGGATTGCGGTTTCTCCTTGCGTGAAACCGAGCGGCGCCTGCTGCGCCTGGGGGTTCACCCCGCGCAGCTGAGTGCGATTCTGGTGACCCACGAACATGCCGACCACGTGCATGGCGTGGGTTTGCTGTCTCGGCGCTACAATCTACCGGTCTACCTCAGTCGCGGTACCTTGCGCGGGATGCGCAAGCCGGTTGAGGTCGCGGGCTTTTTGGCCGGTGGCGAGCAGTTGCAGATCGGTGCGTTGAGCATCGGCGTGATCGCCGTCGCCCACGACGCCCAGGAACCTACGCAATTTGTCTTCAGTGACGGTCAGCGGCGCTTTGGCCTGCTGACCGACCTGGGGTCTTATTGCGCCGGCGTGCTGGAGGGCTACAGCGGCCTGGATGCCTTGATGATCGAGGCCAATCACTGCCGTGACCTGCTCGCACGTGGGCATTACCCGACCTTTCTCAAGCAGCGGGTCGGTGGGCAAGAAGGACATCTGAACAACCACCAGGCCGCAAACCTGGTGGCCGAGTTGGGCTGGCAAGACCTGCAACACCTGGTCCTGGCTCATCTGAGCAGCAAGAACAACCTGCCGCAGCTGGCCCGGCAATGTTTTGTCGACACCCTCGGGTGCGACCCGGACTGGCTGCAATTGGCCGATCAAGATTCAGGGCTCGACTGGCGACACATCGCCTAGCCCACCTACCTAGCAAGCGGAGCCCATCATGGAAAAACGTGAAGAACTCTACCGCGGCAAAGCCAAGTCGGTTTACAAGACCGACGACGCCGACCGCTTGATCCTGCTGTTTCGCAACGACACCTCGGCGTTCGACGGCAAGCGCATCGAACAACTCGACCGCAAAGGCATGGTGAACAACAAGTTCAACGCCTTCATCATGCAAAAACTCGAAGCGGCCGGCGTGCCGACTCAGTTCGACAAGTTGCTGGGCGACAACGAGTGCCTGGTGAAGAAGCTCGACATGATCCCGGTCGAGTGTGTGGTGCGTAACTACGCTGCCGGTAGCCTGGTCAAGCGCCTGGGCGTGGAAGAGGGCATCAAGCTCAATCCTTACACCTTCGAACTGTTCCTCAAGGACGACGCCAAGGGCGACCCGTTCATCAACGAATCCCACGTCGTGGCATTCGGTTGGGGCACTGCCGAGCAACTGGTGCGCATGAAAGAACTGTCGCTCAAGGTCAACGAAGTCCTGAGCAAGCTGTTCGACGATGCCGGCCTGCTGCTGGTCGACTTCAAACTTGAATTCGGCGTGTTCCGTGACGGCTCCATCGTCCTGGGCGACGAGTTCAGCCCGGACGGCTGCCGCCTGTGGGACAAGGACACCAAGAAGAAGATGGACAAAGATCGCTTCCGCCAGGGCCTCGGTGACGTTATCGAAGCCTACGAAGAAGTCGCCAACCGTCTTGGCGTACCGCTTTAACCGACGCAAGCATCTGATAGCACGGAAAAATTTAGCCTAGGGGGTTCGCTTCCGGCAAAAGTGTTGTTATGATGCGCGCCGTTGGAGAGATGCCAGAGTGGCCGAATGGGACGGATTCGAAATCCGTTGTACCTTCACCGGTACCTAGGGTTCGAATCCCTATCTCTCCGCCATATTTAGAAAGCCCCGTAGCTCAATGAGTTACGGGGCTTTTTTGTGTCTGCTTATAGTGCTCGTTTGTACTGCTGCTCTGGCATCCATCGCCTTCATTTTGAACCCATTCCCGCTTGTCGCACCCAGCGCGCCTCGTAGAGGCTTGTAGGCTGTTTTAAGCCTGTCTTCTCAGTAAAGACGGCATGTCTCCAATTCATGGTTGGCGAAAATCACCCATAGTCATCATGCGCAAGACCCGGCCGAGTGGCTGATGCTCGCATGACGGGGTATGCCCCTCTCTTTCTGGTGGCGCGTTGCCCTTGCTGCGCTGTGAGCCGGGCTCTTGTTGTGGCCTCATTCGCCGGTAACTGCTCAATGCCGATAGAAATAAAGGCATGACGACAGTGGGTAAACGGCGCTCGCCCGATTCATATTGTCTGATGCAGTGATGCGATAGCTAGGAAGCGTCCTACTTGCGCCTAGGAAACTTCCTATTTGATGTGGGTGCGGTATCTATAAAATAGATGTCAGTGCTAAAAGAGCGCGATGTTCACTTGTTGAAAGAGCTCTCTGTTGCTTTTGTCTTGAATTGTGAAGGTCTTGTAGTTGTTAACTTCAATAGGGACGAAATGAAACATAAAATTTCAATCGACTTCGGGCTTTCAATAGTGTTGTTAGTTTTTTTAGCGACCCAAGCCCATGCCATAGACCTGGCTGTGCAATCAATCAGCGGCTCAACGTATGTCATCAGGGTTTCTAATTGGTCAACTCAAGATCTTACGAACTCAAACTGTGTCAGGGCGGGCAGATGTGGGCTTAGCTTGAGTGCCACTTTTTTTGGGGGAGCAACAGTAGCGTTTAATCCTTTCACTGCCATTGGGCCGTTCGATTCCAGCAAGACGACTCCAGTCACACTGGGTGAGATGAGGTCTCAACTTGATTCACTTGGATTCTCCAACCCGTTTACAGTATCAGTGGTTTTCCCACCATTCTCCGGTGCTCGCTGTATATATATGTCGTCCGGCGCCGCAAATGGGGCAGGGAGGTCGAGTATTACCGGTTGCTTTCCTCTGGTAGTGGCACCGGAGCCGGTGAAATGTAATATCAGTGGCAATACAAATATCGATCATAGAGCACTGTTGAGCAACGCTCTGGCCGGCGCTCAAGCTTCGACTCAGTTAAGCCTTACTTGTGGTGGGGCTGCCAAAGTCATCGTTCGTGCAACTCGTACAAACTCCTATGGGGTTATGCTCAGGAGCGATGACAGTCTTTATTCCGAGGTGAAGATCAACGGTGTGGATGCCACTGATGGCATCACTGTATCCGTTGCCAATAATTTGAGCTCCGCAATCAGTATCACGTCGACTTTAAAAGTAAGAGGAACAGTCGCTCCAGGCCCGTTTTCCGGTTCTACAGTAGTGACAATCAATGTCCTTTGAGGCACCCGTTTGCGCCTGGTTTCATAAGCAAATGTGAAGACGAGTTCGATGCAACGTAGAGCAGTGAACTGTTGTAGCCGCTGTCGAAGGCTGCGCTGGCCAGAACGACCAACCTCTCTCGATATTCAGCACACCCAGTGACTTCAAGACGCTCAGTTGTACTCGATCACATAGCTCATTTCGGCGTCCGCCCTCCCAGGGGTCATGCTTGCTCCCGACTTGACGTATCGCGCTTTGATGGGCAGTCGATAAACCTCGCCTTGGCTGTCGGTGTGATCCCAGTCCATGGTCAAGGCATTGCTTTTACTGAAAGGCAGAGGCCGGCCTTTGTCATTTTCCAGCGCCAGTTGTACGCCCTTCGCGCCCTTGTCCTGGGCTGCCAAGTTCAATAAACCGGCACCTGCATTGCTTCCTTCAAAGTAGATTTTGACTGGAGGCGCTTTCTCGTGGCTCAAGCCCATGCAGCGTATATCCAGACTAACGTGCTTAATCGGCGCTTGGTTAGTGTTAAGTTGGGATAAAGCAGCCTTGCCCATGGGGACATTCAAGAGTGGGGCAGTTGATGTGCAGCCGGAAAAATAGTATTCATTTTTTACGTTTACCTGAACGCTTCCTTTTGTCGATTGTGCTGTCCAGCCATCGAGGACCATTTCAAAATCGGGTTCCAAGGTGACTGAGGTTGAAGACCCAATGCTTGAGCCTGTTCGAATAAATTCTGCGACCAGCGTTCGTAAGAAGAAACTATAGGTCCAGTTATTTCCTGGTCCCATTTGAAAGGGCAGCTGGCCCATGTTGGGAATGGCTTTGTATCTTACGCCCACCCCAGGTATCCCGCTTTCATACACATTGTTAAAACCTGGCACATTTTCCCTGGGGTGGGTCAGCTTTATATAGGCACCCACGTTAAGTATGTCGTTGGTGCAAATTGCGGTGCCGTCGAGGTTGTCTGTTTCAATGTTGACACTGCCAAGCACTTGGCCCACAGATACCTTGGCCAGCGTTAGGTTAAGGGACGGAGTATTGAAGGTGCTGTGCCAGGTGGCCGTGCTTATAGGGTCTCTCTTGTAGTAACTGGCGCTCCAATAACAACTGGCTGCGCTAGGGGTTGCAGTAACGAATAGCAAGCTCATAAGGGTGCTGAGTGTGAGTGTATTTGGTTTCATGTGAGTTATCCGTTTTGATAGTAAAAACCTCGGCTGGGCTCTGATAGGAAGAGCGTCTCATCAGCGGTTTTTAAACGTTAATTGATGTGCCTTGCGCTCACATATTTAGGTCGCGGCAGACCGTCTTGATACGGTCATAAGCGTTTTCCTTATTTCTTTGCGGCAGTGTGTAATCTGCCAGGCAAGCGCCGTCTTTCCATTCAACTTTCAATTGGCCGCTGTCTTTGATACCGAATGCCAGCAAGCGCGAGAGGTTGTCCACCACCCCAAGGCTTTTACCGTCCTGGTCACGGGCCATGGCGCCAAATGGAATACTTGCGGCATTCTCCCGCGTCAGTTCGAACTGCACCCGGCGTCCGGACTCGGCGGAAAAACGCGCGTGAACAATGGCGCCACGGCGGGGCACGACCTGCTGTGAAGTGTTTTCCAATTCCACTTCCGAGCCCAGGGTGGAGGTTTCCACGCTGAGCCAATTGCGCCGATACGGCTGTACATAGTTGGCGATGGCGTAGCCCGAACGGTCGGTGACCACCGAAGATGAAGAGTCCAGTCCGACGCCTTCCACGCCTGGCACCTCCACCAGGGCAAAGGTTTCACCAACAGACTGGCCCAGCGTCACCCCACCGCCGTGCACAACCACGGCCCCGCTGGCCCCGAGGTCGTAGTGGGTGGTGTCCCTGGACTGTGAATAGGTCCCGCTCAAGCTGCTGTAGCGGTTATCCCAACCCACACCGAAGGATCCGGATGCATCGCTTTCTCGGCTGTAGCCGGCCTGGACGTTGTAGTTGAGCGTGTTCTGCTCATCGAGGTAGCCGGAGACTCCGCTTTGCACACTGGAATCGCCTTGCTGCGATGCCACCGCAGAGGTATAGAGTCGTGCCGAGCGGGCCGAACTGCCCAGGGGCAGGCTGATGGATGCGGTGAACTGACTGTTCTGCCGCCCGGCGATGCCGGCATTTTCGGTGCGCGAGACGGCCAGGCTGTAGTTGGCTTTGTACAGGCTGGAGCTGTAGCCCATCTGGTAGCGGCGGGTGCGCCCTGTGTCATTCCAGTAGCTGGTTTCACCGACGCTGACAAATACCGAGCCGGACCTGCCCAAGGTCTGGTTGATGTTGAGGTCGAGCCGGCTCTTTTGCTGGCCGCGCAGTGAGCCGTCTATGTATTCCAGGGCATCCACGTGCTGGCCGAAGGTTCGGTAACCCTCGGTGGAGTAGCGGTAACCGACCATGGTGAAGGTGGTGTCGGTGCGGTTGAAGGTCTTGGAGTAGAGGAACCGCGCACTCTGCCCGGCCTTCTTGCCCGAGGGCGTTTCCGAGCGGCTGTTGGTGGCATCCAGCGACATGCCGCCGATTGCGGTGTTGAGCCCGACGCCGAGGTTGACGGCTTGATACTGGTTGGCTGAAAGCACGCCGCCATAGCCGGTGAAGTTTTCGCTCAAGCCATAGATCAGCGTGCCCTGGCTGAAGTTGGGCGAGGCTTGGGTGTTGTTGCGGTATTCGCCGGCGGCCAGGTTGTAGCGCAGGCTGCCGCGTCTGATCATCACCGGCAGGAAGGAATAGGCCTGCGAGTATTTGCGCTCGCGGCCATCGGCTTCGATGATGGTGACTTCCAGGTCGCCGTTGGAACCGCCGGGGTAGATATCGGTGATTTCGAAAGCGCCTGGAGACACCGAGGAGGAATGTATCAGGTAGCCATTCTGGCGTACTTCCACCGTGGCATTGGTTTCGGCGATGCCGCGCACGACAGGTGAATAGCCAATTTCGTTATCGGGCAACATGCCGATGTCGGAGCCGACCTGGACCCCACGAAAGCGCACGCTGTCGAAAATATCACCCGCGGTGTACAACTCGCCCAGCGACAGTTTGCCTTGCAGGCGCGTCAGGTCGCGCTCGATGTAGGTCCGGTTGCTCTTGAAACGTGCCGCCACTCCGGAGCTGCCGCTGACGGAGGAGTCGTTGCGCAGGCGCCAGGCCCCGATATTCAAGCCGTTGCGCAAGCCGACATAGCCGTAGTCATTGCGAGTGCCTGCTGTGGTATTGCGGCTGAAGTTGCTCTGGTAGTTGCTATAGAACGCGGTGATGCCTTGATCCCACAGGGACGCGTCGACGTAACTTTGCGAGCGGCGTGAGATGTAGAGCTGGGGAATGCTCAGCCGCAGTTCCAGATTGTTGAGGTCGAAGTGGGTCGATGCGCCGGGAATGGCGGTAATGTTCAGCGTCATGTCATCGGGGGAATCGCTGAGCACAATGGCGTCCCTTTCCAGGCGCTGTATGTCTACACCCATGTCACGCAGCAAGCCCAGACTCAGCTGGGGGGCGACTTCAGCATCCTCTGTTGCAATGAACACGATGTCCTGGCGTTTCCAGAGTGCCTGGTTGACCAAGATGTCAACGCTGTAAGTGCCGGGCATGATCCCGCTGCCGGTCTCGAAGTACTTTAAATCGACTGCGGACGCGCCTCTCTTTTTAAGAAAGGACTGGTTGAACTCCATTGAAAACCCGGCCGCCGAGTAGAGCATGCTCATAGCAGCCAAGAGCGATAGTTTTCGCCTCGGATGAACTAAGAGTTCTATTTTTTTTTGAAAAAAAAGCATGCGTGTACCGTCTGGAGTTTAAGTGCTTTCGCCGGGGTTACTAATATCAACTGACGTGAGAGTGTCGAAGGCTAGTTTCGGAAGTTTGTAATTTTGAAAAAACTTTTAGCGCGTAACAGCCGTGAATTTATCCAGCCCACCATAGTCATTGACACATTCAAACTCGACAGTACCGGTAGAAGATAAAGTCCCTTGCCATCCGCTGATGGGCAACGTAACGGTCGACCCCGGTTTGATCATGCGTTCTTTAACCCGATAGGTTAAGGAGCCAACGCCCAACTTCAGGGATGACAGGGATACGTGAAACGCGGAGGGGTTAGTCACTTCAAGCCCTTTGGCATTGATCTTCCATTGCAACTGTTTAGGCGCTTCAGCGGCACTGCCTGGTAGGCCTACGGGGCGATAGAACACCTTGATCTTTTGTCGCAATGCAATTTGCAGAATATTTTCATCCGCCGATTTTGGCGGGATTTCCTGGACGCTCAGCCAATACACCGACTCCTGCTGCTGATTGGCGCCCTTACCGTAATAAAACACCCGCAGCAATTGTTGCCTGTTGCTACCCAGGCGGCTGAGTGCAGGTGTGATGGCGAAGGGCATTTCACGGTCTTGCGCCGTTTCACTGACATCATCCGGATCAATCCAGGATTGGATCATGATGTCCTGGGCGCCCTGGTTCTTGACCAGGATGGATGATTCCTTGCTGGGGGCGGTAAAGATCAGGCGGGTACCCCCCAGGGTGATGGCCCCATGGGACATCACCGGGGCCAGTAACAGTGCAACTGGCAGGGCCAGGCGGATAAGAGGAAATAAGAAGGTCATAGGACTCCTTGTGGCGAGGAGGGCTCAGGCCCTCCTCAGGTCTTGCTTACTGGTAGGTGATGGTGAACGGCATGTTTGCAGATGCCGCACCTGTTCCCAGTTCCCCACCGTTCTTGACGTAAGCGGCACGAATGTTCAGGTCCGCGGTGTATTTCTTCTTGCCGGTACCGTCGTCAGCTTCTACCAGTGCCGCAGTGAAGTACTCGCCAGCCCGCAGGTTGAGCAATTTATTGCTGGTGTCATAGATACCGATGCCAACACCCTTGGCGCCACCAGGCTCAAGCGCCAGCAGAGCGTTATTGTTGCTATCAAAACCGCTGCCACTGGCTGGGTCGAAGGCCACTTTGACGCCTGTCAAACCAGTACCGGTGTTGCCGCAGTCGAGGCTGAGGTTGATGTTCTTGCCCGCTGCAATGGACGAGTTGGCGCCACTGGCGGAGCCAAGCGAGTCCATTGACACTTTGCCCATCGGTACGTTGATGATCTGCTTGCCATTTTCCGTACCGGCCGAAGTACCGGAGCCGCCGGTAATAGCGCATGAAGCAGCGACAATATCGCCGGTGAACTTGAGGGTGCCGTCACTGGCCATGACGGAACTTGCCAACAGGCTGGCCGTGATCAACGAAAGGAACTTTATGTGCGTAATCTTCATCGGTTTATATCCTCGAAACTCGAAAGTCTGCAGAAAGAGCCGCGAGTCTGACTGTCGCTCCTGTGGCGGAGCATCGGACGCTTCGTATGTTCTTCTAGGAAATTTCCTAAGCTGATTTTCGGCAACAGGCTGCAGGCGTTTTGAAGGAAGTGAATAAAGCAAAGCGCTAATTAAAAGGGTCGTTCAATTAGCGGGTTTTTATGGAAAGTTGGATAGACCACGAATGCTGTTTGAATGGGTGTTGCCTATCGTCATGGAACAGCGAATTGCAGCCAGCAATAGGCTGTCGATCTGGGACTTGAGGTACTGCTGCGCCGGGTAGATTGTCGGCCTTGAGCAGTCTGCTTTGGGCGGACATGGCCTGGGGTATCATCGGGCAAAACGATAATAGGGATACCCGGCCGATGATTGGTTTTACCTTCCGCCAGCTCGAATACTTTGTGGCCGCCGCGGAGCAGGGCAGCATCAGCGCCGCCGCTCGGGCCATGCATATTTCCCAACCCTCGGTGTCCCTGGCCATTTCGCAGCTGGAAGCGATATTGGGTGAAAAGCTGTTTCATCGTCAGGCCAGCCGCGGCCTTGATTTGAGCCCGGCCGGACGCAAACTGCTGGAGCAGGCGCGGGAGATTTTGAGCAAGGCGGGGGCCATGGGTGGCGTTGAGGATGAGCAGGCCGGCTTGCGCGGGACGTTGAGCCTGATCTGCTTCCAGGACCTGGGACCGTACTTTGCCCCGCGCTTGCTGGCGGGGTTTCGCCAGTTGCACCCGGAGGTCAGCATCACCCTGTTTGAAACCGATCTGGCCGGGGTCAACCGCCGCCTGAGCGACGGCAAGGCCGAGCTGGCGCTGACCTATGAGGTCGGGCTCGACCCGCATATCGAGACCCGAGTGCTGGCGCGGCTGGCGCCTTATGCGCTGCTCCCGGCCGACCACCCGTTGGCGCAGCAGGAGCAGGTGTCGTTGGTGGACCTGGCCGACGAGTGCCTGATTCTGGAAGACATCGCCCGGACCCGTGAGTATTTCCTGTCGTTGTTCTGGGCCTGCGATCTGCAGCCCAGGTCACAGCAACTGACCCAGACCTTCGAGATGCAGCGCGGGCTGGTGGCCCACGGTTATGGGGTGGCGCTGTCCTGTACCCGCCCGGTGGGGGATTGCAGCTATGACGGTCGGCCCTTGGCCTGCCGCCCCCTGGTGGAGGCGGTCAGTCCGCAGTCGGTGGTTCTCGCCCAGTCCAGTGCGATGCCGGCGTCGCGGGTGGCGCAGGCGTTCCTGGATTGGGCGACCGAGCAGTTTCCCGCCTAGGGTTGCAGACGTGAGGCGCTGGCCTTGGGCTGTATGCCGAGCAGCTTGTCGTGGCGCGCCAGGCACAGCCAGTAGCCGACCGACAACAACGCCAGCCAGGCGATGCCGACATAGAGCGCCATCCGCGTGTCCGGGAACCAGGCCAGCACGCCGAAGATAAACAGCATGAAGACGATCGCGCAGGCCGGGCCCAGGGGCCAGAACGGCACCGGGAATTGCAGTTCGGCGATGTCCTGGGGGCTCATGCGGCGGCGCATCACGACCTGGGACAGCAGGATCATCAGCCAGACCCAGACAATCGAAAACGTCACCACGGCGGCCAGCATCAGGAACAGGTTTTTCGGCGCCAGGTAGTTGAGCAGCACGCCCAGCAGCAACGCGGCAGACATCACCAGTACCGTCATCCATGGCACCCCGAAACGCGACAACCGGGCGAAGCTGGCCGGCGCCTGGCCATTGTTGGCCATGCCGTACATCATGCGCCCGGCGCTGAAAATATCGCTGTTGATGGCCGATACCGCCGCCGAGATCACCACGATATTCAGCAGGGTCGCGGCTGAGCTGATCCCCAGGCCGCTGAAGATCTGCACGAAGGGGCTGCCCTCGCCGCCGATTTTCGGCCACGGGTACAGCGACATCAGGACCAGCAGGGTCAGCACGTAAAACAGCAGGATACGCAGCGGCACCGAGTTGATCGCCCGGGGAATCGCCCGCTGCGGGTCCTTGGCTTCGCCGGCGGTGATGCCGATCATTTCCACTCCGCCAAAGGCGAACATGACCACCGAGAACGACGCGATCATGCCGCTCAGGCCATTGGGGAACAGGCCGCCATAGCTCCACAGGTTACTGATGGACGCGGTGTGTTCAGCGGCATTCCCCAGCTTGATGCCAAAAATCAGCACTGTGGCACCGGCGACGATCATCGAGATAATCGCGGTGACCTTCAGCAGCGACAGCCAGAACTCCAACTCGCCAAACACCTTGACGCTGCACAGGTTCAGGGCACCGATAAAAAACACAATGCCCAGCACCCAGATCCAGGCGGGGGTGTCGGGAAACCAGAACCCCATGTAGACGCCGAACGCAGTAACGTCCGCCAGGCACACCACCAGCATTGAAAACGCATAACTCCAGCCGGTCAGAAAACCCGGGAAGCGTCCCAGGTACTGGCTGGTGTACTGGCCGAAGGAGCCGGAGACCGGGTTGCGCACCGCCATTTCACCCAGGGCGCGCATCATCATGTAGATGGCGGCGCCGCCGATCAGGTAGGCCAGCAATACCGAAGGCCCGGCCAGTTGAATGGCCGATGCGGAGCCGTAGAACAGCCCGGTGCCGATGGCCGAGCCCAGTGCCATGAAGCGAATGTGACGGGCATTCAAACCCCGCCGCATTGCAGGTCTTTTGTCGTTCATCCCAAGTAACTCCTGATTGTTTTTATTATTTGGCGATTAACTGCGGGTGATGAAGCGTAGGAAGTGACCTGCACTTTATTGATCTCAAGGCAATCGGCAGGTCATGGCTATTAACCGGTTAATTGCCGGGCCTGACAACAAGCCGGCCATACAAAGTACCTATAGTGACAAATAAGTAATTTATCGTTTACGGCAAAAGTTAAGCCCTCCAATACTGGGATTTATTACAACAAGAGAGGGCAGGCGGATGAACTCGGATATCGAACAGTTTCAACGTGACGGCGCCATCGTATTGCGCGGCGTATTCAGCGACTGGGTGGAACGCCTGCGCGACGGTTTCGAGCAGAACCTCGCCCAGCCCAGTGCCTTCGCCATCGAGAACGTGGGCAATGGTGAGCGCGGACGCTTTTTCGAGGACTACTGCAACTGGCAGCGCATCGCCCCGTTCAAGGACTTTGTCCTGAACTCGCCAGCCGCCGCGATTGCCGGCCAACTGATGCAGTCGCGGCAGGTGCAGGTGTTTCACGACCATATCCTGGTCAAGGAACCCGGCACCTCCAAAGCCACGCCCTGGCATCAGGACCTGCCCTATTACTGCGTGGATGGCCTGCAAACCGCCAGCTACTGGATCCCCCTGGACCCGGTGACCCGCCACAACACCTTGAGCGTGGTCTTGGGCTCCCATCGCTGGCCCAAGCCGGTGCGCCCGAAAAGCTGGGCCAGCAACCAGGACTTTTACGGCGCCACCGATGAGGTATCCGGCGAAAGCCGGTTCATGGACATGCCGGACGTGGACAACGGCGACTACCAGATCCTGTCCCCTGAACTGATGCCTGGCGACGCCGTGGTCTTCGATTTTCGCACCGTGCACGGCGCCGCCGGCAACATCGGCAACGGTCGCCGCCGAGCGTTCTCGACTCGTTTCATGGGCGACGATGTGCGCTACATCCAGCGCCCCGGGCGCACCTCGCCACCGTTCCCCGGCATTGACCTGAAAGATGGCGATCGCATGCGCGAGGACTGGTTTCCGGTGGTCTGGGAACAACGCTGACAGGCCTGCACCGGGACCGAGCTGATGCCGGTCCCGGAGTTTTTCTCAGGGTGACTTTGCACTAGGCCCAGCTCTGGAACGGGAGGGGGTCTGCCCGCAGGCAAAAAGGCTTTTTCTTCCGCCAGCAGGCCGTCACACTGCGTGCCTGTCTGCGCACGCGTATGCACTGGCTCCAGCGACGGTTCGACGATTGTGTGCCTTGTCGCTCCCTCGCCACAGCGTTCGCCCGCGCCTTACGTTCAAAGGAAAAATGGATGTTCCGCCTCGCTTTTCGCTCCCGTTTCCGCTTCGCCATCAACTCCATCAGCCCGTCTGTTGCTCCGTTGTCCCGGCCGAACCCGGGTCGCACAAGGCTGCTCTGCGCCGTGCTGCTGGCCCAGGCGTTTGCGGCCCAGGCCGCTGAAGCGAGCAGCGACGGGCCATCGCCCGACGTGTTGGCGCAGCTGTATGTCGAGGCCTTTATCAATGACGACCCGGCGAGCTTCGCCCGCTTGAGTTCGGTCCAGCATTACGCCGATGCGGCAAAGGTGCGGGCCAATATGCAGGCCCTGGCCGAACGTGCCGCGTTGCGGGCCGCGCTGGAAAACCTCGGGGACTTTACCCGCAGCGCCATCAGCCGCAGCCCCACGCTTTCTGCCGATCAGGAAAAGCAGTTGCAGGCCCTGGCGCAAGCACAGGTCCGGGCGATTCGACAGGTTCAATGCAAGGTCACTGACAGTCAGGTCATGGCGGCGTGCTCGGCGGGCGATTCGCCCAAGGTCGAGGTGCACCTCGCCTGCCAGGTGCCGCAGATCCCGGCCTGGTCTGCGACTGGCGGTGGCCAGCAGGATCCGGTGGGGCTGGCGCAGCCGTATTTTGCCGCGCTCTCCAGTGCCTGGCAGGGGCCGGCCAGCAAGGTCTTGCCGGTGAAGCTGCGCCTGGACCGATCCCAGGAAGGGCAGGGCTGGGAGCTGGACGCGTCCTACGACACGCGCGGGGTGATTGCCGCGATCAGTCGCAGCCTGAGCCCGGATGCCGGGCCCGAGACTAAGCGCACCTATATTCCCGGTGCGACCGACATGACCCTCAACCCCTGCATCTACACCAGCAGCTCGGATTTCAATAACCCGCTGATTCTGCTCAATGAGCGGTTCTGGGAGCACGCGACCCCGGCGGATGTGGAGCAGGTGCTGGCCAGGTTCGGCGAGGCCTTGCCGCTGGTGTACGACACCGATGACGACACCACGGCCTTTCATGTGGCGCTCCAGGGCAAGGCCGCGCTGCCGGCCATGCAAGCCTTGCGCAAGCATCTGGCCCATATGCCGGGGCTTGAGGGGTTCCGCACGTCGCTGCTGAATGAGGCGATCAAGGCCCATAACCCGCCGGCGACCATCAAGTGGCTGCTGGATGAGGGCGCACCGGCCGACGAATATCGAAACGACGGCTCCATGCGCCCGCTGATCTACGCGATAACGGAAGGGGCAGATACGCAGACCATCGATCTGCTGGTGGCCGCCGGTGCTGATGTTTCCTACTACAACAACACCGACCATCCCGACCTGGATGCATTTCGCGCGGCGCTGGATACCGATCATCCCGCCGCCCGGCAGGCCATTGCCCGGCACCTGCCGCTGCCCGAGCATGGCAGCGAGTTGATGGAGTACGTGCTGGACCGGCTGTTCGTTGGCGTCCAGTACCGGCCGGAACGCCCCGATGCGGCCGGGGATATCTTGCCCATCTTTATCGAACGCGGCATGCGCCTGGATGAGACTTACTGCGACACCTCCACCACCCGTCGCTACTCCTGCACCCCGGAGCAGCGCAGCAACCTGCTGGACATGGCACTTGAAATCGGCAACCCGGGGTTGATCGAGTTTTTCAAGAAAAAAGGCCTCAAGCCCCATCCCCCCGAGGGGCAATAGCCACGCGCAACTGTGCGTAGACGCCGATCCCGCGACCTCCCTACACTGGCCCCTGTGTTTTTTGGGGCTGGGGGAGCGCTGATGAATCGCAATGAGCTGCGTAAGGCGGACATCAACCTGATGGTGGTGTTCGAGACCCTGATGCTGGAGCGCAATGTCACGCGGGTGGCGGAAAAGCTGTTTCTTGGCCAGCCGACCATCAGTTCGGCGCTCAACCGCCTGCGGGCCATGTTCAATGACCCGTTGTTTATCCGCGTTGGTCATCGCATGGAGCCCACGGCCCGCGCCGAAGAGCTGATTGCCCATTTGTCGCCAGCGCTGGACGCCTTGTCGTCGGCCCTGAGCCTGACCCGTGATTTCGACCCTGCCAGCAGCACCATGACCTTTCGCATCGGCCTGTCCGATGACGTCGAGTTCGGCTTGTTGCCGCCGCTGCTGCGGGCCTTGCGCCAGGAAGCGCCGCTGGTGGTGTTTGTGGTGCAGCACGTGGATTACTGGCGCATCCCCGACCTCCTGGCTTCCGGCGATATCACCGTAGGCATCAGCCAGACCCGCGGCTTGCCGGCCAATGCCAAGCGCAAGCTGTTGCGGCATATCCAGCCCAGCGTGTTGCGCGCCGATGCCAGCAGCACCCCGCTGACCCTCGATGAATATTGCGCGCGGCCCCATGTGCTGGTGTCGCACACGGCCAATGTCAGCGGCTACGCCGATGAGTGGCTGGCGGAGATTGGCCGCAAGCGGCATGTGGTGCTGTCGGTGCCGCAATACAGTTCGCTGCCGGCACTGCTGGCCGGGACCGACCTGCTGGCCAGCCTGCCGGACTACACCGCCGCCGCCATGGCCGCCTCCGGGCACCTGTTCAATGAGCCGTTCCCGTTCAAGACCCCGACCCTGGACCTGTCCATGGTCTGGCTCAGCCATGTCGACACCGACCCGGCCGAGCGCTGGCTGCGTTCGCGCCTGGAAGCCTTCATGAGTGAGCGCGGCCTGCTGGCGCACTGATTCAGCCGCGGGCTTGCTGGCCCGTGGCGCGGCTGCTTTGCTGTGATGCAAGACCGGTGCACATTTCTGGCGGAGATCCCCATGAGCAAACCCCGTTCGCTGTTGCGTGGCCGTGGCAGTCTCGACAGCGGCAAGGTCGGCATGGTCGAGTTGTTCTTTGACCTGGTGTTCGTCTTTGCCGTGACCCAACTCTCCCATTCGCTGCTGGCGCACCTGAGCGTTGGCGGTGCGGTGCAGGTGGCGTTGTTGATGGTGGCGGTATGGTGGGTGTGGATTTTCACCTCCTGGGTCACCAACTGGCTCGACCCGGAGCAACTGCCGATCCGCCTGGGCCTGTTCGGCCTGATGGTCGCCGGCCTGCTGCTGTCGTCTTCGATCCCCCAGGCCTTTGGCGAACGCGGGCTGCTGTTTGCCGGCGCCTATGTGTTCATGCAGGTTGGGCGTACCGCGTTTGCCATCTGGGCGGTACGCGGCGAGGCGCTGAACATGACCCGCAACTTCCAGCGGATCCTGGCCTGGATGCTGTTGTCAGCGCTGTTCTGGATCGGCGGGGCGCTGCTCCAGGGTAATCAGCGCCTGTTGCTGTGGGCACTGGCGCTGCTGATCGAACTGGTCTCGCCCTCGTTGTACTTCTGGGTCCCGGGCTTGGGCCGCTCGACCCTCAAGGACTGGAACGTCGAAGGCAATCACATGGCCGAGCGTTGCGGGTTGTTTGTGATCATTGCCTTGGGCGAGTCATTGCTGGTAACCGGCGCGACTTTCGCCGAACTGGCCTGGAGCGTTCAAGGGCTGCTGGCCTTCGTGGTGGCGGTGCTGGGCAGCATCGCCATGTGGTGGGTGTATTTCGACAGCGGCGCCGAGCGCGCCCACCATCGGATCGCCCACTCCGACGACCCCGGGCGCCAGGCGCGCATCGCCTACACCTACCTGCACGTGCTGATCGTCGCCGGGATTATTGTCAGCGCGGTGGCCGATGAACTGGTGCTGGTGCACCCGGACCACGCCAGCGATGCCGGGATCGTCGCCATCATCGGCGGGCCCTGGTTGTTCCTGCTCGGTTGCGCGCTGTTCAAGTGGGTCATGGCCGACCGGGTGCTGCCGCCACTGTCGCACCTGGTGGGGCTGGTGCTGTTGTTGGGGTTGCTGCCGCCGGCCCTCAATCATCTGTTTTCGGCCCTGGTCCTGGGCTCGCTGACCACGGCGGTAATGGTGCTGGTGGCGGCCTGGGAGAGCCGGGCATTGCGCGATGACAGGGCGGCCACGGAGCATTGAGGCGGCGCGTTGAGCGTGCGCAGAAATATTTCGGCGTTGGCTGGTGTTGATTCCAGAACAAGGGCGGGCTGAACCGGAAGCGCGGGCGCCGGGTGCTTTTTTTCATCGTCGGCTAACTGTATCGAGCCGCCGAGCGGCGCCTCTGGAAAACCGTTCGGTATGGGTCTGTAGCACATTTTCCAAGGCCCGGCCCTGAATGGCGTCGGGTTAAAAAACGTCTGGAAATAGATAGAAAAAGTAGTGTGGCTTAATGCCTCGGGGATATTGTGTTGGTATTTTTTCTATCTGTTTCAGGGGCTTTGAAGTTGAGACTTGGCTTATATCAAGGTGGCCACGGAAGGATTAGCGTGTCACGTCCTTTTCGCTTGAGCCTGAGTATTTTTTATGAGGAACCTTCAGAGTGTATTAAGTTTTTTGTTGCTATTTGGATTGGTAGGGAATAGCCAGGCAGCGCCTGTTGTCAAATTTACCTGCAGCTTGTCAGGGAATTATCAAGAGCGTATGAGCGTTCCCGGCACTATAAATATACCCAATGAAGCGACGCAGGGGACCGTGCTCTGGCGCTCGCCCACAATAAGGGGTGTGTTTTTATGTAAAAACACCCCTAATGGCCAATCGCATACGCTGGCGTACATACTCAATCCTAACAAAAACGTCGAGCCTCTCGGTCTCAATCTTGACTTGGGTGTTACCTACAATGGGAAGGATTATACGTGTCAATCTTCTTGTAATATAGAATTGAAGGCCATCTTGCCCAGCTGTACCGAAAACTGTCCTAATGTGCTTGTTCCCTTCAATTACAGTTTGTTCATCGTCAAAAAAACGCCGCCCGGAGATAATCAGGACGACGTCGTTACAGGGGTGAATAGCCACAAAGTACTTCAGTTGAGCGGCATGGATGCAGGCACGGATGACCCTGCTAAAATGTGGGGGCTTACCCTTGCAGATCTTCATCTAATAAAATATATAAAGTGTCCGATCACGGTAGGGTTTTCTACCCAGAATATTGATTTTGGTACTATGTCATCCGGAAGCGCCGCCGTTGGTAATGTGGCCAGTACTCGTGAAGTGACTCTTTTTGCCAATAAAGATACTTCAGGATTGTGCCGTGGTGATAAAACGGTGTTTAGCATAAACGCCTTTATGAAGGCTGCTCCCTTAAGTGCCGTCAATGCTGGCGAGAATTTGCTGATTCCCTATGGGGCTGATAATAAGCCCTTCGACTCGGTGGGCATTCAGTTGCTCAGAAACAAGACCGTCATCCCCTTTAACCAAGAAGCCACGATGTTCGAAGCGAGCAGCGAGATCTCGCGCAGTCAAAAGCTCGACGTCAACTTGATCTGGCGCACTGATCGACCAGTAGCAGGGAGGTTCAGAGGCGGGATCATCATGGAGTTTTACCATCGGTAGGGTGGTTTTTACCCGGTCTCGGCGCTCTGTACGATAAGTGATGATGTTGCCCGGCATGTGTTTGGGGCAGTCAACTCGTCTGAACGCCCCGAACTCGGGTTTGCGTTTCATATCGCGTAACGGAACCGCAGGTTGCACTCGATGGTGATTAATGTGGTGGCGAAAGTGAGCTCTTTTTCATGAAGAATAAGAGCGTATTTCCCAGTACTCCCTAGCGGCCCTAAATATTTTGGCAGTTGCCAACCCTGAAGTGCCTGCCATCGCGGAGCTAATCCTAACCATTGTGGATGAATTTTTATTTGTTGTTCAATCGGTTATCGGTGAGTAACCAAGCTAGGACGTGCGACGTATTGGTCAGAAGGTGTCGTCATGTTTCGTGGCGGTGACGATCGTTCGAAGCATTGTCCGGTTTTTGTTTTTGCCAGTTTAAGACGATCCTTATGGAAGAAGCTGTTTTTAAGTTGTTTTAATAGGGCCCGTGGTAAGTTTTTGAGTTTTTTGAGGCCGATGGGTCAATTAAAAAACAGTAGCTTTATAGACTCTATGGGTCGGCAGGTGTTCATGTTTTTTCGGGGTGTCGGGTTCGCCACGCTATTCAAGCTACGGGTCTTGTGGGTTGGGCTTATGTTGTTTGATGTTGAAAATTAAATCATAGGGGGTATAGGCCTTTTAAGTCTTTGCGGTGACTTCTGGGACTACTCAGGCTGCATGGCTCTCTTTTATATAGTAAACGGAGGATGGCATATTTCTCGTTGTCATCAGTAAAGCGCCTGGTATATGAAAAGTTGAAGCTGGTGTTTGGTCAGGATGGAAAACGTTCGGCTCTGTGGAAGGTGTAACGATTTAGGTATTTTATTGATTTTTTCAAACAAGAAGATTTGATCTGGATGGCCGTAAGTTCATGGTGGGTTCGGGCGTTGTTATGCCGTCTGTCCGTAACATTTTTCGTCGAGGTTGATAAAAACTAATGGTTCGGGAAAGAGATTTTTAAGTCTGCGGTACAACGTTTTTTGTGAACTAAAGCTGCTTTGGTTTATGCGGTTCTAGTGGGCCTTTTATTTAACTTTTTGTGTTTGTTCAGTTGAATCTTGAACGTGTTGGGATCTGGTCATGTCGAGCGTTCAGCGCCGTCGGACATCCCGCTGCGGTCGGCTTATCGCGCGCATCAAGCTGGGTTGGTTAGGTCCTGCCTGTAAAGCAACGGATGGCTCAGATCAGTCGGCAGGTCATTACCAAATTGCGATAAACAGTGGGGAGAGGACGAGTGGAAGCGTTCGGTTGCAAGACTGAGGCTGGCAGGGACAAGCCATTTACTGGCCAATGGGGCGGGCGTGTCGAAGGGCCCAGGCAATGCTGGTCCCGAGGCTGTTTGGGTCTGCTGCTGGTGTTGCCGTGGGCCGCATCGGGGGCGGTGTATGTACCCAACGCGGGGCAAGTGATGCGTGATATCGAAGCGACGCAGCCTTCGTTGCCACAAACCACGGAACCTGAGTTGGACCTGCCAACGGTCGATCAACCGAGCGCGACGGCCCCAGATACCTCCGGGTTTCGTTTGCAGGTCAACGATTTTGTCATTGTCGGTAACCAGCAGTTCAGCAGCGAGGTGCTGCAACCCCTGCTGGCGGACTTGAAAGGGCAGGAGCTGGACCTGAACCAGTTGCGTGCGGCTGCCGAGCGTTTAACCCTCTATTACCAGGGGCAGGGGTACATGCTGGCCCGGGCCTTCCTGCCGGCCCAGGAGATCGAAGACGGTGTCGTACGCATCGAGGTCCTGGAGGGCCGTTACGGCCGTATCGAACTGCACAACCAGTCCCGAGCGCTGGACTCGGTGATTCGCGGTCCATTGTCGTCGCTCAAAAGCGATGCCGCGGTCTACAGCGACGATCTTGAGCGCAGCCTGCTGCTGCTGAGTGACCTTCCCGGCGTGCGGGTCAAAGGCACCTTGAGCACCGGTGCGCACCGCGGAACCACCGACCTGCTGATCGATGCCCAGCCCGGCCCATGGGCCAGCGGTACCCTGGAGGCGGATAACTACGGCGGTTTCTACACGGGCGAGTATCGACTCGGGGCCAGCTTCAACCTCAACAACCCCTTGCGCCTGGGTGACCAGCTCAACCTGCGAGTGCTCGGCAGTGACGAGGATCAGCGCTACTACCGCGCCGCCTACAAACTTCCGGTAGGTCCCTGGTCGACGGGCCTGGGCATGGCTTACTCACACATGAGCTATCAGTTGAGCAAGGACTTCGAGGTGCTGGAGGCCCATGGTCAAGCCAGTATCGGCAGCCTCTTTGTCACTCAGCCCCTGGTCCGCAGTCGTTCCTTCGACCTCAGTGCGCAGTTGCAGTACGAAGACAAGCGGCTGCGGGACGACATCGACCTGTTTGAGGCCAGCAGCAGCAAGCATGTCGAACTCTGGAGCCTAAGCCTCAATGGCAACCATCAGGACGGATGGCTTGGGGGCGGGCAGAACATTTTTTACCTCACTTATGGCAGTGGCCGTTTGAGCCTCGACGGACCACAAGACCAGTGGCGTGATCGCCTCACTGCTGGTACGGCCGGCGGTTTCCAGAAGATCAATCTCAACACCGCGCGGATGCAGTACCTGAGCCCGCGCTTTCAGCTCTATACCCAGCTCAATGCGCAGTGGGCGTCGTCCAACCTGGACAGCTCGGAAAAATTCGGCATTGGCGGTCCATTCGATGTGCGCGCCTATCCCCAAGGAACTGGCAGCGGTGACCAGGGCTGGCAGGCGAGCCTGGAGCTGCGTTACGCCCTGGCCCCCCGCTGGCAGCTCAAGGCGTTTGTCGACTACGGCGCGGTGGAGGTCAACAAACACCCCTGGACCCGTGAAGACAACCGTCGCCAGCTCTCGGGCGCGGGCCTGGGCGCCAGTTGGATCGGGCCCTCGCAGCAGATCAGCGTGACCAGCTCCTGGACGCTGGATAACAACAGTGAAGGCAGTGGCCCCGAGCGTACGCCTCGGATCTGGGCCGTCGCGACTCAGTATTTCTGAAGCCCTGTGTGCGCTTTGGAGGCGGTGCCGTCTTGCAGGACTGCAGGACGTTAATTGGAAAAGACAGGAGTTAACGTGAATAGAGTGTATGCATTGGTGTGGAATCAGGCCCTGGGCTGCTGGAACGTGACCCCCGAAGGCGCACGTCGCCGTCGGCGGGCAGGCAGTGGCAAAGGCCTGCTCGTGGCGGTGGCCAGTGTTCTGACAATCGGCGGGCTGCCATCAGCGTTCGCTTTGCCGAGCGGAGAGACGGTGGTATCTGGAACCGCGAATATTCTGACGTACGACAATCAGCAGCAGATGTCTATCAATCAGCACTCTGACAAGCTGATCCTCAACTGGAACGATTTTAATGTGGGCGGCGGCCAGACGCTGACCTTCAACCAGCCGAAGTCGACCTCCATCGCGTTGAATCGGGTCATAGGCGCTAACGGCAGTAATATCCAGGGCCGGATCAACGCCAACGGCCAGGTGTTCCTGATCAACCCTAACGGTGTGATGTTCAGCAACAATGCTCAGGTCAATGTCGGTGGCCTGGTGGCCTCGACCCAGGACATGAAAAACGCCGATTTCATGGCTGGCAACTACACGTTTGCAGGCACTTCGACGGGCAGGATGATCAACGATGGATCCATCACCGCGGCTGATGGCGGGAGTGTGGCCCTGATCGGCAGAGTCGTTAACAACCAAGGCACCATCAAGGCGAAAAATGGGCGCATAGCCTTGGGTGCGGGCGACGGATTCACCGTCAGCTTCGACAGCAACAACCTGTTGGACCTGAAAGTCGATGCCGCTGCGATCAATGCGCTGGCGAGCAATGGCGGGCTGCTCAAGGCCGATGGCGGGCAAGTACTGATGACCGCCAAAAGTGCTGGCGCGATGCTCAATACCGTGGTCAACAACACGGGCGCCATCGAGGCCCTGACCTTGTCGAAGAAGGCCGGAAAAATCACCCTGGACGGTGGCGACGTAGGTGTGGTGGTGGTCGGCGGCTCATTGAACGCCAGCGCCCTGACAGAGATAGGCGACGGTGGCGTGGTCGAAACCAAGGGCGCCGTCACCCAGGTGCAACTGGCCGCTCGGGTCAATACCCACGCGGGCAATGGCAAGACCGGAACCTGGAAAATCAGCTCCTCCGAAGTCAAGGTCAATCCAGTCTCCGCTCCACGTAACAACACCGTTTATGGCGATACCCTGGCGCATAACTTGGCCACCACCAATATCGAGTTGAGCAGCCGGGGAGACGTTACGGTGGACGGCGCAGTTTCCTGGGCCAGCGGCAATCATTTGAGCATTGCGGCCGATAAGAATATCCAGATCAACAACAGTCTCAAGGGCAGCGGCGGCGCAACCCGTATCGAGCTCAATGCCGGACAAGACATCGCGCTCAACAGCACGCTGGAACTCTCCGGGACCAACAGCAGCCTCGGCCTGGATTACGGCGGCGCCTATATCCAGGGCAAAGGTGGCAAGGTCACGCTGTCCGGCAGCGGCGCGGCGTTCGACTCGCAGGGTCAGCTGTACAGTGTGATTCAGAACGCCACTCAGTTGCAGGGGATCGGTAGCAGCCTTGGTGGCCGGTATGTACTGGGCAACGACATCAAAGGCAGTGGCAGCATCAAGACCATTGGTGGCAGCGCTGAGTTCAGCGGAACGTTCGATGGCCTGGGCAACACCATCAGCGGTTTCACTGTCAATACCGATGGCCCTTACGGTGGTCTGTTCGCCCGATCGTCCGGCAGCATCAGCAACCTCAATCTGGCGGGGATGACCATCTACGGCACGACCTCCAATGCCGGCTTCAGCTATGTCGGCGGACTGGTGGGCATGAACCACGGGATGATCAGCAACGTCAATGCCACTAATCAGCGGGTCTACGCCAACAGCAATAATTACAACAATTTGGGTGGGCTGGTGGGCGTCAACTCCGGCGGCTCCATCGATCGTTCATCGGTGGCTGGTATTGTCAGCGGTAATGGCTTGACTCTCGCCGTCGGTGGCTTGGTGGGGGAAAACAGCAACAGTCCCAATCCGTTCGGCAGGGGCAGAATCTCCAATAGCCACACCAACGTACAGGTTCTTGGGACCATGCAGATCAGTCCCATTGGCGGTATGGGGGGGCTGGTAGGTCTCAACAAGAACGGTCTGATTACCGACTCGTCAAGTGCTGGAACGGTCGGGACCGGTTTCACCACTTACAAGAAAGACCCGAACTTCGGCGGGTTGGTGGGGTACAACCAGGGTGGCGAAATTAGGAAGTCTCACTCCTCGGTCAACGTAGTGGGTTATGTCGCCAGTGTTATTGGTGGCCTGGTGGGCCTCAATGAGGGCTACATCACGGAGTCCAGCGCCTCGGGTACGGTCAGCGGCTTTGGAAGTATGGCTGCAGGTGGCCTGGTGGGCATAAACAGCTACGGCACTCTGGTCAACGTCAAGGCCTCCGGCAAGGTGGTTGATTCCTCCGGCGCCAATGTCGGTGGCCTGGTAGGCAAGAGCATTCGCGGCGCGATCCAATTCGCTGAAGCCACCGGTGCGGTTGTGGGCGGTAACAGCGCCAATATCGGTGGGCTCATCGGGCACAACATTTGGGGCACAACCTCGGAGGCTGCGGCTTGGGGCAAGGTAGATGGCGGAGCTCTAAGCAGTGTGGGTGGGCTGGTGGGTTACAACGAGGGCGACCTGTTATCGGTTGAAGCCCACGGTAAGGTCAATGCTGGTAACAGTAGCGCTGTTGGCGGTTTGGCGGGCACCAATAGCAACAAATCCTCGACCATTTTTTCTGCATCGGCCCACGGTGATGTTGCTGGCGGTAACCAGAGTTCTGTAGGCGGCCTGGTCGGGCAGAACAATGCGTGGATCAGCAACTCCTTGGCCACGGGCCAAGTGAGTGGCGGCAGTTATGCGCGCATGGGGGGCTTGGCTGGCTTGAATTTGGGCTCTGTTCGGGAGTCCGTAGCCTACGGCAAGATCAACGTCGTTCCGCGCAACTACCAGGCCTACGGCGGCCTGGTTGGCGTCAACTACGGCAGCCTGGTCCATAACACCGCATTGGGCTTGGCGGCCTCGGTGCCACCGGTTGGTATCAACCAGGGTGACATTCTTGAGTGATGGCTAGCTCCCGTTAAAGCAGGGCAATTGCAGCCCCTTGGTACGCCTGGCAGGTGCTGGGCGTATCGAGTGACGGTTGCTAGCGGATGCTTTTTATCTCGTGCCTTGTTTCTCCTCTTCCCTGATGGCCGCAAGCAACTGGCTATTGCGCTGCCACCCGATGCGTTGGCGCAGAACGCGTGCCATCTCACAGAGGACAGCGCAGTTCACTTTTACTTTTGTGTACTCACTGAGGGGTGTGCAGTCGGGGCTGTGTTTTGCCTGCTGCGTGCGCCTGTACAGCTTTTTTGAAAGCCTCCGGGCCTCAGAGGGAGTGCCGCTCAGGGCGTTTTATTAATCAAAGGAGTGGTTATGAACAAGATTTATGCATGGGTGTGGAATCAGGCCCAGGGCTGCTGGAACGTGACCCACGAAGGCGCACGTCGCTGTCGGCGGGCAGGCAGTGGCAAAGGCCTGCTTGTGGCAGTGGCCAGTGCTCTGACAATCGGCGGGCTGCCCTCCGCGTTCGCCTTGCCGAGCGGAGAGACGGTGGTATCTGGAACCGCGGATATCCTGAGGTACGACGAGCAGCAGCAGATGTCTATTAATCAGCACACTGACAAGCTGATCCTCAACTGGAACGATTTCAGTGTGGAGGGCGGCCAGACGGTGACCTTCAACCAGCCGCAGTCGACCTCCATCGCGTTGAACCGGGTGATTGGCGCTAACGGCAGTAACATCCAGGGCCGGATCAATGCCAACGGCCAGGTGTTCCTGATCAACCCTAACGGTGTGGTGTTCAGCAAGAGTGCCCAAGTCAATGTCGGTGGCCTGGTGGCCTCGACCCAGGACATGAAAAACGCCGATTTCACGGCTGGCAACTACACGTTTGCAGGTACTTCGACGGGCAAGGTCGTCAACGAAGGCTCCATCACCGCGGCTGATGGCGGTAGCGTGGCCCTGATCGGCAGAACCGTTGACAACCAGGGCACCATCACCGCGCAAAATGGGCGCGTAGCCTTGGGTGCGGGGGACGGATTCACCGTCAGCTTTGACAGCAACAACCTGTTGGACCTGAAAGTCGATGCCGCTGCGATCGATGCGCTGGTGAGCAATGGCGGGCTGCTCAAGGCCGACGGCGGGCAGGTGCTGATGACGGCCAAAAGTGCTGGTGCGATGCTCAATACCGTGGTCAATAACACGGGCGCCATCGAAGCCCTGACCTTGTCGAATAGGGCCGGTAAAATCACCCTGGACGGTGGCGACGTAGGCGTGGTCAAGGTTGGCGGTTCATTGAACGCCAGCGCGGCGATAGGGATGGGCGATGGTGGCGTGATCGAGACCAAGGGCGCTATCACTCAGGTGGAACGAGACACTCGGGTCAACACCACGGCAGGTTACGGCCAGACCGGCACCTGGAAAATCAGCTCTGCCGAGGTCAAGGTTGATCCAGTCTCCACACTTGGGAGCAATACCATTCATGTCGATACGCTGTCGCGCAACCTGGCGACGACCGAGATCGAACTGGCCAGTAGCAAGGGCGACGTGGTGGTAAACGACGCTATGGTCTGGGACAGCGGCAAACGACTGATCCTTTCGTCGGCCAAGGACATTCACCTTGATAAAAACCTGAATGGCCAAGGGGACGGTACTCAGGTCCTGCTCGATGCCAAGGGCAGCATCAAGCTCAACAGTCATGTGCAGCTTTCCGGGATCTTCAGCAGTCTTGTGCTCAATTACGCTGGCAACTTTGTCTCGGGTACGAGCGGTCGGGTGACCCTCGCGGGCAAAGGTGCCATGTTTGCCGCCAACGGTGCCGAGTACACCGTCATTCAGAACGCCGCGCAACTGCAAGCGATCGATAACAACCTGCAGGGGCGTTATGTCCTGGGGCAGGCCATCCACGGCAACGGCAACCTCCAGTCCATTGGTGATGGAAGGCAGGCATTCAGCGGGGTCTTCGAGGGGCTGGGCAACACCATCAGCGGCTTTGCCGTCGATACTAACGGCACCTACGGGGGCCTGTTCGCCAGGTCGAGCGGCAGTATCAGTAACCTCCAGCTCGCCTCGATGCGTATCAACGGTGCAATGTATGTCCCCGGTGCTTCTGTCAGTGTTATTGGCGGTTTGGTCGGGCTTAACAGTGGCAGTATCGCCAACGTCAGTGCCAGCGACTTTACGGTGGACGCCAACAGCCACCAGAAAAATATTGTCGGCGGGCTGGTAGGGATCAATTCCGGCGGCACCATCGATCATTCGTCCATGGCGGGGTTGGTGACTGGCAACCAATTCACCGTCGCAGCGGGCGGTCTGGTAGGGGAGAACACCCATAGCCTCGTCGCTACCGGCTCCGTGACCAACAGTTGGGCCAATGTCGATGTCCGCACGCCCATAGGTGTTTTTACCATGGGAGCGGCGGGCGGTATGGGCGGGCTGGTTGGCGTCAACAAGGGCGGGAGTATTGTCGATTCATCCAGCTTTGGCAGGGTTGGCCAAGATGCCAGTCGTGACAGTTACAGCGGCCTTAGCGTTGGTGGGCTGGTGGGTGTCAACCAGGGGGGCCGTATTGAGCGCTCTCGTTCATCAGCGGCGGTAATCGGCTATGTCAACGGCATAGGAGGAGGTCTGGTCGGTTCCAATCATTCCGGCGTTATCAGGGATTCTGAGGCTCGCGGCGTGGTAGTGGGTTACGGCTCAGCAACGGTCGGGGGCTTGGTCGGTTTGAATCAGAACAGCGTGTTATTCATGGTCAAGGCCAGCGGTTCGGTTGTGGGGCAAAACGATTCGAATATCGGTGGCCTGATTGGCAAAAACATAGAGAGCGATATCCAGCAGGCCGAGGCATCAGGCGGCGTGACAGGTCGTCGGGGCGCGCGTATTGGTGGGCTCATCGGCCATAACTTCGGTGGTATTACTCAGAACGTCATGGCCAGCGGTGATGTCCTGGCTGGCGACAATAGCGTTGTCGGCGGCCTGGTTGGACAGAACGAGGGCCGGATCATCAACGCCCTGAGCAGTGGCCAGGTCCGTGGCGGTAGGTTTGCCTCTCTGGGTGGTCTGGCCGGCTTGAACCTGGGCCATATTGCTCAGTCTTCAGCCTTGGGCCGCGTTATCGTCTACGCGAACATTGGCCAGAACTACGGCAGCCTGGTCGGTATCAACCGCGGTTCTCTGACCGATAACAAGGTTTCGAGCGAGTTGGCCCAGCTGCCGCTGGCCGGCATCAACGAAGGTGTAATCAGTCACTGATGAGGAGAACCCGCTGGTAGCGGGCTTGTAACTTCGGGTACGCCGTGGCCACAACCGGCGTGCCCGAACCCACCGTTCAACGCCGCTATTGGCCACTGAGCGGGCCGGGACTAGAGCAACCCCTGCTCGGCACACACCTTCACCACCTGTTCGCGAAACCAGGTGTTGGCCCGGTCCTGATCGGTGATCGGGCTCCATTGCATATCCAGAGTGAACCCCGGCAGGCCGCTGGGGGGCGAGCAGTGGCTGAACAGGGTATCGCTGGCCAGCAGTGCCTGGATGCGGCGCGGCAGGGTCAGGATGAAGTCGGTGCCGGTAATCAGCTTCAGCGCGGCGCCGTAGCTGTTGGCCCGGGCGACGATCTGCCGTTTTTGGGCCTGGCTTGCCAGCCAGCCGTCGACCATGTTGCTGTCCGACGTCCAGGGCGTGGGGAACACATGACGGCGCTCGACAAACGCCTGCAGGCTGAAGCGCGGGTGCTGGGGCGCGCTGGCGCGTTTGTCGAACACGCACACCAGTTCGTCCTCCAGCAGCATCTGCGACTTGAAGTCGGCGTGGGTGCGGTGGAAGTTGGGTCCGAAGCAGATCACCAGGTCCAACTGGCCGCTGCGCAGCTCCTCGGCGGGGATGTCGGTTTCCAGCTTGTGCACATTGACCGTCACTGGCAGGTCGGCGAAATCGAACTGCTTGAGCAGGCGCGGCAGAATCAGCAGCTCGAAATACTCCGGCGCGCAGATGTTGAAGGTCACGGCCTGGCGGATCGGGTCGAAGGCCTGGGCCCCGGAATGGCAGAGGTTGATGCTTTCGAGGATCTTCAGCACATGGCTGTACATGGTGCTGGCTTTGTAGGTGGGACGCATGCCGGTGCGGGTGTTGATGAACAGTTCGTCCTCAAAGGCGTTGCGCAGTTTTTTCAGGCAATAGCTGACGGTCGACTGGCTGACGCACAGGCTTTCCGAGACCCCGGTGACGCTGCTCTGCTCGTACACGGCGATAAACACCATGAGGTCCTGCATATCGAGCTTTCTAAGCAAGTTGCTGTTGAGCATCAGATCCATCTCGTTGAGCTTGGCGCCGGGTGAACGCAAGGGCGTCTGATGCTAACGCAGCGATGGAGCTGATTAAATGCCTGCTTTGGGGCAGGCGGACAGCAGAGAGACAAAACCTTCCGTGAACACGACCTGCGCGGGGTTGCGCAAGTCGTGCACGGCCGCTTCAGCCCAGGGCGGGCGTGCTGCGGCGGCTGAGCAGGATCAGGGCGAGCATGCCCCCCGCCACCAGCAGGGCACCGAGCAGCTCGGTCGGCAAAGGTGGCTGGCCGAGCCAGACCCAGTGGAACAGGGTCAGGAACAAGGTGCTGAGGTAGATGTAGGAAATCACCGTGGCCGGGGCGATCACGCCGATGGCCCGGTGCAGCAGCCAGAAGGTGGCGAGGGTGGCGAACAGGGCCAGGTAGATCAGCCACAGCAGGTCATTGGCGGTCAGTTGCCCGGCGCTGCGCCAGCCACCGCTGAACAGGCAGAAGACCAGCAGAAACAGCGCCCCGAACAGCATGTTCCAGAAGGTCATGGCCGCCGGGCTGCGGCCTTTGAGGTGGCCGGCCTTGAAGCGTTGGCTCAGGGGCGAGTACAGCGCCATGGCCAGGCAGCCAAGGCCATAAACCGTCATCGCGTACAGCGAAGGCATGGCGTTGGGCCCGCTGCCCTTGACGATCAGCAGCACGGCCCCGGCCGCTGCGATCAGTGTCGGCAGCACCCGCTGCCTGAGGCTGTTGCCCGGCAGCAGGAACCCCTCGAACAGCAGGGTCAGTAGCGGCACCAGGGTGAACAGGGTCCCGGTGTTGACCGCCGAGGTGTAGCGCAGGGCTTCGAACAGCGAGCCAAAGTACAGCGCCAGCAGCAACCCCAGCACGCCATGGTCACGCAGCCCGCCGCGGGTCATGGGTGTCGAGCCCTTGGGCAGCAGCAAGGGCAAAAACATCAACGCCGAAAACAGCAGGCGCAGACCGGTCAGCAGCACCGGGTCGATGCCCTGACCGACCTGGGCAGCGGCGAAGAACGAGGCGGCGATCAGCACGGCCCAGAGCAGCATGCCGATATGGGCGCTGGTGAAGCTTGTGGGTTGCATGGGGGCGTCCTGTCGGTCAGTGAATGTGCCGGGCGTAATGCCGCGGGTCGAAGCGCAGCACCATCAGCAGCATCAGCGCCATGACCGCGGTCAGCGACCACCAGGCCCATTCGAAGCTCCCCAGCTGATCGCGGATCATCCCCGCCAGCAGCGGCGAGAGGCCGGCGATCAGGTAACCGATGCCCTGGACGAAAGCGGTCAGGCCCCCGGCGCGGCGCGGGTTTTCCAGGTGGTCGAGGGACACGATCAGGCTCATCGGAAACAGCCCGCCAATGCCCAGGCCCAGCAGGCAAGGCCACAACAGGCTCAGGTGTTGCGGGCTGAGGATCAGGCCGCAGAAGCCGGCGATGATCAGCAGCAACAACACGCTGAGCACCAGGCGCCGGTCCTGGCTGCGGTTGGCAATGGCCGGGGTGATCAGCCCGGACACCACTTCCATGGCCGTGAGAAAGCCCAGCAGCAGACCGGCGTTCTGTTCGCTCCAGCCCTGCTCCACGTAATAGGGCGCCAGCCAGGCCAGCACGCAGGTGTAGGACGCCGTGCCGAGGCCGAAGAAAATCGCCAGCAACCAGGCCCGGCGATTGCCGAAGAACGACTCATTGCCCGCCGCCGCTGCCGGCAACCGGGGCATGGCGGAGCGCTGGGCGTACCAGAACAGCAGGGCCAGCACCGCCAGTCCGGCCCAGATCGCCAGGCCCAGGCGCCAACTGCCGCTGCGGCTCATCACCAGTGGGCCGAATGAGGCGGCGATGGCGGCGCCGCCCATGATCGAGGTGACGTACAGGCCCATGAACAGCGAGACATTGTGGGTAAAGCGTGACTTGATCAGTGCCGGCATCAACGACTGGATCAGGGCAATGCCGACCCCGGCCAGCACCGCGCTCAGAATCAGCTCGGCGGCGGAATCGAGGAACAGCCGCGACACCGTGGCCAGGCCAATGATCAGCAGTGAAATGACCACGGTGCGCTGGTCGCCCAGGCGCTGGCTGATGCGCATGCCGAAGAACATCGCCAGGCCCATGGCCATGACCGGGAGCATGGTCAGCAGCGAAGCGGCGGTGAAACTCAACGCAATATCGCCGCGTATTGCCGACAGCAATGGGCCGACGGCCGCCATCGACGGCCGCAGATTAAGGGCCACCAGAACCACACTGAGCATCAGCCAGACGGCGGGGCGGGTTGTCGCACGAACGTTTTCCATAACCAGACCTTGAGGGAACAGGGCCTGATTAGGCGGCGCCGGGCAAAAGAGGGCAAATCAGAAAGTCGGCCGGCTTATTTAAAAACTAAATAAGACGTCGAGCCCGCTGCACGAACCCAACGTCGAAATATGAACCCGGCAGCGGTTACAGGTATGCGCTGTGTTTCCGGTTCAGGGCGCGGCCAACCATTGATTGACCACGCCGTCATAGAAACCGGTGGCCTTGCTCAGGTGCAGCCACTGGTCGACGTAGCTTTTCCAGGCCACATCGTCGCGGGGCAGGAGGAAGGCTTTCTCGCTGTATTGCAGGTAGCGCTCGGGGTTGACCGCACACAGGCCCGGCTTGAGCTTTTGCTGGAAGCGCGCCTCCGAGGCGTCGGTGATCATCACGTCGGCCTTGTTCGCCAGCAGTTGTTCGAAGATCGTCACGTTGTCCGGGAATAGGGTCAGCGCAGCCTTGGGCAAATGGGCGCGGGCGAAGATCTCGTTGGTGCCGCCCGGTGGCTCGATCAGGCGCACCGAAGGCTGGTTGATCTGTTCCACCGTCTGGTAGCGCGCGACGTCGGCGCAGCGTACCAGGGGGATCTTGCCGTCGACCCCGAGGGTGTCGCTGAAGAACGCCTTTTTCTGCCGCTCCAGGGACACCGAAATACCGCCGACCGCGATGTCGCACTTGTTGGCCAGGAAGTCCGGCATCAGGGTTTTCCAACTGGTTTTCACCCACCTCACCTCCACGCCCAGACTTTTTCCCAGAGACTGGGCCATGGCGATGTCGATGCCTTCGTAGCTGCCATCGTCGCGCAGGTAGGTGTAGGGCTTGTAGTCGCCGGTGGTGCAAACGTTCAGGTGGTCGCGTTCGATGACCTGGTCCAGGTGCGAGGCGCTGGGCTCGGCCAGGAGCGGGGTGCTGAGGGTGAGCAACGAGCAGAGTAAAAGACGTGCGTGCATGCGGTCCGATCCTTGAGTGCTGCCGGGGAAGAAGAGGGCGCGGGCATTATTTGCATCAGCGCGCGGCGCGGGCAAGTCTCGATCCGCTCAGGGCCAGTGGCGGGTCAATGTTTAGCCATTTTGCAACCAAGGTTCTTCAAGTGTGGATTTAACGGCTTATGGCAGCGTGTGAGTCTGCCCGGCATCTGTTGTCTGCGGTTTTTCCTATGGACGCTTGGCCCGCTGCGATCAAACCCGAGGTTGTGCCTGGTGCGCCTGCACCCTGCCGTCAGCCCCGTCCTCGCTGCACGCCCGCCACTGCGCCAAAACTCTGTGCTCTCCCTTCCGAACTGGCCTTCTGGGCGCTGTGGCATTGCCGCCATGCGCGCCCGCCGGATGCTCGTATTGCCTGTTGATCCCTCCCACGGATAGCCGTTTGCCCGCTGCGGCGAGCGCTGTCTGCACGACGCTGCCTGCGCGCGTCCGACACGCCAATACGAGAATGACCATGCCTGCCAACACTCCTTTTGCCCCCTTGCAAGAAGCCGAGGATTTTCTTCAGCAGCACCCGGATATCGAGATGTTCGAATTGTTCATCCTCGACAACAACGGCGTCCCGCGTGGCAAGTTGCTGCACCGCGACGAACTGTTGGCGGTGTACCAGAGCGGCCGGCCGCTGCCGAGCACCATCCTGGGCCTGACTATCAACGGCGACGATGTGGAAAACTCCGGCCTGGTCTGGGACGTGGGGGATATCGATTGCCGCGCCTACCCCCTGAGCGGCAGTTTGCAGCCCATGCCCTGGCGGCAGATTCCGACCGCCGCGGTGCAGGTCAGCATGCACCCGGAGCAAGGCTTGCCGGCCACCGTGGCCGACCCGCGGCAGTTGCTGGTCAAGGTCATCGATGGCCTCAAGGCCGACGGCTATTACCCGGTGATGGCGGCCGAACTGGAGTTCTACCTGCTGGATCAGCAACGTGACAGCAACGGCCGGCCGCAACCGGCACGGGATGCCGATGGCGGCCGGCCGCGAGCGACCCAGGTCTATGGCCTGCGCGAGCTGGAGCAGATCGAGCCGTTCCTCGCCGACCTCTACAGCGCCTGCAAGCTGCAGGGCATTCCGGCGCGCACGGCGATTTCCGAGTACGCGCCGGGGCAGGTGGAGATCACCCTCGAACACCGCGCCGATGCCTTGCAGGCGATGGACGAGGCAGTGCGCTACAAGCGCCTGGTCAAGGGCGTGGCCCACAAGCACGGGATGCGCGCGTGCTTCATGGCCAAACCGTTCGCCGACCTGGCCGGCACCGGGATGCACATGCACGTGAGCATTGCCGACCGGCACGGCAACAACCTGTTCGCCAGCGAGGCGGCCGATGGCACGCCGCTGCTGCGCCACGCGGTGGGCGGCATGCTCGACACCTTGCTCGACTCGCTGCTGCTGTTTTGCCCGAACGCCAACTCCTACCGGCGTTTCCAGAGCAACAGCTATGCGCCGCTGGCCGCCACCTGGGGCGTCGACAACCGCACCGTAAGCCTGCGGGTGCCGGGCGGGCCGGCGTTCTCCCGACACATCGAACACCGCATCTGCGGCGCCGACGCCAACCCCTATCTGGCGGCGGCCGCCATCCTGGCGGGCATTCACCGCGGCATCCGCGAGCAGAGCGACCCCGGCGCGCCGGTCGAGGGCAACGGATATGCCCAGGCCACGCATTTGCTGCCCACCGACTGGCTGACCACCTTGCGCGCCCTCGAGGCTTCGGCCTGGGCCCGGGATGCCTTTGGCAGTGAGTTTCTCGGGGTCTACCTGGCAGTGAAACGCGAGGAGTATCGGCAGTTCATGGGCGAGGTCGGCGAGCAGGACTGGCGCTGGTATTTGAACGAGGCCTAAGGGCGGACGCGGCTTTCGACCTTTTTTTCACGAACGCCTGGTTAATCTGGTACGACCCGCACCCACCAAGAGTTCGCGAGTCATGTCAGCGCAACCCCCATCGGCCATGGAACGTGAGTTCGCCCGGCGTTACGACCAGGAGCACGCGCGCGACTGCCTGCAACAGCATCCGCTGAAAACCGGGCGGCGCCTGGCGCTGTGGCGCAGCGAGCAGCTGGTGCGCCAGGCCCTGAAAATGGCCGGCGAACCGGGGTTGATCCTGGATGTGGCGTGCGGCGCGGGGCGTTTCTGGCCGGTGTTGGCCGAGCATGGCAACCGGGTGATCCTGGCGGCGGACAACTCCCAGGACATGCTCGACCACGCCCAGACCCATCACCCGGCCAGCGTGCTCAAGCGGGTCAAGCCCTTCCAGAGTTCGGCGTTCAACATCGGCTTGTCGGCCAATGCGGTGGATTGCATCTGCTGCCTGCAGTTGTTCCAACACCTTGTCAGCGGCGAACACCGCCTGGCGCTGTTGCGCGAGTTGCACCGGGTCAGTCGCGATGCGGTGATCGTCGCGGCGCGGGTCGATAGCCGTTGCACCGCCCTGCAAAGGCTCCTCGAAAAGCCCCGCAGCCTGGTTCCGGACGGCGCGCCGCAGCTGGCCGGCAAGGTGCAGCTGGAGGCCGAGTTCCAGCAGGCCGATTTCGAGGTGTTGAGCCACCATGACTTCATTCCCGGCTGCGCCGCGTCACGGATTTACGTGCTGCGCAAGCAGGGGTGAGCCGGTTATCTCAGACTATTCTTGGGCTCTGTAAGGCAATTTCGCACGTGCCTCGTCGAGTCAGTGCTCAGAAGTTGCCGGTGGCGATATATACTGCGCGCCATTCTTTAAGGGAGAGCCGTGTGGCCATCGATATTCACTGGATTCGCGACAACGATAGCCTCGGCCGCTTTTGCGCCGAGTGGCAGCAGCTGCCATTCGTCGCCCTCGACACCGAATTCATGCGGGTCGACACCTTCTACCCCATCGCCGGCCTGTTGCAGATTGGCGACGGCCAGCGCGCTTACCTGATCGACCCGTTGACCATCGACGATTGGCAGCCCCTCGCGGCGCTGCTGGAGAACACAGCCGTGGTCAAGGTGGTGCATGCCTGCAGCGAGGACCTCGAAGTCCTGCTGCGCCTGACTGGCAGCCTGCCGGCACCTTTGTTCGACACCCAACTGGCGGCGGCTTACCTGAACCTGGGCTTCTCCATGGGCTATTCGCGCCTGGTGCAGTCGGTCCTGGGGATTGAACTGCCCAAGGGCGAGACCCGTTCCGACTGGCTGCAACGCCCGCTGTCGGAAACTCAGATCAGCTACGCCGCGGAAGACGCGGTGCACCTGGCCGAAGTGTATGTACAACTGCAGCCCAAATTGTCGGCCGATAAATACAGCTGGGTGCTCGAAGACGGCGCCGAGCTGGTGGCCAATCTGCGCCGCGAAGTGGACCCGTACGAGGTGTACCGCGACGCCAAACTGGCCTGGAAACTGTCCCGGGCCCAACTCGCCGTGTTGCGCGAACTCTGCGCCTGGCGCGAGATCGAGGCCCGTGCCCGCGACCTGCCGCGCAACCGTATCGTACGCGAGCATTCGCTCTGGCCCCTGGCCAAGAGCCAGCCGGACAACCTCGGCGCCCTGGCGAAAATCGAAGACATGCACCCGCGTACCGTGCGTCAGGACGGTGAGTTCCTGCTGGACCTGATCAAGCGTGCCGGCAGTGTCGGGCCTGATCAATGGCCGCCGGCGGTGCCAGAGCCTTTGCCGATCGAAGCCTCGGCCCTGCTCAAGCAGATGCGCGCCCTCGGCCAGGCCGAAGGCGAACGCCTGGACATCGCGCCGGAACTGATGCTGCGCAAGAAAACCCTGGAAAGCCTGCTCAAGAGCGGCTACCCCAACGGTCCTTACCAATTGCCCGATTCGTTGCGTGGCTGGCGCCGCGAATTGATGGGCCAGGCCTTGCTCGACTGCCTGGCCGCCGCCGGAGAACAGCCTTGAAACGTATCTGCTCCATCTACCGCAGCCCGCGCAAGAACGAGATGTACCTGTATGTGCTCAAGAGCGATGCTCTGGAGCGCGTACCGGAAAACCTGCTGCTGGCCTTTGGCAAGCCGTTTCACGCCTTCGACCTGGTGCTGAGCCCCGAGCGCAAGCTGTCGCGCGAGGATATCCACCAAGTGCTGGAGAACCTGGAGAAGCAGGGCTACCACCTGCAGATGCCGCCGGCCGAAGACGAATACATCGAGCATTTGCCCGAAGAGTTGCTGCGCCGTAATGACCCGATGTGATGGATGCCTGTAGATGCTCTGTCCAGGGCATCGAGAAATAATGGAATTGAATATCTGGCGGTGGCCGCGAGCGATGGAGCAAGACTCCGTCGGCGGTCACCCGCGCCTTTTTGATAGGTTTGAACCATGCGCGTTCTGATTGCCGAACACGATCACGCTATTTATGCCCGTTTGTTGAGCCAGGCCGTTCCCGAACTGCAAGTGCTGACCAGCGGTGACTCCGCCGAACTGGCGACCCTGGCCGCCGATTGCCCGATCTGGCTCGGCCAGCCGGACCTGCTGGCCACCCTGTTGCGCCAGGGCCATCAGCCGCAGTGGCTGCAATCGACCTGGGCCGGAATCACCCCGTTGCTCGCCGACGGCTTGCCGCGTCATTACCGCCTGACCCGGGCGGTGGGGATTTTTGGCCAGGTCATGGCCGAATACGTGCTCACTTACATGCTCGGTCACGAGCGTGAAGTGCTGGCGCGGCTGGTCAGCCAGGTTGAGCGCAAGTGGGATAACCGCATGGGCCAGAGCCTGGCCGGGCGCAAGGTGCTGATCGTCGGCACCGGCGATATCGGCCAGAGCGTGGCGCAGTTCCTGGTGCCGTTTGGCGTGGAGCTGTATGGCATCGCCAGTGAAGCCCGGGAGCAGGCGCCGTTCGTTGAAGTGGCGGCGCTCAAGGACCTGGGACGCCTGGTGGGTGAGGTCGATTACGTGATCAACCTGCTGCCCAATACCCCGGAAACCCACGATCTGTATGACGCAGCGCTGTTCAAGCAGTTCAAGCCCAGCGGCCTGTTCATCAACGTCGGACGCGGCGTGGCGGTGGTCGATGCGGATCTGGTAGAGGCGCTCAAGGAGGGCCATCTGGCGGGGGCGGTGATTGATGTCTGCCGTCAGGAGCCCTTGCCGCAGCGCCATCCATTCTGGACGGCCTGGGGCCTGTTGCTGACGGGCCACAGCTCGGCGCCGACTTCACCGGAGATGATGGTGCGGTTGTTCGTCGATAATCTGCGGGCCTACCAGAGCGAACAGGCGCTGCGCGGTGAAGTGGACTTCAACCGCGGTTATTGACCCGTCCCGGCAGCGGCTACCGTAGCCGCTGCCGCAGGCTGCGCTGGCCCGTTCAAACAACACGCCATTGCCTGACACTCCACGGCGTGCATACCGGCCAGCGCAGCCTCGTGCCTCGTCAGCGGCTACATGACATGGCCAGAAGGATGTTGGCGTCGATTTACAGGGTGAACTCACCCTCGGCCGCCAGCTCGCGCAATGGGCGGCGCGGGCTTGGTTCTTCGCGGGCTTGCAGGTACTCGGCGAGGGTTGCCTTGTCGCCCAGCTTGCCCACGGCCACGGCGGCGTGCAGGTCATAGCCTTCGGGGATCTTCAGTTCCTTGCGGGTCAGTTCCTGGTCGAAACCGGCCATGCCGTGGGTGTGCCAGCCGCTGATGCTGGCTTGCAGCGCCAGGTGGCCCCAGGCCGAACCGGTGTCGAAGGTGTGCCACAGGGCCGGGGTTTCTTCGGTTGCGCCGGGCGCGGTGAAGGTGGTTTTCGAAATCACGATCACCAGGGCCGAGGCGTGTTGCGCCCAGCCACGGTTGAATTCATTGAGCAGGCCCAGGAAACGTTCCCAGTTCGGCGTGTCGCGACGGGCGTAGAGGAAGCGCCATGGCTGCGAGTTGTAGGCCGATGGCGCCCAGCGTGCGGCTTCGAAAAAGCTCAGCAGGGTTTCTTCGGGGATGGTTTCACCGGTGAAGGCGCGGGGCGACCAGCGATCGGTGAACTGAGGGTGGATGGCATATTCGGCGACGCGTGGGTTGGCGCTCATAAAACGACTCCTGACGGGCTGTGATAATCGAATGTGGGGTAAACCGGCTGGCGCAGTTGAGCTGGGCGATGAGGTTTTCCTGACCCTTTGCCATTCACCGGGTGCGACGCGTCGAGCGTTAATGGCACGCGGACATGGGCCGTTACGACCCGCAAAGCTACTGCGCGGCGTATCGCCTGACAAGTCTTGATCTACCGACAGTCGCCAGCGCTTGGCCCCAGGGCCCGCGGGCACTAGACTGGCGGCCTTTTCACTGCCTGATATTGATGCTTGAGCCATGGCCGCCAAAGTAGAACCCTTCTGGATACGCAAGACCCTCGACCAACTCGATCAGGAGGAGTGGGAGTCGTTGTGCGACGGCTGTGGCCTGTGCTGCCTGCAAAAGCTTGAGGACGAGGACGACAACAGCGTCTATTACACGCGTATCGCCTGCAAACTGCTGGACCTGAAAACCTGCCAGTGCACCGATTACCCCAACCGCCGCGACTCGGTGCCGGACTGCATCCAGCTCACCCCGGGCAAGGCCGACGAGTTCAAATGGTTGCCGCCGACTTGCGGTTATCGCCTGGTCAGCGAAGCCAAGGACCTGCCGCTTTGGCACCATCTGGTCTGCGGCGATCGCGATGCCGTGCACCATGAGCGTATTTCCCAGTCCGGGCGCATGCTCGCCGAAGGCAGTGTCGCCGAAGACGATTGGGAAGATCATCTGATTTTTCGCGCCGGCTGATGCCCGGCGTCCAGGCTGCGATCTGCGGCCTGCATGAGCCACGAAGGAGTGTGTATGGCTGTTGGGGCAAGGCTGTCGCTGGCCGCGCTGGCGTTGGTGTTGAGCGCGCCGGTATGGGCGGCGAAGAAAGTTGATCTGGATTACCACGTGCGTTTCCTGCCGCAGAGCGATCAGGCCGAAGTGCGCCTGACCCTGGCCGATGGGGCGGCGGTGCGCAGCCTGGATTTCGACCTGGGCCGCAGCGGTGATTACAGCGACTTCCAGGCCGACGGCCAATGGCAGGGCACGGCGCCCCAGGCCGGGGCCGAGCAACGCGGGGTCTGGCGCCCGGCCAGCGGCAAGGCCAGCCTGAGTTATCGGGTACGCATCAGCCACAGCCCGAAAAAGGGCAGTTTCGACAGCCGCATGACTGCCAAGTGGGCGCTGTTACGGGGTGAAAGCCTGGTGCCGGCGGCCAAGCTCGATCAGCAGGACGGCATCGAGCTGGTTTCGCGGCTGGAGTTTGAATTGCCCAGCGGCTGGAAAAGCGTCGAAACCGCCTGGCCACGCATCGGCAAGAACCGTTTTCGCATCGACAACCCCTCACGCCTGTTCGATCGCCCCAGCGGCTGGATGCTGGCCGGCAACCTTGGCAGCCGCCGCACACGCCTGGGGGAAACCGAGGTCACGGTCACCTCGCCTCTGAGCCAGGGCATGCGCCGCATGGATGTCCTGACCCTGCTGACCTTTGTCTGGCCCCAGGTGCAGGCGCTGTTTCCACGGCACCCGGACAAACTGCTGATTGTCGGCGCCGCCGACCCCATGTGGCGCGGCAGCCTGGCTGGGCGCGATTCGATCTACCTGCACAGCCATCTGCCGCTGATCAGCGAAAGTGGCAACAGCCCGCTGTTGCGTGAGTTGGTGCAGGTGATTGCGCGGATCAACGACAGCGAGCGCAGCGACTGGATCAGCGAAGGCCTGGCCGAGTACTACTCGATCGAGCTGCTGCGCCGCGCCGGCGGCATCAGCGATGAGCGTTACCAGACGCTGGAGCGTGGATTGGCCAAGCGCAGCCACGCCGTCAGCAGTTTGCGAGGGGAACAGGTGAATGAGGCGACGGTGGCCAAGGCGGTGTTGCTGCTGCAGGAACTGGACCGCGAGATCCGCCTCAAGACCCGCAACAAGCGCTCCCTGGATGATGTTCTGGGCGCGTTGATGCGCCTGGAAAGCGTCAGCACCAAGGAGTTTGTGCAGATCAGTGAAAGCGTGCTGGGAGAGTCGTCGACTGTGCTGGATACCGACCTGTTGCACTGACCCCGCCAAGCCTGAGCCCGGCGCCCACGCAGCAAGCGCGGGGGGCCGGTGTCAGGCGTCAGGGCTTAAACCCCGGCTTTGGGGGACTTCAGTGATTCATTGCCGGTGACTGTCGCTGTACGGGTCGCCGCCTCGGCATTGGCCTTGAGGTTTTTCAGCTCTTCGCCTGCGCGTTCGATTTTCGCCCGCACGTTGTTCATGTCCTGACGGCTTTTCTCCAGCAGGCTTTTTGCCGAGCTGTGGCCGGTAATGCCACGAGCCAGGGCGACCCCGCCGATGGCCACCTGGATCAGGCCGAATACGCCGCCACGGCGCAGGCCCTTGCCCATCATCACCACGCCACCGGCCAGCGAGCCGATACGCTCCCAGCCCTGGACGTTCTGCTCAGGCAGGGTTTGAAACGGGGTGGAGTCGATGCGTTGAATCCGGTTGCTGTCGCTCATGATCTGTCTCCAGAGGGGTAATGGATATAAAGCTGACTGCACAAGGGCGTCGCTTGTTCCATTCAATGTGCGGGCGGTGGCTCAGAATTTGGGGCCGGAGCGGGTGTTGTTGCCTTTGGCCAGACGGTCGTAAAGCACCACGTTGACGGTGGCGGCGAGGTTCATGCAACCGGTGGTCGGGATGTACACCACGTCCTCGCACCAGTCACGGATGTCCTTGTCCAGGGAGCCGTCCTCCGGGCCGAAAATGTACAGCGCGCGGTCCGGGTGGGTGTATTCGGGCAGCGAACGGGCGCCTTCCACCAACTCCACCGCCACCGGCACGCAGCCCAGGGGCAGGATCTTCTTCAGGTCGTCGATGCCGATCAGCGGGATGTCCTGATGCACTTTCTTGGTGTCAGTGACAAAGTCCCGGGCCCGTTCGTAGCGCTTGCCGGTGTAGAACACCGAGGCGACGCCATAGCAGCCGGCGGCGCGCATCACCGAACCGACGTTCTCCGGCGACTTGGGGTTATACAAACCAATGCAGCTGTACCTTTTGTTTGCCACGAGCGGGGAGCCTTCGAGAAAAAGCGCGATTATACGGGGATCGACGCGGGTCTGGGGGCGGGGGCAGCAAGCGCCCTCGTCATAAAAGAATCTGCAGGGCAGGCCGGGCATGGCGCCCGGCCGGACGGGCGGCTTACTCGTCTTTCTTCATCAACCCTGCCAGCGCGGCGAAGGGGTTGTGGGTGGCCTTGGCGATGGTCGGGGAACTCAGGGAACCGTCGCCGAAGTACTGCTGGTCGGTGTAGCGCGAGTGCTCGTTGTCGTGGCAGTACAGGCACAGCAGTTCCCAGTTGGAACCGTCCTGCGGGTTGTTGTCGTGGTTGTGGTCGCGGTGGTGCACGGTCAGTTCGCTCAGGCGCTTGCCGGCGAACTCGCGTGCGCAGCGCCCGCAGACGTGGGGGTACATCTTCAGGGCCTTGTCGCGGTAACCCATTTCCCGGTCGCGCTGGGCGTCGGCGAGGATGCGGTCCAGTTTGGAGGTGTTGGTCGAACTCATGGGTTCACCTTTAGTTAGGAAGACTAATGACGGTAATGGACGAAGTTTAGCTCAGCCCTTGAGCTTCTCGGCAATCCAGATGGTGTGCCGGGTGCCCTTGTTGCCATGGGCAAAGACTTGCACTTCCTCGGCCTTGAAGCCGGCCTTGCGCAGCTTGTCGGAAAACTGTTTGTCAGCACTGGCCGACCACACCGCCAGCACGCCCTTGGGTCGCAGGGCCTTGGCGCAGGCCGCGAGGCCGCCGGCGGAATAGAGCCAGCTGTTGGCTTTCTGAGTCAGGCCTTCGGGGCCGTTGTCGACGTCGAGCATGATGGCGTCGAAACCCTGGGGTTCGGCTTGCAGCACCTTGGCCACATCTTCCAGGCGGATCACGGTGCGGGGATCAAGCAGCGGGCGCCCGGATTTTTCCCCCAGGGGGCCGCGGTTCCATTCCACGACGCCCGGCACCAGCTCGGCCACCACTACTTCAGCGCTTTTGCCCAGGTGCTTGAGGGCCGAGGCCAGGGTGAAGCCCATGCCCAGGCCGCCAATCAGTACCCGTGAGCCCGGGCGTCCGGCGACCTTGCGGCAGGGGATCTCCGCCAGGGCGTCTTCGGAGCCGTGCATGCGCGTGTTCATCAATTGGCCGCCGTCACCGCCCTGGATCTTGATCACGAAATCCTCGCCGTATTCGAACAGGCACAGGGCACCGCCGTTTTCAGGAATCGGGGTGGTGTCGAGCAGAACGAAACGTTTCATGAGGGTCTCATTAGAGGAAGGCAAATCGGCCCGGTTGGGAGTAGCCTGACGGCTGATAATTGCGATGGAGCCATTGATGAAGCGCACTATTCTAACGGTCATTGCCCGCGGCGCGCTCTTGCTAAGTGCGGCGCTGTCGATCAGCGGCCTGCAGGCCGAGGAGCTGCAAAGCGTCCCGGTGACCCCGACGCCGGCGATCGGCGCACCCGGCACGGCCACCCCGACCCCCTACCCACAGGTCACCCCACCCAGCACGCCCAAGGCCGGGGCCCATGGCGGCGCGCCCTTGCTGCCGCCAATCGACATGCCCAAGCCGCCCAAGGACCAGACCCTGCCGGGCCTTGAACAGAGCGAGAACAAGAGCAAGACGCCAGGCGGCTAGAACTGTTGCGAGAGCAGTTGCCCGTCGGCCATGCGCAGGCGCCTGGACAGCGACACGGCGATGGCGCGAATGATCTTGGCGGCGATTTTCGGCGCATCGTTGAGCATCTTCTCCAGGGAGTCCTTGCCTAGGTTCAACAGCTGGCAATCGCTGGCGGCGACGCAACTGGCCGAGCGTCGCTCGCCGTCGAGCACCGCCATTTCACCGAACGCCCGGCCACTGCGCAGAGTGGCGATGGTCACGGGCTGGCCGTCGCTGGTGCGTTTTTGTACCGCCACCTGGCCGGAGTGGATGATGCACATGAAGCTGCCGGCATCGCCCTCGTGAAAGATTTCTTCACCCTGGGCGATGCTGCTGATGCTGAAGTAGCCGGCCGCCGCTACGAAGTCGGCGGGCAGGAGTTGATCGAACAGGCCGCAATCCATCAGCCAGTCGCGAATCTCGTTGTTCAGTAAGGTCGGTTCAGACATATCGTCACGGTCTTTTTCTTGTGTCTGTAGCGGGTCCGGGCGCGCTTGATCGCGCAAGGAGCCGGCGGTGCAATGTAAGACACAGCCGCCGGCGGGAGTTCCTCAGGCCAGGCCCAGAATCTTCAAAACAAATGCATATTCGAGTGCTACGTCACGCAATCCCTGGTAACGCCCGCTCATGCCGCCATGGCCGGCACCCAACTCGGTCTTGAGCAGCAGCAGGTTGTCGTCGGTTTTGCTGGCCCGCAGTTTGGCCACCCATTTCGCGGCTTCCCAGTACTGCACGCGGCTGTCGTTGTAGCCGGCGATCACCAGGGTCGCCGGGTAGGCCTGGGCCCGGACGTTTTCATAGGGCGCGTAGGCCTTGATCCGATCGAAGACCTCGGGCTCCTCGGGGTTGCCCCATTCGTCGTATTCGGTGACGGTCAGCGGCAGCTCGGGGTCGAGCATGGTGTTGAGGACATCGACGAACGGCACCTCGGCAATCGCCGCCTTGAACAGCTCGGGGCGTTGATTGAGCACCGCGCCGATCAGCAGGCCGCCGGCGCTGCCGCCGCTGATCACCAACTGCTCGGGGCTGGTCAGGCCTTGGGCGATCAGGTGTTCGGCGCAGGCGATAAAGTCGCTGAAGGTGTTCTGCTTGTGTTCCTGCTTGCCGGCGCGATACCAGGCCTCGCCCAGCTCGCCGCCGCCGCGCACGTGGGCGATGGCAAAGGCCACGCCGCGGTCGAGCAGGCTCAGGCGGGCGTGGGAGAACCAGGGGTCGAGGCTCTCGCCGTAGGCGCCGTAGCCATACAGGTACAGCGGCGTCGGCTGGCCCAGGGCTTCGCGCTTGATCACCAGGCTGATGGGCACCTGGGTGCCGTCCGCAGCGCTGGCCCACAGGCGCTGGCTGACATAGGCCTCGGGGTCGAACACGCCCAGTACCGGAGTCTCCTTGAGCACGCTCTGGGCACCGCTGGCCAGTATCAGCTGGCGCACCTGCGCCGGACGGTTCAGGGCTTCGTAGCGCAGGCGGATGCGATCGCTGACGAACTCCAGAGTGTTCTGCACATGCAGGCTGTAGGCCGCATCCGGCAGTTGCACGCGGTAGGCGGGCAGGCCGTCGGGGTGCACCTCGATGATCGGCAGGCCGCCTTCGCGCAGGCTCAGGGTCATGGCGCCAGCGTTCAGGCTCAGGCCATCGAGCATCACCGTGTCGCTGTGGGGGATGAGCAATTGCCAGTCGGCTTCTTCAGGTGCCTGGCCCTGGTCCGGGGCCTGGTACAGGGCGTAGTTGATGCCGTCGCGGTTGCTGCGGATAAACCAGGTCCACTGGCCGTCGAGCAGGCCGTGGTCGACATCGTATTCATGGTCTTCGACCCGTGGCGCCAGGCAGGCGAAGGCCTCTTGCGGCCGCGAGGCATCCAGGGCCCAGACTTCGCTGGTGGTCTTGCTGCCCAGGGACAGCAGCAACTGGCGCTCGGAGCTTGCGCGGTAGCAATGCAGGAAGAAGCGCCCGTCCGGCTCGTGGAACACCTCTTCGGCCGCGGTGCCGTCCAGGCGATAGCGGTACAGCTTGTGCGGGCGATGGGTGTCGTCCAGCTCGCCGAAAAACAGGGTCAGGCTGTCGTTGGCCCAGGTCATGCTGCCGTCGCAGTCTTCGAACGCCAGCTCGCTGAGCTTGCCGTTGGACAGCTCCTTGACGAACAGGGTGTAGACCTCTTCGCCGGTGGTATCGAGGCTGTAGGCCAGGCGCTGGTGGTCGGGGCTGATGCTGAAGGCGCCCAGGGAAAAGAACCCGCCGCCGGCCAGTTCGTTGGGGTCGAGCAGCAGCTGTTCGGCGCTTTCGTCGACGCTCAGGCTGTCGTCGGCCGGGCGCGGGCAGCGGTAGTGCCGTGCGTACTCGTCGCCGGCGGTGGTGCGTGTGTAATACAGGTAGGGGCCCCAAGGCGAGGGCAGGGACAAGTCGGTTTCGAGGATCCGGCCCTTGATCTCCTGGAACAGGGTCTCGCGCAGCGCGGCCTGGTCGGCCAATGCGCTTTCCTGGTAGCTGTTTTCAGCCTTGAGGTAGTCGAGCACCGCGTCGGTGTCGCGTTCCTGCAGCCAGGCGTACGGGTCAGAACCTTCGGCCTTGTGGGCGATCGGGGCGCTGGTGGCGTTGGCAGATAGGGGCATGAATGGCTCTCGGGGATGACAAATGAGGGCTTGGCAGACGGCGTTGCAGCCTGACATGCGAAAAGCCGTTATCATAAGCGCCTCTTTGCCTGCCTTGCCATGGACACCATGACCGAGAACGACTATCTGATCGCCTGGGGCCTTTACGCCTTTGCCGCCTTGGGCTGCCTGCTGGTGTGCATGCGCATGACCCGCTGGATGTGGCGCTGGCTGCGCGAACCGCTGCGGGTGGTGGTGGCGGTGCTGCTGTTCTGCCCGACCATCATTGACCCGGTCAAGGAAAAGTACGCTCCGGCCGTGGCCATCACCGCCCTGGACCTGGCGTTCAAGGTGGGCAACAACGCCTGGCGCGCGGTTTCCGACCTGCTCATGTACGGCATGATCGCCTTTGGCCTGTACTTGGTCTTTGTGCTGATCCGCTGGCCGATCGAACGTGCATCCGCTGCACGCAAGGAACGCAACGAAGCCGCCAAGGCCGCTGCCCAGGCCGCCGAGCGTGATGATGATCAACCCTTTGGCGGCGCCGGCGACGATCGTTATGGTCGCCCTCCGGTTTCCGGCAGTCCCCAGCGGTCGCGCGTCGAACCGCGTTTGTAAGCCTGTACCGGCATTGAAGCGAGAGTCCGAGCATGTGTGAGTTATTGGGCATGAGCGCCAATGTCCCGACCGATATCGTGTTCAGCTTTACCGGGCTGATGCAGCGCGGCGGCCGTACCGGCCCGCACCGTGATGGTTGGGGCATCGCCTTCTACGAGGGCCGAGGCCTGCGCCTGTTCCAGGACCCGGCGGCCAGCAGCGAGTCGGAAGTGGCCAACCTGGTGCAACGCTATCCGATCAAGAGCGAAGTGGTGATCGGCCATATTCGCCAGGCCAACGTCGGCAAGGTCTGCCTGTCCAACACCCATCCGTTTGTCCGCGAGCTGTGGGGGCGCAACTGGTGTTTCGCCCATAACGGCCAGTTGGCCGACTTCCAGCCGGCGCCGAGTTTCTACCGCCCGGTGGGCGATACCGACAGCGAAGCGGCGTTCTGCGACCTGCTCAACCGCGTGCGCGCGGCGTTCCCTGAACCGGTAGAGGTCGAGGAACTGCTGCCGTCGCTGGTGGCGGCCTGCGCCGAGTACCGCAGCAAGGGCGTGTTCAACTGCCTGCTCAGCGACGGGGACTGGCTGTTCTGCTATTGCTCGACCAAGCTCGCGCAGATTACCCGGCGTGCGCCTTTCGGCCCGGCGCGCTTGAAGGATGTCGATGTGATCGTCGACTTCCAGGCCGAGACCACACCCAATGACGTGGTGACGGTGATCGCCACCGAACCCCTGACCGAAAACGAAACCTGGACCCGTTACGAACCGGGCCAATGGAGCCTGTGGCGGCGCGGCGAATGCGTCAGCCACGGCCAGACCGAATAAGGACATCCCCTATGTTGCTCAGTTATCTGCGGCTGGTGTTGTTTGCAGCGGGCCTGTTGATTGGCGTGCAAGTGCCGGGTTTTATCAGCGATTACGCCAAGCGCGTCGAAGCCCACCTGATCGAGGCGCAAACCGGCCTGCAAGGCTTCCAGGGCACCGCCCAGCAGTTCTTCAAGGGTGATCTGCAAGCCCTGGTGGCGCATTACCGCGCCAGTGACGACCCGGTGTTCCGCAGCGATGCCGACAGCCTGAGCGCGATGCTCAACCGCCAGTTGGCGCTGGACAAGCAGTTCCAGGCGATGCAGGGCCCGTGGTACATCCGCGTGCTGCAGGTGGCGCTGGCGGCCGATCCGGATATCCGCAAGGAAACCTGGAACGGCTACAGCTATCAGATCCTGCTGACCCCGGAGGCGATGATCTGGGGCATGAGCGGCGCCTTGCTGCTGTCGTTCGGCATCGAGTGCCTGTTCCGCCTGATCGACTGGGTGGTGCTTGGCGGCAAGCGCCTGCGCCAGAGCCGGCCGATCGAAGAGCGCGACTTGCGCGGTCTGTAAACCTGCGGAGCCGGGCGTCGCATCAGCGGCGCCGGCTCACTCGGCCAGGACCATATGGTCCGGGCCCACCTGCCGGGCGTAGCGCTGCACCACCTGCTGGCACAGTTCGACCACGCTTTCGGCCAGCTCCACCCCGATTCGCCACGACACCACCACCTGCAAGTTCGGCGGCCGCTGCTCGATCGGCAGTAGGGTCAGCTCGCCGCGCGCCAGTTCTTCGCTGACCAGCACCGGCGGCAACGCGCCGATACCGAAGCCATCACGCAGCAGGCGGGTGATCGCCGACACCGAGTTCACGCAGTTGAGCCGTGGCGTCAGCACACCATTGGCCTGCATCAGGCTCAGCACATCCTGGTGCGGCAGGGAGTTTTTCGAGTAGGTGATGATCCGTTCCCGGGCCAGTTCGGCGACGCTGGCGTACTCGCGGTTGTAGATCGAATGGCTGGCGACTATCCAGCCCACCGGGTGGCTGGCCAGCTCCAGGCTGCGGATGCTTTCCTGGCGCAGCAGGTCGGTTTGCAGGGCCAGGTCGAGAAAGCCTTTTTGCAGTTGATCGCAGAGGTTCAGCGAGGTATCGGCCACCAGCTCGATTTCTACCAGCGGATAACCGTCCATGATTTCCGCCACCAGGGGGCTGAGCCAGGTGTGGATCACGGTGTCCATGACCCCGATGCGGATCCGCCCGACCTTGCTCGACGGAGCCTCGATCGACTGCTTGAGCGACTGCATGGTGTCGAGCATCTGTTCGGCGTAGTCCAGCACCTTCAAGCCGTCGGGCGTCAGGCTCACCCCGCGCGAGTCGCGCAGGAACAGCTTGACCCCCAGTTCGCCCTCGAGCACGGCGATACGGCTGGAGATCGAAGCCTGGGTGGTGAACAGTTTGTCAGCGGTCAGGCGAAAGCTTTTCAGCCGTGCAACCCAGACAAAGGTTTCGAGAAACTTGAGGTTCATGCGATCAACTTTTTCTTATGCCATGAGGCGGTTTTTATTAGTTGGACGGGTAGGGCGCCTGCGTCGAAGAATGCGTCCAGCCCACGATAGGCGTCGTTGTGGCGCACAACAATACCAATAAAATCGACAGGGAGATTTGCCATGAGTGCTTCCGACACGCCCGTCGACAGCCAATGCCGGCACCGCGCCATCGCGCCCCCGCAAGCCACGCCAGGCTGCTAACTGATAATCTGCGGAGCGCCGTACCCCGCAGTCAAAAGAATAAAACCCCACAGGAGCACCGACCGTGAGCCGCCTGTTATTGAATTGCGACATCGGCGAAAGCTTTGGCAACTGGACCCTGGGTCTGGACGCCGAGGTCATGCCGTTTATCGATTGCGCCAACATCGCCTGCGGCTTCCATGCCGGGGACCCGAGCATCATGCGCAAGACCGTGAGCCTGGCCCTGGCCCATGGCGTGCAGATCGGCGCCCACCCGGCGTACCAGGACCTGGCCGGTTTCGGCCGGCGCTCCATGGCCTACAGCCCGCAGGAAATCCGCGACCTGCTGCACTACCAGATCGGTGCTTTGGATGGCATCTGCCGGGCTCAGGGCAGCCGCGTGAGCTACGTCAAACCCCATGGCGCGATGTACAACGACATGATGGCCAACCCGGCCCAGCTGCGGGCAGTGATCGAGGCGGTAGCGGCCTACAACCCGGAGCTGCCGTTGATGCTCATGGCCACCCGCGACAACAGCGCGGCCCAGGCCCTGGGCGATGAATATGGCGTAACCCTGTGGTTCGAAGCCTTCGCCGACCGCGCCTACGACCACGCCGGGCATCTGGTGTCGCGGCAGTTGCCGGGGGCGGTGCACCATGAAGCGCAAACCATCATCCAGCAGGCATTGACCATCGCCCGGGGCGACGAGTTGCAGGCCAGCGATGGCAGTGCCTTGCTGTTGCGCGCCAATACCCTGTGCGTGCACGGCGACAACGCCAGTTCGGTGGCGGCAGTGCAGCGCATCCGCGAGGCCTTGAACCAGCAGAGCCCAGCATGAAGGCGCGGGTCGAAGTGGTGGCCATCGACTGCTTGATGGTGCGGTTGTTCGACGTGATCGCCGAACCCAACATGCCGTGGATGCTGGCTGCCAGCCAGCGTCTGCGGGCCAGTTTTGCCGGGCACCTGATCGATCTGGTGCCGTCCTACACCACCTTGATGGTGCATTACGACCTGCGTGCCTTGAGCCCATCCCAGGCCCGGGAGCTGATCGACACCGCGTTGACCGATCTGCAACCGGATGCCCAGGCGGGCGGGCAGTGCCATGTGCTGCCGGTGTGGTACGACCTGAGCGTCGGGCCGGAGCTGAGCCTGTTGGCCCGGCGCAGCGGCTTGTCGGTGGCCGAGGTGATTGCTCGGCACAGCGGGCGTGAGTACCAGGTGTTTGCCCTGGGTTTTGCCCCCGGATTTGCCTTTATGGGGCTGGTCGACGAAGTGCTGGCGGCGCCGCGCTTGAATACGCCACGCAAGCGCGTGGCCATGGGCAGCGTGGGCATTGCCGAACGCCAGACCGCGGCGTACCCGGTGGTATCCCCCGGTGGCTGGAACCTGATCGGCCGTACCCCAAGCAAACTGTTCGACCGCGAGCGCGACGGCTACAGCCTGATGCAACCCGGCGACCGCGTGCGTTTCGAAGCCGTCGAACCCGCCGAGTTCATTCGCCTCGGCGGGGATGATCGGTCCCTGGAGGTGTCGCCATGAGCCGCCTGACGATCGAAGCCAGCACCCCGTTGTGCCTGTTGCAGGACGCCGGGCGTTTTGGCGTGCGCCACCTGGGGGTGACCCAGGGCGGGGCGCTGGATTGGGTCTCGATGTCCTGGGCCAACTGGCTGCTGGGCAATGCCCTGGATGCACCGGTGATCGAGGTGACCCTGGGCGGCTTCAGCCTGCTGGCCGAGGACTACTGCGTTCTGGCGTTGGCCGGTGCGGATCTGACGGCCTGCATCGATGAGCGGCCGATCAGCCCGGGCCGCAGTTTTATTCTGCAAAAGGGCCAACGCCTGCACCTGACCCAGCCGGTGCTGGGGGCTCGGGCCTATCTGGCAGCGCCCGGAGGCTTTGATGCGCCGCAGGTGCTGGGCAGTTGCGCCAGTGTGGTCCGTGAGGAGCTGGGCGGGCTGGACGGGTTTGGCCGGCCATTGGCGGCAGGCGCGAGCCTGGGCTATTCGGGGAGCGCGACCCGGTTGCGGGAGCTGACTGCCGAGCAGCTGCCGGACCTGCAATCCGCAGCGCCGCTGCAGGTGATCCTGGGGGCGCAGATCGGCGAGTTCAGCGGGCAGAGCCTGTTTGATGCCTTCAATCATCCCTGGACCCTCGACAGCCGGGCCGACCGCATGGGCATGCGCCTGCTGGGGACGCCGTTGCAGTACCAGGGGCGGCCGATGATCTCCGAGGGCATTCCCCTGGGCGCGATCCAGGTGCCGCCGGACGGTCAGCCGATCGTCTTGCTCAATGACCGGCAGACCATCGGCGGCTACCCGCGCCTGGGGGCGTTGACACCGCTGGCCCTGGCGCGCCTGGCGCAATGCCTGCCCGGCCACGAAGTGCGCCTGGCCCCGGTGGTGCAGGAGACGGCGTATCGGCAGCAAGTGGCGTATTTGCGGAAACTTGAAGGGCAGTAACGTACGGTTAAGCGCGATGCAGTTCTGCCTGACACTTCACGGCGTATAGAAGGGCCAGCGTTCGGACGCTGGCCCTCCAGAACGCAGACACCTACCTGACACCCCTCGGCGTCCTTCCTGGCCAGCGTCCGAAACGCAGCTACAGGCTCCTCGACTCTACTTGGAAAGAAACCGCATGCCTTCTTCCAGACCGCGCAGGGTCAGGGGGAACATCCGGTCTTCGATCAGATCGCGCACGATGTTGGTCGAGGCGGTGTAACCCCAGGTGTCCTTGGGGTAAGGGTTGATCCAGATGAGTTTCTTGTACTTCTCCATGAAGCGCTGCATCCACACATAGCCGGCTTCTTCGTTCCAATGCTCGACGCTGCCGCCGGCCTGGGTGATTTCGTAGGGGGCCATGGCGGCGTCGCCGATAAAGATCACTTTGTAGTCGGCGCCGTATTTGTGCAGCAGGTCCATGGTCGAGGTGCGTTCCGAGCCGCGACGCAGGTTGTTCTTCCACACCGATTCATAAATGAAGTTGTGGAAATAGAAGTACTCCAGGTGCTTGAACTCGGTCTTGCAGGCCGAGAACAGCTCCTCGCAGATCTTCACGTGGGCGTCCATCGAGCCGCCGATGTCGAACAGCAGCAACAGCTTGATGGTATTGCGCCGTTCCGGGCGCATCTGAATATTCAGCAGCCCCGCATCGCGGGCGGTGTGGTCGATGGTGCCATCGATGTCCAACTCGTCTGCCGCACCCTGGCGGGCAAACTTGCGCAGGCGGCGCAGGGCCACCTTGATGTTGCGCGTGCCCAGTTCCACCGAGTCATCGAGGTTCTTGTAGTCGCGCTGGTCCCAGACTTTCACCGCCTTGCCCTGGCGCTTGCCGGCATCGCCGACGCGGATGCCTTCCGGGTTGAACCCGCCGGAGCCAAAGGGGCTGGTGCCGCCGGTGCCGATCCACTTGTTGCCGCCGGCGTGGCGTTCCTTCTGTTCTTCCAGGCGCTTCTTGAATTCTTCGATCAGCTTGTCGAGACCACCCAGGGACTGGATCTGCGCCCGTTCTTCATCGCTCAGGGAGCGTTCGAACTCCTTGCGCAGCCAGTCTTCGGGGATCAGCGCCTGCAAGTGGTCGTCGAGCTTTTCCAGGCCATTGAAGTAGGCACCGAAGGCTCGGTCGAACTTGTCGTAGTGGCGCTCGTCCTTCACCAGGATCGCCCGGGCGAGGTAATAAAACTCGTCCATGTCGGCGAAGGTCACGCGCTGCTTGAGCGCGTTGATCAGGTCGAGCAGCTCGCGCACCGACACCGGGACCTTGGCGGCGCGCATTTCATTGAACAGGTTGAGCAACATGACAGCAGCCTCTTAGCGGGTGCCGCGACGGCTCATGAACGCCAGGCGCTCCAGCAACTGCACGTCCTGCTCGTTTTTCACCAGGGCGCCGGCCAGGGGCGGAATGGCTTTGGTCGGATCGCGCTCGCGCAGCACCGCTTCGCCGATGTTGTCGGCCATCAGCAGTTTCAGCCAGTCCACCAACTCCGAGGTCGAAGGTTTTTTCTTCAGGCCGGGGACTTTGCGCACGTCGAAAAACACGTCCAGGGCTTCACTGACCAGGTCTTTCTTGATGTCCGGGTAGTGCACGTCGACGATTTTCTGCAGGGTGGTGCGGTCGGGGAAGGCGATGTAGTGGAAGAAGCAGCGGCGCAGGAAGGCGTCCGGCAATTCCTTTTCGTTGTTGGAGGTAATGATGATGATCGGCCGCTGCTTGGCCTTGATGGTCTCGTCGATCTCGTAAACGTAGAACTCCATCTTGTCGAGTTCCTGCAACAGGTCGTTGGGGAACTCGATGTCGGCCTTGTCGATCTCGTCGATCAGCAGGATCACCCGCTCTTCGGATTCGAAGGCCTCCCACAGCTTGCCCTTCTTCAGGTAGTTGCGGATGTCATGGACCTTGTCCACCCCCAGTTGCGAGTCGCGCAGGCGGCTGACCGCGTCGTACTCATACAGGCCCTGGTGCGCCTTGGTGGTGGATTTGATGTGCCAGGTGATCAGGCGTGCGCCGAAGGACTCGGCCAGTTGTTCGGCGAGCATGGTCTTGCCGGTGCCCGGTTCGCCCTTGACCAGCAGCGGCCGCTCCAGGGTGATGGCGGCGTTGACCGCCAGCTTCAGGTCATCGGTGGCGACGTATGCACGGGTGCCTTCGAACTTCATCTGCAATTCCTCGAACGGTAACGCCGGGCTGCCACAGGCAGGCCGGAACAATAAACGGGATGGCCGACTATAGCGCGGCGCCCCGTCGACTGTGAACGCAGACGCCCCATTCAGTCTCTGAATGGGGCGTCACTTGCTGACTCGGTCAGCGCAGGCTCAGTCAGCTGACGGCTTGGGTTGCTCGTAGCGGGCGTTGAATGCCTGGACAAAACCATTGCGCAGGATCTGCAAAAACGCCTGGAACGCGCTGATGTCCTGCTGGTGCACGTTGCCGCTGAGCTCGACCCGGGTGGCGAACTGGTTTTTGCTCTGGTTCTTGAGCACGGTCTCGCTGGCGCCCACCAGGGCCTCCCAGACCGAGCGGAAAATGCTTTTGTTCTTGTTCTCCACATCCTGTTGCCAATTGAACACTTCGACGTCGCGCAGCAGCGGCTTGATATAGCCCTTGAGCTGGCCCTTGGTGGCTTCGGCCTCGATCACCACATCGCCGTGACCGGCATTGAAGTCGAACTTGCCGTAGGCCGAGGCGAAGTCGTTGAGGCGCTTGAGTTCGATGTCCTTGGCCCGCAGGCGGAACTCGAAGTCTTCGAAATTGCTCAGGGGGTCGAAGGTGGCGCTGCTTTCCAGGGGCGCGTGGCCCAGCAGCAGGGCCTTGCCTTCGAAGCGGGCATCGCGCCGGCCTTTGACGTCGACCACGTTGGTCAGGTTGTACAGGCTGGCATTGACCTGGGTCGCGTTCATGTTGACCGGTGGCTTGGAGTTGAAATTGCGAAAGCTGATCTTGCCGTCGTCGATCCGCACTTCGTCGAGGGTGATCGGCAGCAGCTTGCTCAATTGCGCGCGCCAGTCGGTGCCCTGACCGGTCTGCGACGCCTGTTTGTTGGGGCCGCCGTCGACGAAGTTCAGCTCGGGATTGACGAACTGCACCTTGGCCACCACGGCATGGTCGTACCACAGCGAATGCCAGCTCACCGCCAGGTCGATCAACGGTGCATCGACGAACGGCACCGGCACTTTGCCGTCGACCTTGACGATCTTCAGCCCGTTGATCCGATACGCGCCGCGCCACAGCGCCAGGTCGACATCGGTGATCTGGCCCCGGTAGTCGCCCATGTCCGCCAGCTTCTCGTTCAGGTAGTCGCGTACCAGGTAGGGCAGGGCGATGTGCACGGCCACCAGCAGCACCACAACTGCGGCCAGGGTCCATAGCGGCCAACTGTAACGACGTTTCATGAGCGTGAGTCTCCATCTGTCATTAAAGGGATTGACTGCCACGGCTCGCAGTCGTTCGAAGCAACTGTCGAGGCATGGACGCCGAGCGGCTTTTGTACGATGGTCGGCAGCGCTGTCGGGCCTTGTCTTTCGCCAAAGAAGGTAATTATGGATACCAGGAAGCTGCGTCATGTTCTGGGGCTGGTGGAGCACCTGACCTTCAGTCGAGCCAGTATCGAGGTCAACCTCAGCCAGCCGGCGCTGTCGCGCAGCATTGCCTCGATCGAGGCCGAGCTTGGGGTGCAATTGTTCGATCGCGGCCCGGCGGGGGTCGAGCTGACGCCCTACGGCCGGGTGTTCACCGAGCGTGCACGCAAGGTGCTGGCCGAACTCAACGAACTGCGGCGCGACATCGAGTGGGTGCGGCGCGGCGAGTATGGCGAGATCGCCCTGGGCTTCGGGCCCACGGCAGCGGCGCTGCTGAAGGCGCCGTTGCTCGAGCATTTCGCGCGCAACGCCCCCCGGCTGCGGCTGACCGTCAAGGGCGGGACCTACGAGGAATTGTTGCGGCTGTTGCTGGAGGAGCGGATCGATATCTTCTTTGGCGATGTGGCGCTGCTTTCTTATCGCCATGACCTGCAGGTCGACCCCTTGCCGTGCTGGCGCAGCGGGTTTTTCTGCCGTGCCGGGCACCCCTTGTTGCAGGGCGAGCCGGTGTCGCGGGCACAACTGCTGGCGTATCCCCTGGGCAGCATCCAGTTATCGGCCTGGGCCATGGCGGATCTGGAAGCGTATTTCGAGTGTTCGATCGAGACCGCCCTGCACTTTCAAACCGATCTGCTGAGTGATCTGGAGGCCTTGGCCCTGGCCGGAAACAGCGTGGTGTTCGGCAGTCGGCCGGCGTTCTGGCAGGCGCTGGGCAGCGGCCGCTTGTGCGAAATACCGCTGGACCCGCCCTTGCAACGCAGCGCGCGCTTCGGCTCGGTGAGCCTGGCGGGGCGCACCCTGGCGCCATCGGTGGAAAGCGCCAAGGCCGAGGCGCAGAAGATCTTTGCCGGCTATGCGGGGCAGTTGGCGCTGCCGGTTTGATCAGTCTTCGGCAGCGGCCGAGCGCTGCAACTCTTGGAGCAATGGGTCGATGTAGCGGTTGGCGTGCCAGGTGTAAAAGCCGGTGACCGCGACGCAGAACCCGTACAGGCCGACCCCGACCAGGATTCCGCTGGTCACGCGTGACTCGCTCGACAGCGGCAGGGTCAGCCAGTGCGGGACAAAAGCCACCAGCAGGATAAAGCCGAAGTAGGCGCCCAGGGTCAGCAGGCTCAGGCCCAGGCTGAACCGTGTGCGCAGTTTCTTCAGGCGACGCAGCAGGTGATCGGAGTGGCGGGCGGTGCTGGGCATGGCGGTTTCCTCGTTGTCAGTCAGGGCTCAGTGGGCCACGGCGGCATGGGCGTTGATGCCGGTCAGGGAGCGATAGTGCTGGGCGTCGAAACGCGCACGCTCGGCCGCGCCCGAGGGGCTGTGATCGGTGACCGAGGCCACCCAGGCGGCGAGGAAGGCCAGGCTCATGGAGAACAGGGCGGGGTTGGAGTAGGGGAAGACCGGCGCCGCATGCCCCAGCACTCCGACCCAGATCGCTGGCCCGAGTATCAGCAGGCCCACGGAGCTGGCGAGCCCGCAGAGGCAGGCGGCGACCACCCCGCGCGTGGTCAGCCCGCGCCAGAAGATCGACAGGATCAGCATCGGGAAGTTGGTGCTGGCGGCAATCGCGAACACCAGCCCGGCGAGGAAGCTGATGTTCAGGTGCTGCACCCATTGCGACAGCAGCAGGGCGACGACAATCAGGGTGACGCTGGCGATCCGGGAGATCTTCAGCTCGCGCTCGGGGTTGCTGGTGGGCTGGCGGAACAGGTGGGTGTAGATATCGTGGCCGACCGCCGAGGCGCCGGAGATGGTCAGCCCGGCCACTACCGCGAGGATGGTGGCAAAGGCCACGGCCGACATCAGGCCGAGGAACAACTGGCCGCCAAAGAAGCTGCCCAGGTGCATGGCCGCCATGTTGTTGCCGCCGATCAGGTCCTGGCTGCCGGCTTCGAGAAACGCCGGGTTGCCGAGGACGAAGATCGCCGCCCCGGCGCCGATCACCAGCAGCAGGGTATAGAAGTAGGCAATGATGCAGGTGGCGTAGAACGCCGATTGGCGGGCGGCGGCGCCATCCTTGACGGTGAAGAAGCGGATCAGGATATGGGGCAGTCCGACCATGCCGAAAATCAGCGACACGCCGAGGGAAATGGCGTCCACCGGGTCGGCGATCAGCTTGCTCGGGGCCAGCACCGACAGGCCCTGGGGATGGGCTTGGATCACCCGGTCGAGCAACTGGTTGGCGCTGAAACCCACGCTGCGCAAGACCATGAAACACAGGAAGCTGCCGATCGCCAGGATCAGCAGCGCCTTGATGATCTGCACCCAGGTGGTGGCCAGCATGCCGCCGATCAGCACGTACAGCAGCACCAGGACCCCGACCATGGCCACCGACGCCAGGTACGGCGTGCCGAACAGCAGCTGGACCAACTTGCCGGCGCCGACCATCTGCACCACCAGGTAGAACAGCACGATGACCAGGGAGTTGGCGGCGGTCAGCAGATGCACCGGGCGCTTTTGCAGGCGGAACGAGACCACGTCCGACAGCGTGTAATGCCCCAGGTTGCGCAAGGGCTCGGCCACCAGAAACAGCAGGATCGGCCAGCCGACCAGGGTCCCGACCCCGTAGATCAGGCTGTCGTAGCCATACATCGCCTGCATCGCCACCGCGCCAAGAAAGGTCGAGGCCGACATGTAGTCGCCGGCCAGGGCCAGGCCGTTCTGCCAGGGCTTGATGCCGCCGCCGGCGTTGTAGAAGTCTCCTGTGCCGCGGCTGCGGCGACCGGCCCAGCGGGTGACGCCCAGGGTCAGGCTCACCAGCAGCAGGAAGGGCACCAGGGTGTGCCAGTTGGCGGCATAACTGGTGCCGGAAGCCGCATGGGCGGTGGGCGCCAGTAACAGCAGGGGCAGGCAGGCGAACAGGGTTCTGGGCTTCATGGCGGCTTCCGGGCTGGCGTGTTGTTGTTGTTGTTGTTGTTGTTGTTGTGTCAGGCAGCCAGGCGCAGGCGTACCAGTTGCTCGAACATGGCAACGCCAATACCAGCCACGTCGTCGTTGAAGTCATAGTGCGGGTGATGGCACATGGGGCCGTCCTGCCCCAGCAGGAAATGGCAGCCGGGACGGGCCTGGAGAAACACCGACACATCGTCCCCGGCCATGATCGGCGCCACGTTTTCAATCAGGTTTTCCGGCCCCACCACCTGCTGCGCCGCCTGCACCACATAGCGGGTCGGCTGCGGGCTATTGACCACCGGCGGGGTGCTGTTGGCCAGGCTCATGTCGATCTGGCAGCCATGGGCCAGGGCCAGCCCCTGGCAGACTTGCTCCATGCGTTCGACCACCTGTTGCCGAACGGCGGTGGACAAGGTGCGAATGGTGCCGTCGAGCACGGCGAATTCGGGGATCACATTGTTGGTTTCCCCGGCCTGGAAGCGGCAGACGCTGATCACTGCGTTTTCCAGCGGGTCGATGGTGCGGCTGACGATCCCTTGCAGGGCGCCGACCAGGGCTGCGCCGATCACGATCGGGTCGACACTCAAATGCGGCATGCCGCCATGGCTGCCAACCCCGGTGATACGGATCGAAAAGAAGTCGACCGACGCCAGCTGGGCACCGACCCGCACGCCAATGGTGCCGGCCGCCAGGGTCGGGTGGTTGTGCAGGGAATACACCTCATCGAAGGGAAAACGCTGCAACAAACCGTCTTCGAGCATGGCCAGGCTGCCCTGGATGATTTCTTCGGCGGGCTGGAATATCAGCACCACCTGGCCGCGAAACTGGCGCTGCCGGGCCAGCAGGCAGGCGGTGCCCAGCAGGATGCTGGTATGCCCGTCGTGGCCGCAGCCATGGAACACTCCGTGATGCTGCGAGCGATAGGCGGGCTGGCCCTCCTCGATGATGGGCAGGGCGTCCATGTCGGCGCGAAAGGCGATGCTCGGGCCGGGGCCGAGGGCGCCGTGAATCACCCCCACGACCCCGGTCTGGCCGATGCCGGTATGGGTTTCGATGCCCCAGGAGCGCAGCAGGGTGGCGACGAAGTGGGCGGTCTGGTGTTCGTTGAAGGCGATTTCCGGCTGGCTGTGGATCTGCTGGCGCCAGGCGCGCATGTCGTCGGCCAGGGACTGGATTTCTGGGGCAATAGCCATCTGCATGATTCCTTTGACGGGGCGGGTAGGGGAGCTGGCCAACTCTTGGGCGGCATCATGGCCCAGACCCGATTGGCCCGACCAATGCGAACTTCAGTCCCGGCTATGCGTCTCTTGCATAGCCCCGGCCAGGGTTTTGCGCGGCCTGTGGCTACGACTGGACGCTCATGGGCCCGAGGCATACCCTTGAGCACTTCTTCAATGCTGCATAAGGACCCAGCCATGAGCCGCATTTTTGCTGACAACGCCCATTCCATCGGTAATACGCCCTTGGTGCAGATCAACCGCATCGCGCCCCGTGGCGTGACCATTCTGGCCAAGATCGAAGGGCGCAACCCGGGCTACTCGGTGAAGTGCCGGATCGGCGCGAACATGATCTGGGACGCCGAAAGCTCGGGCAAACTCAAGCCGGGCATGACCATTGTCGAGCCGACGTCGGGCAACACCGGTATCGGCCTGGCGTTTGTCGCGGCGGCGCGGGGCTACAAGTTGATGCTGACCATGCCGGCCTCCATGAGTGTCGAGCGGCGCAAGGTGCTCAAGGCCCTGGGCGCCGAACTGGTGCTGACCGAGCCGGCCAAGGGCATGAAAGGCGCAATCGACAAGGCGGCGGAAATTCTTGCCAGCGACCCGGCCAAGTACTTCATGCCCCAGCAGTTCGATAACCCGGCCAACCCGGCAATCCACGAGAAAACCACCGGCCCGGAAATCTGGAACGACACCGACGGCGCAGTGGATGTGCTGGTGGCCGGCGTGGGCACGGGCGGCACCATCAGCGGGGTGTCCCGTTACATCAAGAAGACCCAGGGCAAGCCGATCATCTCGGTGGCGGTGGAGCCGGCGGGTTCGCCGGTGATTACCCAGAAGCTCGCCGGTGAAGAAATCAAGCCCAGCCCCCACAAAATCCAGGGCATCGGTGCCGGTTTCGTGCCGGGCAACCTGGATTTGTCGATGGTCGACCGGGTCGAGTTGGTGACCGACGAAGAGTCCAAGGCCATGGCCCTGCGCCTGATGCAGGAAGAGGGGATCTTGTGCGGCATTTCCTGCGGTGCGGCGATGGCGGTGGCGGTACGCATGGCTGAAACCCCGGAAATGCAGGGCAAGACCATCGTCGTGATCCTGCCGGACTCGGGCGAGCGCTACCTGTCGAGCATGCTGTTCAGCGACCTGTTCACCGACCAGGAAAACCAGCAGTAACTCCGGCCTTCCCGGGTGCGGCACCTGACGCGAACCGGCCAGCCGCCTTGCCAATGTGCTGATCCACATCAGCCGGGGTATGGCGGCCTTATGCTAATTAACGCTTTGTTGCGCGACCGTTAACGCTGATTGTTCGGTTGCGCGGGTTTTTCCAAGGCCCAGGAGTGTTTATCATGGCCGGCTGCCAGGTCGGGTGAACGCAACCCCGCAAGTGCCTATTTTCAAGGAGTTGTTGCATGAGCTTTTCCTTCGCTGCCAAGTTCGGGGTGCTGCTGGTGTTTATCGGCAGCACCCTCTACGTGCATTTGCGCGGCAAGGCGCGTCTGCCGGTATTGCGCCAGTTCGTCAACCATTCGGCGCTGTTCGCCCCTTACAACGCCTTGATGTATCTGTTTTCCGGCGTGCCTTCCAAGCCATACCTGGACCGCAGCAAGTTCCCGGAACTGGACGTGCTCAAGGACAACTGGCAGGTGATCCGCGACGAAGCCATGCACCTGTTCGACGAGGGTTATATTCGCGCCGCCGAAAAGAACAACGACGCCGGCTTCGGTTCGTTCTTCAAGAAGGGCTGGAAGCGTTTCTACCTCAAGTGGTACGACAAACCCCTGCCCTCGGCCGAAGCGCTGTGCCCGAAGACCGTGGAGCTGGTCAGCCGCATTCCCAACGTCAAGGGCGCGATGTTCGCGCTGTTGCCAGGCGGCAGCCACCTCAACCCGCACCGTGACCCATTTGCCGGCTCCCTGCGTTATCACCTGGGCCTGTCCACGCCGAACTCCGACGCCTGCCGGATTTTCGTCGACGGCCAGGAATATGCCTGGCGCGATGGCGAAGACGTGATGTTCGATGAAACCTACGTGCACTGGGTGAAGAACGAGACCGAGCAGACGCGGGTGATCCTGTTCTGCGACATCGAGCGTCCGCTGAGCAACCGCCTGATGACCCGCGTCAACCGTTGGGTCAGTGGCCTGCTGGGGCGCGCCACCGCGCCGCAGAACCTCGACGACGAACGCGTCGGCGGGATTAACCAGGCCTATGCCTGGAGCAAGAACTTCAGCGACCGCTTCAGTGGCGTGGTCAAGCAATGGAAACGCCGCAATCCCAAGCTGTATCGGATCATGCGTCCGGTGCTGGCGGTGGTGGTGCTGGCAGCCCTGGGTTACTGGTTGTTTGGATAAAGCGTTGCAAAGGCTATCGAGCGCTGGTTATAGTCGGCGCTCGGTGCATCAGACGATTCACCTTCCCTCTTAAGAAAGATCTGCACATGCCCCTTTCCCCGATCAATGCGGTAGTCGATTCAGCGGTCAACGCTGGCGTCGTGCCGTGCGGGAATCAGCAGCCTGCGCAGATCAGTCACTACCCCCCACCTGTCAGTAGCACGCCGGTGTACGCCGTCGTATCACCGCCGGGCGTTGTTGTCCGGGGCTGATCAGCAGTCACTGCTGTGCCCTGTACCCGCCAGAAAAAACTACTGAATTTCAGCCTCGGCTGAGTTGGCTTTTTGCCTGATTACAGGTGGTCACCATGTTTGTCATTTCGAAAAAGTCCGCGCTTGCGGCGGCCTCCACGAGCCTGTTCGTCCTGCTCTGGAGCAGTGGCGCGATCTTCTCCAAATGGGGGCTGGCCCATGCCTCGCCCTTTGCCTTCCTGCTGCTGCGTTTCGCCATCGCCCTGTGTGGGCTGGTGCTGTTGATTCCACTGCTCAAACTCAGGCTGCCCCGTGGGCGGCAGTCGATGCTGTACGCGGCGGCCACCGGGCTGGTGCTGTTGGGGGCCTATCAGATCTTTTACCTGCTGGCGCTGGACTTGAAGGTCACCCCCGGGGTCATGGCGACCATCATGGGGGTGCAACCGATCCTCACCGTGGTGCTGATGGAGCGCCAGCGCTCCTGGAGCCGGATGTTCGGCCTGGCGCTGGGCCTGGCTGGCCTGATCATGGTGGTGTACCAGGGCATCGGCCTGGCGGGGATGTCCCTGGCCGGGATGCTGTTCGGCCTGCTGGCGCTGGCGAGCATGACCCTGGGTTCGATCATGCAGAAGCGCATCACCGACAACCCCCTCGGCACCCTGCCAGTGCAGTATCTGGCCGGCTTGCTGTTGTGCGGGGTGTTCGTGCCGTTTCAACCTTTCCACTTCGAGCAGTCGACGGGCTTTTTCGTGCCGGTGCTGTGGATGGGCCTGGTGGTTTCGGTGCTGGCGACCCTGTTGCTGTATCGCCTGATCGCCCGCGGCAACCTGGTCAATGTCACCAGCCTGTTTTACCTGGTACCGGCGGTAACGGCGGTCATGGATTACCTGATCTTCGGCAATCGCCTGGCCAGCCTGAGCATCCTCGGCATGCTGCTGATCATTGTCGGGCTGGTGTTCGTCTTCCGTAAAAACACCTGATACCCATTCGATGACGCTCCTTGCCTGCAATGGGCAAGGTTGCGTCGCGGGTTCGCCCGGTGTCGGAAAGCATTATCGATTTCATCGTTCCGATGAAATTAAATAAGACAATCCTTAAAGTTAAAGAGCCCGCCTAAGCTGACGACATAGTGGCTACACACGGAGGGCGCAGCATGAACGTAAACCACCTATCAGCAGCAGTCGGGTTGTTTTTTGGGGTCATTGGCCCGACCTTCGCTGCAACGCCCTTGTCTCAAGGGGTCATCCACTTCTACGGCAGTATCGTTGAATCTCCTTGCTCGCCTGATACCCATTCAGCCCATCAGGACAGCGGTGCAACCCTCAGCCTGAGCAGGTGCCCGCAGGCCGCACGCGCAGGTTCGCTCAGCGTGCGCAGCGTGCAGCCCGTCGCCACGGCGGCGGCGCTGTCGCCCTCGGCGGTCAAGGTCAAATTGGTCGCCGACAGCGGCCGGTCCGAGCGCTACTACAGCCAGCAATACGCCCTGGTCGATGGCGCAGGGAAGGCAGTCAACAGCGGCGCCTACATCATCACCCTGACGTCGCCTTGAACCCTGCCGATGATGAGCCGGAGGTTTTCGCCAAGCCCTAGGGCCGCGCTCCGGCTTGCTCGACCCGCACCGAGTGCATGAACGCCTGCATGGCCGATGACTGGATGCGATGGCGCCGGGTAATCAGGCCAAAGGGCGGCAGGCGCGTTTCGAAGCTGATCGGCAGTACCGCCAGCAGATCGCGCCCCGGGTAGTCCTCGACCACCGAGACCGGGGTCACGCCAATCATGTCGGTCTGCTGCACCAGTGACAGCAGGGTCATGATCGAGGTGGTCTCGACGATGCTGCTGGGGATGTCGACCCGGGCATTGTGAAACACCTGATTGATGATCGCGCGCATGGGGCTGGGGTGCTGTTGCAGGACCCAGGTTTCGTTCTGCAGCTCGGCCCAGCTCAGTCGGGTACTGTGTGCCAGCGGATTCTGCGCACCGGCGATCACGCACAATTCCTCCTCGCCCAGGCTGTCGAACAGCAGCTCCTCGGCCCTTGCACCGGCGGGGATCCGGCCGAGCACGATGTCCAGTTGATCCTGCAACAAGGCCTGCACCAGCACGTCGCTGGTGTCGACCTGAATGCTCATGGACAAGCGTGGGTGGCTCTTTTTCAAGGTGGCGATGGTTCGCGTCAGCAAGCCCGAGGCCAGCGCCGGAATGGCGCCGACGGCGACCCGTCCGAGGTTGCCGGACTCCAGGGCCACCAGTTCTTCGCGCATGCCGCTGACTTCGGCGAAAACCATCTGCGCGTAATAAATCACTGTTTCGCCAAACGGCGTCGGGCGCATGCCTCGGGGCAGGCGCTCGAACAGCTCGACCCCCAGCAGGTCTTCGGCTTCGTGAAGCATCTTGGTCGCCGCCGGCTGGGTCATGCCGATATTGTCGGCCGCCCGGCGCAACGAGCCGAATTCCTGCAGCGCCAGCATCAGCCGCAATTGGCGCAGGCGCAGGCGACTGTGGATTACGTTGGCATCAGGAATTCGGGTCATGGGGCCGGGCTCGCAAAAGGGACAGCGGCAAGCCTGCCAACAAATGCCAGGCGCTACCAGCGACCATGATCAGGTTCGGGGTTTCTCCCGATAACCCTAAGTGGGCAGGAAGCGCCTTCTGCTATCACCTGAGGCTATCGGTGGATATGCATAAGTGATTAGCCGCTGTGTCGGGCGCTGGCTAAAGTCGCGCCATCGCTCAAGACGCACCGGCCACCGAGGCGTTTCTTCGGGCGACTCAACAACTACAAAAAGCCAGCCCTGGCGCTTGCCCGGGGCCTGTCTCAAGGAACACTCAAATGACCCGTCCAGATCCTGCCCTGGCGTTGTCCAGCGCCATCTCCAAAAGCCGGCTGCGTTTGCTGCCGTTCCTGATCCTGATGTACATCCTGGCGTTTATCGATCGCTCCAATGTCGGCTTCGCCAAAGCCGCGCTGCAGGCCGATACCGGTCTGGGCGACGCGGCGTTCGCCTTCGGCGCGAGCATCTTTTTCGTCGGTTACGCGTTCTTCGAGGTGCCGAGCAATTACATGCTGCACCGCCTGGGCGCCAAGGTCTGGCTGTGCCGGATCATGGTCACCTGGGGCCTGGTGTCGGCGGCGATGATGTTCGCCCACAACGCCGAAACCTTTTACGTGCTGCGCTTCATGCTGGGGGTGGCCGAAGCCGGTTTCTTCCCGGGGATCATCCTTTACCTCACCTATTGGTTCCCCGCGCAAAGCCGTGGCCAGGCCCTGGGCCTGTTCTATTTCGGCCTGCCGCTGGCGCTGGTGTTGGGCAGCCCGCTGTCGGGCTGGTTGCTGGAGTTCCATGGCGTGTTAGGCCTGACCAACTGGCAATGGCTGTTTGTGGTCGAAGGCCTGATGGCTTCGGTGGTTGGCATCGCCGCCTACTTTTATCTGGTCAACCGTCCGGCCGATGCCCGCTGGTTGAGCCTTGAGCAGAAGCAGGCGCTGCAAGACGCCCTGGCCGAAGAGGACGCCCAGAAACAACACAGCAGCCCCCACGGTTTCCTCAGCGCCTTGCGCAACCCTCGGGTGCTGCAATTCTGCCTGGCCTATTTCACCATCCAGATGAGTGTCTACGGTGTGGTGTTCTACCTGCCGACCCGTATCGCCGGGCTGCTCGATGGCCATGTCGGGCTCAGTGTCGGCCTGATTACCGCGATCCCCTGGGTCTGCGCCCTGGTTGTCACGCGCCTGGTCACCCGCTATGCCGACCGCAGCGGCCAGCACCGGCGCATGGCGGTGTGCATGCTGACCATGGCCGCACTGGGCATCGCGGCCTCGGCCCTGGGCAACAGCATGGTGCCGGTGGTGCTGGCGTTCTGTTTTGCCGCCGCCGGATTCGTCGCGGTGCAGCCGCTGTTCTGGACCATCCCCACCGGTTACCTGAGCGGTGCCGCCGCCGCTGGCGGGATCGCCCTGATCAACTCCATCGGCAACCTGGGCGGCTTTGTCGCCCCCAACCTGAAAACCGTGATGGAAAGCCAGTTTGCCGACCCTCGCGCGGGCATGTTTGCCCTGGCCCTGGTGGGCATCCTCGGCGCCATCCTGCTGGCTCGACTGCGCACCGGCACTACCCCGAACTCTCCCCAACAGCTCAAACCAGCCCAGGTTGGCTGAACTCTACCCAAGCGTTAGCAAGGAACTGTATCCATGAAAATCAAAGCGATCCGTACCCGCGTTTTCGAGTGGAAAGGCAAGGTCGTCCCGCCCCAGGCGCACTTCTGCACCAACGCCAGTGACATCCTGTTCGAGCGTGGCGATGCCATGGGCTCGTTCCGTTTCCACGGCTGGCTGGTGGTTGAAGTCGAGACCGACACCGGCCTCGTCGGTATAGGCAACTGCGCCCTGGCACCGCGGGTGGCCAAGGAAATCATCGACACCTACCTGGCACCCATCGCAATCGGCGAAGACCCGTTCGACAACGAATACATCTGGCAGAAGATGTACCGCCAGAGTCACGCCTGGGGCCGCAAGGGCATCGGCATGGCGGCGATCTCGGCCATCGATATCGCCATCTGGGACATCATGGGCAAGGCGGTGAACAAGCCGGTGTTCAAGCTGCTGGGCGGGCGCACCAAGGAAAAGATCTGGACCTACGCCTCCAAGCTGTACGCCAACGACAACCTCGACCTGTTCCTCGAGGAGGCCCAGGGCTATCTGAACCAGGGCTTCACCGCGCTGAAAATGCGCTTCGGCTACGGCCCCAAGGACGGCCCGGCCGGCATGCGTCGCAACATCGAGCAAGTGCGCGCCCTGCGTGAGCTGGCCGGACCGGACATCGACATCATGCTGGAGTGCTACATGGGCTGGACCCTGGAATACGCGCGCCGCATGTTGCCCAAACTGGCCGAGTTCGAGCCGCGCTGGCTGGAAGAGCCAGTGATCGCCGATGACATCGAGGGTTATATCGAACTGAAGAAGATGGGCATCATGCCGATCTCCGGCGGTGAGCACGAGTTCACCTCCTATGGCTTCAAGGACCTGCTGGAGCGGCGTGCGGTGGACGTGATCCAGTACGACACCAACCGGGTCGGCGGCATTACCGCGGCACGTAAAATCAACGCCCTGGCCGAAGCCTGGTCGGTGCCGGTGATCCCCCATGCCGGGCAGATGCACAACTACCACCTGACGATGTCCACCACCGCTTCGCCAATGGCCGAGTTCTTCCCGGTGTTCGACGTCGAAGTCGGCAATGAGCTGTTCTATTACGTGTTCAAGGGTGAGCCGCAGCCGGTCAACGGTTACATCCAGCTCGACGATCACAAGCCGGGCCTGGGCCTGGAAATCTCCGACGACTACCTCGGTGATTTCAACATCATCGAGTAGGCCGCCCGTTCGTGGACACCTGTCGCCGCGCCCAGGGCGGCAGGTTCAGGGCTTTCTCAGCACCGTGGGCTGCAACACCAGCCACAACGCCGCGCCAATCAGCGCCCCGCCATAGAGGTGGGCCATGGACAGCGGTTCATCCAGCAGCAACGCCCCCCACAACACCCCGAACAGCGGAATCATGAAGGTCACGGTCATCGACTTGACCGGCCCCACCGAACTCAGCAGGCGGAAGTAAAGAATGTAGGCCAGCGCCGTGCACACCAGGCCCAGGCCCAGCAGCGACAGCCACACGCTCCAGCCGCCCCAGCTGGCGGGCGGTTGGGTAAAGGTGCTGTAGGCGAACAACGGCAGCAGCAACAAGGTGGCGCCGAGCATGCTGCCCAGGGCGGCAAGGCGGCTGTCGAGGCCACCGGCCTGGTCCAGCCAGCGCCGTGCCAGAAAGCCGGCAAAACCGTAGCAGGTGGTGGCCAGCAGGCAGGACAGGGCGCCCAGCAACAGTTGCAGGTCAAAGGCCATGGGCCCGGCGCGGGTCAGGATGCCGACCCCGAACAGTCCCAGGCAGACCCCGGCGATCTTCGCCAGGCTGAGTTTTTCATGGAAGAACAGGCCACCGATCAACACGCCCATCAACGGCGTGGTGGCGTTGAAAATGGCCGAGTAACCGGCCGGCAGCACCTGGGCGGCCACTGAATACATGGTGGCGGGGATGCCCGAGTTGATCATCCCGAGCAGCAGGACGATTTTGAACTTGCCGCGAAAATCCCAGCTGATGCGCATCAGCGTCAGGATTACCAGCAACCCACCGGCGGCGATCGAGACCCGAAAAAACGCGGTGGGCACCGTGCCCAGCACGGGCGCGATGATTCGCATAAACAGGAAGCTCGCGCCCCAGATGGCAGCTAATGACAGCAGGCGCAGGATATCGACAGGGCTCACGGCAAACTTCTCACCTAATGGGGGCGAGAGTGTGCCGAGAGGCCCCTGGCCTTGCAAACCCTAATCGGTCTTTTACAGCACGAAACGCGTCACCAGGCCGTTGAGGTCGATGGCCAGGCGCGACAGCTCCTGGCTGGCGGCGGAGGTCTGGGTGGCGCCGGCGGCGGTCTGGGTCGAGAGGTCGCGGATGTTCACCAGGCTGCGGTCGACGTCGCGGGCCACCAGGGCCTGCTGCTCGGCGGCGCTGGCGATCACCAGGTTGCGCTGGCTGATCTGAGAGATCGCGCTGGTGATTTTCTCCAGGGCACTGCCCGCGCTATTGGCCCGTTGCAGGGTGTGCCCGGCCTGCTCGGCGCTGCTTTGCAGGGCGCCGACCGTGGCGTCGGTGCCTTGCTGGATGCGGGTGATCATCTGTTCGATTTCTTCGGTGGAGTCCTGGGTGCGCTGGGCCAGCGAGCGTACCTCGTCGGCCACGACCGCAAAGCCGCGCCCGGCTTCCCCGGCCCGCGCCGCTTCGATGGCGGCGTTGAGTGCCAGCAGGTTGGTCTGTCCGGCGATGCCGCGAATCACCTCCAGCACCTTGCTGATGTCCTGGGCTTGCAACGCCAGGCCCTGGGCCTGGGCCGAGGCACCGAGCACTTCGTCCACCAGTTGCTGGATCGAACTGATGGTTTCACTGACCTGGTAATGGCCGTGCTTGCTGTCCTCGTCCGAGGCTTGCGAGGCCTCGGCGCTGGACACCGCGTTGCCGGCCACTTCATCCACTGCCGCGCTCATTTCGGTGACGGCGGTGGCGGCCTGTTCGATTTCATCGTTCTGCAGTTGCAGGCCCCGGGTGCTCTGCTCCATCACCGAACTCATTTCTTCGGCGGCGGAAGCCAGTTGCTGCGACGATTCGCTGATGCCGTGCAGGGTCGAGCGCAGGTTGGCCTGCATTCCGGCCAGGGCGGTGAGCAATTGCGCGGGTTCATCGGTGCCGTCGCTGCCGATGGGTTGGCTCAAGTCGCCGGCGGCGATGGTCTGCGCCACCGCCAGGGCCTGGGCCAGCGGGGTGGTGATGCTGCGGGTCAGCATCCACGCCAGTAGCAGGGTGCCAACCAGGGCGATGCCAATGATCAGGCTGACAATCCACAGCGAACGGTCGTACATCGCGGCGGCGTTGTCGGCGGCCAGGTCGGCGCCCTCCTGGTTGAAGGTGATCAAGTCCTCCAGGCCCTGGTCGAGCACTGTGCCCTGGGGCGCCAGTTCGCTATTGAGGCGTTTATAAGCCTGCTCGGACTGGCCGGCGTCGATCTCGGCGATGATCTGGTCGAGGATCTGCAGGTAGCGACCGACCAGGGTCTTGAGTGCATTGAGCTTGGCCTGCTCCTGGTCGTTGCTGAGCAGGGCCTGGTGGTCGACGAGGCGTTTTTGCAGTTCCTGGCGCTCGCTGGCGATGATGCCTTTGCTTTTGTCGTGGCTGGCCGCCTGGTCGTTGGCGATCAGGCGCACCGCTTCAAGGCGGATAGCGGCGATATTGGCCGCGCTGTCGTGGATGTTTTCGATGCTTGGCATCCACGACTCCTCGATGACTTTTGCACTTTCGCGCAGGGCGGCCATCTGGCCCAGGCAAAACATCCCGACCACGATCAACAGGCTGGCCAGCACCCCGAAGCTCAAGCTGGCGCGCAGGCCGATGCGGATGTTCCTGATAGACATAACGTGCTCCTTGGTCATTGAAAAAACAGTGTTCCCTTGTCGGTTCGGATCTTGTTGTTAGAGGTTCAAGGCGCGCTGTATATCAAAGTGCCATCATTCTGGTAAGGCCGGCGCAGAGCGCTCCAGGCGGCAAAAAGGGCAAGGCTGGAAGTCGGTGAAAAGTGCGCTCGAATAATTTGACGTCACTTTTTTGCCGCGCAGGGCAGGTGGCAGGCGGGCTGTAGATGAATCGATTAATCACGAAAGGGGTGACTGATCGGTGCTTTTATTGACCGAACGGTCGATTAAAAAAACTTCGGCGCAGGTTGCCGATCACCGACCGATGCCGGCCTCGGCGCGCAAAAATTGCGCTTCTCTGCACCGGCTTCACTGGCTAAGCTCAGGCTTCGAAAATTCCCGCAGAGGTCTCCTTTATGCCGCAGCCATGGCCCGCCGCCGATATCGCTCGAATGATCCTTGAGGGCTTCGACGATTACCGCGAGCATTTTCGCCAGATCACCGACGGCGCCCGTGCCCGCTTCGAGCGTGCGCAATGGCAGGAGGCACAGACGGCCTCGGCGGCACGGATCAACCTGTACGAGGAGAAGGTCGCCGAAACCGTCGCCCGGCTGCACGCGGCCTTCGCGGACAAGGCCTTGCTCGACGTCAGCCAGTGGCCCCTGGTCAAAAGCGCCTACATCAGCCTGATTGACCTGCGCTTTGACGATGAGCTGTCCGAGACTTGGTACAACTCGACCTTCTGCGGGCTGTTCAGCCATGACCTGATCAGCGACGGCTGCATGTTCATCCACACCACCCGGCCCACCCTGCGCCGGGCCCGGGCCGCGCAAACCCGTATCTACAAGCCCGATGGCGAGCTGTCGGCGATGCTCGAGCAGATCTTTGTCGACTACAGCTTCAGCGAGCCCTACGCCGACCTGGCGGGGGACCTCAACCGCCTGCAAGCGCAACTGCGCGAAAACCTGCCGGACTGGGTGTGCAAGGACCCGCAGCTGGCGGTCGAGCTGTTTTCATCGGTGCTGTACCGCAATAAAGGCGCGTACCTGGTGGGCCGCATCTACACCCAGGATGAGCAGTGGCCGCTGGTGATTCCACTGCTGCACCGCGAAGGGCGGGGGATTCAGATCGACGCGTTGATCACCGACGAAGCCGATGTGTCGATCATCTTTTCCTTCACCCGTTCCTACTTCATGGTCGACGTGCCGGTGCCGGCAGAGTTCATCGGCTTTCTCAAGCGCATCCTGCCGGGCAAGCACATCGCCGAGCTCTACACTTCGATCGGCTTCTACAAGCACGGCAAGTCGGAGTTCTACCGGGCGCTGATCAACCACCTGGCCAACACCGACGACCAATTCATCATGGCCCCCGGCGTGCGCGGCATGGTCATGAGCGTGTTCACCCTGCCGGGTTTCAACACGGTGTTCAAAATCATCAAGGACCGTTTTTCGCCGTCGAAGAACGTCGACCGCGCCACGGTGATCGAGAAGTACCGGCTGGTGAAAAGCGTCGACCGCGTGGGGCGCATGGCCGACACCCAGGAGTTCGCCGATTTCCGCTTCCCCCTGAGCAAGTTCGACCCGGCGTGCCTCGCCGAACTGCTGGAAGTGGCAGCGTCGACGGTGGCGGTGGAGGGCGATACGGTGCTGATTCGCCACTGCTGGACCGAGCGGCGCATGACCCCGCTCAACCTCTACCTGGAAAACGCCAACGAAGCCCAGGTGCACGAGGCCCTCGAAGATTACGGGCTGGCGATCAAGCAACTGGCGGCGGCCAATATCTTCCCCGGCGACATGCTGCTGAAAAACTTTGGCGTGACCCGCCATGGCCGGGTGGTGTTCTACGACTACGACGAGATCTGCTTTCTCACCGAAGCCAACTTCCGCCACATCCCGGCCCCGCGCACCCCGGAAGACGAGATGGCCTCCGAGCCCTGGTACTCCATCGGCCCGCTGGACGTGTTCCCCGAGGAGTTCCCGCCGTTCCTGTTCGCCGACTTCGCGCAGCGCAAGCTGTTCGATCAGTTGCACGGCGAGCTGTACAACGCCGATTACTGGAAAGGCCTGCAAGAGGCGATTCGTGCCGGAAAAATCATCGATGTCTTTCCTTACCGGCGCAAAGGCGCGGAGGAATAGGGTCAGCGACACGCTGCAAGCGGCAAGCTAAAAGTGGGCCGTTGCGTTAATCTTGCCGCTTTTCGCTTGAAGCTAGCCGCTGCTCTATGACTATTGACCACCTGCTGAAAAACCTCGACCACGCCATGCTCGCCGACCGCCAACGGCTGCGGCGGCAATTGCTCGAGCTGCGCAAGAAGCCCGACGAGGCCAAGCTCGCGCAGTGGGTCGAGCGCATGCAGGCGTCTTGCGCCCAGGTCACGGCGCGGCGCGCCAGCCTGCCGGTGATTCGCTATGACGACAGCCTGCCGATTGCCGCCAAGCGCGATGAAATCAAGGCGGCGCTGCTCAAGCACCAGGTGTTGATCATCGCCGGCGAAACCGGCTCGGGCAAAACCACCCAGTTGCCGAAAATCTGCCTGGAAATCGGCCGCGGCCAGCACGGCATGATCGGCCACACCCAGCCGCGGCGGATCGCGGCGCGCAGTGTTGCCAGCCGGGTCGCCGAAGAACTGGCCACGCCCCTGGGGTCGCTGGTGGGTTATCAGGTGCGGTTCGAGGACCAGAGTGATTCCAACACCCTGATCAAACTGATGACCGACGGCATCCTGCTCGCGGAAACCCAGAACGACCGCTACCTGGAACGCTACGACACGATCATCGTCGACGAAGCCCACGAACGCAGCCTGAACATCGACTTCCTGCTGGGCTACCTGAAGACCCTGCTGCCGCGTCGTCCCGACCTGAAAGTCATCATCACCTCGGCCACCATCGACCTGGAGCGCTTCTCCGAGCATTTCGACAAGGCGCCGATTGTCGAGGTGTCCGGGCGCACGTTCCCGGTGGACACCTGGTACCGCCCCCTGACCCTGGAGCAGGACGAAGAGGGCAACCGGGTCGAAGACGACCTGACGGTGGATCAGGCAATTCTCGCCACCCTGGATGAAATTGCCGCCTATGAGCGCAGCGAGCGCCGCAGCCCCGGGGATGTGCTGGTGTTCCTGCCCGGCGAACGGGAGATCCGCGACGCCGCCGAAATGCTGCGCAAGGCCCAGCTCAAGCACACTGAAATCCTGCCCTTGTATGCGCGGCTGTCACCGGCCGAGCAGCAGCGGATTTTCCAGTCGCACCCGGGGCGGCGTGTGGTGCTGGCGACCAACGTTGCCGAGACCTCGCTGACGGTGCCCGGCATCCGCTATGTGATCGACAGCGGCACCGCACGCATCAGCCGCTACAGCTATCGGGCCAAGGTCCAGCGCCTGCCGATCGAAGCTATTTCCCAGGCCAGCGCCAACCAGCGCAAAGGCCGTTGCGGTCGAGTTGAGCCGGGTATCTGCATCCGCTTGTACAGCGAAGAAGACTTTATCGGGCGTCCGGAATTTACCGACCCGGAGATCCTGCGCACCAACCTCGCGGCGGTGATCCTGCAGATGCTGCACCTGCGCCTGGGGGAAATCACCGACTTCCCGTTTATCGAGCCGCCGGATGGCAAGGCCATCAGCGATGGTTTCAACCTGCTGCAAGAACTCTCGGCCGTCGACCGCAACAGCCAGCTGACGCCGTTGGGCCGGCAACTGGCGCGCTTGCCGGTGGACCCGCGCATGGGCCGCATGCTGCTGGAAGCGGCCAAGCTCGGCAGCTTGCAGGAAGTGCTGATCGTTGCCAGCGCCATGTCGATCCAGGACCCGCGCGAGCGGCCGCCGGAGCGTCAGCAAGCGGCCGACCAGGCCCATGCGCAATGGAAGGACGTGGACTCGGACTTCGCCGGGCTGGTCAATCTGTGGCGCGGTTTCGAAGAGCAGCGCCAGGCCCTGACCGCCAGCCCGCTGCGCAACTGGTGCCGCAAGAACTTCCTCAACTACTTGCGCCTGCGCGAGTGGCGCGACTCCCATCGGCAACTGAGCCTGATTTGTCGCGACCTGCAACTGAGCCTCAATAAAGAGCCGGCCGATTACCCGAAACTGCACAAGGCAGTATTGGTCGGCCTGCTGAGCCAGATCGGCCAGAAGACCGAGGACGGCGATTACCTCGGCGCCCGTCAGCGCCGATTCTGGATTCACCCGTCGTCGGGCCTGGGCAAGAAGCGTCCGCAATGGCTGATGACCGCTGAGCTGGTAGAAACCACCAAGCTGTACGCGCGCATGGTGGCCAAGATCGACCCCGACTGGATCGAGCCTCTAGCCGGGCACCTGATCAAGAAAAACCACTTCGAACCCCATTGGGAGAAGAAGCGCGGGCAGGTGGTGGCCTACGAGCAAATCACCCTGTTCGGGCTGATTGTGGTGGGCCGGCGTCCGGTGCATTACGGCCCGGTGGACCCGGTGGTGTCGCGCGAGCTGTTTATCCGTGAAGGCCTGGTGCGGGGTGAAATCCAGTCCCGGGCCAAGTGCCTGGCGGCCAACACCCGCCTGTTGGAGCAGCTCGACGAACTGGAAGCCAAGGCCCGGCGCCGCGACATCCTGGCCGACGAAGAAACCCTGTTTGCCTTCTACGATGCGCGGCTGCCGGCGGAAATCCACCAGACCGCGACCTTCGACAGCTGGTACCGGGTCAACAGCCAGAAAGACCCGCAGTTGCTGATCATGCGCGAAGAGGACGTGCTGGCCCGCGAGGCCAGTGAAGTCACCGCCTTGCAGTACCCGGACACTTTGCACATCGGTGACCTGGAGCTGGCCCTGAGTTACCACTTCGAACCCAATCACCCGCGTGATGGGGTGACGCTGCGCGTGCCGGCGCCGCTGTTGCCGGCACTGCCGGTGGAGCGTCTGGAGTGGCTGGTGCCGGGGCTGATCGAGGCCAAGTGCATTGCCCTGGTGCGCAACCTGCCCAAGGCCTTGCGCAAGAACTTCGTGCCGGTGCCGGACTTTATCAAGGCCGCCCTGCAGCGCATCGACTTTGGCCAGGGCTCGCTGCCCCAGGCCCTGGGCCGTGAATTGCTGCGCATGACCGGCGCCCGGGTCAGCGACGAAGCCTGGGCCGAGGCCGCGCAACAGGTGGAAAACCACCTGAAGATGAACCTGGAAATCGTCGACGGCCAGGGCCAGTTCCTGGGCGAAGGGCGCGACCTGGCTGAGCTCACGGCGCGTTTTGCCCAGGCCAGCCAAGCGGCCCTGGCCGTACCGCAGACCGCGAAAAGCCAGCAGCCGGTAGAGGCCAAGGTCTTTGCCGCAGTGGCAGAAAAGACCCAGCAGAAGATCGCCGGGCTGTCGATGACGGTGTACCCGGCGCTGGTGGAGGAGGGTGGCACCGTCAAGGAGGGGCGCTTCTCCACGGCCGCCGAGGCCGAGTTCCAGCACCGGCGGGCCTTGCAGCGCCTGCTGTTGCAGCAACTGGCCGAACCGGCGAAGTTCCTGCGCGGCAAATTGCCCGGGCTTACCGAATTGGGCTTGCTGTACCGCGAACTGGGGCGTGTCGAGTCGTTGGTGGAAGACATTCTGCTGGCCAGCCTCGACAGCTGCGTGCTTGAAGGCGAGGCCAGCCTGCCGCGTGACGGCGCTGGCCTCGCGTCCCTGGCCGAGCGCAAGCGTGGCGGCTGGACCGAGCATGCCGAGCGTCTGGCCAGGCTGACCCTGGAGATTCTCAAGCTGTGGCACGGCCTGCAAAAACGCTTCAAGGGCAAGATCGACCTGGCCCAGGCGGTGGCGCTCAATGACATCAAGCAGCAGCTGGGCAATCTGGTGTACCCGGGGTTCGTCCGCGAAACCCCGAGCCAGTGGCTCAAGGAGTTGCCGCGCTACCTCAAGGCCATCGAGCTGCGCTTCGAGAAGCTCGGCAGCCAGGTGCAGAAGGATCGGGTGTGGAGTGGCGAGTTGAGCGGCCTGTGGGCGCAATACCAGGCCCGGGCTGGCAAGCACGCCCAGGAAGGCAAGCGTGACCCGCAATTGGAGCTCTACCGCTGGTGGCTGGAGGAGTACCGGGTATCGCTGTTTGCCCAGCAGTTGGGGACCAAGGTGCCGATCTCCGACAAGCGCCTGAGCAAGCAATGGAGCCAGGTCGAGGCCTGACTGGGGGAGGGCGCCTGCTTGCCGCAAGTGCCCCGTCGATCTCGCAGTTGCGGCGAAATGCCATTGGATATGGCAAACTCCGCCGTCATAAATGCCGGCCCCGGGTTCAGGCGTCACCGCCAGCCCGGGCGGATCGGAATAAAGCGATGCCAGGCTCTGCCCCGTCGATTGCGGGATGGACCCTTTACGGTTTGGTACGTCGGTGCCAATACCTTCTGCCTGAACAGAATAGAGGAACGACCGTGCATAACGTCGTCATCAGCGGCACCGGCCTGTACACCCCGGCCAACAGCATCTCCAACGAAGAGCTGGTGCAGTCTTTCAACACCTACGTGCACCAATTCAATACCGACAACGCCGCCGCCATCGAGCGCGGCGAGGTCCAGGCGCTGACCGAGTCCAGCGCCGCCTTCATCGAAAAAGCCTCCGGCATCAAAAGCCGCTTTGTCATGGACAAGGACGGCATCCTCGATCCGCAACGCATGGCCCCGCGCCTGCCCGAGCGCAGCAATGACGAATGGTCGGTGCTGTGCCAGATGGCTATCGGCGCTGCCGAACAGGCCCTGCAGCGCGCCGGCAAGACCGCCGCCGACATAGACGGGGTGATCGTTGCCTGCTCCAACCTGCAACGGGCCTACCCGGCCATCGCCATCGAAGTCCAGGAAGCGCTGGGTATCCAGGGTTTCGGTTTTGACATGAACGTGGCGTGTTCGTCGGCGACCTTCGGCATTCAGGCCGCCAGCAACAGCGTACAGCTGGGCCAGGCGCGGGCGATTCTGATGGTCAACCCGGAAGTCTGCACCGGGCACCTGAACTTCCGTGACCGCGACAGCCACTTCATCTTCGGCGACGCCGCCACCGCGGTGATCATCGAACGTGCGGACCTTGCGACCTCGCCGTACCAGTTCGACATCGTCAGCACCAAGCTGCTGACCAAGTTCTCCAACAACATCCGCAACAACTTCGGCTTCCTCAACCGCGCGGCGGAAGAGGGCATCGGTGCCCCGGACAAACTGTTCGTGCAGGAAGGCCGCAAGGTGTTCCGCGATGTGTGCCCGATGGTCGCCGAGCTGATCGGTGTGCACCTGGAAGAGAACCAGCTCAACGTCAGCGACGTGAAGCGTTTCTGGCTGCACCAGGCCAACCTCAGCATGAACCACCTGATCGTGAAAAAACTCCTTGGCCGCGAAGCCTCGGTGGAAGAAGCCCCAGTGATTCTCGACACCTACGCCAACACCAGTTCGGCCGGTTCGGTGATTGCGTTCCACACCTACCAGGACGACCTGCCGAGCGGCTCGCTGGCGGTGCTCAGCTCCTTTGGCGCCGGCTACTCGATCGGTAGCGTGCTGCTGCGCAAACGCTGATACCACGCTAATGGGTGGGGTGAGACATGGCGCTCGCCCCATCCGCGCAGCCATCCCCCTGTAGCCGCTGCCGATAGGCTTGGGCCGCGCTGAGCCGCTGGCCCTAAGCCCCACCGCGATTCTCCCGAATGTACTCCGGCGCCCATGCCGGCCAGCGCAGCCTGGCGGCAGCGGCTACCGCTATTCCCTCTGTACGCCCCTCCCCGGAGCCTATCGGCACTGCTTACGTCCGAGCCCGTGCAACGCGTCTGATACAGGCTTTTTGCCTTATTTCAATTCGAAGTAAAAAAGTTCCCCTGTCATAAAATCTTTATCTATCAGCAACTCCCCTGAAATAACCGGTCGCCAAGATTCCCTCCCAACACGAGCGGGCCTGAACCGCGTGTTTTCAACGCAACAGACCACCAATTAGGGGAACTCTTCGATGATCCGTAAGCACTTCGCCGGTTTTGCTGCCAGCGCCCTGGCCATGGCAGTAACCGCCCAGGCTTTCGCTGGCACCGTCACCACTGATGGCGCCGATATCGTAGTCAAAACCAAAGGCGGCCTTGAGGTCGCGACCACCGACAAAGAGTTCAGCTTCAAGCTGGGCGGTCGCTTGCAGGCCGACTACAGCCAGTTCGACGGTGTCTACACCAAGAACGGTGACACCGCGGACGCCGCCTACTTCCGTCGCGCGTTCCTCGAACTGTCCGGCGTGCTGTACACCGACTGGGCCTACACCATCAACTACGACTTCTCCCACAACACGGGTGACTCGGATAACGGCTACTTCGACGAAGCGTCGCTGGCCTACAACGGCTTCAAGCCGGTGTCGATCAAGGTCGGTCGTTTCGACCCCGACTTCGGCCTGGAAAAAGCCACCAGCTCGAAGTGGGTTACCGCTCCCGAACGTAACATCGCCTACGACATGGTCGACTGGGCCAACAGCCACCAGAACGGCCTAGGCCTGCAGGCTTCCGGCGTCTTCGCCGAGTCGTTCTACGCGTCTGCTGGCGTGTTCAGCAAAGACACCGACGACACCGACGGCAACAGCATCAAGCAGGTCAACGGCCGCTTCGTGTTCGCCCCGATGCACGACGCGGGCAACGTGCTGCACTTCGGTGTGAACGTCGCGTCCCGTGACGTTTCCGACACCGCGTTCGACTCTCGCTACCGCACCCGCATGGGCATGCGTGGCGTTGAAACCCTGGGCGGCAACGATGCCGGCACCAACGGCAACCGTCCGGTACTGGGTGGCGCTTCGGCATCGCCTGCCGGTTCCTACGACCGTGATACTGCCCTGGGCCTGGAAGCCGCGTTCGCCATGGGCCCGGCTTCGATCCAGGGTGAGTACGTCACTCGCAAGACCAAGGCCGATGCCAGCAACGTTGAAGACCTCAAGGGTCACGGCTTCTATGTACAGGGTGCCTACACCCTGACCGGCGAATCCCGTGGCTATAAAGTCGGCAAGTTCGATGCGATCAAGCCGGCGAACAAGGCCTTCGGTGCCTGGGAACTGTTCTACCGCTACGACAGCCTGACCGTGGAAGACGACAACGTGACCACCGCCAGCCTGACCCGTGATGTCGGCGACGCTTCGGTCAAGGTCCACAACCTGGGTGTGAACTGGTACGCCAACGAAGCGGTGAAAATCTCCGCCACGTACCTCAAGGCCAAGACCGATAAGGTCACCAACGCTACCGCGGCTGCCGGCGCCATCCCTGCTGCCCGCACTGGCGACGACAGCGGTGACGGTTTCGTCCTGCGCGCGCAGTACGTGTTCTAAGGTGCTGTAAAACCGATACAGAGCTCTTTCTCATCCGTTAAAGCTCCTCTCGTTTTAACCCCGCCCCGGCGGGGTTTTTTTTGGCCTCAGAACGGCGTTTCAGGCAACGGCGGGCAAGAGGTTTCGTGCAGGTACAGCCATTGGGCCGAGCCTTGGTCCAGGCCGATGATGGCCAGGGACAGGCGCGAGGTGAGGCTGTTTCCCAGGCGATGGGTTTCGCGGTAGCGGATTGCCGCGACCTGGGGTTGCTGCCACACACACCGCCACTCGCTGAGGTGGATCTGCAGGCCGGCACGGGCACCCACGGCGCCACGGAACATCTGTTCGACCTGGGCCCGACCCACCGAGGCGCCCGTGGTGGTGACCATGCTGAAGTCTTCGGCAAATACCGGCATCAGTTGCTCGATGGCGGCCAGGCCCTGGCCGTGATGGTCGGTGAATACCTGGTGGATCAGGTCATGCACCTGACGAATGCTGTGGATGGCCTGTTCAGCGCTGGAGGTGTGCATAAGTGTCCTGTTTGGCGGGTTGGAGGCGATGCAGATAAAGAAGAGGCAGCAGGCCGAGCAGGGCGGCGATGGCCCAGCTCAGGTGGTAGGCCGAGTGGGTCGGCAGGGTGCGCAGCAGCAGGTTGCAGATCATCAGCAACAGCGCGGCGCCGAGGCTGAAGGACATCTGCCGGTTGATGTTCCAGATCACGCTGCCCTTGTGTGTCAGGGCGCCGTCGAAATCCAGCAACGCCGTGGTTTGTGCGGTGTTGGCGCCGATGCCGCCGCCCACCCCCATCAGCCCATAGGCCGCGATGATCAGCGGCAGGTCGGCCGCTGTATCGACCCCGCACAGCAGGCCGATGCCGGCGCTGTGCAGCAGCAGGGCCAGGCCGAACAGGCGCCTGGCGCCCATGCGCTGGTAGACCCGGCCGCAGACCAGCATGGCGACGAAGGCACCGCCGGCGTAGAGCACCATAAAGCTTCCGGTCAGGCCGGCGCTGAAATGCAGGGTGTCTTGCAGGAAGAACATGCTCAGCAGGTTGACCCCGGTGAACAGGCCGGGGATCGCGTAATAAATGCCGATCGAGCCGCTGAGGCGGACGCTGCGCAGCAGCCTCAGATCGACGATGGGGTGAGTGCTGCGCCGGCAATGCCTTATGTACAGCAGGCTGAAACCGATCCCGGCCAACAGGCACGACGCCGCAGCCAGGGGCGGGTAATCGGTGCCGTACAGCGACAACCCCAGGAGCAGCGTGGCCAGCGCCGCGCTGACCAGCAGCAGGCCGCGCAGGTCCGGCCGGGGCCCGGGCGGGGCGCGGCGCTCGCGGATCCAGCACCAGGCCAGGCCGGCGGCCAGCAGGGAAAACGGCAGGTTGCTGGAGAACACCCAGCGCCACGAACTGTGGTCGACGATCAGCCCGCCAAGGGGCGGTGACAAGGCGGGGGCGATCAGCGCCACGGCCATGATCAGGGTCGAGATCTTTGCCCGTTGCTCGCCCTGGAACAGGTTGAACGTCAGGGCCTGCCCGACCGGAATCAGCAGGCCGCCACCGATCCCCTGGAGCAGGCGCCAGAACAGCAGCTCGGGAAAACTGCCGGCCAGGGCACAGAGCCCGGCCGTGATGCTGAACAGCAGCATCGACAGGGTGAGGATCTCGCGGCTGCCATAGCGCCCGGCCAGCCAGGTACTGATGGGCATGATCAGGGTCAGGCCGAGGATGTAGGCGTTGGCGACCCAGGCCACGGCAGTGCCGGACACCTGCAGGTCGGTGGCGATGCTGGGCAGCGCCACGGCCGACATGAAGATATTGACGCAGTCGATAAAGAACCCGAGCAGGAATACCAGCGCCACTTGGTAGCGATAAGTCATGTCATCTCCCTTTTGCCGGGGAGCTTAGGGGCGATAGGCCGACCGGGTCCATGCCGCTATACTTGAAACATTGTTTGATGAGGCTTGACAGTGAATAACCCTTTGCACGCCCACCTGAACCGGGTGCAGACCTTTCTCGCGGTGGTGGATTTCGCCTCCTATACCAAGGCCGCCCATTACCTGGGCATGAGCAAAGCCATGGCCAGCCTGCATGTGAAGGCCCTGGAGCAGGCACTGGGCAGCACCTTGCTGATCCGCAGCACGCGCCGTGTTTCCCTGACTGAAACCGGCCAGGACTTCTATCAGGAGTTCAAGGGTATCGTCGCCAGTATCGACAATGCATTTGACAATGTTCTGAACGGTCACGGCCGGGTCGCGGGCACGTTGCGCTTCAGTTCCACCGGCGAATACGCCGAGAAATTTGTCTTGCCGCTGTTACCCCTGTTTGCCGCGCGCCATCCCGAGGTGCGCCTGAGTTACCACTTCAACTCATCCTTGAATGACCTGGTGGCGGAAAAACTCGACCTGGTGATTCGCCTGGGCAACCTCGGCGACTCGGCGTTCAAGAGCCGCAAGCTCGACGAGTACGAAATTGTGCTGGTGGCCAGTCCGGCATTCGCCCAGGGGGTTGCGGTGCACGTTCCCCAGGACTTGAGCCGGCTGCCGTGGATCACCCATAACACGCTGCAGGGGCCGCCCAGCTGGACCTTCAGCCACCCGGTGCGGGGCGATGTCGAGGTCACGCTCAACAGCCAGCATGAGTCCAACGCGTCGACGGCGATTCGCGCGCTGACCCTGGCCGGCCTCGGGGTGGCGGTGCTGCCGGCCTGGATGGTGGACGACGATCTGGCCCAGGGGCGCCTGGTGCGCTTGCTGCCCGAGTACGGCCTGCCGAGGCAGTCGGTGCAGGTGGTGTTTCCCAACAGCGCGCACCTGCCGGCGAAATCCCGGGCCTTTATCGATTTTCTGGCGCTGCACCTGGGCCGTTGAGCCTGCCCCGGCGGTTTTTATTTCGGCGCGCCGGACGATGGGGGATACTCGGCCGGTGCTTGGGCCATCAATACCGGGGAACGCAATGCCGCTTCAATCCTTGAACAGTCTCTCTGCCGTCGGCCCGCAACAGTGGGATGCCCTGGTGGCCGATGCGCAGCCGTTTTTACGGCATGCCTTTCTCAGCGCCCTGGAAGACAGCGGCAGTCTCGGCCCGCGCTCCGGCTGGCAGCCCGAGCACCTGTTGCACGTGGAAGACGGGCGTTTGCTGGCGGCGCTGCCCAGTTATCGCAAATGGCATTCCTATGGCGAGTACGTGTTCGATCACGGCTGGGCAGAAGCTTGCGAGCGTGCCGGGATCGACTACTACCCCAAGCTCCTGACCGCCGTGCCCTTCAGCCCGGTCAGTGGCCCGCGGGTGCTGGCGGCCAGCCAGGAGGACGCCTTCGAACTGCTTAAAAGCCTGCCCGGCTACCTGGAGATCGAGCAGCTTTCCAGCGCCCATATCAATTTCACCGACCCCTTTGCCGACGCCGCCCTGGCCGGGCAGGCGGGTTGGCTGCAGCGCCTGGGGTGCCAGTTTCATTGGCAGAATCGCGGGTACCGGGACTTCCAGGATTTCCTCGACACCCTGGCGTCGCGCAAGCGCAAACAGATGCGCAAGGAGCGCGAGCAGGTGGCGGGGCAGGGCATCGAGTTCCAGTGGCTGGGCGGGCATGAGCTGGATGAGGCGCAGTGGGATTTTGTCTACGCCTGCTACGCCAACACTTACGCCGTGCGGCGCCAGACGCCCTACCTGACCCGGGCCTTCTTCAGCTTGCTCGCCGAGCGCATGCCCGAGGCCATTCGCGTGGTCCTGGCCAAGCAGGGCCCGCGGCCGGTAGCCATGGCCTTCAGTCTGGTGGGTGGCGACAGTTTCTATGGACGCTATTGGGGCTGCCTGGCGGAGTTCGATCGGCTGCATTTCGAAACCTGTTTCTACCAGGGCATGGATTACGCCATCGCCCACGGTCTGCAACGCTTCGACGCCGGGGCCCAGGGCGAGCACAAGCTGATTCGCGGTTTCGAGCCGGTGATTACCCATTCCTGGCACTACCTGCGCCATCCCGGGCTGAATGCGGCGGTGAAGGATTTCCTGCAGCAGGAACGGCTCGGCATCCTGGCCTATGCCGAGGAAGCGAGGGCCGCCTTGCCTTATCGGCAAGCCTGACCCTCGCGGTCAGCGCGCTAGCGGTCTTCCCGGCCCAGCCAGCGATAAAGCCCGCCACCGATCAGCGCACCCAAGATCGGCGCGACCCAGAACATCCACAGCTGCTGGATCGCCCAGCCGCCGACAATCAGCGCCGGGCCGGTACTGCGCGCCGGGTTGACCGAGGTGTTGGTGACCGGGATCGAGATCAGGTGGATCAGGGTCAGCGCGAGGCCGATGGCGATCGGCGCAAAGCCCGCCGGGACCCGTTTATCGGTGGCGCCGAGGATGATCACCACAAACATCAGGGTCATCACCACCTCGCAGACAAAGCCCGCTGCCATCGAGTAACCGCCCGGCGAGTGCGCGCCGTAGCCGTTGGACGCCAGGCCGCTGGACAGCTCGAAGCCGGGTTTGCCGCTGGCGATGTAGTAGATCAGGGCCGCCGCGACAATCCCGCCTATCACTTGCGCCACCACATAGGCTGGCAGCTCCCTGGCCGGAAACCTGCCACCCACCACCAGCCCTACCGACACGGCAGGGTTTAGGTGACAACCGGAGATATGACCGATGGCGAACGCCATCGTCAGAACAGTGAGGCCAAACGCCAGGGCCACACCCAATACACCGATCCCCAGGGGGGAAGACGCGGCCAGCACTGCGCTGCCACACCCACCCAGAACCAGCCAGAACGTACCCAGCAACTCAGTGACTGAACGCTTGAACAGAGACATGAGGTGAATCCTTGATAGGACGACCTATCGATTCGATAACGCCATGATGCGTCCCTGCAGATGAACTACAGGTTCTGCGCCAGAACCTAGGGTGAGTACAGCAGGATTCTGGCCGAATTCCAGCGCCCATAAAAAAGCCAGAGCCCTCTACACACAAGGGCTCTGGCTGGTTTTGCAAGGCTGTTAGTCGATGCCGACAAAACCCCCGGTCTGGTGCTGCCACAGGCGTGCGTACAAGCCGCCGTGGGCCAGCAATTGGGCATGGCTGCCGCTTTCGGCGATGCGGCCTTTTTCCAGGACCACCAGGCGGTCCATGCGGGCGATGGTCGAGAGCCGGTGGGCGATGGCAATTACGGTCTTGCCCTGCATCAGGGTTTCCAGGCTCTCCTGGATCGCCGCTTCGACTTCCGAATCCAGGGCCGAGGTGGCCTCGTCCATGATCAGGATCGGCGCGTCCTTGAGCAGCACCCGGGCAATGGCGATGCGCTGGCGCTGGCCACCGGACAACTTGACCCCGCGCTCGCCGACATGGGCGTCAAAACCGCTGCGGCCTTCGGAGTCCACCAGTTGCGGAATGAACTCGTCGGCCCGGGCCTTGCGCACGGCCTCCCACAGTTCCTCGTCGGTGGCGTCGGGCTTGCCGTACAGCAGGTTGTCGCGGATCGAGCGGTGCAGCAGCGAAGTGTCCTGGGTGATCATGCCGATGTGTTCGCGCAGGCTCTCCTGGGTGACTTCGGCGATGTCCTGGCCATCGATCAGGATGCGCCCGCCCTGCAGGTCATAGAGCCGCAGCAGCAGGTTGACCAGGGTCGACTTGCCCGCTCCGGACGGGCCGATCAGGCCGATCTTCTCGCCAGGCCGGATCACCAGTTCGAGACCACCGATGACCCCCGATTGCTTGCCGTAGTGAAAGTCCACCTGCTCGAAGCGCACTTCGCCCTGGGTCACGGCCAGGCGTGGCGCCTGTTCGCGGTCGGTGACACTCAGGGGCTGAGCGATGGTCTGCAAGCCGTCCTGGACCATGCCGATGTTTTCGAAGATGCCGTTGACCACCCACATGATCCAGCCCGACATGTTGACGATGCGGATCACCAGGCCGGTGGCCAGGGCAATGGCACCGACCGAAATCAGCGACTGGGTCCAGAGCCACAGGGCCAGGCCCGTGGTGCCGACGATCAGCAGGCCGTTCATGCTGGTGATGACCACGTCCATGCTGGTGATGACGCGGCTGGCCAACTGGGTTTTTTCGGTCTGCTCGGCAATCGCTTCGCGGGCGTAGTTCTGTTCGAACTGGGTGTGGGCGAACAGCTTGAGGGTGGTGATGTTGGTGTAGCCGTCGACGATGCGCCCCATCAGTTTGGAGCGTGCATCGGAGGACACCACCGAGCGGTCCTTGACCCGAGGCACGAAGTAGCGCAGCGCACCGATGTAGCAGGCGATCCACGCCAGGAGTGGGATCATCAGGCGCCAGTCGGCCTCGGCGAACAGCACCAGGGCGCTGACCGCATAGATCAGCACGTGCCACAGGGCGTCTACGGCTTGCACCGCCGAGTCGCGCAGGGAGTTGCCGGTCTGCATGATGCGCTGGGCGATGCGCCCGGCAAAATCGTTCTGGAAGAAATTCAGGCTCTGCTTGAGCACGTAACTGTGGTTCTGCCAGCGGATCATGCTGGTCATGCCGGGGCTGATGGTCTGGTGCACCAGCAGGTCATGCAGGCCGACGAACAGCGGCCGCAACAGGAGCGCGACCACGGCCATCCAGATCAGCTCGGTGCCGTGGATCTTGAAGAAGTCCACATTGGGCGTGCCCTGGGCCAGATCGATCAGGCGGCTCAGGTAGCTGAACAGCGAGACCTCGATCAGGGCCACGAACAGGCCCACCACCAGCAGGGCGGCGAAGCTCGGCCAGACTTGCTTGATGTAGTACAGGTAGAACGCCAGGACCCGGTTTGGCGGTGCAGCCGTGGGGGCGTCGCGGAAGATGTCGATCAGTTGTTCGAAACGGCGATAGAACATTGGGTTTGGTGCCCGCAGGGCGGGCTCTCCTGGTCAAGATATGAGCGGCCGCACGGCACGGTACGACCGCTCCTGACGCCTTGCCTCTTTAGTCGATGCGCTTGGCCGACTTGATCAGCACAGGGTCGATCGGCACATTCTGCATGCCTTGTTTGGTGGTGGTCTGGGAGTTGACGATCTGGTCGACCACGTCCATGCCATTCACCACTTTGGCGAATACCGCGTAGCCGGCATCGCGGCCCGGGTCGAGGAAGGCGTTGTCGGCCACGTTGATAAAGAACTGGCTGGTGGCCGAGTTCGGGTTCGAGGTGCGGGCCATCGACAGGGTGCCACGCACGTTGTGCAGGCCGTTGCTGGCTTCGTTCTTGATCGGGTCGCGGGTGTCTTTCTGATTCATCTGTGCAGTGAACCCACCGCCCTGGACCATGAACCCCGGGATCACCCGGTGAAAGATGGTGTTGCTGTAGAAGCCGCTGTCGACGTATTCAAGAAAGTTCTTGCTGGAGATCGGTGCCTTGACCGGGTCCAGTTCGATTTCGATCTTGCCGAAGCTGGTGTCCAGCACGACGTGAGGAGCCTTGGCCGGTTGTGCGGCCATCAGGTTGGCGGCGAACAGAACGGAGCCGGCGACGAGGGCGATTTTTTTCAGCATGGGTCAGTGATCCTGGGTGGTGGTGTCGACTGTGGTTAAAAACTCGAGCAGGGTTTGATTGAAGCGGTGTGGCTGGTCCAGCGGGGTGGCGTGGCGTGAATCGTCGATCACCACCAGTCGTGCGTGGGGCAGCAATTTCACGTAGGCCTCTTTCTGCGCCACCGGGGTGTAGTCGTGGTCGGCGCTGACGATCAGGGTTGGACAGGGAATGCGGGAAAGTCGTTCCTTTACCCCCCAGCCAACAATGGCGTCGAAGCTGGCGAGATAAGCACGTTTGTCGTTTTTTGCCCAGCGTTCGGCCATCTTTTGCCGCAGCTCGGCCTGCTCCGGCTTGGGGAACAGGTTGCGGCCCAGGGCCTGGCCGATGGTCGCCAGGCCCAGTACTCGGGCCAGGCTCCAGCGCTTGAACCATTGCCAGTAATCGGCGCGACTGCGCAGCTTGACCTCAGGCCCGCTGTTGACGATGCACAGGCTCCTGAGCAGTTGTGGGTGATCGACTGCCAGTTGGAAGCCGATCATGCCACCCATGGAAAGCCCGACCAGGTGCGCGGGCGCAAGGTTCAGGTGCTCGATCAGGGCGACCAGGTCGGCACTGAACCCGGCAATGCTGTAGCGCTCGTGGGGTTTGTCGGAGCGCCCGTGGCCACGCACATCGGGCACAATCACCCGGTAACGGGCCGCGAGATCGGCGATCTGCATTTCCCAGTCCAGGGTGCTGGAGCCCAGGCCATGCATCAGGATCAGCGGTGTGCCCTGGCCGTATTCCTCAAAGTGCAGGGTGCATCCTTCATGTTCGAAATAGGCCACGGCACAACTCCTGTTCGGGCGGGTGGGGGCGGTCTCTGATACACATCT
>NZ_MVOL01000016.1 GCF_002018875.1 Pseudomonas sp. MF4836
CGTCGGCGGCGTCAGTTGTGTTTAAGGGGCGGGACCCCCTCGGCGCGTACCCGTCAGGCGATGTTGGTGGACTGGGGCTCATGGGACGAAGGCTTCAACCAGCTGACCGCCAGCCTCTGCGAGCAATTGCTGGCCATCGTCAACGGCACCGACAGCCACCATTGCGTGCCCCTGCAAGGCAGCGGCACCTTTGCCGTGGAAGCCGCCATCGGCACCCTGGTACCGCGCGATGGCAAGGTCCTGGTGCTGATCAACGGCGCTTATGGCAAACGCCTGGCGAAGATCTGCGAGGTGCTCGGCCGCAACTATGTGACCTTTGAAACCGCCGAAGACCAACCGACCACCGCCGCCGACGTCGAGCGCCTGTTGCAGGCCGACCCCGGCATCACCCATGTGGCGCTGATCCACTGTGAAACCAGCACCGGCATCCTCAACCCGCTGACGGACATTGCCCAGGTCACGGCCCGCCATGGCAAACGCCTGATCATCGACGCCATGAGCTCGTTTGGCGCGCTGCCGATCGATGCCCGGCAGGTGCCATTCGACGCTCTGATCGCCGCCTCCGGCAAATGCCTGGAAGGCGTGCCGGGCATGGGCCTGGTCTTCGCCAGCAAGGACGCCCTGGCCCAGGCCGCCGGCAACAGCCACTCCCTGGCCATGGACCTGTTCGACCAGCACAGCTACATGGCCAAGACCGGCCAATGGCGCTTCACCCCGCCGACCCACGTGGTCGCGGCGCTGCACGAAGCGCTGTTGCAATACGCCGAAGAAGGCGGCTTGCCGGCACGCCATCAGCGTTATGCCGATAACTGCCAGGCCCTGATCGAAGCCATGGTCGCCCTGGGCTTTCGCCGTTTTCTACCGGCACAGATCCAGGCGCCGATCATCGTCACCTTCCATGCTCCCAAAGACCCGCGCTACCAGTTCAAGGCGTTCTACGAGCGGGTCAAGACCAAGGGTTTCATCCTCTATCCCGGCAAGCTGACCAAGGTCGAGACCTTTCGCGTGGGCTGTATCGGTCACGTCAACCCGGCCCAGATGCAGGCTGCGGTGGCGGCCATCGCCCAGGCGCTTGAAGAAATGCAGGTGCTGGAAATCTGACACCCAGCCCGCAGCAAAAAACCGATTGCCCTTTAAACGCCGACCTCCGGCCCACGCGGATCACCCGCCCCCAACAGGACTTCGCCATGAGCTACAACACCCCCAGCCAACTGCAAGCCGCCATCCTCGACTGGGCCGGCACCGTGGTCGACTTCGGCTCCTTTGCGCCGACCCAGATCTTCGTCGAAGCCTTCGCCGAGTTCGATGTGCAGGTGTCCATCGAAGAAGCCCGCGGCCCGATGGGCATGGGCAAGTGGGATCACATCCGCACCCTGTGCAACCTGCCGTCGGTGGCCGAGCGCTATCGCAACGCCTTCGGCCGTACCCCGAGCGATGACGATGTCACGGCCATCTACCAGCGCTTTATGCCGCTGCAGATCGAAAAGATCGCCGAACACTCGGCCCTGATCCCCGGTGCCCTGGACACCATCGCCCAGTTGCGCGAGCAGGGGCTGAAGATCGGTTCGTGCTCCGGTTATCCGAAGCAGGTGATGGACAAGGTGGTGCAGCTGGCGGCAAAAAATGGCTACGTCGCCGACCATGTGGTGGCCACCGATGAAGTGCCCAACGGCCGCCCCTGGCCGGCTCAGGCCCTGGCCAACGTGATTGCCCTGGGCATCGAGGATGTGGCGGCCTGCGTCAAGGTCGACGACACCGTGCCCGGTATCCTCGAAGGCCGTCGCGCCGGCATGTGGACCGTGGCCCTGACCTGTTCCGGCAACGCCCTGGGCTTGAGCTACGAAACCTATCGCGCCCTCGACAGCGAGACCCTGGCCAACGAGCGCAAACGTATACACGCCCTGTTCGCAAGCTCGCGCCCGCACTACCTGATCGACACCCTCGCCGACCTGCCCCAGGTGGTCGCCGATATCAACCAGCGCCTGGCCCGGGGCGAGACACCCCAGGGCTGCTGATCGGCACCTACCCGCCGGAACGGCAGCCTGTTGCGGGGCTGTCGCTTTTTAGGGTTTTTTCGTGCGGCGCGGCCTAAACCTCGCACCAGGTCAAGGCGCACCGGCTCAAACAGGATTACAGTTAAAGCACTCCGTCGTTCAAGAACGGAGGTTTCAGCCCTGATGAGTGAGGAAAGTCGTATGCCCTGGAAGAACTCCGATGCTCGATACAGCACGGTCTCTATCACCTTGCACTGGCTGATGCTGGTGCTGCTGGCGGTGGTTTACGCCTGCATTGAGTTGCGCGGCATCTTTCCCAAAGGCAGTGGCGGGAGGACGCTGATCAAGGAAGCCCACTTCATGCTCGGCCTGACGGTGTTCCTGCTGGTCTGGCTGCGCCTGTTTGCACGCAGCCTGGGGGTGGCGCCGAGAATCGTGCCTGCACCGCCCAACTGGCAGCAGTGGCTGGCCAAGCTGATGCACTGGGCGCTGTACTTGTTCATGATTGCCATGCCAATCCTGGGTTGGCTGATCACCAGCGCCGAAGGGCATCAGGTGATGTTCTACGGCATCGACCTGCCGCTGCTGATCGCCGAGAACAAGCCGCTGGCCAAGCAGATCGAAGGCTGGCACGTACTGGGCGGCACCATCGGCTACTGGCTGATCGGCCTGCATGCGCTGGCCGGTCTGTATCACCACTACTTCATGCGCGACAACACCCTGCTGCGGATGCTGCCTAAACGCAGCTAAGCAGCGCCGGTCATGCCCCGGCGGCCCTGCAGGCCGCCGGTGTGGACAAACACCAGGCGGGTTCCCCGGGCAAAACGCCGCGCCTCGACCGCCTCCCGCAACGCCAGCAAGGCCTTGCCGGTGTACAGCGGCTCCAGCGCGATACCACTCTGGCCTTCACTGGCCTCGATAAACGCCAGCAACGGCGGGTCGACCTTGGCAAAACCACCGCGACTGGCATCAAGCAACTCGTAGCCCGATGCCGTGTGCCCAGCCTCGCACAGGATCCGTTCGACGTTCTGCGCCACCCCATGATCGTCCGGCACCGCCAGCGCGCCATACACCGGGTGCGCGCCATGTTCGGCCAGCACCAGGCCGGCCAGGGTGGTGCCGGTGCCGCAGGCCAGCCACCAGCCGTGATAATCCGCCCAGCCGAGCCCACTCAACTGCTGGCGAACCTGCGCCACCAGCCCCCTGCAACCCCGCGCCCCGGGCAAGCCGCCGCCGCCCTCGGGCACCGGGTACAGCTGTGGGTACCGGGTTTGCCAGGGTGCCCAGAACCCGGGCTCGTGCCGCGCCCGATAGCCGCCATAGCCGAGCCAGTGCACGTGCATGCCCATGCGTTTGAGGTCGAGCACGGTGGGGGTGTCTTGCGGATGACCGCGCAGCAGGCCGGCGGTGGCGAAACCAAAGCGTTGCCCCGCCGCGGCGAGGGCATGCAGGTGATTGGAGTGGGCCCCGCCAAGGCTGATGATTCCACTGGCCCCGGCCTGGCGCGCCGCCGCCAGGTATTCAAGCAACTTGAACCACTTGTTGCCGCTGATCAGTGGATCGATCTGCTCCAGGCGCAGTACCGCCACCTCGACCCCGGCCTGGGCCAGCCAGTCCAGGGTCATGGGTTGCAGCGGTGCCTGGGGTAGCCAGTCGAAGGAATCGGGGAAGGACATCGGCGCGGGGTTCGGCTAACAAAGGGAGCGCAGTCTAGCAGGGGTGTGGGGCTCAGGGGCTCAGGGCCGCAGCGGCTACAAGGTACATGCCTGTAGCCGCTGCCGAGCCCGCAAGGCGGCGCTGGCCCTCATGACCAACGCCTCGCCCAAGCCCTCTTACAATGCCGCAGCCAACCGCGATCCCTGATTGATCGCGCGCTTGGCATCCAGCTCCGCCGCCACATCAGCACCACCGATCAGGTGCACGTTCTGCCCGGCAGCGAGCAGGCCGTCCTGCAGCTCGCGCAGCGGATCCTGGCCGGCGCAGATCACGATGTTGTCCACCGCCAGCACTTGCGGCTCGCCGCTGTCGCCGATGCGGATATGCAAGCCGGCGTCGTCGATCTTCAGGTATTCAACGCTGTTGAGCATCTGCACCTGCTTGTTTTTCAGCCCGGTGCGGTGGATCCAGCCGGTGGTCTTGCCCAGGCCGTCACCCACCTTGGACGCCTTGCGCTGCAACAAGAAGACCTGGCGCGCCGGGGCATGGGGCTGGGCCTTGATCCCGGCCACGCCGCCACGGGCCTGCAACTGGGTATCGATGCCCCACTCTTTCCAGAACGCTTCACGGTCCTGGCTGGTGGCGACGCCCTGATGCACCAGGAATTCCGACACATCGAACCCGATGCCACCGGCACCAATCACCGCCACGCTCTTGCCCACCGGCTTGCGTTCCAGCAGCACGTCCAGGTAACTCAGGACCTTGGCATGTTCAACCCCAGGAATCGCCGGCAGGCGCGGGGCGATGCCGGTGGCGAGGATGATTTCGTCATAACCGCCAGCCACCAGTTGCGCCACATCCACCCGAGTGTTCAGGCACACCTCGACATGGGTGGTCTGCAGTTTGCGTTTGAAGTAGCGCAGGGTTTCGAAGAACTCTTCCTTGCCCGGCACGCGCTTGGCAACGTTGAACTGGCCGCCGATTTCACTCGCCGAATCGAACAGGGTCACCTGGTGCCCGCGCTCGGCCGCCACCGTGGCAGCGGACAACCCGGCAGGACCGGCACCGACCACGGCGATTTTCTTGATCTGCTGCACCGGCAGGTAATTGAGCTCGGTTTCATGGCAGGCCCGCGGGTTGACCAGGCAACTGGTGAGCTTGCCGCCAAAGGTATGGTCCAGGCAGGCCTGGTTACAGCCGATGCAGGTGTTGATTTCATCCGCGCGGCCTCCGGCGGCCTTGTTGACGAAGTCCGGGTCGGCCAGGAACGGCCGCGCCATGGACACCATGTCGGCATCGCCCTCGGCGAGGATCTGCTCGGCGACTTCCGGGGTGTTGATGCGGTTGGTGGTGATCAGCGGAATCGCCACCTCGCCTCGCAGCTTCGCCGTGACCTTGCTGAATGCCGCACGCGGGACCTTGGTGGCGATGGTCGGGATCCGCGCTTCGTGCCAGCCGATCCCGGTGTTGATCAGGGTGGCGCCGGCCTGCTCGATGGCCTTGGCCAGTTGCACGATTTCTTCCCAGGAGCTGCCGCCTTCCACCAGGTCGAGCATCGACAGACGGAAAATGATGATGAAGTTCGGACCTACGGCTTCGCGCACCCGACGCACGATTTCCACCGGCAGGCGCATACGATTTTCGTAGCTGCCGCCCCAACGATCGGTGCGATGGTTGGTGTGGGCCGCCAGGAACTGGTTAATGAAATAACCTTCCGAGCCCATGATTTCGACGCCGTCGTACTCGGCCTTCTGTGCCAGGGCCGAGCAGGTGACGAAATCGCGGATCTGCTTCTCGATGCCCTCCTCGTCCAGCTCCTTGGGCTTGAACGGGTTGATCGGCGCCTGGATCGCGCTTGGCGCCACCTGTTTCGGGCTGTAGGCGTAGCGTCCGGCGTGGAGGATCTGCATGCAGATCTTGCCGCCCGCCTCATGCACCGCGCGGGTCACGATCTGGTGCTTGAGCGCCTCTTCCTCGGTGGTCAGCTTGGCCGCACCGGAGTACACGCCGCCTTCGTCGTTGGGGCCGATACCGCCGGTCACCATCAAGCCAACACCGCCCCGGGCGCGCTCGGCGAAGTAGGCCGCCATGCGCTCGAAGCCGCCGGGTTTTTCTTCAAGCCCGGTGTGCATCGAGCCCATCAGGGTGCGGTTGCGCAGGGTGGTAAACCCCAGATCCAGCGGGGCCAACAGGTGCGGGTAGTGAGCGGCGGCCATCGGTAACTCCACATCGAGCGTTCACGGAAAAATGCGGAAGCTCTGCGGCTTCCATCAGTCATGCTCGACAGACTAAGAGCAGCGCACCGGCCGCTCAATGACCGTAACTGACAACTTATTGATCCAAATGCGCAGCGCCCCTTGGCAAGCGTCGGCATGGGCCCTACCCTAGTCGACGAATCCTGCACACGGCCGCTGACTGTTTTCCCATGCGCAAACTTCTCTATTTCACCGCCTCCATGGCCCTGATCGCCGCCCTCACCAGCTATGCCATCTGGACCCGAGAGCGTCCGGTCGGGCACTACCTGTCGGACCTGCGCATCAACCTCGCCGTGGACCAGGGCCAGCCCGCCGACCACGGCAACCTGCTGGGCATCCAGCCCGAACTGTTCCCCACCGATTATCAAAGCCCCGAACGCCTGCACCGCAAGCTCGCGGCCTACCTGCAGCAGGCCCGCGACAAGGGCCTGCTGAATGAAAAAACCATCGTCGTACTGCCCGAACACGTGGGCACCTGGCTGATGGTCAGCGGCGAGAAAAACGAGCTGTACCAGGCCGCCACCCTGAAAGAAGCCATGAACTGGCTGGCGGTCAGCAACCCACTGCCCTTCCTGCGGGCACTGATCGTTGCCAAGGGTGACAGTCGCCTGCAAGACGCTCACCTGCGGATGAAAGCCAAGGCCATGGCCCGGGATTATCAACAGCTGTTTGGCGGCCTGGCCAAAGAGTTTCAGGTGACCCTGGTGGCCGGCTCCATCGTGCTGCCGGAACCAAGCGTCAACCAGGGCACCCTGCAGATCGGCAGCGGCGCGCTGTACAACAGCAGCCTGGTATTTGGCCGCGATGGCCTGCCCATAGGCCAGCCACAGCGCCAGCTGTACCCGGACTTCACCGAGCGCGGCTTTATCAGCCCCGCCAAGGACCAGGCCGTCAACGTCATCGACACCCCCGCCGGGCGCCTCGGGGTATTGATCGGCAGCGACAGCTGGTACCCGGACAACTACCGCAAGCTCGACGAACAAGGCGCGCAACTGGTAGCCGTGCCGGCGGTGGTCATCGGTCGTGGCACCTGGGACAAACCGTGGCGCGGCTACAAGAACGAAATGACCCCCAGCGAGATCAGCCTCAAACCCGGCGAACTCAGTGAAGGCGAAGCCTGGCATCGCCTGACCCTGACCGCCCGCGCGCCCAGCAGCCAAGCCACAGCCGGGGTCAGCGTGTTCCTGCGGGGGCAGTTCTGGGACCAGCGCAGCACCGGCCAGAGCTTTATCAGCAGCCCCGAACAGACCTATGCCGACGACGCAGCCCGCGGCGCCCGCCTGTTGAATATCTGGTTGTAGGTGATGAAGCCGCAACCCATGCGCCTGGGCGATCTGTCGGTGGGCTTCGTCCACAGCCTGGCCGATGCCATGGGCAGCCATGGCCTGGACCCGGCGCCATTGCTGGCGCAATACGGGCTGGACGCGGCGCGATTGGGCGAAGCAGGCGCCCGGCTGTCGATTCCGCGTTACATGCGCCTGGGCCATGCGGCGATTCAGCTCACCGGCGACCCGGCCCTGGGCCTGCGTATGGGCCAACTCGGCCGTCTCAGCCAGCTCGGGCTGGCCGGGGTCACTGCCGCCCAAGCGCCGACCGTGCGCGAAGCCGCGCGTTGCCTGACGCGCTTTGAAGCCTTGTACGGCTCCAACTACCGGGGCCAATCGAGCTTTCACGAATACGCCGACGGCGCCTGGCTGCGCTTCTATTCCATCAGCCCGTACAACACCTACAACCGTTTCGTGGTCGACTCGATCATCGCTGGCTGGCTGCAACAGCTGTCCAGCCTGAGCCCGCAGCCGATCACGGCCGAACAGATCGACATCGAATTCGCCGCCCCGGATTACCACGCCGACTACGCACGACTGGGCAACTGCCCGATCCAGTTCGGCGCCGAACACAACCAACTGCGCCTGAGCCAGGCCAGCCTCGCCCAGCGCAACCCCGAACACTGCCCCAGTACCTGGCGCCTGCTGCTGCAATTGTGTGAACGGGAGCTGGAGCAATTGACCCGCACCCGCAGCCTGCGCGAGCGCATCACTCAGTTGCTGGGGCCGTTGCTCAATGGCGGTCGCGAACCCGACCTGGAAGAAGTGGCGGCACGCCTCAAGCTGCCTACCTGGACCCTGCGGCGCAAGCTGGCCGAGGAAGGGACTCAGTTTCGCGCCATTCTCAACGACACCCGTCGTGATCTGGCCATGACTTACATTCGTGACACCGAACTGGCATTCGGTGAAATCGCCTACCTGCTGGGCTTCGCCTCAGCCGAGGCTTTTCAACGCGCATTCAAACGCTGGAGCGGCCAGACGCCCGGCGAGTTTCGCCGCAGCCACCGGCATTTCGCCTAAAAAAAAGCCACCGGCCTTACAGCTCGGTGGCGTCTTCTGTTGGGTCCAGCGGGTCCAATTCAAATGCCTGGTACTCCAGCAGTTCTTCCTGGTAATCGTCCATTGCGTCGTCCTTTGCCGTTGTATGAATAACCTGTTGCCTAATGACCTTCGCCCTCAGCATAAAGTGCCGGGATGACAGAAAAAATACTGCACGCTCCCTGCTGATAAAACGTAGCAGGCGGCAACGGATTTAGCTCGGCCAATTTAGATGCAACTGCAATCATTGCAATTGCAATGATATTGGCATTTCCGCTAGGGTAGCCGTCTGATCCCTCCAGACGGCGCGCACCATGACCTCATCCCGCTTCGGCTCCCCTTCCCCATCCCACGCCGGCCAGGCCGCCCGTGCCTGCATCGACTGCCTGACCTTGGGCAACCCGGCAACACCAGCGCGCTCGCCGCTGTTCACGGTGATGGAGATCGCCAATACCCTGGAGCTGGAGCGCAGCGTGGCCAACCAGGCCTGGGTGGTGCGCAATAACGCCCGGCAAGGCGCATCGACCCGCATCAGCGCCTGGCCGTTGCGGTTCTCCCGGGATACCCGGGAAAAACCCCTGCTCTACCTGCACAGCGCCCATTCTTCGGCGCAGCTGTGCGCGGTTTCCGCCGAGTCGGCGCGGCGCGGCATTTTCTGCAACGACAATGAAACCCTGACCACCTCCTGGCCCAAAGGCGCCGATCCGTCCCTGCCGCTGTGGCTGGCCAACAACCCGGATTGCCTGCCCTTCGACCCGGCCTCGGGTGACGAAACCCGGGCAATTGTCCTGGACGCGCTGCACCGCTTGTATGTCGAAGGCCAGCCCGGTTTCTACTACCTGGCCCTGCATGACCACGAACAGGGTCCGAGGCTCGGTGCCCAGGACCGGGGGGACGCCTTGCAGGGCATGTACAAAGTCGCCGAGTCCGGCCCGCTCGATGCCAGCCTGCGGGTGCGCCTGCTGGGGGCCGGCCAGGCCTTCGAAGAGGTACGCCAGGCGGCGGCGCTGCTGGAGCAGGACTGGGGGGTCGCCAGCCAGCTCTGGAGCTGCCCCAGTTATACCCGCCTGGCCCGCGAAGCGGCAGCCGCCGAGCGCTGGAACCGCCTGCATCCAGAAGCCGCCAAGCGCAGTGCCCACCTGATGCGCTGCCTGGGGCACAGCCGCGACCCGGTCCTGGCGGTGACCGGTTACGGCCAGGCGGTGACCGACCAACTGCGCGGCTTCGTGAAGGCACGCTTCGTCGCCCTGGGCGCCGGTTCGGCGACCTCCCGCAGCCCGAGCCGGCACTGGATCGCGACCCTGGCGCTCAAGGCCCTGGCCGATGAACAGCGCCTGCCGACAGCCAAGGTCGAGCAGGCTTTGCAGCGCTATGGCTTGCGCTAGGCGGGGCGTGACCGCCGGGTGCCTGGGCGCACGTCCGCGCCACTGGTGGAGGCACGGGCCAGGGCGGCAGTGCGTTCCAGGGCATCGGCAAAGCTGTGTTTCTGCTGCTCGTCGAGCTGGGACAGAAACAGCTCGGCCACCGCGCTTTCGTAGATTTTCCACATCTTTTTGCGCAGTTTCCGCCCTTCTTCAGTGATGGTCACAAACGCGGCACGTCCATCGCCGTCGCAGCGCGAACGTTGCACCAGGCCTTCGTTTTCCAGGCGGTCGACCAATCGCGTCAGGTTGTAGCGCTCGATGGCCAGCACATCCGCCAGTTCGTGCATGCGCCGGGTGCCTTCGGGGCCGCTTTCCAGGCCCCACAAGGCGTCGTACCAGGCATAGGCCGGCAGCCCGGCATCTGCCAGGCGACGCTCGATTTCACGAATGACCGTGCGATGAGCCCTGACAAAACGGAACCAGACATCGGGCTCATTTGAAGACATGCAACACCATCCGCGGGACTGAAGAGGGTTGCAATAGTAGCGCATGCCGGGATAGATTCGGCCATGTAGTTGCAATTGCAATTACATTTATCGGCACGCAAGCCCTCTCGATCCCACAAGGATCCGCGCGCTGGAACCCCGCTCAACCTGGAGCCAGGCATGACCCAGAACAACATCGCAACGCTCGACCACGATCCCCAGGAAACCCGCGAATGGCTCGACTCCATCGAGTCCGTACTGAGCGCCGAAGGCCGGCCGCGGGCCCATTACCTGATCGATCAATTGCTGGATTTCGACGTTGCACGACATGGCGATTTCTACGGTCGGGTGACCACCCCCTACATCAACACCATCGCTCCCGAGCGCCAGTTGCCCTACCCCGGCAACCTCGACATCGAGCGCCGGATCAATGCCTTTATCCGCTGGAACGCTATGGCCATGGTGCTGCGCGCCGGCAAGCACTCGGGGGTCGGTGGCCATATCGCCACCTACGCCTCCGCCGCGGTGTTGTATGACGTGGGTTTCGATCACTTCTTCCGGGGCCGTACCGACAGCTTCGACGGCGACATGGTGTATATCCAGGGCCACTCCTCGCCGGGTATCTATGGCCGCGCCTACCTCGAAGGCCGCATCGACGAAGCCCAACTCGACAACTTTCGCCGCGAATCCGCTGGCAACGGGATCTCGTCCTACCCACATCCGCGGTTGATGCCGGACTTCTGGCAATTTCCCACCGTGTCCATGGGCCTGGGCCCGATTACCGCCGCCTACCAGGCGCGCTTTATGCGCTACCTGGAGTTCCGCGGTCTCAAGCAGCATCAGGGGCGCAAGGTCTGGGCCTTCCTCGGCGATGGCGAGATGGACCAGCCAGAGTCCCTGGCGGCGATCTCCCTGGCGGGACGGGAGAAGCTCGACAACCTGATCTTCGTGGTCAACTGCAACCTGCAACGTCTCGACGGCCCGGTACGAGGCAACGCCAAGGTGATCCAGGAATTCGAAAGCCTGTATCGCGCTGCCGGCTGGAACGTGATCAAGGTGATCTGGGGCAGTGGCTGGGACGCCTTGTTGGACAAGGACCGCAGCGGCCTGCTGCGCCAGCGCATGATGGAGTGCGTGGACGGTGACTATCAGAACTACAAGTCGCAGAACGGCGCCTATGTGCGCGAGCACTTCTTCGGTAAATACCCGGGACTGCTGGAGCTGGTAGCAGACCTCTCGGACGACGAGATCTGGAAACTGTCACGCGGTGGCCATGACCCGGACAAGGTCTACAACGCCTACGCTGCCGCCATGCGTCACCCTGGTCAACCGACGGTGATCCTGGCGAAAACCGTCAAGGGCTTCGGCATGGGCGAGGCTGGCGAAGGTCAGAACATCAACCACCAGCTGAAGAAAATGGGCGCTGACGCCGTCAGGGCCTTCCGCGACCGCTTCGAACTGCCGGTCAGCGACGAACAACTGGCCGGCCTGCCCTACCTCAGGCCCGCTGCCGACAGCCCGGAAGGCCGCTATTTTGCGGCACGACGCGAGAGCCTGGGCGGCCATATCCCGTCCCGCAGCAGCCAGGCGCCGGCCCTGGTCATCCCGCCACTGACGGCCTTTGCCACGCAACTTCAGGACACCGGCGAGCGCGCGATTTCCACCACCATGGCCTTTGTGCGCATTCTCGGCACGCTGCTCAAGGACCCACAGATCGGCAAACTGGTGGTGCCGATCGTGCCCGATGAATCGCGAACCTTCGGCATGGAAAGCCTGTTCCGCCAGATCGGTATCCACTCGGCGGTCGGCCAGCTGTACACCCCGCAGGACGCCGGGCAATTGAGCTACTACAAGGAAAGCAAGGACGGCCAGATCATGCAGGAGGGGCTCAATGAATCAGGGGCCATCTCATCCTGGATCGCCGCCAGCACCTCCTACAGCAACCACGGTCTGATGACCCTGCCGTTCTACATCTTCTATTCGATGTTCGGCTTCCAGCGGGTCGGCGACCTGACCTGGGCTGCCGGTGATGCCCGGGCTCGCGGCTTCCTGCTGGGCGCCACCGCCGGGCGCACCACCCTGATGGGCGAAGGCCTGCAGCACGACGACGGCCACAGCCATGTGCTGGCCTCGGTGGTGCCGTGCTGCGTCGCCTATGACCCGACCTTCGCCTACGAACTGGCGGTGATCATTCAGGAAGGCATGCGCCGCATGTATGTCGAACAGGAAGACGTCTACTACTACATCACTCTGCTCAACGAAAACTATCCTCACCCGGCCATGCCCGACGGAGTTCAAGACGGGATCATCAAGGGCCTGTACCGCTTGAGTACCGGCGCCTCCAAACCCCGGCAGCCGGGCGTGCAACTGATGGGCAGCGGTTGGATCCTGCGCGAGGTGATGGCCGCCAGCGAGTTGCTGCTCAAGGATTTTGCCGTGGCCAGCGACGTCTGGAGCGCCACCAGCCTCACCGAACGGCGGCGCCAGGGTCATGAAGTGGAGCGCTGGAACCTGCTGCACCCGGAGCAGCCGCCCCGTACCAGCCATGTGCAGGACTGCCTGGCCGGCCAGATCGGTCCGCTGGTGGTGGCCACCGACTACATGAAGATCTTTGCCGACCAGATCCGGCCCTTTGTCGAGCAGCGACGCTTCGTCGCCCTGGGCACCGACGGCTTTGGCCAGTCAGACACCCGAGAAGCCTTGCGCACGTTGTTCGAGGTGGATCGACACTTTATCGTGTTGGCGGCGCTGAAAGCCCTGGCTGACGACGGCGAAATCCCCTACAGCCGGGTCTCGGAAGCCATCAGCCGCTATGGGATCGATATCAACAAGAGCGACCCCATGGCGGTCTGACGCGGCTCTATCGAGGCATGGCCGGAATCGGCTCGCTCGGCGGTGGCAGGTTGCTCGGTGGGGGCGGCGTCACCACTTCGGGGGCCGGCACCGGCTCGCTGGTTGCACCGGTTTCGGCCGGTGCGACGGGTGCGATGGGGGCCGCTTCCGGCGGTGGCGCCATGGGTTCGGAAACATTCGGCTCAGCGGCCGCCGGTGCTAGCGCTGCCGGCTCGGCAGCCGGGGTGGGCGCAGGCGCTGTCGACGCGGGTTCGGCAGCAGCCGGCTTGGGCTCGGGCACGCCAAGATCGGTCTTGGGCTTCTCGACAATGTGCGCGGCTTTCTTCGCCTCAGGCGGCAGGAACAGCTCAACCAACGCAAAGTAGCGGTCGTAGAACTTGGCCGAGGACACGGTTTCGCTGGCCACCTTGACCATCGAATCATCGGTCGAGCCGATCGGCATCGACACCGACCCCAGCACCCCGACCCCGAGGCTCGCGGAGTTGTTGACCTTCTTCAGCGCATAGCGGTCCTGCAAGGCGTTGGCGAACATGGTCGAGTGATGGTCGACGCTGCCATCCTGAGCGCAGACCACGCTGAAGCTGATCTCCAGGTGGGTTTCGCCGGTCTGCTGAAAGCTCTTGTGGCCGCTGACCAGCTTCGGATCGCTGCTGGTGATGATGTAGCCCTGACTGAGCAAGGCCCGGCGCGCCGCTTCGCAGGAGGCGGTATCGCTCACCGGGTAATTGCGGGAAAAGGTGCCGGAATCGTCGAAATTCTCATGCTCGTAAATGGCGGTCTTTTGCGTCGAGCAACCCGCGATGGCCGCCAATAGCAGCACCAGTCCGGCAGCCGGCATGTGAAATGATCTGAACATCGAAAATCCTGAGGAAAACAGTCCGGCGCGTATTGTGCAACAGAACCACGCTACAGAGCGCACGGATTGATGTCTTAAAATTTATACAGAATGACTGACCGCGTATTCCGGGAAAAGTCGCACAGATAAATGATCGATCAGCGCGCGCACCTTGGCTGCCGCGTGACGACTCGACGGCCAAAGGATCCAGAACGTGCCGCTGTAGTCCAGGTGCTCATCGAGCACCTGCTGCAGTGCCCCTTGCTCCAGCGCCTCGCGCACCATGAAATCCGGCAGGCAGGCAATCCCTAGGCCACGGCGCACGGCATGGTCCACCGCCTCGATCGACGTGCTGACAAAACGGGTCGGCAAGAGCACTTCCGCGGCCCCCGGCAGGCGGCGCAGGGGCCAGGGCTCAAGCTTGCCGGTGTGATGGAAGGTGTGGCGCAAACAGGCATGGGACGCCAGGTCCGCCGGGTAGTGCGGCACTCCGTGACTCTCGAAGTAATCCGGGGTACCCACCAGCATCTGACGAAACTCGCCCAGCTTGCGCGCCATCAACCGCGAATCCCTGGGATTGCCGGTGCGCACCACCGCGTCAAAACCCTCCTCGACCACATCCACCATGCGGTCCGTCAGGTCGATATCCAACTCGATCTCCGGATACAACTGCATGAAATCCGCCAGCACCGGCATCAGCAGACCGTGCACCTGGGGCAGACTGATACGCAGCTTGCCTCGGGGCGCACTGGAGGATTTGCACAGTTCGAACTCGGCGGCTTCAACCTCCGCGGTGATCCGCCGGCAACGCTGAAGAAACCCCGCGCCCTCGGCGGTCAGGGTGATGCTGCGGGTGCTGCGATGAAACAAACGGGTGGCCAGCCGCTCTTCGAGCCGGGCAATGCTTTTGCCGACGGCCGAGGAAGAGACCCCCAGCAGGCGCCCTGCTTCAGTAAAACTGCGGGTTTCCGCGACCTGCACAAACACCGAAATACTGCCGAGCCAATCCATCGCCCACTCCGCACATTAAGGACATGGATGTCCGATAAGTTCGGAACCTTAGCCTATTTTTCTAATAGGCACAGCGCCCTACTCTCAAGCCCGCACTTCTGCATACTCAACCGGGCCTGAAACCATGACCGAACCCCTTGCCACCGCCGACCTGCTGGACACCGACTCCAGACGTTGCGAACGGCTCCCCATCAGCGGCTTGCTGGCGCTGGCCACCGCCGGCTTCATCACTATCCTGACCGAGGCCCTACCGGCCGGATTACTGCCGCAGATGAGCCTGGACCTCAACGTGTCCCAGGCGCTGGTCGGCCAGTTGGTGACCTTTTACGCCCTCGGTTCGCTGCTGGCGGCAATCCCCCTGGTGCTGCTGACCCAAGGCTGGCGTCGTCGCCCGCTGCTGCTGACGGCGATCGGCGGTTTTGCCGTGGTCAACAGCGTCACTGCCCTGTCGGATAATTACACACTGACCCTGATCGCCCGGCTGTTTGCGGGGGTCTTCGCCGGGTTGCTCTGGGCCTTGCTGGCCGGCTACGCCAGCCGCATGGTGGCACCGCGCCTGCAAGGTCGGGCGATTGCCGTGGCCATGCTCGGCGCGCCGCTGGCGTTATCCCTAGGTATTCCGGCAGGCACCCTGCTCGGTAATGTCCTGGGTTGGCGCTTGAGCTTTGCCGTCATGACCCTGCTGACCCTGGTGCTGATCGGCTGGGTGCGCTTTCAGGTGCCGGACTTTCCCGGGCAACGCGCAGAAAAACGCCTTTCGCTGGCCCGGGTATTTACCTTGCCCGGGGTAAGACCGGTGCTGTTCGTGACCTTTGCCTTTGTGCTCGGCCACAACATTCTCTACACCTACATCGCGCCGTTTCTGGAGGCGGCCGGTATCGCCGGGCAGATCGAACGGGTGCTGCTGGTGTTTGGATTGGCAGCTGTGGCCGGCATCTGGGGCGTGGGCCTGCTGATCGACCGCTGGGCGCGGCAACTGGTGCTGATCAGTTGCAGCCTGTTTATCCTGTGCGCGCTGATCCTGGCCTTCTATAGCCAACTGCCCCTGGCTATTTACACCGCTGTCGCGATCTGGGGTGTGTCATTTGGCGGGCTGCCGACCTTGCTGCAAACAGCCCTGGCGAAAACCGCCGGGGATTCGGCAGACGCCGCCCAGTCGATGCTGGTGACCGTGTGGAACCTGGCCATCGCCGGCGGCGGGCTGGCAGGCGCGGTGCTGCTCGAAGGCCCAGGGGTCGCGACGTTCTCCTGGGTGATCATCGGTCTGCTGCTGATGTCGCTATGGGTCACGGCGAACGCCAGGCGCCACGGCTTCCCTGCCCTTAGCTAAAAAAAGACCCCGTCCTTGCGGACGGGGTCTTTTAGTGTTGCTTCAGTGCCGCAGGACAGTCATCAGTAACGCTTGATATCTGCCTGACTCTCCAGCTGCTTGCGGTAGGCGGCAAAGTCTTGCTGCCCCACACGCGATGCCAGGAAGCGACGGTACTGAGCCTTCTCTTCTTCAGTCGGCGCAGCCGCCTCGTTCACCCCGTTCAACTGCAGGATCACCAGGCTGCCATCAGGCAGGGTCACGCTGCTGAAGGTCGGTTTGTCCTTGGCTTCAGGCTTGCTCATGCGGAACAACGCTTGCAGCACAGTAGGTTCAACCCCTTCCTGGCCACGAGTAACCGCTTCGCTGACTTTCCAGCTCTGACCATCCACCGGCTTGTTCAACGGCGTCTTGCCGTCGCGCAGGCTGGCGATCAAGGCTTCAGCCTTGGTCTTGGCGGCAGCACTGGCGTGCTCCTTGGCCAATTGGGTACGGATGCTGCCGGCAACGCTTTCCAGCGGCAGTTGCTCAGGCTTGCGATGTTCCTTGGCGCGCAGGACCACTACGGTTTCCGGGTCGAGTTCAATGGCGGTGCTGTTGGCACCTTCATCAAGCACTTCCGGGCTGAAAGCAGCCTGGATCACATTGCGGTTGGCCGCGATACCGTCACCGCCTTCACGGCTGAATGGCGCGGAGGTGTGCACGGTCAGCTTCAGTTCCTGAGCCGGTTGGGCAAGGTCCGAGGCTTCGAACGACGAGTCTTCCAATTGCTTGGTGGCCTCGACAAAACGCTGCTCGACCTGCTGGGTCTTCAGCTCGCGGGTCAGCTTGTCTTTCAGGCTGGCGAAGCTTGGAACTTCCGGAGCTTCAACACCCAGCAACTTGATCAAGTGGAAACCGAACGAGGTGCGCACCGGTGCCGAAACCTGATCCTTGGCCAGCGCGTACAACGCCTGCTCGAAGACCGGGTCATAGACGCCAGGGCCGGCGTAACCCAGGTCACCGCCATTGCTGGCCGAGCCCGGATCCTGGGAGAACTCTTTGGCCAGAGCCTCGAAGCTTTCACCCTTGGCCAGACGTGCCTGGATCTCTTCGATCTTGGCTTTGGCCTGGGCCTCGTTCACCTTGTCGTTGACTTCGATCAGGATGTGCGCGCCGCGACGCTGCTCAGCCAGGTTCGAGGTTTCTTTCTGATACTGCGCCTGCAGATCTTCATCCTTGACCGTGACCTGATCGAAGAAAGCGGATTTCTTCAGTTCCAGGTAATCGATCACGACTTGATCCGGAGTCATGAACTCCTTGGCGTGTTCGTCGTAGTAAGCCTTGACTTCGTCGTCAGTCACTTTGACCGCGGAAGGGTCAGCCTTGACGGTCAGGGAAGCGAAATCACGGGTCTGTTTTTCCAGACGCGCGAATGCCAGCACCTGGGCATCGGTGACAAAACCGCTGCCCGCGAGACCTGCACGGACCTGGCCGATCAGCATTTCCTGAGCCAGCATCTGACGGAATTGCAGGCGGCTGTAGCCCAACTGACGAATCACCTGGTCGAAACGCTCAGGGCTGAACTTGCCATCTACCTGGAATTCAGGTGTCTGCAGGATCACTTGATCCAGTGCGGCTTCAGAGAAAGCGAACTTGGAATTTTCGGCGCCTTGCAGCAGCAGCTTGCGGTCGATCAGCCCTTTCAAGGCAGCCTCGCGCAGCATTTTTTCGTCAAGCAAGGAAGCATCGAAATCTTTGCCCAGCTGTTGCATCAGCTGGCGACGTTGCATGTCGACCGCTTGGCTCAGCTCGTTCTGAGTGATTTCCTCACCGTTGACCTTGGCCGCGTCCTGGCTGGTGGTAGTGGCTTTGAAAATGGCATCGAAACCGGTAAGGGCCATCAATGCGACGATGACCCCGATAATGGTCTTGGCAATCCAGCCTTGTGAATTGTCCCTGATATTCTGCAGCATGCGTCCCCCAGAAACGGTCGTACTTCAAATTAAGCAACCGTGGAGCGTGGGTAGAGTCCGGATAGAAGAAAGGCGCATCCGAGGATGCGCCTTCTCGTAACTGGCGGAGCGGTCGGAGGCTCGAACCTGCGACCCCCGGCGTGAGCCGATATTCTAACCGGCTGGCTAACCGCTCCGCGGCCAGATCGGGAATGACCCCGACCCGGGTGGGTAAAGGCTTGAACGAAGCTTAGTTAACGGCTTCTTTCAGAGCTTTACCGGCTTTGAAACCTGGCTTTTTAGCTGCAGCGATTTCCAGCGTCTTACCGGTCTGAGGGTTACGACCAATGCGAGCAGGACGATCGGTAACAGAGAAAGTACCGAAACCAACCAGTACCACAGAGTCGCCGGCCTTGAGAGCGCCAGTGACGGATTCGATCACAGCATCCAGCGCACGGCCAGCAGCAGCTTTCGGGATATCAGCAGATGCAGCGATAGCATCAATCAGTTCCGACTTGTTCACTCTAAGTCCCCTTATATATCTATTTGAGTATGATTCTAAGTTTTTTGGTGAAAGCAAAAACGAGTGCTGAATGGCCTACAGACACTTAAGAGCCGCTTTATAACAAGGGCTCTAAAAAGCTGTCAAGGAAGCCCATCAGGCTAATGCGTACTTAATGCGTACTAATTCTTTCCTTAGAGTCAGAGTCGCGTTTTTCATCCTTTGCAACTATCTCGGGAGCTACATCCGGCAAGGGCTCCGGCGCGTATTGCAGCGCAATTTGCAGGACCTCGTCAATCCATTTAACCGGTTTAATCTGTAGATCCTGCTTGATATTGTCAGGAATTTCTTTCAAATCGCGAACATTCTCTTCAGGAATGATCACGGTTTTGATTCCACCACGGTGGGCCGCAAGCAATTTCTCTTTCAGGCCACCGATGGCCAATACCTGACCACGCAAGGTGATTTCACCGGTCATGGCTACATCCGCACGTACCGGAATCCCGGTCAGCGCCGAAACCAGCGCCGTGCACATGCCTACGCCTGCGCTAGGACCGTCTTTTGGCGTCGCCCCTTCCGGCATATGGATGTGAGTGTCGCGCTTCTCGTGGAAGTCCAGGGGAATCCCCAGGCTCTTGGCCCGGCTGCGCACTACTGTCAGTGCTGCAGTGATCGATTCGACCATCACATCGCCCAGGGAGCCGGTCTTGATCAACTGACCTTTGCCCGGGACCACGGCCGCTTCGATGGTGAGCAACTCACCGCCAACTTGCGTCCAGGCCAGACCTGTAACCTGACCAATCTGATCCTGCTGCTCGGCCAGGCCGTAGCGGAATTTGCGTACGCCCAGGAAGTGCTCCAGCAGCTCGGAAGTGACCTTCACCGAGAAGCGTTTTTCCATGGCGTGCTCTTTCACCGCCTTGCGGCAAACCTTGGCAATCTGACGCTCAAGGCCCCGCACACCGGCTTCACGGGTGTAGTAACGGATGATGTCGCGTATCGATTCATTGTCGAATTCCAGCTCGCCTTTTTTCAGGCCGTTGGCCTGAATCTGCTTGGGCGACAGGTACTTGACCGCGATGTTGATCTTCTCGTCCTCGGTGTAGCCGGGCAGACGAATCACCTCCATCCGGTCCAGCAACGCTGGCGGAATATTCATCGAGTTGGAGGTGCACAGGAACATCACATCGGACAGGTCGTAATCGACTTCCAGATAATGGTCGTTGAAATTGTGGTTCTGCTCCGGATCGAGCACTTCCAGCAATGCCGATGCTGGATCGCCGCGCATATCACTGCCCATCTTGTCGATTTCATCGAGCAGGAACAGTGGGTTGCGCACCCCAACTTTTGTCATCTTTTGAATCAATCTTCCCGGCATCGAACCGATGTAAGTCCGTCGATGACCGCGAATTTCTGCCTCGTCACGCACGCCACCCAGGGCCATGCGCACAAATTTGCGGTTGGTGGCATGGGCGATCGACTCCGCCAGGGATGTTTTACCCACCCCAGGAGGACCCACCAGGCACAGTACCGGACCGCGAATCTTCTTCACGCGCTTTTGCACGGCGAGGTATTCAAGAATACGTTCTTTGACTTCTTCAAGGCCGTAGTGATCGGCGTCAAGAATGTCTTCTGCGCGCGCCAGATCAAGGCGTACCTTGCTCTGGGCTTTCCAAGGCACCTGGACCAGCCAGTCGATATAGGAGCGCACCACAGTCGCTTCAGCCGACATGGGCGACATTTGCTTGAGCTTGTTCAGCTCCGCCTGGGCCTTGGTCAGGGCATCCTTTGGCAAGCCCGCAGCATCGATACGTTTTTTCAGCTCTTCGATTTCGTTGTGACCTTCGTCACCGTCGCCCAGCTCTTTCTGAATGGCCTTCATCTGCTCATTCAGGTAGTACTCGCGCTGGCTGCGTTCCATTTGCTTTTTGACGCGGCCACGAATGCGTTTTTCAACTTGCAGCAGGTCGATCTCGGCATCCAGCAAAGCCAGCACGTGCTCGACACGGGCCGACAAATCGATGATCTCGAGGATTTCCTGCTTCTGCTCGATCTTCAACGCCATGTGCGCAGCCATGGTGTCTACCAGGCGGCTTGGCTCATCGATGCTGTTAAGGGACGACAGCACCTCGGCAGGGACTTTCTTGCCCAACTGCACGTACTGCTCGAACTGAGCCAGCAGGCTGCGGACAAAGACCTCCGATTCGCGCTCGGGAGCGTCGACTTCGTCGATCAGGGAAACTTCGGCACGGCAGTGGCCGTCCACTTCGCTGAAGCGTTCGACAGCGCCACGTTGCTCGCCTTCGACCAGTACTTTGACAGTGCCATCAGGCAGCTTGAGCAACTGCAGGACAGTGGCGATGGTACCTACGCGATAGAGTGCATCTTCACCGGGATCGTCATCAGCAGGGTTTTTCTGAGCTAACAGAAGAATCTGCTTGTCGCCCGTCATCGCGGCCTCGAGGGCTTCGATAGACTTCTCGCGCCCCACGAACAGCGGGATAACCATGTGCGGATAAACCACAACATCACGCAATGGCAAGAGAGGCAATTCGATGGTTGTCTTCATGATTTCGCCTCTACGGCGGCCATAAGGCCGTAAACAGATGGAAGTAAGCTTGAAACCAAGATGGGGGCTGCCTTGAAAAAAAACAAGCTCAAAGACAGCACTTTGACAGTAAAAACAAAGGGGCCCGAAGGCCCCCTCTTTTTAAGCAGCAGTGCGACGCTTACGCGTCTGGCGCCACCTTGGCTGCCGGCTCACTGTTCTCATAGATGTACAGTGGCTTGGACTTGCCTTCAATAACGCTCTCGTCGATCACTACTTTACTCACCTCGGACTGCGAGGGGATTTCATACATAGTGTCGAGCAGTACACCTTCCAGAATCGAACGCAAACCACGAGCACCGGTCTTGCGCTCAAGGGCGCGTTTAGCGACCGACTTGAGTGCATCGGTACGGAACTCCAGATCTACACCTTCCATCTCGAACAGCTTGGCGTACTGTTTGGTCAGGGCGTTTTTCGGCTCGGTGAGGATCTGAATCAAAGCAGCCTCATCCAACTCGTCCAACGTCGCCAGAACCGGCAGACGACCGACGAACTCCGGGATCAGACCAAACTTGACCAAATCGTCAGGCTCGACTTCACGCAGGGACTCGCCCACCTTCTTGCCTTCCTCTTTGCTGCGAACTTCGGCGTTGAAGCCGATGCCGCCGCGAGTGGAACGGCTCTGAATAACCTTTTCCAGACCGGAGAACGCACCACCGCAGATAAACAGGATGTTGCGCGTATCGACCTGAAGGAACTCTTGCTGCGGATGCTTGCGGCCGCCCTGTGGCGGAACGGAAGCAACAGTACCTTCAATCAGCTTCAGCAACGCTTGCTGCACGCCTTCACCGGAAACATCCCGGGTGATCGAAGGGTTGTCAGATTTGCGCGAAATCTTGTCGATCTCATCGATGTAGACGATACCCATCTGGGCTTTCTCTACGTCGTAATCGCATTTCTGCAGCAACTTCTGAATGATGTTCTCGACATCCTCACCTACGTAACCCGCCTCGGTGAGGGTGGTCGCGTCGGCAATGGTGAAGGGTACGTTCAACAGGCGCGCCAGGGTCTCTGCCAGCAGAGTCTTACCCGAACCTGTAGGGCCGATCAGCAAGATGTTGCTCTTGCCAAGTTCGACGTCGTCATTCTTTTTGTCACGCTGATTCAAGCGCTTGTAGTGGTTATACACCGCTACTGCGAGAACCTTTTTCGCACGCTCCTGACCGATTACATACTGATCAAGGATGCCGCTGATTTCTTTAGGCGAAGGCAATTTATGCGCGCTGCTTTCAGCCTGTGCTTCCTGCACCTCCTCACGGATGATGTCATTGCACAGGTCGACGCACTCGTCGCAGATAAAGACCGAGGGGCCGGCAATCAATTTGCGCACTTCATGCTGGCTTTTGCCACAGAAGGAGCAATAGAGCAGTTTGCCGTTGTCCTCGCCGTTGCGGGTGTCAGTCATTCGATCGATCCAAATCCGATAGGCTTGCAACACAAGATGAAGGCAATTGCGGGCTTTTTCAAGCCCGCAGGTGGCCAGTTACCCCAACCACCGACATTTGAGTTGCTTAGGCAGGCATTTGACGCTTGTTGATCACGGAGTCGATCAGGCCGTATTCCGCCGCACGCTCTGCGCTCATGAAGTTGTCGCGTTCGGTATCGCGCTCGATGGTTTCCAGGCTCTGGCCAGTGTGATGAGCCAGCAGCGAGTTCAGACGCGAACGGATGTGGAGGATTTCCTTGGCATGGATGTCGATATCCGACGCCTGACCCTGGAAACCGCCCAACGGCTGGTGAATCATCATCCGCGAGTTAGGCAGGCAATGGCGTTTGCCCGCAGCGCCGCCGGCGAGCAGGAAAGCACCCATGCTGCAGGCCTGGCCAATGCAGATGGTGGAAACGTCGGGCTTGATGAACTGCATGGTGTCGTAGATCGACATGCCTGCAGTCACCGAACCACCTGGTGAGTTGATATAAAGATGGATGTCCTTGTCCGGGTTTTCCGCTTCAAGGAAGAGCAATTGCGCCGCCACCAGGTTGGCCATGTAATCCTCTACCGGGCCAATCAGGAAGATCACTCGCTCCTTGAGAAGGCGCGAATAGATGTCATAGGCGCGTTCGCCACGGGCGGACTGCTCGATAACCATCGGGACCAGGCCGCCTGCGGCCTGGATGTCAGAGCTCTGCTGATAATAAGAATTGCGGGACATGTCCTGCAGTCACTCCCAAATAGTCATGTCTTGAATACGCATAAGCCAGCGCGAAGGCTGGCTTATGGTGTGTATTTTCGAACGAGTAAAAAATCAGTCGGCTTGTGGTGCTTCTACCGGCTTGACCGCTTCTTCGTAAGAGACCGATTTGTCGGTCACGCTAGCTTTCTGCAGAACAGTATCCACAACTTGCTCTTCCAGCACAACCGAACGGACTTCGTTCAGTTGCTGGTCGTTCTTGTAGTACCAAGACACAACCTGCTCAGGCTCCTGGTAGGCCGAGGCCATTTCCTGGATCAGCTCGCGAACACGATCTTCGTCTGGCTTGAGGTCGAACTGCTTGACCACTTCAGCCACGATCAGGCCCAGCACAACGCGGCGCTTGGCTTGCTCTTCGAACAGCTCGGCCGGCAGCTGGTCAGGCTTGATGTTGCCACCGAACTGCTGAACAGCTTGTACGCGCAGGCGGTTGACTTCGTTGTCCAGCAGCGCCTTAGGCACTTCGATCGGGTTCGCTTCCAGCAGACCGTCCATGACCTGGTTCTTGATCTTGGATTTGATCGCCTGACGCAGTTCACGCTCCATGTTCTTGCGAACTTCGGCGCGGAAACCTTCCAGACCGCTTTCCTTGATACCGAACTGAGCGAAGAACTCTTCGGTCAGCTCTGGCAGCTTAGGCTCGGACACAGTGTTGACGGTAACGGTGAACTCGGCAGCTTTGCCGGCCAGGTCCAGGTTCTGGTAGTCCTCAGGGAAGGTCAGGTTCAGAACGCGCTCTTCACCGGCTTTGGCGCCAACCAGGCCGTCTTCGAAGCCAGGAATCATGCGGCCGGAGCCCAGAACCAGCTGGGTGCCCTTGGCGGAACCACCAGCGAATACTTCGCCGTCAACCTTGCCAACGAAATCGATGTTCAGTTGATCTTCGTTCTGTGCGGCACGATCGACCGACTCAAAACGAATGTTCTGCTTGCGCAGGATTTCCAGCATGTTGTCCAGATCGGCATCAGCCACGTCAGCGCTCAGGCGCTCAACGGCGATGGACTCGAAACCGGCAACAGTGAACTCAGGGAATACTTCGAACGTTGCGACGTATTCCAGATCCTTGCCCTTCTCCAGCACTTTAGGCTCGACCGAAGGTGCGCCAGCCGGGTTCAGCTTCTGCTCAACCACTGCTTCGTAGAAGGAAGCCTGGATCACATCACCCACAGCTTCTTGACGCGCATCAGCTTCATAACGCTGACGGATAACGCTCATTGGAACTTTGCCAGGACGGAAGCCTGCAATTTTGGCCTTTTGGGCAGTCTGCTGCAGACGCTTGTTGACCTGGCTCTCAATACGCTCGGCCGGCACGGTGATGCTCATGCGGCGCTCAAGAGCAGAAGTATTTTCAACAGAAACTTGCATGGATATTCCTCGTTGCACAGACGTTAGCCGGCCGTTTCCGACCCCAGAATCAAGGGCATGCATTCTAGTGGGTCAAACTCAAGAAGTCACCCTACTGAAAACGGGTAAAAAACAGCTGGCAATTTAAAGGCGGGGACAAACGGTTGAGCCTCACCCACAGAGCAAATACAGCGAATCAAACCAGCGCCTCTAAACCGTCCCTCTATATATAGAAGAGACCAGTCGTCAGCCGCCTGGCCGCCAGACCTCGATGGCCCGGCAGATCAACCCGAACATCCAGTGACAAAAAAAGACGAACTCTTCGCCAACTCATTCAGCCCACTACCGGCAGCCGCACTGAAAACCCGAACTTCTGAAACGAAAACGGCGCAGCCCTTTTCAGGTGCTGCGCCGTTATCTGCTATTAAATAGCTACTTAATTGGTGCGGACGAAGAGACTCGAACTCTTACACCTTGCGGCGCTGGAACCTAAATCCAGTGTGTCTACCAATTCCACCACGTCCGCGTATCAAGCCTTTTAAAGCAAAGGCGCCAGACTATTAATCTGGCGCCTTTTCGAAATATGGGGTGGACGATGGGGATCGAACCCACGACAACAGGAGTCACAATCCTGTGCTCTACCAACTGAGCTACGCCCACCATATTGCGTTGTTGCGTTACTTGTGCCAAAGCTGCCCAATGGCGCACCCGGCAGGACTCGAACCTGCGACCATCCGCTTAGAAGGCGGATGCTCTATCCAGCTGAGCTACGGGCGCCTTATTAATCTGTATTCTTTAACGATTACAAACTAAGTGCTTTCAGTCGTTGTGAGTTAACCATCAACTCTGCCCGACCTTCTTAACCAGTGCTAGGCTGTGCCCGACAAGTGCGACGAATGTTATAGGTGGTCGCTAAGGTCGTCAACTCTTTTTTGAAAAAAATTCATTTAATTAAAGGGGTTAGGGGAATTTGCTGACCAAGCGCCTTTGCCCTCACGTCCCGACATGCGAGAATACGTTCTCTTTTTCTCTCCCTCTCGATGGTTAATCACGCGTCATGACTGCACAACTAATCGACGGCAAAGCGATCGCCGCTAGCCTGCGCCAGCAGATCGCCAAACGTGTCGCCGAGCGTCGCCAGCAAGGCCTGCGTACCCCCGGCCTCGCGGTGATCCTGGTCGGCAGCGACCCAGCGTCTCAGGTTTATGTCTCGCACAAGCGTAAAGACTGTGAAGAGGTCGGCTTTCTTTCCCAAGCCTATGACCTGCCCTCCGACACCACTCAAGACGATCTGGCCAGCCTGATCGATCGCCTTAATGATGACCCGAACATTGATGGTGTTCTGCTGCAATTGCCTTTGCCCGAACATCTCGATGCCTCCAAATTGCTGGAACGCATTCGCCCGGATAAAGATGTGGATGGCTTCCATCCTTATAACGTCGGTCGCCTGGCACAACGCATTCCACTGCTGCGCCCCTGCACCCCCAAAGGCATCATGACCCTGCTGGAAAGCACCGGGGTCGATCTTTACGGCCTGGATGCAGTGGTGGTCGGCGCCTCTAATATTGTCGGGCGCCCGATGGCGATGGAGCTATTGCTCGCTGGCTGCACCGTGACCGTTACCCATCGCTTCACCAAGGACCTGGCAGGCCACGTTGGCCGCGCCGACCTGGTGGTGGTTGCCGCCGGCAAGCCGGGGCTGGTCAAAGGTGAGTGGATCAAGCCGGGCGCCATCGTTATCGATGTGGGCATCAACCGCCAGGGCGACGGCAAGCTGGTGGGCGATGTGGTCTACGAGACGGCCCTGCCCCGCGCCGGCTGGATCACTCCCGTACCGGGTGGCGTTGGGCCGATGACCCGTGCCTGCCTGCTGGAGAACACACTGTACGCGGCGGAAACCCTGCATAGCTAAACCAGGAAGTGCATCTGTTCCGCTAACAAAGAACCCCGCCATTGGCGGGGTTCTTTGTTTATGGGGTATGCCGGACTAGCTGCGCTCCGCCAGCGCCGCGCTGACCTGGGCGCGATACGCCACTTTCTGCAGGCGTTTTTCCAGATCGAGCATCACCACCCGATCACTTCGCCCGCTTTCCAGCTCATCGACCAGGGTTTGGGCGAGGAGGCGCAGGTCATGGATGATGACAATCCGCTCATCGTTAACATCGCGTTTGTGGGACTCGAACACGCGGTGCAGAAAATCCTCGATATTGCGCTGACAACGATGACGATCAGTGGCCCGCAAATGCGCCAGATTGGCTCCAATACGCCCCAACAACTCCAGCAACTCCAACGTGAAGTAGTGCAGGCGTCGGCCATACCCCACATTGCGCTCACGCAGTTGAGCGCGTTGCGCAGCAAACTCCTGCCGCCGTTGAATAGCGGGAACGGCAATGGCCACCATCAAACCCACTATCAGCCCGACTGCCTGGATCCAGCCATACCAATCAGCCGACTTGGGGAAAAACGCGAACGCCAGCAACAGCACCGCCACCATTCCCGCCCACACCACCATGGGCAGATACTCTTTGCTGATAAAGCTTTTCGGCATTGCCCGACTCCCGTTTATTCCAGGGTGATATGCAGCAAAAAAGGCGATGCTAATCCCCGCCCGGGTGGCGCACCATGTTTATTAAGTACCGGCCCGGATACCAAAGCGCCATCACTCGGAAAATACCTGTTTTTTCTTAGTTCTTAGGGGGTTTCATCGACCATTGGAAGAACAATCGACAGTTCTTCAGCCATACTCATAAAATGTAACGTTTTTTCGAAAACGACCCGTTGCCAAACGGCATATCCATACTTTTTTCGAGTCCGCCCGCGTGAAAATTCGTCTTTCTATCCTGAGCCTATTTTTTGCTGTTACAGGCACCTTCATCACGCAGACCGTCGTTGCCGGCGAAACCACCGCCGCACCCCGAGACACTTCACAGTTGCATATCGCTTCGGGCAGCGCCTTGCTGCTCGACCTGCAGACCAACAAAGTCATCTATTCCAGCAACCCGGACGTGGTGGTACCCATTGCGTCGGTGACCAAGCTGATGACCGGCCTCATCGTGCTGGAAGGCAAACAGTCGATGGATGAATACATCTCGGTGTCGATCAGCGACACCCCGGAAATGAAAGGCGTGTTCTCCCGGGTCAAGCTCAACAGTGAACTGAGCCGCCGCGACATGCTGCTGATCGCTCTGATGTCATCGGAAAACCGCGCCGCCGCGAGCCTGGCCCATCATTACCCGGGCGGTTACGCGGCCTTTATTGCGGCGATGAACGCCAAGGCCAAGGCATTGGGCATGACCAGTACCCACTATGTGGAACCCACCGGGCTGTCGATTCACAACGTGTCCACAGCTCGCGACCTGAGCAAGCTGCTGCTGGCCGCACGCAAGTACCCGATGCTCAGCGAGTTGAGCACCACCAAGGAAAAAACCGTGGCCTTCCGCAAACCCAACTACACCCTGGGTTTTCATAACACCGACCACCTGGTGAACAGGGCCAACTGGGATATCAAGCTGACCAAGACCGGCTTTACCAATCAGGCTGGTCATTGCCTGGTGCTGGTCACCAGCATGGGCAATCGCCCGGTCGCGCTGGTGATTCTCGATGCCTTTGGCAAATACACCCACTTCGCCGATGCCAGCCGCATCCGCAACTGGGTCGAGACCGGCAAAAGCGGCTCGGTGCCGGATGCAGCCTTGCGCTACAAGGCCGACAAGAACCTCAAGGACCGCCAGAGTGGCGTCGCCCAGCGCAGCCAGTGAATCCTCTTTAAATGAAAACGGCGCCTCAGGGCGCCGTTTTCACATCTGCTCAGATCAGTTGCCAATGGCCTTGACCGCCTTGGCTGCTGCCTGTTCCTGACCGGCCTGGGCCAGTTCATCCGCTGCCCGCAACCAGCGTTGGCGATCGACCTTGGCTGGCACCTGGTTCGGCGCTTGGATCAACACCGCCCAACTCCCGGCATTCTTCCAGGCTGACTCAAACGAACTGAAGCTCATCAACATTCGCCGATTCTGCCCCGCACGCAGCAGCACCGTCTGCTTGTCGCGGTTGTAGCCGGCCAACACCGCGTAACGCGGCTGCGACCAGAACGACGAACCTTCGGTAAAGCGCAGCATCACCGGAAAACCGGCGGCCACCTGGGTCAGCAAGGCTGGAAGGTTGTCGTCCAGAGGGTAGACCAGCATCCCGTACTCACGGGCGAGTTTCTGCATGTTCTGCTGCAACTGCGCCTCGGCGCCCGGCAGATGCAAGGGCTTGTCGAGCAGCCCGGGCGTGATCACCACACCTTGCTGGGACAGCATGCTGGCCAGGGCGCCGGGGCCACTCTGATAGATCTCGCCTCGAAAGAACGGCACGCTGCTGAGCTCGACCCGCTCGGGCAGGCGCTGGATCTCCGGCTGCACACCCGTGGCGCAACCCGCCAGGCTCAGGACACAGGCGCTGGCCAGCAACGCCGTTCGAATTCGAGGAAATACCCGCACCATCTTCGCTCTCTTGATCAGACGCCGGCCTGACAGTCCTCCGGCTGGGGGCCTGATCATAGGGCCCTCTGGCTCGGTGGTATAGCGTTAGGTCGCAGTTAATTGCCGGCGATAGAGCGAAGCAGTCGATCACTCTCGACTATTGGTCAATTGTTTGAAACACGGCAGCGACTAGACTGTCCATTGCAAAGAGTGTGTGCCCTGGACAGGGCAAAGAGGAGGCACGTATGAGCCTGACAACGACGATTTTCCTACTGATCTGTGGCTGGCTGGCCGTTGCTGGCGCCATGCTCTGGGGGGTGTTGCGGATCACCCGCCGGCATCACCACCCTCTCCCACCGCCAACCCCGGCAAAAGTCAGCAAACCGGCGCCACGTCCCGCGACCGCGCACTGAGTCATTCACCCGGAAAAAAAACCGCCTGCATTCTTTCGAAGGCAGGCGGCCAAATGTCACGCAATCAATCAGGCATCGAGTTCACGCTTCTGCCGCGCCCGTCGCGCCAGCATGTTCAGGCTCTCGATCGCCGCCGAGAACGCCATCGCCGCATACACATATCCTTTTGGCACGTGGGCACCGAAGCCTTCGGCGATCAGGGTCATACCGATCATGATCAGGAAACCCAAGGCCAGCATCACCACGGTCGGGTTGTCGTTGATGAACTTGGCCAGCGGCTCGGCGGCCAGCAACATCACCAGGACCGAGACCACCACCGCGATGATCATGATCGGCAAATGCTCGGTCATGCCAACGGCGGTAATGATGCTGTCGATGGAAAACACCATGTCCAGCAGCAGGATCTGGCCGATCGCAGCGGCAAAGCCGATGGACACACCCGCAGTGGCCTTATCGTCGTGCTGGGCCTGCGGGTCCATGCTGTGATGGATCTCGGTCGTGGCCTTCCACAGCAGGAACAAGCCACCCGCGATCAGGATCATGTCCTTCCAGGAGAACACCTGGCCAAACACGTCGATCACCGGCTCGGTCAATTGCACGATAAAGGCGATGGTGCTGAGCAACGCCAGACGCAGGATCAGGGCCATGCCGATCCCGATGCGTCGCGCCTTGGCTCGATGCTGCTCGGGCAATTTGTTGGTCAGGATCGAGATAAAGATCAGGTTATCGATGCCAAGCACGATTTCCATCACCACCAGGGTGGCCAGGGCGACCCAGGCGGTGGGGCTGGCGGCGAGTTGTAAAAGGTATTCCATGGGCAATCCTGGCTCTGTGGTACGAAAGGGTTAGATTTCCAGCGATGACGGCTCTTTATTCTTGCTGTCGTCAGCGGGTTTTTCCTGTTTGCTGATCAAGCCACCGGTGGCGTCGCTGATGGCTTGCTCGGCCGCCTTGTGGGTGTCGTCAATCGCTTGCTTGGCCGATTCGGCAGCCTTGCCCATCAATTGCTGGGCGCTTTTTTCTGCTTGATCGCAGCCAGCCAGGCCCACTAATGCCAGCGCCAGCAAGGCTGCGGCGCCGATGTTTTGAATTTTCATGGTGTTTCCCTCGATAGAACAGACGGGCCCAACCGGCAGGCCGTCGATAGCGGGGGATTCTAAAGAGCTGGATACTTCAGGAAAATTCGTATTTTTTGCAGTTATAATTCGGTTTTTACGAAGTGAGGTCGCCATGCTCAATTATCGTCAGCTGCATTACTTCTGGGTCGTGGCTAAAACCGGCAGCATCGTGCGCGCCTGCGAGCAGCTCAACCTCACCCCGCAAACCATCAGCGGTCAGATTAGCCTGCTGGAGCAAACCTATGGCATCGAGTTGTTTCGCCGGGTCGGACGCCAGCTGGAACTCACCGAAGCCGGGCGCCAGACCCTGCCTTATGCTGAACAGATGTTTCAGCTGGGGGGCGAACTGGAAGCCATGCTCCGCGCCCAGCCCAATGAGCAGCAGATCCAGTTTCGGGTGGGGGTGGCCGATGTGGTGCCCAAATCCATCGTCTACCGGCTGATCGCGCCCACCATGGAGTTGAGTGAGCCGATCCGCATCACCTGCCGCGAAGACAAACTCGAACGGCTGCTGGCCGACCTGGCCATCCAGCGCCTGGACCTGGTGATTTCCGACAGTCCGATGCCGTCGCACCTCGACATCAAGGGCTACAGCCAGAAGTTGGGCGAGTGCGGCATCAGTTTTTTCGCCACGGCCAACCTGGCCCAGGCCTACGGCCAGGATTTCCCCCACAGCCTGCACGGCGCACCGATGTTGATACCGGGGCAGGAAACCGTGGTCCGCAGCCGCTTGCTGCGCTGGTTCGCCGAACAGCAGATTCAGCCGCGGATCATTGGCGAGTTCGACGACAGCGCGCTGATGCAGGCCTTCGGCCAATCCGGCAGCGGGATTTTCATCGCCCCCAGCGTGATTGCCGATGAAGTGAAGCGCCAATACGGCGTGGAGCTGATCGGCCAGACCGATGCAGTGACCGAGTCCTTCTATGCCATTTCAGTGGAGCGCAAGGTCAAGCACCCCGGCATCGTCGCGATTACCGAGGGTGCGCGGCGCGAGCTGTTCACCGCCCTGCCCGCCTGAGGTATCAGGCGCAGGCGCTGCGCGGCTTGGCGCCCATCAGCAACAAGGCCAGGACAATCGACACCAGGATGAACCCGGCAGCGGCGAATCCCAGGCTGCCCAGGCCCAGGGTGTCGATCACTCGGCCACCGACCATGGCTCCCAGGCCGATCCCGAGGTTGGCCCCGGCGATGTTCAGGGACGCGGCAAAGGCCGGCGCTTCAGGTGCGGCCTTCATCAACCGCACATGGCTGACCAGAAACAACGCCGCCTGGGTCACGCCCCAGATGCCCATGGCCGCCGCCAGCCCCAATGTCGAATGGATAGCCGGCACCAGGGCCACCATGCCGCCGATCATAAAGGCGCAGAACACCATCGACGCCATCAGCGGATGCCGGTCCACTGCCCGTCCGCCCAGGGAATTGCCGAGCAACCCGACCGCACCAAAGCCCATCAGGCACCAGCCCACCACGGTGCCGTTGAACCCGGCCAGGCGCTCAAGGATGTCGGCGAGGTAGGTGTAAGCGGTGAACATGCCGCTGAACACCAGGATCGACAGCAGCACATGCCCCTGCATCAGCGGGCTGCGCAGGATCTTGAATTGCGAACCCAGGCTGACCTGCTGCTTATGCAGCTCGGTCTTCGGCAGGTAGATAAACAGCAGCAAGGCCTTGGCGAACGCCACCACCGCCAGGATCGCAAAGGCGCTGCGCCAGCCGAAGGCATCGGAAATCAGGGTCCCCACCGGAATCCCGAAAACCGTGGCACACACAATGCCGAAGCCGATTTTAGCGATGGCGCGCCCGGCGTAGTCCGGGCCGACAATGCCGACCGCAGTTTCACTGGCCAGGGCCCAGAACACCGGCAACCCCAACGCCGGGATCAACCGGGCCACAGCCATGACCCCGATATTCGGCGCCAGCGCCGCCAGGGTATTGGCCAGGCCGAACATCACCAGTACCGTCACAAACAGGCGCTTGCGTTCGAAACGGGCGAAATAGGCGGTGAGAAACGGCCCGAATGCGGCCACGGTGAAGGCGAACAGCGTCACCAGCAGGCCGGCCTGGGGCACGCTGACCTCAAGATCCCGGGCGATCGACGGCAGCAGACCGACGATGATGAATTCCGTGGTCAGCACGGTAAAACCCGCAGCCGACAACAGCAGGATGGGCAACAGCATGAATAACTCCAGAAACGACAACGCCAGCGCCAGCCCGAGGGCCCACTGAGGGGATATGAAAAAAGGATGGCGAATGTTAACAGAATGTTTGAGCCGCCGCTGGAGCGCGGGCTGTGCGGCAGATCGTCATACACCTCCGGGGAACCACCCGCGCTGTGATAAAGTCCGCCCCCCTAAAAAACCCGGCACGGTCATCGTCTACCCTCGGTGATTCAGCGCAAAGCGTTGCTGCCGCGTACGGTGGGCAATCCTTGAGACAGTCTGCCGCGTCTATTACTGTCGCCCCATCCAATACCTCAAAAAAAACAGAGATACCGTTATGACTGCTTCGCCCCCTTCGCTTCTGCAAAAACTCAAGGGTATCAGCCTGGTCACGCAGATCATTATCGGCTTGCTCGCCGGGATCGCCCTGGCGCTGTTGGTGCCCGAAGTGGCCAAGTCCACCGCTTTTATCGGCAAGGTGTTTGTCGCTGCGCTCAAGGCCGTGGCGCCGATCCTGGTGTTCGTATTGGTGATGGCCTCCATCGCCAACCACAAACATGGGCAGCAGACCCATATCCGGCCGATCCTGGTGCTGTACCTGCTGGGCACCTTCGCCGCGGCCGTGGTCGCGGTGATCGCCAGCAGCCTGTTCCCGTCGGCGCTGGTGCTGTCCACCCACGACGTCGCCATCAGCGCCCCCGGTGGCATCGCCGAAGTCCTGCAAAGCCTGTTGCTGAGCGTGGTCGAGAACCCGGTCAGCGCGCTGATGAATGCCAACTTCATCGGCATCCTGGCCTGGGCCATCGGCATGGGCGTCGCCATTCGCCATGCCGGTGAGACCACCCGCACTGTGCTCGGCGACCTGTCCAACGGCGTGACCCTGATCGTGCAGGTGGTGATCCGCTTCGCCCCGCTGGGGATTTTCGGCCTGGTGGCCTCGACCCTGGCCACCTCCGGCTTCGGTGCGCTGCTGGGCTATCTGCACCTGCTGGCGGTGCTGATCGGCTGCATGCTGTTTGTGGCTCTGGTCATGAACCCGGCCATTGTCTACTGGAAAATCCGCCGCAACCCCTTCCCGCTGGTGCTGATGTGCCTGCGCGAAAGCGGGATTACCGCGTTTTTCACCCGCAGTTCGGCGGCCAACATTCCGGTCAACCTGGAACTGAGCAAGCGCCTGGGCCTGCATGAAGACACCTATTCGGTATCGATCCCCCTGGGCGCCACCATCAACATGGCCGGCGCGGCGATCACCATCACCGTGCTGACCCTGGCGGCGGTGCACACCCTGGGCATCAGCGTCGACCTGCCGACTGCGGTGCTGCTCAGTGTGGTCGCGGCGATCTGTGCCTGCGGCGCCTCGGGCGTGGCCGGTGGCTCGCTGTTGCTGATTCCCCTGGCGTGCAGCCTGTTCGGCATCCCCAGCGAGATCGCGATGCAGGTGGTGGCGGTCGGCTTCATCATCGGCGTGCTTCAGGACTCGGCGGAAACCGCCCTCAACTCCTCCACCGATGTGCTGTTCACCGCAGCCGCCTGCATGGCCCAGGACGATCCGGTCCAACCGACAGCCTGAGCGGCACAGCCTTCGACGCGGCCCTGAACGCCGCGCACAAAAAAGCCCGGCAAGGCTCACACCTTGCCGGGCTTTTTGCAGCGTGGGGCTTAGAAAGCACCCATGTAATCGCGCTTGCCGACTTCAACACCGTTGTGACGCAGCAAGGCGTAGGCGGTGGTGACGTGGAAGAAGAACTGCGGCAGGCCGTAGGTTAGCAGGTAGGACTGGCCGCTGAAGCGCTTCTCTTTTGGCGTGCCAGGGCGGGTGACGATTTCGATGCCTTCCTTGCCATCGATCTGCGCGGGCTGGATCCCGTCGATAAAGGCCAGGACCTTGGCGATCAGGGCTTGCAGGTCGGCGAAGGTGACTTCGCTGTCGTCGTACTTGGGCAGTTCGACCTCGGCCAGGCGGGCGCTGACGCCTTTGGCGAAGTCCACGGCGATCTGCACCTGGCGTACCAGGGGGAACATGTCCGGGTACAGGCGGGCCTGCAGGAAGGCATTGGGGTCGATGTTCTTCGCCGTGGCATGGGCTTCGGCCTTGTTCAGCACATCGCTCAGGGCAGTGAGCATTTGCTTGAAGACAGGAACGGAGGCGGCGTACAGGGAAATAGTCATGACAGTCTCGACATGGGTGGCAGAAATACAGCGTGGCGCGATTATAGACATCCTTGCGCTCGGCGGGCGGCTTGTCTTTTCTTGCGCAAGGATTAGGCTAGTCGCCTTCCATAGCATAGGGAAAGCGCGATGAGCACTGAGCAAGAGACCTCCGTTGATGAACTGCGGCTCAACAGTACGGAAATCCGTATTCTTGGCTCCTTGATCGAAAAACAGGCCACCAGCCCGGAAACCTATCCCCTGACCCTCAATGCCCTGGTGCTTGCCTGCAACCAGAAAACCAGCCGTGAACCGGTGATGAACCTGAGCCAGGGCCAGGTCGGGCAAAGCCTGCGCGCGCTTGAAGGCCGAGGCTTTACCCGACTGGTGATGGGCAGCCGCGCCGATCGCTGGGAGCATCGCGTGGACAAGGCCCTGGAGCTGGTGCCGGCCCAGGTGGTGCTGAGCGGCCTGTTATTTCTGCGTGGGCCGCAAACCGTCAACGAGCTGCTGACCCGCAGCGGGCGCATGCATGATTTCGAAGACGCCGAGCAGGTGGTGCATCAACTGGAACGCTTGATCGCCCGTGGCCTGGCACTGCTGATTCCGCGCCAGGCGGGACAACGCGAAGACCGCTACATGCACGCCCTGGGGGATCCGGCGGATATCGAGGCGATTCTGGCCGCACGCCAGAATCCGGTTGAGCGCAGCAGCGGCAGCGGTGTATCCGCCGAACGCATCGAAGAACTCGAAGCCCGCATCGCCGCCCTCGAAGAGCGCCTGGCAAAACTCGAAGGCTGACACCTCCTCCCCGGCCGCGGCTACACACTGTAGCCGCGGCCGAAGTCTGCGCTGGCCCTATCGGCTCTCCCCTTACCTGACCTTCTACCCCCGCGCAAATGCCACCGCTTGCTGGAATTGCGCTTCGCTCGGGCGGACGCCGGTGTACAGCACAAATTGCTCCAGGGCCTGGATCGCAATCACTTCCAGACCGGTGATCACTTGCTTGCCTTCGGCCCGACCGCGCAGGATCAACGGGGTTTCCGCCGGGATCGCCACCACATCGAACACTGTCTGTGCCTCGGTGATCGCTTCGGCCGGGAACGCCAGCTGGTCGGCTTCGGCACCGCCAGTCATGCCGATCGGCGTGACGTTGATCAGCATCTGCGCCCGCACATCACCCAGCTCGGCCTGCCACTGATAACCCAGGGAGTCCGCCAGCGCGCGCCCGGCGCTCTGGTTGCGCGCAACGATAATGCCGTTGCTGTAGCCACCGTCGCGCAAGGCGCTGGCCACGGCCTTGGCCATGCCGCCGCTGCCACGCAGGACAAAACTCGAGGCCTGGGGCACCTGGTGCGCGGCCAGCAATTGGGCAATGGCGATGTAGTCGGTGTTGTAGGCCTTGAGGTGGCCATTGGTGTTGACGATGGTGTTGATCGAGGCGATGGCCTGAGCTGACGCGTCCAGCTCATCCACCAGCTCGATACTGGCCTCCTTGAACGGCATCGACACGCCGCAACCGCGAATTCCCAGGGCCCGGATCCCACCAATGGCGCCGGGCAGATCCTGGCTGCTGAAGGCCTTGTAGTAAAAATTCAGGCCCAACTGTTCATACAGATGGTTATGAAAGCGCAGGCCGAAGTTCCCCGGACGCCCTGACAATGACATGCACAACTGAGTGCCTTTGTTGGGGTTCATTTGCATGTGAATCTCCTCGCAAGGCACTTTCGGATAGACGGATTAACCCGCCGCACGACTTGTGCCTGATCATATCGACGCCAAGTTTGAAGGTGGCATTACCGCCCAGGGATGACGGTAAAGAAGCCGGTACAGACCTTACACAATATTTACTCAGCGGCTGTGCAGTTTTTGCCAAAACCGCTGTCTTAGAAGTATCCCCGCGACAGTCCTTGAGTCTATTGCAGACCACAAGCCCGGGGTTGAACCGAGGAACTACCATGATTTCCAGAATCCCCAAGATAGCCTTGCTCATTGGTGCACTCGCTGTCGCTGGCCAAGCCTCCGCCCATGGCGGCAATTGGGCCGGGCCGGCCGTGTTGGGTGCTGTCGTAGGTGCTGCGGTAATGGGCTCCGTCATGTCCAACCAGGAACGTCCGGTGTACGTGCAACAGCAACCGGTGTACGTACAACCACAGCCGGTGTATGCCGCACCGCCTCCGGTCTACTACCAGCCGCAACCGGTGTATGTGGAAGCAGCGCCGGTCTACTACCGCCCGGCACCGGTGTACTACGGCCGGCCCCGTGGCTACTACGGCCCGCCTCGCCACTACTACGGCCCTGGCCGCTGGTAAGCAGCCCGCTCTACCCTGACAGGCCCCGCCCTCAAAGTGGGGCTTGTTGCATTTTGCCATCATCCAAATGTCTGAATATCCCAATCCCAGGTCGCTGACGGAACAGTAATTGCCTGTAAATCCGGCAATAGTAAGGCCGTCACCGCGCACCCATCGTGCATACGACGGTCATATATCTGTCATGCCAGGTCCGCAAGATCGGATCTGTCCATGCCAACAGGCTCATAAAAACAAGGACGAACCCTATGCCCACGCAAAACCCGCACCGCATCGCCGGCCTCTGTACCTCAAGCAAGGTCTACAGTGCGCTGACCGAACTCAAACACCTGGAGGGCCATCGCAGCGCCAAGTTTCTTTCGCTGCTGGCAGAAAACCTGGTGCGCAAAGGCCTGCTCAACGATCAGGAAGTGCTGAACATGCTCGACCAGGTGGTGGACTGAAACCACGCGCCGGACCACAACCGCCGTCGTTGCCATCAATGTCGACTATCGAGCGTGGTGATTTTTCGTAACACCCTGAGCTTTGTAAGGTAGCCCCACTGATTGATGGAGGCACTTATGCACAAGGTTCAGATCATGTCCGTTATCGGCAGCGCCGTTCCCGCACCGCTCAGAGAGCTAGGATTGCTCGCCTGTTGGTACCTGGTACGGGACGGCGAACCGATCAGCGGCCCGCTTACCTCGCTTCCCGCCGCGCAGGCACTGTCGCTGAAGTTCGAACAGCCGATGCTGGTCGCTTAAGGCAACTGCACCCGCGGCCGGGTTTCGACGAACAACGCCCAACTCGACATGAACAACGCCGCGATCAGCGGACCGATGACAAAACCGTTGAGCCCGAAGATCGCCAGGCCACCCAGGGTCGAGATCAGGATCAGGTAATCCGGCATCTTGGTGTCCTTGCCCACCAGGATCGGGCGCAGCACGTTGTCCACCAGGCCGATCACGAATACCCCGAACAACCCGAGCACCACCCCTTGCCAGATCGCCCCGCTGAGCAGGAAGTACGCGGCCACCGGGGCCCAGACGATCCCCGCGCCCACCGCCGGCAACAACGACAGAAAAGCCATCAGTACCGCCCAGAGCAAGGCGCTGGGGATGTCGAGAAACCAGAAAATCACCCCGCCCAGCGCCCCCTGGGTCACCGCCACCAGCACGTTGCCTTTGACGGTGGCGCGCACCACTCGGTTGAATTTGAGTTGCAGGCGGCGCTTCTGATGTTCCGCCAGGGGCACCGCCGTGCGGATCTTGCGCACCAGTTCGGCGCCATCGCGCAGAAAGAAGAACAGCAGGTAGAGCATGATGAAGAAGCTCACCACAAACTCGAACGTGCCCTGGCCGAAGCTGAACGCCTGGCTGGCCAGGTACTGGCTGCCCTGCATCGAACTCTTGACGATTTTCTCGCGCAGGCCGTCGAGCTCGCCCATGCCGAAGCGGTCCAGCAGGTGCTGGAAATACGGCGGCAACGCGTGCTTGAACTGCGCCAGGTAGCCGGCGATGTCCAGGTGCCCGCTCTCGATGTTCTTGTAGACGTTGGTGCCTTCCTGCACCAGCAGCACGCTGGTGATGATCACCGGCAGGATCGCGATCACCAGGCAGATGCCCAGGGTGCACAGTGAAGTCAGGTTGCGTGGCCAGCCGAACTTCAATTGCAGCCGGCGTTGCAGCGGGGCGAAGACGATGCCGAGGATCACCGCCCAGAACACCGCTCCGTAGAACGGCAGGAGGATCCAGATGAAAGCGACCGTCACCAGTACCAGGAGTACCAGCAGGCTTTTGTTTTGCAGGTTGGTTTGATTCATATCCGATCCAGTTCGATAAGCCGCAGGACGCTGACGGGCGTCCAGAGGCTTAGTCAACCGCTGTGCGTCCAAGTGCCATCTTTTGTGCATTGAGCATAGATCCAGATCAATAAACCCCGGAGCGCACTGCTTTACCCTCGCGACCTTTTGCGACCGACAGCCCCATGACGCTCCTCGCCCGACCCGAACTGCTCGCCCCCGCCGGCACCCTGAAAAACATGCGCTATGCCTTTGCCTACGGCGCCGACGCGGTCTATGCCGGGCAGCCGCGCTACAGCCTGCGGGTGCGCAACAACGAATTCGACCACGCCAACCTGGCCCTCGGCATCCAGGAGGCCCAGGCCCAGGACAAGCGTTTCTACGTGGTGGTCAACATCGCCCCGCACAACGCCAAGCTCAAGACCTTCCTCAAGGACCTGGAGCCGGTGATCGCCATGGGCCCGGATGCGCTGATCATGTCCGACCCGGGCCTGATCATGCTGGTGCAGCGGCACTTCCCGCAGATGCCGATCCACCTCTCGGTACAGGCCAACACGGTGAACTGGGCCAGCGTCGAGTTCTGGCAGGAACAGGGCCTGAGCCGAATCATCCTGTCCCGCGAGTTGTCGCTGGAAGAGATCGCCGAGATCCGCCAGCAGGTGCCTGGCATGGAGCTGGAGGTGTTTGTCCACGGCGCGCTGTGCATGGCCTATTCCGGGCGCTGCCTGCTATCGGGCTACATGAACAAGCGCGATGCCAACCAGGGCAGTTGCACCAACGCCTGCCGCTGGAAATACAAGGCCCAGGAGGCCACCGAGAATGCCGCCGGCGATATTGTCCAGCTGTTCGAACCGAACGCCGAGCCGACCCTGGGCCTGGGGGCGTCCACCGACCAGGTGTTCCTGCTGCAGGAGGCCAACCGCCCGGACGAACTGATGCCGGCATTCGAAGACGAACACGGCACCTACATCATGAACGCCAAGGACCTGCGCGCGGTGCAGCACGTCGGGCGCCTGACCCAGATGGGCGTGCATTCGCTGAAGATCGAGGGGCGCACCAAGTCGCACTTCTATTGCGCACGCACCACCCAGGTCTATCGCCGGGCCATCGATGACGCGGCGGCCGGACGCGAGTTCGACCGCAGCCTGATGAACGACCTCGAATCCCTGGCCCAGCGCGGCTACACCGAAGGTTTCCTGCGGCGCCATGTGCACGATGAGTACCAGAACTACCAGAACGGCAGCTCAGTTTCGGAGCGCCAGCAGTTCGTCGGCGAACTGACCGGCGAGCGCCGCGACCGGCTGGCCGAGGTCAAGGTGAAAAACCGCTTTGCCCTGGGCGACCACATGGAGCTGATGACCCCCAAGGGCAACTTCCACTTCGACCTGCATCAACTGCAAAACGCCAAGGGCGAAGCCATCGAGGTCGCCCCGGGTGACGGCCACACCGTGTACCTGCCGATTCCCGACCAGGTCGACCTGCGCTACAGCCTGCTGATGCGCGATATCACTGTCTAAACCGAACCGTAGCCGCCAGTAGCCGCTGACGAGCCCGCGAGGCTGCGCGCAGCGGCTACAGGACAGTTGAGGGTTAGCCTCAGATTCGGAACTGCCCTACCAACTTGCCCAAACGCTGGCCCAGATCCGCCAGGCTGCGGGAGGTCTGGGCGCCGAGTTGGGTTTCGTCGGCGACGCTGTCCACCGCCACGGCAATCTGATGCACGCTGCGGTTGATCTCTTCGGCGACCGCAGTCTGTTCTTCGGCGGCACTGGCAATCTGGGCGTTCATCGAATTGATGGTGCCGATCAACTGCGCCATGGTGTCCAGCGACGCACCCGCCTCGTTGGCCTGGGCCGAGGTGCCATCGCCGGCATCGCTGGAACGGCGCATGGCTTCCACTGCCGTCCGCGTGCCCTGCTGCAGGCGGTCGATCATGCCCTGGATCTCCTGGGTGCTCTGCTGGGTACGACTGGCCAGCGCCCGCACCTCGTCCGCCACCACCGCAAAACCACGCCCGGCCTCCCCGGCACGTGCCGCTTCAATGGCCGCGTTCAACGCCAGGAGGTTGGTCTGCTCGGCAATCGAGCGGATCACGTCCAGCACGCTGACAATCGATGCCACGTCCTTCTGCAAACTGTCGAGGGAAGTACCGCTGCTACGGATATCGCTGACCAGCGCATGGATCTGGGCGATGCTGCCATCCACCACGCGCTTGGCGGCCTGGCCTTCGGCGTCGGTCTGTTGCGCGGCCACCGCCGCCCCCTGGGCACTGCGCGCCACTTCATGGGCGGCCGAGGACATCTCATTGATCGCGGTCGCCACCTGATCGGTCTCGTGGCGCTGACGCTCCATCGCCTGTTCCGAACGCTGGGCCTGATCGGAAACCTGGGTCACCAGGCCGGTCAACTGACTAGTCATCTCGGTGATCTGCCGCACCAGGCCATGGATCTTGTCGACAAAGCGGTTGAACGACCCGGCCAGGTCACCCAGCTCGTCTTGGCTGGTAATCGCCAGGCGCTTGGTCAGGTCGCCATCGCCGGCGGCAATATCGTCGAGGCTGACCTTCATCAGTTGCAGCGGACGCAGCATGGTGTTGGCCACCAGCAGGCCCAGCGCCGCGATCACCAGCAGCACCACCACGGCAATCCCGACAATGCTCAGGACCATGCCTTCCATGCGCTGGTTGATGCTGGCCTCGACCGCCGCCACCTGGGCATCGATACCGTCGAGGTTGACCGAGGTGCCGAGCACCATGTCCCACTTGGGCAGGTATTCGGTGTAGCCGAGCTTGGGCACCAGCACATCGCTGCCCGGCTGGGTCGAGCTGTATTGCACGTAGTGGCTGCCGTCCTTGCCGACCCGCACCAGCTCGCGGTTGACGTACACGCCATTGGGGTCGCGGTTGTCCTTGAAGCTCTTGCCGACGCCGTCCGGGCTGTTGCCCTTGAACAGGCGCACGGTCTCGGAGTCGTAGCCGAAGAAGTAGCCATCCTTGCCGTACGTGATGTTCGACAGCAGCTTGACCACCTCGGCCCGCGCCGCCTGATCGCCGTTGGCTGCAGCGTCATACAACGGCTTGACGGTGTTGAGCGCCACCTCCACGTAACTCTGCAAGGTGGCCTTGGCCTCGCCCAGCAGGCGCTGGCGGGTCTCTTCGACCTCTTTGCTGGCCTGCTGCTTGAGCATGAATACCGTGGTCAGGCTGATCACCAGCGCAAACAGCAACACCGGGAGTACCGCGAGGGACAGGACTTTGGCCTTCAAGCTTAGGCGCATAGGTATTCACTCTTGATTTTATTGGCGTGGTTAAGCCGTTAACGGCACGCCGGATCAAAAGTTGAGCCCCCGCGGGCCTGTGCGCGGGGGCTAAAGCAGGCCACAGGCAGCCCGGCAACGCCGGGCCATCGGCTCAGTGGTTCAGAGCACCATTGCCGCCACCCAACCGAACGCCAGCAACGGCAGGTTGTAGTGGAGGAAGGTCGGAACCACGGTGTCCCAGATATGGTGATGCTGGCCGTCGATATTGAGGCCGGAGGTCGGCCCCAGCGTCGAGTCCGAGGCCGGCGAACCGGCGTCGCCCAGGGCCCCGGCCGTGCCGACGATGCAGACGATGGCCAGGGGACTGAAGCCCAGTTGCACACAGAGCGGGACAAAGATCGCGGCCAGGATCGGCACCGTGGAAAACGACGAGCCGATGCCCATGGTCACCAGCAGCCCCACCAGCAGCATCAACAGCGCACCCACGCCCTTGCTGTGGCCGATCCAGCTGGCCGAGGTTTCCACCAGGGTCTTGACCTCGCCGGTGGCCTTCATCACCTCGGCAAAACCCGAGGCGGCAATCATGATGAAGCCGATCATGGCCATCATCTTCATGCCTTCGGTAAACAGGTCGTCGGTTTCGCGCCAGCGCACGATGCCCGACACCGAGAAGATCAGAAAACCGGCCAAAGCCCCGATAATCATCGAGTCCAGCAGCAACTGCACCACAAACGCCACCACGATGGCCAAGCCTGCCACCAGCAAGGTGCGCGGGTTGTATTGCACCGTCACCTGCTCGACTTTCTCGATCTTTTCCAGGTCATACACGCGCTTTTTGCGGTAGCTGACAAAGGCCATCAACAAGCCGAAAACCATGCCCAGGGCTGGGATGCCCATGGCGTGGGTGACGTTGATCTGGCTGATGTCGACCCCGCTGCGGGCGACGTTGGCCAAGAGGATTTCATTGAGGAAGATGTTGCCGAAACCCACCGGCAAAAACATATAGGGGGTGATCAGGCCGAAGGTGATGACGCAGGCGATCAGCCGGCGGTCCAGTTGCAGCTTGGTCAGCACATATAACAGTGGCGGTACCAGCAGCGGGATAAAGGCAATGTGGATCGGCAGGATGTTCTGCGAAGCGATCGCCACCACCCACAGCAGGCCGATCAGCAGCCATTTGACCTGGCCGCCGCCGTGGGCGTCCTGGCGGTCCACCAGCAGCAGGATCTTGTCTGCCAGGGCGTGGGCCAGGCCGGACTTGGCAATCGCCACCGCAAAGGCGCCGAGCAAGGCATAGGACAACGCCACAGTCGCACCACCACCCAACCCGCTGTTGAACGCCTTGAGCGTGGCCTCGATCCCAAGGCCGCCAGTGAGTCCACCCACCAACGCGCCAATGATCAGGGCGATCACCACATGCACGCGGGACAGGCTGAGCACCAGCATGACGCCGACCGCGGCAATTACTGCATTAATCATCGTTACCTCATTACTGCGCCGCTGAAAATGGCGCAAAAGCATGTGACCGACCAGAAGGCAGGGGGCTGCCGACATCGAATGGAAAGAGGGTCTTATTAGAGGGCGCGCACTGTGCAGCAGCGGGCGCGGCTTGTCAAAACCCGGGGCGGAGAAAGCGCTTCCTCGCCAGTGGTGGAGCAGCAGGTTCGGGCTGCGTTTGGATGCTGGCCCTGTTTCAACTGGAATAAGTGGGTGTCGGCACGGGCCAGCGTCCGAACGCGGCCCGAGCCTTCGGCAGCGGCTACAGGTGGAGGTGGGGGGTTATTTCGAACAAGCGTTTAAAGAATCGGTTTCGGCGGCCGTTACAGTGCAAAGTCTCAGATATTTATCGAATAAGGACGCCCCATGTCGCTTAGACAACTTTCCATCCAATGGAAAATCACCCTGCTGGCCGGACTCTGCCTGCTGGGTATCGTCACCTTGCTGGTGGGCCTCTCGCTTTATCGCATGGAGCACAACTCCGAGCTGGTGAAAGCCTCCAGCATGGACATGCTCAATGAGGCCGCCCAAGCGCGGATCGAGGCTCAGGGCGAGGTGCAGGCGCTGGGGATTCGCCAACAATTCATGGACGCCTATCAATACGGCCATGGTTTTTCACGCCAGGTGCTGTTCCTGCGGGAGCAGGCCGAGAAGCGCTTTCTCGACGCCTTCGACCTGCGTGAAGACCTGACCCGCCAGGTCAAGTCGGCACTGCAGGCCAACCCGCAGTTGCTGGGCCTGTCCCTGGTGTTCGAAGCCAACGCGCTGGACGGCAAGGACTCACTCTTCACCGGCCAGGAAGAATTGGGCAGCAACGACAAGGGCCGTTTTGCCTTGTACTGGTCCCAGCCCACGCCCGGCAAGCTGACCTCGATGTCGCTGCCCGAAAGCGACATGAGCGACACCCGCAGCGGCCCCAGCGGCGAGCCGGCCAACGCCTGGTTCACCTGCCCGCGCAGCACCCTCAAGCCCTGCGTGATCGAACCCTACTTCTACGCAATCGACGGCCAGCAGGTGCTGATGACCAGCATCGTCTTCCCACTGATGGTCGAGGGCAAAGTCATCGCCTCGCTATCGGTGGACATCAACCTCAACAGCCTGCAGGCCACCAGCCAACAGGCGAGCAAGAAACTCTACGACGGCCAGACCAACGTCAGCATCATCAGCCCGGTCGGGCTGCTGGCGGCCTACAGCCCGGACGCCAGCAAGCTGAGCCAGCGCCTGGACCAGGTCGACAAGGCCAGCGGCAGTCAGTTGATCAGCCTGCTGGCGAGCGGCACCCAGACCCGCAGCCTGCACAGCGACAGCGTGCTCAAAGTGCTCGCGCCCTTCTCGCCGATTCCCGACGGCAAACCCTGGGGCGTGCTGCTGGATGTACCGGAACACGTGCTGGTGGGCCCGGCCACTGCGCTGCAAGGCGAGCTCGACGAGCGCAACAGCGCCGGCACCCTGATCGAACTCAGCCTCGGCCTGCTGGCTGCGATAATCGGGCTGTTGCTGGTGTGGCTAATGGCGCGCAGCGTGACCCGGCCGATCCTCGGCGTGGCACACATGCTGGAAGACATCGCCAGTGGCGAAGGCGACCTGACCCGGCGCCTGGCCTACGACAAGCAGGATGAACTGGGCCAGTTGGCCGGCTGGTTCAACCGTTTCCTCGACAAGTTGCAGCCGATCATCGCCGAGGTGAAACGCTCGGTGCAGGACGCTCGCGGCACCGCCGACCAGTCTGCAGCCATCGCCACCCAGACCAGCGCCGGCATGGAGCAGCAATACCGCCAGGTCGACCAAGTGGCCACCGCCTCCCATGAAATGAGCGCCACGGCCCAGGACGTGGCCCGCAGCGCCGCCCAGGCCGCCCACGCCGCGCGCGATGCCGACCAGGCTACCCGCGAAGGCCTGACGGTGATCGACCGCACCACCACCAGCATTGGCCACCTGGCGGCCGACATGAGCATCGCCATGACCCAGGTCGAAGGCCTGGCCGCCAACAGCGAAAAAATCGGTTCGGTGCTGGAAGTGATCCGTGCCATTGCCGACCAGACCAACCTGCTGGCGCTCAACGCCGCCATTGAAGCGGCCCGTGCCGGGGAAGCCGGGCGCGGTTTTGCGGTGGTCGCCGACGAAGTGCGCAACCTCGCCCGCCGCACCCAAGAGTCGGTGGAAGAAACCCGTCTGGTGATCGAGCAACTGCAAACCGGCACCCAGGAGGTGGTGGGCTCGATGAACAACAGCCACCGCCAGGCCCAGGGCAGCGTCGAGCAGGTCGGCCAGGCCGTCACCGCCCTGCGCCAGATCGGCGACGCGGTGACCGTCATCAGCGACATGAACCTGCAAATCGCCAGCGCCGCCGAAGAACAGAGCGCGGTAGCCGAAGAGATCAACAGCAACGTGGAAACCATCCGTGACGTCACCGAATCCCTGGCCGAACAGGCCAATGAATCGGCGCGGGTCAGCCAGTCGCTGAACAGCCTGGCCAACCAGCAGCAAAGCCTGATGGACCAATTCCGCGTCTGAGCCCTGTATCCCCGTAATCCCTGTAGCCGCAGCCTTGCGGCGCTCGGCAGCAGCTACAGGCTGGCTTCGTGCAGACGGGGTGCGAGGCAACTAGCGCCCAGGCAGGTGGATTTCAACGCGCAGGCCGCCCAGGGCGCTTTCCTCCAGGCTCAGGGTGCCACCCCAGGCATCGATGATGTCGCGCACGATGCCCAGGCCCAGGCCGTGGCCATCGGTCTGTTCATCCAGGCGCGTGCCGCGGCTGAACACCTGTTCGCGCTGCGCCTCGGGGATGCCCGGGCCGTCGTCGTCCACCGCCAGGCAAAAACCCCGGGGGCTTTCCCCGACACTCAAGCGGACTTCCGCATCCGCCCATTTGCAGGCGTTGTCCAGCAGATTACCCAGCAACTCCAGCAGGTCCTCACGGTCCCAGGGCAGTTGCAGCCCCGGCGCCGCCTGGTAGCTCAGGGCCAGGTGTTCGCCGTGGATCATGTTCAAGGTCGCCAGCAACCCCGGCAGTTCGCCATCGCAATCGAACAGGGCACCGGGCAAGGCATCGCCGGCCAGGCGCGCCCGGTTGAGCTCGCGGTTCAACCGCTGCTGCACCTGCTGCAATTGTTCCTGCAACACCTTGCGCACTTCGGGGTGGGCATCCAGCTTGGGGTTCGACGCCAGACTGAGCAGCACCGCCAGCGGTGTCTTCAACGCATGCCCCAGGTTGCCCAGGGCATTGCGCGAGCGCTTGAGGCTGTCTTCGGTGTGGGCCAACAGGTGGTTGATCTGCGCCACCAGCGGTTCCAGCTCCACGGGCACCTGGTCGTCCAGCTGCGAACGCTGGCCCAGCTGCAACTGGGCGATCTGCTCCCGGGCCTTTTCCAGGGGCCGCAGGGCGCGGCGCACGGTCAGGCGTTGCAGCGTCAGGATCAGCAGCAGCCCCGCCAGCCCCAGGCCCAGGCCGATCTGGCGCATGCGTTGAAAGCTCTCGCGCACCGGGGTGTAGTCCTGGGCCACGCTGATGGAGATCGACTGCCCCAGGCGCCGATAGTCCGAACGCAACACCAGCAGTTGCTGGCCCTCCGGCCCCAGTTGCAGGTTGCCTTGGAGGCCGGCGCTTGCCAGTTGCGGCAGGTCCTGGTCCCACAACGAACGCGAGCGCCAATGGGTGTCGGCAAAGTCGATGCGAAAGTAGTGCCCGGAAAACGGCCGTTGATACGCCGGCGACAAGCGCCGCTCATCCAGCTGCAAGCCCTGGGGCCCACGTACCAGCGCCACCAGCAGGTTTTCACTGTCGTTGCGCAGGCCGGCTTCGAGGTAGCGCTGCAAGCCCACTTCGAACAGCCAGAGACTGGTCTGGGCCAGCACCAGGCCGACGATCAGCATCACGCTGATCAAGCCCAGGCTCAGGCGTCGCTGGATCGACCTCACGAAGCCTGGGCGCCAAACAGATAGCCCTGGCCGCGCCGGGTTTCGATCACCGTGCGTCCCAGCTTGCGCCGCAGGTGATTGACGTGCACTTCCAGCACATTGGAATCGCGCTCGGTCTCGCCGTCATAGAGGTGCTCGGCGAGGTGGCTTTTGGAGAGGATCTGCTGCGGGTGCAGCATGAAATAACGCAACAGGCGAAACTCGGCGGCGGTCAGCTGGATATCCAGGCCATCGCGCACCACGCATTGGCGGCTCTCATCCAGGTGCAGGCCGGCGGCCTGGAGGGTTGGCTGATTGGCCTGGCCGTGGGAACGACGCAACAGCGCCTGGACCCGCAAGTGCAGCTCTTCGGGGTGAAACGGCTTGGTCAGGTAATCGTCGGCCCCGGCCTTGAGCCCTTCAATGCGCTCGGCCCAGGAGCCGCGGGCCGTGAGGATCAGCACCGGGGTCGAAAGCCCGCCGGCGCGCCATTGGCTGAGCACCTCCAGCCCCGGCAAGCCCGGCAGGCCGAGGTCGAGGATGATCAGGTCATAGGGTTCGCTGCTGCCCTGATACACCGCATCGCGGCCATCGGCCAGCCAATCCACGGCGTAGCCCTGGCGATTGAGGCCTTCAAGCAGTTCATCGGCCAGGGACACATGGTCTTCCACCAGAAGCAGGCGCATCAGTCATCTTCCTTGTCTTTCAACAGGCGGCCGGTGGCGGCCTCCAGGTCCAGTTCGCGGACCACGCCATCGGCGGTCAGCAACTCGACTTCATAAATGTAGACGTCATGTTTTTCTTCCAGCTCGGCCTCCAGCAGCTTGGCCCCGGGGTAACGATCCAGGGCCTGCTGCAGCAGTTGTTCGAGCGGCAGGATCACCCCTTGCTGACGCAGGCGCAGGGCTTCGTCCTGGTCCAGGTCACGGGCCAGTGCCAGCGAGCAGAACGCTGCCAGCACCAGGGCCCATCGACTGCAACGGCGCAGATTGCACTTCATTACGTATCCTGATGATCCTTGAGTGCCTGGCCACTGACGGCGTCCAATTCCAGGTCCCACTCGAGGCCCTGGGCATCGCGCAGTTCGACCTGGTAGATGTACTTGCCGTACTCCTCTTCCAGCTCGGTTTCATGGATGGTGGAGCCCGGGTGCCTGGCCAATGCGGTGGCATTGAGTTTTTCAAAGGAGACAATGGTACCAGCGTCGCGCAACCTCAGGGCTTCGTCGGGCCCCAGGTCACGGGCGTGGGCCAGGCTGGCGGTGATGCCGATCAGGCTGGCGGTCAACAGGGCAGTCAGGGTTTTCATGGAATATCTCCGTATTCGTCAGGTGTTGCCTAAGGCGCCGAAGATACCCAACTGAACTTAATTGAAACTGAATGGCCAGTATCGCCAGGGCCCAACTTTCATTCGGCCACCGCGCCACCACTCCTTATACTCACCTGCTCGCCTGCGACTGAGACCGGTATGACTGCTATCCACATCAAGTTCCCCGCCCTGACCCTCAAGGCCGGCCCGCGAGCGTTCGCACGCATCCGCGAGAGCGGCCTGCGCGCCGCCGAAGTCGGTACCCTGCCCGGCGCGGCAGGTGGGCCCAAGGCCCTGGGGATTCAAGGCCTGGACTTGGCGCTGTTCGGTGACTGGCTGCCGGCGGCGCCACGGGAGCGTTCGTTGATTGGCGCCTCGGTGGGCTCCTGGCGCTTTGCCAGTGCCTGCCTGGCGGACGCCGCCGAAGGCATCCGCCGCCTGGGGCTGCTGTACGACGCCATGAGTTTTGCCAAGGGGGTGAACATGGCGCAGATCAGCCACAGCTCCCAACGCATGCTCGACGATCTGCTGGACGGCCAGGACGCAAGCATCCTCGACAACCCGCTGTATCGGCTGAACATCATGGTGGTCAAAAGCCACGGCCTGCTCGCCGACGATCATCGCGGGCGACTGGGGCTGGGGCTGTCGTCGGTGATCGCCGACAACCTGCGCGGCCGCTCGCGCCTGGCCCGGCATTTCGAACGGCTGGTGCTGCACGATCCGCGCCTGGCGCCGCCGCTGCTGGCACTCAACGACTTCCCTTCGCGCTTCGTCGCCCTGGACCTGGGCAACCTGCGCCAGGCGCTGCTGGCCTCGGGTTCGATCCCGATGGTGATGCAGGGCGTGCGCGACCTGCCCGGCGCCGGCGCAGGTACGTTCCGCGACGGCGGCCTGCTGGATTACCACCTCGACCTGCCCTACAGCGGCGACGATATCGTGCTCTACCCCCACTTCACCGACCGGGTGATCCCCGGCTGGTTCGACAAAACCCTGCCCTGGCGCCGGGCCAGCACCGAGCGCCTGCAAGATGTGCTGCTGCTGGCGCCGTCGCGGCAGTACCTGGAGCGCCTGCCCTACGGCAAACTGCCGGACCGCAGCGACTTCAAGCGCTTCATGGGCGATGACGCCGGGCGCCAGAAGTACTGGCGCAGCGCGATGGACGAAAGCCGGCGCCTGGGGGACGAGTTTCTCGACCTGGCCGCCAGCGGCCGCCTCGGGGAAAACCTGCTGACCCTTTAGTCAGGGTTTTCCCGCAGCGCCAAAGCCAAGCTGTTAAACTCGCCGCCTGCCCCAACCGCCCCCCGGCGATAGCCACCTGCCAGAGCTGACCGATACTGTGGAAATCTTCAAAGAATTTACCTTCGAATCCGCCCACCGCCTGCCCCACGTACCCGAGGGCCACAAATGCGGGCGCCTGCACGGGCACTCGTTCAAGGTGGCGATCCACCTCAGCGGCGACCTCGATCCGCACACCGGCTGGATTCGTGATTTCTCGGAAATCAAGGCCATCTTCAAGCCGCTCTACGAGCGTCTGGACCACAACTACCTGAACGACATCCCCGGTCTGGAAAACCCCACCAGCGAAGTCCTGGCCAAGTGGATCTGGAACGAACTCAAACCCCTGCTGCCGGAACTCAGTGCGATCCGCATCCACGAGACCTGCACCAGCGGCTGCATCTACCGCGGCGAGTAAGCCCGCGCAGCCGGTTCAATCGCCCTTGGCGAACAGCGGAGCAGCGCCCATGCCCCCACGCATCTACCTCGCCGGTTTCGATGTGTTTCGCCAAGACGCCATCGAACACGGCCGACACTTGAAAGACCTCTGCGCCGCCCAGGGCCTGGAGGGCCTCTACCCCTTCGACAACCAGGTGCCCGACGGCCTGGCTCCCGAGGCCACGGCGCGGCTGATCTGCCAGCACAATCGGCAAATGATCCACGACTGCGACGCCGTGCTGGCCAACCTGAATGCCTTTCGCGGGCTGGAACCGGACTCCGGCACCTGCTTCGAAATCGGCATGGCCGTGGCACTGGGCAAACCGGTGTGGGCCTATTTCGACGATGCCCCGACCTTGCGCCTGCAAGTGCCCCATGACGCCGGCGGGCATGATGCCCAGGGCTTTGTGGTGGAAGACTTCAACCTGCCGCGCAACCTGATGCTGGCCTGCACCTGGGCCGGTCACAGCCGCGATGCCGCCAGCGCCGTGATCGCCCTCGCGCACTGGTTGCGCCAGCCCGAGCACGTCCCTCTCGCGCCTTGATCGGCCGCCCCTTCAACCAGGAGATCACCATGGAAAACACCTGGCTGGCCCATGCCAAACGCCTGCAGGCCATCGCTTCCACCGGCCTGCATTTCTGCAAGGATGAATTTGATCGCGAGCGCTATCAGCAAGTCGCCGATATCGCCCACGGCATGCTCGCGCAACTGGGGGATGTGCCCCTGGAGCGCATCACCGGCCTGGTCAGCGACTTCGCCCAGCGCTACTCGACGCCCATGGTCGACGTGCGCGGTGCGCTGATCGAGAACGAGCGCATTCTGCTGGTCCGCGAGCGCAACGACGGCTGCTGGGCGCTGCCGGGCGGCTATGCCGATATCGGCCTGTCGGCGGCGGAAAACATCGCCAAGGAAATCCACGAGGAAGCCGGCCTGCACGTCTCGGTCAGCGCCCTTTACAGCCTGCGCCACAAGGCCAAGGGGCCGTTCAAGCCCGACACCCGGGACTTCTACAAGCTGTACTTCATGTGCAAGCGCGACGACCGACAAGCGCCGTTGGCCGGGGCCGAAGTCAGCGACGCGGCGTTTTTTGCCCTCGACGCCCTGCCCGAGCTGTCCCGGGGCCGCACCATAGAAAGCGACATCACGGCGGCCTTTGCCTTTCACCGTGGTGAAACCCGCGCGACCCTGTTCGATTGAACCCCGGGCCGGTGATCCACTTTGTATCACTGGCGCACTGCTTTTGTGCCTGATTGGGCAAGGCGACCAATCAATCCGGCAAAATCCGTCGATTTGGCTATAAATCCTGTGCAGGTTGCACAGTAGCACCTGTGCGTCTGTCACCGTTCGGCCGTTGGCACGCTGGCTGCAACGGGTCTGCATCCACAGAACAGACACACCAGGGGAAGGCTCATGACGCAGAACGATCCAGGCAACGACTACCCACTCAGTGAAGTGCCGATGCACGCCCGCAAAGGGCTGGCCTCCACGGCCATGGTGCTGCTGGGGTTCACCTTTTTCACCGCCACCATGTTCGCCGGGGGCAAGCTGGGGGTGGCTTTCAGCTTTGGCGAAATGCTCGGGGTGATTGTGCTGGGCAACCTGCTGCTGGGGATCTACGCCGCGGGTCTGGGTTACATCGCCTTCAAGAGCGGTCTGAATTCGGTGCTGATGGGGCGTTTCTGTTTCGGCGAAGTGGGCAGCAAACTCAGCGACCTGATCCTGGGCTTTACCCAGATCGGCTGGTACGCCTGGGGCACCGCGACCGCCGCCGTGGTGCTCGGCAAATACTTCGAGTTGAGCCAGGGCAGCGTGCTCGGCCTGATGGTGCTGTTCGGCATGGTGTTCTGCGCCACCGCCTATGTCGGCTATCGCGGGCTGGAAATCCTCTCTTACATTGCGGTGCCGGCCATGGGCCTGTTGCTGCTGCTGTCGATGTGGGTGGCCACGGTCAAGGTTGGCGGCCTGCAGGGCCTGATCGCCGTGGTGCCGAGCACCAGCCTCGACCTGTCCACCGCCATCACCCTGGTGTTCGGCACCTTTGTCAGCGGCGCGACCCAGGCCACCAACTGGACGCGCTTTTCGCGCTCGGCCAGGGTCGCGGTACTGGCGAGCCTGATCGGCTTCTTTGTCGGCAATGGCCTGATGGTGCTGATCGGGGCCTACGGTGCCATCGTCTACCAGCAACCGGACGTGGTCGAAGTGCTTCTGCTGCAAGGCTTCGCCATGGCGGCCATGGCCATGCTGCTGTTGAATATCTGGAGCACCCAGGACAACACCATCTACAACTTCGCCGTGGCCGGCTGCAATCTGCTGCGCACCGGCCGGCGCAAGACCGTGACCCTGGTGGGCGCAGTGATCGGCACCCTGCTCGCGCTGCTGGGCATGTACGACATGCTGGTGCCGTACCTGATCCTGCTGGGCACGGTGATCCCGCCGATTGGCGGGGTGATCATGGCGGACTTCTTCTACCGCTACCGGGGCCAGTACCCGCGCCTGGCCGAGACCCGGCTGCCAGCGTTCAACTGGGCCGGCCTGGGCGCCTACGCCATCGGCACGGTGACCGCGTTCAGTTCGCCCTGGGTCGCGCCCCTGGTGGGGATTGCCGCTGCCGCCCTGAGCTACATCCTGCTCAGCAGCCTGCTCGGCGCCCGCAGTAGCGCCGTGGCAGACGTCCAGGCATGAGCCTGACGGTCGACGATGTACTGGCCCTGCCCGGGCTGGAGTCCATGCGCCTGCGCGCCGGCGCGGTCGGCCTCGGCAATCCGGTGCGCTGGCCCTATGTCGCGGAGAACAGCGGGATTGCCGAGTGGGTGCTCGGGGGCGAACTGGTGTTCGTCACCGGCATCAACCACCCACGGGATCAAGCCAACTTGTTGCAGTTGCTGGACGAAGCCGTCGAGCGCCAGGTCGCCGGCCTGGTGATACTGACTGGCGCGGCCTATATCCGGGCGATCCCCGAGCGCCTGCTGGCCGCCGCCGACGCCGCCGGCATGCCGCTGATCGAGCAGCCCTACTCGTTGAAAATGGTGCTGGTGACCCAGGCCATCGGCTCGGCGCTGGTCCAGGCAGAGCAGGTCGGACGCTCGCGGCATGACGTGCTGGAGCGCCTGTTGAGCGGCGAGTACCAATCCCTGGAGCTGCTGCTGCATCGCGCGCGACAGCTGAGCATGCCCATGGACGGCCAGTGGCAGGTGGCCCAGTTGCAACTGGAAGGCGGCGAGCCGCTGTTTGCCCTGGGCCATGCGGAACAGGTCGAGGCCCAACTGGCGCAGCACCGCGACCGTATCGCTCTGGGCCTGCGCCACTTCGCCCGGGAGCATCCACCGGCCCTGCCGGTGCTGGGCCGTGCCGGACAATGGAGCCTGCTGCTGCCTGCCGTCGACGCAGCGGCAGCTCAGCTCAACCGGCAACGGCTGGCGACCTGGCTGAAAAACTTCAGCCCCAGCCTGCTGCCGCTGAAACTGTTTATCGGCCTCAGCGCTGCCGCCCACCCGCCGGCGCGCCTGGCCCGGGCCCAGGATGAGGCGCTTCAGGCCCTGGGCGCCGCGCGGCGTTTCAGCGAACGGGCCGGGCTCTGCGTTTATGACGAGCTGGGTGTGCTCAAACTGCTCAGCGGCGTGCGCGACCAGGCGTTGCTCGACCAGTTTCTGCATGAACGGCTCGGCCCCTTGCTGCACCATGACCAGCACCACGGTGCGTGCCTGATGCCGACCCTGGAGGCGTGGTTCCATGAAAATGCCAACCTGGTGGCCGCGGCCCAGCGCCTGGCGGTACACCGCAATACCCTGACCCATCGTGTGCAGCGCATCGAGGCCCTGTCCGGCCTGGCGCTGGACAACCCCAATGACCGTCTGGACATCGGCGTCGCGCTGATGATCTGGCGGCTGTCAGCCTGACTGCCTGATGAACCTGAACAAGGAAACTGCCCCCATGCTTATTACCAATGCCCGTCTGCGCCACCGTGAAGGCCTGCACGCACTGCACCTGGAAAACGGCCGCATCGCCCGCATCACCCCCCAAGCCGAAGCCCAGGGCCAGCCGGCCGGGCCGGATGACCTGGACGCCGGCGGCAACCTGGTGGTGCCGCCCTTTGTCGAACCGCACATTCACCTGGACGCCACCCTGACCGCCGGCGAGCCGCGCTGGAACATGAGCGGCACGCTGTTCGAAGGCATCGAATGCTGGGGCGAACGCAAGGCAACCATCACCCAGGAAGACACCAAGACCCGGGCCAAAAAAACCATCCGCACCCTGGCCGCCCACGGCATCCAGCATGTGCGGACCCACGTCGATGTCACCGACCCGGACCTCACTGCCCTTAAGGCACTGCTGGAAGTGCGTGCCGAAACCGCGCACCTGATCGACCTGCAGATCGTCGCCTTCCCCCAGGAAGGCATCGAAAGCTACCGCAACGGCCGCGAACTGATGACCGAGGCCATCGCCCTGGGCGCCGATGTGGTGGGCGGGATTCCGCATTTCGAGTACACCCGCGACCAGGGGGTGAGTTCGGTGAAGTTCCTGATGGACCTGGCCGAACGCTCCGGCTGCCTGGTGGATGTGCACTGCGACGAAACCGACGACCCGCATTCGCGCTTTCTCGAAGTGCTGGCCGAAGAAGCCCGCAGCCGTGACATGGGCTCGCGGGTCACCGCCAGCCACACCACGGCCATGGGCTCTTATGACAATGCCTATTGCGCCAAGCTGTTCCGCCTGCTCGGGCATTCCGGGATCAGCTTTGTCTCCTGCCCCACCGAGAGCATCCACCTGCAAGGGCGCTTTGACAGCTTCCCGAAACGCCGCGGCGTGACCCGGGTCAACGAGTTGCTGGAGGCCGGGATGAACGTGTGCTTTGGCCAGGACTCGATCGTCGACCCCTGGTACCCCCTGGGCAACGGCAACATCCTGCGCGTACTCGAAGCCGGCCTGCATATCTGCCACATGCTCGGTTACCGCAACCTGCAAAGCGCCCTCGACCTGGTCACCGACAACAGCGCCAAGGCCCTGGCCCTCGGCGAGCGCTACGGCCTCGAACCCGGGCGCCCGGCGAACCTGCTGATCCTCTCCGCCGACAGCGACTACGAAATGATCCGCAGCCAGGGCCTGCCGCTGTACTCGATCCGCCACGGCCAGGTGCTGATGCAACGGCAAATGGCCCAGGTGCAGTTGGTGGGTGAATAACCCTAGCCACGCGGGCCGTACGCAGTGCCGTGCAAACACCTGACACCCCACGGCGCCTGTCCCGGCCAGCGCAGCCTCGTGCCTCGGCAGCGGCTACAACGGGGCTTGCACTACTGCGGTGCCGAACAGGCTGACGCGGGTCAGTTCGCCGGCGGTTTCTTCCAGCAGCAGGGGCGCGGTGCCGCCGGGCATGATGACTTCGACGCGCCCGGCCTGGACCCAGCCAACCCGCCAGGCCGCGCTGGCCACGGCGCTGGCGCTGGTGCCGGAAGACGCGGTGGGGCCTTCGCCGCGCTCGAAGACCCGGGCCGCAATGCGCCCTTCGCCGTCGCGCGTGGCCCATTGCAGGTTGACCCCGGCCGGGCACGGCTCGCCGCTGCCGACGGGTTGGGCAAACGCGGTGCGGGTCAGGCCCTCGAACAGCGGCGACTCAAGCATCTGCCGATTGCTCGGCAAGGCGCTGGCGTCCTCCACCAGGGTCACGCAATGGGGGTTGCCGATCCGCACAAACTGGCTATGCCCCCACAACGGGTTCAACCCGACCAGCGCCGGCACCCGGCTCAGTGGCCGCCCATTGATCTGCGTGCCTTCCACCCCCTGGGCCGCCACTACCTGGGGCCCGAACTCCGGTTGCCCCAGGTCCAGCCAAAAGCCCTGGACCCCATCGACCACCGCCGGCAGCACCGCCGTCGCCACTGGCGACACCCCGCCCTGATCGTGATGCACCCGCAGCACCGTCTCGCCCGCGCCAGGCAACAGACCTTGCTGGCTCAAGGCCTGGGAAAAAATCGTCAGGCCATTGCCGCTGCGCTCGGCCAGGGTGCCGTCGGTATTGACGATCAGCACATCAAACGGCGGCGCCGCCTGAAACGGCCCCACCAGCAAACCGTCGCTGCGATGCTCCTTGGCCCCCGTCGGACGCTGGCCCGGCGCCCAACTGCACAAGGCCTCGATGGCCGCGCCCGCCCACTCCTGGCGTGCCAGGGCGGCATCGGCCGCAGTGGCGGGCAAGGCAATGCCCCATTCAGCCAGGGCGGCGGGAGCCACCACGCCGTAGATATTGCCGCGCGCATCGAAGAAACAGGCCATCACAGGGATTCCAGAAAAAACCGGGGCGCTGACATTACTGTGAATGCAGCGCCCCGGCCAAGCGCTGTCGGCAGTCGCTCACGTGCTGCCGGGCAACGCCCAGTGCTCACTGATGCACGCAGCCCTTCAGTTCGCGAGGACCGCCGTCGCCTCGATCTCGAACAACATGCCGTCCAGGGCCAGGCGCGGCACCGGGATCAAGGTGCAGGCCGGCTTCGGCGCATCGCCCCACAGCCGATGCAAGGCCGCGCCGAAGATCTCCAGGCGCTCATGGCTGTGATCGACGATCAATACCGTGAGCTTGGCCACCTGGCTGACTTCGGCACCGCCCGCGCGCAGAGCGATCTGCAGATTCTCCAGGGCCTGGTTCACCTGCTCGGCGAAGTCGCTCGAGAGCTGACTGTCGGCGTTTTCGCCACCCTGCCCGGCGATGAACAGCAAGCGCGCGCCTGCAGCGACCCGGGCCACGTGGGAATAGCCATTGGCGGTGGGGTCGTACAGGCCGGCGGGGTTGGACAGTTCGAGCAAGGGTTGTTTCGCGGACATGGGGCGCTCCAGACAAGCCATCAAGGGGCGAGCAGTTGAGCACACAACAGCGAAGAGTTGCAGCGCCACGATGGACATGCCCATGGCATTGAGTGGTTTTTCAGGGATAATCGCGCCCTTGATTGCTCGATATTCAACCAGGGAGAAACAATATGGATGTGTTGGCAGCCATGCGTACCTTTCGCCGGGTGGTGCAGCGAGGCAGCTTCAACCTCGCCGCAGTCGACCTGCAACAGTCCACCGCCGCCGTGAGCAAGCAGGTGCGACAACTGGAAGAGCGCCTGGGCAACCTGCTGATCATCCGCACCACCCGCAGCATGAGCCTGTCGGAAGCCGGCCAGGCGTACTTTGTTGAATGCTGTCACCTACTCGATGAATTCGACGCCCTGGAACGCGCCACCCAGGTCGGGGCCAACGCCCCCAGCGGCCGCCTGCGGATCAATGCGCCGCTGTCGTTCGGGCTCAAGGTGCTGTCGCCGATCCTTGCCGGTTTTATGCAGCACTACCCGCAGTTGCAGGTTGAGCTGAGCCTGGGCGACCGGGTGCAGGAGGGGGTGGGCGAAGGCTTCGATGTGTCGCTGCGCATTCGCAGCCAGTGGGCCGACTCGGCGTTGATCGCCCGGCGCCTGGGGGAAGTCGGGCAGGTGATCTGCGCCGCCCCGGCCTACCTCCAGGCCCACGGCACCCCGCAAACCGTCGACGACCTGCGCCAACACGCCTGCCTGGCCTATCGCCAGGCCGAACACCCAGGCATCTGGCCACTTGAGGGCCAGGACGGCGCCACCCGCCTGGAACTGCCGGTACGCCTGGCGGTGGACAACAGCCTGCTGCTCGCCGACATGCTGCTGGCCGGCCTGGGCATCGGCGCCCTGCCCTCGTTTGTGGCCAAGCCCCTGCTGCACAGCGGGCAGTTGCTGCAAGTGCTGCCGGAACAGGCACTGGCCCGCACCCAGATCTACGCCCTGTTTGCCAGCAACCGCCATGTGCCGCAGAAAATCCGAGTCTTTGTCGACTACCTGGCCCAGGCGCTGGGCGGGGAAACGCAGGGGGAACTTCAAGTCGCAAGCGGCAAGCTTCAAGCTCAAGACTTGCTTGCCGGTGGCGAGGGAGTCTCCTCCCACTCGGTAACGAAGCGGCCGTAAACCTCAATCCGCATTGCAACAGCCTGCCCCTGCGCCGGCTTCTGCGCTTGCAACCTTCGGCGGCCTGTCGGGTCACAACTGCCATGCCCCTTCCTGGTGCTCGCCTGCCGGATGCGGTGTCGCCGCCCTCGCGGCAGCGCGTTCGATGTGCAAGGATGTGGCGGCTTTTCGGCGTGGGCCTGTTGCGCGCACGCTTTTTTCTGTTAACCCGCATCACAGGTGTATCGGCAATGGGTCGTGAATTCGGCGCATCGGCTAACCCGGCAGCAACGGCATCAGGTGCTGCCCCGGGTCACCGCCAAGGACTTTTATGACAGCCAGCAACCCCCATACCCAGGCCGCTCCCGGCCGCCTCGAACAGATGTCGACGCGCATCGCCTTTTTTATCGCCGGTTTCGGCATCGCCGCCTGGGCGCCGCTGGTGCCTTACGCCAAGGCCCGCGCTGGACTGGATGAGGGAACGCTGGGCCTGTTGCTGCTGTGCCTGGGGGTGGGCTCGATCATTTCGATGCCAATCGCCGGCGCCCTGGCCTCGCGCTTCGGCTGCCGCCGAGTCATGGCCGGCGGCACGCTGTTGATCTGCCTGGCCCTGCCGCTGCTGGCCACGGTGACCTCGATCCCGCTGCTGGTGGGGGCGTTGTTTATGTTTGGCGCCGGCCTGGGCTGCGTCGATTCCACGGTCAACCTGCAAGCGGTGATCGTCGAGCGGGCCAGCGGCAAGACCATGATGTCGGGCTTCCACGGCCTGTTCAGCCTCGGCGGGATCGTCGGCGCCGCCGGGGTCAGCGCCTTGCTCGGCCTGGGCCTGGCGCCGCTGGGCGCCACCCTGGTGGTGGTGCTGTTGATGCTGGTCGCACTGTTCAAGGCCGCGCCGCACATGCTGCCCTACGGCAGCCAGAGCAGCGGCCCGGCCTTTGCCATCCCCCATGGCGTGGTGCTGTTTATCGGTTGCCTGTGCTTTATCGTGTTTCTCGCCGAGGGCGCGGTGCTGGACTGGAGCGCGGTGTTCCTCACCGCCGAGCGCAACCTCGACGCCGCCTATGCCGGCCTCGGTTATGCCGCCTTCGCCCTGACCATGACGGTCGGCCGCCTGACCGGCGACGCTATCGTGCACAAGCTGGGGGCCAGGCGGGTGATTGTGTTCGGCGGCCTGACCGCCGCGGCCGGCCTGCTGCTGGCCACCCTGGCCCCGGCCTGGGAAGCGGCGCTGGTGGGCTATGCCCTGGTCGGCGCCGGTTGCTCGAACATCGTGCCGGTGCTGTACACCGCCGTGGGCAAACAAACCGTCATGCCCGAAAGCATCGCGGTCCCGGCCATCACCACCCTGGGTTATGCCGGGATTCTCGCCGGCCCGGCCGTGATCGGTTTTATCGCCCACGGCAGCAGCCTCAGCATTGCCTTCGCCCTGATCGCGGTGATGCTGCTGGGGGTGGCGGCCAGCGGCAAAGTGCTGAAAGTGTGAACACCCCAACCGCTTGCCCTGCGGCGTGGCGCTGACCATGAAGCTCAACTTCGAGCTCGACACCCTGAAGATGCGCATCGCCGACCCGGCGTTGCACACCCTGGAGTTGCGCGTGCGGGTACAGCGCGCCTTGCGCCAGCTGATCCTGGACGGGGTGCTGCCTCCCGGCTGCCGCCTGCCCGCCACCCGCAGCCTGTCCAGCTCACTGAACCTGTCCCGCGATACTGTGGAAATGGCCTACGTCCAATTGCAACTGGACGGCTACATCTGCCGGCGTCCGGGGTCGGGCAGTTACGTTTCGAGCAAGATCGGCCCCGACCTGCATGGCCAGCCACCGAAAAAACGCCGCGCCGGCGCGCCTCGATCGACCCCGGCGGCGGTGGCCCCGGCACTCAGCCAGCGCGGGGCACAGATCCTCGCCAGCGGCGGCGTGACCGACCAGCAGAGGGTCCAGGCCTTTGTCACCGGGCTGCCGGAAACCCGCAGCTTCCCGATGGCGCTCTGGGAGCGCCTGCAACGCCAGGCCCAGAAGGATTGTCGGCACAGCGGCATGCTGCATGGCGACCCCCAGGGCGCCGAGCCCCTGCGCCAGGCCATCGCCGGCTACCTGAACCTGGAACGCGGGGCGCGGGTCAGTGCCGACCAGGTGCTGGTGCTGAGCAGCACCCGCCAGGCCCTGTATCTCTGCGCCCAGGTGCTGGTGGATGCCGGGCAACCGATCCTGATGGAAGACCCGGGCTATTTCGGCGCGCGCAAGGCCTTCGAGATGGCCCAGCTCAAGGTGGTGCCGATTGCAGTGGATCGCCACGGCCTGAACACCGAGCAGTTGCAGGCTGATCGCAGCGGCGCCAACACCCTGTATGTGACGCCTTCGCACCAATACCCCACGGGCGTCACCCTGGCCCTGGAACGGCGCCTGGAACTCACCGCCTGGGCCGCCGAGCGCCAGGGCTGGATCATCGAAGACGACTACGACAGCCAGTTCCACTACGAAGGCCTGCCCACGGCCTGCGTCCAGGGCCTGGACCGCCACCAGCGCACCCTGTACGTGGGCACTTTCAGCAAGTCGCTGTACCCCGGCCTGCGCATGGGGTTCGTGGTATTGCCCCGGGAGCTGGTGGCGCCCATGACCTACGCCCGCAGCATCCTCGATGGCCACACGCCGCAGATCGCCCAGTTGACGCTGGCCCGGTTTATCGACGGCGGCCATTTCGGCGCCCATGTGCGGGCCATGCGCAAGATCTACGCCGTGCGCCGCGAGGCCATGGCCGCAGCCGTTGGCCGGCATCTGGCGGGTATCGTCCAGGCCCAGTTGCCCCCCGGCGGCCTGCAGATGCCCTGCCTGCTGGCCGAAGGCTGGAACGAGGCCGAGACCCTCACCCTGGCCGCCCGCGCCGGCCTCCAACTGCCCGGGCTGAGCCGCCTGTATGCCCGTCCGCCGGCCAATGGCGGCTGGCTGCTGGGGTTTTCCGCACTGACGCCCCACGAGATCGACAGCGCCATGCAGCGCCTGGCCAAGGCCCTGCAACGCTAGGGCCTAGCCCCGGCAAAGTGGTCTGCTGCACTTGGCGAAACCGGACTGATTGAAACCACCATTGCCCACCTAAGCTAGCGCTCTTCAACGCCAGGGCCGCAGCCGCCTGCTCACGCAAGCCCGCGGCCCCCTCAGCCAGGAACGAGCCCATGCCCCACACCGCCCTACGCCCCAGCGACTTGCTGGCCCCCATCCTTGCCGCGCTGATTTCCGTCATCGTCAATTACGGCGGAACCTTTGTCCTGGTGTTCCAGGCCGCGCAATTGGGCCACCTGAGCCCGGCCCAGACCGCGTCCTGGGTCTGGTCGGTGAGCATCGGCGTCGGCCTTACCGGCGCCTGGCTGAGCTACCGCTACCGCGAGCCGATCATCACCGCCTGGTCGACCCCGGGGGTGGCCTTCCTGGCGACGATCATGCCCTTTACCCCCTACGGCGAAGTCATCGGCGCCTACGTGATCAGCGCCATCGGCTTTATTCTGCTGGGCCTGTCGGGGGCCTTCGAGCGCCTGGTACGGCTGATCCCCGGGGGCATCGCCGCCGGGCTGCTGGCGGGGATTCTGCTGCAATTCGGGATCAATGCCTTTGGCGGCGCGAGCGCCGACCCGTTGCTGGTGATTGTGCTGGTCGTGGCCTACGCGCTGTTGCGGCGCTTCACCTCACGTTTTGCGGTGGTCGGGATCCTGGCGATCGGCATGGCCCTGTTGCTGCTTCAGGAGCGCGTCGACCTGCACAGCGTCCACCTGAGCCTGGCAGCGCCGGTGTTTGAACGGCCGCAGTTCTCCATGGGCGCATTCCTCGGGGTGGCCCTGCCGCTGTTCGTCATCACCCTGACCGGCCAGTACATGCCCGGCATGCTGGTGCTGCGCAACGATGGCTTCAAGACCAGCGCCAACCCGATCCTCGGCATCACCGGCCTGGGGTCGCTGCTGATGGCGCCTTTCGGGGCCCATGCCTTCAACGTCGCCGCCATCACCGCTGCCATCTGCACCGGCCCGGACGCCCACCCGCAACCCGCCAAGCGTTACATCGCCGGCCTGGCCTGCGGCCTGCTCTATGTGCTGGTGGGGGTGTTCGGAGTGACCCTGGCGAGCCTGTTCATGATCCTGCCACGCACTTTTGTCACGACCCTGGCCGGCCTGGCATTGCTCGGCGCCATCGGTGGCAGCCTGGCCAACGCCATGGCCGAGGTGCGGACCCGGGAAACCGCGCTGATCACTTTCCTGGCCACCGCGGCCAATGTGACCTTGCTCGGTGTCGGCGGCGCCTTCTGGGGGTTGGTGGCCGGCCTGGTGGCGCACCTGCTGATGCACGGTGGGCGCCAGGCAGCGACGCCCGGCACTGCCACCCGCTGACAGAAAAGCCCGGCACCCACCCGGGTACCGGGCACGAGCATCAGAAGCCGACGCTGGCCTGGACGAAGAAGGTCCGTGGGGCGCCGACATAGAGCCCGGAGTTGTTGTCGCTGGAGCGGGTGTAGTACTGGCGGTCGAAGATGTTTTTCACCCCGGCGCCAAGCTTGAGGTTCGACAGCTGCGAACCGAAGTCATAGCCGCCCCGCAGGTTCCAGGTCACGTAGCCGGGGATATCACCGTACCGCCCGTCCGCCGTGCCTTCGGTGATGTAGTTGCTGTTGAAGCTGCCATTGGTGTTGACCATGCTCCCCGGCGAACGCTGCCTGGACTGGGCGAACGCATCGACGTTATAGGTCCAGCGGTTGATGTCGTAGCGCAGGCCCAGGGTCGCCACCTGGCGCGAATAGAACGGCAGGTCGCGGTCCTTGAAGGCGTCGCTGCCGCCCTGGTACGTGGCCCGGGTGTAGGTGAAGCCGGCATTCGCGGTCAGGCCGTCCAGCCGTGGGTCGAGCGTCCCCAGCTCGTAATGCACCGAGGCTTCGAGGCCTTGGTGCTTGGTGGCCCCGAGGTTGGTCCAGCCCACGTCGTTGCTGATGTATTGCAGCTCGTCGGAGAAGTCGATGTAGAACGCCGTCAGCTCCCCGCCCCACACGTCATCGTTGTAGCGCGTACCGATTTCGTAGGTCTTGGCCTTCTCCGGGTTCAGGCCGTTGGCGGTCTGGTCGCCGACGCCGCCCTGGCCCAGCTGGAAATACTGCAGGCTGCCGAACGAGGTCTCGTAGTTGGCGAACAGCTTCCAGGCATCGGACAGGTGATACATCACGCTCAGGGCCGGCAGCGGCTCGTTGCTGTTGATCTCGCGGCGCTTCTCCGGCACTCGCGTGCCCGTGGTGCCCTGGTCGCCCAGGACCGGGCGGTCGTGCCATTCGGTACGGATGCTCTCGAAGCGAATGCCCGGGGTGACGGTCCAGTTGCCGACATCGATCTTGTCGTCGAGGTAGAACGCATTGGCCTCGGTGCCGCCGGTGCGGTCCTGGTACACATGGCCGTCAGCCTTGGCGGTGGCCACCGGCTGGTTGTTGATCAGCTCCAGGGCACTGGCCTGCTCATGCATGCCTTCCTTGAGGTAGCGATAACCGACGCTGGCTTCCTGGGTGGTCGGCCCCAGGTCGAACACATGGGACAGCCGTGGCTCGACGCCGAAGGTGTAGTAGGTGCGCGGGTAGGACACCAGGGTCTTCTGGTCGCGCGCGGCGATGTTGCTGCCACGGAAACTGTCGGAGTAGTAGGTCAGCACTTCGAACTGGGTGCGGTCGTCGATCTGGCGCAGGTACTTGAACGACACATCCTTGCGCCGGCCGCTGAAGGTGTCCCAGTCGCGGTCGGACTGGTAGGGATCGGCGTCGTACTGCTTCTGGGTCAGGCCCCCGGGCATGTCGGCGGTGGCGTCGTAGTAGTGGAAATTCAGCGAGAAATCGTCCTGATCGGTCGGCGCCCAGTGGGTCTTGAGGATCACATCGTCGATGTCGTTATCGTTATTGCTGCGCCGGTAGCCATTGCCGTTGACCCCGGAATACAGCAGCGCCACCCCCATGCCGTTGTCGGCGGTGCCGCCCAGGAAGGCGCTGTCGATGTGCTTCCAGCCACCACTGCGAGAGGTTTCCAGGGTGGTGCCGATTTCTCCGGTGGCGTGCTCGGGAATGGCGCGGGTCACGAAGTTGATCACCCCGCCGACGTTCTGCGGCCCATAGCGCACGGAACCGGCGCCCCGCACCACGTCGATGCTGTCGAGGTTGCCGGTCGACCACGGTAAGCTATTTTCTAATAAAATGAACCAGAACTTACTCGGAGCCGATTCAATGCCCAAGGCATACGCATACGTCAGATGGTCAACCGCCTCGCAGGGCGAGGAAGGCCGAGACAGCCACGACCGTCAGACCACCCCACTCCAAGCATTTACAGAAGCCACAGGCGTGCCCGTGGTCGAAACCGTCATCGACAAGGGGATCAGTGCATTCCGTGGTGCAAACGCCCGGATCGGCCAGTTAAAAGGGTTATTGGACAGGATAGAGAGTGGAGAAATTGAGCATGGCGACTACATCATTGTCGAATCAATCGACCGACTAACCCGACAGAAGCTCACCGATTCCGTTGACCTTATCCAGTCAATTCTCAAAAAAGGCGTGCGACTACACACCGTTTTCGACAACAAGACATATTCCTACGACGATCCAAGCCGAGACCTCGAAACCTTGATCCTTGTAGGTGTAATCGCCAAGCGGGCACACGAAGAAAGCGAGACCAAGAGCAAACGCCTGAAATCCGTGTGGGTAAAGAAGCGAGATACAGCCGAAACCAGCGTTATAGGTAAACGATGCCCCTACGGTTTTCGCTTTGATGAGCAAAGCCAATCTTTTGTCATTGTTGAAGATGAAGCCCAAGAAATTCGGCATCTTTTCGACCTGCTTAAACACGTTGGAGCTTTGGAAAGCATTAAACGAGTAAATAAATACTCGAAACGTCGTTGGACCAGAACTTCAGTACGGGAACTTATTAACAGCAGAAGCCCCATTGGCGTCCTACGCTTGCAACGTCGCAACGAGAACGGCACCAAAGCCTTTGATCGTTATATCCCCGACTATTTTCCGAAAATCATTGACGAAATCGAGTTTGACACCGCCGTATCCGCGATGAAAAACCGATTAAACGGGCGAAAATTCGGACGCAGAACACCCCACCATTACAATATTTTCCGGCATTGCATTCAATGCGAAGAGCATAAATGCGGCATGATTTTCAATCTCCAAATATTAGGAACAGAGAAAAAACGTTATGCCTATCTTGTTTGTTCCAACAGAGCCGAGCGAGTATGCGAATGTAACAATCGAATTAGATTTGAGCTTGTTTTCGGCACATTCCTCGCTTTCGTGAAACAGTTGTCGGAAAATCGCTACATAGACGAAAGGACAGACAAGAAGCGAAAAGACTTCACTTGGTTCAGCCAAGACCAATACAAGCAAATGGACACCGTAAACGACGCATTCAGCCGTTTCTTTTCCGTTCGTGATACTTCGGCACCAAAAGAAGAAATACGAGCCAAGAAAGCCAAGCTAACAACCGAAAAAACCACATTGGATATGTTAGAGGCTTCGCTAGCTCAGTTTGACGGAATAATTCCAAATACATTTATCAGGCGTGTGGCCGATAGCGAAGCACGGATCACAGCGTTAGAAAGCGAGATCCAAAAACTTGAAGGCACATTAGCAATCGAAGCGGAAACGCTCGAAATCACTACCTACGAAGACATAATAGCCCTTTACGAAACAGAAGAAGGCCGATTGAAGCTCAATACATTTTTCATCACACGAGGGATCACCTTCGACATTAAAATTGACAAAGAAACAAATCTCGTCGGCATGGACATTCGTATAAAAGGTGAAAAAGACTTCAACCTTTATACCCATCAATTCTTCAAACAAAAAGCTCCACTAACACCATTTGGAATACCAGACCTTTCCCACATCATAAAATAAACGCAAGCCCCTCTAATAAACCGAAAATTGGAGGGGTTACACATTAAAAAACCAAGGCGTTACACGTTAAAAACCCGAACAAAAACAAAAGGCACTATGCTCTTAACCACCAGAATAGCTTTTGACCTTTTCTAAACCACCATATTTTTACAAATCGTCTCGCGTAATGCACGCCCCTGCACACGCCTCATGTGTACGCACGCACCCGCACACCTCTTCAGTTATCAATATACAGAAACCATATAGATTAGATAACTATAATAAAGATTACTATACCGCACGCACGTACCCAACCAACACCACCATACAAAACCACCTACATCATCATGCTTGATATAAATTCTTTATGTGGTTAAATATATGTATATAGTGCAATTTTTAAAAGAAGCCCTTTAAAGCATACCTGCTATGTTAACCATCCCACTTTTGCTACGCAAAAGATGTGACGGTTAACGCAGGTGCCTTGTCGGCAGGACAGAAGCAAAAGCCAAGAGCAAAAACCAACCCACCACTGAGGATAAAATGAATGATACCAATTTGCAGATAATTACGCTGACTAAAAGAGACAGAAACTATTCCAACCTGAAGGGGCTGGATAGCTCGTTGAAACACTCGCTTAGGCTGGACCAAAACGAGTATGACGACTTTGAATTCAACCCCAATCCAGACCACCCAAATATCGCCATTGTAGGTGGCGTTGAACAAGTATTAACTAGGGAATTAGCAGAGCAATTGCTGGCCGACTTCAACGACCAACTACAAACCAAACTCAAAGCAACAGAAGCGACTGACGAGATAGCAGCAGAAAAAGAAAAGCTCCGAAAACTAAAATCGAAGCTGGTCAAATTCATCAACGCAACCGAACCCACCCAAATAAAAGAATACGTCACATCGGTAATGGAGGGAGAAAGGCCGTTGGTAGTCGGAGACTACGCCGCCCTACTCAATCAACACAAAATCAGCCGTGTAGCTCAGCGTATCGACCTTCTAGAGAACTACACCACCAAGAAGCGAGAGATCGAGCAAAACGCACCAAATCGAGCCGTATCAAGGACGGTCAACAGGGTTAAAGAAATCATCCTTGTTATTCCCGAACCCAACAAGTTAGCGATAACCAAGGCTTACACCGACCTGCTGCAGAAAGCCTTGCACCAGTTTTATCAAAAAAACTTCCCAAGCAACAAGATGCTTTTCTCATTCAGTCATCTGGACGAAACGACAAACCACGTTCATGCCTTCCTTGACCTTCAAAATGAGAAGACTGGGAAGTATGATTTTTCAGCCCAAGAATTTGAGTTTGCATCACAATATTATGCGAGGAACAAAGCTCGTCTGGATAAGATATCCGAACCACCGAAATTAGAAGATTTCAAACTCCCCAACCGTAGCGAAGAAAAGCAAAACCATAGGTTCATTAGAGAACGCGAATCATGGAAGTCAAAAGTCATGCAAGCGGCCTTCTATGAGCACTTTAACAGCTTAGCCGCTGCATATGGCTTGCAAGCTAAATTCCTACCTAAAACAAAAGAGCACCAAGAGTTTTTGAGCAAAGTTGAGCAGGAAGCCAAAAAACCGAAAAGTGAGCGAAGCCATAACTATTATACTAGACATATAGAAAAGCTGCAGAAAGAGCTAACTACAAGCGAGGTCGAACTTATCGAGCAAAGAGCTAATATCGTCACCCTTAACACCACGATAAAAGATCTACAAGGAACGGCTAACACCTACAAAACAACCATACAGAATTTAGAAATACAGGCCAGCGAGCTGAGAAAAGAAAATGCCGAGCTAGATAGTCAAAAGCAGAAATTAGACGACGAAATAACGGAAAAAACCACAAAGACTGCAGAGCTGTCATCTACTTTCAAAACCATGAAATCTAGAATGACAAAAGAACTGAATGAACTACGCAAGAAAATTAAAGAGGACACCAACAGAAAAACCGTCTTGGAAAAAGCAATCAAGGCATACGAGGAAGAGCTAGAGCCTTTGATTAAACGCTTTGATATTCTGGTGGATCGCATACTTGAAGCCAAAAGGCTCGACGAGAATCCAGAGCAATACTATAAGAGATTACGAGAAAACACCTATGAAATGGCTAGCCGTTTGGGTAAAGAGAAACGAAAGGACTATCTATTTAACGTTACGGAACAACTCAAAGAGCAAGGTTTAGACCACACCCAAGCAACATTAGGATTTACTGACAAAGTAAAGCTTTGGGCATCTGATACGTTCACCAGTAAGCAAGTGGTTGAATTTGACAAAGACGAAGCCGAGCAGGCAAAAGCGGCCAGAAAGAGAAGACTACTAAAACCCAAACCGCCAAGCCCATTTCAAGACCCTTACGACCCATATCAATAACCGCATAGTGCGGTTTTCTGCTCTTGGAGGATACGATACATCATATAGCACAATAGTATTTTTAGCCTCACCCCTTGAAACTCTATTTTTATATGATTTAATAATAGCAATAATAAGTCACTATTATCATTATTATTGCAATAACAATAATAGCAGCTTAATTATTCTTATTATCACAAGGAAGATAATAAGATATTATTCTCGCTATCCCTCTGAGTTTTCCTTGATTCTGCTGGGTTTCCACCCTTTGGTGCAAACCACAAAACTCATTGATAACGAAAATAATAACGATATTATTCTTATTATTATTGCAGTAGCAATAATAATTCAGTACTTATTATTCTTATTATTAGGAGGAAATAAATGAACAACACAGTATTAGAAAGAATTTTCAACGTAGCTACAGAGTTGTATATGACAAATGGTAAAAAATCATATCCAACAGTTCACCAAGTCCGAGCCATAGCTAAGACAGATATGAATACGACCAGTGAAGCAATGAGGCAATGGCGTAAAGAAATGGACGCGGAGAAATCCGACCAGTCAAACGGCTCTGAAACCTTTCAGAAAGCCATCAGTGAAGCGACGGCAACGCTTTGGAGCATTGCAGAACACGCTGCAGGTGAAAACCTCAGAAAAGCTCAAAAGGCTTGGAATACAGAGAAGTCAGAGCTTGGAGAAAAAACTCAAACCCTTATCAATGAAAATGAACAACTACGATATGACCTTGACCTTGCGAAGAAAATCAATCTTGATCAAGCAGGTGAACTACTTGATGAAATGACCTATCGGAAAATTGCAGAAACCGCGTTAGAGGAAGAGAAGCAAAAAAACCAGAAACTGACAGAGCTTTTAAACCTCCAGAAATAAAAAAGCCCCGAGATGGGGCTTTAACGCTTTTACGCTCTATTGCCGCATTCAAAGCCTGAACTTTGAAACCATCGCATGTAAATCCACGGCAAGACGCGATAGCTCTTGACTGGATGCGTTCGTCTGATTTGCTCCAGCAGAAGTTTGCATTGACAAATCTCTGATATTCACAAGATTTTTGTCTACCTCACGGGCAACCTGTGCTTGCTCTTCAGAGGCACTGGCAATAACCAAATTCTTTTGATTTATCGAAGCAATAGCCTCACCAATCACGTCCAGAGCATCATTAGCCTCCCGAGCCACCTGCAACGTGCCATTAGCTCGCTCTTGGCTCTCATTCATAGCATCAACCGCACGATCAGTACCAGATTGAATCCCTTCAATCATTTTTTCAATTTCGCCTGTCGATTGTTGAGTACGATAGGCCAGTGCCCTTACTTCATCAGCTACAACTGCAAACCCTCGACCAGCTTCACCAGCCCGAGCAGCTTCAATTGCAGCATTAAGTGCTAACAGGTTGGTCTGTTCCGCAATTGAGCGAATCACTACCAAGACCTGACTAATCTCATTGGCATTTTGTGCCAACAACTTAACCTCTTCCGAAGTATCAGAAACGTTACCAACAAGCCGGTTAATAGACTCTAAAGCCTGACTAACCTTTTCTCGACCTTGATAGGTGCTCTTATCAGCAGCTTTTGAGTCATCAGCAGTATTAACAGCGTTGCGAGCCACCTCTTCAACCGCTGCTGTCATCTGATTAACTGCCGTAGCTGCTTGGTCAATTTCAGCACTTTGCTGATTAAGTCCGCGATTCGTATCCTCAGTTACAGCATGTAGCTCTTCCGAGGCAGAGGCAAGCATATTGGACGATTCAGAAATTTTCTCTATTGTCTCATGCAGACTATCTTGCATCCGCTTCAAAGCAATCAGCAGATGAGCAGGCTCATCGCTTCCAGTAACATGAATATTTTGAGTAAGATCACCACTGGAAACTCTATCAGCAACTATAACTGCCTCAGATAGTGGAGACACAATGCTCCGAGTCAACACGATAGCAATTACGACCATTAGCATCAAGATCAGGATCAACGCTACAACAATCATAAACACTGCAGCATCGAATGCTTTGCTTGTCTGATCGGCGGCGTGAACAGCACCTTGCTCATTAAACTTGATCAGTTTATTCAAGGCAGCCATCATCTGATCCGCTGCACTAGCAAGCGGCCCATTAGCCACTTCAATCTCATCACCACGTTCTACTGACGCAAGTACACCATCCAGTATCCGCTCTTGATAGGATAAATATTTGGCGTAAGAACTTTTGAAGTCCTCAAACAGCTTTCGATCATCAGGTGAGTCTATTCCTTTTTCATAATTAATTAAAAAAGCGGATATTTCTTGATTGATACGTCTTACCAAACCAACCGTTTCTTTTAACTGATCGCCTTCTTTCATGGTAAGCGTCCTGAGCGTCAACGCTCTGGTACGCCCCAGACCACTACCAACCTGTCCCACGTCCTGCACCGCTGGCAACCACTCGACACGGATTTCAGCAGTCGCGTCATCCATCTCGTTGGCTTGGAACAGAGCAATCAACCCCATCGCCAAAACCAATAACCCAATTATCGTAAAGCCGAGGCCAGCCCGACTCCCGATATTCATATTTCTCAAGCTCATAATCCCTCCTTTCATCTTTAAACCCAATGGTATGTAACGACAATATCGGCAACAACTCAAAATTCTTTAAGGATATTTTGTTAGGCCATACTTTATTTCGCAATAAATCTTCGACTAATTGACGAGCCTTTTGCTCTCAGGTATGATCCGTCCGTCTACGAGGAATGGATTTTCCTACTTGATCGACATTTGCCCGCCTAGTGCGGGCTTTTTTTGCCAACAACAAGTGCAAGTCTTTACCTCCAACATCCAGCCCTATGGATGCCATCTTGTCTTTTGCTCGTTTAACGAAGAGCAATCCGCCCGTTAAGCCCTACAAAAGCACCCTCTGCTTTAAATTCTTTTTCGAGACTTTTACTGTACTCGTCAACCAACCTCATTAATTTGTCTTCTACCTCATCAGCGAAACGTGTATTAAATAATCTATTCATAGTAGCTGTAATTGTTAATTACTAACATTTTATCACATTAGGATTCATTTGCTAATTCCAAACCACAGGCAATAAAAACCCGCCAAAGAGCGGGCTTTTTACTATTCAAATTTGACAAAACAACAATATATGGCAATTTGAATAGAACAGAAAAAGAAAACCACCTTGGGCAAGGTGGCAAGACATACATACATACAACAATATTTTATAAAACTCTAATCAACACCTCCATTTAATCATCAAATAAAATATTGTCAAGTCTCCCCCAAGGTTTTCTTTTTCTAAATTTAATATTAGACGAGGATGACGATGGGATGCGTAAAATTATTTGAGGACTACTTACCAAGAAGACCTTATCACACTGACGATTTATTCAGTGGCTTAAAAATCAACAAAAAAGAGAAAGCGAAACTTGCTCGATTGGTTCAACCAAACGGCCCTACACATAGATATTGGATGGTTTTTGACTTAGACCGATCCGATGCAGGTATGCACTGGGACCACGTAGGGGCACCAGCTCCAAACCTAGTAGCTCGAAATCCGGCCAATGGGCACGCCCATTTGCTCTATCTGCTACAAACCCCTGTACGAACTGCTATCGACGGTAAAACCGCCCCTTTACGCTATGCAGCAGCTATTGAAGCAGGCTTGCGTAATCGTTTAGGAGCAGACCGAGGCTATTCCGGCCTGATCTGCAAGAACCCGATCAATTCCCATTGGATAGTGACCCAATGGCAGGCCGATCCATACACCTTGGACGACTTGGCTGAGTACGTTGATTTAACACCGGAAAAGGCCAAACAGAACCCCGTAGAGGATTACGGATTGGGTCGCAACTGTATGCTTTTTGATGAGTTAAGGGCTTGGGCATACAAAGCTATCCGCCAAGGCTGGCCGAACTATGATCAATGGCTAAACGCCTGCCTTGACCGTGCAACAGGCTACAACGTCAATTTTGCTACACCACTGGACATGTCCGAAGTAAAACACACGGCCAAAAGCGTCGCGAAGTGGACGCATAGAAACTTTAACCGTGGCACATTTGACGATTATGTTGCAAGAACCCACACAAGCGAGATACAGGCTTTCAGGGGTAAACAAAAGGGAAAAACCAAGAGAGAACGAGGGATTATCTTGCTTGAAGCAGGGGCAACCATTAAGGAAGTAATGAAGGCGTTAAATGTAAGCAGAGCAACAGCCTACAACTGGAGATTTAATTCATGACATTATAATCTGTCTAAAAGCCTATATCAGATAATAGCACCCGACGAGGGTGTTTCTTCTTCCTTCCGCCCATCCCCCTCCCTTTCCTCCCCCTACCCCCACATATACATACACCGCACCACCGATAGCGATATAACGCACGGAATTAGTCAAAATCGACCTTCTTCCACTCCGTTGATACAACGACACCAAACCACACCACTACACGCCTAAAATAGCCAAATGTGTTACACCTCGCAGCATCATGGTTAGTGCAAAAAGCCTATATCAAAAATAGTCCAAAACAGCGTTAACCACTCAACCCAATACTTCCAGAGGTTCGGGGATATATCTCCAAACCTATATGTATGTATACATACATATCAAATTTCATAGGACAACCCGCCACAACAAACAATATCAATTTTCACCAACCGGCTGTTTTTGTCCTAAACCCAAAACAGGTATTTTTCGATCAAAAACCACACCACCGAACAGCAAGCATTAAAGTGCTATTTTCAAAAAAATTACGGAATTTTTTTATAACTTTATATCAAAAAATTGATAACTTGATTTTTCCGACCATCAATTTATTGCTTAAATACGGCACAAAACGTTGTCAATAGCAAATCGAAAATATTTTTATCGTTCAACCTTATTCACATTTATGGTTCTACCCTAATTGATTTTACTTAGTTGAGCTTTGCAACTAACCACCTGCAAAAAATTATCGGGAATTTTCGAACAATCGCTCCCAGTTTAATTTCAAGATTGAATGTGGGGGATAGGCCACCCCAAAAAATGAAAATTTCAAAACCTTGCCTCAATTTGACACATCGAGCATAGCCACCATGACAACTTCAAAGATATATCTCCGAAGCATTGACATATAGATTTTTCGTGCTATTTGTATTTATAACAATACAGGAGAGAGTATGAAAAATGCAGAAATAGCAGGCAAGATAGGCGGAATAGTTGGTGGATTCAAAAGAAGAGAGCGTCAAAGATTTTTGATTAACTTCTTAAAAATCATAGAAATGGAGGAATATCCTAACTTAAGACTGACATCCAGCCTCGCCAAAAAATTGATAATAGGACTATCTGGACACAAAGGCATATCAAACAATGCGTTAGTCAAAGAGTTTGGAACTCCAGATAACAAAGCCAAGCTACAAAATCTTGACAGCATCGTCCACTCATTAGTCGCAAGGCATAAAATTACTTATAATGAGCATTGGGGAGACGCAAAAAGGAAAATTGATGAAGATGCAGAAGAATACAAACAGCGAATAATTGAGGACATGCGAACGCAACAGGGATGAAACTACGTGACGCCCAACAACACAAAAAACCCGAGAGGGTTTTTTATTTGCCTTAAATATGGCCTTGAATTTCCGCCATGACTCGACAATAAATGTAGATAATCCGTTTTTAAAAAATCCACGGAATACCACAGCGTAAGTTATTCCGCCAAACCTTTCGCTTGCTCCAAGCAGACATAGGTTCGAAGATATATCTCCAAACCATTAGCTACCAGCCAACGCCCCACATGCAAGCCTTATCATCTCCAAATATTCATCGCGACTTACTTTACCTTCCTCGTACAACTTATCAGCAGTTAGAATAGCTAAATCATACTCTGCTTTGCACAAAATCCCATAATGCAGATGCTCCAAGCCCCAGATGCGATAAGCTATTGAATTTTTCCCGGCTTCCATACCTAATGTACCTCCAGTCTTAAATATCGACTTCAGCAGTACTTTTATAGCACAGAACACCCTAACCTTCAATTATTCTAAAAATATGATAATTTACTAATAACTAACAATATAAAACACCATGAAAAAATTAGCATCAGCAATATTAACTACATTGGCCTTCAAGGTCCCACACTAAACATATCAATCATTCATAGCAGGCGTTTCGCAGCAATGATTGGTTGGCCAACCGCACCATACTCCGCCACTCTGTTTCACCTATTTGACCATTTAGCTTTAGCTGCTCTGCCTCAATTGTGGCTTTGTGGTAATCATCTTCATTAAGATGAGTATTTCTAATATGTTGAAAAATCCACTTTCGGTAATTCCAAGACCGCCCTTCAAAATCTATATCCACAAAAGAAACCCAAGCTTTACTACAAATTAATTTATCGCACACTACAAACATTGTTCTTTTTTTAAGCAGTCGCCCCATATCAAATGCGTAGCGTTGGCGTTGGCGTTCAACCTAAGCCACATGATAGCCGTGTATTTTATACGGGTTTAGTCGTCAAGCACAGGAATGGATCCGACCGTTCGTCAGCTTGAAGGCTTTTCGCCATGATGCGAGGAATGGCCATCCTCAGCAAACCCCGGCCCCCAAAGCCACGGGTACAAGTCCCCGTAGCTTTGGCGACCTATATTATTAGAAACGGTTTACCTTTCGAAATCGGCGCCATGGACAACTGCGGCTGGCCATAGGGCGCGAACGCTGCGGGCACGCCATCGATCAGCACCGTGGAGCGCGGCGACAGGCGCGAGGTCAGGCCGCGCACCCCGACGTTCAGGGAAATATCACTGCCGCCGGTGCCGTTGGCGTCCTGCACCTGGACCCCGGGCACCCGGCGCAACACATCGCCGACATTCATCGCCCCCTGCTCGACCATGGCTTCGCGGCGGATCACCGTGCGCGCCCCCGGGTGGTTTTGCACCACGGCGGCGTTGGCATCCCCCAGCCAGTCCCCCACCACCTTGATGTCGGTGACGCCCAGCTCCAGCGGAGCATTGGCCACAGGTGCCGGGCTCAGGGTCACCGAACTGCCGTCGACCTGGTAATCCAGGCCGCTGCCCTGGAGCAACTGGCGCAGGGCCTGCTCCGGCGACAGGCTGCCCTGCACCGCCGGGGCCTGTTTGCCGGCCACCAACTCGGGGCTGAAAAACACCTGCAGCGAAGTCTGCAAGCCCAACTGACTCAGGGCCTGGGCCAGGGGCTGGGCCTGGATGTGAATCGCACTCGGTGCCTGCTCGGCATGGGCCTGGGACAGCCCGGCGCTGACCGCCAGGGCCAGAGCCAGCGGCAGCCAGCGTGACGTCGGCAGGGCACGGTTGGGGTTCTTGAGATCGAGGTTATTCACGTCGCAGCTTGTCCTGTTGAGCGCAAAGAAGTGCGGCTGTTAATGCAAACCAGTTGCAGTTGGACAAGAAGACGAAGAACTCGAAAAAAACCTGAATCTAACGCGCAATTATTTCCTGGCTGCCATCGGCATGGGTCTGCACCGCCACTGGCAGGATGCTGGGCAAGGCCTTGAGCAGGGCGTCGGTGTCGTCACAGCGGAACACACTGGTCAAACGCAGATTGGCCACCGCCGGGTTGTCGACGCGCAGCGGTTGCTGGCGATAACGCGACACTTCAGCCGCCACGTCAGCCAGGCTCGCGTTGTTGAACACCAGCTTGCCGTTGCGCCAGGCCGTGAGTGCCTCGGGGTCGACCGCATGGGCCGCAGCCACCGTGCCGTTGCTGTCGATCCGCGTGCCGAGGCCGGCGGTGAGGCTGACAAAATCACCTTCGGCAGCGTCGCGGCCCTGCACCTTGACCGTGCCCTGCTCCACTGCAACCCGGGTCTGGCCGGCGTCGCGGCGCACATCGAAGCGGGTCCCGGTGACCGTGACCTTGCCCGGCCCGGCGGCCACCACAAAGGGCCGGCTGCTGTCGTGTTCGACGCTGAACATGGCCTCGCCTTCGCTCAATTCGATATGGCGCTGGCCTTTTTCGTAGCGCACCTGCAACCGGCTGCGGCTGTTGAGGTCGATCTGCGAACCGTCCGGCAGCGCCACATGGCGGCGCTCGCCCAGGGCGGTGGCAAACTCCGCGCTGTAGGAGGCCGGCTGGTTCAGGCCACTGAACAACCCCAGCCCCACGGCCACCGCCAGCACGCTGGCCGCCAGGGCGTAACGCAACATCGGACGGCGCCGGGCAGGTGGCGCCGGGTCCTTGCACAAGGCCTGCAAACGTTCCCGTGGCAACAGGTCGGTGGCGCTCCACAGGGTCTGCAGCAGTTGAAATTCATCCCGGTGCTGCGGGTGCTCGGCCAGCCAGGCGTCGAACCCCTGCCGCTCTTCAGCGCTCAGCGCGGGCTCTTGCAGACGCACGAACCATAGCGCCGCCTCATCGCGCACCGTCGCCGGTCCGCACGCGCAATCACGGCTATCCATCATGGAAGTTCCTGTTTGGCAGAGGGTGAAAAGTCTCGGCGGCTCATGGCATCGGCCCGTCCAGGCGGTCACGCAGATGCCGCAGGGTGCGGATCATATACTTTTCCACCATGTTTTTTGACAGGCCCAGGCGCTCGGCGATTTCCGCCTGGGTCAGGCCTTCAATCTTCTGCCAGACAAACGCCTTGCGGCAGTTCAGCGGCAACTCGGCAAGGGCCTGTTCAATGGAGTCAGCAAGCTGGATCGCGTGCATGAAATGCTCCGGGTCGCCGGTCGGCGGCGTGCTGTGATGAATCGCTTCCAGTTCCATGGCCCCGCGCCGGTCTTCGCGACGATAGCCGTCCACCGCAATGTTGCGTGCGGTCTGGTGCAGATAGGCCCGTGGCTGCTCGACCTTGTCCGGGTCCGACTCCAGCACCCGGACAAAGGTGTCGTGGGCCAGGTCTTCAGCCTGCTGACGGTTTTTCAGCCGACGCGTCCAGGTGCCGATCAACTCTTCGTAGTACTCGAAAAAGCCTGGTCTGCGGGGCGGCTGGGGAGTCATCGCGGTGTGCTGGGGGACTGGGGGCGTGAATAGTAATGCTTCTTATTAAACCCAGCAATTGATTAGAAGGGCGCCCATGCTGGAAGTACTGGCCAGCCCTCGGAACATCATCGATTTCGACGGACGCTGGATCACCGGGCACACCGCAGCAGATGAGGTGTTCGGCCTGCCAGGGAGTGCCGGCCATGCACGTCCGTCGCAAAGTCGTCTAAATCGCGGGACGAGGCCTAATCTAGAGCGTGATGCATCTCGTTTCCGGGATGAGTCATTCCACTCGGCAGCAGGGACACTCGACCGCCGAGCTACGACCCCTTCAAGTACACAAGGAACAGGGAGTAAGGAATAACCCGGCAAGGCCGCAGGCTTTGCTATCGGAGCGCGTCACCATGAACAGCACCCGAGACAGCATGGTTCTCACCCTCAAGATCATTGCGATCTTTGTCATCCTGATCAGCAGCGCCCACCTGGTTCTGATCCCGCTGTTGGCCCCAGGCATGAGGAGCGGCTGCATCCTTATCGCCGGCGCCGCAGCCGCAGCCCTGTTCGGGGCCTCCATCGGCTATAGGGCGGTCGATGACATGCTGCTGGTCAAGCTCGGCTTGAGTGCCTGCTACGCCGCCATCACCACCCTGCTGGTGCTTTTACTGTCGGTATTTATAATGCGCCACGGCGTAACGGTCTGAGGGTTGCCAGGCGCGTTCAGCCAACCCGGGACTTGCCCCCATCACCGACTGTTCAAGCTCGATTTTCTACAAGGAACGTACCTGCATGCAGCGCATCCCTGGTCTGTGCGCCCTGCTCGGCCTGCTGCTGGCCAGCACCAGCGTCGTGGCCGACAACGCCGCCGACGAACACCTGTATTACTCCATGGTTCCCGGCCATTACGCGCTGATCGGCCAGGCGCCCGACGGCGGCGCCGCCTACTCCGGCAGCGCTGAAATCACCTTCAGCAACGGCGCCCTGACCCTGGTCAAAACCATCAATGGCCAGACCACCACCGCCATTGGCAAGGTGGCGCGGGCGACCATGGCCGAGGCCGATATGCTGGCCTTCAGTTGGCCGGGGCACGGCGCCACGTGCCTGGTGCGCGGCGACCTGGATAACTACAGCCGCCTGAGCTGCTACTGGACCCGCAACGGCGTGGACCACCAGCAACCGGGCCTGGAGGCCTACTTCCCGACCGCGACCTGGCCCGCCAATCGCGACCGCTAGCCACTCGCGCTTTTTTGACCCACAACCCGAGCCCGCCCCATGAAAATCGAACTGCTGGACCAGCACATGATCGGCCACTGGGACGTCAGCCCGAGCATCACCCAGTGCGAGTTCCAGTTCGCCACCACCCTGATCTACGTCGAGCACGCCAAGGGCCAGTCGCCCGCCGCACGCATCGCCCTGGCCCAGCAAACGGTCCAGGCCACCTGGGATGACCTGCCCGCCGCCCTGACGTTTGCCGAGCAGGTCAGCCGGCCGCAGATGAGCGAGTTCTGGGCGCTGTATGCCCACAACCAACTCCAGGGCTCACCGCTGATGGTGTATTCGATCCACTACACCCTCGCCAGCCCATCCCCCGAGTACAGCCTGTCGTACAACCCGGATTTCCCCTGGGAGCTTGAAGTATTCGCCCCGGACGACCTGTTGCACGAGCGGCCGATCCCCCTGGAGCGCTACGCCCCGGCGGATGATGTGTGGTTTTCGGTATGGCGCCTGGGAGCGGGGCATTTTTGCAGCCAGGCCTGAACCCGACGCCCCTTGCCTGCGACCGGCGAGCGCCGGTGGATAATCGGCGCTGGAAAAAAACCGCCACAAGGCCCATCCTCCGCGACTTTTTCAAACACGGCGTCGCCCTGGCGCCCCGACTTGCCAAGGATCATTGCCATGCCAGACCAACCCTTGAACGCCGCTGACTTCGACGTGATCGAGAACACCCTGCTGCAATACGGTGACGATCACTCGGTGCTCAACCCTTCGGAACTCGACGGCTACTTCACCGCCCTGGTTTCCAGCCCTGCTCGGGTCGACATCGCCGAGTGGTTCCCGGCCATCTGGGGTGGGCAGAACCCGGACTGGGACAGCCCGGAACAAGGCAAGCAGTTCATCGAACTCTGCGTGCGCCACATGAACACCCTGGCCAGCCAGCTGGCACTGGACGCCTCGGCCTTCAAGGCACGTTTTGAAACCACCGAACACCAGGGCCAACCCCTGACCCTGGCCGAAGAATGGTGCTTCGGTTACCTGCGCGGCGTCGCCGTGGGCAACTGGCCGCAAATGCCGGCGCCCCAGGCCGCCCTGCTGCAATCGATCATCGAGTGCGCCGAACAGGACAACTTCGAACTGCCGGCCGACCTCAACGTGGCCCTGCACAATCAGCGCGTGGCAGCCATCGAACCGGCGGCGCGCAGCCTGCACAACTACTGGCTGGATCGGCGCTAAAAGCCTGTCCACGATCTAGCGAGCGACGCTCAGGCAAGGCAAAAGTGGCTGAGAAAGCGGAGTTTAGGGCCCTAAATGAGCATTTCGAAGCCACTTTTGACGCGGCATGAGCTAAGCGCAGCAGACCGTGAACAGGCGCTAAGGCGCATCCAGTGATGAGTGCCGGGTAAAATCAGCTCACCTGTGCGGTGATTTGCCCTGCACTTTCCCTATAGAATTCGACGTCTTCTTACAGCGAGTCATGAAATGGATGTTCACTCGGTTTTGACCTACACCCTGGTCGCGGCAATCTCCATCGCCAGCCCTGGCCCGGCCACCCTGGTGGCCTTGCACAACAGCGTGGCCTACGGTGCCAAATCGACCCTGTGGTCGTCGCTGGGCAATGTCAGCGGCCTGTTTTGCATGTCCGCGGCGGCGATGCTGGGCCTTGGGGCATTGATCGCCAGCTCCGAAATCATCTTCAACGCGGTGAAAATCGCCGGCGCCGGCTACCTGTTTTACCTGGGCGCCAAGCACCTGCTGAAGAAGGAACCGGTGCTTTCGGCCAGCAGCGACGGGAGCCCCGAGGGCCAGATGCCGCCGCGCTCGAAGCTGTTCAAGTCGGCGTTCCTGACCGCCGCCACCAACCCCAAGGCGACGATTTTCTTCACCGCGCTGTTCCCGCAATTCATCGATCAAAACGCAGCGCTGGTGCCGCAGTTTTTCATCCTGACCCTGATCTTCATGGCCTTGTCGCTGATCTCCCTAAGCATCTACGCGCTGCTGGCCTCGCGGGCCAAGGGTGTACTGACCCGGCCGGCGTTTTCCAAGTGGGTCAACCGCGTGGTGGGCTCCACGTTCATCTTCTTCGGCAGCGCCATCCTGACCATGCGCCGGCAAACGGCGTAATCCGTTCAAGGGCGGCCTGCCGTGCGCTCGTGGCGAGGGGCCAAGCTCCTTCGCCACAACTGAGCGAACATTGCCCCCTCCCAGACCGACCGTGTGTAGACCCCGCCCATGACTTTCTCCCTCGTCGCCAACGGCCACCTCATCCCTCCCACGCAACCTGACGCCGTCATTCCCTGGTGGAGTTTTACCAAGACCGTGCTCGCGGCGACCGCCCTGTCCCTGGTGCGTGACGGGTTGCTGACCCTCGACGAACCGCTGGCCGAAGGGCCGTTCAGCCTGCGCCAATTGCTCCGCCACGAAGCCGGGTTAGCCGATTACAGCGAGCTGGCGGATTACCACGCCGCCGTAGCCCGGCATGACACGCCGTGGTCGGCCGAGGAGATGCTGCAACGCCTGGATGCCGGGCGCCTGCGCTATCCACCGGGCAGTGGCTGGCGGTACTCCAACGTCGGTTATCTGTGGCTCACCCGGGTGATCGAACGGGTCAGCGGCCTGGCATTGCACCAGGCCCTGAGCCAGCGGGTACTGGCGCCCCTGAAGGTGTCGGATGTGCGCCTGGCCCGTACTCGCGCCGACCTGGCAACAGTAGCGATGGGCGACTGCCCGGACTACGACCCGGGCTGGGTGTATCACGGGCTGCTGGTCGGTCCCTTGGCGCAGGCGGCGCTGCTCCTGGAACGCCTGCTGAACGGGGATCTGCTGCCCCCGGCGCTGTTGCAGGCGGTGCAGACGCCACGCCTGCTCGGCGGGCCGATTGCCGGGCGCCCCTGGACCGCGCCGGGCTACGGCCTGGGCCTGATGTGCGGCGCGGTGGCCGGCGGCTTGAGCTTGAGCGGCCACACCGGCTCCGGACCCGGCAGCGTGCTGGCGGTGTATCACGCGGTGCATGGCAGCCACAGCGCCAGTTGCGCGGTATGGCAGACCGGGGGCGATCAGGGCGCAGTCGAGGCCGAAGTGGTCGCCCGTTTGCAGGCTGAGCTGGGGCTGATTTCAGGTTGATTCGGCAAACGCACCAACACTCATCTGCTTGACAACAGAAATTCCAAACGTCTATTGTCTGACAACCTGACTACCAAGGTTGTCTTATGCTTGAGCTCCAGCGCCCCGACTCTCTCGTGATGCGTGTTGTCAGCGTTATCCGCGCCGAGATCGAATCCGGGAACCTCGCTCCCGAGTCGCGCTTGCCCACCGAACAGCAATTGGCCGAACAGCTGAGCGTCAGCCGTTCGGTGATTCGCGAGGCCATTGCCCAGCTCAAGGCCGACGGGGTATTGATCGCCCGTCGCGGCCTCGGTTCGTTCATTTCCCAGACCCCAGCCGGGACGGTGTTTCGCTTCCCGACCCAGAACACTCGCCGGCCACAGCTGACGCAGATGTTCGAGATGCGCCTGTGGATCGAAACCCAGGCCGCCTCGATTGCCGCCCAGCGCCGTGACGAGCAGGACCTGCAACGCATGCAGCAGGCCTTGCAGGAAATGCACGACAAACGCAGCGATTTCGAAGCCGCCGCCCTGGCCGACGTGGCCTTCCACCGCGCCATTGCCGAAGCCAGTAAAAACGAATACTTCGTGGCCTTTCATGACTTCCTCAGAAGCCAGTTGGCCACCGCACGCAAAACCGCCTGGGAAAACTCGGCGTCGCGCTTTGTCGGCGGTTCGGCCGATGCGACCCAGGAACACCAGGCCATGTACCAGGCCATCGCCGCTGGCGACCGACAAGCCGCAGCCGCCTGCGCCGATGCGCACTTGCGCGCCTCCGCCAAGCGCCTGCAACTTGAGTTGCCAGCCACCGACTGAGCCCATGAACCCCTGAATATTGAGCGCGTGCTGCGGCACGCCGACTTTTGCCAGATGCATTAGTCTGACAACCTGATAACTAGACCTGCTGATCCAAGGTAACCCCCACAATGATTTATGATTTTTGCATCATCGGCGGCGGCATCGTCGGCCTGGCCACCGCGATGGAACTGCTCAAGCGCCAGCCCGGCGCCTCCCTGGTGATCCTGGAAAAAGAAGGCACCCTGGCCAAACACCAGACCGGGCACAACAGCGGCGTGATCCATGCCGGCATCTACTACGCACCGGGCAGCCTCAAGGCCGACCTGTGTAAGCGCGGCGCCGAGGCCACCAAGCAGTTCTGCACCGAGCACGGGATCAAGTTCGAGGTCTGCGGCAAGCTGCTGGTGGCCTCCACTCCACTGGAGGTGGAGCGCATGCAGGCGCTGTACGCCCGCTCCCAACTCAATGGCATGAAGGTCGAACGCCTCGATGCCGATCAACTGCGCCAGCGCGAGCCGAATATCGTCGGCCTGGGCGGGTTGTTTCTCGACGCCACCGGCATCGTCGACTACCGCGAAGTCTGCCAGACCATGGCCCGGGTGATCCGTGCCGGCGGCGGGGAAATCTGTCTCGACCGCACCGTGACCGCCATCCAGGAAAGCCCCGACCACGTCGGTGTCAGCACCCATGACGGCACCTGGCAGGCGAAGAAACTGGTGGTCTGCGCCGGTCTGCAATCCGACCGCCTGGCGACAATGTCCGGGATCAGGATCGAGCACCAGATCATCCCGTTTCGCGGCGAATACTTCCGCCTGCCGGCGTCGAAAAACAACATCGTCAACCACCTGATCTACCCCATCCCCGACCCGGAGCTGCCGTTCCTCGGGGTGCACCTGACACGGATGATCGACGGCAGCGTGACGGTCGGGCCCAACGCGGTACTGGGCCTGGGGCGCGAGAACTACAAGAAGTTCTCGATCAACTGGCGCGATGTGGCGCAGTACGCGAGCTTCCCCGGGTTCTGGAAAACCATCTGGCAAAACCTCGGTTCCGGCAGCGTCGAGATGAAGAACTCGCTGTTCAAGTCCGGCTACCTGGAGCAATGCCGCAAGTATTGCCCGTCGCTGAACATCGACGACCTGCTGCCCTACGAAGCCGGTATCCGGGCCCAGGCGGTGATGCGTGACGGCAGCCTGGTGCATGATTTCCTGTTCGCCCAGACCTCGCGCATGCTCCATGTGTGCAATGCGCCCTCACCGGCCGCGACTTCGGCCATTCCCATCGGCGAGATGATTGCCGACCGCATGTTCCAGCACCCCTGATCCGCCCACGGCACTGCCCGAGTCACCACCCGGGCGGCCGCGTCGTGCTCGCACCACGGCTTCGGCCAGGTGTATGTACCCAGCCTGCGGGCCCGAACAGGGCCTGCGGAGCGCAATAAGTGTCCATTTGAAAATAAATATAATGATTCATGAGGAAGTCCGGAATGACCGCAGTTACCCCCCCAAGCCCTGCAGCGGAAACCCCGCAACAAACCAAAAAGCGCCTGCGCAAAGTCGCCGCTGCCACCATCTTCGGTTCGATGCTGGAGTGGTACGACTTTTACCTGTACGCGACCATGGCCGCGATCGTGTTTTCGAAAATCTTCTTCGATAACAGCGACCCAAAAACCGCGACCCTGATGGCTTTCTCGACCTTTGCCATCGGTTTTATCGCGCGCCCGTTCGGCGGCATCCTGTTCGGTTACCTGGGCGACAAGTTCGGCCGCAAGCAAGTGCTGGTGGTGACCTTCTGCATGATGGGCGTGTGCACCACGCTGATCGGCCTGATCCCCAGCTACGCCTCGATCGGCATCTGGGCCCCCATCGTGCTGGTAGCGGTGCGGATCATCCAGGGCCTGGGTGCCGGTGCCGAATTGTCCGGCGCGGCCGTGACTTCCTACGAACACGCCAGCGAAGGCAAGCGCGGCAGCCAGGGAGCCTGGCCGGCGCTGGGCCTGAACCTGGGCCTGCTGCTGTCGTCGCTGACCGTGTACTTGCTGACCATCAACGGCAACGAGTTCCTGCTGCAAGGCGGCTGGCGCATCCCGTTTATCTGCAGCATCGCCCTGGTCGGCGTCGGCCTGTGGGTGCGCAACAGCATCCCGGAAACCCCGGAATTCAACCAACTGAGCCAGGAGCCGGCAAAAGCCAAGGCGTCGCCGCTCAAGGCCCTGTTCAAAAACGACCTCAAAGGCCTGGCGGTGGTGTTCTTCGTCGCGGTTGGCTACAACGCCCTGAGCTACATCTTCAAGACCTTTTCCCTGGCCTACCTCACTCAGTTCAAGGGCGTGGACGTACACGTCACCTCGTTGTCGGTGACCATCGCCAGCCTGGTGGCCATCGTCGCCGTGCCGTTCTTCGGCTGGCTGTGCGACCGCTGGAGCAGCAAAACCGTGCTGATGCTCGGCGGGGTGTTCTCGCTGCTGTTCGCCTACCCGTTCCTGGCCCTGCTCAACACCGGTGAAAGCCTGATGATCTACATCGCCATCGGCGTCGGCACCGGGATCCTCGCGCCGATGATGTTCGCCCCCCAGGGTTCGTTCCTCAGCCGCCAGTTCCCGACCCAGACCCGCTCCTCGGGCTTCGGCACCGGCCGTGAAATCGGCACCGCCATCGCCGGCGGCCTGGCCCCGCTGGGCGCCCTGTCCCTGGTCTCGGCCTCGGCCACCCACTCCACCGACGGCGTGGTGATCATCCTCGGCATCGCCTCGCTGCTGGTGGTGGTGTTCGCCCTGCTCGACCAGGGGCGCAAGCACTCGACGTTCAAGAACTGAGGCCTGGCTCAGAGACTGATGAGGGTTGTGATGCGCCCCCATCAGTCTCTGCTGAACCTGCCTTCTGCAACAGCTAGCGGTCAGCTATTGGCCCTGAACCTCTGGGTCCCCATCCCTTCGTTGGCGCATATTGCTCGATTAATTTCCACAGCAGGCGCCCCATGGGCAGGCGATAGATATCACTGTGGGCACCACCGCCCGAACCTGGAGAATTGAACTCCGTTATCCCGTCTGAGGCATTGATGTAAGCAACTTTTTTCACTGCCGGCTGGGAAGCAAACGGGTCGGTACACTCCTCCTGCCCGTTTTTGCAAATGGCGAACTTGCCGCAAGGAACCGCGGAAGTGTCGGAAGCTTTCATACAGTCGAAGATCCCCTTGTAATCCGGATTGGCACTATCACATGCCTTACGGTATGAACTCATGGCACCTGCGGGTGCGGTCCAGAGAATAAACGGCGAACCCGCCGCCTCATCATTGGACGATGCTGTCAGCACCAACTGGGTATTTTTCAACTTGGCATAGTCGCGGTAAGGCGCCCCTTCACTGCCCACCCCGGGCGCAAAGCGATTGATGCTGAAAGCCCCTTGAAGCCCCACGGCCAAGTCAACCGAACTGGTCACCATGGTCTGGTCTGGAAACTGACTTTCAAGAGGGGTCAAGACCGGTGCACTAAACACCGCACGGGTCATCGCCCGGGCACCAAAACTATGCCCAAGTGCAACCACCCGCGCCTGGCTACCGGAAGCCTTCAAACTGCGGGGAATGGTTTCATTGACAATCTTGTTAAGCCAGGACAGGCCTATTTCATCAGCATCATTGGCCTTGTTCGAGTAACTCAAAACGTTACCAAACGAGTTGGACCAATAAGAAGGCCATGTAATACCCACGACCAAAGGTCGGAAATTGCTACTGCGATTACTCAATGGCTGTATAGCGGCCGTTCTGTTGATCGGCTCCTCCTGTTGGCCTTTGACAGACTCCAGGGATGCAGCCATCAGGCTCCCGGTCAAATCATTAAAGTTGCGGATTGCCTCCTCCTGAGCGGTGTTCCAGCCCATGACAATAACCAGCACATGGGTATAACTGCCGGCCTTGAGGTCTTTGGTCAGATTTTCTTCCAATGAAACAAGTGCATATTTTCCGTAGTCATATAACTGATATGACTTGGCATCGACCTTATCCAGGTTGGTCGATATCTTGCAGGCGTGCCAATCACTGATTTTCGCCAAATCATAGTTCTGCTTAATCAGCGATACCGGTCTGGCGGCGTAGGCGTTATAAACAAAGCAATGGCTTTTTGAGTAATAAGGGGCGTCCCGAACTGAGTCATCTCCGACTATTGTATTTTTGATGATATGCGACACAAACATTGCCTTTGAATCACTGTTTTGAAAGCGCTCGATCTGATTGGCTGTTCGCCATGAACCGGCTTCTTCGGCATCGGTATAACTTCCACTTTTTACAAAGCTGACTTGTGGGTACGCCTTGGGACCACCAACGGTCGATTGCGGACTCTTTTCCAGGGCAACGACATAACCCGGATAGTGCAGCGCAGTACCAGATGGGAAATACAACATTGAGTGGAATTTTTTAGCGTTGGAACTGCCCAGATTCAAAGCTGATTCGTAAGGTTCCATAACCGAATCCGGAGTGGAACAGCCGAGTAGGCTCAAACAAAAAGCCAACGTGCTTGATCCCTTAAGTACCCGCATCGCGCGCTCCCTGGGCCGTTCATGGCCCTGCATATTGCTAGGTCGTACCTGCCAGCATTGCAAAAACAAGCGCAGACCAGACAGCTCCCGCGCCGACAATTTCACTATAGCCAGGAGATACCAAACTGCTATCACGCAAGGCTGCTTTCACCCTAAAAAACCGGCCCTTGCAGCAGTGCCTACGCTGTTAAGATCCCCCGCTTACTCAAGAGCCACAGGCCCACCCCCATGCCCTCTCGCCAACCGGACGGCGTCGATGCGGACGGTTTTATTCCGGCCGCTCCCAGCCAGCCTTTGCCTGCGCCTTTCCAGCCGTTGCTGGATGATCTGTGCCGCACCCTGACGGCCGAGGCCGGCGCCTTGCTCGATGGCATTTACCTGTATGGCAGCGTGGCCCGGGGCAGCGCCAAACCTGGCGTTTCGGACCTGGACGTGACCCTGGTCCTGCGCCAGCCGCAGGATGCAGCAGCCCTCGCCACCCTTGAAGCCCTGCGCCTGGCTCTGGCCGCGCGGCACCCGGAGGTGGTGAAGATCGACTTCGATATCGGCAACCGTCAGCAGGTGCTGGATCCGCAGCACCTGTACAGCTGGGGCTACTGGCTCAAGCACCACTGCCGCTGCCTATGGGGCACTGACCTGGCAGCACACTTCGCCCCGTTCAGGCCATCGCGCGCGATCGCCCTGGCGCTCAATGGGGATTTCTACCCGGTGCTCAGCCGCTATGCCGATCAGATCGATCAGCCAGCGCAGCCGAGCGAGGTCAAACGCCTGCAACGCGAGGCCTCGCGCAAGCTGATCCGCGCGACCAATATCCTGCGCTCGGATCAGGCCCCTGGCTGGCCCCATACCCTGGAGGAGCACGTGGCGCAGTTCGTCCAGCGCTATCCGGCACAACAGGCGCAGATCGAATTCTTCCTGCGTCATAGCCAGCAGCCCACGGCCTCGGCCGAGGAATTCACGGCACGGCTACGGGATTTTTGCGAGTGGTGTCGGCAGGCATCCGGGCAGTGATCCAGGGACGTTGAGGCGGATCTTGCACCAGCGAAGGAGGCCGCCATCTCGACGCGTGCCGGCCACCTATTCATCCATTCGAATAGGTGAATGTGTCGCCTTTGCTCATCTCCTCCGAGACACCCTGACTGCTTCAAGCCTGTTCCAACCGCTATCCCTTGGCGGCCTGGCGCTTAAAAACCGGAGCGCCCTGCCGCCCCTGACTCGCTCGCGCAGCTCGCAATCGGGCAATATCCCCAACACGCTGATGGCCACCTATTACCGGCAACGGGCCAGTGCTGGGTTGCTGGCGGACCTGGATTGTGGAGTGCTGAGGGCCTGCGTGCCCCTGGAACAACGCCATGACCCCGGTCGCCTGAATTTGAAATACCCGGCATTGCCCGCCACAATCGCGCCCCGATCTGGCCAACGCTGCCGGACGCTCGTGCTGAAAAGGGGTTGCCGTTGAACCAACAGACATTGTCCAAGCGCCTTGAGCGCGTGGCGGCGCATGTGCCCGCCGGAGCGCGCCTGGCCGATATCGGCTCGGATCACGGCTACCTGCCGGTGGCCTTGATGCGCCGTGGCGCGATCTCGGCGGCGGTGGCCGGCGAGGTGGCATTGACCCCCTTCCATGCTGCCGAACGTACGGTACGCGAGAACGATCTGACATCGCTCATCACTGTGCGCCTGGCCAACGGCCTGGCGGCGATCGAGGCGCGGGACGGGATCACCGCCATCAGCATCTGTGGCATGGGCGGCGAGACCATCCGCGACATCCTCGACTGCGGCAAGGCCCACCTCAACGGCCAGGAACGGCTGATCCTGCAACCCAACGGCGGCGAGCCGCCACTGCGCCAATGGCTGATGGACAATGGCTACTGCATCCTCGCTGAGGAGGTGCTGCAGGAAAACCGCTTCGACTACGAAATCATCGTCGCCGAGCGCGACAAGCCGGTGCGCTACAGCGCCCGGGAACTGTACTTCGGCCCGCTGCACATGCAGGCACGCAGCCCGGCGTTCTTGCTCAAGTGGCAGCGCAGGTTGCGCCAGAAGCACAAGACCCTGGCCGACTTTGCCCGGGCGCAGCAAGCGGTGCCCGAGGAAAAGATCCAGGACGTCGCCCGCCAGGCGCAGTGGATCACCGAACTGCTGGCGTGAAATCTTTGAGGGTTGCGCGCAAGCGCGTCAGCAAGGTGAAGCCCTGTTCCATCTACACAGACTCGCTGTCGGCGGCCAGGTTTGCATCCTGATCGGCTTCAGCCGCCAGCTTCAGGCGGTCCGCCTTGCTGATGTATTTCGACTTGCTGGCAGGCGCCAATTTGGCACTGGCCTTTTTCGCGTGAGCTTTTAACAACTGCTGGATTTTTTTACGACGATTCATAGGCTTCTACTCGGTCTTACAATTTTTGAATGAAATGGCCGCCCCGGCCTGGTCGCTCAAGCCGTGGGCACTGGCACCCAGTCAGCCGCTGGCGCCTGCCAGGGAAAATCCCCAGGCTCAAAGCGCTCACTCGTGTCCATCTGGATACTGCGCAGGCTCGCGGTCTGCTGATGTGAAGCGTAAAGCGACTGCGAAAAATAGCTGATCAACAGCGTACGGCGACGGGCGCCGCTGATGTTCAGGCTGCCCGCATGCACCAGGTCGACGTCGAACAGCAGGACATCACCCGCGGAACCTGCAAGCTGCACCGAGCGGGACTCGTCATTGAAATCAAAAGGCGGCGCTCCCGGCTCAGGCCGATGGCTGCCGGGGACAATCCGCGTTGCACCGTTGGCGGGCCCATAGTCGTCGAAATACACCAGGGCATTGGCAATGTCCCCTGGTCGTTGCGCCGACAGGTCGCGGTGCAGCAGCTGATGCCCGCCCCCTTTCAACGGCTCTCGCCCCTCCACCTGGGACAGGAAAAACCGCTCTCCAATCAACTCCCCCGCCACCGCCAGCATCGACGGCAGACGACACAGCGCCTGCACGCAGGCATCGGTGTCCAGCTGCGAATGGCGCCAGTCCCTGCCCCTGGGCACCGGCCATTGTTCCGAGGGCTTTACGCCCGCGTCGAACACGGCACGCAGCTGATCCAGCCACTGCGCCGGGATCGCTCGGCGAAGCAGCACATAACCTTCTCGGTGCAATTGCTCGCGGTCAGTCATCGCGTGCTCGACTCCCTTGCCGTAACCCGTCCTGCACAACGGCCCGGAGCACGGCAGGCGCGGCGGGCAATAGGCGCAGGATGATAAAGCAAAGGTTTTACCCGTGCACAGAAGCACCGCGATTGAAGGGGGTAATAACAACCGCCGGGGCGGCACGCAGAAAAGAGCCGCCCCGCTCACGGCCCTGGCTACTGGCAGTCGCTGATAAATGTTTGAATAGCGCCCCGACATTCAATGATCGACCAGAGGCCCGGCTATGGAGTGGCATGTATTTTCAGAAGCCCATGAACCCTTGACCGATGAGTTGGTTGACGGCATCGAAAAAGTCCTGCGCTTCACCCTGCCCCGCGACTACGTTGAATGCGTCAAGCGCTTTCACGGCGGGCAACCCAAGGACCGAACCCTGTCGATCAACGTCAACGGCGAGCCCTGGGGCATCGGCTTCGGCATGCTGCTGACCCTGGATCCGCTACAGAGCTCGGAAAACATCATCAACGCGCTGGTGGCATTGCGAACCCATCATCAGCTTCCCGAGCACTACCTGCCGATCGTGGTGGGCGGTGGCGGTGACTACCTGTGCCTTGATTATTCCGAGAACTCGCTGCTCCCCAAGGTGGTGTTCTATTTTCATGAACTGGGCCTGCCGGACGGCCTGTTTGAGGTGGCAGATTCATTCAGCAGCTTGCTGGGCATGCTGCAAGAGGAGCGCTGAAACTGCGGGTCACGCTGACGAAGAACTTGCCGCTTGAGGCAAGCTTGCTAGAGTCAAAAGCTCTGCCCCCAAGCCTTTGGCGTTTTCAAGGATCGATCATGCCCCCCACTCTTCAGTTATTTGCGCCTGATGTATTCCCCTCTGCCCCTGCCGAGGTTCGCGCCTACACCGTCGCCGCCTTTCGAATTGCCCAGCGAAGCGATCAGCTCTCACTGATTGCCATGTCAAAACCCCTCTTGGAGTTTTTGCTGAAAAAGCGTGCGCTAGGCTACTGGATCCAGAAAGGCTGGCTGATCGAGGTGGATCAAGGCTATCGCCTCACTGACCAGGGGCTTGTCATTTGCCAATCGGCTTTGGCAGACCAACTCGCCACCCACAACACGACTGCGGACCGGGTGGCCTACTGGGAGAACGAGTTCCGCCGCAACAGCCAACTCCCGCGCGCGGAAACCTTTCGGATCTGAGGTGGTTGTTCCCTCGAGCGGACGGACCGGTCCGGTGCGCTTCCGCTCATGGCCAAACCCGCCTTATTGCTGCTGAAAAGCCACTTTCACCCCAAGCCCGACAAACAGCGTGCCGATGATTTTGCCTTCCCAGCGACGCAGCCTTGAAAGACCCTTGAGGCACTGGCTCAAGGGGCGAATGGCGATTGAAAGCAGGCTGGTATAAACCGCACTGAGCCCCGAAAAGATCAAGCCCAGCACCGCGAATTGACTCAGGGACGAGCCCGATTCCGGATGAATAAACTGCGGCAGGAATGCGAGGAAGAAAATCGCGGTTTTCGGGTTCAGGACCTCCGCGCCCACCGCCTGGAAAAAGGCCTGGCGCGAGGTCACATCCGCCAATGGCATGCGCGCAGTGGTGCTCGATCGAGCAAAAAAAGCACGCGCCCCCAGGTAGATCAGGTAACAGGCCCCCGCCGTTTTCACCACGTTGAACGCGAGCGCAGACGTCATCAGAATCGCCGACAGCCCCAGCGCAGCGCTCAGCGTATGGATCAGATCCCCCGTCGCGACGCCCAGCCCGGTGGCAATACCAACCTTGCGTCCGCCCTGCAAGGTGCGTGTGATCACCAACAGCACGGCGGGGCCGGGGATCAGGAAAAGACCGATAACGACGGCTACGTACGTCACGATAGAGGCCAGGTCAAACATCACGAGTCACCTAAAGGCAGGGCGGGACCACAGTTATCCTGAAGTGCAGTTCGAAAGCAAACGCTGTGTCCAGGTCAGAGGTGGGTCGGATGCGGTCATTGGTCAAAGGCCGTTAGCGGACAAAAGCGGTCATGCAGGTTTAAGACTGTTGCGCGCCATCGTTCCAAAACGGAAGTTGCGGGGCGTGATTTTCCACCCGTCAAAAGGCAACCTCGCACCGTGCTTCAGCGGCTTGTACTCGTAGGGTCAGACCAGACTCGAAGCGCAGCACAAGATGATGATCTGGATGAATGGTATCGGTGAGGTAGCAGGTTTTTGTCTCGGCATCGGACTCCACCACGCCAATCGACTGTATAACTCGACTGTCGTCGCCCACCTGGTTTTCATCTGCTCCACTCGCTGAAAAGTAGTCAACCTCATGGAAGCTGATGGTGATTTTCCGCGCTTCTTCCGTCGGCACCCAGGCTTCAGCTCGTCGAGTAAAGCCAAGTACAGCCAAACGATTCACGATGTCGTAATGGATGGCAGTGGCTTGGTAGAAGTTATGTAAATCGTACGCACGGCCGTGAATCTCGACCTCGATATGCCCGAACACGAAACCATGGAATTGCATGGGTTAACCCTGATGATCTGCCGGTAGGCATGCATCGTACGGTATCGCCGCAATGGTCGCCTCTGGCGGACAACAGCCGCTGCCGCCCGCCTGCTACCCCTCTGCGCTAAAACCCCTACTCCACCCCATCTCCTTTAATCCCCTGCGCGAACTTGCTCATCAGCCGCACCAGATTCTCCACGTCCTGCTCCTCCCAGGTGGAGAAGATCGCCAGGCCGATCCGCTCCCGTGCCTCATCGACGCGATCGGTCATGGCTTTGCCTTTGGCGGTGATAACGGACTCGCGCACGCGGCGGTCGGCGGCGCTGGCCTGGCGGTCGATCAGGCCCAGGCTTTCGAGCTTGGCGACCTGGCGGCTGACGGTGGTGTAGTCGCGGCCCACGCGGTCGGCCAGTTCGACCACGCCAATCGGCCCGAGACGCTCCACCAGCACCAGCAGCGGGAACAGCGCTCGGTCCAGGGAGATTCCGGCTTCGCGGACCATGGCCTCGTCGCGCTGGGGGCGGTTCATGACGCCGACGATTTCCACCAGCGCACCGTGAAGCTCGCGGAGCTGAGCACTAATATGTGTATTTTGCACTTTATTTGTTGACACGCTTTTGCCCTCGCTCAAATATGTGCATCTTGCACGCTTTGGAGCGGATTATGAAACAACCACTCGCTGTTCAGGTGTTGATTTGCGGCGCGGGCGCTGCCGGTTTGACGTTGGCGATTGATCTGGCGCGAAGGGGCATTTCCCTGCGCCTGATCGAAAAAGCCCCGCAGCCGTTTCATGGGTCACGCGGCAAGGGGTTGCAGCCCAGGACCCTGGAGGTCTTCGAGGATATCGGCATCCTCGAGCGGATTTGCGCCATCGCGGACGCTTATCCGCCTGAGCGCCGCTATCACGACGATGGCCGCCATACCGATGCCGAGGTCATCCAGCACCAGGCCCCTACCCCTGCCGAACCCTATCAACAGCCGCTGATGTTGCCGCAATTCCTGACCGAACAGCTGCTGCGCGAGCGCCTGCTTGAACTGGGGCAACAGCCGCAGTGGGGCTGCGAGTTACTGGGTTTCGAGCAGGATGCCGACGGGGTCAGCGTGCGCCTGGCCGGCAAAAACGGTGAGGAGACCTTGCGCGTAGGTTGGCTGGTGGGCGCCGATGGCGGGCGCAGTCTGGTGCGCCATGAGCTGGGCATCGGCTTTCCCGGCAAGACCCTTGGCGTGCGCGCCGTGGTGGCCGATGTGCAGGTGTCGGGGCTGTCTCGCGACTACTGGCACCGTTTCGGCGATGGCGATATGACGCGGCAGATCTCGCTCTGCCCGCTGGCCGGGACCGATCAGTTGCAAATCCAGGGCCCGATCCCCCTGGAAGGCGAGATCGACCTCAGCGCCGACGGCCTGACGGCACTGGTGGCGCAGCGCACCGGGCGCGACGATATTCACGTGCACGCGGTGTCCTGGGCCTCGGCCTACACCATGCATGCGCGGCTGGCCGATCAGTACCGTGTGGGCCGGGTGTTTCTGGTGGGAGATGCGGCGCATATTCATCCGCCCACCGGTGGCCAGGGCCTGAATACCAGCGTGCAGGACGCCTACAACCTGGGCTGGAAACTGGCCGCGGTGATCCATGGCGCGCCGCAGTCGCTGCTGGATACTTATGAGGAAGAACGGCGCCCCATCGCCGCCTCGATGCTCGGCCTGGCGACCCACCTGCTGGAGGCCCAGAAGCGTGGCGATATACGGCGCGGCCGCGACGTGCAGCAGCTGGATATCGGTTACCCGCAGTCCACCCTCGCGCTGCAGCAGCCCAGTCGCACCCTGGGCGTGGCAGCCGGCGACCGCGCCCCCGATGCACCGATACGCAGCGCCTCCGGGCACCGCTCGCGGCTGTTTAACCTGTTCCAGGGCCCGCACTGGACCTTGCTTGGCCATGGCCTGGAGCGCAGCGCCGTGCGACCTCGGCCCGGGTTGCGTATCCACAGCGTCGGTCCGCGCGGCGACGTGCTGGACGATCAGGGGCACTGGCAACAGGCCTACGCCCCGGCCCTCGGCGATTGGCTACTGATACGTCCGGACGGCTACATCGGTGCAATCATCAACCACAACGCGGTCGAGGCCCTGGAAAACTACCTGCAGCAGGTCGGCCTCGGAGCGGCCACGGCCGGCAATGGCGAGGAGACCCAGGCCACAGGCTGAGGACCGCGCAAGGCGATCCTGTGCTGCTCAAGGTCGAGCAGGCAGGAACGCAGGCCGCTGAATCGCTCCTGGCGCCTGATTTATTACATATGTATATTCGTATATACGAAAAAACGCATATTAGGTGACACACCCATGAACCTGCTGCCTCCCGCTGTCTTCAAGTGCCTCGGCGATGAAACCCGCTGCCGGATCATGCTGATGCTCTGCGCCCAGGGTGAGCTTTGTGTCTGTGAACTCATCTGGGCACTGGATGACAGCCAGCCGAAAGTCTCCCGCCATCTCGCGCAACTGCGTACATGTGGGCTGCTGGAAGACCGCCGTCAGGGCCAGTGGATTTACTACCGTCTGCACCCGCAGTTGCCGCAGTGGGTCAACGACGTGCTCAGCCTCACCCTCGAGGCCCATCGAGCCTGGGCCGACGGCGACAGCGAGCGCCTGGCGTCCATGCCCGGCCGCCCTGTGCGCGCAGCAACCTGCTGCTGACCCTTCGATCCGGGACTGTCCGATGTTGATCGCGGCTTCAATTTTCGCTCTCACGCTGCTACTCGGGCTGTTTGCCCTTGAGCCCCTGGGCATCCCCATCAGCGCGGTCGCGGCGGCTTGTGCACTGATCCTGTTGGTGATCGCGGGCCAAGGCCGGATCATCTCCATCCGCAAGGTGATCAAGCTCGCGCCCTGGCAGATTGTGGTGGTTTCCCTCGCCATGTACCTGGTCGTCTACGGGCTGCGCAATGCGGGCCTGACCCATACGTTCGCGGCGCTTCTAGACAGCTTCGCCGCCCACGGCCTGTGGGCCGCCACCCTGGGCGCCGGGGTCACCGCGGCGCTGCTCTCCTCCATCATGAACAATATGCCCAGCGTGCTGATCGGCGCGCTGTCCATCCAGGGCAGCGAGGCCGGCGGCCTGATCCGGCAGGCCATGATCTACGCCGACATCATCGGCGGTGACCTGGGGCCTAAGATCACGCCCATCGGCAGCATCCTCACCCTTCCCATCCTGCTCGTGACCCTGGCCGCACGGGCCTTGCGCCTGAGCCTCCACGCCTAGGAAACGCTGATGAAAGTCCTGTTCATGTGTACCGCCAATAGCTGCCGCAGCGTGCTGTGCGAAGGCCTGTTCAACCTTATGGCCCCCCAAGGCCTGAGCGCCGCAAGCGCCGGCAGCATGCCGAGCGGGCGCCTCAACCCGCGCGCAGTGAGCACCTTGCAGGCCCTGGGCGCAGATACCTCGGCCCTCTTCAGCAAGGGTTCCGACAGCTTCGCCGAACACCCGCCCGAGGTGGTGATCACCGTGTGCGACCAGGCTGCCGGCGAACCCTGCCCGGTGTACTTCGGGCCCGCCCTGAAAAGCCATTGGGGCTTGGCCGACCCGTCCGAGGTTACGGGTAGCCCCGAGCAAATCCAGGCCGCTTTTGACGCCACCGTCATCCACATTCGCCAGCGCCTGACGGCGTTTTTTGCCCTCGATCTCAACGCCCTCGGCCCAGCGGAGCTGAAACTGGCGTTGAACCGCATCGGAGACCTGTAATGAAAGCGTTCACCCACGACACCCCAGACGACTGCCCCAGCCTGGACCTCGCGCTGCTCGACGTGCCCGGCCCTGAAAAGTTGGTGCCGCCCGAGCAGCCCCAGCACAAGCCGCGCATTCTTCTGCTGTACGGGTCGACTCGCGAGCGATCCTTCAGTCGGCTGCTGACCCAGGAAGCAGCGCGTATTCTGCAATGGATGGGCGCAGAGACCGTGATCTTCGACCCCTCCGGCCTGCCACTGCCCGATGACGCCCCCGAGGATCACCCCAAGGTCCGGGAATTGCGCGACCTGGTGCTGTGGTCCGAAGGCCAGGTGTGGTGCTCTCCGGAACGCCACGGCTCGATATCGGCGGTGTTCAAGGCGCAAATCGACTGGATTCCCCTGACGCAGGGAGCCGTTCGCCCCTCACAGGGCAAGACCCTGGCCGTGATGCAGGTGTGCGGTGGCTCGCAGTCCTTCAACACGGTCAACCAGCTGCGGGTGCTCGGGCGCTGGATGCGCATGGTCACCATCCCCAACCAATCGTCGGTGCCCAAAGCCTTTCTGGAATTCGACGAGAGCGGGCGGATGAAGCCATCGCCCTACTACGACCGGGTGGTGGACGTGATGGAGGAGTTGATGAAGTTCACCTGGCTGGTGCGTGGCAAAGCCGCGTACCTGGTGGATCGTTACTCCGAACGCAAGGAAAGCGCCGAAGCGCTCTCCACGCGGGTCAACCAACGCGTCCTCTAAACCTGCCGGGCCGATTCAAGCCCTGCACTCACCGCTCGCGCACCGCGTAAGATAGCCAGCGCCCTAATGCCGATCAGTTAAGCGATAGAGCGAGCACAAAATAACCTGTGGCGAGGGAGCTTGCTCCCGCTGGACTGCGTAGCAGTCCCATTTTTTGGGCCGCTTCGCGACCCAGCGGGAGCAAGCTCCCTCGCCACGAGTACAGCGATCGTCCTTAACTGACTGGCATTAGCCAGCACCCCCTCTTTCAGGAGCCCTTAATGCATTGCCCCACCTGCGGTGAATACGGAGACCTGGTGCTGCTCAAGGTCAAACGCACCGGCGCCCAAGTCATCGCCTGCACCGAGTGCGATTCGCTGTGGAAAACCGTGGATGTGACCACCCTCGGCGAGCCGCTGCTGGATGTGGCCGACTATCTGCGCGAGCACCACCTGCCCCCGAAATGGAGCGAGCTGGAGCTGTTGCGCAGGGTCTGAGCCGTCCCCGGCTCCCTGCGCAACAGCCCACCCGGGCTAAGGCATAAAGCGCCAGTACACGCCATTGGCATCACTCACCTGCGCCAGCTTGCGCCGCTGTCCTGGGCGCTTGCCGGTGTTGATGATGTTGTAGATGTCGTAAATCAGCGTGGTCGAATCACCGTAGTACGAGTGGCTGAGAAAGTCGGTCGTGATCAGGCTGGCGTCGACCGTATCGATGCCCGGCACCACCAGCAGGTTGTCCGAGACAAAACCCGCACGCGGGTATTTGTGAAAGGTCTTGGAGGCCAGCAAGGCAAGGTCCTTGTCCGAGACGTACATGGTTACCGGCCATTTGGCAGGGCTGATGCCGGGGACGATTTCATCGGCAAACACATCGGAATCGATATCCGGCGCCGCCAGGATCACTTCCTTGATCTTGCTCCGCAGCTTGGGGTGCTTCAGGTTCAGCGTCACCAGGCTGCTGGCCACGGCGCGATTGCCCATGCTGTGGGCGATCAGGTAGACCTTTTTCACATGGGGCTGTTTCAGGTAGTCGACCAGGAAGCTGTAGAACTTGGTCTTGGCCGCCTCCACCGCGGCTTCGTCGGGCACGTACTCTTCGGTCCTGCCGGCCGAGGGCCAGCTGTAGAAGGCCGGCACACCTTTGAAGTCCAGGTCGTAGGCCATCTGCGCGGTGCGTTTCGCGGCGTCTTCAAATGCCACGTTGTAGCCGTGCACGTAGATGAAGCTGGAGCCGTTTTCCTTGAGGCGATGACTGATCAGTTGCTCAAACTCGGCCTTGGGCACAATGCCGCCGCCGAGGATCGAGACATGCTTATCCGGATTTTCCGACCACTCGAGCTTGAACCAGGACGGGGTCTCGACCACTCCGGTCTTGTGGTCGAACGGGATCTTCACATGACAGTAGCCGTAGACCAGGGCCTTGCCGCGCTTGGTGCCCAAGGCATCGACGCAACCGGTGGCGGACAGCACATTGCGGTTGCTGGCAAAAAACACGGTGACGATGCCGGTCATCTTATCGACGAACTGATTGCGCGCCGGGTCCGCATCCTTGGGCAAGGTGCCAGTGGCCGCCCCATCGACAGGGGGCTGCCGGTACGGGTCATAAGTGCCCTCGCCGTCCTGCAGGCCTCTGCCCCCGCTGCCGCAGGCACTCAAAACAGCCAGCGCGGCCAGCAACAACATGCGCACGATCGCATCCATTCGTATCGGTTCCCGGGGTGTGGGCTGAGGAAAAACAGCCCGCGGATTTAATAGAAATACGCCACGGGTGTCCAATCAAGATCGTGTGGCAGCCGGACCCGCGGGCAATAAAAAACGCCGCTGGCCCGGACCCGGCCAGCGGCTTTGCAGTTGCATCAATGCTGCGTGTGCGTCGCCTACAACAGGCGGCGTTGCACGGCTTCTTCCAGGGTGCTGCGGGCCAGTTCCTGGACCACCTCACGGGTGTCCTGCTGGAACGGAATGGTCACGATCAGCAGCAAGTGCATCCAGGTGCGCACCGATTCGCTTTTGCGGATACGCCCCACTTCCTTGCCGTCCTTGTCCTTGAACACGGTTTCCAGGGTGAAGGTGTTTTTCGCCGTGCTCGGAATGATAAAGAAGGTCGCGCCGGTGATGATGGCCGAGGCCATGTTGAACTGCTCGTTGTTGTACAGGGTGGCTTCCGCGTACAGGTCCGAATCGACCTTGTCGGTGCTGACCCGGCTAAAGCGCCCGGACTGGCGGAACGCATCGGCCACTGCTGCTTCCCAAGCCACGGCCGGGGTACCGCCAGCGGCATTGGCCGGTCCGCCGTTGACCTGATTCATGGCAGTGGTGCGAACAAAGGCGCTGGGCTTTTGCGCCGGCGCTTCAGCGGCCGGTGGCCAGGCCTTGACCGGGGTCAGTTCGTGTTGCGAATAGGATACGCAGCCGCTCAGTAAAACGGCGGCCAGCACCAGGACGTGCTTGATGGAACCCAACATAGGTTGCTCCTTGAACTTACTGTTTCGGCAAACGGGCGGTGGCGGTGTCGAGCAACTGCGAGACCAGTTCGGTCAGTTGCTTGGCGCCCATGGTCGGGGCCCAGTATTCACGCCCGTACAGGCCGACATTGCGCTCCAGCTTGAGCTGCTGCTTGCTGCTGGCCAGCTCCTTGCCGTCGCGGTCGACCACGACCAGGTCGCCGGCCAGGTCGAAGCTGTCGACGTAGATCGGCCCGTTGACCCAAATCCAGATGGTCAGGGTCAGCAGCGCCCCGGGGAAGTAACCCGGATGCGGCCCGCGGTGGCCCTTGAGGGAAGTCATGTTGAATTTCAGCACCACGTCGTTTTCACCAAGGCGCATCGGGTATTCGCTGACCTGATTGAAATAGGCGCCGGCCTTCACGTACTGGTTGAGCTGGCTGGTGAGCGAGCGGCTGATGGCGGTGCGGGTGGCTTCATCGATACCGGGGGCGGACACCACCACATCGGCCAGTTGCGCGGTGCGCGGGCTGGTGACCGGGGCCTGGTGCGGCGGTGCGCCAACCGGCCCGGTGACGTTGTAGGAAACACAGCCGGTCATCGACAACGTGGCGATAAGGGCCGCGGCCTTGAGCAAGGTTTTCAACACAAAACTTCCTTATTAATGGGCAAACAACATCAACGTCTCGACCCGGGGGCCGCGAACTTTAGGAAAAAACTCGGGAGAACGTGGCGCGGCCGGGCTGCGGCCGCATCGTTAATGGGTTGGGGCCTCGAACGGCGGAGCACCCAGGCGCGCCGCGTCGATGCCGCAGGCCATATTGCGCAATTCGCCCAGCAGCGATTGACGGGGGAAGCCGGCCCATTGCGGGACCTCCTCCTTGCGCATGACCTCGACGCCCTGGGCAAAGGGCTCGGAAAAATACACCCGGCCAAACTGCGCCGTTTCGTCGCGCTCACAGTTGATCACCCGGATCGCGCGGGAACTGTTGATCGGCGGTTTACCACTGAGTTGCGCCGGCTTGGCGTAATTATTGACCAGATAGAACTGCCGCAACTGCGGGTTGTTCTGATACAGGCCCAAGGAATTGGCCGCAAAGTAAGTGGCCAGCTCCGGGCTCTCCACCACCTTGAACATGCCCAAAGGCGCAGCCGGCGGCGCTTGCGGTACCGGCGCCTGCTGCACACCGCCATGGCTGCAACCGCCCAACAGCAGCACCGCGCTCAAGCACCAAAGCCGGTTCATTGGCCAGCCCCCTTCGCCATATCCGGTCGCTCCTGCTGCAGCAATCGTGCATCCACATTGCCTTGCAACGAGCAGAGCAACCGGGTCTTGCCCTCTTCAACGCTGAGCATCAGGATCTTCTCCGACGAACCCGGTGCCGGGGCAATGCCCGAAGCCGCTGCCGGGTTGTCCTGCCATGGTGCATCGGCACTGAGCTTGATCTGCGGCCGAGAAATAAAGTACTCCCCCGCCTCCTGCCAACCCGCTTGGGGCAACGCGGCCATGATCGCCTCACGGCTGGCATCGACCTCAAAACCCCAGAAGTAGTAGGTGCCCATCTCCCCCAGATCAAACACCCGGTCGTAATAGCCGGTCAGGCGCAGGCCCTGATCGTCGAAGGGCTTGGAGAACGGCTGAAGCGCAGTTTGCGTCTCACGCCGGTCAGCCACCGGCACCCAGGCCAGGCCGCGCTTGTCGTCCTGGGCCACCATCACTATCCGCGCCAGTTCGCCGCGCTGGCTGTACAGCGTTTTGAAGAATGCAGGCTGGCACTGGGTCAGGCTTTCAGTGAGGTTGGCGGCCATTGAGCTGTTGGCACAGAGGCCGAGCAGCAGCGCCAGCAATGGCTTGGCGGTGGCACGGGGAAAAAGGCGCGGCAGATCCATTGGGTGGAGGCTTCCTGATGGGGCGGAAAAATAGGCGACTTTAAACCGGTGATGGCGGCGGGACAAATTTGTCTGGGGGTGGGGGCTGTTTGCTGTACTACGAGGCTGATAACGGCAAGCGATGGATGTCCGAGCGAGGGGCTGCTTGACCAGCTCGGCCCTGCGGTTTTCGCGTTACCCGCTTCGGTGGCGTGTCGCCCATAGGGTCTGCATCACCAAAGCCGGCAGCAGATCACCTGGCCACAATGCTGTATTTCCCATGAGCAACAGCAATACCTGCTCGATCTTTGGCTGTGAATCAGTAAGTTCGCGGGCCAGGTCAGTAGCAACGTATCCATGCAATTCAACTTGACCGGTTTTAACTATCGGTGCTTTCAGTTCTCTGGCCAAAAACAGCGTCGTCGTAATTTGAAGCGATTTGATTTCGGCAATAAGCAGGCCGCAGACAGAGTATCCGCACAAATGAATCCGGACTTCGCGCTCAGCGCGATGTACAAACACCTGCGCCGCGTAGTTCCTCAAGATAACGCATTAGTACATCTGCCCTATTGCCTGGTGCTTTACATTGGGATCACATCTGCTCAGCTGTCACCCCGTCCTCGACGCCCAGCTTCTACGTTATTTAAACCCCTTGATGGAACTTGAAAAGGATCTGTTTTTTGAAAAGTTCAACCACTAGAAAAATGGTTTTAAGCTCGTTGATTGTTGCGGGCTCTACATGGACCGCCGCAGCGGTTGGCGCGACAGGTTCCTCGGCCCCGTGCACCAACGAAGCGGATTTCCAAACAGGCACCGTAGTGGAATATGAAAGTCGCGATAACGTGTCGCCGGTGACCAGTCGCAACAAGTCTGAAACCTTGGGTCGAAAAGACTTTGCAGGAACCAATCCGGTGGCGGTATCACACACCACGATCATGAACAGTGCACCGGTGTTTCTCACCACTACTTTTTCGCAAATCAAGGACGGCAAGTTGATTCGTTATGGTGATCGGCACGGCGTCGGCGATTCATTGACCACGACACGTTACAACCCTCCCGCCGCCACCCCGGTAGATTTTCAACCTGGGCAGACAGTCACTATCAATTACAAGAACCAGGTCGTCAGCAGCGCCGCAACGATTGATTTCGACGTGACAGAAAAGCTGACATACAACGGGCGTGAAACGATCAAGACGCCGCTCGGGACCTTCGAGACCTGTCGCTTCACCAATGAAGTTTCTACAGGACCAATGTCCGGCGATCAACCGATACAGAAGGTCATCGTCCAAAACTGGTTTGCTGCCGAGGGGCCGTATCGCGGGCAGTCAATCAAGTCAGCCAGTCGCTCTGGCACCGATGGGCAAGAGCGGGTCGTTGAAGTGATCAAGATGAGCTATGAGACTCGCGCCAACTAAACATCTCTCGTCCTGAAGCACGGAGAACAAGGACAATTCAGTTCTTCTGGATAACGGACGCACTGACGCTGTGTTTGCCACCGTTACAGTGCCTGGTTGTTTCGGAAATGTCGGCAAGGGGACGCATCACTGGATGCCGTCCCCCTTGATATCGACAAGCGAACCGCTTGGTGTGCGTTGGCGTGTTCAGGCGTCAACCTACACCGCGTGTCTTATCTGAAGTGGGATGCATCAATAAAGTTTGTAGTTATCCACCACGTCATTCACGAAGTAAATAATCAACCTAGATCCCTTGGCCTGGCCTTGACCGTTTTGAGCGCTGGCCACACTGCCGACATCATTGGCGACACCCTGGGCTTTAGACACTTGCGCCGAAGCGTCGTACAACTTCGCCCTTGCATCGTTCGAGACATATTTGTTGGCCAAGGCCATATATTTATCCAGACCTTCTTCGCTTTTATTGTAGGTCCAATTGGAGCCGTTGCTGCGACTCGCCGAATCAAGTTGCTCTTCTGCCGGAGCCCCGAACAATTGCTGCACCTGAGTCTTGGTAGTTTTACCCGAAACAATGGTTTTCTTCAGGTAAACGGCGTCGTACTTTTGTGCCCCCGGGTTCAAGGAACTCATCAAGTCGCCGGTATTTGCACAGCCTCCCAATACCCCAGTCAGCAAACAGAGTGCGAATCCGACTCTGAGTTTATTCATATATTTTAAGCGCATAGACTCACCTTGAGGTGTGTTCAGAATTGTTCAAGTCCGACCGAGTTCACGGAAGCTCACCAGCAGAGTGCAATCAATCGACTTAATGGTTTTCACTGCAGACAGACACGCAGGCGCACTTCAAATCTGACATTGGAGTAGATTCCGCGTGCGTACTGGCTACTGTGTTGGGCTTATACAGCTTATGTGGGCGGGATGAATCGATGCTATAGCACAGATGTGCTATAGGCGGCCAATATCGAACTACCTAGTATGGCGCGGCATATAATGGAGACTTGTATAACTCAAAAACTTACTTGCGCCACTGTTTACAGTGGCATTATCGAATCAGCATAAACAAAATCAAAAACATGAAGTATGAGTCACCGTTTTATCTGTTGCGATACGGCATTGAGGCCCTGAAACCCCTAGTGAAGCATCGCCTTCATCAGCCCTTGCGCCGGAAGGAGAACACGCTACCGCTGCAGCCGTTGTCGTCCCGCAGGTAGACATCGAAGGTCTTGCCGACGACGGCGTAGCTGACCGTCACGACGCCCACTTCATTGGACAGATAATTGCCCGACATCGCCGGCGCGAAATCGATCGCGTCGCGGGCGAGCAGGTAGAGATGCTCGTTATAGACGGTTGTGGCGGGCGACAGCGTCTTCAGGTGATCCTCCATTACGCTGTTGGGGGGCTGGCTGATTTGGTACTCAATGCCAGCGTTGTGGGGCTGGCTGATCTCGTACTGCATGCCCGCGTCGCGGTACGGGATCGACAGCAGCACCTTGCCCTCGACGCTCAGGCGCGTGGCGAGCGAGGTGTCCAAATTGACCGTCATGCTGTTGAGCCGGTGCAGGTCCTCGCGTGTCAGGCTCACGTCTGAGACCTCGACGTGCCCATCCTCAACCACCGAGAAGTTCGATTTCCATCGGCCCTTGTCTCGCCACGACTGCCACACGCCGCTGGGGCAGCCCGCGCCGCTGACGCTGTCGAGCACATAAGTGCCGATCGCCTGCGTGAGCATCTCGCGCTTCGAGCCCATGATGATTTCCGAGGTCTGATGCGCGTAAACGGGCAAGGGCCGGTCGCCATCGGCCGAGGCCCAGTTGCCGTCGAGCGTGTCACTGACCAGCTTGCCGGTGAAGATGCCGGTGCGTTGGCCCGCACTCCCGAACGCGTTCATCGTCAAGGTCCCTGATGGGTCGATCTCGCCGCTCAGGTAGAGATCATTGCGCTTGCCGGCAGGGCGATAGCTTCCCGTCAGCCTGCCGTCGACATTCTTGAGATTCATCGTAAACCCATGGCGATCGCCGATGCGGCCGGCGAGGGTCTTGTGGAAGTACTGAGGGTCGGCCAGCGCCGTGGTGGCGGTCATCCAGGACACAAGCACGGCGACGATCTGCAGGGCTGGACGAAACATGGAGAGCGCTCGGAATTGAAGGGGGCGCAATTGTGACACTCCGTGCCAACCGGTGACACGCGACCACGCGCGGAAATCGCTTGGCTGGAAGAAATTCTCAGCCTAGTGATCGTCAGCATGTTCGGACCAGGCTGCCACGGACCACTCCTGGCCGCAGCTGTCGTAGGGTGAACGTCAGCCAGTGGCCGAATGAAGCCAGTTAGATGCGCTTATGAAACAAGGGCACTTCAGTGTTCAGCAGCACTAAACAGAACCTGATTTAACCGCCACACCAAAGCTGACCATTACCAATAGCAGCCCAATCACGCTCCAGTGCAACACTGCCAGCTTGCGTTTAAGGGACGCTGGAAAGTGGGCTAAATCTTCGGAACTTAGCTCGCCCCTTTTCAAATAAAACGCAGGGAAGGTCACTATTCCCGCAATGCCACCTACGAGCAGAAGCTTTCCCCAAGGCCCAGCATGTCGAAGCGGAGCACGCGTCATGATGGCTGAGCAATTTTTCAGGTGTTCCAACATCAAATCCATCTTCGTATAAGCCAGGTACAAACAGCCCCCAATCCAAAGAAAAATCCCTGCCAGATCAATGAGGGCAACGGACAGGAGTAGCTTGTCGACAACGTTCAAACTCATTTGCCCGCCTCATGGATCTTCTCACCGGCCCATTCGCCTGTAGCCCTCAGGCTCTCCAGCGTAGGAGCCTGCACAGCGGGAACTGCGTGTTCCCGTATCTCTTCAGTGTCTCCGGCCCGAGCGCCAAGTGTTCAGCGATGGCGCCAGGGTTGTGTCGAGCCCCAAACCCAACAACCGACCAACCGTCGCAGCTTGTTTCCTTATCCCCCCTCATCGCCCACTGCCTGAGCGATGGGGCTGGGTACGCAACCCGGCTTACCAGCGCAACGATGGGCTTGCGTCCTTGCGTGTCTCGGCCAGGAACAGTGCTGGCAGAAACGCCGCAAGGTAGCTGAACTCCGAGTAGCAATGTTGAAGCAGCCCCAGGCCCAGTTCATCCGGTACTTCGGCTCGCGGATCGCGGCAGGAGCGGCCAAGGATGAAGCGGCTGCGCAGCACACATCCGGTATCGGTATCGCGGACGAGGTGGATCATCTCGCCATCGGTCGGGTCGCCGTTCGGGTCAAGCTCCACATCCGCGCCAAAACCGATTCTGGCGCAGATGATGGCGGACACATGCTCGCGCCGGAAGGCCTCGCGCAGCGCCGGGTCGGCAAAGACATCACGGGGATCATGGAACTTGAGGGTGGCCTCCACGGGCGGGATATCCCCCAGGGACTCCACGGCGCGAATGGTCGCCCCGATGTAATTGACCCCTCGGACCCACTGCTCGTCCCAGCCCTTGTGCTCGATATGGTCGTAGGGGTGCCACCATTTGATGTGCTCGGTGGTTTCAAAAAAGGTAAACCACCAATCGAGCATTTTGCCTTTGCAGCCGCGCAACTCATTGTGCACGCAGACCATCAGGCAGCCGTCGGGCAGCCGGGTAATGCCCATTTCAAGGTGCAGGGGTGTCGGCGACAGCATGGCCGAATGGTCGCTCCAGGGTGTCGCCAAGGTGGAAGATTTCATGCCGTGCTCCTTTTAGGTCAGGTCGCATTATTATAGAAACGCTTAGCGTTTCGCAATTACCCGATGATAAAGTCCGCCCGCCACTTCAGGAGCCTTTATGAGCAATGACATCCAGCCGGCAAAACGCGGGCGGCCGGCCCGCTCACAGGAACAGACAGTCGAGCTAATCGTGAGCGGGGCAACGCGCCTGCTGCTGAGCCAGGGTTACAGCGCGACCACCATGGAAGCCGTCGCGGCGCACTGCGGCCTGGCGAAAAAAACCCTGTACCGCTTCGCGGCCAACCGAAGTGAGCTGGTGGGCTTGGTGATTGGGTCCTGGACCCAGGGGTTTGCCGATCTGTTCGACGAAGACCCGCTCGCGGCGGACGATTTGCTTGCCGTGTTGGGCCGACTGCTGGGCGCGGTGGCGGACAGGGCGCTCAGCGACGATGCGGTCGGGCTGTTCAAGCTGCTGACCCAGGACTTTGCGGAGCGTAGCTTGGCCCTCGAGGCCTACCAGGCCAATGGCATCGAGCATGCGACCCTGCTCCTCGCCAACTGGCTGAGCAGGCAGGCGGTCAGGGGCCTGGTGACCATCGCCCAACCCCAGGTGCTGGCGCGCATGATTTTATCGCTGGTGATCGCCGAACCCTTGCGCAGAAGGGCCTTGGGCCTCGAGCTGGCGGATGACAGGGCTACCGTGGCCAGCCAGATCGAGGGCTGCATGCAGTTGCTGTCGGGGCAGGCGTTCAGCCTGAAAGCGGCGTGCCGCTAGCGCTGTTCAGCCACGGCCGATGCAGGTTCCAGCAATCAGGTAACGATCGATACCGTCACTGGCCGACTGCAATTGCGAATACGGCCGGCCAAAACGCTGGCTGAATCACAGATGGATCCGAGCCTGATTCCTGACCTCGAGAGTGGCATCCAGATCATTGCGGAGCTGTTGAGCCGAGTGGGTGACTTCGTTTTCGGCCTCCCATGACAGGTCGTCATCGAAGTAGAAGGTGATAGGCGCCGAGCGTTACTGGCGAGTGAGGCCATACCGAGCAGATGCCTGCCTAGCCCCGGGGCTGGGCTTTACTTGGCTGTCTATGGCTTTTGGAAGCCACCTGTTGGTACTCGCCGCTGTCGGCGGTTTTCTCTGGGCGCAAGGTCACAGGCTTGTCGCGAAAGCGGTTATGCACTGACGTTTTTTTGGGCTTGGGCCGAATGCTTTCGGGATGAGCGGCCTTTCCCGAGGCGGCCGACAGGAAAGCCCCGGGTTCCATCGAAAACCGCTCTGCCAGCGCGTACGCCATCTTGTGACTGATGGGCCGCGCCCCAGCGAGCACCTTGGACACCGCTGTTTTATCGCCAATTTCAGGGAGGTCCGAGCCGGTGAGCCCGAGGCTTTCCATCAGGTCCTTGATCAACTGCACCGGGGTGCAAGTCGCCGCAAACGCGGCGTTCGATTCGCGAAACTGCTCGGCGTCGCGCTGGTAGGCCAGGATTTCGTCCTCAAGCTCGACCAGGATTTTTTCCTCGACTTTGCTCAGTTCACGCCCGTCGGTGAGTTCATCGAGCAGGTGAGTCGCCCGCTCATAGTCAGCGGGGGTCTTGATGCCGTGCACAAACTCACTGCGCAGGCGTTCCAGCACCGCGTGCAGCTCGCCCAGGGTTGCGATCACGGTTTGAAGGTCATTGCGGGCTGCGCTCATCGTTTTACCCCTTTGTTTCTGGCATACCAGGCGCTGGCAACGTCGTAGTCGGCATGCGTGTAGATGTGTTTGACGTAGAACTTCTGCCGGGTGTAGTTGACCCCGCCCAGCACCCTGAGGTTATTGCCGCCTACGTCGATCACGACCCAATTCTTGGCCGCTCTTGGCTTGAACAGGTCGACCCCTTGCGGACCGAAAAGCGCTTGCAGGTCCGCGAATTCTTTCGGGCGTGCCATTCGTAAAAGGCGAAGGCAACGATCAAGCCCGGCTTTGTCGTTCGGATACAAAATCGCTGCATCGTCGAAACGTGATGGTATGAGAACGTCCATAGGCTTCCCTGTCTATAAACCCAGGCTACACTGGTTGTGTTTTTTAACAACTGCTGTTCGTCGACTGCCTGAAGCGTAAAGGGCTTGCCCTGCGCGAGGGCCACTCGGGCTGTAGCCAGCTTTGACAAGCGTCAACAGCTGCGGTGGCGGCAGCGTAAGTGCCGTGGCTGGAGCGGACAACCGGCAAACCGTCGCAGCTTGTTTCCTTATCTTCCCCCCTCCCCCTGCGGCACATCCCCACAGCCAATTGCACACCCCGGGCCCTTTCATGCATCATTCACAAATGTTAAACATTCTCATTTAAGTATCTGCCCACCATGACTCCTCATCTGCTGCTGGTCGAAGACGACGCCCGCCTGCGCAACGACCTGCACCTGCACTTTTGCCAGCGCGGTTTTTCCGTGACCGCCTGCGACAGCGGCACCCAGGGCCTGGCGGCGGCGCGTGCCGGGCATTTTGATCTGGTGTTGCTGGATATCATGCTGCCCGGCATGGACGGCCTGGCCTTGCTTGAAACCCTGCGCAGCGACCAGGACTTGCCGGTGATGCTGATGTCGGCCCTGGGGGCCGAGCAGGATCGGATCAGCGGGTTTACCCGGGGCGCCGACGATTACCTGCCCAAGCCCTTCAGCCTGGCCGAGCTGGATGCGCGGGCCGATGCCTTGTTGCGCCGCGCCGCGCGGTCCCAGCCCCAGGCGGCGCGGGCGCTGCCTCAGGCGCTGGGCAGCCTGGATTTTGACGAACTGGCGCGCGATGTGAGCCAGCAGGGCCAATACGCCGGGCTGACCGACTCCGAATACCGCTTGCTGGTTACCTTGCACGAGCACCCCGGCGAGGCGCTGAGCAAGGCCTTTCTGTACCAGAGCGTGCTGCACCGCATCTATACCCGGCTCGACCGGGGGCTGGACGTGCACGTGTGCAACCTGCGGCGCAAGTTGGCGGCGATTGGCGCCCAGCATTTGCAGATCCAGGCCGTGCGCGGCCAGGGTTATATCCTGGTGGACACGGAGCGCAGTTGATGCGGCGTCATCCGCTGTTATGGAAACTGGCGCTGCTGCAAATCAGCTTTTGCCTGCTGCTGACCTGGATTATCTGGATCTGGGGCCTGTCGGCGGAGCGTCGCACTTACTTCCTGGAGCCCGCAGACCGCCTGTACCTGGCGCAGTATGCGCAGCAGGCCGAGGCAATCTGGCGCGCCCAGGGCAGCGCCGGCGTCGAGGCGTTTCGCCAGCAGTTGGCGGACCGCGAGGACACCTGGGTCGCGGTGCTCGGCCCACGCCTGGAAAGCCTCGGCACCACGCCGCTGAACACCGAGGATTACCGCCACCTGACCTTTATGCGCAAGCTCGATTGGCCGATGAGCCGGCGCCTGCAGGATGAATTGCCCTACGTCAGCATCGCCTTCCCCGAGCAGCCGGCGCAGGGCCAACTGGTGCTGCAATTGCCGGAGCGCCTGCTGCCCCGTGGCCTTACGCCCTGGACCCACGTGCTGAGCCACGGGGTGATGCCGACCCTGCTCGCGGCCCTGCTCGGCCTGTTGCTGTACCGGCAGTTGGTGCTGCCGCTGAATCGCCTGCGGGACCGGGCCGACGCGCTGCGCGCCGATGACCTGGAGAGCGAGGGCTTGGGCACGCCACTGGTCAATCGCCATGACGAGCTGGGCGAATTGGCCCAGGCCCTGGAGCATATGGCCGAGCGCCTGCGCCAGAGCCTGGGTCAGCAGCGCCTGCTGCTGCGTACCCTGTCCCATGAACTGCGCACGCCCCTGGCGCGGCTGCGGATTGCCCATGACAGCCCGCTGCCGCCGGAGCACCTGCGTCAGCGCCTAGACCGGGAAATCAACGACATGCAGCGCCTGCTGGAAGACACCCTGGACCTGGCCTGGCTCGACACCGAACGCCCGCAACGCCCCAGCGAACCGGTGCTGATGCTCTCGGTGTGGGAGGCCCTGCGCGAGGATGCCTGCTTTGAAAGCGGCTGGGCGCCGCAGCGTCTGCGCTGCCTGCTGGGCACCGACTGCTGCGTGCAGGTGCACCTGGACAGCGTGGCCCAGGCCCTGGAAAACCTGCTGCGCAACGCCATTCGCTATTCCCCCGAGGGCGGCCAGGTCACCCTGCGGGGCTGGCGTGAAGGCGCGTATTGGCACCTGTGCCTGGAAGACCAGGGCCCGGGGGTCGCCGAAGCCGACCTGCAGCGTATGTTCCTGCCCTATCAGCGCCTGGAGTCGGCCAGCGGAGACGGTTTCGGCCTGGGACTGGCCATCGCCCGCCGCGCCATCGAGCTGCAACAGGGGCGCTTGTGGGCCAGCAATGGCACGCCGGGATTGTGCATGCACCTGCTGTTGCCGGCGGCGCCGGAGCCGAAGTGTTTAGAAAGTTAATGCGCTTTACTCTCAAATAGCAGTCATTATCATTCGTGACCTTCCTGTTTCAGGCTGACTTCCGGAGATCACCGATGTCGTTCCCTTCGCTGCGTCCTATCGCCCCTTTCCTGCTGTCCAGTTGCTGCCTGCTGCCCTTGGCCGTGCACGCCGCGGTGGAGGCCGAGAACGTCCCGCAACTGGGGCTGGAACTGCCGGTTCAGAGCATCGTCGCCACCGCCAAGGAAGAGACCAAGCAGGCACCCGGGGTGTCGGTGATTACCGCCGAAGACATCAAGAAGCGCCCGCCGGCCAACGACTTGTCGCAGATCATCCGCACCATGCCCGGGGTCAATCTGACCGGTAACTCCACCAGCGGCCAACGCGGCAATAACCGACAGATCGACATTCGCGGTATGGGCCCGGAAAACACCCTGATCCTGGTCGACGGCAAGCCGGTGGGCAGCCGCAATTCGGTGCGCTACGGCTGGCGCGGCGAGCGTGACAGCCGGGGCGACACCAACTGGGTGCCGGCCGACCAGGTGGAGCGCATCGAGGTGATTCGTGGCCCGGCGGCGGCGCGTTATGGCAACGGCGCGGCAGGCGGGGTGATCAATATCGTGACCAAGCAGGCCGGTACCCAGACCCACGGCAATGCCACGGTCTACACCTCCTTTCCCCAGCACGGCAGCGAAGGCGCGACCAAGCGCATGAGCTTTGGCCTCAATGGCTCGCTGACCGACACCCTGAGCTACCGGGTCTACGGCAATGTGGCGAAGACCGATGAGGACGACGCCGACATCAACGCCGGCCATGAGTCGGCGCGCACCGGCAACCAGGCCGGCACCCTGCCCGCCGGCCGCGAAGGGGTGCGCAACAAGGACCTCAACGGCCTGCTCAGCTGGCACCTGACTCCGGAGCAGACCCTGGACTTCGAAGCCGGCTTCAGCCGCCAGGGCAACCTCTACACCGGCGACACCCAGAACACCAACAGCAACGCCACGGTGAAGAGCCTGCTGGGCCACGAGACCAACCGCAGCTACCGCGAAAACTACTCGCTGACCCATCGCGGCGAGTGGGATTTCGGCAGCTCCATGGCCTACCTGCAATACGAAAAGACCCGCAACAGCCGGATCAACGAAGGCCTGGCCGGCGGCACCGAAGGCATCTTCAGCAACAGCGGTTTCTACACCGCGGTGCTGCGTGACCTGACCGCCCACGGCGAGGTCAACCTGCCGCTGCACGCGGGTGTCGACCAGACCCTGACCCTGGGCAGCGAGTGGGTCCAGCAAAAGCTCGACGACCCCAGCGCCAACACCCAGAGCACCAGCGAAGGCGGCAGCGTCAGCGGCCTGACCAGCAGCGGCCGCAGCACCGACTCCTCGGCGCAGATTTTCTCGCTGTTCGCCGAGGACAATATCGAGCTGCTGCCCGGCACCATGCTCACCCCGGGGCTGCGCTTCGATCACCACAGCGTGGTCGGCGACAACTGGAGCCCGTCGCTGAACCTGTCCCACGCCCTGAGCGACAGCGTGACCCTCAAGGCCGGCATTGCCCGCGCCTACAAGGCGCCCAACCTCTACCAGTTGAACCCCGACTACCTGCTCTACAGCCGCGGCCAGGGCTGCTACGGGCAGACCACCAGTTGCTACCTGCAAGGCAACACCAACCTCAAGGCCGAAACCAGCGTCAATAAAGAGCTGGGCCTGGAGTACAAGGCCGACGGCGTGGTGGCGGGCCTGACCTACTTCCGCAATGACTACAAGAACAAGGTGGAGTCGGGCCTGGGTTCCGTGGGCAGCGCCAGCGGTGGCACCGGGGCCTATGCCAACGCCGCGGTCTACCAGTGGGAAAACGTGCCCAAGGCCCTGGTCGAAGGCCTGGAAGGCACCCTGACCCTGCCCCTGGCCGAGCAACTGACCTGGAACAACAACTTCACCTACATGCTGCAATCGAAAAACAAGCAGACCGGCGACTACCTCTCGGTGACCCCGCGCTACACCCTGAATTCGATGCTCGACTGGCAGGCGACCCAGGACCTGTCGCTGCAATTGAGCGTGGCTTGGTATGGCAAGCAAACCCCGAAAAAATACGACTACCACGGCAACCCCGTGACCGGCACCTCGAGCAATCAGCTCTCGCCCTATGCCATCGCCGGCCTGAGCGGCACCTACGCCCTGACCCGCAACCTGAGCCTGACCGCCGGAGTCGACAACCTGCTGGACAAACGCCTGTACCGCGAAGGCAACGCCCAGGGCGTGACCAATATCGCCGGGGCCGGCGCCGCGACGTACAACGAACCGGGGCGCACGCTCTACACCAGCCTCACCGCGTCGTTCTGACCCGCTTGCGAGATCGCCTGATGAAACACTTTGCCCTTTGCCTCGCGCTGGCTTTGGCCCTGGCGGGCCCCACCGCCCAGGCGCAACCGGCGCCGGAACAGCCGATGGACACCCGGCTCTTGCAGCAGCCAGGCCTGGCCTACAGCTTCAACAGCCTGCTGCTGGATTCCGCCGACGGCCAGCGCCACTACCAGGTCTGGATCGGCCGCCCGCACCAGGCCGCGCCCAAGGATGGCTACCCGGTGCTGTGGATGCTCGATGGCAACGCCGCCCTCGGCGCGCTGGACGCCGGGCAGCTGCAAAAGCTCGCCGCCGGCCAGGCGCCGCTGCTGGTGGCCGTGGGTTACCAGACCCCGCTGCGCATCGAACGCACCGCACGCACCCGGGACTACACGCCCCAGTTGCCCGGAGCCGAGCAGAAAGACCCATTGACCGGCCAGCCCAGCGGTGGCGCCGAGGCTTTTCTTGAACTGCTGCGCCAACGCCTGCGCCCGGCGGTGGCGGCCCAGGCGCCCATCGACACCCATCGGCAAACCCTGTGGGGCCACTCCTACGGCGGGCTGCTGGTGCTGCACGCGCTGTTCACCCGCCCCGGTGAATTCGCCCATTACGCGGCCGCCAGCCCGTCGTTGTGGTGGGGTGATGGCGCGATCCTCGGGCAACTCCCGGGCCTGGCCCAACGCCTGGACGGCCATCCCACGCAGTTGCTGCTGATGCGCGGCAGTGCCGAGCCCGCCACCCCCCGCGGCCCGTCGACCGAACCGGCGGATGCACGGGCCCGGCAGTTGGCCGGGGAGCTGCGCCAGATCCCGGGCCTGAGCCTGGACTACCACAGCTTCGACGGCCTGAGCCACGGCGAAACCCTGGGCGCGTCGCTGGCCTATGTGATGGAGCAGTTGTACTTGCGCTGGTCGTTCAGACTGCGCGCCGGCAGCGACCTCGCTTTCGCCAGCCGGCGCCGCAGCCCCCCCCGTCAAGGCCGAAAAAAAACCGTCGCCAATTTGCGTGCAGACCGCCTCCCTCCTGCAGGATTAGACTTTTCTCACACCCCACCCCGAGGAAGTCAGCATGTCCAAACCCACTCCGGCGAAAACCCGCCAGCAGCACAATGACCGCGCCAATACCCTGAACCCCAATCGCGGGACTTCCGGCAACAACCCGGAAAACGCCAAGGCCCACGGCAATCGCGGCAAGCAACTGAACCCCAACCAGGCCTGACGCGAACTGCGTATCAGCCTCCCACGACAAGGGACTGTCATGACCACGACTATCCGTTTTGCCGCACAAGGTGAACTGATCAGCCTGATGTTTGCCGCCTTTGGCATCCTGCCCCGTAGAGCAGCGCAGCGCAGCGAGGGCCTGGATGAGACCTGGAAAAAGTCTGTGCAAAAACAGCTGCAACGCTTGAATCGGGAAGAAGGCGCATTGACCTCGAACCTGGCCAGCGCCATCGACCTGTTCAGCCGCAAGCTGTACACCTACCTGCCCACCGATACCCGGGTGGTGGGCTGTACTGGCGAAGTCTTGAGCGACTTGTATGAGACCTATAACGAGCTGATCAAAAACGAGGGCACCTTTCTCGATCAGGCCCAGACCCTGCGCTACTTCATCACGGTCGAGGCGATTCCGGCCCTGGCCTTGTCCCTGACCAAGCACGGCATGACGTACCGCCTCGGTGACCTGAGGCTGTGCACCCCGGACGACGAGTGGTGGTATTTGCCGTCATGGAATGCCAAGGGCCAGATCTGCCTGCCCCTGGAAAAGGTCATGCGCTGGGCCTATCGCCTGTGTCGGCTGTCCCAGACGCGCTTTCATAACCCGCCCCAGTTGCAGGAGGATGAAAAAGCCGAGCGGCGCCTGAAAAGCGCCGTCCGCTGGGTACGGGGCAAGAACGTACCGTCGCTGTCGGAACTGCACACGAACTTCAGCGACTCGTTCGACAACCTGGCACGCCATGGCCACCTCATCAGCGAGGCGGTACAAGACAGCATCCGCACGGCCCTGGTCTTCGCCCGTAGCGGCAGCTTCTTGATCAAGGCCCTGGTCGAGCAGTACGGCACGGAGTATGTGCAGCAGAGCTGTCATCAATACCAGTGCCACATCACGCGGCTGGCCGAAGACCTCCAGGGTTTCAAGGACCAGGCGAACGCCATGCTGGAGCAGGCGCCGGCGCCTTATGACCGGCGCCAGTTATGGGACAACGCCTGCGTCAACTATTGGCACGACGCCTACCAGAGGCTCAAGGGTGCCCAGCACGCCATCGGCCAGCGCCAGGAACAAGGCGGCCACGGTGCGCTGGCCGATGCCGAGTTGCAGGCCCTGGCCCGGGATTACGGAAAATTCAACGTCGGCATGGTTCTCGATCGCCTCGAACACCTGCGGCACTACTCGGCACCGGAACACTTCGCGCACCTGCTGTATGCGGGGTTCGACCTCAAGCGCGCGCCGGACACCTGCTGGGCCGACATCGACGCCTACGCCAGCGAACTGCAGCGCCACGGCCTGAGCCAGCACCTGTGCTGGATGGAGCCCTGGCTGCGGGCCGCCTACCACTACCGGCGAGAGGACTACGCCGCCGCCCTGGGCTATTACCAGACAGCGTTCGACCTGGCCAAGTACCGCGCCGGCAAAAACCAGTACCCGCTGGTCAATCAATACATCGAGGTCGCGGCCAAACAGGACGCCGCCGTCAAGTTCAGGCAGGGCATCGAATGGGCCCAGTACCTGGGGCTCCAGGTCAGATGGCTGCGGGACGATGAACCGACCCCCGAAAAGCTGGAGTTCGTGCGCTACATGCACAAGATCGCCCGCTACGCCCAGCTGTAACCCATCCGCTGTATCGACCAAACCGGAGTTTGCCCATGGCTTATTACCTCTACCAATGCGCCCAGTGCTACACCACCCTGTATGGCGACGCCCTGCCCGCCGGCGCGGCCTATACCTCCATCGTCAACGGCGAGCTGTGCTCCAGTTGCCAGGCACAGCAGGATCAGGATGAATATGACGACGACTAAGGTCCGAGCGGCATTTGTGTTTAAAATGCCGCCCCCTGCCCTTTGCCGACCCCACCCGATGACCCCAGACGCCCTCGCTACCCTGCACGCCCATCTGCTCGACGCCCTGGCCACCCCGCCGACCGAGACCCGCCGCCTGTTCCATGGCCGCGGGCGCTGCTGGCCAGGGCTGGAGCAGGTGACGGTGGACTGGATGCAAGGGCTGGTGCTGGTGTCGCTGTTCAAGGAGCCCGAGCCCGGGCAACTGGACGCGCTGATTCAGCTGCTGCTGGGTATCAGCACCTCGCCGACGTGGCAGGCCTCGGGCGCCAGCCATTTGCTGCTGCAACATCGCTACCTGCCGGACAGCAGCGCGCAATGGCTGCTGGGCGAGGCGCTGGATGAGCTGACACTGGAAGAAGAAGGCCTGCGCTATCGGGTGGACCTGGGGCGCAAGCAGAACAACGGATTGTTCCTGGACATGCGCTACGGGCGCAACTGGGTCCGGGAAAACACCCAGGGCAAGCGCGTGCTCAACCTGTTCGCCTACACCTGCGGTTTCTCCGTGGCCGCCATCGAGGGCGGTGCCAGCCACGTGGTCAACCTCGACATGTCGCGCCCGGCCCTGAGCCGTGGCCGCGACAACCATCGGCTCAATGGCCACGACCTGAGCCGGGTGAGCTTTCTGGGGCATGACTTGTTCAAGTCCTGGGCCAAGGTCAAGAACGGCGGACCCTATGACCTGGTGATCATCGACCCGCCGTCGTTTCAAAAAGGCAGCTTTCTGTTGAGCAAGGATTACCCAAGGGTGCTGCGACGGCTGCCGGAGCTGCTGACAAGCCAGGGCACCCTGCTCGCGTGCATGAACGACCCGGCCTTCGGCCCTGAGTTCTTGATCGACGGCGTGACCCGCGAGGCGCCGGGCCTGCATTTTCAACGGCGCCTGGACAACCCGCCGGAGTTCCCGGATATCGAGGCCGAAGCCGGCCTCAAGGCGCTGCTCTTTACCCTCGGGGATTAAACCCGACCGGCTTCAGCGGGCATCGCCGTCACGGGGTTTATAGAAGCTGAATTTGCCGATCTTGGCCGTCTTCACGTATTCCCTGGCCCAGGCCGGCGAAGCGCTGCTGTCATGGAAATACATGGCGCCGTGGGTGCGATCCGGCAGTTGCTGGTTCAGGGCCTTGCGCGCGATTTCCTTGGCGACGGCGTACGGCGCGTCCTCTTCGACCTGGTCCGAACGCCCGTCGCACCACCAGGAAAACTGGCAGGCATGCTGCTCCGAACCCTGCTTGACCACCTCGCACACGGTGTCCGGAAAACCCTTGTGCCCCAGGCGATTGACCACCACATTGGCCACCGCTTCCATGTCGTCCGAGGTGCCGCCCTTGGCTTCCCAATAGATGCTGCGGGCGAGGCAGGTCAGGGCGTCGTCCAGCGGCGCCGCACCGGCCGGGTCCACCGCCTGGGCCTCACTCTGACTGATGGCCTCGACCTTGGCCGGTGGCGGTTCGCTGCCCTTGGCGGCGGCTTTCTGTTCCAGGACTTCGGCTTTGTCGACCGCGACCTGGGCGGCGGGTGCCTGATCGGCGGCAAAGACCTGGCTCGCGCAAAGCGTGAGGGCCAGGCAGGTGGCGACTAATAAGGGCTGCATGATCGAACCTTCCGGCTGCTACACAAGGGCCGCCGGGGCGGCGCAGTCTGCAGGCTGGTGGCCGTGGGTGGGCGGGCAATCGCCCAGTGCTCGACCGGGCTCATAGAATCGACACTGGCGGCGCACGATCATTCCACCCTGCCCGAAAAAACCTTGGCCATCCGGTGCCGCAAACGCCCGGGAGCCGGGGGCTCAGGGCGCGCCGAACAGCGCGGTCCAGTAGATCCCCGCGTCGCTTTTCGGGTCCACGGCGTAGGCCGCGCCCAATTCGCGAAAGGCCGGGTTCATCAGGTTGGCGCAGTGCCCGGGGCTGGTCAGCCAGCCGTCGAGCACCTTGCGCGCCGAATCCTGGCCGGCGGCGATGTTCTCGCCGATCTGCCCGCCGGCATACCCCGCCAGCTCGGCCCGATCCCCCGGGGTGCGGCCGTCGCGGTCCTTATGATCAAAAAAGTTCTGGTTGGCCATGGCCCGGCTATGACCTTCGGCAGCAGCCCCCAGTTGCGCGTTCCAGGCCAGCGGCGCGCTGGCGGCAAAGGCCTGGGCCCCGCATTGGCGAGGCTGGGCGCGGGCCGCGTTGAGCAACTGCAACAGCTGTTGCCCTTCTGCCTGCCAGTCTCCGAGGCGCGCCGCCAGCAATGGCCGGGCAAGGACGATGCGCCATTCACGGCCTTCGCGGCTGACGCCGATGTCGACAAACTGCGGGTCGAGCACCACCTGGCAGAAGCTTTCCTGCACCGCCTGCATCGCCGCGGCGGCATCCCGTGGCCCGGACAAGCTGATGGCCTGCACATTGACCATGGGGTACGCGGCCCGGGTCAGGGCCTGCTGCAAATCACCGACACTGCCGGCAGACAGTACCAGGCGCGGGTCGCTGGTCAGCGGCGGCAGCTCGTGGGACACCTGGCCAGCGCAGCGCTGGAGCTGGCCGCGGTAGCTGTTGATCGACTGCACCAACTGCGCCTCGTCGGCGGCCATGGCCGGGGCGGCCAGCAACAGGCCGATGGACACCAGGGCCAGGCGCCCGAGGGATGAGATGACGTGCATGAAAACCTCCGTGGGCTGAGTGCGCCCATGATGCGCGATCTCCCCCCGGGCGGTGCAAGGGCTTTTCAGCCCATGGCGCCAGTGCGCGGGGTCAGTGCGCGTGGGCGGCGGACGCTGGCGCCTGGACGAACAGCTCCAGCCCCAGGTTGCGGGCAAGATCCAGGTGCGGGCGGGGGTCGCGGCTTTCCGAGTCGAGCAGCAAGTGCGAGCTGGCGACGCGGGCGCCGCAGTAATCAAAGATGCCGTGGTCGATCTGGGTCTGCATCGCCTTGGCATAACCATGGCGCTCGAAGGTGCCGGCGTCGGCGCCGCCCAGGGCCAGCAGGTGCACGTTCAGGTGGCGCAGTTTTTTCAGCAGCTTGGCCTCGGGGCTGTAATCAAAGGCCCAGCCGTTGGCGAACACACGGTCGATCCAGCCCTTGAGCAGCCCCGGCATCGACCACCAGTACACCGGGTAGACCAGCACCAGCGCGTCGGCGCCGTCGATTCGGACCTGCTCGGCGGCAACATCGGCCGGCGGCGCGACCTGCTGGCGGTGCACCGCGTGGTCACCGGGGTTGAACCTGGGGTCGAAACCCTGGGCCGACAGGTCGGCGATTTCCCAGGTATGTCCTGCTTCGGCCAGACCAGCGGCAACCTGCGCCGCCAGGCTGTGGGTCAGGGACATCGGGTCGTGATGGGCGACAACGATCAGGGCATGCATGGTTCAGGCTCCACAGAGGTTGAAAGGCAGATTGAGGGCACGGGGTCGGCCCTATACACTGCGCAAGCTACGATTAGTAAGTTAATCACCATAAGTTACTTTTGGTATATAAGTCATGTCAAGCGATCTCAACCCGCCACCGTCCGAAACCGCCCCGCCTCGTCGCCGCCTGACGCGGGAAGATCGCCTGCGCCAGCTGCTCGACGTCGCCTGGCAACTGGTCCGCGAGGAAGGCACCGAAGCCCTGACCCTGGGCCGGCTGGCCGAGCAGGCCGGGGTGACCAAGCCGGTGGTGTATGACCACTTCAGCACCCGGCCGGGGCTGTTGGCGGCGCTGTACCAGGACTTCGATCAACGCCAGACCGCCGTGATGGACGCCGCCCTGGAGCGCAGCGAAGCCACCCTCGACAGCCGCGCCCGGGTGATCGCCGCGTCCTATGTGGCCTGTGTGTCGCTGCAGGGGCGGGAGATCCCCGGGGTGATCGCGGCCCTGGCCAGTTCGCCGGAGCTGGAGCAGATCAAGGGTGAATACGAGGCGATCTTCATCGAAAAATGCCGCCGCGCCCTGGCTCCGTTCGCCGCTGGCAACGGTATCGGCGACGCCCCGCTGCGGGCCATGCTCGGCGCCGCCGAAGCCCTGTCCCACGCGGCCGCGAACGGTGAGATCAGCGCCCTGCAAGCCGAAGACGAATTGTTTGAAATCATCCGCGCCCTGGTCCAGCGAAGCGCCGCTGGCAGCCAGTGACCCGCGCCCTTTTTCCAGCGGCGGAGCACGCCATGCATTTACTGTATCCAAGCGACCCGTTTGATCCGAAGCAGGTCGACGAGACCTATCAGGACGAATATGCCGCCGCCCGGGCCCTGGGCCTGGAGGCTTCGCTGTTCTGTTTCGAAGACTTCGAGGCCGGCCGGCTCAAGGCACACCCGGCCATTCCCGAGGGCAGCACGGTGCTGTATCGCGGCTGGATGCTGACGCCGCCGGTGTACATCAGCTTGGTCGAAGCCCTGCGCGTCCTGGGTGCCACGGCGTTGACCGATCCCGCTCAATACCGGCGTTGTCACCACCTGCCGGAGTGGTACCCGTTGCTGACCGAGCACACCAGCGAGACCCGGGTGCTGCCCGCCGACGCCGACTTCACCCAGGCCCTGCATGGGCTGGACTGGCCGGGGTATTTCATCAAGGACTATGTGAAATCCCTCAACACCGCTGGTGGGGCGCTGGTGGCGAACGTGGCGCAGATCGCCCGACTGGTGGAGCAGATGCGCCAGTACCGCGGGCAGATAGAAGGCGGCGTGTGCGTCAGAAAGCGCGAGGATTACCTTGAGCACACCGAGCGGCGCTACTTTGTCGCCAGAGGCCGGGCCTACGGCGCCGATGGCGAGGTGCCGGCGCTGGTGCAACGTTGCGCGCGGTTGATCGACAGCCCCTTTTTCTCGGTGGATGTGGTGCAGCGCGCTGACGGTGTACTGCGCCTCGTCGAGTTGGGCGATGGCCAGGTGTCGGATCGCAAGGAATGGACCGCCGAGGGTTTCGCCCAGGTGCTCAAGACGCTCGGCTGAGGCTCGGGTCAGCGACGCCAAGGGGTAGGACCAGACCGAAACCGACCTGGTCGCTACCGTTGGCGACCCGTGCGAACAACGCCTGGAGCAAATTCGTATACCATATCCCCCATCTCCTTTCGAACGACCGCCATTGTGAACCTACCTCGACTCAACGCCCCGGACCTGGGCAACACGCCCTCCACCTCAGAGATCATCACCCGGCATCTGCGCGACGCCATCGTCGCCGGGCATTTCGACGAGGACGAGCCGATTCGCCAGGACGATATCGCCCGTCAGTTCAACGTCAGCAAGATCCCGGTGCGCGAGGCCCTCAAGCGCCTGGAAGCCGAGGGTCTGGTGATGTTCCAGCGCAACCGCGGGGCCATGGTCACGCGGATCTCGGAAGCGGAACTGGCGCAAATGTTCGAGGTGCGCATGCTGCTTGAAGACAAGGCACTGCGCTTGGCGATCCCCAACATGACCGAAGAGACCTTCGCCCGGGCCGAGCGGATCTGCCAGGAGTTCATCGGCGAAAACGACGTCGGGCGCTGGGCCGAACTCAACTGGGAGCTGCACGCCTGCCTGTATGAACCGGCGCAACGGCCGTTTCTGGTGAGCCTGATCCGCTCGGTCAACGACAAGCTGGAACGCTACCTGCGCATGCAGATGAGCCTCTCGGCCGGCAAGGACCGCGCCGACCACGAACACCGGGAAATCCTCCAGGCCTGCCGCGACGGCAACGTCGAACAGGCCGTGGCCCTGCTGGACGAACACATCGCCGGCGTCTGCAAGACCCTGTTCGAACACCTGCCTTGTGCGCATTGACGGCCAGCCGTTGCGGCACTGCGTAAAGACCTGAGATCCACGGCGCCCATGCCGGCCTCGCGCGCTCGGCAGCGGCTACAGCCCGATGTCCCTGACACCCTGTAGCCGCTGCTGCCAGACGGCGCTGGCCCGCAACACCGCCGCATAAATCCCCTGACACTCTGCGGCGTCCACCCCGACCAGCGCCGCCTCGCGGGCTCGGCAGCGACTCCAGCTCGATGCCCCCCGCATGCCCCTGACACCCTGTAGCCGCTGCCGCCAGGCTGCACTCGCCCGCGATACCACCGCATAAATCCCCTGACACTCCACGGCGCCCAAGCCGGCCTCGCGCGCTCGGCAGCAGCTACGGGCGGTGTTCCTTTAATGGGCGTCGCGGGGAGTGGTTGCTCCCTTATGTAACACCACGGCTGCACCGACTTTAGACCGGTGGCGCCACTGAAGCGGGTCTAGCGGGGTGCAACGGCTCTCCGGCAAGGATCGGTGAATTAATTCCAGGTAACGGGGAAAAACAGGCACGCCCATTGCTAATAAAATATCGTATACGAAATTCACAATACGATTGCCCCCCACCTTTGCGCTAACGAGGCACCTATGAAAAACCCCGCTTTTGCCGTAGCCCTCACCGCCGTTCTCAGCAGTTCCTTTATCGCCACCGCCCAGGCCGACAAGCTCGATGACATCATCGGCTCCGGCAAGCTGCGCTGCGCGGTGACCCTGGACTTCCCGCCCATGGGTTTTCGCGATGAAAGCAACAAGCCCGCCGGCTTTGACGTCGATTACTGCAATGACTTGGCAAAAGTCCTCGGGGTGGATGCCGAGGTGGTGGAAACACCCTTCCCCGACCGGATCCCGGCCCTGGTCTCGGGCCGCGCCGATGTGATTGTCGCCTCGACTTCCGACACGCTGGAGCGCGCCAAGACCGTCGGCCTGACCGTGCCCTACTTCGCCTTCCAGATGGTGGTGCTGACCCGGGACAACACCGGTATCAACAGCTTCGACGACATCAAGGGCAAGGCCCTGGGCAACACCAGCGGCACCTATGAAGCCATTGCCCTGGAGAAAGACGTCAAGCAATGGGGCAGCGGTAGTTTCCGCGCCTATCAGTCGCAGAACGACACCATCCTCGCCGTCGCCCAAGGCCATATCGACGCCACCGTGGTCACCAACACCGTGGCCGCCGCCACCCTCAAATCCGGCAAGTACAAGAACCTGAAAATCGCCGGTAACGCACCCTATGTGGTGGATTACGTGTCCCTGGGTGCCAAGCGCAACGAGTACGGGCTGATCAACTACCTCAACCTGTTCGTCAACCAGCAGGTGCGCACCGGGCGCTACAAGGAGCTGTTCGTGAAATGGGTCGGCAGCGAGATCCCGCCCACCGACCTGACCGTGCCAAAGGTCTACTACTAAGGTGACCGGCATGCCCAGCACGCCCACTGCCCTGAGCGGTCGCAGTCTGGTAGCGGGGGCCGCCCAAGGCCCCCTGCTGTTCGCCGAAGTCGGGCTGAGCTTCTGGGGCGGGGTCGACCCGGTCAGCGGCGAAGTCATCGATCGGCATCACCCCTTGAGCGGCGAGTGCCTGGCCGGCCGGGTGCTGGCCATCCCCAGCGGCCGCGGCTCGTGCACCGGCAGCAGCGTGCTGATGGAGCTGATCAGCAATGGCCATGCACCGGCCGCTCTGGTGCTGGCCGAGGCCGATGAGATCCTGACCCTGGGCGTGCTGGTGGCACAGACCATTTTCCAGCGTTCCCTGCCGGTGCTGTGCATCGGCCGGGAGGCCTTCGCCACCTTGCGCGGCAGCGCGTTCGCCCGGGTTGAAGGCGATGCGCTGAGCCTGTTCGCGCAAGCACCGCCGGCCCTGGCCCCGTACCGCGACAGCCCGCAACCCGACACCCGGCCAACCTCGATCACACTCACCGCCCATGACCAGGCGCTGCTCGCCGGCACCCACGGCAAGGCCGCCCAGGTGGCGATGCAGATCGTGCTGCGCATGGCCGAGCTGCAAGGTGCACGCAGCCTGGTGGATGTGACCCAGGCCCATATCGACGGTTGCATCTATACCGGGCCGGCCAGCCTGCGGTTCGCCGAACAACTGGTGCAATGGGGTGCACAGGTGCGGGTCCCGACCACCCTCAATTCGATTTCCGTGGACCAGCGCCGCTGGCGCGAACTGGGCATCGACGCCGCCCTCGGCGAACCCGCCAGTGCCCTGGGCGATGCCTATATGGCCATGGGCGCGCAACTGAGTTTCACCTGCGCGCCCTACCTGCTGGACAGCGCCCCCAAGGCCGGCGAACAGATTGTCTGGGCCGAATCCAACGCCGTGGTGTACGCCAACAGCGTGCTCGGCGCACGCACCCTGAAATACCCGGATTACCTGGACATCTGCATTGCCCTCAGCGGCCGCGCGCCCCTGGTCGGCTGCCACCTGGACGCTCAGCGCAAGGCCCGCCTGCAGATCGAGCTGCCGCCATTGGCCGCCCTCGACGACGCCTTCTACCCGCTGCTGGGTTATCACATCGGCAACCTGGCCGGCAGCCGCATCCCCCTGGTGCTGGGGCTGGAACGGGCGCAGCCCAGTCTCGACGACCTCAAGGCTTTCGGCGCCGCCTTTGCCACCACGTCGGCGGCGCCGCTGTTCCATATCGCCGGGGTCACCCCCGAGGCGCTGGACCCGGCCCAGGTGCTGGAACCGGGCGTGGCGCTGCCGGTGGAGCGCATCCAGCTCGCCGACCTGCGCGCCAGTTGGGCCGAGCTCAACAGCGCCAGGAATCCCCAGGTGGACGTGGTGTCCCTGGGCAACCCGCACTTTTCCGCCAGCGAGTTCGCCACCCTGGCTCGGCTGTGCCAAGGCCGGCATAAACACCCCGGGGTGGTGCTGGCGATCACCTGCGGCCGGGCTGTGCTGGAACAGGCCCGCGCCGCCGGGGACATCGCAGCGCTGGAGGCATTTGGCGCGACCCTGATCACCGACACCTGCTGGTGCATGCTCGGCGAACCGGTGATCCCGCCCGGCGCCCGCACCCTGATGACCAACTCCGGCAAATACGCCCACTACGCCCCCGGGCTGGTAGGCCGCCCGGTGCATTTCGCGAGCCTGGCCGACTGTGTCGACAGCGCCTGCACCGGTAACGCCAGCGGCCGCCTGCCGGCCTGGCTCGAACCCGTCGCCCCCCTGGAGAGCCCCGCGCATGTTTGACTACACCTTCCAATGGCGCTCGGCGCTACGGGCCTTGCCCGACATGCTGGCCGGTGCCCTGGTGACCTTCGAGACCGCCGCGCTGTCGATGATCTTCGGCGTGCTGATCGCCCTGGCCCTGACGGTGATGCGTGAAGCCCGGCAGCCGGTGCTGCGCGGCATCGGCAACGCCTGGGTGTCGATCGCCCGCAACACGCCGTCGCTGTTCCAGATCTACATCCTGTATTTCGGCCTCGGCTCCCTCGGGCTGCACGTCAGTTCCTGGTTCGCCCTGCTGGCCGGGATCACGTTCAACAATGCCGGCTACCTGGCCGAGAACTTTCGCGGCGGGCTCAAGGCCGTGCCCACGACCCAGGTCCGCGCGGCACGCTCCCTGGGCATGAGCGCGTTCCAGACCTACCGCATGATCATCGTCCCGCAGTTGCTGAGGGTGGTGTTCTACCCCCTGACCAACCAGATGGTGTGGGCGGTACTGATGACCTCGCTGGGGGTGATCGTCGGGCTCAACAACGACCTCACCGGCGTGACCCAGGACTACAACGTCAAGACGTTCCGCACCTTCGAGTACTTCGCCATCGCGGCGGTGCTCTATTACCTGATTTCCAAGCTGATCGTCGCGGTAGCCCGGCTGTTGGCCTGGCGCCTGTTCCGTTACTGAGGGCGCATCCATGTTTTCCACCAGTCTTACCAGCAACGATGTGCTGTTCCTGCTCAGCGGGGCCTGGGTCACGGTACAACTGACCTTCTGGGCCATCATCCTCGGCTCGGTCGCCGGGCTGTTTTTCGGTTTGCTGCGGGCCCTGCTGCCGCGCGCCAGCCTGCCCCTGGCCTGGGTCCTGGACGTGTTTCGCAGCGTGCCGCTGTTGATCCAGTTCGTCCTGTTCAACTCGTTCAAAAGCATTGTCGGCCTCAACATCAGCGCCTTCAGCGTCGGCTGCATCGTGCTCGGGATCTACGCCGCCGCGTACTTCACCGAGATCGTGCGCAGCGGCGTGCTCGCGGTGCCGTTGACGGTGCGCCGCGCCAGTCGCTCCCTCGGCCTGAGTTACTTGCAGGACCTGCGCTGGATAGTGCTGCCGATGGCCTCGCGCGTGGCCTTCCCCGGCTGGCTGAACCTGGTCCTGAGCGTGATGAAAGACACCGCGCTGGTGATGTGGATCGGCATCGTCGAGCTGCTGCGCGCCTCGCAAACCATCGTCACCCGCATTCAGGAACCGCTGCTGGTGCTGTGCATCGCGGGCCTTATCTACTACGTCATGAGCCTGGTGGTCGCTCGCCTGGGCGCTCGTCTGGAAAGAAGGTGGCAAGAAAATGATTGAGATCGACAACGTATACAAATCCTTCGGCGACCTCGAAGTGGTCAAGGGCGTGAGCCTGACCGTGCAAAAAGGCGAAGTGGTGTCGATCATCGGTGGCTCCGGCTCCGGCAAGTCGACCCTGTTGATGTGCATCAACGGCCTGGAGCCGATCCAGAAAGGCAGCATCCGCGTCGACGGGGTTGAGGTGCACAACCGTGCCACCGACCTCAATCGCCTGCGTCAGCGCATCGGCATAGTGTTCCAGCAATGGAACGCCTTCCCCCACCTGACGGTGCTGGAGAACGTCATGCTCGCCCCGCGCAAGGTGCTCGGCAAAAGCCGTCAGGAAGCCGAGGCGCTGGCGGTCCAGCAACTGACCCATGTCGGCCTGGGAGACAAGCTCAAGACCTTCCCCGGCAAGCTGTCCGGCGGCCAGCAGCAACGCATGGCGATCGCCCGGGCCCTGGCCATGTCGCCGGACTACATGCTGTTCGACGAAGCCACCTCGGCCCTCGACCCGCAACTGGTGGGCGAGGTGCTGGACACCATGCGCATGCTCGCCGAAGACGGCATGACCATGGTCCTGGTGACCCACGAAATCCGCTTCGCCCGCGATGTGTCCGACCGCGTGGCGTTCTTCCGCAATGGCCTGGTGCATGAAATCGGTTCCCCCGACCAGGTCATCGGCAACCCCCAGCAGCCGGAAACGGCGGCCTTCCTCAAATCGGTCAAGTAGGAGCAGGCAATGCGTTCATCGAAAGTCATTCATGTGGTCAGCTGCCACGCCGAAGGCGAAGTCGGCGATGTGATCGTCGGCGGCGTCGCACCGCCCCCGGGGGCCACGGTGTGGGAGCAATCGCGCTGGATCGCCCAGGACCAGACCCTGCGCAACTTCGTGCTCAACGAACCGCGCGGCGGGGTGTTCCGCCACGTCAACCTGCTGGTGCCGGCCAAGGACCCACGGGCGCAGATGGGCTGGATCATCATGGAGCCGGCCGACACTCCGCCGATGTCCGGCTCCAACTCGCTGTGCGTGGCCACGGTGCTGCTCGACAGCGGCATCCTGCCGATGACCGAACCGCAGACGCACCTGGTGCTCGAAGCTCCCGGCGGCTTGATCGAAGTCGTGGCCGAGTGCCGCGATGGCAAGGTGCAGCGGGTGGAGGTGAAGAACGTGCCGTCATTCGCCGACCGTCTGGACGCCTGGATCGAGGTCGAGGGCCTGGGTTCGCTGCAGGTCGACACGGCCTATGGCGGCGACAGCTTTGTGATCGCCGATGCCCAGCGCCTGGGCTTTGCCATCCGCCCAGACGAGGCCCGGGAGCTGGTGGAGATCGGCCTGAAAATCACCCGCGCGGCCAACGAACAACTGGGTTTTGTGCACCCTCTGAACCCTGAGTGGTCGCATATTTCGTTCTGCCAGATCGCCGCGCCCATCGTCAATGAGAACGGCGTGGCCACCGGCGCCAACGCGGTGGTGATCCAACCCGGCAAGATCGACCGCTCCCCCACCGGCACCGGGTGTTCGGCGCGCATGGCGGTGCTCCAGGCCAAGGGCTTGATGCAGGTGGGCGAGCGCTTTATCGGGCGCTCGATCCTCGGTTCCGAGTTCCATTGCCGCATCGATTCCCTGACCGAAGTGGCCGGGCACCCGGCCATTTACCCGTGCATTTCCGGGCGCGCCTGGATCACCGGCACCCATCAATTGCTGCTCGACCCCAGCGATCCGTGGCCTGAAGGCTACCGGTTGTCGGACACCTGGCCCGGCGCCTGATTTCCAACCCTTTGATTTAAAGCGAGAAAGCCCGAAACCACGGGCCATTTGCAAAATACTGCTGGCCGACCTTAGGTCTTTCAAATATCGTATACGAAATACAATTAACAACCGGAGACTACTATGAGCAAGCGCATCAACTGGAGTGGCGTTTTCCCCGCGGTGACCACTCAATTCAATGACGACTTCTCCATCAACCTGGAGAAAACCCACCAGGTGATTTCCAACGTGATCCGCGACGGCGTCTCGGGCCTGGTGGTGTGTGGTTCGGTGGGCGAAAACACCTCGCTGACCGCCGAAGAAAAAATCGCCGTGACCGAAGTCGCGGTGGATGCCTCCCGCGGCCGGGTCCCGGTGATCTGCGGCGTGGCCGAATTCACCAGCGTGCAGGCGGCCAAGGTGGCCAACGCCGTGCGCAAGGTCGGGGTGGACGGGGTGATGCTGATGCCGGCCCTGGTCTACGGCTCCAAGCCATTCGAGACCGCCGAGCACTACCGCTACGTGGCCAAGAATGCCGACGTGCCACTGATGGTCTACAACAACCCGCCGATCTACAAAAACGACGTGACCCCGGACATCCTGATTTCCCTGGCCGACTGCGACAACGTGGTCTGCTTCAAGGATTCTTCCGGCGACACCCGGCGTTTTATCGACGTGCGCAATGAAGTCGGCGACCGCTTCGTGCTGTTCGCCGGCCTCGACGACGTGGTCCTGGAAAGCCTGGCGGTGGGTGCCGAGGGCTGGGTCTCGGGCATGTCCAACGTGTTCCCCAAGGAAGGCGAAACCATCTTCCGCCTGGCCAAGGCCGGCCGTTACGAAGAAGCCATGCCGATCTACGAATGGCTGATGCCGATCCTGCACCTCGATGCCCGCCCGGACCTGGTGCAGTGCATCAAACTGTGTGAAGCCATCGCCGGTCGCGGCAGCGCCCTGACCCGTCCGCCACGCCTGGCCTTGCCGCAAGCCGATCGCGAGTTCGTCGAGCGCATCATGGCCAAGGCCCTGGCCAACCGTCCGCATCTGCCGGACGTCGGTCTCTGAGTGGGTGCCGGGCCGGCCTATACGGCCCGGCCCGGCTTGCCCGTTACTGCGCCCCCCACAGGAAACGCCAGCATGTCCACTCTTCCAGCCTCCCCCGCTTCCTCGAACCACACCACTCCATCGGGCCTGAAACGGGTCGTGGCCGCCGCCATGGCCGGTACAGTCGCCGAATGGTATGAATTCTTCCTGTATGGCACCGCCTCGGCCCTGGTCTTCGGCCAGTTGTTCTTCCGCCAGACCGACAGCCCCATCGACGGCATCATCGCCGCCTTCGCCCTCTACGCCGTGGGCTTTCTTGCACGCCCCCTGGGCGGCCTGGTGTTCGGTCACTACGGTGACAAATTCGGACGCAAGCGCCTGCTGCAACTGAGTTTGGTGGTGGTCGGCATCACCACCTTCCTCATGGGCTGCCTGCCCGGTTTCGACAGTATCGGCTACGCCGCGCCAGTGTTACTGGTGCTGCTGCGGCTGATCCAGGGCTTCGCCTTTGGCGGTGAATGGGGCGGCGCGATTCTGCTGGTCTCCGAACACTGTCCGGACAACCGTCGCGGCTTCTGGGCCAGTTGGCCCCAGGCCGGGGTTCCGGCCGGCAACCTGGTGGCCACCGTGGCGCTGTTGCTGCTGTCGTCGAACCTGTCCGAAGAACAGTTCCTGTCCTGGGGCTGGCGCGTGGCGTTCTGGTTCTCGGCGGTGGTGGTGCTGATCGGCTACTGGATCCGCACCAGTGTGGATGACGCGCCAATCTTCAAGGAAACCCAGGCCCGCCAGGCCAAAAACAAGGTCCAGCAGCTGGGGGTGGTCGAAGTCCTGCGCCACCACTGGCGGTCGGTGCTGGTGGGGATTGGCGCGCGCTTTGCGGAAAACATCCTGTATTACACCGTGGTCACCTTCTCCATCACCTACCTCAAGCTGGTGGTGCACAAGGACACCACCGAGATCCTGCTGCTGATGTTCGGCGCGCACCTGCTGCACTTTTTCATGATCCCGCTGATGGGCTACCTGTCGGATCTGGTGGGGCGCAAACCGGTGTACCTGACCGGTGCCGTGCTCACCGCGTTCTGGGGCTTTGTCGGCTTTCCGATGATGGACACCGGCAACAACTGGCTGATCATGGCCGCCATCACCCTGGGCCTGGCCATCGAGTCCATGACCTATGCGCCCTACTCGGCGCTGATGGCCGAGCTGTTCCAGACCCACGTGCGCTACACCGCGTTGTCGCTGTGCTACCAGGTGGCGCCGATCTTCGCCGGCTCCCTGGCGCCGCTGATCGCCATCACCCTGCTGAACAAGTACCACAGCTCCACACCCATCGCCTGGTACCTGGTGGGCGCCGCGCTGATCTCCATCGTCGCCGTCGGCCTGACCCGCGAGACCCGGGGCAAGTCGCTGCATCAAGTGGATGCCGAAGCGGCCGTGCGGGTTGCCGCCCACGATGCTGCGCAAACCGCCCCGGGCCGGGGTAATTCGCTGGCCTGAGCCATGAACCCACCACTCAAGGAGCCTTGCATGACCCAGATCATCGGCCACAACTACATCGGCGGCGCCCGCAGCGCCGCCGGCAACCGCACCCTGCACAGCCATGACGCCAGCAGTGGCGAAGCCCTGCCCTACCGCTTTACCCAGGCCACCGAGGCCGAAGTCGATGCCGCCGCTCGCGCCGCAGCGGCGGCCTACCCGGCATTTCGCAGCCTGGCGGCCAGCCGCAGAGCGCAATTTCTGGACGCCATCGCCGAGCAACTGGATGCCCTTGGCGATGATTTCGTGGCCCTGGTGGGTCGCGAAACCGCGCTGCCGGCCGGGCGGATCCAGGGCGAGCGCGGGCGCACCAGCGGCCAGATGCGGCTGTTTGCCGAAGTGCTGCGCCGGGGTGATTTTTACGCCGCGCGGATCGACCGCGCCCTGCCCGAACGCCAGCCGCTGCCCCGGGTCGACCTGCGCCAATGCCGCATGGGCGTCGGCCCGGTGGCGGTGTTTGGCGCCAGCAACTTCCCCCTCGCTTTCTCCACCGCCGGCGGCGATACCGCTGCCGCGCTCGCCGCGGGCTGCCCGGTGGTGTTCAAGGCCCACAGCGGCCATATGGCCACGGCCGAGTGGGTGGCCGATGCGATCCTGCGCGCCGCCGAACAGACCGGCATGCCGCCGGGGGTGTTCAACATGATCTATGGCGCCGGGGTCGGCGAGGCCCTGGTCAAGCACCCGGCGATCCAGGCCGTGGGCTTTACCGGTTCGCTCAAGGGTGGAAGGGCCCTGTGCGACATGGCCGCCGCCCGGCCGCAGCCGATCCCGGTGTTTGCCGAGATGAGCAGCATCAACCCAGTACTGGTACTGCCGGAAGCGCTGCGGGTGCGCGGTGAGAAAATCGCCGCCGAACTGACGGCTTCAGTGGTCCAGGGCTGTGGTCAGTTCTGTACCAACCCGGGGTTGGTGCTGGGCCTGCGCAGCGCGCAATTCAGCGCATTCAGCGAACGCCTCGCGGCGCTGCTGGGGGAACAGCCGGCGCAGACCATGCTCAACGCCGGAACCCTGGCCAGTTACGCCAAAGGCGTGGCAGCGCTGCATGAGCATCCGCGCATCCAGCACTTGTCCGGGCGTGAGCAACAGGGGCCACAGGCGCAGCCGCAGTTGTTCAAGGCCGATGTCAGCCTGTTGCTGGAGGGTGACCCGTTGTTGCAGGAAGAGGTGTTCGGCCCGGCCACGGTGCTGGTGGAAGTGGCGGACATGGCGCAACTGCAACAGGCCTTGCAGGCCCTGCACGGGCAACTGACGGCGACCCTGATTGGCGAGGCCGATGAGTTGCAGGGCCATGGCGAGCTGCTGGCGCTGCTGGAACAGAAGGTCGGCCGGGTGCTGTTCAACGGCTACCCGACCGGGGTCGAAGTCTGCGATGCGATGGTCCATGGCGGCCCTTACCCGGCCACCTCGGATGCCCGCGGAACCTCGGTCGGCAGCCTGGCCATCGAGCGCTTCCTGCGCCCGGTGTGCTACCAGAACTGCCCCGACGCCCTGCTCCCCGAAGCCCTGCAAAACGCCAACCCCTTGCACCTCAACCGCCTGATCGACGGCCAAAACAGCCGCAGCGCCGTGTAACCGCAGCCTGGCGGCAGCGGCTACAGCGTTCGGCTTCCGCCTGTAGCCGCTGCCGCCAGGCTCGGCTACAGGTGCTGTTCCTTCTCTCAACGGTGGTAGCCATACCCATAACGCCAGCAGCATGGATGAGGGTGGCCGTAGAAGACGCAGCCGTTGAGGGTCAACAGCACCGCGACACAAGCGAGTAATTTAAGACAGCGGGACATGGAAAATTCCTCATGGGTTCAATGGCGGTAGCCCTGCAGCAAGCCAGGAACGGCAACAACGTTCTCTGCCCTGGTAACCCTTGAACGGGGGCAGTGCCCGGAATCCGTCGGCCGCTGCCGAGATTTTTCATGCCGCCGAGGGCCCGCCATGCAATGGGCGGCCCGGTGAAAAAAAACAGCGTGGCTCGCGACGGATCTTTTCCCTATCTATCGTTCAACCCATCAGCTGCGTTCATTGGCGAACGCAGGCCTGAAGGAGTTGCCATGAAGCTTGCCCGCCCCCTGCTTGCGTTACGCCATGCCTTGCTGATTCCGCTGGCACTCATGGCCCTGGCGAGTGCCCCGTCCTATGCCCAGACCGAGGTCATCATTCGCCAGGCGCCGCCGCCCATGCAGTACGAGCGCACGCCCGGGCCACGCCCCGGCTACGCCTGGGATCGTGGGCATTGGCGCTGGAGCGGTCGCGGTTATGTCTGGGCTCCCGGCTATTGGCAGCCGATGCGCGGCGCGCGCTGGATACCCGGCCACTGGCAGGCGCGCGGGCCGAACTGGTACTGGAAAGAAGGCCATTGGGTGCGCTGAGCCTGTGACCGGCGCCTGGCCCCCGTGCCCGGCGCCAGCCCCTGCTACCCGGCCAACGCACCGAGAACCGCCGATTTGAACGAACCTGATCCGGACATCGAGTTGTTGACCCGCATCGGCAACAACGAACCCCAGGCTGTCGATGAAATGGTGTCGCGCAAGCTACCGCGCCTGCTGGCCCTGGCCGGGCGCCTGCTGGGTGACGCCGATGAAGCCCGGGACGTGGCCCAGGAAAGCTTTCTACGGATCTGGAAACACGCCGCCAGCTGGCGCGCCGGCCAGGCACGTTTCGACACCTGGCTGCACCGGGTGGCCTTGAACCTGTGCTACGACCACCTGCGGCGGCGCAAGGAGCGGCCCTGGGCCGACGCCGACGAACTGCCCGAAGTGATCGACCCGGCGCCGCGCCCCGAGGAGCAACTGGAGGCCAGTGCCCGCAGCGCGCAAATGGAAGCAGCCCTGGCTGCGCTGCCCGAGCGCCAGCGCGAAGCCATCGTGCTGCAGTACTACCAGGAGCTTTCGAACATCGAGGCCGCGGCGCTGATGAACATCAGCGTCGATGCCCTGGAAAGCCTGCTCTCGCGGGCCCGGCGCAACCTGCGCAGCTACCTTGCCGAACCATCCGGTACTGCCGACCTAGGAAGGGGAAAACCATGACGCCCGAACGCTTTGGTCACTTAGCCGACGCCTACGGTGCCGACTTGCGACGCTGGCCCGTCGCCGAACAAGCCGCAGCCCAGGCCCTGCTTGCCAGCGGCGCGGGCCCGGTGCAGGACGCCTTGCGCCAGGCCCGCGAGCTCGACCAGTGGCTCGACAGCCATCAACTGGCGCCCTCCCCTGCGGGCCTGGCCCACCAGATCGCGGCCAGTGCGCCCCGGCCTCGACCGCGCTCGTTCTGGCAGCGCTATGCAGGCTGGCTGTCGCCGGCGGGATTTGTCGGGGTCGGCCTGGCGGGGATCGGCGCCGGGATGCTGGTGGTGTCCCTGAGCCTGCCATTGCACAGCTCGCCCGAAGCCCTGCCGAGCATCTTCGAACAGAGCGATGCCGAGATCATTCTGAGTACCCCAGCCGAGGAGATCGAACAGTGACCCAGCCCAACAAGCCCCTGAAAACCCTGCTGGTGGTGTCGCTGCTGCTCAACGTATTCCTGGTGGGCGGCCTGGCCGGTGGCCTCTACCAATGGCTGGGGCACAACCGGGCGCAACCCCTGGCCGTGGCGGAGCCCCAGCACGGCCTGCGCAAGGCCCTGGTGCAACTGCCGGATGTCAGCCGCCAGCAACTGCGCCAATTGCTGCGCCAGACCCGCATCGACAGCCAACCGTTGCTCCTGGCCGGGCGCCAGGCGCGGCTGGATGTGGTCGAGCGCCTGCAGCAACCGACCCTCGACCGCAATGCCCTGGACGCCGACCTGGGGCGCGCTCGGGAAGCCGACAGCGCGCTGCGGGCCCGGGTCGAAACCGCCCTCGCCGACTTTGCCGGCAGCCTCAGCCTGGAAGACCGGCAGAAGCTCGCCGACTCGCTGTACATGCGCGGCCAGGGCAAGGCTCGTCCAGGCAACAAGCACTAAGGCGCCGGTGCTACCCGGCGCCGGCGTTTGAACCAGGCCCGACCGTTTATGGGGTCGCCGTGGTCGAGAGTCAGTCATACGACCTCATGACTGATTTGCACGACAGCGCTCGCCCGAGACTTCCTCCCGAACATCTCCTTACTCCCCCCGCATTGCAATTCCATGGCGACTACAGGGTTGTCTCCCCTGGACGATTGCGGTACAAAGCCCAAGCCAAGTTGTACGACAACATAATAAAAAACCCACTCCGTCCGGCTTCAGCCCTGACCCGGCTCCCCGCGTTCGAGACTCACTGCCATGTCCCTGCCCACTGCCTCGCCTGCTGCTCCCGTCGCCTTTTCCCGTCCACTCGCGGTGCTGATCCTGCTGTGCATGGGCTGTGCCTTCGCCGGCAACCATGTGGCGGCGCGGGTCGCCTTCGACGATGGGGCCGGGGTGCTGCTGGCGATTCTGCTGCGCTCGGGCGGGACCTTGCTGGTGCTGGCCGGCCTGGTGCTGTGGCAGCGCCAGAGCATTCGCCTGGCCCCAGGCGCCTGGCGCTGGCAATTGCTGCTGGGGCTGCTGATCGCGGCCCAGAGCCTGTGCCTGTATTCGGCGGTGGCACGGGTGCCGGTGGCCCTGGCGTTGCTGGTGGCCAACGTCTTCCCGATCCTGCTGGCGCTGCTCACCTGGGCCCTCGGCGGCCCGCGCCCTACCGCGCGCACGGCGGCGCTGATGGCGATGATCCTGGTGGGGCTGGTGCTGGTGCTCGACGTGCCGGGGCGCCTGGCGGCCAGCACCGAGGTCGGCCCGCAATGGCTGCTGGGGGTGGGCCTGGCGTTCTGCGCCGCCAGCGTCTTTGCCTGCGCGCTGTGGATCACCGATCACCGGCTGTCCCAGGTGCGCGGCTCGGTGCGCAGCCTGCTGACGATCCTGGTGGTGTTCAGCAGCGTCAACCTGGCCGGCCTCAGCGGCGCCCTGCCCGGCGGCCTCGACCTGCCGCAAAGCAGCACCGGCTGGCTGGCCCTGGCGACCCTGGTGGTGCTGTATGGCACCGGTTTTATCGTGCTGTTCATGTCGGTGCCGCGCCTGGACATGCCGCGCAATGCCCCGGTGATGAACATCGAACCCCTGGCCACCTTGCTGATGGGCTGGCTGGTGCTGGACCAGATGCTCAATGCCGGGCAGATCCTGGGCGGCGCCATCGTGGTCGGCGGCATTGTGCTGCTGACCTGGCGCAAGGCCCAGCCGGCCCCCGCCGTTGCCCCTCAGCCACGCGCCGGTGCGGTGCGCAACGAGGTGGCGCAGGGCGACTGACGGCCACGGAGCATGGCGGCTGCAGGGTGTTGCCCAGGGACGGTGCAGGTTATGCTCGTCGCCCGACCCGCCACAGGGGCCTGGCGCGCTTTGCGGCCAACCCCTCGAACATCACGGAAAAACAGCAATCATGGGCGAAAAAACCCGAATCACCCTGGCCGCCCTCGGCACCTGCGTCGCCCTGCTGGGCACTGGCCACTGCCTGGCCGCCGCCCCCGACGCGCATCAGCTCAAGGCCTTGGTCGATGCCACGATCAAACCGGTGATGCAGGCCCAGGACATCCCTGGCATGGCAGTCGCCATCAGCATCGACGGCCAGGCCCACTACTTCAATTACGGCGTGGCCTCCAGGGAGAACCGGCAGGCGGTGAGCAACAGCACCCTGTTCGAGATCGGCTCCCTGAGCAAGACCTTCACCGCAACACTCGGCGCCTACGCCCAGGCCACTGGCAAACTGACCCTGAGCGACGCCGCCAGCCAGTACCTGCCGGCGTTGCGCGGCAGCGCGCTGGAGCACATCAGCCTGTTGCAACTGGCGACCTACAGTGCCGGCGGCCTGCCGTTGCAGTTCCCGGACGACGTCAAAAGCGCCGAGCAGACCCTGGACTACTACAACACCTGGAAACCGACCTATCCCCCCGGCAGCCAGCGCCTGTATTCCAACCCGAGCATCGGCCTGTTCGGCTACCTGGCGGCACGCAGCCTGGGCCAGCCGTTCGAGACCCTGATGAGCAATACCCTGCTGCCCAAGCTCGGGCTCAAGCACAGCTACCTCCAGGTTCCGCAGGACCAGCAGCACCTGTACGCCCAGGGCTACACCCAGGCCAACCAGCCGATCCGGGTCGGCGCCGGCCCGCTGGACGCCGAAGCCTACGGCATGAAGACCAGCTCCAGCGATCTGCTGAGCTTCGTCCAGAGCAACCTGCAACCCGAACCCCTGGAACCGGCGTTGCAGCAGGCGATCGCCCTCACCCACAGCGGCTACTACCGGGTCGCTGACATGACCCAGGGCCTGGGCTGGGAGATGTACGCCTACCCGATCAGCGAGCAGAAGCTGGTGGAAGGCAATTCATCAGCGATGGCCCTGCAACCCCACGCCGTCAAATGGTTGAACCCGGTGCAAGCACCCCAGGCACAGATGCTGCTCAACAAGACCGGTTCCACCAACGGTTTCGGGGCCTACGCGGCCTTCGTTCCCGGGCAGCACATTGGCATCGTGATGCTGGCCAATAAAAACTACCCCAACGCCGAACGGGTCAAGGCTGCGCGCACCATTCTTCAAGCGTTGCAGGCCAAGCCCTAGGCCACCACAACGTCCGGTAGCCGCTGCCGAGGCACAAGGCTGCGCTGGCCGGCATGGGCGCCGTGTTTTATCGGATGTACCGGGCGTCGGTGAGGGCCAGCGTCCGAACGCGGCCCTAGCCTTCGGCAGCGGCTACGGAGATTCGGGCAGGCCCTCGCCACGAGGGAACGGGATGCGCGGCTTTGGCCTATCAAAAGTCGTTCACCGCGCACGGCGATTTCTCACTAAACTGCGCTGAACCTTATCGTCCAATGTCCGGTCGATAGTTGCACCCTGGCCTGGGCCGTGGCGACCTTGTCGACGAGGATCGTTGGCCTGCACTACTTCCTGGAGAACCTCCCGTGATATCGACTCTACACATCGCCAGGCTCAAAGCATGGGGCGCCCATGGGTTCACCGCGACCGGCGTGGTAACGGCCTTTCTCGCCACCCTCGCGCTGTTCGACAACCAGCCCAAAGCCTGCCTGATCTGGCTGGGCGTGGCGCTGCTGGTGGACGGGGTCGACGGCTCGCTGGCGCGCAAGGTCAACACCCAGTCGGTGCTGCCCAATATCGACGGTTCAGTACTGGACCTGGTGATCGACTACCTGACCTACGTGTTTATCCCCGCGCTGTTTATCTACCGCTACATCGCCCTGCCCGACTACACGCCGCTGCTGGCCACCTCGCTGATCCTGGTGTCGTCACTGTTCTGCTTCTGCAACGTCAACATGAAAAGCAAGGACAACTACTTCCAGGGCTTCCCAGCCGCCTGGAACGTGGTCGCGCTGTGCCTTTACATCATCGCCCCACCGGCCTGGCTGACCCTGCTGAGCATCATCGGCCTGGCCCTGCTGACGTTGTCGCGAATGAAGTTCCTGCACCCGTTCCGCGTGCGGCGCTTTATGCCGATCAATATCGCCGTGACCTTTATCTGGCTGTTGTGCAGCCTGCTGCTGGTACTGCGCCACCCGGATGAAAGCCCGGCGGTGATGGTGGTGTGGCTGGCGATGTCGGCGTACTTCCTGGGTATTTGCCTGTGGCGCAGCTCGGTGGAATGGCTGGACCGCTCCCGCAGCTAAACCTTCCCGCCTCCCCCTGGCGCTCGCTGCAATCGTGCAGCGGGCGCGGTTGAATCTTGCCAAACCATTGCACCTGCAAGAAAATGAGATGCATTATCAAATGCCTCCGCAATGGTCCCGCCCATGTCGCCCCCCGATCTCTCGCAGCAACACGCCGTGCACACGCTTTACCAGGAGCACCATTCATGGCTGTGCGGCTGGCTGCGCAAGAAGCTTGGCTGCGTGGAGAACGCCGCCGACCTGGCCCAGGACACGTTCGTGCGCGTCATGACCCAGCGCAAGGCGCCGGAGTTGCGCGAGCCGCGGGCCTACCTGAGCACCGTCGCACGCAGCCTCATGATCGACATGTTCCGCCGCCGAGGCCTGGAGCAGGCTTACCTCGAAGCGTTGATGGCGCTGCCCGAGCCGGTGGATATCTCGCCGGAAACCCGGGCCTTGATCATCGAGACCCTGGTGCGCATCGACACCCTGCTCGACGGCCTGGGCGGGCGCACCCGGGAGATCTTCCTGCTGGCCCAGCTCGACGGTCTGAGCTATGTGGAGATCGGCCGCCGCCTGCAGGTTTCGGTCAACACCGTGAAAAAACACGCGGTCCGCGCCCTGACCCACTGCCTGCTGGCACTGGAGGACTGAGCCATGGCGCAGCCGCAAGCACTCGACTACGCCACCCTGGAAGCCGCCGCCCGCTGGTACGTCGACCTGCGCTGCGAAGCCCGCAGCGAGGCCCTGCACGAAGCCCACCGGCGCTGGCTGGAACATGACCCGCGCCACGTACTGGCCTGGGAGCGCATGGGCCGTTTGCAGGCCACCTTCGACCAGGCACCCGCGGGCCTGGCGCGCCCGGCCTTGAACGGTGCCCGGGCCAAACGCCGCGAAGTGCTCAAGCTGCTGTCGCTGCTGCTGGCCAGCGGTTGCGTGGGCACTCTGGCCTGGCGCACCACGCCCCTGCCGACCCTGGTGGCCGACCAGCGCACCGCCACCGGCGAGCGCCGACGGGTACGCCTGGACGATGGCAGCCAACTGCAACTGAACACCGCCACCGCACTGAATATCCGCTACAGCGCCAACCTGCGGGAACTGCAGTTGCTCAGCGGGGAAATCCTCATCGAGACCGCCCGCGACGCACTGGCGCGGCCGTTTGTGGTGCACACCGCCCAGGGCAGCGTGCGCGCCCTGGGCACGCGTTTTATCGTGCGCAGCGAGGCCGGGACCAGCTCGGTGAGCGTGCAGCAGCACGCAGTGGAGGTACGCCCCGCCGACCTTCCGGGCGCCGTGCTGCGGGTCGAGGCCGGGCAGCAGTTGAGCTTTGCCGATGACCGCCTGGGCACGCTGCAACCGGCGGCGCCCTATGCCGATGCCTGGACCCGCGACATGCTGCTGGTCAGCGACCGCAGCCTCGGCGAATTCATTGCCGAACTGCAACGCTACCGCCCGGGCCACCTGGGCTGCGACCCGGCCGTGGCGACACTGCGGATTTCCGGGACCTTCCAGTTGCGCGATCTCGACACCGTGCTCGATAACCTGACCACCACCCTGCCGGTGCGCATCAGCCGCTTCAGCCGCTACTGGACCCAGGTCGAACCGGCCTGAAGCGGCCCGTCTACCGCGCCCCTCTACCCCCGGACAAAAAAGCCGAAAGTTTTTTCGGCCCAGGGGTTGTTGATTTTTATTCTCATGCGACTTGCTAGGTAGAGGCGCACAGACGCCGCCATCCACTGCCAATGGGCGAAAGGAAACCGCATGTCCCCTAGCAAGCCGACTCCCTCGTGTCACCCCCACCCCCACAGCCAGCGCTCTGCCCTTGATCTTCCGGCGCGCGCCCTGCGCCGCAGCCTGCTGGGCCTGGCCCTGAGCACCCCGCTGGCGATGCTGGCGCTGACCACCAGTGCCTGGGCGCAAACCACGGGCGAGTTGGAGTTCGATATTCCCGCCGGCGCCCTGGATGTGGCCCTGGCCAAGTTCGCCGCCACGGCGGGGGTGACGGTGTCCTTCGAACCGGCCTCGGCCCAGGGTCGGCAGACGGCTGGCCTGCACGGGCGCTTCGCCTCGGACGCGGCCCTGCAACAGCTGCTGGCCGGCAGCCGGTTGCAGGCGGTGCGCCAGGCCAATGGCAGCTACTCCTTGCTGCCGGTGAGCCAGGACGGCAGCCCTCTGCAACTGGACGTCACGAGTATTTCCGGCAAGGCCGCCGAATCGGCCTGGGGCCCGGTGGACGGTTATGTTGCTACCCGCAGCGCCACCGGGACCAAGACCGACACCCCGCTGCTGGAAATCCCCCAGGCCATCAACGTGGTCACCGCCGACCAGGTCCAGACCCAGGGCGCGCGCAACCTGAGCCAGGCCCTGCGCTATACCCCGGGCCTGGCGGTGAACGGGTTTACCGACCGCAACAACATTGCCGACGAGATCACCAGCCGCGGTTTCGCCCCGACCCCGCTGTACCTCGACGGCGCCTACCTGCCCTACGCCGGCAGCCTCGGCGGTGCGCCGCAGATCGACCCCTATACCCTGGAACGGATCGAAGTGCTCAAGGGCCCGTCATCGGTGCTCTATGGGCAGAACCAGCCCGGCGGCCTGATCAACATGGTGTCCAAGCGCCCCACCAGCGAGCAGCGCAACCAGGTCAAGCTGGGCGTCGGCAGCTACCACCGGGTCAATGGTGCGTTCGACCTCAGCGGCCCGCTGGATGAACAGAAACAGTTTTCCTATCGCCTGGTCGGTCTGAGCAAGAAAGGCAACGACCAACTGGACCACACCAACAGCCAACGCAGCCTGCTGGCGCCGAGCCTGACCTGGAACCCCAACGACGCCACCAGCCTTACGCTGTATGCCCAGGCCCAGCGCGATGACGGCCTGGCCGACTACCAGGCGCTACCGGCCATTGGCTCGCTGACGCGCGGGCCCAACGGCAAGAAAATCGACCGTGACCTGTTTCTCGGCGACTCCCATTACAACAACTACAAGCGCGACCAGTACGTGCTCGGCTATGACTTCAGCCACGCGTTCAGCGACGACCTGAAATACCGCCAGACCGCGCGCTATATCGACACTCGCGACGCTTACCGGGGCTTCTACCTCAGCCGTTTCGTGGTCAACGGCGGCGTCACCGACTACACCCAGGCCACCCGCACCAAACTCGACTGGCAACAGCACAACAGTGCCTACACCCTCGATAACAACCTGGAGTACCACTTCAATACCGGCCCCCTGGAACACACCACGCTGGTGGGCCTGGACTACCGCAACTTCAACCGCAAGTACACCGGCTACAACGCCTACGGCGTGCTGCCGATCAACCTCTACGGACAGAACAACAACTACAACACCGACAGTGTGACCCCGAGCCTGACCACCCAGTGGGACAACACCATCCGCCAGACCGGCCTCTACGCCCAGGACCAGATCAAGCTCGATCAGTGGATCCTCACCGTGGGTGGGCGCAAGGACTGGGCCGAAGTGGAAAACAAGGACCTGCTGGCCCACTCCATCGTCGAGCAGAAGGACCAAAAGCTCACCGGCCGCGTCGGCCTGACCTACCTCACCGACTTTGGCCTGGCGCCCTACGTCAGCTACTCGCAGTCGTTCCTGCCGACCATCGGCACCAGCGCCCCGGACCGCGGCGGCCAGCCCTTCAAACCGACCGAGGGCGAACAGTATGAAGTCGGGGTGAAATACCAGCCGAACGACAAGACCCTGATGACCGCCTCGGTGTTCCAGATCACCCAGAAAAACGTCAAGACCGGCGACCTGGACTACCCCGAGTACGAGATCCAGGACGGCGAAGTGCGCTCGCGCGGGGTGGAGCTGGAGCTCAAGTCCAGCATCGACAACATCGACATCCTGGCCGCCGCGACCTACATCGACGCGTTCTACACCAAGACCAATTACCCCTCCGACAAGGGCAACCGCAGCGAGGCCCAGGCCCCGGTCTCGGCCACCTTGTGGGGCAACTACCACTTCACCCGGGCGTTGCTCAACGGCCTGACCGTGGGCCTGGGCGCGCGCTACACCGGGAAGAAACCCGCCGACTCGGCCAACAGCTTCACCACCCCGTCCTTCGTGGTCTACGACAGCACCATCAGCTACGACATGGGCAAGCTGACGCCAAGCCTGCGCGGCTTGCAGACCAGCCTTAACGTGCAGAACCTGTTCGACCGCGAATACATCTCGGACTGCAACTACTCGTTTGGCTGCTACTACGGCCAGGAACGCGTGGCCTCCCTGGAAATGACCTACGACTGGTAAACCCCGGGTTTCAACGACGCGGCAAGGGTGTCAGCATGGCCCCCTTGCCTCATGCCAGTCAGTTAAGGGCAAGCACTGTCATTGTGGCGAGGGAGCTTGCTCCCGCTGGGCCGTGTAGCGGCCCCAAAAATGGGACTGCTACGCCCCGGAGCCCCGGCCGGCCCCACGGGAGCAAGCTCCCTCACCACAGGTCATGTTTCGTTCGCTCTAGCGCTTAACTGATCGGCATTAGCCCCCTTGCCGCTGTCATTTCAGGAGAAGCCCCATGCTGTCCCATGTATTTATCGGCGTGAACCAGTTCGAAAGCGCCCTGGCGTTTTATCAGCCACTGATGGCGGCGCTGGGCCTGGAAGTGAAGTTTCTCGATCACCAACACCCCTGGGCCGGCTGGAAACACCCCGAGCACGAGCGGCCACTGTTCGTTATCGGCCGGCCGTTCGACGGTGAACCGGCTGCTCCCGGCAACGGCCAGATGTTTGCCCTGCTGGCCGCCGACCGCGCCACCGTCGACCGCGCACATGCCCTGGCCCTGAGTCTCGGCGCCCACTGCGAAGGCCCGCCGGGCCTGCGCCCGCACTACCACGCCGAGTACTACGGCAGCTATTTGCGCGACCCCGAGGGCAACAAGCTGTGCCTGGTGTGCCACCACGACCGCTGAGGGTTGGCGGCTACTGTGGGAACAACTCGATATGGCCTTCGACCAGGGCCAGCAGCGCCGCGTCCAGGCTTGACCGCAGGCGCTGGTAGGTCTGCTCGCAGGCGGCGAACAGCGGGTCCTGGCTGATGTTTGATACGGGATCAGACTGCTGCTCCCGTCGCTGGCGCTGGCGCAGGTCGGCCTGTTCCATGGCCGCCGCCAGCTCATCGAGTTGCAACCGACGCAGCTCGGCCAGCACCAGGGGCAGATGGAAGTACAGGGCACAGTCGAAGCCTTCCCACTCTTCGTAACTGAGCCATTCATGCAGGGTCATAAAGCTGCGCAAGGGCGCTGGCAACGCCTGCAACTGATCCAGGCACAACCAGTACTCGCGCTTGAGGCCATGCACCGTTTCGACGGCGCCGGCGATCAGGCCCAGGGCCCGATCCGGGTCGCGGTGATGGGTCCGCAGCATGCGCTGGGTCAGGCTGAAACGCGCTTCCTCCAGGGCCACCAGGGCCCGCGGCAACTCGTAGCCAGCCGCACGCAGGTACGCCTCGGCTTGTGCGGCAGGCAAGCCTGACTGAGCCACCAGATGTTGCACGGTCTCGGCCCGGAAGCGCTCGGCGGCCAAGGCCACATCGCCGGCACAATGTTGCAGCAGGGTCCGTGCATGGCGCACGCCCACCGGCACCGCCTGGCGCAGTTGCTGCAATGCCTGGAGTTGGGTGCTGTCCATCGCTCTGTCGGCCTCGTTATCGGATGCAGTCATGGGCCCGCCCTAGCCCGCCAGTTGCCAGGCCTGGGCCAGTAAGTCGGCCAGCCGTGGGTCCCGGGCGTCATCCAGGGTGCGCACCTTGCGATGCCGGCGAAACTTGCCGCCGCCCTCCAGCAACTGTTCCGGGTCTTGCAACAGATAGCCCTGGCTGAACTCCAGCGTCACATGCTCGCGGTAGGCATAAATGCCGCAGAACGGCTGCGCCTGGCTGAACAGGATGCCGCCGTACTTCACCGTTTCACTGGCCATCGGGCACACCTTCAGCACCTGTTCCCGCAGGCATTCCACCAGGGCCTGCAGCTCGGGCTGGGCCAGGCGCAAGTCATGCAGCAGGGCCTGCAGCGGATCCTGGGGCAAGTCTGTGTCCTTGTTCATCGAGCCCCCGGCTCCACAAAAAGCGGCGCGCCGTAGCGCTTGAACGAGCGCGTGGAAGATTCCCCGACCTGGTGCCACCAACTGAGCTCCATGGCACCCCGGGCGTCCATGCGCGTGGCGATTCTTTCGGCAATCAGCGGCTCGCCGTCGAACTGCCGGACCACCGTCAGCGGCGGGCTCCAGCTCTGCTTGTCGGCGCTGAAGCGGGTGACTTGCACCTCATCCATCGGTGCGCTGCCAGGCCGTGAGCCCGAGGCGTTCCAATACCCGATCAGGTTCCAGACCAGCATGATATTGCCCGCTGCATCGACCTCGGGCGTGGTGAAAAACGGGGTCTGCCAGCGCTGCAGAGACGCCAGGGTCAGGGGCGCGCTCCAGGCCTGGCGCGCCGCCTCATAGCGGGTGACCTGGATGCCCGCTTCCGGGCTGTTCCAGAGCGTCACCGCATTGCCCGCCGGGTCCATGGCCAGGGGTGGAAAACCGTCGAGGTTGCTGCGCTCGCGCTGTGGGTCATCGAGCTGGGTCTGCTGCCATTTGTCCGTACGCGGGGTGTAGTGGGCAGAAAACAGGCCGTCGGTCTGATACCACAGCACCGCCACATCGCCACGCCGGGCGCCCGCCACTACCGGTCGGCCCACCATGTAGTCGGACGTCGCGAGCGATCGCGGGCGGCTCCATTGCTTGGCTTGCGGGTCGTAGCGCGCCACCAGCAACGATGCCTCGAACGAGCGGGAAAACAGAAACGACTTCACACTTTGCTGACGCCAGGCGAGCGTGGCGAAACCGGAATCATCCACCACCAGCCGCTGCGCATCGACGCCGTAGGAGCGACTGCCGATATCGCGATTGACCTTTTGCGGTTCGCTCCAGGTCTGCTGCCGGGCGTCATAGCGGGTACTGCGCAGCTCATGGGGGATGGGCGAACCCGGGGTCGCTGAGCCTCGGGGCTGCTGGTCCCAGGCCACGAACACATTGCCCTGGGCGTCGATGCCGGTCACCGGGCCGATGGACTTGTTGGTCGTGTCCCCCGGGTAGTTTCGATCCAGGCGCAACGGCGCGCCCCAACGCCCGCTGTCGGCCTGGTAGCGCACGCTGAGCACGGTATTGCCGATCTCGCTCTCGGGGCTCCAGACCACGGTCAGGTTGCCTTGCCCGTCGGCCACCAGCGAAGGCGCGAACACATGGAAGCGTTCGTTGCCCTGGGCCAGGATGGTCTGCTCATCGCTCAAGCGGCGGCTGCCGGCCTCATAGCGCGCGGTCTTGAGCAGAAAACGCGCACCGCTTTCAGGGAACTCGAACCAGACCACCATGACCTTGCCATCGCCACCGAGCGGCGACTGGTACTGGAACTGACGCGAATAGTCGCCGTGGCCGACCTGCTCGCTCCAGCCTTGGCCGGCTGTCTGTGCCTGCATGGACACCGGGGTCGGGCGCGGCGCGGGGGGCGACTGTTCACTGGCCTGGAGCGCCGCCGGCAAACAACAGCTCAACAGGCCCAGCAACATCGGCAGGGCGGCTCTGGCCGAGGCCCGGTAGGGTGCGATTCCTTTCACTTGAACATCCTGTCTGAGGGGGGGCACCGATAACGACCGTCATCCGCGCGCCGAGGGATTCTCCTGAAGTCGGGGGCAAGAGGCAACCCGGGACTGTCGACAGCGCAACGCTATAGACGGGCCGAGGGTGCAGCGGCGAGTATTGGCCCTTTCGCCGCACACACCTGGATTGATCCCTTATGAGCAAACTCGCCTGCTGCTGTGGACATGTGATCGTCGACCAGACCGACGACCTGCCGTACAAGGCCAGCCTGCTGCGGGACCAGGAAGAATCCATATTCCAGGAGCGTACCCAGGACAGCGTCAAGCGCTTGCTGAAGGCGGTCGGCAACAATGGACTCGACCAACTGGTCGTCGAGCAGTACGGCAACACGCCCTGGAGGCCCCGACCCGATGAGCTGTTCCAGGATCAATTCACCAGCATCCAGGTCGCCTCGATGACCAGCCTGTATGAGTGCCAGAACTGTGGCCGCCTGTGGGTCCAGCGACCGGGCAGCCAGCAGTTCGCCTCCTTCACCCCCGACAGCGGCCAGTACCTGGCCGTGTTGGCCAACCCCGTGCCCGAGACACCTGAATGAACACCGCCACGCTGCTGCTCTACACCACCAGTTGCCTGATCGGCGCACTGATTCCCGGCCCCACTTCCTTGCTGGCCATGGCCAACGGCACCTCGCGCAATGGCCGGCTGGTGGCGGTGGGCATGGCCGGTGCGGCGCTCTCGGATATCTTGATCATCGCCGCGGTCGGCCTGGGCCTGGGGGCGATGTTGATGGCTTCGCAGAACCTGTTCCTGGCCCTGAAATGGTTTGGCGTGGCGTACCTGGCCTGGCTCGGCATTCAGTTGTGGCGCAGCCAGCCCCGGGCCCTCGACCCCGCGGCCATGGCCGGCGGCAGCCGCGGCGGCGAGGTGTTCTGGCGCAGTTTTTCAGTGGCCCTGACCAACCCCAAGGTGCTGCTGTTTTTCACCGCCTTCCTGCCGCAGTTCATCGACCCCAGCCAACCGACCCTGGTGCAGTACGCGCTGCTGGCGCTGGTCTCGGCAGTGGTGGATATCCTGGTGATGGGGCTCTACGCCGCAGGCGGGGTGCAGGCGGCGAAGATCCTCACGCAAACCGGCATGCGCCGGCTCAACCGCTGCTGCGGCGCGACCATGCTTTCGCTGGCGGCGTTCCTGGCGGTCTACCGCAGGAGCTGAAAACGCCTGACGGGCCCCTGCGCCTCAGGCGTCCTGGCGCGCCCCGCCGGACTGGATCGCCACGCTCAGCGCCTGGGCCAGGGCGTCCACTGAGTAGGGTTTCTGCAAAAACACGAACTCCCGCGACCCGCCCTGGGCCAGGGCCGGGCTGTAGCCACTGGTGAGGATCACCGGCAGCCCGGGGTACAACCGGCGAATTTCCTCGGCCAGCTCGATGCCGCTCATGCCGGGCATCAATACATCGGAAAACACCGCTTGGAACGGCGTGGTGCCCTGGGCCAGCAGCTTCAGGGCCTCGGCGGCGCTGGTGGCCCATTGCGCGCGATAGCCCAGTTCAACCAACGCCTGGGCCAGCAAGCCGCCGACCTCGGTATTGTCCTCGACCATCAGCAGGGTCGCGCCCTGGCCGTCGATCCGCTCCGGGCTGGCTGCCCTCGGTTGCGCGGCTTCCGGCGCCTGCAGCGAACGCGGCAGGTACAGGGTAAAACGCGTACCCTGCCCCGGCTGGCTGTCGACCAGCAACTCGCCACCGGACTGCTTGGCGAAACCGAACACCTGGGACAAGCCCAACCCCGTGCCCTTGCCCACTTCCTTGGTGGTAAAAAACGGCTCGAAAATACGCTCGATCTGCGCCGGGTCGATGCCCGAACCGGTGTCGGCCAGGGACACCGCGACAAACTCCCCCACCACCCCGGCATACAACCCCTTGGCCGGGGTGCAGTGCGCCCGCTCGACAGTGATTACCAGCAGGCCCTCGCCCTGCATCGCGTCGCGGGCGTTGACCGCCATATTGATCAGCGCGGTATCGAACTGCCCGGCATCGGCATGAATGAAGCACGGCTCGGCGGGCAGCTCGATCCGCAGCTCGATGCAGGCCCCCAGCAACGGGTTGAGCATATCGGCCACGGCTTGCACGCTGTGGCCGACGTCAAATGTGTGAGGTCGCAGGTTCTGCTGTCGGGCATAAGCCAGTAACTGCCCGGTGAGCTTGCTGGCCCGCTCGACGGTGTCGGAGATCGCCTCGATGTAGCTCAGCCGCCGCTGCTCGCTGAGGTTGCGCCGCAGCAGGTCGGTGGAGGACTTGATCACCGTCAGCAGGTTGTTGAAGTCATGGGCCACACCACCGGTGAGCTGCCCCATGGCTTCCATCTTCTGCGCCTGGCGCAGCACGTCTTCGGTCTTGCGCAAGGCTTCGGCGGCTTCGCGCTCGCCCTGGACGTCACGGCCCACGGCATGAATATGGGTGCGGTCCGGCACGGCCGACCAGGACACGCTGCGGTAGGAGCCGTCCTTGTGCCGGTAACGCCCCTCATAGCTGGAAAAACTCACCCCGCGCGCCAGCTCAGCCACCACCTGGGCCGCAGCCACCCGGTCCTCCGGGTGCAGCAGTTCGTAGGCGCTTTGCCCCAGCAACTCGGCCTCGCTCCAGCCCAACAACTGGGTCCAGGCCGGGTTGGCGGCGACAATCGTGCCGTTGAAATCGGCAACGATCATCAGGTCGGCAGACAGGCGCCAGATCCGGTCGCGCTCCTGGGTGCGCTGCTGCACCCGTTGCTCCAGGGAATCGTTGAGTTGCCGCAACTGCTCCTCGGCCTGGCGCGTGGCGCTGATGTCGCGGGAGATGCACAGGATCTTCTCCGGCCGGCCCTCGGCATCGAGCATCGGCGTGACTTGCACGTCCCACCACTTGCGAGTGCCCAACAGGGTTTCGGCCACGCCCTGGAAGCGCGCCGCGCGGCCTTCCTGGGCCGCCGCAATCGCTGACCGCGCATCGGTGTTGCCCTGGTTCTGCCAGAAATCGGGCCACGGGCAGCCCCGGATCGCATTGAAGTCACTGACCTCCATGACCCGCATCCCGCCTTCGCTCATAAAGGACAGCTTGCCGTCCAGGTCCAGGACCTTGATGCAGTCATTGCTGCTGGCCAGGACGCGGGTATTGAGTTCACGGGTCTCGCGCAGCGAGGACTCGGTCAGCCGGGCATGCTCGGCCAGCAGCACCTGATCGCTGGTTTCCACGGTGCAGCACAACAGGCCGACCACCGTGTGTTGCTGTTCGTCGTAGACCGGGCTCATGGAGAACGACCACCAGGTCTGATCTTCTCCGGGAAAGCGCTGCATGCGGATCGGCATGTCTTGCAAGCGACAGGACTGGCCTCGATAAACCTGCTCCACCAATGGCTGGACCTGAGGCCAGGCATCGGCCCACAGGGTCTCGATGGTTTGCCCCAGCGCGGTGTCCAGGCGCGGGCCGAGCACCGGTTCATAGGCGTCATTGAACAGGAACATTTTTTCCGGCCCCCAGAGCAGGTACATGCTCTCGGGCGACTCCAGCATCAAACTCAAGGTGCTGCGCAACAGGCTCGGCCACTGCTCGATAGGCCCCAGGGGCGAGGTCGACCAGTCATGGGCACGGATCGCAGCGCCCGCCTTGCCGCCGCGAGGGACTGGGTTGCTGGGGATGGCGGGAGAAGACTCATTCATGGACGGAACACTGCAAAGAAGGAGGTATGGACGCTGTGGACCGCTGGTGCAGCGCAGAATACCCGAGCCGTAGGGCCGACGATAGTTAATGCCGCCGTCTGATGGCCATTGGCTTCGCCATAGCGCCCGCAGCAGATTGCGTCGCGATGTTATGCAAAGGCGACCCGGGCATTGAGTGGCCCGCCCGCTTGCTATAGAACCCATTGGCGGCCCGCGCCGCGCCTGCGCTCATTTGCCCTGAAGGTTCGCCCATGACACTCAATAACAAGAAGATCCTGCCCCTGGCCCTCTCACTCCTGCTGCTTCAAGGCGGCGCCGCATTCGCCGCCGAGGCACCGGCCTCGAACCTGCTGACCGCCGCCGTGGCCTGGAAGCAGACCGCCGCCGAGTTCCAGGCCCTGTATTACCAGGGTTTCAACATCGCCCGCCTGCGCCTGGACCAGGCGTTGCAAGCGCACAAGGCCGGCGACAAACCCCTGGCCATCATCAGCGACATGGACGACACCGTGCTCAGCAGCAACAGCTACTGGGGCTACATGATCAACGCCGACCAGGAGTTTTTCGACGATGCGGCCTGGGATAAATGGGTCGCCGAAAACGGCCCGGTGGCCACCCCGGGCGCCGTGGAGTTTCTCGATTACGCCAAGTCCAAGGGCGTCGAAGTGTTTTACGTCACCAGCCGCGATCAGGGCGAAAAAACCTACGAATACGCCCTGGCCAACCTGCGCAAGAACGGCCTGCCGTTCGCCGACGAGCAGCACCTGACGGTGTACCGCGACAGCTCGAACAAAGAGCCGCGCCAGCAGGAAATCGCCAAGGACCATCAAGTGGTGGTGATGCTCGGCGACAACCTCAACGACTTCAAACGAAAATACTACGTGGCCGACGTCGAACAACGCCGCGCCCTGATGACCGCCGACAAGGCCCAGTTCGGACAGCAATTCATCCTGTTCCCCAACCCCACCGACGGCCATTGGCTGAAAGCGATCTTCGGCGACTCCGAGCCCCCGGCCAGCGCCGAAAACCGCGCCAAGTTCAAGGTCGCGGCGGCGTCTACGGCGTGGAAGCCGTGAGGGGTTAAGCAGCGGCTCTTGGCCAATGCGCCCGTGCGTGGCTCAGGATGACGAAGGGCTGAACAGCAGAGAGTCAGACTAAATATCGCGCGATTTAAGCGACATTTCTCTGTGTTTTTCAGTGACTTCTGATATCCACGAGCCCCGTAAAACCTGCACGCTCCTGCCCGCTAAACCCAAGCACGTCCACTTTGAGTGACGTGCAGTCAAGCACCGATTGTTCTTTCGCTTGATGTGGGTGACAAGTTGCCGGGAGCACACCATGCCAAGCCAATCCGATCTGCGTTTTACCTTCAGCGTTGGCAACGAGTCCTTTGACGTTGTTGAGTTCACCTTGCACGAAGGCTTGTCCGAGACCTTCCACCTCGCGGTTGAACTGACCAGTGCCAATCCGGCCATCGACTTTGGGCAGGTGCTGGATCGGTCCGCGCTGCTGACCCTCTGGCACGGCGAGACGCCAGTGCGCTATGTGCATGGCGCCGTGTCCTCCTTCGTGCAGC
>NZ_MVOL01000017.1 GCF_002018875.1 Pseudomonas sp. MF4836
GGCCCTGGCGGAGATGCAGGAGTTTTTCGACGTCACCCCGCAAGACCTCGAACAACTGATTCACGCCAGCGAAGCCCACGCCCGCCGGCGCAGCATCGGCGAAGTGCTGGCCCCCAGACTCTGACCAGACGCCATCGTGGTATGCCGGGCAACCTGTAGCCGCTGCCGCAGGCTGCGCTGGCCATCACCACCGCCGCAGCGGCCGTGTCGGTTACGGCCATCGTGTGATTACAAAGGCGACCACCGCTGGGACCAGTCGTTGTCGCCGGCGATGACCTCGCGCAGCACGTCGAAGGCCTGTTGCAACTCGACGGAGTCGCGCTCGCGGGCATACAGCAGGTAGGTCGGGAAGCTGAATTCCGGGGCTTTTTCCACCCGTTCCAGCACGCCGCTGTCGAGGTAGCTCTGCACCACCCGGGTCCGGAAGTAGCCGCTGCCACCGCCCTCAAGGATGAATTGCAACGCCAGCGGCCCGAGGTTGAAGCCCACCGCGGCCTTGGCCTGATCCGGCAGCGCCGCGTCGTGCTGACGCCGGAAATCATCGCCCCAGTCGATATACACATAAGGCTCGGGCTGGCCGGCTAGACGCACCTGGATCAGTTTTTCCTCCAGCAACTGCTCGACCTGCAAGCCCGGCCAGTACACCGGCTGATACACCAGCGCAGCATCCAGCACGCCCATCTCCAGTTGCCGCTGCAGGCTCGCGCCGTCTCCCACCTGGCTGCGGATCGCGTGGCTGGGAATCGCCAGGCGCAGGCGTCGCACCCAGTTCAGCATCAGCGGGTTGCACAGGCTGATTTCGCCGCCGATGTGCAGCACATTGCGATACCCCTCCAGCAACGGCAGGTCGCGCCGGGCGGCTTCCCAGGTCTGCAGCAACTGGTTGGCGTAGACAATGAAGGCTTCGCCGTCGGGCGTCAGCCGGGCCCCGGCACGATTGCGCACGAACAGCTTGCAGTTGAGCTGGCTTTCGAGGTTCTGCACCCGGGCGCTGATGGCGGTCTGGGTCAGGTGCAGATGCTCGGCGGCGGCCACCAGGCTGCCGCTGCGGACGATTTGCAAAAAGGTGCGGGCCAGCTCGATATCCATGGTGCCTCGGACACAAAAGTCGAGCGCCATTGTAGCGGCGCTCGCCCGCCCGCGCTGCAGCGGTGTTGCTCAGGCTGCCGACAGCTGCTGCTGCGGCACCGCCAGGCTCACCGCTCGTACCGAGCTGCCGGCGTTCAAGCCCAGGCTGGCGGCAGTGCTGGCGGCGACAATCAGGGTGCCGGCCGCCACCCGGGCCGGGGCTGCGGTAATCCGGCAGTCGGCGAACTGGCGATTGTGGATCAGGTAGGGTTCGGCCTGCTCGCCCGGCGTACCGATGCTCAGTTGCAGCACCTGGCTGTCACGCACCGCACGAATCTCGCCGGTGGCGCACTCGATCAGCGGCCCGCCGTCGAAAATATCGATGTAGTCCTTGAAGCCGAAACCCTCGGACTTGAGCATGCCCAGGGCCGGCTCGGTGTTGGGGTGGACGCGGCCGATCACCGAGCGCGCCTCCTGGGGCAACAGGCAGGTGGGCAGCGGGAACTTGGGCATCAACTCGGCAATAAACGTCTTGTTGCCCAGGCCGGTCAGGTAGTCGGCGTCGGCAAAATCCATCTTGAAAAAATGCCGGCCCAGGCCCTCCCAGAACGGTGAGACGCCCTCTTCATCCGAGAACCCGCGCATCTCGGCGATCACCTTGTCGCCGAAATGCTCGCGGAACTCCGCCAGGAACAAAAACCGCGCCTTGGACAACAGGCGCCCATTAAGGCCGCTGCGGTGGTTGGCGTGAAGAAACAGCGAGCACAGCTCCGAATGCCCGGTCATGTCGTTGCCCAGGAACAGGGTCGGCAGTTGCTGGTTGATCCCCAGGTCCTTGGACGCCGCCACAAACAATCCCAGGCGGTAGTTGTACCAGGGCTCACGCAGGCCCACGGCCCCGGCCAGGGCACAGATCCCCAAGGCCTCGCCGTTTTCACCTTCGAGCACGAACAGGTAGTCGGCATCGGCGCGTTCGGCTTGCCCGGCAAAGGTCTTTTCAGCCCACTCCAGGCGCTGGCGCAAGCGCCCGGCATCTGCCGGCAAGGTGGTCAGGCCGGTTCCGGCGCTGTGGGCCAGGGTCAACAAGGCCGGCAGGTCGGCCAATGTAGCGGGACGCACGATCATCGCGATTGCTCCAGAGGGGTGGCACGTTTGGGTAGATAGACTTCGGCCAGCATGCAGCGCGCGCTGCCGCCGCCAATGCGTTCGATGGTGTCGATGTTCACCGGCAGCGGTCGGGCATGGCGCTCTACCAGTCGCCGCTGCTCGCCATCCAGGGACTGCCAGGCGGTGCGCGACATCACCAGCAGCGGCTCGCCGGTGCGGGTGTGCACCTCCAGCATGTTGCCGGCGAAGGACTCCAGCTGATCCCAGCTCAAGGCCATGACCTGTTTCCCGCTGTCTTCGAGACGGCTGTGCAAGGCCCGGCGCTCGCCCAAATCGCGCACCGATTCCAGGCACGCCACGGCCAGGCGGGTGCCGACGCTCATCATTACATTGGTGTGGTAGATCGCCACGCCCTGGCGGTCGACGGCGCTGAAGGCGCACAACTCATAGCCCAGGTGCTGGATCAACTGATCCAGGGCCCGGGCATGGGTACGGGTGGAATAGCCGGCGTAGCAAATCCGCCGTTCGCGGTCCAGGACCATGCTGCCGGTGCCTTCGAGGAAGATTTCCTGCTGCTCCAGGCTCGACAGGTCGAGCAGTTGTTCGACCTGATAGGCATCGCGCAAGCGCTCGAGCACACCTTTATCGCGCTCCAGGCGCCGGTTATGGCCCTGCATCGGGTACAGCACCAGGGTGCCGTCGGGGTGGCTGCTCCAGCAGTTGTTGGGGAAGATCGAGTCCGGCGTGTGCGGCGCCTCGGCGTCGTCATGCACCATGACCTCCACCCCCTCGGCGCGCAACGCCGCGACATAGCCGTCGAACTCTTGCAGGGCCTGGCGCTGCACATCTTCGGCGACTGCCGCGGGGCGCTGGAAGCGGTTGTTGGCGGCGGTGTCCTGATTGAAGGAGAAACGTGTCGGGCGAATCATCAAAACGGTATTGGTGGTTTGCATGGGCACAGCATCAATGAGGGTTGAGAGGCGCTCATTGTCGGGCTCGGAGCCGGAAAAACCCGGCTGATAAGGCCGGGGGCGATGCCGGAAATGGCTGAAAGCGCGCCGGCGTGCAGCCGATTCGGCGGCGCCGAAAAACGCGGCCCGTAGCCGCTGCCGCCAGGCTGCGCTGGCCGTCGCAGGCGCCGTGGAATATCAGGTCAGAGTGCGATGTTGCAGAGGGCCCGCATCCGAATGAGGTCCGGGCCTGGGGGCAGCGACTAATAAGCGGGCGGTGCTGGGATCAGCTGGAGTTGCGGTGTTGCGAAGGGCCATACAGGCGAGACAGGCGCTGGAATGTTGCGTGACTGCGTGGGCGCGGGCGCTGCCTTGCGGCAGCGACCACGGGGTCACTCCATGGTGGTCTTGACCATCGCCAGTTCGGGGTGGCTGACCAGTTTGTCGATGTGCAGATCGGGGTCGTCGAACCAGACTTCAGTGAGCACCCGGTAATGCTCCATGTCGCGGCAGCGCATGCGCAGGCTGTAGTCGAAGGCGCCGCTGATCAACCGGCATTCGAGCACCTGGGGGCAGGCGCGGACTTTGGCTTCGAAGGCCTTCTGCGCGGCGCGCCCGCTCTGGTTGGACAACGCCACCAGTACCAGCAACGACAACCCCGGGGTCAGCTTTTTCTCGTCGAGAATCGCGCCGTAGCCGCGGATCACTCCGAGTTGTTCGAGCTTGCGCACCCGTTCCAGGCATGGCCTGGGAGTCAGGTGCACGCGTTCGGAGAGTTTCTGGTAGGTGATGCGCCCTTCGTGGCGCAGCACCTCGATGATCGCCTGATCGATCCGATCAAGCACGATCGACAGGTCGCGGATGTCCGCCATGGGTGTTTTCCCTCACTTCAAACGGCCGGATAAAAATTGCTGCAAACGTTCACTTTGTGGCTGGTCGAGGATCTGTGCATCGCCCTGTTCCTCGACCCGTCCTTGATGCAAAAACAACACCTGGCTCGACACCTGCCGGGCAAAGCCCATTTCGTGGGTGACCATCAACATGGTACGCCCCTCCTCGGCCAGGGCCTGGATCACCTTGAGCACCTCTCCCACCAGTTCCGGGTCGAGCGCCGAGGTCGGCTCGTCGAACAACAGGATCTCCGGTTCCACCGCCAGCGCCCGGGCAATCGCCACGCGCTGTTGCTGGCCACCGGAGAGAAACGCCGGATACTGCTCGGCGACCCGCTGCGGCAGGCCGACCTTGTCCAGGTAGGCCCGGGCGCTCTGTTCGGCGTCCTTGCGGCTGACGCCCAACACCCGGCACGGCGCGAGGGTGATGTTTTCCAGTACGGTCAGGTGGCTCCACAGGTTGAAGTGCTGGAACACCATGGCCAGCCGCGTGCGCAAGCGCTGCAACTGGGCCGGGCTGGCCACCCGCATGCCGCCGGGGGCCGCGCGGGTGGCGATACGCTCGCCATCCAGCTCGATGCTGCCCTCGTCGGCCCGCTCCAGAAAGTTGATGCAACGCAGCATGGTGCTTTTACCGGAGCCGCTGGCACCGATCATGCTCACCACGTCGCCTGCGCGCGCCTTCAACGAGACGCCCTTGAGCACCTCGTTGTCACCAAATCGCTTGTAGAGATTTTCAACGGTCAGTTTGTACATGGGCTACTCCTGAAGCGCCCGCCCGCCGGCTGGCACTTCACACAAAAATAAGGGCAGGTCGACACGCACCGCACAGGGTCAGTGCGCGGGCCCGAGAAAGTTCAGCCAGCGGCGCTCGGCCAGGCGAAAGGCCCCCACCAGGCCGAATGACAGGGCCAGGTAGAGCAAGCCGGCAATGCCGAATGCCTGGAAGGTCATAAAGGTCGCGGCATTGGCGTCACGGGCGATTTTCAGGATGTCGGGGATGGTCGCGGTGAACGCCACGGAGGTCGCGTGCAGCATCAGGATCACTTCGTTGCTGTAGAACGGCAGGGCCCGGCGCAGCGCCGAAGGCAGGATCAGCCGCAGGTACAGGCGCCAGCCGCTCAGGCCATAGGCATGGGCGGCCTCGATCTCACCGTAGGGAATGCTGCGAATCGCCCCGGCGAAAATCTCCACGGTGTAGGCGCAGGTATTGAGGGTGAATGCGAGCAAGGTGCAGTTCATCGCATCGCGAAAAAACCCTTCGAGCAGCGGCTGGGCCCGCACGGCGGCGATGCCGTAGATGCCGCTGTAGCAGATCAGCAGCTGGATATACAACGGCGTCCCGCGAAACACATAGGTGAACAGCTGCACCGGCCAGCGCAGCAGCGCCCAGCGCGAAGTACGCATGATCGCCAGCGGCAGCGACAGGACAAAGCCCATGGCGATGCTCGCCACCAGCAGCCACAGGGTCATGGCCAGCCCGGTCAGGCCTTCGCCATCACTGAACAGAAAGGCTTTCCAGTATTCCTGAATCAGTTCGATCATCGCGACATCCCTCGTACGCCCTGGTTGTAACGCCGCTCAAGCACCCGCAGCAGGTAGTTGGAAGCACTGGTGATCAGCAAGTACAGGGCGCCGGCCAGCAACAGGAAATCCAGCATATTGAAGGTGCTCTTGCCGGCTTCCTGAGCCACTTTGACCAGGTCCGACAGACCGATGATCGACACCAGGGCGGTGGCCTTGAGCAGCACCAGCCAGTTGTTGCCCAGGCTCGGCAAGGCAAAGCGCATCATTTGCGGGAAGACCACGTGCCGGAAGCGTTGCCAGCGATTGAGACCAAAAGCCGCGGCGGCTTCCTGCTGGCCCCGGGGCACGCTGAGAATCGCCCCGCGAAAGGTCTCGGTGAAGTACGCACCATAGATAAAGCCCAGGGTGATGATGCCGGCCACGAACGGATCGATCTCCATGAACGGCCAGCCCATGAACTCGGTGAGGCTGCTGAGCCAGCCCTGCAGGCTGTAGAAGATCAGCAGCATCAGCACCAGGTCCGGCACGCCGCGAATCAGCGTGGTGTAGAGGGTCGCCGGCACGTTCAGCAGGCGCAGCGGCGAAAGCTTGGCCGCCGCGCCCAGCAGGCCCAGGAGCATGCTCACCAGCAGCGCCAGTGCCGACAGTTTCAGAGTGACCCAGGTGCCGTGCAGCAACAGCGGGCCATAGCCCTGCAGGGCCCCGAGATCGAGACCGAAAAGATTGAGGAAGGTATTCACGCCAGTCACCTTTGATGCGCCACAGCCCTACGCGGCGCCGCATCGCACGGCGCCGGGCAGGGTTCGCGGATCAGTTGTTGTAGAGGTCCAGATCACCGAAGTGCTTCTGCTGGATCTGGGCGTAGATGCCCTTCTCGTGCAGGGCCTTGATCGCGGCGTTGAGCATGCCCTTGAGTTCGTCCTGGTCCTTGCGCAGGCCAATGGCGATTTCCGACGGCACCAACGGGTCGCTGATGCCCTCGCTGTTCTGGAAGTCAGCGCCCTGGGGCGATGTCAGGAAGCTCATCTGCGCTTGTAGTTTGTCCTGAATCGAGGCGTCCAGACGGCCGTACACCAGATCGGCGTAAACCTGGTCCTGATTCTGATAGGCACGCAACTTGACCCCGGCCGGACCGAGCTTGGCCTTGGCGTAGGTTTCCTGGATGGTGCCCTGCATGTAGCCCAGGGTCTTGCCCTTGAGCGACTCGCCGGTCGGCAGCAGGCCCGAGTCCTTGCGGGTGACGATGGCGGTCGGCCCGGCATACAGGCGGTCGGTGAAGTCGATCTGTTTGCGCCGTGCATCGGTGACCGTCATCGACGACTCGATGGCGTCGAATTTGCCAGCCTTGAGGGCCGGGATCAGGCCGTCGAAGTCATTGCTGACCCACACGCACTTGAGCTTGAGCTCGGCGCAGATGGCATTGCCCAGGTCGACGCCGAAGCCCTGCACGCCGCCATCGGCGGTGGTCGATTCAAACGGCGGATAGCTGGGGTTGACGCCGAATCGCAGTTCTTTCCATTCCTTGGCGCTGGCACCGGTCGCGCACAACGCCAACGCCAGTGCAGGCAAAGCCAGCCATTTATTGTTCATCTTCAGAGTCCCGGAGTATTTGGATTTATCGCGGCCGGCGCAGGCACCGAACCACACTTTTCGACAGGGGCAGAGAGTTATTGCGAGGTCCATCGCAGGGGTGTCTTATTGTTGTTTTCGACCGGCAGTCACCGGTCGTCGAACGTGTCGTCCGTCCTCAGTCACCACCTGGGTGCGCTGTAACGGACCGCCAGAATGCCAATAGCCGGGGTCGGCCAGGTGTCGTAAGGCCCCGCCCAGACAGCCGAACCATGCTGAACACAGCCGTCTGACAGCCGATTCTGTCGTCATGGCTCAGGATTGGGCTTGTAAATCAATAATGCGTCGCTTTTTGTACCCTGCGAAGCGCAAGCCCGGTCGCGGGTTGCGGGCTTACCCATAAGGTAAAAATGCACAGGCAACCTGCAGTTATCCCGGTTGTACTTGGCAAATTTGCACTGTTACGATCCGCCATCGCTCGCGCGCGAGCGTCCTATAAAGAACAATAAAAGCAGGGAGTTAGTGATGACTGCTCAGGTTTCATCCCAGGCGACACGGGACATCGACAGCACGTGCAATGAAGTGCTGGTCGAGGTCCGCAACCACATCGGCCACCTGACCCTCAACCGCCCCGCCGGTCTCAACGCCATCACCCTGCAGATGGTGCGCACCTTGCAGCAGCAACTCGATGCCTGGGCCCAGGACCCGCAAGTGCACGCGGTGGTCTTGCGCGGCGCAGGGGAAAAAGCCTTTTGTGCCGGCGGCGATATCCGCTCGCTGTACGACAGCTTCAAGAATGGCCAGACCCTGCACCAGGACTTCTTCGTCGAGGAATACGCCCTGGACCTGACGATCCACCACTACCGCAAGCCGGTGCTGGCGCTGATGGACGGCTTTGTCCTGGGCGGCGGCATGGGTCTGGTGCAAGGCGCCGATCTGCGGGTGGTCACCGAACGCAGCCGTCTGGCGATGCCGGAAGTGGCCATCGGTTACTTCCCCGACGTCGGCGGCAGTTACTTCCTGTCGCGCATTCCCGGGGAACTGGGCTTGTACCTGGGCGTGAGCGGCGTGCAGATTCGCGCCGCCGATGCCCTGTACTGCGGGCTTGCCGACTGGCACCTGGACAGCGACCGACTGGGCCTGCTTGACCAGCGCCTCGACCACCTGCAATGGAGCGATATGCCGCTCAAGGACCTGCAAGGGGTGCTGGCCAAGCTCGGTGTGCAACAACTGCCGGATGCGCCGCTGGCCGCCCTGCGCCCGGCCATCGACCATTACTTCGCCCTGCCCGACGTGCCGAGCATCGTCGAGCAACTGCGCGAGGTCAGCCTCGGCGACAGCCGCGAATGGGCCCACGCCACCGCCGACCTGCTGGAGAGCCGCTCGCCCCTGGCCATGGCCGTGACCCTGGAGATGCTGCGCCGCGGACGCCACCTGAGCCTGGAACATTGCTTCGCCCTGGAGCTGCACCTGGACCGTCAGTGGTTCGAGCGCGGCGACCTGATCGAAGGCGTGCGCGCCTTGCTGATCGACAAAGACAAGACGCCGCGCTGGAACCCACCGACCCTGCAGGCGCTCGACGCCGGGCACGTGGCGAGTTTCTTCAGCGGCTTCGACACCAGCGGGAGCTGAGCCATGCACGACATTGAACTGACCGAAGAACAAGTGATGATCCGCGACATGGCCCGGGATTTTGCCCGCGGTGAAATCGCCCCCCACGCCCAGGCCTGGGAAAAAGCCGGCTGGATCGACGACGCCCTGGTGGCGAAGATGGGCGAACTGGGCCTGTTGGGCATGGTGGTGCCCGAGGAATGGGGTGGCACTTACGTCGACTACGTGGCTTATGCCCTGGCGGTCGAAGAAATCTCCGCTGGCGACGGCGCCACCGGTGCACTGATGAGCATCCACAACTCGGTGGGCTGCGGGCCGATCCTCAATTACGGCAGCGAAGCGCAAAAACAGACCTGGCTCGCGCAACTGGCCAGCGGCCAGAGCATTGGCTGCTTTTGCCTGACCGAGCCCCAGGCCGGCTCCGAAGCGCACAACCTGCGCACCCGCGCCGAACTGCGCGACGGCCAGTGGGTGATCAACGGTGCCAAGCAGTTCGTCAGCAATGGCAAGCGCGCCAAGCTGGCCATCGTCTTTGCGGTGACCGACCCCGAACTGGGCAAGAAAGGCCTGTCGGCGTTCCTGGTGCCCACCGACACCCCAGGGTTTATCGTCGACCGCACCGAACACAAAATGGGCATTCGCGCCTCCGACACCTGCGCGGTAACCCTCAACAACTGCACCATCCCCGAAGCCAACCTGCTGGGCGAACGGGGCAAGGGCCTGGCCATTGCCCTGTCCAACCTTGAAGGCGGCCGCATCGGCATTGCCGCCCAGGCCCTGGGCATCGCCCGCGCCGCCTTTGAAGCCGCCCTGGCCTACTCCCGCGACCGGGTGCAGTTCGACAAGCCGATCATCGAGCATCAGAGCATCGCCAATATGCTGGCCGACATGCAGACCCGCCTCAACGCGGCGCGCCTGCTGATCCTGCACGCCGCGCGTCTGCGCAGCGCCGGCAAGCCGTGCCTGTCGGAAGCGTCCCAGGCCAAGTTGTTCGCCTCGGAAATCGCCGAGAAAGTCTGCTCCTCGGCGATGCAGATCCATGGCGGCTACGGGTACCTGGAGGACTATCCGGTGGAGCGCTACTACCGCGATGCACGGATTACCCAGATCTACGAAGGCTCGAGCGAGATTCAACGCATGCTGATTGCCCGGGAGTTGAAGCACTACCAGTTGTAATCAGTACTCCTTGATGCAAAAAAATCGCAGCCATGGCTGCGATTTTTCATGGTGACTGGCCTCCATCCAGCGCTCAAAGCGCCTTCAGTCAAGCGTCCACGGGCCAGGTGCCACGGCCTGACACGGTCAGCGTCATTGGCGCGACGGCGGTTACCTGTCTGCTTGACGGGTCGATATCACGCTGAGGTCTTGCGTGAGCGTGAAGTGGCAATGACAGCCCCCGTGATGATCAACACCGCGGGGATTATCAGGATCGGTTTGGCGTCGCTTTGTCCCACGGCAATCAGCAGCAGCGTGGAGAACAATGGCGCCAGGTAAGACAAGGCCCCCAGCATCGCCAGGTTGCCGTGCTTGGTGGCGTGATCCCAGGCAAAAAAAGCCAGGCCCACCGGGCCCAGCCCCAGGGCGATAATCGCCGCCCATTGGGCCGCTTCAGCGCTTGACCGTGGTTTCGAAAGCCAGGTGGCAGAGCAACCCGGCGACCGCTACCAAGCCGCAGACACCACCGATGATGCTGCTCGGGACATCGCTGAAACGTCGGTTGACGACCGAATAAATCGACCAGACCCAGGCGCAGGCAAAGGCAGCGGCATAGCCGATGACCGGCACCGCCACGCTTTCACTGTGGGCGCGCTGTTGCATGATGAAGGCTGTTCCCCCGAGACCGAGCAAGGCGCCCAGCAGTTGGCGCTTACTCAGGGACTCGCCGCTTGAAAAGCTCGACAGCAGCACGATCAGAAGCGGCCACAGGTAGGCGATAAGGCTCGCTTCAGCAGCGGGCGCGACCTTCAGGGCAAAGAAATACAAGGCGTGGTAGACGAAAATCCCGGCGAACCCGGTTGCCCACACATACCAGGGCTGGCGCCAACTGCTGAACCCGCCCGTGCCGCGCAGGCCGAGCGTACACAGGCTGGCCAGGAAGGCGACAGCGAAGCTCGATGCCAGCAACTGAAACGGCGGGATACCTGCGGTCAAGGTGGTCAGCAGCGCCAGGCACGCCCATAGAAACACTGCAATCACCCCAATCAACGTGGCGCCTGCGGCACCCTTGACGATGGTGATGGAAGGATTGGAAGTGTTCATGCAAGCCCCGTCTGCGGATGATCCTCATCAGGGGACAATAGAAAGGTTGCAGGGCTTCGTATTGATAGAGGCTGCCGAAAATTTGTTCGGGGCTGCCGTTTTCAGTGCTCGCGCGCTTGTTTACGCACCGAGGCGGGGGTCAGGTTGCGGGCTTTTTTCAGGGCGTGGGTCAGCGCACTCTGGTCGGCATAACCCGCACGATGGGCAATCTCAATGATCGATAACGAGGTCTGGCGCAGCAGGTCGATGGCCAGGTTCAGGCGCAGCATCGCGATATGGGCAAACGGGGTTGTTTTCAGGTGCTGGCCGAACAGGACATAGAGGCGCCGTTCGCTGGTGCCTGCATTTCGGGCGATATCACGCACCGTCATGGGGGTGCTCAGATGCCGCTCAATATAGGCCTGCGCCCTGGCGAGGATGAATTGCCCGGGATGGTTCGGAGCAACATCGGGCTGCAACAAGGAGCACAGCAGCAATCGGCTCCATGGCTCGACCATCCCAGGCGAACTGATTAACCCTGCCCCGTTGCTGCTCGCGTAATCCAGCAGATGCCGGATATCGGGCCTGACTGCAAAAAAGCGTTTGTCGCTCAGTGGCTCAAGTAATGGCGCAGCGCTTTTCGGCCCTTGAGCCCCCTGGGTCAGCACGTCCAGTACCAGGAAGCTATTGCAGCGGTTGGCCAGGAAGGTATGGCGGGCGCCCGCGGCGATTACCACCCCCTGGCTCCCATCGACTTTGCCACCTCGTCCATCGACCTCAATGTCCATCGAACCGGACTGGGGCAGGACGATTTGATGAAAGTCGTGTTCGTGAAGCTCCACCTGACCGGAATAGGAGCGCACGGCCAAAGAGAACGATTGGGGGGCGGTAGCGCTCATCAATGACTCTCCTCGTATTCGCACCTGAAGGTCTTCAGCACTGCCCACCGCCTAGCCACAAACGCTCAAGTCCGGGGCTGGCCTGTCCCCGGCTTGAGCGGTGACGCGAGGTTACTGGTCCTTGAACTCAGGCGTGCGCTTGGCAATAAACGCCGCCATGCCTTCCTTCTGGTCCTGGGTGGCGAACGCCGCGTGGAATACCCGGCGCTCGAAGCGTACTCCTTCGGAGAGGCTGACTTCAAAGGCGCGGTTGACGCTTTCCTTGATCATCATGCTGATCGGCACTGACTTGCCGGCGATCAGGGTGGCGACTTTCAGGGCTTCATCCAGCAGTTCATCAGCAGGCACGATGCGCGCGACGATGCCGCAACGTTCGGCTTCCACGGCGTCGATAAAGCGTCCGGTCAGGCACATTTCCATGGCCTTGGCCTTGCCCACGGCGCGGGTCAGGCGCTGGGTGCCGCCCATGCCCGGCAGCACGCCGAGGTTGATTTCCGGCTGGCCGAACTTAGCGTTGTCGCCGGCCAGGATGAAGTCGCACATCAGCGCCAGTTCACAGCCACCGCCCAGGGCGAACCCGTTGACCGCGGCGATGATCGGCTTGCGCCGGTTGGCCACGCGGTCGCTGTCGCTGAACAGGTCGTCGAGGTAGATCTGCGGGTAGCTCAGCTCGGCCATTTCCTTGATGTCGGCGCCGGCGGCAAAGGCTTTTTTCGAGCCGGTGAGCACGATGCAGCCGATTTCCGGGTTGGCCTCCAGGCTGTCCAGGGCCTGGTTCAGTTCGCTGACGATCTGCGCGTTGAGCGCGTTCAGCGCCTGCGGACGGTTGAGAGTGATCAGGCCGACGCGGCCCTGGACGTCCAGCAGAATCGTTTCGTAACTCATGAAGCAGCTCCTTCTCAAAGATTGCGCGAAATGACCATGCGCTGAATATCACTGGTGCCTTCGTAGATCTGGCAAACCCGCACGTCGCGGTAGATGCGCTCCAGCGGAAAGTCGCTCAGGTAACCGTAACCGCCCAGGGTTTGCAATGCCGAGGAGCAGACTTTCTCGGCCATTTCAGACGCGAACAGCTTGGCCATCGAAGCCTCGACCAGGGCCGGCTTGCCGCTGTCGCGCAGGGCGGCGGCGTAATGCACCATCTGCCGCGCGACGGCGATCTGGGTGGCCATGTCCGCCAGGCGGAAAGCCACCGCCTGGTGCTCGATGATCGGGTTGCCGAAGCTGTCCCGTTCCCGGGCGTAATCCCGGGCCGCCTCGAAGGCGGCGCGGGCCATGCCCACCGATTGCGAGGCAATGCCCACGCGCCCGCCTTCGAGGTTGGCCAGGGCGATGCGATAACCCTCGCCCTCCTCGCCCAGGCGGTTGGCCACTGGCACCTGCACGTCTTCAAACAGAATCTGGCAGGTGTCGGAGGCATGCTGGCCGAGTTTGTCCTCGACCCGCGCCACCTTATAGCCCGGCGAGTTGGTGGGCACGATAAAGGCACTGATCCCGCGCTTGCCCGCCGTCGGATCGGTGACCGCGAACACAATCACCACCCCGGCGTTCTGCCCGGACGTGATGAACTGCTTGCAGCCGTTGAGCACGTAGTGATCGCCCTCCAGCCGGGCCCGGGTTTTCAGGCTGCTGGCATCGGAGCCGGCCTGGGGTTCGGTAAGGGCGAAGGCGCCGAGCATGGCCCCGCTGGCCAGGGGCTTGAGAAAACGCTCCTTCTGCTCATCGTTGCCAAACTTGAGGATCGGCACGCAACCCACCGAGTTGTGCACGCTCATGATGGTCGAGCAGGCACCGTCGCCGGCAGCGATTTCTTCCAGGGCCATGGCATAGGCCAGGTAGCCGGTGTCGCAACCGCCCCACTGCTCGGGCACCAGCATGCCGAAAAAGCCCAGCTCGGCCATCTCGCCGATGGCCTCCTTGGGGAAACGGTGTTCGCGATCCCACTCGGCGGCGAACGGTTTCAGCCGTTCCTGGGCAAATTGCCGGGCCGCTTCGCTGATCTGCAGTTGTTCGTCATTGGGCAACATGGCACTTCCTCAATACAGGCATTCAACGGCCATGGCCGTGGCCTCACCGCCGCCGATGCAGATGGCCGCCACCCCGTGCTTCAGGTTTTTCTGGCGCAGGGCCGACAGCAGGGTCACCAGGATCCGCGCACCCGAGGCACCGATCGGGTGGCCCAGGGCGCAGGCGCCGCCGTGCACGTTGACCTTGTCGTGGGGGATTTCCAGCTTGCTCATGGTGACCAGGCTGACCACGGCAAAGGCTTCGTTGATTTCAAACAGGTCGACCTGATCCAGGGACCAGCCGGTTTTCTGCATCAGTTTCTTGATCGCACCCACCGGGGCTACCGGGAACAGCCCCGGGGTGTCGGCAAATGCCGCGTGGCCGTGAATCACCGCCAACGGCTTGAGCCCGAGTTTCTGCGCCTGGGAGCGACGCATCAGCAGCAGGGCCGCCGCGCCGTCGGAGATAGAACTGGAGTTGGCGGCGGTAACCGTGCCCCCGTCGCGGAACGCCGGTTTCAGCGAGGCGATCTTGTCCAGCTTGGCCTTGGGCGGCTGTTCGTCGTTGCTGATCAGCACCTGCTCTTTGCCGACGGTGACGTTCAGCGGCACGATCTCGGCCTTGAAGCTGCCATCCTGGATCGCCTGTTGCGCGCGGGTGGTGGAGGCAATGGCGAAGGCGTCCTGGGCTTCACGGCTGAAGCCGTGCTCCTGGGCGCAGTCCTCGGCAAAGGTGCCCATCAGCCGGCCCTTGTCGTAGGCGTCCTCCAGGCCATCGAGGAACATATGGTCGATGACCCGGCCGTGGCCCATGCGGTAGCCGCTGCGGGCGCGGTCCAGCAGGTACGGCGCGTTGGACATGCTTTCCATGCCCCCGGCCACCACCACCTCGGCGCTGCCGGCCACGAGCATGTCGTGGGCCAGGATCGCGGCCTCCATGCCCGAACCGCACATTTTGTTCAGGGTGGTGCAGCGCGTGGCTTTATCCAGCCCCGCGCCCAGGGCAGCCTGGCGCGCCGGAGCCTGGCCGAGGCCGGCCGGCAGCACGCAGCCGAACAGCACTTCGTCGACCGTGTCGCTGGCCACGCCGGCGCGTTCCACGGCTGCACGGATGGCCGCGGCGCCCAGTTGCGGAGCTGTCAGGCCCTTGAGTTCACCTTGAAAGCCGCCCATGGGGGTGCGGACGGCGCTGACGATAACAATGGGATCCTGGGAGGTATTCATGGGGCAATCTCCTGCTTATTTGGCGGCCATGCGCAAGGCACCGTCGAGACGGATCACCTCGCCGTTGAGCATGCTGTTTTCAATGATATGCCGGGCCAGCGCCGCGTATTCCGCGGGTTTGCCCAGGCGTGGCGGGAATGGCACGCCCGCCGCCAGGCCGGCGCGCACTTCATCGCTCATGCCGGCCATCATCGGGGTTTCAAAAATACCCGGGGCGATGGTCATCACCCGGATGCCAAAGCGCGCCAACTCACGGGCGGCAGGCAGGGTCAGGCTGGCGATCGCGCCCTTGGACGCCGCGTAGGCCGCCTGGCCGATCTGGCCGTCGAAGGCGGCGGCCGAGGCGGTGTTGATGATCACTCCACGCTCGCCATCGGCATTGGCTTCGCTTTCTGCGATGGCGGCAGCGGCCAGGCGCAGCAGGTTGAAGCTGCCGATCAGGTTGACGTTGATCACTTGGCTGAAGCTGGCCAGGGCGTGGGGCCCGTGTTTGCCGAGGATCTTCTCGCCGCGCACGATGCCGGCGCAGTTGATCAGGCCGTGCAGCGCGCCAAAGGCTTTGACGGTCGCCTGCACCGCCGCTTCGGCAGCGGCTTCCTGGCTGATGTCGGCCACCACGCTGTGGCAGCCGAGCTTCTGCGCCTGGGCCGTCACCGCCTCGGCATTGAGGTCCACCAGCATCACCTTGGCACCCGCGGCCACCAGCATCTCGGCGCTGGCGGCGCCAAGGCCGGAAGCACCGCCACTGACGAGAAAAACCTTGTTTTCGATCTGCATCATTATTTCCTTGGGTTCAAGCTTGAGCGTTGTGCGCCGCGGCCTCTTGAGCCTTGGCGATCTCCTGGTTGCGCAAGATAAAGCGCTGCAATTTGCCGCTTGGGGTTTTCGGCAACTCGCTGACAAATTCGATTTCACGGGGGTACGAGTGCGCGGCCAGGCGCTTGCGCACATGCTGGCGCAGTTCTTCGGCCAGCTCCGGCGCTGCCCGGTACTGATTGCTGAGCACGACAAAGGCCTTGACCAGTTCGGTACGCTCCGGGTCCGGCTTGCCCACCACTGCGGCTTCGACCACCGCCGGGTGCTCGATCAGCGCGCTTTCGACGTCGAACGGGCCGACCCGATAACCGGAAGTGGTGATCACGTCATCACTGCGCCCGACAAAGCTGATGCTGCCGTCCGGGTTGAGCTCGACGGTGTCGCCGCTCAAGTAATAATTGCCGACAAAAGCCTTGGTCGGCGCGCCCTGGTAGCCGGCGAACCAGCACATCGGCGACTGCGTGCGGTCGACGGCGAGAATCCCCGGCTGGCCGACGCCCAGCTCCTGGTAATCGTCGTCCAGCACCACGATCCGGTGCCCCGGCGAAGCGAAGCCGGCAGCGCCGACATGCACCGGGTGGTCCAGGCCGTGGTGGTTGCACAGCACCATACCCAGCTCGGTCTGGCCGTAATGGTCGTGGATCACCACCCCCAGGTTGTCCGCAAACCAGCGGATCACTTCCGGGTTCAGCGGCTCGCCGGCGCTGCTGACAATGCGCAGCTGGCCCTTGATCGAACGGGCAAAGTCGTCGCCGCCGGCAATCAGCAGGCGGTAAGCCGTGGGTGAACCGGTGAGGTTGCTGATGCCGTACTTGTTGATCACCCGGCAAGTGCTTTCGAGGGTGAACGGGCCATCGTAGAAGGTGATCGGGTGGCCCAGGCCCAGAGGCCCGGTGACGCCGAAATAGATGCCATAGGCCCAGCCCGGGTCGGCGACGTTCCAGAAAGCGTCCTCAGGGCGCAGGTCCACCGCGTCACGGGTGTAGTTCTGGAACGCGACGATGGCCTTGAGCGGTACTTCCAGGGCTTTCGACGGACCGGTGGTGCCCGAGGTGAACATCAGCAGGAACGGGTCCTCGCCGGTCATCATGACGGGCTCATGCCGGGCCGGGTAATTGGCCAGTTCGGCCCAGAAACTGAAATCGCCGCGCACGATGCCCTGGCCCTTGGCCCCGCCAACGGTGGCGATGGTCGGGCAGCCCGCCACTTCCCCAAGCTTGGGCCGATTGACCGCATCGGTCACCACCAGGGCGGCGCCGGAGCTGCTCAGGCGATGCTCGATGGCCTTGGGGCCGAAGGCGGTAAACAGCGGTTGATAGACCGCGCCGATACGCCAGGTGGCGAGCACGGTAATCAGCAGCTCGACGTTGCGTGGCAACAGGCCGGCGACCTTGTCGCCCTTACCCACCCCCTGGGCCACGAGAAAGTTGGCGAAACGCGCGGCCTTGTCTTGCAGTTCGCTGAAGGTGTAGGTCGCGCTGCTGCCGTCGCGGCCTTCCCAGAACAGAGCGATGCGGCCCGGCAAGGCATGCCGGTCACAACATTCGATACAGGCATTGAGTGCCGACAGGTTGCCCGCCAGGGCAGCGTCGACGGTGTGCTGGTAGTTGAACTGTGTTGTGGCAGACAAGTAATCGCGCATCGCCAGAATCCCTCGCTGTTCTTATTAGGATGGGAACACCATAAAAGCGAGGAAATACTGGCGCTGCAGGCCTGCTGCGGCAATGGTCAAAGCCATCAAGTTGTGTGACTGGTTTGGCCAAGGCGCCGACCCTGGCGGCGCCCGGGGCACGGCTCAGGCCAGGGTCGGCGAATTCTCCAGCAGGGTCTGGGTGTAGGCCGCCTGGGGCCGGTCGAGCACCTCGTCCACCCGCCCCTGCTCCACCACCCGCCCGAGTTTGAGCACCAGCACCCGGTCGGCGATCGCCCGCACCACCCCCAGGTCATGGGTGACAAACAGCAGGGTCAGGCCCTGGGCCTGCAATTGGCGCAACAGGGCCAGGATCGAGGCCTGCACCGAGACGTCCAGGGCCGAGGTGATTTCATCGCAGATCAGTAATTTCGGCTCGCAGATCAGGGCTCGGGCGATGGCCACCCGTTGCCGCTCGCCACCGGACAGGCTGTGGGGATACAGGTCGGCCACCGAAGCCGGCAACGACACACGCTTGAGCACCGCCTCGACCCGCTCCCGGGCCGCTGGGCCCTTGATGCCGAAGAAGTGCTGCAAGGGCGCGCTCAGGGTCTGGTACACGCTTTGCCGCGGGTTCAGCGCGCGGTACGGGTTCTGGAAGATGTACTGGATCTGGTGCCGCAACCCGGCAGCCCGCTGGCGCGCCGCCAGTTTCAGCGGCTGCCCGGCGTACCGCAGCTCGCCCTCGGCGTTTTCCCCAAGCCCGGCCACCGCCCGCGCCAGGCTGGTCTTGCCCGAACCGGACTCGCCCACCAGCGCCAGGCATTCCCCGGGCAGCAGGCGCAGCGAGACGTCGAACAGCACCTGGCGGTCGTAGGCCAGGTTCAGGCCGTTGATTTCCAGCAGCGCCGGGCGCGGCGCACTGTCTTCAGTCGCTAGCAGCGGCAGCTGGGGTGTCAGTTGCAGGCCCTGCACATAGGGTTCGACACAGGCCACCTGCTGCTGCGCCACCAGCTCGCGCAGGGGCGGCTCGGCTTCGCTGCACTCGGCACGCCGCCGCGAGCAGCGGGGAGCGAAGGCGCAACCGGCGGGTCGTTGGCCAGGTGCCGGGGCGTGCCCGGGAATCGCCAGCAGCTCGCGGCGCTGGGCAACATCCGGGATCGCCGCCAGCAACCCCCGGGTGTAAGGGTGCGCGGGCCGGGTAAACAGCGCCTCGCGGCTGGCGATCTCCACCAGGCGGCCGGCGTACATCACCATCACCCGGTCCACCAGGTCCTTGATCACCGCCAGGTCGTGGGACACGTACACCGCCGCCACCCCCAGGCTTTTGCACAGCCGACGCAGGGTGGCGAGGATATGGGCCTGGGTGGTGACGTCCAGGGCCGTGGTCGGTTCGTCCAGCACAATCAGCCGTGGCCGCAGGACAAACGCCAGGGCCAGCATCACCCGCTGCTGCTGGCCGCCGGACAGTTGATGGGGAAAGCGCCGCAGAAACTCCGGGTCATCCGGCAAGCCGACATCGCGCAGGGTCTCGACGATCCGCTGTTGCTGGGCCGCGCGGTCCAGGCGCACCTGATGCACGGCCAGGGTTTCGCGCAGCAGTCCGCCGATGCGCAGCGCCGGATTGAGCGCAGTGGCCGGGTCCTGGGCGACGTAGCCGATCAGGCTGCCCCGGGCCTGGCGCAGGGCCTCGCCCTGCAGTTCCAGCAGCCCCTGCCCGGCCACTTCAACCCGCCCGCTGACAATCCGTGCGCCGCGCCGGGCATGGGCCAGCAAGGCGGTCGCCAGGGTAGTCTTGCCCGACCCCGACTCCCCTACCAGCCCGACAATCTCCCCGGCGTCGAGGCTGAAGGACACCCCCGACAGCACGTCCACCTGGTCCCGCAGTTCGACCCGTAATTGAGTGACTTGCAACACTCGGGTGCTGACAGGGCTGCGCGGCGTCTCGATCCCGGCGATGGCGTTCATGGTTGTTTGTCTCCGATCCGTGAGCTGCTGCGACCGATGCCTTCGGCGAGGATATTGGTGCCATAGGCGAAGATCCCGATCAGCACCGCCGGGGCCAGCACTGCCCAGGGCTGGACCAGCAGCCCGGCCTGGTTTTCATTGATCATCAAACCCCAGTCGGCGGTGGGCGGAGCCACGCCGTAGCCGAGGAAGCTCAAGCCCGAGAGCATGCCCACGCCCCAGGTCAGCATGTTGCCTAAATGCACCAGCAGCGGCGTGAGGATGTTGGGCAGAATCTCGCGCAGCAGAATCCGCCGCCGCGAATACCCCATCATCTGCGCCGCCTCGACAAACTCCTGGCCGGCCACCGCCACCGCGCTGCCCCGGGCCAGGCGGATCACCCCGGGGGTGAAGGCGATGGCCACGGTGAGCACGATCAGCCAGGGCGCGCGGCCCAGCATCGAGACAATCAACAGCACCAGGATCAGGTCCGGAAACGCCAGGGACACATCCGCCAGCCAGGTGATCAACTGGTCCAGGCGTCGCCGTGAAAAGCCGGCCAGCAGGCCCAGGGCGCTGCCCACCAGCAAGGCGATGGCCGCCGCGGCCAGCGACATCCACAACACCGACAGGCCACCGCTGAGCAGCCGCGACAGCACGTCATGCCCCAGAAAGTCATAGCCCAGAGGCGCCGCGACCGACGGCGCGCCGTACACCTGGCCAAGCATGTCGGTCGGCGCATGGGGCGCCAGCCAGGGGCCGAACAAGGCCAGAGCCACCAGCAACAGGGTGATCAGCGCGCCCTTGCGGGTTTGCGGTTCGGCCAGCCAGCGCTGCCAGCGGGCCCTTGATACGTCAGTCATGCGTCACCTCTCAAGGCGCTTTGGAGGGCGAACGCCGCCACCAGGGCTGAATGCCCCGGCGGTTGCGGCGAATCATGGTCACCCGGCGCGCAGTGCGCAGTTTCGGGGTCAGCAATACGGTCAACAGGTCGGCCAGCAGGTTGATCAGCACCACACCGAGGGTGATCAGCAGCACGATGGCCTGGATCATCGGCAGGTCGCGCATCTGGATCGCCGAGTTGAGGGAGGTGCCGATCCCCGGGTAGCTGAAGATCACCTCGGCCAGCAACGCGCCGCCGATCAGCGTGCGCAGGGTCAGGGCCACGCCCTGGATGGCCGGGATCAGGGCATTGGGCAAGGTATGGCGCCAGACGATGCGCCACTCGGGAATGCCCCGCAGCCGCGCGGCAACCACGTAGTCCGACTCCAGGGCTTCGATCATCGAGGCGCGCACCATGCGCGTCAGGTACGGCAGCGCGGACAGGCCGAGGGCCAGCACCGGCAACACCAGGAACTGCAATTGGCGCAGCAGGGATTTGTCCGGGTCGAGGATCGACACCGCCGGCAGCAGGTCCATGTGCGGCATGGAAAACAGCAGCACCAGGCCGATGGCCAGGAGAAAGCCCGGGGTGGCCTTGAGAAAGATCAGCAGCGACAGGCTCCAGCGATCGACGCGGCTGTCCCGGCGCAAGGCCAGGGACACCCCCAACAGCAACGCCAGCGGCACCACCAGGGCGATGACCCCGGCGAGCAGGGCCAGGGTGTAGCCGAAACGCCCGAACAGGATGTCGGCCACCGGCGCATTGGAGTCCAGGGACACCCCCAGCTCGCCACTCAGGGCCGAGCCCAGCCAGCGCAGGTACTGCTCGAGGATGGGCCGGTCCAGGCCCAGTTGGCGTTGCAGGGTAAGGATGCTTTCCAGGGGCGCATCGGGGCCGAGGATCACCCGCGCCGGGTCCGAGGGCAGCGCCTGGGTGGCGATAAACACCACCAGGCTGATGACCCAGGCGGTAAGCAGGCCATAGCCCAGGCGCCCGATAAACCAGGCCAGCCAGGCCGGGGTGCGTGGGGTCTTGCAGGAAGCGTTGGCAACAGTCGGCTCAGGCATGGTTCAACCACAACTCGTCGAAACGCCAGGAGGCGAAGGTGGTCTGTTCCGGCTGCAAGCCGCCGACTCGGGTCGAGGCCGCATCCAGCACATCATTGAAGCCCCAGATCAGCAGGCCGCCGCGCTGGTGCTGGATACCTTGCGCCTCATGCACCAACTGCTTGCGCAGCGCAAGGTCAGGCTGGGCCAGGGCCTGCTGGTAGAGCGCGGTAAAGCGCGGGTCGTGGAAGTTGCTGCGGTTGTAGATCGCCTGGGGGGCATCGTTGTGCAGCGCCGAAGCGAGAAAGCCCCGGGCCGGCGTAGCGCCGGGCGACAACTGCCAGTTTTCCCGCTGCGGGCCGTTGAACACAGAGCCGTCGACCTGGGTCACCTTGATCTCGACCCCGGCCTTTTTCGCCTGCTGGGCGAACACCAGCGCGGCATTGACCCCTGGCCCCGGGGTGGTGGTCAGCTCGACCCGCAACCCGTCCTGCCCGGCCTGGCGCAGCAAGGAGCGCGCCTGGTCCAGGTCATGGGGGCGCTGGGCGATGGCATGGTTGTAGGTCGGGTCGTGGGGCGAATACAGGTCGTTGGCGATCCGCCCGAAGCCGTTGAGGCCGCGGTCCACCAGTTCCTGTCGGTCGGCCAGCAGGCGGAATGCCTGGCGTACCCGCTCATCCTGGAACGGCGCCTTGGCCAGGTTCAGGTTGAAGCCGGTGAATGAAGTACTGGGTGACACGTAGAGCTTGAGCCGGGTATCGGCCTTGAGCAGCGCGCTGTGCTCGGCCTGGACCCCGCTGGCCACGTCGATCTGCCCGGCGCGCAGGGCGGCGGCGCGGGACACCTGGTCCTTGAATTCGATGATCTCCAGTTCATCGGCATAGGGCTGGCCGGGTTTGTAGTAGTTCTCGAAGCGGCTGTAGAGCGAGCGCTGGCCCGGGATAAAACTCTTGAGTTTGTACGGCCCGGCGCCCACCGGGTTGGTCACCGGGTCATAGTCGGTGGGCACGATGCCGCCGAAGCTGATCAGGGTTTCATCCAGGGGGAAGAAACTCTGGCCCTGCTTGAAGCGGATCTCGATCGTGCGCGCATCCAGCTTGCGCAGGGCCGTGCGGTCGATGGCCCCCACCAGCCCGGCAAAGGGTGAGGCAAGTTTCGGGTCGGTCAGGCGCAGAATCGAAAACAGCATGTCATCGGCGCCAATGCTCTTGCCGTGGTGGAACTCCAGCCCAGGCTTGATGCGAATGGTCCAGGCGCTGGCATCGGCATTGGGTTCGGCGAACTCGGCCAGGGCCAGGCGCGTGCTGACGTCGCGGTTCCATTCCCAGAACTTGCTGTACAGCGCCCAGCCGCGAATGATTCCGCCGCCCACCGGCTTGTGCGCGTCGAGGTTACCGGACTGGTCGCCATCGATAATGCCGATGCGCAAGCGCCCACCCTGGACCGGCGTGCTGCTGAGCAGCACCGCGCTGTCGGCGGGTGCTGCGCCGCCGTCACAACCGCTGAGCAGACTGCTGCCCAGCAGCAGCCCGCCACCGACGGCCAGGCTGTTGCCGAGAAAGATCCGCCGCGAAAATGCCTCACTCATGGCCCTCTCCCCTATACCGCTTCGACGGCGCTGGGCTGGGCCTTGGCCACCGGGGTGACGCCCAGTCGCGGCACCTCGAAGCCATGGTCCAGGTCCAGCAGCGGGAACAGCAGGTCCGCCACCCGGTGCGCTTCATCGATCAACGGGAAGCCCGAAAGAATAAAGGCCGACGTGCCCTGGGCCTCGTATTCGCGAATACGTTCAGCCACCTGCTGCGCACTGCCCACCAGGTAAGTGCCGGCGGCGGGGCCGAGGATATTGAAGCCGAACAGGCTCGGGCCGAGCCAGACATTGGGGTAGATCTCCAGGTCCCGGGCCTTGGGCAGGCGCCCGGCGCGTATGGTTTCGACATTGCGTTGGGTCTGCGGGTCATCGCTGTGGAAGCTGTCCAGGGTTGCACCGGGCGGCAGTTGGCGCTCGATGGCGTTGCGCGCGGTTTGCAGCGAGGTGCGTTGCAGCAGTTTCTCGGCGTGGGCCCAGGCTTCTTCCTCGGTCTCGCGGACGATGATTTGCAGGCGGGTGCCGAAGGTCAGCTCACGGCCGATCTTGGCCGCTTCAGCGGCCACTTTGCGGAACTTGTCGCCGAGCTTGGGCGGGGTGTTGGCGAAGCTCAGATAGACGTCGAGCAACTGCACCGAATGCGCCACCCCGGGGCCGGAGGTGCCGGCACCCCACAGCGGGATGCCCGGCTTCTGCCGCGGCGGATGCCAGCCGCCCAGGGGATGGCTGGCGGCGCCTGGCGAGCGCGCGGCAAGTTTGACGTAACGGCCGTCGTAGCCTGCGGTTTCACCGGCGTAGATGCTCTGGAAAGCGCGCCAGTATTCGAGGCTGAAGTCGTAGCGCTCGTCGTGGGGGTAATGCACGCCCAGGGTCGCCAGGCCCGCGTCATTGCCATTGACCACGTTGAACAGCAGGCGGCCGTTGGAAAACTGGTCAAAGGTCAGGGCCCACTTGGCCAACACCGCCGGCGACAGCTCGCCCGGGTGTTGCGCCACGAGAAAGCGCAGGCGCTGGGTGGCGTCGATCAGGGCCGCCGACACCGCCAGGCTTTCGTTGGGGCTGGAGCCGAGCAACGAGCCGTAGTAGCCCAGCCGGTCACTGGCCACCGCCAGTTGCTTGAGGTGTTCGAAGTCGGTCTTCCAGCGGCCTTCGGGCTCCCATGGATAGGGGCCATCGGGGGTGGTGAGGTACCAGAGAATCTTTACCGCCATGGTCATGCTTCCTTGAAAGTGAGTGGACGACCGCGATCAGTTGCGGCGATCGATGGCCGGCACCAGGCCCAGTTCGGTGGCGCGCTCGAACAGGCCGCTCATTTTCCATTGCTGGGTCAGCACCCCGGGACCGTAAGGGCGCGAGCCGCCAAGGGCATCGGCCAGCAGTTGCAGTTGCGCGCCCTCCTCCAGCAACAGGATGAATTCGGCGGTGGCGCGCAGGCCCTGCTTGCCCCACACGGTGGAGCCGCCGTTGGCTTCGAGAATCGCCAGGTTGAAGGGGTTCTCGGCGATCTTGTCGAGGATGAAGTCCACCTCCGGCTGACGACGATCGATGTACACCGGCAGTTCCCGGGCCAGCTGGTAGCGCTGCACCGGCACGTAGTTGAACGGCAAGGTGCGGTGGGTCTGGGCCCAGGCACCGAGGTACGGCGAGTGCACGTGGGACACGGTGGTCACGTCCGGGTGGGTCTGGAACAGCTTGGTGTAGCGCCCGAGGCCGCCCTTGCCCTTGCCGAAAATCACCTTGCCGGCAAAGTCGGTGACCGTGGCCTGCAGCGGCTTGCGGTAGTTCCACGGCCCGCCGTAGTTGACCGAGACCAGCAACTCCTGGCCCGGCACCCGCTCGATAAAGCCGACGGTGCCGTTGGCGGTGATGGTGTTGGTTTCGCGGAACACGGTGAAGGCTTCTTCGGCGTCGATCAGCACCTGATCGATAAAGCTCTGCAGTTCTTGGCTGATGGGTTGTTCATGGATAAGTACGGTCATGGCAGTTCTCCGACAGGAATTGAGGTAAAGGCTGGGTTCAGGGTCAGGCGCGGCGTTTGGCCAGCAGTTCATGGGCCGCTTGCAGCGGGCGCGGGTCGACCCAGTCAGCGATGGCGAAATCGCGTTCGAGGAAGCCGTGCAGGTACAGGAAGTCTTTTTGCACCCCGAGAAACTCCAGGCGCTGGGGCGACAGGTCCGGGGCCAGGGTGGTGTGGAAGGCGCCGCGATAGGCTTCGGCCACTCCGGCACTGCCGGCGCGGGTTTCTTCTTCGAGAATCGCGTTCAGCGCCTCACGGTTGTTGGCGGCCCAGTCGGCGGCATTCAGGGTCTGCGCGAGAAAGCGCACCACCAGCTCGAAATGGTTGTCCAGCAGGCTCTGGTGCACGGTGATCGGCCGTGGCGTGCCGTTGTTGATGCGGTAACGCGGGTCGGCGATCAGGTCCAGGTCGATGCCCACCACCAGCCCCAGGCGCCGCGCGGCGTCGGCGGCCGACGCACCCTTGACGTACACCGCGTCGACTTCACCGCGCACCAGGTAGTCCAGGCCTGACCACAGGCGCTGCAAACCTTCCTGGGGGTTGGCGGCCTGCTCCTGGTTCTGCAATGCCACTTCCACCAGATCGACGTCGTCGAAACTCAGGCCGGCCAGGCTCAAGGCACCTTTGTAACCGTGCAGGCTCATGGCCCGGGCGATGCTGCCCGGACGACTGTCGCCCCACGCCGGCAGGGCCAGGCGCTTGCCCTTCAAGTCCTGGGCGCTGCGGATCCCGGAGTCGGGGCGCACGAGGATGGTCTGCCACTCCTCGATCCAGGTCAGGCCGATCAGCCGGCTCGGTGAACCGGCGGCACGCGCGGCCAGGGCCGGGACATTGCCGCCTTCGCGAAACAGCCCGGGCAACTGATGATCGTAGTGGTGATGGCCCAGCTGGCGGGCCTCCTGCAGGGTTGAGACCGGCAGGCCGTCGGCGGCGAATTCTTCGCTGAGCCAGCCCAGTTTGTAGGCGATCCCGGAGGCGGTCGGCACCGGGCAACGGGTGAACCAGATCTGTTCCAGGGCGGCCTGGGCAACGGGTTCGGCGAGTGTGGCGGCAAGCGTCATGGCGAGCTCCTGTGGCGGGTCAAGGCAGTCGCGGTGACTGCTGGCCAAGGTGGATGGCTTGCCTGGCTATTGCAGCGCCCGTGCCAAGAGCGCAAAGCCCCGGTTTACAAGGTCTGGCGCCGTCCCCCTGACAATTCCCTGCGGCCGATTGCTGGCCTGCCAGCAGCTTTGCACGCCGACTGCTGCTGCCGGAGCAGCAGCCTGCCGGGCACTGCTGCTCCAGCAGCAATCGAGGCCTGACAGACGCCCTGCACCCAGGGTCAAGGCCCCGCCGGCTGTGGCTTGCAGGGGTTTTTCGGGGTTTGAAAAACGCCCTGGCGCAGAACTTGCTCAAGGCTGTTTCACCCAGCCGCCCTGGGTAGGCGCAGGCATCAAGCGCCTGCAGGGCGGCATCAGATCCCTTAACAGAGGTAATGCAATGAGCACCGTCGAACCCAACCCCGCCACGCAACCGTTGCAAGAACAGGCCCCCGTGCGCCTCCTGCACAGCGAGGCCGAGGCCATTGCCGTAGCCCGGGAGATAGCCAGGGAAATTGCCGAGATTGCCGCCGACAGCCAGGCCAACGGCCAGTTGCCACGGCGCCAGGCACAGTTGTTATCGGAAAGTGGCCTGACCGCCATCGGCGTGCCCAAGGCCTTTGGCGGTCTGGGCGCCTCGGTGCAGACCATTGTTGAAACCGTGCGCCTGATTTCCGTGGCCGACGGCGGTGTCGGCCAGTTGCTGCAGATCCATAACGTGATGCTGCGCGGGATCTTCAATGGCTACCCGGATGAGGTCCGAGACCGCCTGATCAGCGATGTGTTGGCCGGCAAGCGCTTCGGCAACGCTCTCGCGGAAATCGGCGGCAAGAACAAGTTTGCGCTCAAGACCCGGGTCGAGCGCCGCGCGGACGGCAAGCTGATCCTCAATGGCAGCAAGTTCTACTCCACCGGCTCGTACCTGGCCGAGTGGATCTCCCTCACCGCCGCCAGCGAAGACGGCGCCGCCGGGGTGCTGCTCAACCGCAATACCCCGGGCCTGACCCTGGTCGACGACTGGGACGCCTTCGGCCAGAAAAACTCGGTCAGCGGCACTGTGATTTTCGACAACATCGAGCTGGACGAGCGCTTCGTTTCACAGCGCAAGGGGCCGATGAAACGCACCGGGCTGACCTTCCCGCAGATCCTGCACGCGGCCATCGACACCGGGATCGCCGCCGGCGCCCTGGGTGCAGCGGTGGAGTACCTGAAGCACCACGCCCGGCCCTGGGTCGAGAGCGGTGTGGATTTCGCCAATGAAGAGCCGCACATCATCAAGCAGATCGGTGAATACGCCGTGGCGCTGCGTGGTGCCGAATCCTTGCTGCGCGATGCGGCGCGGGTTTTCGACCAGCATGAGCTGGACCCGGAAAACAAAGAGCTGCAAGACGAGCTGATTCTCTCGGTGGCCACCGCCCGCGCCCATTCCGACAGCGCCTCGCTGAAGATCTCCAGCGACATCTTCTCGCTGCTGGGGGCCAGTTCCTCACTGAGCAAATGGAACCTCGACCGCTTCTGGCGCAACGCCCGGGTCCACACCACCCACGACCCGATCCGCTGGCGCCTGCACCACGTGGGCAACTACTACCTCAACGGCGTCGACCCTGGCGAATACACCGCGATCCTCAATGCCAAGGAAAAACAGGGCGCCACCCGCAGCTGACCTGCCGACGCTGTGTGGCGCGGGATCCGGCCCGCGTCACGCCTGGCCACCGATTTAGCCCCTCCTCCTTGCAACGAGCCTTTCATGATCGAAAAACACCCTCTTTTGCGCAGCCTGGCGATCTACCGGGAAATGCCCTGGCGCTTTGCCCTGGTGGCCGCGCTGTACATCGCCGTCAACCTGGGGCTGGTCTGGCAGCAATGGCTGATCGGCCATGCCGTGAATGACGTCAGCGCCGGACGTGCGGTGCTGCGCCAGGCCGATGGCAGCCTGGACGCCAGCCTCGGCTGGTACTGGCTGTGGCTGATGCTGGCGGTGGCCCTGGGCCGTGGCGTGCTGCAATACGCCGCCAGCGTGTTGTCCCTGGTGCTCAGCCAGGAACTGCTGACCCGCCTGCGCGAGCGGATCCTGGCTCAGGTCCAGGGCCTGCACCTGGGTTATCACTGGCAGCACGGCATGGGCGAGATGATCACCCGCACTACCCGCGACGCCGACAAGGTGCGCGATGCCCTGATCAGCTTCTGGCGCCAGGTGGTGGAAACCCCACTGGTGGTGCTGGCCACGGTCGGCCTGCTGAGTTGGTACAACCCGTTGCTGGGGCTGGTGCCGCTGTTGCTGACGGTGTTCGGCCTGGGCATTTTTGTGTTGCAGACCGAGCGCCTGGTCAGCCTGGACCGAGCGGTGGGCGCCGCTTACGACCGGGTCAACCAGGACCTCAGCGAAGGCATCGGCGGGGTGCGGGTGATCAAGTCGTTCGGCCTCGAGCACAGCCGCGTACAGCGCTTCGCCGGCCAGGTGGCGCTGTTTGCCGGGCATGCGCGCCAGGCCCTGGCCTACTCCAGTTCGCGCATTCCCCTGCCCCAGGCAGTGGTCGCCCTGGGCCATGTCTAGATCCTGGTGTACGGCGCGCACCTGGTGGCCGCCGGGCAACTGGGGATCGGCGAGCTGGTGACCTCGCTGCTGATCGCCACCACCCTGGTGTTTCGCATCGAAGGCATCGGCCGGGTGATGCAGACCTTCGCCGACGCCCGCGCAAGCGCCGAACGCATCTGGCAACTGCTGGACGAGCCACCGGCCATCCGCAGCGGCAGCGCCCGCCTGCCCGACAGCGCCCTGGGCCTGAAGCTGGAACAGGTCAGCGTCAGCGCCCCGGGTGGCGGGCTGAACATCCTCGACCAGTGCAGCCTGACCTTGCAGCCGGGAGAGATCGTGGCCCTGGTCGGCGCCACCGGCACTGGCAAGAGCCTGCTCGCCAGCCTGTTGCCGCGCCTCAGCGACATCAGCGCCGGGCGCCTGCTGCTGGGTTCCGACAGTGCCGGCTGGCACGACATCCGCCAGCTCGACCTGAGTGAGCTGCGCCGGCGGGTGCACGTGGTGCCCCAGGAAAGCTTTCTGTTTTCCGACACCCTGGCTGCCAACCTGCGCCTCTGCGCGCCCCAGGCCAGCGACGAGCAGTTGCGCCATGGCCTGCGCCTGGCTGCGGCCGAAGATGTGCTGGAACGCCTGCCCCAGGGCCTGGCCACGCCCCTGGGCGATCGCGGGGTGACCCTGTCCGGCGGACAGCGTCAGCGCCTGAGCCTGGCCCGGGCCCTGCTCGGCACCCCGGACATTCTCTGCCTTGACGACGCCACCAGTGCCCTGGATGCCATCAGCGAGCGCCAGGTGCTGAACAATATCCGTCAGTTGCGCCGCGACCAGGGGCGCGCCACCACCCTGCTGGTGATCTCCAGCAAGCTGTCGACCATTCTCCTGGCCGACCGGGTGCTGATGCTGCAACACGGAAAAATCGCCGCCAGCGGCACCCACGCCGAACTGCTGCACAGCAATCCGGACTACCGCGACCTGTTGGGGATCGACCATGGCTAATCCAATCGCCGGCAAGGCCCTGAGCGATATCGAAATCGAAGAACTGCTGGCCAGGAAAGCCCTGGACCGCAGCATGTTCAGCCGGCTGCTGCCATTGCTGGGGCCGATCCGGGGGCAGATCTTCAGTGTGATCGGCATCGAAGTGCTGCTGGTGCTCACGGTGTTTCTGCGGCCGTGGTTCGTGCGCGAACTGCTGGACCGTGGGCTGGTGCTGCACGAACAGCACTGGTTGCTGGATGAACGTCTGGTGCTGTGGCTCGGCCTGGGACTGGCGGCCAGTTGGCTCGGGCGCTTCCTGCTGGCCGGGCTGTCGCAGTTTGTGGCCGGCAGCGCGGCGATTCGCGTGCTCAACGACCTGCGGGTCAGGGTGTTTGCCCATGTGCAGTCACTGAGTGTCAGCTATTTCGACCGAACCAAGGCCGGGCGCATCATTTCCCGCGCCGACCGCGATGTCGACAGCCTCGAACCGCTGCTGATCCAGGGCCCGCCGGAGCTGCTGGGGGCCCTGCTGCGCTGCGGCCTGGCCTCGGTCATGCTGTGGCGCATCGAGCCCCGGTTCTTTCTCAGCCTGGCGGCCACCGTGCCCTTGCTGGTGCTGGCAACCTGGAGTTTCAAGCGCATTTCCCAGCGCAACTGGGCCAAGGTCGCGGAAAACCGCAGCCGCTTTACCGCGCACTTGGTGGAAAGCGTCAGCGGCGCGCGCATGTTGCAACAGTGCGCCCAGGAAACACCGAACCTGCGGCGCTACCGCGGTCTGCTGGACGACTTCAATCAGGCGCTGATTCGCGGCAGCCTGCGCTCCAGTTGGTTCGCGCCGTTTACCGCGCTGCTCAGCTCGGCGGGCATGGCTGTGCTGTTGCTGGTGGGCGGCTACGGCCTGGCGCAGGCGGACGTGACGGTGGGTCAGGTGGCGGAAAGCCTGTTCTACGTGTTCCTGTTTCTGGGGCCATTGCAGGAACTGTCGGACCTGTTCGAACGCTACGCCACCGGTTCGGCCTCGGCCCAGCGCATCTTCCTGCTGCTGGACACCAAGCCGCAGATCAACGACATCCCGGAGCCGCGCAGCCTGGGCCGGGCCCGGGGCGCGGTGCGTTTCGAGCGTGTGCGCTTCGCTTATGACCCCGCGGCCAAGACCCCGGTGATCAATGACCTGGACCTGGAGATTGCGGCCGGCGAAGTGCTGGCGATTGTCGGCCCCTCGGGCCATGGCAAGAGCACCCTGGTGCAGTTGCTGACGCGCTTTTACGAGGTCCAGTCGGGGGCGGTGAAGCTCGATGGCATCGACATTCGCGACCTGGCCCAGCACGAGCTGCGGCGCAGCGTTGGGGTGGTGTTGCAGGACAACGTGCTGTTCAGCGGCAGCATCCTCGACAACCTGCGCCTGGCCGCGCCCCATGCCGACGATGCCGCGCTGATTGCCGCGGCCCGGGAACTGGGCGCCGACGAGGTGCTGGAGCGCCTGCCCCATCAGTACCAGACCGAAGTCGGGCCGCTGGGCAGCCACCTGAGCCATGGCCAGCGGCAACTGGTGTGCCTGGTGCGCGCCTACCTCGCGGACCCGGCGGTGCTGGTGCTGGACGAGGCCACCTCGGCGGTCGACATCCACACCGAACGCCGCATCCAGCGGGCCTTTCGCCGCCTGTGCCAGGGCCGCACCGCCATCATCATTGCCCATCGCCTGGCGACCATCCGCGACGCCGACCGCATCGCCGTGATCCGCCATGGGCGCCTGGTGGAACAAGGCCCCCACCACCAGTTGATCGACCAGGGCGGCGCCTATGCGGCGCTGTACCAGACCTACCTGCGCAGCGCCGAAACCGGGGCCAGCATCGACGAAATCAGCGCCACCACCGCCTAAAAGCCCTGTAGCCGCTGCCAGAAGCTGCGCTGTCCAGGCCTGTGTCGGTGATTCATCAGCTAGATGCAAGGCGCCTGTCCGGGCCAGCTCAGCCTCGCGGGCTCGGCAGCGGCTACAGCTGTAGTCGCTGCCGCAGGCTGCGCTGTTCGGGCCCGTGTCGGGGATTAATCAGGCTGTTGCACGCCCAGCAGCGATTGCTGACGGGGTGTTGCTACAGACGCACCCCGGCCGGCGAGCGCTGCGAGTACTGCGCTAAAACCTGCGGCCCTGCTGGCCGAAACCGCTTAGGGCAGCCCATGGCATGGCCGTTGCACTCACCCTGGCACGGCGACCTCGCACCCGCGCGGCGCAACGCGTTACTGAATCAGGAGCATCCATGAGCACTGAATTTTTCTGGCGCCTGCCGCTGGGCACCGACGGTCCACAGCTGAGCACCGACAAACACAACCGGGGCAGCGCGCAGCATCGCCCCGGCAACATTGCCCCGGGCCGTTTGCCCAATGGCGAGCCCGACGACTTCACCTACATCGACTACATCGCCCAGGTGGCCAAGGCCGCTGAACTGGCCGGCTTCGAAGGCGCCCTGCTGCCCACTGGCCCCGAGCCCTGGGTGGTGGCCGCAGCCCTGGCCCGTGAGACCCGGCGCATCAAGTTCCTGATCGCGTTCCAGGCCACCTGGACCCTGCCGGCCTACGCCGCGCAGCAAGCGGCGATCCTGCAAAACCTCAGCCGCGGGCGCCTGGAGTGGAACATCATCACCGGCGGCAACCCGGCGAGCCAGCGCGCCAATGGCGACTTCCTCGAACATGACCTGCGCTACAAGCGCACCGGCGAGTTCCTCGACATCATCCAGGGCCTGTGGGAGAACGAACGCTTCTCCTATGACGGCGATATCTTCCAGCTGGAAAACGGCGCCCTGCCCCCGGGCCTGCAACATGAACGCAAACCGGGGGTGTACTTCTCCGGGTTCTCCGACGCTGCGCTGGACGTGGCCGCCAGGCACGCCGATGTGTACCTGAACTGGGCCGAGCCGGTGGACAAGCTCAAGCCGCACATCGAGCGCGTGCGCGAGCTGGCGGACAAGCAGGGACGCAGCGTGCGCTTCGGCCTGCGAGTCGACCTGTTCGCCCGGGAAACCGAAGAACAGGCCTGGGCCGACCTGCGCCGCCAGTTCGACAAGCTCGAAGGCAAGAGCAGCGTAGTAGCCAAAGGGTTCACCAGCGGTTCCGACTCGGTGGGCGCCGCGCGCCAGACCGCCTACCACCAGAACATCGACCGCTTCGACGACCTGATCATCGGCCCCAACCTCTGGGCCGGTTTCGCCAAGGCCAAGCCGGGGCCGACTGTGGGCCTGGTGGGCAGCCACCAGAACATCGCCGAACGCCTGGTGGAGTACCGCGATGCCGGGTTCTCGACCTTTATCCTGGCCGGCAACCCGCACCTGGAAGAAGCCCTGCGCATCGGCCAGGAAGTCCTGCCCCTGGTGCACCAGCGCCCGGTCGCGCAACCCGTGCCCGCCCCCCACCTTAAAGCCAGCGCCTGAGCGCCACCGGAGAGCCCGCAATGACCCAACCCCTCGATACGCTCTGGTACACCCGCTGCCCGGTCCCCACCGGACTGGGCATCGCCGTGCAGAAAGGCTGGCTGCAAGACACCCTCGGCGCCCTCGGGACCCAGGTCCAGTCGCTGCGCGAGTCCAGCGACCAGGCGGTACGTGAATCACATTTCGATCACAGCCTGCGCCATTCGGTGCGCCATGGCGGCAACATCCCGGCGATCTGGGCCCGGGCCCAAGGTCGCGAGACCCGGGTGATCGGCCTGTCCTGGGCCGATGAAGTGCAATTGATCCTGACCCGCCATGACAGCGGCATCAAAACCGTCAAGGACCTCAAGGGGCGGCGTTTCGGCCTGCCGGACTGGGCCGGCGCGCAGATCGACTTCACCCGGGCCCAGGCCCTGCGCGGCCTGGAGAACGCGCTCAAGCTCGAAGGCTTGCAAGTCGGCGACCTGCAGTTGGTGAACTTCCGCTACGGCGGCACCTTCAGCGACGCCCCGGTGCGCACCGTCAGCGGCACCCCGGTCGGTGCCCAGCCGGGCAACGGGCGCAACCTGGAACTGGTGGGGCTGCTGCGCGGCGAGGTTGATGCGATCTTCCTCAAGGGCGCCAGCGCCGCCCAGCACGCCCATGATTTCGGCCTGCACACGGTGATCGATACCGGCTCCCACCCGGACCCGCTGATCCGCAGCAACAACGGCACGCCGCGCACCCTGGCGGTGGACCTGGCCCTGCTCGACGAGCATTTCGACGTGGCCAGCGGGATTCTCGATTCGGTGCTGCGCGCCGAGCAGTGGGCCCACACCCACGGCGAAGAGACCCGGCGCTACCTGGCCCGGGAAACCAACAGCAGCGAGTACTGGGTGAATGCCGCCTACGGCGAAGACGCCCATTTGCGCCTGCGCACCGCCCTCGATGAACAGGCCATCGACGCGTTGCAGGACTTCACCCAGTTCCTGCATCGCTGGCGCTTTATCCCGCACAGCTTCGATGTTCGCGACTGGATCGACCGTCGGCCGCTGGAAGCGCTGCTGGCCACCCCTACCGCACTGGCGGGCTAACCCGCCGGGTTTCATGGATTCGAACTGAAGACCCTTATGAGCAAACCACTCGATACCCTCTGGTACACCCACAGCCCGGTCCCCACCGGGCTTGGCATCGCGGTGCAGTCCGGCCGCCTGGCGGAAGCGTTCCTGCCGTTCGGCACCAATATCCAGTCGTTGCGCGAATCCAGCGAACGGGAAGTTCGCGAAGCGCACTACGACCACCACTTGCAGAACTCGGTGCGCCACGGCGGCAACATCCCGGCGATCTGGGCCTACGCCAGCGGCGTGCAGACCCGGGTCCTGGGGCTGTCCTGGAGCGACGAGGTGCAGCTGATCCTGACCACCGCCGAAAGCGGGGTCAAAAGCATCCGCGACCTGAAGAACCGCCGCTTCGGCCTGCCGAAATGGGCCAACGTGCAGATCGACTTCACCCGCGCCCAGGCCCTGCGCGGCCTGGAGAATGCGCTCAAGCTCGAAGGCCTGAATGTGTCCGACGTCGAGCTGGTGGATTACCCCTACGGCGGCACCTACAGCGATGAACAGAAGCAGCATGTGTATGGCTCGGAAGTCAGCCTCGGGGTCAGCCGCTTCAGCCGTCGCAACAACGAACTGATCGGCCTGCTGCGCGGCGATATCGACGCGATCTTCCTCAAGGGCGCCCATGCCGTGCACCTGGCCAACGAGTTCGGCTTGCACGTGGTGGTCGACACCGGCTCCCACCCGGACCCGCTGATCCGCAGCAACAACGGCACGCCACGGACCCTGACCGTGGACATCAACCTGTTGCAGGAACATTTCGACGCCAGCGTGAAAATCGTCGACACCGTGCTGCGCACCGAGCAATGGGCCTGGGCCAACCCCGAGGAAACCCGGCGTTTTCTCGCTCGCGAACTGAACACCAGCGAATACTGGGTGGCCGCAGCCTACGGCGAAGATGCACACCGGCGCCTACGCACCACCCTGGATGCACGTTCGATCGAAGCGCTGCAAGACTTCACCGACTTCCTCCACCGCTGGGATTTCATCCCGCGCCGCTTCGACGTCCGCGACTGGATCGACTTCAGCGTCCTGGAAAAAGTCATAGGCTCCACCTCCCGCGTCGCCGTCTGACCCCCTCCCCTCATGCCGGAGTGCGCGCAAGGCGCTCCGGTTGTCTGCCGATAACCCTCCGAGGCTTGAGATTTACGGACTCGAAGTCCATGATCAGGCGCTTACCGATGAATTCCGATTCATTACGATTAATGATCAATCATAATAATTCATAGTCGTTTAGACGAAGCGCTGCGATGGTTGCAGGCCAGCACAGTATGTTCCGTTTTTGCCGCCAACCGATCAGGAGACATTCCGTCATGGCAACCACCGTAAAAACCCGCTCTGTCACCGCACACGTCCCCATTCAACTGGCGGAAAAAGTCGACATGATGGCTGAACGCCTGGAACGCTCGAGAAACTGGATCGTCAAGCAGGCCCTGACTGCCTGGATAGACCAGGAAGAAGAACGCAGCCGCCTGACCCGCGAGGCCTTGAGCGATGTTGATGCCGGGCGCGTGATTGATCATCAAGCAGTCCAGGCCTGGGCAGACAGCCTGAGCACCGATACTCCGTTGCCGGTACCGCGCTGATGGAGCTGAAATGGACACACAAGGCGCTGACTGACATTGCACGGTTGTATGAGTTTCTAGCGACGGTTAATCAGCCCGCTGCGGCACGCACGGTGCAACAACTTTCCGCGGCGCCGACCTCACTGCTGGCCAACCCACGAATGGGTGAACGGCTGGAGGAGTTTGAACCACGTGATGTTCGACGAATCCAGGTCGGCCACTATGAAATGCGCTACGAACTCGTCGACTCCACGATTTACCTCCTTCGCTTGTGGCATACCCGGGAAGATCGCTAGGCTCCCCTTTCTTCTTCAGCCTGTTGCTGGAGCAGCATTCTCGACCGCTGTTGCTGCTGCTCCAGCAGCAGCCTCCACGCAACTTCTGCTGATTAATCGGCACGCTATTTCAGTCAGGCTGGACCCCACTAATCCGGTTATTGAAAAACGGCTTTAAAGTGCCCGAACCAAATATTTATTCCCTTTATTATCAATAGCTTATTAAATCTAACCAGCCTGAAAAATCTCTTGGCACGATCTCTGCTCTAGCCCCTGTAGCACAACTTTTCCGGGGGAGATTCACATGCATAAACTTCATCCGCTTACCAAGAGCATCGGGCTTGCGTTATGGCTCGCAGGCGGCGCTGTCAGCGAGTTGGCGTTGGCGGCCGAGAGCACCGAGGCCGACGGCAAGAACAGCAGCGAACCTGCGCTGAAGACCGTGACCGTCACCGCCCAGCACCGGGAAGAAACCCTGCAAGAGGTTCCGGTGGCGGTCTCGGCGGTCCAGGGCACCAGCATCACCGCCGACGGCGTGCGCGCCATGGGCGACATCACCACCTTTATTCCCAACGCCTCGGCCAAGAATCCCGACGGCGACGGCCGTCCGCGCTGGTACATCCGTGGTCTGGGTACCGGCGATACCGGCGCCGCCACCGTATTCCCGGTGGGGATCTATGCCGACGACGTGTATTTGAACGCGCCGATTGCCGGTGGCGGCCCGTTGTTCGACCTGGAGCGTATCGAGATCCTGCGCGGGCCCCAGGGCACGCTGTATGGCAAGAACACCACCGCAGGCGCGGTAAACGTGATTTCCAAGAAACCGACTTTCGACACTGACGGCTTCGGCACCATCGGCTTTGGCAGCAAGAACGAACGCATCCTCAGCGGCGCCCTGGGCGGTGCCCTGGTGGACGAAAAACTGGCGGCGCGGATCTCGCTGTACTCCGAGGAACGTGACGGTTTCCAGAAAAACCTCACCGACGATCACACCTATGGCGACGTCAACAAGAAAGCCGTGCGCCTGCAGTTCCTGGCCCAGCTCAACCCAGACCTCGACGCCTTGCTGAAGATCCACAGCCGTGAGTTCAAGGGCGATGGCAGCAACGGTTCGCTGCCGGTCGGGCGTTACTACAACGTCGGCTATCAGCGGCCGAACGGGCGCAATATCGCGCTCAATACCAACGAAGATGCCAAGCTCGATCATGACGGCACGTCCCTGACCCTGAACTGGCACCTGGGCGACTACACCCTGACCTCGATCAGCGCCTATGACTACATTCGCGGGCGCTCCACCAGCGACGCCGACTACACGCCCTACGAGGTCAACGGCGCGGCGATTTCCGACAACAAGTACACCCAGTACTCCCAGGAACTGCGCCTGGCCTCGCCCCAGCAGGAAACCCTGCGCTGGTTGCTCGGTGCGCATTACTTCCACGAAGACCTCGACAGCTCGGCCCAGCGCATCATCACCCCGGGCCCGACACCCAATGGCACCGGCTCGAACCAGACTGGCGGCGTCACTGATTTGCGTGACCTCAACTACGACCACAAGACCGACAGCTACGCGCTGTTCGGCAACCTGACCTACGACTTCACCGACAACTTCACCGTCACCGGTGGCCTGCGCTGGACCCAGGAAAAGAAAAACATCGACCTCGATCTGACCCAACTGACACGCGCCACGGCCAACGGCCCGCTGATTGCCCTGGGCGGCAGCGGCACCAACGGCAACCGCCAGGAAGACAAGACCTGGGAAGCCTGGACCTACGACCTGACCCCGGAATACCGGATCAATGACAATGTGCGGGTGTTCTTCCGTTATGCCCATGGCTTCCGCTCGGGCGGCTTCAACACGGGCCTTTCCACCAGCCTGGCGCAGTTGACCACGGTCGATCCGGAACAACTGGACGCCTATGAAATCGGCCTCAAGTCGGAGTGGTTCAACCACCGCCTGACCGCCAACGCCAACGTTTTCTACTACGACTACTCGGATATCCAGGTCAATCTGCTGACCGTCAACAACGGGGTGCTGACCACGGCCCTGACCAACGGTGCCTCGGGCAAGGTCAAGGGCGCCGAGCTGGAACTCGAAGGCCAGCCGACCGATTACCTGCACCTGCGGGCGGCGGTGTCGTTCCTCGACACCGAATACACCGACTTCAAGAACACCAACCCCACCACCGGCGCGGTCACCGGCGACTACAGCGGCAACAGCTTCGTGCGCTCGCCGCGCAACGTGGTGTCCCTGGGCGCGGACTACACCTTCCCCCTGGAAATCGGCGGCAAGCTGGTGGCCGGTGGCGACGTGAGTTTCCGCGACAAGGAGTACTTCCTCGCCGATCGCCAGAGCAGCGCCGACAAGACCCTGAGCCAGCCCCACTACACCTTGGCCAACAGTCGCCTGACCTGGTACAGCCCGGATGAAAAACTCAGCGTCACCGGGTTTGTGAACAACCTCACCGACCGCCGCTACCAGGTGCATGGCCGGCCGAACGGCACCCTGGGCCAATACGTCATCACCTACGGCGACCCACGCACCGTCGGCCTGAGCGTCACCAGCCGCTTCTGATCCGGCGGCGATACACCCCGCTGGAGCGGGCCCTCACGTCGCGCATCGGCTTGAAGGCCTGCCCGCTCCGGCAGCACACCGCGATTTCCGGGCCACCGGCATCCACATAACCCTGCAGGAGCAGCCGGGCGGGATGCCGCTCGCAAGGCCGCTACCGACGGCCGGTTCCTGCACACGCCCGTTCTCAGCAAAAAGGAATTTTTCCATGTTCCATCGCAATCCGTTGGCCGGCGCCGTGGCGCTGGTCATCGGCAGCCTTGCCGTGCCTGCTTTCGCTGCCGAAACCTCAAGCAAACCCGCCGCCAGCGGCGACCACCTGGACACGGTGGTGGTGCTGGGCACCCGCCGCAGCGACCTCACTGCCCTGCAAAGCGCAGCGCCGGTGGACGTGCTGTCCGGCGAACAACTGCAGCAGACCGGGGCCAGCGATCTGTCCGGAGCGCTGACTGCACTGTCGCCGTCCTTCAGCTTCCCGCAGTCGCCCCAGGGTGCCTTCGCCGGGTCTATCGCCCAGGGCGCCTCGCTGCGCGGCCTGGCCTCCGACCAGGTGCTGGTGCTGGTCAACGGCAAGCGCCGCCACACCAGTGCCAACGTTACCCGGCAAAGCCTGGTCAACGGCCGGGGCGCCGCGGCAGTCGACCTCAGCCTGATCCCCATCAGCGCCATCCAGCGGGTAGAGATCCTGCGGGACGGTGCAGCCGCCCAGTACGGCTCCGACGCGATTGCCGGGGTGATCAACATCGTGCTCAAGGAAAAGGACGACGGCGGCAACCTCGGCTATCGCTTTGGCGGCTATGACAAGGGCGACGGCATCCAGCGCAAGCTCAGCGGCTGGAAAGGCTTCGCCCTGCCCAACGACGGCTTCCTGACCTTGAGTTTCGACGCCGGCAGCCAGGACCCGGCCAGTGACACCAACCCCGACAACCGGATCTTTTACCCCGGCTCCACCAGCATCAACACCCCGCGCGAGCAGAACAACCCGAACCGCACCTGGCGCTGGGGGGCGGCGAATATCTCGGACCAGTACAACGTCACCGCCAACAGCGAAATCGGCGTGGGCGAAGGGCTGACCGCCTACGGTTTTGCCACCTACTCCCACAAGAACAGCGACGCCGAGAACTTCTTCGACCCGCCCACCAGCCTGCGCAACAACTACGGCAGCGTCGCCCTGGCGCGCTTCCCCGACGGCCGCGTGCCCATCACCCGCTACACCCTGGAGGACTACGCGGTCACCGGTGGCCTGCGCTATGAAACCGAGCAACTGGGCAAGTTCGACCTGGCGCTGAACCACGGTGACAACAGCGTCAAATCCACCGACCGCAATGCGATCAACCCGAGCTGGGGGGTCAGCAGCCCGGAGAAGATCTACACCGGCGAACGCGAGGCCGATCAGACCAACATCACCCTGGACTGGGTACGCGACTTCCCCACCGACCTGCTGTTCAAGCCGCTGACCCTGTCCGCCGGCCTGGCCTGGCGCAAAGAGAACTACGAGCTGAGCGCCGGTGAAGCCGCGGGCTGGCAGAACGGCCCGCTGTTCAACAGCATCGACCCGATCACCGGCCGACGGATTCCGGGCTACTACTCGGGAATCACCCAGGTCGACGCCGCGTCCCTGGACCGCAAGGTGCTGGGGGCCTACATCGACGTCGAAGGCCAGGTCACCGAGAAGTTCCAGGCCGGTGTCGCGGTGCGCACCGAGCATTATTCGGACTTTGGCGACACCACCAACGGCAAGCTGTCGCTGCGCTATGACTTCACCCCGCAGATCGCCGCCCGCGCCACCGCCAGTACCGGCTACCGGGCGCCGTCGCTGGTGCAGAGCGGCATGTCCTCGTTCAGCGTGCAGGTGGTCGAACAACCGCCAGGCAGCGGCAACTATGTCGAGGTGCAGCAACGCACCCTGCGCGCCAACAGCCCGGAAGCCGCGCTGCTCGGGGGCAAGGCGCTCAAGCCCGAGGAGTCCACCAACTACTCCCTGGGCCTGGTCTGGCGGCCACTGCCCAACGCGTCGGTGACCCTGGACGCGTACCGGATCAACATCGACAACCGCATAACCCTCTCCGACCAGCTGCCGGCCTCGGTGGTGTCGCCGATCTTTGCCGGCACGCCCTACGCCAATATCCAGAGCGCGGCTTTTTACACCAACGTGGCCGATACCCGCACCGATGGCGTCGAGCTGACCGGCAACTATCAACTGGACCTGGCGCAATGGGGGCGCTTGAACCTGAGCAGCGGGATCAGCCAGAACAACACCAAAATCACCGCCTTGCGCGATGTCGGCAATATCCAGGGCTCGCAGATCATCGGCCGCACGACCCAGGGCCTGATCGAAGACGGTACGCCGAAAAACAAGCTGATCCTCAGCGCCAATTGGCTGTATGACAATTGGGGCCTGACGGTGGCCCAGCGGCGTTATGGCGAGTGGAAGAGCCTGAACGCGACCAACCCGACCCTGGACCAGACCTACAGCCCGCAGTGGGTCACTGACCTCGACCTGTCCTACACCTTCGACAAGGCACTGAAAGTATCGGTGGGTGCGATCAACCTGTTCGACAGCCACCCGGACAAGTCCGACGGCGTGCAGCTGTACGGCGTTCCCAAATATTCCACCACCAGCCCCGAAGGCGCACAGGGCGCGTTCTACTACACCAGCGTCAGCTACGAGTTCTGACTGCTGACGGGGTGTTGCCCAGGCAGCAGTCGCTGCTGGCCAGGCACCACCCCTTCCCGACACGTCCAAAAACTACGGTGCCTTCCAGGGACAGCGCAGCCTGGCGGTAGCGGCTACAGGTCCACGACAGGCCCTTGTAGCCGCTGCCGAAGGCGGCGCTGGCCAGCCCTGACGCCGTGATCTCCCAGAAAAAACACGGCCCTCTCCAGGCCTAACGCAGCCTTCGGCGCAGCTACGGATCCGGAGTGGCACAGGTCTTGCGAAGGCACTGGGGTACTTCGCTGAATTAAGACTCGCCATGGCCTTTCGTACCCGTTCTGTGTTGACTGCCCTGACCTGGCTCATCTCGCCCATCGCGCTGTTGGCGGTATGGGCGTTGGTGGCCGCGGCCGGGATTTTCCCGCGTAATTTGCTGATTCCGCCGGCCCAGGTGGTGCAGGCGTTTGCCGGGCTGCTGGCGAGTGGCGAACTGTACGAGCACTTGGGCAACAGCCTGTCGCGGCTGGGCCTGGGGTTTGCCATCGGTTCCCTGAGCGGCCTGGCCTTTGGCGTGTTGATGGCCTTGTCCAGGCAGGTCGAGGTGTATTGCGGCCCGCTGTTCCATACCCTGCGCCAGATCCCCAGCATCGCCCTGATTCCGATGTTCGTGCTGCTGTTCGGCATCGACGAAACCTTCAAGATCATCATCGTCGCCAAGACCGCCTTTTTCCCCGTGGCCCTGGCCGCCAGCGAAGGGGTCAAGGCCATCCCCCGCAGCTACTTCGAGGTGGCTGACGTCTACCGCCTGCGCTGGCCGACCCTGGTCCGCGAAATCGCCCTGCCCGCCGCCGCGCCGCCGATCATCACCGGTTTTCGTATCAGCCTGACCCGGGCCTGGGTGGTGCTGGTGGCCACCGAGTTGCTGGCAGCCGACAGCGGCCTGGGGCAGATGATTGAAATGGGCCGGCAAATGCTGCGCATCGACGTGGTCATGGTCGGGGTCCTGGTTACCGGGGTCATCGGCTTTGCCCTGGACTTCACCTTTCGCCGCCTGGAACAGCACCTGTTCCGCTGGCAGACCCGCTAGGAGCCGCCCATGTTGCACTGGCTGAGAAAAACCCGTGGCCTGTTGCTGCCGCTGCTGTTGATCGGCGCCTGGGAGTACCTGTCGCGCCAGGACGCCGCCGGCGCCTATGCCTTTGTGCCGCTGTCGACCATCGGCAGCGCCCTGCTCGAACTGCTGGGCAACGGCGAGTTGCTGGTCAACCTGCTGGCAAGCCTGGCGCGCACCAGCAGCGGCCTGGCCCTGGGCATTGTGTTCGGCGTGCTGCTGGGGGTGCTGATGGCGCTGTCGAGCCTGGCCAACCGCCTGATCGGCCCGCTGTTTCACTCGATCCGCCAGGTGCCGATGCTGGGCTGGATCCCGCTGATCGCCATGTGGTTCGGCAATGGCGAGTTCTCCAAGGTGCTGATCGTCAGCCTCGCCGCCTTTTACCCGATGGTGCTCAACACCTACCAGGGCTTCAGTCACGTCGAGCAGCGCTACCGCGAGGTCGGCCAGGTGCTGGTGCTCAGCCGTTGGCAGCAGTTCTGTCATGTGCTGCTGCCGGCCGCTGTGCCGAGCATCGCCACCGGTGTGTTGCACGCCCTGGCATTCGCCTGGGTCACGGCGGTGGGCAGTGAATTGTTCCTGTCTTCCGGGGCTGGCCTGGGCAACCTGATGATGAACGCCGAAGCCGGCTCGCGGATGGAGGTCATTGTGCTCAGCGTGCTGTGCATCGGCCTTTGCGGCTACCTGATGAACCTGCTGTTTACCCTGTTGAGCCGCCACCTGTTGCGCTGGCGCTCCATTCGTTGAAAGGCCACCCCATGAACGCAATTGCCCAACACGCCCCGTCCCGCAGCCCGCAACTGGCGAGCGGCGCCCTTGAGATACGTGGCCTGAGCAAGGCCTACAAGATCGAAGGCAAACCCCTGCCGGTGCTGCAAGAGATCAACCTGAAGGTCCGCCCCGGGGAGTTCGTGAGCATCCTGGGCGCCAGCGGTTGCGGTAAATCCACCCTGCTGCGGCTGATTGTCGGGCTTGAAGCCGAGTACCAGGGCCAGATCCTGCTCGACGACCAGGTCATTTCCGGCACCAGCCTGGAACGGGGCATCGTGTTCCAGGACCATCGCCTGTTCCCGTGGATGACCCTGAGCAAGAACATCGCCCTGGCGCTGAAGAACCATCCCCTGCCCCAGGCGGAAAAAGACCGGCTGGTGGCCGAGCACATTGCCCTGGTCAATCTCCAGGGCTTTGAAAATGCCTACCCCCATCAGTTGTCCGGCGGCATGGCGCAACGCGCGGCCATCGCCCGGGCGCTGATCAACAAACCCAAGGTGCTGCTGCTGGACGAACCCCTGGGCGCCCTCGACGCCCTGACCCGGGTCCACCTGCAACACGAGCTGCAACGCATCTGGGTCCAGCAGCGCTGCACGGTGATCATGGTCACCCACGACATCGAGGAAGCGCTGTACCTCGGCGACCGGGTGATCGTGATGGACGCCCACCCGGGCCGGATCAAGCACCAGATCGAGGTCGACCTGCCGCACCCGCGGGACCGTTCCTCAAGCGTGCTGCAAGGCTACAAGGAGCAATTGCTCGAAGAGTTGGTGGGGCATTGATCCCAGCCGTCCATGACAGGCCGAGGGTTTAGGGGCGCGGCGCTCGGTGCCAGGCCAGGAGGACGAGAAACAGCAGCGCCACCGCCCCCACCGTGAGCATCAAGCCACTGGCGCTGATATGGGACACCGCCAACCCCGTGGCAATCGGTCCGAGGACACTGCCCAGGGTGTAGAACAGCGCGATCGCGGTCATGGCAGTCGACACCTGATGCTCAGCCACCCGCTCGCCGGCTTCCATCACCGCCAGGGTATTCAGGCCGCCGATGGCCCCGCCCCAGACAAACACCAGCAACGACGCCAGCCACGGCCACGGCTGGCTCAAGGGGATGGCCAGGGTGCCCGCCAGCACCAGCAGTGCGCAGGTCCGTTGTGCGCTGCGGCTGCAAGTGCGGTCGGCGAGCCAGCCCAGGGGCAGTTGCAACAGAGTGCCGCCGGCACCGAACAAGGCAATAAACAAGGTGGCGGCGGTCAGCAGATAACCGGCGGACACGCTGTAGCCGGCCAGAAAAGCCACCGACGAGGTTTCGCAGAAGCCGGCGACGAAGGCCCCGCACAAGGCCAGGGGGATCAGCGTAAACAACCGCGAATGGTGTTTGGCCAGGGGCGTTTGCGGGCGACAGTCATGGGCCAGCAGGCTCAGGGCCAGGCCAGCGCTGAGGGCAATGATCGCGGCGCAGGCCAGGTACGGCAGCCGCCCCTCAACCCCCAGCGCCACCAGCAGCAAAGGCCCGGCGGCGATGCCCAGGCCCATCAGGGTTTCGTGCACGCCAATCGCCCGGCCGCGTTCGCTGCGGCTGGCCACCGCGACAATCCAGGTGTCGCAAGCGATCCAGCGCAGGATCAGGCCGATACCCAACAGGAAATTCAACAGAAACAGCAGCACCAGGTGCTCGCTGAAGGCCATGCCCAACAGTGCCAGCACGCTGAGCAAGGCACTCAGCAGGTTGGTCCGGACCAGCCCGAGCCGGGCCAGGATCCTCGGCACCTGCTTGTACAGCAGCAGGATCGCCAGCCAGGCCGCGCTGACGATCAGGCCGATCCCGGTCGCGCCGACGCCGCGCTGCTCCAGGGACAACGACAGCAACGGCGTGACGGTGCCGATCTGCACGATCTGCGACAGCACCGACAACAGGTTGATCCGGGTCAGGGCTGCCCAGCGCTGACGGGCGCCGGGATCCGGGCTGAGCTGTTGCATCGGGACCTTTCCTTGTCTGCCGTTGCTTGACCGCGCCGTGCGCGAGGGTTCAGTCGGCCAAGGCCTTCTGGAACGACTGATCGATGATCGGCGCGGTGTTCAAGGGCGCCTGCAGGGTCTTGACCTTGAACAGAAAGTCCGCCGTGCCTTGCAGGTCAGCGGCGGCCTGGGCATCCACCGGCCCCAGGGTCAGATGCGCCTGGCGCAACCAGTGGCGCGATACGCCCTGGTCGAGGTTGGCTTTTTTCGCCCAGAGGTCGGCGTACTCGTCCGTGTGGGTATCGACCCAGGCCCGGGCTTTTTTCAGGCGCTGGAGGAAGTCGGCAATGGCTTCACGCTTGCTGTCGATGGACGGCGTGGAGGCGGCAATTGCGCTGAGGCCAGGCATCAGGCCTTTGGCACTGACAATCGGACGCGCGCCGGAAAACAGGATCTGCTGGGAGATATAGGGTTCCCACACCGGAAACGCGTCGATGCTGCCCTGGGGCAAGGCCGCCGCGGCGTCAATCGGCATCAGTTTGACCCACTGCACGTAATCTTCCGGCAGCCCGGCCTGCTCCAGGGCGCGCAAGGTCAGTTGCTGGCTCCAGGCGCCGGGCCAGTAGGCGACTTTCTTGCCCTTGAGGTCGGTGATGCTCTTGGCAGTGGAGTCTTTGCCCACCAGCAAGGCGATGGTGTCGGGATTTTGCCGGGAAACGCCGATCAGTTTCACCGGCGCCTGCTTGGCCGCCAGGAACAGGAACCCGGAATCCCCGAGAAAGCCCAGGTCCAGGGCCCCGGTATTCAGGGCTTCGGCCAGGGGCGCGGCGGCCTGGAAGTGTTTCCAGTCCACGGTATAGGGCGCGCCTTCCAGCACCCCGGAAGCTTCGACCGAGGCGCGGATGTTGTAGTAGTTCTGATCGCCGATATGCAGCACCGGCTTGTCGGCCGCGTGCGCCAGGGGCGCGGCGAGTATGGCGCCGGCCAGCAGCACGCGCAGGTGTCGGGAGAATTTCATGCAGACCTCACAACAATCATCAAGGGAAAGCCGGGCGCGGCACGCGGGCCGCGACCGGTTCAAGGTTCAGAGCGAGCAAGCGCTGGCGCCGTGTTTTTCCAGGTAACGCTGGTGTTCTTCGGCGGCCAGTTCGAACTCGCCCAGGGGCAGCACCACGGTCGCCACCGGTTTGGCCAGGCGTCCGCTGGCTTCAAGTTGCTCGCGGGCAGCCTCGGCACTGGCGGCCTGTTCGGGGCCATTGACGAACAACGCCGAGCGGTATTTGACCCCGACATCCGCCCCCTGACGGTCGACCGAGGTCGGGTCGTGCAGGGTCCAGAACGCCTCGATCAGGCGGCTGTAGGCAATCTGCCGGGGGTCGAAATCAACCTGCACGACTTCTATCGACAGCACCTCGCCACTGGCAGGCCGGGCAAAGCCGACACGGCTGTCGAGCACCCCGGGCAATTGCCGGAAGGCCGCTTCGGCGCCCCAGAAACAACCGGCGCCAAAGGTCGCCTGCTGCACCTCTGCCGCGAACCAGTGGCGGTGCAGCGCGGCGATGTGTTCCGGGCCGATGCCGCAGCAACCGCCGACAATGCTCGCCCCGGCCTCAACCCAGGTGCGCGCCCAGTGCAGGTACGACTCGGGGCCCAGGTCATCGCGGATCTGCAACAAGGTGCTGTTGGCTTTGGCATCGCTGCTGACCACCGGGAACGCGTTGGCATACACCCCCAACTCCAGGTCCAGGCCCAGGGCTTCGAGCACCTGCCGCCCATCGTGCAGCGCCTGAGCCATGACCTCGGGCTGGCTGCAATTGAACAGCACTGCCCTGGCCCCCAGTTGCGCCGCCACCTGCACCGCCTCGGCCACCGCTTCGCCGGAACGCAGGCGCGCCACGCCATCGGCGCCCGGCACGTCGAGCAAGGTGAATGACAGCCACAACGGCTTGTTGTCGCTGCCCAGGGCTTCGGCCACGGCACGGACTTCCGCGATCGAGCTTTGGGTTTCCGCCAGCCACAGGTCGACGTGGGCACTCAGGCCGTCGATCAGTACCCGGTGGATGGCCACCGAACGCGAGTGATCGAACAGGTCCGGGCGATAGGAGCCCAGGGCCGGCGGCAACGAACCGGCAACGATCACCGCTTCCCCACTGTCGGCAGCGGCCTGGCGCGCCACCTGCCCGGCACGCTCGGCCAGGGCCCGGCCCTGTTGGTTAAAGCGTTGTTCGCCGATATGAAAAGGCACCAGGGCGTAGCTGTTGCTGGTGATCACCCGTGCCCCAGCCTCGATAAAGGCGCGGTGGGCCCGGAGCACGAACTCGGGGGCTTCGATCAGCGCCAGGGCCGACCATTCCGGCTGGCGAAATGGCGCGCCGATGCGCTGCAGCTCGCGACCCATGCCGCCATCGAGCAGACGCAGGCTGGCGCTGGTCATTGAATCGCCCCTACGGTCTGCTGCGGCTCGGCCAGCCATTTGTCGACCGTTGCCCGGTTGGCATCGACCCAGGCCTTGGCCGCGACGTCAGCCGGTTGCTTTTCTTTTTCGATCTGCAGGATCAGGCCATTGAGCACGGCCGGGTCGAGGGCCACGTTATGCAGGAAGCTGGCGATGCGTGGCGCGCGTTGCTGCAAGGTGGCAGAGGCCAGGACGTAGACCTTGGCATCCGGGAAGGCGCAGGTGATTTTGCTTTTGTTCAGCCAGTCCGGGTCCACCGTCGGGCTGATGAACTTCCAGCAACCATCGGCCTTGTACAACGGGTCACCCTTCTTGTTGTCCTGGGCATAGCCGTCGAATGCCGGCTCTTCCAGGCGGCGCAGGTCGAAGGCGGAGAAGATCCAGTCCGGGGTGTAGGCATAAAACACCACGCCGCGCCCGGCCTTGTAGGCCGCCGAGAGCTTGGCGTAGGTCACCGACGCTTCGGTGGACACTGCTTCGAACTTGTCGGCAAACCCGTAATCCTTGGCCTTGACCTGGCCGATGTAAGTCGACTCCCAACCTGCCGGGCCCACCAGCAGCTGGGCTTCACCGCCGCCCAGGGGTTCGAAGAGCTTGGCCACTTCCGGTTTCTTCAGGTCGTAGACGCTCTTGACCCCGTATTTGTCTTGCAGGTAACCCGGGATGTAGAAGCCCTGTTCGCCGGCATAGGGCTGCTTGTTGGGCACCAGCGAATGCTTGTCGCCGGTCACGTATTTGGCCCAGGCGGCCGACTGATTGGGCAGCCAGATATCGGTCAGCACATCCACCGAACCGTCGCCCTTGGCGGCGGCGCTGAGCAGCACCGCAACGTCGCCGGCCAGGTAGGACACATCACCGTCGAGGCGGGTCTTGATCACCTCGCCGAGGATGTGCTGGATGGCGATGGCGCCGGTCCAGTTCTGTTCGCCGATGACGATTTTGTCCTTGGCCAGCACGGTGGCCGGCAGGCTCAGGGTAGCCAGTAATGCAGCGGCACCCAGGGTGCGCGAAAGGCGTGTCTTCACGGTATGTCTCACTTTTGGTTAGAGGTGGAGCCTTGCTTGCGCAGGCTCGACTGAATGATTCGGTCCGGGATCAGCGCGCACAGCACAATCGCCGCACCGGCCAACATGCCTTCGCCGCCCTTGATGTTGCGCAACGCGGTCATCACGTCGTAGCCCAGGCCTCCGGCGCCAATCAGCGCCGCGACCACCACCATCGACAGGCTCATGACGATGGTCTGGTTGACCCCCAGCAGCAGCGAGCGACGAGCCAGGGGCAGTTGCACCTTGAGCAGGGTCTGCCAGGGGCTGGCGCCGTGGGCGACGGCGGCTTCCACCGCGTCCTTGGGCACTTCCTGGATGCCCAGGGAGGTCAGGCGGATCATCGGCGCCAGGGCGAAAATCACCGTGGCGATCACGGCCGGGGTCTTGCCCACCGAGAAAAACGCCACGGCCGGAATCAGGTACACAAAGGTCGGCAGGGTCTGCATCACATCCAGCAAGGGCGTGATCAGGCGCCGGGCCAGGGGGCGCTTGGCCAGGATGATCCCGGTGGGCACGCCGATGGCCAGGGCAATCAGCACCGAGGAGCCGACCAAGGCCAGGGTGGCGATGGTGCGCTCCCAGAAACCGAACAGGCCGATATAGAGCAGGGCCACGGTGCTGGTCAGGGCCAGGGCGGTGCCCGCCGAACGCCATGCCAGCAACACCAGGGCCAGGGCCGCAACCGGCCAGGGCAGCCAGCCAAGGACGTTTTCCACGCCCTCGATCACGGTGCGCACGGCGACTATCACCCCGACAAAGGCGCTTTCGAAGTTGACCTGGGACCAACTGATGAATTGATCGATGCTGTCGGCGGTCAGCAGCAGCGCCTGGCGGTTGGCCGGGAACTGCAACAGCGCACCGCTGGCGTCCGGCGTCACCACCCGCCAGACCACCAGCGCCTGGCTGATCAGCAGCACCAGCAGGGCCAGGCCCCAGCCGGCCTGGGCCCGACGCAGCGGCTTGGCACTCTGGCTGATGGCAATAAAACGGCTGGCGGCCAATACCGCGACGGCCACCAGCGCCGGCAGCCAGGCGCCCTGCAGCACCCCGCGGGCCAGGGTCGCAAGGGCCGCCAGTTCAGCGCCGAAGGTCAACCAGAACAGCCCGCCACGGCCACGGGCGGCCAGGGCTGCGGGCCCCAGGAGCAAGGCTTGCCAGCCGGGCAGCCCCTGGGTATAGGCCACTGCGCCGGCGCTGTTGGCCACCGGCCGAGGGGGCTCGGCGGCCTGAGGCGCGGCCACTGGCGACGGGCCGCAATCACGAAAAAAGTCCGCCACTTCGGCATCTGCCGGTTGTTCGAGCAACTGCTGCGGGGTGCCGACCTGCACCAGTTGGCCATGGCGCAACACGGCGATCCGGTCCGCCAGGCGCACCGCTTCGACCGGGTCGTGGGTGACCAGCAAGGTGCTGATACCGCGCTCGCGCACCAGGGACAGGAAATGGCTTTGCAGGTCGCGCCGGATGGTCGGGTCCAGGGCGCTGAAGGGTTCGTCCATCAGCAGGATGTCCGGCTCGCTGACCAGCGCCCGTGCCAGGCCGACCCGTTGCTGCATGCCGCCCGACAACTCATGGGGGTAATGCTCGCCCCAGCCTTCCAGGCCCACGGCCCGCAACTGCACGGCCGCTGCGGCGTGACGCAAGGCCTCGGGTTCGCCGCGCAACTCCAGGGGCAAGGCCACGTTATCGAGCACGCTGCGATGGGGCAGCAGGCCGAAGTGCTGGAACACCATGCCGATACGCCGCGAGCGCAGCTCACGCAGGCCCTGGGGGCTCAGGCCGCTGATGGCCTGGCCGTCGATCAGCACCTCGCCGCTGCTGGGCTCGATCAAGCGGTTGATATGGCGCAGCAAGGTGGACTTGCCGCTGCCGGAGGTGCCCATCAGGCACAGCACTTCACCGCGCCGCACCTTGAGGCTGACGTTGCTCACCGCCGGCGCTTTCGACCCTGCGTGATCACGCCCGTAAGCCTTGGTGATATCACGCAGTTCGAGCACCACGTCGGTCGCCCCGGCGGGATCGTCGAGGGAGATCGGCAGCCCGGAAGCGAGCCGCGATTGCGCCACAGAAGTTTGAATGATTGACACGACAGCTCCGCCAAGCGGCCCCGGCGGCGCCGCTCATGTGAGCCTGGGCGCCGGGGCTGGAAAAATGGACTGAACATCAGGCCAAGTCCTGTAGACGGACGCCTGACGCAAAGGCCGGGGTCTGCGCTGGTGCGCAGGCCCCGGCCCTTGCGACATAAAGCTAAACGATCTTAAAAACTACAATCCAATATCATTTAGGAATTAGCTTAGGCTCAGGTTTATTCCTCTGCGCCCTCGACCGGCCCTGCCCACTCGCCGCTGGCAGGCACCCTGCCCCGGCCTCTGCGGCGAGCTTCAGGCTGCGTCGCCGATCTTCTTCAATGACGCGGCCACCAGCCGGCCAAAGGACTCCACCGGCCCCTGCAGATTGCCCAGGAAGTGCGGGTACACCAGCCACAGGTCCATCACCGGTTTGAAGTCCTTGAGCGGCACCACGGCCAACTGTTCGCGGTGGACGCTGCGCTCCAGCAACGGTCGCGGCACCAGGCCCAGCCCCAGGCCGTCGGCCACCAGGCCCAGTTGCAACTCGGTGCCGAAGGTTTCGAGGTTGACGCGCAAGGCCAGGCCCTGGTCCGACAGGGTACGTTGCAGGCCGGCGCGAAAACCGCAGCCATCGGGATTGAGCACCCAGCCGTTGTGGTAGCAGTCGGCAAGCTTGCAGGGGCGCTTGGGCACCAGGTCGCGGGCACAGACCACTACCAGTTCGATCTTGCCGATGGATTGCCCAATGATGTTTTCCGGGAACACCTTGCCCGCCGGGAACAAGGCCACCACCGCATCGAGTTCGGCACTTTCGATCTTGCCCACCAACTGGCCGCCCCAGCCGGTGGCAACCTGGGCCCGCAGGTCGGGGTATTCGCTGCGCAGGTGCTTGAGCGCATCGAGCAGCACCACATCGCCAATGGTTTGCGGCACGCCCAGGCGAAACAGCCCGGTAGGCGGCGTGTCGCTGGCTACCAGTTCACGCAGGGCGTCCATTTCCCGCAGGATCGAACGGCACTGCTCATAGACCCGGGTGCCGATCACGGTGGGTTTCAAGGGTTTGGTATTGCGGTCGAACAGCTCCACCCCCAGGGCCTGCTCGAAGTTCTGTACACGCCGGGTAATCGCCGGTTGAGTCAGTTGCAGCGACTCGGCCGCATGGCTGATCGATTGGCAACGAATCACTTCGACAAAGGCATCGATATCATCAATTTTCATTTGGCCCGCACATGAAAAACAGTCACTAAAATGTCGAAAAAGCATAGTTCCAATCAGCCGCCCTGCAAAGCCCGTTGATTGTTACGGCGCTTTTCACTGCCCCGCAGGGGGCTGATTGAAGCGACTGCAGCAGCCAGTCTGCAGATCCAGGCACCCACGAAAAAGCCCGGCGCGACCCTTCGCACCGGGCTTGCTGTGCTGCGTGACGGTTTCAGCGCCGGTGAGCCAGCGAGCGCACCAGGCGATCCCCCAGGCTCTGCACGCCCTGCACCAGAATCACCAGGACCACCACGGTGGCGACCATGATCTGGTTGTTGAAACGCTGGTAGCCGTAGCGAATCGCCAGGTCGCCCAGGCCACCACCGCCAATCACCCCGGCCATCGAGGAGAAACCGATCAGCATCACCAGGGTCAGGGTGATCCCCGCCAACAGTGCCGGCAGCGCTTCGGGCAGCAGCACCTTGAAGATCACATGGCGAATGTCACCGCCCATGGCCAGGATCGCTTCAATGCGCCCCTTGTCGACTTCATCCAGGGCGTTCTCGACGATTCGCGCAAAAAAAGGAAAGGCGCCAATGGTGATCGGCACCACCGCCGCCGTGCTGCCCAGGGTGGTGCCCACCACCAGCCGGGTCAGGGGAATCAAGGCGATCAGCATCACCACGAACGGCAGCGAGCGCCCCAGGTTGACCAGCGCCCCTAGGGCGTTGTTGAGCCTGGGCAGCGGATACAGGCCGCGGGCACGGCTGACAAACAGCAACACCCCCAGCGGCAGGCCGATCAGCAGGGTAAAGAGCCCGGCCAGCAACACCATGTACAGGGTTTCCCCGGTGGCGTTGAACAGCAGTTGGGCGATTTCATTCCAGTCAGTGGTTTTGTTCATGAGGATTCAGCCCTGACCCCGCGCTGCTTGAGAAAGTCCACCACCGGCGCCAGCTTCAGCGCATCGTGGGGTTGGCGAAACGCGACACGCAGGCGTCCTACCCGCTGCCCGCCGATCGACTCCACGCCACTGGCCAGCAAGCTCACATCCACCCCTTGCTGCTGGGCCAGTTCCTGCAGAATCGGGGTCGCCAGCAGGGAATCGAAAAACGTCAGTTCCAGCGCCTGGCGGGTGTCGTCTTCGGCACCCAGCGCCCTCTGGTAACCGGGTAACAGTGAGCGCCCAAGGCTTGAACCCGGGTCCGCCAGCAACTGGCGAATCGGCCCGGCCTCCACCAGGCGCCCCTGGGCCAGAGAGGCGGCATGGTCGCAGATCGACTTGACCACCTCCAGCTCGTGGGTGATCAGGACAATGGTTACCCCCAACTGGCGATTGATATCGCGCAACAGCTCCAGGATCGACGCCGTGGTTTCCGGGTCAAGGGCGCTGGTGGCTTCATCCGAGAGCAAATACGCCGGGCGCGCAGCCAGTGCCCGGGCAATGCCCACGCGCTGCTTCTGTCCACCCGACAGTTGTGAGGGAAAGGCCTCGGCCTTGTCGCCCAGGCCCACCAGGTCCAGCAGCTCGCCGACCCGCGCCAGGCGCTGGGCCTTGGGCATGCCGGCGATTTCCAGGGGCACCGCGATGTTGTCCCTGACCGTGCGCGCATGCAGCAGGTTGAAGCCCTGGAAGATCATGCCGATGCGCTGGCGCTGCTGGCGCAATGGCTTGTCGCCCAGGGTGGTCAGGTCTTGCCCGTCCATGATGATGCGCCCGGAACTGGGGCGTTCGAGCAGATTGAGGCAACGCAACAGGGTCGACTTGCCCGCCCCGCTGCGCCCGAGAATGCCGTACACCGCGCCATCGGGGATGCTCAACGACACCCGGTCCAGCGCCGGTGCCTGCCCGGCCCCGTAGCTTTTGCTCAACTGCTCGACTTCAATCATGGCTGGCTGCCCGCGACCGCTACCGGGATCACCGACCCCGAGTAGTTTTCAGTGATGAACTTGGCCACTTGCGGCGAATTCAGGTCCTTGGCCAATTGCTTGATCCGCGGGTCATCCACCAGCTTGGGGGTGGTGACCAGGATGTTGGCGTAAGGGTTGTGCGCGGCCTTCTCCAGGCCCAGGGCATCCTTGGCCGGTACCAGCCCGGCTTCCAGGGCGTAGTTGCCGTTGATCACCGCCAGGTCGACATCGTCCAGGGCCCGGGGGATCTGCGGCGATTCGATCTCGATAATCTTCAGTTGCTTGGGGTTCTGCGCGATGTCCTTGGGGGTCGCCTGGTCGCGGGCCGGGTCGTCGAAACCGGGCTTGAGCTTGATCAGGCCATTGTCTTGCAGCAGGTACAGGGCGCGACTCAGGTTGGTGACGTTATTGGGCACCGCCACTGTGCCTTTGACGGGCACCTGGTCGAAGCTCTTGTGGCGGTGGGAGTAAATCCCCAGGGGCTCGATGTGCACCGTGGCGGCCACTGCGAACTTCTGGCCCAGGGCCTGCTCCTGGGATTGCAGGTACGGCAGGTGCTGGAAATAGTTGGCGTCGACATCACCGTGGGCCAGCAACTCGTTGGAATTCACGCCGTTTGGGATCTCGATGATCTTGAGCTGCAACTGCGGGTCGATCTTCTGCACGTAGGCCAGGATCTGCGCGTGGGGCACCGGGTCGGCGGCGACCCGCAGGGGTTCCACGGCCTGCACGGCAAATGCGGCGGACAGTCCACTCAACAACGCCAGGGTCAATGCGCTTTTCTTCAACATGGGGCAGTCCTTGATCGGATAACGAATAAAGAGGTCAGGCACTCAGTGCCGCGGGCAGCAAGGCGTCGCCATAGAAGCGCTGCGCCACATCCGGATGGGAGCGCAGACGCCCCTTGAGGTAATTCCAGCCGACATCGCGCAGCAGCGGGTTGGCCGGGTCGCTGGCCGGGCCACGGGCTTCGCGTTGCAGCTCGGCGGGCAGCGGATACAGCGGCACCACTGCGTCCAGCCGGGCGCCAAGGAAGAACGCAATGGACAGGCGATCGCGGTCCGGCGGCGGCGAATGCACCCGGTGCACGGTGGCCCGCAGGTAGCCATTGCTCGCCAGCTCCAGCAGCTCGCCGATGTTCACCACCAGCGAGTTCTCCCGTGGCAGGGCATCGATCCAGCGGCCTTCCTCGACCTCCACCTGCAGCCCGGCCTGTTGGTCCTGCAAGAGAAAACTCAGGAACCCGGAATCCTTGTGCGCGCCGACGCCCTGCTGGCTTTCGCCGGGGACGCGACCGGGGTAGCGGATCAACTTGATGTGTTCATTGGGCTTGTCGCCGTACAACTGATCGAAGGCCTGCTCCGGCAGTGACAGCGCCAGGGCGAAAGCGCGCAGCAGGCGCAGGGACATGGCGGTCATCGCTTGTTGCCATTTCAGCAGCAAGGGTTTGAGTTGGGGCAAGGCTTCGGGCCATTGGTTGGGCCCTTGCAGGCGTGCCCAGGCCGGGCTGTGGGCGTCCAGTGCCAGCGCCTGGCGCTCGGCCCCGACATCGAACTGCTCGCGCAAGTCCGGCTGGCCACGGGTGATCTCGGAGGCCGCGCGGTTATAGCCGCGAAAATGCGCGGAATTGATCATCCCCACCGCCAGTTTCTGCGCCTCGGGCAAGGCAAAGAACTGCCGCGCCTGCTGCTGCACCTGTTTCAGCAATTGGCTGTCGATGCCGTGTCCGGTCAGGTAGAAAAACCCCACATCCCGCGCCGCATGGCGCAGTTGCTCAAGAAACCCCTGGCGCTGCGCGGGGCTACCGTCCAGCAGCGCCAGGTCCAGCGAAGGCAGCGCGGTGATATCCAGCGAGTGCGACATGCTTCACTCCCCTGTGAATTGAAAAAGTCCGATGCGCGCCGTAACCCCTGCGCGCAACCCTTGCGCTCAAAACGGGCTCAGAGCTTGGCGATCGACACTTCGGTGGATTTGACGAAGGCAATGACTTCGCTGCCGATCTTCAATTCCAGGTCGCGCACCGAACGGGTGGTGATCACCGAGGTGACGATGCCCGACGCGGTCTGCACGTCGATTTCCGAAACCACCTGGCCTTCGTGGATCTCCTTGATCACGCCCTTGAACTGATTGCGTACGTTGATCGCTTTAATGGTCATGCTCGGTCTTCCTGTGTGAGGCCCGGCAAATTCGCCGGGTGGCTGAGGGCTAAAGTGCACCCTTGGCGAACTGTTTTAAAGGAATAAATAATTAGTATTTTATTCTTTTTAGATATATTGAACCCCTCCCCGCCAAGCCGGTCGGCTTGACCCCACGCGGCACCTTTGTTTTTCTGGGGCCCCACAGCCGATCAGGCTGTTTCAGGAGGTTATGTATGCGCAGGCTCGAACTGGCGGGCGTCAGCGTCCCGGTGATAGGACAAGGCACCTGGCACATGGGCGAGGACCGTCATCAACGGACCCGGGAAGTGAACGCGTTGCGTACCGGTATCGATCTGGGCATGAGCCTGATCGACAGCGCTGAAATGTACGCCGAGGGCGGCGCCGAGACGGTGGTCGGCGAAGCGATTGCCGGGCGGCGCGAGCAGGTATTTCTGGTGAGCAAGGTCTACCCGCACAATGCCGGCCGCCAGGGTATCCCCCAGGCTTGCGAGCGCAGCCTGAAACGGCTGGGCACTGACTATATCGATCTGTACCTGCTGCACTGGCGCGGCCAGTACCCCTTGGAAGAAACCGTCGAGGCCTTTGAACGCCTGCGGGCCGACGGCAAGATCGGGCGCTGGGGCGTGTCCAACTTCGACCTGGACGACTTGCAGGAGCTGGCGGCACCGGCCTGTGCCACCAACCAGGTGCTGTACAACATCGAAGAGCGCGGTATCGAGTTCGACCTCCTGCCCTGGAGCCAGCAGCAGCGCCTGCCGATCATGGCGTACTGCCCGATTGCCCAGGCCGGCGCCCTGCTCGCCCATCCGCTGCTGGAACAGATTGCCCAGCGCCACCAGGTGACCACGGCCCAGGTTTCCCTGGCCTGGGTATTGCGCCAGGAGGGGGTAATCGCGATTCCCAAGGCGGTGCATCCGGAACACCTGCGACTCAACGCCGCCGCTGCCAGCCTGCAACTGGAGGCCGAGGACCTGGCCGCCATCGATAGCGCCTTCGCCGGCCCCACACGCAAGCGACGCCTGGCGATGATTTGAGCCCGAATCGGCGCTTTCTGGACGCTGCTCAGAAAAGACTGACGATTAGCAGAGTTCTGACACCGATGTATTTAAGATTCGTCTGATGCCTGGGCAGTGTGTCTCAGCTTTACAGTTGGCGCATGAGACTAAAAAGCTGCCTGCATCAGATAAATCCACTCTTTTCCCGGCCTGAAGCCGTTCTCCGCTTGCTTCGGCTTTTTGCGTTGCTGCTGCTCGCAGGCATCCTGATCGGCGTCTATAACTTTGTGCGTTCGACCCTGAACGACAACCTGTCCCGGCGTCACAGCTACATGAGCGGCGCCATCGCCCAGGCGCAAACCTTCTTCACCACCCGTGAAACCCTGCTCGAAAGCCTCAGCCTGTCGGCGGTGCGCCAGACGGCGGAACAGGCGCAACTGCCTCCAGCGGCTGAAGACCAGATCAGGCTGCAACTGGGCAATGCCGATGGCGAGCGGTGGAGTATCTGGCTCACCGAACGCATGCGCGAACACCTCAAGCGCAATCAACTGAATCTGCTGTACATCAGTGCAGGCCCTCGACCTCGGGTCGAGCGTCTGTACAGCGCCAACCCGCAGGCAGCCGCCGTTCCGGCGTCGGTACTGGAGCACCTGTCGACGCGGGAACCCCGGATGACGCTCGGCGAGGAAGGTCAGTGGCTGACCGAACAATCGGCGCAGTCCACCCAGCTGTACATTTTCTTTGCCCTCGATCATCGCGTCGCCGATTCCGGCTGGCTGGGCCTGGAGATGGATGGCAACGAAGTCCTGGCGGCTCTCAGCGACCAGAGCGCCGGGGAATTCATGATCCTCAACTCCCAGGGCGCCCTGGTCCTCACCAACACCCCTACCTACCGCTTGAGCCAGGCCCTGCTTGAGCTGCAGCGCGACAACTTTTTCGGTTTTATCGGCGGTGCCTGGTTTCCCGAGCAGTTGGTGATCCGCAAGCAACTCAAGTCCACGGATTGGCAACTGATCTACGCCTTCGAACTGCGCAAGCTGCTCCAGGATCTGTGGCCGCAACTGCTGGGCGCGCTGCTGTTCAGCCTGCTGAGCAGCGGCCTGATCTACTTGCTGACCCGGCGTGTGGAGCAGCACTTTATCGTCCCGGCGCTGAACCGGATCCAGGCACTGGTGGAGAGTGAGGCTTTCAGCCGCGACGTGATCCAGACCGCCCCCGTGGCCCTGTGCGTGTTACGCCGCAGCGACGGTCAGGTGGTCCTGGAAAATACCCTGGCGCAACAATGGCTGGATCAAGGAAAAGCCCAGGGCCTGCTGTGGGATGGCTGGATCCGGCAGGCGTTTGAACCGGATGGCGGCGCCCCCATCGATGATTTCGAAACCGCCGAGGGCCGGCACCTCCAGCTGAGTTCGGTGCCGACCCGCTACCACGGCGAAGACGTGCTGCTCTGCGCCTTCAGCGACATCAGCACACGCAAGCAGGTTGAAGCCGCACTCGATGAAGCCCGTTCCCTGGCCGAGTCTGCCAACGAGGCCAAGACCCTGTTCCTGGCTACCATGAGCCACGAGATCCGGACCCCGCTCTATGGTGTGCTCGGAACCTTGGAACTGCTGGGGCGCACCCGGCTCGACCAGCAGCAGAAACACTATCTGCAGGCGATGGAGGGCTCGTCGGCGACCCTGCTGCAGATGATCTGCGGCGTGCTCGACGTGTCGAAAATCGAAGCCGGAGAACTGGCACTGGAACTCCGGGAGTTTTCGCCCCTGGACCTGGCTTGCGAAATCGTCCAGAGCTATGCCGCCGCCGCTCAGGCCAAGGGCCTGCAACTGTATGCCTGCCTTGAGTGGCAACTGCCGGAACGGCTGGTGGGTGATGTCGCGCGCATTCGGCAGATACTCGGCAACCTGTTGAGTAATGCGCTCAAGTTCACGGATGTCGGGCGCGTGGTGCTGCGGGCCCACCTGCTTGAACTGGAGGGGAATCGCTGCACCCTCGAGTGGCAGGTCAGCGATACCGGCAAGGGCATCGCCGAGCAGGACCAAAGGATGCTGTTCGAACCGTTTTTCCAGACCTCGGGCAATACCAACGTGGTTGCCGGCACCGGTCTGGGCCTGCCCATCTGCCTGCGCCTGACACGGTTGATGAACGGCGACATGCGCGTGGTCAGCGAGCTTGGGCTGGGCAGCAGCTTCAGCCTGAGCCTGCCGTTGCAACGGGCCATGGACACGGCCCAATCCCCTTTCATGCCTCTGCTCGGGCCCCAGATCATCTACGTGCGGTCTTCAGTACGCGAGCTGGCGGAGAGCCTGGCGGGCTGGTTGCGACGCTGGGGCGCGCGGGTGCACCTGCGCCTGCCCGGCTACATCGATGCCGCCAGCGACTGCGTGTTGCTCGAACTGCACCCGGGCGCCATCAAGCACCGGCTCGAACCCGAATGGCAGGGGCCGCTGGTTCTGGCCTGCGGCATCGGGCATCACGAGCCGCGCCGCAACCATGGCTGGCAGGTGGATGTCAGCGACCTGCGGGCCATTCACCGGGCCGTCAGCCAGGCCCAGGGACAGCCCGCTAGCGAGGACGAAACCCTGGTCCAGAGCCACGACCTGCCCAAGCTGGGCCTGCATGTGCTGGTGGCCGAGGACAACGTGATCAACCAGTTGATCCTCAAGGACCAGCTGGAAGAACTGGGCTGCAGCGTAAAACTGGCCGGCAACGGCGACGAAGCCTTGAGCCTGTGGCACAACGAGCGCTTCGATGTGGTCCTGACCGATATCAACATGCCCAGGCTCAATGGCTATGAATTAAGCCGGGAGCTGCGGCGACTCGGGTGCAGTACGCCGATTTTCGGTGCAACCGCCAACGCCATGCACGGCGAAGAAGCCCAATGCCTGGCGGCCGGCATGGAGCGCTGTCTGGTCAAACCCTTTTCCCTGCGCACGCTGCTCAGTTATCTCGCGCCCTACGCCAAGGCGGCGCCGCAGCCCGGACCGCCGGACACCTGAACCTGCCGCTGTTGCACGCGCAATCGCCCCAACCCGCAACCCCTGCCACCCACTCGGAGCGGCTACTGCCCATGCCCTTGTCTAGCCCACCTTGCGCCGCCGATATGGATGCGCTGCTACTGCCTGTGGCTTTGCGCGAAGTGTTTATCAGCACCCTGCGTGCGGATATCCAGCGCATTGAGATCGCCCTGGACACGGGCAATACCTTGCACGCGGCGCAATGCTTTCACAGCGTTGCCGGGGCCCTGGGCGTGGTCAACGCCCTGCCCCTGGCGCGCGCCTGTGTCGAGCTGGAAAACCAACTGCGCGAGCAGCGCCCAGGTTCCGGCCTGGAGCTACAGGCCCGGCAGCTGGCGCAACGGCTGACGCTGTTTCTTGATCAGTTGGAGCAATGAACTCAACTCGAATGAACTCAACCCGGCAGCGGCAGATCGGGCTGCAAGGCCCACCAGCTCGGCAGCAGTTGCTGGACCCGTGCCTCGCCATAACGATCATCGATCAACATCACCACCCCGCGATCCTGCTGGCTGCGAATCACCCGGCCCGCCGCCTGCACCACTTTCTGCAGCCCCGGGTAGAGGTAGGTGTAGTCATAACCGGCGCCAAAGATCGCCGCCATGCGCTGCTTCAACTGCTCGTTCACCGGGTTCAACTGGGCCAGGCCCAGGGTGGCGATAAAGGCACCGATCAGCCGCGATCCCGGCAAATCGATACCCTCGCCAAACGCCCCGCCCAGCACCGCAAACCCGATGCCCTGGCCTTCACTGCTGAACTGATCGAGAAAGCCCTGGCGCTGCCCTTCGTCCATGCCCCGCGATTGCAGCCACAGGGCAATGTCCGGATGCTCTCGGGCAATTAGCTGCGCCACCTGCTGCAGGTAATCAAAACTGCTGAAGAACGCCAGGTAATTGCCGGGACGCTGACGGAACTGGCGAGCCATCAGCTCGACAATCGGCGCCAGGGACGCCTGGCGATGCACAAAACGGGTGGAGATGCGCTTGACGATATGCACCTCCAGTTGCGCCGCGTCGAACGGCGACTCGACATCGACCCAGACCGTGGTGTCCGGCAGGCCCAGCAGGTCGCTGTAGTAATGCCGCGGGTTGAGGGTCGCGGAAAACAGCACGCAACTGCGCGCCGCCGTCAGCCTCGGGCGAATGAAACCCGCCGGCACCACATTACGCAGGCACAGCTGGGACAGGCTGCGCTTGGCATTGAGTTCACGCTTGCTGATATCGAACAGAAAGTGCTCATCGAACAGCTCGGCAACCCGGGCGAACTGCAGCATCTCGAAGTAGAAACCCTGCAGGCTGGCATCCAGCCCCTGGGGGTGATCGTTGAGGTAATCGCCAATCGCCGAAACGCACAGCGACAGGGCCTTGAGCAAGGCTGCCGGCGCCTGGGCATAGGCCTGGTATGGCGCCAGTTGCTCCTTGTGCAGGGCATTCCACTCTCGGTTCAAGCGTTGCAAGGGCTTTTTCAGCGCCTCGGGCGCCGCCGCCCGCACAGTGTTCATCTGGTACTGGTCGAGGCTGGCGCTGTACATCGATCGCCCGCGCTCCACCAGGTTGTGCGCCTCGTCCACCAACACCGCCACGGTCCACTGATTGGCCTGGGCCAGGCCGAACAGCAAGGCGCTGAAATCGAAGTAGTAGTTGTAGTCCGCGACCACCAGGTCGCTCCAGCGGGCCATTTCCTGGCTCAGGTAATAGGGGCAGACCTCATGCGCCAGGGCAATCTGCCGCAGACGCTGCTGGTCCAGCAGGCGCACCTGGCTGGCCGCCTGGCGCGCCGCCGGCAAGCGATCGTAGAAGCCGCGGGCCAGGGGGCAGGACTCGCCGTGGCAGGCCTTGTCCGGGTGCTCGCAGGCTTTGTCCCGGGCCACCAGCTCCAGCACCCGCAACGGCAGTTCGGGGCAACTGTCGAACAGCACCTGGGACGCATCCAGCGCCAGTTTGCGGCCCGGGGTTTTGGCCGTCAGGAACAACAGCTTGTCCAGGTGCTGCGGGGCCATGGCCTTGAGCATGGGAAAGATGGTGCCAATGGTCTTGCCGATCCCGGTCGGTGCCTGGGCCATCAGGCAGCGCCCGGTGCTCACCGCCTTGTACACCGACTCCGCCAGGGAGCGCTGGCCGCTGCGAAACTGCCCATGGGGGAACGCCAGGGCCTGGGTTGCCAGGTCCCGCGCGCTGCGGTGCGCCAGTTCCTGCTCGGCCCACTGCACAAAGACTGCGCATTGCTGCTTGAAAAACTGCTCCAGCATCGCCGCATCAAAGGGCTCGACCAAGGCGGTTTCCTGCTCGCTGACAATGTCGAAATACACCAGCGCCAGGCGGATCTCACTCAGTTCCAGGGCCTGGCACATCAGCCAGCCATAGACCTTGGCCTGGGCCCAGTGCAGTTGCCGATGGTTGGCCGGCATGCGGCTGAGGTCGCCACGGTAGGTCTTGACCTCCTCCAGCAGGTTTTGCGTGGGGTCGTAGCCATCGGCCCGGCCCTTGACCGTCAGCGGCCCATACTGGCCTTGCAGGGCCACTTCGTTCTGGTAGCCGGGGCTGCGTCGGGCGGCCACCGTGCGGTGGCCGGCGATGCCTTCGAGCGCAGTGGGCGATGGGGTGAAACGCAAGTCGAGGTCACCAATCTTGGCCGTGAACTCGCACAGCGCCCGCACCGCGATGCGGTAGCTCAAGCCGGCTGCTCCTGCCATTGCACATAGCAGACCGCCACCGGCATCTGGTGCTGGTGGCAGAACTCCAGCCAGCGCAACTGGTTGTCCTGCAGGCGATCGCCCGGGCCCTTGACCTCGATCATGCGGTAGGTTTTTTGCTCGGGCCAGAACTGGATCAGATCCGGCATGCCGGCACGATTGGCGCGGATATCCAGCAACAGGCGCTCGAACCAGTGCTTGAGGTGGATCGCTGGCAGGCAGTCCAGGGCCTGGTCGAGCAGCTCTTCGGTCAGCGCCCCCCAGAACACGAAGGGTGATTGCACGCCCCACTTGGCCACGAAGCGCTGGCGGATGGTGCGGATGTAACGCCCGTCATCCAGCTCGGCCAGGCAGGCCTGGAACAACTCGGCGCGACGGGGATGGAAATCTTCACTCAACAGGTCCACCGGCCCGCGCTGGAACGGGTGAAAGAACGCCCCGGGCAACGGTGCGAAGATCGCCGGCCAGCACAGCAGGCCGAACAGCGAATTGATCAGGCTGTTCTCGACGTAGTGCACCGGGGCCTGCTCGGCATGCAGGTGGGCCTGGACGTGGTACTCCACCGACAGCAGCGCATCGCTGCGGGCCAGGTTCAGCTCCAGGCGTTGTGGCTCGCGACCCGGCACCCGGCGCTGGACCGGCCCGCCCAGCTTGCGCCGCAGGCGCGGCAACACCCGCAGCAACAGCTGCTGTTCGGCTGCGCTTTGCGGTGCCTGGGCCGCTACCTCGGCCAGCGCCAGGGCCTGGGGATAGTCGCCGCTGCGTTCCAGCACGCGGATCAGCCGCATCCGTGCCCCGGGGTAGGCACAGCCGCTATAGATCGCCAGGGCCAGCGCCCAGTCCGCCACACGTTCGCAGTGCTGGCCCAGCTGAAACAGCAGCTTGGCGCGGCGTTTTTCCAGCCAGGGGTTGTCGATGGGCAAGGCCTGGATCCGGGCCAGCACATCAGCCAGCTCGTGCCCGGCTTCGAAGGCTTCCTGGCACTGTTGCAAATAGATAAAGCCATCCACGTCCCTGCGGCTGCGCAAGCCGCGGGAATCGGCGCTGAACTCGACTTTTTCGTAGGTGTAGATGCCAAGGTCGGCCAGCACGAACTCCGACCAGTCCTGGTACAGGTTGCCGAAAAACATCAGGCGCAGGCGATCGCACAGATCCATGACTGTCAGGCTCAGCAACTGATCATCGAGCTGCGGGCACCAATCGGCGAAGGCTCGGGGCGGGGCCCCATGCTCGGTCAATGCCGCCAGCCAATCGGTTTTCCTGGCTTTGGGCTGATCGATGAGGGCGGCGAAACACTGCAGGATTTCGGCCTTTTGCAACAGACCGAACAGCTCGTCCAGGGACACCTCGGCCCCCGGGTCGACCCAGCCCAGGCGCACCAGGGGCGTGGCCGCCAGGGTGATATCGCCGATCTCGGCATAACTCAGCTTGGCGGCACGAAAATGCCGGCCCTTGCGCATCACCAGGCGTACCAGCAATGCCTGGGCAGGTTGCGGCAACCCGGCGAAATCAGCGATGAAGCGCTGCTCTTCAGGGCACAGCAGGTCGGCATACCGCTGCTCGATCCAGGCCAGCACTTGCTGAAAGTTGTGCAGGTAATAGAACGGGTTTTCGAGGGGGTTGGAAGTCACAGAAGGCAGGCACCGCGGAAAAAGACACTGGTTATGCATACAGATAACAGCTGTGCGCCGTGCCTGGCAAACACTATTGGATAAATGGCGCCCCGGCTTGCCGGCCCTGGACGAACACTTTTTTCCGAGGGTTATCGCGATGGAGAATGACTATAGAGTCATCAAAATACGGCACACTGTGCCGCTTCAACGTGCATGAACGAGAGGTTTGTCTATGAAGTTTGAAACCCTGGGCCTGGCCCTGGCTGCCACCGCACTCCTGGCCTTGGCGGGTTGCGCCTCGCCCACCGTGGTGACCTTGCAGAACGGCACCCAGTACCTGACCAAGGATGTGCCAAAGACCCGCACGGCCGATGGCTTCTATGAGTTCGTCGATATTTCCGGCAAGAAAATTCGCATCAAGGCGGACGATGTAGCCACCGTCCGCCAGGAACAATAACCGCTTCCGATCAAGGACAATCAGCGGTAGAGGCCGAGCCCCGGGACACTGCCATCGCAGGAAATACTCTGCTGGGCATTGCGCTTGTACAACTCGCCGCGAACCTTCTGGCAGCGGTCATATTCCTGCCTGGCGGCATTGTCGATGCTGATATTGCCCGTGGTTTCCGGCTGCTGGCCGTCCCCCAGGCGGACCTGGGCCCAGGGTTGCTCCGGGGCGATGTGAAAGCGGCTGGGGGCCGGCTGTTGCTTGGGTTCGACCTTCAATTTTGCCCCGGCCGGCAATTGCTCCGGGGTCACGCCATAACGCTGCAAAATCGAGTTGTGCGGCAGCTCGTCCGCCAGCGTCGTGCCTGCCAGCAGGCTCAGCACCAGACCGATTGCACACCTCTTGTTGTTACTCACCTGACTTGTCTCCTGCTGTCCATTGGGCCGGTGCGACGGCTTGTGGCCATCGCCCGTGCCTGAATAACGCATGGGCTGCCTGACGCTTTAGTCCCTGCCCGCGCCCCTGGATAAAGGCGCCGGGCCCGCCCTCGCGGTCTGCGTCATGTTGGCTATGCTTTCCCAGCGCTCACCATGAGCGCCCTCGGGCGGTAGCCCCAGGTGCAAGGTATTGGAGTCGTTATTTGGGGTGCGGGTCACGCCCGGTTCCCGATGACTGCCGCGGTGCCTGCATTGCCCCCTACAAGGAGTAGCCATTGTGCAAAACCCTAACCCGCTGTTGAACTATTGCCGGACCCTGCCCCTCAAGACCCTGGCGTTGACCCTGGTATTGGGCGGCCTGAGCGCCTGCGCCAACATCAATGCGCGAACCACTGAATACGTCGGCGTGACCCACGCCGGGCCCACCTCGCCAGCGTCGGTCCAGGTGCTGCGCAGCGAGCCGACCCGCCCTCACATTCGCCTCGGTGAAGTGGTCCTGGACAGCAGCGTCGACCCGGCGCCACCGGTCAGTGAAATCGAGCAGAAACTACGGGAAGAAGCCGCGAAGATCGGCGGCGATGCAGTGGTCGTGGTGTATGACAAGATCCAGCCGGTATCAGCCTATGTCAGCGGCCCATTGTGGGACCGGGACATCCAGACCATCGATGGGCGCAAGCTCAAGGGCATCGTGATCGGCTACCAGTGATGGGGGGTGGCGGCGCATGCGAGGCACGCGCCGCCCGTCACGATGCCTCAGGCGAGGACGATGCCCGCGCCGTTCAACTGCTCCAGGCCCACACCCACCAGGGTCACCGAAGCCTGGCCAAAGCTCAGCAGCGTGTCATTGCCCACCGCCGTGGCGTGGGCACGGTAGCTGTCGTTCGGCGCCACCCCGGCCACCCCCATGAACACCAGGCTGTCACTGGCCTGGTACCCCAGCAGCCGGTCATGGCCGAAGTCGCCACTGAAGACAAAGGTGTTGTGGCCGCCCCCCGCCTGCAGCAGGTCATCACCGGCGCCGCCGACAAACACATGATGGCCGAGTTCGCCCAGCAGATGATCGTTGCCCCCCAGGCCGAACAGCCAGTCACCCACGCCGTCGGCCCGCACCTGGTTGGCGCCGGCGTCGCCACTGTGGGACTTGGCGTAGGCGGTCAGCACCGAGCCCGCCAGCAGGCCTTTGTCCGTGACCTGGTGGCTGACCTCATCCTTGAACAACCCCCACAACGCGCCTGACTCCTTACTGGTCAAGGTGCCGATATCCCGGGTGATGCTGATGCCGCCCTGGGCATCGCGGATGTACAGGCTGCCGGCGCCATCGTTGGCAAATTCCAGGCTGTGCACCGACTGCTGCAACTCCAGGGTGTTGTGCCCCTGGCCACCGAGCAGGATGTTGTAGCCGCCGCCATCACGGAACGTATCGTTGCCCGCGCCGCCCTCCAGGTAGTCATTGCCCTTGCCGCCCTGGATCAGGTCGTTACCGTCGCTGCCGATGATAAAAGTGCTGCCCCGGTGCGCCTCGGCATTGCGGTTGAGGTCCTGGACCCAGGTGCCGGCCCGTGCCGGGTCAGACAGGTTGGCGACGATGATGGTGGAGTCCTGGTGGGTGAAGTCATAGAACGCCGAGTTCAGCACCCGGGTCATGCCGGAGTCGTAGCCACTGGGCAGGTGGGACAGCCAGGTGGGCACATTGAGAATCGAGAACGGCAGCAGGTTCCAGGCGCTGGAGGCGTAGAAGTCGTTGAAGCTGACGATGTTATTGGTCGCCGACTCATGAGGCGCATCGTGCACCCCGAGGGATGACAGGTTGAAGGTGGAACCGTCCAGGGCGCGAAACACCGGGTCGTTTTCATAGCCGATGTTCAGCACTTTGTCGCCGGCGCTCTGGGTCGGCGAAGCGTAGCCCAGGTACTGGGCATCCTTGAAAAACCCGTCCCAGCGCCCTTCGCTCAGGTCCGCCAGGCTATTGACTGCCAACCCGCCCAGGCTATGGCCGCTGACCACGATATCCGAGCCGCTCAGGCCATTGGCCCGGGCAAAGGCCGCGACATCGCCCAGCAGGCCGCCGAACGCCTCGCCGCTGTAGTTCTTGGCGTAGTCCTGGGGCCCCAGGGCAGCCAGCAGGTCGTTGAGCACATCGCCGATGGAGTCGCTGATCACCGATTCGCGCGGGCCGCTGGTGCCGCGAAAGGCAATGCCGATCGAGGTCAACTGGCCATTGGCGTCGTACTGGCCGAGGACTTCGGCCTGGGCCGTGGTGTAGCCGGCCTTTTCACCAAAAAAAGTGCCGCGCACATCGACCTTGCCGCCATACCCCAGTTGGGCGGCGCTGATCGGTGTCCAGCCGGCCTGGTGCAAGGCGTCGAGGGCGGCCTTTTCCGAGTCGGGGTTCCACGGCACGCCGGGAATCACCCCCTGGGAATCGCTGCTGCCGATCAGTGCGCTGACCAGGGTCGCCGGCAGGCCGAGGCCGAAGCCGTTGTGCTGATAGCCCACGGCAAAGCCGTTATCGAGGTTGTGGTAGGAATACAGGGTGATTGCCAGGGCATCGGCGAACAGCGCCTTGCTGCCTTCGCTGCCGAGGTTTTTGTAGTCATAGACCGCCATGATGGTGCCTCTCTTTTGGGAAAACCGGGCTGAAACCGGCGCCGCCAGCAAGCCGACGGCGCACGCTTGCACTGCCTGCTCAGGCGAAGACCAGCCCCGCGCCGACCAGGCTGTCCGGGGCGATACCGACCAGGGTCACGGAGTAGTCGCCCACACTCAGCACCGTGTCCTGGCCGCTCTGCGTCAGGTGCTGGCTGTAGTCGTAGCCCTGCCCGGCACCTTCGACGCCGAGGAACACCAGCCTGTCGCTGCCCTGGTAGCCGTGCAGGGTGTCGAAGCCAAAGGCGCCGTTGAACAGGAAGGTGTTGCCGCCGCCGCTGGCGTATAGCTCATCGTTGCCGGCACCGCCGACGAAGGTCACCTGGCTGTGCTCGCTGCGCAGCAGGTCATCGCCGCCAAGGCCGAACAACCAGTCGCCCTCGCCGCTGGCCACCAGTGAATTGCCGTAGGCATCGCCGTTGAGCGAATGGTTGTAGGGCGTCAACTGGTCACCGGCCAACAGCCCGGCAGCGGTGACCTCGTGACTCACCTCTTTGCTGAACAGGCCCCAGGCAAAGCCCGGCTCCTTGCTGACCAGGGCACCGATGTCCCGGGTCAGGCTGATGCCGCCGTAGGCATCGCGCACATACAAGGTGCCGTCGCCATCGTTGGCCAGGGTGAAGTGATCGAGGGGCTGGCGCAGTTCGAACACGTTGTGCCCCTTGCCGCCGAGTATCACGTTGTAGCCGCCGTCATCGCGAAAACGGTCATCGCCATCGCGGCCTTCCAGGAAGTCATTGCCACGCCCGCCCTTCAGCAGGTCGTTGCCGTCACTGCCAATGATAAAGGTGCTGCCCGTATGCGCCTCGGCATTGCGATTGAGGTCTTCGACCCAGGTGTTGCCACGGCTGGACAACGACAGGTTGGAAATGACCAGGGTCGAATCCTTGCTCGTCAGCCCGTAGAAGCTTGAGTCGATCACCCGATTCAGTGCATCGGCATACCCGGCTGACCCGTGGGCCTGCCACGACTGCGGGTTGAGAATGCTTTGCGGCAGCAGGTTCTCCAGAGTGCTGGCGTAATGGTCGTTGAAGTTGACGATATTGTTGGTGGCCGAGGGCTGTGGCTGATCGTGGCTGCCCAGGGAGGTCACGCTGAAACGGGTGCCGTCGAGCACCCGGAATACCGGGTCGTTTTCAAAACCGATGTTCAGCACCTGGGGCGTGGCCGGGCTCTGGGTCGGCGAGGCGAAGGCCACGTAGTTGGCCTGCTGATAAAACCCGCCCCAGTGCTCGCCACTCAGGGCCGCCAGGCTGTTGACCGCCAACCCGCCCAGGCTGTGGCCGCTGACCAGCACATCCTTGGCCCCCAGGCCCTGGGCCTGGGCGAAAGTCGCCACGTCCTGCAGCAGTTGGTTGAAGGCGTTCTGGGTGTAGTTCTGGGCGTAATCCACCGGACCGATCGCCGCCAGCAGGTTGTTCTTGATGTCACCCAGGGTGTCGCTGAAACCCAGGCCACCGGTGCCGCGAAAGGCAATGCCGATCGAGGTCAGTTGGCCATTGGCATCGTATTGGCCAAGGACCTCGGCCTCGGCGCTGGTGAAGCCGGCCTGCTCCCCGAAAAACGTGCCCTGGGGCCCGACCCGGCCCTGGTAACCCAGGGCCTCGGCGCCAATCGTCAGCCAACCGCCGGGCTGGGGTTGGCCGTCGGGGGCGTAGGCATAGAGCGCCAGGGTCATGGCGGCGCTGTACTGCGCCTTGGCCTCCTGCTCGGAGAACTGCTTGTAAGCAAAAATGCCCATGGGGGTTTCCTCTCGTGTGCTGATCGTGTCTGCCCGGAGCCCGTCAGTGCGAGCTGCGCGGCACAAAGGCCTCGTCGACCCGCGCCAGGTCAGCTTCGCGCAGGGTGCCGGCGTAGTAATGCAGCTTGGTCCAGGCCATCAGGTAGTCGTAGCGCGCCTGGGCCAGGTCGCGCCGGGTGCTGTAGAGCTGTTGCTCGGCGTTCAGCGCATCAAGGTTGACTCGTTCGCCGCCGAGGATGCTTTGCCGGGTGGAGACCACCAAGGCCTCGGCCGAGCTCAGGGCTTTCTGATAGGCCCGCAGTTTGTTGGCGCCCGACAGGCAGGCACTGAACTGGCGCCGCAGCTCGATCAGGGTTTCGCGGGTCTGCGAGTCCAGTTCGTACTCGGCCTGCTCCATGGAGCGGCTGGCCTGGCGGGTCGCCGCCGACACCCCGCCGCCGGCGTACAGCGGCACGCTGACCTCAATGCCGATGGTGTTGGTGTCATAGCGCTGGTTGTAGGTATTGCCGCTTTCCGACTCGTTCTGGCGCACCGAGGCATAGGCGTTGAGCTTGGGCATATGCCCGGCGCGGTTGCGCTCCACCTCGTAACGCGCAACTTCCAGGCGCTGGCGACCGGAGGCCAGGTTCGGGTTGTTGCTCAGGGCCAGCTCATGCCAGGTGGCGAAATTGGCCGGGGTCAGGGCGAACACCTGGAACCCCTGGTCCAGCGGCTGCAAGTCGCCGATATCCACCGCCGGCACCCCGATCAGCGCCCCCAGTTCCCGTAGCGAGGCATCCTGTTCATCCCGGGCTTCGATCTCTTCGGCGGTGGCCAGCTCATAGCGTGACTCGGCTTCAAGGATGTCGGTGCGGGTGCCTTCGCCCTGCTGGAACATGTGCTGGTTCTGCTGGAACTGCTGCTCGAACGCGCGCTTCTTGGCCTGGGCAATGTCGATCTGGTCCTGGGCGAACAGGGCCTTGGTGTAATAGGTCAACACCCGAACCAGCAGCTCCTGGCTCTTGCCGCGAAAGTTCTCATCGGCAAACAGCGCCTGGGCCACGCCCTTGCGGTAGGCAGCGTAGGCTTCGTAGTCGATCAGCGGCTGCTGCAGGGTGAAGGACGAGCCGTAGCTGCTGTAGTTGCGGTCCTCGTGCTGGGTGCCGCGCACGGTGTCGAGGTAGGTCACCTTGGAGGTGTTGCGGCCCTTGTTGTAGCTGTAGCCCAGTTTGGGCAGCAAGCCGGCGCGGCCGATGGCGCGGTTTTCCAGGCCGGCGTCGCGTTCCTTCATGGCGCCGAGGAACACCGGGTCGTTGCGCAGCGCCTGCTCGTAAATCTGAAACGGTCCCATGGCCCGGGCATTGCCACAGGCCAGCAGCAGGACGGCAGCGAAGATGGAAAGCTTACTCATGCGACGCAACATCCTTATTCTTCGGTCAACGCGGAACCTGCCCGGTCGAGCAGTGGCTTGAACAGGTAATTGAGCAGCGAACGCTCGCCGGTGCGCACGAACATCTCGGCCGGCATGCCGGGTTTGATCACCAGGCCATTGAGCGCTTCCAGCGCCTGTTCGCTGACGCTGCTGCGCAGCACGTAATAGGGCACGCCGGTTTTCTCATCGAGCATCTGGTCAGCGGAAATCAGGCTGACCTCCCCCGGCACCCGGGGCGTGCGGCTCTGGTTGAAGGCGGTGAACAGGATATCCACCGGCAAATGGCTGCCGACCTTGTCCACCAGGTTCACCGGCAAGCGCCCTTCCACCTCCAGCCGCGTGCCCTGGGGCACGATCTCCAGCAGGGTTTCTCCGGCACGCACCACCGCGCCTTCGGTGTGCACCCCGAGGTTGACGGCGATGCCAGCGGACGGGGCGACGATTTCGCTGTGCTGCAGGTCAAACCCGGCCGAGGCCAGTTGCTGCTCCAGGGTCAGGCTCTTGAGCTGGGCATCGGCCAACTGGCTGCGCACCTCCTTCTGGTACTCCTCGGCGTGCTGCTGCAACCTGAGCCGCGACTCGCGGATACCCTGCTCCACGCGTCCGCTTTCGCCGCTGTTCTGTGCCAGTTCCTGCTGCACTTGCGACAGTTGGCGCTGGTACTCCAGCAAGCGATTGCGCGGGATATAGCCGTTGTCGGCCAGGGGTTGCAGGTTGCCCAATTGCTGGCGCAGGGAGTCGGCCTGGTTGTTCAGGTCGTTGCGCGCGCGGCGCATGCCGGCCAGTTGCGCACTGGCGCCTTCGATATTGGCGCCGATGGCCGCCTGCTCGCGGGAGAATGCCTCGCGCCGGCTGCTGAACAATTGCCGCTGGCCTTCCAGCACCAGGCCCAGGCGCGGGTCGGCATCGCTGCTCAACTGCGGCGGGAAGTCGACCTGCTTGAGGTTGTCGCGCTCGCTCTGCCAGCGCGCCACGCTGGCCCAGGCCATGCGGTACTGAGCCTGGAGCGACTGCACATCGGCGCCGATCTGGGTCTGATCCAGGCGAAACAACGGCTGGCCCTGGCGCACCGCCTCCCCCTCGCGCACCAGGATCCGGCTGACCACCCCGCCGCTCATCGATTGCACCGCCTTGCGTTTGCCCGACACCACCACCGTGCCTTGCACCGGGATCCCCTGGTCCAGCGGTGCCAGGGCCGCCCAGGCAAAAAAGCTGCCGGCGCCGAACAGCGCCAGGGCCCAGCCCAGGCGTGCAAAAAACCGCGCGTCGCGCTCCGGGCGCGGTGCTGTGTAAGTGCTGTCATTGATCATCTGCTGGTCCTGGCTCATGGGCCGTTACTCCGGTTCGGCGCCTGGTATTGCCGGCTCATGCTCAAGCCGGCCGGGGTCGCGGCCGGTGCGGGATTGGGCGTGCGGGCCGCTTCCTGGGCACCGGCCAGGGCCTTGAGCACTTCCTGGCTCGGGCCAAAGGCCTGCAAGCGCCCTTCGTTGAGCACCAGCAACTTGTCGGCCTGGGCCAGGGCCGAGGAACGATGGGTCACCAGCACCACGCTGGTGCCCTGGGCCTTCATCTGGGCGATGGCGGCGGCCAGGGCGCTTTCGCCCACGGTGTCGAGGTTGGAGTTGGGCTCGTCGAGCACCACCAGGCTCGGCTTGCCGTACAGCGCCCGGGCCAGGGCCACCCGTTGCTTCTGGCCACCGGACAAGCCGCTGCCCTCATCCCCCAGCAGCGTGTCATAGCCCTGGGGCAGGCGCAGGATCATCTCGTGCACCCCGGCCTGCTGCGCCGCTGCCACCACTTGCGGCGGGTCGGCCTCGCGAAAGCGCGCGATGTTGTCGGCGATGCTGCCGCTGAACAGCTCGATGTCCTGGGGCAAGTAGCCGATATAGGGGCCCAGTTGCTCCCGGTCCCAGCGATGGATATCGGCGCCATCCAGGCGCACCGTGCCCGTCAGCGTTGGCCACACCCCGACCAGCACCCGGGCCAGGGTCGACTTGCCGGAGCCCGAGGCGCCGAGCACCCCCAGCACTTCGCCGGCCCCCAGGCTGAAACTGACCTGTTGCAGGGTCGCCAGGCGCCGGCCCGGTGGCCCGGCGCTGACCAGCTCGAAGCTGACCTGGCCCTTGGGCGCCGGCAGCGCCATGGCGCTCTGGCGGGTGCCGAACTCCTGCAGCAGCGCGTCCAGGCGCTGATAGGCCAGCTTGGCGGTGCTCCACTGTTTCCACACCGCAATCAGTTGATCGATGGGGCTCAATACGCGCCCCATCAGGATCGAGCCGGCAATCATCATCCCCGCACTCATATCCCCCTTGATCACCAGCAAGGCCCCCAGCCCCAGCACCAACGATTGCAGGCACAGACGCAAGGTCTTGCTCAGGGAACTGATGACCGCGCCGGTATCGCTGGCCTGGTTCTGCAACCCGAGAAACCGCGAGTGCACCTCGAACCAGCGTTTGCGCAGTGCCCCGAGCATGCCCATGGCCTGGATGGTTTCGGCGTTGTGCAAATGGCTGCTGGCCAGTTGCGTGGAGCGTTGGGAATAGCCGCTGGCCTGGCCCAGGGGTTGCCGGGTCATGGCTTCATTGAGGCAGGCCAGACCGATCAGCAGCACGGCCCCCGCTGAAGCCAGTACACCCAGCCAGGTGTTGAACAGGAAAATCACCAGCAGGTAGATGGGAAACCAGGGGGCATCGAAGAAGGCGAACAGCGCCGGACCGGTGACGAACTGGCGAATCTGGGTCAAATCGCCCAATGACTGGCCGGCATGGCCTTCCCCACGCGCCAGGTTGCGTTCGAACGCCGCCTGATAGACCTGCAGGTTGAAGCGCCGCTCCAACTGGCTGCCGATGCGAATCACGATAAAGCTGCGCAGCACTTCAAGCAGGCCGATAAACGCAAAGAAGCCGACCACCATCAGGGTCAGCATCAGCAAGGTGGTCTGGTTCTGCGAGGTGAGAACCCGGTCATAAACCTGGAGCATGTAAATCGATGGCACCAGCATCAGTACATTGATCAACGCCGTGAAACACCCGACGCTGATCAAAATACCCTTGTAATCACCGAGCGCCTTGAATAAGGGTGCGGCTTGAGTGGTCTTCGCCATCTTGGTTGATCTTCCCTGAACTAATAACCTGAACCTTGCGGCGCAGGAAGACATGCATCGCCCGACGCAATACGGGCGCTGTTTATATATAAAGCGGGCATACAACAACAGGCTCTACTTGTAGACGAGTCAGTGTTGTCCTTATTTAGCAGTCAAGCGTCAATGACTGACAGCCTTGTATGACTTGCGCCATTGACGCGGGCTCTTTTGAACTAAGGCTAGGGAAACTCTGAAGAAGACTTCCAGATTTTGGCAAAATACCCGGATTCCACCCGCTGAGTTTCCCCATGAAGCAGATGACCTTCGCTGACGCCGAGTACGCCGGTAAGCGCAAACAAACCCGCAAAGAGTTGTTCCTGATCGAGATGGATCGGGTGGTGCCGTGGAAGGGTTTGATTGCCTTGATCGAGCCGCATTATCCCAAGGGTGAAGGCGGTCGTCCGGCCTATCCGCTGATGGCGATGCTGCGCGTGCACCTGATGCAAAACTGGTTCGGTTACAGCGATCCAGCGATGGAAGAGGCGCTGTACGAGACCACCATCCTGCGCCAGTTCGCGGGGCTGAGCTTGGAGCGTATCCCCGATGAAACCACCATCCTCAACTTCCGTCGTTTGCTGGAGAAGCACGAACTAGCCGCCGGCATCTTGGCTGTCATCAATGGCTATCTGGGCGACCGAGGGCTGTCGCTGCGCCAAGGCACGATCGTCGATGCCACACTGATCAATGCGCCGAGTTCGACCAAGAACAAGGACGGTAAGCGCGACCCGGAAATGCATCAGACCAAGAAGGGTAACCAGTACTACTTCGGCATGAAGGCGCACATCGGTGTCGATGATGAGTCGGGCTTGGTGCACAGCGTGGTGGGCACGGCGGCCAACGTGGCCGATGTCACCCAGGTCGATAAGCTGTTGCACGGCGATGAGAACATGGTCGGTGCCGACGCGGGTTACACCGGCGTCGAGAAACGCCCTGAACATGAAGGCCGGAAGGTCATCTGGCAGATCGCCGCCCGCCGTAGTACTTACAAGAAGCTTAATAAGCGCAGTGCTTTGTACAAAGCCGCGCGCAAGATTGAGAAGGCCAAGGCTCAGGTACGAGCCAAGGTCGAGCATCCGTTCCGGGTGATCAAGCGCCAGTTCGGTTATGTGAAGGTGCGCTTCCGTGGTCTGGCGAAGAACACGGCGCAACTGGTGACGCTGTTCGCGCTGTCGAACCTGTGGATGGCGCGCCGACATTTACTGGCGAATGCAGGAGAGGTGCGCCTGTAATGTGGGAAATGGCTGCCGCGAGGTGCTCGCGGCGGCTAAAAACACAGAAATAAGCGGGTGATCTGAGCGTTTTTGATCGATTTGCCGCTTTTAAAATCGGCAGGGGCTGAAGTCAGCCAGAAATACACAACTACTTCAGACCATCCCTAGTGCCCTGCGCGCTGCAGGACGATCACCAGTCCGGAACTCAAGGTGCTTTGATAAAGCCCCTCTTTCTGTCGACTCAGGAAGATGATCTTCGATCCTTCGGCGCCGGTGACGGCGATACCGTCGGGCTCGGGAAACCAGCCGATGGCGGCCGCACCCAGCCACTGGGTCAGGCAGTCGGCGCCCGCCCCCAGGGTGCCGTTGGGCAACAGTTCAAGGGCACATTGCTGCGCCGGTTGCGCCGGCTGTTGCAATTGCCACTTCCCGGCCAGTTCAGAGGGGTCGGCCAATCTCAGGCTGCTTGCCATGGTTACATCTCCAAAAAACATCATCAGCGTCGTGAACAGCCACGCGCGGGGCTTGCAGATCAAGGCTTTGCGGGTCATCGGGGGCTCCATTCGCGGGCTAGCCTCGCTCAGGCGCCCGGCCATTGCAACAACAGAGGGCGACGCTTTCGCGCCTCCCTCCTTGCTGCTCAATTACGCAACGATATCGCTGAATGCCGCCTGGCCCACGGTGCTGACCAGGAAGTCCGCCACGCCGTGCCCGGAGAAGTCCACCGACAGGGTGCTGATGCCCCCCGAGGTGCTGAGCACGGCGTCGCCGGCAGCACCGGTGAAAGCGTTGACGAAGTGCAGGCCAGCGCCTTTGGTGATGCCCGTCAGGTCAATTTTGTCCAGGCCGCTGACAAAATCCATGATCTGGTCGGCGGCACCCGGCCTGGAATCGGAACTGGCGGCAAACACGAAGGTGTCGGAACCGGCCCCACCCCAGAGTTTGTCCGCGCCACCGGCGCCGTAGAGGATGTCGTTGCCGGCACCGCCACGCAGCTCGTTGGCCCCGTTGTTACCGATCAGCAGGTCATTGCCCGAACCGCCAATGGCGTTTTCGACACTGACACCCTTGGCGATGGAGACGTTGCCCACCAGGCCGCCAACGTCGGAGAACGAGGCTTCATTGAGGTTGATCTTCTGGTTCTGGGTGAAACCGGAGAAGTCCAGGGTGTCGTTGCCGCCCCCGTCCCAGACCGAGAACACCAGCTTGTCCGACGCCGAAGTGGCGCTGAGAAAGTCACGCCCGGTGTTGGAGTTGAAGCCATAGGTGGTATCGCCCGCACGGGTGCTGGTGTTGGCGCCGTAGAGCTTCTGGATCGCGGCAATATCATCCATCAGCGGGCCGGACGAATAGGCTTCGACCCCGCCCTTGCTGAAGTTCTGGTTGGTATTGCTTTCACTCCAGTAGCTCATGACGCTGTAGCCACGGGTGTCCTGGCCATAGGTCGCGTCGCTGTAGGACGGGTTGCCGTTGCCCGCGTTGTAGTCGCCGGGGTGCGCCAGGCCCAGGGTGTGGCCGATTTCGTGAGTCAGGGTCTGACGGCCGTAGTTGTTCAGCTCCGGGTTCTTGTTCTGGGTGTAACTGCTGTTGGTCAGGTACCAGGAGGTGCCGTCATAGCCGGCGCCGGTCCCCGGCAGGTAGGCGAAGGCCGCCGCACCATCCTGGCCACCGCTGTAGTTGCCGAAGGTCATGTGACCATCGCCGCCGGAGGCTTTTTCAGTGAAGGTGACATTCGCCACATCCGACCAGGACTGCATGGCCAGCGCGGCCTGGGCCTTTTGCTGGGCGCTGAACTGGCTGAACCCGGAGATCCCGTGCTTGTACAGCGTGCTCGAGGACGCCGACGTCAGGAAGGTGTAGGTCAGCTCGATCTTGCCGCTGCCGTTGAGGTCCTGGTAGGCAGCGCCATCGCGCAGCAACTGGGTCGCGGCCTGATCGACCGTGTAGGAGGGTTTGCCATTGACCGTCAAGTTACCGCCACGGTCATACTGATGGCTGAAGCTATTGATCTGGTTATACGCCGAACTTGCAGCAGCCAATGGCAGCAGCGCTTGTTCAGCAGCAGTAATAGCGTTGTCTTGTACTTTCGACATGAACACTTCCTTGTAATCAATGGAGCAGTTTTTTTTCGATAGCAACAATCCCTGGCGAGATCGTCCTATCACTCGCCCAATGCAGGCGCAAGAAAACTGACACAATTTTAAACAAGACGTCTAGTACTTTTTTGGCGTCAAACTTTGTTGTCCAGACAAACTCCCGCAAACAATGATCGGGCCGGTAAAAGATTATTCTTAAAAGCCAGCCCAACAACTAATTGTCCGACAATCGACAATTTAATAATTAAATAATCGACACTAAATAGAGCATCCATCGGCAACTTTAGAGTTGCATTAAGTTGCTTTCCAGCCGCTGCATTGCAATGCCTCCAGCAGGGTTTGCGCGTGCAGCGCCGGCACCAGGGTGCCACTGCGGGTGGTCATCGGCTCACCCGCCAGCAAGGCATTGATGATCGCCTCTTCCACCGCTTCCGCCGCTGCGCTGAACAAGGGTGAGATGTGATCGTTGTTGAGCATGGCCAGCGGCGTACTCAGGGGCAGGTCCTTGCGCCCGTAGTCGGCGGCAGGCAGGTCCTGGTTGCCGGTGGCGAAGGCCAGGAAGATATCGCCGCTGGAATCTTCGGTGCCGCCCCCGGTGCGCGCGATGCCGATCGATGCACGCTGCGCCAGGCGTTGGCACTGATGGGGCAGCAAGGGTGCATCGGTGGCCAGGATCACCACGATCGACCCCATGCCCGGGGTGCCGCCCTCGTCGAAAGGTGAAGCGATGCCCATCAAGTGGCGCCCCACCGGATAACCATCGACCCGCAACTCCTGGCGCTTGCCATGGTTGGCCTGCACCAATGCACCCACGGTAAAGCCACCCTGCTCCGCCGGCAGCCGCCGTGAAGCGGTGCCGATACCGCCCTTGAACTCATGGCAGATCATCCCGGTGCCACCGCCCACCGCGCCCTCTGCGACCGGCCCCGACTCGGCCAGGGCCATGGCCTCGCGCAGGTGTTGCGGGCCTATGTGCTGGCCCCAGATATCGTTGAGCAGGCCGTCGTAGGTTTCCATCACCACCGGCATGCACCAGTACACCGCCGGGTCCGCCAGGCTGTCGCGCTCGGCGGCAATCAGGGCATCGCGGACCACGCCGACGCTGTGGGTATTGGTGATCGCCAGCGGCGTCGCCAGCAGTCCGGCCTCGCGGATCCACTCAAGCCCAGTGGCGTCGCCGTTGCCATTGAGTACGTGGCAGCCGGCGAAACAGGGTTGTTGGCGAGCGTGGCCGGCCCGCGGCTGGATCAGGGTCACGCCACTGCGCACCTGCTTGCCGTCGACCTCGGTCTTGAGCGTGCTGTGACCGACCCGCACCCCCGGAACATCGGTGATCGCATTGAACGGGCCAGGTGTGCCCAGGCCCAGGCTGATCCCCAATTGACGTGCGCGCATAACCACTCCTTACAGTTTTTGAAAGGCCGGACTGAACCGACCGTTGGTGCCATACAGAATCACCGACAGTGCCAGCAGGCCGATGATCACCATGATGTCCCTGAGCGACGCTTCAAGGAACAGACTGACCAGCAAGTAGCCGGCGCCCAGTACCGCCAGCAACGCCGGCAGCGGCCATAGCGGCATGCGGTACGGATGCTCGCGATCGCGCAGCAGCACCCGGCTGAGCAAGGCGCACAGCGCCACGATCAGGTACACCAGCATGATCAGCAGCACGCTGAATGACGTCAGGTCCGCCAGGTTGGAGCTGAAACTGAGAATCGCCGAGGGCACCGCCAGAAACAGCGTGGCCATCCACGGCGAGTCCCAGCGCGGATGAATGCGGGTGAACAGGCGATTGATGCTCGGGGTCCAGAGCGCATCGCGACCACTGCTGAACACCACCCGGCCAATCTGGATCACGATGGCGACAATGGCGTTGAACACGGAAAGGAAGATTCCGGCACTGACCACCCGCGACAGGGTTTCATTGCCATGGCTGGTCAGCAGATAGCCAATCGGGTCGGGGCTGGCGAGCATTGCAGTGAGAGACGGCGCACCGATCAACAGCGCGGTGAGCGGCACCAGCTCAATGATCACCACCAGCACCAGGGACCACAGCACCGCCTTGTGCACGCCACGGCCCTGGCATTTCATGTCTTCGGCCAGCAGCACTGCCGGACCGTAACCATTGTAGGAAAACAGGCCAATGCCCACGGCACCGATCACCAGGGCCCAGGGCGCCATGTGCAAGACGCCGTTTTCGACGATTTGCGGATGCACCAGGATGCTCAATGGTTGTGTGGCGTTACCGAAGCCCAGGCACACGATCACCAGCAACGCGGCAATCTCCAGCAACAGACAGGTCCCGGTGATCCAGGCATTGAGCTTGATATTGAGGATGCCCAACAAATAACTGCAGACCACAATGACCAGGGCGACGGTCTGGGAATCGTACTGGGTGCCCAGGGCATTGTTCAGGTAGGTGGCGGCACCGGTTGCCAGCACCGGCGGGATAAACAGCAACATCACCAGCACCGTGAGAAAGGTCGCGTAACCGGCCATGCCGCCGAACACCCGCTTGGCATAGACGTATTCACCGCCGGCGCTGTTGTGGGCGCGGCCCAGTTCGGCGTAGCAAAAGGCGAACATCAGGGCCAGTAACCCGGCCATCACGAAAGCCAGGAACACCCCGCTGCCGGCCTGGTGGATGGCAAAGGGCGCAATCACGAACACGGAACTGGCGGGGGTCACACCGGACACGGTAATGGCCACCACATCGAACACACTCAGGGTCGGTTTCAGTGCGCCATCGGGCGCAGCGGGAGAGCTCATATCGTTATCCTCGTGGTTATTTTTGGTCTGAGGCAGAAACGAAAATAAATCGGCTGGGTGCGTTCTGGGCCGCACTTGATGGACGCTACTCTAGAGCGCCCGGGTGGCCCGACCAATTCCCCTATTGGAGTACTCCCCCTTGACGCCGTGGCGCAAATGCCCGAAACCCTGCACCAACGCCCATCACCGCACCCCCTGAAGTGGAGCCACGTATTTGAGCACTCTGTTCCGCGAAGTCGGCATGCATGCCGCGCTGGGCCGTACCCTGACGCAGATCGGCACGCCTCGCTTCTGGAAGCAGCTGATCCTGCTGCTGCACCAGGTGTCGCCGTTCGATAACGCCCTGGCGATTTTCTACCCCCGCGATGGCCTGCCCCAGGCCCTGGAGGAATACGACGCCGAGCCCACGAGCAAGCCCGCATCGATGCTCAGCTACCTCAATGGCTTGTACCTGCTGGACCCGTTTTTCCAGGCCTGTCGCGAGGGTTATCCCAGCGGCCTGTATCGCCTGGAGGAAGTCGCCCCCGATCACTTTCGCCAGAGCGAATACTTCCTCAACTACTTCCACGACAACGTGCTCGAAGACGAGCTGCAGTTGATCCTGCAGATCCCCGAGGGCGGCACCCTGTCGTTGTCCCTGGGCATGCAACGGCTGTTCAGCGCCGAAGAAGTCGGCCAATTGACCACGTTTGCGGCCTGGGTCCTGCCGCTGATGCAGCAGCACTGGCAGCAAAGCGCAGTGCGCGCCCTGCCCGCGCCCGCCGAGGAAATGGCCAGCCAGATCCGCGATGCGCTCAGTCATTTCGGTTGTGGAGTGTTGTCGGACCGGGAGCTGGAGATTGCGCGCCTGATCCTGCGCGGGTTTTCCTCAAAGGCCATGGCCGAGCGCCTTAAAATCTCCCCGGACACCATCAAGGTTCACCGGCGCCACCTGTACGCCAAGCTCGATATTTCCTCCCAGCCCGAGCTGTTTTCGCTGTTTATCCAATCCCTGGGGCATGACCTGGAAAACCCCTGAAGCCAGGGGTTTTCCGCAACAGCAGACACGGGCCAGAGGTCGACCAGGTGCCGGGAACCGCGCCTAGCCGTTCAATGAGTGGGCCCGGTAATCCCGTGGTGACTGGTCAAAGTGCTTTTTGAAGGTACGGCTGAAATGCGCCGAATCGGTAAAGCCCCACTTGAAGGCGATATCGGTGATCGACTCATTGCGCAGCCGCGGGTTGCTGAGGTCGGCGGCGCTGCGATTGAGCCGCGAACGCTGGATGAATCGGCAGACGCTGTCACCCTGCTCCTCAAACAGACGGTACAACTGACGCACGGAAATATTCATCTGATTAGCCAGGGACACCGGGCTCAGGTTGGGCTCGTTCAGCGACTGCCGGATCAATTGCTGTGCCTGGCTGCACAGGCTGCCCCCGTGCAGGCTGTCGTAACCGTCCAGGCTGTGGCTGCTGGCCTGGCGCAGCGTGGGGCCGAGCAAGGCGATCAAGGCTTCCTGCAACGCCTCGCCCTCCTGCTGGGCGGCGCAGCCTTGCAGCTCGCCGGCGCAGATCTGCTCCACCAGCATGCGCATCAGCCGGCCGCTGGCGCAGTTCTGCGACAGCTTGCCAAACTTGCGCTGATGGGCCGGAAGGTGGCGGTACACCTCATCCCGGGACAGGTGGAACGAAGAGTGCTCAATCAGGCCGTGGGGCACGATTTCACAAGCGCCGGCCGAGTCCAGCAGCGCCATGTCTCCAGGCGCCAGCTCGATCGTCTCGCCGCCCTGGCGCAGCTGGGCATGGCCGCTGCGCTGCATGATCAGGAAGCAGTGGCGATCGTCGTCCTGATCGACACTGGTGCTCTTGCGCGAGATCAGCCCGGCATTGGTGCGGATCTGCGCGACTTCCAGGCCTGCGTAATCCAGCAGCCCGACCTCACCGATAAACAACGCCGAGTTCAGCGCCGGGCGTGCGTCAAAACGACCGCACACACCCTGCAGCGCGCCGACCCAGGAACCGAAACTATGCGAAGCAAGCATGTGCACCTCCAGAAGCCGGTTGAGACCGCCTTTGTTGTTATGGCGATATCATTAACATGTTATCTATTTGCCAGGCAAGGAGCCTTGGCACCATGGATAGTTTGTTATGGCTTAAGCACGGCGTATGCCAGCAGAGACGGTTATGGTTGTCAGAACTCTCCTAGAAGGCTGTACAACCGTGTGAAGGTGGCCAGCAACGCGGCGCGCTGCTCGTGGGTCAGACGGATGTAGCGACGAAACCCGGGCAGACGATTGACCACTTCACTGGCACCGAAGTGTTCCAGGCGTACCTGCCAGCCCTGCGCGTCGCGTTGCAGCTCCAGACGCTTGAAGTCCAGGGGCAGCAGCGCAGCGAGCAAGGGCGCATCGGCGTGCAAGCGCTCCAGCAGTGGTGCCATCGCCTGCGCAGAACCCTCACTCAGCCGCGCAGCCACACCCTGGCGACGGATCGCCCCGGTGTGGCGCAGCACGATTTTCGTCGCCTCGGTCTGCTGGCTGGGCACCCGCAGCACGAACTCGCACACCACGATGTGCATCAGCAACTGGGCCTGGGCCCGCTCCTGCACCTCAAACTCCAGGTCGCCCGTGCTGAATTGCACCCGAGTCGGGCTTGCGACCTCACATTCCAGACCTGCGAGATCACGCCGCAGTTGCCCCAGGGTAACGCCCGGGCGATAGCCGGAGGGCGGCCGGTCCCAGACATCAGAGAGGTTTTGCAGCCAGCTTGAACTGTTCATCAGGCATCGCTCCCGGCGCGTTGTGCACCTCTGATTGCAGGTTGAACGCTTTCTCCAGCACCTCTTCCACCGGCACCGGGCGGAATGGATTGACCTTTTGCACAAACACGGTCCAGACCAGGGCATAGACCGCCGTCAGGCCGAGCATGCTGCCAAATGGCACATAGATATCACGCGGATTCATGCCCGGCGGGGTGATAAACCACATGCCCAGCAGAATGCCCACCGAAGAGACGATCTGCGGCAGCGGGAACCACGGTGACTTGTAGGCCCGTGGCAAGTCCGGCCGACGAATGCGCAACACCACCACCGACAGCGTGACCAGCAGGTAAGCCGTACTCCAGGCGCAAACCGCCGCCAGTACCAGGTGCATGATGTTGTCGGTACTGCCACCCAGCCACCAGGCGTGCAGGCACGGAATCAACACCGCCACGGCAATGCACAGCAACGGCGTCTTGAAGCGCGGATGCAGGTAGGTAAAGACTTTGGGCAAGGCGCCATCCAGGGCCATGCCGTAGAGAATCCGTGGCAGGCCGGCCATCAGGGTATTGATCGTTGCAGCGCCGGCGAACAGCAGGCCGACACCCAACCAGATACGCCCGAAGGGCCCCATGATCTGCTCGGCGAACTGCGGGATGGCCATGGGCGTATCCAGCAGATGCACGCTGCCGTCTGCGGTAAGGGGGATATTGGCCACCTGGCGTTTCATCGCCGCGCCGTAGATGAACATGCACGTCGCCACACCCACCAGGCCCAGGGCCATGGCTCGTGGAATGGTCTTGGCCGCCTTGCGCACATCCGGGGTCAGGGGCGTGACGAACTCGCAGCCGACGAACATGAACATCGCCATGCCCACCAGTGACAGGATCGTCGGCAGGTCGGTGCCGACCATGGACTCGCCAAACCAGCCATTGAGCTCCACTGCCGGTGCCTTGATCACTCCAACCACGCCAAAGATGATCAGGGTGGTCCACATGCCGAAGGTCAGGATCACCTCGGCGCGGCTGAACGCGGTGATGCCCACGGCATTCAGCAAGCCGAAGAAAATCACCAGCCCGACCCCGACCAGCCAGGCGCTGCCGCTTTGCTCGAGCATGGTGTTGAGTGACTCGAAGTTGACCAGGGCCATGATGCCGCTGAGGATGGTTTCCGCCGTGCCGGCAAACACATGCACGATCAGGTAGGCGGAAATCGTCCCGGTGATGGCAAAAAACCGTCCCAGGCCACAGGCCAGGTAGTCATACACCGAACCGTTGGTGGGTAGCAGGCACGCGGCTTCGGCGAAGGTGGTCGACTGGGCGAGCATCATCACCATGGCGATCACCATGGCCACGGCAAAGGCGCCGCCGCCCAGGCCGAAGCCGGTGGTGGCAGTGAGGATCACCGGGCTGGCCATGATCAGGCCGACCGCACTGGCCAGTGCCGTGGGGAAACCGACCACGCCCTGGTTCAGGTGTCGGGTGAGTTTGTCGTTGAATGACATGGTTCTGGACCTCGAAAGCATGCGTTAGTGATTGTTGTTTTAGGCATTTCAAGGGCGCACCCGAAGGTGCGCGAATTGCTTTGCTGTCTGACGCAGCTTGAACGGAACCTGCTCGACTACCCGAGCAGGCACTGTCGTGCAACAGGGCCATCGACGTCTCCATCGTCGAACTGACGAGGCCTGCAGCCAATCAGTAGGCGATGCATACCGACTTGTTCTCGGTATACGCCTCGATCGCCGCATGGCCCATCTCGCGACCGATGCCCGATTGCTTGTAACCGCCAAACGGCATCGACGGATCGAGCATATTGTGGGTATTGACCCAGACCGTACCGGCCTTGATTCGCGGAATCAGCGCCATGACCTTGGCCAGGTCGTTGGACCAGATGCTCGCCCCCAGCCCGTATTGATTGTCGTTGGCCAACTCGACCACTTCATCCAGGCTGTCGAACGGGGTGGCCACCACCACCGGACCGAAGATCTCCTCACGCACCACCTGCATATCGGCAGTGACATCGGTCAGCACTGTCGGGCGCACGTAGAAGCCCTGCTCGCCATGGGCAACGCCACCACAAACCACCCGCGCGCCTTCGGCCACACCACGCTCGATCATGCCCAGCACGCGTTTTTGCTGTTTTGCCGAAATCAGCGGATTGATCTGTGCCTGTTCATCCAGCCCGGGGCCAATGTTCAGCCCACCAGCGATGGTCGCCAACCGCTCCAGCACCTGGTCGAAGATTGCGCGCTGGATATAGAGGCGCGACCCTGCGGTGCACACCTGGCCCTGATTGAAGAAGATGGCCCCTGCTGCGCCGGCGGCCGCCACCTCGGGAGAGCAATCATCGAGCACGATCACCGGGGATTTACCGCCCAGCTCCAGGGAAAACCGAGTCATGTTGTCGACTGCGGCATGCCCGATGACCTTGCCGATCTGGGTCGAGCCAGTGAACGCCACTTTGTCGATCCCCGGGTGCCCGGCCAACGCGGCACCGGCTACGGCGCCAGTACCGGTCACCACGTTCACCACGCCTTCAGGGATGCCTGCTTCCAGGCACAGCTGCCCCAGGCGCAAGGCTGTCAACGGTGTTTCGTCCGCCGGCTTGAGCACCACCGTGCAGCCACAGGCCAATGCCGGAACGATTTTCCAGATCGCCATCAGCAACGGGAAATTCCACGGCACGATGGCCCCCACCACCCCCACCGGCTCCGGCACCGTATAGGCGCGGTACTTGGCTCCGGGCACCGCGGCGATCGAAACGTCCAGGCTCTTGCCCTCGATCTTGGTCGCCCAGCCCGCCATATAACGGGTGAATTCCGCTGCGGCGCCGACTTCCAGGGCGCGGGCAAGGTGGATCGACTGGCCGTTGTTGAGGGTTTCGAGCTGGGCCAGGTGTTCGCCATTGGCCTCTAGAAGGTCGGCCAGCTTCAGCAGCAGACGCTCACGGTCGGCCGGGCGTTGCGCTGCCCAACTGCCGCAGAAGGCCCGGCGCGCAGCGGCAACGGCGAGGTCGACATCCGCCGCGGCAGCCGCGGCCACCCGGGTCAGCTCCTCGCCGGTGGCGGGGTTGAAGACCGGCATCTGCGCACCGGATAGCGCTGGCTGGCTGTGACCGTCAATCAGCAGTCCATGCTGACTGTCTATAAATGCAGCGACACGTGGGTCGATGGCAACGCTCATCTGGAATCCTCGGAAATAGACCTAGTTCGAGACAGACTCTGAGCGCAAAGCCGAACGTCGTCTTGATCCTGGCTGCCGGGAAACTTGGCACTGGCTGCCAGCCCATCGATGCCCTGCACAATCCGTCACCAATGATCGCTGCGCGCGGCGTCATGCCTTGCATCAGTCTGGCAGTGACGATCAAGAACCCTGGCACACAGAGGCAAGCGCCAGGGGTATAAATGACGCACTAATAGACCCACGCTGTCCGTGCGTTATCAGGAGACTCAACGTGAGCGAACAAAGCCGCTTCTGGCACCCCATGCTGCACCCCAACGAAATGAAGCAACGCGAGCCGATTCGTATTGTCCGTGGCGATGGCTGCTATGTGTATGACGACAAGGGCCACCAACTGGTGGATGGCGTTGCCGGGTTGTGGAACGTCAACGTCGGCCACAACCGCAAGGAAGTGAAAGCGGCGATCACCGCGCAGCTGGATGAGCTGGAGTATTTCCAGTTGTTCGACGGCGTCAGCCACCCTCGTGCCGAAGAGCTGTCACGAGTGGTGATGAACCTGCTGGAGCCCGAAGGGATGCGCCGCGTGGCGTTCAGCAGTGGCGGTTCGGACGCCATCGAAACCGCCCTGAAGCTGGCCCGCCAGTACTGGAAACTCGAAGGCCAGGCCGATCGCACCAAGTTCATCTCCCTGCGCCAGGGCTACCACGGCACCCACTTTGGTGGCGCCTCGGTCAATGGCAACACCGTGTTCCGTCGCAACTACGAGCCGCTGCTGCCAGGCTGCTTCCATGTCGACACCCCATGGCTGTACCGCAACCCCTACAGCCAGGACCCGGAAGAACTCGGCAAGATCTGCGCCGACATTCTCGAACGTGAAATCCAGTTCCAGAGCCCCGACACCGTCGCGGCCTTTATCGCCGAGCCGATCCAGGGCGCCGGCGGCGTCATCGTGCCGCCCGCCAACTACTGGCCGCTGATCCGTGAGGTGTGTGACAAGTACGGCGTGCTGCTGATCGCCGACGAAGTGGTGACCGGTTTCGGCCGCAGCGGCTCGATGTTCGGCAGCCGCCTGTGGGGCGTAAAACCCGACATCATGTGTTTGGCCAAGGGCATCACCTCAGGCTACATCCCCCTGGGCGCCACCGTCGTCAACGAACGGGTCGAAGCGGCGTTCGAGAAGAACAGCAACTTCACCGGCGCCATCATGCATGGCTACACCTACTCCGGGCACCCGGTGGCCTGTGCCGCGGCCCTGGCCTGCCTGGATATCGTGGTCAAGGATGATTTGCCGGCCAATGCCGCGAAAATGGGCGACTACATGCTCAAGCGCCTGCAGCCCTTTGCCGAACGCTTTGACAGTGTCGGCGAAGTACGCGGCAAGGGTCTGATGGTCGCCCTCGACCTGGTGGCCGATAAAACCACCCGCGAGCCAATCGACCCCATGAGTGGCTACGCCAACCAGGTGGCACAGATCGCCCGCGACAACGGCGTCATGGTGCGCCCGGTGGGGACCAAGATCATTCTCTCGCCACCTCTGGTGATCCAGCAGGAGCAGGTCGACGTGATCGTCAATGCCCTGGAACTGGGCCTGTCCCAGGCGCGCCGCTGACGCTACCCAGCGGTTGCTGCGCTCGATAAGGCCCCTTCGGGCCTTATCGTCCCTTTGTGTGGTTGCCTCAATCCAAGGAGTCATCGATGAGCCAGTCACCCGCCCTGCCCGATGCCCTCGAACTCGGCCAGCGCTGTATCCGGGCATTTACCCAGGTCGTGCCGGCCACCCTCTGTGCGTTCTATCGCATTGACGAGCAACTGCAGGCCCAACACTTTTCGCTGCATCGCATGACCCCGCACATGCACGACGCTTACCTGCAACGCTACCGTCACTACGACCCGTTGCGGCCCCGCAACTGCGCCGCGGCAGGCCGCCCGGTGCTGTCGCTGCACATGGGCATGGCCCAACAGGGCCGTCACGAGACCGAGGTCTACCAGGGCTTTTTACAACGCAACGGGGTGTGCGATGTGGTGGAGATCCTGGCCAGCGACGGTCAGCGGCCGATTGCCGGCTTGTCGCTGCTGCGTGATGCCAGCCTCGGACGTTTCAGCCCTGATGAGCTGACAACCCTGCACGCCCTGCAGGGGCTGCTGGAAATCGCCGCCCAGGCGCCCTACTCCCAATCCGACCAACGCCTGGCCGCACTCACCCCGAGGGAGCAGGAAATCGCCTGGCTGCTGCGCGAAGGCGCCAGCAACAAAGTCATTGCCCAGCACCTGGGCCTGGGCCTGCCGACGGTCAAGACTCACCTGATCAACCTGTTTCGCAAAGCCGCTGTCGGCAACCGCACCGAGCTGGTCAAGGTGCTATTCCTCTAGAACTCAACCATCCGGTTGATGGGCGACGCGGGTCGACGGGATGACTATGGAGTCTTCCCTCAACCGACAAGACCCAGCCCATGACCACCCACACACAACCAGAATGGATCACCGTCGGCGCCCTGGCCGATGGCTTTGCCAGCGACAACCACATCCTTCCGGCACTCGATGACCTGAAGGGCCGTAGCCTCACGCTGCACTTCGCCAACGGCTGGCTGATCGAGCACCAATTCGGCGCCGAGACCCTGCACTGGCAAACCGCTGATAACGACGCCAGCGGCGATGCGCCCTATCGCGCCAGCTCAATCCGGCCGGGCATCTACCTGGTGGACTTTCTCAAGCTGGAAGACGGCCGGACCCACTCGGTCAGCCTGGTGCTGGACTTGATGCACAACCTATTCACCGCCGTGATCGGGCAAATGCCGACCCAGGCCGAAGCCGCAGTCGACCTGTTCAGCCGCGCGTTATCCGGCCGGGAGCTGACGGCGGTCAGCGCGCAGTTCCTGCATGGCAGCATCGACTTGCCCTTCACCCCCGATACCCCTCGACACGCGCCGACCCTGGAGCTGGTTGGCCTGCGCAACCAGTACATCTACAGCGCCACCGAAGCCTATGAACATGTGTACCTGAACTCGAACTTCTACAGCTGGCAGTGCCTGGAAGGCGTTGAACAGGGGCTGGCGGATACCGACCGCTGCCACTACTACAAGGTCGCCGATCAGCTCTACCTGTTTGTCTGGCGGGAAAAGATCGTCCCCACCCTGGGCCTGGTATTGATTGACCTGGCAGCCGGCAAGACCGACGGCAAGATCTTCGGCTACCAGGGCGACGACTTCAGCAGCGCCGCCAACTTCCCGGTGGGCGCCCTCGCCTACGTGCTCAATCGCACCGAATACCGTTAAGCCCCTTTGAACTGGAGCGTTACCCATGACCCTCGGCCTTGATCTCGAACGTGTTGCCAGTTGCTACCAAACCGAGCTGCGACAATTCGCCGAACGCCATCCCCGTTCCGGCGAGTACTACCAGGAAAACCTCAAGCATTGGCTGTACGGTGCTCCCCTGCACTGGATGCAGCAATGGCCGGGGCTATATCCGATCCTGGTCGCCGATGCCCAGGGCGCGACCCTGACCGACTGCGACGGGCACACCTATGTCGACTTCGCCCTGGGCGATACCGGCGCCATGTTCGGTCACAGCCAACCGGCGGTCGCCAAAGCCATTGGCCATCAGGCGCTCCACGGCTCGACCCTGATGCTACCCACTGCCGATAGCCTGTGGGTCGGCCAGGAACTGGTGCGCCGTTTCGGCCTGCCGTACTGGCAGGTCACGACATCGGCCACTGACGCCAATCGTTTCGTCCTGCGCCTGTGCCGGATGATCACCGGTCGCGAAAAGGTGCTGGTGTTCAACTGCAATTACCACGGCAGCGTCGACGAGTCCCAGGTGGAGTTCGACAGCGCCGGACAGATGATTCCTCGCGAAGGGGTGCACGCCAACGGAATCAAACATGACACCACCACGCGACTGGTGGAATTCAATGACCTGGCCGCCCTCGAAGCCGCCCTGGCCCAGGGTGACGTGGCCGCGGTACTGACCGAACCCTTCATGACCAACGTCGGCATGGTGCCGCCGGCACCTGGCTTTCACGATGGCCTGCGAGCACTGACACGACGCTTCGATGTGCCGCTGATCATCGATGAAACCCACACCATCTCCTGCGGCCCTGGCGGCTACAGCGGCGAACACGGCTTGCAGGCGGACTTCTTTGTGCTCGGCAAATGCATCGCTGGCGGTATTCCCGCTGCGATATGGGGCTGCAGCCAGGCCATGGCCGAGCGGATCTGGCGGGTGCTGCCGCATTTCCAGCCGGGACAGGCGATCAACCATTTCGGCTTCGGCGGCACCCTGGCCGGCAACGCCCTGCAAATGGCCGCCATGCGCGCGACCTTCAGCGACGTGATGACCGAGGCCAACTATGCCCACATGATCACGCTGGCCGAGCGGCTGCGTGAGGGGGTCCAGCGCATCATCGACACCCATCGCCTGCCCTGGCATGTGACTCGCATCGGCGCGCGCGTCGAATACCTGTTTATGGACCACGCCCCGCGCAATGGCGGCGAAGCCCATCACGCGCGCCATGGGTTGATCGAGGCCTACCTGCACCTGTACCTGCTGAACCGTGGGGTGTTGCTGACGCCCTTCCACAACATGGCCCTGATGTGCCCGGCCACCACCGCGCAGGACGTCGACCTGCACAATCGCTTGCTGGACCAGTGCCTGAGCCAGGTCCTTGCCCAGCCCAACCTTCAGGGAGCTGTTTCATGAGCCAGGACCTGACAGGACGTATCGCCCTGGTCACCGGTGCCGGCCAGGGCATTGGCCGGGCGATTGCCCAGGTGTTTGCAGCACAGGGGGCCAAGGTCATGCTGGCGACCCGCTCCCGGGACAACGGTGAACAAACCCTGCGCCTGATACGCGAGGCCGGGGGCCAGGCCGAGTTGCTGACGGTCGACCTTGGCAGTCGCAGCGCCGCCAATCGGGCGGTAGAAGCCACCCTTGAAACCTTTGGCGGACTGGACCTGCTGCTGCACAACGCCGGCGTGTTTCCGATGCAGAAGCTGATCGACCTGAGCGATGACACCTTGGAGCAGACCCTGGCGGTCAACCTCAAGAGCTGCTTCTGGCTGACCCAGGCCGCCTTGCCAACGCTGCGCCTCGCCCAGCACCCGCGCATCGTCATCACCTCCTCGGTCACCGGCCCACGCACGGCGATTCCCGGGCTGGCCCACTACGCCGCGTCCAAGGCCGGGGTCAACGGTTTTATCCGCAGCGCGGCGCTGGAACTGGCCGAATATGGAATCACGGTCAATGGGGTCGAGCCCGGCCTGATTGCCACCCAGGCCATGGCCAACCTCGGTGACTCTCCGGAGTTGGCCGAGCATATCCCGCTCAAGCGCCTGGGCAGCCCCGAGGACATTGCCTATGCCATGCTGTTTCTGGCGTCGCGCAACGCCGGCTATATCACTGGGCAAACCCTGGTTGTCGATGGTGGTGCGCTGTTGCCGGAAAATGCACAACTGAGCTGAGGCAGTCGCCGTCCGTGGTGCAAGCCCTGGAGTCGTTAGGGCGCTGCCGAGGGCCAGCGCAGCCTGCGGCAGCGGCTACAGAAGGTTGTAGCCGCTGCCGAGCCGCGCGTGGACGCCAGGATCCAAGGGCAGGTTCGGCACTCCAGCTCAACTCGCCCGCCGCCCTCAACTGCCGGTGCGGATCTTGTTCCACAGCCGGGTACGGATCCGGTCGATGTTCAGCGGCATGGCTTCCAGGGCAAACAGTTTGCCCATCATGTCCGGGCTCGGATAAACCTTGGTGTCGTTCTTGATTGCAGGGTCGATCAGGCTGTCTGCCTGCTGGTTACCGTTGGCGTAATGCACGTAGTTGCTGATAGCGGCCATGACGTCAGGGCGCAGCAGGTAGTTCATAAAGGCGTAACCCGCCTTCTCATCCGGAGCATCGGCCGGCATCGCCACCATGTCGAACCAGATGGCTGCGCCCTCCTTGGGAATCGAATAGCCGATTTCCACGCCATTCTTGGCTTCTTTGGCCCGGCTTTCAGCCTGCAGGATGTCGCCGGAGAATCCCACCGCCACGCAGATGTCACCGTTAGCCAGGTCGCTGGTGTATTTGGAGGAGTGGAAGTAGCTGATGTAAGGCCGAACTTTCATCAGCAGTTCCTCGGCTTTTTTGTAATCCGCCGGGTTCTGGCTGTGGTGAGGCAACCCAAGGTAGTTCAAGGCTGCTGGGAGCAACTCGGGACCGTTATCGAGGATCGCCACCCCGCACTTCTGCAACTTCTGCATGTTTTCGGGCTTGAAGATCAGGTCCCAGGAGTCCACCGGCGCATTGTCGCCCAGCACCGCCTTGACCTTGGCCATGTTGTAGCCGATGCCGGTGCTGCCCCACAGGTAAGGAAACCCATGCGCATTGCCCGGGTCGTTGGTTTGCAGGGCCTTGAGCAGTACCGGGTTGAGGTTCTTCCAGTTCGGCAACTGGTCCTTGTCGAGCTTTTTCAGGGCGCCACCCTGGATCTGCCGGGCCATGAAGTGGTTTGACGGAAACACCACGTCATACCCGGATTTGCCGGTCATCAACTTGCCGTCCAGGGTTTCGTTGCTGTCATAGACGTCGTAGCTGAAACCGATGGCGGTTTCCTTCTGGAAATTCTTCATCGTGTCCGGCGCGATGTAGTCCGACCAGTTGTAGATCTTCACCGTCTCGGCGGCCTGGCCGAGTGCAGCGACAAGCATCAGGGGAGCGAACAGCAGCGAAGCTGGGGTCATGCGGGTCATGGGGCGATTCCTGGGTATGGGCTATTTTTATTGGCAGGCAATCAAGGGATCAGGGATCAAAGGATCAGAAAATCAATACATAGCTCTTGCGCACGGTTTCCTGGATATCCCAGATTCCGGTGCTGTTGGCCGGCAACATCAGGGCATCGCCGGCTTCTATGGTCAGGGTTTCACCGTTGTCTGGAGTAAAGGTGCAGCGGCCTTGAATAAAGTGGCAGAACTCCTGGGCCACGATCTGCCGCCGCCAGCGCCCCGGTGTGCACTCCCAGATGCCGGTCTCGACCCCGTCGTTACGCTCGACGCAGGTCACCGACGTGACGGCGACCGGGCTACCCAGGGGCACGGCGACCGGGCTCGATTGATCGAGGACAGCCGTGGCGGTGTTCTTGAATTGAGTGATGCTCATGGTTCTACCTATGGGTTGGAAATCGCACAGTCAGTGCATGAAGCCTTCCATGAAACCGGCCACGCGACTGGCCAACTTGCGCCGCCACGGTGGGCTGGCCGGGTTGGCCAGGGTCTGGTCTTCATGGACAAAACTGCGAATGATCGCGTTGTAGCCCAGCCAGCGACAGGGTTCAGGCTCCCAGGGGCGCAAGCCATCCACACGACCCTCGGCCATGACCCAGGGCTGGCGCACCAGCGGGCTGTCGCGTTCAAGAATCAGATCGGCCAGGGTGCGGCCGCCGAGGTTGCTGGCTCCAACCCCTTCGCCACCGTAGCCACCGGCCAGGGCAATGCCATGGCGCCGGTCGCAGAGCATATGGGGCTTGAAGTGGCGGGACATGCCCAGGTTGCCGCCCCAGGAGTGGGTGATGCGCACATTCTTCAGCTGTGGGAACAGCTCGCCGAACAGATACCGGCGCAACCCGACTTCGTTGTCGCTCAAGGTGAAGTCATGCCGCAGCTTGCCGGCAAAGCGGTATCCGCCACGGGCACCGAACACCAGGCGGTTATCCAGGGTGCGCTGGCCGTAGGTCACCTGACGGCTGCTTTCACTGAACGCTTGCCCGTGCTCCAGGCCGATCTCGTCCCACAGTGCCTGGGACAGCGGCTCGGTGGCCACCAACAGGCTCTGCACTGGCATCTGATAACGGCCCAGGGGCGGCAAGGTCACCGAGTAGCCTTCTACCGCCGGTACCGTCCAACGGCTACGCACTTGGGCCTTGACCGTTTGCAGCCCGCCAGACTGCCAATGGGTGACCGGGCTGTTTTCGTAGATCTGCACGCCCATGCCTTCAACCACCCGCGCCAGGCCACGTACCAGTTTGGCGGGATGGATGGTCGCGCAATGAGGGGAATAGATAGCGCCATAGGCATTGGCGATACGCACCTGCTGGCCCAGTTGCTCAGGGCTGAGCCAGTGGTAGTCGGCATCGGTAAGGCCCTGGGCATGCAGCTTGGCCAGGTATTGACGCAGGCCAGTTTCCTGTTCGGGATAGCGCGCCGCGCAGTACAACACCCCGCTCTTGCGGTAATCACAGTCGATGGCTTCACGTTCGATGACGTTTGCCACCTCATCCGGAATGCTGTGGAGCAGATCAAAGGACGCCCGACGCTCTTCGCTCGACAACCCGGCCAGCAACCTGTCCTCCCCCAACAGATTGCCCATTAGCCAGCCACCATTGCGCCCAGAGGCACCGAAGCCGGCGGTCTGGGCCTCGACAATGGCGATGCGCAACTGCGGCGCCTGGCGCTTGAGGTAGTAAGCCGTCCACAGCCCGGTGTAACCGGCACCGATGATGGCTACGTCGACATCCAGATCCTGCTCAAGAGACGGCCGCGCCAGCAGCGGCTCGTCGAGCTGGTCCATCCACAAACTGATAGTGCGCCATGCTGGCATGCAACAACTCCGCAACCGAGTTTTCGATAGCGGCGATCCTAGTGGCTGGGGTCAGGCGTTGTCTTGCGCGCGTGCACGCAAAGAAATTTGCTTGGCGTAAGCCTTGGGCGACTGGCCGGTGTGCTGGCGAAAACAGCTGTAGAACGCCGACAGCGAATTGAAGCCGGCGGCAAAGGCCAACTCATCGACACGCAGCGGAGGCGTCGCCTGGTCCAACGCCAGCAGCAGGTGCTGCAAGCGCGCCTGGTTCACATAGCGGTAGAAGCTCTGGCCCAGTACTTGGTTGAGCAGGTAAGAAATCTGATTGCGGCTGTAACCGCACTCCTTCGCCACCCGTTGCAAATCCAGCTCAGGATCCAGATACGGCTGTTGCCGCTCGAAATACTGCTGCAAGTCTTCGGCCATGAAGCTCAGTTGGCGCGGCGACAATCCCAGGCGGCTCGCAGCTGGGCGCATGCTGTGGCGCGCTTTGTCGGGCAGGGTCTCGTGCACCAAAGAGGCGTATTCATTGACGCGCCAGATCAGACCGTCACGCACGGTAATCGCCTCGCTGGCGCGAAATGACACCAGGCCGCGGCCGCCACGCAACGTGACCTGGTACTGGATAAACGCAGTATTGCCATCCACCCGGATGCGATCGCTGTGCTCCAGGGCTTCGTCCGCGTCGCGGGGCATGCTGCTGGCCACGTACTCACGCAATTGATCCAGGCCCAGGGTGCGGTTCTGGAAAAAGTCGTTGTATTGAATCTCGGGATGGTAAAGCGCCATCACGCCATCCAGATCCCGGTGCTTCCAGCACAGGTGATAGCGCATCACGGTTTCGGCGGTGGCCTGGGTTTGCTGCGGGCCGTCATCAAAGGCGGACATAGGGCACTCGTCAAAATAAAAACCGAGCTTGCCGAAGTTGGCAGGCGGCTTCAATGGGCAATCCCGGTCGCGCGAATACTGGCATTGTGCCCAAAAATCGCGAGGACATGACCTGCATCAAAATTCTGCAAGGCAATCGCCAAACGGCCTGAAAAAAAACCGCGGACTGTCACAAGCGGGTGCTATTTTTACAAGCTCCACAGGAAGGACCATCGACGGTCCATCCTTACCTACCGCGAGCAAAAGGAAGCGCTCAATGATCCAGGTGGGCATCTCATGAATAGAGTTTCCGTCAGCAAGGTCACCTTTCCCAACGCATGTCAGTTGATGCGCTGGCATTTTCACCCCATGGGTTTCGAGGCCAGCATGGATGCGCCCGGCAGCATGATCGCCCGGCTCTTCGATCGCGTCAGTGGCGAAACCATGATCGCCATAGCCGGCATCCCCTGCGCCACCGTGATGAACGCCACCGACGTCGAGCGAATAATCGAGGCGGTGGAAGATGAACTTGAGTCCTTCACGCCGCCTTTGGCACTCAAGGCCTGACTACCCAACCTTTTGAACCAAAGCCCGCTTATGCAGCGGGCTTTTTCATGCACGCAAATCGTTGAAAAACGCTTTGCCCCGCGCAACCCGATCAGACGCCTTGGGTGCATTGGCAGCCGCAGATTCCTGCCCATCGACGTACCAGTAGCAGTGCTTCACCGCACGGGTGATACCGACATAGGCCAGGCGCAGGATTTCATCCTTCTGTGCGCTGTCGTAGGGCTCGGCGTCGCCGTCCTTGCCCAGGCCGGCCATGCGATAGACCTGATTCTTGTAGGGCGAGCTGGTCAAGTGTTGACAATCACCCAGCAGGAACGCGGCATCCGCCTGCAAGCCCTTGGAGCTGTGATAGGTCAGTTGCTTGAGCCTGCGAGCTTCGATCGGCAACCTAGAATCAACATTAACTATTTGATTAATATGCTCTTCAATCAATAACTTATCGCTACTTTTTCGAAAGAGCATCAAGATTGAATCGCCTTTCTGATAGTGCTCGGCCAGGCGCTTGCCCAGACCTGCGTCATCTCGGTCCAGCACCTGCACCGGGCGCAACTCCTGCTCGGCCCCACTGGCCTTGGCTTTTTTCCCGCTGATCGCCGGCGCCGCCCGGACAATGTGTTCAGCGGCGTCGATGATGTGCTGGTGGCTGCGGTAATTCTCGCTGAGCATGACCCGGGTGGTGCTGGGCGACGGGAACTCCTTGTTGAACTCCATGAAGTATTTCGGCGAACTGCCACGCCAGCCATAGATCGACTGCCAGTCGTCGCCCACACAGAGCAGGGACGACCGCTGGGCGCCGCGCCCTACGTGCATGGCCGGGCCGCGACTGCGGATTTCCCGCAGGCAAGCGCGAAGCCAGGAGACGATCTGCGGCGAAACATCCTGGAATTCGTCGATCATCAGATGTGATAAAGGGCGCAGGCGCTCATTGCTCAACAGCTTGAGGTTCTCCGGCGAATGCTCGCTGAATAAGGCGAACATGCGGTTGTAACTCATGATCGGCGGCGACTGGTCCAGCAAATGGTCTTCCAGGGCCCGCCAGAACAGGCTGAGCGCTTCGAAGAAATACCGATCCGGGTCATCCTTGGCAAAGCTCATGCGCCCAACCGCATCGCACACATCCAGCCCGAGGTTCTCGATAAAGCCTGCGGCACCGACAAAACAATCCAGTAATGGCGCCGAAGCCAGCTCACCCTTGACCTTGTAGTCGAAACCCGGCCCCGCGCTGGCATCTCCGGCCAATGACGACAGGACGCGCTTTGCTGAATCATAAGAATCAAGCCATATCAAAGGCTTATGGAAGAAAGCTTGAAACAGGGTGCGTTTGACCGCCCATTCCGCGCGCACTGTGAGCTTGGCCCCGGGACGGCTGACCTGGGGGTTTTCCCGCGGGTCGAAGCCCAGCACCACCCAAGCATCCAACTCGGCCGCATAACCATGGCAATGGAAGCGCGAGCCGTTGATTTCGATGCTTTGTCGATTGGGCTCGATCCCCTTGATCGGCCAGGCGCCAGCTCGAAACCACAGGTCTTCCAGGGTGTCGCACAGCTCTTCGTCGCGCTTGGCGGCCAATTCGGTGACCGCCATGCGCTTTTGCACATCAGGGTGATCGCGCTCCAGCTCCTTGAGCTGCAAGGCATGGCGCAACAGCGGCTTGATTGCCTGGCGAAAGCGCTCATCGCGGCCATGCAAGACGTGGTAGCAGGCATTCAGGTGACGGCGTTGGGCGTCGTTGATGCGCAGGTCGAACGGATTGCTCTCCACCTCCTCATCCGCGCCCGGCCCACGCTCACTGAGGTTTTCAAACGCCTGCAGGCGTTCGAACCCCGGCAGACTGCGCACCATCGGCAGGATCCGCGAGTGAAAGGTGCGCACCACTTCCCGCGCGTCGCGCAAGCCCAGACTAAGGCCCCAGAGGCTGAACACCTGGATCAGTTTCTGGATAAAGTCCTTACGCGACTCACGGGTAAAGGTCACCACCGTCAAGGAGTCGAGCTCAAAGCCCAGGTAGTGATGCAGCAACAGGATGCGCAGCACCAGGGAAGTCGATTTGCCCGCCCCGGCGCCGGCGATCACGGAAGTGGACGGGGTATCGCTGAAAATCATCTTCCACTGCGCCGTGCTCGGCTGGGCATGGGCCGGTAGCAAGCGGGCGACATCGGCCTTGATGCGCTTCTTCAACTCCGCACTCAGCGGCAGGCGCCAGTCATCGAACAGCAGGTCATCTACGCCAGGAGCACGGTGCTCGGTATTGCGCGTATCGCGGATCAACAGCACCTGACGGCCTTCCTCGATGCCTTCGAGCTTGCCCTCCTTATAGCCATACTCGACGCCAGCGGTATGCCCGCTGCGAAAGCCATCCGCCTGGCCGTGCAGCCAGGAAGCCCGATGCTGAGCGCGTAGACGGGTAAGGCCATGTCCGAAAAACCTGGCTGCCAGCCGCTTGAACAGCGGCATTTCGGCCAGTGGCAAAAGCTCGGGAGGAAGATCGGGGGTGTGTTGCGGCACGCTGACTCCAGGGTGTGAGACTGTGTGGGCTATGGTCGCTGCATTTGCCGCTGACTTCTAGCGAAATGCTTACAGGTCATCCACTTAAGCGATGAATTGAAGATTCGACAGCAGCAACGGGCCCGTATAAATATCTAATTTATAGATTGGATTACGGCATTTTTTGCGCTTTTTATCGATGCATGGCTGATAGATGATGCTCGCCATCAACCGGGATTGGCGCTCTACGGCAGCGACCAGGCCGATCCCTTACAGGAGACGATCATGCTTGAACTCAGACCTTTTGCATCCCTGGGCGGCGCCCATCATGGCTGGCTGGATGCTCACCACCACTTTTCGTTTGCCGAATACCACGACCCGGCACGCATGAACTGGGGCAACCTGCGGGTGTGGAACGATGACGTGATCGCCCCTGGCACCGGTTTCCCCCAGCACCCGCACCGCGACATGGAAATCATCACCTATGTGCGAGAAGGCGCCATCACTCACCAGGACAACCTCGGCAATAAAGGCCGGACCGAAGCCGGCGACGTGCAGGTGATGAGTGCTGGCACCGGGATCGCCCACAGCGAGTACAACCTGGAATCGACGCCAACCCGGATCTTTCAGATCTGGATCATTCCCAACCAGGCCGGCGCAGCGCCATCCTGGGGCGCCAAGCCTTTCCCCAAAGGCCAGCGCGAAGGGTTTGTGACCTTGGCCAGCGGCAAGCACGGCGATGACCAGAGCCTGCAGATTCGCGCCGATGCGCGCCTGGTGGCGGCCAACCTCAAGGCTGGCGAATCAGCCGAATATGCACTGGACCCGGGCCGGCGTGCCTACCTGGTGCCCGCTACCGGGGTGATTGAAGTCAACGGCTTGCGTGCACAAGCTCGAGACGGTGTGGCGGTTGCCGAGGAAAGCGTCTTGCGAGTGACGGCGATCGAGGACAGTGAAATCGTGCTGGTGGACCTGGCCTGATAAAACAGAAGCCATAAAAAAGGGCGACCCTGGGGTCGCCCTTTTTTTACCTGCCTGTCAGTTGCCGCTGATGGCGCCATCCACCAGGGTCTGGGCTTCCTGCACCAATTGCTTGAGGTGGTCATCACCGATAAAGCTTTCGGCGTAGATCTTGTAGATGTCCTCGGTGCCCGAAGGTCGCGCGGCGAACCAGCCGTTGGCGGTCATGACCTTGAGCCCGCCGATGGCCTGATCATTACCCGGCGCGTGGCTGAGGATCTGCTCAATTGCTTCACCAGCCAGTTGGGTCGAGGTGACCTGCTGCGGCGAAAGCTTGCTGAGCAAGGCTTTCTGTTGCGGATTGGCCTTGGCATCGACCCGTACCGAAAAAGGTTCGCCCAGCTCATCACACAGGGCACGGTAGGCCTGGCTCGGATCGCGGCCAGTACGGGCGGTCATTTCTGCTGCCAGCAAGGCCGGGATCAATCCGTCCTTGTCAGTACTCCAGACACCGCCGTCCTTGCGCAGGAATGAGGCGCCGGCGCTTTCCTCGCCGCCAAAACCCAACGAGCCATCGAACAGGCCGTCGGCAAACCACTTGAAGCCTACTGGCACTTCATACAAACGGCGGCCCAAGCGCTTGGCAACCCGGTCAATCAGGCCACTGCTGACCACAGTCTTGCCAACGGCGGCATCGGCGCGCCATTGCGGGCGATTCTGAAACAGGTAGTCGATGGTGACTGCCAGGTAATTATTCGGCGCCAGCAGGCCACCGCTCGGGGTGACGATGCCGTGGCGGTCGTGGTCAGGGTCGCAGGCGAAGGCCACATCGAAGCGATCCTTCAGGCCGATCAGCCCCTGCATTGCGTAGCTGGAGGACGGGTCCATGCGGATCTGCCCGTCCCAGTCCACCGACATAAAGCGGAAAGTCGGGTCGACCTGCTTGTTCACCACGTCCAGGTCCAGGCGATAGTGCTCGGCGATTGCCGACCAGTAGCGCACCCCTGCTCCACCCAGTGGATCGACGCCCAGATGCAGCTTGGCGCCACGGATGGCATCCATGTCGATCACATTGATCAAGTCGGCGACATAGGTGTTGAGGTAATCGTGACGGTGGGTGGTATCGGCTTTCAGCGCCTGCTCGTAGCTGATGCGCTTGACCCCGGCGAGCTTGGCGGCGAGCAATTCGTTGGCCTTGGCTTCGATCCACTTGGTGATATGGGTATCGGCCGGACCACCGTTGGTGGGGTTGTACTTGTAACCGCCGCTTTGTGGCGGGTTGTGCGATGGGGTGATGACGATGCCGTCCGCCAGGCCCGAAGTGCGGCCGCGGTTGTAGCACAGGATGGCGTGGGAAACGGCCGGAGTGGGTGTGTACTCATCCCCGGCGGCAATCATGACCGTCACACCGTTGGCGGCAAGCACTTCCAGGGCACTGGCACCGGCAGGCGTGGACAGCGCATGGGTGTCGATGCCGACAAACAGCGGGCCATCGATACCCTGGGATTCGCGATACAGGCAGATGGCCTGACTGATGGCCAGTACATGCCATTCGTTGAAACTCAGATCGAACGAGCTGCCACGGTGCCCCGAAGTACCAAAGGCAACACGTTGGGTAGAAACCGAAGCATCGGGCTGGCCGGTGTAATAGGCCGTTACCAGTCGCGGGATATCGACCAACAATTCAGCTGGTGCCGGCTTGCCCGCAAAAGGACTGAGTGTCATGCAAAACCTCTGGAAAAGGATGATTCGGGAGTGGAAGGCAGTTTACTGGCAGTTTGACCATCGCGCGACGGGATCTATCCCATGGCATGAGCGGAACTTGCAGAATTTGCACAACGAACACGCAGGCGCCGCCCGGGACGGGCTGAAGTGATCGGGAGGGAAGATGAAAGACCGGCGCTTGAGGCACCGGTGCGATAAAAAACGCCAGGGTTCGTGGTGGCGAACCCTGGCGTTGGGATCAGGCCGATTCGACCTGCAGCGCAACCCGCTCGCGGCATGGACACTCATCCATGTAACGGTGCGCTTCGACAAACTCATTGAACGGGAACACCCGGGTCTTCAGCGGCAGCAGCACTCGGTCCGCGGTCAGCTGGTTGATGTCACGCAAGGCTCGTTGCAGTGCCACCTGGTCCTGGACGATACCCAGCTCCGGCTTGCCGGTGAAGTTGCCGATGCAGTGCACAAAGAACTGGATGTTCTTCTGGAACGCCGCGCAGGCCGGGAATGGCGTCTGGTTACCGCCCTGCAGGCCATACAGGACCAGGCTGCCACGCGGCGCCAGGACATCGCCCAGCAGTGACATCTGCGGGCCACCCAAGCCATCGAACACCACGTCCACGCCACGGCCGTCAGTGAACTTGTTGATCTGCATCAGCAGGTCCTGTTCCTCGGTGACGATCACTTTCTCGGCGCCCAGGGACAGCAGATACTCGCGCTCTTCCGCGGTCTTGGTCGCGGCAATCACCCGCACCCCAAGGGCTTTGCCCAGCTGGACAAAGGATGGGCCGGCGCAATGGCTGGCATCGGTAACCAGGGCGAACTGCCCGGGTTTGACTCGGGCCAGATCGGCGTAGGCGAAATAGGCAATCAGCAGCGGCGTGTAATGCACGCTGGCCTCGATCGGGCTGAGAATGTCCGGATAACGGGTCAGGGCCGAACGCGGCAATACGATCTGCTCGCCGTATACCGGGTAATCATTGGGGCTTTCGGCAGGGAAACTGGCGACTTTGTCACCCACTGCCAGGTCGTCGACGCCATCACCGACTGCGGTGACCACACCGGCCATCTCATGCCCCAGGCCTGAAGGCAGGCGAGCATGGGACGAGGCCAGGTTCTGGCGCCAGAGAATGTCATACCAACTGATGCCAATCGCCTCGACGCGCACCTGCACTTCGCCTGGCGCAGGCAAAGCGGCCGCATGCTCTTCGCATTTGAGCACCTCGGCCGAGCCAAACTTGTGAAAACGGATCGTGCGGGACATCGCAAACCTCGTCAAAGTAACCTCTAATGCCCTGAACTTTATCTGGGCTTTTACAGCAAGACCATCAGTGGCTATTAATAGTCGACATGCCTGTCATTGATTCCGCAGCTCCGGCAACCCTTATAAACCGCGTGCCAGAGCGTACTTGCCTGGCAGGAAACTGAATTAGCCGGTGCAGAGTAGCAGCCTTTCCCCGTAAGATTCACGCCGGCCATTGTTCTTATATGGCCGCTCTCGTCAAGTTTGCTGACTCTGCCAGGACTCCAGATGAATCGTAATGACCTGCGTCGTGTCGACCTGAACCTGTTGATCGTGTTCGAAACATTGATGCATGAACGCAGTGTGACCCGTGCCGCCGAGAAATTGTTCCTCGGCCAGCCCGCCATCAGCGCGGCGTTGTCGCGCCTGCGCAGTCTGTTCGACGACCCCCTGTTTGTACGCACCGGCCGCAGCATGGAGCCTTCGGCGCGGGCGGTGGAAATCTTCGCCCTGCTCTCGCCGGCCCTGGATTCGATTTCGACCGCGGTCAGCCGCGCCGCCGAATTCGACCCGGCCACCAGCACCGCCGTGTTTCGCATCGGTCTGTCGGACGATGTCGAGTTCGCGCTGCTGCCCATGCTGCTCAAGCGCCTGCGCGCCGAAGCTCCCGGAATCGTGCTGGTGGTACGCCGCGCCAACTACCTGCTGATGCCGGCGTTGCTGGCCTCGGGCGAAATCTCGATTGGCGTCAGCTACACCACCGACCTGCCGGCCAACGCCAAGCGCAAGGTATTGCGCCGCAGCCTGCCCAAATTGCTGCGCGCCGACACCGTACCCGGCGCCTTGAGCCTGGATGACTTCTGCGCCCGCCCCCATGCCCTGGTCTCGTTTGCCGGCGATCTCAGCGGTTTTATCGATGAAGAGTTGGAAAAACTCGGACGCAAGCGCCACGTGGTGCTTGCCGTACCGCAGTTCAACGGCTTGAGCACCCTGCTGTCGGGCACCGATATCCTGGCCACTGTTCCGGATTACACCGCCGAAGCCCTGACCGCCGCTGGCGGCGTGCGCGCCGAAGACCCACCGCTGCCGGTACGCGACTTCGAACTGCACATGGCCTGGCGCGGCTCCCAGGACAACGACCCGGGAGAGCGTTGGTTGCGGTCGCGGATTCAGATGTTTTTTGGCGATCCTGAGAGTCTTTAGACGTAGTCTGGCAGGCTGTTCGGCTGATCATTTCTGCCTTTCCACAAACCATGAAGCTCCATCCACTTCCAGTGGATTGCCACACCCGGAGGCAAATCTGAGGACACGCTTTGGAAGGTTTGCAAAGAATGCTCCCCAGCCTAAGGCCAAGCGGACTATTGATGAGGGATGGGTGGACTGAGGGAGATATGAACCCTCGACCCTAATCCGTATCGAGGGCCGAGCCGTAGTGAGCGCACCACCCACCACGCTGGGCAAATGCGCGCAAATGTAAAAAATTATGATGGCATAATGCCTAGGCAACCCGCAAAATCCACACGTTCCCAACGGATTTGAAGGACCGGTTCCGATGACATGGCCAGTCACGCTGAAACTCGACAGCGCAGCCTACCCGCTCAGCGTGGTGCAACGCGCCGCTTATTCCCTGGCCGACACTGTCACGATCCAGGTCGGTATTGAATCCAATCAGATAAGCCTCACAGCCTACCCCGCTGAAGCAAGGCTAACGCTTTCCCCGGAGCGGGCTCACTCGCTGATCCTTCAGCATCTGAACGACTTCGCCCTACGCGACCATATCAACCGCGAAACAGCAGGGTTGCGCGAAGTCCTGGCCCGAGCCGCGCTCACTGGGTGTGGGATTCCCCAGTGACACTGATTGCGACAGACGCCAAACACTACCGCTTGCTGCCTTTTCGATTCATGCGCATGAACACGGGACATGACCGTGACATCCTGCTCACCTCCGATACCGGTGAGTACATGCACGTGAACGACGCGCAATTACGAGCCCTCAGTTACTTCGACGTTCAAGCAAGTACGCCTTTTTACAAGGACTTGCTGGCCCGCCACTTCATATACGAACCAGGCCGCCACGACCCGTTCCCGGAAATGGCCGCGCAGTATCGCAGCCGAAAGGACTTCCTGTTCCAGGGCCCGGCACTGCACTTGTTCGTGGTTACATTGCGCTGCAACCACACCTGCCAGTACTGCCAGGTGTCGCGGGCCCCTTTGGGAGGATCCGGCCATGACCTGTCGGAAGCGGATGCACAGGCGGCGGTCGATCGCCTGTTCGAATCGAACGCCCCCGCCCTGACTGTGGAGTTTCAAGGTGGAGAGCCACTTCTGGCCTTCGAGCGCGTCCGCCAGATTGTCGAACGGGTCGTTGAACGGAACGTGGTCGAACAACGGGATATCCAGTTCGTCATCACCACCACGCTGCACCACCTGACGGAGGAAATACTCGACTTCGCAGAACAAAATCACATTCAGTTTTCGACCTCGCTCGATGGGCCGGCGCCCTTGCACAACGCTAACCGCCCTACCCCATCACGAGACTCCTACGAACGCACTGTAAAAGGCATCCAGTGGGTCCGTGAGCGCCTTGGCCATGATGCAGTTTCCGCGCTGACCACACTGACCTCAAGAAGCCTCGAACAACCTGAAGCGATCATCGATGAGTATGTAAGCCAGGGCTTCTCCAGCATCTCGCTTCGGCCTCTGAGCCCTTATGGGTTTGCCACCAAGAGTGCCCATCGACTTGATTATCCTATTGAGCGATACCTGGCCTTCTACAAGAAGGCACTGGCCTATTTGCTGCATATCAACCAACAGGGCATATACCTCTCAGAGAGTTATACGAGCCTGTTGCTGAAGAATATCCTGACACCCTTCTCCTCCGGCTATGTCGACCTGCGCTCCCCTGCAGGCGCAGGCACTGCGGCGCTGGTTTACAACTATGACGGTTACGTCTATCCATCGGACGAAGCCCGAATGTTGCTGGAGATGGGTGAAGACGGCTTGAGGCTCGGCACCGTGCACCAACCCTTGTCTGAATTACTCGCATCGCCCGTTATGAATGCGTTGCTCGCCAGCGGTATAGCAGAGGCGCTGCCGGGCTGCTCCGACTGCGCACTTGTCCCGTACTGCGGTGCTGACCCCGTCGAACACTATGCCCGCCAAGGTGACCCGATAGGACACCGAGTGTTCAGCAGCTTCTGCAAGAAGAACATGGGGCTGCTGAAGCATCTTTTCGGCCTGCTTTGCGATGGTGACGACAACGTGCAAAGGGTGCTGCTATCTTGGTTGAACAGGCGCTCTTACAACGATGTCCGGTTCCCGGGTTACAGGGGCTGATGGCGATGCTGCGCAAAGATACCCACTTCGAAATCCATCACCTGAATGAGCCGAAACTGCTCAAGGTCATCACTCTGGATGAGTTCATCGAACAAGGCGTGGCTGTTTGTGCCGGAAGCGCTGAGTTCGGTGACCTGCTGCTTTGGCTGCCAAACGAAGAACGGCTACGGAGCCCGCATCTGCTCTCTTTACCAGTTGGTGGATTCCTGATCCCGGAACCATTGATCGGCGACTTCGACAGCATGCGGCCACACTTGCACACCCCCAAAGATGCGGATGTCGTGCAGCCCGGCGATGTCATTGCCATCACACCAGGCAACGCGATGGTGCGAGTGCTCTATCGACGAGGCTCAGACAGCAACCTGCTGTTCATGACCGATCGTTGCAACAGCCTCTGTTTGATGTGCTCGCAGCCGCCCAAAGATATCGATGACCGTTGGCACATCGAGGAGAACCTACGGCTAATCGACCTGATGGACCCGGGCGAAGAAAATCTAGGAATCAGCGGCGGAGAGCCAACGCTTTATCGCGACGGCCTGCTCGAAATCCTGGCCAAGAGCAAAGCCGTTTTGCCGCAAAAATCCATCCATGTGCTCAGTAACGGGCGTCTGTTCCAAGACCCGAGCTGGATCGCTGCGCTCTCTTCCATCGGTCACCCTCAGTTGAGCTGGGGCATCCCGCTGTATGCCGACAATGCCGAAGACCATGACCATGTAGTGCAGGCTCCCGGCGCGTTTAGCGAAACCCTGCAAGGTCTTTACAACCTGGCGCGCGCCAACCAGATCATCGAGATACGCGTGGTGCTCAGTCGCCTGACCACGCCACGCTTGCCGGAGCTCGCCCACTACGTGTTCAGGAACCTGCCCTTCGTGCGGCATGTTGCTCTGATGGGTATCGAAAGTACCGGCCTGGCCAGGAAGAACTATGAAGAACTTTGGATTGACCCGCTGGACTATCAGGAGTCGTTGAGCCAGGCAGTGTATTTCCTGTTCAACCGCGGAGTGCCGGTTTCGATCTACAACTTGCCCCTGTGCCTGATCCCGGCCCACCTCTCGCGTTTCGCCCGCCAGAGCATCTCGGACTGGAAGAACCTGTTCATCGATACCTGCCAGCAATGCGCTGCCGTCAAACATTGCTCTGGCTTTTTCAAATCCCACTCCGACCGCTGGCAGAGCCGCGGCGTACAACTACTATCGACCGAGGCCTTTAGCGCCTATGCAAGGAGTGCACAGTGAAATTGCTCGACCGCTGGAAAGTCCTGATCAGTGGGATCAGCCTGCTGCCAATGGCAGGTACCACCCTGGCACAGGCGGGCCATCTGTCGCTCGCCGATGCGGGCTGGCAACCCAACGACAAGCTACAGCCTCCGATATTTGCCAATACGCTCAATGCGCCAGACACCGTCAACATCTATGCGGCACATCGCTCGCACAGTTCACACCGGTCCCACAGTTCGCACAGTTCTCACTACAGCGGCTCGGGTGGCTATAGCGCACCTCGCTACTACAGCCCACCAGCTACCAGCACCCGAAGCTACAGCGCGCCGAGTGCTTCGAGCAGCACCCCAAGCAGCAACAGCCTTTATCAGTCGTCTGGCACTACCAGCGGGACAAGTTCGAGCACTTCAAAGAGCCGCGCGACCAATGAGCAGAAAAGCAACCTGGTCACCCGTGTGCAGACCGCACTGATGGTGCGTCAGTATTACCAAGGCGCCATTGATGGGGTGATGGGCAAGGCGACACGTGGTGCGTTGATGGCCTTTCAGATGGACAGTGGTCTGACCGTGAATGGCCGAATGGATACTCCATCGCTGAATGCGTTGGGTATCAAGATTCCATAAGTCGCTTCAGGTTAAAGCTAGCGTCCGTTCAGCAACAAAGGAATATCCGATGCAGCACATCATTCAAGTCGACAACACTTTCTGGGCATTGATCAGCCGCCTGCAAGGCAAGGAACTGCAAACACCGTCGCGTAGCGCCCGTTTCCGTATCACGACCGTTGATGCAAATCGCGTTGTGATTGAGGCCGGATCGGAAGACTCGCGGTTGGCGCTGACTCGAACAGCTGCTATTTCCAAGCTGTGGAGTGTCAGTTGTCGGCAGCTAACCCCTTTCTGGGCGACGGAGTACACGCCGCGGTTCAGGAAGGACGACTACTCGTGTACCGGCGGCGACTGGGAGCAATACTAGGGGTAAGACCAAATATTTTTGGCCTGAAACTACCGAACTAGAGCCAAGGCAAATTATTTTGGCGACGTTGAGAGTCTCTAGGCATAGTCGGGCAGGCAGGCTGCGTGATCATTTCTGCCTTTTCCTAGACCATGAAGATCCATCCACTTCCAGTGGATTGCCATTTTCGGAGGCAAATCTGAGGACACGCTTTGGATGGTTTGCAAAGAATGCCCCCCAGCCTAAGGCCAAGCGGGCTACTGATGAGGATGGCTCCGACCGGACTCTCTGCAATTCGATAGATCGGCCTGAGGCTTTCAGCGATAAAAACTGCGTATATCGGCCGAGTGAAAGCGGTGAGTGCTCACCGTTTTCATTCGGGTTGGGATCCTAATATTTGAAACGACCCACCAGGCCTTTGAGCTGACCAGAAATTTCTATCAATCGACCCGAGCCAGTCTGTGAGGACTGGGCAAAGCCTTCGACCAGTTGGGCATCGGCATGGATCTGCGCGATGTGCCGATTGATCTCTTCGGCCACCTGGTGCTGCTCCTCGGCGGCGGTGGCGATCTGGGTATTCTGGTCGCGGATCGAGTCCACCGAGCCACGGATCTTGTCGAAGCTGTCACGTGCCTGCTGGATGCGTTCCACGCTGGTGTGGGACACCTGCAGGCTGCCTTGCATCTGCTGCGTGACTTCCTGGGTGCGGCGGGAGAGATTGCCCAGCAAGCTGTCGATCTCGCCGGTGGAGTCGGCTGTCCGACGGGCCAGGGCGCGGACTTCGTCGGCGACCACGGCGAAGCCTCGGCCTTGGTCTCCGGCGCGCGCCGCTTCAATTGCTGCGTTGAGCGCCAGCAGGTTGGTCTGCTCGGCAATCGAGCGGATGGTGTCGAGAATGGTGTTGATGTTCTGGCTATCCTGCTCCAGCAACTGCATGGTCTGGGTCGACTTTTGCAGGTCTTCGCTGAGCTTGAGCACGCTGCCGGTGGCTTCGCCGATGTGCTGCTGGCCGTCATGTACGTCGCGGTAGCCTTCGTCGGCACTCGACGCGGCGGCACTGCACGAACGCGCGACTTCGTTGGCAGTAGCGACCATTTCATTGAACGCAGTGCTCACCAGCTCCACGGCTTCACGCTGGCGACCTGCGGCCTGGTTCATGTTGTTGGCCACTTCGCTGGTGTCGGCGGCGGCGGTCTGCAGGTCAGATGAGGCGTTGCCGATGCGCTGCACCAATTGCGCGATCATGCCCAGGAACTGGTTGAACCAGCCCGCCAGGCTGGCGGTTTCGTCCTTGCCCTGCACCTTGAGTTGGCGCGTCAGGTCGCCTTCTCCTTCGGCGATTTCTTGCAGGCCGTCGGCCACGCCGCGAATCGGACGCACGATGACGCTGGCAAAACTGGCGCCAACTATCGCGAACACCAACGCCAAGGCCGCCGCAATGGCGGCGATCAACCAGGTCAGGCGGGTGGCGTCGGCCAGCACTTCATCACGCTTGATCAGGCCGATAAAGCGCCAGCCCAGGTCTTTGGAGCTGACCACGTTGGCCATGTAGGGCACGCCATCAATCTCGATCTGAGTCACGCCGTCGCCTCGCTTGGCGAGCTCGGCATAGTTGGGCCCCAGGTCGGCCAGGGGTTTGAAGTTGTGCTTGGCGTCGCTGGGGTCTACCAGCACGTTGCCGTTGGCTTCCACCAGCATCAGGTAGCCGCTGTCGCCGAGCTTGATGTTGCGCACCAGTTCGGTGAGCTGTTTGAGCGACACGTCTAGGCCAACCACTCCCAGGATATTCCCGGCGGCGTCGGCGACAGTGTGCACGGTGCCGATCAGCGTCACATCGTCCGGCGCCCAATAGTAGGCACCGGTGCGCACGGTGGCGCCTGGCGCGGCGATGGCCGCTTTGTACCAGGGACGTAAGCGTGGGTCGTAGTTGTTCAGTTTGGTGTCGTCCGGCCAGCTGGCGTAGCCGCCATCGCTCAGCCCCAGGGACAGGTATGCGGTACTCGGATGGCTTTTGGCGAACTGGTCGAATATCGCCAGCAGCTCTTTGTTGGTCTGAGTGAGCGGAATTTGCGCTGCTTCGGCGCCAGCGTAATTCTTAAGATCTTTGGCCGCGACAACGCGCGGGTCCTTGGCTACGTAGTCGACGTTTTGGCTGATGCCGTCAAAAAACTGCTTCATGCCATTGTCGATCTGGCGGATCTCGCGACCGCTGCTGTCGAGGAAATTGGCCAGGGCCCCTTCTCGCAGATTCAGCACTACCAAAATGGCGACCAGGATGACCGGGACACACGCGATAGCCGCGAACGCCCAGGTCAGCTTCTGCTTGATATTCATGACTTCACCTGCGGGTATTTATAGTTTTGGCAAGGGGAAACGCTAGAGCCGAACGTCGCATGTGTTGTTATGAGGAGATAGAGCCCATGCGTACTCTGAATTATCGACCGCGACGGTGCGCACTTTAGAACGATACTGAAAGCTTTTGCGCGGCAAACATCCAGGCAGAAAGCAATGTTGGCCAATGCGTAACCTCTTTACTGACTGGGTTTTACGAGAAACTCCTTGAGCCGAGGTTAAGAAAAAGAGGTGTCGACGAAACCCGGGGCAATTCAATCGGGTCATGGCTGCATAGGCTCATGAGGGTGACTCACCAATACCCGGGCCTGACCGGGGTAACTGCTGAATTGAGCTCACAAGGCCACGCACCGCTGGAAGGCTAATAATCAAGCGCTGCACACCCTAAAGTGGCCTCACACCCGCCCAGGAACATAAAGATGACCGAGGTCACTGTAGTTATCGGAGCCGGCTCGATCGGCCAAGCCATCGCTCGGCGCGTCAGTGCTGGCAAACATGTGTTGCTGGCAGACTTGCAGCAAGCAACTGCAGATGCTGCCGCAAAGGTCATGAGCGACGCAGGTTTCGAGGTTACGACAGCCAAGGTTGATGTCTCATCCCGCGAGTCGGTCCGGGCACTCATCGCCCAGGCGATGTGTATTGGCGACATCACCGGCGTCATCCACGCCGCAGGCGTTTCCCCGTCTCAGGCCGCGCCTGCCACCATCCTACAGGTCGATTTATATGGCACCGCCCTGGTGCTGGAGCTGTTTGGCGAGGTCATCGCCAAAGGGGGATCGGCCATCGTTATCGCCTCGCAGTCAGGCCACCGCTTGCCGGCGCTCAGCGTCGAGCAGAACCGAGCCCTGGCGTTGAGCCCGACTGAGGCACTTCTTGCGCTGCCGATGCTGCAACCCGAGCGGGTAACCGATCCCCTGAATGCCTACCAGATCTCCAAGCGTGGCAACTCGCTGCGCGTGGCGGCGCAAGCCGTTCGCTGGGGCAAGCGTGGTGCACGTGTCAACACCATCAGCCCAGGCATTATCTTCACGCCCCTGGCCCGGGTTGAACTCAAGGGCCCGCGTGGGGATGGGTATCGGCGCATGATCGAATCCTGCGCGGCCAAGCGTGGCGGTACGCCCGATGAAGTCGCTGCGGTCGCGGCGCTGCTGATGGGCCCCGAAGGGACATTCATTACCGGCAGCGACTTCCTGATGGATGGCGGTGTGACCGCTCAATACTGGTACGGCGCTGACCAGTAACGTCACAGGCCGGCCACCGCGGTTCTAGCCTGGCTGGCGCGCCCACTCGCGCACCGCTTCCGCGAACATCCGCAAGGCCATCGGTGGATGTCGGTTGGCCGGGTAGTAGAGGCAGGCACCGGCATAGGAAGGGCCCCAGTCAGGCAGCAGATGGACCAGGCGCCCGGCCTGCAAATGCTCCTCGACCTGATGTTCAGGCACCCAGGCGATGCCGATACCCGCCAACGCCGCGTCCGTCATCAGGTTGATGTTGTCCATGGTCATGGGGCCGTCGACATCGAGGCTGGATGATCGGCCCAGGTGATCGAGGTCCCAGCGAAACAGCGTGCCGCTGGCAAAGCGAAAACGGATGCATCGATGCGCCTTGAGGTCATGGGGCGCCATGGGCGCCGGGTGCCGACTCAGGTACTCGGGCGACGCCACTGCGGCAAATCGCACGTCCGGGCCGAAACGCACCGCGATCATGTCCCGCGGGACATCGTCGAACAACCGAATGCCGGCATCGAAGCCATCGGCGACGATATCGACCAAGCGGCTATCCGCCACACACTCGATATGGATCTGCGGGTTGTCCTGGAGAAACCGGGGCATGACATGGCGGATCAACAGCTTGAATGACGATTCGGATGCGCTCAGGCGAATCAGGCCCGAGGGCGTATTGCGCTCCGAGGTTACGTCGTTGACGGCGCATTCGAGCTCACCCAGCAGCGGCTGCACCCGCAGGAAGAGTTGCTCACCCGCCTCCGTCAAGGCAACCGAGCGGGTTGTCCGATTGAACAGGCGCAGTTCAAGGCGTGATTCCAGGCCACGCATCGAATGGCTCAGCGCCGAGGCCGAAACCCCCAGCATCCTGGCCGCGCCGCTGAAGCTGCGTTGTTCAGCGATGGCGACAAAAGCGGTCAACTCGGGAAGGCCGGCCCGGATCATTAGTGAATACCCCTCAACTACCTATGAAGCGCGGTGCCAATTGTTGAGCAAGGCACAGGAATCTAAAGTGTACCGGTCACCCCCCATCCTTGCGAAGGAGAAGAAACATGCAGAAACGTCAGCTCGGCAAAAGCGGCCTGGAAGTGTCCTCCATCGGCTTGGGCTGCATGGGCCTGAGCTTCGCTTATGGCCCTGCCCTGGAGCAAAAGGCCGCCATTACCCTGATCCGCGACGCCTTCGACAAAGGTGTCGACTTCTTTGACAGCGCAGAGGCCTATGGGCCCTACACCAACGAAGCACTGCTGGGCGAAGCCTTGGCCCCAATCCGGGATCAGGTGGTCATTGCGACCAAGTTCGGCTTCAAAAACGGCCGGCCGGATGAAGGTCTGGACAGCCGGCCTGAAACCATCAAGGCCGTAGTCGAGGCGTCGTTGAAGCGCCTCAAAACCGACCGTATCGAACTGCTCTACCAGCACCGCATCGATCCCCAGGTACCGATTGAGGAGGTTGCTGGCGTCGTGAAGCAATTGGTCGAAGCAGGCAAAGTCCTGCACTTCGGAATGTCGGAGGCCGGGCCCGACGCAATCCGCCGCGCCCACGCCGTGCTGCCAGTCGCCGCCCTGCAAAGCGAGTACTCGCTGTGGTGGCGCGAGCCGGAACAGCAGATCCTGCCGGTACTGGAAGAGCTCGGAATCGGCTTCGTTCCATTCAGCCCCCTGGGCAAAGGCTTCCTCACCGGCGCCATCGACGCCAACACCCGGTTCGCGGAGGGCGACTTCCGCAATGTGGTGCCGCGCTTCACCGAGGAGAACCGCAAGGCCAATGCGCACTTGGTCGAGGTGCTCGGCCAGATCGCCGAGGGTAAAGGTGCAACCCGGGCGCAGGTGGCCCTGGCCTGGCTGTTGGCACAGAAGCCCTGGATCGTCCCCATTCCAGGCACCACCCGGTTGCATCGGCTGGAAGAGAACATCGGCGCTGCCGACCTCCTCCTGACCCCGCCCGATCTGGCTGCCATCGCCACGGCGCTGGAGCAGATCAAGGTGGTGGGTGATCGTTATCCGGCTCATCTGCAGAAAAACGTTAATCGCTGACGGCCAACCCCCTCGCCCACTGCTGGCGCCCGTGTAAGGGCCCTGGCAGTGTTGTTTCGTCCTTGCAGACTCCGAGAGCCTCTCTCTCCCCGCATTGGGGCTCGCAAGCGAGGGCCTCTCAAGCTGCGGTGAGCGCTTACCGCTTTTCCCCAGGAAACAACGCCCGGCTGATAAACCCTGACGTGCTGCTTAGCGCCTCGCCCAGAGCCTCCAGCTGGGTTCGATCGTACTGGGCGCTGATGCCAATACCGGAAACCACGAAACGCGGTTGGTTGTGGTGGTCAGTCACGGCACTGGATACCACGCTGACGCCGCGATACAAGTTGCCATCATCAATGGCCCAACCGGTGTGCAAGGTTTGACGAGCTTCGTCCAGATAGCTCTCGAAGCTCGGCGGGCTTTCCCAATGCAGGCGGGCGAAACGGCGGCGTAGTTCGTCTTCGGGCAGATTGCGCAGGCCCGCAATACACCGCCCGCTGGCACCCAACAGCTCTGGCATACGGGTTTTGAGATTAACGTCGATATGCGCCACGGCCGGGATGGCACGGGCGATGGCGTGCATGTAGTTATCGCCGGTGACCTCCCACAGCAAGACCATGATGCGGTGGTTCAGGCTCAGGCGTTCAAGCTCTGGCTGGATAAGGTCAGCGTAGCTGCGACCGATAAAACTGACTGCCAGTTCGGAAAGCCCCAACCCCAGACTGTAGGTCTTGCCGCTATCGCTGAAGGACACCCACTGTTCATTGGTCAGGGTGCGCAGGATGTTGAAAGCACTGCTGGGGCTGATACCCGTTGCCCGGGCAATAGCCGCAACGCCTTTGGGCTCGGTGCATTGGGCGAGATGACGGAGGATTTGAATGGCGTTGACCACCGCGCCGACTTCTTTAGGACCGGGGACGCTCGCCGTCGCGGTGTTGCTTTCTTTTTCTGAAGTCATATTCACTATTCGAATTAATATTCTTTATGGCGAATGAATTCTAAGGATTACTGAACCTCAGTCAACGGGCGCAAGCGCGCCTAGCGCTTTCACGCATCAAGGGCCACCACGGCTTCACCTGACAGCTTAATTTCATCTGCCTGGTTTCGGCTGGTGATCTCCAAGCGTGCGGTGCCGGCAGCCATGTCTATCTCCACTACTTTGCCGGAACTGCTCAGAGCATCGCCGACCTGAGTCACCGCCACGAACCGCACCGAGAACTGACGCAAACGCTCCTGGGGCACCCAGCGTGTCAGCACATGGCCCAGATAGGCCATGGACAGCATTCCGTGGGCGAACACATCGGACCTCCCGACCTGCTTGGCGTAGTCGATATCCACATGGATCGGGTTGTGATCGCCAGAGGCGCCGCAATACAACGCCAGTGTCAATCGGCTGATGGGTTCGGCAGTCAGCGACGGCAAACAGTGGCCGATTTCGATTTCGGAAAGTTTCACCTACGGCTCCTCAATGGCATATGACCAGGCTATTGCGCATTAGCGCGACCAAATGCCCAGCGGCATCGGTGACACGGGTCTCGCGAACCACAAACTCCAGCGCGCCCTCTTTCTTGTCATAGATGTCGACGATCCTGGTCTCGAAACTCAGGCATTCACCGGCAAAGACCATGCGGTGATAGGTAAAACCCTGTTCGCCGTGCAGTATTCGCCCGTTGTCCAGCCCCAGGTGCTTGAGGGTGGCGGCTGAGCCCCCAGCTTCCATATCCAGGCAGAAGAGGAAGGTCGGTGGCACCGGCAATAGCGGATAACCCGCGTCGAGCGCTGCCGCTTCGTCGCTGTAACACGCATCCTGCTGCTGGGTTGCCTTGGCAAAAAAACGCAGGCGACCGGCTTCGACCACTTGCGTGTGGCTGGAAACCAAGGCGCCGATATGACTTTTGTCGATCATTTACGGTACTCCTCGGCCATCGCTGACCTTAAAACCGGGTGGCTACATCGCCACCCGCGCTTGATGTTCCTGCCGCCTGCCATTGAGCAGCAATCGGTTGACCGCCACTTGCCCCTCAACTCGGTAGCTCCAGAACCGTGCGCGCCAGAATGTTGCGCTGCACTTCGTTGGAGCCGCCGTAGATCTTCGCGGCACTGCCGTTGTAGAGCGCGGCCAGCAGGTGTTGCTGCCCGTCCCCCGTCGCCGTCGCCCCGGCCAAGGCGCCCAGGGACCCGGCACTGCGCACGATGGCCAGGCCGATGCGCTGGTAAGTCTCAGTCGCCCAGATCTTGAGTATCGACACCGAGGGCGGCAAAGCCTCCCCGCGTTTCACATAGTCGGCGTACTGGGTGTAAAGCGCGGTGAGGTTCGCCACATCCAGGGCCAACTCGGCATAACGGGTACGGAAGGCAGAGTCGGCCATCAAATCAAGCTGCTGCCCCAGCGCCTTCAAATGCCCCAACGCATGCTGCGACTGCTTGGGGCTCCCCAAGTGCAGGCGCTCGAACCCGAGCAAAGCCTTGGCAATGGTCCAGCCTTGGTTCACCTGCCCTACCAGGTTTTCATGGGGCACACGCACGTTGTCGAAGAACACCTCACAGAACTCACAGTGCCCGGCGAGATCACGTATCGGACGCACACTGATACCCGGCGAGTTCAGGTCACAGAGCAGGAAGCTGATACCCGCCTGCGGTTTGGCCGCCTTGTCGGTGCGCACCAACAGGAAAATGTGGGTGGCATCCTGGGCCAGGGTGGTCCAGGTTTTCTGGCCCGAAACAATGAAGTGCTCGCCCTCAAGCAGCGCCTCAGCACGCAGGTTGGCAAGGTCCGAGCCGGCATTGGGTTCGGAATAACCCTGGCACCAGATGTTCTCTCCGCTCAAGATTTTCGGTAGAAAACGCTGTTGCTGCTCGGCGGTTCCGAACCGCATCAGAACCGGCCCCACCATCAAAATCCCCTGATCCGGGGATCTTGCTACGCCGTAGGCTTCGAACTCCTCGTGCCAGGCGATCAGCTTGGCGGCAGGCAACCCCATGCCGCCATGAGCTTCAGGCCAGGCAGGGGCGATCCAGCCCTGCTGGGACAGGCAGCGGTACCAATCGCCGATTTCGTGCCAATGCACCCGGCGCGGCATATGCCGCAGGGGCGTTGGATAGTGCCTGACGAGAAAGGCGCGCAACATGCGGCGAAATTCGCCGTCTGACCAACAATCCCAATCGCCACGCCTCGGAAACTCACCGCTCCAGTCGCAAACCACCTGGTCCCGGGGGTTGTCATTTCGCGTCAGCTCGAGCCAGCGCAGCTTCAGGGTCTGCTCCGACCCGAAACGTGGCAGTAGCGCCAACACACGCTTGAAATAAAGCCCTACGTCGCACTCATCGGTCACGCCCATGGCGCCATGGAGGTGGACTGCCGCCTGACCGGCCTCCATGGCCGCGTGGCCGGCGCACAAATTGGCTTGCAGCGAGGCGATATTCAGCGCCTGATCCGTGGCACTAGCGACAGCCTGGCGCAGGCTGGCACGGGCCAGCTCGATCTGAATCAGCACATCGACACAGCGGTGCTGCAATACCTGGAAACTGCCGATCGGTTTGCCAAACTGGTGACGTTGCGAGATGTAGTCCCGGGTCAGTTCATGCATCTGCTCGGCAGCGCCCAGCAACTCGGCGCCGTACAACAGGCGACCGATGGCGGCGGCTCGGCCCAGCAGCTCGGCGACCTCCGGCCCCTGGGCAACAATCGCCGGCCGCGACAGGCGAACACCGTCGAAGCACAAGCGGGCCCGACAGCGCCCGTCGGCCTCGATCTGCGGCTCGACCCGAAGGCCTGCATTGTCGGCTGCCACGTACAGCAATATCGGCCCCCCTTGCTCATCCAGAGCAACGATCAGCCAGCCATCGGCCGGGTCGACAGGCACCACATACGGCGCCATGCCATACAGGCGACGCTCACCCTCCCCCCCAACTTCGATTCGACAGGCCATGGACGACGCACTCAGCCGCTCATCCAGATCCAGAGCGACGCCGACGATACGCTCGCCGCTTAACACCCACTCCAGAAGTTCACGAGCAGCGGCGGATGACGCACCGGCCAGCAGCGTCACCACCACGCCAGCAACTGCCGTGAACGGTTCGGGCGCCAGCCAGCGCCCGACTTTACGCGCCACCGCCGACGCGGCATCAAGGCCCAGCCCCAGTCCGCCGAGTGCCTCGGGCACCAGCATGGCCGGCCAGCCCAGGGCGACGATCTGCTGCCAGTCGTCACGGCCAAACTCCTGTTTTGGCAGCTCCTGGGGCTCGAATACGCGGTGCTGCCGGGGCACATTCAGGCCTCCGCGGTCCCTGAGAAATTTTTCTGCCGAATCCTCGATCGCGACCAGTACTTCTGTCATTTCTGCCTGAGGGTTGTGCATAGGGTGTGTCATGGTTACCTCGCTTTTTTAGACGCCTTTATCGGCAGTTGCGCTGAGCGCCATTGGCCCAGACAGCCGGCCTTGCGAAAACTGTCGACCTGTTCGGTGCCTTTTTATTGTTCGATCGGCCACTGCCTGACCGCCCTTGACTCGTCTGCCTCCTACCTATGCTCAGGGTTCCTGGGTCAACAGGCCGCGGCCGATGACCTGGGCCTGAATTTCCGCAGCCCCCTCGAAAATGCTGAGGATCCTGGCGTCGCACAGCACGCGGCTGATTTCAAACTCCAACGAATAGCCATTGCCACCATGGATCTGCAAACCCGCGTCGGCGTTGCTCCACGCCACCCGGGCAGCCAGCAACTTGGCCATGCCAGCCTGGATGTCACAGCGCCGGCCCTGCTCCTTGGCTGTCGCTGAAAACACCGTGAGCTGACGGGCCATGATCACTTCGGCCAACATCATCGCGAGCTTGTCCGACACCCGTGGGAACTCGATAATCGGTGCCCCGAACTGCTGGCGATCGAGTGCGTATTGCCATGCCAGGTCGAACGCGCGCCACGCCACGCCAACCGCCCGGGCTGCGGTCTGTATCCGGGCCCCCTCGAAGGTTTGCATCAGTTGCCGAAAGCCCTGGCCCTGCACTCCACCCAGCAGCCCGTTAGCGTCGACTGCAAAACCATCAAAACCGATTTCGTACTCTTTCATGCCCCGGTACCCCAGGACCTCGATCTCCCCACCACTCATACCCGCCGCAGGAAACGGTTCGGCTTGAGTACCTCGGGGTTTCCCCGCCAAAAACATCGACAGTCCGGCATGCCCCTCAACCCCTGGTTCGGACCTCGCCAGCAAGGTCATCAAGTCGCTGCGGGCGGCGTGGGTAATCCAGGTTTTGTTGCCGTCAATGCGCCATCCGCCATCGACCGTGCGACTGGCGCGGGTACGCAGCGAAGCGAGGTCGGAACCGCTGTTGGGCTCGGTGAACACCGCCGTTGGCAAGATGTCTCCCGAGGCAATCCCCGGCAGCCAACGGGCCTTTTGTTCAGCAGTGCCGACCGAGTCGATAAGGTCCCCGGCGATTTCCGAGCGTGTGCCCAGCGAGCCGGCCGCGATCCAGCCGCGACTGAGCTCCTCGGTGACGATGCACATCGCTCGCTTGCCCAGCCCCATGCCGCCGTATTCAGTGGGGATGCAGATGCCAAACACCCCAAGCTCCGCCAACTGGGCAATCAACGCATCGGGGATCAACTCATCGTTGAGGTGCCACTGATGGGCATAGGGGGTGATTTCGTTGGCGGTAAAGCGCCGAAACTGATCGCGAATCAGGTCCAGATCCTGATCGAACAGGGTTTCGCTGACCCTGTCGCCCTCACGCCAGGCCTGCACCAGGGCCAAGCGCCCCGCCGCCCCACCGGCGGCTTGCAGAGCGCGAACATCCGGGTGTTCGGCAAGCCGCCGGGCGGCAGGCTCCAGATCCAGCTCCCCAGGGCGAAATATCTCGTTCTGCCCCATCGGGATGCCGCCAGAGAGCTGAGCCAGGTATTCGGCGATGCCTACGGCTAGGGCCATTTCATCCACCTTGCCCAAGTGCCCCTTGGCCGCCAATTGCCGGCCCCACTCGGCAGATCGAACAATCGCCTCCACCGTTGTCGCCACCCAGGCCAAACCATGGAGCAGGCGCTGATGCTGCTTGAGCGCAGCCGAAGCTGGCGGGCCGTCACTGCAGAAAAACTCACGGGCCGCCCCGTGAAGGGTGTGCCCATAGTGTTGCGCCGCCTGCGCAGCGCCCTGCAAATGAGCGGTAAAAGAAGTTGTTGTTGTCATAACCGTCTCAATCAATGAATGCATTCATGAAGTTGCCAACCAGGCGCCGCCATTACCCATGCCGGCTGCTCGCCACCAACCCGCTGTCATGCAGTTGGGCGATCTGCGCCGAGGTCAGTGACAGCACCTGCTCCAGGACCTGATCGGTGTTTTCCCCGAGATAAGGCGCCCGCACACCGGCATCGCGCGAGGTGCCGACAAAGGTCGCGGCCGCCCCGGGGGCTGGATACGTCAGCCCGCTGGGGTGGGTCAGTTGCGTATAGAGCGGCGAAGAAAGCGCCAGGCGCGGGTCGACCTGCATGGCCTCGCCCAAGGTGCGATAAGGGCTCCAGCACAGGTCATTGGCAGCAAAGCGGGCCGTCACCTGTTCCAGGGTGAGCTCGGCAATACAGCGCTCGAAGATCGGGAACAAGGCACCGCGATGGATAAAGCGCTGCCCTTCATCACGCTCAAAAGAAACGCCAAGGACACCTTCCAGTTGCTCGATCCGCTGTTTGAGCTGCAAAGCGTTCAGCAGCCCTTTCCATTGCTTGGCGGTAATGGCAACCACCATCAGGTATTGGTCATCAGCCGTAACGAAGTCCCGCCCAAAAGCGCCAAACAGCGCATTCCCCTGACGAGCCCGATCGCCACTGTGCAGGGCTTCGGCGATCTGCCCGGTATTGCCCAATGCCGCCATGGCCACGTCAGACAGCGGGATTCGAACCTCCTGCCCTTGCCCGGTCAGGTTCCGCTGACGCTCTGCCGCCAGCGTCGTAAAAGCCGCGTAGGCCCCCGTCAGCAGATCCCAAGCCGGCAGCACATGGTTCACCGGGCGCTCTGCATTGACCTCATCGCCCGTCATGTAGGGCACGCCAATCGCAGCATTGACGGTGTAGTCGACCGCCGACGTACCGTCCCCCCAGCCCATGACCCGCACCGTAATCAAATCCGCGCGCTGCTTGCACAAGGCTTCATGGGCAAGAAAACCGCCCACCGGGAAGTTGGTGACGAAAATTCCCGCATTCGCCCCGGGCGCGGTGATCAGATCGATGGCCAACTGCCGACCTTCGGCGCGCGACAGGTCCAACGCCACGGATTGCTTGCCTTTATTCAAGCCCTCCCAATACAAGCTCGCGCCGGAACTGGATACCGGCCAACGCTTAAAGTCGGGGCCGCCGCCGATGGGGTCGATGCGAATCACTTCGGCGCCCAACTGTTGCAAATGCAAGGCACAGGAAGGCGCGGCGATAAAAGACGCACATTCGATGACACGTAAACCTTTCAAGAACGGGTACATGGGACCTGGCTCCTGCCGCTGAATCTATTGAGGGGGTTGGCTCTCGCGTGCAGCGCTCAACTCACCCGCTCAAAAATCGCCGCCAGCCCTTGGCCGCCACCGATACACATAGTCTCCAGGCCGTAGCGGCCATTACGCCGCCCCAGTTCGCGCAGCATGGTCGCCAGAATCCGGGTCCCTGTAGCACCAACCGGATGGCCCAGGGAAATCCCTGAACCATTGACGTTCAGGCGCTCATAGTCGCCCGCGTTGAAAGACAAGGCGCTGGTGCATGCCAGGACTTGCGCGGCGAACGCTTCGTTGATTTCAATCAGGTCCATGTCCTTGAGCGTCAGCCCGGCACGGCGCAGTACCAACTCGGTGGCCGGCACCGGGCCGATGCCCATACGCTCAGGCTCAACTCCCGTCACCGCCCAGTTGACCAGCCGGCCAAAAGGCCGCAATCCAAGCGCCTCAGCCTTTTCACGGGTTGTGACAATGCACACGGCGGCGCCGTCGTTCTGGCCGCTGGCGTTGCCCGCAGTCACCGTGGCTTCGGGGTCGGCGCCCAGGCGCACGGCCTTGAGTGCAGCCAGGCTTTCAATCGACACATCGGCCCGTGGATGCTCGTCGACGCTGACCTGCATCACCCCGTTGCGAGTCTTGACTGCGACCGGAACGATCTCCTCCTCAAAACTGCCATTAGCCTGCGCGGCAATCGCCCGCTGGTGAGAGCGCAGCGCCATTTCATCCTGCGCATGCCGACTGATGGAGTATTCACGACGAAGGTTTTCTGCGGTCTCCAGCATGCCGCCCGCCACCGGGTAGTGCTTGCCACCCGAAGTGATACGCCCCCGTGCAATGCGGTCCCACAATGGGCTGGAATCTCCCCGCAAGCCCCAGCGATTGCCCAGCACGTAGTGTTCAGCCTGGCTCATGCTTTCCGCACCGCCAGCAATGACCAGATCACAAGCCCCGGTCTGCACTCGCATTGCGGCATCAATCACCGCTTGCAGGCCGGAACCACAGCGCCGATCCAGTTGCAAACCAGGGACTCGAACCACCAGCCCGGCGTCCAGCGCCGCGACCCGCCCAATAGCGGGGGCTTCGCCGTTGGGGTAGCACTGGCCAAGGATAACGTCGTCAATCACCTCGGGCGGTAGTCCGGTGCGCTTGACCAACTCACCGATCAGTTGTGCTGCCAGCTCGACAGCGGGAACGTCACGAAAGATGCCGCCATAGCGACCTACCGCAGTACGCATCGGCTCACAAATAACTGCTTCACGCATAGTGTTCACTCACTTTGTAGAGAAATGATTTCGAGGGGCCGCACAGCAGGGGACGCCCCCCGTTCAGGACGTTTGAACAGGCGCGCTCGACCGGGGGCTTGGAAGCGGCTATCCGGGCAGCGCCGAACCAGGCGTTCATACTGCGCAGTCCCCGGTGTTGATCGCTCGGGCAAGAATGCGTCGTGCTCGCTCGATCAGCGGCCGGTCGATCATCTCGCCATCAAGCTGCACCACGGCGCCGCTGTCACAGGCCTTCAGCGCAGCGCGCGCCCAGGCAATCGCTTGGGCATCCGGCACGAACGCCTGCTTGATCGGCAACACCTGGCGCGGGTGAATCGCCAGCTTGCCGCCAAAGCCAAGGCCGGCGGCCATCAATGCCTCGTGGTGCACCGCCTCCGGGTCGTCAAAACGTGTGGCAATACCGTCCAACGGCGGCGGCAAGCCTGCCAGGCGCGACTGCAATACCAGCGCCCCGCGGCAGTAGGCCAGCGCCCCCCAGCTCGGCTGGCAGCCCAGGTCCAGGGCAAGATCCAGCGCACCCAGGGCGGCTTGAACCACACCCGGGGCCTGAAGCAGGCCGGCGAGGTCAATAAAGGCGTTGGCGGTTTCCACGAGTGCAATCACCGGCACCTGGTACCCCAGCAGATCGTGCACGCGCTGGATATCGGCGGCCGTTTCGGCCTTGGCCAGCATCAGCCCATCAAAACGCGCAGCGCGCAGCGCGATGAGATCGCCTTCGAAGGCCTCGCTGGCGGCGGCATTGATCCGAATAATGACCGGCACCGATTGAATCCCATGTAGAGCCACGGAGCGCCGAGCTACGTCGCGTGCTGCCGGCGCCACGCCGTCTTCCAGATCCAGAACGACGGTATCGGCCCCACTGGCGGCAGCCTTGGCAAAACGCTCGGGGCGATCGCCCGGCACAAACAAGGCCGCAATCGGCGCCCGAAAAGAGCTGCTTAACATGTCGCACTGGCCTCCATGTTCACCTGGTTATCCGCATCCTGGGTCCACCCCTCAAGGCTGGCTCCCTGCTGCTGCCAATTCACCGCAGCACGAAATGCCCGTCCGCCAATCAAGGGGCTAGACCACGGTAGGCAAAGCGTTGCGGCACCCGCCCGGCATGGCTGGCCATCAGGTTGAAGAGCACGCTGGCCTGCAGCGGCCCATGGACCACCAGCCCGGGGTAACCCTCTTCACCGGTGGCGTAGGGCAAGTCGTAGTGGATGCGGTGGGCATTGAAGGTCAGTGCGCTGTAACGCAGCAGCAGCGTTGGCGGCGTCTGTACCCAGCATTGCCGCTGGCCCCGTCGCGGCGGTGCTGCCTCGGCTGGGCCCGCAGTGCAGGTCGCGGCGCCTCGATAGACGATGTCCTGGCGCTCGCGAATGGCCAACCTTCCAGCGCAGGACAACTCATGTTCGACCGTGACGAAACACAACTGGCCGCTGCGCCCGGTCTTGAAGCGGATATCGGCAATGGTCGACACCCGCTGGATACGCTGGCCAAGTGGCAGCGGTGCCAGAGTGTGCACTTCACCCCCCGCCCACATTCGCCGAGGCAGAGGCACCGGCGGTAAAAAACCGCCACGTTGCGGATGCCCATCAATCCCCAGCTCATCCATGCCGGCCTGTGCCGTGGACGGAGCAAGGCACCAGTGCAAACCCGGCGGCGCATGACTTTCGGTTTGCCAAAGATGCGGACCCAGGGTGGCACGATAGGCCTCGAGCATCTGCTCGGTGAGCAGCGCCTCGCACACTTCGCGGCGCCCCAGCCAGGCCTGGATTGCCTCAGGTTGCTGAGTGCTCATCGCCAAGCCTCCGGTAAGCGGGCAAGGCAGCGTTGTTGCGGACCCTTGAAGCTCATGGCTCTATCTCCTTATTGAATGGCTGCTGACCGAGCGGTCAGACCGGATCCCAACAGAACACATCGGCGCTCACCTGCAAGGGCGTGAAGCCATCGGCCAACGCCGGCATGGCATGTTCGGCGATGCTCAGCGGGCTCCAACCTTCACTCTGTTGCACCGAGCGCAGCGGGCGGCTCTGACTCATCAGCATCACTTCGTTGCGACGTACGGTGAACACCTGCCCGTTCACATCCTTGGCCCGATCGGACAGCAAGTACGCGGCGAGTGGCGTGTTCTTTTCCGGGGTCATCTGCTTGAGGCGCTCAACCCGCGCCGTCTCCTGCGGGCTCGTTTGCGGAATAGCGCTGGTCATGCGGCTCCAGGCAAATGGGGCGATGCAGTTGGAACGCACGTTGAAGCGCTGCATGTCGAGGGCGATGGATTTGGAGAGCGCGACAATGCCCAGCTTGGCCGCCGAATAGTTGGCCTGGCCGACGTTGCCGATCAGCCCGGAGGCGCTGACCATGTGCACGAAGGCGCCACTTTCCTGCTGGCGAAAGTGCTCGGCCGCCGCACGGCTGACGAAGAAACTGCCGTTGAGGTGAACCTGGATCACCGACAACCAGTCTTGCGGGCTCATTTTGTGAAAAATCACGTCACGAATAATCCCCGCGTTGTTCACCACACCGTCGATCCGACCGAAGCTGTCCAGCGCGCAGGCGATGATGTGTTGCGCGCCACTCCACTCGGCAACGCTGTCGGTATTGATGACTGCGCGCCCGCCTTCGGCCTCGATCAGTTTCAGGGTTTCCTCAGCCGGCGAGGAGGAACCGCCCTCGCCTCCCAGTGACACGCCGACGTCGTTTATGACCACCGCCGCACCGGCGCGCGCCATCTCCAGCGCCATGGCCCGCCCGATACCGCCACCGGCGCCCGTCACCACAATCACCTTGCTTTCTAGAATCACCATTCTGAACCTCAATCAGCAATCGGAAATTTAGCAAAACGCAAAACCCTCTATCCCTGGCCATCTTGTTCTGCACGACGAAGCTTAAAATCAACGAAAAATCCTACAAACAATAAGGATAAGTCGACATACAGCCTTAACAGTCCACGGAAATCACGGCCTATCCCCTGATTATCTATAGAACTGAAACACCTTGTTTTAGTCATCATGCTGAATAGCATTCTCCATATTGAAAACAAAATCAACTTGAAGTAGCTTCGACATCCACAGCACGACTCACACCGCCGACAACGACGGAGGCCTGTTTTTTCTAGAGATGAGGAATGACTGACAAATGAACACGAACACCAGCAAGCGCCCCTTGGAGGGCGTGCGTGTACTGGACCTCTCCCGCGTACTGGCAGGCCCATGGTGCACGCAGATATTGGGAGATTTCGGCGCCGACGTGGCCAAGATCGAAATGGTCGGGGTGGGTGATGACACCCGCAGGTGGGGACCTCCATTCCTTCCCGAGGACAGCGAGGGCGGGCCAGGTGAAAGCGCCTATTACCTTGGCTGCAACAGGAACAAGCGCTCCGCGGCGATCGATATCGCTGACCCGGCAGGCGCCGACCTGATCCGGCGCCTTGCGGCACAGGCCGATATCCTGGTTGAAAATTTCCGGGTCGGCGGGCTGAAAAAATACCAGCTCGACTACGAGAGCCTGCGAGCCATCAACCCTAAATTGGTCTATTGCTCCATCACCGGCTTCGGCCAGGACGGCCCGTACGCAGACCGCGGCGGTTATGACTTCATCGCCCAGGGCATGGGCGGCCTCATGAGTATCACCGGCGATCGGGATGCCGCTCCCACCAAGGTCGGGGTCGCCATCACCGACCTGACTACCGGTATCTACGCCAACGTCTCGGTGCTGATCGCCCTGCGTCACGCAGAGAAAACCGGCATCGGCCAGCACATCGACTGTTCGCTGCTCGATACCCAGATTGCCATGCTCGCCAATCAGGCCATGAGCTGGCTGGTGGGCGCCACAGTGCCGGGGCGCATGGGTAATGCGCACCCGACAGTGGTTCCGTATCGCACGTTCGAAAGCCTGGATGGCGACCTGATCATCGCAGTGGGCAACGACCACCAGTTCAAAGCACTGGTCCAGGTGCTGGGGCGCCCCGACCTCGCGCTTGACGAGCGATTCATGGAGAACTCAGGACGCGTCATTCACCGTGATGCACTGGAAGCCGAACTTGAAGAGATCGTAGGAACATGGCGCAGTCACCAACTGATAGCGCAACTGGTCGCTGCCAAGGTTCCGGCAGGCCCCGTCAACACCATCGACCAGGTCTTTGCCGACCCGTTTATCGAAGCAAGAAAATCGGTCCACCATTTCGTGCGAGACGATAACGTAGACATCCCCACCCTGGCCTATCCTGGCAAGCTCTCCGAGACACCTGCCGACTATCGTCGCGAGCCGCCAAGGCTTGGACAGCACACCGAAGAAATTCTTAGCCAGTGGATCAACCTCTCGACTGATGAGTTACGACACTTGGCAGCTGCCGGCGTGATCTGGAATCGCCCAGGGCAACAAAGCCCTACATCGTGAGCGCTGCAAATCCACTGGAGACCTACACGCCTCAGCATGAGAGCAAGGTTAAAAGTGCAGATTTGAAGGTCACGACCACCATTTCAAATCGCTCTTTTAAACCAAAAACCGTGGATCCAGGCGAAATACAAATAACACGCAACACAAACGGGCCTGACAAACCTCCTTAATTACAAACCGCATAAAGCGATCCTGAGCAACGCCAACAGAACGACTAACGATAGCCGCGTGATGGCGAGTCACAACCTCGCACTGTACCGATATATTTTTACCCTACAAAAAGTCAAACCCTTATAAAAATAATAAACACAGGCATACACATGAACAATATTGCTCAGACACAAGCACTCACACTTAATAAAGATCGAACTTGGATTGTAGTTTTCTTTTTTTGCTTTATCTGCCTAGTCGCTGACGGCACCGACCTGATGCTCCTTTCCTATAGTTTAAGCAGCCTGAAATCGGAGTTTGGGCTGACCAGCCTTGAGGCGGGGACTTTAGGCAGTTTGACATTGGCCGGCATGGCCATAGGTGGCATTTACGGTGGATGGTTGTGTGACCGCTTCGGCAGGGTCAAGACCATCATCTGGAGCATTGTGTTATTCAGTCTGGCCAGCGGTGCCCTAGGGCTGGCGAATAGCTACAGCCAATTTGCAGTTATACGTTTTATCGCATCCCTGGGCTTGGGCGCGGTTTATGTGGCCTGTACGACCCTTATGGCGGAATACGTGCCCACACGGTACAGAACCACGGTCCTTGGCACCCTGCAGGCGGGCTACTCGGTAGGCTATATAGTCGCGACCTTGCTTGCGGGGTGGATCTTGCCCGAGCACGGTTGGCGCTGGTTATTTTATGTTTCCGCGATTCCCGTGGTGCTCGCGGTATTCATGCAGATCTTTGTTCCTGAATCAGACATTTGGTTAAAAGCACGCGCCGATCGCTTGAAAACCAAAGGAACTCAACCGCGAACATGGAGCCGCAACAAAGGCGCTGGCACCTTCAGACAGATCTGGAATGACCCGGCTGCCAACCGCATGTTTATATTCTGGGCGCTCACTGCCTGCTTCCTGCAGTTTGGTTACTTTGGCGTGAACAACTGGATGCCTTCATATCTCGAAGGTGAACTGGGGATCAAGTTCAAGTCCATGACCACCTATATGGTTGGAACTTACACCGCCATGATAGTAGGCAAAATATTAGCCGGCATCGCCGCGGATAAATTCGGCCGCCGAGCCACTTTTGCATTTGGGACACTATCAACTGCCGCTTTCCTGCCCATCATCGTGTTGTTTCAAACACCTGAAACCATCTTGCCGCTGATGGTGACTTTTGGTTTTCTGTATGGGATACCCTATGCCGTCAACGCGACCTACATGACAGAAAGCTTTGAGGCAAAGTTTCGAGGAACGGCCGTGGGCGGTGCTTATAATATCGGGCGTATTGGCGCAGCCATTGCTCCGGCAACCATAGGTTTTCTGGCCACGTATGCGTCCATTGGTACCGGCTTCTTGATTATGGGGGCGGCCTATTTCATTTGCGGAGTTATTCCCGCGCTGTTTATCAAAGAAAAGCAATTCGACCCCATCAAACAATAAACCTCTAAACATTGACCCGTTATAAATCCCCCCTTGTTTAACTCAAGAACACACACGGCCCTTGAGCTCTGTACCCTGGACAAAGGCGCCGGCTTTGGCACTGATGCCGAGACACTACGGTTTTGGGATGAGTGGATGCATAGCATCAAGCGGATATGGCGCCATCTGATACAGCCCCTCAGCGCTGCTGGAGATTCAGCAGCGCCCGCTCCAGCGCATTGATAGCCGTTTCGACCTCCTCCACCACCTGCCTGAGCTGCGCCGATGTCACTTGCGAGTCTTCGCATGCCGCTTCGAGGCGCCGACAGCACTCCACCAACTGCTCGCCTGTCACCACCCGCGCAGCACCTTTGATGCGATGCGCCAGCTCCGAAAGTTTGTCGATCTCGCCTTCTTGCAACAACGTGAACATCCGTTGGCAGTCCTTGCGATTGCTGTTGATCAGTTCATCCAGGATCTGGCGGAATTTCACCGGTTCGCTGCTGATCAACAACTCCAGCGGGCCAAGATCGACCAGTTGCGCCACCCCGTGTGTCGCGTCCAGTGGCTGCAAGGAGGAATGTTCGAGCTGATCGGCCTGGTGCAGCGCCAGCAGGCGAGCGTCCAGATCATCAATCCCGATGGGCTTGATCAGGCAATCGTTCATGCCTGCCAGTATGCACAGTTCAAGCTCTTCGGGTTGGGCGTCTGCGGTCAGGCCGAGAATCACGGTGGGCTCCAACGCCCGCTCCTGCTCCATACGGCGGATTGCACGAGTCAGCTCGACACCATTCATGACCGGCATGTGGCAGTCGGTAATGACAATATCGAAAGGCTGTTCACTCCAGTATTCAAAGGCCTTCTGGCCGTTTTCCGCCTCGCCGACATCGTGGCCGAGGAACTCAAGTTGCTGGCACAGCACTTGGCGATTGACCTGATGATCATCCACCACCAGCACCTGCAGGCGATAACGCTGCGGGGACGTTGGTAGCGCCGAGAGCTGCGTGACGCTGATGGGCTCAAGCACTTGCACCCGCAGCTCGATCTCGACCTGCGTACCCCGACCCAAGGTGCTGCTGATGTTCAGCCGGCCCCCCATCATTTCGCACAGCGAGCGACAGATCACCAGGCCCAGGCCCGTACCTTCAGAGTGCTGCATCGTGCGCTGCACCTGGAAAAACGGTAGGAACAGGCGCTGCTGATCGACCGAGCTGATACCGATGCCGCTGTCTTCGACACGGATACTCACATTGAGCAGGCTGCTGTCGCTCAAGCTGCCCACGATACTGATCTTGACTATGCCCTCTTCAGTGAACTTGATCGCATTGCTGACCAGGTTGGAGAGAATCTGCTTGAACCGCAGGGCGTCGACCAGAACATCGCAATTGATGCTCGAATCGATCTCCAGCACCAGGTTCAGACGTTTCTGTCGCGCCAGCCCCTCAAATACCCGCGCGACCGATTCAACCAGTTCGCGCAGGTTAGCGCGCTTGGGCGAAAGGCTCAGGCGGCCCGATTCGATACGGGCGATATCGAGGATATCGCCAATCAATTCCAGCAGGCTTCTGGCCGAAGTGTGGGCAATTTCGATGCTCGCACGGTCGATGGGCTCGCTGTCGGCGCGCTTGAGCGCCAGCTCCAGGATGCCGATGACCGCAATGAGTGAGGCAAATTGTAGAAAGGGCTAGAATCCAGTACCTACTAGGGGTTGAGAGCATCCATGAGAACAGCAAACCCACTGCCAAGGGCATTTTTCGAGGTGTTCCAAGGTGACGACACAATCAACGTTTATAGCTACATCCGCTTTTCATCCAAGGCTCAGAAGCTGGGCTTCGGGGAGATCCGACAGCTTGAACAGCTTAACCGTTTTTTCGAGCAATACCCCCAAGCAAGGCAGGTCGAACGCTACGAGGATTTAGGTGTTTCCGCCTTCAAAGGCAAAAACCTAAAATCTGGACAACTGGCCAAATTCGTAGAACGAATAAAGGCAAAAGAAATCCTGCCAAACGCCCTGCTATTGGTCGAATCCTTCGACCGCATTAGTCGCATGGGCGGGTATGACGCGCTTGAACTTATAATATCTATCATCCAAGCGGATTGTGCGATTTACACCCTATTTGACAATCGCCTATATTCTCGACGAAAGAAAGACAGCAGTGCAGATATAAGCTTAATTCAGAATATTTTGGAAAGAGCTAATGATGAAAGTCGGTCCAAATCAGAGCGTATTTCCGATGCCAAGGCACGGAACCTTTTAAAAGGTGAAAATGGCGGAGTTATCACCAAGCGCTGTCCTTTTTGGATTAACCTTGTAGACGGTAAATTTACTCTTAATGAGCATGCAAAAGCCGTAAAGCGCGCCACAGAACTATGCTTTGATATTGGGTTTCAGTCTATTGCCAAAGAGCTTAACCAAGAGGGGCATCCTAAAAAATACTCTGCCAAGACCATAGGAAATATTCTTCACCAGCAAGCAATATACGGTTCATATATTGCCATGGAGTGGGAAGCAGGGAAGCCAATACAAATTAAGAAGGAGATCAAGGGCTATTACCCTGCCCTTATCAGTGAATCAGAGTTTCATAGGATAAGCGCGAAGCTTAAAGAACGGCAAGACCCATCACTGGCAGGACGAAGAGCACAAGAATTCAGAAACATTTTGCGTGGCTTGGTCTTTTGCAAATGCGGTTCAACTTTTCGCTATCACGCACAAAAAAGTTTATACGTTGATTTGGTTTGTCAGGCTTCGACCGTAGGACAATGCTCATATGCAACGCCCGGTAAAGGCATCAGGCACCGATATGCATTGGTAGAGTCGATATTCCTGGCATATCAATCGCTCATTCCATTTCATCAAATTATCGTCAAGACGGATGACATTAAAGCGCTTGAAAAAGAGCATGAGGAAGTTTCTGGATTAATAATCTTGAAGGAGAAAGCATTAGGCAATAACTTTGCCATTCTCGAACAATCTTCCGAAAGCGCTCAAAAGTATATTTTGAGTAGGATTGATGAGGTTAGCCAAGAGCTAGACAAGCTTAAGGAAGATGAGCATATGTTAAGCGTGAAAATAAGCTCAATGCATTTGGCGAGCAAGTCTGACTTTAATGTGATGGAGATTTACCGCCTTTTGCTAACAGAAAGAGGGCGCATCAAAATAAATAATTTTCTTCGAGCGCAAAAAATTAAGCTCATTATAAGTCCAATCAAAAAGAAATACTTTGAGCTTGATATTTATCACGCTGACAAACACTTAGATACAATTGACGTAACGCCGGACGGTTACACGGCTCGATATAAACCTCATCTAAAATAACGCATATACAGCCCTAAAACGCACCCAATCAAGATTGGGCACCTTTTAGGGCTAAGTTAAAATCAGTCATGTGCGAAAATCATTGTATTTCAAGAGTCTGCCTGGGATTTGATCGTGGCTGTCAACTCAGCAATCGGTAATGCCTTGCTAAATAACCAGCCCTGCATTAATGCATCAGGGCAAATTTCTAAAATTGCTTTTTTTTGATGCTCTGTTTCCACTCCTTCAAAAACGACTTTAGCATTCAAAGTATGGGCTATTTCATAGACTTTTTTCAAGACAACCGCTGCTGGTGAATCTGTCCCAGCAGCTTGCGTGAAAGTCTTGTCAATTTTAATTACATCAACATTTAGTTTTGCCAAGTAAGCTAGACTTGAATATCCTGACCCAAAATCATCAAGCAAAACCTTGTAACCTGCAATTCGTAAATCATCAATTTTTCGTCCCATTTGACTAATTTCGCAGGTTGAACCTTCAAGTATCTCTATTGCAATTTGCTCTAGCGCCACATTGTGAAGGCTGGCTGTATTTGAAATATGATTAAGCAAGGCGCCATCCACTAAGTCCTTTGTACTCACATTAAAGGCTAAATATATTCCCGGATTGCTAGATAAACCTTTGGAGTATTCCTCAAATGCCTTACTGACAATTAATTCGTGGAGCTTTTTTTCTAAACCGAGCTTTTCAGCTTTCCTGATAAATACGTCAGGAGAAACTGCGCCGAATTTTTTATCGTGCCACCGCGCCAACACTTCAAAGCCTACAACGCCACCTGTTGCACCATGAACAATTGGTTGATAAGCAGTCGAAATTAGACCGTTGTTAATAGCGACTTTTAGTTTATAAGTCAGCGACCCTGTAACTTTACGAAATTGATGGACGGTATAAAACACCATTAACCCCAGCAAAGCCCCCAGCACCGAAATAAATGAGATTAGCCCGAACCTTTTCATGGAGAAAAAATTTGCAACAATATTTGCCTTGATGCAGATATCATATTTATCAGAGCAAATATCTGATGACGCTCCAGTAAATATGCTACTTTTTGTAAATTCTCCAAATGAGCGCCTTGTAATAGATCCGTCACGCGATGTCACAGAGGAACTGAGTCCTTCGGAGGGATGCTCATAAGGAGCAAATGCGGTAGGTGAGGTAACAACGAAGGAGTGCCCCTTTGCTGATATATCTATCTTTGTAGCACTAGGAAAATAACTTGATGCGCTGCGCCAAAGCCTCGCATTATTCTTTGTTAGCTGACCCTCTCCTTCAATATGAAAGGCTGGTGAAATCTTTCCCCACATAGCCGAACATATTACGTTATTACCTATAACCCTTCCTGAATCCTTTATGAAACGATAGTTGTAGGAGATTAATTTCATCGAATCTAAATCTAATGGAGAACATGACTCACTCGTCAATTTGTTTAGCTCGTCAAGAGCTGTGGTGAGGTTTTCTGCTACCATTTCGGCATGGTTTAAAAGAAAGGCTGAATAGGTTTCAATTCTAATATTAGCACTTGCTAGCCATATCACTTGTGAAGCACCAAGCGTAAGCCCCACGCCCAAAACCACGCTTCCAGCTATACAAAGAAGTGTGAATTTTTTATGAATCTCCATTGGCGCCTCCGACCATTCACCTATGAAAGGTTATGTCACATCCATCAAGCCTTGCATAGGGGCAGTGAAAGTATTTACACATCACGCTACGCGTGAGGGCGCTGGACAAATCCAGCGCAAAAAGCAGGCTGGACAAATCCAGCCAAAAGCAAAAAAGCAAAAAAGCATTGATCCCCAAATGCTAATATTTATGTATGGCTTATTCTAACCCGTTGGGCTTACCACCACACTTTGCTTCGCAAAGACGCTTCGCTTGCGGTAGTAAGCACGGGTTCCTTGCCGGAATGGCAGAAGCTAAAATCACTCTACTCCAATATAACCATCAACATGAGGATAAAATGAATGGCAAAAAAATAACGTCAATGATATTTAAGACATTGAACTATACAAATGAGATTAAGAAAAAATCAACCAATGGACACGGTGGTCGCCGTCAGTTATTTAAGAGCATACGCCACTCCCTGCGCATACCAGCAAGTGAGCCGAAGAAGCTGGAATGGTTTGATGAACAATCTCATCTTAATCTAATCTGGCTCCCTGAAACTGGCACAACCAAACTCGACGATTATCCGAAAGAGCAGAGAGAAGCACTACTTGCAAAAATAGCAGATGAGGCAGAAGCACCAACTGTCGTTAAGAACAACAGAGCTGAACTACTGGAAGCGCGGACAAAACTAAAAAATAAAGTCAAGAACGCAAGCAAGAAAGAAACTGACGATGGAAGCATCCTCGCTTTTCAAAACATACTTAATATCAAAGGTATTGTTGATACTGAACAGCTTTTATCTGACCTTGCCTTATTCGACATACAACGAAAAAATCAGAAACTCGATACGGTGCGAAAATTTCTCGAATGTCATAACGAGATTGAAAGCGGTCCAAAGCCTCTCATAAGAAAAAACCAAGCAGTCATCCAGGAAGCTTTTTTTAAATTCCCCTCTAAAAACGAAGTTTCAGGGGTTAGCGCAGAAGGTCGAATTGACCTAATCAAAGGTTTTTACCAGCAGGTATTTCCTGAATACCCTATTCACTTCATTGTTTTGCATGGTGATGAAGACGTTGACCTAAAAGACCATAGCGACCATCCGCACTTATTTATTTCAACCAAGAACAGTAAAACCGGGCGTTATGACCTGCGTGAAACGCAGATCAATAAAGTTAATTCCTACCTAAAAAAGCATCGCCCAGGAACAGAACTTATTGGTGAAACGCCTGATTTTTTGGAGTCTCAATTATTGTTCGGGTATTTACAGGATATGTTTTACGCCTATACAAACAACAGGCTACTAAAAAATACGCCTTATTTTGCCAAGAAACACGAAAAGACCGAAGGCCACATGAACACGCTCCGCTACATCAATGGCGAATCTAAAAAGCCTAAATCAGAACGTGCCTTTAATCTCTATACGCTCGCCAAAGAGAAAAGGGACGAAGCTGATAGAAAAGCCAAGTTGGCAGAGTTGTCTACTGCGCAGGCAGAGCAAAAGGCCCATAAAGCACAAGAATACACCCAGCAGGCTAAACGATACGTTAAAGCACAGCTAACCAAGGCAGAGGACGCCATAGAGCGTCAAAAGCTCGCAGAGCAAGCCACAGTCGATGAACACGAACAAGCAGCCTCATATCGCCGTAGCTCTGACTGCTATAAGCAGACCATTGCAACCAGAGCCGTAGAACGGGATAAAATTCAGGCAGAAATAGCATCATCACGAGCCGAGTTAAAACTATACAAAACAAATCTTTCCAATTTATTGGATGGCGTAGTGAGTTGGATAGATGAGGTTTTCTCCGCAAGACGCAAAGATATTCAGGAGAAATTTTTAGAGCAGGCGAGACATGCGTTTGAACGGGTTAGAGAGAACGATAGGACAGCAAATAAATCCTATACTAAAAAAGCAGAATCAGAAGTAGACCAGCAATTGGAAATTTTAGACAAGTATAACGATATTTTTCCTGACCTACCCGAAGCAAAAGAAGTCCGACGCAGAATCATAAAGCCATAAATAAGCCACCAAGGGGTGGCTTATTTATATAAAAAACAATATGTAATTCTCGCACCATAACAGTTAATTCGCACTTACCCTTTGCAAACTCACAGCGCTTGTTAAAACCGGTATTTTAAACTGCTTTTCAACTGGCATTGAGTTTGAGTTGCCGGAAATATCAAGATATTTAACTATCGCATCATTACCAACAAGCTCAATGTTTTTAAGAATGATTGATTTGCTGGATGTTCTCGCAGTCGTAACCCCGCCATCCCCCATCAATTTTTCAATTGCGTGAGGCAGAACCAAATTAACATCGGCATTATTCGCACCAACTACGGATTGAAACTTCGCGATTGCATTGCTTATCTTGGTAGCGTTATATTTCCCACTACTCAAATCTTCGATATTTACAGTTAGCTTGTGCTTTTCCGTTGCAGACCAGCCCTTATCGGCAATGGTATTTAAGTAACTGGTGAGGGCGTCACTTTTGATTATATCTGTGGAGGTAAAATATATATTCCCAAGCAAGCTAGGTTTCTCACCTTGACCCTGGCTATCCTTCGCCTTATCAACATCCATTGCAGAGCAAGTGTTGTTTAATGTAACCCAATCACTTCCATATGGATAAACCGCTTCCGACTTTCCATTAACAGCCTTGTAACGATAATACTGAATCAATCCAGTTTGCCCAGCAGGACAATCGCCATTCATATATTCAGTGGAAAGCCCTTGAATTTCTTCTGTGCAAGATGTTACATCTATGGACTTAACATTAAAAATTGTAGTTGTCTTACCATCAGCAAAGATTGATACATGCTCTCCATACTTGTAGACAGACCCAGTATAACTGCCTTGCACTGCCCCATAATACGAATCACAACTAACTTCTTCCACACCTTCTTTCGTCTCAACGGTTTGCGTTGGAATGGCTGCACACGTTTTCGTTACATTGACCCAAGAAGAATAGTTTTGTTTACTTCCATCACTCCATTGGTCGTAGGTGCGTTTTTGAGTCCAAGTTCCCAATGGTTTGTCTTCTGGACACGCCAGCGATTGTGCTTCATTTTGTGTTGATTGGTAAGTTGGCGCATTGTTTACGCATGACCTACTGATTCTAGCGTGCCCTCCATCTCCATAATCCTTGTCTAATCTATACTGTATGTCGTTATTAGCCCAACCTTCATTAACTTTATTTTGTGCGTACGATTTAGCCAAAGTGCAATTTGCCATCTTAGGCTTTGCTGGGCGTACGACCATTGAAAATGAAATAGAGCCTGATTGACCGACTGGGCATGACGTTGAGAACGAACACGAGTAATCACCATTACCACCAGCATCTGCATAAACATATTGTTGAGTGGACATTAGAAAAAGCGAAGCGAGGAACATTCTTGTATATTTCATTTTTGTTTTAATTAGACTTACTTAAACTATATCACGTCAAACAGTGCGCAAAAACAAAACCCCTTAAAGTTTGCACTTTAAGGGGTAAATGTTAAGTTAATACAAGGAGTAGAAATTAGGGGGCTTCCAACCTATTAATTTCTACGTTCAACGCTTTGTATATCCAATATACCATTTCAAGTTGATGTAGCAAGAGCCAGTCTCAATTTTTTCTCCTAAATAACTAAAAATTAGAGGAGAAAATGAACAATGCCCAATTACGACTTGAAAACACGCTTGAACAATACAAGTCAAAACTTCCACCAAAGCCTTACCACACTAACGACTACTACTTCGGCAAGAAGATAGGCGCATTAGATTCAGCCCTAAAATCAAACCATATTCAGCCAAATTCGTTGACTCATAAATATTTCATCATACTTGATTTGGATAGTGATATGAGCGTATTGGATTGGGCGGACAAAGGATTGCCAGCACCACATTTGATTGTGAGAAATTTAGATAATGGTCGCTCTCACATGACCTACATACTAAAAACATCCGTTAAAAACGACGTGACGGGGCGCCAAAAGCCTATCAAATACTTTTCCGATGTTGAGCATGGGCTTGCAGTAAAGATCGGCGCAGATATGAATTACAATGGGCTTTTAACCAAAAACCCATTCAAGTCATCCGCCTATAAAGTCCTTTCTTACGAAAGCACACCCTACGACCTCGACTACCTCAACGAGTTTGTTGATAAAGACCTTGTTAAAAAACAGAGAGACGAAAAAAAGAAAAAGAAAATTGAAGACGGATTCGCCTCGGGTAGAAACTGCACACTGTTTGAAAATCTCCGTTTATGGGCATATGCGAATTGGCATAGATGCCACCAGACAGAGCTACGCTCAAACATTCTTGAACAAGCGATGGTATTTAATACATTTGAGTGCCAGTTAGGGACAAGAGAGGTTGAAACCATTGCGAATAGTGTCTATCGGTTCATTACTCGCCATTTCTCTATAGAGAGGCTTAATGAATTGAAAAGTGATAGGGCTAAACAGTCAAGAAAAAAGAGTTCTGCAAATCTAATCTATGTCGATGGCAAGCCTTGGGAAGAGGAAGGCATACCAAAACCCACTTACTATTATAGAAAAGCAAATAATGTCGATACTGAACGCCCAGTTGAAGCCCAGGATAAGCCTTGGGAGAAGTTGAATATAAGCCGTAGAACGTATTATAGAAAGAAAAGCCAAGGACTAATTTAAGTGGCGAAATATCAATTTGGCACTAAAGTTAGACTTTTACTATATCAAGGATAATAGCCCCGTAGGGGGGCGCAACTTGGCAGGGGCTTTTCACAACAAACACATAAAATTTCTGAAAAATAGAAGACGCCAATCAAGACTCTATTAATTCAAGGGTCTCTTGGCTTGCTTCAATTACAATCTTATTTCCCTCTAAATGACCAACTCTCTCGCCAAACTCAAAAAGCAAATCATCGACCAAAATGCAAGTATCAGGACACCCTTTTAGACCACAGTCAAAACGGTAGAGCCTGCCAGCGACCAGAGCGCCCACGTCTTCGCCGTTGCGCAGGACAATGCAGGGAGTTTCAGGGTTGTAGACGAATTCCTTGTCCATGTGATTAGCTCCGTGTTTACGTTCTCACCTTACGTTAGCACCTAACTTCAAAATTTCCAGAGGATGTTCAAAAACATCGAAAGCGTCGCGACAGTATCAATATTGATACAAAGCGATTCGGAGAATGATTCCCATCATCACAAACCCATGCTCCAATTAGGTGCATCGCACAAGTGCAGCGTTTGCCCGCCATACCATTTCCAACCATTCGCTATGGTTGACTCGCCCTTCAAACTCAAGCCTCTCCGCCACGAACATCGCTTGATCATATTCTTCTTCGGTCAACGGAAAACCATTTAAATACTCCGCTACCCAAACAGTAAAGGCTTGTGATATATCAGATTTTTCCACGATTAAATTCTCCATGACACTTATTTTTAGCACTTGGATTGTGTTTTTTTCAAGCCTCTAAAAAATATTTTATGTCATAATCACTCACCCTTTTCTACAAAATCCCCCACTCATTGCGTTCATGGGCGTGCGAATTTCATGACTCATGGTTGCCAGGAAGCTGGTCTTGGCCCGGCTGGCATCGTCCGCGTGGTTTTTCGCCTCCTGCAACTGCTGCACCAGGTGACGGTGTTCGGTGATGTCGACCCAACCGCAGATCACACCTTTAAGAACGCCCTGGGCGCTCTGAAACGGATGTGCCCAGTGGCTGATCCAGACTTCCCGGCCTTGCAGTTGAACGGCATGCACCGACTCGACCGTTCGCCCCTCGTCCAGGGCTCGTTGGTAGTCACGATGGAAATCAGGCGGGCCTTCGAAGTTTTCCGCAGGCAACTGCTGCACTGCTTTGTTCAGCACCTGTTCTCTGCCCAGACCGACGCTTTTCAGGTAGCTGCGGTTGCACGACAGCACGCGGCCCGCGGTGTCACAGACGTACAGCGGCGGCGGCATGCAGTCGGTCAAGGTTTCGACAAACCGCAACTGATCGTTGAGCATCCGCTCAGCGGTGCGCCGCGCCTTGATTTGTCGACGCAGGTAAATCACCCAAACCAGGGACAACAGCACCAGCAGCGCAGCACCGGCGATTACCTCGCTGATCACCCGCTGGTAATCGACCCAAGTCTGCCCGCTCATGCCTGGCGGGGAGCGCCAGCGATTGGAGATCGCGCTCAATTCATCCGGCGCAATGTTCTGCAAAACCGTGTCGATGATCGACTGCAGCTCCGCATCGCTGCGGCGCAAGGCGAAGTTGATCGTACTCGGCCCGAGATCGATTACATGGTTGATGACCAACTTGTCGCGAAACAGTCGCTCGGTGTAATAGCGTGCTGCGGGCAGCGCGATAACGGCGGCATCGGCCTTGCCCTCGTAGAGCAGATTCATCGAATCCAGGGTGCTGCCGGCTTCGATCACTTGCGCTTGCGGATAGCTTTGACGCAGCCGCTGCAGAGCGACGTGACCGGAAGGAATGGCCACCCGCTTATTCACCAGATCGCCCAGCTTGCCTTGCTGCTCGATATCGCTGAGCAACACAAAAGGGCCGGCAATCAGCGGCCTGGAAAAGCGCAGGTAGTCTTCCCGCTCGGGGCTCGCCGTCATCAGCGCCAGATCGGCCTCGCCCTGTTGCAGGGCTTGGATGATCTGCGGGTAACCGCCGCTGCGCGAGACCACTTGAAAGTCCAGGCCGGTACTCAGGGTGATCACTTCCAGAAGATCGATAACACTGCCGGAAAAAACCCCATTGGCGTCAAAATAGGCACCGGGGGCCAGGTCGTCATTGATCACCAGTCGCGCCACCGGGTGCCGCTCGATCCAGCGCAACTGTTCCGGGGTCAGATGGATCGGCTCTTCGCCGGGGATAAAGCTGTTACCGACCCAGCGTTTGGCCAGAATGTTCAACTGATCATGACCAATGGTCTCGATGGCCACATCCACCAGGTGCTGCAAGCGAGTGTTGTCGCCCCGCAGCGCATATCTGTAGCCACCGAGGGGCAAATCGGCAAAACGCTCGAAGCGCACGTAGCCGTAGAACGAACGATTTATCTGGTAATAGGCGCTGTACAGGTCATCGAGGTAAGCATCGGCCTGGCCAAAGGCAGCGGCGGCAATCGCCTGCTCATGGCTGGCGAAAACCCTGAAATCGGCACCCGGGTAGCGCTGCTGCAACTCCGTCAGGTGCTCACCCGTGACGGCCACGCGCACGCCGGCCAGATCAAGGGGCGAATGCTGTGGCTCGGCGTTGCGTTTGAACAACGCGAGCCGGTCCCGAGCATAGGGCATGCTGAAAATAAGGTCTTGGCGTGGCAACGAACTGCCGTGGCGACTGACCATATCGATGCTGCCCGCTTGCAGGGCCTGCTCGGCATCCTGATCGTTGGCGAAGGCCACGATTTTCACTTGGACGCCGAGCAACTGTGCAACCAGGTGGGTGGCATCGGCGCTGATGCCCTCGTATTGGTTGTCCTGGGCATTGACCGAGAATGGCGGCGACTCGCTGGGCGACACACCGACCCTGAGTTCGGCCTTGTGCCGCAGCCAGCGCCAGTCGTCAGGCGAAATCGCCATATCGTGACGGTCAATGCGCAATTGACTGGAGAGCGCCTTGGGCACTAGACCCGGCGAAGCAGCGACCACTGAGGCGCTGATGGAAAGCAGGCACAAGCACAGCCAGAAAGAACGTAAATACATGGGAGTTCAGAGACCGAAAATGCCTGGGAATACGGGAGCCGGTTGTGGGTAAACGCAGCCGTCGCGGCTCGCGCAATAATAGATCAAAGCCGTTGGCCAGGCTTAATCATCGTTACCCGGCCCATTCTGGTTTGCCGCCCGGCCCAGGCAGTAGTCGATAAAGTGATTTTCCGGCATGGGGCGGGCGAACAGGAAGCCCTGGCCGATGCTGCAACCCAACTCGATCAGGCGAGCCTGTTGCTCGACGGTTTCCACACCTTCAATGACCAGCGAAATGTTCAGTGCCCGCGCCAGTGCCACCGAGCAACTGACGATCGCGGCACTCCGGGGCTGGCTTTGCATTTTGTGCACGAACGCCCGGTCGAGCTTGATCTGGCTGAATGGCAGCTCGCTGAGCCGATCCAGGGACGAATAGCCGGCGCCAAAATCATCCATGGCCAGGCCACAGCCAAGAATCCGCAGCCGTACCAGGTTCTCCAGGCTGCTGGCCGGAGCACCGATAAGCGCGGACTCGGTGATCTCGAACATCACGCTGGCCGGCGGCACCTTGGCACGCTTGAGCAGCATCGGAATGCGCTCGGTCAACACGGCGTTGGCCAACTGCGCCGGGTGCAGATTGAACGCCAGGTTGATCCCCCGGCCCTGGGCCGCCAGCCGCTGGTGCAGGGCCAGGCCCTGTTCGAACAGATGCCAGAACATCCTGTCGATCAGGTTGTGCTGCTCCATCACCGGTAAAAAGTGCGCGGGGGCCAAGATCCCCAACTGCGGGTGCGCCCAGCGCGCGAGCACTTCGGCACCGACCAGGACCTGCCCATGCAGGGTGACTTTGGGTTGGTAATAGGCCTCGAATTGGTGGTCGTCCAGGCCCTGTCGCACGTCGCCCAGCGTTGGCATCTCGGCCGGCGACAGCAAGATGGGCGCAGCATTGCAACGCGCCTGGTAGCGTTTGACCAGCAGGCAGAAGCCCTCCATGTTGAAGGGCTTGCCCAAATCACCGAGGAACGGCAGGCCCAGGCAGTGGATCATCGACACCGTGGCCTGGCGCAGGATAGGTTCAAGCTCGCTGCACAGCACTACCCCCCGCACCTTGCCGCTGTTGCTGGCATGACGCAGAAAGGCCAGGCCATCCATCCCGGCCATTTTCAGATCACAGAGCACAATATCCACGTGGCTGCACTCGGCCAGGATAGCCACCGCTTTATCGCCGTCCGCTGCTTGCAGCACGCGGCCCGGCAGCAGCTTTTCCAGCGCGGTCACGGTGACCAGACGTTGGAAGGGTTCATCCTCGAGCACCAAAACAATCAAGTCTTGCATCGCAGGTCTACACACAAAAGGGGGGGATGATCAGTGTGCGAGGCTGCATCTGAGGCCTAAATGGGAAATTTCCTATGTCATCCAAGAATTTTCCGAAGCTAAACTAGGCGCAAGTACTCCGCTGTCCGACTCGGCTAATAATGGCGTCAGCTTTTTTTCCCAATAAGACATCCCATGACCGACGTGTTTCGAGAGGTTAAACAACACCATGCATAGTGTTCTGATAGTTGACGATCATCCGGTGATTCGATTCGCCGTCAGGGCTCTGTTGGAAAAAAACGGTATGCGTGTGGTGGGCGAAGCCGACAACGGTATCGATGCAGTTCAGTTGGTACGTGAGCTGACACCGCAGGTGGTGATTCTCGATATCGGCATTCCAAAACTGGATGGTTTCAACGTTATTACCCGAATCAAGACACTCAACGTGCGCAGCGAAATATTGATATTGACCTCGCAACCTGCCGACTCGGTGTGCCGACGCTGTATCCAGCTCGGTGCCCGTGGCTTCGTCAATAAAGAAGAAGGCATGGACAATCTGATTACCGCGATCAAGGCGGTGGACAGCGGGTATACCTTCTTTCCTCCACTGGCCTCGGACACGGTCAATCCGGCGGAGCAACTCACCGAACTGATGCAGATTCAATCCCTGACTGATCGCGAGTTGACGGTCTTGCAGCACTTGGCCCAGGGCTACTCGAACAAGCAGATCAGCGAAATGCTGTTCCTCAGCAACAAGACCATCAGTACCTACAAGACCCGTCTGCTGCAGAAACTGAATGCCACGTCCCTGGTGGACCTGGCCGAGTTCGCCAAACGCAATGCCTTGACGGCTTGAAATGACCAGCATCTGCATAGGGTTGGTGCCGCCCTGCCCTGAAGCATCGTTGCACGAATGGAAACACTGAATTGCGCAGCCTGTAATTGATAGCCCCCTAACGAAAGGCGCATGCTAGGGGGCTCGCATGGGGCTCTCTATCATTCCCGATGATAGTTACCTTCGCTTCATTCGATTCGTGCGATACCAGCCTGCCGCTCATCATCCGCCCATCTTAAATTACCTTGGCGGATGAACCATGGACCAGTCACTCAAACTCTTGCGCTATCCACTCGCGGCCCTGGCCGTGCTGGTGATGAGTGCTTGCGGTAAAGCCCCGGAAACCGCCGCCAGCATGCCCGCTGCCAAAGTCAGCGTGGCCAAGGTGCTGGAACAGCCGGTCAATGAATGGGACGAATTCACCGGGCGCCTCGAAGCCCCGGAAACCGTTGAAATCCGCCCACGGGTTTCCGGCCAGATCGATCAAGTGGCCTTCACCGAAGGCGCCCTGGTGAAAAAGGGCGATTTGTTGTTCCAGATCGATCCACGTCCATTCCAGGCTGAGGTACGCCGTCTGGAGGCCCTGGTCGCCCAAGGCCGTGCCAACGCCACCCGCAGTGAAAACGAAGCCCAGCGCGGCGAACGCCTGCGCGCCAGCAACGCCATCTCCGCCGAATTGGCCGACTCGCGCACCAGCGCCTCCCAGGAAGCCCGGGCTGCTGTCGGCGCGATCCAGGCGCAACTGGATCTGGCCAAGCTGAACCTGAGCTTCACCCGCGTGACCTCGCCTATCAGCGGTCGCGTCAGCCGCGCGGAAATCACCGCCGGCAACCTGGTCACCGCCGATACCACTGCGCTGACCAGTGTGGTCTCCACCGACAAGGTCTACGCCTACTTCGATGCCGATGAGCGCGTGTTCCTCAAGTACACCCAGCTCGCACGCCAGGGTCAGCGCGGTGCAACCACCCCGGTGTACCTGGGCCTGTCCAACGAAGACGGCAACCCGCACCTGGGCCAGATGAACTTCGTCGACAACCAGGTCAACCCGAAAACCGGCACCATCCGCGGCCGGGCCGTGTTCGACAACAGCGACGGCACCTACACCCCGGGCCTCTATGCACGCCTGAAACTGGTGGGCAGCGGCACCTACTCCGCCGTGCTGATCAACGACGAAGCGGTGGGCACCGACCTGGGCAAGAAGTTCGTTCTGGTGATGGATGGCGACAACAAGTCCGCCTACCGCGCCGTCGAGCTGGGGCCGAAGATCGAAGGCCTGCGCATCGTGCGCAGCGGCCTGAACAAGGACGACACCATCATCGTCAAGGGCTTGCAGCGGGTGCGTCCGGGTTCGCCGGTCACGCCTGAAGTGATTCCTATGGCCACCAAGGAAACCCTCGCCGCTCTGGCGCAACAACGACAAGCACTGGAAGCCAGCAACCTGCCCCAAGTCACGCCCGCCAAAAGCGCGCCTGGCTCGGCAGTGAAACTGGCCAGCGCTGCGACTCCACGCGGTTAAGGGACGACAACTCCGATGAATTTTTCCCAATTCTTCATTTCACGGCCGATCTTCGCTGCGGTGCTTTCGCTGCTGATCCTGATCGCCGGCGCGATCTCGCTGTTCCAGTTGCCGATCAGCGAATACCCGGAAGTGGTGCCGCCGACCGTGGTGGTACGCGCCAACTTCCCGGGGGCCAACCCCAAGGTCATCGGTGAAACCGTGGCAGCTCCCCTGGAGCAGGCCATCACCGGCGTCGAGAACATGCTCTACATGTCCTCGCAGTCGACCGCCGACGGCAAAATCACCCTGACCATCACCTTCGCCCTGGGCACCGACCTGGACAACGCGCAGGTGCAGGTGCAAAACCGCGTGACCCGCACCGAGCCCAAGCTGCCCGAAGAAGTGACGCGTATCGGTATCACCGTCGACAAGGCTTCGCCCGACCTGACCATGGTTGTGCACTTGACCTCGCCGGACAAACGCTACGACATGCTCTACCTGTCCAACTACGCCCTGCTCAATATCAAGGACGAGCTGGCGCGCCTGGGCGGTGTCGGTGACGTGCAACTGTTCGGCATGGGCGACTACTCACTGCGGGTCTGGCTCGATCCGAACAAGACCGCTTCACGCAACCTGACCGCGACCGACGTGGTAACCGCCATTCGCGAGCAGAACCGCCAGGTCGCCGCCGGTGCCCTGGGTGCGCCGCCCGCCCCCAACGCCACCAGCTTCCAGCTGTCGGTCAACACCCAGGGGCGCCTGGTTTCCGAGGAAGAGTTCGAGAACATCATCATCCGCTCCGGCGACAACGGTGAAATCACTCGACTCAAGGACATTGCACGGGTCGAGCTCGGCTCCAGCCAATATGCCCTGCGCTCCCTGCTGAACAATCAGCCGGCGGTGGCGATCCCGATCTTCCAGCGCCCAGGCTCGAACGCGATCCAGATCTCCAATGAAGTTCGGGACAAGATGGCCGAGCTGAAGAAGAACTTCCCCGAAGGCATGGACTTCAGCATCGTTTATGACCCGACGATCTTCGTTCGTGGCTCGATCGAGGCGGTGGTGCATACCCTGTTCGAAGCACTAATTCTTGTGGTGCTGGTGGTGATCCTGTTCCTGCAGACCTGGCGCGCCTCGATCATTCCCCTGGTGGCGGTACCGGTCTCGCTGATCGGCACCTTCGCCGTGATGCACCTGTTCGGTTTCTCGCTCAACGCCCTGTCACTGTTCGGCCTGGTACTGGCCATCGGGATCGTGGTGGACGACGCCATCGTGGTGGTGGAGAACGTCGAACGTAACATCGGACTCGGCTTGAACCCGGTGGACGCCACCAAGCGCGCCATGCGTGAAGTCACCGGCCCGATCATCGCCACGGCCCTGGTGCTGTGTGCGGTGTTTATCCCGGCGGCATTTATTTCCGGGCTGACCGGGCAGTTCTACAAACAGTTCGCCTTGACCATCGCCATCTCGACCGTGATCTCGGCCTTCAACTCCTTGACCCTGTCGCCGGCCCTGGCAGCGGTGTTGCTGAAAAGCCACGACGCGCCCAAGGACCGTTTCTCCAAGGTGCTGGACAAGATTTTCGGTGGCTGGCTGTTCCGTCCCTTCAACCGTTTCTTCGACCGCGCCAGCCATGGCTACGTCGGCACCGTGGGCCGGGTCATCCGCAGCAGCGGCATCGCCCTGTTGCTCTACGCCGGGTTGATGGTCCTGACCTTCTTCGGTTTCTCCAGCACCCCGACCGGCTTCGTACCCGGCCAGGACAAGCAATACCTGGTGGCCTTCGCACAACTGCCGGATGCGGCGAGCCTGGACCGTACCGAGGAAGTGATCAAACGCATGTCCGACCTGGCGCTGAAACAGCCTGGGGTCGAGGCGGCCGTGGCCTTCCCTGGCCTGTCGATCAACGGTTTCACCAACAGCACCAACGCCGGCATCGTATTCGTCACCCTCAAGCCGTTTGACGAGCGCAAGGACCCGAGCCAGTCGGCCGGCGCCATTGCCGGTGCCTTGAACGGCCAGTTCGCCGGGATTGAAGAAGCCTACATGGCGATCTTCCCGCCGCCGCCGGTACAGGGCCTGGGCACCATCGGTGGGTTCCGCCTGCAGATCGAGGACCGGGGCAACCTGGGCTATGACGAGCTGTACAAGGAAACCATGAACATCATCAACAAGAGCCACAACGTGCCGGAACTGGCCGGGTTGTTCACCAGCTACACGGTGAACGTGCCCCAGGTCGATGCCGCCATCGACCGGGAAAAAGCCAAGACCCACGGCGTCGCCGTCAGTGACATCTTCGACACCCTGCAGATCTACCTGGGTTCGCTGTATGCCAACGACTTCAACCGCTTTGGCCGCACCTACCAGGTCAACGTCCAGGCCGAGCAGCAGTTCCGCCTCGAACCGGACCAGATCGGCCAGCTCAAGGTGCGCAACAACAAAGGCGAGATGATCCCCCTGGCGACCTTTATCAAGGTCAGCGACACCTCGGGCCCGGACCGCGTGATGCACTACAACGGCTTTATCACCGCTGAAATCAACGGTGCGGCGGCCCCAGGCTACAGCTCCGGCCAGGCCGAAAAAGCCATCGAGAAACTGCTCAAGGAAGAACTGCCCAACGGCATGACCTACGAGTGGACCGACCTGACCTACCAGCAGATCCTCTCGGGCAACACCGCGCTGTTTGTGTTCCCGCTCTGTGTATTGCTGGCGTTCCTGGTGCTCGCCGCCCAGTACGAAAGCTGGAGCCTGCCACTGGCGGTGATCCTGATCGTGCCGATGACCCTGCTTTCGGCCATTACCGGGGTGATCCTGTCGGGGGGTGACAACAACATCTTCACCCAGATCGGCTTGATCGTACTGGTGGGCCTGGCGTGCAAGAACGCGATTCTGATCGTCGAGTTCGCCAAGGATAAGCAAGAGGAAGGCCTGGACCCGCTGGCTGCGGTGCTGGAAGCCTGCCGTCTGCGTCTGCGGCCGATCCTGATGACCTCGTTCGCCTTCATCATGGGTGTGGTGCCCCTGGTGTTCTCCAGCGGTGCCGGCGCGGAAATGCGTCACGCCATGGGTGTCGCGGTGTTCTCCGGGATGCTCGGGGTGACCTTCTTCGGCCTGCTGCTGACGCCGGTGTTCTACGTCCTGATCCGCAACTATGTGGAGCGCAGCGAGGCCCGCAAAGCCGCCCGCGCCCTGAAACTGGAGGCGCAACAATGAGCCTGAAAGTCTTCCTGCCAAGCCTCCTGGTACTGGCGCTGAGCGCCTGTGCCGTAGGTCCGGACTACAAGACCGAGAACCTGGAGGCGGCCCATATCACGGCCGCCACCGATGGCGCCGCCGGACAGAAGAATTTTGACCGTGCACGCTTCGAAGGTATCTGGTGGCAGCAGTTCGAGGACCCGATCCTCAACCAGCTGGTGACCCAGTCGTTGCAAGGCAACCGCGAACTGCGGGTAGCCTTTGCCCGGCTGCGTGCGGCCCGGGCGATTCGGGACGACGCCAGCAATGACGCCATGCCGACCATCACCAGCCGTGCCAGCAGTGACCTGGCCAAGGGGCAGATCCCTGGCCAGACCACCAAGCGCGTCAACAGCGAGCGCTACGACCTGGGCCTGGACATGGCCTGGGAGCTGGACCTGTTTGGCCGCATCCAGCGCAACCTGGAAGCCAGCGACGCTGACCAGCAGGCCGCCGAGGCTGACTTGTACCAGTTGCAAGTGACCATGATCGCCGAGCTGGTGGACGCCTACGGCCAACTGCGCGGCGCCCAGCTGCGGGAAAAAATCGCCCTGGCCAACCTGAACAACCAGCAGGAGTCGCGCAAGATCACCGAGAGCCTGCGCGATGCCGGGGTCGGCGATCAGCTCGACGTGGTGCGCGCCGATGCGCGCCTGGCGTCGGTCGAAGCCAGCGTGCCGCAACTGCAAGCGGAACAGGTACGCCAGCGCAATCGCATTGCCACCCTGCTCGGTGAGCGCCCGGACAAGCTCACCGTGGACCTGAGCCCGGCGCAATTGCCGGCAATCGCCAAGGCGCTGCCGATCGGCGACCCGGGTGAACTGCTGCAACGCCGTCCGGATATTCTCAGCGCCGAACGCAAACTGGCAGCGGCGACGGCACGGATCGGCGTGGCCAAGGCCGACCTGTTCCCACGGGTCAGCCTCAGCGGCTTCCTCGGCTTTACGGCCGGGCGCGGTTCGCAGATCGGTTCCTCGGCCGCCAATGCCTGGGCCCTGGGCCCTAGCATTACCTGGGCTGCGTTCGACCTGGGCAGTGTGCGGGCCCGCCTGCGCGGTGCCGACGCCAATGCCGATGGCGCCCTGGCGACCTACGAGCAGCAAGTCCTGCTGGCCCTGGAAGAGTCGGAAAACGCCTTCAGCGACTACGGCAAGCGCCAGCAACGGCTGATCTCGCTGATTCGCCAGAGTGAATCGAGTCGCGCGGCGGCCGACCTGGCGCAGATCCGCTATCGCGAGGGCACGGTGGACTTCCTGGTCCTGCTCGACGCCCAGCGTGAACGCCTGGCCGCCGAAGACTCCCAGGCCCAGGCCGAAGTCGACCTGTATCGCGGCATCGTCGCCATCTACAAGGCCCTGGGTGGCGGCTGGCAGCCCGAGACGGTGGCCAGCAAGTAACAGACAGAGCTCCTTTGGTTGGCCGCAACCAACCAATTTTTTGCCCCGCGCCCCATTCGGTCGCGGGGCTTTTTTTGGCCTCGCTTTTAACGCCGATGATCTTTTGACTTATGAAGAGGTGATCATTGATAGATGATATTGATCAACCTGTCAGCCATAGCAATTGGACAACCCACAGCTCGGGTTCTAGCCTTAACCCGCCGTGCAAGCCCTGCGGCACCGTGTCCGCCATTGGTCGTAGTCCCTCGATGATTGTCCGTCCCAAGCCGAACCTGATCGGCATCCTGTTCTCCCTCAAAGGGTCGATTGCCAAGCGGATCGCCCTGCGCAGCATTCTCGTGACGCTACTGGCATCGGTGATTGTGCTGGTGGAAACCCTGCACCCGGCGTACTTCTCCAAGGTCAATGCCACGCCCTTCACCTTGCTCGGCCTGTCACTGTCGATCTTTATGAGTTTCCGCAACAACGCCTGCTATGACCGCTGGTGGGAAGGCCGCAAACAGTTGGGCCAGTTGATCATCGAGGTGCGCTCGCTGATCCGCGAAACCCTGATCATCCAATACAGCCCGCAGCGCGACAGTCTGCTGCGCGAGCTTTGCGGTTTCGCCCACAGCCTGATCGCCCGCCTGCGCCTGGAAGACGAAGTCAGCGCGGGCCAGCCCTGGGTCAGCGAACCCCTAGACCGCAGTCACCCGAATATCACCGACAACCTGCTGCAGGGCCTGGGGCGGCGCTGCTCGGCCCTGGCCGAACAGGGCCTGATCAGCGAGTGGCGTTATACCCAGCTGGAAACACGCCTGGTGAGCCTGAGCCAGGTCCAGGCCAGTTGCGAGCGGATCAAGAGCACGCCGCTGCCCTTTCCCTACACCCTGCTGCTGCATCGCACCATTTACCTGTTCTGCATCCTGCTGCCGTTTGCCATGGCCGAACCCCTGGGCTGGCTGACGCCGATCTTTACCGCGATCGTCAGCTACACCTTTTTCGGCCTCGACGAAATCGGTGACGATCTGGAGGATCCGTTCGGCTTTGACGAGAACGATCTGCCGTGCAACGCGATCCTGCGCACCCTCGAACGCGAAGTCCTGGCAGCACTGGGGCAAAGCCCGCTGCCGCCGCCGCTGGAGCCGGTGGAGTACGTGTTGACCTGAGTCCGGGTTTGACTCCAGCCGGTTCCTGACCGAAGCTTGCGCCTCTAGAAAAAGTCGCTCTGCTCCGGAATCCTGCATGTCCCCTCCCCGTCGCTATCTGCTGATCAGTCTGCTTATTGTCCTGGCCCTGAGCCTGGGCTGGTTCATGCTGCGCAGCAGCCCGCCGCAAGTGCCGGAGGCGATCAAGCATGGCTATGCCAAGGCTCTGGAGCAGGCACGCAACGGCCAGGGGGGCGCGGCTCGGGTGCTTTATCAGCAATTGGCGCGCCCTGACCTGACCGATGCCCGACGCATCCGGCTGTTGAATGAGCTGCCCAACTACCCCAGCCCGCAAGCCCTGAAACTGGCCGACGCCGACCTCTACCACCCCAGCGCCGAAGTGCGCCAGGCGGCCATTCAAAGCGTGCTGGGGCTGGTGCCCAACGGTCAGCGCAGCCTGCTGCTGGGTCCGCTGCTGGAAGACCGGGAGCAGGAGGTGCGGTTTGCCGCCGCCACCGCGTTGCTCGGGCTGTCGCCGGACGACCAGGGGCTGTATTTCGGCCCCCTGCAACAGGTGATCGACGAATACACCCAGGTCCTCAAGACCCGGGAGGACGATGTCGAAGCCCAGTACCAACTGGCGCGCCTGTACCTGCACAACGCCGACCTGGTCAAAGCCCAGCAGGCCCTTGAGCAGGCCCTGCGCCTGCAACCGGATAACCTGCAGGCCGTGGTGCTGCAAATAGAAGTGCTGGATAAACAGGGGCGCAGCGACGCTGCGCGCCAGCTGTTGGCCAAGCAGTTGCAGGCGCAGCAGGACTCGGCCTATCTGCAACACGCCCTGGGCCTGTGGCTGCTGCATCACCAACAGGGCGAATTTGCCTTGCTCGGCTTGTCGCGCGCGGTGGAGCTGGAGCCGAACAACGCGGACTACCGTTACGACCTCGCCACCACCCTGCACAGTGAGCAAGAGCTGGAAGCGGCACAGAAACAACTGGAAGAAATCGTCCAGCGCCAACCGGCCAACCGCAAGGCACGGGTGTTGCTGATCAGCTACTGGAAAGAAAGCGGCCAGTTGCAAAACGTCCAGGTGCTGCTGGCCCAACTCGAACAACAAAACCCCGACGACCCGGCACTGCAGCAAGGCCTGTAGCCGCTGCCGCCAGGTTGCGCTGGCCAGTCGCCCCTGCGCATGTACACCTGACACACTCCAGCGCACTGAAGGGCAAGTGCAGCCATCGGCAGCGGCTACAGAAGTCGTTGGGCGCTGAACATCCGCACTACCTCATAAATCCCCGACAGCCCCCGCCCCCTGCCCCTCCCGAACAATAAATGTTGAACCCCCATCACCGGCGACGGCCCAGTATTGAGGCAGTGCTTTGCAGGGCGTTCGCGCGCCACCCCCTATTACGATCCGTCGCCACGCGAGGGCATTTCTTGCCGCTATCCACCGAGTCGATCAGCGCCAAAGCCGCAACCGGCATCGACGGGCCGGCCGCTACTCTTTCCGGCGGCTTATCCCGCGAGCATGCGTGTCTGCGCGAC
>NZ_MVOL01000018.1 GCF_002018875.1 Pseudomonas sp. MF4836
TGGCTGGCTGAAAGAAAATCGCAGGATCGGCACTCGCTATGACAAGCTGGCCAAGAGCTTTGCAGCCATGGTCACCTTGGCCTGCAGCCTACGTTGCATGCGGCAATACTTTTCGTACAAAGCCTAGGAATGGACGAGGGACTTGTAAGAGGTGCAGATTCGGCTGGGGGGCCTTTCTCGCTGGGAATTGTCAGAAGATGGATTGGTAGTCCAACTACCAGGTGCATTGCGGCTAAGGCAAAGCAACTGTACCTCCACCCGATCTGGTGCTCTAGGCCTGCGATCAGTGGCCAGCCTAAGGTGCTGGCAAACCCACCTAGCAAGGTTAGACCAGTCATCGAGGCACGTGCGTGGTCGCCAAGTAGTCGTCCGAGAGTCGAAAACGCTGCGTCATAAAGGCCAGCAGCCATGCCCGCGCCGATCAGCGTCCATGCTAGGTAATAAACGGCCAAGTGACTGGCTAAGCCCATCAACAGCATACCCATCGCCAAAAATAACGAGCTAGCTGCCAACACGGGGCGTCCCCCACTTTGATCGATCCATCGTCCCACCATGGGCGAGCAAGCTCCTGCGACCAGCAGTCCCCAAGATAATCCAATCACTACGCTCGTAACTGACCATCCTGTTTCTTTGGTGATTGGTGTTGCAAGAACTGCTGGCAGGTAATAGGTCGAACTCCAAGCAAGGATTTGTGCGATGCCTAATGCCCACACAAGCTTGAATCGGTTGATAGGTCGTTGGCTGCTTTCTAGGTTTTTCACTAGCTACGGACTCTTGTTTTTTCGGACGCCAGCGGCTCAGTTTTGCGTTACGAGCGTCGGGGCGGCTTCTAACTTACGAACTCGCTTTAGCAAATACCGAAGTATTTGTTCGGCATCAGGCCCCACTCCTCGTAGGGTTGCAGAAGCGAAGTTGCGTTGTTTGGGCAAGCCTACAAAGTACAAGCCTGGAACATGAACGGCTCGCCCGTCGCGCTGCGCCACTCGTCCCTGCTCATCCATTACTGGAAGGCCTTGGAGAAATGGCAGGTTCGGACGATAGCCAGTGGCAAAAATCAGGCTATCAACGGTTTCATGCTGCCCTTCGGCCCAAATAACGCCTGTTGAAGTGACCTCGGAGAACATTGCTGCTTGATTGAAGCGTCCGGATCTCAGAGCCTTTCTGTACGTACCGTCGTCCAGTACAGGCGTGCTTTGATCGTTTAGCCACTTAGTTTTCTCTAGGCCTGTCCATTTCAACCAAGTATGAAAATCTGCTCCTAATATCCGTTGTGGCGCGAATCGAATCGCCTCTCGCGTGGCCAGAGTCACGGTTGCAACTTTGGATAAATCGTAAGCGATTTGTACAGCCGAGTTAGCAGCGCCAACTACGACGATGCGTTGCCCACTAAATGCTTCTGCATTCCGATAATGAGCACTGTGAAGCTGAGTGCCGCTGAAGTTCTTGAGCCCAGGGATATCGGGTACGTAGGGACGACTGAAGGCTCCTGAGGCCACGACCACCGCTCTCGCACAAAAGCTTTGTCCGTTCGCTGCAGTGATCCGAAATCCTTCGCCTTCCTGACCTACGTTCGCGACCCTAATCCCTTGAAGGATAGGTAACCGGAAGAAGTCGGCATAACCTTCCAGATAACGCACTACTTCATCCCGAGAAGGGTAGTGGCCTGCTGCTCCAGGAAATGGAAGCCCCGGAAGAGAGGAATATGCTGCTGGCGAGAACAATTCAAGGCTGTCGTAGTAATTACGCCAGTTCCCCCCAGGCTGCGATTGCTCATCAAAAATGCGGAAATTGAAGCCGTGCTGCTTCAGGTGCCAACCGGTAGCCAACCCTGCTTGGCCAGCACCAATGACAATAACATCCAACATCTGACTGCTTATGTTCATGTATGCGCACTCATGCACGTATTTATGCAAAAAAAGGCTCAGACCTTTTCGCCTGGACAGCACAGTGGAACGATGCTTTTGGTGTGGATGAGGATGGCCTCTAGACGCTTGATAATGGCTGGGCCGTCCACTTCATAGAACATCTGGCGCCCTACCTTAGTGGCTCTAACGATCCCCGCCTCTAGTAGCACCTGAAGGTGGCGAGACACAACCGAACGCTCTTGAGGTAAGTCAGCCGCAATTTCAGTGACATCAGCACGGCCTAGTAGCATTACGCGCTTCAGCACTGCGATTCGCGGTGGCTCACAGAGGGCTTTGAAGAATGCACCGTCCAGCGATTCTATGGCGGCCTCGATTGCCTGGGTTCGGTTCAGTAATAAGGTCATGTAGCGACTATATGTGCATGTACGTGCACATGTAAAGGTCGGGTCGACAAAGCACGACCTGCCAGCACTCCAGAGGGCCGTGCCTATCTACTGACGAGCAACACCTCAATCCAGGTGCCAAACTTCTCAATGGGATGATCGGCCAACCTTCTGCTGCTAGGTTATCGGTAGCGTCGACAATCAGCCATCGTCCAGCGGTAACGCCTTGCATATGTAACAAGCCGAGCCAGGGCAAAGCCCCCTAAACTGCTCCGTCTGTGAGATCAGAGGCGGCGCAGAGCCCCGTTGATGCACTGCGTACCCCTGCTGCTCAAAAAATCCTGGCGCTGTTGTTGTCAGCAAATGAAATCGAGCGATTCCCTGCCCGGCGGCTATCGCTTCAATGACTCGAAGCATTTCAGCTCCAACCCCTTTCGATCTGCATGCCGGCTCCACGACCAGGGAACGCAGCAACCCGTCCGTACCATGCGTTTCGAATCCTCCCCATGCGACCGTCTTACTGTCCAGCGTGAACTCAAAAAAGGTTCGGCCCGGAAGATCAATATCGTCTGATGGAAGGTCAGCAGATTTCAGTGCATCGCGAAAGCGCTGCCATTGCCCACCGGCTATTTCCGTTGCCTGGATCATCATCTCCCACTCCATCCTTCCATCTCCTTTGTGCTGCTTTGCATGGACTGTTACGGCCCAAGCCGAAGCCGTAGTCATCATATTCGCTTTACCGAATATCTGCCAAAGCGTATATTCGATTTTCCATATGCATCGAGTCTAGTCATGACCCCTGCTATCAAAGTGCTTTTCGTGTGCGTTGCCAACTCAGCCCGCTCCCAGCTTGCAGAGGCTTTGCTGCGTCACACCGACCCGCGCTTCGAGGCCTTCAGCGGAGGATCCCAACCCTCTGAGGTTGATCCGCGCACGATTCAGGCGTTGGAGGCAGTTGGAGTCGATGCGACGGGCCTGCGAAGCAAGTCCATCAGCGAGTTTCAAGCTGATCGATTCGATTACGTAATCACTCTTTGCGATAAATCCGCCAGCGAGTGCCTACCAATGCCCAGTGCAGGTGAAGTCATTGCCTGGGACTTTCCTGACCCAGTAACGAACGATGATCCCGGTGCATTTCGCCACACGCTCCACGACATCCACGAGCGCATCAAGCTCTTCGTTTTGGTCAAGACCAAACACCTGGAGGATCTATGACAGAACCCATGAACCCCACCACGTTATTCAAGTGCTTGGCGGATGACACCCGAGCCAAAATTTCCCTGCTTGTCGTGAGCGAAGGCGAGCTGTGTGTCTGCGAGCTGACGGCGGCACTCGACCTGAACCAGCCGAAGATTTCTCGTCATTTGGCCCTGCTGCGTTCTGCTGGTTTGTTGATGGATCGCCGGCAAGGTCAGTGGGTGTACTACCGCCTGAACCCCGATTTGCCTGCGTGGGTAACTGCGGTTTTGAAAGAAGTCGTAGACGCCAATCAGCAATGGCTGGAAACCGAGACTAAACGCCTGTGCGGTATGAACGACCGTCCGATCAACCAGGCCGTGTGCAGCTGATTCACGCCCAACCGGATTAACGAAATGCTGATTGCCGTATTGATATTTATCGCCACCATCGTGCTCGTCATCTGGCAGCCCAAAGGGCTCGGAGTTGGTTGGAGTGCCACGTTGGGTGCCATCGTGGCGTTGCTGGCAGGCGTCGTTACTCTTGCAGACATACCCGAGGTCTGGCGCATCGTCTGGAATGCTACCGGAACTTTCATCGCGGTCATCATCATCAGTTTGCTGCTTGATGAGGCAGGCTTTTTTAAATGGGCTGCGCTGCATGTGGCCCGATGGGGAGGCGGAAGCACCCGCAAGCTGTTCGCATTTATCGTCCTGCTTGGCGCAGCGGTGTCGGCCCTGTTCGCCAATGACGGAGCAGCATTGATCCTCACACCCATTGTGATCGCGATGTTGCTGGCGTTGCGTTTTTCTCCTGCGGCTACTTTGGCATTCGTCATGGCAGCCGGTTTTATCGCCGACACGGCGAGCTTACCGCTGGTGGTTTCCAACCTGGTCAACATTGTTTCTGCCGACTACTTCGATATCGGCTTCAACGAATATGCTTCGATCATGGTGCCGGTAAACATCGTCAGCGTGGCAGCGACATTAGCCATGCTGCTGTGGTTTTTCCGCAAAGATTTACCAAAGACCTATGACCTCAACCAACTGAACAATCCGGACGAGGCAATCCACGACCGGGCCACGTTTGTAGCCGGCTGGTGGGTGCTGGCACTACTCCTGATCGGCTTCTTTGTCATTGAGCCGTTGGGGGTGCCAATCAGCGCCATTGCAGCGGTCTGTGCGTTCATTCTCTATGTCATCGCGGCTCGTGGTCACGCCATCAACACAAGCAAGGTGCTCAAAGAGGCCCCATGGCAAGTAGTGATTTTTTCTTTGGGTATGTACCTGGTCGTCTATGGCCTGAAGAACGCCGGCCTGACCGACCACATCGCGCAGATCCTGAACGTGTTCGCCGGTTATGGCGTTTGGGGCGCGTCCCTGGGTACAGGGCTGCTAACAGCATTGCTGTCTTCGATCATGAACAACATGCCCACGGTTCTGGTTGGTGCCTTATCCATCCAAGCCGCCGAAGTTGATGGCGTCGTACAGCAAGCAATGGTGTACGCCAACATCATTGGCTGCGATCTAGGCCCGAAGATCACTCCAATTGGCAGTCTGGCCACGCTGCTGTGGCTGCATGTGCTGGCCAAGAAGGACATCAAGATCAGTTGGGGTTACTACTTCAAGACTGGGATCGTGCTGACCTTGCCTATCCTCGTCGCCACCTTGTCTGCCCTGGCATTGCGCCTCAGTTTCTGAATCAAGGAATCTTCTGATGAAAGTCTTGTTCATGTGCACCCACAACAGCTGCCGCAGCATTCTGTCCGAGGCGCTTTTCAACCACTTGGCGCCCGAGGGCGTAGAAGCTGTCAGCTCAGGAAGCTTTCCCAGTGGCCGGGTGAATCAAAGGGCACTGCAGACACTGGAGGCGGCGGGTATCTCTACTGCGGGCTTAAGCAGCAAGGCTTCGGACGCTTTTGAAGGCTCGCCGCCAGACATCGTGATCACTGTCTGTGACCGGGCTGCAGGTGAGGCATGCCCAATCTTCTTCGGGCCAGCTTTGAAGGCGCATTGGGGGCTGGCCGACCCGTCTGAGGCTAGCGGGTCGGAAGCCGAGATCACCGCTGCGTTTGAAACCACACTAGCCAAAATTCACGAACGCGTGAGCGCATTTCTTGCGCTGCCACTGAAGACCATCAGCACTGACCAGTTGAAAGCTGAATTGAATCGCATCGGTTCGCTTTAAAGACCAACCGAGGCGGCCCCCAATCAGGCGCCGCCGTAGGAGTTTGTATGCAAGAGACATTGCCGAACGTTCACGCCGACCTGATCGACATTCCTTCGTTGGAGCAACTGGCACCTCGTACGCCTTCGCTCCATAAGCCTCGAATTCTGCTTTTGTACGGATCGACGCGAGAGCGCTCTTTCAGCCGGCTGGTGACTCAGGAAGCAGCCCGCTTGTTGGAAGAGTTTGGCGCCGAAACCAAGATCTTTGACCCATCAGGTCTCCCGCTGCCGGATGACGCTCCCGATACACATCCCAAGGTCGCTGAGCTGCGCGAGCTGATGCAATGGTCTGAGGGGCAGGTGTGGTGCTCCCCTGAGCGTCACGGCTCCATGAGCGCAGTATTCAAAGCCCAAATTGACTGGGTACCGCTGGCGATGGGCGCTGTACGGCCTACGCAAGGCAAAACCCTTGCAGTGATGCAGGTCTGCGGCGGCTCCCAATCTTTCAACGTGGTCAATCAGCTGCGCGTACTGGGCCGATGGATGCGGATGTTCACCATCCCAAACCAATCTTCGGTGGCCAAGGCATTTACCGAGTTCGACGAGGCAGGTCGTATGAAGCCGTCCTCGTACTACGACCGACTCGTGGACGTGATGGAAGAGCTGATGAAGTTCACCCTGCTGTTGCGGGATCGCCAGGATTATTTGGTTGATCGGTACTCCGAGCGCAAAGAGTCCGCCGAAGAGCTTTCCAAACGCGTCAACCAGCGCTCCATCTAACGTCAGTGCGAGGAAACTGTATGAGCCAGATCACGATCTATCACAACCCGCAATGTGGCACCTCTCGCAACACCTTGGAGCTGATCCGCAACAGCGGAGAAGAGCCGACTGTTATCGAGTACCTACAGACCCCACCTGACCGCACCACGCTTGTCAGGTTGATCAAGGATATGGGTATTGAGATGCGGGCCCTGCTTCGCATCAAAGGCACTCCTTACGAGGAGTTGGGACTGGGCGATACGTCACTTACTGATGATCAGCTCATCGATGCCATGATGGCTCACCCCATCCTGATCAATCGCCCCATCGTCGTGACGCCCTTGGGCACACGCTTGTGTCGACCGTCAGAGGCAGTCCTCGACCTTCTGCCGCAAGAGCAGCGCGGCAGCTTCGTCAAAGAAGACGGACAAGTCGTCATTGATGAGAATGGCCGCAGGGTTTAAACCGATGTAAAGCAGATGGGCCTGGGGGGATGCTGGTGAATCAAAACTCGAAATTTGATGTAGTGGTCATTGGCGGTGGCCAATCCGCGCTCACCGTAGCCTATTTCTTGAGGCGTACAGGCCTTTCCTATGTATTACTCGACGCCGAGTCAGCACCGGGAGGGGCCTGGCGGCATGGGTGGGATTCTCTCCGACTATTCTCGCCGTCTGCTTGGAGCTCAATTGCCGGCTGGCCCATGCCAGCAGTATCCGAGGGGACTCCTGGGCTGGACGATGTTATCGACTATCTAACTCTGTACGAGCGTCGATATGACTTTCCCATCATCCGATCCACGCGGGTAAACCGTGTCGAGAAAATCGAAGACGGATTACGGGTTGTCTCCGAGGACAGAGCCTGGGAGGCCAAAGCGGTTATCAGTGCAACAGGCACCTGGAGCCGCTCATTTATCCCAAGCTATCCCGGACAGGAGTTGTTTTTAGGGCAGCAGCTTCATTCCGCTCATTACGTTGGGCCGGATGAGTTTGAGGGGAAAACTGTCCTTGTCGTCGGTGGTGGCAACTCGGGAGCCCAGATTTACGCCGAGGTTTCCAAAGTGGCTCAGACAACCTGGGTAACTCAAGAAGTCCCAAAGTTTCTACCTGATGAGGTTGATGGGCGCGTCCTGTTCGAACGAGCTACAGCTCGATTGAAGGCGCAACAGGATGGTGTGGAGCCTGAGCAGCCCGCTGGAGGGTTGGGCGACATCGTAATGGTGTCATCGGTGAAAGACGCTCGTGAACGCGGTGTATTGAGAGCGGTACGGCCATTCACGCACTTCACTTCGACAGGCGTTGTGTGGTCATCAGGAGACGAAACAAAGTTGGACGTTGTCATCTGGTGCACGGGATTTTCTCCCGCGCTCGACCACCTGAGCAGCCTGGGCGTTGTAGGCCTGGACGGTAAAGTGGCTGTGGACGAAAATCGAAGTGTTGCGTCACCCAATTTGTGGCTGGTGGGTTACGGCGATTGGACGGGGCTCGCCTCTGCGACATTGATCGGAGTAACCCGCACCGCTCGGGATGTAGTCAACCAAGTCCAAAGCTATCTCACTAGCGAACCCTGATGTCTCGCGACGCAAATCGAGTGTGCCTACTGTGATGCGACTTCAAGCTAAGGAAAGAGAATAGGCTCCAGTGGAGGAGTTGCCGGACACAGCCCGAGTCGCCAGTAGCCGACGTCGTGCCATTTCCCAAGCTTGAAGCCTACCTCCGGATATGTGCCGATGTGGACGAACCCCAGCGACTCATGCAGGCCCACACTTCCTTCATTGGGCTGTGCAATTCCGGCGTACGCTGCGCGAAATCTCTGCTTCTCAAGAATCGGAAGCAAGGTCTCATAGAGCTCACGGCCAACACCCTGACGGCGAGCCGATTCAGCTATGTATACCGTCACGTCAACTGCCCATCGGTAGGCCGGGCGTGCGCGGTGCTGGCTTGCATAGGCATAGCCCTTGACCTCCCCATCTTCTTCGGCCACAAGGTAGGGATATGTTTGAAGTGTGGTGGCTATTCGCTGAGCTATTTCCTCAGCGCTTGGCGGGATCTCTTCGAACGAGATCGCCGTTGTCGAAACTATCTGAGCGTAAATGCACTGGATAGCTTGTGCATCTGCCACCACTGCAGCGCGAATTGTGACAGGCATGTAGGACGTCCATGAGTAAGAATTTGAACACTACCTTTTCCTGGTCAGCTTTCGCCATTAGGCCATTAGAAAAAAGAGCGGCCTGAAATCTGTGTACCTCACTTGGGGGCTTGTCTTTCGTATAGTCCTAGCTCAAGACCACAGAAGGTTTATCGCGAAATTAGGGCCGCAATACATGCTCTCAGTTCTGCCCCTTAGGCTCATCAAATCCATCGGCTGCATCAACAGCTCAGCACACTGTAATCGTGCGCGAAGCAACTCGTCCTGACGGTATCGTTTAGCCGGCCTCAAAATACACTGCTGAGTAACCATCCGAAGAGGCCTCCAGCCAAGACTACCAACCATGGAGGAGCCTTCCAGAACATCAAGGCCACGAGAGCTATCAGCGTCAAGCCAAAGTCTGTAGGAGTGAATATGGCACTCGTCCAGACAGGGTTATACAAGGCCGCCAGAAGAAGGCCCACAACTGCTGCGTTTACGCCTGAAAGTGCAGCTTGGGTGCGTAAGCTTTTCCGCAGTTGCTCCCAGAATGGCAAAACGCCGATTACGAGCAGGAAAGAAGGGGCAAAAATTGCTAGGACGCACGCGGTAGCCCCGAGCCAACCAGAAGGTTGGGCATTCATGGACGCGCCAAGAAATGCTGCGAAGGTAAAAAGCGGGCCCGGTACGGCCTGTGCTAAACCATATCCGGCAAGAAATGTGTCATTGGCTACCCATCCGTTCGGCACGGTAGCTGATTGAAGCAGCGGCAGCACGACGTGCCCACCTCCAAAAACTAATGACCCAGTACGGAAAAAGGCATTTACCACAGCTAACGCTTGAGAGGGCCACACTTGAATCAGTAATGGCAGGCCAGCTAAAAGGCCGAAGAACAGCAGCAACAACACCACGCCGACTTTTCTGCTCACCGATATGGGCAAAGACTCCGTAGTTTGGCTTTCATCGGTTTTGAAGAGCATCATTCCTATGACAGCGCCGAAGAAAATCACGCCGATCTGCCCCCAGGCATGCGGCCAAAGCAGTGCAGCATAGGCAGCAAACACGGCGACGGTTATTCGAGGGGCATCAGTGCAAAGACTGCGGCCCATTCCCCAGACGGCTTGAGCAACGACAGCCACCGCGACAATTTTAAGACCATGTAAAAGACCGCTCGGAAGCGCCCCTCCCCACGAGGACATACCCTGAGCGAATAAAACCAGGATTATTGCCGAAGGCAATGTGAAGCCTGCCCACGCAGCTACTGCTCCAGGAAACCCAGCACGAGATAGTCCTAAACCTATTCCAACCTGGCTACTGGCGGGCCCCGGCAAGAACTGGCACAGAGCAATCAAATCCCCATAGCTACGCTCGCTCAGCCATTGGCGTCGAGCGACAAATTCTTCGCGAAAGTAAGCTAGATGTGCAATCGGGCCTCCGAAGGAGGTGAGCCCTAGGCGCAGAAACACCAGAAAAACCGCCCAAGGGGAGTCAGTCGTGACGGCCTTTACACTACTTTCGGCTGACAATATTCATCACTCCCAAAATGATTGCTGCACAAAACCAAATACTTTGGAGCAAACGGTATATAGGCTAAACGATGGCCTTCCTTAGGCATACGCGGCTAGCCCTGCGAGTGGATCAGAACTTGGTTTCATAATGATGTACCAACCTCAGCGAAAACCAGTTCGAGTTCTAAGCGGGTCTCGCGAGATGCTTACGGCTTTCACCATTGCCACACGTAACAGAGCCGTATCTACAAATTAGACTTTGCTAAAAAACCAACTCTTCAGCTACCTCTCCTTCAGCATTAAATTTTCGTGGGGCTTGACACTGAGTCCCGATCAAGGGTTGATTTGCTGTATACTGCCGGCTCTGCATACCCTTGAGCTACAGGAACATCAGCATGACTGTACTCCAAACGATCTACTGGCAGCCTACGCCGCCTTAGCGCTACGCCCCCTCGCAACAACCTGCTTCCGCTAGCCTCGCTCGCGGGTGCGCACTGCTGTACGCCTGGTTTTACACCTTAAGCGCACAGCAAAAAAATCCTCAAAATTTGAATTTGTATCGACTCGCTCGCCATTCCCTTGGCGTGCGCGATGCTTTGCCTTGGATATTTCTATGCTGCAAAAACTTAGACAAACGTGGTTTTCTAACGTCCGTGCCGACGTGCTCGCGGGGCTGGTAGTCGCACTCGCGCTGATCCCGGAAGCAATCGCCTTTTCCATCATCGCCGGGGTAGATCCCAAAGTCGGTCTCTACGCCTCCTTCTGTATCTGTGCTGTCATCGCCTTTGTCGGCGGGCGCCCGGGAATGATCTCGGCGGCTACCGGCGCCATGGCACTGCTCATGGTGACGCTGGTAAAAGAGCATGGACTCCAGTACCTGCTGGCCGCGACTCTACTGTGTGGCGTACTTCAAATCCTTGCCGGCTACCTGAAGCTTGGCTCGTTGATGCGGTTCGTTTCACGGTCGGTAGTCACCGGTTTTGTAAACGCATTGGCGATCCTGATTTTCATGGCGCAGTTGCCGGAACTTACGAATGTCACCTGGCATGTCTATGCCATGACCGCTGCGGGCCTGGGAATCATCTACCTGTTTCCGTATGTGCCGAAAATCGGCAAGCTGATTCCCTCTCCATTGGTGTGCATTCTGACGCTGACGGCCATCGCCATTTACCTCGGTTTGGATATCCGCACCGTCGGTGACATGGGCCAACTGCCTGATACGCTCCCGATCTTCCTCTGGCCTGAAGTTCCGCTGAATTTTGAAACCCTGCGCATCATTTTCCCGTATTCGGCTGCGTTGGCAGTAGTGGGTCTACTCGAATCAATGATGACCGCGACCATCGTCGACGACCTTACCGATACCACCAGCAACAAAAACCGCGAGTGCAAAGGCCAGGGTGTGGCCAACATCGCTGCCGGTATGCTTGGCGGCATGGCCGGTTGCGCCATGATCGGCCAGTCGATCATCAACGTTAAATCTGGTGGCCGCACCCGTCTCTCGACATTGTGTGCCGGCGTTTTCCTGCTGCTGATGGTGGTATTTCTTGGCGAATGGCTCTCCAAAATCCCTATGGCGGCACTCGTGGCTGTGATGATCATGGTGTCCATCGGCACCTTTAGCTGGGATTCTTTGCGTAATCTGAAAGAGCATCCGCTGTCGACCAACCTCGTCATGGTGGTGACCGTCGTGGTCGTCGTGGCCACTCACAACCTAGCCTACGGCGTACTGGTAGGTGTGCTGCTGGCTTCGCTGTTCTTTGCCAATAAGGTTGGGCATTACCTGGATATCAAGAGCACTCTGGAAGAGACGAAATCGCATCGGACTTACTACGTCGTGGGCCAGGTGTTCTTTAGCTCTGCGGACAAGTTCACTGAGGTTTTTGACTTCAAGGAAGCGCTCAACAAGGTCACCATCGATCTCACACAGGCGCATTTCTGGGACATCACCGCCGTCGCAGCGCTGGATAAGGTCGTGATCAAGTTCCGACGCGAAGGCGCTGAGGTTGAAGTGCTCGGTCTCAATGAAGCCAGCGCAACAATCGTTGACCGCTTCGGTGTGCATGACAAGCCCGGTGCCATCGACAAGCTCATGGGCCACTAAGGAGAACGACAATGACCCACGTAATGGCATGCATTGATAACTCACAATCCTCATTGGCGGTCTGCGATTACGCAGCATGGGCCTCGCAACGACTCAGCGCTCCCCTGACCTTGCTTCATGTGCTGGATAAGGAGAAATATCCTGCATCCGCTGACCTCAGCGGCAATATCGGTCTCGGTAGCAGAGAACATCTACTGGAAGAGTTGGCCACGCTGGATGCGCAGCGGGCAAAACTGGCCTTGGAACATGGGCAGCACATGCTTGAAAAAGCTCGCGAGCGAACAGTCCACTCTGGAGCCATGTCACCTGATATGAAGCAGCGCCATGGCCATCTCGTCGAGAGCCTGAGCAATCTCCAAGACGATATTCGGTTACTGGTGATTGGAAGAGTCGGTGAGGACAGCACGCGCAGTGCCCAAGGTCTTGGCAGCCAGATTGAAGCGGTAGTCCGAACTATCCACCACCCCATCCTGATTACAACCAGCCATTTCAGGAAACCTGAAACGGTCATGGTGGCATTTGACGGCAGCGCTACAGGACACAAGACCGTACAGATGCTTGCTTCAAGCCCGCTGTGCGAAGGCCTGCCAATTCATATCGTCATGGCTGGTACGGACTCCGAAGAAAATCAGAACGAGCTGGAGAAAGCACGAGCCACATTTGCCTCTTCTGGCTCGCTGGTGCATGCCGAGATCCGCCCAGGCGAAGTGGAGTCGGTACTCCATGCATATCAGGCAGAGCACGGCATTGACCTCTTGGTCATGGGGGCGTACGGGCACTCACGCATTAGGCAGTTTCTGGTAGGCAGCACGACCACGACGATGCTGCGAACATCCACTTCACCCGTATTACTGCTTCGCTGAGCCAGTTCCACTGGCCACAGTATTTCCAGAACTGCGGAAATGCCGTGGCCACCTTGGACGATGACTAACTGATCTTGCCGTAACGAGACCACATGCAACTCACTAACTGAAATTGTTCACCCCGAGCTGAAATCCAAGCAGGGCAGAGTATTCCGTCGACATGCAGCACGCGGCATCGTGATGTGGGGTGAACAGATTCTGCTGCTGTTCACAGAGCGCTATAACGACTTCAGCTTTCCTGGTGGCGGTCTTGATGGTGACGAGGACATTGTCACAGGTCTGAAGCGCGAGCTTGAGGAAGAGACTGGTGCCCGTGAAATACAGGTGCTCCAGCACTACGGTTACATCGAGGAGTACCGGCCCTACTGGAAGCCACAGTACGATCTGATGCACATGACATCGCATTTTTATCAATGCGAAGTAGCGCCACAGCTAGAGCCCGTGAGAATGGAAAGCCACGAAATCGCTAATGGTATGCGGCCTGTCTGGATCAACCTACATGAGGCCATATCGCACAATGAAGCCGTGATGCAGCGTCAGGACTCATCGATGGGGCAGTCCATTCAGCGCGAAACTTTCATGCTGAAAAAAGTTGCTGCGGAGTTGCTGGTGCAAATCAGCCGTTGACGGGGATGGGCGAGTCAACATCGCTCCTTCATTCCCAGCATATGTTTCCCCGGATATTTGATGATCGGAGCAACTGAGGCCCAGCATAATGCAGGAACCTCAGCGCGATCCTCCGACACAGGCATTTGAATCTGGCGTAAGTCTATTTGGGGATATACGCAGCTACCGACTTGCGAATCTCTTCCCGCGCTTCATCGGCGCTGCCCCAGCGGCCCATCTTCACCCACTTACCCGGTTCCAATGCTTTGTAGTTTTCGAAGAAGTGCTGGATCTGTGCGAGGAGTAACGCAGGGAGGTCTGAGCACTCCTTTACGTCGATGTACATGGAGCTGAGTTTTTCATGAGGCACTGCGATCACCTTGGCATCGGCTCCGGCTTCGTCAGTCATGTACATCACACCAACCGGGCGACTGCGGATGACAACTCCAGGTGAGACGGGATATGGACAAACCACCAGGACGTCCAGCGGATCGCCATCGTCGCTCAGCGTGTTCGGGATAAACCCGTAGTTGGCCGGATAGAACATCGGTGTACTGAGAAAGCGGTCAACGAAAATTTGTCCGCTCGACTTGTCCACCTCGTACTTGATCGGCGAGTGGTTTGCAGGAATCTCGATAACGGTGAAAAAGTCATCGGGGAGGGCGTTGCCAGCTGGGATGTCCGCGTAGCTCATGTTCACAGCTCCGAAGTTGTGGAGGGTGTTGAGCTGGAGGGCGTTTTTCCAAGGGTGCCCATCTCGATTGGCGTCTTGGTGAAAAACACCGATATTTCCTCAGAGTCCAATCGTTTGAACAATCGTTCTGCCTCATCTTCCGTGATGGCCAAGCGAATCTCCGTGGGTTGATCCGCCAGCTCAAAAAAGTGCGATGAATGCAGTTTTCCTGTGTGCCCAAACCCTTCGATTCCGGTGCAGAGCGTGGCGCCTCGCAACCCCATTTCTTTAGCCACGTCGACGATCCAATCGCCTAGCATCTTTCCCTGATAACGACGGTTTTGTTGGGTGAAGAAAACGACCATATAGCCTTTCATTTCTATCTCCTCAGCGAGTACCAATCATTTGGTAGGACAGAAGCCCGGCAGCGGTCATCGCTAACGAGCCTGCAACGTGCAACGAAATTGAGCCAAGCGCCCAGACCAGTCTGCCCTCCTGAATCAAGGCAACCGTTTCGGCTGAAAATGTAGAGAAGGTGGTAAGCCCACCACAGAAACCCGTGATGATCAGGAGACGCCACTCTGGACTGAGGGTAGGAGAAGCGGCCAAGAAGGCGATGGCCAGGCCGATGATGTAGCCCCCAACCATGTTCGCGACCACAGTACCTGGGGGAATCGTAGGAAACAGAGCATTCAGTTTCATGCCCAATATCCAGCGCAACCAGGCTCCAAGTGAAGCACCAACGGCGATGACCATTAATGACTTCAGCATGGCGAGCCCACCTCATCAGACCTGAGTGGACTAACTCGCAAGCGGCTCGCGCCGAAAGAAAAGGGAAACTCGGAGGGTAAGATCATAGCCTGTCCTAAAATGGAGGACAGGGAGGCGCACCTACGCACCCTGTCCAGGGTTCACGTAGGCATCATCAGCACGAAGGCCGTTAAAGGAGGAATGCCATCTCCTGATCTGATCCTATAGCATCAGCGCCAATGGTATCAATAGGCATCAAGAGCAGCTGCATGCAAGCGATCTGAAGGCCCTTTTGGCTAGGCAAGATGTTTGATTGTTGGCGCTGATTGAAAACTGACCCATCCTGCCGATTGAAAATTGACCCAGGGAGGATTGCTGATTTTTGTCCCAGCAATTGTGGATAGGAAGGTGAGTTGGCCGGACGGTTACAAATGATCGACATGGCCACTGTATCTGCTACTGGGCGCGGTCGTAGGCGATCAAAATTCGCACTTGGTGAATCGAAATTTCATAAATGTTAGCGTTTTCGCCTGCTTTAAAGCCTTTTTTATAGTTTTTCGAGGATGTTTGAGTGAAAATTCAGATTGACAAATAGGCAATTTATTTACCGTTCGTCGGCAATGTCCATTTTATTTTCACCCCCCCCTCTTGAAAATTTTTAAGCGAGACGGAGTTCTTATATTTGAGAGCAAGATAAAAGCGGCAGTGGCCCAGGCACCGCTTTTCTCACAGGATTTCGCCGGCTTTTACATCTGATATTTACGGCTTCTAGATCACACGGTTTTGAGGACTGAAGGTGAATTTGAGGTTGGAATGGTGGGGCTGGGGGCGGAGGAGAAATCGCTTTACTTTGCAGCCGTAGGCTGCTGCTTACGCTTTGACGTCAAACCAATAGGGCTCTTTTGCTGGGATCAGTCCGTCTGAAATTCCACCCGTCTCGGACAACAGGCGTCTGCAAGCGTCCGTCGCCTTCAATGTTCTAGCAAGACGCACCCGGTGACCTACTGCGCGCTTCGAAAATTCGGATCTGTTAACTAAATTTTTGATCTGTAAACCTCGGCAGTTAACACGTCAAAAAATTGGTTTACAGGTGGATCTGGATTCTGGCGGCGCTTGGGGCTATTTTGCCAATTTATTGATAGTGCGAGCCCGATGACCCTACTGTCTGATGGTCAGCTCTGGTCTCTTGCCTGCAAAGCCTATGGGAATGATCTTCCTGGAATCCTTGGATCGATTGTGAGCGCTTACGAGCGTCGTCCGGGGCTGAACAATCCTATCCGTGTTCACAGCGTTGATGGCTTTACAGCGCTTCGAGAGGCCCTTGTTACACAGCGCTCCAATAGTTTCCATCAGATCCAAGGTTGCTTGGATATCCGCGAACCTCTGGCTTGGCATCTCGTACGCCATCTGCAGCAGAAGCTGATCATCGATGGGCATGACGCACTTGGCACTTCATCATCCTCAGATTGGCCTTTACAAAAGTGCCCTGATTGGATTGGAGGGTGATGAGGACGAGCCGGATTCTCGGGATGAGGCGTATTTGTTCTAGTCGAACGGTGGTTCCTCCGAGTGCGGTTTAGAGTGGCTCGCTTGTGTTTGAACCGGGTGCGCATCAGAGTGGCTTAAGGCTTTTGCCTTGGCGACTTGAAAATCAGGTCAGTTGGGTGGCGCCAGGGATCGTCCGATCCAATCGGGCACCTTCTCGACATTGGATGATGCGCTGCTGTGTTGCGAGCAGGGGCCGGCTTGGCGCAGAAATAAAATGAAAGATGTCGAGCACTTCGACGCAGATTGGGCTTGCTCAGGCAGGGCGTCTGGCGAGGGTTAGTAGCGCGGTTTTGACCAACCAGGAAAGCCATCGAGCTCTTCCAGACGACCGTCATCATCTAGATTGGCGCGGTAGCCGTTGGAGGACGGTCGCTGCTCAAGCTCCTCGAATATCAAGATGGACTGAGTTTGCCTAGTTGGCGCGTGATAGGTCGCTTGCTCGTAATATGCAAACCGACGGGCATCGTCACTATGGCTCCAGTCTGTAGCTTCACCGTCTGCCTCGTGCATACCGCTGAAGCCGGCCTTGAAAGCTTTGACCGCAGCGGAGTTTTGAGGAAGCGGTATCCCTTTATTGATCCACACGCGCGATTCTCGCAGCCCTTTAGAGCTGATGAAGTACTTCACCACTCCGTCCTCCGCCACGACGAATGCCAGAGGACTGTTCGACGCTTGAGCGAATTTGGAAGCGATGCAGGAGCGAGACGCCTGAAATTTTTCAGTCAATTCGGCGAGGTGCTCCAGGGTGAAATCTTTTTCCTGTGCAAGTGGTTTGATCAGCTCCCAAGGAACCAGGCACTCTGCTGCGAAGATGTCACAGAGAACCTCCTCCGGGTAGCGTCCGGTGAAGCGCTCAAGCTCATCACTCGGCAGTTTCTCGCCATGTCTGGAGGGGAGTTCCAGGACGTGGTGTGCGATCTCATGGAGGATGGTGAAACGCTGACGAAGCGCACTGTCTCTTTCATTGACGCAGATGTACTTCTGTCCGCGCCTTTGAAAGGTGTTGCCTGCTTCACCATCTTCGAGCGCATTGCGCGAGACGTTGAACCCTAAGAAAAGGGCCATTGCCTCGACATCAACCGGCACGCTTGAAATTCCCACGTCTTTCAGCAGCTTTCGGGCCCTTGCGATTGCAATATTTTCGTCCATGAAAAACCTCGCTTCTACATCTGCTGAATGAGTTGAATCCGTTTGAGCCAAGCATCCTCTGTGGTCGGGCGTTCGCCACGGAAGCTCATCGTAGCCACATCCTCGAAATCTTCCCATGGGATGTCGAAGCGAGAGACCATCAGATGGTAAAGCGCATTGTCCACAGTGACTGATTTGGCCAAGAGGCGGAACACGTCGCTCTCTCGCTCCTCTAGTCCGAGCGCTTGGCTTAATCGAGTCACGACATCGTCTGAAGGAGCAGCTCGATCCCCCTTCTCCAATCGCCATATGTACGCATGATCTAGATCTCCTGCGCGCTTCTCCAGATCACGGAAGCTCAGCTCTTTTCGTTCACGCATGGTCGCGATGAACTCAGCCAAATCCATTTTTTTCTCCAACCTCTTGCATTGCCCGAACGGGCGGGAGTAGTCTGTTGCCTAGCCAGACAACAGCTTGCGATTCATGATCCATGATAAGCGGGTTTTTTTTGAAGTCCACTGTTGTCTGGCTAGGCAACGACCGTTGGGTCGTTTTTTAAGATCGGTGGCGTTGTCTGGCCAGGCAACGAATTGATGTGCTGTGCATGAGGTTTTTCCCTATGTCTGAGTCAAATGTTTTTGAAGCTGAAGATGTATCGGCTGCAGTTCAAGCAGGCCGTCCGGTGCGTGACCATGGGCCCTACAGCGTCCTGATTGGTGACGAAGCGCTGCGGTTTGTTGGGGCGGTGATCAATGATCCTATCGTGACCGGCTCACAAATCCTGGCCCTTGCCCGGATTCGTAATGCGGTGGAGCATCAGGTGTTTCAGATTTTGGTAACCGGGCGACTTGAGGAGATCAGCCCTGATGAGAGTGTCGACTTGCGGGCGGCAGGTGTAGAAAAATTTATCGTCTTCGAAAGCGATAGTTCGTACCGCATGCTCGTAAACGACCAAAGCCTTGAATGGGGGGCTCGCCAGATCTCCGGTGCAACCTTGAAGACCTTGGCAGGTGTGGACGTCAACGACTTCGATGTCTGGGAAATCATTGTTGGCGGGAAGGACAACCTGATTGGCAACAAGGAGTTCGTCGACCTGACGAAGCCTGGCGTCGAGCGATTCGCTACCAAGCGCTTCGAGGCCCACATCGTCGTCAATGCTAAGCCCAAAATCGTTCATTCCCGGTCGCTTTCCTACCGCGATCTCGTCGAGCTTGCCTTTCCGGGCAGCCCGCATCCGGCGAACACGGTGTACACGATTGATTACGACAACGGGCCCCATGAATTCCCAGAAGGTTCTGTGGTGGATGGCCAATACGTTCACGTGAAAGAAGGGATGGAATTCTATGTCATCGTTAGCGATCAGTCGTAGCCCAGACTTGTTGCGTTTGCGCAATGAAGGTTTTGAGCTGGAAGTGCGAGATGGGCACCTGTTCGTGCATTCGGTGCCTTACCTCGATGCGAACAAAGAGGTGCAGAAGGGCGTTTTCTGTTGCCCACTGACCTTGGTGAATCCTGAGTTGGCAGGGCCGCCCCCTAGCCATGTCATGCTGTTTATCGGCGGTTTTCCTCACCGGTTCGATGGCGGGAAAATCACGGCCATCGACGTCCAAGGGTGGTCATTGGCAATTTCAGCTGAGCTGACTGCCAATTTCGCTTTCTCCAACAAGCCCCGTGGGGCAAATAACTTCGACAATTATTACGACAAGGTTTGGCATTACACGCGCATTCTCTGGAATGAGGTAAAGGCCAAAGCGACCGGTGAAACACCGTTGACGTTCAAGCTCATTGAAACTGTGGATCCGGAGTCGGTTTTTGTCTACGAAGATACGGCATCTCCCCGAGCGGGTATTGGGGCACAGGTCGCTAAGCTCAAGCCTCTTCGCATTGCCATTGTCGGGCTTGGCGGTACCGGTGCTTATGTCCTTGATGCAGTCGCCAAGACGCCGGTGGCCGAAATTCACCTCTATGACGACGACGCTCTTCAGCAACACAACGCCTTTCGTGCTCCAGGTGTGATTTCACGAGCTATTCTTGACGAGCGCCTGAGCAAAGTCGATTACTACTCTCAACGGTACTCTGAGCTGAGGCGGGGCATCGTGGCGCATAACGAAAAGGTGACTGCGTCCAATATCGATGAATTGCGCGCCTTTGATTACGTCTTTGTCTGTGTGGACAAAGGGGATGTCCGTAAGCTCATTTACGAACGTCTCGAAGACTCAGCTGTGACAATGATCGACACCGGAATGGACGTCCAGATGACGGAAGATGGTTTGCTATGGGGAGTGATGCGAGTCACCACTAGCGAGCCGGGAAAACGTGACCACGTTGCCTCACGAGTGTCGATGAGCGATCTCAAGCGCGACAACCTCTATGCGTCGAATATCCAGCTTGTCGAGATGAACGCGATGAATGCCATGCTGGCGGTGATGCGCTGGAAGCGGCATTGCGGATTCTTCTATGACCGGAGCGCAGAGATGAACGCGTCCTTCAACACAGCCAATAACAAGAATATCAACTCTGAGCAGCCAACATGAAAGTCGAGCGCTTCCGCACCACATTTGTGGAGTTTATTCCTGACGATCTGGAAGATGGGGTGCTCTACGTTTCCATGCGCTACCGGACGGTGTCACATTTGTGCCCGTGCGGATGCCGCCAGGAAGTGCCTCTATCTCTCTCGCCTACCGCCTGGCAGTTGACCTTCAATGGTGAGGTCTCGCTTAGCCCATCCGTAGGCAATTGGAGTTTCCCCTGCCGTTCACATTATTTTATCAGGGGTGGGGCCGTCGACTGGTCGGGTGAGATGTCAGATAAGGCCATACAGAGTGGTCGGGCCTATGTCGCAGCTCGCAAGGAACAATTCTACGAGAAGCAAAATACCGTGCAGAAAATATCCCACGTGCCGGCAGAGGAAGCATCCTCAACGCAGCCGCAGAAGGGCGGGCTGTTGGCGTGGCTGAAACGGCTATTCCAGTGACGCTGTTCGGAAATGGAGTGATGGCTTGTGGGCTGAATCAGTTATGCCCTCACGCCATCGTGTCCAACCTCTGGAATTTGGTGGGCTGGCCTCGCGGTGTGGCTTACACCGTATCTGATAACTTTGTGGCGCCTTGCCCATGACATCGATCGTATTTAGCTGAGTAACTGGGCGAGCGATGAGCGATAAACTTGGGCCCTCAATCTATGAACTGCCTACGCATCAAAAAAACCTCCCCAGCTCTAACCGCAACCTTGCCCTCGTATTTGCCTGGCTGTAAATCCCTTACGACCGACTCCGCATTTAGCGCGTAGTAGTCGGAGAGACGAGCAGCAATGGCCTTGCTGAAGGTTACGCCGCTTAAGAGGACATCAAGGCCTACGGACAGGCTCGGAGACGAATTCGTCGTCAGGGAAGAAGGACGCGATTTTGGTAATTGCGTTGTTTAGCAAATTCGAGGGATTCGCGTAGTCAAAGCTATAACGGCCGGATCCGTGGTTCACACCCCACACTCCACCACTATCGCCGGGCCTCCACCACATTTCACCAGCGATCCGCGCAGCCTGAAGCCCAGTCATGCTTGGATGACCACGCTTCGGATCTTTGAGATCAATCGCGACAAAAAGGCTGCCATCTTTGCCAATCGCCCAGATGAGATTCTTTTCCGTGTCCTTAACGACCTCTTCGTAGCGAGTCATCAAGGAACGTTCCTCAGCCATTGGATCGAATCGCTCGATGGCAGTATCGTTGGCGCCCTTGCCTTCCAGAGTGATCTCACTCTGCTCAAGTCTCTTCGGAGCGCGTAGCTGACCATAGGTAGTGTTTAGGTGGCCAGTGTGATCAATGTCCCGCTTCGCGAGCACTTTCAGGAACGAGCTGTAGAAGTGCACCTCGTCTACGTACTGGGCATTCGGTTTGTCGTCCCTGAAGACCCGCAAGAACAGGTCGGCCAGGAGTAGGTCGTGCTCATAGATTGCCGAAACCGCGTCACCCAACGGAGTGTCCGTGGAGTCGAGCAGAACCTTCAGAACCTTTTTGTCACCCCAATAGAGATCAATATCCCACTGCAGACGAGCCATAGGCGCCGTTAAGAAATTCAGCTTATCGGCATTCCACCGCTGAATGCTTTCCGACGTGGCTGTCGGGGACTCTTTACCCGCTTTCAGCACATCGCCAGGCACGTAGCTAATAGGTTTCCCCACGATTTCGCTGCGAATCTGGGAAATGGGAGACAGCTTGATAGTGTAGCGGCAATCCTGATGCTCAAGCTCAGAGCTGTCACAGATCTCGGCCATCCACTTTTTGATATGACCAAGGAGAATTGCGGCGGTGTCATGCGCGTAGCGGAATTCAAGTCGCGCCTTTTTATCAGTCGGCACAATGCCCATGTCAGGCACAAGAATTTCGTGAGGAGAAAGCCACACCTGCTTTTCGTCATCCCACTGACTGAATGCCAACGCCCAGCGATTTTTGAGAGAGTTTTTCACCTCATCGCTAGCTTCAAAACCGTTACCGGCGTGAAGATCAATGAAGCTGGTGGCCTCAATCAATTGAGCTCTCGCGTACGGGCCGAGGCGATCATCGTGGACATAGATCCACTGCGCGCTATCGCGGAAGTCGTAGCCAAGAAGAGTGATTGCATGACCCCCCTTCAAGCAGACCGATTGCCCTACAGTGGCCCCGTTACCAGCCAGCAATTGTGCACGCGTTTCATCCGAAAGGCCGTCACCGTATTCCTCAAGGACAGAGAGACGTTCAGCTTCAGAAAGCGCGTCCTCTTCTGGCTCTGCCTCGCTAGCTTTAGCCTTTTGAGGCCCATAGACAAAGCCTGCGAGAATCACCGGTATGTCACTGTCAATGTGAGCACAGGCATAGCCTTGGAACCATTTCTTCGGTGTCTCAGTGAGTGTCGAAGAGTGATAACGCAGGCCCTCTACGTCCAGTGAACGTTGAATCTGCTTGTGCGTCAGATGCTTGTTTGGAAATCCATTGTTTGAGCCGTCAACAAAATTCAGTGCTGAGATCGTGATTTCGCTGCAAGAAGGGATGGTCTTGACGTTACGCCCAGGCAAAGCATGAAGGGCAGTCCAAATCGCAGTGGTCGCGCAGGCAGCCACAACCTTGTCCTGTTCTTGGAATGCAATGGATTCAACGGAAAGGTTGATGCCGAATAAATTGACGTCGTAGCGCTTAGAAATTTTCTTCTTGGTACCTGGGCCGGTACCGGAGTCACCTGCAGTTCGCAGGCAGGTCTTACCGATGAATGTCTTATTCAGGGGCTTGATCAGGACGAAGCCCAAGTAGTTGTCCTGCAGCCAACCCCGAGACACGTCCTGGCGCGCGCTATCGAGCATCATGCTGTCGAACGACTTGTGGTCAAGCTTGCAACTGAAGAAGTGAAGCCGGCCACATACCTCACCGTCGTTTCGGAACCGTTTGACGTAGTAGCGAGAGTAGTCCTCTAGGAAATCTCGATCCGTATACCGTGGCTCCAGGAGGATGGTCTTCGCGCCGAGCGAGCGGAGGTAGCCATAGAGATATTTCACCTGCTCCTTGTCAAAAATCTGCAGGTATTCATACCCGAAGCATTCGCGGATCAAGGCACTCAGCGTCTCGCGCTGAAATTCGGTTACGAGGTAAGGAGTCATTGTTCTTCGCGCAAAAAAAAGCAGCCGCTAGGGCTGCTTTAGGAAATAAAAAATTTACAGGCTGCAAGTACGAGCAAGCATCTCACTGTTAACAGCTTGGGCTCTGGCTTGGGCAGCAAGGATTTTGGTCATCAGAACGGTACGGGCTCGTGCCTTACGCAGGCGCTCCGCTTCCGTCGCACCCATCTGGCTCCTGGCCTTCTCATACAAAAGCTCAACGCTCATTTTCTATCCCCTTTTTCCACTTCCCGGTGGTCGCGGTCTCACATCGGAATACGCTACGCGGCCGAAGCGTGTATGACTCGCCATGGTTCGTGAGGCGGTGGATTATACGAATCCATCCAGATCGTCGTCAGCCCCCTTCTCAAGTGACCGACGAACGGCCTTTCCTCACTGCATCGACTCAATACCTGCGGTAACGTTCAACCTAAAGCACCATACCCCATGCAAGTGCTTCAGTAGATTCAGTACGGGTCACAGAAGCGGCTTGCCTCCGGTTTAGCATTTTTTGATCATCGTACTGCTTAAGTAAGCAGCAGCTTTTAGGCGATCAACCAGGCTGAAAAACAGGTTGTGAATCGAGTATGGCACAAAGGAATCACGTAACGAAATAGGTAGCTGTGACATGTCACACGTTTACTGACGCGTTTCGCGCATCGTTTTTCGCATCCGGTTCACCATTTTCTTTCGCGATTCGATGACGTAAATCGCCTCGGTGAGAGCCTAGCTCATGCTTTCGAATTCGCACTGCGATTCGTTTTTGCGCCGTGAGAAAATCAAGACGCTAGGCGAAGCGTACTTGCATTGCGCCATCATGCCGAGCAAAATCCGCGACCGAAACGGATTTCAGAAGGTAACCAGCGTGTCTCTCTCGGGAATTTTCAGCTCTGCTCATCAGCGCAGAAGCTTCCTACTCGCCAGCTGCGGATTGCTGCTTCTTTGCTTCCTGGCGATCGTGTGGATTGCCAATCGCCCTGATCAACCCCCTGCGCTCGTCGCTTTCAACAGCTTCCTGACCTCAGTCGTAGCTAGCGGCGCGTTCGCCATTCTCTCGACACTGTACATTTCGTTTTTCGTCGATCCGAATGAGGTGCAGAAAGCTGCCGTCGTTCTACCTCAAGACATTTCGCAGAACCTTGATCGAATCGTCGCGGACTCTGTCGACTACCAGATCAGCGTGCGCACGGGACGGCATTTCAGAGCGGATACGCTTCAAAAGCTTCTTGAGCAAGCCAAAAGACACCGGCAACCAATCCGTGTTGACGCCATTTTGCTGGATTTCAGAGACGCCTCCCTTTGTGAGCAGTACGTCCGGTTTCGGCAAAGCGCGACATTCGAAAGTCGTCTGTGGGACGTTGAGTACGTTCAATCCGAGGTTTTGGCTACGATCCTCGCGATCGCACGCGCCAAGGCGGAATATCCGCTTCTGCTGAACGTACAGCTCTACCTAAGCAAGCGCCTGTCCACATTCCGTATCGAAGGCTCCTCTCAAGAGATCATCGTCACGCGTGAAGACCCGAAAGACTTTGCATACCGGTACCACCGATCTCATCGCGATTACGCAGCGTATGCGCATGAGCTAGGCCTGATCCGCACAGAAGCTTCAGCGATTGAAATAGCCATGGACGTGGCGCCTACCGAGGTTCTGCAAAAGATGTTCGGCCTGGGCACCATCCCTGCAAAAGTCATTGCAAAAGCAGAGGCAGCCGTAGGTGCAGGCTCCCCTTATGCATACTGACCTTAGCTTCCTCGATAGAGAGCATCTGACCACTACGCCCACGCACTCTATAAAGGAAGCACTGCGTATGTGGATCGCCGAGCGCAAACCACGGTGCCTGAAGCATCCGCATGGCTTCTATGTGATGCTGCTAAAGCGCTCAGTCGATGAGCAGTGGCGACTTCATCTGTGGCCCAACGGTCATCGAGAAATAACAGGAATGCCGGCGCGCATCCACCTGCACGACACTCACGTGAGTAGCCGGATTCTCACAGGCGCGCTGACGAACATCCAATACACAAGCACGCCGGTCACGTCAGACTGCCCCTCAGGTAAACCTGTGTATGAAGTCATCTATGATGGGAACCGATACGCTCAGAAAACAGCGAACACACTTCGCAAATCAGAGGTACGGGAAGCTGTAAGTGAAACCGATAGGCTCAATCTTGAAGTCGGAGACTTCTACTGCATTGAGCGCTACACCCTCCATGAGGCTCTGGTTCCCACAGATGTAGCTACGTGCACCTTGGTCTGTATGCACGAGCACGCAGATGGAATTGTTAAGCTGATGGGCGTAGACGGTTACCCTGACGAAATCTCGTTCCTTCGTACAGACCACGACGGATCAGTGTTTCTCGAATACCTTTGAGCGCGCCTACGCATCGACCCTCAACCAGAGGACTTGATCTCCGGCTAACAGGCTTCTACAGCAGGGTACAAGCAGGCCTTTTGGCTGCCCGCCGTAGCGCTGTCATTATGATGGCAATTGCTCTCGAATCAATGGCCATATGAGGTTGTGACTCATACTGGAAGCACCGGCTGGCTCGGCAAGCCAGCTGTTTCGGCGGCTACAGTTGGAATAAACGATCGTCCACTCACCACGTGCTCGCAGGCGTCGCCTGCCTTATGAATCGACCACCGTTAGGGGCTGAGGTCGGCCAGGGGTAAGCTGGTCAAGCCAGGAATTACCTAGCCCAAGCTTGGCTTTGCGTCATCGTCTTCACGCCGTGCCGGACAGGTATCACGCACGTGCGGGCCCTGTGGTGATCGACGACTGGGCGCTTTTTTAGCGTGAGAAGCCTCAACTGTCTGTCTATAATCCGCGCATGTTGAATCCAACCGAAATCCGCCCAATCCTCAAGCAGTGGGTCGCGAAAGCGATGTCCCATGAAGAGAGTGACGTCTTCATCGAGGAGCTGTGCTTCATCGATAAGGCCAGACGCGCCGATCTCGTTCATGCCAATGGGAAGCTAACCGCTTTTGAGATCAAGTCCCATGCCGACACCTTGACTCGCTGGGAGGGCCAGCAGCAGGCGTATATGGCGTGCTTTGACGAAGTCTGGCTATGCTGCCATTCAAAGCACTTGGTGAAGGCTCTTGAGTCATGTCTGCCGAATGTTGGCGTACTCGTCGTCGATGACTATTCCGGCATGGCGATGATTCGAAAGGCGAAGCCCAACAAGCTCCAGGATAAATTCCACCTTACGGGATTTTTGTGGCGTAGCGAGTTGGATGCACTCGCGAACCAGCATGGGGTGCCAACGAAAAGTCGCGACCTCATAAAAGAAGTGCGCCGCCAGCTCAGCGACGCCCTTCCCATGAATGTGATCAGGTCACATGTATTGGTCAGCCTGAAACAACGTTACCGTTAGAGTAAGTCATCGGCATCGAGGTCATCGAAGCCGTCAGTATCTACTATGGACTGGATCATGGCGCAGATATGCTGATTGATTCTGAATCCGTTCCATGTTCCGTTGTTCCCGTAGCCGGTAGATGTGGCGACAATTCTGCTGTACTCGCGAGTGGCCCAGCAAAAGTCGTCGCCGTGATAACCCGGCAAACCTCTAATCTCCTGGGCAATTTCGATGTACCGCACAAATTCCTTGTCCGAACCTTTGCGTCGTTGCCACCATTCCGTTGGCGTGTAATAGCAGGCAAAAGGAAGCACAGGCATGCCTCGTATGTATTCCATCGAGGCGGTTGGGTTGGTGGCGGCGTAATCCCCGTAGACAATATCCGACTCTATGCCACTGGTATCGACCCTTGCTTGCCACGCAACGTCGTAGCAGGCGGAGGAACGTGAGGTGTTTGAGGCCGGCTTATCGATAGGGAAGGAGGTGCTCATCAGAACCAGATTTCGTATCTGATAGCTGTTGAGTTGACGCAGGGATACATTGAAATCCGACCCCGAGGCAGTGTTGGCCGGAGCTGTGGCACCGAAGTCCAAAATCACCGTCGCGGTGTCCGGGTTTTCAAGAGCATCCAGGATTGACAGCAATCTGTTCCATGAAGTGGAAGTGGGGTTTTCCGGGCAGGTAACCCTGATAGCTATATGTGGGAAATCGCTCTGGAGAGCCAGTGCACTTTGGATGACTGCTCGTTGGGGGTCGTCATCAACCCAGGAAACCACTGGTATGACGTTCTGGTTGATGCCTGCCACATCGGAGAAAAATCGACGTTTGTTCTCAAACGCGCCATGAGGATTGTGCAGGTCGTTGGTAGTAATGAATTCTTCACCAACGTCCTTCGTTATTCTTGAAACGTCTAGGAAAAAAGGATGCTCAGTCCAACTCGCTAGGAATGTTTGAAGGTGTCTGTCGTCGTCACCTCGCATGTCCAACAGCGGAGCCACGACTTCCCGCCTGTGGTCTTCCAGATTTATCAGCGCCTTAACGTCATTCTGACCAACTCGTAAACAAGCCACGTACTGCATCTTGCACTCCTTGCATGTTGTGAAAACCGGTTTCGCCGTAATGCTGAAGGCATGGCGAGTCACAGGCCCCGGCAATCAGCGAGCGTCGACATACGGAACATGTCGGTTTTGCCCACTGCCACTGGCCGACGTCATGCTCCCAGCGAGACGGCAGGTCGAGATTGGTAAGATAGCACTTGGCCACTCAATAGAAGCCTTAATGCGTTGTTTCCTGGGATGCGTTGTATTTGGGATACGGGGTGCACTTATGTCCGATTAGTCAGTGGGTTACTCATAGTGGAGTTCACCAAACAGTCCGATCATGAGGTCACCATCCAAGATCTCGAAAGGGAGGGTGACGTACTGCTCAGAATGCCGGGGCAGCGCCTTTCCATCGTGTGGTGCATTCTTCGTGTGCCCTTGAACCTTTTCCCCGTTCTCCTTGATATAGGGGAGCACGACTATACGACCATGGTTCTTAGATAGGATCGTTCCCTCGTGCCAAAGGGTGTTTCCTTCATCGCTGTTGGACTCGCCACCCGTGTTTTTCACCACCCACCGTGGCACCCCGTCGTCCTCATACCAAAACACGAAGCCACCGCAGACCAGTACCCTTTGGCCGCGCATCCTCGCCTCGGCGAGCATTTGCTTGACGCTTGCTAACTGCAACAGCTGATTGGCTCGGGGGAGTAAGAGTGCGCGTATCTGCGCTTTGGTTCTTCCCCAGTGGTCAGCTCCCGAAAGACCAAACCCTTTGGCTGTCACTTCGCGTAGACAGATCTGCGAGCGTTTGGGAGACAGGGCTCCAATCTGCTCCCATGTCTGGTCATCGACACGGCGAAGGCATGTGTTGAAATGCGGTAGGGCCACCACATCCACATAGGGGGCTCGTTCGAGCTCCTCGTAAAGGGGTTGGCGCAAGCTCTCCATCGTATTGTGCAGTTTCAGCTCTTGCACCGAGAGCCGGGGCAGATGGGCGTTCCGCTTGATCGCCTCGCGCTCCATGAGCTCCTCTTCTCCCTGGATACGGCGCGCCGCTGTCAGTGCTTTCTCGACCTTCAGGGTGGTCGAGCTCTGCAGCACAGGATCTGGTACCGCCTGGACGACCAGTTCACTGGTGCGGCTGTTGAACTCGTCTGCCGCTTCCATGGCCTCCTCGTAGGAGGCGAAAACAGCCACCCTCGCATGGCCACTGCCGTTATCGTAGAAGTAACGCTTCCAGGACAGCTGGGAGTCGGGGAAGAGCTTGAGCGCCCGCAGCTGCCACGTCCATCCGATGCGGAACTGCCGGAACGGAAGGACGGCCAAGGTGGGCATTGAGTGGTATGGCATCTGATCTAGGCGCATCGATTCTCCCTGCTGGTTGCGTCTTAGCGGCTGCGGAAGCGCTGGAGTTGATCCTAGGGAGATTGATTTCCCCGACACCATGGATAGCACATTGCCAGGATGAGTCAATTTCTTGGCTGAAGGCCTCGTATCTCGGGGGGTTCAGGAGAAGATGAGCTTTGGAAAGGGCTTTAAAAAACTGGTGGTTTATCCAGTATTAAGGGTTGCGCAGGTAATGTGCAAAAGCTATAATGCACATATACCAAGTTGCTTGGAAGGCATTACAAGTCAACGTAATGTGCAGTAAAGGTGGGGGGTGATAATGCTGGGCACGCCGTTCAACCTCACCGAAGGCGCCGCCTTGCTGAGCCTGATCGGGCGCCTCACCGGCTACACCCCACGCTGGTTCACCTATTTCATCGGTGATGCCCACGTCTACGAAAACCACCTGGACATGCTCAATGAACAGCTCAAGCGCGAGCCGTTCCCGATGCCTAAGCTGGTGATCAGTGATCGGGTGCCGGAGTTTGCCAAGACCGGTGTCTACCAGCCGGAGTGGCTGGAGCTGATCGAGCCGAGCGACTTCTCCCTCGACGGCTACCAGCACCATGCGCCAATGACCGCGCCGATGGCGGTTTAGGCCTTTACCCGGGGGCCGTGGGGCTGACACCGCGCGGCCCTTGTCGCTTCATCCGTGACCTTTATCGACCTGTGCCCGGGAACCCTCCCGGGCATTGCTGTACCTGGCGGGCGGCTACGCTCTCAGGAGCAGCCTCGGTTCGTTCGGGGTGCAGTCCTTCTGATATTGAATGCGAGCCCTTGAATGGAAGAACTCAACCGCAGCCTGTTCCTGGCCATCAATGCCAGCGCCGAAGCATCGTTGCCGATGCGCGAACTGGCGGTGTTCCTGGCGCAATGGCTGGTCCTGAGCGTGCCGCTGCTGCTCCTGATGTTGTGGGTGTTTGGCGGGCGGCGGCAACGAATGATCGTGCTGATCGCGACCTTGAGCATTGTCTTCGCCCTGGCCTGCAACCTGCTGATTCGCGATCTGTGGTTTCACCCACGGCCGTTCATGCTGGGCCTGGGGCAGAACTTCCTGGCCCACGCGCCTGGGGCGTCTTTTCCCAGCGATCATGCCAGCGGCATGTTTGCCATGGCGTTCGCTCTGATCCTGGTGTCCCTGTACCGAACCGGGCTGGTGATGCTGGCGCTGGCGCTGTTGGTGAGCTGGGCCAGGGTCTACCTGGGGGTGCATTTCCCGTTCGATATCCTTGGCGGCTGCCTGGTCGGGTTGCTCAGCGCCTGCCTGGTGCGCCAGGGCCTGGCCTGGCGCGATCTGGATCAACGGCTGCTGACGCTGCTTGAGGGGATCTACCAGCGGCTGATACCCCTGGGCCGCCACGGCTCCTGAAAACATGGCGCCCGGCCCACGGGCCTAGTGCCCGTGGCTGCGGCCGACATGGGAGTGTTCGGCGTCGCTGGGCGCGACCGAACCGCTGACCTCCAGGCGCTGCAAGATCCCGCATTGGTCCAGATCCGGCCCTTCGCAGCAGCGTTGGCGCAGGTCGAGCAGTTGTTCCTGCAGCGCCAGCAAGCCGTCGATGCGCAATTTGACGTGTTGGATGTGTTCGTCGATCAGGGCGTTGACGTTCTCGCACTGTCCTTGCGGGCTGTCGCGCAGGCCCAGCAGGCTGCGGATCTCCTCGAGGGTCATGTCGAGGCTGCGGCAATTGCGGATAAACGTCAGGCGTTCGGTGTGGGCCTGGGTGTAAAGACGGTAGTTGCCTTCGCTGCGAGCCGGTTCCGGCAGCAGCCCTTCACGTTCGTAATAGCGGATGGTTTCGACCTGGCAGTCGGTCAGTTTCGCCAATTCACCAATTTTCATGGGGGCCGTCTCGTTTTGGGTGCTTGACCCTATAGTGGCTACAGGGTGTTCACTTGGCAACAGGCACCTTTCATGGACGTCACCACAATGAACAATTCGCTCCACACTTCCGGCAAGCCCCACGCTGATCACGATCACGATCACGATCACGATCACGATCACGATCACGATCACGATCACGATCACGATCACGATCACGATCACGGCCAGGAGCCGAAGCTGCAGGCCATCCCCAAGCATGACCACGGCAGCCATGGCGATTCCTGCTGCTCGTCCAAAGTCGCACCGGCGCAGGTCCAGTTGAGCGCGACCATCAGCGCCAGCGCCCGCCTGAGCAGTTTTCGTATCGAAGCCATGGACTGTCCGACCGAGCAGACGCTGATCCAGAACAAACTGGGCAAGCTGGCCGGTGTGCAGCAATTGCAGTTCAACCTGATCAACCGGGTCCTGGGGGTCACCCACGACTTGCCGAGCACCGCGCCGATTATCGAAGCCATCAAGTCCCTGGGCATGCAGGCCGAGCCGATCGAGCAGGGCGCCGACGCCGAGCCGGCAGCGCCCGCGGTGAAAAAACACTGGTGGCCGCTGGCCCTGTCCGGCGTAGGGGCACTGGCCGCGGAAGTGATCCACTTCACCGACAGTGCGCCGTCGTGGGTGATTGCCCTGGTGGCGCTGGTGTCGATTCTCAGCGGTGGCCTGGGCACCTATAAAAAGGGCTGGATCGCCCTGAAGAACCTCAACCTCAACATCAACGCGCTGATGAGTATCGCGGTGACCGGCGCGGTGCTGATCGGCCAGTGGCCGGAAGCGGCGATGGTGATGTTCCTGTTCACCGTGGCCGAGCTGATTGAAGCGCGTTCCCTGGACCGGGCTCGCAACGCCATCGGTGGCCTGATGCAGATGACCCCGGAACAGGTCACGGTGCAGTTGCCGGACGGAACCTGGGTCGAACGTGAAGCCAAGAGCATCGAACTCGGAGCCTTGGTCCGGGTACGCCCCGGTGAGCGCATCGGCCTCGATGGCGAGGTGGTCTCGGGCAGTTCGACCATTGACCAGGCGCCGATTACCGGCGAAAGCCTGCCGATTGAAAAGACCGTGGGCGACAAGGTCTTCGCCGGCACCATCAACCAGGCCGGCTCCCTGGAATATAAAGTCACCGCCGCGGCCAACAACTCGACCCTGGCGCGAATCATCCACGCCGTGGAGCAGGCGCAGGGCGCACGGGCGCCGACCCAGCGCTTTGTCGACAAGTTCTCCACCATTTACACCCCGGTAGTCTTTGTTTTTGCCCTGGCCGTGGCCGTGATTCCGCCGCTGTTCATGGGCGCGGCCTGGTTCGACTGGATCTACCGCGCCCTGGTGCTGCTAGTGGTGGCGTGCCCGTGTGCACTGGTGATTTCCACCCCGGTCACCATCGTCAGCGGCCTGGCCGCCGCCGCGCGCAAAGGGATCCTGGTCAAGGGCGGGGTGTACCTGGAGGGCGGTTACAAGCTTGACTACCTGGCCCTGGACAAGACCGGCACCATCACCCACGGCAAGCCGGTGCAGACCGACTTCCTGCCCCTCGACCCCCTGGCCGAAAACACCGCGCCGGCATTGGCCGCCAGCCTGGCCGGGCGTTCGGACCACCCGGTGTCGCTGGCCATCGCCAATGCGGCTGTGGATAAAAACCTGGCGCTGCACGCTGTGGATAACTTCCAGGCTCTGGCCGGGCGCGGCGTGAGTGGCGAGATCAACGGTGAGCTGTACCACCTGGGCAACCACCGCCTGGTGGAAGAACTGGGCCTGTGCTCGCCCGCCCTCGAGGAAAAACTCTTCGCCCTGGAAAAACAAGGCAAGACCGTGGTCCTGCTCCTCGACCGCTCCGGGCCGCTGGCGCTGTTTGCCGTGGCCGATACGGTCAAGGACACCAGCCGCGAAGCCATTGCCCAGCTACATGAGCTGGGGGTCAAGACCCTGATGCTGACCGGTGACAACCCGCACACCGCCCAGGCCATTGCGGCCCAGGTGGGCATCGACCAGGCGCGAGGTGACCTGCTGCCCACCGACAAGCTGCAAGCGATTGAAGCGCTGTATGCCCAGGGGCACCGCGTGGGTATGGTCGGCGACGGCATCAACGACGCGCCGGCCCTGGCCCGGGCCGAAATCGGTTTCGCCATGGCCGCCGCTGGCACTGACACCGCGATTGAAACTGCCGATGTCGCCCTGATGGACGACGATCTGCGCAAAATCCCGGCGTTTATCCGCCTGTCGCGTCAGACCTCAAATATCCTGGTGCAAAATATCGCCCTGGCGCTGGTGATCAAGGCGATCTTTCTTGGAGTAACCTTTGCCGGCCTGGCCACGATGTGGATGGCAGTCTTTGCCGACATGGGGGTCAGCCTGTTGGTGGTGTTCAATGGTTTGCGCCTGTTGCGCAAATAACGACGAGAGTGCGCAGTGCTGAGTGCCGAGCTGAAGGCTTTTTACATGGTCGCCCGCCTGGGCAGCATTACCCTGGCGGCGAAAAAGCTCGGCCTTAGCCAGCCGACGGTCACCACCCAGATTCGCCACCTGGAAAGCCAGTACGCGGTTGAGCTGTTCTACCGTGGCGGTCGCCGCCTGAGCCTGAGCGACGAGGGTGCGCGGCTGCTGCCGATGGTCAAGCAACTGTTGCAGCAGGAGGCGGACATCGAGTTCTTCCTGCGCAACAGCGGCCAGATGCAGGGCAGCCTGCGCATCGCCGCCACCGCGCCGTATTACATCCTCGACCTGGTCAAGACCTTCCGCGAGCGCTTGCCCCAGGTCCAGGTGGCCGTGGAAATCGGCAATTCGCAGCAGGTGCTGGAGGCGCTGGAAGAGTACCGAGTGGACATCGCCGCCTCGTCGCAACTGCTCGAAGACCCACGCTTGATCCGCCGGGTGCTGGGCACCGACCCACTGGTGCTGGCGGTGCATCGCAACCATCCGCTGGCGGCGCTGGACCACGTGCCCCTGAGTGCATTGGTCGGGCATACCCTGTTGATGCGTGAAGCCGGCTCGACCACCCGCAGCCTGACCGAAGAACTGCTCAACAGTGCCCAGGTCAGCTTCGGCCCGCTGCTGGAGATCGGCAGCCGTGAGTCGATCCGCGAAGCCGTGCTGCGCAACATCGGCATCAGCATCATCGCCCGCCAGGAAGTGCCCCACGACCCGCAATTGCGGGTGCTGACCTTCGAAAACGCCCCACAGATCGCCGAGTACCTGTACTGCCTCAAGGAGCGTAAAAACGCGCGTCTGCCGGCGGCCTTCCTCGGGTTGGCCCAGGAAATGGCCGGCTGCTGAACCTGCCGTGCAGGGTTGCCTGGCCCCGGGCCAACCCAAATCTGCCAATACCACTATCGGCAACTTTTGCCTCGCTGCCACAGTAACTACGCATTCGTTCCCTAGGATGGCCTGCATCTGCTTGATGAGGCCCCTCCATGAACAACTCGATTGCCACTGCCCTGAGCAACCCCGGTGCACCGATGAAGGTGCGCGGTCTGCAGAAACGCTTTGGCGCCTTTGCGGCGCTGGATAACGTGTCCCTGGACGTGGCGGCCGGCGAGCTGGTGTGCCTGCTCGGCCCGTCTGGCTGCGGCAAGACCACGCTGCTGCGCTGCATCGCCGGCCTTGAGCGCCAGGACCAGGGCGAGTTGTACCTGGGTGAGCGCGATGTGTCGCGCCTGGCGCCTCAGGCCCGGGACTACGGGATCCTGTTCCAGTCCTACGCGTTGTTCCCCAACCTCAGCGTCGAGGCCAACATCGCCTACGGCCTGGCTGGCAGCGGGCGCGACGAGGTGCGCCAGCGGGTAGGGCAGATGCTTGAGCTGGTGGGCCTGACCGGCAGCGAAAAGAAGTACCCCGGCCAGCTGTCCGGCGGCCAGCAGCAGCGGGTGGCCCTGGCCCGTGCCCTGGCACCGGCGCCTTCCCTGCTGTTGCTCGACGAGCCGATGTCGGCCCTGGATGCCCGGGTTCGCGAGCACCTGTGCACCGAGCTGCGCCAATTGCAGCGGCGCCTGGGCGTGACCACCTTGATGGTGACCCACAACCAGGACGAGGCCATGTTGATGGCCGACCGCATCGCGGTGATGAACAACGGCAAGGTCGAGCAGTACGCCACGCCGCAGGAAATCTACGACCGGCCGGCGACGCCTTTCGTCGCCGAGTTCGTCGGCCAGGGCAACTGGCTGCCCTTCAGCCGTAACAGCGAGAGCCATGCCCAGGTCGGCGGAATGAGCATGCGCCTGGCCGACAACAGCGGCAAAGCCGCGTCGGGCCGGCTGTTCTGCCGCCCGGAGGCGATCAGCGTCAACCCGCTGGTGCACGAGGAAAACCTGTTCCCGGCCAAGGTCCGTGAAATCACCTTCCTCGGTAATCGCTGCCGCATGAGTTTTGAGCTGGAGCATTTGCCCGGCCATGCGCTGCTCGCCGAACTGGCGCCCGAAGCCATGCCGCGCCTGGGGGCGCAGAACATCATGGTCGCCCTGCCGCCGCGCAGCCTGCAGGTGTTTGCCTGATGGGCGCGCAGATCGCCCTGCCGCTGCCGGGCAAGCAGGTACGCCAGGCCTCCCGCGCCGAGCTGGGCGATCGGCTGTTTGTGGTCGGTGGCAAGGTCCTGCTCCTGTGCCTGCTGGGGGTTGCTGTGCTGATGCCGTTGCTGGCGATCTTCTGGCGCGGCTTCAGCAGTGAAGCCGGGCAGGGCGGTGGGCTGGTGGCGGCGCGGGAACTGCTGCGCAGCGAAAACTTCCACTGGCTGCTGGGCAACAGCCTGAAAGTCTCCCTCAGCGTGGCGGCCATCGTGGTGCCGCTGGCTTATCTGTTCGCCTACGCCCTGCAACGCACCCTGATCCCGGGCAAGGCTGTCTGGCGCGGTCTATCCCTGCTGCCGCTGATGGCGCCCTCGATGCTGCCGGGCATCGCCCTGGTGTATCTGTTCGGCAACCAAGGCCTGCTGCGCGGGCTGCTGTCGGACAACATCTACGGCTTCTGGGGGATTGTCCTGGGGGAGGTGATCTACACCTTTCCCCACGCCTTGATGATTTTGCTCTCGGCGCTGTCCCTGGCCGATGCGCGGCTGTTCGACGCAGCGTCGAGCATGGGCGCGAGCCCGGCCAAGGCCTTTCGCAGCATCACCTGGCCTGCGACCCGGCAGGCGGTGTTCGCCGCGTTTTGCCTGGTGTTCACCCTGACCATCACCGACTTCGGCGTGCCCGTGGTGGTCGGCGGCGACTATCAGGTGCTGGCACTGGAGGCCTACAAGGCGGTGGTCGGTCAGCAACAGTTCGGGCGTGGTGCCCTGATCGGCATGGTGTTGTTGCTGCCGGCGCTGTTCAGCTTCGCGGTCGATGCCTGGTTGCGCCGACGCCATGGCGACTCCATGAGCGGCCGGGCCCAGGTCTTCAAGCCGCTGCCAAGTCGCGTCCGGGACGGCTGCTACCTGGCCATCGTGCTGCTGATCTGCGCGGCGTTGCTGCTGGTGTTCGGCATGGCGGTGTTCTCGTCCCTGGTCAAATTCTGGCCGTACAACCTGTCGCTTTCGCTCAATCACTATCAGTTCAGCGACACCGCCGGCGGTGGCTGGCTGGCCTATCGCAACAGCCTGACCATGGCCCTGTGCACCGCCCTGATCGGCAGTGGGCTGATTTTCACCGGCGCCTACCTGATGGAGAAGACCCAGGGGCAGCGCGGCCTGAACCTGCTGCTGCGCATGCTGAGCTTTGTACCGATGGCAGTGCCGGGCCTGGTCCTGGGCCTGGGCTACGTGTTCTTTTTCAACCTCAACGGCAACCCGCTGCATGTGTTCTACGGAACCATGAGCCTGCTGGTGGTGTGCACCATCGCTCACTATTTGACCACCGCGCAGATGACCGCCACCACTGCCCTGCGCCAGCTCGACGCCGAGTTCGAAGCTGCCGCGCTGTCGCTCAAGGCGCCGCTGTACCGGCACTACTGGCGGGTCACGCTGCCGATCTGCCTGCCGGCGCTGCTGGACATCGTGCGCTACCTGTTCGTCTCGGCCATGACCACGGTGTCGGCGGCGATTTTCCTCTACAGCCCGGACACCATTCTCGCCGCCGTCGCCGTGCTGAACATGGACGACGCCGGCAACGTCGGCGGCGCGGCGGCCATGTCGACCCTGATCCTCTTCACCTCGGCCGGCGTTTCGCTGCTGCTGGCCTGGGCCTCGCGCGGTTTGCTGCGCCGCTCCCAGGCTTGGCGCCAGACCGCGCCGGGCCACTGATTCCGCCCCTCCACCCACACTCATTAAAAGGAACCGCACCATGTTCAAGCCCCTGGCTCTTGCCGCTGCTGTCCTCACCGCCTTCAGCCTGAATGCCTTTGCCGCCAAGACCGAGTTGACGGTGTACACCGCCCTCGAAGCCGAGCAGCTGAAGTCCTACAAGCAAGCCTTCGAAAAGGCCAACCCGGACGTCGAGATCAAGTGGGTGCGCGATTCCACCGGGATCATCACCGCCAAGCTGTTGGCGGAAAAAGCCCGGCCACAGGCCGATGCGGTCTGGGGCCTGGCGGCGTCGAGCCTGGCGATCCTCGATCAACAGGGCATGCTGCAAAGCTACGCCCCCAAGGACCTGGGCCAGATCGGGCCCAACTACCGCGACGCCGCCAACCCGCCCGCCTGGGTCGGGATGGACGTGTGGGCCGCGACCATCTGCTTCAACACCGTGGAAGCGGAGAAGCAGGGCCTGACCAAGCCGGTCAGCTGGCAGGACCTGACCAAGCCCGAGTACAAGGGCAAGATCGTGATGCCCAACCCGGCGTCCTCCGGCACGGGCTTCCTCGATGTCAGCGCCTGGTTGCAGACTTTCGGCGAGAAGCAGGGCTGGCAGTACATGGATGAGCTGCACCAGAACATCGGCCAGTACGTCCACTCCGGCTCCAAGCCGTGCAAGCTGGCCGCTGCCGGCGAATTCCCGATCGGCATTTCCTTTGAGTACCCGGCGGTGCAGCTCAAGCGCCAGGGCGCGCCGCTGGATATCGTGCTGCCCAAAGAGGGCCTGGGCTGGGAAATCGAAGCCACTGCGGTGATCAAGGGCACCCCTCATAAAGAGGCGGCGAAGAGGCTCGCCGACTTCTCCGCCAGCCCAGCGGCGATGGAGCTGTACAAGGAAAACTTCGCGGTGCTGGCCCAGCCGGGTATCGCCAAGCCGCAGACCGAACTGCCGGCCGACTATGAGCAGCGCCTGATCAAGAACGACTTCGCCTGGGCCTCGAAGAACCGCGACCAGATCCTCGCCGAATGGCGCAAGCGCTACGACGGCAAGTCGGAAAAAGTGGCGGCGCAGTAAGCGCCAGGGACGCTCCCTGCGGGCCAAGGGCCTGTCAGGGGAGGACGAGTGGCTTTTTGTGGCGAGGGAGCTTGCTCCCGCTGGAGTGAACAGCACTCCTGACAGCAGAGTTTGCGGTGTGCTTGAAACGCCGCAGTACCCGGGGTTGGGACCGCTGAGCGGTCCAGCGGGAGCAAGCTCCCTCGCCACGCCCGCCTAATCTTTTCAGGACACGTACATGACTCGACACAGCGATATGCTGATTATCGGCGCCGGCATCCTGGGCCTGTCCCATGCCTATGCGGCCGCCAAGCGCGGCCTGCGGGTGCGGGTATTCGAGCGCAGCGCCACACCCCTGGGCGCATCGGTGCGCAACTTCGGCCAGGCCCTGGTCACCGGCCAGCCGCCGGGCATCATGCTTGAGCTGGCCCGGGCCAGCCGGGAGATCTGGGGTGACTGGGCGCAGTTGGCGGGGTTGCAGCTCAAGCGCAATGGGTCCTACCTGTTTGCCCGCACCGAGGCCGAAGAGCATCTGCTGCAAGCCTTTTGCAATGGGCGTGCAGTGGAGCACGGTTATCGGGTCGAGCTGCTGCGAGGCGCGGCCCTGAATGACCTGTACGGCGGCCAGTTTCGTCATCATCGTGCGGCGCTCCACGGCCTGGACGACCAGCAGTTGTATTCCCGCGAAGCGATTCCGACGCTGATCGAGTACCTGCGCCGCGACCTGGGGGTGGAGTTCCATTTTTCGACCCTGGTCCGCGACATCGAACCCGGGCAGTTGCACAGCACCGCCGGGACCTTTCGTGGCGCGCAGATCGTGCTCTGTTCCGGCCACGACTATCAGACCCTGCTCGCCGAACCCCTGGCCCGGCTCGAGCCGCAAATCTGTCGCCTGCAAATGCTCCGCGCCCGGCCCCAGGTCGACCTGAAGCTGCAGCACGCGCTGCTCACCGGCCTGAGTTGCGTGCACTACGGTGCGTTTTCCGACTTGCCGCAAGCGGCGGCGGTCCAGGCGCAAATCCTGGCCCAGGCGCCCCATCTGCATGAGCATGGCATTCACCTGCTGATCAGCCCGACCCCTTACGGTGAGTTGATCATCGGCGATTCCCACGATTACGGTCGCGATCCTTCGCCATTCAATGCCGAACAAGTGGACGACTGGATGATCGAGCTGGCCGAGCAGACCCTGGGTTGCAAGGTTCAGGTGCTGGAGCGCTGGCAGGGCGTGTACGGCGCGCGCGGGCAGCAGCCGTTTTCGTTCCTGCAGGCGGCGCCGGGGGTGCATGCGTCCCTGATGCACACCGGAGTGGGGATGAGCGTTGGTCCGGCGATGGCGGAAAACAATATCGCCCGCCTGCTGGGAGAAAGCTGATGGAGCATCAGGCCCGGGCGGTTGCCGAGGTGTTTGCGCTGTACGAGCGCTTTGGCGACCACGACTACATTGGCGAGCCGGTGTCGCAGATCGAGCACATGTCCCAGGCGGCGCAACTGGCCATGGCCGAAGGCTTTGACGATGAAGTGGTGTTGGCGGCGTTCTTTCACGACATAGGGCACATTTGCGCCGAAGATGCGGCAACCATGGATGGTTTCGGCGTGGTCAGCCATGAGCGGCTCGGTGCCGACTACCTGCGTCGGATCGGCTTCAGCGAGCGCCTGGCGCGGCTGGTGGAGTATCACGTGCAGGCCAAGCGCTACTTGACCCTCAAGGAGCCGGGTTATTACCAGCGCCTCAGCGAAGCCAGCCGCCGGACCCTGGAGTTTCAGGGCGGGGTGATGAGTGCACAGGAGGCGATAGCTTTCGAGCAAGACCCGCTATGGGCCATCAGCCTGCGCTTGCGGCACTGGGACGAACAGGCCAAGGAGCTGTGGGTGCCGGTGATTGATATGCAGATCCTCAAGGACAAGGCGCTGGCCCTGCTGGCGCCGCTGCCGCTGGGCGGTTCGGACGCCGAGGTTATGCCGGGGGAACCCCGTCGTCAGTGATGGCCGGCGCAGCCTCGTGCCTCGGCAGCGGCTACAGGTTGGTTATAACGACTGGGCCAGTAGCTCCACCTGTTCCTGGCGTTCTGCCTGATTCAGCCGCGGCTGAGGGTTGAGCGACGACCACTGAGGGTGGGCCCGGGCCTTGTGCAGGGCTTCGGGCAGCTTGCCTTCGCGCCAGCTTTTGTCCTCCGGCGTCGCCACCTGGATGCTGTCCATGGCCGCATGCCCGCGCTGGTTCAGGGCCTGCACCAACTGCCGTTGGCGCAAGGCCAGCAGGCGCAGCACGCTGTCATCCACCGTCAGTTCGCGCTGGCCCTTGATCTTGCCCAGCAGGCGGCTGCCATAGCTGCGGGCGGTTTGCAGGGCGCCGCCGGCAATTGCACCGGCCAGCGCCGCCGCGCCCAGGGTCAGGCCGCCCACCAGCAGGTCGACGCCAGCCCCGGCGGCGGCCCCGGCCGCGATTCCGCTACCGACCCGAACCCCCAGTTGCTTGAGGGTTTCCGGGTTGAACAGGTCATCGCCCCAGCGTCCGTCCAGCAGCGGCAGGTCGCTGGCGGCGGCGTCTCCGGTGCGAAAGGCATAGAGCTTGAGCAGGGCTTCGACACAACGCTGCTCCCGTTGGCGGATGGCGCTGCGCAGTTCGCCGATGGCCTGTTGTTCCAGCGCCGCATCACTGGCCACGCTGCGGCGGCAGGCCGCGCAATCAATCAGCAATTCGGCGATCAGCCGCTTCGCGCTCTGCTCGCGGGCCTGGCGTTGTGCCTGTTGGTCTGCAACCAGCCGTTCCAGCTGCGGGCGCGAGCTTTCCAGGAGCAGGGCCAGGCTTTCATACAGCCTGCGCTCGCCGTCTTCCGGTGGCGCCACGCTGTCAAAACGCACCAGGGCGTGCAGCCCGAGTCGTGCCAGGGCTTCGCGCCAGTCAGGTTCGCGGTGGTTGGCGCTGCTGACAAAATTCAGCACCGGCAGCAGCGGCTTGCCGCAGCTGGCCAGTACTTGCAGCTCATCGCGGTACTTGGCCAGCACCGGTTCGCGGGCGTCGATCACATACAGCCCGGCGTCCGAGGCCAGCAACTGGCGCAGAACCTTGGCCTCCTGCTCGAAGCGCTGGCGAGCTTCGCTGCCTTCAAGAAACCGCGCCAGCCGCGCCGGGCCATCCAGGCGTTCGCCCGGGCGCTCCAGGCGTTCGAGGTAGTCGAGCAGGGCGATGGCGTCTTCCAGGCCAGGTGTGTCGTACAACTCCAGCAGGGCTTCGCCGTCCACCGACAAGCGCGCGCCCTCGACATGCCGGGTGGTGCTCGGCCGGTGGGAGACTTCGCCGAAGCCGACATCCCGGGTCAGGGTGCGCAGCAGCGAGGTCTTGCCGACATTGGTGTGGCCGACCACCGCCAGTTTCAGGGGCGGTTTGCGGGTATCAGTCATGACCGGTCTCCAGCCAACTCAAGGGGGCGCCATCGCTGAAGGGCAATTCCAACTGCTGCAGCGCAGCGTGCCAGTCGCCCAGGCGTTCGGCATCCAGGGCCTGGCCGGGCGGCGCCGGCAGCAACCAGGCGCGGCTGGCACCGGCATTGCGCGCCAGTTCGGCGATCAGCGCCAGGCTGCCGCGATCCGGCGAGCGCCGGGGGTCACAGGCGATGGCCAGGCGCGCCGGGGGGAAGCGGGTCATCTGTTCGAGGAGTTTTTGGCGCGACTCGCGGCTGTCGAGGATGCCGGCGTCTTTCACGCCGTGAGGCAATTGCGGTGGCCAGGGGTATTGGTCGTCGAGTTCGATGGCCACCAGCAGGGCGCCGTCGCTGTCCAGGGTGCCGGTCGCGCCTTCGACGCGATGCAACTGCTGTGGGGCGGCATCCTTGACCCCCAGGCGTTCGCTGCTCGGCATCAGCGCTTCGCGCAGTTGACTGTAGCCCGGCAGGTTGAGGTCCAGGCTCAGGGCCGCGCGGCCACGCTTCCATCGCCACAGGCACAGCAGGGCCAGCAGCAGGCGCGGCAGCAGGCCGTAAACCAGCACCACGCCAACCAGCCATGCGGCCCAGGCCTGGCGGGCGTTTTCGATATTCAGGGCGCTGTCGCCACTGGCGCGGATCATGGCCTCGCTGGGGAGGCTGAAGCCGATCAGCGCGGGCAGGGCGCCCAGGGCCTGGGTCAGGGCGACGAAGGTGTCGCCGCGCAGTATGGTGGTTTCCCAGACAAAGCCGTAGCGCCGGGTAGCCATCAGCGTCAGCAACAGCACCAGGGCGCTGAGCATCGCCAGCAGCCACAGGCCATGCACCAGCAGGCCGATGGCCCAGCGATTGAGCTTTTTGCGTTGCAGCAACAGCAGCAGGGCCGGCGCCAGCTGCGCGGCCTTGGCGTCGCGCGCGAGTTTCTCGCTGAGCCACAGCCACAAACGGCCAAGGCTGGCGCCGTGTTCGCCGGCGAACAGCAGGCCCAGGGCCCAGCTCAGGAGCAGGATCAGGTTCAGACCGAGCAGGCTGCCCAGGGCCCAGAACACATTGACCGGGAGCTGACCGTCACCCAGGGCGGCGAACGCCAGGCCGGCGCCGCTGATGATCGCCAGCAGCGCCATGGCCAGCAGCGCCAGGCGCGCGCCTTGCAGCCAATGGCCCAGGGCCTCGCTCAGGCCATCGCGGTCGGCCAGCCAGCGGGCGCGGGCGTGGACCCGGGTTGCCAGGTCGCCGCCGGCGTGGCGGGCCAGGCGATTGGCTTCCTGATCCTCGAGTGTGCCGGCGTGTTCCTCGCGCAGGCGCACGGTTTCGGTGAGCCAGAGTTGTTGCAGGGGCGTCAGGTCTGTCACGCGGTGGTCCGTTGCTCAAATGTGCGCTGAGCATAACCGCTGTCACGCTGATCGGGGTACGTGGCGAGGGCGCGAGCCTCTGGTATCCTCGCCGCCATGAAAAAAACTCTCCCCCTCAGCCTGATCGCAGCCCTCGGTGAAAACCGTGTGATCGGCGTCGACAACAGCATGCCCTGGCACTTGCCGGGGGATTTCAAATACTTCAAGGCCACCACCCTGGGCAAGCCGATCATCATGGGGCGCAAGACCTGGGACTCCCTGGGTCGGCCGCTTCCGGGTCGCTTGAATATTGTGGTCAGCCGTCAGGCGCAGCTGCAGCTCGAAGGGGCCGAGGTCTTTCCATCGCTGGAGGCCGCCGTGGCCCGGGCCGAGGAATGGGCGCTGGAGCAGGGCGCCAGCGAGCTGATGCTGATTGGCGGGGCGCAGTTGTACAGTCAAGGGCTGGCGCACGCCGACCGCCTGTACCTGACCCGCGTGGCGTTGAGCCCGGAGGGGGACGCGTGGTTCCCCGAGTTCGATCAGCAGCAGTGGCAGTTGGTGTCGGACCTGCCGAGCCCGGCCGAAGGCGACAAGCCCGCCTATAGTTTTGAGGTCTGGGAGCGGCGGTAGCCGCTGCCGCGAGGCTCGGGCCGCGTTTGGACGCTGGCCCTGAGCAGCTACATCCCTGTACCTGACACTCCCACGTCGCCCATTCTGCTCTCGCGCTGCTCGGCAGCGGCTACGGGTCAGGCTTGGGCCAGTTCTTCGTGTTCGTCGGCGTTGAGCAGGGTTTTGTCGGTTTGAGCCATGACTTGGCTGGTGATGGCGCCGGCGGTGATCGAGCCGCTGACGTTGAGGGCGGTGCGGCCCATGTCGATCAACGGTTCCACCGAAATAAGCAGCGCCACCAGGGACACCGGCAAGCCCATGGCCGGCAGCACGATCAGCGCGGCAAAGGTCGCGCCGCCACCCACCCCGGCCACGCCGGCCGAACTCAGGGTCACGATGGCTACCAGGGTCGCGATCCACAGCGGGTCCAGCGGGTTGATGCCCACGGTCGGAGCCACCATCACCGCCAGCATCGCCGGGTACAGGCCGGCGCAGCCGTTCTGGCCGATGGTGGCGCCAAACGAGGCGGCAAAGCTGGCGATGGACTGCGGGATACCCAGGCGCCGGGTCTGGGCTTCGATGCTCAGCGGGATGCTCGCGGCACTGGAGCGGCTGGTGAAGGCGAAGGTCAGCACCGGCCAGATCTTGCGGAAGAAGCGCAGCGGGTTGATCCCGGCCAGGGACACCAGCACACCGTGGACCACAAACATCAGGCCCAGGCCGAGGTAGGACACCACCACGAAACTGCCGAGCTTGATGATGTCCTGCAGGTTGGAGCCGGCCACGACCTTGGTCATCAGCGCCAGCACACCGTAGGGCGTGAGCTTCATCACCAGGCGCACCAGGCGGGTGACCCAGGCTTGCAGGGTATCGATGGCGTTGACCACTTTCTGGCCTTTCTCGACATCGTCCTTGAGCAGTTGCAGGGCGGCCACGCCGAGGAAGGCGGCGAAGATCACCACGCTGATGATCGAGGTCGGCTTGGCCCGGGCCAGGTCGGCGAAGGGGTTCTGCGGAATGAACGACAGCAGCAACTGCGGCACATTGAGGTCGGCGACCTTGCCCGCGTAATCGCTCTGGATCACCTGCAGGCGGGCCATCTCCTGGGTGCCGGCCACCAGGCCTTCGGCGGTGAGGCCGAACAGATTGGTCAGGCCGATACCGATCAGTGCGGCAATTGCGGTGGTGAACAGCAGGGTGCCGATGGTCAGGAAGCTGATCTTGCCCAGGGACGAGGCGTTATGCAGACGGGCCACGGCGCTGAGGATCGACGCGAACACCAGCGGGATCACGATCATTTGCAGCAACTGCACGTAGCCGTTGCCGACCAGGTCGAACCAGCCGATCGAGGCCTTGAGCACCGGGTTGCCCGCGCCATAGATGCTGTGCAGGGCGACCCCGAACAGCACGCCGAGGACCAGTGCCAGCAGCACTTTCTTGGCCAGGCTCCAGGAGCTGTGGCGGGTTTGCGCCAGGCCCAGCAGCAAGGCGAGGAATACCAGCAGATTGAGGATCAGCGGCAGATTCATTGAAGCTCCGAAAAGATAGGTGCCAATCGCGTGTGGCTGCGATTGCGAACCGGAAATCCTAACAGCTTGATAACTAAAAGATTTAATACCAAAAAAGCAGGTTGACTGTCGTTTTTGGAATAAGCGGCTGGCGCGCAGACGAATGTCGGTGGCGGAATCAGGACGCAGGCGGTCGCGTCGAGACGAGGATCGTCACACTTATTTGTTAGCGTCGATCTCTTTGAATCAGGGAGAACCGCCGATGAAACTTGCTCCGAAATTTCTGGCTGTCGCACTCTGCCTGGGCCTGGCTGGCCAGGCCCTTGCCGCTACCGAACTCAAGCACTGGCCGGCGGCGCAGGCCAAGCAGCTGGACGCGATGATCGCGGCCAACGCCAACAAGGGTAACTACGCGGTGTTCGACATGGACAACACCAGTTACCGCTACGACCTGGAAGAATCTCTGCTGCCCTTTATGGAGAACAAGGGCCTGATCACCCGCGAGACCCTCGACCCGTCACTGAAACTGATGCCGTTCAAGGACACCGCCGAGCACAAGGAAAGCCTGTTCAGCTACTACTACCGCCTTTGTGAAGTCGACGACATGGTCTGCTACCCCTGGGTCGCGCAGGTGTTCTCGGGTTTCACCCTCAAGGAACTCAAGGGCTACGTCGACGAGCTGATGGCGTCCGGCAAGCCGGTGCCGAGCACCTATTACGACGGCGACGTGGTCAAGACCATCGAGGTCAACCCGCCCAAGGTCTTCACCGGCCAGGCCGAGCTGTACAACAAGCTGATGGAGAACGGCATCGAGGTCTACGTGATGACCGCCGCTTCCGAAGAGCTGGTGCGCATGGTCGCCGCCGATCCCAAGTACGGCTACAACGTCAAGCCGCAGAACGTGATCGGCGTGACCACCCTGCTCAAGGATCGCAAGACCGGCGCCCTGACCACCGCGCGCAAGCAGATCAGCGACGGCAAATATGACGAGAAGGCCAACCTCGGCCTGGAGCTGACCCCCTACCTGTGGACCCCGGCCACCTGGATGGCAGGCAAGCACGCGGCGATCCTGACCTACATCGACGAGTGGAAGAAACCGGTGCTGGTGGGCGGCGACACCCCGACCAGCGATGGCTACATGCTGTTTCACGATGTGGACGTGGCCAAGGGCGGCATCCACCTGTGGATCAATCGCAAGGACAAGTACATGACCCAACTCAACGGCATGATGGTCAAGCACGCCGCCGCCCAGGCCAAGGAAGGGCTGCCGGTGACTGCCGACAAGAACTGGGTGATCGTCAAGCCCGAGGACATTCAGTAACCCGGTGACCGACGCCGGATCCTGCAGCCTCCGGTTGCGGGTGCCGGCTCGGGGTTGTGGATAAGATCGTTGCAGAGTGTTTCAACTTGTGACAAATAAAGGCCCTCTGCCATAATCGCCGCCGCTTAACGCCGCGGCTTGTTCCTTGCGTGCTGGGCTCCCTTCCGTCTGCGCGTAATGGAATACGTTGTGAGCTATCTCTCGATCGAATTCGGCTTCTGCTTCATCCTGTTTTTCGTCCTGTACTGGTGCCTGTGCGCGAGCCCGCGTCTACAGAACGTGCTGCTATTGGGCGCGAGCTACGCGATCCTCGCCAGCTTCAGCCTGAACTTCCTGTACATCCTGCTCGGCTATACCAGCCTGGTGTACCTGCTGGGGCTGTTGAGCCATCGGTATCCGGGGCGTGGCTGGGTCAATGGCTTGATGCTGTTGCTGGTGCTCGGCACCTTCTACCTGTTCAAGTACCAGGACTTCTTTACCAGCAGCCTGCAAAGCGCCCTGGCCCAGTTCGGCCTGGAAGTGTCGGTGCCGCTGCTGGAAGTGCTGCTGCCGGTGGGGCTGTCGTTCTATACCTTTCATTCGGTCAGCTACCTGGTGTCGATCAACCGGCGCGAGATGAACCCGGCATCGCCCTTCGACCTGGCGCTGTACCTGGCATTTTTCCCAAGTCTGATCGCCGGCCCGGTGAACCGTGCCAGCCACATGCTGCCGCAGATCCGCCCGCAAACCGTGCGCCAGGTGCTGGAGCCGCAGCGTGCCTTGGGCCTGATTGCCCTGGCGGTGGTCAAACTGTTTTTCCTCAGCTCGTGGCTGGCCAATGAATGGGTCGACCCGGTGTTCGAGAGCCCGGTGAGCTTTTCCGCCGAGCAGATTCTGCGCAGCGTCTACGGCTACTCGTTCCTGATTTACTTCAACTTCAGCGGTTACACCGACCTGGTGACCGGCATCGCGCTGCTCCTGGGCTTCCGTCTGCCGGAGAACTTCAACTTTCCCTACGCGGCACGCAACCTCAAGGAATTCTGGGGCCGCTGGCACATCAGCCTGTCGACCTTTATCCGCGACTACGTGTACATCCCCCTGGGCGGTAACCGCCGGGGCGTGTGGCGCGGCAACCTGAACATGCTGCTGGCGATGCTGATTTCCGGGCTGTGGCACGGCGCCAGCGCCAACTTCATTATCTGGGGTGCCCTGCACGGCATCGGCCTGGCGCTGTACAAGCTCTTCAGCCAATGGCTGCCGCAGCGCCCGACCTGGATCGGCGCCGACCTGCTGGCCCGTTTGCTGACCTTCCACTATGTGGCGTTTGCCTGGATTTTCTTCCGCTGTGCGTCCTTCAGCGATGCCATGGACATGTTCGCCGGCCTTGGCAACCTGTCGCTGGCCGGCTTGACCAGCCAGGGCGCCTCGCTCCTGGCGTGCCTGCTGTTTGTCGCCCTTTACCCGCAGATCGTGGCGCTGTTGCGCCGCCTGTTCGATGCCAGTACCCGGTTGCCGTGGCTGCTGTATCCGCTGCCGTTGGGGTTGTTCATTTGCTTGGTCATCTTTGCCTCGCCGTCGGGCGTACCGGGGTTTATCTATGCCAGTTTCTAACAGGTCGCCGTGGTTGAGCAGCCAGGGCGCTGCCGCCAAAGTGCTGTACGCCGTGCTGGTCATCAGCCTGATGCTGGTGTGGTTCAACCAGAACTCGATCCGCCTGTACTGCCAGCAGAAGTACCACGAGGGCTGCGAGATTCCCGGGCTGGCGCAGAACCCGCAGTGGCGTTGGGGCGCGCAGTTGAACCAGACGCTGGAGGATGGCCGGCAACGGCTGGTCAGCCAGTTCACCGGGCACGACGGGCTTGACCTGGTGGCCCAGGCCGAAGCCTCGGAAGACGAGCCGCTGGCGCCATTGCCGACCCTTGCCCCGACCTCTGTCGAGCCGGTGGTCCTGGCACCCGCAGCGCCGGCCGCGCACCCGGCCAGCCATCCGGTGGCGGTCCAGGCGCCGGTACACGAACCGGCCCAGCCGGCCGTGCACGAGCCGGTGCATGAACCTGCAGTGGCCGTAGCGGTCGAACCGTCGACCCAGGCCAGCCCCACCCCTGGTGACAGTGCCCAGGTCACGCCGTTGATGGCGTCCCTGGCCTTGGGCGATGAAGTTTTTTTTGTCGGTGACTCGCTGATGCAAGGCGTGGCGCCGCACATGGCCAATACCTTGCGCAAACGCTACAACGTCAAAAGCGTGAACCTCAGCCGGCAGAGCACGGGGTTGGCCTACCCGAACTTTTTCAACTGGCCCAAGACCGTGGAAAGCACCCTGGCCGCCAACCCGAACATCCGCCTGATGGTGATTTTCCTCGGGCCCAACGACCCGTGGGACATGCCCGATGGCAAAGGCAAACCCTTCCTGCGCTTCAAGGCGCCGGACTGGGAAGTGGCTTACCGCCAGCGCATCGATTCGATCCTCGACGCCGCGCGCGAGCACAACGTGCAGGTGATCTGGGTCGGCCCGCCGAACATGGAGAAAGCCAAGCTGTCGGCGGCCATGGCCTACCTCAACGTGCTGTATAAAAGCCAGATCGAGCAGTACCACCAGCACTTTGTCTCGGCCAACGAGATCCTGGGCTATCAGAACGACCAGTTCTCCTATTACCTGACGGACGCCAACCAGAAGAAGGTCAAGACCCGGGTCGATGACGGCATCCACTTCACCCCTACCGGGCAACGGCTGATCGCCGAACGCGTGATCTCCATGATCAACTTTCCAACCCAACAAATAACGGAGCACTGACATGCGGCGACTGCACGGCATTGCGCTGTTGTTGAGCATTACCCTGCTGAGCAGTTGTAGCCCTACCTCCCAGGTCCAAGCCACTCCCGCGGCGGGCGCCGGTAAACCGGGTGTGGCCTCGAAGAAAATCCTCCCGGTGCCGGGCAGCGACCCGAACCTTGCCTTGCTGGCGCGCAAGTTCAGCACCTCGGATCGCACCCCGATCAGCATCGTGCAACTGGGCGACTCGCACACCGCGGCCGACCTGTTCAGCGGTGAAATGCGCCGTTTGTTACAGGCACAGTACGGTGACGGCGGTATCGGCTTTATCGCCGCCACGCCGGTACCGGGGACCCGCTATGAGCGGGTGATCCTCAACGTGGCCAAGCGTCAGTGGTCGCTGGTTTCGGCGCGTAATCAGCAGAGCACTCAGTTTCCCCTGGGCGGTTATCTGTCGTTGCCCCAGACCCCGGGGGCCAAGGTACAGATCCGCGAGCGCGAGCCCAGCCGCCAGCAGTACCGGGTGTCAGCGCTGTACCAGGCCACCACTAACAGCACCCTCAAGGCCCAGTCCAACCTGACCCAGGCCACCCGCATGCTGGCCGCCACGGGTGGGCAATGGCGCTTCAGCCCGCCGTTCAACAACCTGAGCATGCCCATGGAGCTGAGCGTCGCCAACAACTCGGGCCTGGCCCTGGGCGGCTGGAATATCCTCGGGCAGAAGAGCGCCGGAGTGATCTATTCGTCGCTGGGCATCAACGGCGCGCGCCTGGATGTGGTGGATAAATGGCAGCCGGGTTGGGCCGATGCGCTCAAGGCCCTGCGCCCGGACATGGTGATCCTGGCCTATGGCACCAACGAGGCGTTCGATGATGACCTGGAGCTGGACAAGTACCGCGCCCAGTTGCAGGACAAAATCACCCTGTTGCGCAAAACCCTGCCCAAGGCGGTGATTCTGCTGGTCGGTCCACCGGACTCGATCAAGCGCCGTGGTGCTGGTTCCTGCGCCGCCGCGCAGCCGCAGCCCCTGCGCCAACTGGTGCGGATCCAGAAGGACCTGGCGCAGCGTAACCGCACCCTGTTCTGGGACTGGCAGGCCTTTATGGGCGGCCCATGCTCCATCAGCCAATGGCAATCCAACGAACTGGCGCGAAACGACCTGGTGCACCTGACGGCCGATGGCTACCGCAAGAGCGCCGATGGCCTGTACCGTTTCCTGCGTGAGCAATTGGGCCAGCCTGTACCCTAGGCGTGACCTGGCCCCGAATCGCTCGGCGGCCTGGGTAACGGACAAAAAAAATGCCCCGCACTTGGCGGGGCATTTTTATTCAACGGTCAGTATCACAGCCCGTCGAGCATGGCCTTGTTGCGTACCGCGCCCTTGTCGGCGCTGGTGGCGAGCAGGGCGTAGGCTTTCAGGGCGGTGGTCACTTTACGTGGCCGCACTTCGACCGGTTTCCAGCCTTTCTTGTCCTGTTCGGCGCGGCGTGCTGCCAGTTCCTCGTCGCTGACCAACAGGTTGATCGAGCGGTTGGGGATGTCGATCAGCACTTTGTCGCCGTCCTGCACCAGGCCAATGGCACCGCCGGCCGCCGCTTCGGGCGAAGCGTGGCCGATGGACAGGCCCGAGGTGCCGCCGGAGAAGCGGCCGTCGGTCAGCAGGGCGCAGGCTTTGCCCAGGCCCTTGGACTTCAGGTATGACGTCGGGTAGAGCATTTCCTGCATGCCCGGGCCGCCTTTCGGGCCTTCGTAACGGATGATCACGATGTCGCCGGCTTTCACTTCGTCGGCGAGGATGCCGCGCACGGCGCTGTCCTGGCTTTCGAAGATCTTGGCGTTGCCTTCGAACACGTGGATCGACTCGTCGACGCCGGCGGTTTTCACCACGCAGCCGTCCAGGGCGATGTTGCCGTAGAGCACGGCCAGGCCGCCTTCTTGCGAGTAGGCGTGTTCGACACTGCGGATGCAGCCGTTTTCACGGTCGTCGTCCAGGGTTTCCCAACGGGTCGACTGGCTGAACGCGGTCTGGGTCGGGATGCCTGCGGGGCCGGCCTTGAAGAAGTGATGCACGGCTTCGTCGGTGGTCTGGGTGATGTCCCACTTGGCGATGCCTTCGGCCATGGAGGCGCTGTGCACGGTCGGCAGGTCGGTGTGCAGCAGGCCGCCACGGGCCAGGGAGCCGAGGATCGAGAAGATCCCGCCGGCGCGGTGCACGTCTTCCATGTGGTACTTCTGGATGTTCGGCGCGACTTTGCACAGTTGCGGCACGTGGCGCGAAAGGCGGTCGATGTCGCGCAGGTCGAAATCGATCTCGGCTTCCTGGGCCGCGGCCAGCAAGTGCAGGATGGTGTTGGTGGAACCGCCCATGGCGATGTCCAGGGTCATGGCGTTTTCAAACGCCTTGAAGTTGGCGATGTTGCGCGGCAGCACCGACACATCGTTGTCGCCGTAGTAGCGCTTGCACAGCTCGACGATGGTACGGCCGGCCTGCAGGAACAGCTGCTCGCGGTCACTATGGGTGGCCAGTGTCGAGCCGTTGCCCGGCAAGGCAAGACCCAAGGCTTCCACCAGGCAGTTCATCGAGTTGGCGGTGAACATGCCGGAGCACGAACCGCAGGTCGGGCAGGCGCTGCGCTCGTATTCCGCGACCTTCTCGTCAGAAGCGCTGGAATCGGCGGCGATCACCATGGCGTCGACCAGGTCGAGGCCGTGGCTGGCAAGCTTGGTCTTGCCGGCTTCCATCGGGCCGCCGGAGACGAAGATCACCGGAATGTTCAGGCGCAAGGCGGCCATCAGCATGCCGGGGGTGATCTTGTCGCAGTTGGAGATGCAGACGATGGCGTCGGCGCAGTGGGCGTTGACCATGTATTCCACGGAGTCGGCGATGATCTCGCGGCTCGGCAGGGAATACAGCATGCCGTCATGGCCCATGGCGATGCCGTCGTCCACGGCGATGGTGTTGAATTCCTTGGCCACGCCGCCGGCACGTTCGATCTCGCGGGCAACCAGCTGGCCCAGGTCCTTCAGGTGCACATGGCCCGGGACGAACTGGGTGAAGGAGTTGGCAATGGCGATGATCGGCTTCTTGAAGTCGTCATCTTTCATCCCCGTGGCGCGCCACAGTGCGCGGGCGCCGGCCATGTTGCGGCCGTGGGTGGATGTTTTCGAGCGGTAATCAGGCATGGAGCACTCCGGGCGGCTAATCAGGTATCAAAAGGGGAGTGAGCTTCTATTGACCTTGGGAACACTCAGAAATGGCCGTGTGTCCTAAAGCTGCCGATGACACTGCGGGATCGCCGCGCGCCTCAGCCTGAGCTCATAAACCCGCCGGGGGATGACTGGCGATGAATCTGGCGATTCTACACCGCTGGCGTCAGGAAGGAACGTTGTGGCCGCTCTGCGGCGTGCGATTGCCTGCTGCCGGGCGATAGGGCGCTGGGTTAGACTGCGCGCCCTTCGATCACTCTCCAATGGAACTGGAATGTCTGCGACCCTTCGAACCTTGAGATTTTACCTGGCGGTGGGGCTGGTCCAGGGCCTGCTGTTGATGGGTATCTGGCTCTCCAACACCGTATCCGGCGAGGTCATGATCGCCAGCAGCGCGGGGCTGTTGATGGGCGGCAGCCTGTTGCAACTGCTGCCGGAACGTCGCGGCCAAGGGCTGACCTGGCTGGCGGCGGCGGTCCTGGGTCTGGTGGTGACGGGCCTGGTCCTGGCGTGTCGCGAGCTGCCGTTGACCTCACTGGTGCTCAACAGCGTGGCGGCGGTGCTGGTCCTGCTGACCCTGATCAGTGCTGCCGTGTTGCCGGGGCTGGCGCACTTCTGGCGGCGCTTCTTCGGTCATGGGCTAGAGGTGGCGCTGGCCTTGCCGTTGCCCTGGATCGCCCAGGCCCTGTTCAAAGCCTGGACCAGCAGCCATTACCGCGACCCGTTCAAGGGCGGTTGGGAGGCGCTGGTGTTCTTTGCCGGGCCGACCCTGGCGTTCTCCCTGGGCCTGTTCCTGATTGGCCTGTGCATAAAGGCTCTGCTACGCCGCACCACCATCGCGGCTGCCTGCTAGCGCTGCCTGTCTCCACAAAAGGATGTGCAATGCCCGTGTTGAATCGCTCGTTGTTGTTCTATATCGCCATCGCTCTGGTCCAGGGACTGCTGCTCAGCGCCAGCCTGTTCTATCACCAGGCTGAGCTCTACACCTTCGCCCGCACCCTGGCGGTGGTGGCCGGGATCAACCTGCAACTGCTTGGCCGTGACGTGCGCGAGCGTGGCACCTGGGTACTGGTGGTTGGCTTGAGTCTGTTGCTGGCCGGGATGTCCAGCTGGGTACTGATGCGCGATGCCTACGGCTGGATGTGGAGTCTGTGGCCGTTCACGGGCCTGGTGCTGGCCTATATCGGCACCGCGTTCGTCCTCAGTTGGCCGACTCGCGAAGGCAGTCGCCCGCGTTATCAAGACCTGTTCCGCCACGCCTGGAACAACGGGTTCATTGTGCTCCTGGCTTTGCTGGTGACCCTGGCCTTCAGCCTGCTGCTGTGGCTGTGCGGCCGCCTGTTCAGCATTCTCGGCATGCCCCAGCTCGGCGACCTGTTTACCTCGTCGTATTTCCTGTGTTTCAGCCTGCCGCTGTTTTTCTCCCTGGGCATGCGCATGGGCCGGGAAAACGAAAAGGTCATCGGCCTGCTGCGCGGCATCTTGCTGACCGTGTGTCGCTACCTGCTGCCCTTGTGTGCGCTGATCACCGTGGTCTTCACCCTGGCCCTGGTGTTCACCGGTCTGCAGCCGATCTGGAGCACCGGCTACTCGACGCACATTTTGCTGAGCCTGGTGGCGTGCACTCTGTTTTTGCTCAATGGCGTGTTCCAGGACGGCCAGCAGGATGCCGGCTACGCCAAGGCGCTGAAAATCCTGATCAACGCCAGTCTGTGCTGTCTGCCGTTGCTGGTGGCGATGGGGGGCTACTCGAGCTGGTTGCGGATCGATCAATACGGCCTGACCCCATGGCGTTTTCTGGCGATGCTGCTGGTGGCCGTGGCCCTGGTCCACAGCCTCGCGGCGTTGTGGGCAGTGTTTGCCCGGAACTCGGTGTGGCTCGGCAGCCTGAGCCGCAGCAACCCCTGGATCGCCCTGTTGAGCTTTGTGGTGCTGTTGTTGATGTTCACCCCGCTGCTCGACCCGCAGGCCTTCAGTGCCCGTAACCAGGTGCAGCGTCTATTGGATGGGCGTACGCCGGTGGCCGAGTTCGATGCCAGGAGCCTGCGCCAGAAGCTGGGCGCACCGGGTCGCGAGCAGTTCGACGGGTTGCTGGCGCAGGTGCGCCAGGGGCAGATCCTGGATGAGCCGGGCAGGGCGCAGTTGCTGGAGATGCTGGAGTCGGTCTCGATCAAGGACCAGCCGCACGATTACCTGACGCCGAAACTCTATTGGTTGGGCCCGGTGCCCGAAGGCAGCCAGCAACTGATCGAGCTGCTGACCACCCATAACGACTGCAATCCACCCGGCTGCGCAGCCTGGGCGGTGGATCTGGATGACGATGGCGTCGACGAAGTGCTGCTGATCCAAAAGCAGAGTTGGGCATCGTCGGCGGCGATGTACACCCGTGAGGATCAGGGCAAGGGCGAATGGCGGCATGCGGGAGTGCTCTCTGGCATCACCGATGCGCCGCAGCTGATCCGGCAGATTCGCGAGGGCAAGGTCAAACCGGTGCGCCAGCGCTACAAGACCCTGCGGATCGACGGCGTGGAACTGGACTGGCGGCAGATTTCCGGCCGTTGATGGGCCGACGGTGAACGCTCTATCTGTGGCGAGGGAGCTTGCTCCCGATGGGGGCGTCCGGCGTCCCGGGGCTCCGGCTATAAAGCCTGATTCCGCGATCTGTCTGAGCGTTCGCGGTGGCGGATTCTGGGGCCGCTTCGCGGCCCAGCGGGAGCAAGCTCCCTCGCCACAGGGCGGGTTCAGCCCTGAATAAAAAATCCCGGCACATGGCCGGGATTTTTGTCTTCACTGCACTCAGCTGTTAGGCAGCAGGCGGCAGGTGATGCTCTTGATGTAGCGGGTTTCGGCGATGGCTGGGTGCACCGGGTGGTCCGGGCCCTGGCCGCCGCGCTCCAGCAGCTGGATATTGCGGTCCAGGTGGCGGGCGCTGGTCAGGAGGATGTTCTGCAGGTCGTCCTCGGGCAGGTGCATCGAGCACGAGGCGCTGATCAGAATCCCGTCCTTGCTCAGCAGGCGCATGGCTTGCTCGTTCAGGCGGCGGTAGGCGCCTTCGCCGTTCTTCATGTCTTTCTTGCGTTTGATGAAGGCCGGTGGGTCGGCCACGATCACGTCGAAACGCTCTTCGCTGGCTTTCAGTTCTTTCAGGGCTTCAAAGACGTCGCCTTCGATGCAGGTCATTTTCTCGGCAAAGCCGTTCAGCGCGGCGTTGCGCTCGACGCCGTCGAGGGCGAAGGCCGACGCATCGACGCAGAACACTTCGCTGGCGCCAAAGGCTGCCGCCTGCACGCCCCAGCCACCGATGTAGCTGTACAGGTCGAGCACGCGCTTGCCCTTGGCATAAGGGGCCAGGCGGGCGCGGTTCATGCGGTGGTCGTAGAACCAGCCGGTTTTCTGACCCTGGATGACCGGGGCTTCGAACTTCACGCCGTTCTCTTCGAGGGCGACCCATTCCGGGACCAGGCCGAATACGGTTTCGACGTAGCGCTCCAGGCCTTCGGCGTCACGGGCCGCGGAGTCGTTCTTGAACAGAATACCGCTGGGTTTGAGCACCTGGGTCAGGGCGGCGATCACGTCGTCCTTATGGGCTTCCATGGTGGCCGAAGCGATCTGCACCACCAGGATGTCGCCGAAACGGTCGACCACCAGGCCTGGCATCAGGTCGGAGTCGCCGTACACCAGGCGGTAGAACGGCTTGTCGAACAGGCGCTCGCGCAGCGACAGGGCGACGTTCAGGCGGTGCACCAGCAGCGACTTGTCCAGGGGCAGCTTGACGTCACGGGACAGCAGGCGCGCGCAGATCAGGTTGTTCGGGCTCATGGCGACGATGCCCAGGGCCTTGCCGCCGGCGGCTTCCAGCACCGCCTGGTCACCGGCCTTGAACCCGTGGAGCGGGGTGGCGGCTACATCGATTTCGTTGCTGTAGACCCACAGGTGGCCGGCGCGCAGGCGGCGATCGGCGTTGGCTTTGAGGCGCAGGCTTGGCAGGGACATGACGTCGCTCCGGAAAAAAGGGCGCGAGTATAACCCGTCAGCGTGCTTGCGCGGGTTTGGCTGGACCTGCGGCGTGTCACACCTATGTAAAGATCCTGCCCAAGTGGCCAAATTCGTCTTTTTAGAGGTTAGAATCGCCGCCTAGTCCAGAGTGTGCACTCATGTCTCCAGAACTCTCCGAAGAACAGATTCAGCAGGCCCTGCAAGGCATCAGCGTGCCGCCTCAACCGCAGATCATGGTGGATCTGCAGATGGAGCAGTACATGCCCGATCCGGACCTGGAGGTGATCGCCAAGCTGATTTCCCAGGACCCGGGTTTGTCTGGCGCACTGCTGAAAATCGTCAACTCGCCGTATTACGGCCTGAGCAACAAGATCGCCTCGATCCAGCGCGCGGTGAACCTGTTGGGCAGCCGCTCGATCATCAACCTGATCAACGCGCAGTCGATCAAGGGCGAGATGAGCGATGAAACCATCGTCACCCTCAATCGCTTCTGGGACACTGCCCAGGACGTGGCGATGACCTGCCTGACCCTGGCCAAGCGCACCGGCTCGCAAGCGATCGACGAAGCCTACGCCCTGGGCCTGTTCCACGATTGTGGGGTGCCGCTGATGCTCAAGCGCTTCCCCAACTATATGGCGGTGCTCGAACAGGCTTATGCCCACGCCGGGCCCGAGAGCCGGGTGGTCGATACCGAAAACACCGCGTTCAACACCAACCACGCGGTGGTCGGTTATTACACCGCCAAGTCCTGGCGCCTGCCGGAACACGTGACCAACGCCATCGCCAATCACCACAACGCCCTGGCGATCTTCAGCGACGAGTCTTCGCGCAACAGCCAACTGAAGAACCTGCTGGCGATCCTGAAGATGGCCGAGCACATCTGTTCCTCCTATCGGGTCCTGGGCAATCAGGTCGAAGACCACGAATGGAACAGCGTCGGCCATCTGGTGCTCGATTATGTCGGCCTGTCCGACTACGACTTCGAGAGCCTCAAGGCCACCGTTCGCGAAATGGGCGCGCACTGATTTTTCATCCCGTATCGAGCACCTGAGGCGACCATGCCCGAATTACCCGAAGTCGAAACCACCCGGCGCGGTATCGCGCCGCACCTGGAAGGGCAGCGTGTCAGCCGGGTGATCGTGCGCGACCGGCGCCTGCGCTGGCCGATCCCGGAAGACCTCGATGTGCGCCTCTCGGGCCAGCGCATCGTGCTGGTGGAGCGGCGCGCCAAGTACCTGCTGATCAATGCCGAAGTCGGCACCCTGATCAGCCACCTGGGCATGTCGGGCAATTTGCGGCTGGTGGAAGTCGGCTTGCCGGCGGCCAAGCATGAGCACGTGGACATCGAACTGGAGTCCGGGCTGGCCCTGCGCTACACCGACCCGCGGCGCTTTGGCGCGATGCTCTGGAGCCAGGACCCGCTCAATCACGAACTGCTGCTGCGCCTGGGGCCCGAGCCCCTGACCGACCTGTTCGATGGCGAACGCCTGTTCCAGCTGTCGCGCTCGCGCTCGATGGCGGTCAAGCCGTTCATCATGGACAACGCGGTGGTGGTCGGCGTCGGCAACATCTACGCAACCGAAGCGCTGTTCGCCGCCGGCATCGACCCGCGCCGCGAAGCCAAGAGCATTTCCCGGGCGCGCTACCTGAAGCTGGCAATCGAGATCAAACGCATCCTGGCCGCCGCCATCGAGCGTGGCGGCACCACCTTGCGCGACTTTATCGGCGGTGACGGCCAGCCGGGGTATTTCCAGCAGGAGCTGTTCGTCTACGGGCGCGGTGGGGAAAACTGCAAGGTCTGCGGCACGGGCCTGCGCGAGATCAAGCTCGGCCAGCGGGCCAGCGTCTATTGCCCGCGTTGCCAGAGCTGAGCCATTCGGCAGCTGAGGTTTTTTGCTGTGGCGAGGGAGCTTGCTCCCGCTCGGGCGCGCAGCGGCCGTAAACCCTTAACCTGCAATCCGCCTGAAGAAATAGGCGGGCGGTGATGGCGGGCTCAGCTCACGCCTTGCCGGTAATCTGCCGGTACTTTGCCATCAACTGTTCTTCAGTCTCGGGGTGTGCCTCGTCCAGCGGGATGCAGTCCACCGGGCACACTTGCTGGCACTGAGGCTCGTCATAGTGGCCAACGCATTGGGTGCACAGGTTGGGGTCGATCACGTAGATCTCTTCGCCCTGGGAGATGGCGGCGTTCGGGCACTCGGGTTCGCAGACGTCGCAATTGATGCAATCGTCGGTGATGATCAGGGACATGGGGCACTCCGGCCGGGGCGGCTGGCCCAGGCATTTGAAAAACCAATGGGCGCAATTGTGCCGCATTGGCGCCCGCAGTGCACGCGGGCGCGATGGGGGGCGCCGGGTTACTTCTTGAAGCGCAGGGTCAGCGCGTCGGCGACGACAGGATGGACGAACTTGGTGATATCACCGCCCAGGGCTGCGATTTCACGGACCAGCGTCGAGGAAATGAACGAATAACGCTCCGACGGCGTGAGGAACAGGCTCTCCACATCCGGCGCCAGTTGGCGATTCATGTTGGCCAGCTGGAACTCGTATTCGAAGTCCGAGACCGCCCGCAGGCCACGCAGGAATACGTTGGCGTTCTGCTCCTTGGCGAAGTGCGCAAGCAGCGTCGAAAAACCGACGACTTCAACGTTCGGCAGATGTTTGGTGACCTCGCGGGCCAGCTCCACACGCTGTTCCAGGGGGAATAGCGGGTTCTTCTTGGGGCTGGCGGCGACGGCAATGATCACATGGTCGAACAGGCGCGAGGCGCGTTCGACCAGATCGCCATGGCCCTTGGTAATAGGGTCGAAGGTACCTGGGTACAACACTCGGTTCATCGCGTCGTCCTGGCGGGAATCCGTTGGGGAGTCGGATGGTATCGCAGCCTTTCCGGTCGGCCAAGTCGCCTGTCACGGAAGAAAGCACTATAGACGTGGCGAATAATCAGCTTTTTCACCCGGTTTTCAAGCGTTCGGCCAGGGCCGTGGCCAGTTGCGCGGTCAGCCCATAGACCGACAACTGGGGGTTGGCGCCAATGCTGGTGGGGAACAGCGAGCCATCGTGGATCGACAGATTGGCCAATTGATGATGGCGCCCGAGGCTGTCGGTGACGGCAATTTTCGGGTTTTCGCCCATGGCGCAACCACCCATCACGTGGGCGCTGCCCAGGCGCGTGCGGTACAGCGCCAGGTCCAGGCCGTCGATCTGGGCCTTGGTCTCGGCCAGGCTCTTCGCATAGCGCGCGTCGCTGTGCAGCGGCATCACCGCCTTGGCGCCGCCGGCGAACTGGATCTCGGCCATGCTGTGGAAGGCCCGGCGCAGGCCGTCCCAGGCATAGGGCGAGACCTGATAGTCGAGCACCGGGGTGCCGTCGCCGCGCAATTCGACGTTGCCGCCCGTGCTGTCCGGGTGAAAACCGTCACGCAGCAGCGCGAGCATGGCGTGGGTGTGGGGCAGTTGTTCCATGTTCAGCGCGCTTTGCGGGCCGAAACCGCCCAGCAGGGTGCTGGCCAGCGCCGGTTGCAGTGGCGGCACTTCAAGTTTGTAGGACATTTTGCCGGTGGTGCCGTCCAGCCACTGGAAATGGTCGGAGTAGATCGACTGCGGCGCCCCGTAGAACGGGTTGATCACCTCATCGAACAGCCCCGCGGAAAAATTCACCAGGTGCAGGAAGGTACGCTTGCCCAGGCGCGAATGGGGGTCGGGTGCATCGGAGCGCAGCAGCAAGGCCGGGCTGTTGATGCCGCCGCCGGCGAGCACGTAATGCCGGGCCTTGACCGTGATGATGCGGCCGGTAGGGGCCACGCAGCGCTCGTCCATGGCCACGCATTGCAGGCCCGTGACCTGGTCGCCCTTGATCTGCAAGCGCTCGGCGCGGGCCAGGTACAACAGCTCGCCGCCGTGCTCCAGGGTGGATGGGATGGTGGTCACCAGCATCGATTGCTTGGCGTTGGTCGGGCAGCCCAGGCCGCAGTAGCCGAGGTTCCAGCAGCCGCGCACGTTGCGTGGGATCACATGCCAGCTGTAGCCGAGCTTCTCGCAACCGTTGCGGATCACGTCATTGTTGGCGTTGGGCGGCATGGCCCAGGGCGCGACCCCCAGGCGCTGCTCCATCTTTTCGAACCAGGGCGCCATGTCGCTGGCGCTGTGGCCTTTGACTTCGTGCTCGCGGGCCCAGTGTTCCAGGGTCGGGTCCGGGGTGCGAAAGCTCGAGGTCCAGTTGATCAGGGTGGTGCCGCCCACGGCACGGCCTTGAAGAATGGTGATGGCGCCGTCCTTGCTCATGCGCCCGATACCTTCCTGATAGAGGCTGGTGTAGGCCTGGTCTTCGAGCATCTTGAAATCGCTGCTGGTTTTCAGCGGCCCTTCCTCGATCAGCAAGACCTTGTAGCCGGCGGCGCTGAGGATCTCTGCAGTGGTGCCGCCGCCTGCGCCGCTGCCGATGATGGCGACGTCGGCCTCCAGGGTCAGGTCCTGCTCCAGCTGTGCGCCGTTGTAGGTTTTCCAGCCGCGGGCCAGGCCTTCGCGGAACAGATCGGGTACGGGCATATCAGGCTCTCTGTCGTTTCTTATTATGGAAGGGCGCGGCGGCAGCTACGGGGGGGCGATCAGACCTTGGGCGGGCCGGGGTAACCGCAGTGGGCCCAGGACTCGGCGCGGGTGTACCAGGCCATCATCACCAATTGCAGCAATGAGGCATGGCCCATGCGCAGCAGGGACAGCAGGCTGTTTTCCCAGCGCCCGAGGAAGTGGCGGATATCGTCGGCGCTGGCGTTTTCCCAACTGCCCCAGACCCCTGTCAGCGGGCCACGGGTAACGGCCATGCCCAGTACGTCGAACAATTGCTGGGTGAGCTTGAACATCTCCGGCGACAGGTGATTGAGGGCGTTGTCCAGGCTGGCCAGGGTGCCATCGATGGCGGCAGGCATCTTGTCGGCGGCCACGGCGCCTTCGAGCATCACCGGGATCAGCGCCCGCAGGAATGGCAGGTCGTTGCTGCGCAACATCGCAAAGCCGCTGGCCGGGGTACTGGCAGAACAGCCGCTGAGGCTGGCGCCCAGACCGGCGGTGGCGAGGAAGGCACTGGCGCAGAGGCCGATTTTCAGCAAGCCGCGCCGTGACAGCGCGGGTGATTCAGACAGGCTAGGGGTCATTGTTATTGTTATCCGGCGATCGACTGGTTAGCGGACGAACATCTTCTGAATCAGTTTCTGGATCGATTTTCCGTAGGGTGGATAAATCAGCCGGGCCGCGTTCAGCCGCTGCTTGATCAGCACGCCCTTGGCCTTGCTGAAGGTCAGGAAGCCTTCATGCCCGTGGTAGTGACCCATGCCGGACGGGCCGATGCCGCCGAAGGGCAGGTCGTCCTGGGCCACATGCAGCAGGGTGTCGTTGAGGCACACGCCACCGGAATGGGTGTGTTCGAGCACGCGGTTCTGTTCGGCCTTGTTGTAGCCGAAGTAGTACAGCGCCAACGGACGCGGCCGCTGGTTGATGTAGGCAAAGGCCTGGTCGAGGGTCTGATACGGGACGATGGGCAGGATCGGGCCGAAGATTTCATCCTGCATCACGGTCATGTCATCGCTGACATTGAGCAGCAGGCTGTGGCCCATGCGCCGTTCCTGGCCCTGGTCGAACAGCGGGATCAGCAGCGCGCCCTTGCTGGTGGCATCGCTCAGGTAGCTGTTGAGCCGCGCCACCTGGCGTTGATTGATGATCGCGGTGTAGTCGGGGTTGTCCGCCAGGGTCGGGAAGAACCCGCGCACGGCCTGGCGGTAAGCCTCGACAAAGGCGCCGATGCGCTCCTCCGGCACCAGCACGTAATCGGGGGCGACACAGGTTTGCCCGGCGTTCAGGGTCTTGCCGAAGGCGATGCGTTCGGCGGCGTCCTTGAGCGGCACGTCGCTGGAAACAATGGCCGGGGACTTGCCGCCCAGCTCCAGGGTCACCGGCGTGAGGTTTTCCGCCGCGGCGCGCATCACATGCTTGCCGATGCTGGTGGCACCGGTGAACAGCAGGTGATCGAAACGCAACTTGGAGAAGGCCATGCCCACTTCAGCCTCGCCGAGCACCACGCACACCAGGTCTTCAGGGAAAACCCGGGCCAGCAATTGCTTGAGCAACCGTCCGGTGGCCGGCGTCGATTCGCTGAGCTTGAGCATCACCCGGTTGCCGGCGGCCAGGGCGCCGACCAAGGGGCCCATGGCCAGGTACAGCGGGTAGTTCCAGGGCACGATCACCCCGATCACCCCCAGCGGTTGGTAAACCACCTTGGCCGAAGCAGGCTGGAAGGCCAGGCCGACTTTGCGCCTGGAGGGTTTCATCCAGCCCTTGAGGTGTTTACGCGCGTAATGAATGCCGTGCAGGCTCGGCATCAGCTCGGCGAGCAGGGTTTCATCGGCGCTGCGGTGGCTGAAGTCCTGGCTGATGGCCTCGATCAGTGCCTGGCGCTCGTTGCTCAGCAGCTCCAGCAGGCTCTTGAGCCATTGCTGGCGCTGGGCAGCGGGCGGCATCGGGTTGGCGGCATAAGCCTGGCGCTGGGCGCAAAACAGCTGTTGAAGCTCGTCCAGTTGCGAGTGGGATTCCTGCAGGTAGGCGATCTCGGCGGACATGAACGGCTCCGATTATTATGGGGTGGCTAGTTTTTAGAGCTTATACTCTAAATTGTCAAATGCCATCCCGGCCGGCTTTGATTTATCCCGCTTCGGATAGGTCGTAAGATGCCGGCCAGCCTTTTCAATGATTAAAGCCCAAGCCCATGGCCCCACGTATAAAAACCCGCGAACGGATTGTTCAGCACAGCCTCGACCTGTTTAACCAGAGTGGCGAGCGTAACGTCAGCACCAACCATATCGCGGCGCACATGGAGATTTCGCCGGGGAACCTGTACTACCACTTCCCGAACAAGCAGGCGATCATCGCCGTGCTCTTCGCCGAATACGAAACCCTGGTCGACAGTTTCCTGCGCCCGCCCCAGGGGCGCCCGATGACCGTTCAGGACAAGCGCTATTACTTGCAGGCACTGCTGGCCGCCATGTGGCGCTACCGCTTCCTGCACCGCGACCTCGAACACCTGCTCGACAGCGACAGCGACCTGGCTGCGCGCTATCGGCGCTTCTCCCAGCGCTGCCTGATTCAGGGCATTGCGATCTATCAGCGCTTTGTCGAAGCCGGGATCCTGCGCATGGACCGGGTGCAGATCGAGTCCCTGACCCTCAACGCCTGGATCATCCTCACGTCCTGGGTGCGTTTTCTCTGCACCACCCGGGAAAACTCCGCGCATTTGAGTGAGGAAGCCGTCAAGCGCGGGGTGTATCAGGTGCTGGTGCTGGAGGCCGGGTTTGTCACCGATCAGGCGCGGGAGGCGGTCGATGGCCTGTTCGACGAGTTTTATGTGCCACTGGCCCAGGCCTTGGAAGAAGTGCAGTAGGATCTACCACCGACTTGAATCACAGGAGCCCGCTATGCCCCTCGCGCAACTGATCAGCCCGCTTGCCCTGGACCTGCGAAAAGAGCAGCCCGGCCTGGTGATAGTGGATTGCCGTTTTGCCCTCGAAGACCCGGATTACGGGCAGCGCAGCTATGCCGAGGGGCATATTGCCGGCGCGCATTTTGCCGACCTTGAGCGTGACCTGAGCGGGCCGGTGGTCAAGGGCGTGACCGGGCGTCACCCCTTGCCGGAACCTGCGGCGTTGCAGGCGCGGTTGCAAGCCTGGGGCATCGATGCCGACAGCGACATCGTGCTCTACGACGACGGCCCTGGTTCTTATGCCGCTCGGGCCTGGTGGTTGCTGGCCTGGCTCGGCAAGCGCGAGGGCGTGTTCATTCTGGATGGTGGCCTCAAAGCCTGGCACGCCGCTGGCCTGCCCCTGAGCCTGGATGCTCCGCCGAGCACCCCGGGAAGCTTTGTCGGCAGCCCCGACCACTCGTTGCTGCTCAGTGCCGAGCAGTTGCAGCAGCGCCTGGGCCAGCCCAGCCTGACCCTGCTCGATGCCCGGGCCCAGCCGCGCTTTCGCGGTGAGGTCGAACCCATCGATCCGGTGGCCGGGCATATTCCCGGCGCGCAATGCGCGGCCTTCAGCGAAAACCTGGGCAGCGACGGGCGCTTCTTGCCGGCCGAGCAACTCAAACAGCGTTTCGCCGCGCAATTGGGCAGCCGTTCTCCGACCGATCTGGTGGCGTATTGCGGCAGCGGTGTCACCGCCTGCCACAACCTGTTTGCCCTGAGCCTGGCCGGTTATCCCCTGGGCAAGCTGTACGCCGGCTCGTGGAGCGAATGGATCAACGATCCGACGCGGGCGGTTGCCAAAGGCGACTAAGCCTCAGCCGGACCGCGAATCCGCTTGCGGTGTGCGCTGCTTCAGCCCTCCAGCAGTGCACTGCGGTACGCCGCCGGCGCCACTCCATACACCTGCTTGAATTGCCGACTGAGATGACTCTGGTCGGCAAACCCCAACTGAGTCGCCACCTCCAGCGGCAGGCAGCCCTCGCGCAACAGCGCCCGGGCCTTGGCGATACGCTGCTGCATCAGCCAGGTATGGGGTGGAATGCCGGTGGCCCGGCGGAACACCCGAGCAAAGTGGAACGGTGACAGATTCACCGCCGTCGCCAGTTCTTCCAGTGACGGTGGTGCCGCCAGCTGTGAACGCAGCAGTTCCTTGGCCTGGACGATGGCCCGGTGTTCCTGCCCCGGTGCGCCGGGCGTCTTGACCCCGGCGTGGCGCTGCAACAGCAGGAGCATCATTTCCCGCCACTGGGTCTGCTGCTGCAGGGCGGTGGCCGGGCTTTCCAGCAAGTGGTGCAGGCGGGCGAAGCCGCTGACCAGGTCACTGTCGCGGTACAGGGTCGCGCCAAACGCCGGCAGGCTGCCGCTGGGCAGCTCCAGTTCGTCGAGCAGGGTCAGGATTTGGCGGTTATCCGGATAAAACGCCCGGTACAGCCAGCCGTCCTCGGCGCCCTTGGCCCCGGTGTGCAGCTCGTCGGGGTTGATCAGCACCAGAGTGCCGCTGGCCGCCAGGTGTTCGGCGCCGCGATAGCGGTAGCGCTGGGCGCCGGCCATGATCATGCCGATCACATAGCCATCGTGCACATGGGGCACGAAACGCTGCTCGATGTAGCGCGCGGCCAGCAGTTCGACCCCGGCCAATGGCGCGGTCTGCCAGAAACGGATTGATTCGCCGCCGGAGGCTGCCATGGCTATGGGCGATCCAGGGCGGTCAGCCAGCGCGGAATGCGGCGTTCGAGGTAATAGCCGGGGCGCTTCAGTGAGCCCTCGACAAACCCCACGTGCCCGCCTTTGGCTTGCAGCTCGAAATGGGTGCAGGCCGACAGCTCGGTGGCCTGCGGCAGGCTGTGGGTGAACACGAAGGGGTCGTCGGCGGCCTGGATAATCAGGGTCGGGGTGCGGATCTCGCCGAGAAAGTAGCGACTGGAGGCGCGGCGGTAATAGTCCTCGGCATCGGCAAAACCATGCAGCGGCGCGGTGACCCGGCCGTCGAACTCCCAGAAGGTGCGCATATTCTCCAGGGAGCCCAGGCCCTCCAGGGTGGCCAGGCCTTCATGGCGCTCGTCGAGCCGGAACTGACGCTGTTTGTGCTTGATGTAGGCCAGCATCTCGCGCATGAAGTGCGCCTGGTAGACCTTGGAGAATCCCTGGCCGATACGGTCGGCGCACTGGTCCAGGCGAAACGGCACCGACACCGCCACCGCGCCCTGCAACTGGCTGGCGCTGCCGCTTTCCCCCAGGTACTTGAGCAGCACATTGCCACCCAGGGAGTAGCCCACCGCATACAGCGGCGCCAGTGGACGCTTGGCACGCAAATGGGCGATGGCGGCGGCCAGGTCTTCGCTGGCGCCGGAGTGGTAGCTGCGCGGCAGCAGGTTCGGTTCGCCCGAGCAGCCGCGCCAATTCAGCGCGGCGCTGGCCCAGCCCTGTTCGGCCAGCACTTTCTGCAGCCCGGCCACGTAAGGCGAATTGGAAGAGCCGGTCAGCCCATGCAGCACCAGCACCAGCGGGGCCTGGGCGTTATGGGGGCCATGCCAGTCGAGGTCGAGGAAGTCGCCATCGTCGAGCCAGAGGCGCTCGCGTTCGCGTTCCAGGTGTGTGGTTTTGCGCCACAGCGGGCCCCACAACGTTTGCAGGTGCGGGTTGCCGAGGCCGAAGGCGGGGGTGAAGCGATCTGACGATGTAGGCACGCTGATTCTCGATGCAGCGCTGCGCAGACGGGCTGCGCAGCGTGTTCAGGCCGGTGCTTTAACCGGCGATCTCTGCCATACGGTGCCACAACGCGTAATGCACTTGCCCGGATTTTTGTTCACGGTGCAGGCGCCAACTGGCCGGCAGGCCCAGGGTCGAGGGTGCGCTTTCGCTTTCGGTGTAGATCCAGGCCTCGGCGGCCAGCCAGTTGCGCTCTTCAAGCAGGGCGCAGGCGGTCGGCAGCAGGTTCTGGTGGAACGGTGGGTCGAGGAACACCAGGTCAAAGGCGCTGGCCGGCTGGCTTTCGAGGTAGCGCAGGGCGTCGGCGGTCTGCACCTGGCCGACGCTGCAACGCAGAGTGCCCAGGTGTTCGCGCAGGCTGGACACCGCGACGTTGCTGCTGTCCAGGGCCTGGCCCATGGCGGCGCCACGGGACAGGGCCTCAAGGAACAGCGCGCCGCTGCCGGCGAACAGGTCGAGCACCTTGGCCCCGGCAACATAGGGCGCGAGCCAGTTGAACAGGGTCTCGCGCACACGGTCCGGGGTCGGGCGCAGGCCCGGCACATCGGGGAAGCTCAGGCGCCGGCTGCGCCATTCACCGCCAATGATGCGCAGGTGGCCGACGCCGTTGTGCTGGTTGTGCACGGGTTTTTTGCTGGGACGCGATGGGCTGGCCATTAATGCTCCGGAACCCCGAGCGGTTGCTCGGCGGGTTTGTCAGTGGGGGCCGGCAACGGCTTTTGCGGGACGGTCGGGCCAGCGCTGACGATCACCATCTTGTCGGCGCTCAGGTGTTTGTTCAGGGCGGTCTTGACCTGTTCCACGGTCAGGCTCTGGGACTGCTGCATAAAGTCTTCGAGGTAGCTCAGCGGCAGGTCATAGAAGCCCATGGCCCCCAGTTGCCCGACGATGTCGGCGTTGCTGGCGGTGGACAGCGGGAAGCTGCCGGCCAGTTCACGCTTGGCGTCTTCGAGCTCTTTCTCGGTCGGGCCGGTCTTCAGGTAGTCGGCGAGCACGTCCTGCACCAGTTTCAGGGTGCCCTCGCTCATTTCGGCGCGGGTTTGCAGGTTGATCATGAACGGACCGCGGGCCTGCATCGGGGTAAAGCCCGAGTAGACGCCGTAGGTCAGGCCGCGTTTTTCGCGGACTTCGCTCATCAGCCGGGTGCCGAAGCCGCCGCCACCGAGGATCTGGTTACCCATGGACAGCGCGGCGTAATCCGGGTCGGCGCGGTCGATGCCCAGTTGGGCCAGCATCAGGTTGGTCTGGCTCGACGGAAACTCGATATGGCCGGTGCTCGCCTTGGGCTCGCTCGGTTGTGCGATCTTCGCCAGCGCCGGGCCTTTGGGCAGGGCGCTGGAGACTTGCGCGGCAATTGCCTCGGCGTCGCTGCGCGAAAGGTCGCCGACCAGGGCGATCACCACGTTGCCGGCGGCATAGGCCTTGGCGTGGAAAGCGCGCAGTTGTTCCAGGGTGATCGGCGGGATGCTCTGGGCGTTACCGTCGCTGGAGTGGGCGTAAGGGTGCTCGCCGTACAGGCGCTTCATCAGTTCCAGGCTCGCCAGCTTGCCGGGGTTCTGTTTCTGGTATTCGAAGCCCGCGAGCATCTGGTTCTTGATCCGTGCCAGGGAGTCGGCAGGGAAGGTCGGCTTGCCCACCACTTCGGCGAACAGCTTCAGTGCCGGTTCGCGTTTATCCACGGCGCTCAGGCTGCGCAGCGAGGCCACGGCCATGTCCTTGTAGGCGCCATTGCCGAAATCGGCCCCCAGGCTTTCAAAGCCCTGGGCAATCGCCCCCACATCCTTGCCGGCCACGCCTTCGTTGAGCATGGCATTGGTCAGCAGGGCCAGGCCCTGGGCCTTGCCATCCTGGCTGCTGCCGGCGGAGAAGATCAGGCGCATGTCGAACATCGGCAGTTCACGGGCTTCGACGAACAGCACCTTGGCGCCTTCGGCGGTGTTCCAGGTCTGCACGTTGAGGCTGCGGTGGCTGGGGGCCTTGCCGTCCAGTTCGGCCAGGGATTGCAGCTTCTGGCTCGACTTGGCCTGGTCCAGGGCCTCGCTGGCCTTGGAATCGCCTTGCGGGTACAGGTAGACGCCGGCGGCGCCGACCAGGGCAACGAGCACCAGGCCGATCAGGGCCGGGCGTGAGTTCTTGCGCTTACTCATGAGCGGACTCCTCAGGCAGTACGTGCGCAACGCTCAGACGTTCGCGGGTGAAGTAGGTACGGGCGGCTTTCTGGATATCTTCCGGGGTCACGCCCTGCAATTCGGCCAGTTCGGTGTCCATCAGCTTCCAGGACAGGCCGACGGTTTCCAGCTGGCCAATGGCGGTGGCCTGGCTGGTGATCGAGTCGCGCTCGAAGACCAGGCCGGCAATAACCTGAGCCCGCACGCGCTCCAGCTCCTCGGCGCTCGGCGGGGTGGTCTTCAACTGGTCCAGCAGGCGCCACAACCCGGCTTCAGCCTGGGCGATGGTCTTTTTCTTCTGGCTGTTGGGGGTTGCGGAGAGCATGAACAGGCTGTCGCCGCGGGTGTAGGCGTCGTAGTTCGACGAGCCGCCGGAGACCAGCTCTTCGCCGCGCTCCAGCTGGGTCGGAATGCGACCGCTGTAGCCGCCGTCGAGCAGGGCGGAGATCAGGCGCAGGGCATGCACCGAGCGTTTGTCTTCAGCGGTGGCGATGCTCGGCACGTTGAAGGCCAGCATCAGGCTCGGCAACTGGGTCTTCACGTGCAGGGTGATCTGCCGCTCGCCCGGCTCGGCCAGTTCCAGGGGGATCTTCGACGGTGGCACGTCACGCTTGGCGATCGGGCCGAAGTAACGCTGGGCCAGGGCTTTCACCTCGTCCGGAGTCACATCGCCGACCACCACCAGTGTGGCGTTGTTCGGCACATACCAGGACTGGTACCAGTGGCGCAGCTCCTCGACCTTCATCCGGTTGAGGTCGGCCATCCAGCCGATGGTCGGCGTGTGATAACCGCTGGCGGGGTAGGCCATGGCCTTGAACCGCTCGTAAGCCTTGGACATCGGCTTGTCGTCGGTGCGCAGACGGCGTTCTTCCTTGATCACTTCGATCTCGCGGCTGAACTCGTCGGGCGGCAGGCGCAGGCTGGCCATGCGGTCGGCTTCCAGCTCGAAGGCCACGCCCAGACGGTCGCGGGCCAGGACCTGGTAATAGGCGGTGAAGTCATCGCTGGTGAAGGCGTTTTCCTCGGCGCCGAGGTCCCGCAGGATCAGCGAGGCTTCGCCGGGGCCGACCTTTTCGCTGCCCTTGAACATCATGTGTTCCAGGGCGTGGGACAAACCGGTCTGGCCCGGGGTCTCGTAGCTGGAGCCGACCTTGTACCAGACCTGGGACACCACGACAGGCGCACGATGGTCTTCGCGCACGACGACCTTGAGGCCGTTGTCGAGGGTGAATTCATGGGTCGGTTGTGGATCGGCAGCCAGGGCTGAAAGGGGCAGACAAACTGTGCTGAGCAGCAGGCCTGCAGCGCGGCGGGCTAGAGCATTCATTCGTTTTTAAACCTGTTGGACTGCCCGCTTGGTCTTAGCCTGTACGGGCGAGGAGGTGCTAGGATACTGATCCGTTTTAGCGGCGGCCACGCCTATCGGGCCTTTGTGCTGGATCAGGTTGTATGGGTTTGCTGCGGAAGGTCGGTTTTTATCAGCTAAACTTCGCTTTTTCGCCGATTTTACCGTTCCAGTCCTGAGTGAAATCGTTCTTTGATGTGCGTGTGGGCACTTCAACAAAATGTTGCGCGTGAACAAGCTGGGTGAAACGCAGTCTGTTCTGCATCGAATATTTATTTACCGAGGCGCCACCTTGGCGCGTCGCTACCTTGAGATAGCCGTCCTCCATGTTTGGTTCCAACGACGACAAGAAGACCCCAGCCCCGGCTGGCGAGAAAAAAAGCCTGTTCGGATGGCTGCGCAAAAAACCGCAGGAAACCGTCGTCGAACAGCCGCAAGCCCTTCCTGAAGCCGCTCCCGAGCCGCTTGCCCAGCCCGCAGCAGAGGTTGAAGCGCCGGCGGCCGTGATCCTGCCGCTGGCCGAGCCGATTCTGCAGCCGGTGGCCGAACCTGCCCCTGAGCCTGCCCCCGCTGCCGAATTGCCGCTGACACCCGCCCCCGAGCACCAACCCTGGCTGACCCTGCCGGTGGCGGAAGAGCCGGTGGCCCTGGTGGAAGACGAGCAGGCCATTGATGTCAGCCCGCCGATCCCGGCCCCGGCGTCCAATGTTGCCCCTGCATTTGAACCAGAGCCGGTGCGGTCGGCGCCTGAAGCGGCGCTGCCGGAGCCGGTTGCACCGGTCTTCGTTGCCCCGCAACCTCCTGCACCTGCACCTGCACCTGCACCTGCACCTGCACCTGCACCTGTCGTTGAAGTCGTGGCCACGCCTGTGGAGGTTGCGGTCGAGCCCGAGCCCGCAGCCAGCCCGGCAGAAACCAAAGTCGGTTTCTTCGCCCGCCTGAAGCAGGGCCTGTCCAAGACCAGCGCCAGTATCGGCGAAGGCATGGCCAGCCTGTTCCTGGGCAAGAAAACCATCGATGACGAGCTGCTCGAAGACATCGAGACCCGCCTGCTGACGGCCGACGTGGGCGTTGAAGCCACTTCGGTGATCATCCAGAACCTGACCCAGAAGGTCGCGCGAAAGCAGTTGACCGACGTCGATGCGCTGTACACATCCTTGCAGGCCGAGCTGACCGCCATGCTCAAGCCGGTCGAGCAGCCGTTGCAGATCACCTCGCAGAACAAGCCGTTCGTGATCCTGGTGGTTGGCGTCAACGGCGCCGGCAAGACCACCACCATTGGCAAGCTGGCGAAGAAGCTGCAGCTGGAAGGCAAGAAAGTCATGCTGGCCGCCGGCGATACCTTCCGCGCCGCTGCCGTCGAGCAATTGCAGGTCTGGGGCGAGCGCAACAAGATCCCGGTGATTGCCCAGCACACCGGCGCCGATTCGGCTTCGGTGATCTTCGACGCCGTCCAGGCCGCCAAAGCCCGGGGCATCGATGTGCTGATCGCCGACACCGCCGGCCGCCTGCACACCAAAGACAACCTGATGGAAGAGCTGAAAAAAGTGCGCCGGGTCATCGGCAAACTGGACGCAGACGCGCCCCATGAAGTGCTGCTGGTGCTTGACGCCGGCACCGGGCAGAACGCCATCAGCCAGGCCAAGCAGTTCCACCAGACCGTGGAATTGACCGGCCTGGCCCTGACCAAGCTCGATGGCACTGCCAAAGGCGGGGTGATCTTCGCCCTGGCCAAGCAGTTCAACCTGCCGATCCGTTATATCGGGGTCGGTGAAGGCATCGATGATTTGCGTACCTTTGAAGCAGAACCCTTTGTCCAGGCACTGTTTGCCGAGCGGGAGCGTTCATGATTCGTTTCGAACAGGTCGGTAAACGCTACCCGAACGGTCACGTCGGCTTGCATGAGCTGAGCTTTCGAGTGCGACGTGGCGAGTTTCTGTTTGTCACCGGCCACTCCGGGGCCGGTAAAAGTACCTTGCTGCGCCTGCTGCTGGCCATGGAGCGCCCGACCACCGGCAAATTGCTGCTGGCCGGACAGGACCTGGGCACCATCAGCAATGCACAGATTCCTTACCTGCGCCGGCAGATCGGCGTGGTGTTCCAGAATCACCAGTTATTGTTCGATCGCACGGTGTTCAACAACGTGGCCCTGCCGCTGCAGATCCTCGGGCTGTCCAAGGCCGAGATCGCCAAGCGTGTGGACTCGGCCCTGGAGCGCGTGGCGCTGTCGGACAAGACCGATCTGTACCCCGGCGACCTCTCCACCGGCCAGCAGCAACGCGTCGGTATCGCCCGCGCCATCGTCCACCGCCCGGCCTTGCTGCTGGCGGACGAGCCCACCGGTAACCTCGACCCGCGCCTGGCCGCTGAAATCATGGGTGTGTTCGAAGACATCAACCGCCTGGGCACCAGCGTGCTGATTGCCAGTCACGACCTGGCGCTGATCGCCCGCATGCGCCATCGCATGTTGACCCTGCAACGTGGCCGATTGATCGGCGACGGGGAGGCCGGGGTATGAGTGCCACTCGCAGTCCGAAAGTTGCCGAGCGTGTGGCGCCTAAAGCCTCCGATCCGCAACCCTCGAAGAAAAAGCGCGATGAAGACGACGGCCCGGATTTCGGCACTCAGCTGCATGCCTGGATCGAAAACCACCGCGCCAGCCTGCTCGATAGCCTGCGACGCCTGGGCAAGCAGCCAATCGGCAGCTTTTTTACCTGCCTGGTGATGGCGGTGGCCCTGAGCTTGCCAATGGGCCTGTCGCTGCTGCTGAACAACGTCGAGCGCCTCGGTGGCTCGTGGCAGCGGGCGGCGCAGATTTCCCTGTACCTGCAACTCGACGCCAGCGCCACCGAAGGCGAGAAGCTCAGCGAGCAGATCAAGGGCTTGCCGGGCGTGGCGGATGCCGAGTTCATCAGCAAGGACCGCGCCCTGGAAGAGTTCCAGCAGCAGTCCGGGCTGGGCGATGCGCTCAAGGAGTTGCCGCAGAACCCGTTGCCGGGCGTGGTCCTGGTGACGCCGAATGAAGTCGACAAGGCCACCCTGGAAGCCCTGCGTCAGCGCCTGGCGGATATGCCCAAGGTGCAATTGGCGCAACTGGATCTGGTGTGGGTCGAGCGTCTGGCGGCGATCCTCAAGCTGGGCGACCGGTTTGTCTTCGGCCTGACGGTGCTGCTGGTTTCCGCATTACTTTTGGTGATAGGCAATACCATTCGTCTTCATATTGAAAACCGCCGCACAGAGATAGAAGTGATTAAACTCGTCGGCGGCACTGACAGCTATGTACGGCGTCCCTTCCTTTATATGGGCGCGTTATATGGCTTCGGTGCGGGGCTTCTGTCCTGGGGGGTGCTGGCGTTTGGCCTTGATTGGCTGAACGATGCAGTAGTCGGGCTTGCCGGTTTGTACGGCAGTGATTTTGCCCTGGCGGGTGTACCGCCCGCCGACGGTCTGTCTCTCTTGCTTGGCGCGGTGCTGTTAGGGTATATCGGTGCATGGATTGCGGTCGCTCGACACCTCAGGGAACTGGCGCCGAAGTAGTGTCTTTTTGCTTGTATTGACCTTTCAGCATTTATGGGAACTTGTTCTTCGGTTTCTGGTCAATTTTCGCAGTGCTGAACTGCACGAGTTATGTAAGTCGGAGGTTTTTTCGTATGACCACTTCTTTGCAACCTGCTTATGCCCTAGTCCCAGGCGCAAACCTGGAAGCCTATGTGCACACCGTGAACAGCATTCCATTGCTGACACCGGAGCAGGAGCGTGAACTGGCCGAGAGTCTCTACTATGAGCAGGATCTTGGGGCGGCTCGGCAGATGGTGCTCGCCCACCTGCGTTTTGTTGTACATATCGCCCGTAGCTATTCCGGCTACGGTCTGGCCCAGGCTGACCTGATTCAGGAAGGCAATGTGGGCCTGATGAAAGCGGTCAAACGCTTCAACCCGGAAATGGGTGTGCGCCTGGTGTCCTTTGCCGTGCACTGGATCAAGGCGGAAATTCACGAGTTCATCCTGCGCAACTGGCGCATCGTGAAAGTCGCGACCACCAAGGCCCAGCGCAAGCTGTTCTTCAATCTGCGCAGCCAGAAGAAACGTCTGGCCTGGCTGAACAATGAAGAAGTGCATCGTGTGGCGGAAAGCCTCGGCGTCGAGCCGCGGGAAGTGCGCGAGATGGAAAGTCGCCTGACTGGCCAGGACATGGCGTTCGACCCAGCCGCCGAAGCGGATGACGACAGCGCGTTCCAGTCGCCAGCCAACTACCTGGAAGACCACCGCTACGACCCGGCGCGGCAACTGGAGGATGCGGATTGGAGCGACAACTCCAACCACAACCTGCACGAAGCCCTGGAAGTACTGGACGACCGCAGCCGCGATATCCTCTACCAGCGCTGGCTGGCAGAAGAGAAAGCCACGCTGCACGACCTGGCGCAGAAGTACAACGTGTCGGCCGAGCGGATTCGTCAGCTTGAGAAAAGCGCGATGAACAAGCTGAAGCTGTCGATTGCGGCGTAAGCCCTGGCGCAATAAAAAACGCCCCGGTCATTGATCGGGGCGTTTTTGTTTGTGGGCGAGGGTCATCCTCATGGCCTTGGGTTACTGCTCCCAGGGCGCCTTGCGCGTGGTGTTGAGGCCGTTGAGGTAATCGACGCCGCCCAGTTGGCTCATCTGCCGGCGAATCCAGCCTGCTCGCTGCGACACATAAGTGGTCGGGTGACTGGCGCTCCAGACTCGCGGGTTGGGCAGCACAGCGGCCAGCAGGCTGGCCTGCTGGCGTGACAGCGAACCTGCGCCGATGCCGAAGTGATGACGCGCCGCGGCTTCAGCGCCAAACACACCTTCATCCCACTCCACACTATTGAGGTACACCTCGAGAATTCGCTGCTTGGGCCAGAAAATCTCGATCAGCCCGGTAAACCAGGCTTCCAGCCCCTTGCGCAGCCAGCTGCGCCCGGACCACAGAAACAGGTTCTTCGACACCTGCTGGCTCAAGGTGCTGGCGCCGCGAATCGAGCCGCCACGTTCGTTATGGGCGAACGCCGCCTGAATGGCGCCTATATCGAAACCCCAGTGCTCGGAGAACTTCTGGTCCTCACCGGCAATGACCGCCACCTTGAGGTCGTCGGAGATCTCGGCCCAGGGTTTCCAGGTGCGTTGCAGGTCAATGGGCTCGCCGTCGACCCAGGATTCGATCTTGCGCTCGATCATCAGCGCCGTGCCGGGGGGCGGCACCACGCGAAATACCAGCACCAGCAGAACGCTGCCGCCTGCGAACCAGAGCAGGGCTTTTGTGACGCGACGGAAAAGTAAACGCAGCATAGAGATGGCTTGGCCGAACCCGTTGAGCGGGCCATTATACAGACCCTGCCCGATGATTCTGACTGGAGTTCCTCATGCTGCGTGGCTTCCTGATGCTGGCTGCCTTTTTCGGCTTTACCGGCGTCGCCCTCGGCGCCTTTGCCGCCCACGGCCTGAAAAACCGCCTGAGTGCCGAATACCTGGCGATTTTCCACACCGGCGTCACTTACCAACTGGTGCATACCCTGGCCCTGTTCGGCGTGGCCCTGCTGGCCGCGCATATTCCCGGGCGTCTGGTGAGCTGGGCCGGAATCTCGTTCGTGGTCGGCATTTTGCTGTTCTCCGGCAGCCTGTATCTGCTGACCCTGACCGGCGTCAGCAAGCTGGGAATCGTCACCCCGTTTGGCGGCCTGGCCTTCCTGGTGGGCTGGTTTTTCCTCGGCCTTGCCGCCTGGCGCATGCAGCTTGCCGTCTGACGCTTGTAGCTGACCTTTGGGGCTCGATCGGGCTAGAATGCTGGCCCCTAAAAATGATGGCGGCCTTGAGCATGCGCATTCAGTTGAACGGTGAGCCCTTTGAATTGCCCGACGGTGCAACTGTCGCGGCCCTGCTGATCCGTCTGGACCTGACCGGACGCCGGATTGCGGTCGAACTCAACCAGGACATCGTTCCGCGCAGCCAGCACGCCGAGACCTCCCTCAATGAAGGCGATCAGGTCGAAGTGGTGCACGCCATTGGCGGCGGCTAGCCGTTAAGGTCCGACCCGCGCACCCCAGAATTCTGCAAGAACCTCACCCCAACAGAGGATTTCCGATGAGCAATGTTCGCAGTGACAAGCCCTTCGTCCTGGCCGGTCGTACCTACCAGTCGCGACTGCTGGTAGGCACCGGCAAGTACCGTGACATGGAAGAAACCCGCCTGGCCATCGAGGCCTCGGGCGCCGAGATCGTCACCGTTGCCGTGCGTCGTACCAACATCGGGCAAAACCCGGGTGAGCCGAACCTGCTGGATATCCTGCCGCCGGATCGCTACACCATCCTGCCCAATACCGCTGGTTGCTATGACGCGGTTGAAGCGGTGCGCACCTGTCGCCTGGCCCGTGAGCTGCTCGACGGCCACAACCTGGTGAAGCTCGAAGTCCTGGCCGACCAGAAGACCCTGTTCCCCAACGTCCTGGAAACCCTCAAGGCTGCCGAAGTGCTAGTCAAGGAAGGGTTCGACGTGATGGTCTACACCAGCGATGACCCGATCATCGCCCGCCAGCTGGCGGAAATGGGCTGCATCGCGGTCATGCCGCTGGCGGGCCTGATCGGCACCGGCCTGGGGATCTGCAACCCGTACAACCTGCAGATCATCCTCGAAGAAGCCAAGGTTCCGGTGCTGGTGGATGCCGGCGTCGGCACCGCTTCCGACGCCACCATCGCCATGGAGCTGGGCTGCGAGGCGGTGCTGATGAACTCGGCCATCGCCCACGCGCAACAGCCGATCCTGATGGCCGAAGCCATGAAACACGCGATTGTCGCGGGCCGCCTGGCGTACCTCGCCGGTCGCATGCCGAAGAAACTCTATGCCAGCGCCTCCTCGCCGCTGGATGGTCTGATCAAGTAAGAGCCATTGATGACTGAATCAAACGACACGCCTATCCAGCCGCAAGAAGGCGAAGAACGCCAACACCGCCGCATCAAGAGCTTCGTGATGCGCGCCGGGCGCATGACCGAAGGCCAGCAGAAAGGCCTGGAACAGGGCGCGCCGCTGTTTGTGCTGCCCCTGGCCGATGCGCCGGTGGACTTCGACCAGGTGTTCGGCCGCTCCGCGCCGCGCTCCCTGGAAATCGGCTTCGGCATGGGCCACTCGCTGCTGGAAATGGCTGCCGCCTCGCCAGAGCAGGACTTCATTGGCGTCGAGGTGCACCGTCCGGGTGTCGGTGCGTTGCTCAATGGCGTGCTGACTCAAGGCTTGACCAACCTGCGGGTCTACGATTGCGACGCGATCGAAGTGCTCAACCGCTGCATCGCCGACAACAGCCTCGATCGCCTGATGCTGTTTTTCCCCGATCCGTGGCACAAGAGCCGCCATCACAAGCGGCGCATCGTCCAGGCCTCGTTCGCGGAGCTGGTGCGCAGCAAACTTAAGGTAGGCGGCATCCTGCACATGGCCACCGACTGGGAACCCTACGCCGAGTACATGCTGGAAGTGATGGACGTCGCGCCGGGCTACCGCAATCTGGCCGAAGACGGTAAATGCGTGCCGCGCCCGGCCGAACGCCCGATCACCAAGTTCGAACGCCGCGGCGAGCGCCTGGGGCATGGGGTGTGGGATCTGAAGTTTGAAAAGCTGAACTGAACAGCTTGAGTGGATCAGGCTCCCTTGCCACAAGGGAGCCGCTTTCCTACAGGGGTTTGATAAAGCTCACCGGCACCTGCTCGGTCAGCCACACCCCATTCTCCGCCTGATAGAACGTGAAGCCCTGGGCCTGCATGTCTTGCGCGGCAATCTGCAAAATCACCACCTTGCCGTAACGCTGGCCCACGGCGCTGGCGGTTTCCAGATCCTGAGACAGGTGCACGTGATGACGTGAACCCGGGATCAGCCCCTTCTGATTGATCGACTCCATGAACCGCGTGGCAGTGCCGTGGTAGAGGATCGCGGGTGGCTGTCTGGCTTCGAGCTGCAGTTGCACGTCTTTGTTGGAGTGGCCTTGGACGGCGCGGATGCGCTGGCCATCGGCCGACAGGGAAAAGCGCTTCTTGTCGTTGCTGTCGACCACCTGCGCGATCAGTTCCCGACTCAGTTGCCGCCCGTCCCGGGCCGCGCCGCTGATCAGTGCGTCGATATCGCCCCAGCCTTCAGTGTCCAGTTCAAGTCCTATGGCCTGGGGCTCATGGCGCAGCACGTAGCTGAGAAACTTGCTGGTTTCATCGATGACTTTCTTGCTCATATTCATCCTTGTTTGCGAACCCGGCTCAGCGGCGATCCGCCACCACCCCGATCAGCACCAGCACCACCAGCAGCACCGGCGCCAGGCTGTAATTGTTGAATTGACTCAGGCCACGAATGATCCAGGGCGTGGCGTAGATCAGCGCCAGGCCGCTGCCGATCATGCACAGCAGGGCCATCAATGGCACACGCAGGGCGCCGGCCAGGCCGCCCAGGCGTTGCTCGACCCAGCCCTTGATGTCGGCGCCAAACAGCACCAGCAGGCAGCCCACCAGTGCCAGGGCGATTTCCGAGAGGTTGCTGCGACTCCAGCGGGACACCGTGGCGAGCAGATCGAGTACCAGATCCATGGGGTTTCCTTAAGTCAGAAAGTATTGCAGCAAGTCATTGAGGAAGAGTTGTCCGCGGGCGGTTGCAGCCAGGCGTGACGGTTCGACCTGCAACAAGCCACTTTGTTCTGCCTGGCGCCGGGCGTCGGCGAGGCTTTCCAGGCTGAGCCCGGTGCGCTGCGCATAGAGCGCGGCATCGACGCCCTGGGTCAGGCGCAGGGCATTCATCAGGAACTCGAACGGCAGCTCCTCGTTGGCCAGGAGTTTGTCGCCGGCCTTGAACTGTTTGGCCGGGTTCAGGTAGTCCTTGGGCAGGCGGGTTTTCCAGGTGCGCACGATGCGCCCGTCCGGGTGGCTGAGCTTGCCGTGGGCGCCGGCGCCGATGCCGATGAAGTCGCCGAAGCTCCAGTAGTTCAGGTTATGCCGCGCTGCGCGGCCCGGCTGGGCGTAGGCCGAGACTTCGTACTGGGCGTAGCCATGCTCGGCGAGCAAGGCCTGGCCGGCTTCCTGGATATCCCACAGGGTGTCGTCTTCCGGCAGCACGGGTGGCTGGTTCCAGAATACGGTGTTGGGTTCCAGGGTCAGCTGGTACCAGGACAGGTGGGTCGGCTGCATGGCGATGGCCTGGCGCAGGTCGCCAAGGGCATCGTCCAGGGACTGATCGGGCAAACCGTGCATCAGGTCCAGGTTGAAGTTGTTGAAGCCGGCCAGGCGTGCCATATCGGCGGCGCGGATCGCTTCGGCGCCGTTGTGGATCCGTCCCAGGGCCTTGAGCTTGGCCTCCTGGAAGCTCTGGATGCCGATCGACAGCCGATTGATACCCAGGGCGCGGTAGGCGATGAACTTGTCCTGCTCGAAGGTCCCGGGGTTGGCTTCCAGGGTGATTTCGATATCGGCGGCAAAGCGGATGCGCTGCTCCACCCCCTTGAGCAAGCGGCCCAGGGCTTCGGCGCTGAACAGGCTCGGCGTGCCGCCGCCGAAGAAGATCGAACTCAGCTCGCGGCCGTAGACGGCGTGCAGGTCCTGGTCGAGGTCGGCCAGCAGGGCGTCGACGTACTCTTCTTCCGGCAGCACGGGGCTGGCGGTGTGGGAGTTGAAGTCGCAATACGGGCATTTGCGTACACACCACGGGATGTGGATGTACAGCGCCAGGGGCGGCAACAGGGGAAGGGCCGCCCGGGGCGTGGGCGCAGTGCCGAGAATCAGCGGCTGCGCGGGTGTCTGTGGGGTCATTTCAGGCCCAGACGCTGGCGCAGCAGATCCATTGCACGGGCGCGGTGGCTGATCTGGTTCTTGTCGCCCGGGGTCAGTTCGGCGCTGGAGCACTTGCGCTCCGGGACCCAGAACAGCGGATCGTAGCCAAAACCGTGCTCGCCGCTGGCCGCATGGAGGATGCTCCCGTGCCACAGGCCTTCGCAGAGGATCGGCAGCGGGTCGTCGGCATGCCGTACCAGCGCCAGGACGCAGACGAACTGCGCGCCGCGCTGTTCCTCGGGGACATCCTTGAGGGCCTCCAGCAGCTTGGCGTTGTTCGCCGCGTCGCCTTGGCCATCGGCATAGCGCGCCGAGTAGATGCCCGGTGCGCCGCCGAGGAAGTCCACCGCCAGGCCCGAATCGTCGGCCAGGGCCGGCAGGCCGGAAATACGCGCGGCATTGCGTGCCTTGAGAATGGCGTTCTCGACGAACGACAAACCGGTTTCTTCCGGCTCGATGCTGCTGAACTCGCCGATCGAGCGCAATTGCACCGATGCGCCGAGCATGGCCTGCAGTTCCTTGAGTTTGCCGGCGTTATGGCTGGCCAGTACGAGTTGCGTGAGGTTCATTATTCGCCCGGGAAAAGCTCTTGGTTAAAACTGAAGCTGTTGCTGTCGCCGCCAGTTTGAACGTTGATGGTGAAGGTTCGGGTTTCCTGCTGCTCGACCGGGAACTGGGCGATGTAGTAGATCGCGCCTTGTTCGGTGATTTGCTTGAAGCTCAGCGGGATGCTCTTGCTGGTCAGGTCCTTGACCGTGCCACTGACCTGGGCGACCAGCGGTTTGCCGGCCTTGATCACGGAAACGTTGATCACGCCCTGGTTCTTGCTGCGGATCAGCTCCGCGCTTTTGGCGATGTCCGGTTGCAGGTAGGTCGAGTTGAACGTGTTGTAGTGCACGGTGACGTCACCGAAGACTTCCTTGCGCTCGCCCTTGATGGCCTCGGCGCCCACGGCCGTGAAGCTCAGGCAGGCGGCCAATAGAAAAGTAACCAAGCGACCCATGATCGTTCTCCTTGCTGTGACGTGGATTAAACCGCGACCTTGTGGTCCGCAAGCCCCGGACTGCTGACGCGGTAGATGCCGATCTCTCCTAAGAGATTAGGCCATAGCTTACTGGCCCACCCATGACGGTGTTGTTGATCGACGGCAAGCCGATCGATGACCCGGGCTTCGCGTTCACGGCACAGCTCTTCGAAATCCTCGAAGGTGCAGAAGTGAATGTTCGGCGTGTTGTACCAGGTGTAGGGCAGGAACTCGGACACCGGCATCCGGCCTTTGCTCGCCAGGTACCAGCGGCAGCGCCAGTGGCCGAAGTTGGGGAAGGTGATGATGCACTGGCGGCCGACCCTGAGCATTTCGTCGAGGATCCGGTCCGGGTAGTGCACGGCCTGCAGGGCCTGGGTCATGACCACTACGTCGAAGCTGTTGCTGGCGAAGTTGCCCAGGCCCTTGTCCAGGTCCTGCTCGATGACGTTGATGCCCTTGGCCACGCACTGGGCAATGTTGTCCGGGTCGTTTTCCAGGCCGTAGCCGGTGACTTGCTTGTGGTCGCGCAGCCAGGTCAGCAGTTCGCCGTCGCCGCAGCCGAGGTCGAGCACGCGGCTGCCGGCGGGGATCCATTCCTGGATGATTTCCAGATCGGCTCTCATGCCGTCCTCCCCAAGTGATAGCGGCTCATATAAGCGCAATCCGATTCATGTAGTTGCTGAAGGCCTGCAAGTAACGCGGGATCGGGATCAAGAAGGCGTCGTGGCCCTGGGGCGCATCGATTTCCAGGTAGCAGACGTCTTTTTTCGCCGCCATCAGCGCGTCCACCAATTCCCGGGAGCGGGCCGGGGAGAAGCGCCAGTCGGTGGTGAAGGACATCACGCAGAACTTGGCGGTGGCGTTGGCGAAGGTTTTCGCCAGGTTATCGTCGAAGTTCGCCGCAGGATCGAAGTAGTCCAGCGCCTTGGTCATCAACAGATAGGTGTTGGCGTCGAAGCGTCCGGAGAACTCCTCGCCCTGGTAGCGCAGGTAGCTTTCGACCTGGAACTCGACACTGTGGAAGTCGTAGTTGAGCTTTTCGCTCTTCAGGCCACGGCCGAATTTTTCGCCCATGGAGTCGTCGGACAGGTAAGTGATGTGCCCGACCATGCGCGCCAGCATCAGGCCGCGCTTGGGGATCACCCCGTGTTCCTGGAACGATCCGCCGTGGAATTCGGGGTCGGTGAGGATCGCCTGGCGCGCCACTTCGTTGAAGGCAATATTCTGCGCCGACAACTTGGGCGCCGAGGCGATCGCCAGGCAGTGGCGTACCCGATCCGGGTAGGTGATGGTCCATTGCAGGGCCTGCATGCCGCCCAGGCTGCCGCCGATCACGGCGGCCCATTGCTGGATGCCGAGACGGTCGGCCAGCCGGGCCTGGCTGTGTACCCAGTCTTCCACGGTCAGTACCGGGAAGTCGGCACCGAAGGGCTTGCCGGTTTCCGGGTTGATGCTGCTGGGGCCGGTGGAGCCGTTGCAGCCGCCGAGGTTGTTCAGGCTGACCACGAAGAACTTGTTGGTGTCGATGGGCTTGCCGGGGCCGATGCAGCTGTCCCACCAGCCCGGCTTGCGGTCTTCGGCGCTGTGAAAGCCAGCAGCGTGATGATGGCCGGACAGGGCATGGCAGATCAGCACGGCATTGCTGGCCGTGGCGTTCAGTTCGCCATAGGTTTCGAAGATCAGGTCATAAGCCGGCAGCGAGCGACCGCAGGCCAGGGCCAGGGGATCGCTGAAGTGCGCCAGTTGCGGCGTGATCAGACCAACGGAATCGGGGGGAAAGGCAGTTGGCATCGACCCTGCTCTCATTTAAATGAGGCGTAAGTCTAAAGACCGCTGCCCCCAGCGGCAAGCAAAGGCCGGGCCTGATTATTTCGTGCGCTGTAGCCGCTGCCGAAGGCTCGGGCCGGGTTCGGGCGCTGGCTGTAACTGGTGTCGCGGGTGTGTCTGGCAAATTGAGGGTGTGGGTGCGGGGCAGCGCAGCCTCGCGGGCTTGGCAGCGGCTACAGGTGTGGACGCCGGAATCGAGGGTGCTGCGCAGAAACCGTACAGATCAGGTCGGGCGGGTCAGGTCGGGCAGGTCCGGGAGCTTTTTGGGGGCGTTGATCCGGACCCGCTTTTGCCGGTTCAGCTCGCCGCTGATCAGGCTGACCTGGCTTTTCGAAACGCCGAACGCCTTGGCCAGGAACGCCATCAGGTAGGCGTTGGCCTTGCCCTCGACGGGCGGCGCGGTCAGGCGGATTTTCAGCCGGTCACCATGCAGCCCGGCGAAGTCATCGCTGCGGGCCGCAGGTTGCAAGTGGCACTCCAGAATCAGGTCGTCACCGTCCCAGCGAAAGTAGCTCACCGGGTCAGATCAGCAGGCGCAGGATGTCCGGCATCATGGTCATCGCCGCCAGGTTGTTGATCACCAGCATGTCCAGCAGCTTGAGCACCATGAACGCCAGGATCGGCGAGATATCCAGGCCGCCCATGCTCGGCAGGATCTTGCGGAACGGCGCCAGGGCCGGCTCGCAGATCTGGTTCACCAGTTCAGCACCCGGGTTATGGCTGCCCGGAGCGACCCACGACAGGATCACGCTGATGATCAGGGCGAAGAAGAAGATCTTCAAAAACAGCGCGGTCACGCCAATGATCGACCAGATCAGCAGTTGCAGCGGGTTGCCGGTGGTGCCGTAGGTCAGCAGCAGGGTCAGTGCCATCAGTGCCAGTTGCACGATGATCGCCAGTACCAGCGACGACATGTCCAGCCCAAACAGGCTCGGGATGATCCGGCGCAGCGGCTTGAGCAGCGGCTGGGTGGCGCGCACGATGAACTGGCATAACGGGTTGTAGAAGTTGGCGCGGACCAGTTGCAGCACAAAACGCAGCAGCACGACCAGCAGGTACAGGCTGCCAAGGGTTTGCAGCACATACACCGCTGCAGTATTCAATCCAATCATCAGTGGCTCCTTTATTGGCCCAGTTGTTCGGCCATTTCGGCCGAGCGGTGCGCGGCGGCACCCAGTGCTTTTTCCACCAGGGCTTCGAAGCCCCCGGCCTGGAACGATTTGATGGCGGCTTCAGTGGTGCCGGCCGGCGAGGTGACACGACGGCGCAGCTCGGCGGCATCGACCTCGCTGGAGACGGCCATGTGCGCGGCGCCCAGGGCAGTTTGCAGGGTCAGCTTGGCGGCAATTTCCCGAGGCAGGCCGAGCTTCTCGCCGGCGGCGGTCATGGCTTCGATCAGCAGGAAGAAGTACGCCGGCCCACTGCCGGACACCGCAGTCACCGCGTCCAGTTGCTGTTCTTCATCAAGCCACAGGGCAATGCCGACGGCCGACAGCAACTCTTGGGCCTGCTGGCGCTGTTCGGCGCTCACCTGGGCGGTGGCGAACAGGCCGCTGACGCCCTGGCGCAGCAGCGCCGGCGTGTTGGGCATGCAGCGCACGATGGGCTGGGCGCCGAGCCAGTTGTTCATGCTGGCGCAGGTGATGCCGGCGGCGATTGAAACCACCAGTTGCGAAGCGCGAAGGCTTGGGCGCAAGGCCTCGCATACGGCCTTCATGGCCTGGGGCTTGACCGCCAGGACGATGACGTCGGCGCCCTGGACGGCCTCGGCGTTGTCAGCGAACACCTCAATGCCGTGTTCAGCCTGGACCCGGGCCCGGGTTTCGGCCCCCGGGTCGCTGGCGCGGATCTGCGCGGCGTCCAGGCCCTTGGCGCGCAGGCCCCCAATCAAGCTGGCAGCCATGTTGCCGGCGCCGATAAAGGCGATACGAGTCTTGCTCATGTCAGGTCCTTATAGAGAGGTAAGTCAGCCACGTCAGGGCTGGCCATAGTCGCGGGTACCAAACAGCGCGGTACCGATCCGCACCCAGGTGGCGCCTTGGGCGATGGCCGCTTCGAGGTCGTGGCTCATGCCCATGGAAAGTGTGTCGAGCGGCAGATTCAAACGCTGTTGCAGGTTGTTGTTCAGTGCCTGCACGGCAGCAAAGGCAGCATCCTGGGCGGCACGATCTTCGGTCGGCTCGGGTATCGCCATCAGCCCGCGCAGTTGCAGGCGCGGCAGGGCGCTGATGGCGCTGGCCAGGGCCGGCAGATCGGCCGGGGTGCAACCGGACTTGCTGGCCTCGCCGCTGACGTTGACCTGAATGCAGATATTCAACGGCGGCAGGTGTTCAGGCCGTTGCTCGGACAGGCGTTGTGCGATTTTCAGGCGATCCACGGAGTGCACCCAGTCGAAATGTTCAGCGATAGGTCGCGTCTTGTTCGATTGAATGGGGCCGATGAAGTGCCAACACAAGGGCAGGTCGGCCAGTTCGAGCTGTTTGCCCAGGGCTTCCTGCAGGTAGTTCTCGCCGAAGTCGCGCAAGCCGGCGGCGTGGGCTTCACGCAGGGCGGCGGCGGGTTTGGTCTTGCTCACGGCGAGCAGGTGAATGCTGTTTACATCTCGTTGCGAAGCCTGCGCCGCAGCGCGGATCCGCGCGCCGACCAGTGCGATGTTGTCTGCTATCGTGGACATTCAATGTGCGCCAGCGGGTCTTGGGGTTGCGGCATTCTACTGGAATTGGGAGGCACTATGGACATCCCTGAGTTGCTGGCCTTGTGCGTTGCACAGGGCGCGTCGGACTTGCACCTTAGCGCAGGTTTGCCGCCGATGCTGCGGGTTGATGGCGAGATTGTCCGCAGCGAGATGGCGGCGCTTGAGCCGCAGCAGGTGCAGGCCATGCTCCAGGGGCTGATGAGCGAGGCGCAGCGGGCGGAATTCGCGGCAACCCTTGACCTGGATTTTTCCTACGAACTGCCGGGAATCGGGCGTTTTCGGGTGAATGCCTTCCATCAAAGCCGCGGCGCTGCCGGGGTCTTGCGCGCCATTCCCGCGCAGGTGCCGAGTATGGAGCAGTTGGGGATGGGCGAAGTGTTTCGCCAGATTACCGCCTTACCCCATGGCCTGGTGCTGGTAACGGGGCCGACCGGGTCCGGCAAGTCCACCACCCTGGCAGCGATGATCGACCACCTCAATCAACACCGCCAACAACACATTCTCACCATCGAAGACCCCATCGAGTTCATCCATTCGCCCAGGCAGTGCCTGATCAACCAGCGCGAAGTCCTGCGTGATACCCGAAGTTTTGCCGCGGCGTTGCGCGCGGCCCTGCGCGAAGACCCGAATGTGATCCTGGTGGGCGAACTGCGGGACCTGGAAACCATTCGCCTGGCATTGACCGCCGCAGAGACCGGGCACCTGGTGTTCGGCACCCTGCACACCACCTCGGCGGCGAAAAGCATCGATCGGCTGGTGGACGTGTTTCCGGCCCAGGAGAAGGCCCTGGTGCGTTCGATGCTGGCCGAGTCGCTGCAGGCGGTGATCGCCCAGGTGCTGGTCAAGCGCATCGGCGGTGGGCGGGTGGCGGCGCACGAAATCATGCTCGGCAGCCCGGCGATCCGTAACCTGATCCGCGAAGACAAGGTGGCGCAGATGTATTCGGCGATCCAGACCGGCGGCGCGGTGGGCATGCGCACCCTGGACATGAGCTTGAAGGCGCTGCTGAGTGCGGGGCTGATCAGCCCGGAACATGCTCGGGAGAAGGCCCGGACGCCGCAGGGGCTGTGAGCGAGGGATTTTGTGCGGCGCCAGAAACGCCATCGCCGGCAAGGCGACCCCGGCAAGGCCATGAGACCTGTAGGGGCCGGCTTGCCGGCGATAGAGGTATTGCGTTCGGGCTGGCGGTCAGCGCTGAACCACACGCAGTGCGTTCTGCTCTTTAGGCAGGACGCGCTTGGCAACCACGTAGTGGTTATCCCAGTACGGCTTTTTCAGGGTGTCGATCGACACGGCCTTGCCACGGCGCGGGGCGTGGATAAAGCGGTCATTGCCCAGGTAGATGGCAACGTGGTTGACCTTGCGGCTCTTGATGTTGAAAAACAGCAGGTCGCCCGGCTTGAGGTCCTTGCGCTCGACCTTCTGCCCGTGGCCGCTGGCCATGGCATTGGACGTGCGAGGCAGATCCACCGCTGCCACATCATTAAACGCGTATTTCACCAGCCCGCTGCAATCGAAGCCTTTACTTGGGCTGCTGCCGCCCCAACGATAGGGAGTACCCAGGACGTTGACGGCGCGACTCAGTACGTTGCTGCTCTGCTTGGTCGCCATTTGCGGGACCAGCTTGCTGTCGGCCTTGCTCAGGTGAGTCGGGCCCTTGATGCTTTGCTTGTTCTTGGCGGTTACCGGCGAAACATGGGATTTCGGGGTGTAACCGTTAATGTTGGGAAGACGTTGCTCACGGTTGGTGGCGTGGGCGGCCAGTGGCATTAATAGGCAAATGGTTAGCCATGTCTTGAAAAATGGACGCATTAGGCAAGGCTCTTATGGGTTAGCGCGCAACTTTATAACAGCTTTTTTGTCTGTTCCGAGGCCGTTTGTCGATTCAACCTGGAGGTCAACTTCTGCAAAGTAGCGGCAAATTGACGCAATTGTCCGTCAGAACTCAGGCGGTACGGGGCTTTGGCGGGAGGGACTTTAACATTTCCCATACGTCGGCAGCCTGTAAAAAAGTCACAAAGAATTAAAGAATATTTATCTATTGCGTGGAATGAGGTCATCAATGAACACCTATCGTCAGGATGTTTCACCGCAGGACACCCACAGCAAGGTGATTGGTTATCTGTTGTGGATTTTCGGTTTTACCGGTGCGCACCGCTTTTATTACGGCAAGCCGGTGACCGGTACGATCTGGTTTTTCACCTTGGGCTTATTGGGGATTGGCTGGCTGATCGACCTGTTCCTGATTCCGGCCATGGACCGTGAAGCGGACCTGCGGTTTACCGCCGGCCCGGTCGAATACAGCGTGGCCTGGGTGCTGCTGACCTTTCTCGGGGTGTTTGGCGTGCATCGCATGTACCAGGGCAAATGGATCAGTGGCCTGTTGTACCTGCTGACAGGCGGGCTGTTCTTCCTGGGTGTGCTCTACGACTTCTGGACCCTGAACGATCAGGTCTCCCTGGAAAACGCCAAGCGGCGTTAACCTGACTCAAACAGCGGCTACAACCTGTAGCCGCTGTCGAGTCGTGCGAGGCTGCGCTGGCCCTCTGCATCAACCAGCACCCACCTGCCACACCACCGCGCCTACAGTCACGCCTGGTAGCTGATGCGCCCATCCACCAGGGTGTAGCGCACCATGCCGGGCAGGCTGTGGCCGAGGAACGGGCAGTTTTCGCCTTTGGACAGCCAGTGTTCACCGGCCACGGTGGAGCTGGTCGGGTCGAACAGCACCAGGTCGGCCGGGGCGCCTACCGCGAGCTTGCCGGCAGGCAGGCGCAGGGCATCGGCCGGGCCGGCACTGAGGCGGGCGAGCAGGGTCGGCAGGTCCAGCAAGCCATCTTCCACCAGGGTCAGAGCCAGTGGCAGCAATAGCTCGACGCTGCTGATGCCCGGCTCGGTGGCGCCGAACGGCGCCAGCTTGGCGTCGCGCTCGTGGGGTTGGTGGTGGCTGGAAATGGCCTGGACCACCCCGGATTTCACCGCCTCACGCAGCCCGTCGCGGTCCGCCCGCGAACGCAGGGGCGGCTGCACGTGATACAGGCTGGAGAAGTCGATCAAGGCTTCATCCGTCAGGATCAGCTGATACAGCGCCACATCGGCAGTCACCGGCAGGCCGCGAGCCTGGGCCTGGGCGATCAGCGCCACACCCCGGGCGCTGGTCAGCTGGCTGAAGTGCGCGCGTACGCCGCTTTGCTCCACCAGCAGCAGGTCCCGGGCCAGGGCCACGGTTTCTGCGGTCTCTGGAATCCCCGGCAAGCCGAGGAAGCTGGCGGTGGCGCCTTCGTGGGCCAGGCCGCCTTCGGCCAGGTCGCGGTCCTGGGAGTGGAAAATCACGGTCAGGTCGAAGGTTGCAGCGTATTCCAGGGCACGGCACAGGGTGCGGGTGCTGCGAAAGCTCTCCAGGCCATTGCCGAACGCCACGCAGCCGGCGTCGCGCAACGCGATGAGTTCTGCAAGCTGCTCGCCTTCCAGGCCTTTGCTCAGGGCGCCGATGGGGAACACCTTGGTATTGCCGGCTTCGCGAGCACGGTCGAGGATCAGCTCGGTCACCGCCGAGGTGTCCAGCACCGGTTTGGTGTGCGGTGGGCAGCACAGGCTGGTGACGCCACCGGCAGCAGCAGCCCGGGTTTCGCTGGCGATGCTGCCTTTGCGGCTGTAGCCCGGTTCGCGCAGGGCGACACTCAGGTCCACCAGCCCGGGGGCGGCCACCAGGCCTTTGGCGTCGATGCGTTGGGTGGCGTTGAAATCGGCCGGGGCAGCGCCAATGGCGACGATCTTGCCGGCTTCCAGGTGCAAATCAGTGACTTGATCCAGCCCGCTGCTTGGATCTATGACGCGGGCGCCGAGAATGCTGAGCTTCACTGGGCGTTCTCCTGCTCGAATTGTCGCTGGGCGGTCTGCCCGCTCATGGCCATGGACAGTACGGCCATGCGTACCGCGATGCCGTAGGTCACCTGGTTGAGAATCACCGAATGCGGGCCGTCGGCCACCGCCGATTCGATCTCCACGCCGCGGTTGATCGGGCCCGGGTGCATGACGATGGCGTCCGGCTTGGCTCCGGCCAGGCGCGCGGTGGTCAGGCCGAACAGGCGGTAGAACTCGCCTTCGCTGGGCAGCAGGCCGCCCTGCATGCGCTCGCGTTGCAGGCGCAGCATGATCACCACGTCGACATCCTTCAGGCCTTCGGTCATGTCGGTGTAGACCTTGACCCCGTACTGCTCGATGCCGATCGGCAGCAGGGTCTTGGGCGCGATCACCCGGATGTCCGGGCAACCGAGGGTCTTGAGGGCCAGCATGTTCGAACGAGCCACCCGCGAGTGCAGGATGTCGCCGACGATGGCCACCGACAGGTTCCCGAAGCCGCCCTTGTGCCGGCGGATGGTCAGCATGTCGAGCATGCCCTGGGTCGGGTGCGCGTGCCGGCCGTCGCCGCCGTTGATGATCGCCACTTGCGGGCACACGTGTTCGGCGATGAAGTGCGCGGCGCCGGAGTCGCCGTGGCGCACCACGAACATGTCGGCGGCCATGGCTTCCAGGTTGCGCAGGGTGTCGAGCAGGGTTTCACCCTTGCTCGCCGAGGAGGTGGACACGTTCAGCGTGATCACGTCCGCCGACAGGCGCTGGGCCGCCAGTTCGAAGGTGGTGCGGGTACGGGTGGAGTTTTCGAAGAACACGTTGCACACGGTCTTGCCGCGCAGCAACGGGACTTTTTTCACCGCCCGGGCGCCGACTTCAAGGAACGAGTCGGCGGTGTCGAGGATTTCTGTCAGCAGCTCGCGGCGCAGGCCGTCGAGCGACAGGAAGTGGCGCAGCTGGCCCTGATCATTGAGCTGCAGCGGGCGCTTGGCGTCTGGAGGCGTCATCGCAATGGACTCTTTAAAGGGGCGTGTCAAAGGGCGAGGTCTTGCAGTTCGAGTTGCAGTGGCGCGGGGCCGGACAATTTTACCCGCTCATGGGCGGCCAGCGACAAGGTCGCACCCACCACATTCGGGCGGATCGGCAGTTCGCCGGCGTCCAGGTCCAGCAGGCAGACCAGGGTCACGCTGGCCGGGCGGCCGTAATCGAACAGTTCGTTGAGGGCGGCGCGGATGGTCCGGCCGCTCATCAACACGTCATCGATCAGCACCAGGTGCTGGCCTTCAATCTCGAACGGCAGCTCCGAAGGCCGCACTTGCGGGTGCAGGCCGTTCTGGCTGAAGTCATCGCGATAGAACGACACATCCAGCGTGCCCAACGGCGAGTCGCTGCCCAGCGCTTCCAGCAGGGCCTGGGCGACCCAGACACCACCGGTGCGAATGCCGATATAGCGCGGCTCGCTGATCTTGCGCTTGGCCAGGTGGGCGTTGAGATCAGCGGCCATCTGGCTGATCAGTTCGACGGGATTGGGCAGGCTCATGGTTGCTCCTTCGTGGGCCCGCGCCCGGCTGCGTGGAGCCGGGTGCGGAGTCTTACGGCTGGTGTTGTGGCCAGGAGGCGTGTGGCTGGGGCAGCCACGCATCTTCAGGATCGGGCGGTTCAGTGTTCGAGCAAGGCTGCGTTTTCGTCGAGCCAGCCTTGCAGCAGCAGGGCGGCGGCGATGGCGTCGACCGGGTTGTCGCGGTAGCTGCCCTTTTGCCCACCCCGGGTCAGGCGTTCGCCCTTGGCCTCGAAGGTGGTCAGGCGTTCATCGTGGGTATAGAAGGGCAGGTTGTAGCGGCCGTTGAGGCGCCGGGCGAACTTTTCGGCGCGCACGCACATGTCGCTGGGGCTGCCGTCCATATTCAGCGGCAGGCCGACGACTACGGCGTCGGGCTTCCATTCCTTGATCAGGGCTTCGACCTGATTCCAGTCGGGAATGCCGTTCTGCGCCTTCAGCGTGCACAGCTCGCGGGCCTGGGCGGTGATCGCCTGGCCGACGGCGACGCCGATCTGTTTGGTGCCGTAGTCGAAACCGAGGATCAGTCGCAAGGCCATCAGGCGTGCCCCGCCTGGCTGGTGAGCAGGTTGAGGTTGATCCCCAGGTGCCGCGCGGCCGCTTCCAGGCGCAGTTCGCTGCTGGTGTTGAACAGGATGTCGGCATCGAACGGGCAGGTCAGCCAGGCGTTGTCGGCCAGTTCGGCCTCCAGTTGCCCGGCTTCCCAGCCGGCGTAGCCCAGGGCGATCAGGCTTTTCTGCGGGCCTTCACCGTCGGCGATGGCGAACAGCACGTCCTGGGAGGTGGACAGCGCCAGGCCTTCGAGCTCGACCGTGGCCTGGAAGGTCAGGCCGCTGGGGTGCAGGACAAAACCGCGATCGGTCTGCACCGGGCCGCCGCTGAAAATCGGCACGTGCTCGCACAGCAGTGGCGTTTCAACATCGGGGCGCAGTTGCTCGAGAATGTCGGCAAGGCTCAGTTCCTGCGGGCGATTGACTACCAGCCCCATGGCGCCATTGGCGTTGTGCTCGACGATGTAAGTCAAGGTGTGCGCAAAGTTCGGGTCGGCCATATGGGGCATGGCGATCAGGAAGTGATGCTTGAGGTAACTGGGGCTGACGTTTTTCATGTGCGCTAGTGTGGCGTTGGAGGGGCAAACTGACAAGCTGGTGATCACTGCGGTTGGCCCGGTGGCGTGGGGCCAGCTGCTGCCTTCGGTCCGAAGTGCCGGGTCGAGGGCGAGCAGGCTCCCTGGCCACGGACAGGGCGTCAGTTGCTGGAAAGCTTGTCGCCCCGGGCAAACTTCCAGGTGCGAATGATTTCCAGGCGGTCGATATCCGACAGGTCACCGGTAAAAGGGGCAAAAGGCGCGGCCAGGCGCACGATGCGTTGCGCCGCCTGGTCCAGCAGCGGCTGGCCGGACGACTCCAGCACCAGCACTTCATACAGCGAGCCGTCGCGGTTGATCGAGACCATCAGTCGCAGGTTGCCGTAAATCTGCTTGCGCCGGGCTTCCTCGGGGTAATTGAGGTTGCCGATGCGCTCGACCTTCTTGCGCCATTCGTCCTTATACCAGGCGCCCTTGTCGCGCATGGTCGAGGCCGCGCTCAGGCGGTGGATGCGCGGGCGCTTGGCATACAGCTGCTGCTCATTGGCCAGTTCGGCTTCGAGGCTGGAGATCTCGCTGGACAGCTGCGAGCTGTCGAAGGTCGGCGCCGCAGGCTTGGGCGCGGCTTCGGTCTTGACCTCTTCGCGCTTGGTGACGGTCTTTTTCGGTTTTGGCGCGGTGGTGGCGACGGCGGCCTTGGGCGCGGCTTCCTTGACCTCGGGCTTGGCGGCGGGCGGCGGCGTGACCTTGTTCACCTGGTTGTCCTGGAACGGCGCAACCTCGGTGGTCTTGGGGATCGCCTTCTTGTCCAGGGTGCCGCTGCCCTGCTGGTTGTCCTGGGCCAGGAAATCGGCCTTCTTCGGCTTGGTCTCGCTTTTGAAGGTGGCGAGGGTGATTTCCAGGGTCTTGGTGATCTGCTTGGGTTCGGCGAAGGAGAAGCCCAGGCCGAGAATCAGCGCCAGGTGCAGGAGGGCGGCGAGAAACAGGGTGAAACCGAGACGATCAGCCGCACGCACACCGCTATGCGCGAGCTCGGGAGGGAGGTCGAGGGGCAGGTCGGACGGGAGTGTCATCGGTTCAACATCACAGGAGGCATCACAAAACCAACATCGCGCGTTTCACAGGCGGCGCATGATAACGCAATGTTGGTTTCAAGCTGCGAGCTTCAAGCGACAAGCGACAGGCTGTACATGATCCACATCAAGCTTGTGGCTTGCGGCTTGCCACTTGCAGCTTGGCCTCGATGGCATCCATCAGCAGCGCACCGATGTTGGTGCCAAACGCATTGTCGATTTCGCGGATGCAGGTCGGGCTGGTGACGTTGATTTCCGTCAGGTGCTCGCCGATCACATCCAGGCCGACGAACAGCAGGCCTTTCTCCCGCAGGGTTGGGCCGACCTGAGCGGCAATCCAGCGGTCCTTGTCGGTCAGCGGGCGGGCTTCGCCACGTCCGCCGGCGGCAAGGTTGCCCCGGGTTTCACCGGCGGCCGGGATTCGCGCCAGGCAATAAGGCACCGGCTCGCCGTCGATCATCAAGATGCGCTTGTCGCCATCCTTGATCGCCGGCAGGTAGGCCTGGCCCATGATCTGCTGGGCGCCCAGGGCGGTCAGGGTTTCCAGGATCACCGACAGGTTCGGGTCGCCGGCGCGGTGGCGGAAGATCGAGGTGCCGCCCATGCCGTCCAGGGGCTTGAGGATCACGTCGCCATGTTGCGCGGCAAATTCACGCAGCACGTCCGCGCGGCGGCTGACCACGGTCGGCGGCGTGCACTGCGGGAACAGCGTGGCGAACAGCTTCTCGTTGCAGTCGCGCAGGCTCTGCGGCTTGTTGACCACCAGCACTCCGGCGCGCTCGGCCTGCTCCAGCAGGTAGGTGGAGTAGACGAACTCCATGTCGAACGGCGGGTCCTTGCGCATCAGGATGACGTCCAGATCGCTCAGCGGGCTGTCGATTTCGTCTTGCAGCTCGAACCATTTTTCCGGGTTGGCAAAGACTTGCAGCGGACGCATGCGTGCCCGTGCCTCGCCCGCGCCCTGGTAGAGGTCGCGCTGTTCCATGTAGAACAGGGTCCAGCCGCGGGCCTGGGCGGCCAGCAGCATGGCCAGCGAGCTGTCCTTTTTATAGGAGATGCTGGCGATAGGGTCCATGACAATCCCGACGCGAACGCTCATGGGCTGTTTCCTCGAAAATTTAGTGGGCGCAATGGCTTGAAAAAGTGGCGTCAGAGTGGCGCTCGGGCGGTTCCCGGTCAAGGAAAAACCGCCTTGCCGGTCGGCCGATAGATTGCATTCTGAGAGTATGCTAAAAAGGCTCGCATGCCGCGCCCAGGCCTTGAACATCAAGGGTTTGGGGCTTTACCAGGCGGTACCGGCATTAAATCGATTCGCTGTGGCGATGGTAGAGCAGAATATGGAACAGCATTCCAGCGCCTTGAAGGTGATGGTGATCGATGACTCGAAGACGATTCGCCGCACGGCTGAAACGCTGCTCAAGAACGTGGGCTGTGAAGTCATCACTGCGGTTGACGGTTTCGAGGCCCTGGCCAAGATTGCCGATCATCACCCCGGGATCATTTTTGTCGACATCATGATGCCGCGCCTCGATGGCTATCAGACCTGCGCCCTGATCAAGAACAACAGTGCCTTCAAGTCCACGCCGGTGATTATGCTGTCCTCCAAGGACGGTCTGTTCGACAAGGCCAAGGGCCGCATCGTCGGTTCCGACCAGTTTTTGACCAAGCCCTTTAGCAAGGAAGAACTGCTGAACGCGATCAAGGCCCATGTCCCGGGCTTCGCCGCAGTAGAACAAGCACATTGACGTTCAGCCAAGGGGCCGAACGCCTATTCGTATGGGGAAGACCATGGCACGTATTCTGATCGTCGATGATTCGCCGACTGAAATGTACAAACTGACCGGCATGCTGGAAAAGCACGGTCATGAAGTCCTCAAGGCCGAAAACGGCGCGGACGGCGTCGCCCTGGCCCGCCAGGAAAAACCCGACGCGGTGCTGATGGATATCGTCATGCCAGGCCTCAATGGCTTCCAGGCGACCCGCCAGCTGACCAAGGACGCCGAAACCAGCCATATCCCGGTGATCATCATCACCACCAAGGATCAGGAGACCGACAAGGTCTGGGGCACCCGCCAGGGCGCCAAGGACTACCTGACCAAGCCGGTGGATGAAGAAACCCTGATCAAGACCCTGAACAACGTTCTGGCCGGCTGACGGCCAGCGCCATGGCCGAGTCGCAAACCGCGTTCGAGCTGCTGCTCGATATCGATCGGCGCTGCCGCCTGCTGGCGGCGGACCTGCCGTCCCAGGAAACCCGCCAGCACAGCTGGAGCGGGATCGGCTTTCGCATCGGTGAGCAGTGGTACGTGGCGCCCATGGGCGAAGTCAGCGAAGTCCTGCATGAACCGCGCTACACCGTCCTGCCCGGGGTGAAATCCTGGGTCAAGGGCGTGGCCAATCTGCGGGGGCGGCTGCTGCCGGTCATGGACCTGTGCGGTTTCCTCGGCCATGAGCTCTCGGCACTGCGCAAGCAACGTCGGGTGCTGGTGGTCGAGCACAAAGAGGTGTTTGCTGGGCTGATGGTGGATGAAGTCGTCGGCATGCAGCATTTTGCCCAGGACAGCCTGCAAGCCAGCGTGACCGAGCCGGCCCAGGGGGCGATCGCGCCCTACCTGCAAGGCCGTTTCGAGCGCGACCAGGTGTGGCAGGTGTTCAGCCCCTTTGCCCTGGCCGGTTCCTCGGGATTTATGGATGTAGCGCCGTGAACCGCCAGGCATCGCCGCCGCGGGGCCCGTCATGAGCGCTGTGCACTTACAACGCGGGCATGCTCGCTCGCCACAGGCCTGATCGATGATAAAAGCCAAAACCGCCAAGCCCGTGGAAGGTTCGCGCAGCCGCTCGCAGATCATCGTGCTGTTTATCGCGCTGATCATTTTCATCATGCTGCTGTTCGCCAACTTCGCTTACCTCAACACCCAGGCCACCTACGACAAGCAGTACATCGGCCACGCCGGCGAGCTGCGGGTGCTGTCCCAGCGCATTGCCAAGAACGCCACCGAAGCCGCCGCCGGCAAGGCTGCCGCGTTCAAGCTGCTGAGTGATGCGCGCAACGATTTTGCCCAGCGCTGGGGTTACCTGAAAAAAGGCGACCCGGCCACCGGCCTGCCCGGCGCGCCGCTGGCCGTGCGCGATGAAATGCACGCCGTGCAGCAGGACTGGGAAAAACTGCTGAAGAACACCGACGCCATTCTTGCCAGCGAACAGACCGTGCTGTCCTTGCATCAAGTGGCCGCGACCCTCGCGGAAACCGTGCCGCAACTGCAGGTGGAGTACGAGAAGGTGGTCGAAATCCTCCTCCAGCGTGGCGCGCCGGCGGCCCAGGTGGCCGTGGCTCAGCGTCAGTCGCTGCTGGCGGAACGGATCCTGGGCGCGGTGAACACCGTGCTCGCCGGGGATGAGAATGCGGTCCAGGCCGCCGATGCCTTCGGGCGCGATGCGGCACGCTTTGGCCAGGTGCTGAACGGCATGTTGCAGGGCAATCCGGCGCTGAAGATCAGCCAGGTCGAAGACCGTGATGCCCGCGCCCGGCTGGCCGAGATCTCCGAGCTGTTCGAGTTCGTGTCGGGCTCGGTGGATGAAATCCTCGAAACCTCTCCCGAGCTGTTCCAGGTTCGCGAGTCCGCGAGCAATATCTTCAGCCTCTCGCAAACCCTGCTCGATGAAGCCTCGCGCCTGGCCAACGGTTTTGAGAACCTGGCCGGTGGCCGCTCCCTGGACACCATTGGTGGTTATGTCCTGGGGTTGCTGGCGCTGATGTCGATCATCCTGATCGGCCTGGTGATGGTGCGCGAGACCAATCGCCAACTGCGCGAGACCGCTGAAAAGAACGAGCGCAACCAGAACGCGATCATGCGCCTGCTGGATGAAATCGAAGACCTGGCCGACGGCGACCTGACGGTGACGGCCTCGGTCACCGAAGACTTCACCGGAACCATCGCCGACTCGATCAACTATTCCGTCGACCAACTGCGCGACCTGGTGGCCACCATCAACCTCACCGCCGGCCAGGTGGCCGGTGCCGTGCAGGAAACCCAGGCCACCGCCATGCAACTGGCCGAAGCCTCGGAGCATCAGGCGCAGCAGATTTCCGAAGCCTCCACCGCGATCAACGACATGGCCCAGTCCATCGACCAGGTCTCGGCCAACGCTGCCGAGTCGTCGGCGGTGGCCGAGCGTTCGGTGGAGATCGCCAACAAGGGCAATGAGGTGGTGCACAACACCATCCACGGCATGGACAACATCCGCGAGCAGATCCAGGACACCGCCAAGCGCATCAAGCGTCTGGGTGAGTCTTCCCAGGAGATCGGCGACATTGTCAGTCTGATCGACGACATCGCCGACCAGACCAACATCCTCGCCCTGAACGCGGCGATCCAGGCCTCCATGGCCGGGGACGCCGGGCGCGGTTTTGCAGTGGTGGCCGATGAGGTGCAGCGTCTGGCCGAGCGCTCTTCGGCGGCCACGCGGCAGATCGAGACCCTGGTGCGGGCGATCCAGACCGACACCAACGAAGCGGTAATCTCCATGGAGCAGACCACCTCCGAAGTGGTGCGCGGTGCGCGCCTGGCCCAGGACGCCGGGGTGGCTCTGGAAGAAATCGAAGGCGTGTCCAAGACCCTGGCGGCGCTGATCCAGAGCATTTCCAATGCGGCGCAGCAGCAGACCTCATCGGCCGGGCAGATTTCCCTGACCATGAACGTGATCCAGCAGATCACCTCACAAACTTCGTCCGGTTCCACCGCGACGGCTGAAAGCATTGGCAACCTGGCAAAAATGGCCAGCCAACTGCGGCGTTCGGTGTCCGGCTTCACCTTGCCGGCCTCTCGGGAACTCGCCCCGGGTGACAAACGCTAAGGCAGACGAAGACTTTGACTGGAGTGGTTATGGTTGATCGGCACGACTATGTGGCCCTCGAATGGGTCAAGGGCGAAATTGCCGAGACCCTGAAGCAGGCCTATCAGGCGCTGGAGCATCTGCTCGATGAGCCGTTGGCGGCCGACGCCATCGGCCAGTGCCTGGAGGGCATCCATCAGGTCCATGGCAGCCTGCAGATGGTCGAGTTCTATGGCGCGGCGCTGCTGGCCGAAGAGATGGAGCAACTGGCCCTGGCCTTGCAGCAGCACCGCGTGTCCCAGCGTGACGAAGCCATCCGCCTGTTGTTGCAGGCCATCACTCAACTGCCGCAATACCTGGATCGGGTGCAAAGTGCGCGGCGCGACCTGCCGCTGGTGGTGTTGCCGCTGCTCAACGACCTGCGCAGTGCCCGTGGCGAGAGTCTGCTCTCGGAAACCAGCCTGTTCAGCCCCCTGCTGCCCAGCCTCGCGCCGCTCGACGCGGCGGCCCTGGCCGAGCTGGATCCGGGGCAATGGCAGGTCTTGTTGCGCAAACTGCGGCATATGCTGCAAACCGCGCTGGTGGACCTGCTGCGGGAACAGGATGTGGAAAACAGCCTGTCCTATATGACCCGCGTGTTCGAGCGCCTTGAGGCCTTGTGCCAGAACGCGCCGCTGGGGCCGTTGTGGCAGATTTCCCTGGCCCTGGTGGACGGCATGCGCCATGAGGTGGTGGCCAACAGCCCGGCGGTGCGCAGCCTGCTCAAGGATGTCGACCGCCAGCTCAAGCGCCTGTTCGAGGAAGGCATCGCCGGGGTCAACCAGCCGGCGCCGGACGAATTGCTCAAGAGCCTGCTGTTTTACATCGCCAAGGCCCGTCATCCCACCCCGCAGATGCAGATCATGAAAGAACGCTACGCCCTGGACGACGCGCTGCCCGACAGCGCCCTGGTCGATGAGGAGCGCGCACGCATGGCGGGCCCCGACCGCGACGCCATGCGCTCGGTCCTGGCCGCGCTGTGCGAGGAGCTGGTACGGGTCAAGGAGCGCCTGGATCTGTTCGTGCGCAGCGACCGGCAGCACGCTGATGACCTGGACAGCCTGCTGGCGCCGTTGCGGCAGATCGCCGACACCCTCGCGGTGCTGGGTTTTGGCCAGCCGCGCAAGGTGATCATCGACCAGTTGGCGGTGGTCCAGAGCCTGGCCCAGGGCCAGCGCGAACCCAATGACGCGGTGCTGATGGATGTGGCCGGCGCCTTGCTGTATGTCGAGGCGACCCTGGCCGGTATGGTCGGCACCGTGGAGCCTGAAAGCCGCGAAGAAAGCCGCCTGCCCACCACCGACCTGACCCAGATCCACCAATTGGTGATCAAGGAAGCGCGGCTGTGCCTGCAACAGGCCAAGGACCTGATCGTTGAATACATCGACGCCGATTGGGACCGCGAGCACCTGTTGCCTTTGCCCGAGCTGCTGACCCAGGTGCGCGGGGCGCTGGCGATGATTCCCCTGAGCCGCGCCGCGAGCCTGCTCGAAGCCTGCAACAGCTTTATCCGTGAACACCTGCTGCCCGACCCGGTCCGCCCCGAGTGGCAGCAACTGGACAGCCTGGCCGACGTGATCACCAGCATCGAGTATTACCTTGAGCGCCTGAGCGAAGACCCCGAGGCCCCCGGAGAGAAAATCCTCGATGTGGCCGAGCAGGGCTTGGCCGCGCTGGGTTATGTGCCGGTCGAACAGGTGCCGCTTCTCGACGATGTGCTCAGCCCCGGCGAAGCCCTGGTGATGCAGGACCTGCAGGAACTCGACGACCCGCAGGTGGTGCAGTCCCTGGCTGATGTGCTGGCCAGCCCGGTGTCGGCCCTCAACCCGCCGGCGCTCAACACCCCGGGCAGCCTGCTGCCGCCGCCGCGGGACGAAGCACCGGTGGACGATGAGCTGCGGGAAGTGTTCCTCGAGGAAACCGACGAGGTGCTGGAAGTGCTGCGCGAGTACCTGCCGCGCTGGTCGGCCGATCCTGCGAGCAAGGCCGCGCTGAGTGAGCTGCGCCGCGCCTTCCATACCCTCAAGGGCAGTGGGCGCATGGTGCGTGCGCTGGTCCTGGGGGAACTGGCGTGGGCCGTCGAGAACCTGCTCAACCGGGTGCTGGAGCGCAGCGTCGAGCCCGGGCCCCAGGTTTGGCAACTGCTGGGCGAAGTGGTGCAGCTGCTGCCGGAGCTGATCGCCGAATTCGCCGCCCAGGCCCAGCGTCAGCGTGACGATGTCGACCAACTGGCGGCCCGTGCCCATGCCCTGGCCAAGGGCGATGACGCCGAGCCGGTGGAGCACACGGCGAGCGGTGCCCTCGATCCGCAGTTGCTGGAGATTTTCCGCAATGAAGCGCAAACCCACCTCGACAGCATCAATCGCTTTCTCGACCACGCCGCCGAGCACCTGCCGTTGCAGGCCAGCGACGAGTTGCAACGGGCCCTGCACACCCTGAAGGGCAGTGCCTCGATGGCCGGAGTCTTGCCGATTGCCGAGCTGGCGGCGCCTCTTGACCAGTTGGCCCGGGAGTATCGCGCGCACCTGATCGCCCTCGACCTGGATGAAGTCGAGCTGCTGCTGGAGGCCGAGGGCCTGTTTCGCCGTGGCCTGAAGCAGTTGGGCAACGATCCCCAGGCGCCCATCAACGGGGCGCGGTCATTGATCGACCGCACCCAGGCCCTGCTGGGCGAACGCCTGGAAAAACTCCTCAATTCCCCTACCAGCGGGCTGCGCATCAAGCGCGACCCGCAACTGATCAACAACTTCCTGGCCCAGGGCATGGACATCCTGCTGGACGCCGAAAACCTGTTGCGCCGCTGGCAGCAGCACCCCGGCGCGCGTCAGGAACTGAGCGCGCTGCTGGATGAGCTGACGACCCTGGGCGAGGGCGCGCACCTGGCCGACCTGCAACCGATGGATGAGTTGTGCGAAGCCTTGCTCGACCTGTATGGGGCGGTGGAGGAAAGCAGCCTGGCGGTCAGCGAGCGCTTCTTCCACGAGGCCGAAAGCGCCCATGAAGCGCTGATCAATATGCTCGACGAGCTGGCCGCCGGGCAGGTGGTCAGCCCGCAACCGGCGCGGGTCAGGGCCTTGCGCGAGTTGCTCGAGGAAGGCCTGGACCCGACGGCCACCGGGCTGATCCGCAGCGACGGCAGTCGCACCCTGAGCATCAGTGAACTGGGGGCTGCCACCGCCGAGCTGGGGCAGGCTGCGGACCTGCCAGAGCAGGACGATGAAATTGTCGCGATCTTCCTCGAAGAGGCAGTCGATATCCTGGAAAGTGCGGGCCAGGCCCTGCAACGCTGGTTGTCCGACCCGGACAACGGCGCGCCGCTGTTGTCCTTGCAGCGCGACCTGCACACCCTCAAGGGTGGCGCACGCATGGCCGCCGTCGGGCCGGTGGGCGACCTGGCCCATGAGCTGGAAAACCTGTACCAGGGCCTGGTGGACCGGCGTTACCAGCACAGCTCGGAACTGGCGCAGCTGCTGCAGCACAGCCACGATCAACTGGCAGTACTGCTGGAGCAGTTGCAGCGGCAACAGCCGTTGGATGAACCGCAGGAACTGATCGAGGCCATCAGCCGTTTCCGCCAGCGGGCGAGTGTCGCCCCCGAGGTCGTGGAGCCATTGGCCGACAGTGATTCGGCCGCCCATGACCCGGAGCTGCTGGAGATCTTCCTCGAGGAAGGTTTCGACATCATCGACAGCTCCGCTGCGGCGCTGGTCCGCTGGCAGGCCGAGCCCCAGGGGCGGCAGGAGGTGGAAACCCTGCTGCGTGACCTGCACACCCTCAAGGGTGGGGCGCGGATGGTGGAAATCGTCCCGATCGGCGACCTGGCCCACGAGTTGGAGTTTCTCTTCGAAGGCCTGTCCTCCGGGCTGCTGCACGCCACCCCCGCGTTGTTCAGCCTGCTGCAAAGCAGCCACGACCGGCTGGCGCAGATGCTCGATGCGGCCCGCGCGGGGCAGCCGATCAAGCCCGCCGACAGCCTGATCGAAGCGATCCGGGCGTTTACCCATCCTTCTGTCGAGCCCAGCCCGCCGCCAGCGCTGCTCAGCCTGCCGCCGCCGAGCAAGCCTGAGACGCCTGTGCCGGTGGTCGAGGCTCCGGCCGGGGACATGGTCAAGGTGTCGGCTGAACTGCTGGATGACCTGGTCAACCTGGCCGGGGAAACCTCGATCTTTCGCGGGCGTATCGAACAGCAGGTCAACGATGCGCGGGTGGCCCTGAGCGAGATGGAAACCACCATCGAGCGCATGCGCGACCAACTGCGCCGGCTCGACACCGAAACCCAGGGCCGCATCCTCAGCCGCCAGCAGGTGGAGGCCGAGCGCCTGGGCTATGAAGAATTCGACCCGCTGGAAATGGACCGCCATTCCCAGTTGCAGCAGCTGTCGCGGGCCCTGTTCGAGTCGGCCTCCGACCTGCTCGACCTCAAGGAAACCCTCGACCGCCGCAATCACGACGCACACAACCTGCTGCAGCAGCAGGGGCGAATCAACACCGAATTGCAGGAAGGCTTGATGCGCACGCGCATGGTGCCGTTCGAACGCATGGTGCCGCGGCTCAAGCGCATCGTGCGCCAGGTCGCCAGCGAACTGGGCAAGGAGGTCGAGTTCGTCGTCGGCAATGCCGAGGGCGAGATGGACCGCAACGTGCTGGAGCGCATGGTGGCGCCCCTGGAACACATGCTGCGCAACGCCGTCGACCATGGCCTGGAATCGGCCGAGGCGCGGTTGGCGGTGGGCAAGCCGGCCCAGGGCCGGATCACCCTGGACCTGGCACACGAAGGTGGCGACATCGTTTTCGACATGCGTGACGACGGTGCCGGGGTGCCGCTGGAGGCGGTGCGCAGCAAGGCGATCAAGCGCGGGCTGCTGGACCCGAACCTCGAAATCAGCGACCGCGACGTGCTGCAATTCATCATGCAGCCGGGGTTCTCCACGGCGGAAAAAATCACCCAGATTTCCGGGCGCGGCGTGGGCATGGACGTGGTGCATGAAGAGGTGCGGCAGTTGGGCGGCACCATGAGCATCGACTCGATCCCGGGGCAGGGCGTGCACTTTCGGATTCGCCTGCCGTTTACCGTGTCGGTCAATCGGGCACTGATGGTGCAGTGTGCCGACGAGCAATACGCGATCCCGCTGAACACCATCGAAGGCATCGTCCGCGTACTGCCGGTGGAGCTCGACAGCTATTACCAGCTCGATCCGCCGCGTTATGAATACGCCGGTCAGCGCTACGACCTGTGCTACCTCGGCGAACTGCTGCACACCGTCGGCCGCCCGAAACTGCTGGGCCAGAGCCTGCCGCTGCCGGTGCTGCTGGTGCATTACAACGAGCACCGGATCGCGGTGCAGGTCGATGCCATGGCCGGTAGCCGGGAGATCGTGGTCAAGAGCCTTGGCCCGCAGTTCTCGGCGGTACAGGGGCTGTCGGGCGCGACCATCCTCGGCGATGGCCGGGTGGTGCTGATTCTCGATTTGCTGGCCCATATCCGCGTCCAGCAGAGCTGGTTGCCGCGCCAGCAGGTGGTGGGCAACGAGGAAGGGCCGGTAGAGGCCGAGCCGCAACGGCCGATGCTGGTCATGGTGGTGGACGATTCGGTCACGGTGCGCAAGGTCACCAGCCGCCTGCTGGAGCGTCACGGCATGAACGTGCTGACCGCCAAGGATGGGGTGGACGCCATGCTCCTGCTCGACGAGCACCTGCCGGACCTGATGCTGCTGGACATCGAAATGCCGCGCATGGACGGCTTTGAAGTGGCGATGCAGGTGCGCAGCGATCCGCGCCTGCAGCACCTGCCGATCATCATGATCACCTCGCGCACCGGGCAGAAGCACCGCGACCGGGCCATGGCCATCGGCGTCAACGACTACCTGGGCAAGCCCTACCAAGAGTCGGTATTGCTCGAAAGCATCGCCCTGTGGAGCAAACCCCATGCTTGATCACCGCGCCAGCAACCTGACCGGGCTGCTGTTGCCCCTGGCCGACCGGACCCTGGTCCTGCCCAATGTCGCGATCGCCGAACTGATCGATTACCAGCCCGGCTCGTTCGACCTGGATTCGCCGCCCTGGTACCTGGGCCTGGTGAGCTGGCGCGACCGGCAGATCCCGCTGCTCAGCTTCGAATCGGCCTGTGGCGGCAAGACCGTGATTGGCGACCGGGCGCGGATCGTTGTGCTCAACGCCCTGGGCGGGCGGCCGAACCTGGCGTTCATCGCCTTGCTGGTCCAGGGCATCCCGCGCTCGCACAAACTCGACAGCCAATTGAGCTACGTCGATGTGCCCTTGTGCGCCCTGGAAAAAGCCGCGGTACAAGTGGCCGAACAAGTGGCCAAGGTCCCCGACCTGCTGGGCCTCGAAGCCTTGCTGGTGGCGTCGGGGCTGGTGCCGGGCGAGGGCTGAGCCTGCTTAGCCGGCAAGCAGGGCGCTGCGCACTTCCATCAGGGCAAACCCCAGCAGATTGAGCCCGCGCCATTTCTCCGGCTGCGAGGCTTTCTTGTCCTCGGCGGCCAGGCCGATGCCCCAGATGCGGTCCACCGGGCTGGCTTCCACCAGCAACTGCTCGCCAGTGGCCAGCAGGAACTCAGCCAGTGCCGGGTGCTGGCTGAACTTGGCCAGGTTGCCGCGCACCACGATATCGAAGCACGCCGCGTCCCACTGCGCCCCGTCAAACCCCTGCACCTGACGCCCCAATTGCTTGGCATCGGCCGGGGTTGCCGCGACGAGGATCCGCTCCAGGGTCTGGGCGTCATCGAACAGACGGGCCTTGCCCGCCATCATGTAATGCTCGGCGCTGGCGTAACTCACCCCGTCGACCTCGAACGGCGTGGGGAACCACTGGCTGAAGCAGCTGTGGGTGACACGGCCATCCCGCGCCGGCTGGTGGCCCCAGAACATCAGGTACTCGGGCTTGAAGCCCTGCTGGAGTTGCCCCAGCAACTGCTCGACCGAGCGCACAGGAGGGAATGCGGTTTTTGCCATGAGAGTTCTCGTCACGTCGATGCCGGCCATTCATCGGCCGGGTGATTCGGGATGCAGCTGTGGTGGGGTGGCAGGGTACTCCAACATCGGCGGTGCAGGCACTGCCTCCATGGCTGCGGCTTGAATCATTACCCTGAGCGTAACGATCCGCCGCTGGGCTTGATTGATGCCCCGGGCATTGCCTCCTAAGGTGGCTCCACGACAGCGAACCAGTGGAGTGAGCATGACAACAATAATATCCCCCGACTCGCGCTGGACGCGGCGGCGCAGCGAAAAGCAGCGGCGCCTCGAACAGGTGCGGGCCCTGGCCGATGGTGTGGTGTTGCCCACCGACAAGATCGTGGCGGCCCTGGAGGCGTTGATCCTGCCCGGGGACCGGGTGGTGCTGGAGGGCAACAACCAGAAGCAGGCGGATTTCCTGTCGCGCTCACTGGCCAAGGCCGACCCGGCCAAGCTCCACGACTTGCACATGATCATGCCCAGCGTCGGCCGTTCCGAGCACCTGGACCTGTTCGAGCGCGGCATCGCGCGCAAGCTGGACTTTTCCTTTGCCGGTACCCAGAGCCTGCGCATCAGCCAGTTGCTCGAAGACGGGCTGCTGGAAGTCGGCGCGATCCATACCTACATCGAGCTTTATGCACGGCTGGTGGTGGACCTGATTCCCAACGTGGTGCTCTCGGCCGGCTTCATGGCCGACCGCGCCGGCAATATCTACACCGGCCCGAGCACCGAGGACACCCCGGCGCTGATCGAGCCGGCAGCCTTCAGCGACGGTATCGTGATCGTCCAGGTCAACCAGTTGGTGGATGACGTCAGCGAGTTGCCGCGAGTGGACATCCCGGCGTCCTGGGTGGATTTCGTGGTGGTGGCCGACAAGCCGTTCTACATCGAGCCGCTGTTTACCCGCGACCCACGGCATATCAAGCCGGTGCACGTGCTGATGGCGATGATGGCGATCCGCGGCATCTACGAAAAACACAATGTGCAGTCGCTGAACCACGGCATCGGTTTCAACACCGCGGCCATCGAGCTGATCCTGCCCACCTACGGTGAATCCCTGGGGCTCAAGGGCAAGATCTGCCGCAACTGGACCCTCAACCCCCATCCGACCCTGATCCCGGCCATTGAAAGTGGCTGGGTGGAAAGCGTGCACTGCTTCGGCACCGAGTTGGGCATGGAGCACTACATCGCCGCGCGCCCGGACGTGTTCTTCACCGGCCGCGACGGTTCCCTGCGCTCCAACCGGATGTTCTGCCAACTGGCCGGGCAGTACGCGGTGGACCTGTTTATCGGCGCCACTTTGCAGGTGGACGGCGACGGCCATTCTTCCACCGTGACCCGCGGGCGCCTGGCCGGTTTCGGCGGGGCCCCGAACATGGGCCACGACCCCCGCGGCCGACGCCATGGCACCCCGGCCTGGCTGGATATGCGCGTCGATCAGAGCGACGCGCCCCAGGCCATGCTCGAACGCGGCAAGAAGCTGGTGGTGCAGATGGTCGAGACCTTCCAGGAAGGCGGCAAACCGACCTTCGTCGAGACCCTGGATGCGGTGGAAGTGGCGCGCAAGAGCGGCATGCCCCTGGCGCCGATCATGATCTACGGCGACGACGTCACCCACCTGCTGACCGAGGAAGGCATCGCCTACCTGTACAAGGCCCGCTCCCTGGAAGAGCGCCAGGCCATGATCGCCGCCGTGGCCGGGGTCACCGTCATCGGCCTGCGACACAACCCCAAAGACACCGCGCGCATGCGCCGTGAAGGCTTGATCGCCTTGCCCGAAGACCTCGGCATTCGCCGTACCGATGCCAGTCGCGAGTTGCTCGCGGCGAAAAGCGTCGCCGATCTGGTGGAGTGGTCGGGTGGCCTGTACCACCCGCCCGCCAAGTTCAGGAGCTGGTAATGCACGCATTCAATCTGCACGCGAAACCCTTGAGCCTGGCCGAGCGCCTGGCGGACCTGGCGGTCGACGCACTGATCGACGAGGCCGACCTGTCGCCCAAGCCGGCGCTGGTGGATCGTCGTGGCAACGGTGCCCACAGCGACCTGCACCTGGGGCTGATGCACGCCTCGGCCCTGTCCCTGTGGCCGGCGTTCAAGGCCATGGCCGACGCCGCCATTGAACTCGGCGCGATCGGTTTGCCATTGCGCGAAGCCCTGGGCCGCATCGGCCGTGAAGGCGAAGCGGCGATGCTGGTCACCACCGGCGGGGTCAATACCCATCGTGGGGCTATATGGGCCCTGGGCCTGCTGGTGGCGGCTGCGGCGCTGGAGCCTCAGGCCAACCGCGCCGGCAGCCTGGCCGTTCGCGCCGCACGCCTGGCGTTGCTCGATGATCGCCATGCCCCGCGTGCCCTCAGCCATGGCGCCCAGGTGGCGCAGCGCTACGGTGCACTCGGTGCCCGCGAACAGGCGCAGTTGGGGTTCCCAGCGGTGCTGCAACATGGCTTGCCGCAGCTTCAGCGCAGTCGCGCCCAGGGCCATGGCGAGCAGAACGCCCGGCTCGATGCCTTGCTCGCCATCATGACCACCCTGGTCGACACCTGCGTGCTGTACCGCGCCGGCGAGCAGGGCTTGCAGGCCATGCAGCGGGGCGCGCGGGCGGTGCTCGAGGCCGGTGGCAGTGCGAGCCTGGCCGGGCGTCGCCGCCTGCATGAGCTGGACCAACAGTTATTGGCCTTGAATGCCTCGCCCGGCGGCGCTGCGGACCTCCTGGCAGCCTGCCTGTTGCTCGACCGGATCGAGTCCGGCGACGCCTTTATCCAGGGAGCAGTGTGATGGAAACCTTGTCTTTTGAATTTCCCGCCGGGCCACCGGCTCGCGGTCGGGCGCTGGTGGGCTGTGTCGGCTCGGGCGACCTGGAAGTGCTGCTCGAACCCGGCCCGGCCGGCAAGCTGACGATCCAGGTGCAGACCTCGGTGAATGGCAGCGGGGCGCGCTGGCAGCATCTGTTCGAGCGCCTCTTCGACGGCCAGGTGCCGCCGGCGCTGGCCATCGATATTCATGATTTCGGCGCCACGCCGGGCGTGGTGCGCCTGCGCCTGGAACAGGGCTTCGAGGAGATCGGCCATGACTGACAGCGACCGCCTGTTGCACAAGCACAGCTTCGTCGAACTCGGCGCTCGCCAGCGGGCCAGGGCCTTGCTCGATGCCGGCAGCTTTCGCGAGTTGCTCGACCCTTTCCAGCGGGTCATGTCGCCCTGGCTCGTCCGCCAGGGCGTGGTGCCCCAGGCCGACGACGGGGTGGTGATCGCCAAGGGCAAGATCAATGGCCTGCCGGTGGTGATTGCCGCCATCGAAGGCGCATTCCAGGGCGGCAGCCTGGGTGAAGTGGGCGGGGCGAAGATCGCCGGCGCCCTGGAACTGGCCGCCGAGGACAACCGCAACGGCATCGCCACTCGCGCCGTCTTGCTCCTGGAAACCGGCGGCGTGCGCCTGCAGGAAGCCAACCTGGGGCTGGCGGCGATTGCCGATATCCACGCGGCGATTGTCGACCTGCGCCAGTACCAGCCGGTGATCGGCGTGGTGGCCGGCAGCGTTGGCTGTTTTGGCGGGATGTCGATTGCCGCCGGCCTGTGCAGTTACCTGCTGGTGACCCAAGAAGCGCGGCTCGGGCTCAACGGCCCGCAAGTGATCGAGCAGGAAGCCGGCCTTGAGGAGTACGACTCCCGCGACCGGCCGTTTATCTGGAGCCTGACCGGCGGCGAACAGCGCTTTGCCAGTGGCCTGGTGGATCGGTATGTGGCCGACGATGTGGCGCAGATCCAGCAGCAGGTCGGTGAACTGTTGGCCCTGGGGTTGCCGGCGCAGCAGCGCAGCCGCCAGGCCGAACATTACCTGGGCTGCCTGGCGCGGCTGGATACCGCGCCGCAAATCGAACCGGCAACGGTTCGCGACCTGTATCAAGGAGACCGCTCATGAGTGCTTATTCCCTGCGCGGCTGGCACTGGTTTCAGGCCCTGAGTGCCGGCGCCACGCCCGTCACTGATGTGCCGGCATCGTTGAGCGTCGCGGACGGCCACCTGGCCGGGCAAGCGGTGCGTTTTATCGCCGTGGTGGCCGACCCGGACAACCGTTTCCCCCGTGCCCGCAACGGCGAAGTCGGGTTGCTGGAAGGCTGGAGCCTGGCTCGGGTGGTGGATGACGTGATCGCGGCCGATGCCGCGCACACCGAAAAACGCCCCCTGATCGCCATCGTCGATGTGCCGAGCCAGGCCTACGGTCGGCGTGAAGAAGCACTGGGCATTCACCAGGCGCTGGCCGGGGCGGCCGACAGTTATGCCCGGGCGCGGCTGGCCGGGCACCCGGTGATTGCCCTGCTGGTGGGCAAGGCCATGTCCGGGGCGTTTCTGGCCCACGGCTACCAGGCCAACCGCCTGATCGCCCTGCGTGACCCGGGGGTGATGGTGCATGCCATGGGCAAGGCTTCGGCGGCGCGGGTGACCCTGCGCAGCGTCGAGGAACTGGAAGCCCTGGCCGCCAGCGTGCCGCCGATGGCCTATGACATCGACAGCTTTGCCAGCCTGGGCCTGCTCTGGGAAACCCTGTCGGTGACTCAGATCGAACAACCCACGGCCCATGACCTGGCGCGGGTCAACGAGTGCCTGGTGCAGGCGATAGCCGATGTGCGCGCCACCGGGCATGACCTGAGCGGGCGGTTGGGCGCGAGCAATCGGGTAGCGTCGAGCCGGGTGCGCCAGCTGTTGCGAGAACAGTGGTGAGCCGCTTGCCACCCCAGCCCCATGACCTGCTCTGGGGCCTGACGCCCGAGCAATTGCCGGGCGATGCGCCAGCCTGGGTGGTGGCGGCCATGGCCGACGGCCAGCCGGTGGTGGTGCGCCGGGCGTTGACCGCGCCGGGGCAGGTGGCGGTGGGCGTGCGCGGGCGCCTGCGCGAGCAGCGTTATCCGACCCTGATGGCGCTGGCCTCCATCAGCCGTTGCGTCACGCCCGAAGCCCTGTGCGCAGTGGAGTCGGATCAGCCCTGGCCGGCGTTGCGGGCCCTGGCCCTGTTGCGCCCGCAGTTGAACGCGTGCGGCCTGGTGTGGGGCGTCAGCGGCAGCGCCGGGTTTGAACTGGCCAGCGGTGTGGCAGCGCTGCACCAGGGCAGTGACCTGGACCTGATTGCGCGCAGCGTCGAACCTCTGCCCCGGGCCCAGGCCCGGCACCTGCTGGCGTTGCTGGACAGCGCGCCATGCCCGGTGGACCTGCAATTACAGACCCCCAACGGCGCACTGGCCCTGCGCGAATGGGCTGCCGGCGCCCGGCGTGTATTGCTCAAATGCGCGACGGGTGCTCGGCTGGTCGAGAACCCGTGGCAGGCCCTGGAGCATGTGGCGTGAGCAGCCTGCTGGTGTTTCCGGGCCAGGGCGCGCAGCAGCCGGGCATGTTGCAGCGCCTGCCGCCCAACCCGCTGGTGCAGGCCTGCCTGCAAGAGGCGGCGCAGGTGCTGGGCGAGGATCCGCTGACCCTGGACTCCCCCGCCGCCCTGGCCAATACCCGGGCCGTGCAACTGTGTTTGCTGATCGCCGGCGTTGCCAGTGCCCGACTGCTGCTGGAGCAGGCACCGGCGCCGGAGTACGTGGCCGGGCTGTCCATCGGCGCCTATCCGGCGGCGGTGGTGGCCGGGGCCCTGGAATTTGCCGATGCGTTGCGCCTGGTGAGCCTGCGGGGCGAGCTGATGCAGCGTGCCTACCCCGAGGGTTATGGGATGACGGCGATCATCGGTCTGCAACTGGCCACGGTGGAGGCCTTGCTGGCCCAGGTCCACTGCGAGCAGGCACCGGTGTACCTGGCCAATATCAACGCCGACAGCCAACTGGTGATCGCCGGCAGCGACGCCGCGATGCTGCGGGTGGCCGAGCTGGCCCGCGGTTGCGGGGTGGGCGTGGCCAAGCGCCTGGCGGTCAGCGTGCCGTCCCACTGCCCGTTGCTGGCGCAACCGGCCCAGGCGCTGGCCGAGGCCTTTGCCCAGGTGCCGATGCAGGCGCCACGCCTGGGTTACCTGAGCAGCAGCCGGGCGCGGCCGCTGCGCCAGGTGGAACAACTGCGCGACGACCTGGCGTTCAACATGTGCCGGGTGGTGGATTGGCGCGGCACCGTGCAAGGCGCGTATGAGCGCGGCGTGCGGCTACAGATCGAACTGCCGCCTGGTGCGGTGTTGACCGGGCTGGCGCGCCGGGTGTTCGAACAGGGCAGCGTGATCGCCTACGACGGTGCGCGCCTGGACACCCTGCAGGCGCTGTTGCATGAGGAGGTACGCCGCGACCGATAGAGCCCCGACTCAAGCTGGCGAAGCACAAAAACAACAACTTCGACGATGCACTTTGAGGACTACAACAATGATTATTTACGGTGTGGCGCTGTTGGCGATCTGTACCCTGGCCGGGGTGATTATCGGTGACATGCTCGGTGTGCTGTTGGGTGTGAAGTCCAATGTGGGCGGGGTCGGGATTGCCATGATCCTGCTGATCTGCGCGCGTTTGTGGATGCACAAGCGCGGCGGCATGACCAAGGACTGCGAGATGGGCGTCGGCTTCTGGGGCGCCATGTACATCCCGGTGGTGGTGGCCATGGCGGCCCAGCAAAACGTGGTGACCGCCTTGCACGGCGGTCCGGTGGCAGTGCTGGCGGCCATCGGTTCGGTGGTGCTCTGCGGGTGCACCATTGCCTTGATCAGTCGCACCAATAAGGGCGAGCCGCTGCCGGATGAACCGGTCGAGCTGGCGCCCGGTGCCGCTGCGGCAGGGGGGCGCTGATATGTGGGATCTCATTGAAAAGGGCCTGGAACACAACGGGCTGATCACAGCCTTCGCCTTTGTCGGCGTGATCATGTGGCTGTCGGTGCTGCTGTCCAAGCGTCTGACGTTCGGCCGCATCCACGGTTCGGCGATTGCGATTGTCATCGGCCTGGTACTGGCCTGGGTCGGCGGCACTATCACCGGTGGGCAGAAGGGCCTGGCGGACCTGGCGCTGTTCTCCGGCATCGGCCTGATGGGCGGCGCCATGCTGCGGGATTTCGCGATTGTCGCCACGGCCTTCGAGGTCCAGGCCACCGAGGCGCGCAAAGCCGGCTTGATCGGGGTCATCGCTCTGCTGCTGGGCACGGTCCTGCCGTTTATCGTCGGCGCGAGCATGGCCTGGGTCTTCGGTTATCGCGATGCAGTGAGCATGACCACCATCGGTGCCGGGGCGGTGACCTACATTGTCGGTCCGGTGACCGGGGCGGCGATCGGCGCAACCTCCGATGTGATGGCGCTGTCGATTGCCACCGGCCTGATCAAGGCCATCCTGGTGATGGTCGGCACGCCGATGGCCGCACGTTGGATGGGCCTGGACAACCCGCGCTCGGCAATGGTTTTCGGTGGCCTGGCCGGCACCGTCAGCGGCGTGACGGCCGGGCTGGCGGCGACCGATCGGCGGCTGGTGCCCTACGGTGCCCTGACCGCAACCTTCCACACCGGGCTCGGCTGCCTGCTGGGACCGTCGCTGCTGTACTTCATCGTGCGCGGCCTGGTGGGTTAACTCCCGACTGACGCTTGCGGCCATGGCCGGCCGACTCCCGCGAGGGGCGGCCGGCCACGGGCGTCAGGACGCGGCCTGGCGATTGGCGTACATCCGGCACTCGGCCAGCAGCGCCAGCAGGTTCGGATCACGCTCCTTGGCCTTGAGAAACACCACGCCGATATGCTGTTGCAGGCGATAACGCGCTTGCAGCGGGATCAGCTTGACCCGGTTCTCATACACCGCGGCAATTCTTCCCGGCAGCAAGGCATAACCCACCCCTGAACTGACCATGCTCAGCAGGGTGAAGATGTCGTTGACCTGCATCGCCACCTTCGGTTCGAACCCCGCCTGCTTGAACACCCGGACCCCGTCCTGGTGCGTGGCGAAACCCTGGGTCAGGGTAATGAAGGTAGCGTCGCGCACATCGCTGAGGTCGACTTCCGCCTGCTGCGCGAAGGGCGAATCGGCGGGGGTGGCGAGAAAGATATCGTCGGAAAACAGCGGGATCTGCTCGCAGTCCGGGTCGCTGATGCTGTCATCCAGGGACACCAGGATCGCGTCGACTTCCATGTTCTTGAGCTTGTACAGCAGGTCGATATTGGACCCCAGGATCAGGTCGATATTGAGTTCGCTGCGGCGGATCTTCAGGCCCATGATCAACTGCGGCACGGTCTTCACCGTCAGCGAATACAGGGAGCCGAGCTTGAAGCGTTCGGCGGAGAACCCGGCGGCTTCACGGGTCAGGCGTACGCTTTCGACCACGTCGCCAATCAGCTTTTGCGCCCGTTCCTCGAGGACATAGGCGCTTTCCAGCGGCGTCAGGTTACGCCCCTCGTGCTTGAACAGCGGGCAGCGCAGGGCACTTTCCAGGGAATGGATGGCCCGATGCACGCTGACATTGCTGGTGTGCAACTCGGCCGCAGCACGGGTCAGGTTGCCGGTGCGCATGAAGGCGAGAAACACTTCGAGCTTTTTCAGGGTCAACTCTTCGTCGATCAGCATGGCGGCCACTCTTGTTCGATGGGCAGGATTGTGCCCGACGAACAGGGCCTTGGCTGGAGCTTTTTTTGCCCCATCTAGTGTGGGTAATGTTGCGCTTTCAGGCTCCAGGCCTGAGCCTTGCGTCCTGTTGTAACCGCTTGAGGGAAAGTGACACATGTATCACGGGGAAAAATTCAACGCCTGGACCCATTTGCTGGGTGCGGTCGCGGCGTGTATCGGGGGCGTGTGGCTGGTGGTCCTGGCCAGCCTCGACGGCAACCCCTGGAAGATCGTCAGCGTGGCGATCTACGGGTTCACCTTGCTGGTGCTGTACAGCGTCTCCACCGTGTACCACAGCGTGCGCGGGCCGAAGAAAAGCATCATGCAGAAGCTCGATCACTTTTCGATCTACCTGCTGATCGCCGGCAGCTACACGCCATTCTGCCTGGTGACCCTGCGCGGGCCCTGGGGCTGGACCCTGTTCGGGATTGTCTGGGGGCTGGCGCTGATCGGCATCCTGCAAGAGATCAAGCCGCGCTCCGAGGCGCGGATCCTGTCGATCGTGATCTACGCCGTGATGGGCTGGATCGTGCTGGTGGCGGTGAAGCCGTTGCTGGCGGCCCTGGGCTCGACCGGCTTCGCCTGGCTGGCCTCGGGCGGGGTGCTGTACACCGTGGGCATCATCTTCTTCGCCCTCGACAGCCGCCTGCGCCACGCCCATGGCATCTGGCACCTGTTCGTGATCGGCGGCAGCCTGCTGCATTTCGTGGCGATTCTGTTCTACGTGCTCTAGGGCTTCATTGGCCGTTAACGCGCCTAGGCGTGCTGCAACAGCCGGTTCAATTGCTCCTGGGCGCGGTGGCTGAAAATGTCCAGCAGGCTGCCCAGGGTATGGGGTTGCGGTTCGCTGGTGCGGGTCACGGCATACAGGGTGATCGGCAGCGGGGGCGTCAGGGGGCGGATCTCGGTGCTGGCAGTCGAGGCGCCGAGGGCGGTGAAGGGGTCGATCACCGCCAGCCCGGCGCCGGATTCGACCATGGCCCGGGCCAGGGAATAGGTCTGCACCGCAATGCTCACCCGTGGCGCCGGCTGCACCGCCTCCAGGTAGCTGTCGAGCCGGGCCGACAACGGGTCGGCGCTGGACAGGCCGATCAACGGCGCCCCCGCCAGTTCCATCAGCGCCAATGGCGTACCCCTGGCGGCAGCCGGCCAATAGTCCCGCGGCGCCAGGGCCACCAGCACCCCCTGGGCCAGGGCCTGGGCCGCCAGCCCCGGGTGATCCGGGCGTTGCAGGGTCAGGGCGACGTCGATCTCGCGCATCAACAGGTTCTGCACCAACTCGCGGCTGTGGGCGCTGGACAGCTCGCAGACCAACTCCGGGTAACGCCGGGTCCATTCGCTGATCGCCGGCGGCAGCAACGACAGGGCCAGGGCCGGGGTTGCGCCGATCCGCAGGCTATGGCCCGGCTTGCGGCGCAGGCTCTGGGCCAGGCGCCGCACGCCTTGCAGGCTCTCGCTGACCTTGTCCACTTCACGCTCCAGTTCCAGGGCCTCCGGCGTGGCCTGGAGCTTGCCGCGTACCCGCAGAAACAGTGGGAAACCCAGTTGCAACTCGGCGTGTTGCAGGACCTTGGTCACCGCCGGTTGCGAGACGTGGAGCAGTTGCGCGGCGCCGCTGACCGAGCCGGTCTGGCGGATGGCCTGGAAGATTTCGATGTGTCGCAGTCGCATGGCAAGTCCATAACATTTGTTTATGGGTGGTCGATCTTTATTCATTGTTCGGCGCCTGTCACCTGCTCCTAACCTGAAGGCCGTTCAATACACAGGTTAAGGACTGATATGACGCAGCGGGTTTGCATCGTCGGCGGTGGCGTGATCGGCCTGGCCAGTGCCTATGCCCTGGTCCGCGAGGGCTTTGAAGTGACCCTGGTGGAGGCGCAGCAGTCGTTCGCCAGTCAGACCAGCTTCGCCAATGGCGGCCAGTTGTCCTACCGCTATGTGGCGCCGCTGGCCGATGCCGGGGTGCCCTGGCAAGCCCTGGGCTGGATGCTGCGCGGCGACTCGCCATTGAAGCTGCGTCCACGCCTGGACCCGGCGCAATGGCGCTGGTTGCTGGGGTTCCTCGGCGCTTGCCGCAGCTCGGTCAACCAGCGCAACGCCGGCCACCTGCTGCGCCTGGCATTGCTCAGCCAGGCCACCTTGCAGGCCTGGCGCGACGAGGATGGGCTGGACGGCTTCGACTGGCGGCGCAATGGCAAGTTGGTGACCTTTCGCCAGCCGGGCAGCTTCGAGCACGCCCGGCGCCATCTGGCGGACAGCCGCCAACAGCAGGTGTTGTCCCACGCCGAGTGCGCACAGCTTGAGCCGACGCTGCAGGACGCACCCTTTGTCGGCGGTATCTTCACCCCGGATGAAGAAGTGGCTGACTGCCACGCCTTCTGCCAGCAACTGGTGGCGCGGCTCCAGGCCTCGGGGCGCTGCGAGTTCCTGCTGGGGCGCAGCGTGACCGGGATCCGCCACAGTGCCGGCACGGTGCAGGCCATCGAGCTGGGGCACGAGACCCTGGCGGTTGAGCAACTGGTGCTCGCCGCCGGCCACCGCAGTGCCGAGCTGGCGCTGCCGGGCCTGAAACTGCCGCTGTACCCGCTCAAGGGCTACAGCCTCAGCGTGCCGATTGGCGAGCAGCACCAGGCGCCGCAGATCAGCATCACCGATTACAACCGCAAGATCGTCTATGCACGGATCGGCCAGCAGTTGCGGGTGGCGGCGATGGTCGACATTGTCGGTTTCGACCCGGCGCTCGACCCCAAGCGCCTGGCCCTGATGCGCCGCCAGGCAGGGGAAACCTTTGCCGACGCCGGCGATTACGCCGCGGCCATTGAATGGGCGGGCATGCGCCCGGCCACCCCCAGCGGGGTGCCGCTGATTGGGGCCACGGCCTACCGCAACCTGTGGCTCAACCTCGGCCATGGCGCGCTTGGTTTTACCCTGGCCTGTGGCAGCGGGCGCCTGTTGGGCGAGCTGCTGGGCCAGCGACCTACCGCTATCGATATGCAGGGCCTTGCGCCCCGTGCTGCATGACCCCTGACCGAAGACCCCGCACAAGGAATGCCCCATGAGCATCAACCGCATCAGCAGCAACCCGCGCCTCAGCGGCGCCGTGACCTTCGCCGACCTGGTGTTTCTGTCCGGCCAGGTGCCGGGCGCGTCGACCGAGGTCGGCGCTCAGACCCGCGAAGTGCTGGAGAAGATCGACGTCTTGCTGGCCGAGGCGGGCAGCGACAAGGATCACCTGCTCAGCGCGACCATCTACCTCAAGGACATCGGCGAGGATTTTGCCGCCATGAACGAGGCCTGGTCGGCCTGGCTGACGCCGGGCCAGGCGCCGACCCGCACCACCGTCCAGGCCGAACTGGCACGGCCCCAGGTGCGGGTGGAAATCACCGTCATCGCCGCCCGGCGCTGACCCCATGACCCACAACGGAGAATAACAATGCAAAAAATCACGTTGCTTGGCTGCACCCTGGGCCTGCTCCTCAGCACTCAGCTCCAGGCCGGCGAAGCGCCGCCCGGCGGTACCCTGGGCAAGATCGCCAACAGCGCCAGCATCACCCTGGGCTATCGCGATGCGTCGGTGCCGTTCTCCTATGTGGGGGATAACAGCGGCAAGCCGATGGGCTATTCGGTGGACCTGGCGAGCAAGATCGTCGAGCGCATCCAGCAGCAATTGGCCCTGCCGAAACTGGCGGTCAAGTACAACCTGGTGACGTCGCAGACGCGCATCCCCCTGGTGCAGAACGGCACTGTGGACCTGGAGTGCGGTTCCACCGGGGTCACCGCCGAGCGGCAGAAGCAGGTGGCGTTTTCCTATGGGTTCATCTACGTCAAAGGCCAGTTGCTGACGGCCCGGGACAGCGGCATCCAGCGCTTCGCCGACTTGCGGGGCAAGAATGTGGTGACCACCGCCGGTACCACCAATGAGCGCTTTCTCAAGAGCTATAACGTCGAGCACAAGATCGACATGTTCGTGATCAGCGCCAAGGACCACGGCGAGGCCTTCCAGATGCTGCAGACCGGCCGCGCCGCCGCTTTCTACATGGATGACGCCTTGCTCTACGGGGAACGGGCCAAGGCCCACGACCCGCACAAATGGGTGGTGGTGGGCGAGGAGCAGTCGCGGGAGATCTACAGCTGCATGGTGCGCAAGGACGATCCGCATTTCCTGGCCCTGGTCAATGCCGCCCTGGGCGACCTGTACCGCTCGGGGGAAATCAACGGCATCTACCAGCGCTGGTTCCAGCAGCCGATTCCGCCCAAGGGCCTGAACCTGGAGTTCCCCATGACCAGCGAACTCAAGGCGATCATCGCCAAGCCGATCAGCGATCCAGTGGAGTAGCGCCAGGACGGGCCGGCCAGGGTTCTAGAAATCGCCCCACAGCTGCTGGGCCACGGCCAGGGCCACCACCGGTGCGGTTTCGGTGCGCAGGACCCGTGGCCCCAGGCGTGCCGGCAGAAAGCCCGCGCCGTGGGCCTGCTCGACCTCGGCGTCGGACAGGCCGCCTTCAGGGCCGATCAGGAATGCCAGGCTGGCCGGCTTGGCATGGCTCACCAGCGGCTCGGCTACCGGGTGCAGCACCAGCTTCAGCTCGGCCTGGGTCTGCTTGATCCAGTCCGCCAGCAGCAGCGGCGGGTGAATCACCGGCACCCGAGAACGGCCGCATTGCTCGCAGGCGCTGATTGCCACCTGGCGCCAATGCATCAGGCGTTTGTCGGCGCGTTCATCCTTGAGCCGCACTTCGCAGCGCTCACTGAAGATCGGGGTGATTTCACTGACCCCAAGCTCGGTGGCTTTCTGGATCGCCCAGTCCATGCGCTCGCCCCGGGACAGGCCCTGGCCGAGGTGGATCTGCAACGGTGATTCAACCTGCCCGGCGAAGCTTTCATCGAGACGCACCGTCACGCGCTTCTTGCCGACTTCCAGCAAGGTGCCGCGAAACTCCATCCCCGAACCGTCGAACACTTGCAGCGCATCGCCCTCGGCCATGCGCAGCACGCGCCCGATGTAGTGGGCCTGGGCCTCGGGCAGTGGGTGTTCGCCGAGGCTCAGGGGGGCGTCGATAAAGAAGCGGGACAATCTCATGGGGGGTCTCTGTTGAAGATGAATCGGTGAACGGCGTTTCGCTGAGTGACCTGCTAGCCCGGATCGCGAAAGCCCGGATGGAAGTTTTCCGGCACCGCGACGCTCAAGGTGTCGCGGGTAGCGATATCGATGCCTTCGCTGGCCACTTCGGCGAGGAAGTCGATCTGCTCGGGGGTGATCACATAGGGCGGCAGGAAATACACCACGCTACCCAGGGGCCGCAGCAGCGCGCCGCGCTCCAGGGCGTGCTGGAACACCTTCAGGCCACGGCGTTCCTGCCACGGGTAGGCGGTCTTGCTGGCCTTGTCCTGGACCATCTCGATAGCCAGCACCATGCCGGTCTGGCGCACCTCCGCGACATGCGGGTGATCCACCAGGTGCGCAGTGGCACTGGCCATGCGCTGGGCCAGGGCCTGGTTGTTTTCGATGACGTTGTCTTCTTCGAAGATATCCAGGGTCGCCAGGGCCGCCGCGCACGCCAGCGGGTTACCGGTGTAACTGTGGGAATGCAGGAAGGCGCGCAGGGTCGGGTAGTCGTCGTAGAAGGCGCTGTAGACCTCGTCGGTGGTCACGCAGGCCGCCAGTGGCAGGTAGCCGCCAGTCAGGGCCTTGGAAAGGCACAGGAAGTCCGGGCGGATCCCGGCTTGTTCGCAGGCGAACATGGTCCCGGTGCGGCCGAAGCCGACGGCGATTTCATCGAGGATCAGGTGCACCCCGTAGCGGTCGCAGGCCTCGCGCAACAGGGTCAGGTACACCGGGTGGTACATGCGCATGCCGCCGGCGCCCTGGATCAGCGGCTCGACGATCACCGCGGCAACGCTGGCGTGATGCTCGGCCAGGGTTTGCTCCATGGCGGCGAACATCGTGCGCGAGTGCTCCTCCCAGCTCACGCCTTCGGGGCGCAGGTAGCAATCGGGGCTCGGCACCTTGAGGGTGTCCAGCAGCAGGGCCTTGTAGGTTTCGGTGAACAGCGGCACATCGCCCACCGACATCGCGGCCATGGTTTCGCCGTGGTAGCTGTTGGTCAGGGTGACGAAGCGCTTCTTGGCCGGTGCGCCGCGGTTGAGCCAGTAGTGAAAGCTCATCTTCAGCGCCACTTCGATGCACGACGAACCGTTGTCGGCATAGAAACAGCGGGTCAGGCCTTCGGGGGTGAGCTTGATCAGGCGCTCGGACAGCTCGATCACCGGCTGATGGCTGAACCCGGCGAGAATCACGTGTTCCAGTTGATCGACCTGATCCTTGATGCGCTGGTTGATGCGCGGGTTGGCGTGGCCGAACACGTTGACCCACCAGGAACTGACCGCGTCCAGGTAACGCTTGCCTTCGAAGTCTTCGAGCCAGACGCCTTCGCCGCGCTTGATGGGAATCAACGGCAGCTGCTCGTGGTCTTTCATCTGGGTGCAGGGGTGCCACAGGACCGCGAGGTCGCGTTGCATCCACTGGTTGTTCAGGCCCATCGTTTATCTCCTCGAAGCGGTCCTGCGGCGGGCGCAGGCAAAACAGTCGCGCAAGCCTATGCAATGCCGGGCTGTGTCACAACCCATTGAGGTTCTGAAGGGCAAATTGGCAGTAAACGCAGGACGGTCTGTCACGTTTTTTGGGGATAGTCCTTAATCCATCGTTAACGTACTGTGCATACCCTTCAGATCATATTTCTCGATATTTCAAAGCGAAATTTTCCGCTTTAATTCGATAGGTAAATCGATAGTCTTGGGCAGCAGTTCTTACAGGATTCAAGTCATGCAGCTACGTAATTCCTCTTCGCGCTACGGTTGGGTAAGCATTGTTCTGCACTGGGGCGTGGCCCTGGTGGTGTTCGGCTTGTTCGCCCTGGGCCTGTGGATGGTCGGCCTCGACTACTACAGCACCTGGCGCAAAGACGCACCGGACCTGCACAAAAGCATTGGCCTGAGCCTCTTCGCCATCATGCTGCTGCGGGTGCTCTGGCGCTTTATCAGCCCACCGCCGCCGGCGCCGGCCAACCACGGGCGCCTGACTCGCCTGGGGGCCAAGTTCGGTCATGCATTCCTTTATCTCAGTCTGTTCGCTGTGATGATTGCCGGTTACCTGATTTCCACCGCAGACGGTGTCGGGATCCCGGTGTTCGGCCTGTTTGAAGTACCCGCACTGCTTTCCGGGCTACCGGACCAGGCAGATGTGGCAGGCGAGGTGCATCTGTACCTGGCCTGGATGGTCGTGATTTTCGCCGGGCTGCATGGCCTGGCCGCTCTGAAACACCACTTTATCGATCGTGATGCGACCCTGGTTCGTATGCTGGGGCGCAAAGCCTGATGTTCAACCTCGACTCAAAAGGAATAGAAGCATGTTGAAAAAGACTCTCGCCGCTCTGGCCATCGGTTCCGCCCTGCTGTCGGCCGGTCAGGTGATGGCTGCTGACTACGTGATCGACAAGGAAGGCCAGCACGCTTTCATCGACTTCAAGATCAGCCACCTGGGCTACAGCTACATCACCGGTACCTTCAAGGACCTGGACGGCAAGTTCAGCTTCGATGCCGCCAAGCCGGAAGACGCCAAGATTGAAGTCAATGTGCGTACCGCCAGCGTGTTCACCAACCACGCCGAGCGCGACAAGCACATCGCCAGCAAAGACTTCCTGGACGTGGGCAAGTTTGCCGACGCCAAGTTCGTCTCCACCAGCGTCAAGCCAACCGGCAAGAACGCCGACGGCAAGCTGACCGCAGACGTCGCGGGCGACCTGACCCTGCACGGCGTGACCAAGCCAGTCGTGGTCAAGGCCACTTTCCTGGGCGAAGGCAAGGATCCATGGGGCGGCTACCGTGCTGGCTTTGAAGGCACCACCAGCTTCAACCGCCAGGACTTCGGCAAGATGATGGACTTGGGCCCGGCGTCGAACAACGTCGAGCTGTACATCACCTTTGAAGGTGTGAAAGCGAAGTAATTTTCGCCGCGTGCCACAAAACGCCGACCTTGAGTCGGCGTTTTGCTGTGTGGCGATCTTCGATTGTCGGCCGTGCCCCTAGCGGTCCTGGCCGGTAACCGGCGCCCCATGCAAAACGCCCCCGATCTTGCGATCGGGGGCGTTTTTTTTACAGGCTCGGCTTAGCGATTACGCGTCAGCAGGGCCGGTTTTTCACCCCGTGGGCGGCTCGGCAGTTGATCGAGCTGCTCAGGTGTCGGGAAGCGATCGCTTTTCGACTCCTTGTGCATGATCTTCGGCTGAGTGCCACGTGGGTTCTGCACGGCCGGTTCCTGACGCGGCTGGTCATCGGAGCGAGCCGGGCGGCGATTGCGCGACGACTCTTCGCGACGGGCCTGGCCATCACGAGGAGCGCCGTTGCGTGGGCCGTTGCGCTTGGCCGGTGGGGTTCCGGTGGTCGCGCCGTTGCTGCTGCGCGGACCGTTCTGGCGACCTTGCGGCTGGCCGCCGCGCGGTGCTGCACCGGCGCCTGCACCTGCACCTTGTGCCGGGGCGCCTGGACGGCGGCCGCGACCTTGAGCCGGCTTCTGCTGCGGGACGTAGTCGACGCGGTTACCGAAGTTATCGATATCGTCGTCCAGGAACTCGTCCGGTGCGCGGTCAGCGGCTGCACGTGGGGTTGGCTGGCGCTGTTCGCGGGCCGGGGTGCCTTCGCGAGGTTTCTGCTCGCGAGCCGGGCGGTCGCCACGAGCGGCAGGTTTGTCCTTGCCGCCCTTGTCCTTGCCCTTGTCTTTACGGCCACCGCCGCCGCCACCGCCGTTCGGGCCATCGCCACGCGGGCCACGGGCATTGCGCGGGTTGCGCACGTCCGGACGTTCACGCACTTCAGGCTTTTCGGCTTCTACGGCACTGGCGTCAAAACCCATCAGGTCGCCGTCGGCGATTTTCTGCTTGGTCATGCGCTCGATGCTTTTCAGCAGTTTCTCTTCGTCCGGGGCGACCAGGGAAATCGCTTCGCCCGAACGACCGGCACGGCCAGTACGGCCGATGCGGTGCACGTAGTCTTCGTCGACGTTCGGCAGCTCGAAGTTGACCACGTGTGGCAGTTGGTCGATATCCAGGCCGCGCGCGGCGATGTCGGTGGCAACCAGGATCCGCACTTCGCCGGCCTTGAAGTCGGCCAGGGCTTTGGTGCGGGCGTTCTGGCTCTTGTTACCGTGGATCGCGACAGCGCTAAGGCCGTGTTTGTCCAGGTACTCGGCCAGGCGGTTGGCGCCATGCTTGGTACGGGTGAAGACCAGGACCTGTTCCCAGGCGCCGGCGGTAATCAGGTGCGCCAGCAGGGCACGCTTGTGGCTGGCGGCGAGGCGGAATACCCGTTGCTCGATGCGCTCGACCGTGGTGTTCGGCGGCGTGACTTCGATGCGCTCGGGGTTGTGCAGCAGCTTGCCGGCGAGGTCCGTGATGTCCTTGGAGAAGGTCGCGGAGAACAGAAGGTTCTGGCGTTTGGCTGGCAGGCGCGCGAGGACTTTCTTCACGTCGTGCACAAAGCCCATGTCGAGCATGCGGTCGGCTTCGTCCAGCACGAGGATTTCCACGTGGGACAAGTCGACGCTGCCTTGACCGCACAGGTCGAGCAGGCGGCCCGGGCAGGCAACCAGCACATCAACCCCACGGGCCATGGCTTGCACCTGTGGATTCATGCCGACGCCGCCGAAGATGCAGGCGCTGACGAACTTCAGGTCGCGGGCGTAGAGCTTGAAGCTCTCATGCACCTGGGCGGCCAGTTCGCGGGTTGGGGTCAGGACCAGGACGCGCGGTTGGCGCGGGCCGTGACGCTGGGATTTGTCCGGGTGACCGTTGGGAAACAACCGTTCCAGGATCGGAAGGGCGAAACCGCCGGTTTTACCAGTACCTGTCTGCGCCGCAACCATCAAGTCGCGACCTTGCAACACGGCGGGAATGGCCCGCTGTTGCACCGGAGTAGGCTGGGTATAGCCGGCGGCTTCGATCGCGCCGACTAAAGCCTCGGAGAGACCGAGGGAAGCAAAGGACATGAGTAATCCTGTTTTAGTTAGGGCTTGGCCCAGAGGGATAGTCTTGCCTGGCGCGAATGGCGTTTAAGAGGACGCAATCCCGTCCGGTCCAGCTTCAGTCCTGAAGACGTGCCCGAAAAAGCCCGCGCGGGCCGTATTGGCTGCGCTGTAGCGGTATCGAGATGCCTTGAACAGGAACGAGCGTCCGGGCGTGAGCCTGGCGGAAAGGCCGGAGTATAACAGAGCAATCACTGTGCGCTGCTTTCCTGCTGCTCAACGGTTTTATCGGAGGTGGAGTGCAGGGTCGCCTTCGAAGGTCCCGGGGCGCGAGCGCCGCCGTAGCGGGCGTTGAGCTCGGCGTAGGCCGGTTCCTGCTTGAAGCGTTTGAGTTCGGCGGCGAAGCGCTGCACCAGCAAATCCATGCCGGCGTTGCGGCGCACGGCCAGGAACTGCCCCTGGCGCACCAGCACCAAGGGGTTTTCGGTGATCTGGTCGCGCACCTTCAAGGTGTCGAGCAAGTACTGGCCGACCCGGCGATCGGTGATCACCAGGTCGATCCGTCCCAGCAGCAGCTTGCCGAAGTTGGCTTCCTGGGTGGGCGCGGGCTCGCGCGTGAACAGCGGCGAGTCGTTGAATTCATCGGTGTACAGGTACCCGGGGGAGGTGCCGATGGTCAGGCCGCTCAAGGTCTCCAGGCGGCTGAACGGGTGCGGGCGCTGGTTGGCGTAGAACATCACGAACTCCACTTCCGACAGCGGTTCGCTGGGGTAGAGCAGGCTTTTTTCCCGTTCTTCGCGATGAAAGATATCCAGCACCGCGTCGGCCTGGCCCTGCTCCAGCATGGCCAGGCAGCGTTTCCACGGCAGGAACTGCCATTGCACTTCGATCCCCAGGCGCTGGAAGACAATGGCCGTGGCCTCGTAGTCCAGGCCCATGGCCTTGCCGTTTTCCTCGTAGGCGTAGGGCGGCCAGGGATCAGTGACAATGCGCAGCTTCTCGCCATGGGCCGCAAGGCTCAGGCAAGTACAGAGAAGGGCGGTCAGCAACCGGAAGATGACAAACATGGCGCGAGATTACGCCGTGACCCGCTGAAATAGCTAGAGGCAGTGCAGACCGCTCTAGCTCAAGGACCCGGCATGAAAAAGGGCCCTGGTTTCGCCAGGGCCCTTGGGTGTTCAACCTGCGTCGATCAGCGTGGCAGCTTCAGGTTGTTCCACACTGCCAGGCTCGGCTCGGCCTGGTTCAGGGTATAGAAGTGCAACCCTGGTGCGTCGCCTTGCAGCAGGCGTTCGCACATTTCGCTGATCACCTGCTCGCCGAAACCCTGAATGCTCTGGGTGTCGTCGCCGTAGGCTTCCAGCTGCTTGCGGATCCAGCGTGGGATCTCGGCGCCGCAGGCGTCGGAGAAGCGCGCCAGCTTGCTGTAGTTGGTGATCGGCATGATGCCCGGCACGATCGGAATGTTCACACCCAGCTTGCGCACGCGCTCAACGAAGTAGAAGTAGCTGTCGGCGTTGAAGAAGTACTGGGTGATCGCACTGTCGGCACCGGCGTTGGCCTTGCGCACGAAGTTGTTGAGATCGTCTTCGAAATTGCGCGCTTGCGGGTGCATTTCCGGGTAGGCAGCGACTTCGATATGGAAGTGGTCGCCGGTTTCCTGGCGAATGAACTCCACCAGGTCGTTGGCGTGGCGCAGCTCACCGCTGGCCATGCCCATGCCGGAAGGCAGGTCGCCGCGCAGGGCGACGATGCGCTTGATCCCGGCAGCCTGGTACTGGTTGAGCAGGCCGCGCAGATCGTCCTTGCTGTCGCCGACGCAGGACAGGTGCGGCGCAGCGGGGACTTTTACTTCGCTCTCAAGCTGCAGCACGGTGTTGATCGTGCGATCGCGAGTCGAGCCACCGGCACCGTAGGTGCAGGAGAAGAAATCGGGGTTGTACGTGGCCAGCTGACGGGCAGTGGCGAGCAGTTTTTCATGCCCAGCATCGGTCTTGGTCGGGAAGAACTCGAAGCTGTAGCGACGGTCTTGGGACATGGAGGGGGCCTCCAGCCGCAAGCTTCAAGCTGCAAACTGCAAGCAGGCGGTGCGCCTGTTCTTGTAGCTTGCAGCTTGAAGCTCACAACTGCTTAAAGAGAGCAATGAAGGAGCAAGCCCCTCACCACAAGCTGCAAGTCAGCCAACCGCTCTAACTTGCCGCTTGCAGCTCGAAGCTCGGCGCTGCTTAGTACCGGTAAGCGTGCGGCTTGAACGGACCTTCGACGGTCACGCCGATGTAGTCGGCCTGGGTCTTGGTCAGTTGAGTCACGACGCCGCCGAAGCCGCGGACCATTTCCAGGGCCACTTCTTCGTCGAGTTTCTTCGGCAGTACTTCAACGGTCAGGCGCTCGGCTTTCTGGGCTGGCGACAGGTCGGCGTACTTCTGGCCGAACAGGAATATCTGCGCCAGAACCTGGTTGGCGAACGAGCCATCCATGATGCGGCTTGGGTGACCGGTAGCGTTACCCAGGTTCACCAGGCGGCCTTCGGCCAGCAGGATCAGGTAGTCGTCGTTCTGGGCGTCGAACGCGCCAGGGCCGGTACGGTGGATCTTGTGTACCTGAGGCTTCACTTCTTCCCATGCCCAGTTCTTGCGCATGAAAGCGGTGTCGATTTCGTTGTCGAAGTGGCCGATGTTGCAGACAACAGCGCGCTTCTTCAGGGCTTTGAGCATGTTCGAGTCGCAAACATTGACGTTGCCGGTGGTGGTCACGATCAGGTCGATCTTGCCCAGCAGTGCTGCGTCGATGCAGGCGGAGGTGCCGGTGTTGATACCGTCGATGAACGGCGAAACCAGTTCGAAACCGTCCATGCAGGCTTGCATGGCGCAGATCGGGTCAACTTCGGAAACCTTGACGATCATGCCTTCCTGACGCAGGGACTGGGCCGAGCCCTTGCCCACGTCACCGTAGCCGATGACCAGCGCTTGCTTGCCGGACAGCAGGTGGTCGGTACCGCGCTTGATCGCATCGTTCAGGCTGTGACGGCAGCCGTACTTGTTGTCGTTCTTGCTCTTGGTCACCGAGTCGTTGACGTTGATGGCCGGGATTTTCAGCTCGCCCTTGGCCAGCATGTCCAGCAGGCGGTGCACGCCGGTGGTGGTTTCTTCGGTAACGCCGTGGACGCGGTCCAGGATCGCCGGGTATTTCTTGTGCAGCAGCTCGGTCAGGTCGCCGCCGTCGTCGAGGATCATGTTGGCATCCCACGGCGCGCCATCCTTGAGGATGGTTTGCTCCAGGCACCACTCATACTCTTCTTCAGTCTCGCCTTTCCAGGCGAAAACCGGGATGCCGGCAGCGGCGATGGCAGCAGCGGCCTGGTCCTGAGTCGAGAAAATATTGCAGGACGACCAACGCACTTCGGCACCCAGGGCAACCAGGGTTTCGATCAGCACGGCGGTCTGAATGGTCATGTGGATGCAGCCAAGAATCTTCGCGCCCTTGAGCGGCTGCTCGGCGGAGTACTTGCGGCGCAGACCCATCAGGGCCGGCATTTCCGATTCGGCGATGATGGTTTCGCGACGGCCCCAGGCAGCCAGGGACATGTCGGCGACTTTGTAATCGTTAAAATCTGCAGGCGTGATAACAGCGCTCATGAAGAGCCTCCATTCGTAGTTATGCGAATGGGCGCCGTTGTGCGTTTGGTATCTGGCCGACTGTGGCCAGCAACGCCCCATCCGAGCCTGACAGGTAAACCTGCTGCAGCGCCCCTCGGACAGGTGGCGGGAAAACGGTATCCGATACAGATGACCGTTTTGAAACGGTGGCGATTATAGCTGGGTTTGAGCGCCAAGTGGCAAGCTGCAAGTCAGCGCGGACCGGCTTTTAACTTGCAGCTTTGAGCTTGAAGCTAGAAGCTGGGGCCCATCCACAGCTGTCTTTGATACACATCTGACGCTGGCGACGAACCACCATGCGTAGCACTCGGCGATCGCCGTCGAACAATCACCAAACAACACTGA
>NZ_MVOL01000019.1 GCF_002018875.1 Pseudomonas sp. MF4836
CGACGTCCTGCGCTGTAGGGTTGGTCGGCAGTGGCGGATGGTTAGAAGTTCAATAACAATAAGAGTAAAAGCAATGAAACCTGCGATGACCCCGACCGTGCTGGTCTCCAGCGCGCTGTGTCTTGGTGCACCCCTGTCCCTGCTGGCTGACGAAGGCGGCTTTATCAAAGACGCCAGCGCCACCCTGCAAGCCCGCAACTACTTTTTCAGCCGCGACTATTCGGACATTCGCGGCCCGGAAAAATCCATGGCCCAGGAATGGGCGCAAGGCTTCATCCTCAATTTCAAATCCGGCTATACGCCGGGGCTGGTCGGCGTCGGGGTCGACGCCATCGGCACCCTCGGGCTGAAGCTGGACAGCGGCAAGGGCCGGGTCAACACCGGGTTGCTGCCGGTGCAGGAGGACGGCGAAGCGGCCGACAGTTACAGCCGCCTGGGCGCAGCGCTGAAACTGCGGCTGGCAAAAACCGAACTGCGGGTCGGCGAATTGCAACCCAACCTGCCGGTACTGAGCTTCAGTGATATCCGCCTGCTGCCGCCGTCCTACCAGGGCGCCAGCCTGACCTCCAACGACATCGATGGCCTGACCCTGCAAGGCGGGCGCCTGCGCTCCACCAGCCTGCGCAACGAATCCGGACACGGCGACCTGCAAGCCATGCTGGGCCATGTACCGCAACGCCAGGTCAGCAGCGACGGCTTCAACTACGCCGGTGCCGACTATGCCTTCAACAGCAAACGCACCACAGTCAGTGCCTGGTACGGCCAGCTGCAAGACATTTATCAGCAGCGCTTTCTCGGCCTCAAGCACAGTCAGCCCGTGGGCTCCTGGGTCCTGGGCGCCAACCTCGGTTACTACGACTCCCGCGAAGAGGGCCGGCAACTGCTGGGCCGGATCGACAACCGCGCGTTCTTTTCCCTGCTCTCGGCCAAGCGCGGCGTGCATACCGTTTACCTGGGGTATCAGGGGATGTACGGCGACAGCTCGTTCCCCCGGGTGTTTGCCAATATCTCGCCGCTGGGCAACGAGGTGCCGACCTACGAGTTCGCCTACGCCGACGAGCGCTCATGGCAAGCACGCTACGACTATGACTTCGCCGCCATGGGCTGGCCGGGCCTGACCAGCACCGTGCGCTACATTCGCGGTGACAACGTCGACACTGGCAAGGGCTACGAGGGCAAGGATTGGGAGCGGGACCTGGACATCGGCTATGTGATCCAGTCCGGCCTGCTGGGCGGGCTGGGGATCAAGCTGCGCAACGTGGCAGCACGTTCCAACTACCGAACCGATATCGATGAAAACCGCCTGCTGCTCAGTTACACCTGGAAACTGCTGTAGCCAGGCAGCCGACACTGGCGGCATTGCGCACGCCAGTGCCGGTGGCCCTGACCGGGGACGGCAGGCCTAGAAGGCGATACCGACCTTCACCCCGTACTCGTCACGCTTGAGCTTGGTGTTGTCGGCCACGTCCGAATCCTGGTCCAGCTTGTATTCGGTGCGGGTGTAATACACACCGGCCATCACCGGCAGCGAGCCTTTCTGGTTCATCAGCAGGCTGACTTCGGCGTAAGGGTTGGTGCGGTCCTTGAGGTCCACGGTGTCGCTGCCGACATCGTCGACCTTGAGCTTGACCTTGCCGTCGATGGTGCGCCGCGCACCCAGTTCGACGCGCATGGTCATGTCATCGAACTGATGGTTGTAACCGATGGCCGCCTTGGCGAACGGCGACTTGGTGGTGAGCTTGGTGTCGTAGTCGTCGATCTCTGGCTCGTAACGGGTCCAGCTGTAGCCGCCGCCCACCAGCACGTCGACGAAGTTGCGCGCATCCAGCGCGGCACGCCAGCCAAGGTCGAGGTCGGCCTGGCCTTCCTTGAGCTTGTTGTCGTCCTTCTTGCCGAATTTGGCGTCGACCCCGGCCTGGTAGATAAAACCCGATTCGGCGGTCATTTTGTTGCCGAAGTTATAGAACAGGCCACCCTCCGGCAGGTGATCCTTCTGGCTGTCGCTGCCGCCTTCGAGCTTGAAATCGTTGTAGCTGCCGAGGATCCCGAACGTCGAGATCGGGCCCGTATCAGGCGCGGCGATCGCGGCGGCAGGCAGGGCCAGGAAGGCCAGGATAGAGCCCTTGAGTGCGGTTCCGAATACGTTTGACATCGCTTTTCAAATCTCCCTGTTAGAAGGCAAATGATTCAGGAAACGCTTCGAGTCCGGGGAGATGCAAAAGGTTCGCACTATTTTGAGGCACAGGTATTTTCACCGAAAGCCGTCCCCCGCCAAAACCACTGCGACACCCCGCCCTGCGGGGATTACACTGCGCCCGATGTGATGGAAAAAACTTTGGAATCGACCATGGAAGTCTCAAGAACCCAACTGATCCTGCGCCGCGCCGCCGCCTTCATGCTCGACCAGGTGCTGGCGCTGGCGGCGTATTTGCTCCTGTCGCTGAGCCTGCACGGGGTGCTGGCATTGCAGCCGGTCAGACGCTTGCTTGACCTCGAGCAACAGACGGGGCTGGAGCCCTACCTCCATTCGATGTTGTTCATGCTGGTCTGGCCCTTGTACTTCGTGGCCTGGGAGTATTTCTTCAAGGGCCGGACGCCCGGCAAAAGCGCCCTGGGCCTGGTGGTGATCAACGCCGCCGGGGCGCCGCCGACCCTGATCCAGGTACTGATCAGAGGCGCCACCCGCTATCTGGAGGCCGCTTTCGCCTTTGTCCCGCTGATGGCCTGCGCGGAATCAAGCCGCTGCCAGCGAATAGGCGATATGCTCGCCCGCACCTACGTGATCCCGCACAAGGATCTGCAACAGATACGCAGTGAAATGCCAGAACATCCCCTGCCCCAGGCTTGATGCCTGAAGGCTGCCCGTTCCCCTCAAGGAGCCCCGATGCCCGCCAATGCCCCGCACCACGAAATAGCTCTGGAAAGATTTCTCGCCGCGCGCCCCGAACTGCGCGAAGCACTGGACAAGCTCAATCCGCTTGAAGCCCAGGTCAAGGGCGAGACGCCCGAGCAGTACCGCGACGAACGCCTGCATGAAGCCTTTGAAGCCGAAGCCGAGCGCCTGGGTTTGTTTGCCTGGGAACTGAGTTTGCAACTGACTGCCTCCAGCGCCGAAGATTTCCAGGCCCAGCGCCTGGAAGTGCACAAGGAGGTGGCCGAGATGGCCGGCATGGACTGGGCCGAATACTGCCAGTTGCATGGCCTGGATAGCCCGAACTGACAACCTGTTGATGATCTGGCGAGCGACGCTCAGCTCTTTTTAACGCCGCATGAGCCAAGCGCAGTCGATCGTGAACCGGTTCTGACACCTTCACCGCCCATGAGAGCCTACTGATGCTGCCATCGCCGCCCACACCGCGTACTCACCCAGGCTTGCTCAATACCCGCAAATGGCGCGGGCGGATCGGCCTCGGCCTGGTGGCCAGCCTGTCGGTGCTGGCGGGCATGACCGACGCCATCGGTTTTATGGCGACCGGCGACTTCGTGTCCTTCATGAGCGGCAACACCACACGCCTGGCCGTGGCCATCAGCGATGGCGACATGGGCCTGACCCTGCGCCTGACGTTGTGCATCGCCACCTTTATTGCCGCTAACGCCCTGGGCATCGTCGTCAGTCGCCTGGGCGGACGCCGCGCCCTGCCCCTGCTGCTGTGCATCGCCACCCTGCTCTGCGCGGCCGCGGCCTGGCCGTTCGCCAATCACCTGCCGGCCTTGCTGGCCGCCATCGTGGCCATGGGCATGCTCAACGCGGCAGTGGAAGAAGTGAACGGCCTGCCCGTGGGCCTGACCTATGTCACCGGAGCCCTGTCGCGCTTCGGCCGGGGCCTGGGACGCTGGATGCTCGGCGAGCGACGCAATGGCTGGCGGGTGCAACTGGTGCCCTGGACCGGGATGCTGGTCGGTGCGGTGATCGGCGCGTTGCTGGAGCACCAACTGGGCATCAAGGCGCTGCTGGTCAGTGGCGGCGTGTCGGCGTTGCTGGGGATCGCCTCGTTGAAGATCCCTCATCGCTGGCAACTGGGCTATATGCCGCGCTGAAACACGCGGCCTATAGCCCGAGGGCTTAGCTGAACACGCCGCCGTTGTCGGTATCGATGACGATCGACGACAGGCTGATGTGCCGTGGCCGGGTCAGAGCGAAAACCACCGCCTCGACCACATCCCGATTAGTGCCCTGCTGGCCCTTGGTCCGCTCAGGCACCTGGGCCCATTGCGGGTCCAGCGGCGAAATATCCTCAAGATACGGCGGGTGCACGCACAGCGAGCGCAGTGGCGTGCCGACCAGCATCTGCCGCAGGCCATCGGCCAGCGCCAGTTGCCCGTGCTTGGCGGCATAGAACGGCAACGACACGCTGTGCAGCGGCGCGTTGGGCAGGCCGCTGATGGAGCCGATGGTGACCACATCCGGGCGGCTGGACGCCTTGAGTGCCGGCAGCAGGCCCTGGGTCAGGAGGAAGGTTCCGGTCAGGGCGGCATTGATCACCCCGCTGACTTCGGCGGCGCTGTGGGGTTGCTCGCTGGCCTCCAGCCACATGGCGCCATTGTTGATCAGGATGTCGATCTGCGGCTGGCGCTGCTCGATGCTGGCCAGGGCCGCGCTGACGCTGGCGGTGTCGGCGAGGTCGAGCACCACTTGCTCGGTCGCCAGGCCGCCACGGGCCTCGATTATGGCCCCGACTTCAGCCAGGGCATGGGCGCTGCGTCCGCATAGCACCAGCTTGCACCCCAGGTCCGCCAGGCTGATCGCCAGGGCCGCCCCCAGGCCGCGACCGGCACCGGTGACCACGACCACTGCACCTTTGAGTTCCTGCATCTCACACTCCTTGTCATCGATTGGTTTTTTCAGCGGGCGAGTTTATCGAGCGCGGACCGGTTTGGGCGGCCGATGCGTTACCCGGTATGTCGAGGACTGCCCCGGCCCAGCGCCGCGCGAGAAAACGGGTTTAGCCCATACCTCGATAAAGCATTATCATTGCGCCAGATTTGCCGACCGAGTCCGTCATGAAGTTCGCCATAGCCCTGTTCTGCGCCGCCCACGAGCCCTCTTCGCGTCGCGCCCTGCTGTTCGCCCAAGCGGCGCTGGCCGGCGGGCACGAGATTGTCCGGCTGTTTTTTTATCAGGACGGCGTGTACAGCGCCTCGAACAACATCGTCACCCCCCAGGATGAACAGGACCTGCCCCGCCAATGGCGCGAGCTGGTGACCACCCATCAGCTGGATGCCGTGGTGTGCATTGCCGCAGCCCTGCGGCGCGGGGTGCTGAACGCTGAGGAAGCCCAGCGTTATCAGCGCTCGGCGGTCAACCTCGAAGCGCCGTGGGAGTTGTCCGGCCTTGGCCAGTTGCACGATGCGGCGCAAGCTGCCGATCGCCTGATCTGCTTTGGAGGGCCTTGAAATGCCCAAGTCCCTGCTGATTATCAGCCGCCAGGCGCCCTGGTCCGGCCCCGGCGCCCGCGAGGCGCTGGATATCGTCCTGGCCGGCGGCGCCTTTGATCTGCCCATCGGCCTGCTGTTCCTGGATGACGGCGTATGGCAACTGGCGCCCCGGCAACACGCCGCGACCCTGCAACAGAAGGACCTGAGCGCCAACCTGCAGGCCCTGTCGCTGTTTGGCGTGGACCAAGTGTTTGCCTGTGGTTTCAGCATCGCCGAGCGCGGCCTGGATCCGCAGGACCTGGGCCTGGATGAGGTCCAGTTGCTGGAAACCGCGCAACTGAGTGCGCTTATCGATCGTTACGACCAAGTGATTACCCTCTGATGTCGACCTTGCATGTGTTGTCCCACTCGCCCTTCACCGACACTCGCCTCGACAGCTGCCTGCGCCTGCTGGGTGCGCGGGACGCGCTGCTGCTGTGCGGCGACGCGGTGTACGCGCTACAACCTGGCAGCGCTCCCTTTGCCCACTTGCAGGGCCGTGCCGAGGCGTTGCAGGTGTTCGTCCTGGCTGAAGACCTGCAAGCCCGTGGCCTTGCCGCACCGGCCTGGGCCACGGCCATCGATTACCCGGCCTTTGTCGACCTGTCGATCCAGCACGCCAAGGTCAACAGCTGGCTATGAATGCGCTCACCGTAGGCACCCGCAGCATCGCCCTGGACAAGGACGGCTACCTGCTCGACCTGGCCGACTGGTCGCCGCAAGTGGCCAGCGCCCTGGCGGCGGTCGAAGGCATTGAGCTGAGCCCCGAGCACTGGGAGATCCTCCAGCTGCTGCGCGATTTCCATGGCCAATTCCAGCTGTCGCCGGCCACCCGCCCGCTGATTAAATACACCGCCCTGAAGCTGGGCCCGGACAAGGGCAACAGCCTGCACCTGAACCGCCTGTTCAACGGCACTCCCGCCAAACTTGCCGCCAAGCTGGCGGGCCTGCCGAAGCCGACCAATTGCTTATGAACCAATCCCCTGCGCTGATCACCGAAACCCCGGCCGAGCATCCATTTGCCCCGTTCGTACGGATCCTGGGCAAAGGCAAGCGCGGCGCCCGCAGCCTGACCGGTGAAGAAGCCCGGGAAGCCATGGGCATGCTGCTCGACGGCAAGGTCGAAGACACCCAGCTCGGTGCTTTCCTGATGCTGCTGCGGCACAAAGAGGAAAGCCCGGAAGAACTGGCCGGCTTCACCCTGGCCCTGCGTGAGCGCCTGAATGCCCCGGCGATCCGCCTCGATCTGGATTGGCCGACCTACGCCGGTAAAAAACGCCATCTGCCCTGGTACCTGCTGGCGGCCAAATGCCTGGCGCAGAATGGCGTGCGCATCCTGTTGCATGGCGGCGGCGCGCACACCGCCGGGCGCTTGTATACCGAACAACTGCTGGAGCCCCTGGGCATTCCCCTATGCCATGACTGGCAGGCGGTGAACCAGGCCCTGGACCACGGCAACCTGGCCTTTATCCCGCTGGGTGCCTGGGCACCGCAGCTACAGCGGATGATCGACCTGCGCAACATCCTCGGCCTGCGCTCGCCGATCCATTCCCTGGCACGCATCCTCAACCCGCTGGGCGCACGTTGCGGCCTGCAAAGCATCTTCCACCCCGGCTACCAGGGCGTGCACCGCGATGCCAGCGGCTTGCTGGGGGATAACGTGATCGTGATCAAGGGCGATGGCGGCGAAATCGAAGTCAACCCCGACAGCCCCTGCCACCTTTACGGCACCACCGGCGGCGTCAGCTGGGATGAAGAATGGCCGGCACTCTCGGCCCAGCGCCATGTAAAGCCCGCCAGCCTCGATCCGCAGCAGTTGCTCGCGGTGTGGCGTGGCGAGGTGGTCGACAGCTACCCGCAACTGGCCCTAATCGCCACCATGGCCCTGGCCCTGCGCGGCCTGGGTACACCGCGCGAGCAAGCCTTCGAGCAGGCGCAGCGGTTCTGGGATGCGCGAAACAAATCGATTTAATCGATCATATACCCGCAAGCTTTGCGCTTTTTGTACGAACTCATCGGAATAGACTGCACTCCAACGCAAAACAGCCGAGGAGAATTCGATGGGCCTGCTGATTGAAGGGCGCTGGCACGACCAGTGGTACGAGAGCAGCAAAGACGGCGCCTTCCAGCGCGAACAGGCGCAACGCCGCAACTGGGTCACGGCCGACGGCGCGCCTGGCCCCAGCGGTGAAGGCGGCTTTGCGGCCGAGGCCGGGCGCTATCACCTCTATGTATCCCTGGCCTGCCCCTGGGCCCACCGCACCCTGATCCTGCGCAAGCTCAAAGGCCTGGAAAGCCTGATCGACGTCTCCGTCGTCAGTTGGCTGATGCTGGAAAACGGTTGGACCTTCGACCAGAGCCACGGCTCCAGTGGCGACTCGCTGGATCACCTGACCTACATGCACCAGCGCTATACCGCTGAGGATCCCCACTACACCGGCCGGGTCACGGTGCCGGTGCTGTGGGACAAACAGCAGCAGCGCATTGTCAGCAACGAGTCGGCGGAGATCATCCGCATGTTCAACAGCGCCTTCGACGGCCTGACCGGCAACCGCCTCGACCTGTATCCAGAAGCCTTGCGCGCAGACATCGAACAACTGAACGCGCGGATTTACCCGGCGGTGAACAACGGCGTGTACCGCGCCGGCTTCGCCACCTCACAACAGGCCTATGAACAGGCTTTTGATGATGTATTTGCCGAACTCGACTGGCTGGAGCAGCGCCTGGGAGAGCGGCGTTACCTCGCAGGCGAGTACCTGACCGAGGCCGATGTGCGCTTGTTCACTACGCTGATTCGCTTCGACGCGGTGTATTACAGCCACTTCAAATGCAACCTGCGGCGTATTGCCGACTACCCGAACCTGTCGAACTGGCTCAGGGAAATGTACCAATGGCCGGGGATTGGCGAGACCGTGGACTTCACCCATATCAAGGGTCATTACTACGCCAGCCACCGCACCATCAACCCGACCGGCATCGTGCCCAAAGGGCCGGCGCAGGACTTCACCCGCAGCCATGATCGGCAGCGCCTGAGTGGGCTGGGAATCTTTCAGGGGAATTGATGCGGCAGTGCGTGCTCATCGCCCCCCACTCCAGGTCATGCCCCGGAGTGGGTGGGTGATGGGATCAGACTTGAGACTGGGCGCCTTCGAACCAGGCCAGCTTTTCGCGAAGCTGGACCACTTCGCCGACGATGACCAGGGTCGGTGCATGCACTTCGTGCTCTGCCACTAGCCGTGGCAGGTCGGCCAGGGTGCCGGTAAACACCCGCTGGTTGGACGTGGTGCCCTGCTGGATCAAGGCCGCCGGGGTATCGGCTGAGCGACCGTGCTTGATCAACTGCTCGCAGATGATCGGCAAACCCACCAGGCCCATGTAGAACACCAGAGTCTGGGCCGGGCCAACCAGGTCGCTCCAGGGCAGGTCCGAAGAACCATCCTTGAGGTGCCCGGTGACAAACCGCACCGACTGCGCGTAATCGCGGTGGGTCAGCGGAATCCCGGCGTACGCCGCGCAACCGCTGGCCGCCGTGATTCCCGGCACCACCTGGAACGGGATGCCATGGGCTGCCAGTTCCTCGATCTCCTCACCGCCACGCCCGAAAATAAACGGGTCGCCGCCCTTGAGCCGCAACACGCGCTTGCCTTGCTTGGCCAGGGTCACCAGTTGCTGGTTGATCTGTTCCTGGGGCACCGCGTGGTCGGCGCGACGTTTGCCGACATACACCCGCTCGGCGTCACGCCGGCACAATTCGAGAATCGCCGGCGCCACCAGGCGGTCGTACAGCACCACATCGGCTTGCTGCATCAGGCGCAAGGCGCGAAAGGTCAGCAGGTCCGGATCACCCGGGCCGGCACCGACCAGATACACCTCACCCGGCGCATGGGGTGCTTCACCTTCGATCTTGGCGATCAGCAGGCGCTCCGCTTCTGCCCCCTGCCCGGCCAACTGGCGATCGGCAATCGGCCCCTGGAAAACATCTTCCCAGAACGCCCGACGCTGCTGCACATCTGGAAACAGACCTTTGACCTGGCTGCGAAAGCGCGCCGCCAAACCGGCCAGCTGGCCGTAGGTCGAAGGAATCCAGGTTTCCAGCTTGGCCCGGATCAGCCGTGCCAGCACCGGCGCATCGCCACCGCTGGACACCGCAATCACCAGGGGCGAACGGTCGACGATCGCCGGGAAGATCACGCTGCACAGGGCCGGCGCGTCCACCACATTGACCGGCACGCAGCGCTTGTGCGCGTCGGCGGACACCTGGGCGTTGAGCGGTTCATCGTCGGTGGCGGCAATGATCAGCACACAGCCGTCCAGGTCCGCCTCGATGTAACCGCGCACTACGCATTCGCCGCCGCTGGCAGTCACCAGTTCACGCAACTGCACTTCTATTTCAGGTGCAACAACCCGCAACAGCGCACCGGCATCGGCCAGCAGACGGGATTTGCGCAAGGCAATCTCCCCCCCACCGACGACCAACACACGACTGCCGCGCAGGTTATGGAACAGCGGCAGAAACTCCATTTAGCCGATGACCTCAAGGCCGCCCATGTAGGGTTTCAGCACGTCTGGCACACGGATCGAACCGTCGGCCTGCTGGTAGTTTTCCAGCACCGCCACCAGGGTCCGGCCCACGGCCAGGCCCGAGCCATTGAGGGTGTGCACCAGTTCCGGCTTGCCGGTTTCCGGGTTGCGGAAACGCGCCTGCATGCGACGCGCCTGGAAATCGCCGCAGTTGGAGCACGACGAGATTTCGCGGTACTTGTCCTGGCTGGGGATCCACACTTCCAGGTCATAGGTCTTGACCGCGCTGAAGCCCATGTCGCCGGTGCACAGGGCCAGGGTGCGGTAAGGCAGACCCAGCAATTGCAGGACTTTTTCGGCGTTGGCGGTCAGGCCTTCCAGCGCTTCCATCGAGGTCGAGGGCTCGACCACTTGCACCATCTCGACCTTGTCGAACTGGTGCTGACGGATCATGCCGCGGGTATCGCGACCCGAGGCCCCGGCTTCGCTGCGGAAGCATGGCGTGTGGGCCACAAACTTGATCGGCAGCAGCTTCGGATCGAGGATCTCGCCAGCCACGATGTTGGTCAGCGACACTTCGGCGGTCGGGATCAGGTACAGGTCGGCTTCGCCTTCGCGGCTGATCTTGAACAGGTCTTCCTCGAACTTCGGCAACTGGCCAGTGCCCTGCAGGGCCGGCGCTTGTACCAGATAAGGCGTGTAGGCCTCTTCGTAGCCGTGTTCGTTGATGTGCAGGTTGATCATGAACTGCGCCAGGGCGCGATGCAGGCGGGCGATCGGCCCACGCAGCAGGGCAAAACGCGCGCCGGACAGCTTGGCGGCGGTTTCGAAATCCAGCCAGCCGAACTTCTCGCCCAGGGCGACGTGGTCCTTGACCTCGAAATCGAAGACAGTCGGCGTGCCCCAACGGCGCACTTCGACGTTGCCCTCTTCATCGGCGCCCACCGGCACCGACTCGTGAGGCAGGTTGGGAATATTGAGCAGGATCGCGTCCAGCTCGGTCTGAATCCCGTCCAGCTCGACCTTGCCGCTGGCCAACTCGCCGGCCATGCGCTCGACGTCCGCCATCAACGGCGCGATGTCTTCACCGCGCTGCTTGGCCTGGCCGATGGATTTGGAGCGTGCATTGCGTTCAGCCTGCAATTGTTCGGTGCGGGTCTGGACGGTCTTGCGCTGTTCTTCCAGCGCTTCGATGCGCGCTACATCCAAGGTAAAGCCACGGGATGCCAGGCGGTCCGCTACGTCCTGAAGGTTGCTACGTAACAGTTTGGAATCGAGCATGTCGGTCTCTCGTTTATCAAAGTTTGGTCAAGGACAGGCCAGCCCAGGTCGCGAGCAGCCCGCCGAATACGCTGATGGCCAGATAACCGAAGGCTATCGGTGCTTGCCCGCTTTCCAGCAAGCGCAGCGTATCCAGGGAAAAGGATGAAAAGGTCGTCAGACCGCCTACAAAGCCGACGATCAGGCCGGCACGGATTTCGATCGGCACTTCCGGGCGCACCAGAAACAGCCCGTACAGCACGCCGATGATCAGGCAACCCAGCAGATTGACCGCCAAGGTGGCCGTATAAAAATGCCGGGGCCAGTTGGCGCTGACCCAGGTGCTGGCCGCGAAACGCAGTAATGTACCAGCGATACCGGCGACGGACACCGCAAGAATCGTTCGAATCACTATTTTCTCCGCTGTTTCGGGCTGACGCGGTCAAGGGCTGCCAGGTGATTGAGCTTCTCGCCGATCTTCAGCTCCAGGCCACGGGGCACCGGCTGGTAGAACGGTTGCGGTTCGAGCTCGTCGGGAAAATAGTCTTCGCCGGCGGCGTAGGCATCCGGCTCATCGTGGGCGTAACGGTATTCGTCGCCGTACCCCAGTTGTTTCATCAACTTGGTCGGCGCATTGCGCAAATGCAGCGGTACTTCCAGCGAACCATGCTCGGCTGCGCTGCGCATGGCGGCCTTGAAGCCCATGTACACCGCGTTGCTTTTCGGTGCGCAGGCCAGATAGGTAATGGCCTGGGCCACCGCCAACTCGCCTTCGGGGCTGCCCAGGCGCTCCTGCACGTCCCAGGCGGCCAGGCACAGGCTGAGGGCGCGCGGATCGGCGTTACCGATGTCTTCGCTGGCCATGCGCACCACGCGCCGAGCCAGGTACAGCGGGTCGCAACCGCCGTCGAGCATGCGCGCGAACCAGTACAGGGCACCGTCGGGGTTGGAGCCACGCACCGACTTGTGCAGGGCGGAAATCTGGTCGTAAAACGCCTCACCGCCCTTGTCGAAACGCCGACGGGTGTCGCCCAGCAGGCTTTGCAGCAGGTCGACGCCGATCTCGCTGTTGTCTTCCGCCAGGTCCGAGGCGTTCTCCAACAGGTTGAGCAGGCGCCGGCCATCGCCGTCGGCCGCCGAAAGCAGCATCTGGAAACCTTCGTCGCTCAGGCTCAGCTGACGCTTGCCCAGGCCACGCTCTTCGCTCAGGGCGCGCTGCACCAGCTTGTTCAGGGCGGCCTCGTCCAGGCTTTTGAGCACATAGACCCGAGCCCGGGAAAGCAAGGCGTTGTTCAATTCAAAAGAAGGGTTTTCGGTGGTGGCACCGATGAAAATCAGCGTGCCATCTTCGACATAAGGCAGGAAGGCGTCTTGTTGCGACTTGTTGAAACGGTGCACTTCGTCAACAAAGAGGATGGTCCGGCGACCGTATTGACCAGCCTGTTGCTTGGCGATTTCCACCGCCTGGCGGATCTCCTTGACCCCGGCCAGCACTGCCGAGACCGTTTCGAAGTGCGCATCCGAGACTTCCGCCAGCAGCCGCGCCAGGGTGGTCTTACCCACCCCTGGCGGGCCCCAGAAAATCATCGAATGCAGGGCGCCCTGCTCCAGGGCTTCGCGCAGAGGCTTGCCCCGGGCCAACAGGTGTTCCTGACCGACGTACTCATCCAGGTTGGCCGCGCGCAAGCGGGCGGCCAGGGGCTGAGCGATCGGGGCACTACGAAACAGGTCCATGGCGTACCTTTGCAACCTCTTGTATGACTAGCCGCTTATTCCTGGATCACGTCGGCACCCTTGGGGATGTCGAACTTGAACTTGGAAGCCGGGATCGGCTCGTTGGCCTTGACGCCGGTGAACAGGATATTGGTGCGCTGGCCGACGCTGTCGATCAGTTGCATGTCGTTGACCATGCCGTTGCGGAATGACAGGCGCAGGCTGTCGAACAGGGTGTCCTTGGTTTTCGGTTTGAGGGTGAAGTCGATCACCCCGCCGGCTTCCTTGGCGCTGATATCGAAGCTTTCGCTGATCTTCGACACATCACCGGACAGCAGCAGGGCCGGGGTCTGGGTCAGGCGCTGATCGAGCTTCTTGATGGTCACCTGCTCCAGGTCCGGGTCCCACAGCGAAACCTTCTTGCCGTCGGACACCATCAGTTGTTCCTGTGGCGCGTCGGTGTGCCAGTAAAACAGCCCCGGGCGTTGCAGCGACATTTCGCCAGCCGTTTCCTGCAACTGGGTGCCGCCGCCATCCAGGGTCAGCTGGGAGAAGCGTGCAGTCAGCGTCTGGGATTTTTCCAACAGCTGGGTCAGACGTGCTACATCCTTGTCGTCAGCGTGAGCCGAGAGCGTGGTCAAAGCCAAAACCGGCAGCAACATCATGCGGATAAGACGCATGGGAGTCCTCTTAAAATTGCGTGGGATTATCGGCGGCGTGCCATCACGCCGCGTCGATTCAATTCGATGCTCAGTCGCGCATCGGGCCCGGCGCCAATACTTCGCGCGAGCCATTGGTGTTCATCGCGGTGACCACACCGGCCATTTCCATGGACTCGATCATCCGCGCGGCGCGGTTGTAGCCGATCTTGAGCTTGCGCTGCACCGCCGAGATCGAAGCCCGGCGGCTTTCTAGGACGAACTGCACCGCCTCGTCGTACAGCGCGTCGGTTTCAGCATCATCGCTGTCACCGCCACTGCCACCGTCAAAGCCGCTGCCCGCCTCTTCGACACCGTTGAGGATGTCGTCGTTGTATTCAGGCGCGCCACGCAGTTTCCAGGCTTCCACCACGCGGTGCACTTCATCATCGGAGACGAATGCGCCGTGGACCCGGATCGGCAGGCTGGTCCCCGGCGGCATGTAGAGCATGTCGCCGTGACCCAGCAGTTGTTCGGCACCGCCCTGGTCGATGATGGTCCGCGAGTCGATCTTGCTCGACACCTGGAACGCCATGCGGGTCGGAATGTTGGCCTTGATCAGACCGGTGATCACGTCCACCGAAGGCCGCTGAGTGGCGAGGATCAGGTGGATACCGGCAGCACGGGCCTTCTGTGCGATGCGCGCGATCAGCTCTTCGACCTTCTTGCCGACAATCATCATCATGTCGGCGAATTCGTCGACCACCACCACGATGGTCGGCAGCTTGACCAGCAGCGGCGCCTCGTCGTGGATGCTCTCGCGGTTATACAGCGGGTCGGTCAGCGGTGTACCGGCATCCTGGGCTTCCTTGACCTTGGCATTGAAGCCCGAAAGGTTGCGTACGCCCATCTTCGCCATCAATTTGTAGCGCCGCTCCATCTCGGCCACGCTCCAGCGCAGGGCGTTGGCGGCGTCCTTCATGTCGGTCACCACCGGGCACAGCAGGTGCGGAATGCCTTCGTAGATCGACAGCTCGAGCATTTTCGGGTCGATCATGATCAGCTTGGCGTCTTCCGGGCCGGACTTGAACAGGATCGACAGGATCATCGCGTTCACCCCCACCGACTTACCGGAACCGGTGGTACCGGCCACCAGCAGGTGAGGCATTTTCGCCAGGTCGGTGATGACCGGACGGCCGCCGATGTCATGGCCCAGGGCCAATGTCACCGGGGATTTGAAGTTGTCGTATTCCGGGGTCGACAGCACTTCGGAGAAACGCACGATCTGCCGATCCTCGTTGGGAATCTCGATGCCCACGGTGGTTTTGCCGGGGATCACTTCGACCACCCGCACACTGGTCACCGCCAGGGAACGCGCCAGGTCCTTGGCCAGGTTGGCGATGCGGCTGACCTTGACCCCGGCCGCCGGCTGGATTTCGTAACGGGTAATGACCGGGCCCGGGTGAATCGAATCCACCGACACCTCGACCCCGAACTCCTTGAGTTTGATTTCCAGCAGGTGGCCGACCGCCGCCAGGGATTCGGGGGAATAGTTGAGCTGTTTCTTTTCTGCCGGGTCGAGGATGGAAATAGGTGGCAGCGTGCCTTCAACGGCGCTGTCGACGAACAGCGGCACTTGCTTCTCTTTCTGCACGCGCTTGCTCGGTTCCGCTGCTTTCGGCGGAGCGGGGGCGATGACCGGCGGCACCTGTTTCTCGCGCTCGGACATGTGCTTGCTCAGGGCCTGCTCGCGCTCGATCAGGCGCTCCTTGACCTTGGCCTGCTCGCGCTTGTCGGTCACGGTTGGGGCCACGACTTCGTCGACCCGGGCATCCACTTCGCGCAACTGGGCCACCAGTTGCTTGCGCTCGGTACGGGCCGCCCACCAGCGATTGGCTGCGCCCTGGAACAGTTCGAACAGGTCGAGGGTGATCTTGCCCGTGACGTCCATGACCTTGAACCACGACAGATCGGTGAACACAGTGAGGCCAAACAGAAACAGCGCGATAAACATCAGGGTGCTGCCCTGGATGTTCAGTGCGTTTTTGGCCAGGTCGCCCAGGCTTTCGCCCAGTGCCCCACCCGCCCCGGCCGGCAAGCCGGTGGCAGCGTGGAAATGGATATGGGCCAAGGCGGCGCCGGACAACACCAGGAACACCAGGCCGATCAGGCGCCAGGAAAACAGCCAGCCGCTCCACTGCCAGGGTTCATGCCGTTGACGGAAGATCTGATAAGTCTTGATCGCCAATAACAGCGGGAAGATATAGGCGAAATAACCCAACACCATAAACAGGATATCAGCGCTGTATGAACCGGCAGGGCCACCGAAGTTCTGCACATCTTCGATCTTGCTGTTATGGCTCCAGCCCGGATCGTCCTTGCCATAGGTCAACAATGCCATCATCAAAAACAGGCATAAGGCACCAATGGCGATCAATGCACCTTCCTTGAGCCGGTAGTGCAATTGCTGACGCCAGAGCGGGACTACTGTTTTAGGTGTTGCGGTGGATTTCTTCAAAACGCGTCTTTTCCTGCGCCTACGGCGCGTCCAACTGATGATTGACTACAAAATACTGCTCGAACGAGCAGGTAAATAAAGTTGATTGGCCTGACTGGGGCTACTTTTAACACTCTGCCCCGGGATCCTGAAACAGGGCAATTCTGAATATCTTGATACATACCGGCATTGTACGGGTTTGCTCGCTTCATGCCACGCTGGTACATCCTCGGTTTAGCATAACCAACGGCACTTTACGCACTATTCAATTTGAGCATGCATTGCCTTTTGTGACAAAGGCTTATGAGGTGTTTTTATGAACCAAGTGAAGCATTCACGCCTGATTATTCTGGGCTCCGGCCCTGCCGGTTACAGTGCTGCCGTGTATGCCGCCCGGGCCAACCTCAAGCCGACTGTCATTACCGGCCTGCAGGCCGGAGGACAATTGACCACCACCACCGAAGTCGACAACTGGCCCGGTGACGTCGAAGGCCTGACCGGCCCGGTGCTGATGGAGCGCATGCAAAAACATGCCGAGCGCTTCGATACCGAGATCGTCTACGACCACATCCACACGGCCAAGTTGCAGCAGCGACCGTTTATCCTGATCGGCGACAGCGGCACCTACAGCTGCGACGCACTGATCATTGCCACCGGTGCATCGGCCCAATACCTGGGGCTGCCGTCGGAAGAAGCCTTCGCCGGCAAGGGGGTATCGGCCTGCGCCACCTGCGACGGGTTCTTCTACCGCAACCAAGTGGTCGCTGTGGTCGGGGGCGGCAATACCGCCGTGGAAGAAGCACTGTATCTGTCGAACATCGCCAAGGAAGTGCACCTGGTGCATCGGCGCGACAAGCTGCGCTCGGAGAAAATCCTGCAGGACAAATTGTTCGAGAAAGCCGCCAACGGCAATATCCGCCTGCACTGGAATCAGAACCTGGATGAAGTGCTGGGGGATGCTAGCGGCGTGACCGGTGCCCGGCTGCGGGACAGCCTGAGCGGCGCCACCCACGAGCTGGAGCTGGCTGGAGTCTTTATCGCCATTGGCCACAAGCCCAACACAGACCTCTTCCAGGGCCAACTGGAGATGCGTGACGGCTACCTGCTGGTCAGGGGCGGCAGTGAGGGCAATGCCACCGCTACCGGCATCGAGGGGGTGTTCGCGGCCGGCGACGTGGCCGACCATGTCTACCGCCAGGCCATTACCTCAGCCGGGGCCGGCTGCATGGCGGCGCTGGACGCCGAGAAATTTCTCGACGACAACTAAGCGCTCGTCCTACGCTTGGGGCGGGCCTTCGCGGCCCGCCACCGCCCTCCCCTTCCGCAAGTTTGAATACCATGCTGACCTGGCTCCAACGCAACACCCTTGATTTCCCTCCTCTGGAAAAGGCCATGCGCGACCCCAACGGCCTGCTGGCAGCTGGCGGCGACTTGTCCGCTGATCGGTTGATCCAGGCCTATCGCCATGGCTGTTTTCCTTGGTTTTCCGAAGGCCAGCCCATTCTCTGGTGGTCGCCGGACCCGCGCACCGTGCTGTTTCCGCAGGAACTGCATGTGTCCCGCAGCCTCAACAAACTGCTGCGCCAGCAACGCTACCGCGTCACCTTCGATCAGGACTTCGCCGCGGTCATCAGCGCCTGCGCCGCGCCGCGCGACTATGCCGATGGCACCTGGATCACCGACGCCATGCAGCAGGCCTACCTGCAGTTGCATGCACGGGGCTACGCCCATTCGGTGGAAGTCTGGGACCAGGACGAACTGGTCGGCGGGTTGTACGGCTTGGCGATGGGCCAGCTTTTTTTTGGCGAGTCGATGTTCAGCCGAGCCGACAATGCATCGAAATTCGGCTTTGCCACCCTGGTCAAACACCTCCATGAATGGGGATTTGTGCTGATCGACTGCCAGATGCACACCAGCCACCTGCAAAGCCTGGGCGCCCGAGCCATCACCCGCAGTGACTTTGCCGGCTATCTGCGCCAGCACCTGGATCAACCCAGCCGCGCCACGTGGGTTTGCTGAGCGATTTTTGCACCTGTGGCTTACACTTAATTCAAAGCTTATTCCGAGGGTTGACTCATGACCGAGTTGGCGCGTTTGAAGTTCTATGCCACTCAACCCCACTCTTGCAGCTACCTGCCCGATGAACAGGCCACCACCCTGTTTCTCGATCCTAGCCAGCCAATGGATGTGCATGTCTACGCAGACCTGTCGGAAATGGGCTTTCGCCGCAGTGGCGACCACCTGTATCGCCCGCATTGCCAGAACTGCAACGCCTGCGTTCCCGCGCGCATCCCCGTCGCGCAGTTTTTGCCCAATCGCCAGCAAAAACGCATTCTCAAGCGCAACAGCGAACTGAGCGTGAAAGCGGTCAAACCTGCATTCAGCGAAGAATATTTCGAGCTGTACCGCCGCTACATCGAACAGCGCCATGCCGATGGCGATATGTTCCCGCCCAGCCGCGACCAGTTCTCCACGTTCCTGGTGCGCGACCTGCCGTTCTCCCGCTTCTACGAATTCCGCCTCGAAGGTCGCCTGCTGGCCGTGGCGGTGACCGATTTGCTGCCTAATGGCTTGTCGGCGGTCTACACCTTTTACGAACCGGACGAAGAGCGTCGCAGCCTGGGACGCTACGCGATCCTCTGGCAGATCGGCGAAGCCCTGCGCCTGGGGCTGGAGGCTGTCTACCTCGGCTACTGGATCAAAAACTGCAAAAAGATGAACTATAAGACCCAATATCGCCCTATTGAGCTGCTGATTAACCAGAGATGGGCGACCCTGAGCTAGAAGGTCTTGGCTTAAACCCCATTTTTCGGGCACAATGCACGCCGCTTTTGCCTGGCGCAGTTGCACCGGGCCATTCATTGGATACCGAGGGCTTTACTGCATGTCGAAAGAAGACAGCTTCGAAATGGAAGGCACTGTCGTCGACACCCTGCCCAACACCATGTTTCGTGTGGAGTTGGAAAATGGGCACGTCGTAACCGCGCATATCTCCGGCAAGATGCGCAAGAACTACATTCGTATTCTTACCGGTGACAAAGTGCGCGTCGAGCTGACGCCCTATGACTTGAGCAAAGGGCGCATCACTTACCGCGCTCGCTAAGCAAGTCAATACAAGACGCCCGGTTATGCCGGGCGTTTTTGTTCGCGTCGAGAAAACCTGGCAGGCGCCGGAGCGGCTTACCCCGCGCAGATCGATGCGCCGCGCGCAAACAAACCCCAGATAGCACAAAGGCACCTTACGATGCCTTTGGCTGTTTTGCATCGATTGCGATCACGCCATTTCTGCGGTGGTCTCGAAGTCGAAGGTCAGCTCGCCGTCCTTGATGTCGATGTGAACCACACCGCCATGATCGGCCAACTCGCCAAACAGGATCTCCTCCGCCAGCGGACGCTTGATCTTGTCCTGGATCAAACGCGCCATTGGCCGCGCGCCCATGGTCACATCGTAACCACCCGCCGCCAGCCAGCTGCGAGCAGCATCGGTCACTTCCAGCTGCACGCGCTTGTCTTCCAACTGCGCCTGAAGCTCGGTAAGGAACTTGTCCACCACACTTTTGATGACCTCATGACTGAGGCGACCAAATTGGATAATGGTGTCCAGGCGGTTGCGGAACTCCGGCGTGAAGCTCTTCTTGATCACTTCCATGGCATCGGAAGAGTGATCCTGGTGGGTGAACCCGATCGAAGCCCGCGCGGCCGTTTCAGCACCGGCGTTGGTGGTCATGATCACGATCACGTTACGGAAGTCAGCCTTGCGCCCGTTGTTATCGGTCAGGGTGCCGTGGTCCATCACCTGCAACAGCAGGTTGAAGACTTCCGGATGCGCCTTCTCGATCTCATCGAGCAGCAATACGCAATGCGGCTGCTTGGTAATCGCTTCGGTCAGCAAGCCGCCCTGGTCGAAACCGACATAGCCGGGAGGTGCACCGATCAAACGCGATACGGTGTGGCGCTCCATGTACTCGGACATGTCGAAACGAACCAGCTCGATCCCCAGCGCCTTGGCCAACTGCCGCGCCGCCTCGGTCTTGCCCACCCCGGTAGGACCGGCGAACAGGAAGGACCCCACAGGCTTGTCCGGAGACTTGAGGCCCGCACGGGACAGCTTGATGGCGGTAGACAGCGAGTCGATCGCCGCATCCTGACCGAAGACCGTCAGTTTCAGGTCGCGCTCAAGATTACGTAACAGCTCCTTGTCGGAACTGGTGACGTGCTTCGGAGGAATACGCGCAATTTTCGCGACGATATCTTCCACCTGCGGCACTTCAATACGTTTGACGCGCTTTTCGACCGGTTGCAGGCGCTGATAGGCACCCGCCTCGTCGATCACATCAATGGCTTTGTCCGGCATGTGCCGATCATTGATGTAGCGTGACGCCAACTCTGCGGCAGCGCGCAGCGCTTCATCGCTGTACTCGATGCCGTGGTGCTGCTCGAAGCGCCCTTTAAGGCCACGCAGGATACCAATGGTGTCTTCAACCGAAGGTTCGGACACATCGACTTTCTGGAAGCGCCGCGCCAAGGCACGGTCCTTCTCGAAGATCCCACGGAACTCCTGGAAGGTGGTCGAGCCAATGCAACGAATATCACCCGAGGACAGCAGCGGTTTCAGCAAGTTGGAGGCATCCATCACGCCGCCAGACGCTGCACCCGCACCAATAATGGTGTGGATTTCGTCGATAAACAGGATCGCTTGTGGGCGTTTTTTCAACTCGCCAAGCAACGCCTTGAAGCGCTTCTCGAAGTCGCCACGGTATTTGGTCCCGGCCAGCAAAGCGCCCAGGTCCAGGGAATAAACCACGCTATTGGCCAACAGATCAGGCACCTGATTGTCGACGATACGCTTGGCCAGGCCCTCGGCGATGGCAGTCTTGCCGACACCCGCCTCACCCACCAGCAACGGGTTGTTCTTGCGACGACGCGCAAGGATCTGAGCCACCCGTTCAACCTCAAGCTCACGCCCCACCAACGGATCTATTCGACCCTGGCGTGCGAGTTCATTGAGATTACTGGCATAGGCATCCAGAGGATTGCCCGAAGAAGAAGACTCACCACCCTCTTCGTCCTGCATATCTTGCTCACCTTCAGAGTGATCGCCATGCCCCGGCACCTTGGAGATGCCATGGGCGATGTAGTTGACGACGTCGATGCGGGCAACGCTCTGCTGTTTCAGCAGGAACACGGCCTGACTCTCTTGCTCACTGAAGATTGCGACCAGCACATTGGCGCCGGTCACTTCCCGCTTGCCCGAGCTCTGTACGTGGAAGACAGCACGCTGCAATACCCGCTGAAAGCCCAGGGTTGGCTGGGTTTCACGATCCTCGTCATGCACGGGGATCAATGGCGTGGTGGAGTCGATGAACTCCTGCAGATCATGCTTGAGTTTGTCGAGGTTAGCTCCGCAGGCACGTAAAACAGTGGCGGCGGCCTCATTATCTAAAAGAGCCAACAAAAGGTGCTCAACCGTCATGAACTCATGACGCTTCGAGCGGGCCTCCTTGAAGGCGAGATTGAGGGTGACTTCGAGCTCGCGGTTTAACATAGCTTCACCTCATACCCAAGTGGTCGGCGTTAACCGTCCTTCTCGATTTCACAGAGTAGCGGATGCTGGCTTTCCCTGGCGTACTGGTTGACCTGCATGGCCTTGGTCTCGGCGATGTCGCGGGTAAACACTCCACATACTGCCCGTCCTTCTGTGTGAACGGCCAGCATTACCTTGGTCGCCAGCTCGCGATTCAGGTTAAAAAACACCTCGAGCACTTCGACGACGAAATCCATCGGTGTGTAGTCATCATTGAACAAAACCACCTTGTACATCGGCGGCGCCTGCAATGCAGGCTTAGCTTCCTGTACAGCCAAGCCAGCGGAATCGTCGTCGTGTAGATCCGGGCGATCCTGATTGAATGTTAGTCGAATCTGGCTGAATGCATGCATGGAAAGAAAGGTTCGTTAGTTGTGCAAATACAGTGGTGGGGGCACCTCGGGACGATTTCAACTCCGACCGCCGGGTCACCTTGACTATCGGCAAAACGGTGTTACAACCAATAGAGCCCACATTGGGTAAAAAAGGTCCGCGCAGTCAACCTTATTTATCAGGTCCCAGTGCGGATGAACGGATGATACTCCAGTGATGGAGTCTGTTGCAGAGGGATATGAGTATGGCAAGCGGCAAGGTCAAGTGGTTCAACAATGCCAAGGGCTACGGTTTTATCAACGAGGAAGGCAAGAGCGACGACCTTTTTGCCCATTACTCGGCCATCGACATGGATGGCTATAAAACCCTGAAAGCCGGGCAGCCCGTGAGCTTCGAGATCATTCAAGGCCCCAAGGGCTTGCATGCCGTGAAGATTACCGAGCTCAAGCTTCCAGGCGAAACCAGCCATGAAACACAGCAGGAAACAGCCTTGAGCTGAGACTCGCCAGCATCCGGACATAAAAAAACCGGCCGACTCAAGGGATTGAGTCGGCCGGTTTTGTTTTACCCGTCAATCACTCACATATGCGAGATCAGCGCATCACCGAACGCGGAAGACGACAGCAGCTTGGCACCGTCCATCAGACGCTCGAAGTCATAGGTCACGGTCTTGGCCGAGATGGCGCCGTTGGTGCCCTTGATGATCAGGTCGGCCGCTTCGGTCCAGCCCAGGTGGCGCAGCATCATTTCTGCGGAAAGAATCAGCGAACCCGGGTTCACCTGGTCTTTACCCGCATACTTCGGTGCAGTGCCGTGGGTAGCCTCGAACATGGCGATGGTGTCGGACAGGTTGGCGCCTGGCGCGATACCGATCCCCCCCACTTCCGCCGCCAGGGCGTCGGACAGGTAGTCACCGTTGAGGTTGAGGGTTGCGATCACATCGTATTCGGCCGGGCGCAGCAGGATCTGCTGGAGCATGGCGTCGGCGATGGCGTCCTTGACGATAACGTTCTTGCCGGTTTTAGGGTTCTTGAACTGCATCCACGGGCCGCCGTCGAGCAGGGTCGCGCCAAACTCTTCGGCCGCCACTTCGTAGGCCCATTCCTTGAAGGCACCTTCGGTGAACTTCATGATGTTGCCTTTGTGCACGATGGTCAGCGAGTCGCGGTCATTGTCGACCACGTACTGCAGCGCCTTGCGCGCCAGGCGCTTGGTGCCCTGCAGGGAAACCGGCTTGACGCCGATGCCGCAGTTTTCGTCGAAACGGATCTTGGTGACGCCCATTTCTTCTTTAAGGAATTTGATGACCTTGGTCGCTTCCGGCGAACCGGCTTTCCACTCGATGCCGGCGTAAATGTCTTCCGAGTTCTCACGGAAGATGGTCATGTCGACGTCGCCTGGTTTTTTCACCGGGCTTGGCACACCTTCGAACCAGCGCACCGGGCGCAGGCAGACATAAAGGTCGAGCTGCTGGCGCAGGGCCACGTTCAGGGAACGGATACCACCACCAACCGGCGTGGTCAGCGGGCCCTTGATGGACACCACGTAATCCTTGACTGCGTCCAGGGTTTCCTGAGGGAGCCAGGTGTCCTGGTCGTACACTTGAGTAGCCTTCTCGCCGGCATAAACCTCCATCCAGGAAATTTTGCGCTCGCCGCCGTAAGCCTTCTTAACAGCAGCATCTACAACCTTGATCATGACCGGGCTGATATCAACGCCAATACCATCACCTTCAATAAAAGGGATGATCGGGTTGTTAGGAACATTGAGAGAATGGTCTGCATTGACGGTGATTTTGTCGCCGACTGCTGGAACCTGAATCTTCTTGTATCCCATGCTGAACTCCGTTGTGTGGATTGAACATCTGGCTGCGTTCGAGCGTACCCCAGTTGAATCTGCACGGAAACCTCAGCTTCCCGTCATCTGCCGGGAAGTTGCACAGTTCGCCGCGTACAAGCCTGAAATCAAAGGGAAAAGCGCCAAACTTGAGCACATCGGTCGACTCTACGCCCCCACCACGCCTGCGACCTTTAGACCAATGGACGAGTAGCGCCCTCTATGAACCATCGGCGTTTTGCCAGCTACCTATGTATAATGCCGCCGCTGACCACAGAGTCACGACGGCTGACCTCTCTAAGACGAGGCTTTCCGCCCGAAAAGCCGAGCTGTTACCGCAGCTCACCCGCTTGACGCTCGACTGATGCACCCAACATCACCGCGAAGAAATCTCGACATTCGGCTCATGGACGACTTTGAACGAACGCGCTTACCCGGCGCACCTCGAGTTTCTGCGCACGCTTTAGCAAAGAAGAGAGTTAATCCGAATATGCCCACCCGTTCGAAGATCATCTATACCTTCACCGACGAAGCCCCTGCACTCGCCACCTACTCACTGCTGCCTATCGTAGAAGCCTTCACCGCTTCGGCTGATATTGCCGTGGAAACCCGCGACATCTCGCTGGCTGGTCGCATCCTCGCAAGCTTCCCCGAGCAACTGGGCGCCAAAGCCGTGCCGGACCACCTCGCCGAACTGGGCGACCTGGCCGTTACGCCGGAAGCCAACATCATCAAGCTGCCGAACATCAGTGCCTCGGCTCCACAACTGCAAGCCGCGATCAAAGAGCTGCAGGACCAGGGTTATGCCCTGCCGGACTACCCGGAGACCGTCACCAGCGACGCCGACAAAGAAACCAAGGCCCGTTACGACAAGGTCAAGGGCAGCGCGGTAAACCCGGTACTGCGTGAAGGCAACTCCGACCGTCGCGCCCCACTGTCGGTCAAGAACTACGCGCGCAAGCACCCGCACAAAATGGGCGCCTGGGCCAAAGACTCCAAGTCCCACGTGGCTCACATGAGCAATGGCGACTTCTACGGCAGCGAAAAAGCCGCCCTGATCGAAGCCGCCGACAGCGTTAAAATCGAGCTGATCGCTCAAGACGGCACCCACACCGTCCTGAAAGAAAAAACCGCCGTGCAAGCCGGCGAGATCCTCGATTGCGCCGTCATGAGCAAAAAAGCCCTGCGCGCCTTTGTCGCCGCCGAAATCGAAGACGCCAAGAAACAAGGCGTGCTGCTGTCGGTGCACCTCAAAGCCACCATGATGAAAGTCTCCGACCCGATCATGTTTGGTCAGATCGTTGCCGAGTTCTACCAGGACGCCCTGGCCAAGCACGCTGACGTACTGAAAGAAATCGGCTTCAACCTGAACAACGGTATCGGCGACCTGTACGCCCGTATCAAGGCCCTGCCAGCCGAGCAGCAGGCGCAGATCGAAGCTGACATCCAGGCCGTATACGCCGCACGCCCTTCCCTGGCGATGGTCAACTCCGACAAAGGCATCACCAACCTGCACGTGCCGAGCGACGTGATCGTCGACGCCTCGATGCCGGCCATGATCCGTGACTCCGGCAAAATGTGGGGCACCGACGGCCAACTGCACGACACCAAGGCACTGATCCCGGATCGCTGCTACGCCACCATCTACCAGGCGGTGATCGAAGACTGCAAGCAACACGGCGCCTTCGACCCAACCACCATGGGCAGCGTGCCGAACGTCGGCCTAATGGCGAAAAAAGCCGAAGAGTACGGCTCACACGACAAGACATTCCAGATCAAGGCTGACGGCGTGGTTCGCGTCACCGACGGCAAGGGCAACCTGCTGCTGGAACAGAAAGTCGAAGCTGGCGACATCTTCCGCATGTGCCAGACCAAAGACGCGCCGATCCAGGACTGGGTCAAGCTGGCCGTCAACCGTGCTCGCGCCAGCGCCACTCCGGCCATCTTCTGGCTGGACCCAATGCGCGCCCACGACGGCGTGATGATCGAGAAAGTTCAGGCTTACCTGAAGGATCACGACACCACCGGCCTCGACATCCGCGTGATGTCGCCGGTAGAAGCCATGAGCTTCACCCTGGCCCGCACCCGCGAAGGCAAGGACACCATCTCGGTCACCGGCAACGTGCTGCGCGACTACCTGACCGACCTGTTCCCGATCATGGAACTGGGCACCAGCGCCAAGATGCTGTCGATCGTGCCACTGATGAACGGCGGCGGCCTGTTCGAAACCGGCGCCGGCGGTTCGGCTCCGAAGCACGTGCAACAGCTGCTGGAAGAAAACTTCCTGCGCTGGGACTCCCTGGGTGAATTCCTGGCCTTGGCCGCTTCCCTGGAGCATCTGGGCAACACCTACAACAACCCCAAGGCGCTGGTACTGGCCAAGACCCTGGACCAGGCCACCGGCCAGTTCCTGGACAACAACAAGTCGCCTTCGCGCAAAGTCGGCAACATCGACAACCGCGGCAGCCACTTCTACCTGGCGCTGTACTGGGCTCAAGCCCTGGCGGCCCAGACCGAAGACGCCGCACTGCAAGCGCAGTTCAGCACCCTGGCCAAGACCCTGACCGAGAACGAGGCAACCATCGTTGCCGAGCTCAATGCGGTCCAGGGCAAGCCCGTGGACATCGGCGGCTACTACAGCGCCAAGCCTGAGCTGGTGAGCAAGGCCATGCGCCCAAGCGCCACCCTCAACGCGGCCATCGCTGCGCTGGTGTAAGCAAGACCGAACCCACAAACCCCGGCCCCGCGCCGGGGTTTGTGCTTCTGGCACCTTTTCAGGAGCATCTTTCATGGAATGGCAACCCCACATCACCGTCGCCACCATTGTCGAAGACAACGGCCGCTTCCTGTTCGTCGAGGAATATCAGGACGAACAAGCCGTACTCAACCAGCCCGCCGGGCACCTGGATCCCAACGAGAGCCTGTCGCAGGCCGCCGTGCGCGAAACCCTGGAAGAAACCGGCTGGGACGTGGAGCTGACCGGCGTCGTCGGCCTCTACCTCTATACCGCCCCCAGCAACGGCGTGACCTACCAGCGCGTGTGCTTCGCCGCCAAGCCGCTCAAACATCACCCGGACTATCAGCTGGATGACGGCATAATCGGCCCGCGCTGGTTGACCCGTGACGAACTGCTCGAACAACGCGCACACTGGCGCAGCGAGCTGATCATCCGTTGTGTCGATGATTACCTGGGCGGCCAACTGCACAGCCTTGAGCTGATTCGCCCGGCGCTTTAACCGCAGTTTTAGCCTTGCAGGCCTCAGCCTGTTAGAATCGCGTCCTTTTTCAAGACACCCATTGAATTCCTATGCGTGATCCAGCCCCTTCTGACACCCAAAAGAAGCGCGTCATCGTCGGCATGTCCGGCGGCGTGGATTCTTCCGTTTCCGCCCTCCTGCTGATCGAGCAGGGCTACCAGGTGGAAGGCCTGTTCATGAAGAACTGGGAGGAAGACGACGGAACGGAATACTGCACCGCCATGGACGACCTCGCGGACGCCCAGGCCGTGTGCGACAAGATTGGCATCAAGCTGCACACCGCCAACTTCGCCGCCGAGTACTGGGACAACGTGTTCGAACACTTCCTGGCCGAATATAAAGCCGGACGCACGCCGAACCCGGACATCCTCTGCAACCGGGAAATCAAGTTCAAGGCGTTCCTCGACTACGCCATGATGCTCGGCGCCGACCTGATCGCCACCGGTCACTATGTGCGCCGTCGCGACCTCGACGGCCGTACCGAATTGCTCAAGGGCCTGGACCCGAACAAGGACCAGAGCTACTTCCTGCACGCCGTCGGTGGCGAACAGATCGCCAAGACCCTGTTCCCCGTAGGCGAGCTGGAAAAGCCCGAAGTCCGAGCCATTGCCGAAAAACACGACCTGGCCACGGCCAAGAAAAAGGATTCCACCGGCATTTGCTTTATCGGCGAGCGCCGCTTCAGCGACTTCCTCAAGCAGTACCTGCCCGCCCAGCCCGGTGAAATCAAAACCACCGAAGGTGAAATCATCGGCCGTCACCACGGCCTGATGTACCACACCATCGGCCAGCGCCAGGGTCTGGGCATTGGCGGCCTGAAAGACGCCAGCGACGAGCCGTGGTACGTGCTGCTCAAGGACCTGGAGCACAACGAGCTGATCGTCGGCCAGGGCAATGACCACCCATGGCTGTTCTCCCGCGCCCTGCTCGCCTCCGAGATCTACTGGGTCAACCCGGTCGACCTCAGCGAACCACGGCGCCTGACAGCCAAAGTCCGCTATCGCCAGGGCGACCAGCCCTGCACCCTGGAAAAAACCGCCAACGGCTATCGCGCAACCTTCGACGACCCGCAGCGCGCGGTGACCCCAGGCCAATCTGTGGTGTTCTATGACGGCGAAATTTGCCTGGGTGGTGGCGTGATCGAAGTAGCAGAGCCTTGGAGCAGCAAGGCATGAGCCCGACTCAGGAGCAATTGACGGCGCTGGGCGGCGTGTTTCTGGCAGCGGTCCTGGTCGACAAGATCGCCAAGACTGGCCAGGTCACCGAAGCCGGCCTGAGCTGCATGCTCGGCAGCTTGCTGATCCGTGACCCCAAGGACACCCTGGAAGTCTACGGCGGTGACGACATCAACCTGCGCGAAGGCTATCGCGCACTGATCGGCGCCCTGGAGCGCGACCCCAGCACTCTGCAGCGCGAGCCCCTGCGTTACGCGCTGTCGATGCTCGGCCTTGAGCGGCAACTGGCCAAGCGCGAAGACCTGCTGGAGACCATCGGCAAGCGCCTGCCGCAGATCCAATCCCAGGTAGAGCACTTCGGCCCGGCCCATGAAAACGTGATCGCCGCCTGCGGCGCGCTGTATCAGGACACCCTGAGTACCCTGCGCCAGCGGATCCAGGTGCACGGCGACATGCGCAACCTGCAGCAGCCGAGCAACGCCTCGAAAATCCGCGCCCTGCTGCTGGCCGGGATCCGCTCGGCACGCCTATGGCGCCAATTGGGCGGCCATCGCTGGCAGCTGGTCATCAGCCGTCGCAAATTGCTCAAAGAGCTTTATCCGTTGATGCGCAGCAGCTGAGCTGCGCCCGCAAGCGCTGTTTGCACGTCGTTACGCGTAAGACGCTGGTCAGTTGGCAACGGACCAGCGGTTTTTTTCATGTATGATACGCGCCCCATTTCGTTGCCCGACTGTCCGAGAACACCCCATGCAGCTTTCTTCGCTCACTGCGGTTTCCCCTGTTGACGGCCGCTACGCCGGCAAAACCCAGGCCCTGCGCCCTATTTTCAGCGAGTACGGCCTGATCCGTGCCCGCGTCCTGGTTGAAGTGCGCTGGCTCCAGCGCCTGGCCGCTCACCCCGCAATCGGCGAAGTGCCGGCGTTCTCTGCCGAAGCCAACGCCGTATTGAATGCCCTGGCCGAAAACTTCGCCCTGGAGCACGCCGAGCGCGTCAAGGAAATCGAGCGCACCACCAACCACGACGTCAAAGCCATTGAGTACCTGCTCAAGGAACAGGCCGCCAAGCTGCCTGAACTGGCCAATGTCAGCGAATTCATCCACTTTGCCTGCACCAGCGAGGACATCAACAACCTGTCCCACGCCCTGATGCTGCGCGAAGGCCGTGATGAAGTGATGCTGCCACTGATGCGCCAGACTGCCGACGCCATCCGCGAGCTGGCCATCCGCTTCGCCGACGTGCCGATGCTGTCGCGCACCCACGGCCAACCGGCTTCGCCGACCACCCTGGGCAAAGAACTGGCGAACGTGGTGTACCGCCTTGAGCGCCAAATCGCCCAGGTCGCTGCCGTTCCGCTGCTGGGCAAGATCAACGGCGCCGTAGGCAACTACAACGCACACTTGTCGGCCTACCCGGAAATCGACTGGGAAGAGAACGCCCGCGCCTTTATCGAAGACGAGCTGGGCCTGGGCTTCAACCCCTACACCACCCAGATTGAGCCGCACGACTATATTGCCGAGCTGTTCGATGCCATTGCCCGCTTCAACACCATCCTGATCGACTTCGATCGCGATATCTGGGGCTACATCTCCCTGGGCTACTTCAAGCAGCGCACCATCGCTGGCGAAATCGGCTCGTCGACCATGCCGCACAAGGTCAACCCGATCGACTTCGAAAACTCCGAAGGCAACCTGGGCATCGCCAACGCGCTGTTCCAGCACCTGGCGAGCAAGCTGCCGATTTCCCGCTGGCAGCGTGACCTGACCGACTCCACCGTACTGCGCAACCTCGGCGTCGGCTTTGCCCACAGCGTGATCGCTTATGAAGCCAGCCTCAAAGGCATCAGCAAGCTGGAGCTCAACGCACAGAAAATCGCTGCCGACCTGGACGCCTGCTGGGAAGTCCTGGCCGAGCCGATCCAGACCGTGATGCGTCGCTACAACATCGAAAACCCCTACGAAAAACTGAAAGAGTTGACGCGCGGCAAGGGCATCAGCCCTGAAGCGCTGCAAACTTTCATCGATGCCCTCGACATGCCTGCTGCCGCCAAGGCCGAGCTGAAAAAGCTGACCCCGGCGAACTACATCGGTAACGCTGTAGAGCAAGCCAAGCGCATCTGATCGACCGCTATACCCGTTTGAGACGCCCGGCAGCGCCGGGCGTTTTTATTCCCGTCTGAAAAGTGCTTTTTTTCAATAGGTTACACATGAATCCTGACATTCCTCTTCAACTGCTGGGCGGCATTACCGCACGTGAATTCCTGCGCGACTACTGGCAGAAAAAACCACTGCTGATCCGTCAGGCTATTCCTGATTTCGAAAGCCCTATCGACGCCGACGAGCTGGCCGGCCTGGCCCTGGAAGAGGAAGTTGAATCGCGCCTGGTGCTCGAGCATGGCGAGCATCCCTGGGAATTGCGCCGCGGCCCGTTCGCCGAAGACGCGTTCAGCAAACTGCCGGAGCGCGACTGGACCCTGCTGGTACAGGCTGTTGACCAGTTCGTTCCGGAAGTGGCCGAGCTACTGGAGAACTTCCGGTTTCTCCCAAGCTGGCGCATCGATGACGTGATGATGAGCTTCGCCGCACCCGGTGGCAGCGTGGGTCCGCACTTCGACAACTACGACGTGTTCCTGCTGCAAGGCCATGGCCAGCGCAACTGGAAAATCGGCCAGATGTGCGACTCCGAGAGCCCACTGCTGAAACACGCCGACCTGCGTATCCTGGCCGACTTCGAAGAGACCGCCGAATGGGTCCTGGAACCCGGCGACATGCTCTACCTGCCGCCGCGCCTGGCGCACTGGGGCGTTGCGGTGGACGACTGCCTGACCTACTCGGTAGGCTTTCGCGCGCCAAGTGCTGCCGAAGTCCTGACCCACTTCACCGACTTCCTCAGCCAGTTCCTGCCTGATGAAGAGCGCTACACCGACGCCGACGCGACCCCGGTCAGCGACCCGCACCAGATCCAGCACGATGCACTCGATCGCCTCAAAGGCTTGCTCGCCGAGCACATGAGCGACGAACGCCTGCTGCTGACCTGGTTCGGCCAGTTCATGACCGAGCCGCGCTACCCGGAATTGGTAGTGGGCCCGGAACTCGAAGAAGAAGACCTGCTGGGCAGCCTGGAGCAAGGCGCCGTCCTGATCCGTAACCCGAGTGCGCGCCTGGCCTGGTCGGAAGTGGATGAAGACCTGCTGCTGTTCGCCAGCGGCCAAAGCCGACTGCTTCCGGGTAAACTGCGCGAGCTGCTGAAAATGGTTTGCGCCGCGGATGCGCTGCACGTCGACAACCTTGGCCCGTGGCTGGCCGATGACGATGGCCGCAACCTGCTGTGCGAACTGGTCAAGCAAGGGAGCCTGGGGTTTGCCGATGAATAAGATTCGCGTACGTGTCGCTGACTGGCAAAAGGATAACGCCGAGATCCGGCGCATTCGTGAAGCCGTGTTTATTGCTGAACAGTCCGTACCACCTGAACTGGAGTGGGACGCGGATGACGACAGTGCGGTGCATTTCCTGGCCTTTGAAGGTGACTTTCCGATCGGCACGGCGCGCCTGCTGCCGGACGGCCATATTGGCCGGGTATCAGTCCTCAAGGACTGGCGCGGCCTGAAAGTCGGCGACGCGCTGATGCAAGCGGTGATCGGCGAAGCCGAAAAACGTGGCCTGAAGCAGCAGATGCTGAGCGCCCAGGTCCAGGCCACGCGGTTTTATGAGCGCCTGGGGTTCAGCATTGTCAGCGAGGAGTTCCTCGAGGCGGGCATCCCCCACGTCGACATGGTGCGCGGCGCCTGACCCAAAGGCCTCAATAGCGACAACAAGACGCCCCGACATCCGGATATTCAGCACGCTAAGCTGGACCCAGGACGCCGGGGCGTTTTGCCATCTGCGATTCAACTTGCCCCACCCCGGGCCGACAAACTGTCAAACTCAAGGCTTTACGCACCACCCATCTGCGGAGATAACGGATATGTCCCTACGCACCCTGCTCACGACGCTGCTGCTGACCTTCAGTTTCTCGGTCATGGCTGCCACCGAGATCGTGCCCCTGAACCACCGCACCAGCGCAGATTTGCTGCCAGTGGCGCAGAACTTCCTGGGCAAGGACGGCAAGGTCAGTGCCTATGGCAACCAACTGATCGTCAATGCCGAACCCGGCAAGATCGAAGAACTTCGCGCCTTTATCGCCCAGCTCGATACCGCCGCCAAGCGCCTGCTCATCACCGTCGACACCAACGAAAACAATATTCAGGACAACCAGGGCTATTCGGTGAATGGCGCCCCGCAGGCGCGCATCATTAACCGCAGCACCGAGAGCCGCGACGGCGGCATCCAGCAGATCCAGGCCAGCGAAGGCATACCGGCATTGATCCAGGTCGGGCAAAGCGTGCCGCTGACCACCACCCAGCCCGATGCCTATGGCCGTCCGCAGAACCAGACCCAGTACCGCAACGTCACCCAGGGTTTCTACGTCACCGCCAGTGTGACCGGCGACACCGTGCACCTGAGCATCAGCACCAACCGTGACCGCATGAGCCAGGAACGTCCCGATGTAGTGAACGTGCAAAGCACCGACACAACCGTCAGCGGGCGCCTCGGCGAGTGGATCACCCTGGCCGGCGTCAATCGCCAGACACAAGCCGACAAACAGGGCCTGGGCCGCAGCTACTCGACTCAAGGTCGGGATGACATGACCTTGCGAGTCAAGGTCGACTCCTTGGACTAAAGCACCAAAAACTGACTGATTAGTCGTATTAGACCAAAGATGTAGTGCCATAAAAAAAGCACTACAAAACATTTGACGAGCCAAAAAACCGAAGGCATGATGGCCTCGCTCCCGCTAATCAGGGGCCCTGGCAAGGGCCTTCGGATCGCCGCTCTAACCTACCCACCTGAGCCGATTCGTGTCTGTACCGCCCACAAGGCGTGTTTGACGAGATTGCGACTGGAACGAAGTTGTCCCGAGGGACGGAAGCGTAATTAGGTAGAACGGCAACACACTGCTGGAACGCATAAAGGCCCACGATGCCCGGACGCGCCCGACAGCTGGCCCTCACCTGCTCACTTTCCCCTCGAGCCCATCGTTCACCCGTCGCAATCCCCGCCAAACCCGACTTGACCACCTAAGCTTCTGGTCAGCGAGCAGCCATCTACGCATCCTTCAACCCTGCGTAACTGGCGGAGCGAGAATTTTCCACCCCAGACCTATGCGACGAGGTTTATCTCCATGGCACTGACACGCGAACAGCAAATTGCAGCCCTTGAAAAAGACTGGGCTGAAAACCCGCGCTGGAAAGGCGTGACACGCGCTTACTCCGCTGCTGACGTCGTCCGTCTGCGCGGTTCGGTTCAACCTGAGCACACCCTGGCACGCATGGGCGCCGAGAAGCTCTGGAACCTGGTGACCCAAGGTGCCAAGCCGTCCTTCCGCCCTGAGAAAGATTTCGTCAACTGCATGGGCGCCCTGACCGGCGGCCAGGCTGTACAACAAGTCAAAGCCGGCATCCAGGCCATCTACCTGTCGGGCTGGCAAGTCGCTGCAGACAACAACTCTGCAGAATCGATGTACCCCGACCAGTCGCTGTACCCGGTGGATTCGGTTCCAACCGTGGTCAAGCGCATCAACAACTCGTTCCGTCGCGCCGACCAGATCCAGTGGAAAGCCGGCAAGAACCCGGGCGACGAAGGCTACATCGACTACTTCGCTCCAATCGTGGCTGACGCCGAAGCCGGTTTCGGCGGCGTACTGAACGCTTACGAACTGATGAAGAGCATGATCGAGGCAGGCGCCGCCGGCGTTCACTTCGAAGACCAGCTGGCATCGGTAAAAAAATGCGGCCACATGGGTGGCAAGGTACTGGTTCCCACCCAGGAAGCCGTGCAGAAACTGACCGCAGCTCGTCTGGCTGCTGACGTTGCCGGAACTCCGACCATCATCCTGGCACGTACCGACGCTAACGCTGCTGACCTGCTGACTTCCGACTGCGACCCGTACGACCAGCCATTCGTGACTGGCGAACGTACCCAGGAAGGCTTCTATAAAGTACGCGCCGGCCTCGACCAGGCTATCGCTCGCGGCCTGGCTTACGCTCCGTATGCCGACCTGATCTGGTGCGAAACCGCCAAGCCAGACCTGGACGAGGCCCGTCGCTTCGCCGAAGCGATCAAAAAGGAATACCCGGACCAACTGCTGTCGTACAACTGCTCGCCTTCCTTCAACTGGAAGAAAAACCTGGACGACGCGACCATCGCCAAGTTCCAGCGCGAACTGTCCGCCATGGGCTACAAGCACCAGTTCATCACCCTGGCCGGCATTCACAACATGTGGCACAGCATGTTCAACCTGGCGCACGACTACGCCCGCAACGACATGACTGCCTACGTGAAACTGCAAGAGCAGGAATTTGCCGACGCCGCCAAGGGCTACACCTTCGTGGCTCACCAGCAGGAGGTGGGCACCGGCTACTTCGACGACATGACCACCGTGATCCAGGGCGGCACCTCGTCGGTTACCGCACTGACCGGTTCGACCGAAGAAGAGCAGTTCCACTGATAGCGCTTCAAGCCTGAATCGGCCATTGCAGACCCGCTACACACCTAACTGCAATGCCGCACCTCTGACGCCCCGACTGGTTCGGGGCGTTTTTTTGCCCCGGCTTTCGCTGGCGACCAAGCCGAGACTCGCCAGCATCAGGCGCTCGCCGCCCCCATCCACCGCACGATCAGCTCAATCCGGCAAAACATTGATCCAGAGCGGTGTCCAGGCAAGTAAAAAAAGGTAAAAGGTCGGCGTTCGCTACTTGTAGTAACGCGCATATAAAAAACAACTTTCCCGCCAGCCACCCGTACAACAGTTTAAAAACCACCCCAAACAATATTGATTATCATTTAGCCCATATAATATTCGTTACAGCTACCGCAAAACATAATTAACCAAATGCCCGCTAATGCCCGCATCGCCTGGCTTACGGGGCTTGCGAGGTGACCTATGTCCTTATTCCAATAAACAATTTCGCTATAGAGATTTTACTTGCCCGTTGTTTAGCCATAAAATCACCGCGATTGATTGCGCTGCGACATATCGTCACTGCTTTATTTCTTTATCAAGCTCAGAGACCTTTGCTCTCTGTTAAGGATTACCAGCATGCCCGAAGCGACAGGACTCATGGCCCACAACTGGGGCTTTGCCATTTTCCTTCTGGGTGTCGTCGGCCTTTGTGCCTTCATGCTCGGCGTCTCCAGCCTCCTCGGGTCAAAAGCCTGGGGCCGCAGCAAAAACGAACCGTTCGAGTCCGGCATGCTACCTACCGGTGGCGCCCGCTTGCGGCTCTCAGCCAAATTCTATCTGGTCGCGATGCTGTTCGTGATCTTCGATATCGAAGCCCTTTTTCTCTTTGCCTGGTCTGTGTCCGTCCGCGAAAGCGGCTGGACCGGATTCGTCGAAGCTCTCGTTTTCATAGCAATTCTGTTGGCAGGTCTTGTCTACCTATTTCGAGTGGGCGCCCTTGATTGGGCTCCGGAAGCTCGTCGTAAGCGGCAGGCGAAGCTAAAACAATGAGGCTTTGGCGATGCAATACAATCTCACCAGGATCGACCCCGATGCTCCTAACGAGCAGTATCCGATCGGCGAACGGGAAACCGTTTCCGATCCGTTAGAAGATCAAGTCCACAAAAACATCTACATGGGCAAGCTGGAAGACGTGCTGAACGGCGCGGTCAACTGGGGACGTAAGAACTCCCTGTGGCCGTACAACTTCGGCCTTTCCTGCTGCTATGTGGAAATGACCACCGCCTTCACGGCGCCCCACGACATCGCGCGCTTTGGCGCCGAGGTTATCCGGGCATCGCCGCGTCAGGCGGATTTCATGGTTATTGCCGGAACCTGCTTCATCAAGATGGCGCCGATCATTCAGCGTCTCTACGAGCAAATGCTCGAGCCGAAGTGGGTTATCTCCATGGGTTCGTGCGCCAACTCCGGTGGCATGTACGACATCTACTCCGTGGTTCAGGGGGTGGATAAATTCCTGCCCGTGGACGTCTACGTGCCTGGCTGCCCGCCTCGCCCCGAAGCTTTCCTGCAAGGCCTGATGCTGCTGCAGGAATCGATCGGCAAGGAGCGTCGCCCACTTTCCTGGGTCGTCGGCGATCAAGGCGTATACCGCGCCGAGATGCCTTCGCAAAAGGAACAGCGCCGCGAACAGCGTATTCAGGTCACCAACCTGCGCAGCCCAGACGAAGTCTGATCCAGCTCTGTTCTTACAAAGAAACGAGAAACTGGCTTCATTCTTTACGTTGACCCAAAGCGATAAAAAACCATGACTACAGGCAGTGCTCTGTACATCCCGCCTTATAAGGCAGACGACCAGGATGTGGTCGTCGAACTCAATAACCGTTTTGGCCCTGAGGCGTTCACCGCCCAGGCCACCCGCACCGGCATGCCGGTGCTGTGGGTTACCCGCGCCAAACTTGTCGAAGTCCTGACCTTCCTGCGCAACCTGCCCAAGCCGTACGTCATGCTCTATGACCTGCACGGCGTGGACGAGCGTCTGCGCACCAAGCGCCAGGGCTTGCCGGGCGCCGACTTCAGCGTCTTCTATCACCTGCTGTCGATCGAACGTAACAGCGACGTGATGATCAAGGTCGCCCTGTCCGAAAGCGACCTCAGCCTGCCGACCGTGACCGGTATCTGGCCCAACGCCAACTGGTACGAGCGCGAAGTCTGGGACATGTTCGGCATCGACTTCCCGGGCCACCCTCACCTGTCGCGCATCATGATGCCGCCGACCTGGGAAGGTCACCCGCTGCGCAAGGACTTCCCGGCGCGCGCCACCGAATTCGACCCGTTCAGCCTGACCCTGGCCAAGCAGCAACTGGAAGAAGAGGCCGCACGCTTCAAGCCGGAAGACTGGGGCATGAAACGCTCCGGGGCCAACGAGGACTACATGTTCCTCAACCTGGGTCCGAACCACCCTTCGGCTCACGGTGCGTTCCGCATCATCCTGCAGCTGGACGGTGAAGAGATCGTCGACTGCGTACCGGACATCGGCTACCACCACCGTGGTGCCGAGAAGATGGCCGAGCGTCAGTCCTGGCACAGCTTCATTCCCTACACCGACCGTATCGACTACCTCGGCGGGGTGATGAACAACCTGCCGTACGTGCTCTCGGTCGAGAAACTGGCCGGCATCAAGGTGCCGGAGAAGGTCGACGTCATCCGCATCATGATGGCCGAGTTCTTCCGTATTACCAGCCACCTGCTGTTCCTGGGGACCTATATCCAGGACGTCGGCGCCATGACCCCGGTGTTCTTCACCTTCACCGACCGCCAGAAGGCGTACACGGTGATCGAAGCCATTACCGGTTTCCGCCTGCACCCGGCCTGGTACCGCATCGGTGGCGTCGCCCACGACCTGCCGCGCGGCTGGGACAAGCTGGTCAAGGACTTTGTCGAATGGCTGCCCAAGCGCCTCGACGAGTACACCAAGGCCGCCTTGCAGAACAGCATCCTCAAGGGTCGTACCATCGGCGTTGCCGCCTACAACACCAAAGAGGCCCTGGAATGGGGCGTCACCGGTGCCGGGCTGCGTTCCACCGGGTGCGACTTCGACCTGCGTAAAGCGCGTCCATACTCCGGCTACGAGAACTTCGAGTTCGAAGTGCCGCTGGCCGCCAACGGCGATGCCTATGACCGCTGCATGGTCCGCGTCGAAGAAATGCGCCAGAGCATCAAGATCATCGACCAGTGCATGCGCAACATGCCGGAAGGCCCGTACAAGGCGGATCACCCGCTGACCACGCCGCCGCCCAAAGAGCGCACGCTGCAGCACATCGAGACCTTGATCACGCACTTCCTGCAAGTTTCGTGGGGCCCGGTGATGCCGGCCAACGAATCCTTCCAGATGATCGAAGCGACCAAGGGCATCAACAGTTATTACCTGACGAGCGATGGCGGCACCATGAGCTACCGCACCCGGATTCGTACCCCAAGCTTCCCGCACCTGCAGCAGATCCCTTCGGTGATCAAAGGCAGCATGGTCGCGGACTTGATCGCGTACCTGGGTAGTATCGACTTCGTTATGGCCGACGTGGACCGCTAAGCATGAACAGCACGCTTATCCAGACAGACCGTTTCGCCCTGAGCGAAACCGAGCGCTCGGCCATCGAGCACGAGCTGCATCACTACGAAGACCCGCGCGCGGCGTCTATCGAAGCCCTGAAGATCGTCCAGAAGGAACGTGGCTGGGTGCCCGATGGCGCCCTGTACGCCATCGGCGAGATCCTCGGCATCCCGGCCAGCGACGTTGAAGGCGTGGCGACGTTCTACAGCCAGATCTTCCGCCAGCCGGTCGGCCGTCACATCATCCGCGTCTGCGACAGCATGGTCTGCTACATCGGCGGCCATGAGTCAGTGGTCAGCGAGATCCAGAGCAAGCTCGGTATCGGCCTCGGCCAGACCACCGCCGACGGCCGCTTCACGCTGCTGCCGGTGTGCTGCCTGGGCAACTGCGACAAGGCGCCGGCGTTGATGATCGACGACGACACTTTCGGTGACGTACAGCCTGCTGGCGTCGCCAAACTGTTGGAGGGCTACGTATGACCCTGACATCCTTCGGCCCTGCCAACCGCATCCAGCGCAGCGCAGAAACCCACCCCCTGACCTGGCGTCTGCGTGACGACGGCGAGCCGGTCTGGCTCGACGAATACCAGGCCAAGAACGGTTATGCCGCGGCGCGCAAAGCATTTGCCGACATGTCCCAGGACGATATCGTCCAGACCGTGAAAGACGCAGGCCTCAAGGGCCGCGGCGGTGCAGGCTTCCCCACGGGCGTGAAGTGGGGGCTGATGCCCAAGGACGAATCCATCAACATCCGCTACCTGCTGTGCAACGCGGATGAAATGGAACCCAACACCTGGAAAGACCGCATGCTGATGGAGCAACAGCCCCATCTGCTGATCGAAGGCATGCTGATCAGTGCCCGCGCACTGAAAACCTACCGTGGCTACATCTTCCTGCGTGGCGAATACACCACCGCCGCCAAGCACCTCAACCGTGCCGTGGAAGAAGCCAAGGCCGCAGGCCTGCTGGGCAAGAACATCCTGGGCAGCGGCTTCGATTTCGAGCTGTTCGTCCACACCGGTGCCGGGCGTTACATCTGCGGTGAAGAAACCGCACTGATCAACTCCCTCGAAGGCCGCCGCGCCAACCCGCGCTCCAAGCCGCCCTTCCCTGCCGCCGTAGGCGTGTGGGGCAAGCCGACGTGCGTGAACAACGTCGAGACCCTGTGCAACGTGCCGGCGATCATCGGCGACGGCGTGGACTGGTACAAATCCCTGGCCCGCGAAGGCAGTGAAGACCACGGCACCAAGCTGATGGGCTTCTCCGGCAAAGTGAAGAACCCCGGCCTGTGGGAGCTGCCATTCGGCGTGACCGCGCGCGAGTTGTTCGAAGACTACGCCGGCGGCATGCGCGACGGCTTCAAGCTCAAGTGCTGGCAGCCAGGCGGCGCCGGTACCGGCTTCCTGCTGCCTGAACACCTGGACGCACAAATGTACGCCGGCGGCATCGCCAAAGTCGGCACCCGTATGGGTACCGGCCTGGCCATGGCGGTGGACGACAGCGTCAACATGGTGTCCCTGCTGCGCAACATGGAGCAGTTCTTCGCCCGCGAATCCTGTGGCTTCTGCACCCCTTGCCGCGATGGCCTGCCATGGAGCGTCAAGCTGCTGATGGCCCTCGAGAAAGGTGAAGGGCAAGCCGGCGATATCGAGACCCTACTGGGTCTGGTCGGCTTCCTCGGCCCAGGCAAGACCTTCTGTGCTCACGCACCGGGTGCCGTGGAGCCGTTGGGCAGTGCCATCAAATACTTCCGTCCAGAGTTCGAAGCCGGCATCGCGCCTAGCAGCGCCGCCGTCCCGCCTCTGGCCCGACCGATCGTAGTCGGCGCGTAACGCTTAAAAAGGCGAAGGGTCCGTACTCTTCGCCTTCTCATGTGCTGACGCCTTGAAGGCTGTGTTGATGCACATGAATAACAAGATTCCATTAGCCACGCCCGCTGACAACGGGCCAACGAAGAACTTTGAACCATGGCCACTATCCACGTAGACGGCAAAGCGCTCGAAGTCGATGGGGCGGACAACCTGTTACAGGCGTGTCTGTCACTAGGCCTCGACATCCCTTATTTCTGCTGGCACCCCGCTCTTGGTAGCGTCGGTGCCTGTCGCCAGTGTGCGGTCAAGCAGTACACCGACGAGAACGACACCCGTGGTCGTATCGTCATGTCCTGCATGACGCCAGCCACCGACAACACCTGGATCTCCATCGAAGATGAAGAATCCAAGGCGTTCCGCGCCAGCGTTGTCGAATGGCTGATGACCAACCACCCGCACGACTGCCCTGTGTGCGAAGAGGGCGGTCACTGCCACCTGCAAGACATGACCGTAATGACGGGCCACAACGAACGTCGTTACCGCTTCACCAAGCGCACCCACCAGAACCAGCAACTGGGCCCGTTCATTTCCCACGAAATGAACCGCTGCATCGCCTGCTACCGCTGCGTGCGCTTCTACAAAGACTACGCCGGCGGCACCGACCTGGGCGTATTCGGCGCCCACGACAACGTGTACTTCGGTCGCGTTGAAGACGGCGTGCTGGAAAGCGAGTTCTCCGGCAACCTCACCGAGGTCTGCCCGACCGGTGTGTTCACCGACAAGACTCACTCCGAGCGCTACAACCGCAAGTGGGACATGCAGTTCTCGCCGAGCATCTGCCATGGCTGCTCCAGCGGTTGCAACATCTCCCCGGGCGAGCGTTACGGCGAACTGCGGCGCATCGAGAACCGTTTCAACGGTTCGGTGAACCAGTACTTCCTCTGCGACCGTGGCCGTTTCGGCTATGGCTACGTCAACCGCGAAGACCGCCCACGCCAGCCATTGCTGGCCGGTGGCGCCAAGCTGACCCTCGACGAAGCCCTGGATAAAGCCGCCGACCTGCTGCGCGGCCGCAACATCGTCGGTATCGGTTCGCCACGCGCCAGCCTCGAAAGCAACTACGCGCTGCGTGAACTGGTAGGCGCCGAGCACTTCTACTCCGGTATCGAAGCTTCCGAGCTGGAGCGCATCCGCCTGGTCCTGCAAGTGCTGAACGACAGCCCGCTGCCAGTGCCGAACATGCGCGACATCGAAGACCATGACGCGATCTTCGTCCTCGGCGAAGACCTGACCCAGACCGCTGCCCGCATGGCCCTGGCCCTGCGCCAGTCGGTCAAGGGCAAGGCCGAAGACATGGCCGACGCCATGCGCGTCCAGCCTTGGCTCGACGCCGCGGTGAAAAACATCGGCCAGCACGCGCTGAACCCGCTGTTTATCGCCAGCCTGGCTGAAACCAAGCTCGACGATATCGCCGAAGAGTGCGTGCACGCTGCACCGGACGACCTGGCCCGCATCGGTTTCGCCGTGGCCCACGCCCTGGACGCCAGCGCCCCTGCCGTCGACGGCCTGGACAGCGAAGCCCTGGAACTGGCCAAGCGCATTGCCGACGCCCTGCTCGCGGCCAAGCGCCCGTTGATCATCGCCGGCACCTCCCTGGGTTCCAAGGCACTGATCGAAGCCGCCGCCAACATCGCCAAGGCCCTGAAGCTGCGCGAGAAAAACGGCTCCATCAGCCTGATCGTGCCGGAAGCCAACAGCCTCGGCCTGGCCATGCTCGGCGGCGAGTCGGTGGACGCCGCCCTGCAAGCGGTGATCGACGGCAATGCCGACGCCATCGTGGTCCTGGAAAACGACCTGTACACCCGCACCGATTCGGCCAAGGTCGATGCCGCCCTGAATGCCGCGAAAGTGGTGATCGTCGCCGATCACCAGAAGACCGCCACCAGCGACCGCGCGCACCTGGTCCTGCCAGCGGCCAGCTTCGCCGAAGGCGACGGCACCCTGATCAGCCAGGAAGGCCGCGCCCAGCGTTTCTTCCAGGTGTTCGATCCGAAGTACATGGACGCCAGCATCCTGGTTCACGAAGGCTGGCGCTGGCTGCATGCCCTGCGCGCCACCCTGCTGAACCAGCCGATTGACTGGACCCAGCTCGACCACGTGACGGCTGCCGTCGCTTCCAGCGCACCGCAACTGGCCCGTATCGTCGACGCCGCGCCGTCCGCCGCGTTCCGCATCAAGGGCATGAAACTGGCCCGCGAACCGCTGCGCTACTCCGGTCGTACCGCCATGCGCGCCGATATCAGCGTGCACGAGCCACGTACTCCGCAAGACCCGGACACCGCGTTCGCCTTCTCCATGGAAGGTTACTCGGGTTCGGCTGAGCCTCGTCAGCAGGTGCCTTTCGCCTGGTCGCCGGGCTGGAACTCGCCACAGGCCTGGAACAAATTCCAGGACGAAGTCGGTGGTCACATTCGCGCGGGCGACCCGGGCACCCGCCTGATCGAAACCCAGGGCGACAAGCTGAACTGGTTCGCCAGCGCGCCACGGGCCTTTTCGCCGGCCCAGGGCACCTGGCAAGTGGTGCCGTTCTATCACCTGTTCGGCAGCGAAGAGAACTCTTCGAAAGCCGCCCCGGTGCAGGAGCGCATTCCCGCTGCCTACGTGGCCCTGGCCAAGTCCGAAGCGGACCGCCTGGGTGTCAACGACGGCGCCCTGCTCAGCCTGAACGTGGCGGGCCAGACCCTGCGCCTGCCGCTGCGCATCAACGAAGAACTGGGCGCTGGCCTGGTTGCCCTGCCGGCAGGTCTGGCGGGTATTCCACCGGCGATTTTCGGCAAAACCGTTGATGGTCTGCAGGAGGCAGCGCAATGACCTGGTTCACCCCTGAAGTGATCGACACCATCATCGCGGTGGTCAAGGCCATCGTGGTGCTGTTGGCCGTGGTGGTTGCCGGCGCCCTGCTCAGCTTCGTCGAACGTCGCCTGCTGGGCTGGTGGCAGGACCGTTACGGTCCGAACCGCGTCGGCCCATTCGGCATGTTTCAGATCGCTGCCGACATGCTGAAAATGTTCTTCAAGGAAGACTGGACTCCGCCGTTTGCCGACAAGGTGATTTTCACCCTGGCACCGGTTGTGGCCATGAGTGCCTTGCTGATCGCCTTCGCGATCATCCCGATCACCCCGACCTGGGGCGTCGCGGACCTGAACATCGGCCTGCTGTTCTTCTTCGCCATGGCCGGTCTTTCGGTCTACGCGGTGCTATTCGCCGGCTGGTCGAGCAACAACAAGTTCGCCCTGCTGGGTTCCCTGCGGGCTTCGGCCCAGACCGTGTCCTATGAAGTGTTCATGGGCCTGGCGCTGATGGGCATCGTGGTCCAGGTCGGCTCGTTCAACATGCGAGACATCGTCGAGTACCAGGCGCAGAACCTGTGGTTCATCATTCCGCAGTTCTTCGGCTTCTGTACCTTCTTCATCGCTGGCGTGGCCGTGACTCACCGTCACCCCTTCGACCAGCCGGAAGCGGAGCAGGAACTGGCCGACGGTTACCACATTGAATACGCCGGCATGAAATGGGGCATGTTCTTCGTTGGCGAGTACATCGGCATCATCCTGATCTCGGCACTGCTGGTGACCCTGTTCTTCGGTGGCTGGCACGGTCCGTTCGGTATCCTGCCGCAACTGGCCTTCGTCTGGTTCGCCTTGAAGACCGCGTTCTTCATCATGCTGTTCATCCTGCTGCGCGCCTCTATCCCGCGTCCGCGTTATGACCAGGTGATGGACTTCAGCTGGAAATTCTGCCTGCCGCTGACCCTGATCAATTTGCTGGTGACCGCTGCGGTTGTGTTGTTGAACACGCCAGCGGGCGCGGTTCAGTGAGGATTTGACCCATGTTCAAATATATTGGCGACATCGTTAAGGGTACTGGTACCCAGTTGCGCAGCCTGGTGATGGTTTTCGGCCATGGCTTCCGCAAACGCGACACCCTGCAGTACCCGGAAGAAGCCGTGTACCTGCCACCGCGCTACCGCGGCCGCATCGTCCTGACCCGTGATCCCGACGGCGAAGAGCGCTGCGTAGCCTGCAACCTGTGCGCCGTGGCGTGCCCGGTGGGTTGCATCTCGCTGCAGAAAGCTGAAACCGAAGACGGTCGCTGGTACCCGGACTTCTTCCGCATCAACTTCTCGCGCTGCATTTTCTGCGGCCTCTGCGAGGAAGCCTGCCCGACCACCGCGATCCAGCTCACGCCGGATTTCGAAATGGCCGAGTTCAAACGTCAGGACCTGGTTTACGAGAAAGAAGATCTGCTGATCTCCGGCCCCGGAAAAAACCCTGATTACAACTTCTATCGTGTTGCAGGTATGGCCATTGCCGGTAAGCCAAAAGGCTCCGCGCAAAACGAAGCCGAGCCGATCAACGTGAAGAGCTTGCTGCCTTAAGGAAGAAAGATGGAATTCGCTTTCTATTTCGCGTCAGGTGTTGCCGTTGTGTCCACATTGCGTGTGATCACCAACACTAACCCTGTGCACGCCCTGCTCTACCTGATCATTTCGCTGATCGCCGTGGCCATGACGTTCTTCAGTCTCGGTGCGCCGTTTGCCGGCGTACTGGAAGTGATCGCCTATGCCGGCGCCATCATGGTGCTGTTCGTGTTCGTGGTGATGATGTTGAACCTGGGCCCGGCCTCGGTTCAGCAAGAGCGCATCTGGCTCAAGCCCGGCATCTGGATCGGACCGGTGATTCTCAGCGCCCTGCTGCTGGCTGAACTGCTGTATGTGCTGTTCAGCCATCAGAGCGGCGCCAGCATCGGTCACACCGCCGTGGACGCCAAGGCCGTAGGCATCAGCCTGTTCGGTCCTTACCTGCTGGTGGTCGAACTCGCCTCGATGCTGCTGCTTGCTGCAGCGGTCACGGCATTCCACCTGGGCCGCAACGAGGCGAAGGAGTAACTCATGCCTACTATCTCTATGGGTTCTATCCCGCTGGAACATGGCCTGGCAGTCGCCGGGATCCTGTTCTGCCTGGGCCTGGTCGGCCTGATGGTGCGCCGTAACATTCTCTTCGTGTTGATGAGCCTGGAAATCATGATGAACGCCGCTGCCCTGGCGTTCATCGTGGCCGGTGCCCGTTGGGCGCAGCCGGATGGACAGATCATGTTCATCCTGGTGATCAGCCTTGCAGCCGCCGAGGCCAGTATTGGCCTGGCAATCCTGCTGCAGCTGTACCGCCGCTTCCATACGCTCGATATCGACGCTGCCAGTGAGATGCGCGGATGAACCTTATCTTTCTGACTTTCGTATTCCCCCTGATCGGTTTCCTGCTGCTGTCGTTCTCCCGTGGACGCTTCTCGGAAAACCTCGCCGCCCTGATCGGCGTCGGCTCCATTGGCCTCTCGGCCATCGTGGCGGCCTATGTGATCTGGCAATTCAACGTCGCTCCGCCCGAGGCTGGCCACTACACCCTGGTGCTGTGGCAGTGGATGGCGGTGGAAAACTTCACCCCTAACTTCGCCCTGTACATCGACGGCCTGTCGATCACCATGCTGGGCGTTGTGGTCGGTGTTGGCTTTCTGATCCACCTGTTCGCGTCCTGGTACATGCGCGGCGAAGCCGGTTACTCGCGCTTCTTCGCCTACACCAACCTGTTTATCGCCAGCATGCTGTTCCTGGTCCTGGGCGATAACCTGTTGTTCCTGTACTTCGGCTGGGAAGGCGTGGGCCTGTGCTCCTACCTGTTGATCGGTTTCTACTACAGCAACCGCAACAACGGTAACGCGGCACTCAAGGCCTTTATCGTCACCCGTATCGGCGACGTGTTCATGGCCATCGGCCTGTTCATCCTGTTCCAACAGGTGGGCACGCTGAACATCCAGGAACTGCTGGTGCTGGCACCGCAGAAATTCCAGGCCGGCGACTTCTGGATCACCCTGGCGACCCTGATGCTGCTGGGCGGCGCTGTCGGTAAATCCGCGCAGCTGCCATTGCAGACCTGGCTGGCGGACGCGATGGCCGGCCCGACCCCGGTATCGGCACTGATCCACGCCGCGACCATGGTCACCGCAGGTGTCTACCTGATCGCCCGTACCCACGGCCTGTTCACCCTGGCGCCGGAGATCCTGCACCTGGTGGGCCTGGTCGGCGGCGTGACCCTGGTCCTGGCCGGCTTTGCCGCGCTGGTACAGACGGACATCAAGCGGATCCTCGCCTACTCGACCATGAGCCAGATCGGCTACATGTTCCTGGCCCTGGGCGTCGGCGCCTGGGACGGCGCGATCTTCCACTTGATGACCCACGCCTTCTTCAAGGCCCTGCTGTTCCTTGCTTCCGGTGCGGTGATCGTTGCCTGCCACCACGAGCAGAACATCTTCAAGATGGGCGGCCTGTGGAAGAAACTGCCGTTGGCCTACGCCAGCTTCATCGTCGGCGGCGCGGCCCTGGCGGCCCTGCCTCTGGTGACCGCGGGCTTCTACTCCAAGGACGAGATCCTCTGGGAAGCCTTCGCCAGCGGCAACCATGGCCTGCTGTACGCCGGTCTGGTCGGTGCGTTCATGACTTCGCTGTATACCTTCCGCCTGATCTTCATCGCGTTCCACGGTGAAGCGAAGACCGAAGCCCACGCCGGTCACGGCATCGCTCACTGGCTGCCACTGTCGGTGCTGATCGTATTGTCCACCGCCATTGGCGCGATGATCGTTCCGCCGCTGCACGGCGTGCTGCCACAGAGCGTTGGCCATGCCGGCGGCGAAGCCAAGCACAGCCTGGAAATCGCTTCGGGCGCCATCGCCCTGGCCGGTATCCTGCTGGCAGCCCTGTTGTTCCTTGGCAAGCGTCGCTTTGTGACCGCCATCGCCAACAGCGGCATCGGGCGTCTGCTCTCGGCCTGGTGGTTCGCCGCCTGGGGCTTCGACTGGATCTACGACAAACTGTTCGTCAAGCCGTATCTGGCCATCAGCCACGTACTGCGCAAAGACCCGCTCGACCAGACCATCGGTTTGATCCCGCGTATGGCCAAAGGCGGACACAACGCCCTGAGCCGTACCGAAACCGGTCAACTGCGTTGGTATGCCGCCTCGATGGCTGCTGGTGCCGTGCTGGTTATCGGCGCCATCGTGCTGGTAGCGGTCTGACATGAACCTTGCGAACTTGCGAAAGGAATTGAGCCCGTCATGATTCTGCCTTGGCTAATCCTGATCCCCTTCATCGGCGGCCTGCTGTGCTGGATGGGTGAGCGCTTCGGCGCCACCCTCCCCCGCTGGATTGCGCTGTTGACCATGACCCTGGAACTCGCTCTCGGCCTCTGGCTGTGGGCCCATGGTGACTATTCATTTGCACCGGCGCCGGGCGCCGATCCGACCTGGGCGCTTGAGTTCAAGCACATCTGGATCCAGCGCTTCGGCATCAGCGTGCACCTGGCGCTGGACGGCCTGTCGCTGCTGATGATCCTGCTGACCGGCCTGCTGGGTATCCTCTCGGTACTCTGCTCCTGGAAAGAGATTCAGCGTCACGTGGGTTTCTTCCACCTGAACCTGATGTGGATCCTGGGCGGCGTGGTCGGCGTGTTCCTCGCCCTCGACCTGTTCATGTTCTTCTTCTTCTGGGAAATGATGCTGGTGCCGATGTACTTCCTCATCGCGCTCTGGGGTCACAGTTCTTCGGACGGCAAAAAGACCCGTATTTATGCGGCGACCAAGTTCTTCATCTTCACCCAGGCCTCCGGCCTGATCATGTTGGTGGCGATCCTCGGTCTGGTCCTGGTCAACTTCAACAACACCGGCGTGATTACCTTCAACTACGCCGACCTGTTGAAAACCAAGATGTCGTTGACCACCGAGTACATCCTGATGCTCGGTTTCTTCATCGCTTTCGCGGTGAAGCTGCCGGTGGTGCCGTTCCACTCCTGGCTGCCTGATGCTCACGCCCAGGCGCCAACCGCCGGTTCCGTGGACCTGGCGGGCATCCTGCTGAAGACCGCTGCCTATGGTCTGCTGCGCTTTGCCCTGCCGCTGTTCCCGAACGCCTCGGCCGAGTTCGCTCCCATCGCCATGACCCTGGGTCTGATCGGGATTTTCTACGGTGCATTCCTGGCCTTCGCCCAGACCGACATCAAGCGTTTGATCGCCTTCTCCAGCGTTTCGCACATGGGCTTCGTGCTGATCGGGATCTACTCCGGCAGCCAGCTCGCCCTGCAAGGCGCAGTGATCCAGATGCTGGCCCACGGTGTTTCGGCAGCCGCGCTGTTTATCCTCAGCGGCCAGTTGTACGAGCGCACTCACACCCGCGACATGCGTGAAATGGGTGGCCTGTGGTCGAAGATCGCCTACCTGCCGGCCGTCAGCCTGTTCTTTGCCGCCGCTTCCCTGGGCTTGCCGGGCACTGGCAACTTCGTCGGCGAGTTCCTGATCCTGATCGGCACCTTTGTCGCCGCGCCATGGATCACGGCGATTGCCACCTCGGGCCTGGTGTTCGGTTCGGTCTACTCGCTGATCATGATCCACCGCGCCTACTTCGGCCCGTCCAAGTCGGACGCGGTCCTGCATGGCATGGATGCTCGCGAACTGATCATGGTGCTCGGCCTTGCGGTGTTGCTGATCTACATCGGCGTCTACCCGCAACCGTTCCTCGATACCTCTGCCGCCACGATGCATGGCGTGCAGCAATGGCTCGGTACCGCCTTCACTCAACTCGCTTCGGCACGGTAAGAGCGCTATGGAATTCACGATTCAACACTTTATCGCGCTAGCGCCGTTGTTGATCACCAGCGCCACGATCATCGTGGTGATGCTGGCGATCGCATGGCGCCGCAACCACTCGCAGACCTTCCTGATCTCCGTGGCCGGTCTGAACCTGGCCTTGCTGTCGATCCTCCCAGCCTTGAAAGTCGCGCCACTGGCCGTGACCCCACTGCTGCAGATCGACTCGTTCGCCTGCCTGTACATGGCGTTGATCCTGGTCACCACCCTGGCCTGTGTCACCCTCGCTCACGCCTACCTCGGCGATGGCGGTACCGGTTACCCGGGCAACCGTGAAGAGCTGTACCTGCTGATCCTGATGGCCGCCGCCGGTGGCCTGGTCCTGGTCAGCGCGCAGCACCTGGCTGGCTTGTTCATTGGCCTGGAACTGCTGTCGGTACCGGTCTACGGCCTGGTGGCCTATGCCTTCTTCAACAAGCGTTCCCTGGAAGCCGGCATCAAGTACATGGTGCTGTCGGCCGCCGGTTCCGCGTTCCTGCTGTTCGGCATGGCCATGCTCTACGCCGATGCCGGCAGCCTGAGCTTCGTCGGGATCGGCCAGGCCATCGCGGCCACCGGCCTGCCAAGTTCCCTGGCTCAGTTGGGCCTGGGCATGATGCTGATCGGCCTGGCGTTCAAACTGTCGCTGGTGCCGTTCCACCTCTGGACCCCGGACGTCTACGAAGGTGCTCCGGCACCGGTGGCGGCGTTCCTGGCCACCGCTTCCAAGGTGGCGGTGTTCGCAGTGATGGTGCGTCTGTTCCAGATCTCGCCAGCGGCCAGCAGCGGCGTGCTGAGCACCGTGCTCAGCGTGATCGCCGTGGCGTCGATCCTGTTCGGTAACCTGCTGGCACTGACCCAGAGCAACCTCAAGCGTCTGCTGGGTTACTCGTCCATCGCCCACTTCGGTTACCTGCTGATCGCCCTGGTGGCGAGCAAGGGCCTGGCCCTGGAAGCCATCGGCGTGTACCTGGTCACCTACGTCATCACCAGCCTCGGTGCATTCGGCGTGATCACCCTGATGTCCTCGCCTTACAAAGGCCGCGACGCAGACGCCCTGTACGAATACCGCGGCCTGTTCTGGCGCCGTCCGTACCTGACCGCCGTACTGACCGTGATGATGCTGTCCCTGGCCGGTATCCCGCTCACCGCAGGCTTTATCGGCAAGTTCTACATCATTGCCACCGGTGTCGAGTCGCACCAGTGGTGGCTGGTGGGTTCCCTGGTACTGGGCAGCGCCATCGGCGTCTTCTACTACCTGCGCGTGATGGTCACCCTGTACCTGATCGAGCCGAACCTGCGTCGCCACGATGCGCAATTGCACTGGGAGCAAAAGGCAGGCGGCGTGATGCTGCTGGCCATCGCCCTCCTGGCGTTCTTCCTCGGCGTCTACCCGCAACCGCTGCTGACCCTGGTCCAGCAGGCAGGCCTCGCGGGCTGATCGCTCAAGGGCGAACTGCAGTACAACAGAACGGCGCCTTCGGGCGCCATTCTGCATTGAGACCCTGCCCTTCTTACCCGGCATTTACAGAAAAGCCCTTCAACCTTTGCCAACCTGCCTGACAGCCCATATCAGGCCCAGGCAGTAAGGTTGAGCCACAGGCTAATAAACCGAGTGGGGGTGGTTGATGAAACGGCAAAGATTCTCCGAGCGGCTGGAAGGCCTCGACGCCCCGGCTGATGAACATCAAGGCGGCAAAGGCCAGCCCGGCAGTGCCAAGCCATGGGGCACGACAGGCAAACGCCACACAGAAAAACGGCACCCGAAGGTGCCGCCCCTGTCGCAATCGGTAGCTGTTACTTGCGCGCCGCCTCCCACGACTTGATCAGCTCGTTGTAGCTCACGGTCTCGCCCTTGGGCTTTTCGTTTGCCAGTTTCGGTTTTGGCGCGCCGGGTTGATCGAACCAGTATTGCGCGTCGCGCTCAGGGTTCATTTTCGGCCCGCACACCGGCTGAACTTTCGAGCGCTCAAGCCGGGTCATGATCGCGTCCTGGTCCTTGGCCAGGCCATCGAGGGCTTGTTGCGGGGTTTTCTCGCCGCTGGCGGCTTCCGAAATATGGCTCCACCACAACTGCGCCAGGCGAGGGTAGTCCGGCACGTTGGTCCCGGTCGGGGTCCATTGCACCCGGGCCGGGCTGCGATAGAACTCCACCAGGCCACCGAGCTTCGGCGCCAGGTCGGTCATGGCTTGGGAGTTGATGTCCGATTCGCGGATCGGCGTCAGGCCGACGATGGTTTTCTTCAGCGACACGGTTTTCGAGGTCACGAACTGTGCATAGAGCCAGGCCGCGAGTTTCTGTTTCTCGGGGGTGGACTTCATGAAGGTCCAGGAGCCCACGTCCTGATAACCCAGCTTCATGCCCTCTTCCCAGTAGGGCCCGCGCGGTGAAGGTGCCATGCGCCATTTCGGCGTGCCGTCGGCGTTCATCACCGCCAGACCCGGCTTGGTCATGTCGGCGGTGAAAGCGGTGTACCAGAAGATCTGCTGGGCGATATTGCCCTGGGACGGCACCGGCCCGGATTCGGAGAACGTCATGCCGGCCGCTTCCGGTGGTGCGTAGGCCTTGAGCCAGTCGACGTACTTCTGCGTGGCGAACACCGCCGCCGGGCCGTTGGTGTCGCCGCCACGGGTCACGCTGGAGCCCACCGGGTGGCAGTCCTCGACGCGAATCCCCCACTCGTCCACCGGCAAGCCGTTGGGCAGGCCCTTGTCGCCGCCACCGGCCATGGAGAACCAGGCATCGGTGAAGCGCCAGCCCAGGGATGGGTCCTTCTTGCCGTAGTCCATGTGGCCGTAAACCCGCTTGCCGTCGATCTCCTTAACGTCCTCGGTGAAGAACTTAGCGATGTCTTCATAAGCCGACCAGTTGACCGGCACCCCCAGCTCGTAGCCGTATTTCTCCTTGAACTTGGCTTTCAGGTCGGCGCGCTCGAACCAGTCGGCGCGGAACCAGTAGAGGTTGGCGAACTGCTGGTCCGGCAGTTGGTAGATTTTGCCGTCTGGCGCGGTGGTAAAGGAGATGCCGATAAAGTCCTTGATATCCAGGGTCGGCGAGGTGAAGTTCTTGCCTTCATTGGCCATCAGGTCGGTGATGGATTCGGTCTTGCCATAGCGAAAGTGCGTGCCGATCAGGTCCGAATCGTTAACCCAGCCATCGTAGATATTTTTGTCGGACTGCATCTGGGTCTGGAGTTTTTCCACCACATCGCCTTCTTGCAGCAAATCGTGGGTCAACTTGATCCCGGTGATTTCGCTGAAGGCCTTGGCCAGCACCTTGGACTCGTACTCGTGGGTGGTCAGGGTTTCCGAGACCACGTTGATTTTCATGCCACGAAACGGCTCGGCGGCCTTGATGAACCACTTCAGCTCTTCCAGCTGCTGGGCTTCGCTCAAGGTGGATGGCTTGAATTCGCTGCCTATCCATTTCTTCGCCGCGTCTTCATAGGCGTCGGCCCAGGCCGTAGCGCTCAACCCGCTGAGAGCCAGCATGGCTGCCAATGAAACGCTATGTCGCAGCTTATTGTTTTTGTCGAACATAGAGACCTCCTGGTTAAATTTCGGAGCGGGGTCGCCGAACACCACACAGCTAACCCCAACGCATCACAGCCAACAGCCACACCAGGGACAGCGCGGACGCCACCCAAATGCTCCAGTCGGTCAGGCCAATCACCATCAGGTGCAGGTAGGCACTGCCGAGAAGACCGATAAACAGCCGATCGCCACGGGTGGTGGCAATCGGTAACAAGCCCCGTCGCGGGATGCTGGGCGAGCGCAACTCCCAGGTGGTCATGCCGGTCAGGATCAAGGCGACCGCGACAAAGAACGCCGCCGTGGGCGTGGTCCAGGCCATCCATTCCATCATCAGTTCCTCAGACCCGGCCCAGGGCAAAGCCCTTGGCCACGTGGTTGCGAACAAACCAGATCACCAGCATGCCCGGCAGGATGGTCAGTACCCCGGCCGCCGCCAGCACCCCCCAGTCGATGCCTGAAGCCGACACCGTGCGGGTCATGACCGCAGCGATCGGCTTGGCATTCACCGAAGTCAGGGTGCGCGCCAGCAACAGCTCGACCCAGGAAAACATAAAGCAGAAAAACGCCGTGACGCCGATCCCCGAGCCAATCAGCGGGATGAAGATCTTGATGAAGAACTTGGGAAAACCGTAGCCATCGATGTAGGCGGTTTCGTCGATTTCCTTGGGCACCCCTGACATAAATCCCTCGAGGATCCACACCGCCAACGGCACGTTGAACAGGCAGTGGGCCAGCGCCACCGCAATATGGGTGTCGAACAAGCCGATGGAGGAATACAGCTGGAAAAACGGCAGCAGGAACACCGCCGGCGGCGCCATGCGGTTGGTCAGCAGCCAGAAGAACAGATGCTTGTCGCCAAGGAACCGATAGCGGGAAAACGCATACGCCGCCGGCAGCGCCACGCTGAGGGAGATCACCGTATTCAGGCTCACGTAGTACAGCGAATTGAGGTAACCGCTGTACCAGCTGGGATCGGTAAAGATCACCTTATAGTTGGCCAGAGTGAAATCCTGGGGAAACAACGTCAGGCCGCCGAGGATTTCGCTGTTGCTCTTGAAGGACATGTTCAGCAGCCAGTAGATCGGCACCAGCAGGAACAGGATGTAGACCAGCAGAGGAATGACCTTCTTCATGGGAGTACCAGGCCTCAACGGTTGGCGTCGGAGTGGGTCATGGCGGTGTAGAACAGCCAGGACACCAACAGGATGATGAGGAAGTACACCAGCGAGAACGCTGCCGCCGGGCCAAGGTCGAATTGGCCCACAGCCATTTGGGTCAGGGTCTGACTGAGGAAGGTGGTGGCATTCCCCGGACCGCCGCCGGTGAGCACGAACGGCTCGGTGTAGATCATGAAGCTGTCCATAAAGCGCAGCATCACCGCGATCAACAGCACACTCTTGAGCTTGGGCAGTTGGATATGTCGGAATACCGCCCAGCTCGAGGCCCGATCGATCCGTGCCGCCTGGTAGTACACATCCGGGATCGCCCGTAGTCCCGAATAACACAGCAGCGCCACCAGGGAGGTCCAGTGCCAGACGTCCATCACCAGCACCGTGACCCAGGCGTCCATGGTGTTGGCCGCGTAGTTGTAGCTGATGCCCATGGCATTGAGGCTCGAACCCAGCAGGCCGATATCGGCGCGGCCAAAGATCTGCCAGATGGTGCCCACCACGTTCCACGGGATCAGCAGCGGGATCGCCAGGATAATCAGCACCAGCGACGACCAGCGGCCCTTGGTCGGCATGGTCAGGGCGATGCCGATACCGAGGGGGATTTCGATCAGCAGCACACACGCCGAATAGATGAACTGGCGCAGCAGCGAGTCATGCAGCCGCGGGTCGAGCAGCACCTGGCGGTACCAATCGGCACCGACAAAATAACGGCTCGACTGATCGAAGATGTCCTGCACCGAATAGTTGACCACGGTCATCATCGGGATCACTGCACTGAAGGCCACCAGCAGGAACACCGGCAGCACCAGCCACCAGGCCTTGTTGTTCTGCACCTTGTTCATGGCAGCACCTCCAACAGGTAATCGTCGGCATAGACCATCAGCCACTGCGCCGGAAAACTGATGTACGCAGTGCCCTGAGGCACGGGCTTGTCTTCGGCCAGGCGCACCTTGAGCGGCTGGCCATCGAGCTTGAGGGTCATGATCTTGTAGGTGCCGAGGTCTTCGACATGTACGACAGCGGCCTGCAACGCGTCATCAAACGGCTCGTCCCACACATGGACGAATTCCGGGCGGATGCCGATCTTGAGGGTGGTCCATTGCGACTCGGCGATGCGTTGCTGCTGGGCCTCGGACAGCGCCAGGTGAGTGCTGGCGAAACCGACGCCCCCAGGTTGCGGCTGGACCTGGATCAGGTTCATCCCGGGGCTGCCAATGAAGTAACCGACAAACGTATGGCTGGGTCGCTCGAACAACTCCCGGGGCGTGCCGAATTGCACGATCTGCCCGCCGTACATCACGGCGATCTTGTCGGCGAAGGTCGAGGCTTCAAGTTGGTCGTGGGTCACGTAGACCATGGTGATGTTGAATTGCTCGTGGATCTGCTTGAGCTTGCGCCGCAGTTTCCACTTCAAGTGCGGGTCGATCACCGTCAGCGGCTCATCGAACAGGATCGCCGATACGTCATCGCGCACCAGGCCACGGCCCATGGAGACCTTCTGCTTCTCGTCGGCAGTGAGGTTGCGCGCCTTTTTATCCAGCAGGGCCTGCAGATCCAGGACTTCGGCGATCTCCTGGACCTTGCTGTGGATCCTGGCCTCGGCCACGCCCTGGTTACGCAGGGGGAAGGCCAGGTTGTCGAACACCGTCATGGTGTCGTAGACCACCGGAAACTGGAAAACCTGGGCGATGTTGCGTTTTTCCGGGGTCAGCTGATTGACCACCTTGGCATCGAACAGCACCTGGCCCTCGGACGGGCTGAGCAACCCGGAAATGATATTGAGCAAGGTCGACTTGCCGCAGCCGGACGGCCCCAGCAAGGCATAGGCCCCGCCCTGCTCCCAGACATGGTTCATCTCGCGGATCGCGTAGTCTTCAGGCCCGGCCGGGGTCCGGCTGTAGCTGTGGGCAAGGTTGTGCAAGCGGATCTCGGCCATCAGGCAACCCTCGCGACACGACGACTGGGAGCCTGGACCAGACGGCCCTGGGCATCGAACACAAACAGCTTGTGGGTCGGGATGTAAATACGGATCGGCGCATCGACGTCGTACTCGTGCACCCCGGGCAAATGCAGCACCAGCAGGAAGTGCTCGTTGCGCACATGGAGGAAGGTCTCGGAGCCGCTGATTTCCGCCACCTCGACGGTCACCGCCAACTCCAGGTCATCGTCATTGCTCGGCACCAGGGAGATATGGCTGGGGCGCACGCCGAAACGGAACTCGCCCTCGCCCACCGGGCGCAAATCGACGTTCAGCGGGAAATGCACAAAGTTGGCGAAACTCACTTCATTGCCGGTGATGCGCCCAGGCATCAGGTTGATCGGCGGCTCGGAGAACAACTCGGCGGCCAGCACCGTCTGCGGCTGATGGTAAACCTCGGCGGTCTGGCCGCTCTGCACCACTCGGCCCTCGTGGAGGATGGTGGTGGTGCCGCCCAGGGCCAGGGCTTCGTTGGGCTCGGTGGTGGCGTAGATGGCAATGGTATGGCGCGCCTTGAACAACTCGCGCATTTCCTGGCGCAATTCTTCGCGCAGCTTGTAGTCGAGGTTGACCAGGGGTTCGTCGAACAGGATCAGGTCGGCATCCTTGACCAGCGCCCTGGCCATGGCCGTGCGCTGCTGCTGGCCGCCCGACAACTCCAGGGGGTAGCGCTGCAGGAACTTCTCGATGCGCAGCATCTGCGCGGTCTCCAGCACCTTGCTGCGAATCTGCTCGGCCGAGACCCCGGCCTGGCGCAGCGGCGAAGCGATGTTCTCGAACACGGTCATGGTCGGGTAGTTGATGAACTGCTGATAGACCATCGACACATTGCGCAGGCGCACCGGGCGCTGGGTCACGTCGACCCCGTTCATCAGGATGCGGCCACTGTCAGGCTTGTCCAGGCCGGCCATCAGCCGCATCAGGCTGGTCTTGCCGGACAGTGTGCGGCCGAGCAGTACATTGAAGGATCCGGGTTGGAAGCTGAGGCTGGCGTCATCGATCCAGGTCTGGCCTTCGACGACACGGCTGACGTGCTCCAGTGTGAGTGACATGGCTCGGCCTTTTTATTATTGGAGTCAAGCGACCGGGACAGCAGAGCGAGTTTCGTGCCAATCACCTGGGGTTGCAGCAAGCCATTGATAAGGCTGGGCTTTGCACAAATAAGGGCCGACCGCATTTTCACTGCTGAACAGAAATGAACAGCTCAGGCTGAACACTTGAACAGCTACGCGGTTGACAATGAACAATTGTGAACAACACTGGATAGACGCTTTCTGCAACCCAAGGCTTGTGCTGCGGCCACCGCCTGCGGCGCCAGCAAGCCCGACACGCTGTCTTCAATAAGAAAAATAATAAGAGACCCACGGCCATGAGCGCTCCTGCCCCGCTGTTGCCCCATGACACCATCATCAAGGACTCCTGGCGGCGCTGCCGCGCGTTCGGCCTCGATCACCAAAGCCCCCCAGTGTTCGATCAACTGCCCGCCGAGCGCATCGCGCAACTGCTCGAAAGCCAGCATTCCCTGGTGCAGACCACGCACCAGGAAGTGCTGCCCTATTACGAGAATATCCTCAGCAACTCCAATTGCCTGATCATGCTCGCCGACAATCAGGGCCAGGTCCTCACCTCCTGGGGCACCCAGCGCTTTATCGAGCCACGCCTGGCCCACGGCTTCAATACCGGCGTCAGTTGGCGGGAAGACCGCACCGGCACCAACGCCATTGGCACTGCCCTGGCCTGCGAGCAGGCGGTGCACATCGAACACGACGAGCATTTCCTCAAGGCCAACCGCTTCATGACCGGCTCCGCCGCACCGATCTTCGACACCGAGCGCCGGGTGATCGCGGTGCTGGACGTGTCCAGTGACAGCTACCTGCCGCCCTCCCACACCTTGGGCATGGTCAAGATGATGAGCCAGACGGTGGAGAACCGGCTGATCCTCAATCTGTTCCACGGCCGGCACTTCCAGCTGACCTTCAACACCGGGCTGAACAACCTCGACAGCCAATGGGCCGGGCTGCTGATCTTCGACGACAGCGGCCAGGTACTCTCGGCCAACCGGCGCGCCGACAACCTGCTGGGGATCAGCCTGTCGCGTGTGGCCATCGACAGCCTGTTCCAGGTGTCGTTGCTGGAACTGCTCAACCAGCCCGAAGGCCAGCCCTTCGCCCTGCAAGCCGCCGGGCGCAATCGCTTCCATTGCCTGCTGAAACGGCCCCAGCACAGGCCGGTCCAGGCCCGGGTATTTGCCCAACCCAGCGCCGCCCCCACCCCTGCCCCGAGGTCGGCCCTCAGCCTCAACTCCCTGCACTTTGGCGACAGCCGGGTTGAAAAAGCCGTGCGCCAGGCCGAGCGCCTGCTGGAAAAAGACATCCCGCTGCTGATCCACGGTGAAACCGGGGTCGGCAAGGAAGTGTTTGTCAAAGCCCTGCACCAGGCCAGCTCACGCAGCAAACAGGCATTGATTGCGGTGAACTGCGCGGCGATCCCCGCCGAACTGGTGGAGTCCGAGCTGTTCGGCTATGAAAAAGGTGCGTTCACCGGGGCCAGCCTCAAAGGCAGCATCGGGCTGATTCGCAAGGCCGACAGAGGCACGCTGTTTCTCGATGAGATCGGCGATATGCCGCTGCCGACCCAGGCGCGCCTGCTGCGGGTGCTGCAGGAGCGCTGCGTGCAGCCGGTGGGCAGCAGCGAGCTGTTCGCGGTGGATATCCGGATCATCTCCGCCACCAACCGCTCCCTGCGCGAACAAGTGCAGCTCGGCCGCTTCAGGGAAGACCTGTATTACCGCATCGGCGGCCTGACCCTGGAACTGCCGCCCCTGCGCGAACGCAGCGACAAAGCGGCGCTGTTCCAGAAAATCTGGGAACAGCAGCGTGAACCCAGCCAATGGGCCGGGCTCAGCCGCGAGGTACAAGCCCTGTTCGAACGCCACCCCTGGCCCGGCAACTTGCGCCAGGTCAGCAGCGTGATGCAGGTGGCCCTGGCCATGGCCGAGGAACAACCGGTGCGCTCAGAGCATTTGCCGGATGACTTCTTTGTCGACCTGGAGATGGAAGCGGTCGAGACGCCGACGGTGGATGGGCATGACGCCGAGGACTTGAACCAGATGCTCCAGGCCGTGGGCGGTAACATCTCCCACCTGGCCCGGCGCCTGGGGGTAAGCCGCAACACCCTCTACAAGCGGCTGCGCCAGCTACAGGGCTGAGCGCGGCGATGACAAGACCGCAGGCAAACAAAAACCCGCACCAGGCGGGTTTTGTTTGTAGCCGTTACTGCAATCAGTCAGCCAGACGCCAGGTGGTCCCGCCCTTGCCGTCTTCCAGCACCACGCCCATGGCGGTGATCTGGTCGCGGATACGGTCGGATTCCGCCCAGTTCTTGTCGGCACGGGCCTGCAGGCGAGCCTGGATCAGCGCTTCGACCTCAGCCGCATCGACCCGACCTTCGGCGCCGGCCTGCAGGAAGTCATCGGCTTCCAGTTGCAGCACGCCGAGCACACTGGCCAGCTCTTGCAAACGCGCCGCCAGACCCGCCGCGGCATTGAGATCGCTCTCACGCAGACGATTGATCTCGCGCACCATCTCGAACAACACGGCGCAGGCTTCGGGGGTACCGAAGTCGTCGTTCATCACCTGGGTGAAGCGTTCGACAAAAGCTTCGCCACCGGCCGGGGCCACTTTCGGCAGGCCTTTGAGCGCGTGGTAGAAACGCTCCAGGGCACCTTTGGCGTCCTTGAGGTTGTCTTCCGAGTAGTTGATCGCGCTGCGGTAATGGCTCGACACCAGCAGGTAACGCACGACTTCCGGGTGGTACTTGGCCAGCACGTCACGAATGGTGAAGAAGTTGTTCAAGGACTTGGACATCTTCTCGCCATTGATGCGAATCATCCCGCAATGCATCCACGCGTTGGCGTAGGTCTTGCCGGTGGCCGCTTCGCTCTGGGCGATTTCGTTTTCATGGTGCGGGAACTCAAGATCGCTGCCGCCGCCATGAATGTCGAAAGTCTCGCCCAGGCAGCAGGTCGACATCACCGAGCATTCGATGTGCCAGCCCGGACGGCCGTCGCCCCACGGCGATGGCCAGCTTGGCTCGCCCGGCTTGGTGCCTTTCCACAGCACGAAGTCCAGCGGGTCCTGTTTCGACTCGTCGACTTCAATCCGCGCGCCGATGCGCAGGTCTTCGATCTTCTTGCGCGACAGCTTGCCGTAGCCCATGAACTTGGCGACGCGGTAGTACACGTCGCCATTGCCCGGAGCGTAGGCGTAGCCCTTGTCGATCAGGGTCTGGATCATGCTCAGCATGCCCGGAATGTGATCCGTGGCACGGGGCTCCAGGTCCGGCTTGAGGATATTGAGGCGCGCCTCGTCCTCGTGCATCGCGGTGATCATGCGCTCGGTCAGCGCGTCGAACGGCTCGCCGTTCTCCCGCGCGCGATTGATGATCTTGTCTTCGATGTCGGTGATGTTGCGCACATAGGTCAGGTCATAACCGCTGAAACGCAACCAGCGGGTCACCAGGTCAAAGGCAACCATGCTGCGGCCGTGGCCGATGTGGCAGTAGTCGTACACGGTCATGCCGCACACGTACATGCGCACTTTGTTGCCATCCAGCGGCTTGAAGACTTCTTTGCTCTTGGTGAGCGTGTTGTAGATCGTTAGCACTTTAATTCCTTGACTGAATCACTGGCCCCAGGAGTCGCGCAGGGTCACGGTACGGTTGAATACCGGCTGACCAGGTTTCGAGTCCTTGATATCCGCGCAGAAGTAACCTTCGCGCTCGAACTGGAAACGGTCTTCCGGCTGTGCGTTGCCCAGCGAGGGTTCGGCACGACAACCAGTGAGCACTTGCAGGGAGTCAGGGTTGATGTTGTCCAGGAAACTGGCGCTGTCCTCGGCCTTCTCCGGGTTCGGAGAACGGAACAGGCGATCGTACAGGCGCACTTCGCACTCGACGCTGGCGGCCGCCGGCACCCAGTGCACCACGCCCTTGACCTTGCGGCCTTCAGGGTTCTTGCCCAGGGTTTCAGGATCGTAGGAGCAGCGCAGTTCGACGATGTTGCCCTCGGCGTCCTTGATCGCTTCATCGGCACGGATCACGTAGCTGCCGCGCAGGCGCACTTCGCCGTTGGGCTCCAGGCGCTTGTAGCCTTTTGGCGGCTCTTCCATGAAGTCGTCACGGTCGATATAGATCTCACGCGCGAATGGCAGCTTGCGCACGCCCAGCTCTTCTTTCTGTGGGTGACGCGGCAGTTCGAGGTCTTCGACCTGGCCTTCCGGGTAGTTGGTGATCACGACTTTCAACGGACGCAGCACGCACATGGCGCGCGGGGCGTTGGCGTCGAGGTCCTGACGGATGCTGAACTCGAGCATGCCGTAATCGACCACACCGTCGGAGCGGTTGGTGCCGACCATCTCGCAGAAATTGCGAATCGACGCCGGGGTATAACCGCGGCGACGGAAGCCCGACAGGGTCGACATGCGCGGGTCGTCCCAACCATGGACGTGCTTCTCGTCCACCAGTTGCTTGAGCTTGCGCTTGCTGGTGATGGTGTAGTTCAGGTTCAGGCGGCTGAACTCGTACTGGCGCGGGTTGGCCGGCACCGGCAGGTTCTCCAGGAACCACTCGTACAGCGGACGATGGCTTTCGAACTCCAGGGTGCAGATCGAGTGGGTGATGCCTTCGATGGCGTCCGACTGACCGTGGGTGAAGTCGTAGTTGGGGTAGATGCACCACTTGTCACCGGTCTGGTGGTGATGGGCGTGGCGGATGCGGTACATGATCGGGTCGCGCAGGTTCATGTTCGGCGAGGCCATGTCGATCTTGGCCCGCAGCACCCGTGCACCGTCCGGGAACTCGCCGGCGCGCATGCGGTTGAACCAGTCGAGGTTTTCTTCGACGCTGCGCTCGCGGAACGGGCTGTTCTTGCCCGGCTCGGTCAGGCTGCCACGGTATTCCTTGGCTTGATCCGGGCTCAGGTCGTCGACATAGGCCTTGCCGGCCTTGATCAGCTCCACCGCCCAGTCGAACAACTGGTCGAAGTACTTCGAGGCATAGCGCACTTCACCGGACCATTGGAAACCCAGCCACTTGATGTCGCTTTCAATGGCGTCGATGTATTCCTGGTCTTCCTTGGCCGGGTTGGTGTCGTCGAAGCGCAGGTGAGTCACGCCGCCGAATTCCTGGGCCAGGCCGAAGTTCACACAGATCGACTTGGCGTGGCCGATGTGCAGGTAACCGTTGGGCTCAGGCGGGAAGCGGGTCACGATCTGCGTGTGCTTACCCGAGTCCAGGTCCGCCTGGATGATCGGGCGCAGGAAGTTGACCGGTACGGCCGGTCCAGTCTTGGAATTCGAGGTAGGGTCGACAGTGGGCTTGCTCATAGGATCCTTGAACGTACAAGTGCGCGGCCGGGTGCGGCCTGATCAATCAAAAACGGACACTATAGCCGATGCGGCCAAGCGCCTGACAGCGCCGCTTGGAAAACTGCGGCTATTAATGCAACTCAAATGAAAAAACAGCCTCGAATTTCGTGCGCCTCACGCTAAACTGCGCACCGTGGCTGATTTCAGCCCGTACGGTTCGGGGCCCGCAGGCCCTATCAGCGCCCCGAAACCCACGAATTCCTTGAACCACGCACTACTTGAAAGAGTACCGATCATGACCCAAGTCAAACTGACCACCAACCACGGCGACATCGTGCTGGAACTGAACGCCGAGAAAGCCCCGGTCACCGTGGCCAACTTCATCGAATACGTTAAGGCCGGCCACTACGAAAACACCGTGTTCCACCGTGTCATCGGCAACTTCATGATCCAGGGCGGCGGTTTCGAGCCAGGCATGAAAGAAAAGAAAGACAAGCGCGCCAGCATCCAGAACGAAGCCGACAACGGCCTTTCCAACGACAAGTACACCGTGGCCATGGCTCGCACCATGGAGCCGCATTCGGCCTCCGCACAGTTCTTCATCAACGTCGCCGACAACAGCTTCCTCAACCACAGCGGCAAGACCACCCAGGGCTGGGGCTACGCAGTCTTCGGCAAAGTGGTTGAAGGCAGCGACGTGGTCGACAAGATCAAGGGCGTCTCCACCACCATGAAAGGCGGCCACCAGGACGTACCAGCAGACGACGTGATCATCGAGAAAGCCGAGATCATTGAGTGATATTGCTGATTTCAGATTTGCATCTGGAACAGGAGCGCCCGGACATCACCCGGGCGTTTCTGGATTTACTCGGCGGACGTGCCCGCGAGGCACAGGCGCTGTACATCCTCGGTGACTTCTTCGAGGTGTGGGTCGGCGACGACGCCATGAGCCCCTACCAGCTTTCCATTTGCCAGGCGCTGCGGGAATTGAGCGACAGCGGTACGCAGATTTTCCTGATGCATGGCAATCGCGACTTCATGCTCGGCAAGGCCTTCTGCAAGGCGGCCGGCGCCACCCTGCTCAAGGACCCGAGCGTGGTCGACTTCTACGGTGAGCCGGTGCTGTTGATGCACGGTGACAGCCTCTGCACCCGCGACGAAGCCTACATGCGCATGCGCCGCGACCTGCGCAACCCGCTCACCCTGTGGATTCTGCGGCACTTGCCGTTGCGCACCCGGCACAAGCTGGCGCGCAAGCTGCGCAACGAAAGCCGCGCGCAAACCCGGATGAAAGCCAACGACATCGTCGATGTGACACCCGAAGAAGTACCGCGGGTGATGCAGGCGTTTGGCGTCCACACCCTGGTCCACGGCCATACCCACCGCCCTGCCATCCACAAGCTGCAACTGGGCGAGCAGGCGGCCAAGCGTATCGTGCTGGGGGATTGGGATCGTCAGGGTTGGGCCTTGCAGGTCGACGAGCAGGGTTTCCAACTGGCTGCGTTCGATTTCGTACCGACTCAGCTGGCCCTTCCCAGCCAGTAAGCCCCCTGTGGTGAAAGAGCGTGCTCCATCACCACAGGTTGCGCCTCAGTGGCCGCCTGAAGCCGGACCGGCCTTGGCCGCAAACGGCGGTTTGGCCAGCCAGACCAGCAGAATCAACCCCATGAACACCCAGCCCAACAGGGTGAAATAGTCGACGGTCGACAGCATGTAGGCCTGGCTGGTCAGCACCTGGTCCAATTGCGCATAGGCCTTGGTGCCGGCCCCGCCGAGGTTGTTCAGGGCCTCGCGGGTTGCAGGATCGAAGGTGCTGATGCTCTCGCTCATATAGGCGTGGTGCTGGTCGGCCCGGCGGATCCAGATCCAGGTGGTGAGCGACGCCGCGAAGCTGCCGCCCAGGGTCCGCAGGAAGGTCGCCAAGCCCGCGCCGTCGGCAATCTGGTGCGGTGGCAGGTCCGACATCAGGATGCTCAGGGTCGGCATGAAGAACAGCGCCACCCCAATCCCCATAAACAGCTGCACCAGGGCGATGTGCTGGAAGTCCACCTCACTGGTGAACCCGGCGCGCATGAAGCAGCTCAGGCCAATCGCCAGGAACGCCAGCCCGGCCAGCAGCCGCAGGTCGAACTTGTGGGCGTACTTGCCGACAAAAGGCGACATCAGCACCGGCAGGATACCGATCGGCGCCACCGCCAGCCCGGCCCAGGTGGCGGTGTAGCCCATCTGGGTCTGCAACCACTGCGGCAGGATCAGGTTGATGCCGAAGAACCCGGCATAACCGCCCACCAGCACAATGGTGCCGATGCGAAAGTTGCGATAGGCGAACAGCCGCAGGTTGACCACCGGGTGGCGGTCGGTCATTTCCCAGATCACGAACACCGCCAGGGCAATCACCGAAATCAGCGTGCCGATGATGATGAAGTTGGACTCGAACCAATCCAGGTCGTTGCCCTTGTCCAGCACCACCTGCAGCGCGCCGACGCCGACGATCAGGCTCAGCAGGCCGATGTAGTCCATCGGCTGGCGACTGGTAACCACCGGTCGCGCCTTCAGTTGCTGCTTGACCACCCAGGCGGCAAACAGGCCGATCGGCACGTTGATAAAGAAGATCCACGGCCAACTGTAACTGTCGGTGATCCAGCCGCCGAGGATCGGCCCGGCAATCGGCGCGACCACCGTGACCATCGCCAACAGTGCCAGGGCCATCCCCCTTTTGGCCGGCGGATAGACCGCGATCAACAGGGTCTGGGTCATCGGGTACAACGGCCCCGCCACCACCCCCTGCAACACGCGAAAGCCCACCAGCTCGGGCATCGAGGTGGAAATACCGCACAGAAACGAGGCCAGCACAAACAGAATGGTGGCCCAGATAAACAGCTTCACCTCGCCGAAACGCCGGCTCAACCAGCCGGTCAGCGGCAAGGCAATGGCGTTGCTCACGGCAAACGAGGTGATGACCCAGGTGCCCTGCTCGGAACTCACCCCCAGGTTGCCGGAAATGGTCGGCAAGGCCACGTTGGCGATGGTGGTGTCGAGCACCTGCATGAAAGTCGCCAGGGACAGGCCGATGGTGCTGAGCAGCAGGCTGGGCGGCGTGAAAGACGCGTTATTGCTCATCGCGAATCCTTTGGAACGAGGCTGGCGCCGCGACCCTCAAGGGCCGCGACTGGCGGATTGGCGGATCAGCGCTGCGCGGTCTTGCCGATGGCAGCGCTGTTGTCGTGGATCAGGCGCGCGATCATGGCGTCGGCTTCGCCCAACTGGCGGTCGTAGACGTTGGTGCTGAACGAGGCTTTTTGCGGGGGTTGCTGGGCCAGTACCGGGCCGCTCTGGTCATGCAGATTGACGTTGACCAGGGTCGACAGGCCGACCCGCAGTGGGTGCTGCGCCAGCTCTTCGGCATTGATGTGGATGCGCACAGGCACTCGCTGCACGATCTTGATCCAGTTACCGGTGGCGTTCTGCGCCGGGAGCAAGGCAAAGGCACTGCCGGTGCCGGCCCCCAGGCTGTCGATGGTGCCGCTGTATTTGACGTCGCTGCCGTAGAGGTCGGCTTCGATATCCACCGGCTGGCCAATGCGCATGTCACGCAGCTGGGTTTCCTTGAAGTTGGCGTCGATCCACAGCTGATTCAGCGGGATGACCGCCATCAACGCGGTGCCGGGCTGGACCCGCTGCCCCAGCTGCACAGTGCGCTTGGCCACATAACCGGTGACCGGTGCAATCAGCGTGCTGCGGGCGTTGGTCAGGTAGGCCTGGCGCAACTGGGCGGCGGCGGACTGCACGTCCGGGTGCGACGAAACCACGGTGTCGTCCACCAGGGCATTGGTGGTGTTGAGTTGTTGCTGGGCGTTGGCCAGGGCGTTTTGCGCCGAGGTCAGGTCATCCCGGGCGTGGGACAGCTCTTCCTGGGAAATCGCCCCGCTGGCGGCCAGGTTTTTCCGGCGATTGAAGTTGTCCTGGGCTTTTTGCACCTCGGCTTTCTGCGCCGCCACCTGGGCTTTCATGCCGTCGACATTGCTGTACAAGCCGCGCACCTGACGCACAGTGCGAGCCAGGTTGGCCTGGGCGCTTTGCAGCCCGACCTGGGCATCGTTGGGGTCGAAGTTGATCAGCACCTGGCCTTCATGCACCAGGTCGCCATCGTCGGCACCGATGCTGACCACGGTGCCGGTCACCAGCGGCGTGATTTCCACCACGTTGCCGTTGACGTAGGCGTCGTCGGTGCTTTCATTCCAGCGCCCGTACAGCTCGTGCCAGGCGAAAACGCCGATGCCGCCGAGGATCACAATCAGCGCCAGGATCAGCAGCATGATTTTGCGCTTGCGCGGATTGCTCGTGTCCGGGGTGTTTTCGGATGTTTGGTTAGTCTCGGCAGTGGCCATGACAAGTCCTCGAATTATTTAGTCTGCGTGGCGGGGGTCGGGGTGGCCGAAGCCAGGTTGCCGGCCTCGAAGCCGCCCCCCAACGCCTGCATCAATTGAATCGACAGGTCGATCTGCTCGGCATTCAGGGTCGCCAGCTGACGCTGGGCCTGCAGCAATTGCTGCTCGATGCTGAGCACGTCCAGGTAGTTACCGATGCCGGAACCGAAACGCTGGACCACGGTGTTGTAGGACTCCTGGGCAATATCGGTGGCATGCTGCTGCGCGGCGATCTGCCGGCCGATATCGCGCAACTGGGAAATGCTGTCGCTGACATCCCCCAGGGCAGTCACCAGGCTTTTGTTGTACTGGGCCACCGCCAGGTCGTAGTCGGCATCCCGCGCGTCGAGGTCGGCGCGCAAGCGGCCGCCGTCGAAAATCGGCAGCGAAATCGTCGGCGCAATGTTGAAGAAACGGCTGGCGGAACCGAACATCGCATCCCCCAGCAAGGCCTGGGTACCGGCGGCGGCACTGAGGTTGAGGTTGGGGTAGAAGCGGGTCTTGCCGGCGTCGATGCTCCTGCCTGCGGCCTCTACCCGCCAGCGGGCGGCGATCAGGTCCGGGCGACGGCCCAGCAGCTCGGCGGGCAAGGTGGAGGGCAAGGCCACGGCGCTGGCCTGCAAGACCTTGGGCCGGGCGATTTCATTGCCCCGGTCCGGGCCTTTGCCGAGCAGCACGGCCAGGGCGATCTTAGCGCTTTGCAGTTTTTTCTCGGCATCGATCAGGGTGGCCTGGGAGCTGGCCTCGAGGCTTTCGGTCTGCTGGTACTGATACTGGCTGTCGATGCCGGAGCTGAGGCGCTTCTGGCTCAGGTCGAGCATCTGTCGGGTGCGCTTGAGGTCGTCATTGGCCAGGTCGTGGACAATGTGCGCCTGGCCCAGGTCGCTGTAGGCCCGTGCCACGTCGGCGGCCAAGGTCAGTTGCGCAGCCTGGCGATCGACTTCTGCAGCGCGGGCCTGACCCAGCGCAGCTTCCCAGGTGGCACGCTGGCCACCCCAGAGGTCGAAGTTGTAATTGAAATTCAGCCCCAGGCTGCGCACCGTGCTGTAGGTCCCGCCCTGCCCGCTCGGGTCCTGGTCGCGGGCCAGGCGCGAACGGCTGACACTGCCGCTGGCATCCAGGGTCGGCATGCGCGAAGCATCGGCGGCATAGGCCGCGGCGCTGGCCTGATGGGCCCGGGCGCTGGCGATCTGCATATCCGGGCTGTCATGCAGGGCTTCCTGGATCAGGCCGTCGAGCTGTGGGTCGCCCAGGCTTTTCCACCAGTCATTCTTTGGCCAGGCCGCTGGCGACAGGGTCACGCCCGTGAGGGACTGCCCGGCCTTGAGGCTCTTGGCATCAAGGCTCACGCCTTCGGTATCGAGGCCGCTGTAGCTGGCACAGCCGGCCATGCTCATGGCCAGCAGCACCAGGCTGACGCGGTTACGCAAGGTTTTACTGCTCATTTATCACCTACCCGCAACACGGTGATCGGGTCACCGGCTGCCAGCAAAATTTTCTTGAGGATCTGTTCCAGGGTTTCCAGCTCTTGCGGGCTGATGGCGCCCGCCAGTTGATTCATGGCCTGCGCGCCGATGTGGGGCAAACGGTCCGCGAGTTTCTGGCCTTCTTCGGTGAGCACCAGTTGCACCTGGCGCCGATCGCCTTCGGAACGCCGACGGGCGAGGAAATCCTTCTGCTCCAGGCGGTCGAGCATGCGCGTCATCGATCCGCTGTCCAGGGACAGGTGGCGGCACAGCTCGGCCGGGGTGTCGACGCCGAACTGGGCCATGATGATCAGCACCTTGAACTGCGCCGCCGTGATGCCGTGGGGCTCCATATGGGTGTCGATGATCCGGTCCTTGAGCAACGCAGCGCGCCCGAGCAGAAGGCCCAGGTGGCAGTTTTGGAAGTTGTCCGGCGTGTAATGTTTCATCTGACCACCCATTAGCTGCCTAGGCAGGGAAAGTATGTCGAGATGTTACTGCCTAGGCAGCGAATGTCAAAGCAATAATTAGCATGCTTTGTATTTGGCTGGATAAACGGCATCGGGCGCGGCGTTGGCCGCGGCGAGGGGTCAGGTGTTCAGGAGATGTTCGTGAGGCCGGTAGCTGCTGCCGAGCCTGCGAGGCTGCGCTGGCCCGATCAGGCGCCGTGGGGGTGTCAGGTGTTCGGACGGTGTCCGTAAGGGACAGCGTCCGAACGCGGCCAGAGCCTGCGGCAGCGGCTACAAACCTTTACCGCGAGGCTGCGCTGGCCCCTCAGGCACCACGGAGGCAGCAGCTACCGCTGCCTCAAAAATCGCGCTTATAGAAAATATCCAGGGAACTGGCCACGCCACTGGCCGCTTCCAGGTACACCTTTTTGCTCAACTTGTAGCGCAAGGCGATGGTGTTGGCCGGTTCGAACACGCCGACGCCGTAGCGCAGGCTGAGTTTCTCCGAGATATTGCCGCTGGCGACCACCGCCGTGTTGGTGCCGCTGCCCTGAGTGTCGAGCTGGAAGTCCTGGATCCCGAGGTTTTTCGCCAGGCTGCCGGTGAAGTTGGAACTGCCCATCAACCCCAGCCCCAGCGCCGCCTGGGCCAGCATGTTGTTGTCCTCGCCGGTGGAACTCAGCGGCCGCCCCAGCACCAGGTAGGACAGCGCCTGCTCCTGGCTCATGGCCGGTTCGGAGAAGATCTGCGTCACCGGCTGTTCGGCGCTGCCGCTCAGGCGGATCCCGGCGATCACGTCGTCGGTCTGGCGGATCGCTTCAATGTCCAGGTACGGCTGATCGATGGGCCCGGCGAACAACAGCCGCGCGCGACGCACGGTCAGGCGCTGGCCATAGGCCCGGTAGCGCCCGTCGTTGAGCCACAGCTCACCACGGGTGTCCATGTTGTCACCGATATGCACATGCCCCTGCAGGTTGGCGGTCAGGCCGAAACCGGCAAAGCTGAGCTTGTCTTCGCCCACCACCACATCGACGTCCATCGCCATGGCCATCGGCGGTTTACCCTCGGCGGTCTGCTGCCCGATGATCACCGTGTCGTCCGAAACCTTGACCGTCGACGGCGGCAACTCGCGCACCTTGATCTCGCCCTTGGGCACATGGACCTTGCCGGCAATCGCCAGTTTGTCGCCCTGCATGGAGATTTTCAGGTCCGGCGCCACTTCCAGCACCGCGTAGGGCTCGACGGTTACCGGCAACTGCGAGCCCTTGAGATTCAGGTCCACCGCCAGCGCCTGACCCCAGGCGACTGTGCCAGTGAGGCTGCCCTGCCCGGCCTTGCCGCTTTTCCAGGCGCCATTGAGTTGCACGCTCTCACCGGCGATCTGCGCCTGCAGTTGCAAATCCTCAAGACTGATCGGCAGCTCGGAACCGGAAACCTCGCCACCACTGAGCGTCAGGTTGCCATTGACCTGAGGCGCCAACAGCCCGCCCGACAGGCGTCCGCTGCCATTGAGGTTGCCCGCCAGCTTCTCGACCATCGGCACAAACGGCCGCACCACCGCCAGGTCCAGGCCGCTCAAGCGGAAGTCCCCGGACAGCGCCTTGTTTTTCGCCAGGGGATTGATCTGCGCCTGCACCAGCAACTCGCCAAGCTTGCCACCGGCGAACTCGAGACGGGTGTCGATGCGCTTGGGGTTGAGCGTGGTGTTGAGTTTCAGGGCCTGGTACGGGAAGTCCAGCCACTGATCCTTTTCCTTGATGCGCAAGGTGCCACCGCTGGCGTCCACCAGTATCTGGCCTTTGGGCCCGCTGGCGGGCACGTCCAGTTGCAGGTCGGCATTGAGCTGGCCCTTCCAGGCAAAATCCTTGGGCAGCCACTGCGCGAGGCTGTCGAGGGGGAATTGCTTGAGGTGATAGCGCAGCTTGGGCTCAGGCATCAGGCGTTGATCCTCGCCGCACAGGCTGGCCGCGCCGGAAGCCCAGCAATGGGCGCCGAAGTTGAGCTTGCCGTCGGCCAGGTACTCCAGTTTCGCCGGGGCTTGCAGCTTCCAGTCCTGGCCACCGCTCTGGATCTCGCCGCTGGCCAGGCGTCCGCGCCAGTTGCCTTGATTAAGGACGCCATCCAGACCCAGGGCCAGTTTCAGCAGCGGGCCTTGCAGGTCCAGTTGCAGCTTCTGGTTTTTGATATCGCCCTGGCCGGCCAGGGCCAGGGTGCCCAGCTGGGTATCTCCGACCTGGATCCCGCTGCCCTTGAGGTCGAGGCGGGCCTTTTGCGCGCTGTCGAGATTCGCGGCAACCACCAGGTTTTGCAGGCGGTTATCGACAAACGCCAACTGCTGGCCTTGCAGGTCGAGCTTGCCCTGGGGCGCATTCAAGGTCCCGGCCAGGTCGAGGCGACCATTGGCCTGGCCGCGCAACTGCGGCCACAGCTGGCCCAGGCGCGGCAGCTTGATATCCAATTGCCCGGCAAGTTTCTGCTGCAGGCTGCCGGAGCCATTGATGCGGTTATCCCCCAGGCGGATATCGAGGGTGCTCAGGGTCCACTGCTGCCCCTGGCCATCGGCCTTGGCCTGCAACACCGCAGGTTGGCCACGCAGCTTGCCCTTGAGGTCGAGGTCGGCATTGAGCTTGAGCTGTTCGTTCTTCAATTGCCCCTGGCTGCGCAACGGACCCGCGAGCGTGCCCGGCAGCTCCGCCAGCCAGTACGCCGGGTTGATCGCCGACAACTGCAGCGCCGTGTCCCAGGCGATGCCGTCGGCAAATTGCAGTTTCAGGTGGCCCTCGGCCTTGCCCTGCCCGGCCGCCAGCTTGAATTCAGGGAGAAAGATCTGGGTCAGGTCACCACTGAACGGGCTGCCGAGGCTGAAGGCACCGGCCGGCCCATCGAGGTCGCCCTGGAAGTTGCCCAGGTAATGGCCGTCGCGGTACGACACTTCGGCATTGAAGGTGCGCACCGCCACCGCGGGCTCGTCGATCACCGGGTACAGGCGATGCCAGGGGAAATCCAGCCAGGCGACCTTGCCCTCGGCGCTGAAGCCTTCACTCCAATCCAGTGCGCCGGTCAACTTGAGGCTTTGCTTGTCGTTGGCGGTCAGGTCCAGGGCGGCGATCTGCGCACCGTTGGCGTCAACCTTGCCGGTCAGCGCCAGGGCCACCGGGCCCTGCTCGGCCGGCAGGCTGGCGCTGCCCTGCAATTGATAGCCGTGTTTCAGGTCGCCCTGGCCGGTCAGCAGCAACTGATTGAGCATCAGGGTATCCGGCAGCTCGGCGCTGGCCTTGAAAGCATCGGCAGTAATACGGACCTGGGCCGGCAGGTTCTCCACCAGCGGTTGCAGTTCGCCGCTGAGCTGGCCCTGCAAATAACCGCTGCTGTCGGCGTGCAAGGTCAGGGTCTTGAGCAGGTCGCCTTCGACCTTCAGCGCCAACGCCCAGGGCTCATTGCCCGGCGCCGGCAGGGTCAGGTTGCCGCTGGCCTGCAGGGGCCAGTTGCCGCTGGGGTGCAGCAGCCCGGCCAGGTTCAGGCTCAGGTCGTCGCGCTGCAGCTGCAGTGAGTCGATCTGCAAGCCCTGGGCGGTCCATTGCGCAGCCAGTTGCAGGCCTTTGAGTTGCTCGCTGCCGTTAAACAGCAGGTTGCCGACCCGCACCTGACCCAGCTCGATCGCCAGCGGCAATTGCAGGTCCGGCAGGCTGATGGGGCCGCTGTTGTCGTCGCTGCCCGGGGGGAATTGCAGACTGACCTGCTCCACATCCAACTGCTCGATGCACAGGGTCATGCGCAGCAGGCACGATGGCGACCAGGCAAACTTCGGCGCCACCAGCTCGACCCGGCTGCTGCCTTGCTCCCACAGCAGGTGATCGGCGCTCCACTGGCCAGCCAACTGCCCGGCAAAATTTTCCACGCTCAAGCCCGGTACCCGGCCCAGGGCCCAGCGGCTGCCGGCCTGAGTACCTACTAGCAAGGCCACACTCACCACCAGCAGCAACAGCAGCGCCACCATTGCCAGCAGCGCTATTTTCAAACCACGCTTCACAGCTCCGGCCCCATGGAAAAGTGCAATCGAATACCACCGTCATCATTCAGCGCGTGGGCCAGGTCGAGGCGAATCGGCCCCACCGGTGACACCCAGCGCACGCCAAGGCCGACCCCGGTCTTGAGGTTCGGCAGTTCGAGCTTATTGAAGGAGTTGCCCTGGTCGACGAAGGTCGCGATGCGCCACTTCTCGGCAATCGAATACTGATACTCGACACTGCCGGCCACCATGTAGCGACCACCGATACGGTCGCCGTCGGAGTTTTCCGGGGACAGGCTCTGATAGTCATAACCGCGAACACTTTGATCGCCACCGGCGAAGAAGCGCAGGGACGGCGGGATCGATTTATAACCGTTGGTGGCACTGCCACCGAACTGCACCCGCCCCAGGAAGCGGTGGTTATCCCAGACCGTGGTCAGCCCCTTGAGCAGCACCGTGCCGTACAGCAGGTTGGTGTCGGAGGCCAGGCCTTCCTTGGCCAGCTTGGTGTCGAATTGCAGGCGATAGCCGTTGTGCGGATCGATGCGGTTGTCACTGCGCAGGTAGGAATACGTCAGGCCGGGCATCAGCAGGTTGCTCAGGCCCGAGTCATCGCCCAGGCGATATTCTTCGCGCTGCCATTTCAACGACACCACGCGCTGCCAACCACTGGGCAGCTTGCTGTGCCATTCAGGGCCGATGGTCAGCAGTTTGCTGAGGGTGTCGGTGTTGGCGATTTCTTCATTCTGATAGCCACCGGCAAAACGCAGTTTGTCGGTGAGCGGTGGATCCAGCGGGATGTCGTACCACAGCCCGACGTTCTGCCGGGGCGCCGAAACCTCGGCCTCCCAGCCATAGCTGTGGCCCTGCGGATTGACCCAGTGCCGGGTCCAGTTGGCCTTGGCCCGAGGCCCGACGTCGGTGGAGAAACCCAGGCCCAGGCCCATGGTCCGGGGCTTGCGGGTTTCCAGCTGGACCGCCACCGGGATCACGTCGTTGGCCGCTGCCGTGGGCGCCGCGTCGACCCGCACGCCCTCGAAATAGCCACTCGATTGCAGCGCCTGGTTGAGTTCGGCAATCAGCTCGGAGTCATAGGGTGCACCGGCCTTGAACGGCACCATGCGCTGCAGCAGCTCTTCATCGAACGGCGCATCGCCGGCGAAGCTGACCTTGCCCAACGCATAGCGCGGGCCGCTGTCGTACACCAGTTCGATATCCGCGACCCCAGCCTGGGGATCGACCGCCAGCCGCTGCCGGGTGAAACGCCCACTGAAAAAGCCATAGCGCGAGGCCTGATTCTGAATCAGGTGCTTGGCATCTTCGTAGTGACCGTGGTTGAGCACGGCCCCGGTTTTGAGCTGGTCGCTCTTGGGCACTCGGAAAGCCTTGAGGCTGGCAGCCGGGCCTTCGATACGCACGATGACGTCGCGCAGGTGCACGGGTTCGCCGGGGTCGATATTCAATACCAGACGTGGCTTTTCGCCACCTTTGACGTCGCTGCTGATCTGCGGCTGATAGTAGCCAAGGGCCTGGGCGGCCTTGCGCGCCTGCTCCTCGGCGCCGCGACTGAAGCGCAGCAAGGCTTCTTCGTCACGGTCTCCGACACCGCCAATGTAGCCCTCCACATTGGCCTTCAACTCGTCATTGGCCGGTTTGACCCTGACATCCAGTTCGCTTTGCGCCAGCGCCGCACAGCTTGTAAACAGCAGCAACAGGCTGCTGGTGATTCTTCCAGGAAACTTCATAGGCGCGGATGCTATCACGAGCTTGGGAGCGTGATAGAACCCACAGCCCCCGGAAAAGTTCTATCTCAAGCTGTTGCGCTGTGTAACACCTGGGGATTGGCGTGAAAAAAAACGTGCTCGCGAATCGGCCCCACAGCGATTTCGCCGATCTCTTCATAACCCTGGCGCTTGTAGAATTCCAGGTAGCGTGGGTTGCCGGTATCGAGCACCACGCCCTGGGAGTTTTCGTCCACCGCGCACCAGTTGTGCACGGCGGTCAGCAGTTGCTCGCCAAAGTGCTGGCCCTGGAATTGCGGGTGAATCCCCAGCAGCGGCAACACGTGCACCGCGTCGCTGGGCAAACAGGCGCTGACTGCTGCGTGGTAGTCCAGGTAACGCCGGGTGCAGCGAAAGCCGGTGCTCAGCACCATGCGCAGGCGCCAGGCCCAGCTTTCGGTGATCCCCAGCCGGCGCTGGGGCGGTGCGATCAGGGCAATGCCGATCAAGCGGTCGTTGACCAGCAGGCCGATGGCTGGCAGATCCTGCAGAAAATGCTGTTTGACCAGTTCCCGTACCGTGGCCCGCACGCGCTGCTCATACCCCGGGCGCTCGGACTCGAACAGAAAACCGAAGGTCGGTTCATGCCGGTAGGCCTGGTACAACAGCGAACGCGCCTCCCGCGAGTAGCCGCTGTCGAGCATGTGGATATCGGCGATGGCAGTGGATGTTTCAGGCATTGCGGTTGACTCCCCTGGACCCGGCTCAAATGGCCGCGCTCTTGTTGTTACGAGCCTTTTCGTCCGGTGATCGTTCCCCGGTCCAAGGACATTAGCAGCGCATCCGGGCTGCCGCCACGCTGGTGGCGCTGCGACTTGTCGGCTAGCATCGCTGTTTTGCCAGGACCGCCGACCATGAAAATCGTCTCGTTCAACATCAACGGGCTACGTGCCCGCCCTCATCAGCTGGCGGCGCTGATCGAGAAACACCAGCCGGATGTCATTGGCCTGCAGGAAACCAAAGTCTCGGACGAGCAGTTCCCCCTGGCTGATGTCCAGGCCCTGGGTTACCACGTGCATTATCACGGGCAGAAAGGCCATTACGGTGTGGCCCTGCTCTCGCGCCAGGCGCCCCTGAGCCTGCACAAGGGGTTCGAAGGCGATGACGAAGAGGCCCAGCGGCGTTTTATCTGGGGCACCTTCGCCGACGCCGATGGCACCCCGGTGACCATCATGAACGGCTACTTCCCCCAGGGCGAAAGCCGCGACCATCCGACCAAATTCCCGGCCAAGCAGCGTTTCTACAACGACTTGCAACAGCTGCTGGAAAGCCGCTTCAGCAACGACCAGCCCTTGATCGTCATGGGCGATGTGAACATATCGCCGGAAGACTGCGACATCGGCATCGGCCCGGAGAACATGAAGCGCTGGTTGAAAACCGGCAAGTGCAGCTTCCTGCCGGAAGAGCGCGAGTGGATGGCGCGCCTGAAGAACTGGGGCCTGGTGGACAGCTTCCGCCACCTCAACCCGGAGGTCAGCGACCGCTTCAGCTGGTTCGACTACCGCAGCCGCGGCTTTGAGGATGATCCCAAGCGCGGCCTGCGCATCGACCTGATCATGGCGTCCAACGGACTGCTGCCACGGGTCAAGGATGCTGGGGTCGACTACGAACTGCGCGGCATGGAAAAACCCTCCGACCATGCGCCGATCTGGCTCGAACTGAGCTGATTCACCGGATTTCGCCCAGGCACAAAAAAGCCCATCGCAAGATGGGCTTTTTCATGAGGTCAGCGCAGCTCGATATGCGGGGTGGTGCCAGCGGCCATGATGGCTTCGATGGCGATCTCGCGGGTCGGCTCCGAATCATAGAGGTGGCTGGCGATGATCACCTCCTGGCCGGCCTTGAGCTTGAAGTACGACTTGCCGCCTTGGGAAATCTTGCGCACATAGCGCTCGGCAGATGCGCAATGACGACGAAACAACGCAATGGCTGCTTCGGCAGTGTCTCGACACGGGTAGCGGTTGCTTTGCAGCAGGGTCTTGGCTTCCTTGGACTTCAACAGGAATCTGCATTCGCCACTGTCATACTGCTTCAGCTCGAACCAGGCACTCATTTCCAACTCCTTTGAACAACGAAATAGCAGCAACATGCTGCTGGGGAGCCTGTCGGGGATGCAGGCTTCGCAGCGCTTCCAATCCCCGCCAGACAAAGTTTTCGACTCTATCCATCCCCCCAAGGAAGGTCTTTAGGACATATCTGAAAGTCCGTCGGATCCTTCCCGAAACATCAGCCGCCGGCTGTCACATCCGCGTCACCTCCCTGACTTAATCTCGCCGCAACTCCCCTCCATAGAAGGCCGGTAGCGCATGCCCCGCGTGTTGACAGTCAGTGAACGAGATATCTGGTGCCGGACCCTCAGCATGTTGCTGATCGGTTTTGCCTGCTACGCCCTGCCCTGGTCGGTGTTCGCCGCCCTGCCGCTGGGCAGCGACAACAGCAGCGTGCTGCGTATCCAGGGCTCCAACACCATTGGCGCCAAACTCGGCCCGGCCCTGGTCAAGGGCTTGCTGGAGGAACAAGGGCTGCACAAGGTGCGGATCGAAGCCACGGGCAAGGACAACGAGCAGCGGGTGGTGGGCCAGACCAGCCAGGGCCGGCCCGTGCGGGTTGACGTCGCCGCCCACGGTTCCAGTACCGGGTTTGCCGCCCTGAAAAATGCCAGCGCCGACCTCGCCGCCGCCTCGCGCGCCATCAAGGACAGCGAACTGGTGGAGCTGGAAACCCTGGGCGACTTGAAAAGCCCGGGCGCCGAACAGGTGATCGCCATCGACGGCCTGGCAATCATCCTCAACCCCCACAACCCGCTGACCCAATTGAACACCGAGCAACTGGCGCGCGTGTTCAGTGGCGAGGTCAAGACCTGGGAAGAATTGGGGGGCGTCGGCGGCGCCATTCATTTATATGCCCGCGATGATCAATCCGGGACCTACGACACCTTCAAGGAGCTGGTACTCAGCCGGCGCGGCAAGGCCCTGGGCAGCGCCGCCAAACGCTTCGAGTCCAGCGAGCAATTGTCCGATGCGGTCAGCCAGGATCCCCAGGGCATCGGCTTTATCGGCCTGCCCTACGTGCGCCAGGCCAAGGCCGTGGCCATCGTCGACGGCGAGTCGCAAGCCATGCAGCCGCTCAACAGCCTGATCGCCACCGAAGACTACCCACTGTCGCGGCGCCTGTATTTTTACCTGCCGCCCAATGGCCACAACCCCTGGGCCACGGCGCTGGTGGACTTCGCTCAAAGCGCCAGGGGCCAGGCCATCGTCGCCGCCAATGGTTTTGTCGCGCAGACGGTGCAAGCCATGAGCGTGACGGCCAGCCCGCAGATGCCCGAGGGCTACCAGGCCATCGCGCGCCAGGCGCAACGACTGACGGTCAACTTTCGCTTCGAGGAAGGCAGCGCCAGCCTGGACAACAAGGCACGCCAGGACCTGAACCGGGTGCTGGACTTTCTCAAGCAGCACGCCAAGCTCGATCGGCAGGTGACACTGGTGGGGTTTGGCGATGCCAAGAGCGATACCGCCCGCGCCGCGCTGCTGTCCAAGCTGCGGGCCATGGCAGTGCGCCGGGAACTGGTGAAAAGCGGAGTGGTACTGCGCGAGATCCAGGGATATGGCGCGCAGATGCCGGTGGCCGCCAACACGGCGGACGAGGGCCGGATCAAGAATCGCCGGGTTGAAGTCTGGGTCTACTGAGGGCGGCAACCCGGCAGCGCGAGGCCAAACCAGCCCCGCGATGCCTGAGCGGTCAGTGGCTGCTGCGCAGCATCTCCTTGGGCACGTATTTGCCGATTTCAAACTTGCCGATCGCGGCGCGGTGCACTTCGTCCGGGCCGTCGGCCAGGCGCAGAGTGCGCTGCATGGCATACATATAGGCCAGCGGGAAATCATTGGAGACCCCGGCCCCGCCGTGGATCTGGATCGCCCGGTCGATCACCTTCAACGCCACGTTCGGCGCCACCACCTTGATTTGGGCGATTTCGCTTTTCGCCACCTTGTTGCCGACGGTGTCCATCATGTACGCCGCCTTGAGGGTCAGCAGGCGCGCCATGTCGATCTCCATCCGCGAATCGGCGATCTTGTCGATATTGCCCCCCAGGCGTGCCAGGGGTTTGCCGAACGCGGTGCGGCTTACCGCACGCTTGCACATCAGTTCCAGGGCGCGCTCGGCCATACCGATCGAACGCATGCAGTGGTGGATGCGCCCCGGGCCCAGGCGACCCTGGGCGATCTCGAAGCCCCGGCCTTCACCCAGCAACACGTTCTCGTAAGGCACCCGCACATTGTCGAACAGCACTTCGGCGTGGCCGTGGGGCGCATCGTCGTAGCCGAACACCGGCAGCGGCCGCACGATCTTCACCCCCGGGGCATCCACCGGCACCAGGATCATCGAGTGCTGCTGGTGACGCGGCGCGTCCGGGTTGCTCAGGCCCATGAAGATCAGGATCTTGCAGCGCGGGTCGCAGGCACCCGAGGTCCACCACTTCTTGCCGTTGATCACCCACTCGTCGCCATCACGCACAGCACGGGCGGCCATATTGGTGGCGTCGGATGAGGCCACATCCGGCTCGGTCATGGCAAAGGCCGAACGAATCTCGCCGCGCAGCAGTGGCTCAAGCCAGCGTTGCTTCTGTTCTTCGTTGGCGTAGCGCACCAGCACTTCCATGTTGCCGGTGTCCGGCGCCGAGCAGTTGAAGGGCTCGGGGCCCAGCAGCGAGCGGCCCATGATTTCCGCCAGGGGCGCGTACTCAAGGTTGGTCAGGCCGGCGCCGAGTTCCGACTCGGGCAGAAACAGGTTCCACAAGCCCTCGGCCTTGGCCTTGCGCTTGAGCTCTTCCATGATCGCGGTCGGCTGCCAGCGGTCACCTTCGGCGACCTGGCGTTCGAACACCGCTTCAGCCGGGTAGACGTAAGCGTCCATGAACGCGGTGACGCGCTCACGCAGTTCCTGAACCTTGGGGGAGTAAGCGAAATCCATGGGCAGCTACCTTCTTGAGGGAGGTGGTTGAGGGCATGGAATCGATGCTAGAACAGCTTACGAAAATTTACCTAGCCTATTCTCGGCGTGTATTAACATTCATCACCGATATATGATCGGCTGATCGGCAAGGCCCACCGGCCCTATCAGGACGCCCCCAACAATAAGAGTGCAGCGCCATGAATCTGAGCAAGGTCGACCTCAACCTCTTTATCGTTTTCGACGCGATCTACACCGAAGCCAACCTCACCCGCGCCGGGCAAATCGTCGGCATCACCCAACCGGCGGTGTCCAACGCCCTGGCCCGCCTGCGCGAGACCTTCAACGACCCGTTGTTCGTGCGTACCGCCCAGGGCATGGTGCCGACGCCGATGGCGCAGAACATCATCGGCCCGGTGCGCAACGCCCTGTCGCTGCTGCGGGTGTCGGTCCAGGAAAGCCGCATCTTCAACCCGTTGCAGGCGGTCAAGACCTACCGCATCAGCATGACCGACCTCACCGAGGCGGTGATCCTGCCCCCGCTGTTCCAACGCCTGCGGCGCCTGGCGCCGACGGTGATCATCGAAAGCTTCCTGTCCAAGCGCCGGGAAACCACCAAGGAACTGGCCGCCGGCCGCCTGGATTTCGCGGTCGACGCCCCGCTCAACACCGACCCCCAGGTGCGCCACGTCAAGCTGATGGAAGACCGCTACGTATGCGCCATGCGCAAGGGCCACCCCATGGCCGGCAAGGAAAAACTCAGCCTCGATGACTACCTGTCACTGACCCACATTCATATTTCCAGCCGTCGCAGTGGCCTGGGTCATGTCGACCTGGCACTGGGCAAGATGGGGATCCAGCGCAAGATCGCCCTGCGCTCCCAGCATTACCTGATGGCCTCCCAGGTGCTGCAGCAGACCGACATGGTCATGACCGTGCCGGAACGCTTTGCCCGGCGCCATGAACTGCACGCCTTCAATCTGCCGGTCAATGACGTGCCACCGGTGGAAACCCACCTCTACTGGCACGAAAGCACCGACCAGGACCCGGCCAACCGCTGGATGCGCGAGCAGATGATCGAGCTGTGCCAGCAGGTCACCGCCCACGAGAAGAAGCTGGACAAGCAGGCGGTCTGAGGGACGCAGCGGCTTTTTCGGCGGCAGGCCTGGCACGCCTGCCGGCGAGAAGTCTGCTTGACGTATACGTCAACCAGGAATTAGCTTAGCGCCAAGACTTTTCTTGAGCGCCTCCATGAGCAGCCAGACCTACAGCATCTCCGACCTCGCCCGCGAGCTCGACATCACCACCCGGGCGATCCGTTTCTATGAAGAACAAGGCCTGCTGGCCCCCGAGCGTCGGGGCCAGGAACGCATCTATTCGCCCCGGGACAAAGTCAGCCTGAAGCTGATCTTGCGCGGCAAGCGCATCGGCTTTTCCCTGGCCGAATGCCGCGAGTTGATCGAACTCTACGACCCCAGCAGCGGCAATCAGAAACAACTGCACAGCATGCTGGCGAAAATCGCCGAACGCCGCGACCAGCTGGAACAGCAACTGCTGGATATCGAACAGATGAAACTGGAGCTCGATACCGCCGAGGAGCGTTGCATCCAGGCCCTGGAGCAAACCATCGAGAACCAGAAGAACGCCGTCCAGTAACAGGCCCTTCGACCTGCCCCCGTGCAACGGGCCCGCGCGGCCCTACGCCATCCCTTATAAAAGGTGCACCTGAATGTCACTCCCAAGCCATGTACGCCTGATTGAAGTCGGCCCTCGCGACGGCCTGCAAAACGAAGCCCAGCCCATCAGCGTCGCGGCCAAGGTGCAGTTGGTGGACGCCCTGACCGCCGCCGGCGTCGGCTATATAGAAGTCGGCAGTTTCGTCTCGCCCAAATGGGTGCCGCAGATGGCCGGCTCGGCCGAAGTCTTTGCCCAGATCCAGCGCAAGCCGGGCGTGATCTACGGGGCCCTGGCGCCCAACCTGCGCGGATTTGAAGACGCCCTGGCGGCGGGGGTCAAAGAGGTGGCGGTGTTCGCGGCGGCCTCTGAAGCGTTTTCCCAACGCAATATCAATTGCTCCATCAGCGAGAGCCTGGAACGCTTCGTGCCCATCATGGACGCCGCCAAACAGCACGGCGTGAGCGTGCGCGGTTACGTGTCCTGCGTGCTCGGCTGCCCTTATGAAGGCGATGTGGCACCCGAGCAAGTGGCCCTGGTGGCCCGCGAGCTGTACGCCATGGGCTGCTACGAAGTGTCCTTGGGGGACACCATCGGCACCGGTACCGCTGGGGCTACCCGCCGGATGTTCGACGTGGTTGGCGCCGATGTACCGCGCGACAAGCTCGCAGGACACTTCCACGACACCTACGGCCAGGCCATGGCCAACATCTACGCCAGCCTGCTTGAAGGCATCGCGGTGTTCGACAGCTCGATCGCCGGCCTCGGCGGCTGCCCCTACGCCAAGGGCGCCAGCGGCAACGTCGCCAGCGAAGACGTGCTGTACCTGCTCAATGGCCTGGGCATCGAGACCGGCATCGACATGGAGCGCCTGATCCTGGCGGGTGAGCAGATCTGCACCGTGCTCGGTCGCGCCAGTGGCTCCCGCGTGGCCCGGGCGCGTAACGCCGGTTGAGGGGCACGGTGTTACCGGCACCGATGGAGTGGGGCCGAAACGAGTAACACGGAAACAGTTTGTCGAATTTCCAGCGGCACAGTTCGCGCAACAAAATCTCAACCAATTGATTTTAAAGGGATTTAAAAAGTTGGCACAGCTTCTGCTATCTCTATTGCATAACAAGAATAAAAAGCAGCAAACCTAATAAAAATAAGACGTAACGACTCTGACATAACAAAAACAACACGGCAGAGACGCAGCTAACAGATTTTTTTGGAGAAGGTGTGCTTTTCAGGGTGCTCTCAGGAGTAACCCGCAACCGGGCAGAGAACAATAAAACTACCTTCAGGTAGCTCCCGAACTGGTTGGATCGCTTGGCGAGAAAGTAGATCAGCGCTCAAAAAAATACGTTTGCTCTTGACCCCGGATGGGGGTCGCCAAAAACAGCAGTACGGGTAACGGTTACCAAAAACAACAACAGACCGCCCCGCAATAATAAAAAAAGAGCACGCAACGACAAATTAAAGGGGAGCTTCGGCTCCCCTTTGTGCTTTCCGCCATTGCGCTTTTTGCACCCTTCCCCCTTGGCATACCTGACTCCCCCCCGCTGCGCGCCGGCACCCGCGATAAAACCCTGCAGATGCCGGCCCCCGCCCTCATGGCCGCTCGCGCAACTCCTCGATGCTGATTTCACGCATGCGAAACTTCTGGATCTTGCCGGTCACGGTCATGGGGAACTCTTCGACGAACTTGAAGTAACGCGGCGTCTTGAAGTGCGCAATGCGCTCCTTGCACCAGGTTTGCAACTCCAGCTCATTGGCAGTATGGCCAGGGTGGAATTTGATCCAGGCCACAATCTCTTCGCCGTATCTGTCGCACGGAATGCCGATCACCTGCACATCGGCCACCGCCGGGTGGGTGAAGAAGAACTCTTCCAGCTCCCGCGGGTAAATATTCTCGCCGCCGCGAATGATCATGTCCTTGTTGCGCCCGGCAATGCACACATAACCCTGCTCGCTCATGGTCGCCAGGTCGCCGGTGTGCATCCAGCCTGCCGGGTCGATGGCTTCCGCGGTGCCCTGGGGGTTGTTCCAGTAGCCGAGCATCACGCTGTAGCCACGGGTGCACAGTTCGCCGATGGTGCCACGAGGCACGAGGTTCCCGGCCTCGTCGATGATTTTGCTTTCCAGTTGCGGCTGGGTGCGCCCGACCGTGGTCACCCGCAGTTCCAGCTCATCGGCCGGGCCGGTCTGCAACGACACCGGGCTGGTTTCGGTCATGCCATAGGCGATCTGCACCTCACTCATGTGCATTTCACTGATCACCCGGCGCATCACTTCAATCGGACAAGTGGCCCCGGCCATGATCCCGGTACGCAGGCTCGACAGGTCGAATTCGGCGCGGCGCGGCTGATCGAGCATGGCGATAAACATGGTCGGCACTCCATACAACCCGGTGGCGCGCTCTTCGGCCACGGTGGCCAGGGTCAGCAACGGGTCGAAGGCATCGTTGGGATAGATCATGGTGGTGCCATGGGTGATGCAACCGAGGTTGCCCATGACCATGCCGAAGCAGTGGTACAGCGGCACCGGGATGACCAGGCGATCCTCATGGGTCAGCCCCAGGCTTTCACCGACCATGTAACCGTTATTGAGGATGTTGTAGTGGCTCAGGGTCGCCCCCTTGGGGAAACCGGTGGTGCCGGAGGTGTACTGGATGTTCACCGCCTGGTCGAAATCCAGGCTGCGTTGCCGCTCCTGCAATTGCTCGGTACTCACGCCCGCGCCCAGCGCCTCCAGTTGCGACCAGGGCAGAAAGCCCGAAGGCGGCTGCGCATCGAGGCTGATGACCCCACGCAGGTCCGGCAGCCGCTCACTCTGCAGGCGGCCGATGGACTGCTCGGCCAACTCCGGCACCAGCCCCTGAAGCATGGCGTGGTAGTCGGAGCTTTTGAACGCCCCCGCGCACACCAGCCACTGGCAGCCGGATTGCTTGAGCACGTACTCCAGTTCGGAACTGCGGTAGGCCGGGTTGATGTTGACCAGGATCGCACCGATCTTGGCGCTGGCGAATTGGCTGATGCACCACTGCGCGCAGTTGGGGGCCCAGATGCCGAGGCGGTCCCCGGTCTTCAGGCCCAGCGCCAGCAACGCCCGAGCATGCAGGTCGACGGCAGTGGCCAGTTGTTGCCAGGTGTAGCGCAGTTGCTGATGTCGCACGACCAACGCTTCTCCCTGGGGATAGCGCGCTACGGTGTTATCGAACGCCTGACCGATGGTCAGCGCCAGCAAGGCCTTGTCTTGCGATCCACGGCTGTAGCTATGGCTCGGTTGGGAACCTGGTTGATCCATGATGACCCCTATTGTCTTTATTAGTGGGTATACCGGAGCGAAACATCGGTGTGAGAACCTGCCCACGATTTGCGGGTGAACAGGTTCTCAAGGAGGCTGGCTCCAATTGAAAACGCTGCTACTCTGGCTCAAGTTGACGTTTACGTAAAGGGTGATTGACAGCCACTGATCGCAAGTTTACGTTAACGTAAAGGTGAGAGCACATCCGCCCCGCTCTCTCACGCCCATCCTCAATAAAAACAAGCTTGAAGGTGCCCCATGAGCTATCCGACCCTGAACTTTGCCCTTGGCGAAACCATCGACATGCTTCGCCACCAGGTCCAGGCCTTCGTCAAGGCCGAGCTGGCGCCACGAGCGGCACAGATCGACGTCGATAACCTGTTCCCTGCCGACATGTGGCGCAAATTCGGCGACATGGGCCTGCTGGGTATCACCGTCGCCGAAGAATACGGTGGCGCCGGCCTGGGGTACCTGGCCCACGTGGTGGCCATGGAAGAAATCAGCCGGGGATCGGCCTCCGTGGCCCTGTCCTACGGCGCCCACTCCAACCTCTGCGTGAACCAGATCAATCGCAACGGCAACCACGAACAGAAAACCAAGTACCTGCCCAAACTGATCAGCGGCGAACACGTCGGCGCCCTGGCCATGAGCGAGCCCAACGCCGGGTCCGACGTGGTCTCGATGAAGCTGCGCGCCGACAAGCGCGGCGACCGCTACGTGCTCAACGGCAGCAAGACCTGGATCACCAATGGTCCCGACGCCAACACCTATGTGATCTACGCCAAGACCGACCTGGAAAAGGGTGCCCACGGCATCACCGCATTCATTGTCGAGCGTGACTGGAAAGGCTTCAGCCGCAGCAACAAGTTCGACAAGCTCGGCATGCGCGGGTCCAACACCTGCGAACTGTTTTTCGATGATGTCGAAGTGCCGGAAGAAAACATCCTCGGCGCCCTCAACGGTGGCGTCAAAGTGCTGATGAGCGGCCTGGACTACGAGCGCGTGGTGCTCTCCGGCGGCCCGACCGGGATCATGCAGGCCTGCATGGACCTGGTGGTGCCCTACATCCACGACCGCAAGCAATTCGGCAAAAGCATCGGCGAGTTCCAGCTGATCCAGGGCAAGGTCGCCGACATGTACACCCAACTCAACGCCAGCCGTGCCTACCTGTACGCGGTTGCCCAGGCCTGCGAGCGCGGCGAAACCACGCGCAAGGATGCCGCCGGGGTGATTCTCTACAGCGCCGAGCGCGCGACCCAGATGGCCCTCGACGCGATCCAGATCCTGGGCGGCAACGGCTACATCAACGAATTCCCGGCGGGCCGTCTGCTGCGTGACGCCAAGCTCTATGAAATCGGCGCCGGCACCAGCGAAATCCGTCGCATGCTGATCGGCCGCGAGCTGTTCAACGAAACGAAGTAGGAGCAGCGGCGAGCGACACGCCTCAAGCGGCAAGCGAGAGCTGCCTTAACATCGACTTACTCATGCAGCTTGAAGCCTGTCGCTTGAAGCTGCCGTAGGCCCTCCTATGATTCTGAAGTCTCAGCTCCACCCAAAATCCCCCGAGTTCGCGCAGAACGCCGCCAGCATGCTGGCCCAGGTCGACGCGCTGCACACCCTGCTCGCCCAGGTCCAGCAAGGCGGCGGCGCCAAGGCCCAGGAACGTCACACCTCACGCGGCAAGTTGCTGCCCCGCGAGCGGATCAACCGCCTGCTCGACCCCGGCTCGCCATTTCTGGAAATCAGCCCGCTGGCGGCCTACGAGGTGTACGGCGAAGACGTGCCGGCTGCCGGAGTCATCGCCGGCATCGGGCGGGTGGAAGGAGTCGAATGCATGATCGTGGCCAACGATGCCACGGTAAAAGGCGGCTCCTACTACCCCCTGACCGTGAAAAAGCACTTGCGGGCGCAGACCATCGCCCAGCAGAACCGCCTGCCCTGCATCTACCTGGTGGACTCCGGCGGCGCCAACCTGCCACGTCAGGACGAGGTGTTTCCGGACCGCGAGCACTTCGGGCGGATCTTCTTCAACCAGGCCAACATGAGTGCCCAGGGCATCGCCCAGATCGCCGTGGTCATGGGTTCCTGCACCGCCGGCGGGGCCTACGTGCCGGCCATGGCGGACGAAGCCATCATGGTCCGCGAACAGGCGACCATCTTCCTCGCCGGCCCACCCCTGGTCAAAGCCGCTACCGGAGAAGTGGTGAGTGCCGAGGACCTGGGCGGGGCCGATGTGCACTGCAAGATCTCCGGGGTCGCCGACCATTACGCCGACAGCGATGAACACGCCCTGGCCCTGGCCCGACGCAGCGTGGCCAACCTCAACTGGCGCAAACTGGGCGAGGTGCAGCAACGTACCCCCATCGCCCCGCTGTTTGCCAGCGACGAGCTGTACGGGGTAATCCCGGCGGACGCCAAGCAACCCTTCGATGTGCGCGAAGTGATCGCGCGCCTGGTGGACGGCTCGGTGTTCGATGAGTTCAAGGCGCTGTTTGGCACCACCCTGGTCTGCGGTTTCGCGCACCTGCATGGCTACCCGATCGCGATCCTGGCCAATAACGGGATCCTGTTCGCCGAAGCCGCGCAAAAAGGCGCGCACTTTATCGAACTGGCCTGCCAGCGCGGCATTCCCCTGCTGTTTCTGCAGAACATCACCGGTTTCATGGTCGGCCAGAAGTACGAAGCCGGCGGCATTGCCAAACACGGCGCCAAGCTGGTGACCGCCGTGGCGTGCGCCAAGGTGCCGAAGTTCACGGTGATCATCGGCGGCAGTTTCGGCGCGGGTAACTACGGCATGTGCGGCCGCGCCTACGACCCGCGCTTTTTGTGGATGTGGCCCAACGCCCGCATCGGCGTAATGGGCGCCGAGCAGGCAGCCGGGGTCCTGGTGCAGGTCAAGCGCGAGCAGGCCGAACGCAGCGGCCAGGCGTTCAGCTCCGCCCAGGAAGCCGAGATCAAGCAACCGATCCTCGATCAGTACGAGCACCAGGGCCACCCCTACTACTCCAGCGCACGGCTGTGGGACGACGGCGTCATCGACCCGGCGCAGACCCGCGACGTGCTGGCCCTGGCGCTGTCCGCCTCCCTCAACGCCCCCATCGAACAGAGCCGCTTCGGCGTGTTCCGCATGTGACCCGGAGCGAGACCAAAATGACCGACTTCAACACCCTGGAACTGCTGACCGACCCGCGTGGCTTTGCCACCCTGTGGCTCAGCCGTGAACAGAAGAACAACGCCTTCAACGCAGAAATGATCCGCGAGTTGATCATCGCCCTCGACCAGGTGCAGAGCGATGCCAGCCTGCGCTTTCTGCTGCTGCGCGGACGGGGCAAACACTTCAGCGCCGGGGCTGACCTGGCCTGGATGCAGCAATCGGCGGAACTGGACTACCACACCAACCTCGACGACGCCCGGGAACTGGCGGAGTTGATGTACAACCTGGCCAAACTGAAGATCCCGACCCTGGCCGTGGTCCAGGGTGCGGCCTTTGGCGGAGCCTTGGGCCTGATCAGTTGCTGCGACATGGCGATCGGCACCGACGAGGCGCAGTTCTGCCTCTCGGAAGTGCGCATCGGCCTGGCGCCGGCCGTGATCAGCCCATTTGTGGTCCAGGCCATCGGTGAACGCGCTGCGCGCCGCTACGCCCTGACCGCCGAGCGCTTTGGCGGCCAGCGGGCCCGTGAAATAGGCCTGCTGGCGGAAAGCTACCCGGCCACCGAACTGGCGCAACAGGTCGAACTGTGGATCGACAACCTGCTGCTCAACAGCCCGGCCGCGATGCGTGCCAGCAAGGACCTGCTGCGTGAAGTGGGCAACGGCGCCCTGACCCCGGCCCTGCGTCGCTACTGTGAAAACGCCATTGCCCGGATTCGGGTCAGCGCCGAAGGCCAGGAAGGCCTGCGCGCCTTCCTGCAAAAACGCCCGCCCAGCTGGCAGGCCGAGACGACCACCAAGGAGCCACGTTGATGAGCGCCCCTGTTCTTACCACCCTGCTGGTGGCCAACCGCGGTGAAATCGCCTGCCGCGTGATGCGGACCGCCAAAGCCCTGGGCCTCACCACCGTGGCCGTGCACAGCGCCACTGACCGCGATGCCCGGCACAGCCGCGAAGCGGATATCCGCGTCGACCTGGGCGGCAGCAAGGCCGCTGACAGTTACCTGCAAATCGACAAGCTGATCGCCGCGGCCAAGGCCAGCGGCGCCCAGGCGATCCACCCTGGCTATGGCTTTCTCTCGGAAAACGCCGGCTTTGCCCGGGCCATTGAAGCCGCCGGCCTGATTTTCCTCGGCCCGCCCGCCTCGGCCATCGACGCCATGGGCAGCAAATCGGCAGCCAAGGCCCTGATGGAAGTCGCCGGTGTGCCTCTGGTGCCCGGCTACCACGGCGAAGCCCAGGACCTGGAAACCTTCCGCAACGCCGCCGAACGCATTGGCTACCCGGTGCTGCTCAAGGCCACGGCGGGCGGTGGCGGCAAAGGCATGAAGGTGGTGGAAGAGGTCAGCCAACTGGCCGAGGCCCTGGCGTCGGCCCAGCGTGAAGCGCAGTCGTCGTTCGGCGACTCGCGGATGCTGGTGGAAAAATACGTGCTCAAGCCGCGCCACGTGGAGATCCAGGTGTTTGCCGATCAACACGGTAATTGCCTGTACCTCAACGAACGCGACTGCTCGATCCAGCGTCGCCACCAGAAAGTCGTCGAAGAAGCCCCGGCCCCGGGCCTGAGCGCTGAGCAACGCCAGGCCATGGGTGAAGCCGCGGTCCGCGCTGCTCAAGCCATTGGCTATGTTGGCGCGGGCACGGTGGAGTTCCTGCTGGATTCGCGCGGCGAGTTTTTCTTCATGGAGATGAACACCCGCCTGCAGGTCGAGCACCCGGTGACCGAAGCCATTACCGGCCTCGACCTGGTGGCCTGGCAGATCCGTGTCGCCCAGGGCGAGCCTCTGCCCATGACCCAGGACCAGGTACCGCTGCGGGGGCACGCGATCGAAGTGCGGCTGTACGCCGAAGACCCGGGCAACGACTTCCTGCCGGCCACCGGGCGCCTGGCCTTGTACCGTGAATCGGCGGCCGGACCGGGGCGCCGGGTCGACAGTGGGGTCGAGGAAGGCGACAGCGTGTCGCCCTTCTACGACCCGATGCTGGGCAAGCTGATTGCCTGGGGCGAGGACCGCGAACAAGCGCGCCTGCGCCTGCTGGCGATGCTCGATGAGTTCGCCATCGGCGGCCTGAAGACCAACCTCGCCTTCCTGCGGCGCATCATTGGCCACCCGGCGTTCGCCGCCGCCGAACTCGACACCGGTTTTATCCCGCGCTACCAGGATCAACTGCTGCCGGCACCGACTGCCCTGGATGACGAGTTCTGGCAAGCGGCGGCCCAAGCCTACATCCAGAGCCAGCCCGACCGGGTCCGTGACGATGACCGACACTCGCCGTGGACTAGTGCCAGTGGCTTTCGCAGCGGCCTGCCGGCTCAAACCACGTTGCACCTGAGCTGCGATGGCCAGGACCAGGCGATCCAGCTGGGCGCGCCAAGCCCGGCGCTGGAGCTCAAGGACCAGACACTCAGCGTCGAGCATCAGGGCCTGCGGCGCCAACACCGGGCGATTCGCCAGGGCGACGCGCTGTACCTGCAGTGGCAGGGGGAAATGCGCAGCATCACCTTGTACGACCCGATCGCCGCAGTGGACGCCAGCCATGGCCAACAAGGCGGCCTGACGGCTCCGATGAACGGCAGTATCGTGCGCGTGCTCGTTCAGCCCGGGCAAAGCGTCGAGGCCGGAGCGCAACTGGTGGTGCTGGAAGCCATGAAGATGGAGCACAGCATCCGCGCCCCGCACGCCGGAGTGATCAAGGCGCTGTATTGCCAGGAAGGCGAGATGGTCAGTGAAGGCAGCGCTCTGGTGGAACTGGAATCTGCCGAGTAGAAAGCCAAGAACCGTTCCCACTGCAGTGTGGGAACGGTCCTTATTTGCTGGTTAGAATTTCGCGGTAGCCTGCATCACCACACCAATGATCCGACACTCATCGCTGTAGAGCATCTTCGGATAGGTGGGGTTGAGCGGCACCAGGAACCGCTGCCCGCCCTCCTCCACCAGCTTGCGGAAGATCGCTTCGTCGTTGCCCGGGCATTGCACGATCACCAGCTTGCCGGGGACGGCCTCCACCGCCGTGTCCACCAGCACCAACATGTCCTGGCCGATACTGACGCCACTGGGCGCGATCATCGCGTCGCCTACCACCACTAACCAGAACGCCGCGCCCTGAGCCTGGTAGTCCGACAGCTCGTAGCGTTCGGCCGCATAGAGCACCTGCCCGTCTTCACGAACCTCACCGACGTCGCGCCAGTCACTGACCGGGTAGCGAAAGTACGGGTTGTACTTTTCGATCAGCGACGGTTCGTCGGTCAGCGGCAGGCCTTCGTCGTCCACCAGGGGCTTCTCGCGAATCACCAGAGCGACCTCGAGAAAGCCCATGCCGATTTCATCGAGCACGCGGTTCATGTCCTCGATCTTGGGCTGGCGGCGTTTGCTCAGCCAATGGCCGATGCCGCCCTGAGACATGCCCAGGCGCTCTGCGAGTCGTTCTTGTGTGACCTTGCGGCCTTTCATGTTGGCTTTAACCAACTCGATCCATTTGTCCATGGCCGGAACAATACGTTGTGTATTTCCGCCCTCAACACACAACTTGTAGTATTTGAAATCTCGTCACAAATACAATAAGTATTAGTCTTGTCTGGACCTCTTTCCTCTTTTCAACAGGGCAGATCGATCCATGAATACAACTCGCAAGGACGTGCCGGAAACCGACTCCGAGAGCCACCTGAGCTCACTGCAAGGCAGCCACGCAGCTCGACGGGCGATGGACTATTACTTGAAACCGATTATTTCCGAATCCGTGGAGCCAGAGCGGCTGTTCGAGGTCAGGCGGTCGATCAGCAGCGAGGAAGCCATGATTCACGCTTCCGACCTGCTGCGCTGTGCTGCCGCCACCGCGTACGAGGCGGCCAACCACTTACGCGGGACGCACCGCGACCTGACGTTTTCCGTGGTGCACATGATCGACCTGGCCAAGGCGCTGGTGGACCGGTGCGTGGAAGGCAGCAAGGAAGAATGATGGGGAACGGGACATGGGCACCGCGCCGGTCGCGAAATGGCCGGACAGCGGGCAAAGGGGAAAATATTTTCTATCGGGAAGGGAAAAACATTTGACTTGCAAATGATAATGATTATTATTGCATGCAGCTGGTCGCGAGATCAGTCGATAAACCAAGGGACCTTAGGTCGGACTCTTGGAATATCTCCTCATCAGGCTAATCACGGTTTTTGACCCGGCTTTTTGCCGGGTCTTTTTTTTTGCCAGTTATTCTGGCTAGGCTTCAGGCTAATGAAGTCGGGTACATCTGAATTCGATGGCGGCGATGATATCAAAAGAATATTTCATTGCAACACAACGCCCGTCGTAAAAGGCCCAACTATCGTAAAACAGCGCTTGAGAATCAATCGCATAGCCTCTAAGCTGCTTTCGCGTCAAGGACGACGCCCCCTACTTTATTCGCGCCCAGTGTGTAAAGTACGGCCATAAAAATCATATTCAGGAATCGATTATGACCGTGGCCAAAAGCTCTTTTCAGATCTCTGCCGACTTCGACAGCGGCAACATCGATGTACTCGATATCAGCAATCCCCTCCAGGCTTCCCTGGCCATCAGGCCCGATACCCGCAGCCCGCACTTCCAGTGGTTCCACTTCAAGGCCAGCGGCCTGCACATCGGCCAGGAACACTGGTTTCGCCTGACCAACGCCAGCAAATCCTCATACAGCAGGGCCTGGACCGGCTATCAAGCCGTGGCCTCCTACGACCATGTGAACTGGTTTCGCATCCCGACCATTTTCGAAGGCGACGCCCTGCGCTTCAATCTTGAAGCCACCCAGACCCACGCCTGGTTCGCCTACTTCGAACCCTACAGCCGCGGCCGTCATGACTGGCTGATCGAACAGGCGCTGGGCAAGGCCGGCACCGAACTGCTGGCCACGGGTAAAAGCGTCGAGGGCCGGGACATCCAGCTGTTGCGCAAAGGCAGTGGCGCCGAAGGCCAGCGCAAGATCTGGATCATCGCCCAGCAGCACCCCGGCGAACACATGGCCGAGTGGTTCATGGAAGGTGTGCTCGAGCGCCTGCAGCGCCATGACGATGCCGAGCTCAATACCCTGCTGGCCGGGGCCGATCTGTACCTGGTGCCGAACATGAACCCCGACGGCGCCTTCCATGGTCATCTGCGCACCAACGCCATGGGCCAGGACCTGAACCGCGCCTGGCAGAACGCCAGCCAGGAATTGAGCCCGGAAGTGTTGTTCGTCCAGCAGCAAATGCAGAAATACGGCGTCGACCTATTCCTCGACGTGCATGGCGACGAAGAGATTCCCCATGTGTTCGCCGCCGGCTGCGAAGGCAACCCAGGCTACACCCCGCGCCTGGAACAGCTTGAAGAGCAGTTCCGCAGCCACCTCAAGCACCAGACCCGGGACTTCCAGACCACCCACGGCTACCCGCGCTCGCAGCCGGGCCACGCCAATATGACCCTGGCCTGCAACAGCGTCGGTGAGCAATACGATTGCCTGTCGCTGACCCTGGAAATGCCCTTCAAGGACCACGACGACAATCCCAACCCCTACACCGGTTGGTCCGGCAAGCGCTCGATGCAGCTGGGCAAGGACGTGCTGAGTACCTTCGCCAGCCTGGTCAACAACCTGCGCTAACCCCGCGGTGCGGCTGCATGAGGCAACTCACGCAGCCGCGCTTCACTGCGCCGGCAGGCGCAGGCAATCATCCGGCCCCAGCAGGCGTCCATCCGCCGCACGCAGCTCCAGCGCCTGCACCGGCTGCCCGTTCTCGCGGTCGACCACCCGTGAATGCGCCTCCCCCGCCTCGAAGAAAAACGCCTCTCCCCACTGGCGCAAGCCGATGATCAGGGGGAACAGGCCCTTGCCCTTTTCCGTCAGCACGTACTCCTGGTAGGCACTGCCATCGGAAGCCGGCACCACCTGGAAAATCCCGTGGTTCACCAGGGTGCGCAGGCGAGCGGCGAGGATGTTTTTGGCCATGCCCAGGTTGCGCTGGAACTCGCCAAAGCGGCGGATGCCATCAAAGGCGTCCCGGACGATCAGCAACGACCACCAATCACCGATGGCATCCAGTGAGCGGGCGACCGGGCATTCGGCGCCTTCCAGACGTGTGCGTTTGACCATGGGTGGGGTTCACTCCGGGCTTCCAGAAAAGTGGTTGCAATATAAAACCAGCCTCACTAGGGTACAAGTAGTTTCATAACGCAACCACTTACAGCGAGCCCAGCATGCCACACCCAACTTTGCCCTCATCTGAACCTCCACTGTCCGCCCCCGGCATCCGCGCCTCGGTGGTGCTGCTGTTCGCCGTCGCCTGTGGCCTGGCAGTGGGCAATGTGTATTACGCCCAGCCGTTGCTGGACGCCATGGGCCAGGCCTTTGGCATGCCGGCGGCCAGCGTCGGCGGCGTGGTCAGCTTGACTCAGGTGGGGTATGGGCTGGGCCTGTTGCTATTGGTGCCCCTGGGAGACCTGCTCAACCGCCGGCGCCTGATCGTCGGCCAGACATTGCTCTCGGTCGTGGCGCTGCTGGTGGTGGCGCTGGCCCCGAGCAGTACCTGGCTGCTGCTGGGCATGGCCGGCTGCGGCCTGCTGGCGGTGGTGACCCAAGTGCTGGTGGCCTACGCCGCCAACCTCGCCGCGCCCCATGAGCGGGGCCGGGTGGTGGGCATGGTCACCAGCGGTATCGTGATCGGCATCCTGCTAGCCCGCACCGTGTCCGGCAGCATGGCCGACCTCGCGGGCTGGCGCTCGGTGTACCTGCTGTCGGCCGGGCTGACCCTGCTGATGGCTGTGCTGCTGTGGCGAGTGCTGCCGAAAACCGAACAAAAGCCGGCCGCCAGCCACTATGGCCAGTTGATTCGCTCGATGTTCAGCCTGTTCCGCGAAGAAAAGGTCCTGCGCGACCGGGCGCTGCTGGCGATGTTGATCTTCGCCGCCGGCACCGTGCTCTGGACCCCGCTGGTGCTGCCCCTGAGTGCCCCGCCGCTGTCGCTGTCCCACACCGAGATCGGCCTGTTCGGCCTGGCCGGCGCCGCCGGAGCCCTGGGCGCTGCCCGGGCCGGGGCCTGGGCTGATCGCGGTTGGGCGCAGTGGACCAGCGGCCTGGCCCTGGCCCTGATGCTGGCCTCCTGGCTGCCCATCGCATTTACCCAGTCCTCGCTGTGGGCGCTGCTGGTGGGTGTGATCACCTTCGACCTGGGCTTGCAGGCGGTGCATGTCACCAGCCAGAGCCTGATCTACAGCTTGCGCCCTGAAGCCCAGAGCCGCCTGGCCGCCGGTTACATGGTGTTTTACTCGATCGGCAGTGCCGGCGGCTCGATCGCCTCGACCACCGTGTATGCCTGGGCCGGCTGGACCGGGGTCTGCCTGCTGGGCGCGGCGATCAATGGCCTGGCGCTGCTGTATTGGCTGTGGAGCCTGGCGCCGCAAAAGCAGGCACTTTGTGCTTCCTGAATCGACGCCCGCGCGCCCTCAGCCCTTGCCACGCAACATGCTTTGCAGCACCCCGTCACGCCGGACCCAGCCGTGAAACAGGGCCGCCGCCAAATGCAGCAGCACCGTCAGAAACAACAAGTAGGCGAGCAGACCATGGGCCTTGCGCAACACTGCGAAGACCTGGGCATTGGCCGGCAGGATCGCCGGCAGTTGCCACGCACTGCCGAGCATCACCGGGTCTCCCGCCGCCGAGATCATCGCCCAGCCCAGCAACGGCAGAATCAGCATCAGTGCATACAGCAGCAGATGCGAGGCCTTGGCTGCCAGCACCTGCCAGCCCGGCAGGTCGGCAGGCAGCGGCGGCTGCCGGGTGGAAAAGCGTACAAACAGACGCACGATCACCAGCAGCAAAATCGCAATGCCCAGGGGCTTGTGCAGGTGGATCAGCCATTCATGGCGCTCAGACACCGAGGCCACCATGCCGGCGCCGATAAACAGCATGGCGATGACCATCAGCGCCATCAGCCAGTGCAGCAGCCGCGCCAAGGGCGCGAAGTGGTTCGGGTGGGCGCTCATGGGCGGGCCTCCTGGGACGGCAATTGGCTGACTTCACTGGTGCGGCGCAGGTAGGAACTGGCGTACGCGGCCGAACGCGCGGCCAGCAGCGGGTCGTCGGAGCCTTCAATCCCGGCGGGCAGAACCAGCGGGTCGTAGTTGATGTCGCGGCATTCGCCATTGTTTTGCGCCTGGGTGCTTTGCAGCACCAGGGTCCCGGCATTCAGCACCTTGCGGTCGGCGGGCCAGGCCTTGCTCGCATCGACCGTGGGGTCGCCGGGGTTGGCCAGGGTGATCATCAACTGCCATTTCAACGGCCCGGCCGCGAGGCGCTTGACCAGGTCCTGCTGCAGAAAGTCAGCCCCCTGGGGAGCATTGACGTCGGCAGCGTCCCGGGCCTCCGGCACCACGCCCCAACGTACCGCCTGGCGCTGACCGCTGGCGTTCACCAGGTAAAACGCATTGATGCCGTTGTAGGTCTCGGTGGCGTAGCTGGCCGAGGGTTTGGCGCCCTTGACCCATTGCAGGAACGGCGCCGTCTCCGGATGGCCGGCAAAGAATGCCGGCATGCTGGCCGGGTTGGGCTTGCCAGTGGCCGGGTCGGGCGAACTGGCCTGCTGCATTTGATAGAAGGCTTCGGGCGTTCCCACCGGGAACAGCGGCATGCTGTTCATCCCCGTACGCCACTGCTGGCCGTTGGCCTGGGTGAAACGCAAGGCCAGGCTGCGGATCGGCACGCTGCTGTCGGGCGCATAGGGGTTGCCGCTGGGCAAGGCGAACCGCCCGACCACCGGGGTCCTGGCTGCGCTGAAGACCTGGGCGCTGGAATAGACGCGGGCCTCGGGGCTGCTCTCGAAGTAGCCGATCACGCACACGCCCTTGGCATGGTTGCGACGAAATCCGGGATGCACCCCGTTGTTTTTCTCCAGCACGTCCACCAGGGCCTTGGGCGTCAGCCGCTGTGGGTCCAGGGTGCCGCGCACGTAGGCGAAGGCGCCGGCCACGGCGACCACCACCAGGGCGATCCCGGCCAGGCGCAGGACCAGGCTGCCGGTGCCCAGGGGCGGCGGAGTGGGCGGCGAAGGCGGTGTCGGGTGATCAACCATGAAAAACTCCAGGGCCGTGGGCCGCAGGTGGCAAGGATCAGACAGACGCAGGGCAACGGGCTTTATTCCATGGCGCGGTGTTTATTTTTCCGGCCGGGGAATAACCTCAGGCGTCGGGCGTCTTCCTAGGCTCAAGCGTAGTGACTGGCCAAAAACCTGCAGGAACCCATGAACGAACTCGATCAACAGTTGCGCCTGCTGATTCCCCGGCTGCGGCGCTTTGCCGTGTCGCTGACGCGCAATCCCAGCAGCGCCGACGACCTGGTGCAGGCGTGCCTGGAGCGGGCGCTGACGAGTTGGACCGACAAACGGCCCGACGGTGACTTGCGTGCCTGGCTGTTCGCGATCCTCTACCGACAGTTTCTCGATGCCCATCGCCGTTCCCGGCGTTACGCGCGAATGCTGGCGTTCTTTACCGGCCGCGACGACAGCCAACCCTCAACGGAGCGCACAGTCCTGGCCCAATCGGCCCTGGCCGCCTTCGACCGCCTGAGCACCGAGCAGCGCGCCCTGCTGCTGTGGGTTTCGGTCGAGGGGTTGAGCTACAAGGAGGTCGCCGAGATTCTCGACGTCCCCACCGGCACCGTGATGTCGCGCCTGTCCCGCGCTCGCCAGGCCCTGCGCCAGCTCACCGACGGCGAAATCCACAGCCCTTCTTTGCGGATACTCAAATGATCAGCCTGCCCCCCAGCGAACACGACCTGCACGCCTACGTCGACCATCGGCTCAGTGACAGCGACCGGCGCCTGCTGGAGACCTACCTCGGTTCCCACCCGGAATTGGCCGCGCAGGTGCAGGCCTGGCAGCAGGACGCCCAGCACCTGCGCGCGGCCCTGGGCGGCGCCTTGCAGCAAGCGCCAAACCCGCAGTTGGACCCGGTGCAGATTCGCCAGCGTCTCAAGCACCAGGTGCGGCGCCAGTTGGCCAGCGCGGCGTTGCTGCTGATTGCCGTCGGCCTCGGCGGTTTCAGCGGCTGGCAGGCGCGGGAGATGACCCTGGCCAACGGCACGCCACCGATGACCGACGCCCTGCAGGCCTACCGCCTGTTCGCCCAGGAGCAGATCCTGCCGGCTGATTTCAAGGTGGATGACAGCCGCGCGATGCAAACCTGGCTCGACCGCTACTTCACCCAGGCCACTCGCCTGCCGGACCTGCAAAGCGCCGGGTTCAAGGCGGTCAGCGCACGCCTGCTGAGCACCGAGCAAGGACCGGCGGCGATGGTGCTGTACCAGGATCCCGACGGGCGCAAGCTGAGTTTCTACATTCGCCCGCCGGGCCCGCAGAACAAACTGCTGCCCCGAGGCAGTCGCCGCGATGGCGAGTTGCAGGCGGTGTACTGGTCCGACAGCGGCTACAACTACGCCATGGTCAGCCCGACGGATTCGCCAGCGGCGCAAATGCTGCAACAGACCCAACGCTTTTAAGCCCTGGCCGGCGCGTCAAAAGCCCACATCCAGCACCACGTTGTCGAGGTAGGTGCCAGCCGGTGGCGTGGCCTGGTCGGTGTAGATTTTGGCGTTGTAGTTGAAGATCTGGCTGCCCGTGCCCAGGCCGTTGCCGGGGAAGACCTCGGCATCGGTACTGGCGCGCCGGGCCGCGCCGACACTGCCCCAGCGGGTGCTGCCGGCGCTTTTGAAGATGTCGTAGGCCAGGTAGTTGCTACCGGAAATCATCCGCCGCCGACCGCCCGCGCTGAGCGGTTGCTGGCCATCGCTCAAGCCCACCGTGTAGGCGCTGCCCTTGGTGCACATGAGGTTGATGGTCTGCCCGGTGACGGTGGCGAAAGCGCTGATCACCGGGGCGCTGCCGAAACTGATATTGGGCGCGGTAATCACGCAATCGTTGGACACGGTCATGGTGACGGTCAGGGACTTGGTCCCGCTGCCGATGTCCCGCCCCAGGCATCCGCCCAACACGGCAATCCCGGAGCAGTAGTTCCAGTTCCAGAAGATGCTCAGGTTTTCGGTATAGACCCCCGCCGCCACGTTGCTCCCGGTGATGCTGCCCAGGTAGATCGGCACCTGCTTGGCCACGGTCGGGCTGCCCAGCAGCCCCAGCAGATCGATAATCGAATTGCGTCCGAAATCGAATGGCGTGCCCCGGGTAATCGGGTAGCTGGTGCTGTTGTTGCCATACAGGGTGTAGCCGATGACGTCGCCCGTCGGCCCCACCAGGCCGCTCTGGGTCGAGGTGATGGTGGCGTAGAAATGGTCATTGCTGGCCAGCACGGACAACAGCGAGCCGGTGCAGCTCAAGCCGGCGTTGAGGCTGGAACTGGGCTGGCTGGTGGTGCGCACGGCAATCGAGCTGATGGTGCCAAACGCCGCCGGGCTGGTGGTGACCGTGGTGCACAAGGCCAGTGCCGGATACGGCAGCAGCAGTGCCAGGCCGCCCAGCACCCCTGTCCAGCGGTGGGTTTGCCCTTGCATGTCGAACCTCCTTTTTGCGTGTCCGGCCTCATTGGCACAGCAAGGGCCCGATGAGCGGCACCTGTTGCTGTTGCATATCCACGGGAAATTGCGCGCTGCAGGTCTGGCCGTCGGCCAGGGTCACGTGCAAGGTGTTCTGCGGCGCGAGGTTCTCCAGGTACACCAGGCCGTCCCAGCCGACCACCGCCCAGGTCCCGCTCTGCTCATGCTGGACGCTGCTGCCCAGGGGCAATTCCTGCTGCCGGGCATCCACCAGCACCACGCTGGCGGCGATGATCCGGCTCAATGGAAACTCCAGCAGGTAGCCGCTGCCGCGCCGCACGGCGATCCGTTGCTCGACATTCGGGCTCTGCACGTTGGCCGGCAGGTTCAACGGGTCGATTTCGTACTTGCCGCGGTAGTAGGCACTGCTCCAGGGCACCAGCAGGTGGCCGTTCTTGTCGGTCTGGCCCACCAACTGGTTCTCGTAGCGCACCGGGATATCCCGGTAACCGTCGGTACTGACCACCACAAAGGCATCGTCGATGCGGTTGGCGGCGAACACCTGGCGGTCCATCCACACCAGCGAACCGCTGGCATCGGCCCAACGGCTCTGGGCTTCGCTGCTGCCATAGACCCCGGCCTGCAACTGCACCGATTGCAGGCGCCAGGTCAGGTCGGCCTGACGGTAGGCCGGGCCGTCGCCATGGGCATAACCGAGGTTGAAACCGACCCCGCCCTCGCTGGGCACCGAGCGGCTGTAGTTGACCCGCTGGCGATTCTCCCCGGCCTTGCTGCGCTCGTTGCCGATGCTTAGGCTGCCGCGCAGGTCGAAGGGGATCACCAGTTGCGCCTGCATCGCCCAGTCGCTGTCACCGATCTCGCGGTTGGCCGACAGGTAGAAACTGCTGTTGCCCCACAGTGACTTGCTCCAGGTCAGGTTGAGCAGCCGGGTGCGCGAATCATCGGCGGCGCGCACATCGAAATAGCCCGCACCGAGGCTGCCGTAACGCTCGAGGTTGAGGCTCAGGGTGACTTGCTCGCTGCGCTGGCTGAGGCTGGCATAGGGGCTGTCGACCACGGTCAGGTCGGCATAGCGGTCATGGCGCTGCATGCGTTGGTACGCCAGGCTGTAGCGCTGGCTGCTGTATTGATAGCCGAAGCTGAGTTGCTGGCCGCCATCGCCGTCGAACCGGCTTTGGCTGAGGGCGGTGTTGAGCACACCGAAGTTGCCCAGGCGCAGGTTGCCCCCCACCCCACCGAGGGTCAGGGAGTCCGAGGCTTCGGCATGGCTTTCCAGGGTCAGGCTGTCGCTCAGGCCGTAACGCAGGCTGCCCGAGGTCACGCCGGGGCCATAACCGAAATCGCGCACGGTGTAGTCTCGGCGCAGGGTCCCGGCGGCCACCGAGAAATCCGTCAGGCCTTTTTGCAACAGGGTGCTGGTGACGTAGAACGGCACCGTGGTCGACACCTGCCGCCCCAGGGCATCGGTGGTCACCACCACCGCCTCTCCCGCTCCGTTGATAAACGGAATGTTGGTCAGGGTATAGGGTCCGGGTTGCAGGTCGGCGCTGCTGGACTTGTAGCCATTGATAAACAGATCGACCGAGGACGGCACTGCCGCTTCCCCGGCGAACTGCGGCAAGGGGTAGGTCACCAGGTCCGGGCGCACGCCAAAGTCCCGGGACAGTTGCACCCCGCCCAGGCGCACCGAGTTGCTCCAGGGCAATGCGCCGCTGACCAGGTCCCCGGCCTCGTACGTCAGCATCCGCACATCGTCGGAGTAACGCCACGTGGTGTCATAGCGCCGGTAGCCGTTATTCAGGGTACCGTTGCCAGCGCCGGACAGCGTGCGCCGGTACTGCCCGGTATTGGACAGCGTGCCCCAGCTGTCGAACAGCCGCACCTCGTTCCAGGCCGCGAGGTAGGTGCCGGCATCATCGGTGTCATTGAGGTACAGATCGTAATTGAGCAAACCACCGAAGCTGGTGCGGGCCTCGGTCTGCGGATAGGCCTGGCGACTGCCGACCCACTGCTCGGGCAACCAGTTCACCGGCACATTCAACAGCAGGCGCTGGCCCTGGCTGTCGTACTCGCTGTGCAGCCCGGGCAGGCTGTCCAGATCGATCTCGTCAGGCAAGGTCTCGGGCAGTTTCATGCCGCTGGCCCGCAGCACGCTGACCGGCACCAGGAAATGCCCTGCCCGCTGCTGCACCGGCACCACCTGCCCGGTATTGAGCTGATTGACCACCAGTTCCAGATACAGCTGCGCATCGGTTACGGCCTCCAGGCTCGTGGGCGGCGGCGGCAGGTCGCCCGCCTGGCTCTCAGGCGCCAGCAGCAACCCGCACAGGCCGCTGGCCAACCAGGTTGAACGCCAGAAACAGCGAGCCGACCCCTGGCTCATGTTGAGTGTGCGTCCATCTATGGACATCTCCATCCCGAGACGAGCGGCCCGCCTTGTCCCTGTTCACTGGCGAGCACTCCGGCTCCGGCCAGCTGTGTGACTTGGTCCTTATCCGGGGCGCACGCACCCACAACCGCGCGACCACCGACAGCGCGCGAGCCGGCTTCAGGACCACCTGGTGAATCAGCTCAGCGGGTTAGCGGGTCGGCGCCAGACTCTGCACCTGTGGCGCGCCATTGACCCGCCATTGCAGGGTCGAGTCGCCGGCCAGTGCCTCGGGGGCCGGCCAACGCATCACCGCCCCCGGCAGCACATACCCGAGCAGGCCCTCGACCAGGGGCTTGGCCTGCCCCGCCTGCTTGAACGCCACATCGGTCAGCCGCGCATGCACCGCGCCCTGGTTGCGCACCTCGACATAGGAGCGCCCGTCCGCCGCCACTTTGCGCCAGCTCAGGTCCGGCACTCCGGCCCCCTTGGGGTCGCGCTTGCGGGTGGTGTCTTCCTTGCTCCAGAGCCCGGGGCCGTAGGCGAACAGCGGCACCGAATAGCGCATCTGGAAACGAATCGCGGCGGCGGTCTTGTTGTCACCAGTGGCCTCGACCGGCGCGGCCGAAGGGATCTCATCGATGATGATGCGGTAGGCCAGCTCCTGGCCCGGCGGCACTTCGCGGGTTCGGGTCAGGCGCACCAGCTGCTTTTGCCCGGGCTCGATCTTGGCCACCGGCGGGCTGCCGATGACGTCGCGCTGGTTCTGGTACTGGTCGGCGAAACCGCTCTGGTTCCAGGCAAAGACCCGGATCTGCAGGTTCGCGGTCTCGGTGCCGCGGTTTTCCAGCCACAGGGCGCTGGCTTGCTGGTCCGCTTCGAGGACCGGGTCAATCGGCCAGATCAGCACCGAACTGGCGGCCTGCACCTGGCTCGCCCCCAGCAGCACCAGCCCCAACAGCCCCAACAGCCCCAACAGCCCCAACAGCGCGCAGCGCGCGCGCCGCACCTGCGCAAGTAAAGGTGAAGACATACTGCAACTCCTTATGCCCTAAGGCCTTGATCGCTCAGCTCCATCACCACGACAGCTGCACCTGCAGCACATCGCTGTATGTCCCCCCAGGCTGATTGCCCGGCAATTGCACCTGCCCATAGATCGGCAGGCTGATGTTATTGGCATCGCTGTAGGCCACCGCCACGCTCTGGCCGATACCCAGGCTCTGGCTGTAGGCCGCATCGCGAAACAACTGATACGCCACCCGCGCACTGCCGCTATTGAGCTGCATGTGCCGCCCGCTGCTGTTGTACTGCCCGCCGTCGACAGTCATGTTCAGGGTCACCCCCGGCGTGCATTGCAGCTGTACCCCGCCGCTCAGCGCGACCCTCACGGTGCTGGTGGACAGCGCCGACAGGCTGCCGAAACCCAGGTTGCCGTAGTTCGAGACCCCGCCCACCACCAGGCAGCCGGCGGTCACGGTGGCGCTGACCTGGAAGCTCTGGCTGGTCACCGCCGCCAGTGGCGGCGGGACACTGCAGGCACAGAGCACTGCCAGGGCCGCACAACGGTGGCGGGCCATGGCATCAGAACGTCAGTTCGACGGCGATGGTGTCGCTGTAGTTGCCCGCCGGCAGCCCGGCCTTGCCCACTGCCTTGCCGTACAGGTTGACGGTCTGCGCCACCCCGGTGCTGCCGGCGAGGGTGATCACTCCGTCGATGGCCAGCAATTGCGAGTGCCCGGTATCGGTGTACAGGTCGTAGGGCACAAAGTTGCCATTGCCATCGGCCAGGGCCCGCGAGCCGCCGCTGGACTGGCCGTCATGAGACCCGGCACGGACCTTGATCGCCGGGGTGGTGCCGGACGAGCAGAGAATCGACAGCGCCCCACCGCCACCGCCGAGCACCTGGCCATCGGCCTCGGTGAACAGACTGTTGGCGGTGCCGAAGCTCAAGGTACCGAAGTTCAACGACGAACTGCCGCCGACGCCATTGACCTGGCAACTGCTGATCAAGGTCAGGGTCGAGTTGATCTGGCCAGTGACGGTGGTGGCGGCCTGAGCCGTTGAAACCATGGCCAGGCCCAGCAATGACCAGCCGATTCGAGATACAAGCGCGTGCATGATGTCCTTCCTCATTTGAGTTACCAATCCAGGGTGATCGTCAGGATGTCGGTGTAGATCCCCGCCGGAACCGCACGGGTGTTTGCGACCACCGAGCCGAACACCGGTATGGGCACCTGGGTTCCGTTGGTCACCGCAAAATTGCGTTGCTGGCCGATGCTGTAACTGTCGGTTCCGGAAGCATCGACGAACAAACGATAGGGAATGGTCTGCCGGCCGTTGCTCAAGCGCCGGGTGGTGCCGTCGCCGTTGAGGCCGCCATTGATGGTCACGGTGAAACCGGTGACCGAGGAATTGCACGCGACGTGCAACTGGTCGTCGGCGCTGTCACTGAGGCTGGCGTTGATCGGGCGAGTCCAGGTCGGGCCCTGCTGGCCGAAATCCAGCATCCCCGGATCACTGACCGGGCTCCCCGGGACATCGCCGGTGCCACTGCTGACCTGGCAACTGGCGGTGATCACCAGGCGCGCGTCGATCTGCCCGGTGATCGCCGCGTATGCGTCGTCAGCCAGCAGCAACAGCGCGCCCAGCGCCACCGTGGTCCAGGTTCTGCGTGTCATCGCTCCCATCCTAATTCCATCAGGACTCCTGCATTGCCGCTCACCGCGAGCGACTTCCCTGCCTGTCCGGATCCACCGGAACAGCGCTATCCACCTGGGGTTACCAGGTGACCGTGACCTTCACCACATCGGAATAAAGACTGGCCCGGGGGACGCCGGCCAGCGGTTCGATACGCCCATACAAAGGCAGGTCCACACTCCCCAAGTCGGGCACCCGGCCACTCACCGACACATTCACCGGCAGGGCAATACGGCGGGCGGCGTCCTGATACAGGCGGTAGGGAATGGGTGGGGTCGAGGGCTCATTGCTCGCCAGGTAACGCACGTCGCCCACGCCGCCATGCAGGCCACCGTCGACGCGCAGTTGATAAGGGGTGTCCGGGTTGCATTCCAGGCGTGGCAAACGGCCGTTGATCAGGGCCGCGCCCAAAGATCCGGCGGGGTCGTCCAGGCGCGCAGCGCTGCCAAAGTCGAGGACACCGAGCTGCTCGATGCCGGCCTCGCGCGGCTGACCGATCAACTGGCAGCCGCGCTGCACATCGACCCGGACCTGCACCTGCAGGTCTGCGGCCGATGCGTTGCTGGCGAGCAGAGCGCTTATGGCTGCCAAAACCGAAAATCCATTCAAACCCCAGTCCTTTTGAGGAACCCGTTCTGGGCTGAAGGTTAGCCAGCGAACGATAAACGTCCAGTCGCCCCGGACGATTGGATCCATTGAAAATGGACTTACCTGAGGTTGAAAAGGGTTTTAGCCCAGGTTTTACGGGACATAAAACCTATACAGGCGGTAACTTTCTGTCTCATTTATTTTCGGGTTTTGCATGAGACTGGATGCACCGTTTTGTATTGGTTAAATTAGCGCGCCAGTTCCAGGGGGAGCGGCTCTGCAACACATCGGGGTGAATTCATTGGCCGCCTTACCGCCAAACCGCTCGCAACGCACATCCAAATGGCCACGCCTGCGCTCGCTGCTGGGCAAGGCGTTCGCCCGGCCGGCGGCTAACAGCGCCAGCACCCGATTGATTCACGACTACTTCCGGCACAAGGCCCAGGAGCAGGGCTATACCCTGAGCCACAGCCAGCAGCGGGTGATCGATTGCATGGCGCAACTGGCCAACGCCCTGCTCCGGGGCCATGACCAGCAGGTGCGCAGCCTGTACCTGCACGGTGCGGTGGGCCGGGGCAAGAGCTGGCTGCTGGATGGGTTCTTCCGCGCCATCCCCCTGGAGCAGAAACAGCGCCTGCACTTCCACGACTTCTTCGCCCAGCTGCATCAGGGCATGTTCCGCCATCGGCAGCAGCCAGATGCCCTGGAAACCACCCTCGACGAGTTGCTGGAGCACTGCCAGGTGCTGTGCTTCGACGAGTTCCATGTGCATGACATCGGCGATGCAATGCTCATCACCCGCCTGTTCAAGGCCCTGTTCAAGCGCGGCATCGTGCTGCTGGTGACCTCCAACTACCCGCCCGAGGGGCTGCTGCCCAACCCGCTGTACCACGCACGCTTCAAGCCGGTGATCGACCTGATCAACGCGCGCATGCAGGTGATGGAAGTCGGCGGCCCCCACGACTATCGCAGTCAGGCCCGCACCCACACCCAACAAGTGTTCACCCAGGGCCACTACATCTGGCCCGGCACGGCACAGCAGCGCCAGGCCTTGCAGTTGCCGGACCGCAACACCGCCGCCTTTGCCCTGACGGTGGGCGCGAGGGTGTTGCAGGCGCGGCTGTGCGACCAGCACAGTGTCCGTTTCGAATTCAGCGACCTGTGCGACCAGCCGACCGCGGTCATGGATTACCTGGAACTGAGCCGGCGCTTTGATACCTGGATCATCGATGAGCTGCCGGACCTGGGCGAATGTTCGATTGCCGCCCAGCAGCGCTTTATCAACCTGATCGACGTGCTCTACGACCAGGACAAGCGCCTGCTGCTGATCGGCGAACTGCCCCTGCGCGAAAGCCTGGGCGGCAACGCCATTGATCTGGCGCGAACCCGCAGCCGCCTGGGGCAACTGCTGGAAATCGGTCCCGAGACCCCGCTCGGCTGAGGGAGTGATCGCCGCCCCCAGCGCCAGCCGCTATCATGGCGCCCTTTTGCGCGGCTCCAGGGTCGCCTTCCTGCCGAGTGTCGGAGCTGTTCATGAATACCCTTGCTCAACTGCAAGCCGGCCAATTGGCGGGCATCAAGCGCCTGGACCTGAGCGCCGGGCTGACCGAGTTCCCCCGGGAAATCTTCGACCTGGCAGACTCCCTGGAGATCCTCAACCTCAGTGGCAACGCCCTGAGCAGCCTGCCCGACGACCTGCATCGACTGCCGCACCTGCGGGTGCTGTTCTGTTCCGACAACCTGTTCAGCGAACTGCCGGCCTGCCTCGGCCAGTGCGCCCAGCTGAGCATGATCGGCTTCAAGGCCAACCGTATCGAACAGGTGCCGGCCGCTGCCCTGCCACCGCAGCTGCGCTGGCTGATCCTGACCGACAACCGCATCAGCGAGCTGCCTGACGAACTGGGCCAGCGCCCGCTGCTGCAAAAGCTGATGCTGGCGGGCAACCGTCTGACCCAGCTGCCGCCGAGCCTGAGCCAGTGCCACAACCTGGAGCTGCTACGGATCGCCGCCAACCAGTTACGGGAATTGCCGCCGTTCCTCCTCGCCCTGCCGCGCCTGACCTGGCTGGCCTACGCCGGCAACCCGCTGGAGTCCGAGGCCGATGCCGCGGCGCTGGAGGCCACGCCGAACATTCCCTGGAGCGAACTGCAGTTGCAGCAGCGCCTGGGCGAAGGCGCCTCGGGGGTGATTTATCAAGCCCAATGGCAACCTGCCGGGCACGCTGCGCGGGCAGTGGCGGTCAAGCTGTACAAGGGCGAGATGACCAGCGACGGCTCGCCACTGCATGAAATGAATGCCTGCATCACCGCCGGCCGGCACCCGAACCTGATCCGCGTCGAAGGCCGCGTGGTCGGGCACCCCGAGGCGCAAAATGGCCTGGTGATGCAACTGATCGACCCCAGCTACCGCAACCTGGCGGGACTGCCGAGCCTGGCCTCCTGCTCGCGGGATATCTACGCCGACACCGAGCGTTTCGATGGCCCGGTAACCTTGCGTATCGCCAGCGGTATCGCTGCGGTCGGCGCCCACCTGCACGCCCAGGGCATCACCCACGGCGACCTGTACGGGCACAACACCTTGTTGAATCAGCAGGGCGATTGCCTGCTCGGGGATTTTGGCGCGGCCTCGTTCCACGTCACCCAGGACACGGCTCAAACCCGAGCCTTGCAACGGATCGAAGTGCGGGCCTTCGGCATTCTGCTGGAGGAGTTGCTGCACCGCACCGACAGCGGCCTGCGCGGCCAACAACGAGAGGCTCTGGAGCAACTGGTCAGCCGCTGTTGTCAGCCAGAGGTGCTGGCGCGGCCGGGCTTTGAAGAGGTTCTGGAGGTATTGCGCGAGGTTTGACTCGGGCGACGCTGGCGGCCGCTGAACTGAACGGCCGCCAGGGTCTGCGTCTTAGCCGGCCAGACCGACGAACATGTCTTGCACGTCGTCATGGTTGTCCAGGCCTTCGAGGAAGGCTTCGACTTCGGCCATCTGCTCGTCGGTGAGGCCACTGACCGGGTTTTTCGGCTGGTAGCCGAGCTTGGCCGAGAGCACGGTGAACCCTTGCTCAGGCAGGGCTTTCTGCACGGCATCCAGGTCCGCAGGCTCGGTCAGGAACAGGGTCGCGCCGTCTTCACCTGGCTCGAAATCCTGGGCCCCGGCTTCGATGGCGGCCAGCTCAGGGTCGGCGTCCGGGCTGTCAGGCGATGCTTCGATCATGCCGACGTGGTTGAAGTCCCAGGCCACCGAGCCGGAAGCGCCCAGTTGGCCCTTGCGGAAGGCCACGCGGATTTCAGCGACGGTACGGTTGATGTTGTCGGTGACGCATTCAACGATCAGCGGCACCTGATGCGGGGCGAAGCCCTCGTAAGTCACGCGATGGTATTGCACGGTTTCGCCCAGTTGGCCGGAACCTTTCTTGATGGCACGCTCCAGGGTCTCACGGGGCATCGAGGCCTTTTTCGCCTGCTCGACCACCAGCCGCAGGTGCGCGTTGGTCGAGGTGTCTGCGCCGTTGCGTGCGGCGATGGTGATCTCTTTCACCAGCTTGCCGAAGATCTTGCCCTTGGCGTTGGCTGCTGCTTCTTTGTGTTTAACCTTCCACTGTGCGCCCATTACTCACTCTCTTGATCGATGGCGTCGAGTTGGATTTGGCCGACGCGATGGGCAAGTTTACCCGTCCTCAAGGCGCCAATCGACCAAAAAGTCAGATCAGCGATGGCGCCAGGGCGGGCCCTTACTCCGCTGCCAGTTCGAAGAACGCCTGGATCAGGCGCAACTCTCGGCGTCGCTCCATGCACCCCAGCCAATGCCGGTTGAGCAGGCCCTCGCCAATGATCGGCAGCGCCCGCACCCGTGGGTCGGGGCTGACCTCCACCGACGACACCACGCCCACCCCCAATTGGGCCGCGACCGCCTCGGTCACGGCCTCGCGGCTGTCCAGCTCCAGCAACACCCGAGGGTTGACCTGGGCCAGGGCGCAGGCCTGGTCAAACGTGCGGCGAGTGGTCGAGTTCGGCTCACGCAAGACCATGATCACCTGATCCAACTGTTCCAGAAGCACCCCTTCGGGCCGGGCCAGCCATGGATGATCGGCCGGCACCAGGGCGCAGATCCGGGACTCGCCCAAGCCGTGCAAATGCAGGCCCTTGCGCGGCTCGACTTCGGTCAGTACCGCGACATCGGCATGTTCGGACAGCAGCGCCGCCAGGGTTTCCTGGGCATTGCCCAGGCGCAGGTTGACGGTGATGCCCGGATACCGCGCGCGCAGGCGGGCCAGCAGCGGCATCACCAGGTGCGGCCCGTCCGCCGCCACCTCCAGGCGCCCGCTCAGCAACTGGCGGTTGGCTTCCAGCAGCGCCTGGGCCTCTTCCGACAAACTGAACATGGCCCGGGTGATGGCCGCCAGCTTGACCCCCTCCTCCGTCAGTTCGACCCGGCGTGCGGTCCGCCGCAACAGGGTGATCTGGTAGTGCTCCTCCAGCGCCTTGATGTGCCCGGTGACCGCCGGCTGGCTGATAAACAGCCGCGCCGCGGCCCGGGTAAAGCTGCCTTCACGGGCCACGGCATCGAATGCGCGGAGTTGGAATAAATTCATATCTATCAGCCTCACTTATCGCTGGCATCACAACAAACAATTTGATTGATGACAAGCCAAACTGCAATTTAGGCCCCGTAGATTTCACCCCACAGCGCACCTGCGAGGACCCCGCATGACCACCGCCGCCCCCCTCCTGCTC
>NZ_MVOL01000020.1 GCF_002018875.1 Pseudomonas sp. MF4836
CCTCAAACCCCTCCCCACCCAGGTAATAGGTCAACCCCCGCTTGACCCCCAACTCAAGCTGATACTCCAGACCCAACCCATCAAGAAACCCCACACACAACTCCCGGCTGCGCTGCAACGCACGCTGCGGATCCGGCCCCAGAATCTCCAGCCCCAACTGGGTGAACTCGCGATAACGACCCGCCTGCGGCCGCTCATAGCGATAACAACGCGCCACATAGAAAAACGCCGCCTCTTCACGCCCCGCCAGCAAGGTACCAGCGGTTTCCTGGAACAGCGCCGTGGCTTCCGGAATCAGGCAGCACGGCCGCCCGGCCTTGTCGTTGAAGGCCCACATCTGGCCGATCACTTCGCTGCCACCGGCTTTCTCGATAAAGGTGTCCTGGCCCCAGAGCGCCGGAACTATGACTTCTTCAGCACCCGCTTCGATGAAGCCAGCTCCGGAAGCGTCCTTCCAGGGTGCGCAGGGCGGCGGCTTGTTGGCCGGTGATCATTCGGGTTCCACGGAGCATCGTCATTGGTTTTTCCTCGTTCTGGCTGTTTGCCAGGCAATAAAAAAGGCGCCTTGTGGGCGCCTTGGTTTTTTCATCGTTGGTCAGTGAGTCGTTGCAGCCACTGACGGTTCGATGCGCATAAGCGACCACGGCCCCCGGGAATGAGGTCCGTGATGATGGATGCGGGAATTCGGGTCAGAAAAAATCATCGCGCATCCTTGCACGGCGCACGGGGTACTGACAAGCGCTTCTCAACCCCGTTTCAGGCAGCGCTGATAGCGTTCATCGACCCGCTTGGCGAACCAGGCGGTGGTCAGTTTGCGGGTGATTTTCGGGCTCTTGAGCTCGATCCCCGGCAGCAGTTGGCGCGGCACTGGCTTGCCGGCGGCCTGGTCGGCCAGGGCAAATACGCGCTGGTAGAGCCGGGTCTTTTCAAAGTCCAGGCTGTCGCCCTGCTCCAGCTGATCGCGAATGCTCGGGTTGCGCATGTCCAGCTGTTTACCCAGGGCGCGCACCGCCAGTTCGGTGGTACCGGGCATGATCGAGTCATAGCGGATCAGGTCGCCGTCCAGGGCCAGAGCAATGCCCGACGCCCGGCTCACGGCATTCTGGAAGGCGGCGTTGCGGCTGGCGTACCAGCCGGCGTTGAAGTCGGCAAAGCGGTACAGCGGCTGCGGGTAGTTGGCCGGGTACCCCAGCAGGTGGGCAATGCCGAAGTACATCCCGCCACGCCGGCTGAAGACCTCCTGGCGAATCGAACCGTCGACCGTATAGGGGTAGTCCCGCGCCTGCTTCTCGGCAAAGGCGATGCTGACCTGCATCGGCCCGCCGGTGTGCACCGGGTTGAAGGTGCCAAACAGGGTCTTGCCCATGGGCACCATGCCGATGAAGTCGTCGAAGATCGCGCTCAACTGCTTCTCGGTGCGGGCACTGGCCAGGCGCTCGCTGTAGCTCTTGCCAGTGGGTGAGCGCACTTGCAGCGCGGCACTCACCAACAGCGCCGGCACATGCACGGTGGCCGCCCGGCGGTCGATCTCCTGGCGGGCGATCTTGCCCAGCCCCGGCACCGCAGGGTCGACCTGGAAGGTGGACTCCTGCTCGGTGACCGCCAGCACCGCACACAGGTTCTGTGTGCTGGGCTCAATGCCCTGGGCGGTGAACGCCACCTGGATATCCCGGGCCCAGCCGGCACGGTCGGCGGTCTGTGCCGGCAGCAGGCGCTCGACCCGGGCCTGGACCTGGGCGGGAGACAAGGGCACCACCTGGGGCGCGGTGCCCGAGCCGGCGCAACCGGCCAGGACCAGCAGCGCGCCGAGCAGCGCAAGGGGACGATAAACGTGCATAAGGCTCCTAACCAGGCAGTGCCCGAGAAACAGGCAGGCAAGGATATCGACTGCCCGCGCGCCCAGTGGTTCGCCAGCAGCGCCCGAAGGCGGCGTGCAACCTCGGTCGCCCTGGCCCATTTGCGATTATAGTGGCCCCCGCCCCTGCGACACTCGCCTCGCAGATTCCTCACTCCCGGCGGACCCCAGCCCCATGTTCACCCGCGAAGATTTCCAGCAACTGGCCCGGTCCTCCCTGGCCAACCCCAGGTTCGTGGCGGGCTATCGTGGCCTGCATTACAGCACCTACCCGCAATACGCATTCCAGGTGCCGGACAGCGAGCAGACCCTGCGCATCACCCGCGCGCCCAAGGCCGCCGCCGACAATGGCCTGGGCTTCTGGCTGGCCGCCGAGAGCGTGGATTTCACGCCCCAGCGCGAGCGCTATTTTGCGCCCTACCTGGCCGATGCCGCCTTTGAACCGTTGTCCGAACCGGCCCTGCTCAAGCAGATTGCCGACTGTTGCGCCGAACTGATCCAACCGCCGCCGCTGCCCCTGATCAGCGACCAAACCTTCCAGGGCGCGTTGCTGATGTATTCGCTGGACACCGACCTGCTGGTGTCGCTGTTTGCCGAATACAGCCAGGAGTACCTGCATTTTTATTGGACCAGCACCGCGTAAAACCCCGTGGCGGACTATTGTGTGTAGGTCGCGCACTGTGTAGGTTTTGCCCACCCCGCTCGACCTTTCCGACATGGAGTAGTGTGCAATGTTGACCCTGGATTTTTTCATCACCTCGCTGATTGTGGTGCTGATCCCCGGCAGTGGCGTGATCCTGACCATCTCCACCGCCCTGGTGGCCGGCAAGCGCGCCAGCCTGTACACCGCCCTGGGCTGTACCGCCGGGATCGTCCCGCATCTGCTGGCCTCGGTGCTCGGCCTCTCGGCCATCCTGCACACCAGCGCCCTGGCCTTTCAGGGCCTGAAGTTCGCCGGCGTCGCCTACCTGCTGTACCTGGCTTATGCCACCTGGCGTGATCGCTCGGCCTTTGCCGTCGACAGCTCGCTGCCCGCCAGCAGCGCCGGTGGCCTGATCCTCAAGGCCTGCCTGCTGAATATTCTCAACCCCAAGCTGACGATTTTCTTCCTGGCCTTCCTGCCGCAGTTCATCAGCCACGATGGCGCCGCACCGGCCATGCAGATGCTGACCTTGAGCGGTGTGTTCATGGCCATGACCTTTGCCGTGTTCGTGCTCTACGGCGTGCTGGCCAACCTGTTCCGCACGGCGGTGATCGAGTCGCCCAAGGTGCAGAACTGGCTGCGCCGCAGCTTTGCCGCCAGCTTTGCCGGGCTGGGGCTGAACCTGGCGTTCAGCCAGCGCTGAAACCCGCGGCCGGGGCCGCACCACCGGCATGCATTGATCCCTGACCGAGGACAAGGCCATGAACCGCAGCGACGTACTGATCATTGGCGCCGGCCCCACCGGCCTGGTACTGGCGCTGTGGCTCGCCCGGCAGGGAATCAAGGTGCGGATCCTCGACCAGAGCAGCGGCCCCGGCACCACGTCCCGGGCGCTGGCGGTACAGGCCCGGACCCTGGAGCTGTACCGCCAGCTCGACCTGACCCAGACCATCCTCGACCAAGGCCATCAAGTGCCGGCGGTCAATCTCTGGGTCCGTGGCGAACCCACTGCCCAGCTGCCGCTGGGGGCCATCGGCGCCGACCTGACACCCTACCCCTTCCTGGAAATTTTCCCCCAGGACCTGCACGAACAGCTGCTGATCGAGCGCCTGGCAAACCTGGGCGTCAGCGTGGAACGCAACACCCAATTGCTGGCCTTTGACGACCACGGCCACCTGCTCAGCGCCCGCCTGCGCGGTGCCGATGGCGTCGAGGAAACCTGCCAGGCCTATTACCTGGCCGGCTGCGACGGCGCCCACTCCACGGTGCGCAAGACCCTGGGCACGGGCTTCCCCGGCGGCACCTATGAACAAGTGTTCTACGTGGCCGACGTCGAAGCCAGCGGCCCGGCGCTGGATGGCCAGCTGCATATCGACCTCGACGAAGCGGACTTTCTCGCTGTGTTCCCCCTGGCCGACCCGGGCCACGCCCGGCTGATCGGCACCGTACGCGACGCCCGTGCGCAGCACCCGCAGGCCCTGAAGTTCGAAGACGTCAGCCAGCGCGCCCTGCACCACCTCAAGGTCGAGGTGGCGCAGGTCAACTGGTTTTCCGCTTATCGGGTGCACCACCGGGTGGCCGAACAATTTCGTCGCGGCCGGGTGTTTCTGCTCGGCGACGCGGCCCATGTGCACAGCCCGGCCGGGGGCCAGGGCATGAACACCGGGATCGGAGACGCCATCAACCTGGCCTGGAAACTCGCCGCGGTGTTGACCGGCAAGGCCACGCAAAGCCTGCTGGACACCTATGAAATCGAACGCATCGAGTTTGCCCGGCGCCTGGTGGCGACCACCGACCGGGTGTTCAGCTTCGCCACCGCCGACGGGCCGATTGCCAACCTGCTGCGCACGCGCCTGGCGCCGCTGCTGATCCCCCGGGTCGCGGCGCTGGAGTCGGCCCGCGCGCTGCTGTTTCGCACCGTGTCGCAGATCACCCTCAACTACCGGGGCATGCCCCTGAGCGTCGGCAGCAGCGGCCATGTGCATGGCGGTGATCGCCTGCCCTGGGCCCATGACGCCGACAGCGACAACTTCGCCAGCCTGGCGCTGATTGGCTGGCAAGTGCATGTGTATGGCGACACCAGCGATGAGTTGCAGGCCTGGTGCAGGGCCCATCAACTGCCCTTGCAGCAGTTTCCCTGGCACCCGGCCCACGCCACGGCGGGCCTGGCGCGCAACGGCTTTTACCTGTTGCGCCCGGACACCTACGTGGCGCTGGCCGAACGTTCGGCGGACCCCAAGGTGCTGGAGCGTTACTTTGCCGAACGCGACCTCACGCCCTGGAACAACGGCGTACCCAAGCCCTAGAAGCTGGCCTTGACCGACAACATGAAGTTGCGCGGATCGCCGTAGAAGTTGCCGAAGCCTTCGGTGCCGACGGTCCGGTAGTAGCGCTTGTCGAACAGGTTGTTGCCGTTCAGGGCCAGGGACCAGGTGTCATCGATGCGGTAACCGATGCGCCCGTTCCAGATCGCATAACCGGCCTGGGTGATATGCCTGCTGCTGGTCGGCGAGGTGCGGTAGTTGTCGCTTTGCGCATTGACCCCGGCGCCAATGGAGAACTTGTCCAGCGCCCCGTCCAGGGCATAGTCGCCCCACACCCGCAGCAGGTGGCGCGGCACATAGGAGTTGCCCGCCGAACCGTTCTTGCTGGTATCGGCGTCTTCCAGGGTCTTGGTCTGGGTGTAGGTGTAGCCGGCCAGCAGTTGCAGGCGCTCGATCACTTCACCGCTGACTTCAGCCTCAAAGCCCTGGGCCCGGACCTTGCCCGAGTTCATCGAGCAGCTGCTGTCCGGGCACGCCGGGTCGTCCTGCACCGCATCTTCCTGCAGGGTGCGGAACAGGTTGAACGCGCTGTTCAGGCGCCCGTCGAACCACTCGCCCTTAATCCCCAGTTCGTAGTTCTTGCCGATCAGCGGCTTGAGCGATGAACCGTCGAAGCTGCGGTAGCTGCCCTGAGGCGTGAAGATATCCGAGTAGCTGGCGTAGGCGGTCAGGTTGTCGTTGAGGTCATACAGCACCGCAGCAAAGGGCGTGACCTGGCCGGTTTCCTTGGACTTGGCGTTGATCGGCGTGCGCGTGTCCATCCAGTAACTGAGGGAGTCATTCTCCGAGCTGTACCAGCTGACGCGACTGCCGACCACCAGGGTCAGGGGGTCGGCCAGCTTCAGGCGCAAGGTCGAATAAGCGCCGTATTGCTGGATATGGATATCCACCGGGCCGCCCCGCGTGGAGTGGGTGTCGTAGTAGCTGTCGTCGGGCTCGGGGATGTGTTTATCCGGGTTGAACACATTCTGGCGCTGGGGCAATGCCGCCACCGCGTAGAAATCGTCCTTGCGCGAACGACTGGCATTGGTCCCGACAATCAGTTCGTGCTCCTGGCCAAAGGCCTGGAATTTGCCATCGACGTAGGCATCGAAGCCGTAGTCGACCTGATCGTAGTCATAGATGCTGCCCAGCATCAGGGTGTTGCTGCTGGTGCTGCCCACCGGCACCGCGCCACTCGGGAAGGCGTACGCGATGTCCTGGGTGTTCTTGCTGTAGACCCCGGCCACCTTGAGCGCCCAGTTGTCATCGAACTGGTGCTTGAGATCGCCGAAGTAGGTGATTTTCTTGCTGCGCGAGTTGTTCCAGGCGGTGTTGAGGCAGGTGGAACGGCTGAGCTTCAGGTCGCTGCCGTCGCTGTAGCGTGGCAGGCCGCCCCAGCATGGGGTGGAATCCACATCTTCATACGCCAGGCCCAGGCCCAGGGTGGTGTCGGGGCTGAGGTCGAAGTCCAGGGCGCCGTAGTACACCTGATCGCGGCGCTCGGCATTGTCGTAGAAATACTGCCGGCTCTGCTGGGCCACCACGGCCCGGCCACGAATGGTGCCGGATTCATTCAACGGGCCACCCGTATCGACCTGGCCCCGGTAGTTGTCCCAGGAGCCGGCCGACATCGTCAGCTCGGTGTGGGGGGTGGCCTGGCCGCGCTTGCGCACAAAGTTCACCGAACCTGCGGTGCCGCCCGCGCCCTTGAGCATCCCGGCGGCGCCGCGCAACACTTCGACCCGGTCATAAAAAGCCATGTCGCTGTTGAAGCTGTCGGCCTGCACGTAGCTGCTGCCCATGTCCAGCGGCACGCCGTCGAACTGGTACTGGCCGGTCATGCGAAAGCCCCGGGAGTAGAAGTATCTGCCGCCCATGGGTGAGTCGTAGAGAGTGATGCCGGGGGTCTTTTCCATCACCTGATCGATGGTGTCGAGGTGCTGGTCATCCATCATCTTGCGCGTGATGACCGTCACCGACTGCGGGGTTTCCTTCAGCGAATGGGCACCCTTGCTGATGGTCACCGCACCGGTGGTGTAGGAGCCCGAGCCTTCGGTGGTGGCGTTCAGGGCCTGGGCCTGGACGCTGGTCACCCCCAACTCGAGGGCCGAGCCGGCATTGGGCGCGGCGCGCAGCACGTAGCTGCCGTTGCTCTGCGGTTCGGCCTGCAGGCCGCTGCCGGAGAGGATCCGGGCAAAGCCTTCGTCGACCCCGTAATCACCCTTGAGCCCCGCCGAACGCCGCCCTTCGGTCTGCTGCGCATCGAAGGAAATCGCCGCCCCGGCGGCACTGGCAAAACGGCTCAGGACCTCGGTCAGGTTGCCCGCGGCGATATCGAAACTGCGCACCGCGCCCTGCTGGACGGGGCTTTCGGCCATGGCCAGCGGCAGCGTGAGCGCCGAGTACAACGCAACCATTCCCCACAACCCTGCCTTCACCGCAATCGACAGCCCCGCCGGCTTCGGCTTGTGAACTTCAGACATGCTTTCCCTTCCCCAATGACAAAAATGAATCCACTGGGGGATAAGCCGAACCAGGGGCAAAAAAACTGCAAAGGCTAATGAGAATTTTTCAAAAAAACTGCTCAGGCCCCGGAAACCGTGACCCAGTAAGGCGTGTAGCGATTGATCGTGAGGGAGAAACCGCTCTGCAACGCCGCCAGCGCCAGGTCGGTGTTATCGATGGGAAAGGCCCCGGAGATTTTCAGGTCGGCGATGCGCGAATCGCAGCGCACGACACCGCGCCGGTAACGCGACAGGTCGGCCAGCAACTCGCCCAACGGCCGATTGATGGCAATGATGCTGCCCTGGCGCCAGGCGCCCAGGGTGACGTCATTGAGCGCCACCGTGCCCAGGCCCTGAGCGTTCAACTGCAGGTGCCGGCCGGCGTCCAGGCGCAGGGGCGCACCGGCACCGCTCGGGCTGACCTGCAGTGCCTGGTCCATGGCTGCCACCTGGTCCCCCTCGGCCGACGAGCGCACCAGGAACCGCGCGCCCGAGGCCAGAACCTGGCCGTAGCGGGTGTCGACCCGCAACGGTCGCTGCAAGGGATCGACCACGCTGTTGACCAGGATCTCGCCCCAGAGCAATTCCAGCACCCGCTGCTGGCCATCGAAACGCACATTGACCGACGTGTCGGTGTTGAGCAGCAGCGAACTGCCGTCCGCCAGGCGCACTTCGCGGCGTTCGCCGACCTCGGTGCGGTAGTCGGCCAGCAGGTTCTGCGCGGTTTCGCTGCGCCAGCCGAGGGCGCCCAGGGAACCGGCCGCAGCCACCAGCACCAGCCCGCGCAGGACCTCGCGCCGCGAATGGCTGGCACCGCGCAGGGTCGGCGCGGCCAGGCGCCCCGGCACAGCGGCCATCTGCTCGCCGACCTGCTGCATGCGCGTCCACGCCTCGCGGTGCAGCAGGTCGGCAGCCAGCCACTGGTGCCAGGCCTGTTGTTCCTGTTCGGTCTGGCTGCCGGACCTGAGCCGCGCGTACCAGCGCGCAGCGGCGCTGATGGCTTGCAGTTCGGCAGCTGATAGTTGCGGGCCGGACAGGCTCATGGGCACTGCATCCGGATCTGCATCAGGCAGCAATGCTCCATGGCCTTGGCCATGTAGTTGTTCACCGAACGCTCGGAGATCCCCAGGCGCTCGGCAATCTGCGGGTAGGTCAAGCCGTCGAACTGCGACAGGATGAACGCCTGGCGCACCTTGCTGCCCAGGCCTTCGAGCATGCGGTCGATGTCCAGCAGCGCCTGCAACAGGATCGCCTGCTCTTCCGGCGATGGGTACTCGGCCTCGGGCACATTGGCCAGGGCCTCCAGGTAGGACTGCTCCAGGGAGCGGCGGCGAAACAGGTCGATCAGCAGGCCCTTGGCGACCCGCGACAGATAGGGCCGCGGCTCGCGGATTTCCATGGCATTGCGCGCCGTGATCACCCGTACGAACGTGTCCTGGACCAGGTCCGCGGCATCGCAGGCATTGCCCAGGCGCTGGCGCAACCAGCCGTGCAACCAGCTCTGGTGCTCGGAGTAGAGGGTGTTGACGGCGCTGCGAAGGGACAAGTCGTCGGCGGGCATGACACAGAAAATTCACGTTTGATAATGAATCGCATTGTCATGTAGCACTCAGGGCTTGGCAATAGCCATCAACCGGGTTTGTTCAATCGCGATGGGCTCATGACCGATCGACCGATCTCGGTAAGGGAGGTGGACCGTGACGCGGGCCCTCTATCGACTTTTTGCAATCACACCCGTCATGTATTGATTCAAATCGCGAAAATCCTGAACTTTCCACGAGAACGGCGCCAGCTTTACACCGTTCTCTTGCAAGGTCTTTGGAATCAGGTTGCCGTTGGGGCGAAGGATTACCGACGACACGATAACCCCCGGATAATCATTCAGACGCTTCTTGAACGCGGACGTCGTGAGGTCGGGTGTAGGAGGATTGCTTTTATTGGCCAGTGGCCCTGTGGCCTTGATATCGGCTCCGTGGCACATGGCGCATCTCTGCAGATAGAGCGTCTTCCCATTGGCAATATCCGCGACGGAAAGTGATGTTTGAAGCAGCGATAACACCCCTAGCGAAGCGATGAACAATCTTCTTATTTTCATGTGCCACATGTCCTTATGGTGTCAATCAGCTCTGACTCCAGGGCTACCCCGACAGCGCCACTGCAACCCTCGATGTTCTCGATGATGCTCAAACCGAGAGGGCTGATTGGCAATGGGCCGCGCCCCACAAACCTGACTTCAATACGTTGATTTAGTTGAACAAACACTAATCACGGTGATTAGAAGCGCGCCATTCTCCTTTGGCGCGTACTGGCTTGCAAGGAGCGCCCTGAGGGACTTGTGAGCCCTCAGGGATCAGCCCGGGTTTGCCGCCAATGCCTCAGCCCTGCCGGAAACGGTGCCGTGGGCACCCGGGCACCAAGTGGTCGATGGCGAACAGGTCCCCGGACTCGGGGTAGCGCGCCAGTTCCTCGGCGCTCATGGCGAAGCGGGCACTGGTGATAAACAGGGTGCTCAGGCCCGGCCCGCCGAAACAGCAACTGGTGGGACGTGGCACTGGCATCGCCAGCTCCCGGGTCAATTCGCCGTGACGGTCGTAGTGCAACAGACAGCCGCCGTTGAACTGGCAGACCCAGATCCCGCCTTCACGGTCGATGGCCAGGCCGTCGGGGCGGCCCAGGTGCGCCGGGGTTTCGGCAAAGACCGAGACCGGCCCCAGCCCGCCCTCGCCCGCCGCGTAAGGCGCCTGGTAGATTCGCCGCGCCACCGAATCGACAAAAAACAGCTGCCGGCCGTCTTCGGACCAGACCAGCCCGTTGGGCAGGCCCAGGGGCTGGTGCAGCAGGCTGGCGCCGAGCTGACGGTCGTAGCGCAGCAGTTTGCCGCTGTCCGGGCTGTGGCCCTCGTCCATCAGCCCTGTGACAAATCGCCCCTGCGGGTCGCAGGCGCCGTCGTTGAAGCGCCAGGAGGCCGGCCCGGCCAACGCCGCCGAGCGCTGAACAGGTGCCAGGCTCCGGCTATCGAGAATCGCCACGGCAGTGTCTTCGGTGAAGATCAGGTTTCCACTGTCTGTCAGGGCCAGGGCGCCAATCCGTGCCGCACTGCGGTACAGGGTGGCGAGTGTGCCCCCGGCATCCAGGCGATGGATGCGACCGCCGGAGATATCGACAAAGTACAGAATCTGCCGCTGCTCATCCCAGACCGGGCTTTCGCCAAGGTCGGCCTGGGCCTTGGCCACCCGGCGCACCCTCAAAGGCTCAGGCATGCCGTGTCTCCTTGATGCTGGCCCACAACCGGGCGACGTCGGCGGCGCTGGCGGCGTGCACCCGGGCCAGGTCCAGCGGGTAGTCGACGCCGGGATTTTCCTCGAAGCGGGTGGCGCTGAACTGGCCGTTGCTGGCCCGCAGGATATAGCCGCTGTCGTGGCAATCGGCGCTGGCCAGGTAGATGACACCCGGCGCCACCGCTTCGGGCGTGAGGTCCGGCGGCTGGCCGGAGATACCCCACATGCGGGTCTTGGCCACCGGCGACACGGCGTTGACCAAAATCCCGTGCGCGGCGCCCTCCATGCTCAACGCGTTCATGATCCCCAGTTGCGCCATCTTGCCGGCGGCATAGGCCACCAGTCCGGCCTGGGCGTAACGCTGGTACATGGCCCGGTCCGAAGTGGTCAGCACCACCCGTGGCGCCGGCGATTGCCGCAGGTGCGGCCAGGCATGCTTGCAGAGCCAGATCGGCGCCTGGATATTCACCGCCACGGCCCGCTCGATAAACCCGGTGTCCACGCTTTCGATGGGCTGGTAACCGACCCAGCCGGCGTTGTGAATCAGAATGTCCAGGCCGCCAAAGGCGTCCAGGGCACGCGCGATCAACTGCTGGCAACCCGCCTCCTCGGCCAGACTGCTGCTGTCGCCCAGTACCGACAAACCGTCGGCTTGCAGGCTGCGTGCGGCCTCCTGGACCACGTCGGCATCGCTGCCGACTCCGCTGCGATCAGTGCCAGGATCATTGATCAGCACCTGGGCGCCCCGTTCGGCCAGCGCCCGTGCATACACCAGGCCCAAGCCGCGGCCAGCGCCAGTAACGATGGCGGTCCTACCTTTGAAATTCATGCTGGAGTCCTCCTTTTTTTCCAGCCTAACAACAATGAAATCAAGGGTTTAATACTTAATACAGGCGCTTTTGAGACGTTCCAGGTATCAGCCACAACGCCGCGCGGCGACCCGATGGCAGGGGCCCATGGTCAGGACCGGGCGAGAAAGTTATTCTGCCGCCACTCGCGCCCGAACCGGTGGCGCTCCACCAAGGATGGACACGGCGAATGAGATTCGCGATCGGCCTGTTTTTCTGCTGTGCGCTCGGCACCGCCCTGAATGCCCACGCGGCAGAAACCGTCAACGACATCACTCAGCTCAACCCCATCGTGGTCGACCAGGTGGCCCGGCCCACGACCCTGGAGCAGATCGCGCAACTGGTGGCCACCCACCCCGGGCCCATCGCCATCGGTGGCGGGCGCTACAGCATGGGCGGCCAGACCGCCACCGAGCATGCGTTGCAGATCGATATGCGCGGTTTCAACCGGGTGCTGGATTTTTCCAAAGAGCGCAAGGAGATCACGGTCCAGCCGGGGATCACCTGGCGGGCCCTGCAAGACGTTATCGACCCCCATGACCTGTCCATCAGCATCATGCAGAGCTACGCCAACTTCACCGTTGGCGGCGCCCTGAGCGTCAACGCCCACGGGCGTTACGTCGGTTATGGCCCGCTGGTGACCTCGGTCAAGGCCATCAAGCTGGTGCTGGCCGACGGTCAGGTGGTCGAGGCCAGCCCGCAGCACAACGCCGATCTGTTCTACGGCGCCATCGGCGGCTACGGCGGCCTGGGGGTGATAGTCGAAGCCACCCTGCGCCTGAGCGATAACGTGCGCCTGTTGCGCAGCGTCGAAGAAATGCCCCTGAGCGACTACCGGCCCTTTTTCGTCAAACAGATCGAGCACGATCCCAAGGTCATCCTGCACAACGCCGTGCTCTACCCCGACCAGTATCAGACCCTGCGCGCCGTGTCCTACCGCCAGACCGAGCTGCCGCTCACCGTCGCCGAACGCCTGACACCCCTGGACCGCAACTACTGGAAAGAACAGAAAGCCTTGAAGGTCGTGAGCCAGTGGCCCATGGGCAAGACCCTGCGCCAGGATGTGATCGACCCGCTGGTGTTGAAGAAGCCGCAAGTGAGCTGGCGCAACCACGAAGCCAGCCTCGACGTGCGCGAACTGGAACCCGACTCCCGGGCCAAGCGCACGTATGTGCTGCAGGAATATTTCGTGCCCCCGGCGCAGCTGGAGAGCTTTATCCAGGAGATGGGCGCCACCCTGCGCGCGCACCAGGTCAACGTGATCAACCTGTCGATCCGCCACGCCAAGGCAGATCCCGGCACCCTGCTGGCCTGGGCCAAGACCGACGTCTTCGCGCTCGTGCTGTATTACCAGCAGAGCACCGCGCCGGCAGCGCGGGATGACGTGCGGGAATGGACCCGGGCCCTGGTGGACAGCGCGATCGAGCGTGGCGGCAGCTATTACCTGCCCTACCAGATCCACGCCACGCCGGCGCAGTTTCGCGCGGCCTATCCACGGGCGCCCGAGTTTTTTGCGCTCAAGGCACGGGTCGATCCAGGGAATAAATTTCGCAATAAATTGTGGGATGCGTATGGGGTCGGAGGTTAAACCCGGGCCCACGCACACTGCCCGTTCATGCTATGGATTGCCGCCCATTCGCCGCTTGCCCGGAGACCCCCTCGAATGATCGAAACCCGCCTGCTCAGGCAGTTTATCGCCGTGGCCCAGGAGCTGAATTTTCACCGCGCGGCGATCCGCCTGCACATGGCCCAGCCGCCCCTGAGCCAGGCAATCAACCGCCTGGAAGACAAACTCGGCTTCAGCCTGTTCACCCGGGACAAGCGCGAAGTGCGGCTGACCGTGGCCGGCGCGGACTTTCTCGCCACCGCCCACGCCACCCTCCAGACCCTGGAGCACGGCGTCGAACAGGCACGCAAAGTGGCCAAGGGCATGGCCGGCAGCTTGACGGTCACCGCCATTTCCATCGCCGGCTACCCGTTTTTGCTGCACAGCCTCAAGGCCTTTCGCCAGGCCTACCCGCAGGTGCAGTTGATCATCCGCGAGATGCCGTCCGCCGAGCAGGCCAAGGCGCTGCTGACCGGCGACAGCGACATCGCCTTTATGCGCCAGTTGCCGCTGCCGGGCGGTCATCTGGCGTCACGGCTGATTCTCGATGAACCCGTGCTGCTGGCCCTGCCCCGCGATCACGCGCTGGCCACGCACAGCGAGGTGCAGTTGCAGGACTGTGCCACCGAGGATTTTGTGTTTACCCCGCAAGTGCTGGGCAGCGGGTACCACGCACAGTTGATTGCCTTGTGCGAAAGCGCCGGTTTCTACCCGCGCATCGTGCAGGAGGCGGCGCAGATCCAGACCCTGCTGGGCCTGGTGGCCTGCGGTTTCGGTGTGGCCCTGGTGCCGCAATCGTTCGCCGCCAGCGGCCTCAGGGATGAGCTGGTGTTGCGCCCGCTGGCCCCGGTCAGCCATTCGCCGAACCCGGGCATCGGCCTGTACATGAACTGGAACCGGCTGCCGGCATCGATCCCGCTGGAGAACCTGCAGGCGCTGCTGGAGCAGCACCTGCCGCCGGTTGCGGCCTGATCCGGGTCAGATCCCGTCGCGGGCCAGGTCCATGGCGAAGTAGGTGAAAATCAGGTCGGCGCCGGCACGCTTGATCGAACCCAGGCTTTCACGCACCACCCGCTGCTCGTCGATGGCACCGGCCAGGGCGCCGAATTTGATCATCGCGTACTCGCCACTGACCTGATACGCGGTCAGCGGCAGGCGCGACACTTCGCGGATATCGCGAATGATGTCGAGGTAGGCCCCCGCCGGCTTGACCATCAGCGAATCAGCACCTTCCTGCTCGTCGAGCAACGACTCGCGCACCGCTTCGCGGCGATTCATCGGGTTCATCTGGTAGCTCTTGCGGTCACCCTTGAGCGCGCTGCCGCCGGCTTCACGGAACGGGCCGTAGAGCGCCGAGGCGAACTTGGTCGAGTAGGCCATGATCGCCACGTGGCTGAAGCCGGCCTGATCCAGGGCCCGGCGAATGGCCTGGACCTGACCGTCCATGGCCGCCGACGGCGCGATCACGTCGGCGCCGGCTCGGGCCGCGGCCACGGCCTGCTTGCCCAGGTTGATCAGGGTCTGGTCATTGTCCACTTCATGGCCGTGCACCACGCCGCAATGGCCGTGGTCGGTGTATTCGCAGAAGCAGGTGTCGGACATCACGATCATTTCCGGCACGGCGTCCTTGGCGATACGCGACATGCGCGACACCAGGCCGTTGTCATTCCAGGTGTCGCTGCCGGTGCTGTCCAGGTGGTGGGACACGCCAAAGGTCATCACCGACTTGATCCCGGCCCGGGCGTAGCGCTCGATTTCGCCCGCCAGCTTGGACTCGGGGATGCGCATCACCCCCGGCATGCTCTTGATCGGCACGAAGTCGTCGATTTCTTCCTCGACGAAAATCGGCAGCACCAGGTCGTTGAGGGTGAACTCGGTTTCCTGGAACAGGCTGCGCATTTGCTCGGTGCGACGCAGGCGACGTGGACGGGCTTCGGGGAACTGGCTGGACATGGGATTTCCTAACGGCAGGCCAAGTGTAAACAGGACCAAAGTCTAAAAAGGGGCAAAGCTTATGCCTTGAATGCCAAGGGCACAAACACCGCTTTGCCAAGAGTATTTTTCCGCTTTCGTAACAATGGAATTGTTGACTAGTATTGGCCTCCCCCCCGTGACAGGAGTCACTCCGATGTTCGATATCCAGAACTACGGCAGTTTTATTGCCGCCATCGTGATTTTCCAGATGATTCCTGGCGCCGGCACCCTGACCATTCTCAATGCCACGGCGCGCAATGGCGTCAACGCGGGGATCGGCGCGGCGATGGGCACCCTGCTCGGGGACATCATCTATATGGTCGCCGCCGTCGCCGGGCTGGCCGCGCTGATGCAGGCCAACCCGATGTTGTTCCAGGGCCTGCAATGGTTCGGCGCGGCCTACCTGTGCTGGATGGGCGTGCAGTTGCTGCGCACCCCGATTAAGGCGGAAGACTCGGGGCTCGAGCCCAAAACCTCGGGCTGGGTCTATTTCCGCACCGGGCTGGCCGTGGCCATGACCAACCCGAAAGTGATTCTGTTTTTCGTGGCGTTTTTCCCGCTGTTCATTCGTCCGGACGGCTCCAGCATGACCCTGCTGGTGATGATGCTGCACATCACCGCCATCAGCCTGGTGTATCAGGTCGGCCTGGTGCTCCTGGGCAACGCCGCGGCGATCCGCCTCAAGGCCCTGCCCATGGCGCGGCGCATCGCGACCCGGGTTGCCGGCCTGGCGCTGATCGGTTTTGGCATCAAGCTGGCGACCAACAACCGCTGATGACCCTGGCCCCCGGTGCGCCGGGGGCCGGGTGTTGGCTCACAGGTCGAGGCGGCCCTGGATGCAGGTCACGACCGCGCCACCGATCCAGATTTCCTCGCCCCGCTGCTGCACGTGAATCCTGCCCGCCCGGCCCATGCTCAGGCCCTGGCTCACCACGTAGCTCGACGGCGCCAGGCCAGCACCCAGCAGCCATTGGGCGATTCCGGCATTGAGGCTGCCGGTGGCCGGGTCTTCGGGCATGCCGTCCCCGGCGATAAAGGCCCGCACTTCAAACTGCGCATCGGTATCGTCGCGCTGCGGGTCGCATGGGGCGATAACGCCTACGGCCAGGCCTTGCAGCTGCGGGTAATCGGGCTGCAACTCCAGCACTTGCTGGCGTTCGGCGAGCATCAGCGCCATCCAGCCGGCGCCGTTATCGACCCATTGCGCCTCGACAATCGCCCCCGGCGCCAACCCCAGGCCACGCCGCGCCTGCTCCAGCAACTCGGGCTCGACCGCACCCGAGCGCAACAGTGGCGGCGCGAGAAAAGCCAGGTCCGCGCCCTGGCGCCGAATGCGCACCAGGCCGACCTCGCACTCCTGAATCACCTCCTCGCCCTGGGGCACGCCACCGGCTTGCAACCAGGCATGGCAACTGCCCAGGGTCGGATGACCGGCGAAGGGCAACTCTTCCAGGGTGGTGAAAATCCGCAGCCGATAGTCGGCCCGCGGGTGCCGGGGCTTGAGCACAAAGGTGGTTTCGCTGAGGTTGGTCCAGCGGGCGAAGGCCGCCATGCGTTCATCACTCAACTCATCGGCCCCCAGCACCACCGCCAGCGGATTGCCCTTGAGCGGTTGGGTACTGAACACATCCACTTGCCTGAAATCGAATTGGCGCATTGCCGGCCCCGGGTTGAATTAGCACGCTGAAGAAGGGTTATCGGATAGCGCTGTAGCCGCCAGGCTCGGACCGCGTTCGGGCGCTGGCCCGAGCCTTCGGCAGCGGCTACAGGTTTACACCGGCTTGGGGATTTCCAGCCCGCGGATCACGGCGGGCCGGGCCAGGAAGCGGTCCAGCACCCGTTGCACGTTGGGGAAGTCCTTGAAACCCACCAGATCGCCAGCCTCATAGAAGCCGATCAGGTTGCGCACCCACGGGAAGACCGCGATATCGGCGATGGTGTAGCGCTCGCCCATGATCCAGTCACGGCCGGTCAGGCGCCCTTCGAGCACGCCCAGCAGGCGCTTGGATTCAGCCACGTAACGGTCGCGCGGACGCTTGTCCTCGTAGTCCTTGCCGGCAAATTTATTGAAGAAGCCAAGCTGGCCGAACATCGGGCCGATGCCGCCCATCTGCCACATCAGCCACTGGATCGTCTCGTAGCGCGCGGCCGATTCCTGGGCCAGCAATTGCCCGCTCTTATCGGCCAGGTAAATCAGGATCGCCCCCGATTCGAACAAGGCCAGCGGCTGGTCGCCCGGGCCGTGGGGGTCGAGAATCGCCGGGATCTTATTGTTGGGGTTCAACGACAGGAACTCGGCGGACAACTGATCGTTGGTGTCGAAACCGACGCGGTGCGGCTCGTAGGGCAAGCCGATTTCCTCGAGCATGATCGAGACCTTGACCCCGTTGGGCGTGGGCAAGGAGTACAGCTGTATCCAGTCAGCAAACTGCGCGGGCCACTTCTGGGTGATGGGAAAGGCTGAGAGATCAGTCATGACAGGTTTCCAGTGACGGTCAGGGGGGCTGTGCCGCAGGCGCTAGAGCGGCGGCGGATCGATTATAAGCGTCACGCGGCGAGACGCATTCTTAAATCGGCAACATCCTGTGGTTAAGCTCGCTCACACCCTGGGGCCAAGGCGCATACAGTGCCATCAGCCTGCCAGGATCGAACCAAAAGCCGTGCAGGGACTCAGACAACTACCTTCGGGTGGATGCATCGCTTATGACAGGGAAAACCACAGGCCACCGCCAGGGTGCCGTGCAAAGGTTTGTCAGCCTCAATCGAATGCGCTGAAGAACACCTATTCAATGACCAAGCTGCTGAACCTCGCCAAACGCCTTAAACATCGCGGTTACATCGTGCTCCCGGCCCTGTTGCTCGTCAGCGGCCTGCTGCTGTCGCTGGAGTCCGGCGAGAGCCGCGCCCAGCCGGCCGACGGTACCCAGACCCTGGTGTTCCTGCGCCACGCGGAAAAACCCGCCGGCGGTCTCGGCCAGCTCAATTGCCAGGGCCTGAACCGCGCCATTGACCTGGCCTCGCTGCTGCCCGAAAAATTCGGCAAGGCCGACTACGTGTTCGCCGCCAACCCGACGCGCAATGTCGAAGAAGGCGAGTTCGATAATTCCTACAGCTACATCCGTCCGCTTATGACCATCAGCCCCAGCGCAATCAAGCTCGGCCTGCCGGTGAACATCGAGTTTTCGGCCAACGACACCAGTGCCCTGGCCGATGAGCTGCTCGAAGACCGCTACCACAACTCGATTATCTACACCGCCTGGTCCCACGGGTACCTGCCGGAACTGATCAACAAGGTGGCCCAGGAAGCCGTCGGCGATAAGCGCACCATCACCGACGATTGGGCTTCCAACGATTTCGACACCCTGTATGTGCTGACCCTGACCTGGCACAACGGCAAGGCCACCCTGCTCAGCCGCAACTACAAGCAAGGCCTGGACAACGGCCAGGAAAGTTGCCCGAGCTGACCCCTAGGCCGGAACCTGGGTGCCCTGATGGAAGATCATCTGCCAGCGCCCCTGGTCAAAGCGCCAGATCGAACTGCGGCGGGAATCGAGTGCCGGCTGCCCGGCGGTCTCGGCGCGACGACAGCGATAGGTCGCCAGCACCAGCACGTCCGACAGACGCTTGACCGAAAAATCACTGATGCTGCGCTCGACGAACTCATCCCCGGGCAGGCGTTGCAGCACTTCGGAACGGTGCCAGGTGCCACCGCTGGCGCCGAACTCAAAAAAGTCCTCGGCCAACAGTGCCCGCAACTTTTCGCGGTCGGCGCGGACCTCGGCCTGCAGCAGGCGGTTTTCCAGATCGAGCAATTGTTGATGCAGACTCATGGGGGTTCTCCTCCTTGGATAATCGACAGGCCAGGCCTCCTGGCCACGTCATCGATGCCGCGGCATCACGCACTCAGGCGTGTTGCAGCCCGTAGGCTGAAATAAACGGCGCCCGATCATTAACCGGTGGCGCCCCCCCTGTCCAGCCTCTTGCCGCGCCGCTGACAACCCGGCCAGCACGGTACGCCGTGCCAAAGGAGCAAAAGCCCGCAGCTTTGGTTAGTCTTGCCCGGCGCCACGCGGCGACCCCAGCGAACGAACCGAGGCCCTGCATGAAATTCACCACCATCTCCATTGCCCGCAAGCTCAAATTCTACCAACTGCTGGTGTTCGACCAGGTGCTGCAAAGCGGCTCGCTGGTACGCGCGGCCCAGGCGCTGAACCTGACCCAGCCGGCGGTGACCAAGATCATCCACGAGCTGGAATCCTATTTCGACGCACCGCTGCTGGTACGCAGCAACCGCGGGGTCACGGCCACCGAGCTCGGCGAACTGGTGGTACTGCGGGCCAAGTCGCTGCTGGCCGAACTGCGCTCGCTAACCGACGAGGTCAACGCCTTTCAGGAAGGCACCGCGGGCCAGGTCATGGTCGGCACGCTGATTTCCGCCTCGACCTCGCTGCTGCCCAAGGCCATTCGCCTGCTCAAGCAACGGGCGCCCGGGGTCCTGGTGTCGTTGCGCGTAGGGCAGATGGACCAGTTGTTCCCGGCGCTCGCGGTGGGCGAAGTGGACCTGGTGGTGGGCCGGGTTCCGGACGACTGGAGCTGGCGCAACCAGTCGCCGAGCCTGGACGTCGAGGTGCTGTACGGCGAGGAGTTGAGTGTGGTCGCTGGGGCCGCGCACCCGCTGCATGGCAAGGGCGCCATCAGCCTGCACGACCTGCACGCCTACCCCTGGGTGCTGCCGACCCGGGACTCGCTGCTGCGCCGCACGTCCGACCAGATGTTCGCCGCCGCCGGGCTGTCGACGCCGGACAATGTTGCAGAGTCGCTGTCGATCCTGACCAACCTCAGCCTGATGCAGGACCAGCGCACCGTGGCCCTGATGCCCTATGAGGCGACCCTGCAGTTTGTCGCGGCCGGCATGCTCAAGGCCTTTGATCTGGGGGCTCCGATGCAGTTCGGCGATATCGGCTGTTTCTTCTCCAATGCCCGCAACCTGGGCCCGGCCGCGCGCCTGTTCCGCGAATGCCTGTACCTGGCCGCCCGCGAAGAATCGGACCCACAACAGGCCTCCCTCGAGACCTGAACCTATGTATTCCAATCACTAATAGACAACCCGGAGTATTTGATTATTAACTAATACTTGGCCTGCCTACACTCGCTCCGAAACCCAAGTTCCGGAGGTTCGCGTGTCCACTGCCCTGCCCCTGTTGCGCCATTTTATCGCCGGCGAATTTGTCGCCAGCGCCAAGACCTTTGCCAACATCTCGCCCATCGACGGCCGCCAGCTGAGTCAGGTCTGCGAGGCCGACGCCCATCAGGTCGACCAGGCCGTGGCCGCCGCCCGCGCTGCCCAGGCAGGCCCCTGGGCCGCTTACAGCAGCAGCCAGCGCGCCGACATGCTGCTGCGCATCGCCCAGGGCATCGAGCAGCGTTTCGAAGAGTTCGTGGCCGCCGAAGTCGCCGACACCGGGCGCCCGGTGCATCAGGCGCGAACCCTGGACATCGCCCGCGCCGTGCACAACTTCCGCACCTTCGCCGAGCTGCTGCGCCAGTCCGGCGGCGAGTACTTCGAGATGCGCGCCGCCGATGGCAACGAGGTGTTCAGCTACACCGTGCGCAAACCCCATGGCGTGGTGGCGATCATCTCGCCGTGGAACCTGCCGCTGTTGCTGCTGACCTGGAAAGTCGCCCCGGCCCTGGCCTGCGGCAACTCGGTGGTGGTCAAGCCGTCGGAAGACTCGCCCTCCAGCGCCACCCTGCTGGCCGAGGTCATGCGCGATGCCGGCCTGCCCAGCGGCGTATTCAACCTGGTGCACGGCTTCGGCCCGCAGTCCACGGGCGAGTTCCTGACCCGCAACCCGGACGTCGACGCCATTACCTTCACCGGCGAGACCCGCACCGGTTCGACCATCATGAAAGCCGCCGCCGAAGGGGTCCGTGAAGTGTCCTTCGAACTGGGGGGCAAGAACGCAGCGGTGGTGTTTGCCGACTGCGATTTCGACGCCGCCGTGGCCGGGGTCTTGCGCTCAAGCTTCAGCAACTCGGGCCAGGTCTGCCTGTGCTCGGAACGGGTGTACGTCGAACGGCCGATCTACGAGCGGTTTGTCGCGGCCATGGCGGCCGGGGCCGAGGCACTGAAGATCGGCTACCCGGATGAAGACGGGGTCAACATGGGCTCGCTGATCTCCCACAAGCACAGGGACAAGGTCCTCGGCTATTTCCAACTGGCCCGGGATGAAGGCGCGACCCAGGTCACCGGGGGCGGCGTGCCGCACTTTGGCGATGCCCGGGACAACGGCGCCTACGTGCAGCCGACCATCTGGACCGGGCTCGGCGACGACGCGCGCTGCATGCGCGAAGAGGTGTTCGGCCCTGTGTGCCATATCGCCCCGTTCGACAGCGAGGACGAAGTGGTGCGCCGGGTCAACGATTGCGCCTACGGCCTGGCCACTGCCCTGTGGACCCGCGACCTGAAGCGCGCGCACCAGGTGTCGCGGCGTTTTCACGTGGGCATGGTGTGGGTCAATACCTGGTTCCTGCGCGACCTGCGCACCCCGTTCGGCGGTGCGCGGCTGTCGGGCCTGGGTCGCGAAGGCGGCCACCATTCCCTGGATTTCTACTCCGCGATCACCACCATTTGCGTCAACCCTTGAGCGGGAGCTTCCCCATGCATGCAGCACTTCTTCAAGCCGCCGAGCGCCTGCACCAGGCCCAACTCACCGGCCAGCCCTGCGCCCCGCTGCGCGAGCTGATCGCCAGCGCCCAGGCCGACCTGCCGCAACAGGCCGCCATCGACCTGGCCTATGCCGTGCAACGCCATAACAACCAACGAGCGATCGCGGACGGACGGCGCCCGGTGGGGCACAAGATCGGCCTCACCTCGCGCGTCGTGCAGCAACAACTGGGGGTGGAGCAACCGGACTTCGGCCAGCTGTTCGCCGACATGGCCCGGGGCGATGGCCAGCCCATCGCCTGGACCGACACCCTGCAACCCAAGGTCGAGGCGGAAATCGCCCTGATCCTGGAGCACGACCTGACCCATGAGCGGCACACCGTGGCCGACCTGATCCGCGCCACCGCCTTTGCCCTGCCGGCTATCGAAATCGTCGGCAGCCGCATCGCCAACTGGGACATCCGCCTGCTCGACACCATCGCCGACAACGCCTCCTCCGGCCTGTTCGTGCTCGGCAGCCGCCCGGTGCCACTGGCGACCCTGGACCTGGTGCGCTGCGGCATGCACATGACCCTGCGCGGCGAGCCGGTCTCGGTCGGCGCCGGCGCGGCCTGCATGGACAACCCGCTGAACGCCGCCCTGTGGCTGGCCGACACCCAGGTGCGCCTCGGTCAGCCCCTGCGTGCCGGCGACGTGCTGCTTACCGGGGCCCTGGGGCCGATGGTCGTGGCCCGGCCCGGCGACAGCTTTACCGCGCATATCCAGGGCCTGGGCAGCGTCACCGCCGCCTTCGCCGCCGCGCACTGAACAAGGACTGGCACATGCAACCGAAAATAAAAGCCGCCATCATCGGCTCGGGCAATATCGGCAGCGACCTGATGCTGAAGATTCTGCGCCAGGCCCGGCACCTGGAGATCAGCGTGATGGTCGGCATCGACCCCGCTTCCGACGGCCTTGAACGCGCGCGCCGGCTGGGCGTGGCCACCACCCATGAAGGGGTCGAGGGCCTGCAGCGGATGCCGCAGTTCGCCGAGATCCAGATCGTGTTCGATGCCACCTCGGCCACCGCCCACGTGCGCAACGACGCCCTGCTGCGCCAGGCCCGGCCGGGCATCCGCCTGATCGACCTGACCCCGGCGGCCATCGGCCCGTATTGCGTGCCGGTGGTCAACCTGGAACACAACCTCGACCAGCTCAACGTCAACCTGATCACCTGCGGCGGCCAGGCGACCATTCCCATGGTCGCTGCGGTGTCACGGGTAGCGACCGTGCATTACGCGGAAATCATCGCCTCGATCGCCAGCAAATCCGCCGGTCCCGGGACCCGGGCCAATATCGACGAGTTCACCGAAACCACGGCCAAGGCCATCGAAGTCATCGGCGGCGCAGCCAGGGGCAAGGCGATCATCGTCATGAACCCGGCCGAGCCGCCGCTGATGATGCGCGACACGGTGTACGTGCTGTCGGCCGCCGCCGATCCGCAGCGGGTCGCCGCCTCGATCGAAGAGATGGCCGCGGCGGTCCAGGCCTATGTGCCCGGCTATCGCCTCAAGCAGCAGGTGCAGTTCGACCCGATCAGCGCCGACGCGCCGTTGTACCTGCCCGGGATCGGACGCTTCAGCGGCCTCAAGACCTCGATCTTTCTAGAAGTCGAAGGCGCCGCCCACTACCTGCCTGCCTACGCCGGCAACCTCGACATCATGACCTGCGCCGCGTTGGCCACCGCCGAACGCATGGCCCAGTCCATGAGCCACTGCCGCTGAGGAACCGCGCCATGACTGCAATCCCCAACACCCCGCTGTACATCAGCGACGTGACCCTGCGCGACGGCATGCACGCCGTGCGCCATCAATACTCCCTGGACCAGGTGCAGCGCATCGCCCGGGCCCTGGATGCCGCCCGGGTCGACAGCATCGAAGTGGCCCACGGCGACGGCCTGCAAGGCTCCAGCTTCAACTACGGGTTCGGCGCCCACAGCGACCTGGAGTGGATCGAAGCCGCCGCCGACGTGGTGCGCCATGCCCGGATCGCCACCCTGCTGCTGCCCGGGATCGGCACCGTGCATGACCTCAAGGCCGCCTACAACGCCGGTGCCCGCATCGTGCGGGTCGCCACCCATTGCACCGAAGCCGACGTGTCGCGCCAGCACATCGAGGCCGCCCGGGAACTGGGCATGGACACCGTGGGTTTCCTGATGATGAGCCACATGCTGGCGCCAGCCGAACTGGCCCGGCAGGCGCTGCTGATGGAAAGCTACGGCGCCACCTGCATCTACGTGGTCGACTCCGGCGGCGCGATGAACATGCAGGACATTCGCGAGCGCTTCCGTGCCTTCAAGGCCGTGCTCAAGCCCGAGACCGCGACCGGCATGCACGCCCACCACAACCTCGGCCTGGGGGTGGCCAACTCCATGGTCGCCGTGGAAGAAGGCTGCAACCGCATCGACGCCAGCCTTGCCGGCATGGGCGCCGGCGCCGGCAACGCACCGCTGGAAGTGTTTATCGCCGCCGCCGACAAGCTCGGCTGGGACCACGGCACCGACCTCTATGCCTTGATGGATGCCGCCGACGACCTGGTGCGGCCCCTGCAGGATCGCCCGGTGCGGGTCGACCGCGAAACCCTGGCCCTGGGCTATGCCGGGGTCTATTCGAGCTTCCTGCGCCACGCCGAAGTGGCCGCCGCCCGGTACGGCCTGAAAACCGTCGACATCCTGGTCGAGCTGGGCCGCCGGCGCATGGTCGGCGGCCAGGAAGACATGATCGTCGACGTCGCCCTCGACCTTCTCGCCCACCCTCAGGAGCAGCGCCCATGACCCCCGATACCGCTCGTATCGCCCACGCCCTCGACCAGGCCGCGCGCCGCGCCGAAGCCCTGGTGCAATTCAGCAGCGTCACCCCGTTCAGCCTGGAACAGGCCTACCGGATCCAGCGCGCCTCGATGCAGCACCGCTACGCCGATGGCGAACGCATGATCGGCGTGAAGCTGGGGTTTACCAGCCGCGCGAAGATGATCCAGATGGGGGTCGACAGCCTGATCTGGGGCTGGCTGACCGACGCCATGCTCGAAGAGGACGGCGGCCTGGTGGACCTGTCGCGCTATATCCACCCCCGGGCCGAACCCGAGCTGTGCTTTCTCACCAAACGCGCCATCGACGGCCCGCTGACCCAGCTCGAGGCCGCCGACTACCTGGAAGCGGTGGCCCCGGCGATCGAGATCATCGACTCGCGCTACCAGGCCTTCAAGTTCAGCCTGGAGGACGTGGTGGCGGATAACTGTTCATCGGCCGGGCTGGTGGTGGGCGCCTGGTCCCGGGATTTCAGCGGCCTGGCCAATGCCGGGGTGCTGTTGCGTGTCGACGGACGCCTGGTGGAATGCGGCTCCAGCGCGGCGATTCTCGGCCATCCGCTGCGCAGCCTGGTGCAGGCCTCGCAGCTGTTGGCCAAGGCCGAAATCGCCCTGCCGGCCGGCAGCCTGATCATGGCCGGTGCCGCCACCGCTGCGGTTGCCCTGGTGCCCGGGAGCCACGTCGCGGTGGAGATCGCCGGCTACGGCGAATGTGGCTTCACCTGCAGCGGCACCCGCCCGGGAGTCGCGCCATGACCGCCAGCCGCTCGACCGTGGTGGCCGGCAAGGCCACGCCCCGGGGGCGCTTTCCCCATATCCGGCGCGCAGGGGATTTTCTCTATGTCTCGGGCACCAGCTCGCGGCGCCCGGACAACAGTTTCGACGGGGTCGAAGTCGACGCCATGGGCACCACCTGCCTGGACATTCGCGCCCAGACCCGCGCCGTCATCGAGAACATTCGCGATATCCTGGCCAGCGAAAATGCCGGCCTGCAGGACCTGGTGGAACTGTGCAGCTACCTGGTCGATATGAACGACTTCGGCGGCTACAACCAGGTCTACGCCGAGTACTTCGATGAAAGCGGCCCGACCCGCACCACCGTGGCCGTGCATCAATTGCCGCACCCGCACCTGCGGATCGAAATCAAGGCCGTGGCCTACGCCCCGCTCGATCGCGGTGGCGCCCCAGAACAACAATAAAAAAGAGCACCTCGAACATGGACAAGCATCACTACAGCCCACCCTTCAACTTCAACCGCTGGATCGACGAACACGCACACCTGCTCAAGCCCCCCGTGGGCAACCGCCAGGTGTGGCAGGACGCCGATTTCATGGTCACGGTGGTCGGCGGCCCGAACCAGCGCACCGACTTTCACGATGACCCGGTGGAGGAGTTTTTCTACCAGTTCCGGGGCAACGCCTACCTCAATATCTGGGACCGTGGGCGCTATGAGCGCATCGATCTGCGCGAGGGCGATATCTACCTGATGGCGCCCCACGTCATCCACTCGCCCCAGCGCCCGGAGCCCGGCAGCCTGTGCCTGGTCATCGAGCGCCAGCGGCCCCAGGGCCTGCATGACGCGCTGCAATGGTCGTGTGCCCATTGCGGCACCCTGATCAAGCGCTACGAGATGCAGTTGCAGAGCATCGTCCACGACCTGCCGCCGGTGTACGAACAGTTCTACGCCACCAGCGACAGCGAGCGGCGCTGCAATGAATGCGGCGAAACCCACCCTGGCCGCGACTGGCAGACCTGGCACCGAACCCTCAACGCAGCGAAGCACCCATGAAAATCGATATCCACTCGCACTTCTTCCCCCCCATCAGCCAGGCCGAGGCGGCTCGGCTCAACCCCGAGCGCGCGCCCTGGTTGCAGCGTGAGGGGCGCAAGGGCCAGATCATGGTCGGCGACAAGGCCTTTCGCCCGGTGCACGACGTGCTCTGGGACCCGCAGCGGCGCATCGAGCACCTCGACGAGCAAGGCCTGGACCAGCAGGTCATGTGCGCCACGCCGGTGATGTTTGCCTACGACGCGCCCATCGCCAAGGCCCTGCCCTGGGCCCAGTTGATGAACGACCGCGCCCTGGAAATGACCGCCAGCGCTCCCGAGCGACTCAAGGTCCTGGCCCAGGTGCCACTGCAGGACCTCGACGCCGCCTGCCGCGAAGCCAGCCGGGCCAAGGCCTGTGGGCACGTCGGGGTGCAGATCGGCAACCATGTGGGCAACCATGATCTGGACCACGACAACCTGGTGAGCTTCCTCACTCACTGCGCCCACGACAACATCCCGGTGCTGGTGCACCCCTGGGACATGATGGGCGGCGAACGCATGAAAAAATGGATGCTGCCGTGGCTGGTGGCGATGCCGGCGGAGACCCAGTTGGGGATTCTATCGCTGATCCTGTCCGGGGCCTTCGAGCGCCTGCCCGAGTCGCTGCGCATCTGCTTCGCCCATGGTGGCGGCGGCTTTGCCTTTTTGCTGGGGCGGGTGGACAACGCCTGGCTGCACCGCGACATCGTGCGCGAGGACTGTCCGCAGTTGCCGTCGAGCTACGTCAAACGCTTCTTCGTCGACTCGGCGGTGTTCGACCCGGGCGCGCTCAAACTGCTGGTGGACGTGATGGGCAGCGACCGGGTGATGCTCGGTTCCGACTCGCCCTTCCCCCTCGGCGAGCAACGCATCGGTGCCGGGGTCCTGGAACACCCGCAACTGGACCGCACCCAGCAGGCGCAGATCCTCGCCGGCAACGCCCAGGCCTTCTTCGACCTGCACTGATCCCTGGGCCCCGGCGGCCCACCCCCTGTCTGACGGCGCTGGTACAACGCGCCGGGCGTGCCCGGTAACGGGCGACTGTGGCCGCCAGACAGCTTCGCTGCGCTCAACTCCAACAACAATCACAAGGAGCAAGCCATGTCCCACAGCACGCAAAACCTCACTGAACTGATCGACCAGAGCCCGCTCTCGCGTTTGCAGATACGGGTGCTGGTCCTGTGTTTCCTGGTGGTATTGTTGGACGGTTTCGACACCGCCGCCATCGGCTACATCGCCCCGGAACTCCTGCAAAGCTGGCACATCGAGCGTGCCCAACTGGCGCCGGTGTTTGGCGCCGGGCTGTTCGGCATGCTGCTGGGCAGCTTCTGCTTTGGCCCCCTGGCCGACCGCCATGGGCGCAAGAGCGTGCTGCTGGTGTGCGTGCTGATTTTCGCCCTCGGCACCCTGGCCTCGGCGCTCTCGCCGTCGGTGGAGGTGCTGGCGGTGTTGCGTTTTATCACCGGCATCGGCCTGGGCGGGGTGCTGCCCAACTGCATCACCCTGAGCTCCGAATACTCACCGGCGCGGCGGCGCATGCTGCTGGTCACCCTGAGTTATTCCGGGTTTACCCTGGGCCTGGCCCTGGGCGGCGCGGTGGCCGGGGTGCTGCTGCCCCTGGTGGGCTGGCAGGGCTTGCTGTTGATCGGTGGCCTGGCGCCGCTGCTGCTGTGGCCGGTGTTGTGGTTCGCCTTGCCCGAGTCGGTGTGTTTCATGGCCGACAGCCCGCGCCATCAGGCCGCGTTGCGGCGCACGGTGGAGTGCATCAGCGGGCGCGAGGATTGGCACGGTGTGCGCTTTATCGGCGACGCCGCGCAACGCGCCGGGCACTCGTCGGTGGCGGCGCTGTTCAGCCAGGGCCAGATGGCCCGCACCCTGCTGCTGTGGCTGACCTTCTTCTGCTGCCTGTTTGTGTTCTACCTGCTGACCAACTGGCTGCCCACCGTGCTCCGCGGCAGCGGCTACAGCACGGCAAATGCGGCGCAGATCAGCGCGATGATTCCCCTGGGCGGAGTGCTCGGCGGGATCGCCATGGCCTTGCTGATGGACCGCCTGGGCGCCCTGCGCGTGCTGCCGCTGCTGTGCCTGACCGGCGCCGTGGCCCTGGCCTGCACCGGCAGCCAGTTGGAGCACGGCGCACGCTTGCTGGCGATCGTATTCCTGGCCGGTTTCAGCCTGACCGGGACCCTGAACAACCTCAGTGTCCTGGCCGCGACCCTGTACCCCACCCGCTCGCGCGCCACGGGCGTCAGCTGGGCACTGGCCGCCGGGCGCGCCGGCTCGATCATCGGCTCGATGCTCGGCGGCTGGATCTTCAGCAGCGCGGGCGACCTGCCGCAGTTCTTTATCTGGATCGCGGTGCCGGTGCTGATCGCCAGCCTGGCGCTGATGCTGATGAACAGCCAGGGCCGGCACCAGGAGGCGCCGGTCGAGAGCTGATGGCCAGGTATTGCTGAACCTGAACGAAAAAATGCCGCTGCGCCCAACAGGCCCAGCGGCATTTTTTATGCGGCAACCGGCTTAGAAAATATCCAGCGGGTAGTCGGTGATCAGGCGGAACTCATCGATATTGCCCTCGCCCTGGGCCGCATTGGCGCGGTGCCAGGTTTGCCGCAGGCGCAGGCTCAGGTCCTTGAGCGGGCCGCTCTGCACCACGTAACGGGCTTCGAGGTTGGTCTCGCGGTGGGTGCCGTCCTTGCCGTAGAAACCAGCGTAGGGGCTGACCACCGGCATGTGCGTACCGTCGATGCCGGAGCCGCGCAGGTAGCGCGCCATCAGCTTCAGGCCCGGTACGCCGTAGCTGTCCATCGCCAGGTCGTAGCGCAATTGCCAGGAGCGTTCGTTGGGGCCGTTGAAGTCCGAATACTGCGCCGAGTTCGGCAGATAGATCGACGCCCCCTGGTCGCGGCCATTGCGCCCGTTGCGGTCGATATCGCCCACCCCGAGGTAGTCGAACGGCGTGTTGCCATCCACATTCTGCAGGGCCAGGGTCAGGCGATGGGCGCCCAGGCCGTAGAACACCGATGCGCCAAGGGTGGTGTTGTCGATGGCCCCGGCCTTGGCCTGCCCGGTGTCGACGGTGCGGTACAAGTTCAGGTCGAAGCCCACTTGCTGGCGATCGTCCAGGTCGGTACTGCCGTTGAAGTTGGCGTAGTACTGGTTCCAGATGTCTGCAAAGCGTGCGGTGTACAGGCTGGCACCGAGCTTGTCGCTGAACTGGTAGTCGGCGCCCAGGTAGTCCACCGACGGCGTGGTGACCCCGGCGTAGAACGCCCAGAGATCACCGTCACTGTTGGTGGTGACGTGGCCGCTGGCCGAGGTGAAGTGCCCGGCCCGCAGCTTCAGGCCTTGCACTTCCCGGCTGTCGAGGGCAAAGCCGGTGGCGGCCTGGGGAATCAGGCGGTTGTGGCCGACGGCGAACACCGGGGTGTCCACCGACTGCTCGCCGTAACGCAGCACGGTCTCGGAAATCCGCAGCTTGAGCGCCGCGCCACCCTTGGAGTATTCGTCCGCCGGCTTGCCGTTATCGTGCACCGGCAGGTTGTAGGTGCCGATCTTGCCGCCCGAGGCATCCAGCTTCAGGCCCAGGGTGCCGAAGGCATCGACCCCGACCCCGACCGTGCCTTGGGTAAAGCCGGAACTGAAACGCGCGATAAAGCCCTGGGTCCAGTCTTTGCGGTCGCGGCGCCCGTCCTGGATGCTGCGGTTGAGGTAGTAGTTGCGGCTGAGCAGGGTCAGGTGGCTGTCTTCGATAAAGCCGCTTTCGCCCTCGCCAGCCGCGGCCGCCAACGGCAGCGAGCACAGCAGGGGCAGCAGCAACAGGGTATGGGGATGGGTTGGTTGACGCATGGGTGCCTCTTTTCTTGTTGTTGTAATAAGCCTGCACGCGCCATCGCGCACAGCCGTGAGCCCAAGCCGATAAGCGGCCCGGAACGGTCCAGGGGGGTCAGGGTGAAGGTGGGGCCGTGTCCGGCCCCGGGTACTCAGTGACGGATCGGCAACGGCTTGGGGGCGTCTGCAATGAGGGGCGCCTTGTGCCGGAAACGCAGGAAGTAAATCAGCAGGATCACCCCCAGGAACGGCAGGCCGATCCACAGGGTCAATTCGAACTCGGCGGTGAACAGCGTGGTGACCATCACCGCCAGCATCAGCAGCAAACCGCCGAGGCTGGTCCAGGGGTAGCCCCAGAGTTTGAACGCCAGCGGCTGGACGCCCTGTTGCCGACGAAAGAACAGGTGGGTAAGGAAGATCCCGGCCCAGGTGAACATCGCGCCGAACATGGCAATCGACATCATCAGGGTGAAGGCCTTGTCGGCGTATGCCAGGTAGAGCAAGGTCGCCAGGGCAATCCCCAGGGACGACAGCAGCAGCGCCGGCAACGGCACGCCCTTGTCGCTGAGCTTGCCGAACACCGCCGGGGCCTGGCCGGCGCGCGACAGGCTGAACATCAGCCGGGTGGTGATGTACAGCTGGCTGTTCATCGCCGACAGCGCGGCAATCAGGATCACCGCGTTGAACACCGCGCCCGCATAGGGAATGCCGGTGGCCGCCATCACCGTGACGAACGGGCTTTCGCCACCGCTGTTTTTGCCCCAGGGCACAATGGCCAGGACCAGCGCGATGGTCAGCAGGTAGAACACCACCAGCCGCACCACGGTAATGCGAAAGGCACGGGTCACGGCCTGTTGCGGGTCCTTGGCCTCGCCGGCGGCGACCGCGATCATCTCGATGCTCAGGTAACTGAAGAACGCCACGATCACCGCCACCCAGGTGCCCCACAGGCCATTGGGGAAGAACCCGCGGTCATTGCTGTAGTTGGCAAAGCCGATGCTCGATTGGGCCGGGGCGTCGAACACCACCCAGGCGCCGAGCAGGATAAAACCGACGATGGCGCACAGCTTGAGCAAGGAAAAAACATACTCGATGCTGCCGAACACTTTGACGCTGAAGGCGTTGGCCAGAATCAGCGCCATCGAGAAGGTGACCATCCAGTAGCCACCCGGCACCTCGGGGTACCAGTACTTCATGTACATCGCCGCCGCGGTGATTTCGGTGCCCACGGCAAACACGATGGAGGCCCAGTAGGCATAGCGGATGGCGAAGCCGAACCAGGGCGCGACGTAGAACTCGGCGAACGAGCCGAACGAACCCGAGGTCGGGTGGCGCACGGTCATTTCCGCCAGGCAGCCCATCAGCAGCAGCGCGATCACCGCGCCGATGCCGTAGCTGATCAGCACGCTGGGGCCGGCAAAGCCGATGGCGAAACCACTGCCCAGGAACAGCCCGGTACCAATGGCGCCACCGATGGCGATCATCGACAGCTGGCCACTGGTCAGGCTCTGCTTGAGGCCTTTTTCGCGGTCTGAAACCTGTTCGAATGTGCGTGTTGTTTTTGTCATGACATTCATGCTCCAGGGCTTGGCGTGGGAACTCAGGTCACCGATTTACGGGCAAGGAATTCCGGGCGATCCCATTCTTGTTGTTCAAGGATGTGTTTGAGGGCGGCCACGGCATCCCAGACATCCTGGTAACCGTTGTAGAGCGGCGCGAAACCGAAGCGCAAAAGGTCCGGCGCGCGGAAGTCGCCGATGATGCCGCGCGCGATCAGTGCCTGCATCACCGCGTAGGCCTGGGCATGGGCCAGGGACACCTGGCTGCCGCGCTGCCCGGCCTCGCGCGGGCTGCGCAGCTCCACACCGAGCCCGCCCAGGTGCTGATCGCAGAGTTCGATGAACAGGTCGCCCAGGGCTTCGCTCTTGGCCCGCAGGGCGCTCATGTCGACGTCGTCGAACACCTCCAGCGCGGCCTCCAGGGCCAATACCCCGAGTTGCGGCGCGGTGCCCACCAGCATGCGGTCGATGGTCGGGTGCGGGACGTAGTCGTGGGTGAAATCAAAAGGCTTGGCGTGGCCGTGCCAACCGGTGAGCGGCTGGCGCACCTGGGGAATATGGCGTTCGGCGACAAACACGAATGCCGGCGCTCCCGGGCCACCGTTGAGGTATTTGTAACCACAGCCCACGGCGAAGTCGGCGCCGGCCTGGTTCAGCTCGATGGGCATGGCCCCGGCCGAGTGGCACAGGTCCCAGACCACCAGCACCCCAAGCTCGTGGGCACGGGCGGTAATGGCCGCCATGTCGTAGCGGCGCCCGGACTTGAAGTTGACGTGGGTCAGCGAGAGGATCGCCACGTCTTCGCCAAGGGCGTCCAGCACCTGTTCCGGCTCCACGCAGCGCAACTCGCAGGCGGTCAGCTCGGCCACGCCCTGGGCGATGTACACGTCGGAGGGGAAGTTGCCGCGCTCGGCCAGAATCACCTTGCGCCCCGGCTGCATGCGCAGGGCCGCCACCAGCACCTTGAACAGGTTGATCGAGGTCGAATCGGCGACGATCACCTCATGCCCCTGGGCTCCGATCAGCCGGGCGATTTTGGCGCCGGTGCGCTGCGGCGCCGGGTACCAGTCGGCATCGTTCCAGGACCGGATCAGGCCCTGGGCCCACTCCTGGCGCAAGACCTTGTCCATGCGCTCGGGCACATGGGCCGGCATCGCGCCAATGGAGTTGCCATCGAAGTAGATCTGGTCCCTGGGCAAATCAAAACGTGCGCGAAAACGCCTGAGTTCATCCACCTGGTCAAGATGAACGCAATAATCGCGCGTACGGAGCGGGGTCGAGCTGGACATACGGATCCCTCGGGGCATTGTTCTTATTAGTCGGTGCGGCAGACAGCCCACAGACGCCCGCGGATCCTAACTCCGGCATCCATTACCCGATAATAGAAAAGGTGACCCTGGGTATTCCAAATCGACATAGATATCGCAAGCGCTGCAGCCCTCGCGAACACCCCGCGGGGAAACCCCCTGTAGCCGCTCGGGCCGCGTTTGGACGCTGGCCCGTGAGGACGCCGTGGCGCATCAAGGCACGAGGATTATTTTCTCGCTGGTGCCTTGGTTGACCTGGGCGTAGCGCTCCAGCCCCTGTTCCAGGGGCGCTTCTACCAGGCCTTCGGGCAATGGCAGCAAGCCTTGATCGAAGAACCGACCAAACTGCTCCAGCATCAGGGCGCAGGCGTCGACGCCGTACAGCAGAGAGTTGATCCCCACCAGCGAGCCGCCCCGCCGGTACAGGGCCAGGGCCGGCAGTTGCACGTGGCCGTCGACCGGTGCGGCGATGATCGCGATGCGGCCAAACGGGGCCAGGGCCGGCACCGCGGCCGGCAACCAGAAGCCGGTGGTGTCGAAAATCACCTCGGCACCGCCGCTGTAGAGGTCATTGACCTGCGCCGCCAAGGCTTCGGACTCGGTCAATTGCAAGGTGGCATACCCCTGGGCCCGCAGCGCCTCGGCCTGCTCGGGTCGACGCACCGCCGCCAGTACCTGGGCACCGCTGACCTTGGCCAGGGCCAGGGCCGCAGTGGCCACGGCACCACCGCCGATCACCAGCAGACGCGTACCCGAGCCCACCTGGCTGCGTTGCAAGGCATCCCAGGCTGTGGTGTACGGCACCCCCAGGCTGGCGGCCTGGGCAAAACTCAGGTGCCGGGGTTTAGGCGCCACGCCCTTGGCCGACAACACCACGTACTCGGCATGGCAGCCATCGGCGAAAAAACCCAGTTCCTTGCCGGTGCCCCAGACTTCCTGCCCCAGCAGCGCCTGCGGCCCGTCCACCACCACCCCGGCAAAATCGCGCCCGGGGATGCGCGGCAAGGTGGTGTAGGGAAAGCGCCCCAGCACGTTCTTCACATCACTGGGGTTGAGGCCCGCCGCCTTGATCTGCACCAACACCTGCTCGGCGCCCGGCACCGGAGTCGGCACCTCGACCGATTGCAGCGCCGCGAGGTCACCGGTACGGGAAAATTGCAGTGCTTTCATAAGTGTCTTCATCCAACTGAGTAAGGGGTTTCAGGACCACCAGCCACTGAGCCACTGCCGCCCGATGGGCCACAGCTGCTCCCCGGCCAACATGCCGAGCAGGCCCACCAGGGCGATGGCCGGAGGTGCCGGAGAACGAACGTTCAGGGCGCCATAGAGCAAGCCGACACCCAGGCCGATGGCCAGGGAAATGAGGTAACTCATGACAGACTCCATGGGGGGCGGGAGTGATTGGGCATGCCGCGAGTGTAGGCAGGTGCCGCCCGGGCGATCGGTCAAGGGCTTCTGAATTTCGGCCAAGATGAGGCGCGACACCGGGTCGACGCACGGCCATCGCCAGCGCCCTTGCCCTGCCCCGGCGCTGTCAGCCCGCTGCGCGCAGGCCCTGCTCCGCGCCGTACTGCGACGGCGCCACTCCCAGCTCGCGGCGGAACATGTCGCTGAAGCTGCTGGGGGAATAGCCCAACTCCCGGGCGATGCTGCCGATCGGCACGCCCTGGATCAGCTCGGCGGCGGCCGTGGCCAGTTGCACCTGGCGGCGCCACTGCGCAAAGCCCATGCCCAGACCATCCTTGAACAGCCGAGCCAGGGTGCGCACGCTGGCCCCGGCCGCATCGGCGTGCTGCTCGAAGGAAATGGCCAGGGACGGTGCAGCCATCACCGCCTGGCACAGGTTCATCAGCCGTCGCTCGCCACCGTCCGGCAGGGGGATTTTCAGCAGCGAACGCCGGGCCCGGCGCAGCTCCAGCAAGGCCAGCCCCACCAGCGCCTCGTAGTACTCCGGCTGCGGCTGATCCTGTTCGACCAGACGCACGATCAACTCGCGCAGCAGGTTATCCACCTGCAACACCTGGACCTGGCTGTCCAGCGTCGCCGCCAGGGACGGGCGCAGGTAGATATTGCGCATCTGCAGGTCGCTGACCACGCGAATGCCGTGGGGCACCCCCGGTGGCAACCACACCGCGCGCTGGGGCGGCACCACCAGCGCCTCGCTGGGCGTCTCGACCCACATCACCCCGCTCATGGCGTACAGCAACTGGCCCCAGACATGCTGATGCGGCTCGATAAACAGCCCGCGCGGGTAGGTGCGCGCCAGGGGTTGCACCGGCACATCGGTATCGCTGAGGTCGGGAGGCGTGGCAAGGGCCATGACAAGGCACGTGATTGATCGAGGGGTGGCCATGGTAACCAGCCGCTCCGGGCGCCGCCAGCGCCCGCAGATCCCCCCGAACGGAGCCCTGTGCACTGCGCGACGAACCCGTTCGAATGAATCGGCGCCAAGGGCTCTACCGCTGGTGCCGCCGCCGGGCAATCGGAGTGAATTATTTGCGCCACGCAGGATCACTTAAGCATCACAGGGAGAATTAATGGCTTTATGAACAACGCAAAACTTTTCGTCATCGAATACACCCTGCACGGCACGCCGAAGTCTTTCATCATCCGCCTGGACAAGATGGACAACGCCGAAGCCTGGCATTGGGCAAGCTGCGATGCAGGGGTCGGCCGGATCGGGCGTTTCGGTCGGGAGCAGGTGAAAAAAACCAGCAAGCCGCTGGCGGAGAAATTCGGCATCGAAAACGTGACGTGGCGCCCGTCAGTCTGAAACCTCAGGCTTGATCCCGCTAAAGCAGATTCACTTTCATCACGCCAGGCGTTGAAAGCGGAGCCCTACCCGGCTCCGCCTGTCATTGGCCGTCAGCCCTCCCCGGAACCCTCGGCACATTTGCAGCCCTCGGTCGATGCACAGGGCTGGCCCTGGGCATGGTGCTCGGCACAGCCTTCGCAGCAGTAGTGCTTGCCCTGATGGACGATGGCATTGGCGCCGACTTTGCATTTGCAGCTCGGGCAGGCACAGGTCTGATCATTCATGGTGTGACTCCTTTGGCAGTGGTCGTCAGGGCGCAGGGTTTTTCCGCCCCTGAAACAGTGACTGCCTGGGGTGAAATCAAGTTCCGGGAACTTGACGCTCGCTCAAGCTCAAGCAACGCGGCTCGGCGCCGGCTAAGATAGCCGCCCCACCGCCCGCCCCGACAGGACGTCACCATGCGCAAGGAATACCTGGCCTTTTTCAGCTCGCTGTTTGTCTCGCGGCTGGCAGATCAGATTCTGCTGTTCCTGGTGCCGCTGATCGTGTTCCAGACCACCGGCAGCGCTGCCTGGGCCGGCCTGGCGTTTTTCATTGAATCACTGCCGCGCTACCTGGCCTTTCCGGTGTGCGGCGCCCTCTGCGACAAGTACTCACCGATCAAGGTGCTGCACATCAGCCAGGTCTACCGGGCCCTGGCCTGTGTGCTGGCGATGGCGCTGCACGGGGTCTTCGGCGGGATCGGCTGGGTGATCGCGCTCTCGGCGCTGTGCGGGGTGCTGACCACCCAGGGCCTGATGGCCCGGGAAGTGCTGTTGCCGCACATCTTCAGTGATTACAGCTACACCAAGACCCTGTCCTACTCGCAGATTGCCGATCAGGCCGGCCTGGTGCTCGGACCCCTGGTGGCCGCGCTGCTGCTGGAATTCTGCGCCTGGCACTGGGTGGTGCTGTGGGTGGCCGGGCTGTTCCTGCTGGCCGACCTGGGGATGGGAGTGTGGCAGCGCCACAACCGCACCCCCCTGGAAAGCTTCGATCAACACCGGGATATCTGGCTGCAACCGCTGCGCATCGCTTTCCGGCATATCGCTGAGCAGCCACAACTGCAGAAAATCATCACCCTGGCGGTCGGGGTCAACCTGATCATCGGCGTGACCCTGGCCACCTCGGCGGCCATGGTCATCGGCCAGTACAGCGCCAGCAAAGATGACTACGCCAGCCTGCAAGCGGTCGGTGCCCTGGTGACCATCGGCATCCTGCTGTTTCTCGCCCGCGTCACCCTGCCATTGCGGGTGCTGGGGCTGGTGGCCTACCTGATGATTGGCGGCGGCGCCTTTATCTGCGCCCTGAGCCCGGGGCTGTCGGGCTATGTGCTGGGTTTTTTGCTGATTGTCGGCTTCGACAAAATGTTCAATGTCTATATCCGCAGCCTGCGCCAGCAAGTGATTCCGACCCGGGATTTCGGCAAGACCGTGGGCGTGCTGACCCTGCTCAACAACCTGTCGCAACCCCTGGCCGGTTTGCTGGTGGCGCTGCTGGCCACGCCCTGGGGCACACAACGGGTGATCCTGGCCCTGGCCGGGCTCAGTGCGCTGATCGGCATCGGCGCGCTGTGGCGCTTCGGCAGCGGCGCCAGACCTGAGCGGGGCTGATCAGTCCCAGCCCTCCAGGCGCAAGGTGGCGCGCACCAGGCGCTGCTCTTCGTTTTCGATTTCCCGCAGGTTGTCGCAGATTCTCTGGATATGGGCCACCGCCGCCTTGCGCGCCTGTTCGGGCAGGCGGCCGGTCACGGCGTTGTAGAGCCGCGCATGCTGACGATCGATCTGGCGTTTCTGCACGTCGCGGTGGTAGAGGTTGTTGACCGAGGCGAACACCGAGCTCAACAGCAGATCGGTCAATGAAGCCAGGGTCTGCACCAGCACCGGGTTATGGGAGGCCTCGCAGATCGCCAGATGGAAGGCATGATCGAGCCGGGCGTGGGCCGAGGCCTCAAGCGTCTGCTCGCGGGCGTCGACCAGGGCCTGATAGGCGCGGCCGATCAACACAAAATCGGCCTCGGTGCCGCGCAATGCCGCCAGGCGCGCCGACTCGCCTTCAAGCAGGCTGCGCACCTCGAACAGGTCATACAGGGTCCGCGGCTGGGAGCTGAACAGGTGCATCAACGGCGAGGCCGGGCCCTGCCCCGACAAGTCCGCGACGAACGAGCCCTTGCCCTGGGCCGTGTCGATAATGCCCCGCGCCCGCAGCAGTTGCAGGCCTTCGCGCAAGGCGGTGCGCGAGACGCCGAGTTTTTCCGTGAGCCGTCGCTCCGAGGGTAAGCGCTGCCCGGTCTTGAGCACGCCGTCGACGATCAAGCGCTCTATGCGCTGGCACACCACGTCTGCGACATGGGGTTGTGGCGGGGTATGGCTGGCGCTCATGGGCTCTCCAACTGGTATGACCAGAAGCGACCGCTAAACCCCGGCCACCGACTGGGCGATTCAAGCCATTGAAATGCGTGGTTTTAAGTCGACCCGCAAGCAGTCACCGCTGCACAAACTGGTTCGACCACCCTGGCGCCCGATGGACAGTAAAGCCCGCCGGGCCAATGATGCAAGGCAGCCGTTGCTGACAACGCGCCCTAATAAAAACAACTCAGGGTCATTAGCCGCCCATGAATATTCTCTACGACGAACGCGTCGACGGTGCCCTGCCGACGGTGGACAAAGCCGCATTGCTCAAGACCCTGCAAGCGCGCTTGCCGGACCTGGAGCTGCTGCATCAGCTGGAAGAATTGCGCCCCTATGAGTGCGACGGGCTCTCGGCGTACCGCACCACGCCGATGCTGGTGGCCCTGCCGCGCCACCTCGACCAAGTGCAGACCCTGTTGCAGATCTGCCATGAATGGCGGGTTCCGGTGGTGGCACGCGGCGCTGGCACCGGGTTGTCCGGCGGCGCCCTGCCCCTGGAAAAAGGCCTGCTGCTGGTGATGGCGCGCTTCAACGCCATCTTGCACATCGACCCGGCAGCCCGCACCGCCCGGGTCCAGCCGGGGGTGCGCAACCTGGCAATCTCCCAGGCGGCGGCGCCCTTTGGCCTGTATTACGCGCCCGACCCGTCGTCGCAGATCGCCTGCTCCATCGGCGGTAACGTTGCGGAAAACGCCGGTGGCGTGCACTGCCTGAAATACGGGCTGACGGTGCACAACCTGTTGCAGGTGGACGTGCTAACCGTCGAGGGCGAGCGCCTGACCCTGGGCAGCGAAGCCCTGGATTCCCCGGGGTTCGACCTGCTGGCGCTGTTCACCGGTTCCGAAGGCATGCTCGGGGTGATCACCGAGGTCACGGTCAAGCTGCTGCCCAAGCCGCAGATCGCCAAGGTGCTGCTGGCGGCGTTCGACTCGGTGGAAAAGGCCGGCGCCGCGGTGGCCGACATCATCGCCGCCGGCATCATCCCCGGTGGCCTGGAGATGATGGACAACCTGGCGCTGCGCGCCGCCGAAGACTTTATTCACGCCGGCTACCCGGTGGAGGCCGAGGCCATTCTGCTGTGTGAACTGGACGGTGTGGAAGCCGATGTGCACGACGACTGCGAGCGGGTGCGCGCCGTGCTGGAACGCGCCGGCGCCACCGAGGTGCGCCAGGCCCGGGACGAAGCCGAACGCGTGCGCTTCTGGGCCGGGCGCAAGAACGCGTTTCCGGCGGTGGGCCGGCTGTCACCGGATTACTACTGCATGGACGGCACCATCCCCCGCCGCGAACTGCCCGGGGTGCTCAAGGGCATTGCCGCGCTGGCCGCCGAGTACCAGTTGCGGGTGGCCAACGTCTTTCATGCCGGCGACGGCAATATGCACCCGCTGATTCTGTTCGATGCCAACCAGCCCGGCGAACTGGACCGCGCCGAAGCCCTGGGGGGCAAGATCCTCGAACTGTGCGTCAAGGTCGGCGGCAGCATCACCGGCGAACACGGCGTCGGCCGGGAAAAGATCAACCAGATGTGCGCCCAGTTCAACAGCGACGAGTTGACCCTGTTCCACGCGGTCAAGGCCGCCTTCGACCCCGGCGGCCTGCTCAATCCGGGCAAGAACATCCCGACCCTGCATCGCTGCGCCGAATTCGGCGCAATGCATGTGCACCTGGGGCAACTGCCCTTCCCTGAGCTGGAGCGTTTCTGATGACCGAGCCACAGAACGTCGACGCCAGCGCCAGCCTGTTGGAACAGGTCAACCAGGCCCTGCTGCGCCGCACACCGCTGCGGATCCAGGGCGGCAACAGCAAGGCCGGCCTCGGGCGCCCCACCGAGGGCCAGGTGCTCGACACCCGCGCCCATCGCGGCATCGTCAGCTACGACCCGACCGAACTGGTGATCACCGTCCGCGCCGGCACCCCGCTGCACCAGCTGCACGCCGCACTGGAGCGCGCCGGGCAGATGCTGCCCTGCGAGCCGCCGAGCCTGGGGGCCGAGGCCACTGTCGGCGGCATGGTCGCCGCCGGGTTGTCCGGGCCACGGCGGCCGTGGTCGGGCTCGGTGCGCGACTATGTGCTTGGGACCCGGGTCATCACCGGCACCGGCAAGCACCTGCGCTTTGGCGGCGAAGTGATGAAAAACGTCGCCGGCTACGACCTTTCGCGCTTGCTCGCCGGCAGTTTCGGCTGCCTCGGCCTGCTCACCGAAGTTTCGCTGAAGGTCCTGCCCAAGCCCCGGCAGTGCCTGAGCCTGGCCCTGGAAATGGACAGCGCCCGGGCCTTGGCCAAGCTCGCCGAATGGGGCCAGCAGCCACTGCCGATCAGTGCCGCCAGCCACGATGGCCAGCGCCTGCACCTGAGGCTGGAGGGCGGCGCCGGATCGGTGGCGGCGGCCCACGAGCGTCTGGGGGGCGAGCCATTGGCCTCCGCCTACTGGAGCGACCTGAACGAACAGCGCCTGGCATTTTTTGCCCAGGCACTGCCGCTGTGGCGCCTGTCGCTGCCGACCAACACCGGCCCCCTGGACCTGCCCGGCGAGCAGTTGATCGATTGGGCCGGGGCCCAGCGCTGGCTCAAGTCCGACGCCAGTGCCGAACAGATCCGCGCCCGGGTCCAGGCCGTCGGCGGGCACGCCACCTGCTACCGTCCGGGCCTGATCGACAGCCCGTTCCAGCCGCTGGCGCCGACCCTGCTGCGCTATCACCGGCAACTCAAGGCACAACTGGACCCGCAAGGGATCTTCAACCCGGGCCGACTGTACGCGGAGCTTTGAACCATGCAGACCACGTTGAGCGACCAGGCGCGGCAACTGCCCCGCGCCGCAGAGGCCGAACGCATCCTGCGCAGTTGCGTGCATTGCGGTTTCTGCAACGCCACCTGCCCGACCTATCAGCTGCTGGGGGATGAACTGGATGGCCCGCGCGGGCGGATCTACCTGATCAAGCAGGTGCTCGAAGGCCAGCCGGCGACGGTCAAGACCCAGCAGCACCTGGACCGCTGCCTGTCGTGCCGCAACTGCGAAACCACCTGCCCTTCCGGGGTCGACTACCACAACCTGCTGGACATCGGCCGCGCGCTGGTGGACGCCACGGTGCCGCGCCCGCTGGGCCAGCGCCTGCTGCGCCAGGGGCTGAGGGCGCTGGTGCCCAACCCGCAGTTGTTCAAGGCCCTGGTCAACAGCGGCGAACGCTTGCGCCCGCTGCTGCCCCAGGCCCTGCAAGGCAAGCTGCCGCGCCGGGTCCAGGTGGCCGAGGCGCGCCCCGGCAACGCCCATGCGCGCCAGGTGCTGCTGCTCGAAGGCTGTGTGCAGCCGGGGCTGTCGCCCAATACCAATGCCGCCACGGCACGGGTCCTTGACCGCCTGGGCATCGGCATCCGGCCCGTGCCCCAGGCCGGCTGCTGCGGCGCTGTGGACTATCACCTGGATGCCCAGGAAGCAGGCCTGGATCGGGCGCGACGCAATATCGACGCCTGGTGGCCACTGCTGGAAGACGGCGCCGAAGCCATCGTCCAGACCGCCAGCGGCTGCGGCGCCTTCGTCAAGGATTACGCGCACCTCCTGGCCCACGACCCGCGCTATGCGGCCAAGGCCGAACGGGTCAGTGCCATGGCCCGCGACCTGGTGCAGGTCCTGGGCGACGAGCCCCTGGAACAGCTCGGCGTCCACGGCGAGCAGCGCCTGGCCTTCCACTGCCCCTGCACCTTGCAGCACGCGCAGAAACTCGGCGGCGCGGTGGAGGCGGTGCTCGTGCGCCTGGGCTTCAACCTCACGGCGGTGCCCGACAGCCACCTGTGCTGCGGCTCGGCGGGCACCTATTCACTGACCCAGCCCGAGTTGGCGCGACAACTGCGTGACAATAAACTCAGCGCCCTGGAAAGTGGCCACCCCGATGTCATCGTCACCGCCAATATCGGCTGCCAGACCCACCTCGACGGCGCCGGCCGCACGCCGGTCCGGCACTGGATCGAACTGGTGGACGGTGCATTGCCCCATCAGCCCCCTGCTCCCCGGAGAACCCCATGAACAGCAAAGTCGTATTGAGCCAGACCGAAGTCAGCCAGATCCTTGCCGCCGCGCGCGACGAGGCCCAGGCCAACCAGTGGGCGGTGAGCATCGCCATCGTCGATGACGGCGGCCATCCGCTGGCCTTCGAACGCCTGGACGGCGCCTCGCCGGCCAGTGCCTATATCGCCACCGAAAAGGCCCGGACTTCGGCCCTGGGTCGCCGCGAATCGCGGCTCTACGAAGAGATGGTCAACGGCGGGCGCACGGCGTTTCTCTCGGCACCGCTGTTGATCTGCCTCGAAGGCGCGGTGCCGATCATCGTCGACGGCCAGGTGGTCGGCGCCGTCGGGGTGTCGGGGGTCAAGTCCGAGCAGGACGCCCAGGTCGCCCGCCGCGGCGCCCAAAGCCTCGGCTGAATCCCCCGTGGCTCAGGCCTGGCGGGCACTGCTGCGGTACATGAACAGCAGCGCCAAGGCCAGGCAGACCATCGCCAGCACCCGGCTGCCCGACAACTCGATGGCCGGGTTGCCGAGCCAGCCGAAGTTGTCGATCAGCATGCCCATGCCCAGTTGCCCGACGATCACCGCCACCGTGGCCACCGCTGTGCCGACCCGGGGCACCGCGCCGACCATGACCATCATGTACACCACACCGAACAGCGCGCCGGCCAGTTGCCACTTGGGCACATCAAGCAGACTCACGGCGTGCGCCGGCTCGAAAAAAACAATCAGCAGCGCCGTCACCACCGCGCCCACGGCAAAAGTCAGCAGGCTGCTGCGCAGGACCCCAACCGTCTCTCCCAGGCGCCCATTGATCGCCGCCTGCACACTCAACACCGCACCGGCGGCCACTACCACAACCAACAATAGAATCAGGCTCATGCTTAACCTCGGGCAATCAGGACAAGGGCGGCGACAATCAGCGCCAGGGCCAGCCAGCGCTCGCCGTTGACCCGCTTGCGGGCACTGCCGAACCAGCCGAAATGGTCGATCAACACGCTCTTGCCGACCTGGCCGGAGAGGATCGCGATCATGGTCATGGCAATGCCGATATGGGGCGTGGCCAGGGTCAGCACCACCACATAGATCGGCCCCAGAAAGCCGCCGATCAACTGCCAGCGCGGCAGCTCGCTGAAGGCCGGGCCCTGCTGGCGGCCGCTGAGCAGCAACAGCAGAAACAGCAGCGCCGCACCGACGCCGAAGATGCTCAAGGTCGCCCACAGGTGCCCGACTTGCACCCCCAGCGGCCCGAGCAGCCCGGCCTCCACCGACAGCCCCATGCCGGCGAGGATCACCAGCGGCAGCAGCAACAGGCGCAGCCAGGGGTTGGGAACGGGGGCCGCCACGGCCGGGGTCGGGGCTGCCGCGACGTGATCAAGGGAAGAAGCCTGCATGGGAAACCTGCGTCAAGGAGTAAGGGAATGCGCCCATTATCGATTGCCGATCCTTTGCGATAAATGGGAGCATGCCGACAACACCTTTGCGTATTACGCACAGCAAGGACCGATCATGCACGGCTTCAATGAACTGGGTTTCAAGGCACTGCGCCTGTTTGTGGCGGTGCTCGACCTTGGCAGCTTTTCCGCGGTTGCCCGGCGCGAAGGCCTGGCGCCGTCGTCGATCTCGCGGCAGATCCAGCTGATGGAACAGGCCCTGAGCCAGCAGTTGCTCTACCGCCATACCCGGGCAGTCAGCCCCACCGAGGCCGGGCGCCTGCTGGGCTACCACGCGCGGCGGGTCCTGGCACAGTGGGAAGAAGCCGAACAGGCGCTGCAGGAACAGGAAAGCGAGCCCAGCGGGCTGGTGCGGATCAACGCACCGGTGGTGTTTGGCCAGCGCCACCTGTCGCCATGGCTGGGGGAACTGTGTCGGCGTTATCCGAAATTGCAGCTGGATATCCAGCAGACCGACAGCTACGTCGACCCCTTGCAGGAAGGCGCCGACCTGCTGTTTCGCATCGGCAGCCTCAACGATTCGGGGATGCAGGCACGGATCTTCGCCCCGCACCGCTACCGCATCGCCGCCAGCCCGGCGTACCTCGCCGAACACGGCACGCCGCACCACCCCGAGCAACTGGCGGCGCACCAGTGCCTGGCCTACAAGGGCGAGACCGGCCAGCAGCGCTGGTTCTTCCGCCAGGACGACATGGACTGGACACCCTACAGCGTCAAAGGCGCGATCACCGGCAACCACGCCGACACCCTGACCCAGGCCGCCGAGCAAGGGCTGGGGTTGGTACTGTTTCCGTCGTGGCTGATCGGCGAAGCCCTGCGCGAAGGACGGCTGGTGGCGCTGTTCGGCGACTACCAGGTAGCCACCAGCCTCGAACCCCAACAAATCGCCGCCCTGTGGCCTGGCAGCCGACGCCTGTCAGTCAAAGTGCGCACCGTGATCGACTTCTTCGTCGAAAAATTCGGGCCCGTGCCCTACTGGGACCAATAACCGTAGCCGCCGAGGTCGGGTGTAGCCGCTTGCTGGCCGTGTGTCGGGAACGCGCAGTTGCCAACCCAGGCCGGCCGGAAGGCCGCTGTCTTGCTCTTGATTTTGATCTGCAGCGCCCCGTTAAACCACGATGGCCGAGCGCAGGCAGTGAGCCGTGGGTAACCCGGCAGGACGCCGGGTTAGCCGCGCTGGGCCAGGGATGGCCCATCGCGGCGGCCCACGGATCACTGCCGGAGTGAGGGCATGCCGAGCCTAGGCGAGGCACCGAGTGGTGGGGCAAGAGCGTTTTGCTTACTTTTGCGCTTTTCAAAAGTGAGCCGCTGTAAGAGCGGAACCCATACTCGCGACGCCCGCAGTAATGGATATGTACACCAAAAAGACCGCAACCTCAGGTTTTACGGCCGCTACGCGATCCAGCAGGAGCAAGCTCCCTCACCACAGAATGTGCGCCCCCCCGAAACCACATCCAAAGCCCCCCAAAAAAACCCTCAACCCCACTACAGAACACTCAAACCAACCACTGCCCAATCAACCACGCATTAGCCCCACTAATCACAACAAACAACCCCCAAGCGAGAACCCGAGTCAGCCACCGATTAACAAACACCCCCATCAACTGCCGATCGTTAGTCATACGAATCAACGGATACAACGCAAACGGCAATTGCAGACTCAACACCACCTGACTCAACACCAACAGTTGCCCCACCGCCCCATCCCCCAACAACCAAACCCCAACAAACGCCGGGATCAGCGCCAGACCACGGGTAATCAAACGCCGCTGCCAGCACGGCAAACGCAGATTGAGGTAACCCTCCATAATCACCTGGCCGGCAATGGTCCCGGTAAAGGTCGAACTCTGCCCCGACGCCAGCAACGCCACGCCAAACAGCACACTGGCCAGGGCCCCGCCCACCAGGGGATCAAGCAGGTGATAGGCATCCTGAATTTCCACCACCTCGGTGTGCCCGGTCTGGTGAAACGCCGCGGCAGCGAGGATCAGGATCGCCGCGTTGACCAGCAGCGCCAGGGCCAGGGAGCCGATGGTGTCGATGCGCGACAGCTTGATCGCATCCTCGCGACTGGCCTGGTCGTGCCCCACCAGCCGGGTCTGCACGATCGAAGTGTGCAGGTACAGGTTATGGGGCATCACCGTGGCGCCGAGGATACCGATCGCCAGGTACAGCGGCGCGGCGTCGCTGACCGCCGCCAGCGACGGGACAAAGCCACGAGCCACGTCCGGCCAGTAGGGTTTGATCAGCAGCAACTCAATGAAAAAACACACGCCGATGGTTGCCACCAGCACCAGCATGATCGCTTCCAGGCGACGAAAGCCCCGGTTCTGCAGGGCCAGGATCAGCAAGGTGTCGAAGGCGGTAATGATGATCCCGGTGCTCAGCGACACCCCGAGCAACAGGTGGAACGCCAGGGCGCAGCCCAGCACTTCGGCCAGGTCGGTGGCAATGATCGAGATCTCCGCCAGCAGCCACTGGGTGCGCGCCGCGCGGGGGCTGTAGCGCTGGCGACAAAGTTGCGCCAGGTCGCGCCCGGTGGCGATGCCCAGCCGCGAACACAGGCATTGCACGACCATCCCCGCCAGGCTCGCCAGCAGCACCACGAACAACAGGCTGTAGCCATAGCGCGAGCCGGCCTCGATGGCCGTGGCCCAGTTGCCGGGGTCCATGTAGCCAATGGAAATCAGCAGTCCGGGGCCGGCGAAACGCAGGACACGCTTGAACAACGAGGCAGTGGGGTCAACGCTGATGCTGCCCGCCACTTCCGGTGGACAGAAGGGAGCGGTAGCGATTTTCGGCAAGGTCAATTTCACGGACACATCCAGCAACATGAAACAATGGCCCAGCTTAGACGTTTGCGCCGCCACGCCCAAGCCTGAAAACCGAGGCCCAGGCGCGTATGCTGCTGGCACCTCAACCCTGGCACCCAAGGATTGGCATGAACTCCAGCTCCCCCCCTTTTTTACAACCCGGTGACCGGGTGCTGCTGTTCGACGGTGTGTGCAAGTTGTGCAATGCCTCGGTCGGCTTCGTCATCCGCCACGACACCCGGCGCCGGATCAAACTGGCCTCGGTGCAATCGGTGGAGGGCCAGGCCCTGCTCGCCTGGTTCGGCCTGCCCACCGAGCGTTTCGACACCGTGGCCTTGATCGACGACCAGCAGTTGTATACCCGCTCCGGGGCCTTTATCCAGCTGATGCGCCACCTGCCGCGGCCCTGGTCCTGGCTCAGGGTATTGCGCCTGGTGCCGCGACCGCTGCGCGACTGGGGTTACGACCGGATCGCCCGCAACCGCTATCGGCTGTTCGGCCGTTACGACCAGTGCCTGCTGCCCAGCGCCGAGCACCGCGGACGCTTTCTCAACCATTAGGACTGACCCGGCTGGCGGCGGAAGAACAACGTGACCTGCCCCAGTTCGACCCCGAACTTGGTCATGTAGGAGCGGTTGGCCAGGGTGTTTTCATCCAGCAGGTACATCCAGTCGTCGAAGTGCACCTGATAGGTCTTGCCGTCCACCGGCAGGTTCAGCACATAGCGCCAGCGCAAGGTATTGCCGGACACCTCGCCCAGGGCTTCGCCGACCACATCGCCCGCAGTGCCGCGCCAGATACCCGGCCCATCCGGGTGCAGGGTCCAGATCCTGGTCTGGCGGGTGCCGTCGCTGTAGGTGAAGTCTTCGTGCATGACAAAGGTGTCGCCCTCGCTGTGGCTGTCGATCACGACATGGAAGCGCTTGATCACCTCCCCCGAACGCTTCTGAAACAGCCCCCAGGCCTCGACCCGTCCGCTGAAGAACTGGCGCAGCTCCAGGGGCGGCGTCTGTTCGCGGTAGTGAGTGACATCGATACCGCTGCAACCGGCGAGGCCGGCGCCCAGGCCCAACAACAGAATCCAGGTTTTCCACATGCTCATGGCCCTCGGCCGTTCAGGGTTTTGCCTGGCCCAGCAACTGCCGGCGCAATTCGGGGTTGCGCGTACGCGGGTCCAGCCAGATATCAAAAAAGGCCCGGGCAAACGCCGGGTCCCTGACCTCATGCCGCAGTTGCTGGTCGACAAAAAACTGCGCGCCCTGCCCCGGCAGAAACACCCCGGTGATGACGGTGCCGGCCTGCACATCGACAAACGACTGCTGCATCTGCGCCTGCCAACGGCTCAATTGCTCGGCACTGACCGCCGAACCGGACAGGCGCTTGATCTCGTCGAGGCTGGCCTGCACCAGATCGTCGCGGCTGATGCTACGGCGATAGGTCAGCTCCAGGGCAAACGGGGTGTCCGCTGCCAGCGGCGTGACCGGGCTCCAGAGCCGGGCGTTGTAGAGTTTGAAACCAAACCAGCTGAACTCGCCGCTGCCCACCACCCGGGCACCGGGCAGCGTCTGCTGCCAGCCGGCCGCCGCCGTGGCACTGAGCACCAGCAGCAGCCACAACCAGGGCCGCCAGGCGGATCCACCGCGACGCTTGCAGCTTCCTCCAGGCTCGGGCACAAGCGAATTCATGGCAGCACGTCCTGATAGGAGCCCGCCTCAATCTGCTTGAGTGCCTGGCCCGGCTGAACAAAGGTGGACCCGAGGTAGCCGATTGCTTGACTGGCCCAGCCCTGGCGCTGCCCGGACTTGACCTCGGGTCCACTAACCATGGAGCGGTGGATCCCATTCGCAGGGCCGCCACTCTCAATACCTATACAACAAAATTAAAAATGTATAACTATTTAGCGGATATTGACGCAAAAACCAATCAAAACCCGAAAAAACCTATACAAAACGAACAGGCCGACCTGCCCATGGTTGTGCATACGGATCAGGTCGAAGAATGGATGCACACGCGGTGCAATGATTGGCCAGGGGCTGCCCTGCTCGCCGGCGCCTTTTATCCGAACCGCCATAACCCGCTGGAGTGTCGCTCGGGGCCCGTGGGATGATGCGCGCCTGACGCGATCACTCTGGAGAATCTGCATGTCATTGTTCGGTAAAAAAGCCCTGGGCCTGGCCCTGGTAGCCTTGCTCGGCCTGGGCGCGGCGAGCGTCTATGCGGCCCAGCCAAGTGCCGCTGGCGCCACAGCGCAAAAGGTCTCGATGCTGGGCGGCAAACTTGCCTTCAGCCTGCCCAAAGGCTTCACGGCCACGGTGCTGCCCGCCGGCAGCGCGGCCAACGGCACCGCCGGGGCGACCGGCACCCTGTACTCCAACAACGACACCAAGACTGCGGTGATCGCTGCGGAAAACACCATCCCCAATGGGCAACAGGCCAAGGACAACGACGCCCCGTTCCTCGACGCAGCCGTGGCGGGGTTTCTCAAGCAACAGGCAGCGGCCCTGCCGGATTTCACCAAGCAAAGTGAAAAGAGCCTGACCATCAAGGGCCTGGGCGTACGCCAGATCGACAGCAGCGCCACCATGGGCGGCGGCAAGACCCTGAACTCGACCCTGCTGGCCGCTTCCGGCGGGCGTATCGCGGTAATCCAGGTGGTGTCGCGGATCAGCGACAAGGCCGGTCACGAGGCCCTGATGAAACAGATCCTCGGCCGCTGAGCAGGCCTGGCAGCGGTCCCGGAACCTGTTCACGAGCCAGCCAGCGACGCTCAGGCATTGTTAACGCCCCTGAGCTAGGCGCAGCAGGTCGTGAACAGGTTCTCAGGGGTTGAGCCGCTGCAACCAGTCCTTGAGGTCGTGGACTTCACTCTCGCTGATGCTGTGCCCCAGGCCCGGGTAGGCATGAAATTCCGGCGCCAGGCCCAGGCCCTGCAGCAGGCTGTTGGCCTCTGAGCCATCGCTGTAGGGCAGGCGCTGATCGGCAGTGCCATGGCCGATGAAAATTGTCAGGTGCTGCAACCCCGGGTCGGGCTTGAGCTGCGACCTCAGCACCGGCAGCACACTGCCGCTCAGTGCCGCAATCCCACGCACCGCCTGCGGGTGCCGCAAGCCGACTTCATAGGACATGATCGCGCCCTGGCTGAAGCCCAGTAAAAACACCTTGTCAGGCGGGGTCTGATACTTGGCCGCAGCCTTGGCCACAAAGGCCTCGAGCACCTGGGCGCTGCTGGCCAGTTCCTCGGTCACGCCGTCATAGGCCCCGTCGCCCTTCTTGTGAAACCACTGATAACTGCCCTCCTCCAGCACCTGGGGTGCCCGTACCGAGAGGTAGGTGTAGCCGGCCGGCAGCTGCTCTTTGAGCCCGAACAGGTCCTCCTCGTTGCTGCCGTAGCCATGCAGGAAAATCACCAGCGGCTGGTTGCGGGTATCGGCGCCGGCCTGCTCCAGGTACTGCAACGGCAGGTCACTGTGCAGCGTGGGCGAGCCGGACTGAGCCTGGGCTGAGGCGCAGGCCAGCAGCAACGGCACCAGCCAGCACTTGAGCATCGAGGTCTTGGACATGAGGCGTTTTCCTTTCACGGCGCGGCGGGTAGCCACAAGGCGGGTGACTGAAGATCGGACCGACAAACAGCGATGAGATTCAGCCGACCGGCCTCAGCGGGTTGCGCACTCCGCGCCTGGCCAGGGGTGACAGCACCAGCACCGCCAGTAAAAAGCCCAGCTGGGACAGGTAAAAGGTCTGTGTCCATTGCCCATGGGCGGCGACGTAGAAACTGTTGTGCAGCACGTCACAGGCAATGATCGCCAGGGTCAGGAGCAGGCCCCAGCGCGGCCTGAACCACAGCAGCAGCGCCGCCAGCGGATCGAGCACGGTCAACGCGCCCCAGAACACCCGGCTGGCCAGCAAGGTCTGGGGGCCATAGCCGTAATCCCAGAGCCAGCCGTGATCGAGCACGGCCCGCAGGTGATTGACGGTCGCCGCCAACAAGCACAAGGCGAACAGCAGGCGAATCAGCAGAGAACATCGGTGCATGGAGCCATTCGCCTTCAAGAGATCGGGTCAGTCGTTGATCAGCTTGCCCGCGCGAATCGCGTCGCGCCCGGCCACCTTGGCCTGCCAGATACCCGGCTGGGTGTAGCGCCCACGGTCCAGGGCAAACAGCACGCCGCTGGTGCCGGCCCGTACCACGCTGACTTTATCCTGCAGCGGGTCGACCACCTCGAACAGCGCATCGCCCTCCTCGACCCACTCGCCGGCTTCACGCAGGAAACTGACCACACCGTGGTGAGGGGCGAACAGGTACTGGGTGCCTTCGAACGGCATGCCTTCGCAACACGCATCGGGGGCTGGCGGCCAGTCGCCGCTGATCAAACCCTGCTCGGCCAGAAACCCCAGGATCGCCTCGCAGTTGGCCTGGGCCTGCTCGACGCGGGTATCACCCATGCTGCCCAGCTCCAGGGTGGTGGCGAGGTTGGCCGGGGGAATCGCCGCCCGGGGAAAGTCCCGGGCCAGGCGCAACCAGGGCGCGGAGCAGGACTCATCGAACGAGCTGCCGCCGGAATCCTCGCAGAGCAAGGCCACGCCCGCCTTCAACCGCGCGGCCAGGGGTTGCCACTGCGGCCAGTGCTGGGGCAGTGCGTAGAGATGGATCGCCGCTTCGAAATCACAGTGCAGGTCGAGGGTGATCTCGGCCTCGCAGGCATGGCGCAACAGCAGGCGGTGCAAGGCTTCGAGCTGGGAGCCCGGCGCAGGCAAGCGGTCCAGCACCTGACCCATGGTGCGCCGGATCAGCGCCACGTTGGCCGCAGCGTCAGTGCCCAGCTGGCCACCGATCAGGTCGCCCACCGGGCCGCTGAGTTCAAAGAACGCACGGTTGAAATTCTTCCCGCTGCCCAGCTCGAAGCGCCCCAGATGACTGCTTTGCACGTACTGGTCCAGGCCAATGGGATTGGCCACCGGCACCAGCTCGATCACGCCATGCAACTGGCCGTTGGCTTCGAGTTCGCCCAGGCGTTTTTTCAGTTCCCAGGCGGTGCGCATGCCCGGCAGCTCATCGGCGTGCAGGCTGGCCTGGATATACACCTTGCGCGAACCTGCGCCAAAGCGGAACACGCTGAGCTGGCGCTCGCTGCCCAGGTGGCTCCAGGGCAATGGGTGGTCAATACGTTGCATGGCAGCTCCCTGAGGAAAATGGGGTGGCGCAGGATAAAACAGCAGCGCATAAAAAAGGTGGCTGCCGTATCAACGGGCGCCACCTTTTTTTCACTGCTGGCGATTACTCACCGTAAACGTCGAACTTGAAGTACTTGTCCTGCACGGCCTTGTACTTGCCGTTGGCGCGCACTTCGGTAATCGCCGTGTTGAATTTTTCGGCCAGGGCGGTATCCCCCTTGCGCACGGCAATGCCGGCGCCGCCACCGAAGTATTTCGGATCGTTGTACTCGGGACCGACGAAAGCGAAGCCCTTGCCGGCGTCGGTTTTCAGGAAACCGTCGTCGAGGTTGACCGAGTCGGCCAGCAGCGCGTCGATGCGGCCGGAGACCATGTCCAGGTTGGCTTCCTGCTGCGAGCCGTAGCGCACCAGGCTGATCCCGGCCGGGACCAGCACTTCGGTGGCGAAACGGTCGTGGGTACTGGCGCGCAGCACACCGACTTTCTTGCCCTTGAGCTCGGTCAGCGGGTCCTTGATCTCGATGCCCTGCTTCATCACGAAGCGTGCCGGGGTGTGGTAGTACTTGATGGTGAAGTCGACGTTTTTCTTGCGGTCGTCGGTAATGGTCATCGACGACAGGATGGCGTCGATTTTCTTGACCTTCAGCGCCGGGATCAGGCCGTCGAATTCCTGCTCGACCCACACACACTTGACCTGCATCTGCTCACACAGCGCATCGCCGATATCCACGTCAAAACCGGTGAGCTTGCCGTCGGGGGTTTTCATCGAGAACGGTGGGTAGCCGGCTTCGATACCAATGCGAATCGGCTTGGCTTCATCGGCCACGGCGCAGAGGGAAAACATCGACAGTGCCAGGGCACCGAAGAACGCAAACTTGTTCATTTATAACTCCAAGGGTGGAGACTTTTATTGGCTGGGTTTCGATTACGGAAAATCGAAGTGGCCAGCAGTCTAGAGGCGCCCCCGGGAAGCAAATTGCGTTTATGCGACAAATATTTATGAAAAAGTCACGCGTGCCATTCCCCCCTGAAAGCCCCGCCCCAGAGCGGTGCAAAAGCCGGTAAAGCGCCCACCCGCCGTCCGGAATCCGACCCGGTGGTCGAATTGAAAACACCCCCTCCACAAATCCTGTAACCCGCTGTGCTGGCCTTGAAATACGCGTTGCACCTGTAGCCGCAGCCTGCGGCAGCGGCTACAGGAATCGGGGTGGGTCGATTGGCGTCGTTGGGGAGGCCAGGTTTAGCAGGCGCACTCGATCACGGTGGGTGCTGGGCGCTCGGTAGGTGCGCTCAGGTGGAACCCCTCATCCAGCCAGCCGGTGACGCCGCCGATCATTTCCTTGACCGGGTACTCCAGCGCCGCCAGTTTCACCGCGGCCTTGTTTGCGCCGTTACAGTGGGGCCCGGCGCAATAGACCACGAACAGCGTGTCCCGGGCGTAACCCGCCAGGCGCTCGGCGCTGATCTGCCGCCCGGGGATATTGATCGCCCCCGGCACATGCCCGCGCTCGAACGCCTGCGGGCCGCGCACGTCCAGCAACACAAAATCCAGCGCGCCCGCCTGCTGGCTGGCGTGCACATCGGAGCAGTCGGTTTCAAAGGTCAGGCGGTTGGAAAAATGCATCAGGGCAATAGCCGAGGGGGCGGCGGGAACATCACGGACCAGGCTGGTCATGGGGGCATCTCCGAAAGCGAATGGGGGTGAGAGAAAGACTTTATCCGCCACGCCCGCGCCGCTACAGTGGCACACAAGACACTGACTGGTAACTTTCCGCCAAATGCACGCCCACCCCGGTTTAGTCGCGATCCTGGCCTACGACGGCCTGTGCACCTTCGAGTTCGGCATTGCCGTGGAGATCTTCGGCCTGGCGCGCCCGGAGTTCGATTTCCCCTGGTATGAGCACCGCATCGTCGCCGTGGACCCAGGCCCCATGCGCGCCACCGGCGGGATCCAGGTGACGGCCGACGGCGGCATGGAGCTGCTGGAGCAGGCCCGCACCATCATCATTCCCGGCTGGCGCAGCCGCAGCGATCCCTTGCCTGGCCCCCTGATCGACGCCCTGCGCCGCGCCCACCAGCGTGGCGCACGGTTGCTGTCGATCTGCTCCGGGGTGTTTGCCCTCGCCGCCACCGGGCTGCTGGACGGCCGTGGCGCCACCACCCACTGGCGCTACACCGAGGAACTGGCGGCGCGCTTCCCGCTGATCGAGGTGGACCCGGATGTGCTCTACGTCGACGCCGGGCAGTTGATCACCTCGGCCGGCAGCGCCGCCGGGATCGACGCCTGCCTGCACCTGGTGGCCCGGGACTTCGGCACCCACGTTGCCAACTCGGTGGCGCGGCGCCTGGTGATGTCGCCGCAGCGCACCGGCGGCCAGGCCCAGTTCATTCCGGCGCCGGTCAGCCGTACGCCGCGCAGCGACCTGTCGAAAGTCATGCAGTGGGCGCGCGAACACCTGCATGAGCCACTGGAGGTGCGCGACCTGGCCCGCCAGGCGCTGATGAGCGAGCGCACATTCTTGCGGCGTTTCAGCGAAGCCACCGGTGCCTCGCCCAAGGCCTGGCTGCAACATGAGCGCCTGGCCCGGGCCCGGGAATTGCTGGAAAGCGGCAGCGAACACACCGAGCACATCGCCCTGCGCTGCGGTTATCGCTCGGTGGAGAGTTTTCGCGTGGCGTTTCGCAGCGTGGTGGGGGTGCCGCCCTCGGTGTACCGCGAGCGCTTTGGCCGGGGCGCCAAGACCCCGGTATGAAGCCGGCGGCGCCCGTCAGGCGTCCGGTTTGCGCAGCAGGTAGGTGTCCATGATCCAGCCATTGGCCTCCCGCGCCGCCTTGCGCACACGCTGGATTTCATCCGCCACGTCCTGTAACCGGCCGCTGATCAGAATCTCGTCCGCGGTGCCCAGGTAGGCGCCCCAGTAGATATCCAGTTCGCGGTCCAGCACCTGGCGATAGGAGTCCTCGGCATCGAGCATCACCACCAGGCTGTCGGCGTCGCTCACCTGCCCCGCTGCCAGGCGACGCCCGGTGGTGATTTCCACGGAGCGACCGATACGGTTGAGCGGCACCTTATGCTGCGCGGCCAGGGCCTGGACGCTGGTGATACCCGGGATGACCTCGAACTCGAAGCGGCAGCGACCGCTGTCCAGAATCGCCTGCAGGATGCGAATGGTGCTGTCGTACAACGCCGGATCGCCCCAGGCCAGGAAGGCCCCGGTCTGGCCATCGGCCAATTCCTCGTCGATCAGGCGTTCGAAGGTCGCCTGCTTGTCGCGGTTGAGGTCCTCGACGCTGGCCTGGTAATCGACATCGCCACGCAGCCGCTCCGGGCTTTGCGCCTGCACGAAACGGTAGCCCGGCTCAGTGATATAGCGCTCGCAGATCTCGCGGCGCAGGTCGATCAATGAGTCCTTGCTCGCCCCCTTGTCCATGAGGAAGAACACGTCGCTGCGGTTCAGCGCCTTGACCGCCTGCATCGTGATGTAGTCGGGGTTGCCGGCACCGATGCCGATGATCAGGAGGGTTTTCATGGGCGGTTCTCAATCTGTGGGCAGGAGCCCGGTATGGGGGGGCTTAGGGACCCGGCCACTTATGGCCGGGCATCCAGGCGCAGGCGCCAGCGCCCGTTGAAGCGTAGTTCGAGGGCCGACAGCGGCTCGACATCAATGTGATTGAAGCTGGCCAGCGGGCATTGCATGACCTGCAGCAAGGCCGCGCGAATCAGCAGCGGATGGGTCACCGCCAGTACATGGCCGGGGCTCTGGCTCACACTGTCCAGCCAGGCCGCGACCCGCTCGCACAACTGCGCCACCGACTCACCGCCATGGGGCGCCGCCTGGGGGTCGGCCAGCCACGCCTGCAAGGCTTGCGGCTGGTGCTGCTGCAGGTGATCCAGCGCCACCCCCGCCCAATCACCCATGTCGCAGTCGCGCAAGGCACTGACGATCTGCGGCTCGGCACCATACAACCCGGCGCTCTGCCGCGCCCGCAACTCCGGGGCACTGAGCAGGCGCGGCGGACGCTTGAACAGCGCCGCCCGCGAGCCGGCGAGTGCTTGCCAGTCAAGCTCCAGCGGCTCGTCCAGGGGGAAGCACGCGCGTTTCTGGGCGACGGTTCGGGCATGACAAATCAGGGTCAAGCGGGTGGCTTGCACGGGGCATTCTCGAAAAAGGGCCATCGACGGCCTGGGCTGAGGTTGCGTTTGTAGCATGGCCGACGGGCAATTTCCCACTGCGTCGCCAACCCCGACCTAGGCGCCCTACCGGCCAGCGTCCGCACGCGGCCCGAGCCTGGCGGCAGCGGCTATAGGTGTGGTCAATGTGGCGAGGGGGCTTGCTCCCACTGGACCGGCCGGCGCGCCGGTGCGCAGCAGTCCCATTTTTAGGGCCGCTTCGCGCCCCAGCGGGAGCAAGCTCCCTCGCCACAGGTACGGTGTTGGTTCTTAAGTGAACAGCATTACGCCCCCTTGCGGGGCATTTCACCCGCGTTGAAACTTTCGCTGGACATGTAGCGTAAATTACATAAATACTAATTTCGCTCGATATGAAATAAAAACAACACACGACATTCAAGGCGCTGCCATGTCCTCGCTCAGAGAGCTGATCACCGACCCCGCACTGGAACTCACCCCCGCCGAGCGCAAGGTGGTCCGGGCCCTGCTCGACCACTATCCGCGCAACGGCCTGGGGCCCATGTCGCGCCTGGCCGAGCATGCCGGGGTCAGCGATCCGACCATCGTGCGCCTGGTGAAAAAGCTCGGGTTCGGCGGTTATGCCGAGTTCCAGGAAGCCCTGCTCAGCGACATGGATGACCGCCTGCGCTCGCCCAGCACCCTGTTGCAGCCGCGCTCGCACCTGCAACAGGACGACGCCTGGAATCACTACCTGAATGACAGCGCCCGGCGCCTGGTGGAGACCCAGGCGCTGACCCAGCCCGAGGACATCCGCATCCTCCTGGAGTGGCTGCTCGACAGCCGGCACGCCGTGTACTGCTTCGGTGGCCGCTTCAGCAGCTTCCTCGCCGGCTACCTGCTCAACCATCTGCGGCTGCTGCGCCCGGGCTGCTTCGCCCTGGAAGACAACGCGCACCTGCCCGACCGCCTGTACGACCTGCAACGCCAGGACATCGTGCTGCTGTTCGACTACCGCCGCTATCAGGCCCAGGCCCTGCGCGTGGCCAGCGCGGCCAAGGCGCGCTACGCCCGGGTGGTGCTGTTCACCGACATCTACGCCTCGCCCCTGCGCGAACTGGCGGACCTGGTGATCAGCGCCCCGGTGGAGTCGGTCTCGGCCTTCGACACCCTGGTGCCGGCCCTGGCCCAGGTCGAAGCGCTGATCGCCAGCCTGACCTTGCGCGGCGACCATCTTGAAGATCGCCTGGAGGGTATCGACGCCCTGCGGGACAGCTTTGCCACCCACCTGCTGGAGGATCAGTAAGCATGTTCAGCCTGCCCCATCGCTCGCCCCGCGACCTGCCCTTTGTCGCCGACCACACCGCCCTGCTGCTGGTGGATATGCAACGTGCCTGGCTCGAACCGCAGTTCGACCCGCACCTGCAGGACGCCGACGCGCAGTACTTCCTGCAACGGACACGGACCCAGGTGATCCCCAACCAGCAAAAGCTCCTGGCGGCCATGCGTGGCGCCCGGCAGAACGTGCTGCACACCCTGATCGAAAGCCTGACCGCCGACGGCCGCGACCGCTCCCTGGACCACAAGCTGTCGGACATGCACCTGCCCAAGGGCAGCCCGCAGGCGGCGATCATCGATGAACTGGCGGCCGGGGAAAACGAAATCATCCTGCCCAAGACCTCGTCCGGGGTCTTCAACTCCACCAATATCGACTACGTGCTGCGCAACCTGCAGACTCGGCACCTGATCATCGCCGGCATCGTCACCGACCAGTGCGTGGACATGGCCGTGCGCGATGCCGCCGATCGCGGCTACCTGGTGACCCTGGTGGAAGACGCCTGCGCCACCTACTCCGAGGCGCGGCACCTGGCCTGCCTGAATGCGATCAAGGGTTATTGCTGGATCACCGACACCCGGACCGTGCTCGACCGCCTGCATGAGTTGGCGGCATGAGCCGGGGTAGCGGCGTGACGCCGCTGACCGCCGTGGCCATGACCAGCATCGTCACCACCGACCTGATCGGCGTGACCCGCGGGCGTTCCTTTCCCAGCGACGAGCTGGACAGCTACCAGGCCGCCGGCTGTGGCTGGGTTCCGGCCAACAGCGCCCTGACCCCGCAGGACCAGATTGCCGAGGCCAACCCCTGGGGCGCCTATGGCGACCTGCGGCTGATCCCGGACATGGCGAGCCGGGTCAGCGTCGCCAACGGCCCGGATCCCGAGGCCGCGCCCCTGGATTACCTCCACGCCGATATCTGCGAAACCGACGGCACGCCCTGGGCCGCCTGCCCGCGCACCCTGCTGCGCGAAGAGGTGGCGCGTTATCGCGACGACCTGAAACTGCAGATCACCGCCGCCTTCGAACACGAATTCAACCTGCAGGGCGCCCCCGCGCAAGCCGAGCAACTGGCGTTCTCCCTGGGCGCTCAGCGCCAGGGGGCGAACTTCGGCGGCTGGCTGCTCAGCGCCCTGCGCGCCGCCGGGGTCGAGCCGGAGATGTTCCTCCCCGAATACGGCAAGCAACAGTACGAGATCACCTGCCGCCCGACCTCGGGCGTGGCCGCCGCCGACCGCGCGGTGAACGTGCGGGAGATCACCCGGGAAATCGCCCGGCAACTGGGGCAGCCGGTGAGCTTTTCACCCAAGGTGTCGCAGCATGCGGTGTGCAACGGCGTGCACCTGCATATCAGCCTGCAAGACCTCGACGGCCGGCCGAAGCTCTACGACCCGCAGGCCGACAATGGCCTGTCGCAACTGGGCCGGCGCTGGGCCGCCGGGGTGCTCAAGTACCTGCCGGCGCTGTGCGCCTTTACCGCGCCGACACCGATCTCCTACCAGCGCCTGCAACCCCATCACTGGAGCGCCGCCTACGCCTGCCTCGGGCAACGCAACCGCGAAGCCTCGTTGCGTATCTGCCCGACCGTCAGCCTGGGCGGGAAGGACGTGGCGCCGCAGTACAACCTGGAGTTTCGCGCCCTGGACGCCACCGCCTCGCCGCACCTGGCCATGGCCATGGTGCTGATCGCCGGGCGCCTGGGGATCCAGCAGGGGCTGGCCCTGCGCGCCACCACCGACGATGCGCCCGACACCCTGAGCCCGGCTCAGCTCAAGGAGCGCGGCATCGTCGCCCTGCCCGGCTCCCTGGCCCAGGCCCTGGAGCTGCTGGCCGCCAGCCCGGCGCTGACCCTGGCCGTGCCCAAGCCACTGCTCGACACTTACCTGGCGGTCAAGCACGAAGAACTGCGCCTGACCCAAGACCTCGACCCGGCCCAACTCTGTGAACACTATGCACGCCTCTACTGAAACCCCCGAGCTTGGCTACTACGACCGGCCGGCCTATGGCCTGCTGCGTGAAGCGTCCGAGCACCCGCTGATCCTGGTTTGCGAGCACGCCAGCCGCTATATCCCCGCACCGCTCAACGACCTGGGCCTGGACCCGGAAGCGGCGCAGCAGCACATCGCCTGGGACATCGGTGCCCTGGCGCTGGCCGAGAGCCTGTCCGAGGCCCTGGGCGCGACGCTGCTGACGGCCAATTACTCACGCCTGCTGATCGACCTCAATCGCCCGCTGCACGCCCCCGACAGCATCCCGCTCAAGAGCGAGATCTACCCGGTGCCGGGCAACCAGGCGCTGGATGAAGCCACCCGCGAATACCGGCGCCAGTGCCTGTTCCGGCCGTTTCACTCACGCCTGGCGAGCTTGATCGACGAGCGCCTGGCCGCCGGAAAAACGGTACGGGTGGTGGGCATCCACAGCTTCACCCCGGTGTACTTCGGCGAGCCGCGCCAACTGGAAATCGGCGTGCTCTACGACCGCGCCCAGGCCTACGCCGAACGCCTGGTGGCCGGCCTGGGCCAACACCCGTTGCAGGTGGCGGGCAACCAGCCGTATCGGATCGAGGCCGGCAGCGACATGACGGTGCCGGTGCACGGCGACGGGCGCGGCCTGGACTCGGTGTTGATCGAGGTGCGCAACGACCTGCTGCGCACCCCGCAAGCGGTACGGCGCTGGAGCGATTACCTGGCGCCGCTGTTGTAGACCCTGCTGTCGAATCACGCTGTCGCTGTTGCACCAACTGCTGTTTGCCGGACCGGTAGAACAATTACAAAAACCGCCGTGGTGTGTCTTTTAACCTGCCAGGTTCGAACACCGGGCCTTGTTCAACGTGCGCTCGCGCCACGTTGCGCGGGCCTGCACCCCACTCAATGCCTGCTCAGGAGCACTGTGTCATGGAGATTGAACAATTCGGCTACAAACAGGAACTCAAACGCGGACTGACCCTCAGGGACCTGGTGGTCTACGGGATGATTTTCATGATCCCCATCGCGCCGTTCGGGGTCTATGGCTACGTCAACCAGGAAGCCCCGGGCATGGTGCCCCTGGCGTATATCATCGGCATGGTGGCGATGGTCTTCACCGCCCTCAGCTACGGCTGCATGGCCCGGGCCTTTCCCATCGCCGGCTCGGTCTATTCCTACGCCCAGCGCGGCCTCAACCCCCATGTCGGCTTTATCGCCGGCTGGCTGATGCTCCTGGATTACCTGCTGATCCCGCCGCTGCTGTACGTCTACGCGGCCATGGCGCTGAACCACCTGTACCCGGACATCCCCAAGGTCGGGTTTATCCTCGCGTTTCTGGTCAGTGCCACCTTCGTCAACCTGCGCGGTATCACCTTTACCGCGCGGATGAACATCGTGTTTCTGCTGGCGCAACTGGTGGTGCTGGGAATCTTCCTGTTCTACGCCTGGACTGCCCTGCACGGGGGCGCCGGCAACGGTCAACTGACCCTGGCGCCGCTGTACAACCCGCAAGGTTTCCACTTCGGCATGTTGATGCAGGGGGTGTCGATCGCGGTGCTGTCGTTCCTGGGCTTTGACGCGATCTCGACCCTGGCCGAAGAGGTCAAGGGCGACCCCGGGCGCAGCGTCGGCCGGGCGGCGTTGATCACCCTGGTGGTGATGGGGCTGATCTTTGTCGTGCAAACCTGGATCGCCACCGACCTCGCGGCCGGCATGGGCTTCAAGTCCGCCGACACCGCCTTCTACGAGATCGCCGAGATCGCCGCCGGCAGCTGGCTGGCGACCCTGACCGGGGTGGCCACGGCCCTGGCCTGGGGCGTGGCGGTGGCGATCACCTCGCAAGCCGCGGTGTCGCGCCTGCTGTTCGGCATGGCCCGCGACGGCAAGCTGCCCAAGGTCCTGGCCCGGGTCCATCGCAAACACAACACGCCCCATATCAGCATCTACCTGGTGGCCGTGCTGTCGCTGCTGATCTGCTACCTGTTCATCGACTCGGTGGACACCCTGACCTCACTGGTCAACTTTGGCGCCTTGAGCGGGTTTATCCTGCTGCACCTGACGGTGATCAACTACTACTGGCGCCGGCTCAAGTCCGGCCAGGTGATCCGCCACCTGGTGTGCCCGGCCATCGGCCTGCTGATCGTCTGCGCGATCCTGTTCAACATGGGCATCGAGGCACAGAAACTGGGCGCCATCTGGATAGTCGTCGGCGTGGTGTACCTGTTCCTGCTGAACAAACTGGGCAACGGCGAACCCTACAAAATCCAGGAACCTTTGTAGCCGCTAGCGCGAGGTTGCGCGGGTCCTATCAATCGATAGAAACCGGCGCACCTGTAGCCGCTGCCGCCAGGCTCGGCAGCGGCTACAGGTGGGGTCAATGCAAGGAATTGAGCAGCACCCGCGACGGCACGTCTCCCGGTCGGCAGCTGACTTTGTTGCGGCCGGTGGTCTTGGCTTCGTACAGCGCCTGGTCGGCGTCGTCCAGCCAGTTGACCGCGTCGCTGTACTCCGGATCAAACGCAGCCAGGCCAATGCTCAGGCTGACTTGCAGCGCCGGGTTCTGCTCGTAGCCCAGGGCACCGAAGCGGGTGCGCAGGCCTTCCATCAACTGGGCCGCCTGCTCCAGGGGCACGTCCGGCAGAATCACGCAAAACTCATCACCGCCATAACGGCCGATCTGATCACTGACCCGCAGGTTCTGGCGCAGGATCTTGCTCAGTTGGCGCAGCACGATATCGCCGGCCACATGGCCGTAGGTGTCGTTGATGACCTTGAAGTGATCAATGTCGATCAGGGCAATGGCCCCACCCTGCTGCTGGCGTCGGCAGCGTTGGAACTCAACCTCCAGCTGATCCTTCCAGGCGCCATGGTTAAGTAGCCCGGACAAGCTGTCGGTGCGGCTCAAGGCCAACAGCTCGCGCTTGTGCCCGGCCAGCACGCACGCCTGCTGGTAGCAGATATACCCCAGGGCCAGCGGGTACAACGTCAGCATCGGCAGGCAGGCATAGACTTGCAGTTGGCTGGTTTCGGCGATGAACAACGGGCTGAACAGCAGCAGCGAGACGCCGATCCCCAGGGCCTGGGCCAGGCTCCCGGCAAGAAAGAAACGCACACCGCCAATGGCGATATTGTTCATCGCCATCATCGCCAGGGTGGTCGTGGTCGGCAGCGGATTGAAATGCATGGCGCCGACCCAGAACCCGCCGAGGAACGAGTCCACCAGCAAATTGCGGTGTTCGCCGCGAAACGGCACCCGTGACCGGCGCGCCCACTGGTACGCCAGGTGCGGCCAGGCAAAGGCGTTGAACAGCATGAAGCCCCAGAGCCAGGCCGGGGGCTGCAGCGGTTGCATGGCTGCGGCGACGCAGAAGAAGCCCAGGGCCAGACCCAGGATCCGCGACTTGTATAGCCTCCTGGCCAATGAAAGTCCCTTCCCTGGTGTATGTGGCGTAGGGGCCAAGGCTCCTCCGTGCAAGCAGTACGAGGGTCGATGAGGCTACTGGGACTGCCGAGCAGTCTACCAGCGAAGAGTCAAATAGCCATTACCCCTTCCCCCCTGTTTACAGCGCCCTGGCCCGGCATTGCGGGAATATTTGGCTATAACTGACGGTGGGCACATAACATTACTCTGCGCCCGCTTGCCAAGTACCCCGGAGGAGGCGCATGCACAGCTATCAGGTACTGATCATCGGCAGCGGTTTTGGCGGACAGTGTGCAGCGGTCAATCTGCTCAAGGCGGGGATAGATGATTTCCTGCTGCTGGAGCGCCGCGACTTCCCTGGCGGCACCTGGTGCCAGAACACCTACCCCGGCGCCGCGGTCGATGTGCCCTCGCCCCTGTACTCCCTGTCGTTCGCGCCTTACCGGTGGAGCCAGATGTACGCCACCCAGGACGAATTGCAGCGCTATACCCAGCATCTGCTGCACCAGCAAGGCTTGCAGGACAAGGTGCTGCTCGGGGCCGAGGTCGAGGCCATGGACTGGGACTCGGCGCAGCAACGCTGGATCGTCCAGACCCAGGCCCGCGGTCGATTCCAGGCGCAGTTCGTGATCAACGCCTCGGGGCCCTTGAGCCAACCCCTGATTCCGCCCCTCCAGGGCCTCGCCGACTTCACCGGCCACCAGTTCCACAGCAACCAGTGGGACCACCACTACGACTACCGTGGCAAGCGCGTGGCGATTGTCGGCAGTGGCGCCAGCGCGGCGCAGATCATCCCGGCAATTGCCGCCGATGTCGCCCAGTTACATGTGTTCCAGCGCAGTGCGCACTGGGTGCTGCCGCGCCCTGACCGGCACTTCAGTGCCTTGGAACGGCGCCTGCTGGGGTTCAAGCCGGCCTACACCCTGCTGCGCTGGTTGATCTATTGGCAGCTGGAAAGCCGGATCATCGCCTTCAAGTATTCACGGCCGGCAATGACCCTGGTGCAGCGCCAGGCCCTGGGCCTGCTCAAACGCCAGGTGCCCGACCCGCAACTGCGCCGCCAACTGACGCCGGACTACAGCATCGGCTGCAAGCGGGTGATCCTGTCCAACACCCTGTACCCGGCGCTGGGGCGAGCCAACGTCAGCCTGCACGGGCGCGAGCAAGGCATCCAGAGCCTCGACGCCAGCGGCATCACCACCCGAGACGGCCAGCACCTGGAGCTGGACCTGATCATCTGGTGCACCGGCTTCGACACCACCGACGGCATGATCGCCTACCCGGTGCGCGGCAAGGACCGCCAGTTGTTGCGCGATGCCTGGGCGCCCTACCCGCGCGCCTACCTGGGCACCTGTGTGCCGGGGTTCCCCAACCTGTTTATCCTCTGCGGCCCCAACACCGGGATCGGCCACACCTCGCTGCTGTTCATCATCGAATCCCAGACCCGCTACATTCTCAGCTGCATCCGGGCCCTAAAGACCCAGGGCTTGCAGGCCATTGAAGCTCGCCCGGAAGCGGAGGCGCGCTACACCGCGATGATCCACCGCGAGATGCAGCGCACGGTGTGGCAATCCGGCGGTTGCCAGAGCTGGTACCGCAGCAGCAGCGGGCATGTGACGGCGCTGTTTCCCGGCTTCAGCTTCAGCTACCACTGGCTGACCCGGGGCCTCAAGCCCGTGGACCATCAACTGTCCTGACCCGTGCCCGCACAGGAGCCACCCGATGTTCGTGATTGTCGCCCTGCTCGCCCTTGGCCTGTTCTGGTGCTATCGCACCTACCCGCGCATCGGCCATTGGCTGTATGACGCCAGCAGCGCGCTGGAGGCCCGGCTCTACCGGTTGAAAAAACACCCGGTGGCCATCGATGGCATGACCCTGGCGACTTACATGGGCGGCCCGACCACCGCCAGCCAGACCCTGTTGCTGCTGCACGGCTACAGCGCCGACAAAAGCATCTGGCTGCGTTTTGCCCGGCACTTCAGCAAAGACTGCCGGGTGCTGATCCCGGACCTGGGCGGCCACGGCGCCACCGGCTTCGACGCCAGCCAGGACTACAGCATCCCGGCCCAGGGCCGACGCCTGCTGCAATTGCTCGACGCCTGCCAGGTGGCGCGGGTGCACCTGGTCGGCAACTCCATGGGCGGCTATATCGCGGCGTGGCTGGCGGCCACCAGCCCGGAGCGGGTAGCGTCACTGACCCTGTTCGACCCCGCCGGCGTCAGCGCGCCCGAGCCCAGCGACCTGGAGCGCATGCTGGCGGTGGGCCGCAATCCGTTCCTGATCGACACCCGCGCCGACTTCGACACCTTCTACGGCATGACCATGGCCGATCCGCCCTGGGTGCCGGAGGTGGTCCTAGCGGCCATCGCCGAACGCTACCGGCAGCGGCGCCCGCAGCTGGCGAAAATCTTCGACGACTTCCATGGCAGTGCGCCCATGGAACCCCTGCTGGGCTCGATCCAGGCCCCGACCCTGCTGCTCTGGGGCCGCGAGGACCGGCTGCTGCATGCCAGCAGCGCGCTGATCTGGGCCCGGGGCATCCCCCAGTTGCAGGTGGAGATCTGGCAAGGCATCGGCCATATGCCCATGGTCGAGCGCCCTAACCGCAGCGCCCGGCTGTACCGCCAGTTCCTGCAACAGGCAGCCCTGCGCAATAGCCGCTGAACACTCGAGCCCACTTTGCCAGCGACGCCCGGGCACGGCGCCCGACGCGCGGCGCCCGAACGGCAGTGCATTCATTTGCAGAATGAAGTTCAGAGGAAACTTCGTTTGTCAGCGCCCCCGACGCCGAACAGAATCGGCCCCACTCCACCCTTGATGTCACTGCACCGGGAATCCTGTTTATGAGCAACCAGAGCTTCGTCAGCCCTGACCTGATCCGCCAACGCTTTTCGCGGGCGATGTCGGACATGTACCGCGATGAAGTGCCGCTGTATGGCGCGCTGATGGAACTGGTGGCCGAGGTCAACGCCCAGACCCTGGAACAGCATCCCGACCTGGCCCGGCACCTGCGCCAGACCGGTGAAATCGAACGCCTGGACCTGGAGCGCCACGGCGCCATCCGCGTCGGCACCGCGACCGAACTGGCGACCCTGAGCCGCCTGTTTGCGGTCATGGGCATGCAGCCGGTGGGCTATTACGACCTGACCCCGGCCGGGGTCCCGGTGCACTCCACGGCCTTTCGCGCGGTGCATGAAACGGCGCTGCACATCAGCCCGTTCCGGGTCTTCACCTCGCTGCTGCGCCTGGAACTGATCGAAAACCCCGAACTGCGCACCTTTGCCGAATCGGTCCTGGCCCGGCGCTCGATCTTCACCGCCCGGGCCCTGAGCCTGATCGCCCAGTGCGAAGCGGATGGCGGGCTGAACCAGGCGGATGCCGAGGCGTTCGTCGAGCAGGCCCTGGAAACCTTCCGCTGGCACCACAGCGCCACCGTCACCGCCGCGCAGTATCAGCAACTGAGCGCCCAGCACCGGCTGATAGCCGACGTGGTGGCGTTCAAGGGTCCGCACATCAACCACCTGACGCCACGCACCCTGGACATCGACCAGGTGCAACGCCTGATGCCCGCCCACGGCATCACCCCCAAGGCCGTGATCGAAGGCCCGCCACGGCGGGACTGCCCGATCCTGCTGCGCCAGACCAGCTTCAAGGCCCTGGAGGAAACCGTGGCCTTCACCGACCAGGAACAGAGCCAGGGCAGCCACAGCGCACGCTTCGGCGAAATCGAACAACGCGGTGCGGCCCTCACCCCCAAAGGCCGCGCCCTGTACGACCGCCTGCTGAATGCCGCCCGCGACCAGCTCAATGCCTTCCCCAACGAGTCCAACGCCGATCGCTACGACGCCCTGATGCGCGACCACTTCGAAGCCTTCCCCGACAGCCACGACGCCATGCGCGAAGAGGACCTGGCGTACTTCCGCTATTTCGCCACCGAACAGGGCCTGGCCGCACGCGAACAGGCCCAGCGGCCCACGACCCTGGCCGCACTGATTGCCGCCGGGCACGTGCGCTTCGAACCTCTGGTGTATGAAGACTTCCTGCCGGTCAGTGCCGCCGGGATCTTCCAGTCCAACCTCGGCGACGACGCACAAAGTCACTATGCCGGCCAGTCCAACCAGCAGGCCTTCGAACAGGCCCTGGGCCGGCCGACCATCGATGAATTGCAGCTCTACGCCCAAACCCAGCAGCGCTCGCTGGAGCAGTGTGCGAGTGCCTTGGGCCTGCCCGGGTTGTGAATACAGGCGGCGCGTGATCCACCGCCATGGCGCTGACGTTGTCGGTGGATCCTGACCTCAGCGCCGCTTCAACCCTGCCCGCACTCCCATCTGGCGGTCACTGAAAACCGCTCCGCGACAGGCTCGGGCACAACCGCCAGCGCAACCCGCGCCTGTTCTGCCGTGATCAACGCGTGCGGGTTTGCATGGGCTTGCTGCACCTGCGCCACCAGTTGCTTGAGTCCGGCCTTGAAGGGCTCCGGCAGGCAGTTTTCCATAAGCTGCAAGTTGGCGATCACGCAGTGCCTGGCGTCGTCGAACGCCCAGTCGTCGTCAAGCAGATGCTCGATATCCTGGGCAGACTCCACCAGCAATCGGTAGGCGAACTCGGCAAACGACAGGTTTTCCACTTCGCTGGACTCTCGGTCATGCCAGACCAGGGCGACGCCGACCTGCCCGTCTTGCAGGGGGGTCAGGCAGTACGCGTCGCCGGCACCGGACTGGGCAAACGGCAAGAACCGCCGCCCGTCCTGGTAGGCCGGGTTGAGCCATTCTTCGATAACCTCGCCGGCCTGTTGCCCGTCGATCCACTCGAAGTCGTAGGCGCAGGACAACGCCGGTTGTGCCGACAGGGTGTACTCACGCCACCCCTTGCTCCAGTCCTCACGGCTATTGCCGTAGCGGGTCCGTCCCTCGGCCAGCAGCCGCCGCAGCTCCGCTGGCAAGGCTATGCCTGCGGTCTCGGCCAGCCGTTCAAAATCGCTCATGTGCATTCACTTCTGCAAAGTTCGGCGGGGTCATCCGCGCAAAAAGTCCGACGCATCTTAGGGCATGTGCCAGCGCCGGTTGAACCCTGGGCAGCGAAATTCGCCGCGCCCGGATCCCTACTGCACCCGATACGCCGACGGCACCTGGGTCGCGACGAACTCGCGCATGTGCTCGACAAAGCGCTCCTGCAATCGGGACAGGGGCGCCTGGGGCGGCAGCAGCAGACTGAAGTCCATTTCGATGGCCGGCGCGAAGGCACGGAAGACCACGCCCTGCCCGCGGTATTCCAGGGCGCTGATGGCATCCACCAGCGCCACCCCGGCGCCCTCTTCGACAAACAGGCACATGGGCAGCGACAGCTGGGTTTCCAGGCGCAAGTGGCGCTGCACGCCATGGGCGGCAAAGATCGCGTCGACGTGCTGGCGCGAGGCGATGGCATGGGGGTAGGAAACAAACGCCTCGCCCTCCAGGTCCTCGGGCACGATCAGCGCCTGCGGCTCCAGGCGATGCCCCACCGGCAACGCGCAGAGCATGCGCGATTTCAGCAGTTTCTCCGCGCGCGGGCTGGGGTAGGTGTTGGGCTCGACGATCACCCCCAGGTCGCAGCGCCCGCCGACCACCAGGTCGACCACCTCGCGCGAGGAGTGCACCACCAGGCTGATCTGCACCTCGGGGTGTTCACGCTGGAAGGCGGTGATGGCCCGCGGCATGAATCCCAGGCCCATGGCCGGGGCGCAGGCGATCTGCAACGAGCCGCGCTTGAGGGTGCGAATTTCCTGGGCGGTGCGGGCAATGCGCTCGACGCCGAGTAATGAGCGCTGCACCTCCTCATACAGCACCAGCGCCTCGGGCGTCGGCTGCAGGCGCCCCTTGAGACGCTCGAACAGGGCAAAGCCGATGTCTTCCTCCAGCGCGCTGATCAAGCGCGTCGCGGCGGGCTGGGAGATATGCAGCATCTCGGCGGCGCGGGTCACGGTCTGGCCGAGAATCACCGCACGAAAGGCTTCCAGCTGACGCAAATTCATCCCACCGCACCCCATAACAAAAAGACATGACCTGCGCAAAATAAAGCATTTTTCATCGCTGCATCAGCCCCCTAGCATCCCAGCCATGCCTCAACCGCCTCAGCCTGCACCCGATTTATCGGGATAACGCCTGACCGGCCTGGAACTGGAGCCACCCATGCAAAAACCTGATGCACTGATAATCGGCGGCGGCCTCGTGGGCCTGGCGATCGCCTACGGCATGGCCCGCAGCGGGCGCCAGGTGCGCGTGCTGGACGAGGGCGACAGTGCCCTGCGCGCGGCCCGTGGCAACTTCGGCCTGCTGTGGGTGCAGGGCAAGGGCTATCGCAAAAGCGCCTATGCCCAGTGGACCCGGCAGTCGGTGGCGCTGTGGCCGCAACTGGCGGCGTACCTGCGCGAGGACAGCGGCGTGGATGTCTGCCTGCAACAGGCCGGGGGGTTCCAGCTGTGCCTGTCCGAGGCGGAAATGGCCGAGGAAAGCCAGCGTCTGGCCTGGCTGCAGCAAGCCCTGGACGGCGACTACCCCTTTGAACTGCTGAGCCCGGGCGAGCTGCGCAAACGCCTGCCCGGCGTCGGTCCGGATGTGGTCGGGGCCTGCTATTCGCCGATGGATGGCCAGGTCAACCCGCTGAAATTGCTGCGAGCGCTGTATGCCGGCTGCCGCCGCCACGGGGTGCAGATCGACAACGGCCATCGGGTCGACGCCATCCGCCAGGTCGGTGATGGCCTTGAAGTGCGCGCTGGCGACCAGCGCTGGCAGGCCGGGCAACTGGTGCTGGCCGCCGGCCTGGGCAACCGTTCGCTGGGCGCCCTGCTCGGCGCCGATGTACCGGTGCAGCCCAATCGCGGGCAGATCCTGGTCACCGAGCGCCTCGCGCCTTTTTTGCACTACCCCACCACCTATGTGCGCCAGACCGACGAAGGCACGGTGCAGCTCGGCGACTCCATGGAAGCCGTGGGCTACGACGACCGGGGCAGCGCCGAGGTGATGGCCGACATCGCCCAGCGCGGCGTGCGCTGCTTCCCCTTGCTGGCCGATGTGCGCCTGGTTCGGGCCTGGGGTGCGCTGCGGGTCCTGAGCCCGGATGGCCTGCCGATTTACCAGACGCTGCCCGAGTGCCCGCAGGTGTTTGTCGCCAGTTGCCACAGCGGCGTCACCCTGGCCGCGGCCCACGCCCTGTGGCTGGCGCCGTGGCTCAGCGGCCAGGGCCAACTTCCCGACGTGCAGCCTTTTGGCCTGGCGCGCTTTCAATCTGCCAGCGAGGTGCAGCATGCCGGCTGATCGCCTGTTTCAACCCAGGTCCGCCAGCAGCCCGACCCTGGCCATCGAATTCGACGGCCAACCCCTGCGGGTGCCGGCCGGTGTTTCCCTGGCGGCGGCGTTGCTCGCCAGTGGCGTGCGCAGCACCCGCAGCAGCGTGGTCAGTGCCAGCCCGCGGGCGCCGTTTTGCATGATGGGGGTGTGCTTTGAGTGCCTGGTGGAGGTCGACGGCCAAGCCAGTTGCCAGGCCTGCCTGCTGCCGGTGCGCGAAGGCATGCGTGTGCGCAGCCAGCACGGGGTGCGTGCAGTGTCGACTACCGAGGGGGCCGACGATGAAGCCTGAACCTGTGGACCTGCTGATCATCGGCGCCGGCCCCGCCGGCATGGCGGCTGCTATCGAGGCCTGCGGCCTGGGCTTGAGCGTGACGGTGCTCGACGAACAGGCCAGCCCCGGCGGGCAGATCTACCGTGATGTGCGCCTCGCCGACCCTCAGCGCCTGGCCGTGCTGGGTGCCGACTACCAGGCCGGGCTGGCCCTGGTCGAGCGCTTCCTGGCCTGCGGCGCGCGCTATATCCCCCAGGCCTCGGTGTGGCTGGTGAGCCCGCAACAGCAAGTGCATTTTCTGCACCTGGGCCAGGCGCGAACCCTCCACCCACGGCGCCTGCTGATTGCCTGCGGGGCCTACGAACGCGCCCTGCCGATTCCCGGCTGGACCCTGCCCGGGGTGATGAACGCCGGCGCTGGGCAGATCCTGCTCAAGGGCGCTGCGCTGCTGCCGGCGGTGCCGGTGCTGCTGGCCGGCTGTGGCCCGCTGCTGTACCTGCTGGCGGCGCAATACCTGCGGGCCGGGGTCCAGGTCGCGGCCCTGGTGGACACCAGCAGCCACGCCGACCTGCTGCGCGCCTGGCGCCAGATCCCGGCGGCCCTCGGCGGCTGGCGCGAACTGCTCAAAGGTCTGGGCCTGCTGAGGCAACTGCGGCGTGCCGGGATCCGCCATTTCCGGGGCGCGCGCGACTTGCAGATCGAGGGCCAAGACCAGGCCCGGGCCCTGCGCTTTCGTTGCGGCGGGGATGAACATCGGCTCCCGGCGCAATTGATCCTGTTGCATCAGGGCGTAGTGCCCAACACCCAGATCAGTTGGTCGCTACGCCTGGAGCACCAGTGGGACGAACAACAACTGTGCTGGACCGTGCACCGCGACCCGTTTGGAGAAACCAGTCAGCCCGGCGTGTTTATCGCCGGCGATGCCGCGGCCATCGGCGGCGCCCTGGCCGCGCGGGAACAGGGGCGGATAGCGGCCCTGGGAATCGCCCGTCAGTTGCAGCCCCTTGCTGCCGCGCAGATCGATGCCCAACTGCCAGCGCTGCGCCGCGCCCTGGCCCGGCACCTGGCGGCCCGTCCGCTGATCGACGCCCTGTACCGCCCACAGCAGCAGAACCGCATCCCCGCCGACGACGTCATCGTCTGCCGCTGCGAAGAAGTCAGCGCCGGCGACCTGCGCCACTACGTCGACCTGGGCTGCCTCGGGCCGAACCAGGCCAAGGCTTTCGGCCGCTGCGGCATGGGCCCCTGCCAGGGCCGCCTGTGCGGGCTCAGCGTCAGCGAAGTGATCGCCGAGCGGCGCCAGGTTTCCCCGGCCGCCGTCGGCTACTACCGCATCCGCCCGCCACTCAAACCCATCACCCTCACCCAACTCGCAGGTGAAGCCTGCCTCGACCGTTCCCAGGAGCACCCATGACCTCTATCCAGCGTATCCAAAGCAACCCACGGCTAAGCCGCGTGGTGGTGCACAACCAGGTGGCCTGGCTCAGCGGCATCGTCGCCGCCGATTGCAGCCAGGACATCCAGGGCCAGACCCGCCAGGTGCTGGAGCGTGTCGACCAGTTGCTGGCCGAGGCCGGCACTGACAAGAGCCGCCTGCTCAGTGTGCAGATCTGGATGAAAGACATGACCGCCGATTTCGACGCCATGAATGCGCTGTGGAGCGCCTGGGTCGACCCCACGCAAACCCCGGCCCGAGCCACGGCCCAGGTGGCTTTCGACGACGCCGAGATCCGCCTCGAGCTCATCGTCACCGCCGCCGTCTGAGGCTCAGGCAAGCCGCCCGCACACGCGGGCAACCGGTCAGGGCAGCCACCTGCGAGCCGCCCGACCCTGCGTTCTCATTGCGACTGCCGATAACGGGCGCCTTGCATTGGCGAGTGCCCGATGTACAACAACACGCATCCGGAGCTTTGTATGAACCTGAAAAAAACCCTCACCGTCCTTGGCCTGGCCAGCCTCGCCAGTTTCGGCGCCAGCACCCAGGCCGCCGAGAAAACCCTGCGCGTGGGCATCGAGGCGGCTTACCCGCCGTTTGCCTACAAGACCAGCGACAACCGCCTGGAAGGTTTCGACTACGACATCGGCCAGGCCCTGTGCGCCAAGATGCAGGTCACCTGCCAGTGGCAGGAACTGGAATTCGACGGCCTGATCCCGGCGCTCAAGGTGCGCAAGATCGACGCGGCGATTTCTTCGGTGTCGATCACCCCCGAGCGCCTCAAATCGGTGGACTTCAGCGACCGCTACTACCGTATCCCGGCCAAGCTGGTGACCCGCAAGGGCAACGGCATCGAGGCCATTCCAGCGTCCCTGGCCGGCAAGCGCATCGGCGTGCAGCGCGCCACCAACTTCGACCGCTACGCCTCGGCCACCTTCGAGCCGGCCGGTGCGCAGATCGTGCGCTACGGCTCGCAGAACGAAATCTACCTCGACCTGCTGGCCGGCCGCGTCGACGCCACCCTGGCCAGTTCGGTGGCCGTCGAGGAGGGCCTGCTCAAACGGCCCGAAGGCGGCGACTATCACTTTGTCGGGCCCAGCTTCACCGACCCGCAGTACTTCGGCACTGGCATCGGCATCGCGGTGCGCAAGAACGACCCGCTGAGCGCCGAACTGAACCAGGCCCTGGCGGCAATACGGGCCGACGGCAGCTATGAGCAGATCCGCAAGAAGTACTTCAACTTCGATATCTACGGCGAGTAAGCCCTACCCCTGGCGGACGCCGTTGCGGCCCGCTAGCCGGCAACGGTGAACGTGCCAGACCTAACCCCCCCGAAGCTGGCCGGGCGCGTGACACGCGCCTGGCCAGTGGCGCTCGATAGAGGAAACAGCATGCTCAACAAACCGGTCCTGTCCCAGCCCGACGTCACCCAGATGCTACTTGCAGCCGAGCACGCCGCCCGTGAACGCGGCTGGGCCGTGAGCATTGCCGTGGTCGATGACGGTGGCCATCCCCTGGGCCTGCTGCGGCTCGACGACGCGGCGCCCATCAGCGCCTACATCGCCACGGAAAAAGCCCGCACCGCCGCCCTCGGCCGCCGCGACAGCGGGGCCTATGAACAGATGATCAACGGCGGTCGCCAGGCATTTCTCAGCGCACCGCTGCTGCAAGGCATGCTTGAAGGCGGGGTGCCGATCCTGCACCTGGGGCAATGCATCGGCGCGATTGGCGTTTCCGGCGTCAGGCCCGAGCAGGACGCGGAACTGGCGCGCCTGGCTGTCGCCGCGCTGGACGCCGTACAAGGCTGAAGCTCGCGCCCCTGGCTCTGGCCTGGGGTTTGCACCGAACATTCCGATACGAAAAATGCCGCCCTCCCCGCACCCTTCGCTGCTTACCTTATAGCCAGGCATTCGTTGTGAGCCGCCAGTCGGATGGCTTCATGACGGCATTGTTTTTTGTCTCTATATGGATACACTCAGCCATGGATTACACGCTCCAGCAGACGCCCGGTTTTGCGCGCTGGCATGCCTCACTTCGCGATATGCGGGCCAGGATCGCCATCGCACGGCGCCTCGAGCGCGCGGCGGCGGGCAACCTCGGCGACGTCAAGGCGCTGGGCGGCGAACTCGGTGAAATGCGCGTCGATATCGGCGCCGGCTACCGCATTTATTTCATTCGGCGTGGCACCTGGCTGATCATTTTGCTGCACGGTGGCGACAAGGCGACCCAGGCAGCCGACATCCACAAGGCCCGCGCCCTGGCAAAGGAGTTTTAATATGGCTGGCACACTTGTTCCCTTCGACATGGCAACCCTGCTCGACAGCGACGAGGCCATCAGCGAGTACCTGTCCCAGGTCCTGGCCGACGGCGACACCGATGAACTGCTGCGCGCCCTGGGCCACGTCGCCCGTGCACGGGGCATGGCCCAGGTTTCCCGCGACTCAGGCCTGGGCCGCGCCAGCCTCTATAAAACCTTCGCCCCCGGCGCCAAGCCGCGCTTCGACACCGTGGTCAAGGTCATGCGCGCCCTGGGAATTCAACTGCGTACCCAAGTGACCCACGGCTGAAGCCGGCAGGCGGCCCTGAATACCCGGCAGCCTGTCGCCCTGGCGCAGGCATCGCGGCGAACAACCCCGGCAGGTCGCAAAAAAACCAGTGCGCCGGCTTGTAAAAAGCACCGCACCGCGACAGGCTTCGCCCTCACTTGAAAGGCCCTGGACAATGGACGTCGATCCCCCTCTGCAACAGCAAATCCGCGAGCTGGTCAATGCACTGGTGACAGCGGACTACGCCACCCTTTGCGCTGAAGGCTGGCTCGGCCGGCTGCGCCAGGACGACGTGCAACTGTGCCTGCACGAATACGGCGCCACGCTGGTGGCTCCGCCCCCCGCCTTTATCGACAGCATCGAGCGCTACGCCTATCAGGATGGGTCGGGCCTGCACCTGGACGTACCGCTGTGGACCGCCGAGGAAGGTTTGAGCGACCTGACCCTGTCGCTGCAAGTGCTGTTCGAAGGCGACCGCCCACAGCTGCAGATGCTTGACCTGCACGTGCTTTGAACCATCGCTTCAGGTGAGGACCTGCCCCATGCCAACCAGCTTGAAGATGCTGCAGATCGCCTACCCGCAGGGACTGCCCGACGCGGACTACCGGCCCTTGCTGGCGTTGCTCTACGAACACTTTTCCGACCGCAATCTGGCCGAACTGATCGCCACGCTCAGTGCCAGGGATCCGGATCGGGTGCTCAACGATATTTACCGCGTCCACGGCACCGACAAACCCGATGCCGCAAATGTGAAGCGGGTGCAGCAGCACCTCGAAGCCCTGGGACTCAGCAGCCTTTACAGCGCCGAGCAGAGCCATGGCGAGCGGCCCCATGGGCACTGAACAGCTAGGGCCCGAACAAAAACCGCCCCCGGAAAAATAAGCAGCTGATCGGCAAGCACTTACTGTGTAAAAATCCCCCGGCAGCGCCCCTTCTGCCCGGGTCGCTGGCACAAGGAAGCGTTCATTCACATCAACAGGGAACGGCATGATCGTCCTATCCGCAGGCAACGTGGTCGACCCACGGACAATCACTCAACGCGAGCCGGGTTTTTCGCAGAAAGTCGACCGCCCTACCAAGGCCTTCAGCTTCAGCGTGACCCTGGATGAATTGCGCCCGGCGTTCTTTGTCCTGGCCGATATCTTCATCGCCGAATGCCCGATCGATGACCAGCAATACGGCACCGTCGACATCCCCGAAATACAGGTTCTGGGCTACCCGGACCTACAGACCCTGGCCGAGCGCTGGCCAGACGTGGCGGCCTGGCTGATCCGCGAGTACCTGTGGCAGGAATTGCTGGAGCATCTGTTTCCCTACAATGAGGGCTGCCTGGAACTGGTGATCAACAACCTGTTCACCTCCGAGCTCAACGGCGATGTGCTGACGGTAACCGGTGAAACCTTCGATGCAGTAAAGCCGCGCCAATGAAGGTTCGTCTGTTGCAATGCAAGCCCTCGGACCCGGCCCGGGTCAGCTTCCTCAGCGCCCACGGCACGGGCCAGGCCAACTGGTCAGGGCCGCAGCCGGCGCTCGACGCCTGGCTGGAGGTCGAGCTCGACCTCGACGATGCATTTCACTGGGGGGAAAACCTCAAACCCAGTACCCACCACGACTGCCAGCTGCGCGTCCAGGATGATGCCCTGCACCTGCGCGCCGAGCTGATCGCCATCGAGGCCGACGGCACCGGGGCGCTCAACGTTGGCGGCTCGATTGTGCTGATTTCCCTGGCACCGAACCCGGAGGCTCGCACCGGGTGGGTCGAACTGGTCGCGCGCGATGTCACGTTGCAGGGTGTTGCACTATGACCCCGTCAACGCCAGGCCCGGACACCCCGTTCTGTGTCGCCGACGGCAGCATCCAACACCTCGGCAGCAGCCCCGGGCTGTTGCGCGTCGAGTTTATCGATTGGCAGCAACAGCCCTGGGTGCTGTCCTTCACCGGGCTGGTGGCCTACCAGAGCCTCGGCGCCGAAGGCACGGAGATAGCCGAATTGAGCCGCGCTCCCCTGTCGCAATTGCTGGCCCAGGTGGAGCCGGGGGAGTTGTCATCGGCCCCTGACAGCTACAGTTTTATCTGCGCCTGGAGCGGCCGCCCGGTGCTGAGCATCATCGCCGACGACTGTCGGTACGACCGGGCACCGCAACCGCAACCAGGCCCTCCATCGAGCGCACAACCATGACTGACTATCAGCCCCTGATCGACGCCCTGGACGCCGGCGACGAGGAAACCTTCTGGTTCGGCCCCGCCAGCGCGGAGCAGATACAGCGCCTGCAAGGCCTGCTGAAACTGCAACTGCCTGCCGACCTGGTGGCGTTCCTGCTGACCTGCGGCGGCGGAGGCGTGGTGCAATCGGAAATCGCCGGCATTGAAGACAACGACGCGACACTCTGCAATGGCGGCAGCCTGCTCTACGCCACCACCTATTGCCGCAGCGAATTCGGCTTGCCCGAACACCTGGCCGTCATCTACCTGCGTGACGACGAAGTCTGCTGGGCCGTGGATTGCAGCGCCCAGGGCCAGGGCCGGGTGCTGAGTTACAGCCTGTTCCAGCGCAAGATCGAGCGCGTGCTCAATCCGAGCTTCTCGCTGTTTTTCCAGCACTACGTGAACCTGCGGCTGTGACGCCATCGAGCGTCCACACCTGGCACCTCCCACTCTCTACTACGGGCTCAGCGAACCAGACCATGTCCAGAATCAGAATTGCCTCAACCCTGCCGCTGAAAAACCTCGAAGCCACCAAGTTCCTTCACCAACGCCTGGGCCTGCCACTGTCCATGGCCAGCGCCAAACTGGCGGCGGGCGCAACCGGGTTCTTCTACGACGGGCAGGTCTACAGCAACGAGCATGTGCAACAAGCGGCCACGTTGCGTGCGATCCTGACGTTTTTCCAGGCTCGGGAAATCCCCCTGACCATCCATGAAATCAGCGCCGAGCAAGACTGGAGCGAGCTGGACCCGCAGCAACTGGACAACGTCACCCTCGACGAGGAATGCCTGGGCAACCTGCTGGACAGTTGCGAGGGCCAGTACTCATGAATCGCAGGCATCTCCCTGCCCCATCACCGGGTGTGCAGCATGGACTTTGAAATCTTTGAGCGCCTGATCGACGATGCGCGCCAACGGCAGCCGATCTGGTTCGAACTGGAGACGGACCAACCGCCGAACGCCAGCCAGATCCAGCATGCCCAGCAGCAATTGAACTGCCTGTTGCCCGACGACTACCTCAGGTTCATCAGCCGCCATGGCGGCGGCTTCTTTGCCCTGGGCACGGTCTACTCGCTGGACCCGGACAGTAGCTTGAACCTGGTCCAGCTCAACCAGCAATACGCTGCCCTGCGCGGCCAACATGTGCTGTTCTCCGATAACGGTTGCGGTGACCTGTACGGTTTTGCAATCAGGGACGGTCGCTGCCTGCCCCGGGTGTCGATCTACCGGCACGACGATGAGCGCTGGAGCAGCTTCGCCCCGGCCGACTTCCTGCAATTCCTGCTGGCCCATTGCGTCAACTATCAGGAGCGCACATGACGTACCACGACGTATTCATCAACCGCACCGAGCAGTTTTGCCTCGGTATCGAGCCGGAGTCGGGCCGGACCTATATGTCCACCCCGATACGCCCGGGCCGCAGCCTGGTGGAGTTCGATCATTACTTCGAGCTGGACGCGGCGTCCTTCGAGCTGTTCCAGCGTGATCCGCAGGCGGCCCGTGCCTTCCTCGAGCGCTGCCTCAAGGGTGATGTCGCGCCGATGGTGGCCTGCCCATGAGAACCTTTTACGTGATCGCCGAAAAAGACCTGTTTCCCCAGTACCCCCATCACGCCGAGTGGCCCAAACAGGTTGCCTACTGCTTTGAGCAGCGCCTGTTCATGCTGAGCGAGGGTAAAGGTCATGGCATGGGCGGCAGCACGATTCCCCAGGAACAGATCCGCAAGCCCGGCTGGCTGGAGGTATTGGCCGGGGCCGAGGGGCTGTGGTTTCTGGATTTTATCGAGACCGAACAGTTTGCGGACGAGGCGCAATTCGCAGCAGCGTTGAGCCGGAAGATCGGTCCGTTGCAGACCTTGAAGTGCTGAAGCGCTGCCTTGCATCACGTCGAAAAAAAGGTGTTCGCCCAGTGCTTTGGCCTCGGCAATCCATGCACTGGTAAAGAGCCTTTGCACCGGGCGAACGGGGGCTATTTTAATCGAACGTCCGAAAAAAGTCCGTGCACAGATTCTGAACAAATCTGCACACAATCACCGCGCTGAATGTTCGATTTGAGACACCCATTGCGCCTCAAACCGAACCGGGTGCGGCGACAAACCTCGATCAGCTTTCATGCTCGCTGGTGACCTTGAGCACGTCGGTGTAAGTCACCACCACGCTCTGGCCGACCTTGAGGTCCTTGAGGCGGGCCTGGACTTCCGGCTTCTCGACGCTCACGACCTTTTTATTGCCGGCCGGGCCTTCGAATGTCAGTTGGTTTTTCTTCAGGTCGATGGCGGTGATTTTCAGCTGCACCTGAACCTGGCGATAGGCCTCGCCACCCGGATTGGGGTTGTCCTTGGTGGCACGGATCACCCCGCTGCTTTCGCTGGCATCCGGCGCGCCTTTATCCACCTGGGTGTCGAGCACGGCGACCACCGAATGGGTGACCAGGACCTTGACCTGATCGCCCACCTTGAGGTTGCCCAGGTCCTTGGCCTGGTCACTGAGTTGCACATGCACCGGCTTGCCGCCTGCGCCTTCCAGAACCACCTGGTGCTTGGCCGCGTCCACGGACAGGACCTTGGTCACCACCTCATCGGCTTCCACCGCGCCAGCCAGCGGGATATCCGCCGCATGGGCACTGAGGCTGGCGGCTGACAGCAGAGTGGCCAGGGCAATGGCCTTGGTTAAAGTGTGCAGTTTCATAGGGCTACATTCCTTGTGGTTGAAAACAAAACCGACCGCCAATCGAGGTGTTCGATCAGGCGTGGGGCATGAGCATAGACGCTGCTGGCGAGTGCGCCCGTCAGGTCGTCATCCCGCCCGCCCACTGCACGCCACACCCGGCGCCCGATTTTGCCGCGACCTCAGTAGCCGGTCATTTCCAGGTAACCGCTGCCGCCATGGCTGCCACTGAGGCGTACCGGTCCCTCCCAGTAAGGAATGCTCAGGTTCATCCAGGCCTTGGGATTCAGTGCCTGGGTGCTGATATCCAGGCCCCTGGAGCGGATTTTCAGCTGCCAGCGGGTTGGCAAGTCGCGGCCGGCGACCCGGGTCAGGTCCAGGGGCAGCAGTTCGATATCATCCTTGTGCAAGGTCTGGGTGCGGCCATCGGCGCTGATCCAGGTGCCGGTCAGGTACGGCTCCCGATCGTCCTCCCGAACCCGAAACAGCATCAACCGCTCGCCACTGTCCAGGTGCAGCGAGAACCAGTCCCAACCGCTCTGCCCGGCCGCCAGTGGCTGGCTGCTCCACTCGCGGTCGAGCCAGGCCGGGCCGCTGACTTGATAGGTCTTGCCATCGATCTGCAAGCTGCCCGCCGCCTGGAAAAACGGCTGGCTGTAGTAATAGGAGGCCTGGCCCTGTTCCGACTTGCGGCTGTAGCCGCCCTCGCCCTGCAACACCAGCGGCTGGCTGGCGCGCAATTGCAATTGGTAGGCAAAGCCCGGCCCGCTGGCCTGCACCTGCAGGTGGGCCAGGGGATCGCCGACGGGCGTGAGGCTGCGCAGGCTCCAGTCGTCGATCCAGGCCTGGAACGGCTGGGCACTGACCCCGGCCTGGCCCACCCCGCCCCGGGCCAAGCGCTCGGCGGCGTGATGGGCGTCGGCCGACGTGGCCGCCGCGTGGCCCAGCCACACCACCGGCGCGCCCCAGCCGGGCTGCTCGGGGCCGGGCCGCAAGGCGCTGCGAAACAGCGTCCATTGCACGCCGAAGTGCTGGCCTTGGGGGTCCACCAGATCGGCGGTGAGGTACCACCATTCGATGCGAAACCCCTCATGGGCGCCGTGATCGGCGGGAAACCCGAACGTGCGTCCCGGCACCACCTGGGCGAAGTCGGCCGCCTGGTTGCCCAGCCCGGCGAAGCCCTGTTGCGGTGCGGCGGGCTGATCACAACCGCCCAGGCACAGGCTCAACACCAGCAACAGGCGGCATGCCCGATCAATGCTCATCGGCAAACGTCCTCAGCAGGTCCACGGGTTGCGTGCGGTAAAGCGTGAACAGCGGCCAGGCCGACGCCAGCAAGGTGGCCAGCAGCGCCAGCCCCAGCAGTTGCAGCAACTGCCATGGGAACACCCGCAACGGCAGGCGCCAGCCGAAGGCCTGGACGTTGATCACGGTATCCAGGCACCAGGCCAGGGCGATGCCCAGGGGCAGTGCCAGGACCAGGGTCAGCACCGCCAGCAGCCAGGTCTGGCCCAGGTTGAGCAGCATCAGTTGGCGCCGGGTCACGCCCAGGGCCCACAGCGGCGCCAACTGGCCCAGGCGGCTCTGGCTCTGGGTCAGCAGGCTGATAAACAGCGCCACGCCAGCCACCCCCAGGGTCAGGCTGTTGAGGGCTGCCGTGGCGGCGAAGGTGCGCTCGAAGACCTGGCTCGACCAGCCCTTGAGTTGCACCTGATCGATGATCCGGCTGTCGTCGAGGGCAAACTGCTGGTGCAAGCGGCTGACCAGGGGGCCGATGGCCGACGGCTCGATCCTCAGGTTGAAACGGCTCGGCGTCAGTTGCGGCCAGTGCTTCAACAGGTGCCCGGCGTTGACCAGGATATGACCCTTGGGGTTGCCGTAGTCGGCGTAGATCCCCACCACCTGCGGCGCCCATTGGCCTTCGGGCACCGGGATCGGCAAGCGGTCGCCGACGCGCACCTTGAGCCGACGCGCCAGCTGTTCGCTGAGCATCAGGCTGTCGTCCCGGGCCAACTGGTCCCAGGGCTGCTCGCCCAGGGCTTCCAGCAGCGGCCAGTGCTGGCGGTAGGTTGGATGGTCGATGACCCCGTACAGCTCCGCCGGCCAGCCCTGCACTTGCAACGGCACCAGCCAGCTGGGCAGCAGCGCTGTCACTTCCGGCTGCGCGGGCAGCCACTGCTGCAGCTCCCGGGCCTGGGCCGGGCTTTGGGGATTGAGGTACAGCTCGGCGGTCAGGCGCTGTTCGAGCCAGTCAGTGAAGGTCTGGCGAAAACCCGACGTCATGCTGCCGGCGCCGATATTGGCCGCCAGGGCCAGCAGCAGCGCCATCAACGCCAGGCTCAGTGCCGGCAGTTGCTGACGGCAATCGGCGACAAACCACTGCCCCAGTACCGAGCGACTGCGCCCCAGCAGGCCGCCGAGCAAGGCATCGAGCAGCACCGGCAATCCCAGGGCCGCCCCCAGCAGCAAGGCCGCCATCAGTACAAAGCCGCTACTCAGGCTGTCGCCCAGCCACCAGGCTGCGCCCGCCACGGCCAACGCCAAGGCGGCGACCCGGCCCTGGCGCCGTAGCCAGCGGGCGTGGGCCTGATGCCAGGCCTGGGGGTTGGCCAGGGCCAGCAGCGGCAGGCGCGCGGCACGCAGCAGGCTATTGCCGCCGGCAAGCAAGGCCCCCAATAGGCTCAGGCCGATGCCGCTCAGCCACCACCCGGGGCTCAGGTTCAATTGCCCCGCCACCTCGGCGCCGTACAGCCCGCGCAGGCTGGCAGCGACATCCGGCAGCAACCACCCCGCCAGCAGGTAACCGCTGGCCACCCCGGCAATCCCGCCCAGCAGCGCCAGGCCGCCCAGCTCAACCGCCAGGCAGAAGATCAGCATCCGCGCGCTGACACCGCAGGCACGCAAGGTTCGCAGCAGGCTGCGGCGCTGCTCCAGGGCCAGGCCGATGGCGGCGTGGACGATAAACAGCCCGACCACAAACGACAGAAAGCCCAGGGCATTGAGGTTGAGGTGAAAGCTCTCGGTCAGGCGCGACAAGTCGCTCTCATCGGCGCCCTGCTTGAGCCGCAACTGCCCGGCCAGCTCGGCGGGCAACGGCGGCGCATGGGCGGCGAAATCCCGGGGCAACAGCAGCCGTGAGATTTGCCCCGGCTGGCCCAGCAAGGCCTGGGCAAAACCGATATCCAGCAACAGCATGCCCGGGGCCATGTCGGCCTGGCTGTGCAACGGCGGCAGCACCTGGCCATCTGCCGTCTGCGGCTGCTGGCCCTCGTGATAACCCAGGGCAGCCAGGGTCTGCGGCGCGACCCAGGTGCGCCCGGGCGGGCCGAAGAAGTCGACGATCTGCCGCAGGTCCAGGGCCTTGCCGGCCACCGCGGCCCCGGCTGGCAGCGACAGCGGCTCGATCCCCATCAATTGCAGGCGCACCTGCGGATGTTCCTTGAGCGTAATGCGCCCTTGCAGCACGGGCGATACCGGCCAACCGGCACGGCGCAGGCTGACGAACCAGGCTTGAGTAAAGTTGCCGGCGCTGGCCGTGCCCAGGCTGGCCTGGGGCTCGCCGCCGATCAGTTGGCTGGCCCGGGCGTAGCTGTCACGGGCCTGGCTGTTGAGCGCCAGGACTCCGGTCAGCAGGCTGGTGGCCAGCCACAAACCAGTCAGCACACTGAAGAACTGCACCGGGTGCCGGCGCCAATGGCTGAGCAGCGCGCCCAGGGCGCCTCTGAAGACCCCCATCTCAGTGCCCGTCCGGGTCGGCCAGGCGTCCGCCGTGCAACAGAACAATCTGCCCCAGGCGGCTCGCGACCCGCTGACTGTGGGTCACCATCAGCAGGCTGGTGGGGCTGTCGGCCAGCAGGTCGAGCAACAGCTGCAGCACTTCGTCGCTGGTGGCTTCGTCGAGGCTGCCGGTGGGTTCGTCGGCCAGCAGCAGGCCAGGCCTGGACGCCAGCGCGCGGCCGAGGGCGACCCGTTGCTGCTGGCCACCGGACAACTGCTCCGGGTAGCGCCGCAGCAACTCGCCCAGGCCCAGGCGCTCCACCAATTGCGCCTGCCAGCGCGGATCGAAACGCCCGGCCAGGCGCGCCTGGAACGCCAGGTTGTCGTCAACCCGCAGGCTGCCGATCAGGTTGAACTGCTGGAACACCAGGCCCACTTCCGTGCGTCGCCAGTTGGCCAACTGGTGTTCGTTCATGTGCTCCAGCGGCTGCCCGCCAACGCGAATGCTGCCGCGATCAACCTGATCCAGCCCCGCCACCAGGTGCAGCAAGGTGCTCTTGCCGCTGCCCGACTCACCCATCAGCGCCAGGCTGCCGCCCTGCCCCAGCTGCAAGTCGACACCCTGCAGCACCGCCAACGGCCCCTGGGGCGTGGCGTAACTCTTGAACACGCCTTGTACATCGAGCATGGGCTGAATCGTCCGACCGAAGATGAGGCCCAAGGATAGCGCGTGCAGCGCCCGAGGCCGGTTGAAACCTTCGCCGCTCCAGGCAGTCAATGCCTGAGCGCCCATCAACCCGCGCCGCACCTATCGGCCTGGCGCGGCGGAATATAGTATTGCAGCCCTTTTTTCATTGCAGGAAGCATCCATGACCTACACCAGGGTCCAATTGCAGTACCGGCTGTACATCGCCGCAGGCGCACTGTTGTTTACCGGTGCTTTGATCTCGACCTTTTTCTCGACCCTGAAAATGCTCTATTGGCGCCTGGACAGCTACACCACCATGGCCTCGACTATCAATCGCCCGATCAAGTACTTCGTGTACCTGGTCAACGACAACACACAGGCGCTGAACTGGTTCTGGGACAACAGCCCGACACCCAGTTTCATCGACCTGAGCTACCCGTCCCACTGGAAATTCCTGGTGATCTACCTGCTGATCTTCGTCGGCGCGGCGCTGTTCGCTACGGGCCGGGGAATGATGCGCAAGGTCGAAGCAGTCGAGCCGCTGATCGAAGCCCAGCTCAAGGCCCCGGTGGAGGAAGGCGTACCGGCCAAGACCCTGCAACAGCTGGAAGACTCGACCCTGGTGGACAAGGCGCCGTCGTTCTTCAGTCAGGTCCGCCTGCTTGTGGTCTGGCCGCTGGGCGCCGCGGCGGTCTACCTGGGCCTACTGTGGATGCTGGGCATCATCTGATGCCCGACGCTGGCGACCGACCAGCCGGCGGAACGAAACGTACTCGCCCGGGGCAATGCGCCCCATCGCTACTGGCCAGCGCCAGCCGCAGGTTGATCACCTTGTTGTGCGGCAGGGCCAGGTCGGAGTCACCCAGCTTCCGGATCAGTTTCGAGGTGTGCGTGGCGCTGAAACCTTCGCCGCTCCAGGCAGTCAATGCCTGAGCGCCCATCAACCCGCGCCGCCCCTATCGGCCAGGCGCGGCGGAATATAGTATTGCGCCCCTTTTCTTCATGGCAGGAAGCACACATGAACTACACCCGCGCCCAATTGAAATACCGGCTGTTCATCGGCGTAGGTGCACTGATGTTCACCGGCGCCTTGATCTCCACCGTGTTTTCCACCCTGCAGATGTTCAAGTGGCGCCTGGACGACTACACCGCCATGGCCGGCACCATCAACCGGCCGATCAAGAACTTCATGTACTGGCTCTACGAAAACACCCGGCCCCTGGACTGGTTCTGGAGTAACAGCCCGGTCCCGGATTTCATTCGGCTCAACAGTTCGCAGCACTGGAAATACCTGGTGATTTACCTGCTGATCTTCGTCGGTGCCGCACTGTTCGCCTCGGGCCGGGCACTGATGCGCAAAGTGGCGGCCGTCGAACCCCATATCGAGGCCCAGCTCAGCGCCCCGGCGCAGGACGGCGTGCCGGTGATGACCCGCCAGCAGTTAGAGGACTCGACCCTGATCGGCGACGTGCCTTCGTTCTTTTCCCAGGCGCGCCTGCTGTACGTGCTGCCCCTGGGCATCGCGGTGGTCTTCCTCGGCCTACTGTGGACGCTGCGGGTCCTTTAGCGGCGGGTCCAGCAGCTCGTCCGCCACCGGGTACTTGACCACGACCCGGTTGCGGTACAGCAACTCCCGGCGCTCCAGCTGCGGGTTCTGGCCCTTGGTCAGCACATCGCGCCAGATCTCGTTCTCACGCAGCACCCGGCTGCTTTCGCGAGTGAAGCGATGGCCGCGCTGGAAGATGTGGTAATTGAAATCCCGCGGCTGCTCGCACAGCAGTTCGCCTTCGAGCTGAGACTCGCCGACCTTCAACTTGAGCTGGAAGGTGCTTGTGCTCGGGTTATGCAGCACCAGGTCGATGTAGTTGTAGAAGATCGCCGCCCCCGAACCGAATGGCAGCACCCGGCCCTCGTCGGGAAAGGGGTCGAAGCTGTGGTTGGAACGCTCGACCACCACCAGCGGCGAGTGGATCGCCATCCAGTGAATCAGGTTGCTCAACTGGCAGATGCCACCACCGATGCCGCTGCGCGCCTCGCCGAACGACAGCTCCATGCCTTCGACAAACCCCCGCTCGCGGCTTGGGCGACCGACCAGGCGGCAAAACGAAAAGTACTCGCCCGGGGCAATGCGCACCCCGTCGATACTGGCCACCGCCAGCCGCAGGTTGATCACCTTGTTGTGCTGCAGGGCCAGGTCGGAGTCGCCCAGTTTGCGGATCAGTTTCGAGGTGTGCTTGATATAGCGGTACGCCAGGCGCTCGCTGCCCGCCTCGGGGCGCGCATAACGCCGGCGGCCAAAGCGCCAGGCCAGATGCCGCACCAGGCGTTTTTGCCGGACCCGTAGCCAGTACAGGAGCGGGTGATACAGCGACAGGGGTTTCATCGATTGGCCCGCAGCCTTCGTCCGTGAAAAAACTGCGGCATCTTAACGGCAGCGCCCGGCGCAGCCTAGCCCAGCAGTTGGCTGAGCACCGCCCGCAGCTTGCCCGGCTTGACCGGTTTGTTCAGCAGCGGCGCGCCGAGCTGTTGCAGGGCGCGGCGGCACTGGTCGCTGCGGTCGGCGGTGATGATCACCGCCGGCAGCGGCAAACGGAAATGTTCCCGCAGGTTGCGCACCACCTCGCACCCTATGACCCCGTGATCGAGGTGGAAGTCCGCCAGGATCAGCTCCGGCGCCCGCCCCTGCAAAACCTCCAGTGCCCCCGCCTCGTCGGTCGCGGTCAGCACCTCGCAACCCCACTGCCCGAGCAGCGCGGCCATGCTTTCCAGGATGCTGACTTCGTTGTCCAGCACCAGCAGGCGTCGGCCCGGCAACGGGTTGCCGGTGCTCGGCTGCGGCATGGCCAGGCTGATGGGCAGCGGCACTTCGCCAGACAGCGGCACATCGATGCTGAACACCGAGCCGCGCCCTGGCTGGGAACGCACCAAAACCGGGTAGCCGAGGATCTTGGCAATGCGCTCGACAATCGCCAGGCCCAAGCCGACGCCCTTGCGATCGGCCGCGCGGCCGACATCCAGCTGGTTGAATTCGAGGAAGATCGAGTCCAGGCGATCGGCGGCGATACCGCGGCCGGTGTCCCAGACTTCCAGGCGCAGCATGGCCCCACGTCGGCGGGCACCGAGCAGGATGCTGCCGCGCTCGGTATAGCGACAGGCGTTGCTGAGGAAGTTGCGCAAGATGCGCGTCATCAGCCGCAGGTCGGTGAGTACCGCGAAATCACCGATGCGCGCGCGCAAATCGAGCCCGGTCGCCTCGGCCACCGACTGGAATTCCGAGACCAGCGGCGCCAGCAGTTCATCCAGGCGGTACAGCGCCACATCCGGCTTGACCGCGGCCTGGTCGAGCTTGGAGATGTCCAGCAGGTCGGTGAGCAGATCTTCGGCGCCTTCCAGGGCCTGGTGCGTACGCTCCACCAGCACCTTTTCGGCAGCGGGCAACTGGCGTTCACGCAGGGTGGAAATCAGCAGCCGCGCGGCATTCAAGGGTTGCAGCAGGTCATGGCTGGCGGCGGCCAGGTATTTGTCCTTGCTGCGGTTGGCGGCTTGCGCGGCGTCCCGGGCATCGCGCAGGGCCTGTTCGACCTGTTCCCGCTGGGCGATCTGCTGCTGCAGGTTACGGTTGGCCTCCAGCAGTTCGTCGGTGCGTGCCGCGACCCGTTGTTCAAGCTGGTCATTGAGTTGTTGCAGGCGCTGCTGGGCCAGTTTGCGCTCGGTGATATCGGCGACGAAGCCTTCCACCAGTTCATCCTGGTCCGGCTTGAGCAACAGGTTCATCAGCACATCGATGCTGCTGCCGTCCTTGCGCCGCAGCTGGGTTTCATAGCCCAGCAGGCTGCGCTGGCGTTGCAGCATTTCGCCTATGGCTTCCAGCTCCGGGGCACCGCCGACAAACAGGTTGCCGGCCAGGTCCGCCAGGGAAAACAGCACCTCCTGCGGGTCCTGATAACCGAGCATCCGCGCCAGGGCCGGGTTGGCGGCGCGCATGCCTTGCAGCAGGCTGCCCTGGAACACGCCATGCACGGCGTTCTCGAACAGCCATTTGTAACGGTTGCGCTCGGCTTCCAGGTCGTCCAGGCGCGCCGCCAGCTCCGGGTAATGACTCTTGCGCGCCGAGTGGTTGCCCAGCCCCAGCAGTCCGGCGAGGGCGCGTTGCTGCTCCTCAGAGCGCTTCGCCATACACGACCTCGACGTCACGCTGGCTCGATTCCCGCGGGTTGGTGAGGATGCACGGGTCATCCATGGCGTGCTCCGAGAGGAACGGAATATCCGCGGTGCGCACGCCGTGCAGGCCCAGGGTTTCGTGGAAGCCGATGGCGTGCTTGAGGGCGATCAGGTGTTCGACCAAACGCCCGCAGATCTGCCGATGGTTGAGGCCGCGACAGTCGATGCCGAAGGTCTCGGCAATCACCTTGAAACGCTCCGGCGCCGAGCTGTAGTTGAAGGCCACCACGTGTTCTACCAGCACCGCGTTGCACAAGCCGTGAGGCAGGTCGAGGAAGCCGCCCAGGCTGTGGGACATGGCGTGCACCGCGCCCAGGATGGCGTTGGAAAACGCCAGGCCGGCCTGCATGCTGCCGAGCATGATTTTTTCCCGCAGGGCGATGTCGGTCGGGTTGGCGATCATCTGCACCAGGTTGCCGTTGATCAGGCGCATCGCCTCCAGCGCGTGGGGGTCGGTCAGTGGACCGTGGCCGGTGGAGACAAAGGCTTCAATGGCATGCACCAGGGCATCGATGCCGGTACAGGCGGAGAGGAACGGGTCCATGCTCAGGGTGGTTTCCGGGTCGATCAGCGACACATCCGGCACCACCGCCTTGCTGACGATAGAGAACTTCATCCGTTCCTGCTGGTTGGAGATGATCACGAACTGCGACACATCGGCCGAGGTGCCGGCCGTGGTGGGCACCAGGATCAGCGGCGGGCTCGGCACGCGGATCATGTCCACGCCTTCGAACTCAAGGATGCTGCGCCCGTGGGCGACGACGATGCCGATGGCCTTGCCGCAATCCATCGGGCTGCCGCCGCCGACCGCGACGATCACGTCGCAGCCGTTCTCGCGGTAGATCTCGGCGCCCAGCATCACCTCTTCCACCCGAGGGTTGGGCGAGACCGCGCTGTACAGGCAATAGTCGACGCCCTGGGCCTGCAGGCTGGCCTCGATATCGGCCACCCAGCCGGCGGCGATCACCCCGGGGTCACTGACCACCAGCACCTTGCGCGCACCGAAGGTCTTGGCATAGTTGCCGACGTTGTGCCGACAGCCGGCACCGAAGATGATTTCCGGGGAAACGAATTTACGCAGCAGACTGAGATTCTGGCCCATGGGAAGCCTGTTTCTTGTTGTTCTGGAAGATGAACGCCAGCCTAAAGCATCCCGCTGCGAATGCAATCCGACCATCGGGTACCCCTGTAGCCGCTGCCTGACCTACGCCGTGGCAGTTCGAACACCACCCAATGCCTGTCGCCGCTGCCGAGCCCACGAGGCTGCGCCGGCCCTGAAGCACGCCGTGGAACTGCGGTGGTTCCCGAGCCTCCGGCGGCGGCTACAGCAGGGGCTCACAGGTGAATGTCCATCCCATCGAACGCGACCTCGATCCCGCGCCTGTCGAGCAGCGCCCGTTCGGCGGAGTCCTCATCGAGGATCGGGTTGGTGTTGTTGATATGGATCAGCACCTTGCGCGCCCTCGCAAAGCCGTCGAGCAGTTCGAGCATGCCGCCAGGGCCGCTTTGTGCCAGGTGGCCCATTTCACTGCCCAGTTTGTCGCCGACTTCGCAGACGCGCATTTCATCGTCGCGCCACAGCGTGCCGTCCACCAGCAGGCAGTCAGCGCGGCGCATCCAGCCCAGCAGCTCCGGGTCTACCTGGCCCAGGCCCGGCGCATAAAACAAGGTGCCGCCGCTGCGCAGGTCCTCGACAAACAGGCCGATGTTGTCCCCCGGGTGCGGGTTGCCCCGGTGCGGCGAATAGGGCGGCGCGCTGCTGCGCAAGGGGATCGCCCGCAACCGCAGGTGCTCGCAGGCCGGGATGCTGAAGGCCTCGCCCGAGAGATCGATCGGCTGCCAGTCGAGGCCGCCGTTCCAGTGACTGAGCATGTTGAACAAGGGGAAGCCGCTGCTCAGGTCCTGATGGACCATCTCGGTGCACCAGACCTGATGCGGGCAGCCTTCGCGCAGGCTGAGCAGGCCGGTGCAGTGATCGATCTGGCTGTCCAGCAGGATGACCCCGGCAATCGCCGTGTCACGCAGTTGCCGCGCCGGTTGCAGGGCCGGGAAGGATTCGAGTTGGGCGCGGATGTCGGGCGAGGCGTTGCACAGGATCCAGTCGACGCCGTTGTCGCTCAGGGCAATCGAGGATTGGGTACGGCGCAGGGCGCGTACGCTGCCGTCGCGCACGCCGGCGCAGTTGCGGCAGTTGCAGTTCCACTGCGGGAAGCCGCCACCGGCCGCGGAACCAAGAATGCGGATATGCATGGGCAAGCTCCCGGAATCGAGGAAAACTCCGGCCAACGCAGACGATTGACCGGAGCGGAACGCATCAGCGGTTGGCGAAATACATGGTCACTTCGAAGCCAATACGCAGATCGGTGTACGCGGGTTTATGCCACATGGGTCAATCCTCTTCTTGTGCCGGGCGATTCCGGTAGAGGCATTAATGCACGGGGGGCAACGGGGCCGAATGCTACTTTGGGACAAGCTGGCGGGGTGCGTTGGTAGGGGATGAGGTTGGGGGGCAATGCAAAACGGCGCGGCGTCCACCCAAGACGTCGCGCCGTTTTATTGTGTTCCTTCAGGTCGGAGCGAGGCAGCACCCAACTGCCCCGCTACGACCCTGGCTTTTAGAAAAAGCCCAGGGGATTGATATCGTAGCTCACCAGCAGGTTTTTGGTCTGCTGATAGTGGTCGAGCATCATTTTGTGGTTCTCCCGACCCACGCCGGACTTCTTGTAGCCACCGAACGCGGCGTGGGCCGGGTACAGGTGGTAGCAGTTGGTCCACACGCGACCGGCCTTGATCGCCCGGCCCATGCGGTACGCGCGGTTGATGTCGCGGGTCCAGAGGCCGGCACCGAGGCCGAACTCGCTGTCGTTGGCAATCGCCAGGGCTTCAGCTTCGTCCTTGAAGGTGGTCACGCCCACCACCGGGCCGAAGATTTCTTCCTGGAACACGCGCATTTTGTTGTGGCCCTTGAGCAGGGTCGGCTGGATGTAATAGCCGCTGGAGAGGTCGCCCTCCAGGTGCTCGGCAGCGCCACCGGTGAGCAGCTCGGCGCCCTCCTCCTGGGCGATTTTCAGGTACGAGAGAATCTTGTCGTACTGCTGTTCCGACGCCTGGGCACCGACCATGGTTTCGGTGTCCAGCGGGTTGCCACGCTTGATCTTGACGATCTTCTTCATGACTTCAGCCATGAAGGGTTCGTAGATCGACTCCTGGACCAGCGCCCGCGACGGGCAGGTGCAGACTTCGCCCTGGTTGAAGAACGCCAGCACCAGGCCTTCGGCAGCCTTTTCAATGAACTGCGGCTCGGCCTGCATGATGTCTTCGAAGAAGATGTTCGGCGACTTGCCGCCCAGTTCCACGGTGGACGGGATGATGTTCTCGGCCGCGCATTTCATGATGTGCGAGCCCACCGGCGTGGAGCCGGTGAAGGCGATCTTGGCGATACGCGTGCTGGTGGCCAGCGCCTCGCCCGCTTCGCGACCAAAGCCCTGGACGATGTTCAGCACCCCGGCCGGCAACAGGTCGGCAATCAGCTCGGCGAACACCATGATCGACAGCGGCGTCTGCTCGGCCGGCTTGAGCACCACGCAGTTGCCGGCGGCCAGGGCCGGGGCGAGTTTCCAGGCGGCCATCAGCAGCGGGAAGTTCCACGGGATGATCTGCCCGACCACGCCCAGGGGCTCGTGAAAATGATAGGCGGCGGTGTGTTCGTTGATCTCGGCGGCCGAACCTTCCTGGGCGCGGATGCAACCGGCGAAATAGCGGAAATGGTCGGCAGCCAGGGGCACGTCGGCATTCAGGGTTTCGCGCACGGCCTTGCCGTTGTCCCAGGTTTCGGTGATCGCCAGGATTTCCAGGTTCTGCTCGATACGGTCGGCGATTTTCAGCAGCACCAGGGAGCGGTCCTGGGCCGAGGTCTTGCCCCAGGCGTCAGCGGCGGCGTGGGCGGCGTCCAGGGCCTTTTCCACATCTTCGGCACTGGAGCGGGGGAATTCGGCGATCACTTCACCGGTGACCGGCGAGGTGTTGCTGAAGTACTGGCCATTGACCGGGGCCACGAACTCGCCGCCGATAAAATTGCCATAGCGCGGCTTGAAGGAAACGACAGCGCCTGGGGTTCCGGGTTGTGCGTAGATCATGCTGGGCCTCTGCTTGGGTCGAAGCCTGTCGGTCAACAGGCGATACCCCGATGGTAGAGAGCCCCGGGCCCCAGACGAATGCGCCGTTGGCAGGGGGACTCTCGTTATTTGGTAGTAGGGCGGGGCCGCTTGCGGCCCAGTTGCAAGCCTGGAGCTGCAAGCGGCAAGTGTGGAGCGGAACGCAGTCAGCTTGCCGCTCGCGCCTGCTGCACACCCAAAGCGCACACCGAACGCTCTTAACGTGCAGCGTGCCGCTTGCCGCTCGCTACTGCTTCACCAACGCTTTAGGCAACTTGAAGGTCCAGAGCATGCCGCCCTGGTTGAAGTCCTTGACGCGCTTGGCCACTTCGCCGCCCCACAGCGGCACCGCGCCGCCCCAGCCGGAGAGCACCGAGACGTATTGCTCGCCGTCCATTTCCCAGGTCACGGGCGAGCCCAGGACCCCGGAGCCGGTCTGGAACTCCCAGACTTTCTCGCCGGTCTTGGCGTTGAAGGCCTGGAGGAAACCTTCCGGGGTGCCGGTGAAGACCAGGTTGCCCTTGGTGGTCAGGACGCCGCCCCACAGAGGCGCGTAGTTCTTGTGGCGCCAGACTTCCTTGCCGCTGACCGGGTCGATGGCCCGCAGCACGCCGATGTAGTCCTCGTTCAGCGGCTTGATGGTGAAGCCGGCACCGAGGAACGCCGCACCCTTCTTGTAGGCGATGCCTTCGTTCCAGATGTCCATCCCCCACTCGTTGGATGGCACGTAGAACAGCCCGGTGTCGCGGTTGTAGGCCATCGGCATCCAGTTCTTGGCCCCGAGGAAGGCCGGGGCGACGAACACCGAAGACCCCTTGGCCTCGCTGCCCGGGGCGCCCGGACGGCTGGCTTCGTTGTAGATCGGCCGGCCGTTTTTATCCAGGCCGGTGGCCCAGGTGATCTTGTCGACAAATGGGAAGCCGCGGATGAACTTGCCGTTGGTGCGGTCCAGCACGTAGAAGAAACCGTTGCGGTCGGCGGTGGCCGCCGCTTTGATTTCCTTGCCGCCTTCCTTGTAGTTGAAGGAAATCAGCTCGTTGACGCCGTCATAGTCCCAGCCGTCGTGGGGCGTGCTCTGGAAGTGCCATTTGATACTGCCGTCGTCCGGGTTCAGGGCCAGGCGCGACGATGAGTAGAGGTTGTCGCCGGGGCGCAGGTGGGAGTTCCACGGTGCCGGGTTGCCGGTGCCGAACAGCAACAGGTTGGTTTCCGGGTCGTAGTAGCCCCCCAGCCACGGCGCCGCACCGCCGGTCTTCCACAGGTCGCCGGGCCAGGTCTTGCCGGCCTCGCCACCGGAGATGCCGTTCTCCACCGCCTTGCCGTCCTTGTAGACGTAGCCCATATGGCCCTCGACCGTGGGCCGGGTCCACAGCAGGTCGCCGTTTTTCGGGTCGTAGGCTTCGATCTTGCCGACCACGCCGAACTCGCCACCGGCGACCCCGGTGATCAGCTTGCCGTTGATCACGATCGGGGCGGCGCTGATGGAATAGCCTTCCTTGTGGTCGGCGACTTTCTTGCTCCACACCACCTTGCCGGTGTCTTTGTTCAGGGCCACCAGCTTGGCGTCCAGGGTGCCGAAGAACACCAGGTCGCCATACAGCGCCACGCCCCGGTTGATCACGTCGCAGCAGGGGCGGATGTCATCCGGCAGGCGCGCGTCGTATTGCCAGAGCTTCTTGCCGGTGCGCGCATCCACGGCGAACACCCGCGAATAGGAGCCGGTCATGTACATCACCCCGTCCTTGATCAGGGGCTGGGCCTGCTGGCCGCGCTGCTTCTCGCCGCCGAACGAAAACGCCCAGACCGGCCGCAACTCCTTGACGTTGTCGACGTTGAGGGTGTCCAGCGGGCTGTAGCGCTGACCCTGGACCCCGAGGCCGTTGGTGACGATCTGCTCGGGGTTCTGCGGGTCCTGGAGGATTTCCTGATCGGTGACGCCAGCCAGCGCCGTACCGGACAGCAGCATGGCGCTGAGCAACAGGCTCACGGCGAAGGACGGGCGACGTGCGGGATGGGACATGGCGGCTACCTCTGCGGTTTTTTGTTGTACCCGGGAAATTTTCCCGGTCTGGCGCAGATTCTTGGTCCCGGCCCGCTTCCCAACAATTACCCGCAGTACGGAGTTTTCTAGTTCCTTGGTGGGGGGTGAATGTAAGAGCGCGGCTGTGAACACGCCTGTGGCGAGGGCGCTTGCTCCCGCTCGGCTGCGCCGCGGCCGTAAAACCTGGGTACGGGTTGCAACAGGCAGACTCCATGCGCCGGGGTTGGGGTTGCTTTGCAACCCAGCGCGAGCAAGCGCCCTCGCCACATGAAGCCCTTCAGCAGCGCCAACACCTTCGTCACAGAAAAAGCCCTCGGCGCCTGGACTACTGCGTGTCCACACGCCGCAACTGTTGCCGCTCATAACGCGGGTACAGGTGGCTGACGCTGCGGATCAGCTCGTAACGGCTCAGGCTGATGCCGGCAAAACGCTCGGGGATGGGGCGGCGGATCATCTCGGCCATGTCATCGCCCTGGGCCGCGCCGTCGCGCATCAACTGGTCGAGCCAGCCCAGGTAATCGCGCATCTGGGCAAAGGGCGCGGCATCGCTGGCCAGCGGCCCGTGACCGGGGACGATCAGTTTCCAGGGCAGGCCCTGCAAGGTGTCCAGGTCCTTGAGCCAAATGCCCAGCCCGGGGCTGTTGGGGGTGGTCAGGGCGCGCTGGTAAAACACCAGGTCACCGGCGAACAACACCCCAGTTTTTTCATCCAGGATCGCCAGGTCCGCCCCGGTGTGCCCGCCCAACCCCAGCAGGCGCAACGGGTGGCCACCGATGTTCAGGGTGCCGGGCTCCAGCACCTGGGTCGGCAGCACCACCTCGGTGCCGCGCATCCAGTCGCCGACCATGCGGTACATGTTCTCGGCCATGGCATCGCCCTGCTGGCGCAGCAGGTCGGTGGTGCCGGCCAGGGCGCCGATCGGCACGTCGGCGAAGGCCTGGTTGCCCAGCACATGGTCCGGGTGATGGTGGGTCAGCAGCACCTGGATCACCGGCTTGTCGGTGGTCGCGGCGATTGCCCGGCGCAGGGCTTCGCCGTAGCGCCGGGAAGGCCCGCTGTCGATCACCACCACCCCGCTGTCGGTGACGATAAACCCGGTATTGACGATATTGCCGCCATTGTTCTTGGCGAAGTTGTCGGTGCTGCCCTCAAGCAGCCAGGTGCCTTCGGCGATCTGCCGGGGCTTGAGGTGGTAGTCCAGCTCGGCCCACGCCGGCAGGCACAGGCTCAGGCACAACAGCAGTATCCAGCGCATGGCGCGCTCCCTTGTTCAGCGAATGGGGTGCGGCAATGGGCTCAGGGAATCGCTGCCTCGAACTCATTGCCGCTGTTGTCACGCAGCAGCAGGCGGGTCTGCCCGGCGCCCTCGAGGTCGAACCCCAGGTTGGGGTTTTCGCTGACCGCCGGAAACAGCTCCAGGCGCGCCAGCACCTGGCCCTGGGCGTCCTGCAGTTCGGCGTGGTTGAGGAAGAATTCGGGGATGCCGCTGACCATGCCGTTGTCCATCGGGTGCGCCACCTGCAAACGCAGGCGGCTGGAGTCGCCGCGGGGGTAGCGCCCGCCCAGGACTTCGCCGATGTGCTCCTCCCAGCCGGGCTGGGTGCGCACCACACTGGGTGCGGTACAACCGCCGCCGGCGGCGTCGATCAGGGTCGAGCCGACGTGCCACAGGCCGTCGCGGGTCTGCACCGCCGCCCGCAGCGGCGTGGCCTGCTCGATACGGATGCGGATCGACAACCAGGGCTGTACCCCGGGCCCGGGCTGGAAGTCGACAATCTTCGGCAACGGGTTGAGCTCGGCCCAGGCGAGGATCTTCACCACCTGCCCCGCGAATGCCCGGGCGTCGATCTCCAGCGGCACCTGCCGTGCATCCTCGGCAAAGGGCGGCGCCAGCAGCTTGACCCGGTCATCGAAAACAAAGGGCGCATCGCCGAGCATCTGCTTGTGGTAGAAGGCCCACATCACCGAGGGCACCGGGTCCTTGCCCGGGTCGACCGTCGCCGCCTGGCCTGCCAGGGGCAGCCAGCAGATCAGCAGCCAACTCGCTCGCCAGTTCATCACACGCTCCTATTGATACATCTGCGGGACTTCGTAACGCAGGCCGTAGCCGGCGTAGAGCGCCTTGAGCGTGCCGTCGCGGATCAGCCCTTCCAGGGCCTCTTCCACGGCGTAGGCCAGCTGGCGATTGCTTTCATGCACCGCCATGCCGATCTCCCACAGCTGCTTGCCCATGTTCGGGTAGGCGTTTTCGGCGAGCGCCAGTTGCGGGTCGGCGGCCTGGTGCACCTGCCAGTCGATCTCGCCGCGCATGGCCATGACGGCGTCCACCTCGCCGGCTTTCATCGCGGCAAAGGCCTGGCCGACATCGGGGTAATGATGGGTCTTGGCACTGAGCATGCCGTTGAACACCGAGGTCAGGTAAAACGACGGCACGCTGTCGACCTCGACCCCGATCGGGTGCTGCTCGAACACCGCCACGCTGGCCACCGAGTCCAGGCGCCGCCGATCATAGGCCACCTGCCAGCACTCGCTCTGGTACGGGCCGAACATCACCACATGGTCATTGTTCAGCTCTCCCAGCTCGTTGCGTTTTTGCGCGTAGTCATGGTCGTAGGGCACGCGCATCATCAGGTCGGCCAACTGCTGGTTGCGCAGCTGGCTGCCGCGCCAGATGTAGTCGCGCAGGTCGTCGTCGAGTTTTTCCCCGGGCGGCGCCCAGATCAGTTGCAGGCGCACGCCCAGGGCCTTGGCCAAGGCTTGCGCCAACTCGACGTCGACTCCCTTGGCCTGGCCCTGGTCCTCGAAGCTGTAGGGGGCGAAGTCCTTGTAGACAGCGACCTTCAATTCGCCGTCGGCGATCATCTGGTCGAATGTGCGCACCTGCGCCTGCGCCGCCTGGCAGCACAGCAGCAGGCCGGTCAACAGCGCGGCAAACAGGCGCATGGCGCTTACTCCTCGACGTGCACGCTGTCCAGGTAAGTGCGCACGGCCCACAGGGCTTCCTGGCTCAGGTAGTCGGCCATTTTCGGCATGTACACCCGGCCGTCGCGCACGGCGCCATGGCGCACGCGTTCGACAAACCACTCATCGCCGGCTTCGCCGACATCGAGCATGCGCAGGTCGGGGGCGATACCGCCGGACTTGGCTTCAAGGCCATGGCAGGCCGCGCAGTTCTGGTTATAGGCCGAGGCGCCGATTTCCACCGCCTTGTCGTGTTCCGCGGAGGTGCGGTACGGGTTGACCGCTGCCCAGCCGTCGCCATCCACGGTCACGCCTGCGTCCTTGACAGGGGTCAGGCCTTTGGTTTCCACCGCCTGCGGCACCACGTTGCCATGGGCCCAGACCGCACCGGTACTGATCAACCCGGCCAGGAGCCCTACCGCGAGCAAGGCGTTGCGTTTTGTTGTCATTGTTATGCCCTCAAGATTGCACGCAAGACCTCTCTACAGAGGCTATGCCGCCATCTTATGAACACCCCCGCGCCAGCCGTATGCTGCTTTGGTGGTCGGCCCCTACTCCCTTGGTAGTAGGGCTTGTGGCGAGGGCCTAAATCATGTGCCGCCTGGGAACTTTTCCCGGCAAGGGCGGGACTTTTTCCGTATCTGCAAAACCGGCGGCAACCCACCCTATGCAGGCCAAAACCTCCACTGGGAACTGCAACCATGACAATAAGATCGCTACCCGCCCTTTCGCCCCTGACCCTGTCTGTGCAAGCCTTTTTGCTGGTCAGCAGCCTGTCGCTGACCTCGGCCGCCGTGGCCGCCACCGCCCCGGCGGCGCCTGCCACCAAGAACGTGACCTGGGAAGACATCGCCAACGATCACCTGACCACCAAGGACGTGCTGCAGTACGGCATGGGCACCAATGCCCAGCGCTGGAGCCCCCTGGCCCAGGTCAACGACAAGAACGTGTTCAAGCTGACCCCGGCCTGGTCCTACTCCTTCGGTGACGAAAAACAGCGCGGCCAGGAATCCCAGGCCATCGTCAGCGACGGCGTGGTCTACGTCACCGGTTCCTATTCCCGGGTGTTCGCCCTCGACGCCAAGACCGGCAAGCGCCTGTGGACCTACAACCACCGCCTGCCGGACAACATCCGTCCGTGCTGCGACGTGGTCAACCGCGGGGCGGCGATCTTCGGTGACAAGATCTACTTCGGCACCCTCGATGCGCGCCTGATCGCCCTCGACAAAAACACCGGCAAAGTGGTGTGGAACAAGAAATTCGGCGACCACAGCGCCGGCTACACCATGACCGGCGCCCCGGTGCTGATCAAAGACAAAGTCACCGGCAAGGTGCTGCTGATCCACGGCAGCTCCGGCGATGAATTCGGCGTGGTCGGCCAACTGTTCGCCCGCGACCCGGACACCGGTGAAGAGGTGTGGATGCGGCCCTTCGTCGAAGGCCACATGGGCCGCCTGAATGGCAAGGACAGCACCACCACCGGCGACGTCAAGGCGCCGTCCTGGCCCGATGACAAGACCACCGAAACCGGCAAGGTCGAAGCCTGGAGCCACGGCGGCGGTGCCCCCTGGCAGAGCGCGAGCTTCGATGCCGAAACCAACACCATCATCGTCGGCGCCGGCAACCCCGGCCCGTGGAACACCTGGGCCCGGACCTCGAAAGACGGCAACCCCCACGACTACGACAGCCTCTACACCTCGGGCCAGGTCGGCGTCGACCCGAGCACCGGCGAGGTCAAGTGGTTCTACCAGCACACGCCGAACGATGCCTGGGACTTCTCCGGCAACAACGAGCTGGTGCTGTTCGACTACAAGGACAAGGACGGCAAGGTGGTCAAGGCCACCGGTCACGCCGACCGCAACGGCTTCTTCTACGTCGTGGACCGCAACAACGGCAAACTGCAGAACGCCTTCCCCTTCGTCGACAACATCACCTGGGCCAGCCATATCGACCTGAAGACCGGTCGCCCCGTGGAAAACGAAGGCCAGCGTCCGGCCAAGCCATTACCGGGTGAAACCAAGGGCAAGCCAGTGGAAGTCTCGCCGCCGTTCCTGGGTGGCAAGAACTGGAACCCCATGGCCTACAGCCAGGACACCGGGCTGTTCTACATCCCGGGCAACCAGTGGAAGGAGGAGTACTGGACCGAGGAGGTCAACTACAAGAAAGGCTCGGCCTACCTGGGGATGGGGTTCCGCATCAAGCGCATGTACGACGACCACGTCGGCACCCTGCGTGCGATGAACCCGACCACCGGCAAGGTGGTGTGGGAGCACAAGGAACACCTGCCGCTGTGGGCTGGGGTATTGGCGACCAAGGGCAACCTGGTGTTCACCGGCACCGGCGACGGTTTCTTCAAGGCCTTCGACGCGAAAACCGGCAAGGAGCTGTGGAAGTTCCAGACCGGCAGCGGCATCGTTTCGCCGCCGATCACCTGGGAACAGGATGGCGAGCAGTACATCGGCGTGACCGTGGGTTACGGCGGCGCAGTACCGCTGTGGGGTGGCGACATGGCTGAGCTGACCAAGCCGGTGGCGCAAGGCGGTTCGTTCTGGGTGTTCAAGATCCCGAGCTGGGATACCAAGACCGCCCAGCGCTAACCGACGTGTGGCGAGGGCGCTTGCTCCCGCCGGGCCGGGCTGGCGTACCAGCGCGCAGCGGCCCCGAAACCCGCCCACACGCTAGCTCAGGCATAGCGCGTGGGCCGGGTTCACCACGGCTACGCCCCGGGGCGCCGGCCAGCCCGCGCCCTCACCACACCCGCCTTCACTCCAGCCGGAGAACCGCACCATGAACTATCTGCCACTGGCCCTGCTGCTGACCCTCTCCCCTGCCTTCGCCGTGAATGTCGACGACGACGGCAACGATGTCCCCCTGACCATCAACGGTTGCCTGATCGACGAATCCAGCCAGTGCCCTGGCGCCAACTTGCGCGGGGCCAACCTGGCCAACCAGGACCTGCGCAAGATGAACCTGGCCGGCGCCGACCTGCGCGATGCCGACCTGCGCCATGCCCAGCTGGACCTGGCCAACCTGGAAAAAGCCCAGCTGCAAGGCGCCAACCTGACCCGCGCCAGCTTGCAGCAGAGCAACCTGCGCCTGGCGGATTTCACGGGCGCCAAGCTGATGTCGATTCAGGGCTGGGGGATGTTTGCCCAGGGGGCGCAGTTTCAAAACGCCAATTTGAGCGGTGCCTATCTGCAATTTGCCAGGTTGTCCGGGGCCAAGTTGCACCAGGCCAATCTGCAGGCTGCCGACCTGGAAATGACCTGGTTGAGCAAGGCGGATTTGCAGGGGGCGGATTTGCGGGATGCCAATCTGCAGGAGGCCAAGTTTGGCGAGAGTAATCTGGAGCGGGCGAACCTGAGTGGGTCGCGGCAGCATTATGCGAATTTTCAGGATGCGAATATGGAGGGGTGTGGGGGGTGTCCGGGGAGTTGGGATAAGTAGGGGGTCGGTCGGGGGATTTGGGATTGGGGGCAGATCCGTTGCTGCGGTTATGGCTGCTATGGGTTCCGCTCTTACAGCGGGTCACTTTGGAAAAGCCGGAATGCCGGCCCAGCCCAAAGTAACCAAAGGGCTCTTGCCCCACCACTTGGTGCCTCGCCTAGGCTCGGCATGCCCTCACTCCGGCATTGATCCGTGGGCCGCCGCAATGGGCCATCCCTGGCCCAGTGCGGCTAACCCGGCGTCCTGCCGGGTTGCCCACGGCTCATCGCCTGCGTTCGGCCATCGTGGTTAACGGGGCGCTTCAGATCAAAATCAAGAGCAAGGCGGCCCTCCGGCCGGCCTGGGTCGGTACCTGCGCGTCCTGTCCCCCGGCAATCTGTAGCCGCTGCCGCAGGCTCGGGCCGCGCTCGGACGCTGGCCCTCACCAACGCCCAATACACACGCTAAAACACCGCGTCCATTGCGGCCAGCGCAGCCTCGTACCTCGGCAGCGGCTACAGGACTTGCGTGCCTTACTTTTGCTTTTGCTTTTGCTTTTGCTTTTGCTTTGGCTGTTGACCTTGCTTTTGATCTTGATCCACCCGCCCCTTCGGCAGGCCGAGTGGAGGTGTTCATCAGGGGATTGGCGCGCAGCGCCCTTCGACGCAGTCGAAGACGTCGCTG
>NZ_MVOL01000021.1 GCF_002018875.1 Pseudomonas sp. MF4836
TGTGTTAGTGTCGTGGTCTGTTTCTTTGTTTTTTTTTTTTATGGTGCCGGCTGCGCGCGAGAGCTGGGGGGGGGGGAGGGTGGGCAGGGTCAGAGGTGTATAAGGGACAGCTTTATGCACGACCCCTTCAGCCGCGAGCCCCAGGCGCGCATGTACCGCAGCGGCGACCTGGCGCGCTGGCTGGCGGATGGCAGCCTGGAGTACCTGGGGCGTAATGACGATCAGGTCAAGGTGCGCGGCATGCGCATCGAGCTGGGGGAAATCGAAAACCGCCTCAACCAATTGCCCGGGGTACGCGAAGCGGTGGTGCTGGCCCGGGAAGATGAACCCGGCCAGCCACGGCTGGTGGCCTACTTCACCGAACAGCTGGCGGTCGAGGCGCTGGTGCCGGCCGAGTTGCGCAGCCACCTGCTGGCGCACCTGCCGGAGTACATGGTGCCGGTGGCCTATGTCAGGCTCGACGCATTGCCGCTGACCGCCAACGGCAAGCTGGACCGTCGGGCTCTGCCCAAACCCGACCGGGCGGCGACCTTCAGCCGCGGGTATGAGGCGCCCCAGGGCGAGCTCGAAAGCACCCTGGCGCAGATCTGGGCCGAGGTGCTGCAGGTGGAGCAGGTGGGACGCGGCGATCACTTTTTCGAGCTGGGCGGCCATTCATTGCTGGCGATGCGCATGGTGTCCCAGGTGCGCCTGCAACTGGGCGTGGAGCTGGCCCTGGGCGAGCTGTTTGCCAACCCCGAACTGGCGGCCGTGGCCCAGGTCCTGGCCCGGGCCGGACGCAGCGCGCTGCCACCGATACTGGCGGTGCCTCGGGACGCACCGCTGCCGCTGTCCTTTGCCCAGCAACGGCTGTGGTTTATCGGGCAGATGCAGGGGCTGGCGAGCGCCTACAACATTCCGGTGGCCCTGGGCCTGCGTGGGCGCCTGGATGCCGATGCGCTGCAACGGGCCCTGGCGCGGATCGTTGCGCGCCATGAAAGCCTGCGCAGCCGCTTTATCCTGGAACACGATGAGCCCCGGGTGCAGATCACCCCGGCCGAGGCCGGTTTCCAGTTGCATTACCAGGACCTGCGCGGCCAGCCGGCGGCGTTGCAGGAGCAGGTGCGGGGCCACGGCGCGCACGCCTTCGACCTGCAGCAGGGGCCACTGATTCGTGGGCAACTGCTGCACCTGGCAGACGAGCATCACGTGCTGCTGTTGGCCCTGCACCATATCGTCGCCGATGGCTGGTCGATGGGCGTGCTGACCCGGGAGCTGGTGGCGCTGTATGCGGCCTTCAGCCAGGGCCGGGACGACCCGTTGCCGCCCCTGGCCTTGCAGTACGGCGATTTTGCCCTGTGGCAACGGCGCTGGCTCAGCGGCGAGTTGCTGCTCAGGCAAAGTGCCTACTGGCAGCAGGCCCTGGCCGGCGCCCCGGCCTTGTTGCTGCTGCCCACCGACCGGCCCCGTCCGCCGCAGCAGGCGTATGCCGGGGGCTGTGTCGAGGTCGCGCTGGACCCGCAGTTGAGCGCCGGGCTGCAAGCCCTGAGCCAGCGCCATGGCTGCACCCTGTACATGACCCTGCTGGCAGGCTGGAGCCTGCTGCTGAGCAAGCTCTCGGGGCAGGACGACCTGGTGATCGGTTCGCCGGTGGCCAACCGCACACGGGCCGAGGTCGAAGGCCTGATCGGCCTGTTCGTCAACACCCTGGCGCTGCGCATCGAGGTGGCGCCGGAGCACAGCGTCGAGACGCTGCTGGCCCAGGTCAGGGATGTGACCCTGCAGGCCCAGGCCCATCAGGACCTGCCGTTCGAACAGGTGGTGGAGTTGACCCGGCCGCAGCGCAGCCTGTCCCACAGCCCGTTGTTCCAGAACATGCTGGCCTGGGACAGCGGCTCGGGCCCGGGCCTGGCCCAGGCCATGAGTGAATTGCATCTGCAGCTGGAAGCGGTCAGCGGCGGCGAGCACGTGGCCAAGTTCGACCTGAGCCTGACCCTGGGCCTGAGCGAGGGGCGGATTTGCGGTTCCCTGGTGTACGCCACGGCCTTGTTCGAGCACCGGACCCTTGAGCGTTACCTGGGGTATTTCGAGGTCGTGTTGCAGGCCATGGTGGCCAACGACCAGCGCCCCCTCGGGCAGATCAGCCTGCTCGACCCCGAGGCCCGGGCGCAGGTGCTGCACGGGTTCAACCCGGCACCGGTGGCGTTTGCCCAGGGGCAGACCCTGCATGGGCGGTTCGAGGCCCAGGCGGCACGCACCCCGCAAGCGCTGGCGTTGCAGGTCGGCGAGCAGCAACTGAGCTACCGCGAACTCAACGAGCGCGCCAACCAGTTGGCCCATCACCTGCGCGAACAGGGCGTGGGGCCGGATTCGCGGGTGGCGATCTGCGTCGAACGCGGGCTGGGCATGGTCGTCGGCCTGTTGGCGATCCTCAAGGCTGGTGGCGCTTACGTGCCCCTCGACCCGAGCCTCCCCGGGCAACGCCTGGCCTGGCTGCTGGAGGATTGCGCGCCGGCGGCGGTGCTGGTCGAGCCCGCCACGCTCGGCTTGCTGGGTGAGAGGGCGCTGCCGCTGATCAATCTCGATCAGCGCTGGCTGCAACCCTCGACCAACCCCCAGGTGCCCGGGCTGACCGCGCAGCACCTGGTGTATGTGATCTACACCTCGGGTTCCACCGGCTTGCCCAAGGGCGTGATGCTTGAGCACCACAGCCTGCTCAACCTGGTGGACTGGCATAACCAGGCTTTCGCCCAGGGCCCGGGCAGCCACACCAGCAGCGTCGCCGGTTTCGGCTTTGACGCCATGGCCTGGGAGGTCTGGCCGGCGCTGTGCGTCGGCGCCACCCTGCACCTGCCGCCGGCCGAGATCGGCAGCGGCAACCTCGATCAACTGCTGGACTGGTGGCGCGGGCAGCCGCTGGACGTCAGCTTCCTGCCGACCCCGGTGGCGGAATACGCCTTCGCCCAGGCGCTGGGCCACCCGACCCTGCGCACCCTGTTGATCGGCGGTGACCGCCTGCGCCAGTTCACCCGGGACCAGCGCTTCAAGGTGATCAACAACTACGGGCCGACCGAAGCCGCGGTGGTGGCGACCTCCGGTCCGATCGAGGCCGGAGGGCCGCTACACATCGGCACGCCCATCGCCAACGCCCGGGTGTACCTGCTGGATGAACAGCGGCGGCCGGTGCCGGTCGGCGTGGCCGGTGAGCTGTACGTCGGCGGGGCCGGGGTGGCGCGGGGTTACCTGCACCGTCCCGAGTTGACGGCCGAGCGCTTTGTCGACGACCCGTTCACGGCCACGACCGGCGCGCGCATGTACCGCAGCGGTGACCTGGCGCGCTGGCTGGCCGATGGCAGCCTCGACTACCTGGGGCGCAACGACGATCAGGTGAAGATCCGCGGGGTGCGCATCGAACTGGGCGAGATCGAAACCCGCCTCAACGCTTACCCGGGGATCAAGGAAGCGCTGCTGCTGGCCCGTGAAGACCAGCCCGGGCAGGCCCGGCTGGTGGCGTATTTCACCGCCCTTGACCCCAGCGCCGCGCCGCAGCCGGGCGAATTGCGCGGCCACCTGCTAAGCCATTTGCCGGAGTACATGGTGCCGGTGGCCTATGTGCGCCTGGACGCACTGCCGCTGACCGCCAACGGCAAGCTCGACCGGCGGGCCTTGCCGGCGCCGGACCTGGCGGCGCTGTTCAGCCGCGACTACGAGGCGCCGCAAGGCCCCCTGGAAATCGGGCTGGCGCAGATCTGGGCCGACTTGCTGCAGGTCGAGCGGGTCGGACGTCGCGATCACTTCTTCGAGCTGGGCGGGCATTCGCTGCTGGCGATGCGCATGGTGTCCCAGGTGCGCCTGCAACTGGGCCTGGAACTGGCCCTGAGCGACCTGTTTGCCAACCCGGAACTGGCCGCCGTGGCCCAGGCCCTGGCCCAGGCACAGCCCGACAGCCTGCCGCCGATTGTGGCGCAGAGCGCCGAGGGGCATTTGCCGTTGTCGTTCGCTCAGCAGCGCCTGTGGTTTCTGGCCCAGATCGAGGGCGCCGGCAGCGCCTACAACATTCCCCTGGGCCTGAGGCTGCGCGGGCCGCTGGACGTGGCCGCGCTGACTCAGGCCCTGGAAGGCATCGTGCGGCGCCACGAGGTCCTGCGCAGTCGCTTTGTGCAGGTCGAGGATCAGCCGCAGGTGTTGATTGCCGCCGCCGAGGGCCTGTTGAGCCTCGGCCGGCACGACTTGACGGCGGATCCCCAGGCCTTACAGGCCCTGGTGCAAGGCGAGGCGGCACAGCCATTTGACCTGGCCCGGGGGCCGCTGATTCGCGGGCACCTGGCGCAGCTCGGCGCCGAGCACCATGTGCTGCTGCTGACCCTGCACCACAGCGTCGCCGATGGCTGGTCGATGGGGGTGCTGACCCGTGAGCTGATGGCGTTGTACGCGGCCTTCAGCCAGGGCCAGGGCGACCCGTTGCCGCCTCTGGCGGTGCAGTACAGCGACTTTGCGCTCTGGCAGCGGCGCTGGCTCGGCGGTGAGCGCCTGCAGCAACAAAGCGCCTATTGGCAGCAGGCCCTGGCCGGTGCCCCGGCCTTGCTCAGCCTGCCCACTGACCGCCCGCGCCCTGCGCAGCAAAACTATGCCGGGGGCAGTGTCGAGCTGCGCCTCGACCCGGGCCTGACCGAGCAACTCAAGGCCCTGAGCCGACGCCACGGCAGCACCCTGTACATGACCTTGCTGGCCGGCTGGGGCGCCTTGCTCGGTCGCCTGGCCGGGCAGGCCGAGGTGGTGATCGGGTCCCCGGTGGCCAACCGCACGCGGGCCGAGGTCGAGGGGCTGATCGGCCTGTTCGTCAACACCCTGGCCCTGCGCATCGAGCTGCCGCCCGGGTTGAGCGTCGCGACCTTGCTGGCCCAGGTCAGGGACCGGGTCGTGCAAGCCCAGGAACACCAGGACCTGCCGTTCGAGCAGGTGGTGGAGATCACCCGGCCGCAGCGCAGCCTGTCCCACAGCCCGCTGTTCCAGAGCATGTTGTCCTGGGACGGCCAGCCCGGTGCCGCCCTGGCGCTGGATGCCCTGCAACTGGAGGTGCTGGAGGGCGGCGAGACCTTCGCCAAGTTCGACCTGGCCTTGCACCTGGGTGAAGCCCAGGGGCAGATTGTCGGCTCCCTGGTGTATGCCTCGGCCTTGTTCGATGGGAGCACCATCGAGCGCTATGCCGGTTACTTCCAGCGCCTGCTGCGGGCCATGGTCGCCGATGACCAGGGGCTGCTGGAGCAATTGCCGCTGCTTGAGCCGCACCAGCGCGAGCAATTGCTGGTGGGGTTCAACGCGACCCAGGTAGCGTTCGACCTGGAACAGAGCATCCACGGCCTGTTCGAGGCCCAGGTGCAACGCAGCCCCGATGCGCCGGCCCTGGTGGCCGAGGGCGGGCAGCTGAGCTATCGCCAGCTCAATGCCCGGGCCAACCAGTTGGCCCGGCACCTGCGCGAGCAAGGTGTGGGCCCGGATACGCGGGTGGCGATCTGCGTCGAGCGTGGGCTGGAGATGGTCATCGGTCTGCTGGCAATCCTTAAGGCCGGCGGCGGTTACGTGCCGATCGACCCAGGCTACCCGGCGGAACGCATCGCCTACATGCTTGCAGACAGCGCGCCGGTGGCCCTGTTGCTGCACGGCGCGACTAGGCACCTGCTGCCTGAGGTGGCGGCGCCGCTGATCGACCTCGATCAGCCGCTGTGGCATCACCAACCGCACGATGATCTAGCGGTGCCCGGGTCGAGCCCGCGCAACCTGGCGTACGTGATCTACACCTCCGGCTCTACCGGCCAACCCAAGGGCGTGATCAACGAACACCGGGCCCTGGTCAACCGCCTGCTGTGGATGCAGCAGGCCTACGGCCTGACGGCGGCGGACGCGGTGTTGCAGAAAACCCCGTTCAGCTTCGACGTCTCGGTGTGGGAGTTTTTCTGGCCGCTGATGACCGGTGCGCGGCTGGTCATGGCGCGCCCGGACGGGCACAAGGATCCGCTGTACCTGAGCCAGGTGATCCAGGCCGAGGGCATCAGCACCGTGCATTTTGTGCCGTCGATGCTCGATGTGTTCCTGGCCCAGGGCCAGGCCGCCCGTTGCACTGGACTGCTGCGGGTGATCTGCAGTGGCGAGGCGCTGCCGGGGAGCCTGGTGCGACGCTTCAAGGGCCAGTTGCCGGGCAGTGAGTTGCATAACCTGTATGGCCCGACCGAGGCTGCGGTAGACGTTAGCGCCTGGAACTGCGCCGGCCCCCTGGAGCAGACCCCGGACAACACGCCGATCGGCAAGCCGATCGCCAACACCTGCCTGTATGTGCTCGATGGGCAGTTGCAGCCGGTGCCGCTGGGGGTTACCGGTGAGCTGTATATCGGCGGGGTGCAGGTGGCGCGGGGTTACCTGAATCGGCCGCAACTCAACGCCGAGCGCTTTGTGCACGATCCTTTCAGCCGCGAACCCGAGGCGCGCCTGTACCGCACTGGGGATGTGGCCCGTTACCTGGCCGACGGCAACCTGGAGTACCTGGGGCGTAACGATGACCAGGTGAAAATCCGCGGCCTGCGCATCGAACTGGGGGAAATCCAGGCGCGCCTGACCCAGTTGCCCGGGATCAAGGAGGCGGTGGTCCTGGCCCGGGAGGACGCGCCGGGGGACAAGCGCCTGGTGGCTTATTGCACCACCGCTGACGCCAGCCAGCGGCTGGACATCGAACAACTGCGCAGCCAGTTGCTGCTGCACCTGCCGGAGTACATGGTGCCGGCGCTGTTCGTGCACCTGCAGGCCTTGCCCCTGAGCCCCAACGGCAAGCTTGAGCGCAAGGCCCTGCCGGCGCCGGGCCTGGAGTCGATGCAGGCGCGGCCTTATGAAGCGCCCATCGGCGCTACCGAAACCCTGTTGGCCGGGCTCTGGGCCGAGCTGCTGAATGTGCAGCGGGTCGGGCGCCATGACCACTTCTTCGAACTGGGCGGGCATTCGCTGCTGGCGATCACCCTGATCGGGCGCATGCGCCGGGCCGGGCTGACGGCGGATGTGCGGGTGCTGTTCGGCCAGCCGACCCTGGCGGCCCTGGCCGCGGCCGTGGGCGAAGGCCGCGAAGTCGAGGTGCCGGCCAACCTGATTGGCCCCGATTGCCCACGCATCACTCCACAATTGCTGCCGCTGTTGAACCTGGAGCAGGAGGCGATTGACCGGATCGTCGCCAACATCCCGGGCGGCGTGGCCAACGTGCAGGACATCTACCCCCTGGCGCCGCTCCAGGCGGGGATCCTGTATCACCATATCCTCTCCAGCCAGGGTGATCCGTACCTGCTCCAGGCGCAGTTCGCCTTTGACAGTCAGGAGCGGCTGCAGGCCTTTACCCAGGCCTTGCAGGCGGTGATCGAGCGCAACGATATCCTGCGCACCGTGGTGTTCTGGGACGGGCTCGAAGAGCCGGTGCAAGTGGTGCTGCGCCAGGCCGCGCTGCAGGTGCAGGAACTGCGGGTCAGGGCCAGCGGCGGCGAGGTGCTGGAGCAATTGCTGACCCGCTTCGACCCGCGGCATTTCCGCCTGGACCTGGCCCAGGCGCCGCTGCTGCGCCTGTACCACGCCTGGGACAAGCGTCAGCAGCGGGTGGTGGCCTTGCTGCTGTTTCATCACTTGGTCATGGACCATGTGGGCCTTGAGGTGTTGCAGCAGGAAGTCCAGGCCTGCCTGCTGGACCAGCGCGAGCAACTGGCGCCGGCGGTGCCGTACCGCAACTACGTGGCCCAGACCCGCCTGGGCATGGGCGAGCAGGAACACGAGGCGTTCTTTCGCGACATGCTCGGCGATATCGACGAACCGACCCTGCCGTTCGGCCTGGCCCAGGTCCAGGGTGACGGCCGGGATATCGAAGAAGCCCGCCTGGCATTGGGCGCACCCTTGAACCAGCGCCTGCGCAACCAGGCCCGGCAGTTGGGGGTGAGCGCCGCGAGCCTGGTGCACCTGGCCTGGGCCCAGGTGCTGGGCGCGGTCTCGGGCCAGGAGCACGCGGTGTTCGGCAGCGTGCTGTTTGGCCGGATGCAGGGCGGCGAGGGCGCCGAGCGGGCCCTGGGGGTGTTTATCAATACCTTGCCGCTGCGGGTCGACCTTGGCGAGCAAGGCGTCCGTGCCGCGGTGCTGGCGACCCATGCCCGGCTCGCCCGGTTGCTGGCCCATGAGCACGCGCCCCTGGCCCTGGCCCAGCGTTGCAGCGGGGTGGCGCCGCCGACCCCGTTGTTCAGCGCGCTGCTCAACTACCGCCACAGCGCGGTGGCGACGGCGCCATCGGCGGCGGCCGGGGCGGCCTGGCACGGCATGCATCTGCTCAAGGCCGAGGAGCGCAGCAACTACCTGCTGACCCTGAGCGTGGACGACCTGGGCAGTGACTTTGTACTCAGTGCCATGGCGGCTGCCGGCATCGGCGCGCAGCGGGTCTGCACCTATATGCAGACCGCCCTGGACAACCTGGTGCAGGCCCTGGAGCAGACGCCGCAGCAGGCCATCGGCCAGCTGTCGATTCTCTCGGCGCAGGAGCGCCAACAATTGCTGGTGCAGTTCAACGCCAGCGACCGCGACGTGCACCACGAACAGACCGTGCACCGGCTGTTCGAGGCCCAGGCCCAGACCAGTCCGCAGGCAGTGGCGGCGGTGCAGGGCGGGCAATCCATGAGCTACCACGAGCTCAACCGGCGGGCCAACCAGTTGGCGCACCGCTTGCTCGACCTGGGTGTGCAGCCGGGGGACAACGTGGCGCTGCTGCTGCCGCGTTCGTTTGAACTGTTGCTTGGCCAACTGGCGATCAACAAGTGCGCGGCGGTCTATGTGCCGCTGGACATCAACGCTCCGGCCGAGCGCCTGGGTTTTATGCTCGACGACTGCCAGGCGGTGCTGTTGCTGACCCGGGGCGAGCCGCTGCTGCAACACCCGGTGCCGCGCCTGGACCTGCTGCAAGCGGGCCTCGATGGCTGGCCGAGCCAGGACCCGCAGTTGCCGCAATCGTCCGAAGCGGTGGCGTACATCATGTACACCTCCGGCTCCACTGGCACCCCCAAGGGCGTGCTGGTGCCGCACCGCGCCATCGTGCGCCTGGTGCGCGACAACGGTTACGCCGATTTCAACCCCCTGGACCGGCTGGCGTTTGTCTCCAACCCGGCGTTCGACGCCAGCACCATGGAGGTCTGGGGCGCCTTGCTCAACGGTGGCCAGGTGCTGGTGATCGAGCATCAGACCCTGCTCGAACCCGAGGTCTTCGGCCGGGCCCTGGTGGACTCGGGGGCGACCGTGCTGTTTCTCACCACGTCGTTGTTCAACCAGTATGTGCAACTGATTCCCGAGGCCCTCAAGGGCCTGCGCATGCTGTTGTGCGGCGGTGAGCGCGCCGACCCGGGGGCCTTTCGCCGCTTGCTGGAGCAGGCCCCGGACCTGCGTCTGGTGCACTGCTACGGTCCTACCGAAACCACCACTTTTGCCACCACCTTTGAGGTTCGGGCGCTGGCGGCGGATGCCGACAGCGTGGCCGTGGGCGTGCCGATCGCCAACACCCGGGTGTATGTCCTGGATCGCAGCCGACAACCGGTGCCGCTGGGGGCGGTAGGGGAGATCTACATCGGCGGCCAGGGCGTGGCCAGGGGTTACCTGAACCGCCCGCAACTGACCGCCGAAAAGTTTGTGCACGACCCTTTTGTCGAGCAGCCCGGGCGCCTGATGTACCGCACCGGCGACCTGGGTCGCTGGCTGGGCGAGGGGCGGCTGGAGTGCATCGGTCGCAACGACGATCAGGTCAAGCTGCGGGGTTTCCGCATCGAACTGGGCGAAATCGAAACCCGGCTCGCCGCATGCCCCGGGGTCAGGGAAGCGGCGGTGCTGGTGCGCGAGGTCGGCCCGGGGGACAAGCGCCTGGTGGCCTATTACACCCGTCACGCCACGGCCGCCACGGCGGACAGCGAAGGGTTGCGCGTCGCATTGCAGAGCCAGTTGCCGGACTACATGGTGCCCGCGGCCTATGTGCTGCTCGAGCACCTGCCGCTGACCGCCAACGGCAAGCTGGACCGCAAGGCCCTGCCTGCGCCCGAGCTGCAAGCCCTGGCCGGACGGGCCTATGAGGCGCCGATCACGGCCCTGGAGCAGAGCCTGGCGCGGGTCTGGGCCGAGGTCCTGCACGTGCCGCAGGTCGGTCGCCATGACAGCTTTTTCGAGCTGGGCGGGCACTCGCTGCTGGCGATCCGCCTGCTCAACCGCATGCAGCAGGAAGGGTTGAAAGTGACCCTGGCCGAGTTGTTCCAGCATGCCAGCGTCGAGTCGATTGCCACCTTGCTCGGCCAGCGCACGGCAGTGCCGGACGACCAGCAGAGCGTGATCGAAGTGCGTGCCGGTGGCAGCCAGCCGCCGTTGTTCCTGGTGCATGAGTTCAGCGGCATGGACCTGTACTTCCCGGTGCTGGGGCGGCATATCGAGGGCGATTTCCCGATCTACGGCTTGCCCGGGATCGCCTTGCAGTACCCGCAATTGCACACCCTGGAGGGCCTGGCCGCGCGCCTGGTACGGCTGATCCGCTCGGTGCAGGCCGAGGGGCCGTACCGCCTGGCCGGTTGGTCGTTTGGCGGGGTGCTGGCGTATGAGGTCGCCCTGCAATTGCAGGGGCAGGACCAGGTGGTGCAGTTCCTTGGCCTGATCGACAGCTACATGCCGCGCCTGACCGATCAGGGCAAGGCCCGCTGGAATGGGCCGCACGCCCTCAAGCGTCACCTGCTGCTGCAATGCGAAAGCCACTGGACGGTCCAGGGTGTGCCCGGCGAGGCGGCCCTGGAGCGGGTCCGGCAGTTGGGCATGGAGCTTGAACAGCATGACTTTGCTTCACTGCTCCAGGCCTGCCGTGAGCGCCAGGTGCTCAACCCGCAGTTGCTGGAAACCCCGGCCAGCGACCTGGAACGCTTCCTGGCGCGGGAAGTGGCCCACGGGCATGCCATGGCCCATTACGCCCTGCATCCGATCGCGCTGCCGGTGCATCTGTTCTGTGCCCGGGAACGCCCGACCGAGCTGGCGCGGCGCAGTACCAGCCTGGGCTGGGGCGACGTCCTGGGGCCGCGCTTGCAGGCGGTCAGTGTGCCGGGAGATCACCTGAGCATGATGCAGGCGCCCCATGTCCAGACCCTGGGGCAGGCGATCAGTGCGGCCATGGCGGCCGCGGCCCCCGAGGCTTTGGCGCCGCACCAGCCGCTGCTGAGTATCCAGACCGGTCGCCCCGGGCAGGCACCGATTTTCTGCGTGCCGGGGGCAGGCGATAGCGTGACCGGATTTATCGGCCTGACCGATGCCCTGGGGCCGGACTGGCCGCTGTTCGGCCTGCAGCCACGGGGCCTGGATGGGCAATGGCCGCCCCACAGTCAGGTGGAGAGCGCTGCCGAGCACGGGCTGTCGGCGCTGGAGCAAGTGTGTCCGGAGGGGCCGCTGCATCTGGTCGGCCATTCCTTCGGCGGCTGGGTGGCCTATGCCCTGGCCGCCCGCCTGCAGGCCCGCGGGCGCACGGTGGCGTCCCTGACCCTGATCGACAGCGAAGCGCCCGGCGGCAATGGCGGGGTGGCCAGGCCGTACACCGCGACGGCGGTCCTGGAGCGCCTGATCGAGGCCTTGCAGCTGGCGTCGGGCAAATCCCTGGGCATCGAGCCGGTGGCGTTTGCCGCCGCAGACGACCCGACCCAACTGCGCCTGCTGCACGCGGGCATGGTGCGGGTCGGCCAGCTGTCGCCCCGTTCAACCCCCGAGGCGATCTACGGCACGGTGCGCACCTTTGGCGCGGCGCTGCGCACGGTCTATCAGCCGCACCTGCTGTACCGGGGGCCGGTGCGCCTGGTGCTGGCCGAGGACCCGGCCCTGGACAGCGCCAGCAACCTGCTGGAGCAGGAGGCGATGATCCGCGGCTGGCGCCAGTACGTCGAACCGCTGTCGGTGTGGCATGGCCCGGGCAACCATTTCAGCATCCTCAAGGCGCCCGACGTCTACAGCCTTGCGGCCTGGTGGCATGAAGGGCTGGCGCTGGCGGTGGGCGAGGGGGTGTCGTGAGGCGCTGACCCGGGACCGGCGCGGAGCCGGTTGATTGATCGGGGGCGGCACGCAGGGTCGCCCCCTTGGACAAGGCCCCGGCTACGGCCGGATCTGCCCTCAACGCATTTGTGGTCATCTATGGAAAAGTCGAAGTTGCGTAACGTGGGCCTGGGACTGGCGCTGGTGGTGGCGGCCGGGTTGGTGTTCTACACCGTGCAGGCGCCGGCCGAACCGCCGCAGTACCTGGTGGCCAAGGTCGAGCGCGGGGATATTGAAAACGCGGTGCTGGCCACCGGGTTGCTCGAAGGCATCAAGCAGGTGGATGTCGGGGCCCAGGTCTCCGGGCAGTTGAAGTCGCTCAAGGTCAAGCTCGGGGACAAGGTGAAAAAGGGCCAGTGGCTGGCAGAAATCGACCCGCTGGTGTTGCAGAACACCCTGCGCCAGGCCCTGGTCGACGAGGAGAACCTGCAAGCCCAGCGTCGGGCCACGGCGGCCCAGCTCAAGCAGACCAAGTCGATCTACGAGCGCTACAACGACTTGCAGGCCGACGCCTCGATCTCGCGCCAGGACTTCGAGACCGCCGAGTCCAACTACGAGGTCCAGCGCGCCAACCTGCTGTCGCTGGACGCGCAGATCAAGAGTGCGCATATCCAGATCGATACGGCCCGGGTCAACCTGGCCTATACCCGGATCGTCGCGCCCATCGACGGCGACGTGGTGGGCATCGTCACCCAGGAAGGCCAGACCGTGATCGCCCAGCAACTGGCGCCGGTCCTGCTCAAACTGGCGGACCTGGACACCATGACGGTCAAGGCCCAGGTCTCGGAAGCCGATGTGATCCACATCACCCCGGGGCAAAAGGTCTACTTCACCATCCTCGGTGAAGATCGGCGTTACTACGGCGAGCTGCGCGGCACGGAACCGGCGCCGCAGAACTTCCTCGACACCCAGGCCGCGGGCACCGCGAAGCAGAGCAGCGCGGTGTTCTACAACGCACTGTTCGATGTGCCCAACCCCGACCACCGCCTGCGCATTGCGATGACCGCCCAGGTGCGCATCGTGCTCGACACTGCCCAGGCGGTGCTGATGGTGCCGGTGGCGGCCCTCGGCCCGCGCAACGCCGATGGCAGCTTTCCGGTACGGGTGCTGGACGCCAAGGGCCATGCCCAGCAACGCAACGTGCAGACCGGGATCAACAACAACGTCAAGGTGCAGATCAGGGACGGGCTGGTCGAAGGTGACAAGGTGGTGATCGGCGATCCGGTATCCGCTGTGGCGGGGGCCTGACATGAGCCAGCCACTGTTGCAGCTCAAGGGCATCACCCGCAGTTTCGTGGCCGGTGAAAAAGCCTTTGTCGCCCTGAAGAACATCGACCTGACCATCAACGCCGGGGAAATGGTGGCCATTACCGGCGCCTCGGGCTCGGGCAAGTCGACCCTGATGAATATCCTCGGCTGCCTGGACTACGCCACGGCCGGCAGCTACCAGGTCAACGGCCGGGAAACCCGCGACCTGGACAACCAGGAACTGGCCGAACTGCGGCGTGACTACTTCGGCTTTATCTTCCAGCGCTACCACCTGCTGCCGCACCTGAGCGCCCTGCACAACGTCGAGATGCCGGCGATCTACGCCGGCACCCCGGAGAGCCAGCGCCATCAGCGGGCCACCGAGTTGCTCGGGCGCCTGGGCCTGTCGGGGCATTTGCTGCATCGCCCCAACCAGCTGTCCGGCGGCCAGCAACAGCGGGTGAGTATTGCCCGGGCCCTGATGAATGGCGGCGAGGTCATCCTGGCCGACGAACCCACCGGTGCCCTCGATACCACCAGCGGCAAGGAGGTGATGAACATCCTGCTGGAACTGCATGCCGCCGGGCACACGGTGATCATCGTCACCCATGACCCGAAGGTGGCGGCCAACGCCGAGCGCATCATCGAGGTCCGCGATGGCGAGATCATCAGCGATTGCAGGCACCCGCGCCCCGGGCCGGAGCTGCCGGAAGTACCGGCATTGCGCCTCAAGCCGGCGGGCACCCGGCGCCTGGTGGCCAGCCTCGGCCTGTTCAAGGAAGCCTTCGGCATGGCCTGGGTGGCGCTGGTGTCGCACCGCATGCGGACCTTGCTGACCATGCTCGGGATCATCATCGGCATCACCTCGGTGGTCTCAATCGTGGCCATCGGTGAAGGCGCCAAGCGCTATGTGCTCAAGGACATCCAGGCCATCGGCAGCAACACCATCGATGTGTTTCCCGGGGCCAGTTTCGGCGACAGCCGCGCCGCCGCCATCGAAACCCTGATGCCGGCCGATGCGACGGCCCTCAACCAGTTGTATTACGTCGACAGCGCGACCCCGGTGGTGGGGCGCAACCTGCTGCTGCGCTATCGCAATGTGGATGTCAACGCCACGGTCAATGGCGTCAGCGACCGCTACTTCCAGGTGCGTGGCCTGAAGATGCAGGCCGGCATCGCCTTCAGCGAAAGCGATGCGCGGCGCCAGGCCCAGGTGGTGGTGATCGACGACAACACCCGCAGCCGCCTGTTCGGCGCCGGGGTCGACCCCCTGGGTCAGGTGATCCTGGTGGGTTCGCTGCCGTGCACGGTGATCGGGGTGACGGCGGCGACCAAGAACATCTTCTCCGCGGCCAACACCCTGAGCGTCTGGGTGCCCTATGAAACCGCCGCCGGACGCCTGCTGGGCCAGCGCCACCTGGACAGCATCAGCGTGCGGATCAAGGACGGCCAGCCGAGCAAAGTTGTGGAGGACAACGTGACTCAGGTCATGTTGCAGCGCCACGGCACCAAGGACTTCTTCACCAACAACCTGGACAGCATCATGAAAACCGTGGACAAGACCAGCCGCTCCCTGGCCTTGCTGCTGTCGCTGATTGCCTTGATTTCGCTGCTGGTGGGCGGCATCGGGGTGATGAACATCATGCTGGTATCGGTGACCGAACGGACCCGGGAAATCGGCATTCGCATGGCGGTGGGGGCGCGGCAGTCGGACATTCGCCAGCAGTTCCTGGTGGAGGCGGTGATGGTCTGCCTGATAGGCGGGGCGATCGGCATCGGTCTGTCGTTCGCCATCGGCTACCTGTTTTCACTGTTGGTCAAGGAATGGCAGATGGTGTTTTCCCTGGGCTCGATCGTCACCGCGTTTGCCTGTTCCACGCTGATCGGCATCGTCTTCGGCTTTGTGCCGGCCCGTAATGCCGCGCGCCTGGACCCCATCGAGGCCCTGGCGCGGGATTGAGCCGAAGCGGCCCGGCCTGATCCTAGGCCAGGCCGCGAGCGGCGCAGGGGGGCGTGGCCTCATCGCCGGAGTACATCCAGCGCAGCAGCGAATTGCGGCCACTGATGCCCATCTTGATCGAGGCGCGCTTGAGGTAGCTTTCCACGGTGTTGACCTTGAGCCGGAACTGTTCCGCCAACTCCGGCGCGGTACGTCCGGCGAGCAGGCCGATGCAGACTTCCGTCTCCCGGTTCGACAGGCTCAGGCCCGATTGCTCCAGGCGTTCGGCAAAGCGCTGGCGCAGGTTTTCCAGGCCCTGGACCTTGGTCGTCGTTACCGGGCCCGCCTGGGAGGTGCTGCTGACGGGTTGCAGGGCGCTGATATGGGTTTCCACCATGGGCAGCAGCAGTGACGAGAAATCCTGGAGGATGATGCGTTCCTGGGCGGAAAAGTTCGGTGCGTGGGCGCAGCGGTACACCGAGATCACGTAGCGGTAGGCGTCGCGGTGACTGCTCAGGTGCATCTGTGCACTGGCCACCCCGGGCCGGGCAGGCGTGGCCTCGCGGTGCGCCGCTGCGGCGAAGCTGTCGCAGAGAGGCTGGTGGCTGCGTCGGTCGTACACCGTCGCGGCCAGCCATCCGGGCTCGCAGGTGTCGCCGGCGTCATTGGCGGCGCTGGCGTTGCGGCCGTGGGAAGGCGCTTCAGAGGCCACCGGTAGGCGCCGGATGTGGGTCGCGTCGACCGCCAGCTGAGTCAATATCAGGGCATGCAGCATGCGGGGGAAGTTGCGGCTGCCGGTGCTGGCGATGACCTTGCCAATGTGGGGGAACAGCAGTTGTGAGTTCATTGGTTCATCCATGAGTCCAGGTGGCGGCGTCATTGCCTTTATAACCATGAGTTTTAAGAGGATGTCCTGACCCCTTGATCGAGCACGATAGTGAGTGCAGCCCTCGTATCCTAGTACAGGGTTTCGCGGTCGTTTGCTGCTGCAGCATAAATATGGACGAATGACCTGAGGCGGGCGTTAAGCCCCACTCAGCCGGGGGCGGGCGTGGGCCAAAGGGGGTGATCAATGGACGGGTGGCCGCCGCTCAAGCCTGCCCCGGCACGTTTGGCCACAGGTCGGCCACCAGGAACAGGCGCTCGGCTTCTTCCCAATGGGCCGGGGCTTTCTGCGTCAGGCGCACCAGCAATTGCGCCGGAGCATGGGGGTCGAGCTCGGCCAGCCAGTGTTCGAGCTGGGCCGGGCTCCAGGTCTGCTCGTCGGGGTAATGGGCCGGCGCCAGCCAGGCATGGCGCGGCAAGGGTTGCCAGCGCCCGGGTGGGCTCTGGGCCAGGAATGCCGGCCAGTCATGTTGGTGCAGCCAGCGCCCGTGCAGGTGCCGGGGGTGGGCGCCCAGCGGCGGATGGGCATGGCCGGGCCAGGGGTAGAGCAGGTAGCCGCCCAGCCACAGGTGGGCGCTGAAATGGGTGATGTCCAGGGCGGTCAGTACATCGAGGCTTTCCGGGCGGGCTGAAATCGGCAACTGGTGTTCGCACAAATGGGCCAGCTTGCGGTCCAGGCGGTCATGGCAGCCCGGGCCCAGCCACTGGGCGCTGTCTTCGCCGTTGCCGGCCTGCGGCCCGAGGTACAGCTTGATCGCCAGTTCCAGGTGATGCACGCCATCGCGGTCGCGCAGCAGCATGTCCAGCTCGCCCAGGGTGTGCCCGGCACGGCGGATCGGCAGGTTGGCCGCGAGCAGCTCGACCCCCGGGGCATGGCGCACCGCGAATTGCCACAAGCGTTCGTAGTACAGGCCCAGGCGCCGGGTGGTGGCCAGGGCCAGCCAATGTTCCAGGGCGCGGTGGTCCTGGTCGAGTTGGCGCAGCCAGTGGGCCAGCAGTTCGGGCGCCTGCACCCAGTCGCTGCCGGCCAGTGGATGACGCTGGGGCCAGGGCGTGTGTTCGAGCATGGGCGGGGCGAGGATGACCCAGGCCAGGTCGCGCACCGCGGGGTGGCGCAACTGGCGGGGGAGGTCGAGCAAGCCGGGAAACAGGATCATTCTGCGAGCATAGCTCCTCGGAGGGTGGCTGAAAGGATTTTGTCTATGGCCGGCTTTCGCCCATAATCCCTCTTTTGCCCGCCCCAGAACCCTGCAGGAGCCCCATGGAGCAATTTCGCAATATCGGCATTATCGGTCGCCTGGGCAGTTCGCAGGTGCTTGACACAGTTCGCCGACTGAAAAGGTTTCTGCTCGAACGCCACCTGCACGTGATCCTCGAGGACACCATCGCCGACGTGCTGCCAGGCCACGGCCTGCAGACCTCGTCGCGCAAAATGCTCGGTGAAGTCTGCGACATGGTGATCGTGGTCGGCGGCGACGGCAGCCTGCTTGGCGCCGCCCGCGCCCTGGCCCGGCACAACACGCCGGTGCTGGGGATCAACCGCGGCAGCCTGGGCTTTTTGACCGATATTCGCCCGGACGAGCTGGAGATCAAGGTCGCCGAGGTGCTGGACGGCCACTACCTGGTGGAGAACCGCTTCCTGCTTCAGGCCGAAGTCCGCCGTCACGCCGAGGCCATCGGTCAGGGCGACGCGCTGAATGACGTGGTGCTGCACCCGGGCAAGTCGACGCGGATGATCGAATTCGAAATCTACATCGATGGCCAGTTCGTCTGCAGTCAGAAGGCCGACGGCCTGATCGTCGCCACGCCGACCGGTTCCACGGCCTATGCGCTGTCGGCCGGCGGGCCGATCATGCATCCCAAGCTCGATGCCATTGTGATTGTGCCGATGTACCCCCATACCTTGTCAGGCCGGCCAATTGTGGTCGATGGCAACAGTGAGCTGAAAATCGTCGTGTCCAAAGATATGCAGATCTATCCGCAAGTCTCCTGTGACGGGCAGAACCACTTTACCTGTGCGCCCGGCGACACCGTCACGGTCAGCAAGAAGGCGCAGAAGCTGCGCCTGATCCATCCGCTGGACCACAACTACTACGAGGTTTGCCGGACCAAACTCGGCTGGGGCAGCCGGCTGGGTGGTGGAGGCGACTGATGCTCGATCCCGCGCGAAGTTACGACCTGATCGGCGACGTGCACGGGTGCGCCCTGACCCTTGAGCACTTGCTCGACCGGCTCGGTTACCACAGGCAGGGTGGCGTCTGGCGGCACCCGTCACGCATGGCGGTGTTCCTCGGCGACATCATCGACCGCGGCCCGCGAATCCGCGAAGCGCTGCATATCGTCCACGACATGGTCGAGGCCGGCCAGGCGCTGTGCATCATGGGCAACCATGAATTCAACGCCCTGGGCTGGAGCACCCCGGCGCCTGCGGGCAGCGGCAAGCAGTTCGTGCGCGAGCACACGCCGCGCCACGCGCGCCTGCTCAGCGAGACCCTGAACCAGTTCGAGCAGCACCCCGGCGACTGGCATGACTTCCTCGGCTGGTTTTACAAGCTGCCGCTGTTCGTCGATGCCGGGCGTTTTCGCGTGGTGCACGCCTGCTGGGATGCGGGGCTGATTGCGCCCCTGCGCGCGCAGTACCCCAACGGCTGCATCGACGAGGTGTTCCTCCAGGCCTCGGCGCTCCCCGACAGCTTCGCCAGCCTGGCCTTCGACCGCCTGCTGCGTGGCACCGACATGCGCCTGCCCCATGGCCAGACCATGACCAGCGGCGATGGCCTGACCCGTTCGTTCTTTCGCACCAAGTTCTGGGAAGACGACCCGCAGACCTACGGCGACATCGTGTTTCAGCCCGATGCGCTGCCGGAGCCGGTGGCCTGCATGCCGCTGTCCTCCAGTGAAAAAAGCAACCTGTTGCGCTACGCCAGCGACGAGCCGTTGCTGTTCGTCGGCCACTACTGGCGCAGCGGCAAACCGGCGCCGTTGCGCGCCAACCTGGCGTGCCTGGACTACAGTGCCGTGCTCTACGGCAAGCTGGTGGCCTATCGCCTGGACCAGGAAACCCGCCTGGATCCACATAAATTCGTCTGGGTCGATGTTGAGCGGCCGGAGGCTCTGGGATGAGTGCTGTTGCAGTATTGCGTCTGCCGCTGGCGGTGGATTTGAGCGGTTTTGTCACCTTGCTTCAGCGTATGCAGGTGCCGCACCGGGTCAGCGAAGAGGCGGGCGAGCAGGTACTGTGGGTGCCGGATTCGATCAGTGCCGATGTGCGTGCGTTGTACGAGCGCTTTCCCGGCGGCGACCCCGAGCAGCAGCTGGACCTGCCGCAAGTGCCGACCGCTGGCGCGCGCCCGGGCTTCAAGGAACAGTTGCGCCGCAGCCCGATGACCGCCCTGGTGCTGCTGGCGAGCCTGATCGTGTGCGCGGTGACCCTGTTGGGCGACAACCTGGACACCCTGCGCTGGCTGACCTTTCTCGAGTTTCGCGTCACCGGCGACTACATCCAGTTCACGCCTCTGGCCGACAGCCTGGCAGCGGGGCAGTGGTGGCGTCTGGTGACGCCGATGCTGATCCACTTCGGTTTCCTGCACATCGCCATGAACGGCATGTGGTACTGGGAGCTGGGGCGGCGCATCGAGTTGCGCCAGGGCAGCATCAACCTGCTGGGCCTGACCCTGCTGTTCAGCCTGGTGTCGAACTTCGCCCAATACTATTTCAGCGGCCCGACCCTGTTCGGCGGCCTGTCCGGGGTCCTGTACGGTCTGCTCGGGCATTGCTGGATCTATCAATTGCTGGCGCCCAACCCGATCTATCGCCTGCCGCGCGGCGTGCTGGTGATGATGCTGGTGTGGTTGCTGCTGTGCCTGTCCGGGCTGGTCTCGATGATCGGTTTCGGGGAAATCGCCAATGCCGCCCACGTCGGCGGGTTGCTCGTCGGATGCCTCACAGGTTTGTTGGGTGGCTTGTATGGCCGCCGTAAACTGGCCCTTTAATGCTGGAGACCGTTGCATGTCCTCTTTTGTAGAAATGATCGAAAACATCACCCCGGAGATCTACCAGAGCCTCAAGCTCGCGGTGGAAATCGGCAAATGGTCCGACGGCCGCAAGCTCACCGCCGAGCAGCGTGAACTGTCGTTGCAGGCGGTCATCGCCTGGGAAATGCAGAACCTGCCCGAGGAAGAGCGGACCGGCTACATGGGGCCGCAGGAATGCTCCTCGAAGTCGGCGCCGGTGCCGAACATCCTGTTCAAGTCGGATGCCATCCATTGATTGAGATTGGCCGCGGTGCAATCAGCAAGATGTCGGCGCGCCTTGACGGGCCGAACGTTCAATACGCCTTTCGCCTGGGCGAGCAGGAGGTGCCGGTCAACCCGATGATCGGCACCCAGGTCCGCCTGGAGTTCCTCGGGGCGATCCACTGCTCCCATTGCGGACGCAAGACCAAGACCAGTTTCAGCCAGGGTTACTGCTACCCGTGCATGACCAAGCTGGCCCAGTGCGACCTGTGCATCATGAGCCCGGAGCGTTGCCACTACGACGCCGGCACGTGCCGCGATCCGTCCTGGGGCGAGCAATTCTGCATGACCGACCACGTGGTCTATCTGGCCAACTCCTCGGGGGTCAAGGTCGGCATCACCCGCGCCACCCAGCTGCCGACCCGCTGGCTGGACCAGGGCGCGAGCCAGGCGCTGCCGATCATGCGCGTAGCCACCCGCCAGCAATCGGGCTTCGTCGAAGACCTGCTGCGCAGCCAGGTGGCCGACAAGACCAACTGGCGCGCCCTGCTCAAGGGCGACGCACCCGCCGTCGACCTGGTGGCCGTGCGCGAACAGTTATTCGCCTCCTGCGCCGAGGGCCTGCAAGGTTTGCAGGAACGCTTCGGGCTGCAGGCGATCCAAGCGCTGAGCGATGTACAGCCGTTGGAAATCCGTTACCCGGTCGAGCAGTACCCGGCCAAGATCGTCAGCTTCAACCTGGACAAGAACCCGATTGCCGAAGGCACGTTGCTGGGGATCAAGGGCCAATACCTGATCTTCGACACCGGCGTGATCAATATTCGTAAATACACGGCCTATCAGCTCGCCGTGCATCAGTAGAAGGATTCGAACCATGCGCACCGATCAACCGAAGATGATTTACCTGAAGGACTATCAGGCGCCCGAGTACCTGATCGACGAGACGCACCTGACCTTCGAGTTGTTCGAGGACCACAGCCTGGTCCATGCGCAACTGGTGATGCGGCGCAACCCGGCACGCGGCGCCGGTCTGCCGCCGCTGGTGCTGGACGGCCAGTTGCTGGAGTTGCTGTCGGTCAGCCTGGGCGATCGCGAACTGAGCGCCGCCGACTACCAGCTCGACGACAGCCACCTGACCCTGCAACCGACGGCCGAGCGCTTCACTGTCGACACCAGCGTGCGCATTCATCCGGAAACCAACACTGCCCTGGAAGGCCTGTACAAATCCGGCGGCATGTTCTGCACCCAGTGCGAGGCCGAAGGCTTTCGCAAGATCACCTATTACCTCGATCGCCCGGACGTGATGAGCACGTTCACCACCACCGTGTCGGCCGAGCAGCACAGCTACCCGGTGCTGCTGTCCAACGGCAACCCGATTGCCAGTGGCCCCGGCGAAGACGGCCGGCACTGGGCGACCTGGGAAGACCCGTTCATGAAGCCGGCCTACCTGTTCGCCCTGGTGGCCGGTGACCTGTGGTGCGTCGAAGACAGCTTCACCACCATGAGCCAGCGCAACGTGGCGCTGCGCATTTATGTCGAGCCGGAAAACATCGACAAGTGCCAGCACGCCATGAACAGCCTGAAGAAATCCATGCGCTGGGATGAAGAGACCTACGGTCGCGAGTACGACCTCGACATCTTCATGATCGTGGCGGTCAATGACTTCAACATGGGTGCCATGGAGAACAAGGGCCTCAATATCTTCAACTCCAGCGCCGTGCTGGCCCGCGCCGAAACCGCGACCGACGCTGCGCACCAGCGGGTCGAGGCGATCGTCGCCCACGAATACTTCCACAACTGGTCGGGCAACCGCGTGACCTGCCGCGACTGGTTCCAGCTGTCGCTCAAGGAAGGTTTTACCGTGTTCCGCGATGCCGGGTTCTCCTCGGACATGAACTCGCCGACAGTCAAGCGCATCCAGGATGTGGCGTACCTGCGGACCCACCAGTTCGCCGAAGACGGCGGCCCCATGGCCCATGCCGTGCGTCCGGAAAGCTTTATCGAGATTTCCAACTTCTACACCCTGACCGTGTACGAGAAGGGCTCGGAAGTCGTCGGCATGATCCGCACCCTGGTGGGCGCCGAGGGCTTTCGCAAGGGCAGCGACCTGTATTTCGAGCGCCACGATGGCCAAGCCGTGACCTGCGATGACTTCATCAAGGCCATGGAAGATGCCAACGCCGTCGACCTGACCCAGTTCAAGCGCTGGTACAGCCAGGCCGGCACACCACGCCTGGCCGTCAGCGAAGCCTATGACCCGGCGGCCAAGACCTACAGCCTGACCTTCCGCCAGAGCTGCCCGGCGACCCCGGACAAGGTCGAGAAACTGCCGTTTGTGATTCCCGTGGCCCTGGGCCTGCTCGATAGCACCGGTGCCGACATCGCCCTGCGCCTGGTCGGTGAAGCCACCGCCCAGGGCACGTCCCGTGTGTTGTCGGTGACCGAGGCCGAGCAGACTTTTACCTTCGTCGACATCGCCGAACAGCCGTTGCCGTCGCTGCTGCGGGGCTTCTCGGCCCCGGTGAAGCTGAGCTTCCCCTACAGCCGCGACCAGTTGATGTTCCTCATGCAACACGACAGCGACGGTTTCAACCGTTGGGACGCCGGCCAGCAATTGTCGGTGCAGGTGTTGCAGGAGCTGATCGCTCAGCAGCAGAAGGGCGAAGCCCTGGCGATGGACCCGCGCCTGGTCACGGCGCTGCGCAGCGTATTGACCGACGACAGCCTGGATCAGGCCATGGTCGCGGAAATGCTCTCGCTGCCGGGCGAGGCCTACCTCACCGAAATCAGCGAAGTGGCCGACGTCGAGGCCATCCACGCCGCCCGCGAATTTGCCCGCCGGCAGTTGGCCGATGAGCTGTTCGAGCCTTTGTGGCAGCGTTATCAGACCAATCGCGAAGTGTCCAAACGCACGCCTTATGTGGCCGAGGCGGAACATTTCGCCCGACGTGCTTTGCAGAACATTGCCCTGTCGTACGTGATGGTCAGCCGCAAGCCGGAATTCCTGGTGCCGGCGGCGGCCAAGGAGCAGTTCGAGCACGCCGATAACATGACCGAACGCCTGACCGCACTGGCGGTGCTGGTCAATTCCCCTTACGAGGAAGAAAAGGCCTGGGCCCTGGAACTGTTCGCCGAGAACTTCAAGGACAACCCGCTGGTCATGGATCAATGGTTCAGCGTCCAGGCCGCCAGCGGTCTGCCGGGTGGCCTGGCGCGGGTCAAGGCGCTGATGCAGCACCCGGCGTTCAACATCAAGAACCCGAACAAGGTGCGGGCGCTGATCGGTGCTTTCGCCGGGCAGAACCTGATCAACTTCCATGCGGCGGATGGTTCCGGCTACCGCTTCCTGGCGGACCTGGTGATCGAGCTCAACGCCTTCAACCCGCAGATCGCCTCGCGCCAGCTGGCGCCGCTGACCCGCTGGCGCAAATACGACAGTGCCCGCCAGGCACTGATGAAAGCCGAACTGGAGCGCATCCGCGCCTCGGGCGAACTGTCCAGCGACGTGTTTGAAGTCGTGAGCAAAAGCCTGGCCTGATCGGTTGACACCGCAAGCCCCGCCCGGTCGCCCCGGGCGGGGCTTTTTCATGCCGCAAGATCCAAGCCCGCCGTCGCCGCTGCCGAGGCACGAGGCTGCGCTGGCCCTGATGAGCGCCGCTGTTCACCAGGCATATCAACAGTGCTGCAGATGACCAGCGTCCGAACGCGGCCCGAGCCTGGCGACAGCGGCTACAGATAACCTCTGCAAATTATCCGGCGGCTTGTGTTTATCAGGGCGACGAATGGCAGGCCATTCAGCTATCGTCTCATCGCCTCGAGTTAACAAAAGATAACGCGGTGTCGATTGTCAGACCTTTCCAAAGCCCGATAGGATAGATCTGCTTCCGAAGGGGCTCTAGATTGCAGGTTTCAGGACGGTATCCGGGATCAGTCAATCGTCAGGCACGCCCTGCGCGGCGCCCTTAAAGGTTGAATGACCTAACAATAATAATGGGGGAAAGGTCTATGAGTGAGCCTGTCATGGGTGTGGGTTGTTGCCGCCCGCCGGCCTTACGCAGATTCGCGTTGCTGGCTACAGCGCTCTCGCTGTTGGGGGTTGCCGCGTTGTCGGTCCCCGTCCAGGCTGCCGATACGGCGGCAGTCGCTGTTGCGACAACCGATGCCGCCGCTGCTGCGGTCTATTCCACCGAGTCGGCCAAGGCTGCCAAAAGCCTGATGCTCGACGTCGTGCACGCCGGCAAACGCCTGGTGGCGGTCGGCGATCGTGGGCACATTCTCTATTCCGACGACCAGGGCCAGACCTGGACCCAGGCCAAGGTGCCGACCCGGCAACTGCTGACGGCGGTGTACTTCGTCGACGACAAGCTGGGCTGGGCCGTCGGCCACGATGCGCAGATCCTCGCCAGCACAGACGGTGGCGCCACCTGGATCAAACAATTCGAAGACCTCAAGCGTGAAGCGCCGTTGCTCGACGTCTGGTTCAAGGACGCCAGCACCGGCTTTGCCGTGGGTGCCTACGGCGCCTTGCTGGAAACCACCGATGGCGGCCAGCACTGGGAAGACGCCAGCGAGCGCCTGGACAACGAAGACCAGTACCACCTCAACGCGATTGCCGCGGTGAAGGACGCGGGGCTGGTGATTGTCGGCGAGCAGGGCAGCCTGTTTCGTTCCGCCGACTGGGGCCAGACCTGGGAGCGCCTCGAAGGCCCGTACCACGGCTCGCTGTTCGGCGTGATCGGCACCGCCGAAGCCAATACCCTGCTGATCTACGGCTTGCGCGGCAACCTGTACCGTTCCACCGACTTCGGCAGCACCTGGGACCAGGTCGAGCTCAACGCCGCCCGTGGCGCCCTGGAGTTCGGCCTGTCGGGCGCGACCCTGCTCGACGACGGCACCCTGGTGATCGTCGGCAACGGCGGCAGTGTGGTGCAAAGCCATGACCACGGCCTGACCTTCAGCGTCTTCAACCGTCCCGACCGCATCTCCTTGTCGGCGGTGACGGCCGCGGGCGACGGCAATTTGATTCTGGTGGGGCAGGGTGGCGTACGCACGACCTCGCCGACAGGCGCTGAGCTGAGCAAATGAGCCGGGCACATAATAAGAAGGCGGGGACATCATGAGCAGTCATCATCAAGACAAGGCGACGTTTCTCGAGCGCCTGATTTTCAACAACCGCCCGGCAGTGATCCTGATTTGCCTGGTGGTGAGTATTTTCCTGTTCTGGCAGGCGACGCTGATCCGGCCGTCCACCAGCTTTGAAAAAATGATCCCGCTCAAGCATCCCTTCATTGAAAAAATGATGGAGCACCGCAACGACCTGGCGAACCTGGGCAACACCGTGCGCATTTCGGTGGAGGCCAAGGACGGTGACATCTTCAGCAAGGAGTACATGGAGACCCTGCGGCAAATCAACGACGAGGTGTTCTACATCTCCGGCGTCGATCGCTCGGGCCTCAAGTCGCTGTGGAGCCCCAGCGTGCGCTGGACCGAAGTCACCGAAGAGGGGTTTGCCGGCGGTGAGGTGATCCCGCAGAGCTACGACGGTTCGGCCGACAGCCTGGAGCAGTTGCGCAATAACGTGCTCAAGTCCGGGCAGGTCGGGCGCCTGGTGTCCAACGACTTCAAGTCGAGCATCGTCGACATTCCGCTTCTGGAGTCCTACCCGGACCCGCAGGACCAGGGCAAGTTGCTGGCCCTGGACTACCAGAAGTTCTCCCACGAGCTGGAAGACAAGATCCGCAACAAGTTCGAGGCGCAGAACCCCAATGTGAAGATCCACATCGTCGGTTTCGCCAAGAAAGTCGGCGACCTGATCGATGGCCTGATCATGGTGGTGATGTTCTTCGGCATCGCCTTCGTCATCACCCTGGTGCTGCTGTACTGGTTCACCTGGTGCATCCGCAGCACCATCGCGGTACTGATCACCACCCTGGTGGCGGTGGTCTGGCAGTTGGGGTTGATGCACGCCTTCGGTTTCGGGCTGGACCCGTATTCGATGCTGGTGCCGTTCCTGATCTTCGCCATCGGCATTTCCCACGGGGTGCAGAAGATCAACGGCATCGCCCTGCAATCCAGCGGGGCGGATAACGCCCTGACGGCGGCCAGGCGAACGTTCCGCCAACTGTTCCTGCCGGGGATGATCGCGATCCTGGCCGACGCGGTGGGCTTTATCACGTTGCTGATCATCGATATCGGGGTGATCCGCGAGCTGGCCATCGGCGCGTCGATCGGCGTGGCGGTGATTGTGTTCACCAACCTGATTCTGTTGCCGGTGGCGATTTCCTATGTCGGCATCAGCAAGCGGGCGATCGAACGCAGCAAGAAAGACGCGACCCGCGAGCATTCGTTCTGGCGCCTGCTGTCGAACTTCGCCAGCCCGAAAGTCGCACCGGTGTCCATCGCCCTGGCCCTGGTGGCCTTCGGTGGCGGCCTCTGGTACAGCCAGAACCTGAAGATCGGCGATCTCGACCAGGGCGCGCCGGAGCTGCGTCCGGACTCGCGCTACAACAAAGACAACAGCTTCATCATCAATAATTACTCCACCAGCTCCGACGTCCTGGTGGTGATGGTCAAGACTGCCGCCGAAGGCTGTTCGCGCTACGAGGCCATGGCGCCGATCGACGAGCTGATGTGGAAGATGCAGAACACCGAGGGCGTGCAGTCGGCGATCTCCCTGGTGACCGTGTCCAAGCAGATGATCAAGGGCATGAACGAAGGCAACCTGAAATGGGAAACCCTGTCGCGCAACCCGGACGTACTCAACAACTCCATCTCCCGTGCCGATGGTCTGTACAACAACAACTGCTCATTGGCGCCGGTCCTGATCTTCCTCAATGACCACAAGGCCGCGACCCTCGACCGGGCGGTGCATGCGGTGCAGGAGTTCGCCAACGAGCACAACAAGGACGGCCTGGAGTTCCTGCTGGCTGCGGGGAACGCCGGTATCGAAGCCGCGACCAACGAAGTGATCAAGGAGTCGGAGCTGATCATCCTGATCCTGGTGTACATCTGCGTCGCCACCATGTGCATGATCACCTTCCGCTCTTGGGCGGCGACCCTGTGCATTGTGCTGCCACTGGTGCTGACCTCGGTGCTGGGCAACGCGCTGATGGCGTTCATGGGCATCGGGGTCAAGGTGGCGACCCTGCCGGTGGTAGCGCTCGGGGTGGGGATCGGGGTCGACTACGGCATCTATATCTACAGCCGCCTGGAAAGCTTCCTGCGCGCCGGCCTGCCGCTGCAAGAGGCCTACTACCAGACGCTGAAATCCACCGGCAAGGCCGTGCTCTTCACCGGCCTGTGCCTGGCCATTGGCGTGGCGACCTGGATCTTCTCGGCAATCAAGTTCCAGGCCGACATGGGCTTGATGCTGACCTTCATGCTGCTGTGGAACATGTTCGGCGCGCTGTGGCTGCTGCCGGCGCTGGCACGCTTCCTGATCAAACCGGAGAAACTGGCCGGGCAGAAGGGCAACTCGCTGTTCGCCCACTGACGGCCCGCCGTCCAACAAGCCGCAACCCAGGTTGCGGCTTTTTTATGCCTCTAGTGCGGCCCATGTCCACCTGACACGCCACGGCGTTCATTCCAGCCAGCGCAGCCTCGCGGGCTCGGCAGCGGCTACAGCTTCGCGCGACTCTTTTAGGTCGGCCGGGGTCTGAGCAGCTATCATTGCGGCTTTCCCTTTTGATGATTGACTGCCATGACCGCTACCTTGCTCACCGCCCTTGAAACCTGCGACATGCTGGAGATCGACGGCCTGCATGCCTTTGATTTCTCCCTCGACGACCAGCAGTTGCTGATCGAATGCATGGACGGCCGGGCGGCCAAGCGCTGGAACTTCAGCCTGGCCCAGGTGCAGGCCGCAACCTTCGATGAGACCTTGCAAAGCTGGACCATCCTTGGCGATTCCGGCGAGCACCGCCTGGTGTGCATGAGCGCGTTCACTGCCCGCGATGATGAGGAAGAGCACGATGAAGATGCGTAATTTCTGGCCTCTGCTGATGGCCGGCAGTGTCGGCGCCATGGGCGTCCAGGCGGCGCCTGTGGACAGCCACGAACTGTTGGTCGGTTCCTACACCCAGGGCACCAGCGAAGGGATCTACCGCCTGCAGTTCGACAGCAGCACCGGGCAGATCGCGGCCAAGGCGCTGCAAGTGGTGAAGAGCGCCAACCCGTCCTGGCTGACACTGTCCCGGGACCAGAAACTGCTGTTTGCGGTCAATGAAAACGGCCCCGGCCAGGCCGATCCGGTGGGCCGGGTCAGCAGCTTTCGCCTCGACCCCAAGAGCCACCAGCTGCACCTGATCAATCAGGTGCAAAGCCTGGGCAATGAACCCACCCATTCCAGCCTCAGCGCCGATGGCCGTTACCTGTTCGTCGGCAACTACTCGGTGAGCGAAGACCCGGGCGGCAGCCTGGCGGTATTGCCGGTCAGCCCCGAGGGCAAGCTGTCGCCGCCGGTGCAACTGAGCAGCCACCCGGCGAGTCGGGTCAATCCGGAGCGTCAGGTTTCGGCCCACGTGCATTCCGTGGTGTCAGCCCCTGACGGGCAATTTGTCTTCGCCAATGACCTGGGCGCCGACAAGATCTTCGTCTACCGCTACGACCCCAAGGCCAACCCCGAGCTACCGCTGACCGCCGCCAAGCCGGCCTTCGTCAGCCTGCCGCCGGGCAGCGGCCCGCGCCATCTGCTATTCAGCGCCGATGGCAAGCACGCTTACCTGAGCATGGAAATGAGTGCCCAGGTCGCGGTGTTCGATTACCAGGCCGGGCAGTTGACCCAGCGCCAACTGGTCGACCTGGCCGCCGAGCAGCCGCCTGAGAAGCGCGCCGGTGCAGCCCTGCATGCCTCGGCGGACGGCAAGTTCCTGTATGTCAGCAATCGCGGCACCGCCAATGAGTTGCTGGTATTCGCCATCGACCCGGCCAGCGGCCAGCTCAAGGAGCTGCAACGGCGCTCGGTCGAGGGCGACCATCCACGGGAGTTCAGCCTCGATCCCAGTGGCAAGTTCGTCTTGATCGCCAACCAGAAAAGCAACCAGATCGTGGTCGTCGAGCGCGACCCGAACACCGGCCTGCTGGGTAAAACCGTGCAGAAACTGGCGTTCGATGCCCCCAGCGACATCAAGTTCCTGGTGCGTCAATAGGCCGCAGGCCCCGGTTTACGGGGCCTGCCTCCTTGTATTAATCCCACTGATATCCGCTACTTGTGCAATGAATTTCAACGCGCCCACCCTCGGGCGTAGTTTTGCTTCACCGCCCGGGCTCAACCGCCATACGGGAAGTCAACCAACTGCATCCGAGGGTTACCGCCATGAACTTCAATCTCTTCTCCGTGATCGCCGCTTCCGCCATCTCCGCCACCGTGGCCTTGCCTGCCAGCGCCAGCTCCGAGGTCAGCAGCAAACAGTCGCGCACCAACACCTACACCCAGAAATACCTGCAACAGAGCGCCAACTTCTACGCCGCCCTGGACCACAAGACCCAGCACTGAGCGTTCAACCACCCCTGTTTTCAAGCAGCGTATGCAGGAGCGAAGTCATTGGCTCCCCCTCGGTCACTCGGCGGGGTCAGCAGTGATGTCGCTCTTGCATCACGTGTTTGCGACACGCGAGCCTGGGGCCGGGAAATAGTCTTGGTAATGTCATATCGCCATATGTTTAAATTTGACGCTAACTTTTTGACTCTTTCCCAGCAAAGGATCGACAGCATGGTCATGCGTCTGGCAGTGGTACTTCTGTTTCTCTATTCCACCCCGATCGTCTCGGCGGCGCAGCCGGTCGAAGGCGAACCGGAAGCCTCACGCGAGCGCATGCTGAGTCTGTTGCAGGACTGAGTCTGCGCCGGACCTGCCAGGGCGCCCGTGATATCACCGGCGCCGGGGTCAATCAGCTTGGCTTGGCCATCGCCGCCACGAACAGTTCCGAGTCCAGGATCCGCCGCAGCCAATCCTGCAGGCGCGGGTAGGGCGCCTGGGCAAACCATTCGCGGTCGACATGGGCGAACTGGCGCACAAAAGGCACCAGGGCTGCGTCTGCCAGGCTCATGTGCTCGGCCAGCAGGTAGTCGCGCTCGCTCAATAACCGTTCCAGCCGCTGCAAAAACAGTTCGCCCTGAGCGCGGTAGTGCGCCATGGACTCCTGCGGATGGCGCTCGGGGTATTTGTAGCGATTGAGCCAGTGCTTGAAGCCCTGATCGTTGTCGCTGATCAGCGCCGCCATGGCCTCCTGTGCCGCCGGGTCCTGGCGCAGCAACCAATCCTGCGGGTCGTGCCGGGCCAGGGCCCAGCGCATGATGTCCAGGCTCTCATCGATCACCTGGCCTTGCACCTCCAGCACCGGCACCGTGCCTTTGCTCGACAGCGCGAGCATCTGCGCCGGCTTGGCCTTGAGGCTGACTTCGACGATGTCCACTGTCACTGCGCAGTAGCGCAGCGCCAGGCGGGCACGCATGGCGTAGGGGCAGCGGCGAAAGGAGTAGAGGGTCGCGGCGGCCTGACTCATTTGACCTCCAGGGTGCTCAGGCCGTTGCCTTGTCGGCGGACCTGGATCTGCACCGGAATTCGTTCGTGCATTTCCTGCACGTGGGAAATCACCGCCACCTTGCGCCCCTGGGCCTGCAAGCCATCCAGGGCGTCCATCGCCAGTTGCAGGGATTCCGGGTCGAGGCTGCCGAAGCCCTCGTCGATAAACAGCGATTCGATCTTCAGCGTGCTCGATGCCATGGACGCCAGGCCCAGGGCCAGTGCCAGGGACACGAGGAAGGTCTCGCCACCGGACAGCGAGTGCACCGAGCGCAGTTCATCGCCCATTTCCGTGTCCAGCACCAGCAGGCCAAGCATGCTGCCACCGCGTTTCAGGCGGTAGCGGCGCACCAGTTGCCGCAGCTGGGCATTGGCGTGGTGCACCAGCAGGTCGAGGTTGTAGGCCTGGGCGATCTTGCGGAAGGTGTCGCCGGTGGCCGAGCCGATCAGGGCGTTGAGGCGCGCCCAGCGCTGCCATTCGTTGTAGGCGTCGCTGATGCGCTGGCCCAGGGCCTGGTTGGCATCCTGGCGGCGTTGGTCTTCGCTCTGCTGCGCGCGCAGTTCCGCCACCTGCTGTTCGCTGGCCAGGGCCTCCTGCTGCAAGGCCTCCAGGGCCTGGGTCAATTCCTCGGCCGCGAGGTTGCCGTTGTGCTGGGCCTGATGCTGTTCCAGGCGCTGCTGACGTTCCTGCAGCAATACCCTGGCCTGCTCGATGGCCTTGTCATTGGCTTGCAGGCGCTGACGCAACTGCTGGACCTGTGGTTCATCCAGAGCCAGCAGTTGCTGTAACCCCTCGTCATCGAGTTCGGGATGCCCGGCGCGCCAGTGTTGGATGCTGGCAGCCAGTTGTTGCTGTTCATCCTCCAGAGCCAGTCGCCGTTCTTCGCGGGCCTTGAGTTCGGCGCCGAGCTGGATCAGTTGCTGATGCAGGTCCTGGAGTTGCTGCTGGGCTGTGGCCTGGGCGCTGCGAGCCTGCTCCACGGCCTGATCCACGTGTTGTTGCCAGTGCTCGGCGCTGCTGTGTTGCCCCAGCAGCTCAGCGAGTTTGTGCTGGCAAGCCTGCTGCTGGGCGCTGAGCCCGGCGAACTGCTGCTGGGCGTCTGCCAGTTGCTGCTGACGGGTCAACTGGCGGTCCTGTTCTTTCTCCAGGGTCAGTTGGCGCTGTTGCTGTTCCTCGGCCTCGTCCTTGTGCTCGCGCAACTGCTCGATGCGTTGCAGCACCTGCTGGTCCAGCTGCACAAAGGTGTTGGCCGGGTCGCGGCGCAGGCCGTCGAGGACCTCGGCCGGCAGCAACTGATTGAAACTGGCCAGTTCTTCTTCCAGGCGCTGTTGGTCGGCGCCCAGTTGCTCCTGCTGTTTGTGCAGGTGCTGGGTCGCCTGCTGGCTGGCTTCGACGGCGAGCTGCAATTGCTGTTGCAGGCGTGCTGCGTCTTTTTGCAGGGTCAGCAGGGCACCCTGGCGGCTTTCATCCTGGGTGATGCTCTGCTGTAACTGCTCCAGTTGCTGATGCAGCCAGGCGTCCCGTCTGGCCGGGTCCTGGTCCAGCAGGCTGGCGCTCTGCGGGTGGGCTTGCAGGCTTGGGGCCAGGGCCTGTTGCTGGACCGCCAGTTGCTCCTGCTGTTGCAGAAACTCTTTCTGCTGGGCGATCAGGCCCTGGACCTGGGCCCGCAGTTCGTTGAGTTGCTCCTTGAGGCCATCCACGGTCTTGCGCGCGTTGGCCTCTTCGCTTTCGTCGTGGCGGCCGAGGCTCTGCAACAGGGCTTCGGGCTGGTGATAGGGGTGTTCGGCGCTGCCGCACACCGGGCACGGCTGGTCATCCTGCAACTGCCCGCGCAGCTCTTCGACACTGGCGCTGCGGGCCAGCCGCTGGCGCTCGAGCAGGGCCTGAGTGACGCTCAGGGTCTGCTCAGCCACCGTCAGCTCGGCCTTGGCCTGCAAGCCGACCTTGTTCAGTTCTTCGCGCTGGGTGGCCACTGTCTGCTGCTTGTCCAGCAGGGCCTGGCCGCGCTGGTCCAGTTCCTGCTGCTGGGCCCAAAGCCGTGCCAGGTCCTCGATGGCGCGCTGTTGCTTGCGGTTGTCCTTGAGCAGGCCGTCCAGCAGTTCGATCTGCTCGGCCACGGCCTGGGGTTCGGCGCCGGCTTCGCGGTAGAGCAGTTCCAGGTGCGCACGCTGCTCGCTCAAGTGTTGGGCGGCGGTATTGGATTGCTGTTCCAGGGCCGGCAGTTCTGCTTGGCCCTGGTTCAGGCGATTGCCGATCAGCATCAGCTGCTGCAAGCGTTCGCGGTAGACATTCCAGGCCTCGCCCAGGGGCGCGAGGGCGGCGCTTTGCGCCAGTTGCCCGGCGATTCGCTCCAGGCGCTCGCCCACCAGGCGCTGTTGTTCCAGCAGGTGCACAATGTTCTGCTGGCCTTCCACGCTTGCCGTTTCGGCGCGGCTCTGCTGTTGCCCGGCATCCTCCAGGCTCTGGCTCAGGCGGCTCAGGTTGCCCTGTTCGGCAAAGGCTTCGCGCAGCAACGGCACGCTGTCGCTGTGCTGGCTCTGGGCCTGGGCCAGGGCGGCGCCGGCATCCAGCAGCTGCTGTTGCAGCTGTTCGTGCCGCTGTTGCAGGTCGATCTGCTGCGCGGCCTGTTGCCCGATCTGCTGGCGTAGCGGTTCCAGGGCCTGGCTCAGTTCAGCCTGACGCAGAAACTGATGCCGCTGCGGCGCCAGGTGTTCCAGGCGCTGCAGGCGCAGGCGTTCCGGGGCCAGGGTTAGCCCCTCGTGCTCGGCGGCTTGCAACTGCTCGCTGGCGCTGTGCTGCGCCTCTTGCCACTGCCGCAGTTCCTTGAGCCAGGTGTTCTGCTGTTCTAACTGCCTGAGTTGGGCCTGCTGGGTCTTGAGCTGTTGCTGGGCGTCGTTGAAGCGCCGATCCAGCTCGGCCCGGGCCTCGGGCTCCAGGGGAACGATGCCGCTGGCCTGGGCCTTGAGCTCCTTGTGTACCTCTTCAGCTTCTTTGCTTTTGCTGTAGGCGCGCCGCCCCAGTTGGCTGTAGATCGCGGTGTTGGTGAGCTTCTCCAGCAATTCGCTGCGGTCCTTGTCATCGGCCTTGAGGAAGGCGCTGAACTCGCTCTGGGCCAGCATCACCGCGCGGGTGAACTGCTCGAAGTTGAGCCCGAGCTTGGCTTCGATCAGTTGCTTGTATTCGCTTTTGCTCTGGTTGCTCAGCAGCTGTTCCTGGTCCAGGTCCGTCAGGCTCTGGCGGCTGCCCTGCAACTTGCCGTTGGCCTTGTCCCGAGCGCGGTTGGCTTCCCAGCGCGCGCGGTAGCGACGGCCGTCGATGCCGACAAAGTCGACCTCGGCATAACCGCTGCCGGTGCCACGGCGCAGCAGGGTACGCGGGTCGCTGGTGAGGATCTCGCTGTCGACCTCCGGGACCTTGGTCTCGCGCCCGATATTGCTCAGGCGCGGCACGGCGCCGAACAGGGCCAGGCACAGGGCGTCGAGCAGGGTGCTCTTGCCGGCACCAGTAGGGCCGGTGATGGCGAACAGGCCGGCGCTGGCCAGGGGCTCGGCGGTGAAGTCGATCTCGAACGGGCCGGCCAGGGAGGCCAGGTTTTTCAGGCGGATGGCAAGAATCTTCATGGTTGTTCGGTCTCCATCTGCACGTCCTGCAGCAGCACCGCGAAGTCCTTGAGGGTCTGTTCGTCGACCTCGCTGCCGTAGTTGTCGTGCCAGGCGCGGCTGAACAGCTCCTGGGGGCTGAGCTGGTCGAGTTCGATCAGTTGCGCGCCGTCCTCGCTGCTGTCGCCGGTACGGTTGCCGGCGTATTCGGCGGCGATCCGCACCAGGCGCACGGCCTTGTTCTGCAGGGCGGTTTCCACTTGCTGGCGCAGGTCGGGCTGGGGTTCGTCGAGCCGTATCCGCACTTCCAGCCAGGGCTGGCGCTGTTCGTCGGCCAGCAGGTCGATGTCCGGCAGTTGCCCCAGTTGCAGCAGGATCTCGGCCAGTGGCGCCGGGCCCAGGCGTTGCAGGTGCACGGCGCGGGGAATCAGCCTGGGTTCGACGCTGACCAGGGTCTCGCCGTCCAGGCGCACGTCGAGGATCTGGTGCTTGTAGTCGATCTCCGAGAACGACAGCGGGATCGGCGAACCGCTGTAGCGGATGCGCTCTTCGCCGTTGACCTTTTGCGGTTTGTGCAAATGGCCGAGGGCGACGTAGCTGATGCTTGGGCCGAACAGGCTGGCGGGTAGGGCTTCGGCGTTGCCGATGATCAGGCTGCGCTCGGAGTCTTCCGAGATCGAGCCGCCGGCCATGTGCGCGTGGCTGATGGCGATCAGGGCCTGGCCCGGTTCGCGCTTGGCCTCGGCGGCGGCAATCAGGCGTGCATGCACCTGGCCGATGCCCTTGAGGTAGTCGTCGCCCAGTTGTGCGCCGGTGACTTCGGCCGGGCGCAAAAAAGGCAGCGCCAGGCACCAGCCGCCAATCGCGCCGCTGGCGTCGGGCAATGGCAGCAGCAGGCGTTCGGCGTCGAGCTGGCCGTCATCCAGCCATAGCACCCGGCCCAGGGCGTGGGTGCGCAGGCGCCGCATCAAGGGCGCGGGCAGTTCGATGCGAGCCCCGGAGTCGTGGTTGCCGGCGATCATCACGATGGTCAGCAGCGGCTGCTGTTCGTGGGCGCTGACGATAAAGTCGTACAGGCCTTCCTGGGCTTTGACCGGCGGGTTGACGGTGTCGAAGATATCGCCGGCGATCAGCAGCACATCGGGCTGCTCCTGCTTGAGCTGGCGCAGCAGCCAGTCGAGAAAGCTGGAATGTTCGAAGTCGCGTTCCTGGCCGTGGAGGTTCTGCCCCAGGTGCCAGTCGGAGGTGTGGAACAGTCGCAAAATAAGCTCCAGAAAGCAGCGGCAAGCTTGTAGCTAGAAGCTCAAAGCTTGCCGCGGCCCTACTTAGGGTAAAGGGGCGGCAGGCTGCTGGTGTCGGCCACCGGGGCCTGGACCCGCTCATTGATGGGGATGGTGCGAATCGCGCGCCACAGTTCTTCGCCTTGCCAGTATTGGCCGGTTTCGCTGTAGAGCGCGCCGTTGAGGCCGTCGAGGGCGTCGGACAGCGGCACGAAGCGTGCGGCCATGTCGGCCAGGGTTTCCGGTTGCTGGCGAGCCCAGGCATCCAGGGCCTGGCGGGTGGCCTGAGGGTCGTTGGCCAGGCTCGCGCGTTTCAGGTCGTCGAGCAGCGTGCGCGGGCTGGGCCCGGTTTGCGCCGCCCGCAGGATCGCCGGTTGCCAGCGGGCGCGCCACCACAGGCCGAAGCCGATCAGGGTGGTGCAGGCCAGCAGCAGTGTGCTCAGTTGCCAGGCCCAGAGGCTGGAATTGTCGACGCTGCTGCTCGGTGTCGGGTTGCCGGCCGGGGTGTCCACCACCAGGCTCGGGTTGTTCGCCACGTGCAGGGTGCGGGCGGGCAGGGTGCTGCGTTCCAGGTGGTCTTCAAAGGTGTTCCACCACACCACTTCCACCGCCGGCAGTTCAATGCTGCCGCTGCGGTTGGGCACCAGGGCCTGGCTGTCTTCGCGAATGCCGATCAGCCCGCGCTCGCTGTTCTGGTTGCTCAACTGCGGCTGGTCCGGGTAGCTGCGCAGGCCGCTGACTTCACTGCTGGGCAGGGGCGGCAGTTGCGAGCTGGACAGGCCTTCGGCGCGCAGGGTCAGGCTGCGGGTCACCGAGTCGCCGACCTGCAGATTGTCCGGCTCCGGGTTCCAGCTTTCGCTCAGGCTCAGGCTGCGGGCCGGCAGCCAGGGAGCGTCGGCCGGGTAGGCGGCGGGCTTGGCCTTGACCGACAGCGGCATTTCGGCGGAGCTGACGTGGATCAGCTTGCCCGGCTTGGGCCCCAAGGGCGCCGGCTCCTGGCTTGGCTTGACGTCGACCATGGTCGCGCTGAAGGTCTGCGCCGGGATCAGCAGCGCGCCGCTGTGTTGCGGGTAGATGGCGTAGCGCATCTCGATCACGCCGTGGCGCACGCCATTGATGACCTTCTCGAAGGTGCGCTGCTCGCCCAGCTGTTCGACTCGGGCGTCGCCGATCTGCAACGGGGTCAGGCTGCTGTCGTCGTACAGCGCCACCGAATGGTAAATGTGCAGGGTCAACAGGGCCTGGGCCTGCACGTAGACGCTGTCCTGGTCGAGGCTGACGTCGATGAACACCGGCTCCATGCGGCTGTCGGGCAGTTGCGCAGCGCTCTCGATCACCTGCAGGGTGATCGGCTGGCTCTGCACCTCGCCCAGTTGCAGGGCCGGGATCAGCACGGTGCCGGTCTGGCGTGGCAGCAGGGTGATGATCCAGCGCGTGGTGGCGCGGCTTTCATCGCTCAGGGTGGTCAACTGGTTGACCTGGCGCGTGCCGCGCACCTCGAACGACGGCTCCAGCGGCGCCAGGTCGGGTTTGCCGAACAGGGTGACGTCGTTGGACTCCAGGGTCAGCTCCACGGTTTCTCCGGAGTTCACCCGGCTGCGGTCGACACTGGCGACCAGCCCGGCGCCCTGGGCCAGGGAGGCCCAGAGAAAGAAGGTGAGCAAGAGGGCGGTGAAGCGGGTCATCGAGTTTTTCCCTGATCCTGATGTTGTTGCTGTTCGTACCAGAATTTGCGCCGCAGCAATTCGCCGGGGTCGTCCGGAATCTTGCGCAGCCATTGCTCTAATGCCTGCCTGCGCTCGCCGTCCAGGGTCTCTGCACCGGCGCGCAGGGGTGGTGTTGTGGTGCGCTCGTCACCCAGTTCGGAACCCGGCACATCGGACTGCCCGGACTGGGCCTGGGTGTCCGCAGGTTGCTCTTCGTCTCCCTGGCCATTGCCCGCAGGCGGGTTCTGCCCCTGGTTTTCGTGCTCGCCGGGTGCCTGGGAGCCCTGGTTGGCAGCGCCCGATTGCGCCGAGGTGCCGGTTTCGTCGCCGTCGCCAGGCTGCTCCTTGTCCGGGACCTCGGGGGTGGTCACCTGTTGTTCTTGCAGCAGGCTTTCGACCAGGGCCTTGTTCTGCAGCGCCGGTTGCAGGTCGGGCTGCAACTCCAGGGCCTGTTCGTAGGCGTCCACCGCGGCCTCCAGCTCACCGCTGCGGGCCAGGGCGTTGCCACGATTGTAGTGGGCGCGGGCGTCGCTGCCTTCGGCAAAGCGCTGAGCGGCAGCGGCGTAGTCGCCGGCCTCATACAGGGCCACGCCTTGCCATTGCAGGTCCTGGAAGTGCCGCGCCGCGTCGGCGGGGCGTTGCTGTTGCAACAGGCGCTGGCCTTGCTGGTCGGGCCGCAGCCACAGGTCGTTGAACTCGAAGGCGTAGCTGGGCTGCGGCAGCATGAACAGCAGCGGCAGGCAGAACAGCCAGCCACGGCGCCCGGCGCAGGCCGCCAGCAACAACAGCGGCAACAGCAGCCAGTAACCCTGGTCGGCCCATGTGTCGAGTTGCAGGGTCTGGCCGTCGTCGCGCAGGTTGCGCGGGCCACCCAGCAGGCCCAGGCCGCGCAAGTCATTGTCATCCAGGCGCACCTGGCGATAACGCCCGCCGAGGTCGCCGAGGAAGCTTTTCAGACTCGGGCTGTCGAGGCGCGAAACCAGGATCGCGCCCTGGTCATCCTTGAGCAGGCTGCCGTTTTCCTGGGTTACCGGTGCACCGTCACGGCTGCCGATCCCCAGCATCAATAGTTGCGGTGCACGGCCACCCAGGGCCTGGCGGATGCCTTGGCGTTCCTGTTCGCTGAGGGACGAGGCGATCAACAGGATCCGGCCCTGGCCCAGGGCGCCCTGGTCCAGCAGTTGCAGGGCCTTGTGCACCGCGAGGTCGGCGCGCTGGCCGGCCTCGGGCATGATCGACGGCTTGAGCGCTTCGAGCAGGTTGCGGCTGGTGGCCAGGTCGTCCGACAGCGGCACCAGGGTGTGGGCACTGCCGGCGTAGACCACGATGGCGGTCTGCGCGTCGCTGCGCAGTTGCAGCAGGTCCAGCAGCTTGCGCCGCGCCTGTTCGAGGCGGTTGGGCGGCACGTCGCTGGCAAGCATTTGCGGCGTCAGCTCCAGCAGCACCACCAGCGGGTCGGCGGGCTTCTGGCTGATTTGCTCCACACGCTGCCAGCTGGGGCCGAGCAGTGCCAGGACCGCGATCAGCCACGCCAGGCCGAGCACCACCCAGGGCATTTTGCTCTCACGGCCGTTGCCGCCGCTGAGCAGGGCAGCATGGAAGGCCGGTGGCAGGATCATCTGCCAGCGCCCGGCGCGTTTTTGCCGATGCCAGAGGTGCCACAGCAGCCAGCCGAGCGGCAGCAACAGCAGCAGCCAGGCGGGGCGGAACCAGTGCGGCCAGAGCGCGGCGATCATCGACGCCTCCGCAGGCGCAGGCGTTTGAGACGCTCGCGCCAGTCATGGGCCGGTTGCAGGAAGTGCGCCTTGGTGAAGAACCGTTGCAGCGGGTTCTCCGGCCAGCGCTCGCGCACCACCAGCAGCATGCTGAAAATCAGCGCCAGGGCCAGCGGCCAGCTATAGAGTGCCTGGGCCGGGCGCGCCTGGGTCGGCTGCTGGGCCACGGGCTCCAGTTGGTCGAGGGTTTCCTTGATGGCTTGCAGCTCCTGGCCGTCGCGGGCGCGGAAGTAGCGGCCGCCGGTGACTGTGGCGATTTCCTTGAGGGCCGGCTCGTCCAGGTCGAGGCTCGGGTTCAGCCCCAGCAGGCCCTGGGTGCCGCTTTGCTCGGGGTCGGCGCCGATGCCGATCGGGTAGATTTTCACCCCTTCTTCAGCGGCCAGGCGCGCAGCGGTCAGGGGGTCGATTTCGCCGCCGTTGTTGGCGCCGTCGGTCACCAGGATCAGCACCCGGCTTTGCGCCGGGCGTTGGCGCAGGCGTTTCAAGGCCAGGCCGATGGCATCGCCGATGGCGGTGTTTTTACCGGCGATGCCGATCTTCGCTTCATCCAGCCAGATGCGCACCGTGCGGCGGTCGAAGGTCAGTGGCGCCTGCAGGTAAGCCTTGCTGCCGAACAGGATCAGGCCCACGCGGTCGCCTTCGCGGCCTTCGAGAAAGTCCCCCAGAAGGTGCTGCACCAGGCTCAGGCGGCTGACGTCTTCGTCCAGCCACTGCATATCGGGGAAGTCCATGGAGCCGGATACGTCCACCGCCACCAGCAGGTCGCGACCGCTGGCCGCCACCGGCAGGGGTTCGCCCAGCCATTGGGGACGGGCCGCAGCCAGCAGCAGCAACAGCCACAGCAGGATGAACGGTGCCTGCTGGCGCCAGGCCGGCAGGTTGGCCCGGGCCCGGCGCCGGGCCAGGCCTTCGAGTTCGGTGAGGAAGCTGATCTTCAGCGCCGGCTCGCCGCTGTCGGCCACCGGCAGCAGCACCCGCAGCAGCCACGGCAGTGGCAACAGGGCAAAGACCCAGGGCCAGGCGAACTCAAACATGGTTGCGGATCCAGGTGTCGACCGCCTGGGTCAGGCCGGCGATGGCTTTGTCGTCGAGCTTGCACTCGGGCTTGTAGGCGCCTTCCACCAGCACCATCCAGCGCGTCAGCCCCGCAGCCGGGCAGCGGTTGTCGAGAAACGCCAGCCATTTGCGGCCGTTCAGGGTATGGCTCTGGCTGTAGGGGTAGTGGTTGCGGCACAAGCGCTTGAGCAGCGCATTGAGCTGTTGCAGCCAGGCCCCGGCCGGTGCGCCGTCGTAGGGCTTGGGCAGCAGCGCCAGTTCGGCCAGGGCCGCCAGGCGCACCGGGTCCAGGGGCAGTTCGGCGCGCACGATGGGGCGCTTGCGCGGCCACCAGCGTTTGAGCCGCCACAGGCCGAACCCCAGCAACGGCAGCAGCACCAGCAGCAGCCACCAGCCCGGGGCGGGCGGCCAGAAGCCGATGGCGGGCGGGGCCATCAAGGGCTGCAGTTGTTCGAGGCTGCTCATCGGGATTTACCCGGGCGTTGCGGGTTCAGGTATTCGCGCAGTTGTTCGACCATCTCGCTCTGGGTGCTCAGAGGCATCAGCAGCACCCGCAGCTTTTGCGCCAGCAGCTCCCAACGGGCGATGCGCGCCTCACTCATGGCGCGGTAGGCCTGGCGCAGGTCGTAATTCAGGGTGTCGAGCTCCAGCTGCGCACCACGCTCGGCAAAGCGCAGCAGGCCGGCGGCGGGCAGGGCGTGGTCGAGGGGATCGGACAGCGGCATCAGCAGCAGGTCGCAATGGCGTGAAAGCAGGCTCAGCTGTTGTTCGGCGGCGTCGGACAGGGCGCGCTCGTCGCAGATCACGATCACCAGGCTGCCCGGGCGCAGGACTTCGCGGCCACGGCGCAGGGCGGTGCCCAGGGCATCGCGCTCGGGTTCGGTCTCGGTGTGCAGCGACTGGTTGACCCGCACCAGGCGGTTGAGCAGCTGCAACAGGCTCTGTTTGCTGCGGCGCGGCTTGATTTCGTAGTGTTCGTCATCGCCGAACACCAGGCCGCCGACCCGGTCGTTGTGACCCAGGGCGGCCCAGCCGATCAGGCTCGCGGCCTGGGCGGCGAGCACCGATTTGAACATCAGCCCGGAACCGAAGAACAACCGGCGACTTTGCTCGACCATGATGAAAATCGGCCGTTCGCGTTCTTCATGGAACAGCTTGGTGTGCGGTTCCTGGGTGCGCGCCGTCACGCGCCAGTCGATGGTGCGCACGTCGTCGCCGGCCTGGTAGACCCGCACCTGATCGAAGTCGACCCCGCGTCCACGGAGTTTCGAGTGGTGCAGGCCGATCAGCGGGCTGCGTTGGCTCGGGGTCGAGAACAGCTGCACTTCGCGCACCCGATGGCGCATCTCGATCAGCTCGGCGAGGCTGATGCGGATGCCGGGTTCGGCGGTCTTGGGGCTCGGGCTCATGGGGGTCAAGCGACGGCAACGACGTCGAGAATACGCTGGACCACCCGGTCCTGGTCGATGCCTGCGGCTTCGGCTTCAAAGGACAGGATGATGCGGTGGCGCAATACGTCGAACAGCACGGCCTGGATATCTTCCGGGCTGACGAAGTCGCGCCCGGCCAGCCAGGCATGGGCCCGGGCGCAGCGGTCGAGGGCAATCGAGCCCCGGGGGCTGGCGCCGTAGGCGATCCACTCGGCCATCTCCGGGTCGAACTTGGCCGGGGTGCGGGTCGCCATGACCAGTTGCACCAGGTATTCCTCCACGGCGTCGGCCATGTACAGGCCGAGGATTTCCTTGCGCGCGGCGAAGATCGCCTGCTGGCTGACCCGGCGTTCGGGCTTGGTTTCGCCGTTCAGGGCTTCGCCACGGGCCTGTTGCAGGATGCGGCGTTCGACGGCGGCGTCGGGAAAGCCGATTTTCACGTGCATCAGGAAGCGGTCGAGCTGGGCTTCGGGCAGGGGGTAGGTGCCTTCCTGCTCGATGGGGTTCTGGGTCGCCATCACCAGAAACAGGGGCGACAGCTCATAGGTGCTGCGCCCGACACTGACCTGGCGCTCGGCCATGGCCTCCAGCAGGGCCGACTGGACCTTGGCCGGGGCGCGGTTGATTTCGTCGGCCAGCACCAGGTTGTGGAAGATCGGGCCCTGCTGGAACACGAAGCTGCCGGTTTCCGGGCGATAGATCTCGGTGCCGGTGATGTCGGCCGGCAACAGGTCAGGGGTGAACTGGATACGATGGAACTGCGCTTCAATGCCTTCGGCCAACTCTTTGATGGCCTTGGTCTTGGCCAGGCCTGGCGCACCCTCGACCAACATGTGACCGTCGGCGAGGAGGGCGATGAGCAGGCGCTCGATGAGTTTTTCCTGGCCGAGAATCTGCGTTGAAAGAAAGGTTCGCAGCGCAAGCAGCGCTTCACGATGTTCCATCGATGACTGTTCCTGGAGAGGGAGAGCCCGGGTGTTCGAGTAACGCCGGGGCTGGGGGCGATACTTTAATCCATAGCAGGGGGTGCCGACTAACGGGGAAATCCGGAATTGCCGATTTAGTCGAAAAAATCAGCCCGTAGCGCTGTAGCCGCTGCCGCAGGCTGCGCAGGCCGGGGAGGGCGATACAGGTTTGTCCCACACCCTCCCGGCGGCCACAGGGCTTACAGCTGGCTTATATAGGTGCCGGTGCCCTTGAGGATGTTTTGCAGGGTCAGTTCGACTTCGGCGAGGTCGCTGGCGGCGGTGGCGTGGTGGATTTCCAGGTGGTCGTCGCCGTTGAGGGCGTCGGCGTCGGCCGCGGCGATTTCGATCAGCAGGCGGGTCGGGCTCAGGGTGACTTTCACCCCGTCCAGGGTCGAAGGCTCACCGTCGAGGGTGATTTCCAGCTCGTCCTCATCCGGGTAGCGGCTCATCAGAAACATGTCGCCCTGGCTGCTGTGGCAGCAGAGCATGGCCATGTTGTCTTCTTCGTCATCGCAGGGGTTGGCGATCAAATGGGCGGTGGTCAGTTGCATGGGGCTGTTCCTGAAGAGTGGCTGCACGGACCCACAGCGGGGCAGGCAAAGTGCAATTCTGCCAGCCCTGGGGAATTTCTGCTGGTTTGCGTGTCTGAGAACAGGTCGTGACCGCAGTCGCCCTGGCGGGTCATTTCTGGTACGCCAGTACCCCGAAAACCAGGTTCAGGCCACGGTTCGGCCCGCTGGCTGCTAGTGTTGTGCGGGGTGCGGCGCGTCGGGTGCGTGCCAATGACCGAATATGTCGCAGCATCGCAAGCAGCGGCCTTGCCGCACTCGTTAAGCTGCGCAACGGATGGACACCTGTAAAGGCATTGTGCGCGTGATGCGTCAGTCGTTTTTGCAGATGCCCATCGCAGCGAAGGTGAATGTGACCCGAGTGTCCCGTCCAGCTTCACCACCTTGTCATCCTGCAACCTCTGCCCGAGATCAGGAGCAGGGTGACGCTTGACCCCGCAAGGGGATTGCACGCGACGCTTCCATCAATAACAAGCCCAAGCGGAGTACCACAGATGGCGTTCTTCACCGCAGCCAGCAAAGCCGACTTCCAGCACCAACTGCAAGCGGCACTGGCGCAGCACATCAGTGAACAGGCACTGCCACAAGTGGCGCTGTTCGCTGAACAATTCTTCGGCATCATTTCCCTGGACGAACTCACCCAGCGTCGGTTGTCCGACCTGGCGGGCTGCACCTTGTCAGCCTGGCGCCTGCTTGAGCGCTTCGATCACGCGCAACCGCAAGTGCGCGTCTACAACCCCGACTACGAACGCCACGGCTGGCAGTCGACCCACACCGCGGTCGAGGTCCTGCACCATGACCTGCCGTTCCTGGTCGACTCGGTGCGTACCGAGCTCAACCGTCGCGGCTACAGCATCCATACCCTGCAAACCACCGTGCTCAGCGTGCGTCGCGGCAGCAAGGGCGAGTTGCTGGAAATCCTGCCCAAGGGCACCCACGGCGAAGGCATCCAGCAAGAATCGCTGATGTACCTGGAAATCGACCGTTGCTCCAACGCCGCCGAGCTCAATGTACTGAGCAAGGAACTGGAGCAGGTGCTGGGTGAAGTGCGCGTCGCAGTGGCCGACTTTGAACCGATGAAGGTCAAGGTCCAGGAACTGATCGACGGCATCGACAACAGCAAGTTCGCCATCGCGGCGGACGAAAAGACCGAAATCAAGAGCTTCCTGGAATGGCTGGTGGGCAACCACTTCACCTTCCTCGGCTATGAAGAATTTGTGGTTCGCGAAGAGCAGGACGGCGGTCATATCGAATATGACCCCAACTCGTTCCTCGGCCTGACCAAGCTGCTGCGCGCCGGCCTCACCGCCGACGACCTGCGCATCGAAGACTACGCCGTCAACTACCTGCGCGAACCGACTCCGCTGTCGTTCGCCAAGGCCGCGCACCCAAGCCGCGTGCACCGTCCGGCCTACCCGGACTACGTGTCGATCCGCCAGATCGATGCCGACGGCAAAGTGGTCAAGGAATGCCGTTTCATGGGCCTGTACACCTCGTCGGTGTACGGCGAAAGCGTGCGGGTCATCCCGTACATCCGGCGCAAGGTGGAAATCGTCGAGCAGCGCTCGGGCTTCCAGGCCAAGGCCCACTTGGGCAAGGAACTGGCCCAGGTCCTCGAAGTACTGCCCCGTGACGACCTGTTCCAGACCCCGGTCGACGAACTGTTCAGCACCGTGATGTCCATCGTGCAGATCCAGGAACGCAACAAGATCCGCGTGTTCCTGCGCAAAGACCCCTACGGTCGTTTCTGCTACTGCCTGGCCTATGTGCCGCGCGACATCTACTCCACCGAAGTGCGGCAGAAGATCCAGCAAGTGCTGATGGATCGCCTGCAAGCCTCGGATTGCGAGTTCTGGACCTTCTTCTCCGAGTCGGTACTGGCCCGCGTCCAACTGATTCTGCGGGTCGACCCGAAGAACCGCATCGACATCGACCCGCTGCTGCTGGAAAAAGAAGTGGTCCAGGCCTGCCGCAGCTGGCAGGACGACTACGCCAGCCTGGTGGTCGAAAGCTTCGGCGAGGCCCACGGCACCAATGTGCTGGCGGACTTCCCGAAAGGCTTCCCGGCCGGCTACCGCGAGCGCTTCGCTGCGCACTCGGCCGTGGTCGACATGCAACACCTGCTGAGCCTGACCGAAGCCAACCCGCTGGTGATGAGCTTCTACCAGCCCCTGGGCCAGGTCTCGGGCCAGCGCGAGCTGCACTGCAAGCTGTACCACGCCGACACCCCGCTGGCGCTGTCCGACGTGCTGCCGATCCTGGAAAACCTCGGCCTGCGCGTGCTGGGCGAGTTCCCGTATCGCCTGCGTCACAACAACGGCCGTGAGTTCTGGATCCACGACTTCGCCTTTACCGCTGCCGAAGGCCTGGACCTGGATATCCAGCAGCTCAACGACACGCTGCAGGACGCCTTTGTCCACATCGTGCGTGGCGATGCCGAGAACGATGCCTTCAACCGCCTGGTGCTGACGGCCGGCCTGCCATGGCGCGACGTCGCGCTGCTGCGTGCCTACGCCCGTTACCTGAAGCAGATCCGCCTGGGCTTCGACCTGGGTTACATCGCCAGCACCCTGAACAACCACACCGACATCGCCCGCGAGTTGACCCGGTTGTTCAAGACCCGTTTCTACCTGGCGCGCAAGCTCACCAGCGACGACCTGGAAGACAAGCAGCAGCGCCTGGAACAAGCGATCCTCACCGCCCTGGACGACGTTCAGGTGCTCAACGAAGACCGCATCCTGCGTCGCTACCTGGACCTGATCAAGGCCACCCTGCGTACCAACTTCTACCAGACCGACGCCAACGGCCAGAACAAGTCGTACTTCAGCTTCAAGTTCAACCCGCACGCGATTCCAGAGCTGCCGAAACCGGTGCCGAAGTTCGAGATATTCGTCTACTCGCCACGGGTTGAAGGCGTGCACCTGCGCTTCGGCAATGTGGCGCGTGGCGGCCTGCGCTGGTCCGACCGTGAAGAAGACTTCCGTACCGAAGTCCTGGGCCTTGTAAAAGCCCAGCAAGTGAAGAACTCGGTGATCGTGCCGGTCGGCGCCAAGGGCGGCTTCCTGCCGCGTCGCCTGCCACTGGGCGGCAGCCGGGACGAGATCGCGGCCGAGGGCATCGCCTGCTACCGCATCTTCATCTCCGGCCTGCTGGACATCACCGACAACCTGAAAGACGGCGCCCTGGTGCCACCGGCCAACGTGGTGCGTCACGACAATGATGACCCGTACCTGGTGGTCGCGGCCGACAAAGGCACCGCAACCTTCTCCGACATCGCCAACGGCATCGCCATCGACTACGGCTTCTGGCTGGGTGATGCGTTCGCTTCCGGTGGTTCGGCCGGTTACGACCACAAGAAAATGGGCATCACCGCCAAGGGCGCGTGGGTCGGCGTGCAGCGCCACTTCCGCGAGCGTGGCATCAACGTCCAGGAAGACAGCATCACCGTGGTCGGTGTCGGCGACATGGCCGGTGACGTGTTCGGCAACGGCTTGCTGATGTCCGACAAGCTGCAACTGGTGGCCGCATTCAACCACCTGCACATCTTTATCGACCCGAACCCAACGCCGGCCAACAGCTTCGTCGAGCGTCAGCGCTTGTTCGACCTGCCGCGTTCGGCCTGGACCGACTACGACACCAGCATCATGTCCGAAGGCGGCGGTATCTTCTCGCGCAGCGCGAAGAGCATTGCCATCTCGCCACAGATGAAAGAACGCTTCGACATCCAGGCCGACAAGCTGACCCCGACCGAACTGCTCAATGCCTTGCTCAAGGCACCGGTGGACCTGTTGTGGAACGGTGGTATCGGCACCTACGTCAAGGCCAGCACCGAAAGCCACGCCGATGTCGGCGACAAGGCCAACGATGCACTGCGGGTCAACGGTAACGAGCTGCGCTGCAAGGTAGTGGGTGAGGGCGGCAACCTCGGCATGACCCAGCTGGGTCGTGTGGAGTTCGGCCTCAATGGCGGCGGTTCCAACACCGACTTCATCGACAACGCCGGTGGCGTGGACTGTTCCGACCACGAAGTGAACATCAAGATCCTGCTCAACGAAGTGGTGCAGGCCGGCGACATGACCGACAAGCAGCGCAACCAGCTGCTGGCGAGCATGACCGACGAAGTCGGCAGCCTGGTGTTGGGCAACAACTACAAGCAGACCCAGGCCCTGTCCCTGGCCGCGCGCCGTGCCTACGAGCGTGCTGCCGAGTACAAGCGCCTGATGAGCGACCTGGAAGGCCGGGGCAAGCTGGACCGCGCCATCGAGTACCTGCCGACCGAGGAGCAGCTCACCGAGCGCGCCGCGGCGGGCAAGGGCCTGACCCGTCCAGAGCTGTCGGTGCTGATCTCCTACAGCAAGATCGACCTCAAGGAAGCACTGCTCAAGTCCCTGGTACCGGATGACGACTACCTGACCCGTGACATGGAGACCGCGTTCCCGCCAAGCCTGGTGGCCAAGTTCTCCGAAGCCATGCGTCGTCACCGCCTGAAGCGCGAAATCGTCAGCACCCAGATCGCCAACGACCTGGTCAACCACATGGGCATCACCTTCGTGCAGCGCTTGAAGGAGTCCACCGGCATGAGCCCGGCGAACGTGGCCGGTGCTTACGTGATCGTGCGTGACATCTTCCACCTCCCGCACTGGTTCCGTCAGATCGAAGCCCTGGACCACCAGGTTTCGGCTGAAGTGCAGTTGGCATTGATGGATGAGCTGATGCGCCTGGGCCGTCGTGCCACGCGCTGGTTCCTGCGCAGCCGTCGCAACGAGCAGGATGCAGCGCGCGACGTCGCCCACTTCGGTCCGCACCTGGCGGCGTTGGGCCTCAAGCTCGACGAACTGCTGGAAGGCCCGACCCGCGAAGGCTGGCAGAACCGTTATCAGGCGTATGTCGAAGCCGGTGTGCCGGAGTTGCTGGCGCGCATGGTTGCAGGCACCACTCACCTGTACACCCTGCTGCCGATCATCGAAGCCGCTGACGTCACTGGTCAGAGCGCCGCCGATGTGGCCAAGGCCTACTTCGCCGTGGGCAGCGCCCTGGACCTGCCGTGGTACCTGCAGCAGATCAGCGATCTGCCAGTGGGCAACAACTGGCAGGCCCAGGCCCGCGAAGCCTTCCGCGACGACGTGGACTGGCAGCAACGGGCGATCACCATCAAGGTTCTGCAAATGGCCGATGCGCCGCAAGACATGGAAGCCCGCGTGGCCCTGTGGCTGGAGCAGAACGCGAGCATGGCCGATCGCTGGCGCGCCATGATGGTGGAAATCCGTGCCGCAGTCGGCACTGACTACGCCATGTACGCGGTGGCCAACCGGGAACTGCTGGACCTGGCACTGAGCGGTCAATCGAGCCTGTAACGGCCTGATCGAGCGTTAACCCAAAAAGCCCCGTATCGCGAGATACGGGGCTTTTTCATTGCACTCGATAATGGCAACGCCCAACCCCACCATCCCCGCCGCTACTTCTCCAACGGCGTCAACACCGCGTCCTGCTCATCCATCAACATGAACACTAAGAGCTTCGCCGGCTCGGTCTGGCTGGCATTGCTCGACACCGGATGCCGCGAACCGGCAGGCTCGAACCAGGACTGCCCGGCCTTGTAGGTTATCGCCGGCTGGTCATTGACCCGCGAAGTGATCGCGCCATGCAGCACATAAGCCATGGCCGCGCCGGCATGCCGATGGGGCACCGTGGCCTGGCCCGGGGCGTAGTCCACGGTCAGCATCAGGGCTTTCTTTCCAGGCATATTGCTCAGGGCCTGTTCCTGGAGAATCGCCAGCTTTTCCTGGCCGTACACCGGTTCATGGGCGGCGGCGCACAGGGAGGTCAGCAGCGCCAGGGCGGCGAGGGCAGCGGTCAATGGGTTCATGGTCGGGTTCTCGTGCTCAATGAAAAGACCGACCCAGACTAATCCCGCTCAGCGCCCCGACCTATGGCCAATCCCGGCAAAGAACGGCAGACCACTGCTCAGGCGATCTGCCGCAGGATGTCGCGCACCTGGTCCAGGGCCGGATCGATGTCCAGGGTTTCAATGGCGCCAAACCCGATGAACAGCCCGCTTCTGACCGGCGTGTCGTTGAAGAAACCGTCCAGGGAGTACAGCCCGATCCCGGCCTGTTTCGCCCGCTCCAGCAGCAACGGCAGGTTCACCGGCACCTTGCACAAGGCCGCCATATGGAAGCCGGCGGTGGAGGGAATGGCTTGCAGCCAGGGCGAAAGGTCGCCGTCGAGGCGCTGCAGGATACGCTCGCGGCGCCCGGCATAGACCGTGTGGCAGCGGCGGATATGCTTGAGCAGGCAGCCATCGCTGATGAACTTGGCCAGGGCCCACTGCGCCAGGGTCGAGGTGTGGCAGTCGGTCAGGTGTTTGGCTCGCACCACCGCGCCGATGATCGCCGGCGGCAGCACCCCATAGCCCAGGCGCAGCTGCGGCAGCATGGTCTTGGAAAAGGTCCCGACGTAGGCCACCACCCCATGGCTGTCCAGGCTTTGCAGCGAGTCGGTGGGCCGTCCTTCGTAGCGAAACTCGCAGTCGTAATCGTCCTCGATGACAATCGCCCCCAGTTGCTGCGCCCGCTGCAACAGGGCCTCGCGCCGTGCCTGGCTCATGGGCATGCCCAAGGGGAACTGGTGCGACGGGGTGACGTAAATCAGCCGCACGCCATCGGGGATCAACGCCACCTGCAACCCTTGCTCATCCACCGGGACCCCGATCACCGTCGCGCCCTGGGCACTGAACAGCATGCGCGCCGGGCTGTAGCCGGGGTCTTCCATGGCCACCAGGCTGCCGGGTTCGAGCACCACCCGGGCGATCAGGTCCAGGGCCTGTTGCGCACCGTTGCAAATCACAATGTCGTGCTCGGTACAGACCACGCCCCGGGAAAACGCCACGTGCCCGGCGATGGCGCTGCGCAGGGCCGGCAAGCCCTCCGGCTGGCTGTAGAACCCGCCGTGTTCGGCCATGCGCCGCAGGGCTTCCTGGGTGCAGCGCCGCCATTCCTCCTGGGGAAACTGATTGCGCCGGGTCGCGCCGCCGATGAATTCATAGCGCGCGGTGCTTTCCAGGGAGGGGTGGCGCAGGGGCCAGGGCAGGTTCTGCCATTTCTCCAGGTTGGCGGCGCAGGCCAGGTCCTGGGCCGCCTGTTTGCGTTCGACCTTGACCGCCCGGGCATTGACGAAGGTGCCACGGCCGATCTTGCCGATCAGCAGGTTGTCGTAGGTCAGCAGGGCATAGGTGTCGGACACGGTCTTGCGTGAAATGCCCAGTTGTTGCGCCAACAGGCGGCTGGGGGGCAACTGGGCCCCGGCGGCCAGGCGCCCGGATTCGATGGCGCTGCGCAGTTGCTGGTAGAGCTGGTCGGCCAGGTCCTTGCGGCCGTTGATGACGACATGCAGTTCCATCGATACATCCTGAGCAAGGCAATGGACGCAAGGTTACTCCCATGCCCGCAGCGGGTGTAGCGCCGCAGCCAGCCTGGCGCTCGCGGCGATGGCATTGTGCTGTGTCTTATGGCCGTTGCGGCTTCACCGAGGTGCCGAAGGTATTGCCCATGCGCACGCTGGTGGCGGCCGGGGTCGATAGGCCGATCTGGTTCGGCGGGCGTTTCTCGACCGGCACGGTCTGCGCCGGCTGGTTGTGCTGCGCGGCCTTGGCGGCGTCCGGGGTGCCGCCCATCTGCTGGCTCAGGCAGCCGTAGTCCGGCGCCTTGTAACCGCCGACGCTGACGTCGACGCAGCCGGTGGCGGGCTCTTCGGCCTGGGTGGCGAAGGGCAGGGCGGCGCACAGCAACAGGCTGGCGAGGGTCGGAAACAGCTTCATCTGGGCCTCCTGGCGGGCCCGAAGGAGTGGGCCGGTATGGGACCTGAGTGTAGTGCAGGGGCCCTGGGCCAAAGGTGATGTTTTTTTTGCTATCACCGTAACATCAGATTCATAAACTGGCCTCAGGATGACGGTTTTCAGGGACGCGTCAGCCGTGCAGCGATGCAGAGCAGAGGTCGAGCGGCGGTCTTGGGTGCACGCACGTTTCGCGGGCTGTTGCCTGGCGGTGCTGCTGGGCCTGGCCATGCCCGGCCTGCTGCGGGCCGAGCCATTGGGGCCGCCGCAGATCGACTCACCGCAGTTGCTGGCGCTGGACCTGCCGACGCAAAACCTGGCGGACGCCCTGGAAGCTTTCAGTCGTTCGACCGGGATGGCGGTGCTGGTGGACCGCGAGTTGACCCGGGGCCGGCGCTCGATTGGGGTGCACGGTCGTTACAGCGCGCGCGAAGCCTTGGGCCTGTTGCTCACCGGCAGCGGCCTGGTGGCGCGTTATGCCCGCAGCGATGCGTTCACCCTGCAGGTGCCCGAGGCCAGTCAGCCACTGTCACCCAAGGGGCCACGTGCGGCACGGATCAACAGCAGCTACGCCACGGCGTTGCAGCAGGCGATCGAGCGCAGCCTGTGCCGCTCGCCATTGACCCGCCCGGGCAGTTTCCGGGCGCTGGTGCAGGTCTGGATCGGCCCTGACGGCAGCATTGAGCACAGCCGCCTGGTCAGTTCCACGGGTGATGTCCAGCGCGATGAAGCGCTGGTCCGCAGCCTGGGCAGTACCCGGGTCGAACGCCTGGCGCCGAGTTCGTTGCGCCAGCCGCTGACCTTACTTTTGATGCCGGACACCACAGGAACACGCATGGAATGCACAGCACGGGAAGGAGCTTCCGGGGTATGAAAAATACCGGGCACAGTCCGATGGTCAGGTTGTTCTTGACCTCCTACGAGGATTTCAAGGTGCGTCTGCGCCGACGCCTGGGCTCGGAGGACCTGGCCAACGATGTCCTCCACGAAACCTACCTGCGGGTCGACCGCATGGAGGTCCCGCCGAACCTGCTGCAACCCAATGCCTACCTGTACCGCATGGCCCTGAACATTGCCGCCGACCGGCGCCAGTCCGATGCCCGGCTGTTGACCGGCAGCGAAGTCGAAGAGCTGTTGCAGGTGGCCGATGAAGCCCAGGATCCGTCGCGGGTGGTAGGCGGCCAGAAAGAAATCCAGACCCTGCTCAAGGCCCTCTACGAACTGCCGGCGCGGCGGCGCAAGATTTTTATCGCGGCGCGCCTGGAAGAAGCGCCGCACCTGGAAATCTCCCAGCGCTTCGGCATTTCCACGCGCATGGTGGAGAAGGAACTCAAGGCCGCCCTGGGGCACTGCGCCTTGCGCCTGGAAAGAAAAGTCATCCAGCGGTTCGGTCCCGGGGCCGGAAAACCGTCTTAGTCAACGAGTCCCTGATTAATCCGTGAGTATTTGCGCGCTTGAATATTTTTAGCATTTCCACTGCTCGGGATACGCCAGACAGCCGACTGCACAGCGAGGCCCGCGACTGGCTGCTGCTCCTGACCTCGGGCCAGGCCACCGTGGCCGACGCCAGGGCCTTGCGCCAATGGTGCGCGCAGAGCCCGGAGCATGCCCGGGCCTTCGAGCAGGCCAAGGCCCTGTGGCAGCAGTTGGCGCCCGCCGCCGAGCACTGGCAGCAGGCGACGCAGCCCCGGCGTTTCGGGCGGCGGGCGTTCCTGGGTGGGGCGATTGCTGCCTCGGCGGCCTTGTTTATGGTGCGGCTCACGGTGCCCGGCGGTTTTGCCGGGTTGACGGCCGACTACCGCACCGAGGTCGGTGAGCAACGGCGAGTCGAACTGGCCGAGGGCGTCAGCCTCGAACTCAACACTCAGACCCGCATCAACCGCCGGGCATTGGCCGAGGGCGAGCAGGGCATCGAGTTGCTGCAGGGCGAAGTCGAGGTCCTGGCCCAGGCTGCGCGGCCGCTCAAGGTCCAGGCTGGCGCCGGCTGGCTGAGCGCGACAAGGGCGCGCTTCAACGTGCGCAACACCGACAGCCGGGTCTGCGTGACCTGCATCGAAGGTTCGGTGGCGGTGGCGGTGGGTGGACGCAGCATGGCGTTGGAGGCGGGCCGCCAACTGATCTACGACGCCCAGGGCATCGGCCAACCGCAGGTGGTGGACACCCAGGCGGTGGTTGCCTGGCGCGAGCAGGTCCTGGTGTTCGACAACGCCAGCCTCAACACCGTGATCGATGAGATCAACCGCTATCGCCCGGGGATGCTGGTGCTGCTCAACGCCGAGTTGGGCAAGCGCAAGGTCCAGGCACGCTTCAGCCTCAACCAGCTGGCCGGCGTGGCCCTGCTGATCCGCGACGCCTACGGCGCCAAATGCACTGAACTGCCGGGCGGCGTGGTCCTGCTCAGTTAGGCCCTGTAGCCGCTGCCGAAGGCTCGGGCCGCGCTGTCCCTCCAACCCATGCATTCCTTCCGGATGTATCCCGGCGCCCATACGGGCCAGCGTCCGCCCGAGCCTGGTGGCAGCGGCTACAGGTTATTGCAGGGGGCCGAGCACTTGTCGGTAGCGTTCCACGCCTTGGGGTGTCTGGCGCACCAGGCTGATTTCCAGGCCGGGTGGGTTGTCCTGGCGATTGCCGCTGAGTTGTCGCCAGCCTTTGTCGGGGTCCCAGACCCGAAGTTGCAGGTCGCTGACCTGGCTCAGCACCGCCACCGCCTGTTTCGGCGCGGGCAGGGGGTAGCGGTCGCCGGCGGGGGCGGCGGCGCGGTACAGGGTGTCGCCCTTGAGCCACCAACGCACCCGTTGCAGGCCGGCACCCGGGACCGCCGCGCTGCGGATCAGGTCCAGGCGAAAGCCCTTGCTGTCCGAGCTGCGCACACTCAGGGCCGGTGGCGCGGCGGGCCGTGGCGGGTCTTCCCGAGGTTCGGCCGAGGCCTGTTCGGGTTCCGCCAGTTCGATCCCGGCCCGCAGGCTGATGTCGCGCTGCAACTGGTTCAAGGCGCGCAACAAGGCTTCAGTCTGCTCGGTGCTGGCCTGCAGATGACGGTCGGCGCGGGTCACGCTGTCCAGCCCGCGCCAGGCAATCAGGCTGACCAGCGCCATGAGCATGATCGCCACCATTACTTCGATCAGGGTAAACCCCTGCTGCGTCCGCTTCATGGCTGGTTCACCAGCCGCAACCGGCCATCCGCGTCGCGTTGCAGGCCGAGGCTGTGCTGCCCGTCGGACAGCACCAGGCGCAACGGCGGGTTGATCCACTCGGCGTCCAGCACCAGGGTTTGCCGGGGCTCGATGCGCACCTGCATCGGCGTGCTGTCCCAGGGCCGTGCATGCAATTGCGGGTCGCCCGCGAAGTGCTCCAGCCCCTGGCCATCGGCGCTGCGCCGGCTGAAGCCATAGCCTTTGGCGTCCGCGCGCCAGGTGATCGGGCGCCCATCGACCCGTGCCTCGGCCTGGGCCATTTGCAGCAACTGGCTCAAGCGCTCGGCATCCTTGCGCAGCTGTTGCAGCGGGTCGGGCTTGATGCTCAGGCCGATAGCCGCACTGGCGATGCCGATGATCACCAGCACCACCATCAGCTCGATCAGGGTGAAGCCCTGTTGCTTGAGGTTGTTCATGTTCGCGCTCCCTTGCGTCGATCCGATGCTGCACGGCGAAGATGATGGGCGTGTGAAATAAAAACGTGAGAATTGGCCTGTAGGCTGTCGGCACGGACAATCAGGAGGTCCCATCCATGGCATTCGCCCATCGTATTTCAGCTGCGCACGCGGTCCAGGGCCTGGCCTTGCTGGCCGCCCTGGCCGGGGTTGCGACCTGGTCATCATTGCTGCTCACCTCCGCCGAGTCCCACACCCCGCCCGTGGCGCCCCAGGTGCGGGCGGAGCGCAACGACAACCCGGCGCTGCAGTGGTTTTCCAATCACCCGGCGCCGGTGCAGATCAAGGTCTCCGGGGTACTCAGCGGGGCCCATGGCGCGGTGGCGATCCTCAGCCTCAACGACGGCCCGCCACGCAGTTTCATGCAGGGCGAGCGCCTGAGCCAGGGCGTGCGCCTGGCGGCGATCGAAGGCGATGCGGTGCTGATCGAGCGTGGTGGCGAAACCACGCGCCTGAGCCTGCCCAAGCCAGCGGAGCCGCCGGCCTTGCCGATTCTCACCCGGCCCTAGAGCGGCCTAGGGCAACTTCTTCAGCAGTGCGCGGCCCACCAGGGTTTCCAGGCGCGCCAGGGGCGGTCCGTCTTGGCGCCGGTCCAGCACCTGCACGCTGACCTTGAACAGCCGCGCCTGCGGCCCTTGGCTGATGACCTGTTCGCAACGCAATTGCAGGCGGCCCTGGTCGCACTCGAACACCTGGCTGCCCAGGCTCGGGCGGCCCTCCAGGCGCACTTCGGCGAGGCGGCTCTGGGCGGCCAGCATGGCGATGGATTTGTCCCGCAACAGGCCGTTGCTCTGGGTCATGACCCCGGCCACGCGCACGGCCGCCGACATGGCCACGGCGATGATCGCCAGCGCCACCAGCACTTCGATCAGGGTAAAGCCTTGCTCATTACGCGGGTGTGGCATGGCGTGCTCGGGCCGGGAAACAGGCCCGCAGACTAGCCTTCGGGCTTGACCGATTGGCGACCGAAACACCCGAGGATTTTCAATACCACTGACATATCTTCTTGCAACACTGCGCGACGAATCCGCAATCAAGCCAAGGAATGTCGAGATGGATATCGCGCACTTCACGTCCCCGCCCCGAGGCCCTCGCGGCCAGCGTGGCTTCACCCTGATCGAGATCATGGTAGTGGTGGTCATTCTCGGGATCCTGGCGGCCATGGTGGTGCCCAAGGTCCTTGACCGGCCGGACCAGGCGCGGGCCACGGCGGCGAAGCAGGACATTGGCGGGTTGATGCAGGCGCTGAAACTCTACCGCCTCGACCACGGCAGCTACCCGAACATGACCCAGGGCCTGAAGGTGCTGGCAGAGCGCCCGGCCGACGCCAAAAACAGCAACTGGCGCTCTTACCTGGAGCGCCTGCCCAACGACCCCTGGGGCCGGCCTTATCACTACCTCAACCCGGGCGCCAACGGTGAGGTCGACGTGTTTTCCCTGGGGGCCGACGGGCAACCCGATGGCGACGGTGTGAATGCCGATATCGGCTCCTGGCAGCTGTAAGGGCGACCATGAAAACCCATTCGCCGAAGCCGGCGAAGCAGCGCGGCATGGCGATTATCAGTGCCTTGCTGATTGCTGCCGTGGTCGCGGTCATCGCCGGAGGCATGCTCACCCGGCAGACCCTGTTCACCCGCACCCTGGAGGCCGAGCAACTGCGGATCCAGGGCAACTGGCAGTTGCAGGGCAGCCTGGAACTGAGCCGCCAACTGCTGTGGGAGGCGCGCCAGCACGAGGTCCTGACCCGCCTCGATCAGGCATGGGCCCAGCCTCTGGGCGGGATCCAGGCGAGCAACCTTGGCGGCGTGTTCGAGGGTCGGCTGGAGGATGAGCAGGGCAAGTTCAACCTGCGCAACCTGGTGCTCAATCAGCAGCCGGACGCCGCCCAATTGCAGAACTTCCAGCGCCTGTGCGCGCTGCTCGGCATCGACGCCAACCTTGGCCGACGCATCAGCCAGCGAGTGATCGCCTCCTATGACCTGCTGCCTGAGCGGCTGGCTCCAGTGCCGGTGAAGAACGGCTTCGACAGCGGCCGTGAAACCTCACCGGGCAGTGCCGCGCGCCTGCTGCCGGCCAGACAGCCGATGCTGCGCAGCCTGGATGACCTGCGGGGCCTGGAAGGGCTGGATGAACGCCGGCTGAAGCAGCTGGCGGCCTATATCAGCCTGTTGCCGAGCAACACCTGGGTCAACGGCAACACCGCCAGTGCCGAGGTGCTCAGCGCAGTGGTGCCGGGCCTGGGTTTGCCCCAGGCCCGGGCTCTGGTGGCCGAGCGTGACGGCGGTCGTTGGTTTATCAACCGCGGGGACTTTTTCAACCGCCTGCGTTTAAAGGGGCTGGCCCTGGACCAGGTCCAGGTGGGGATCACCAGTGAGTGGTTTCAGCTCAATGGGCAGGTTCGCCGCGAGCAGCGCCGGCTGCATCTTCAGGCGCTGTTGCATCGGCCCGAAGACCGCCTGCCACAGGTGATCTGGTCGCGGGTGGGGGCATGAGCCGGTTGCGGGTCGCCTTGCCGGCCCTGGAACACCTGAGCGCCGAAAGCCTGGTGCAGTTTGCCTGGCTGGACCGCGCCGGACAGGTCAGCCGTGAGGGCCAGGGCAGCCTGGCGCAACTGGGGCTGGCACACAAGGCGCTGGCGCTGGAGTGCTTCCTGCACCCCCAGGACAGCCTGCTGACCAGCCTCGAATTGCCGCTGTTGCCGACGGCCAAGGTCGCGGCGGCGGTGAATTGCGCGGCCCAGGCGCTGATCCTCGGGCCGTTGCAGGAGATGCATGTGGCCCACGGCCCCCGCGAGAGCAATGGCCTGGTGCAGATTGCCTGGCTGGCCAAGGTGCGCCTGGCCCACCTGGGTCGGGTCCTGGCCCAGGTGCAGCTGAAGGTGCGCGGCCTGTACCCGGCGCCCTATGCCCTGGCGCTGCCGCCCCCTGGACGGCTGACGGTGGCCCTGGCGGCGGAGCATTTGTTGTTGCGCCACAGCCTGCAACAGGGCGCGGTGCATCCCTTGGGCCAGCAGGCACTGCAGGACCTGCTGGCCTCGGGCGCCGAGTTGCAGTGGGTCGGCGAGGGCGCTCCGGCAACGGCGCAGGCGCTGGGCACGGCACAACGCTGGAGCGGCGCGGCACCGACCTGGGGCCTGCACGGCGGGCTCGACGCGCCCCGTGTCGGCGCGGCCGGCTGGGGCCGGGCGCTGGCGTGCGGCGCCCTGGCCGTGGCGATCTGGGCCCTGGGCCTGAACCTGTACGCGGCACGACAGGCCGAAGAGGGTCAGCGGCTCAAGGCGCAGATGAGCCAGCGGGTGAAACAGGCCTTCCCCGAATTGCCGGTGATTCTCAACCCGTTGCAACAGGCCCGCCAGCAATTGGCCGCTCGCCAGAGCGGCACGGCGGCTGACCCCGGGCAACGCTTTGCCAGCCTGTTGCAACTGGCGGGCAAGGCCATGCCGTTTATAGTCGGCGGCGTACAGCAACTGGAGTTCGAGCAAGGGCGCCTGCACCTGAGGCTGTCGAACGATAGCCAGCAGGGCGCGCCAGGCGACTGGCAAGCGGCCTTGACCCAGGCCGGTTTTGCCGCCGTTCGCGATGAACACGGCTGGACCCTGGGTCCCCTGGCCGAGTCCGCCGAGGCCACGGCTGCCAAGGAGGCCGCGGATGAGTAAGCGCGCGTTGGCCCCGTATCGATTGCGCTGGCAGCGCCTGCGAAGCCAGGCCGAACAGCTGTGGAGCGGCCTGGCGCTGCGGGAGAAGCGCCTGCTGGCGGGCATGGGCCTGGGGCTGTCCGGCCTGCTGCTGTGGATGCTGCTGATCCAGCCGGCGCTGGCCAGGATCGATTACTGGCAAACCGAAACCCCCAAGCTGCGGGCCCAGGCCGAAGCCTTGCATGTGCTGCTGCAAGAGGTCGCCAGCGACCCGCGGCCAACCCCCGGCGCGGACCTGGAACCGGCGTTGCGCCAGGCCCTGGACAGTGCCGGGCTCAAGGACCGTTATCAATTGCAGGCCCCCGATGCTGCGGTACCCGGCAGTTGGCGCCTGACCTTTCAAGAGGCCCCGGCGGATGCCGTGGTCGGCTGGCTGCTGGGTAGCCCCCGGCAATTTTCCCTGGAGGTGTCCGAGGCTCGCCTGCAACGCGCAGGCGCGGCCCAGGCCGAAGATTCGGCCGGCACATTGTCCGGAACCGTTCGCATGGATCAGGCGCTTGGCGCTAAGGAAGCTTCATGAAGTGGTCAGGCTCCAATACCGCGCGCTGTCGCAAGGCCGCGCCCCTGCTATTGCTCGCCCTGGGAGCGTGCAGCAACACCCAGTCGCCGACACCGCCGCCCTTGCTGGTGGACAGTGAACTGGGCCAACCCCTGGCCGATACCCGACGCAGCGGCGACGCCTTGCTCGACCGCCAGCGCCCGGCCAGCAGCCTGGAGCCGCGGCCAAGGGTGCAGCACCCGGTGACCAACAGCGCCCGTGGCCACGCCGCCAATACCCGTGGCAGCGCAGCGCGCAACCCCCTGGGTGAGCAGCCGGTGCAGCTGAACTTTGTCGAGGCCGATATCCAGGCCGTGGTGCGGGCGTTGTCCCGCTCCACCGGCCAGCAGTTCCTGGTGGACCCGCGGGTCAAAGGCACTTTGACCCTGGTCAGCGAGGGGCAGGTGCCGGCTCATCAGGCCTATGCCATGTTGCTCGCGGCGCTGCGCATGCAGGGCTTCAGCGTGGTGGATGTGGGCGGCGTGGCCCAGGTGGTGCCCGAGGCCGATGCCAAGCTGCTGGGCGGGCCGATCTACAGCGCCGACAAACCCGCGGGCAACGGCATGTTGACCCGGACTTTTCGCCTGCAATATGAGAACGCGGTGAACCTGATCCCGGTGCTGCGCCCGATCGTTTCGCCGAATAATCCGATCAACGCCTACCCGGGCAATAACAGCATCGTCGTCACCGACTATGCGGAAAACCTGCAACGGGTGGCGCAGATTATCGACGGCATCGACACCCCGAGCGCCATCGATACCGATGTGGTGGCGGTGCAAAACGGCATCGCGGTCGATATCGCGGCCATGGTGGCCGAACTCCTGGAAAATCAGGGCGGCGACCAGACGCAAAAAATCAACGTGATCGGCGACCCACGCTCCAACTCGATCATCATCCGCGCCGGCAGCCCGGAACGGACCGAACTGGCACGCAACCTGATCTACAAACTGGACAACGCCCAAAGCAACCCCAGCAACCTGCACGTGGTCTACCTGCGCAACGCCCAGGCCGGCAAATTGGCCCAGGCTCTGCGCGGCTTGCTGACCGGTGAAAGCGACGGCGGTGGCAACGACAATGCCCGTTCGATGCTGAGCGGCATGGGCGGCTCCGGACAAAGCGCCCAGGGCAGCAGCCAGAACAGCAGCGGCACACCCACCGCCAGCGGCAACCTCAATGGCAGCACAGGCAGCAGCGGCTATGCCCAGGGCGCCAGTGCCGCCAGCACCCAGGGCAGCAGCACGACCCAGAGCGACCAGAACACCGCGTTCAGCGCAGGCGGCGTAACCATCCAGGCCGACGCCACCACCAACACCTTGCTGATTTCCGCGCCGGACCCGCTGTACCGCAACCTGCGGGAAGTGATCGACATGCTCGACCAGCGCCGGGCCCAGGTGGTGATCGAAAGCCTGATCGTCGAAGTCAACGAAGACGATGCCAGCGAGTTCGGCGTGCAATGGCAGGCCGGCAATTTGGCCGGCACTGGTGGTTTCGGCGGGGTCAACCTGGGGGGGAGCGGGCTCAACGGCACACCCACCAGCAAGACCAGCATCGATGTCTTGCCCAAAGGCCTGAACATCGGCCTGGTCAACGGCACGGTGGATATTCCGGGGATAGGCAAAGTGCTGGACCTCAAGGTTTTGGCCCGGGCCCTGAAAAGCAAAGGCGGGACCAATGTGCTGTCGACGCCCAACCTGCTGACCCTGGATAACGAGGCAGCGAGCATTTTTGTCGGGCAGACCATTCCCTTTGTCACCGGCAGCTATGTGACCGGAGGCGGCGGCACCAGCAATAACCCGTTCCAGACCGTACAGCGCGAAGAAGTGGGGTTGAAGCTGAATGTGCGGCCGCAGATTTCCGAAGGCGGCACGGTGAAACTGGATATCTACCAGGAAGTCAGCAGCGTCGATCAGCGCGCTTCGGTGGATGCCGGCACTGTCACCAACAAACGCGCAATCGATACCAGCATCCTCCTGGATGACGGGCAGATCATGGTCCTCGGCGGCCTGCTACAAGACGGCTACAGCCAGAGCAACGACGCCGTGCCCTGGCTGTCGAATATCCCCGGGCTTGGTGCGTTGTTTCGCAATGAAAAACGCAGCGTCAACAAAACCAATCTGATGGTGTTTTTACGGCCCTACATCATCCGCGACAGCGGAGCGGGGCGCAGTATCACCCTGAACCGCTACGACTTCATGCGCCGCGCCCAAGGTGGCCTGCAGCCGGAAAGAAGCTGGGCCATGCCGGATATGCAGGCACCGCAATTGCCCTCGGTAGAGAAGGGCATCCCCGGCGCAACCCCAGCGGCCCAAGGGCCCAGGGCCGTGATCAGGGCGGTGCCGCAATGATTCGGTGCCAACACCCAGGCCGGCCGGAAGGCCGCCGCGCTCTTGATTTTGATCTGCAGCGCCCCGTCAAACCAAGATGGCCGAACGCAGGCAGTGAGCCGTGGGTAACCCGGCAGGACGCCGGGTTAGCCGCGCTGGGCCAAGGATCAATGCCGGAGCGAGGGCATGCCGAGCCTAGGCGAGGTACCCAGTGGTGGGGCAAGAGCCCTTTGGTTACTTTGGGCTGGGCCGGCATTCCGGCTTTTCCAAAGTGACCCGCCGTAAGGGCGGAACCAATACCAGCCCACCCCCCAACAACGGATCTGCCCCCGATCTAAATCCAGCGGAGCCCACATGACCCAACTCCCCTACGCCTGGGCCAAATCCCACCGCATCCTCCTGCGCCAAAGCGAGGCGGGCGCCATACTCCTGGTCTGCCCCTCAACCCCCGGCTGGTCAATCAACGAAGCCCAACGCCAATTCGGCCCCAGCCCCATCGAACACATCCGCGATGACGAACTCGATGGCCTGCTGGCCAGCGCCTACGCCGACACCGGCAGCGCCGCCGCCGTGGTGGGCGCCGCCGAAAACGAAGTCGATCTCGATCGCCTCATGCAAGACATCCCGGAAATCACCGACCTGCTCGACACCCAGGACGGCGCCCCGGTGATCCGCATGATCAACGCCTTGCTGACCCAGGCCGCCCGCGACGAAGCCAGCGACATCCACATCGAACCTTACGAAACCCATTCCGTGGTGCGCTACCGCGTCGACGGCACCCTGCGCGATGTCGTGTCGCCGCGCAAAGCCCTGCACGGCGCCCTGGTCTCACGGATCAAGATCATGGCCCAACTCGACATCGCCGAAAAACGCCTGCCCCAGGACGGCCGCATCGCCCTGCGCGTGGCCGGGCGCCCCATCGATATCCGCGTCTCCACCGTGCCAACCGGCCATGGCGAACGGGTGGTGATGCGCCTGCTGGACAAACAGGCCGGGCGCCTGCAACTGGAAACCCTGGGCATGGACCCAGAGGTGCTGGCCCGACTCGACAGCCTGATCCGCCAGCCCCACGGCATCGTGCTGGTCACCGGCCCCACCGGCAGCGGCAAAACCACCAGCCTGTATGCCGCTCTGGCCCGGCTCGACGCCAGCACCAGCAATATCCTCACCGTCGAGGATCCGGTGGAATACGACCTGCCCGGTATCAGCCAGATCCAGGTCAACGCCAAGATCGACATGACCTTCGCCCTGGCCCTGCGGGCCATCCTGCGCCAGGACCCGGACATCATCATGATCGGCGAAATCCGCGACCTGGAGACCGCGCAGATAGCAGTGCAAGCCTCGCTGACCGGGCACTTGGTGCTGGCAACCTTGCACACCAACGATGCCGTGTCGGCCGTCAATCGCCTGATCGACATGGGGGTCGAACCCTTTCTTCTCGCCTCATCAATGCTCGGAGTCCTCGCCCAGCGTCTGGTGCGCCGCCTGTGCTCGCAGTGCAAGGAAGAGGACCCGACGGCCCCCGGCACCTGGCGCCCACAAGGGTGCGCCGCGTGCAATCACACTGGCTACAGCGGCCGCACCGGGATCCATGAGTTGTTTTGCATCGACGACGATATTCGCACCCTGATTCACCAGGGCGCCGGCGAGCAGGCCCTCAAGGCCGCTGCCCGTAAAGCCGGAATGCTGAGCATGCGCGAGGATGGCGAGCGCTGGGTGCGCAGCGGTGCCACCGCGCCGGAAGAAATCCTTCGCGTAACCCGGGACGCCTGATGAATCGCTATCGCTACGAAGCCGCCGACGCCAGCGGCAAGATCGAGTCCGGGCATCTGGAGGCCGACAGCCAGAGTGCGGCGTTTACCAACCTGCGTGGCCGTGGCCTGACGGCGCTGATGGTGCAACTGGACAGCCATCAGGGAACCAATGGGGCAGGGGGCCTGTTCAGCGCCAAGCTTTCAGACAACGACCTGGCCTGGGCCACCCGCCAATTGGCCAGCCTGCTGGGAGCCAGTCTGCCCCTGGAAGCCGCGCTCAGCGCCACGGTGGAGCAGGCCGAGCGCAAACATATCGCCCAGACCCTGAGCGCGGTGCGCGCCGATGTGCGCAGTGGCATGCGCCTGGCCGAGGCTCTGGCGGCGCGGCCCCGGGACTTTCCGGAGATTTACCGGGCGTTGATTGCCGCGGGGGAGGAGTCCGGCGACCTGGCCCAGGTCATGGAGCGTTTGGCGGACTACATCGAAGAACGCAACAACCTGCGGGGCAAGATTCTCACCGCCTTTATCTACCCCGGGGTGGTGGGGCTGGTGTCGATCGGCATCGTGATTTTCCTGCTCAGCTACGTGGTGCCCCAGGTGGTCAGCGCGTTTTCCCAGGCGCGCCAGGACCTGCCGGGCCTGACCCTGGCCATGCTCAACGCCAGTGACTTTATTCGCAGTTGGGGCTGGTTGTGTTTCAGCCTGTTGGCAGGCGGTTTCTGGGCGTGGCGCCTGTACCTGCGCAACCCCGCCGCACGCCTGAGCTGGCACAGCCGGATCCTGCGCCTGCCGCTGATCGGGCGTTTTGTGCTGGGCCTGAATACCGCCCGTTTTGCCTCGACCCTGGCGATTCTCGGCGGCGCCGGGGTGCCGTTGCTCAGGGCCCTGGAAGCCGCTCGGCAAACCCTGTCCAACGACCGCCTGAGCCTGAGCGTCAGCGATGCCACGGCCAAGGTGCGTGAGGGCGTCAACCTGGCGGCGGCGTTACGGGTGGAAAAGGTCTTTCCGCCGGTGCTGATCCACCTGATCGCCAGCGGGGAGAAGACCGGCGCCTTGCCGCCGATGCTGGAGCGCGCGGCGCAGACCCTGTCGCGGGATATCGAACGCCGCGCCATGGGCATGACCGCGTTGCTGGAGCCGCTGATGATCGTGGTCATGGGCGCGGTGGTGCTGGTGATCGTCATGGCGATCCTGCTGCCGATCATCGAGATCAACCAACTGGTGACCTGAGTAAGGTCACCCGGTTTTTATCTGCGGCATGGGGTCAGGCCCGAAATTTTTTCACTGCTGTGCCAGCGCTCCCGACTCCGGGCAGGCGGGTTCTCGGGTTCGTTGTTCTGTCATGTGTCGGGCCCGGCTTCAACAGCGCTGCCGGCTCCCGCCGAGGCCCGCTGAACTCTCGCGCTCACCTGCCTGGCGTGCCCCCGCAAAACCCTGCTGAACACCCGAGAATCCTGGGCAAAAACCCGCAGCTCCTCCCGAGGTTTTTTCCTTTATCTGTCACCGGAAGCTGCGAACTTCTCTACCCATGGCCTCACCCCTCAAGCCCTCTGGATCAAGGCTGCGGACCGGAGCGCCATGGCGTCATGCAAGAGCCATCTACCCCACGTACGAACACGATGAAAGGAGCTTCTTCATGTTTAAGCGCAACGTTCTCGCAGCATCCCTGACCCTCGCGGCCCTGTGCTCGGCCCAGGCTGCACTGGCAGACATCAACGGCGGCGGTGCAACCCTGCCACAACCGCTGTACCAGACTGCGGGCGTACTGACCGCCGGTTTCGCGCCCTACATCGGCGTCGGCAGCGGCAACGGCAAATCGGCCTTCCTGAACAACGACTACACCAAGTTCGTGGCCGGCACCACTGGCAAGAACGTGCACTGGGCGGGCAGCGATTCCAAACTCTCCGCGGCTGAACTGAGCGGCTACGTGACGGCTCACAACACTGCCTGGGGTCCGTTGATCCAGGTGCCTTCGGTGGCCACTTCGGTTGCCATTCCTTTCCGCAAAAGCGGCGCCAACGCCGTTGACCTGAGCGTCAACGAACTGTGCGGTGTGTTCTCTGGTCGTGTGAACCAGTGGGATCAGATCACCGGCTCCGGTCGTACTGGCCCGATCACTGTGGTCTACCGCAGCGAGAGCAGCGGCACCACCGAACTGTTCACCCGTTTCCTCAACGCCAAGTGCGCTGAAACCGGCGCCTTCGCCGTCACCACGACCTTCGCCAGCAGCTACTCGGGCGGCCTGCCAGCCGGTGCTGTGGCCGCTACCGGTAGCCAGGGCGTGATGACTGCGCTGAACGACACCACCGTTGCTGAGGGTCGTATCACTTACATGAGCCCGGATTTCGCCGCCACCACCCTGGCCGGTCTGGACGACGCCACCAAAGTGGCCCGCGTGGGCAAAGATGTGGCGAAAAACATCGTCGGCCTGTCGCCTGCACCGGCCAACGTCTCGGCTGCAATCAACGCCGTAGCCGTACCGGCCACTGCTGATCGTGCCAACCCGAACGCCTGGGTTCCGGTCTTCACTTCCCAGGCTCAGATCGACCTCAACCCAACCGACCCGAGCCTCAAGCTCTACCCAACCACCGGCTACCCGATCCTGGGCTTCACCAACCTGATCTTCAGCCAGTGCTACTTCAACCAGGATCAAAGCAACCAAGTGCGTGATTTCTTCACTCGCCACTACGGTGCCGCAGCGGCCACCAACAACGACGCCGCCATCACCGCCAACCGTTTCGTACCGCTGCCAGCTGCCTGGAAAGCCGCTGTACGCAGCAGCTTCCTGACCGCCACCAGCGACCAAAGCATCGGCAAAAGCAACATCTGCAACGGCATCGGTCGTCCGCTGTAACCCTCGCTTCACTGTCGCGCAGTACCCGATCAGCAACGGCCCAGGCCGTTGCTGATTTTTTGCTTGGGGCGCCTTGAGGCCTCAAAGATGAATTTTCCATGACAAGCGTTCGGTCGCAGCCCGCGCCAACGGCCTATTGCCTGAAGCGTCGTGCTCCCGTGGGCGTCATAACAAAGGATGAGTCGTAATGGTTCGCTGCAAACCACCGGTCAAACCCCAAGCCCAAGGCCACGATGGCCAGGCAATCCTGCGGCTCAAGCCCCTGGCCCATGCCATCGCCTTGCTGCTGATGGCCGGCAGTGCCCATGGCGCCACGGCGTTCAGTTCCGGTTGGTTTGCTGCCAAGGGCGCGTCCCAGGCGGCCACGGCCGCGCGCACCGGGGGCCAGGTGCCGGGCATGCCGCCGCCGTTGTCCCAGCAGACCCGGGCCAACCAGCAGTTGCAGCGTTCCCTGAGCAACCTCAACACCAGTGTCGCGGCCATTGCCGCCCAGCAAGCGGCCCAGGCGGCCGGGCGCCAGGCCGCGTTCGGCCGGGTGACCACGGTGCCCGACGGCCTCGGCGAAGGCGGGCTCAAGGTCGACAACAGCCTGACCCAGGGCTGGACCAACGCCAAAGGCCCGGTGCAGACCCAGGCCGGCGGCCAGACTACGGTGACCATCGAGCAGACGGCCGACAAGGCGATCCTCAACTGGGAGACCTTCAACGTCGGGCGCAACACCACGGTCGACTTCCAGCAGCAGTCGAGCTGGGCCGTGCTCAACCGGGTCAACGACCCCAATGCCCGGCCCAGCGAGATCCAGGGCCAGATCAAGGGCGCGGGCACGGTGATGATCATGAACCGCAACGGGGTGATCTTCAGCGGCAGCAGCCAGGTCAACGTGCGCAACCTGGTGGCCGCGGCCGCCAGCATCAGCGATGACCAGTTCACCCAGCACGGACTGTACGTGGACACCAACGGCACCCTGCCGACCTTTACCGATGCCGCCGGCAAGGTCGAGGTGCAGCGCGGGGCGCTGATCCAGACCCACAGCCCGGCGACGTCCACCGACGCCGGTGGCTACGCCTTGCTGCTGGGTTCGGAAGTGGAGAACGCCGGCACCCTGATCACCGCCAAGGGCCAGACCACCCTCGCGGCCGGTGACAGTTTTTACATCCGGCGTGGCGTGGGCACCAGCGGCAACCAGCATTCCACCACCCGGGGCAACGAAGTGGCGACCAGCCTCAACCCCGGCAGCAGTGCCGGCAAGGTCACCAACACCGGCCTGATCATGGCGTCCACCGGCGATATCACCCTGACCGGGCACCAGGTGCAGCAAAACGGCGTGGCCCTGGCCAGCACCTCGGTGGACACCCGCGGCACGATTCACTTGCTCAATTCGGCCAGCGACAGCACCGGCAGCGTGACCCTGGGGCAGGGCAGCACCACCGCGATCCTGCTCGACAGCAGTGGCAGCAGTGCCCTGGACAGCCAGCGCAACAATGGCCTGATCAACCTCGACGGCACCCCGACCAACCTGATCACTGGCCAGTTCAATAACCTCAGCAGCATCAGCGACCGCACCGATCAGTCCCGGATCGAAATCGTCAGCGGTGGCCATGTGGATTTCCAGAGCGGCTCCATCACCCTGGCCACCGGCGGCCAGGTGGCGGTGACGGCGGGCCAGCGCAGCCTGGTGCGCGACGGCGCAACTATCGATGTGTCCGGCGCCGTCGGGGTCAAGGTGGCGATGGAATCCAACACCATCAAGATCAACGTCCAGGGCAACGAGCAGCGCGACTCGGCGGGCAACCGCGATAACGGCCAACTGATCAACAACGATGTCTGGGTCGACCTGCGGGAGCTGGTGTTCGTCCCGGCCGGTACCAATGGCTACGCCACCGACCGCTGGTACACCGCCGGCGGCCTGCTGGAGGTGGGCGGCTACCTCGGTACCCAGGGCCATACAGTCGGTGAGTGGATGGCCCAGGGCGGCACCCTGACCTTTACCGGCAAGGACGTGGTGACCCAGTCCGGTGCCCAGTTGAACCTCTCCGGCGGCACCGTCGACGTGCAAGGCGGGTATATCCAGCAAAGCTGGCTCAAGGGTCCCAATGGCCAGCTGTACGAGCTGTCGCGGGCACCGGGGGACATTCTCTACACCGGGCTCTACAAGGGGTATGAAGACATCAGCGCGCGCTGGAACCGCAACGACTACTACTACAACCCGCTGATCGCCCAGCAACGGCGCTACGAGGCCGGCTACACCATCGGCCGCGACGCCGGCAAGCTGGTGATCGGCACCCGCAACGCCGTGCTCGAAGGCCAGTTGATCAGCGACGTATTCAAGGGCGAGCGCCAGACCCAGGCGCCCAACGTCAACCTCGACGGCTACCAGCAATCCCACAAGGCCGCTGCCCAGCGGGCGCAGTTGATCATTGGCAACTACACGCCGATCTACAACAAGGCCAGCGGCACCCTGCGCTACGCCCTGAGCCCGAGCGTGGACCAGGTGCTGATCGAGGCCAACACGCAGAAGATCGCCGACGGCCTGGACCTCACCAGCGCCTTGCCGGCCGATCGCCAAGGGCAGTTGGTGCTGGACAGCGACCAGCTCAACGGCTTCCAGCTGGGGGCGATCAAGGTCGGTGCGCGGCAGCAGATCCAGGTCAACAGTGGGCTGAAGGTGGCCGACGGCGGCGATATCACCCTGTTCGGACCCCAGGTCCAGATCAACGCCGACCTCACCGCCCATGGCGGCCGGATCAATGCCGGCAACGTCTTGAACCAGGTGGATGTAAACCGTGGTTTTGTGCTCGGTGACGTGATCCTCGCACCCATCGGCGCTGCCCAGCCCCGGGTCGATGTGGCGACCGGGGTCAAGCTCGATGTCTCCGGACGCTGGACCAACCTCGCCCTTGATCCGCAGGCCAGCGAGGGGCTGGCCTTTATCAACGGCGGTAAGCTGTCGCTGCGCAGCAGCGGCGACCTGAACCTGGCCAGCGGCACCCGGCTGGATGTCACGTCCGGTGCGAGCATCGGTTACGACGGCAAGACCAGTGGCGGCAAGGGCGGTGATCTGACCCTGGCGGCCGATGGCTCGCTGGACCTTGGCAGCGAGCTGCTCGGCTACGGGGTCAACGGCGGCGGCACCCTGGCGCTGCAGGCGCACAAGGTGCTGATCGGCGACACCGGCGCCGCGCCTGTGGCCGGCACCCTGCAACTGGCCGGGGACTTCTTCGACAAGGGCTTTTCCGCCTACGACATCACCGGCAATGAAGGCCTGATTGTCGCCGACGGCGCCCGGGTCGACGTCAACCAGCCGCTGTACCGCCTGGGCGCCGAGGCCAGCACCCGCCCCACCGGCAGCGCGCCGGCCAGCGTGCTGCAAAGCTGGCTGCCGGAGCTGTACCAGCAGGACCCGGCCAAAGGTGTGCTGACTCAGCGCCGTGGCGCCAGCCTGACCCTGAGCGCCGGCACGCAATACGCCACCGCCGCCCAGTTGGCGACCACCGCCCTGAGCGTTGGCCAGGGTGCGGTGATCACGGTCGACCCGGGGCAGGCGATCAACCTGCGCAGCGTCGGCCAGTTGACCGTCAATGGCACCCTCAATGCCTGGGGTGGCCGCGTCAGCCTCGGCGGCCTGACGACGGCCAGTGGCGAGGCGGCCAACGCCACCGGCCACGGGCGTTCGATCTGGGTCGGCGAGCAGGCGCTGATCGATGTCGCGGCCCGGGCGGTGAGCGCGGTGGACAACCGTGGCCGCAGTTACGGGCAGGTGCGCAATGGCGGCACGATTGCCATCGGCGGCGAGATCGACCTGGCCACCGGCATCGCCAAGGCCAGCGATCTGTTCGTGGTGGTGCGCGAAGGCGCGCGGCTGGAGGCTTCCGGCGCCCAGGCGGCCCTGGATATACCGGGGCAGGGCCGGGTGCAGGTGGCCAGCAATGGCGGCAGCATCAGCTTCGCCTCCAACAACGGCCTGTACCTGGACGGCAGCTTTGCGGCCCGGGCCGGAGGCGCCGGCGCGGCGGGCGGCAGCCTGTCCCTGGCCCTGGAAAGCCCGTACTACATCAAGAATGCGCTGACCGACCGGGTGCTCAAGCCCCGGGAACTGGTGCTCGGCCAGGTGCACCAACCGAGCACGCTGCCGGCGACCGCCGAAGACGCGGCCGCCAGCCTGGAGTACGGCCATGGCCGCCTCGGGGTGGACCAGGTCAGCGCCGGTGGTTTCGACAGTCTGGCGCTGCTGAGCAACGGTCTGCTCAGTTTCGATGGCGATGTCTCGCTGCATATGGGCCAGAGCCTGCGCCTGTACAGCAGCGCCCTGAACCTCAGCGAGAACGCCGCGGCCCACTCGCGGGTCGAGTTGTCGGCGCCCTACCTGTTGCTGGCCGGGATCCTCGCGCCACTGGAAGCCAAGGATCAGTATGAGCATCCGGTGCTCGGCGGAACGCCGTCACAGCGGCCGACCCAGGCGCAGTTCAGCGCCAGTGGCAACCTGATCGACGTGCGCGGCAGTGTGGTGTTCGGCAGCCTGGGCAGCCTGCGACAGGCCAATGGCAGCCAGCAGGTTGTCGAGCGCCGTGGCTTCGATGATGTGCAACTGACCAGCCAGGGCGACCTGCGCTTCCTCGCCGGTGCCGGCGCCGATGTGATCGCCAAGGGCATCAGCACCCAGTTGCTGACCCACGGCGACATGACCCTGCGGGCGGCGCAACTGTACCCGGCCACCGAAGTCGGGGCCCGAGTGCTGGCTGGTTACGTGGGGGCCGGCAATGGCCTGCTGCTGAACTTCGACCCCGCACGGACCCTGACCATCGGCCGCAGCGGCAATGCCGAGCTGGCCGTGCCTTATTCGGCCTTCGGCCGCCTGCAATTGGGCGCGGCAATTATCAAGCAGGGCGGGGTGCTGCGCGCGCCCCTGGGCCTGATCGAAATCGGCAACCTGGGGGCGACCCGGGTCGAGTTGCTGCCCGGCAGCGTGACCTCGGTCAGCGGCAAGGGCCTGGTGCTGCCTTATGGCGGCACGGTCGACGGCCAGCTCTACAAGTACAACGGCAAGAATGTGACCTTCCTTGGCCAGGGAGCGCTGGTGAATGAAAACAGCGACCTGAGCGTGGGGGTGATCCTCGGCGGCCAGTCGGTGAAGGTGCTGCCCGAGGCCACGGTGGATCTGTCCGGCGGTGGTGAGTTGCTGGGGGCCGGGTTTATCTCCGGGCGTGGCGGTTCCACCGATGCCCGCTACAGCCCGTTGGTGCAGATTGGCGCCAATGGCGGCTTTGTCCTGCCGGGCCTGGGCACCAACCCGATCTACGCGATCGTGCCCGGGGTGCAGCCGGGCTATGCGCCGGTGGCGGCGGAAGGTGGGGCGGTGGACCCGATGATCGGCCAGCAGATCAGCATCGGCGCCGGAGTGCCGGGCCTGGCGGCAGGCACCTACACCTTGATGCCGTCGACCTACGCCCTGATGCCGGGGGCGTTCCGGGTCGAGATCAACGGCCTGGCCGGGCTCGGCAGCGAAGGCACGGCGCAGCAGCTGCGCAATGGCTCCTGGTCAACCGCCGGGCGCCTGTCCGTGGCCCATACCGGGATCGGCAACAGTGTGGCCAGCCAGGTGATCCTGACCCCGGCCGAGACCTTGCGTCGTTACTCCCAATACAACGAAACCGGTTATGCGCAGTTCGCCCTGGCCGACGCGGCCAAGCTCGGGGTGCCGCGGCCGCTGTTGCCGGTGGATGCCAAGACCCTGAAGCTGGCCCTGTACGCGGGCGCCGGGGCCGAGGCGTTTTCCTTCGAGGGCATTGGCCGCTTCGAGGCGGCTGCCGGTGGCTACGGTGGCACGGTGGCGGTGCTGAATTCGGGTTTTGGCGGTATTGAAGTGGTGAAAGCCGGAAACGCCGCCAGCAGCGGCTTCGGCGGCGTGACCCTGGATGACCGGAGCCTGAACGCATTGGGCGCGGCGCGCCTGATGCTCGGCGGCCTGACCCTGGTCAAGTACGGTCAGGGCGGCAACTACATCACCCTGGCGAGTGGCACCAACGCCATGTCGGGCTCGATCACCTTGCGCCAGGGCGCGAGCCTGGCCGCGCCCGAGGTGTTTCTGGTGGCGGGCAACGGCCAGATCGTCCTCGAACAAGGCGCGTCGATCAACAGCATCGGCCGCGGCCGGGCCAGCTACGACGCCCGGGATGGGTTTATCTACCAGATGAGCAACCTGCTGGCGGTGTCCAACGGCCTGCTCAACGTCATCGGCCAGACCCAGGCCGGCGGCCAGGTCAGCGGCGGCATCCAGGTCGGCGCTTGCACCAACGCCCCGTGCAGCGGGCAGACCGCGCTGTATTCCGAGGGCAGTATCGTCGCCCTGACCGACAACACCTTCGAGCTGGGAGACCAGGTGCGCTACGGCACCCGGCACCTCAACCTGGGCCTGAGCAGCGTCAACGTCGGCAGCCCCGAGGCCCTGGCTGCGGCCGCGGCCAGTGGCCGCCTGCCGACCGGCATGACCCTCAACCAGCAGTTGCTGGACCGCTTGCTGCGCGGCGACACCCAGTTCGGCGCGCCGGCCCTGGAGACCCTGCAACTCTCGGCCCGGGACAGCTTCAACTTCTACGGCAGCACGGCCCTGGACACCTATGACCCACTGACCGGCAAGTCGCTGCTGAGCAACCTGCTGCTGTCGAGCCCGGCCATCTACGGCTCGGGCAGCGCCAGCGACGTGGCGAGCATTCACACCGCCAACCTGATCTGGCAGGGCACGGATACGCCTGCCGGCGCGGTGGTGGCCGGTGGCGCCGGCACGGGCAGCGGGCGCCTGGATATCCAGGCCGAGCGCATCGAGTTCGGTTATGGCGCCTTCGCCCAGCCCAGCACGATCAAGAGCTTCGATCGCCTGGCCCTGGGCTTTGGCAGCGTCAACCTGAGTGCCAGCGAGCGCATCACCGCCAACCACAAGGGCAGCCTGGCGGTCTACCAAAGCCAGGGTGCCTATGAAACCGGCAAGGGCTTCCAGTACAGCGGCGGCAACCTGAATATCCTCACGCCGTTGCTGACCGGTGCCGCCGGTTCGGTGAATCGCATCACCGCCGGGGGCGCGATTGATGTGGCGGCAACGGGCGTTACCCCGGGCACGGCTGACGGCCAGGGCGCCGAGCTGGCGTTGCAGGGCGACAGCATCCGCCTGGCCAGCGCCGTGGTGCTGCCCAGCGGCAAGGTGACCCTGGGCGCGCGGGGCGATGTGCTGCTGACCGACGCCGCGCTGATCGATGTGGCCGGGCGCGCCATCGCTTTCAACGATCTGACCAAATATGGCTGGGGCGGCGACGTGCTGCTGCAGAGCCGCGCCGGCAACGTGCTACAGGCGGCGGGTTCGACCATTGACCTGTCGGCCAGGAACAACCAGGCCGGCAAGCTGCAAGCCATCGCCCTGGACCCGGGCGCGGGTGGCGTCGACCTGCAAGGACGGATCCTCGCCGGCAGCAGCGGCTATTACGATGCCGGTGGCAGCCTGATGCCGTACGCGGCGGGCGGCGTCGAGATCCAGGCCCAGCACCTGGGGGCCGGCGCGAGCCTCGACCAGCAGTTCGCCGCGCTCAACCAGCGGCTGAACGAAGGCCAGGTGTTTGGTGCCCGCAGTTTCCAGCTCAAGCAGGGTGACCTGACCATCGGCAATGGCCTCAAGGCCGGCAGGATCAGCGTCTCCCTGGACAACGGCAGCCTGCGGGTCAACGGCCTGGTGGACGCCAGCGGCGAACGGGTCGGCAGCATCAACCTGGCCGCCAGGAACGGCCTGACCCTGGACGGCAGCGCAGTGCTCGACGCCCATGGCAGCCGGCTGCGGGTCGACAGCTACGGCAAGATCATCGACTCGCCCAACCGCGCCATGGTGGTGCTCAGCTCCGGCCAGGGCCAGTTGACCCTGGCCGACGGCGTGCGTATCGACCTGCGCCATGGCACCGAGGTTGCGCTCGGCACGGCCCCCGGCGCCAACGACGGTCGCAGCCGCGGCACCCTGGAGCTGAATGCGCCACGGCTGATCAAGCCCGATCAGAGCAGCGACGACATTGCCATCGACGCCCATGGCCAGCTGGATATCCAGGGTGCACGCTCGATTGCGGTCAACGGCATGATCAGCTACGACGACGCCCGGGAAGGCACCGATACCAGCGCCAGTGGCCGCCCATACCAGGTGATCGATGAGGATTACCTGAAGCAGAAACATGCGCTGAGCGTGCTGTTTATCAACGCGGCGAAGAACAACAGCGACCTGATGCAGAACAAACTCGCCGGCCTGAACAATGCCACCTACGCCGATGCCTTCCATTTGCGCCCGGGGGTGGAGATCATCAGCAAGACCGCCGACGGCGACCTGGTGGTGCAGGGCGATATCGACCTGTCGCAGTTTCGCTACGCCAGCGTCAACCCGCACACCGAGCAGACCCAGGTGTACGGCTCCGGTGAGGTGGGCAGCCTGACCTTGCGCGCCGGTGGCGACCTGAACATCTACGGCAGCATCAACGACGGCTTTGCGCCGCCACCGCCCACCGACGATGACACGGGCTGGATTCTGCGGGCCGGCCTCGACTTCACCGGCAGCGACATCGTGGTGCCGGGCACGGGCGTGACCCTGGCCGACGGCACGCTGTTCCCCGGCGGCAGCACCCTGAACTACGACCTGCCGATCCGCGGCCTGATGCTGCCGGCCGGCAGCCGCCTGCCAGTCGCCGCGACCCTGGCCCAGGAGCTGTTCCTGCCGGCGGGTACGGTGCTGGCGGCGGCGGTGCGCGATGCCGACGGCAAGGTGCTGTTCACCGCCGGCTCCTTGCTCGGCCACGACCAGACCCTGGCCGTGGGCAGTGTGCTGGACGCCGGCACCTTGCTGGTCGTCAACACCCGGGTCGGGGCCATGACCTGGCCCAAGGGCGTGCCGCTGCCAGGCCAGGCCGGGAGCCGGGCGGTGGTCACCCTCGATGGCAGCCGGCTGCTGCCGCGCGGGGCGCTGATCCCGTCCGGCACCGACATCAAGCTGCCGGCCGGGGTCGAGTCGGTGCAGTTGCGGCCCGAGGTGGCAGGGCGCCAGGGCAAGCTGTGGGCCATCGCGCCGATGCTGGCCGAGGGTTCCCAGTCCTGGTCGCTGCGCCTGGTGGCGGGTGCCGATACCCAGGCCGCCGACAGCCGTCTGCTGCAAACCCAGGCTCGGGCCGGCGATCTGCATCTGGCGGACAGTCACTACGGGATGTACGGCCAGCCGGAGTTTGTCTGGACCGAAGAGGGTTCGCTGGACTTCTTTGGCGACGACAGCATGGTGGGGCTGCCGATCGACTTCGTCGAACTGCAATACCCGGGGCTTTGCGACGATACGCCCAGTTATTGCCAGGTCGGCAGTGGCTATACCCTGGTCGCCAGCAGCACCCGCCCCAGCGTGGTGCGTACCGGTGCCGCCGACCTGGAGCTGCTGGCGGCGGGCAACCTGAGCATGGACTCGCTGTTCGGCGTCTACACCGCCGGCACTTCCTCGACCCAGACCTCTGCCAGCGACCCCTACAACCTGGCGCGCTCAGGCAGCGGCGGCAAGGTCCTGAAGAACCTCGCCGGCGGCTATGAAGCCCTGGTCGACGGCGGCACCCAGAGCCTGTACCGCGCCTGGTACCCGGAAGGCGGCGGCAACCTGCGGATCAAGGCCGGCGGCGACCTGAGCGGCAATATCGTCGACCTCCCGAGCCAGAGCCCCAACGGTCGCCCGGTGGGGTCGGACATGGGCCATGACTCGAGCAATGTCGGCAACTGGCTCTGGCGCCAGGGCAACGACGCCGGTGCTGGCCAGGCGCGGGACACGGCCTGGTGGATCAACTTCGGGACCTACACCGCCAACAGCGTGTCCGGTGCCGACCAGATGGTAGGTTTTACCGGCTTCGGCACCCTGGGCGGTGGCAACCTGGAGGTTGAGGTCGGTGGCGATGCCGGGGTGCTCGCACCGCTGGCGGCGGCGGATTTCGCCGGCTACGCCAACCGCCGCAGCCAGGGCCTGATCCTGGCCGTCGGCAGCACCGGGCGCCTGGCGGCCGATGGCAGTCGGCAAGTGACCGGTGGCGGCGATCTGAACCTGCGGGTGGGCGGTGCCCTGAACCCTTATCGCCAGTACGGGGCCGGTGCGTTCAACGGCGCGCTGGTGGACCTGCGCGGCCATGTGCAAGTGAGCGGCAGCGCCCTGGGCAGCCTGGAGCTGCATTACGGCGCCCGGGCGGTGGACCAGAGCTCCAGCGAAATCCGCGCCTTTGACTTCCAGCGCGCGACCCTGGCGGCCGCCTCGGGCGGTCTGACCCTGGTGCCGGGGGACGCCACGTTCAACCTGTCGACCCGTGGCGACCTGGTGCTGCAGACCGTGGCCGACCCGGGTCGGGCGACCCTGGTCAATGGCTGGAGTTATCAGAGCCCCGCTGGCACCTGGGGCGTCGGCCAGAGCTGGTTCACCCTGTGGACCGAGCGCACCGCGGTCGATCTGTTTTCCGCCGGGGGCAACCTTACGCCCATGAACGACGGCAGCCCCACCGATATGGCGACGGTGTACCCGGCCACCCTGAGGGCGGTCGCTGCCAGCGGCAGTCTGTATTACGGGCACTCCAGGCAGTTTTCGGCAGGCGCGAACAACGTCCCGGCGGCCCTGGTACTGGCGCCGTCGCTCAATGGCCAACTGCAGTTGCTGGCCGGCGACTCGATCTACGGCGGGGACCTGACGGTGAGCCGCTCCAGCGCCGCGGCGCGGGTCCTGGCCACCCCGCAGCACCCGGCCTATATCGTGACCACAGACAACCTCACGGGCGCGCCCATCGTCGGCCGCGGCAATCTGCCCAGTGACGGCAACCGGGCCCGTGGCGGGACCTTTCCGTTGTTCGCCTTCGGCCCCAACAGTGCTTCCACCGAGTGGGGCAGCGCCGCCGAACCGGCACGCTTCTATGCCGTCAATGGCGACTTGATGGGGGTCAGCAGCGGCCGGGCGATCACCATGACCTCCACCACCGACTCGCGCTTCGGGCAAACCTTCTACGAGGGCGGTGGGCCGGTACGGATGCTGGCCGGGCGCGATATCGTCAGCAGCGGCACGCCCATGAACGGCAGCACTGGCGGCGACTTCAACTTCGGTGCCTATACCCTGGTGGGCAACCTGTTTATCCATAACGACCCGACCGATATCTCCATCGCCAGTGCCGGGCGCGACATCCTCTACAGCAACTTCAGGGTCGCCGGTCCCGGCACCCTGGAGCTGACGGCGGGGCGCACTATCCTGATGGAGGACAAGGTCAGCGTCATCAGCCTCGGCGGCGTGGCACCCGGTGACAGCCGCCCCGGGTCGAGCATCGTGATGCAGGCCGGCGTCGGTCCCAACGGCCCGGACTACCAGCGCTTCGTGCAGGCCTACCTCGACCCGGCCAACCTGGCCCAGCCCGGGGAAAGCCTGGGCGCCGGCAAGGTGGCCAAGACCTATGAGGGCGAGTTGCAGGCCTGGCTGGCCGGGCGCTTCGGTTTTGTCGGCGACAGCACCCAGGCCCGGGCCTATTACGCGGCGCTGCCGGCGGAGCAGCAGCGGGTGTTTGCCCGGGAGGTGTATTTCGCCGAACTCAAGGCTGGCGGGCGCGAGTACACCCAGGAAGGCGGCCTGCGCCAGGGCAGCTATGCCCGGGGGCGCACGGCGATTGCGGCGTTGTTCCCGCAGACCGATGTGGCCGGCAACCCCATCCGCTACCAGGGCGATATCACCCTGTTCGGCGGCGCCGGGGTGCACACCGATTTTGGTGGCTCGATCCAGATGCTGACCCCCGGCGGCAACCAGACCTTCGGCATCGAAGGCGCGGCGCCACCGGCGTCGGCCGGGGTCATCACCCAGGGCGCGGGGGATATCCAGCTGTATTCCCTGGGCAGCATCCTGCTCGGCCAGAGCCGGATCATGACCACCTTTGGCGGCTCGATCATGGGCTGGTCGGCGGCCGGCGACATCAACGCCGGGCGCGGTTCCAAGACCACCGTGGTCTATACGCCGCCCAAGCGGGTGTACGACACCTGGGGCAACGTCGGCCTGTCGCCGTCGGTGCCGAGCACCGGGGCCGGGATCGCCACCCTCAACCCGATCCCGGAAGTCGCGGCCGGCGACATCGACCTGATCGCGCCCCTGGGCACCATCGATGCCGGCGAGGCGGGGATCCGCGTGTCGGGCAATATCAACATCGCCGCGCTGCGGGTGGTCAATGCGGCGAACATCCAGACCCAGGGCAAGTCGTCCGGGGTGCCGGTGTCGGCGGCGGTCAATACCGGGGCCATGAGCTCGGCCAGTTCGGCGGGCGCTGCGGCTTCCCAGGCTGCTGAAGACGCTGCGCGCAACCAGCAGGCGGCGGCGAAACAGGGGCGGGCGTCAATCGTTACCGTCGAGGTCCTGGGCTTTGGCTCCGAACCGCTGCAACGCGGTCGCGAAGACGCCAGCCGCGCCCCGGGCTACAACCCCGACAGCCCGGTGCAAGTGCTGGGCGCCGGGCCCTTGAGCGACCAGGCACGGGCGCGCCTGACCGATGAGGAACGTGGGCAGCTGACGTTATAGGGTTGTTCTCGTAGTACGTTCGGGGGCGATCGCTGATCGCCCCTTTTTTTTGCCGGTCGCCCCGCCACGACCTATGCCGCGCCGCGTACGCAACCGCAGTTCGGGCTGATCAGCGCGGGTGGCTGCTCACTGGTATTCATGGCTCTGGGTTTCAATGAACTCCTTGAGCCAGTGGGCGATGTGTTCGACGTCGATGGGCTCGCCCTGCCTGACGCGTTTCAGCAGCAGGCCAGTCACGCCGATCTGCAGGGTGGTCTGCCGGTAGCGCAGGACCGGATCGACGCCGTACTCATCGCTGACCAGGGCCCAGGCCAGGCCGGGCACTTGCGCCAGCAGTGCGTCGCCCAGCGCGATGCCCATGGCCTCCCAGGCCTGGACGTCGGAATCCTCCAGGGTCTGGCTGGCGACCATCTGCTGCAACAGGGCGAAATCGGCGCCGGTGCCGTTCAGGGAGGCGCCTGGGAACTGCTGGGCAATCCGCTCGCCGAGCTGGGCGCGCAAGCCGTGCATCGTGGCCAGCAGGTCGCCAGGGATAGGGCCGAAGGTCGCCGTGGCGGGTTGGGAATTCGACATCAGAAAGCTCCATGGGGTGGTGTCGTGGGGCGCTACTATCGGATTTTTTCGAGCCGATTTCCAGAGTGCAGACGCAGCTTGGCCGTGGTAGGCGAGGCGAGGTGACTGATGGAGGAGATCGTTGTGTGGGCCGGCATCGGAGCGCGGCTCAAGCCGAGTATCGGCTGCGGGATAACGGGTGGATAACCCTTGAAGAAAATGGCAGGGGCGGCTGGATTTGAACCAACGCATGGCAGGATCAAAACCTGCTGCCTTACCGCTTGGCGACGCCCCTGTAGCTGTTGCGACGTTGCTTGCTGTCACTGCAGGCCGTGGAGGCCCCTGTGCAAGAACGCGCGGAAATTTATCAATATTTATCGCGTATGGGAAGTGAAAGTTGAAAAAAATAGTTTTTAAAACAGCGGCTTACTCAGGTACTGGGCCCCCGGCTATATAAGCGGCCTGGGTGTCCTTCAGGGGCCGGGCAATGTCCAGCGCATGGCGGATGGCCCGCAGCTCATCGCCCGCCAGGCGCTTGCGGCCCAGGTCGCAGGTGCTGGAGCCCGGGTCCATATGCAGTGAAAACAGCCCGGTCAGTTGCTCGCCATCGTCTTCCAGGAGCATCTCCATATAGGTTTCATGGGGTGCGCTGGCGGTCAGGTAGATCAATCCCGCAACCTCGGCGCGGCCGCACACGCGCACCTCATCCCAACTCAACCGGGTGCCGCGCGCGGTGCCTACCTGGGGCAGGTGCCAGGCGTCCGGGACGGGCGGCAGTGCACGCAGGACAGGCAACAGTGCCTCGCAGGCAAGCACCTCGAATTCATAGCGGTACTTGCCATGCAACATGCCGTGGGCGTTTGCCGCGCCGGGCAGCGCGCGGATAACCCTGGCCCGCAGCAGGTGACTCAGGGCGATTTCCGAAGGTTGTTCGCTCCAGCCGTTGAGGTCGGAGACCGGCGGGCACCAGATCAGTTGCAGGGTTTCACCGGGCGTCAGGTGGGCCTGCCAATCGAAGGCTGCCAGGGTGTTTTGCCCCACGGCCGGCAGCAGGTCGCGCAGGTACAGGGTCGGTGCGCCGTAGTCGATGCCCAGGTCGGTGGCCCAGAACAGGGGCAGGTAGGTATTCATGGGGCGGTTCCGGTTGCGGTTTTTTCGAGCGCCAGCGGGCCGTTTGTGCCGAACGCGATCCTGGCGAAGCGCTGGCCGATCCGCTGGTGCGCGGCATCGTCCGGGTGCAACTGATCAGGCAGCGGCAAATCGGCAAAATCCTCGGCGCCGTACAGCTGCAGGCCGTCGAGATAATGCAGGTTCGGGTCGTCGGCCCGGCGTTGCTCGACGATGCGCTGCAGTTCCTGGCGGATGCGGATCAGGGTCAACTTGCCGGTCTGGGCTTCTGCGGGGTCACCCGACGCACGAAACAGCACCTTGCCCGCTGCCAGGGCCTGGCTATCAAAAGCGCCGGGGCCGGGGGTGTGTTCATGAATCGGGCAATAGAGCGGTGAAATCAGCAGCAGCGGGGTGTGCGGGTGCCCGTCACGCAGGGTGTCGGGAAAACCGTGCACCGCCGGGATAAAGGCTCGCAGGCGCATCAGGTCGGCGTTCACCAGATTGATCCCGAGCTTGACGCTGATCAGGTCGGCGGCGATGCCGCCCATGCTGCGCGCGGTGAAGGGGTCGAGCAGGGCGTTGCCGGCCAGGCCGAGGTTGTACAGCTCCACCTGGCCAAGGCGGGCCGCCAGCGCCGGCCAGATCGAGGTCGGGCTGGCGGCATTGGAACCGTTGCTGATGGAGCTGCCGTGGTGCAGCCAGACCGGGCGCCCCGTGGCCTCGGGCACCGCCAGCGGGGCGTTGCTGCGCAGGGCCTGGAGCCAACTGGTTTCGTTATAGGGCAGCCAGATTTCCACGGTCTTGTCCCGCGCCGGCAGGCCGGCAAAACCCAGGGTGGCGACCGGCCCCGAGGTGCACGTCTGCGCACCCGTGGCCAGGTCGATGCGCACCTGGTCACCGCCCTGGGCGCTGCACTGGTGCAGCAACTGTCCATCCACCCACAGGTCATAGACCCCCAGCGGCCGGGGCGGTGCGCCGCTATACAGGTAGCGGATCGGCACTACATCCAGCTCGATCTCGGTGGCCTCGGTTTGCAGCACCAGGCGCACCCCGCAGGGTTGGGCTTCGGCCCGGGCGAACTGCGGGTCCGCGCATTGCGCCCGGGCCCAGGCGGGCAGGCGGTGGGGCAACAGGCCCTGTTCGCCGGCTTCCAGCTCCACTGCACCCGTCCCTTACACCCATCTGACGCTGCCGACGCACCACCCTGTGTCGATCCCGGGGGTCGCCGTCAACAGAAAACAAAAAATACGACACCGACCACGATCGAAGACCACACGA
>NZ_MVOL01000022.1 GCF_002018875.1 Pseudomonas sp. MF4836
CCCTCACCACCCCCATATCAATCCCCAAATGCACCAACTCCGCATGAGAACTAACCTGCAACTTGCTCTTGAGCATGGTCAGATAGTTGGACACCGTTTTCGCACTGATGCACAGCTGCTGCGCAATCAACCGCGCCGGCGTGCCCTTGGCCAACATCACAAAAATCTCCAGTTCGCGCTGGGTCATGCTTTGCAGGCGCGGGTCGCTGGCGTTCTGCTGGGGCGTGCAGGCCAGTTGCGTGGCCAGGGGCTGTTCGATGTAAGCGTGCCCCGCGAGGATTCTGCGCACCGCCTCGATCAACACCTCAGGTGCCGAGTTCTTCGTCAGGTAGCCTGAAGCCCCCGCATCCAGCGCCTGACGCACCAGCGGCAGCTCGTCATGCATGCTGAAGAACAGCACCCGCAACTGCGGTAAACGCTGGCGCAAGCGCCGGGTGGTTTCCAGGCCGCTGATGCCGGGCAGGCCAAAATCCATGATCACCAGGTTCGGCACCTCTTCCTGGACCCGAATCAGGGCCTCCTCGCCCGTGGCCGCTTCGCGCACCTGGATCGCCGGCAACAAGGCCCGCAGTAGGCTGGCATAGCCCTGGCGGACCACCGCGTGGTCATCGACCAGCAAAATATTCATCACGCCTCCAAGGGAATGCTCAAGGCCAGCGCCCAACCGGCGCCGGGCTGACTGTTGATGCGCAGTTCGCCACCCAGGCTGCGGGCGCGTTCGAACATCGAATGCAGGCCCACCCCAGGCTGCTGCGGCTGCTGGGCGCCACGGCCGTTGTCGCGGATCGACAGGCGCAGGCGCCCGGCGCGGTGTTGCAGGCGCACCCGTACCCGGCTCGCCCCGGCGTGGCGGGCGACGTTGGTCAGGGCTTCCTGGAGCAGCCGATACAGATGGGTCTTGCTCGGCATCGACAGCGGCGGCAGGTATTGGTCCACCCGCAGTTGGCAATCGATGCCCTGGCTACCCCGCCAATGCTCCACCAGCAGGCCCAGGGCCTGGTCCAGCGGCAGGTGTTGCAGCACCACCGGATACAGGTCGTGCACCAGGGCGCGAAAGCCCTGTTGCAGGTGTTCGCAGTTCGATTCCAGGGCTTGCACCGTCTGCGCCAGCAGCGCCGGCTGGTCGGTCACCACCCGCAGCAGGCAGGCCTGGGCGCGAATCCCCGCCAGGTATTGCCCAAGGTCATCGTGCAGGGTCTGGGCCAGGTGGGTGCGCTCCTGTTCCTGCACCGCCAGCAGGGCCTGGGTCAGGTGCGTGTTATCGGCCCGGGCCTGTTCCAGGGCCTCGACCATGTGGTTGAAGTGGCCGGCCAGCTGCCGCGCCTCGGGCAGACCCTCGGCCCGCAGGCGCACCGCCAGTTGCCCGCCCGACACTTGCCGCAAGGCGCGCAGCAGGTCGTCCAGCAGGCCCATGCCGCGGCGCACCGCCCAGCGGATGGTCAGCAGGCTGAGCAACAGCGCCAGGCCACACAGGCTCAGCAGTTGCTGCAATGAATCCCAGACTTCATCGATCTCATCACTGGGGTCGACGCCGATCAGCACTCGGCGCCCGTCGCTCAAGTCCAGCACCTTGTGGCTGCGACGGCTGCCGTCGAACAATTGGCGACCGAGCCAGGCATCCAGCCCCTGCTCGGGGGCCAGCTCCAGTGACTCGCCCGGCGCCAGCCAGTGCACCCGCACATGGCGCAGGCTGCGGGTCAGGCGCGGTTGCAGGCTGGCCGGATCGCGCTCGGCCGTTTCACCCAGGTACTGCACCACCGCCTCGGCCGATTGCAGCTCGCGCTCCACATCCGCCACCGCCTGGTGCAGCAGCAGCGCCATGCAGGCCAGCGTGACCAGGGCGAAAAACGCCGTCACCCAGAGGTTGATCCGCCACAGTGCCGACATCCCTAACGCCCCGGCACTGCAGGCGCGACCAGGGTCTGCAAGGGTCGCGCCGGGTGCAGTTTGTCGACGCCGATCAGGCTCAGGATCAGTAACAGCGGCAACAGCAACGCTTTGAGAATCCGCATGTTCGGTGCTCTCCAAGGTGGCGATGCAAGGAAGGTGGCGCGCCAGGTGACCGTTGCCCTCATGCTAAAACCGCGCCGCAGCCAGCGGGGTACTACCTTGGTACTGGCCGAGCGGTACTTTCTGCATATTTCCCCGCCCGCCAGGGCTTCCTATGCTGACGCCTCCCCTAGCGGAGTGCCCCATGCGCCAGCTCGTCAGTTACGCCTTGATCTACTTGCTGGCGATTGCCAGCGCCGCGTTGCTGGCGACCCAAAGCCAGGCCGACGAAGGCACGCTGAGCGTGCGCATCGGCTACCTGGGGTATCGCCCCGACCCCGGCCCGCTGCTGTCCAACGTCATTCCCGAGCCCAATGATGCCGGTGAGCGCGGCGCGCAATTGGCGATCGAGGACAGCAACAGCACCGGGCGTTTTCTCAAGCACGACTACCAACTGCGCAGCGCCAGCGTCGACAGCCCCGAGGCCCTGCTGCAAGCCGCCCAGGCCCAGCACGCCGAGGGCCTGCGGCTGTTCGTGGTCAATGCGCCGGCGGCCAGTCTGCGCCAGCTCAGCGCCGCCCTGCCCGACAGCCTGCTGTTCAACGTCGGCAGCGCCGATGACAGCCTGCGCAGCACCGCCTGCCTGGGCAACGTACTGCACAGCCTGCCGAGCCGGGCCATGCTCGCCGACGCGCTGGTGCAGTTCATGGCCGTGCGCAAATGGCAGCGCGCGCTGCTGATCGTCGGCCAGACCCCGGACGACGAGGCCTATGCGGCCGCCCTGCGCCGCGCCAGCAAGCGTTTCGGGGTAAAGATCGTCGCCGAAAAACCCTGGAGCTTCGACAACGACCAGCGCCGCAGCGCCCAGGCCGACATGCCGCTGTTCACCCAGACCGCCGAATACGACGTGGTGCTGGTGGCCGACGAACGCGGTGATTTCGGCGAGTACGTGCCGTACCAGACCTGGTACCCGCGGCCGGTGGCCGGGACCCAGGGCCTGACGCCCACCGGCTGGCACAAGACGGTGGAAACCTACGGCGCCGCGCAATTGCAGAAACGCTTCGAGGCCCTGGCCGGACGCTGGATGAACGACCGGGATTTCGCCGCCTGGATCGCCGTGCGCAGCATCGCCAGCGCCGTCAGCAAATTGCGCCAGGCCGACCCCGTGGCCATCCAGCAGCTGGAACTGTCCGAGCAGTTGCCCCTGGACGGGTTCAAGGGCCGCAAGCTCAGCTATCGCCCGTGGAACGGCCAGTTGCGCCAACCGATCCCCATCGTCCAACCCCGGGCACTGGTCAGCACCTCGCCCCAGGACGGCTTCCTGCACCCCTTCAATGAAATGGACAGCCTGGGCTACGACAAGCCCGAGGTGACCTGCCGCTACCCCTGATCCCAACACCACAACAACAAGGAATCCGCCATGCGTCGCACCCTGCTCTCATGCGCCCTGCTGCTCGCTGCCGGAAACGCCGCGGCCGCCACCGCCTGGGTCTCCAACGAGAAAGACAACAGCCTGAGCCTGATCGACATGCAGACCCTGCAAGTCACCGAAACCCTGCCCGTGGGCCAGCGTCCGCGCGGGTTGCTGCTGTCCCACGACAACAAGCTGCTGTACATCTGCGCCAGCGACTCGGACCGGGTCCAGGTGATGGACGTGGCCACGCGCAAGATCATCAAGGAACTGCCGTCCGGCAAGGACCCCGAGCAGTTCGCCCTGCACCCCAACAACCGCTGGCTGTATGTGTCCAACGAGGACGATGCGCTGGTGACGGTGATCGATACCGAGACCTCCAAGGTCATCGGCCAGATCAATGTCGGGGTCGAGCCCGAAGGCATGGCAGTCAGCCCCGACGGCAAGTGGGCGGTCAATACCAGTGAAACCACCAACATGCTGCACTGGATCGACACCAGCACCCAGACCCTGGCCGACAGCACCCTGGTGGATCAGCGCCCGCGCTTTGTCGAGTTCAGCCAGGACGGTTCACAGCTCTGGGCCTCGGCGGAAATCGGCGGCACGGTGACCATTCTCGACGTCGCCACACGCAAGATCCTCAAGACCCTGAACTTCCAGATCAAGGGCGTGCACCCCGACAAAGTGCAGCCGGTGGGGATCAAGCTCAGTGCCGACGGCCAGTACGCTTTCGTCGCCCTGGGCCCGGCCAACCATGTGGCGGTGATCGACGCCAAGACCTTCGAAATTCTCGACTACCTGCTGGTGGGCCGGCGCGTCTGGCAGTTGGCATTTACCCCGGACCAGCGCCAACTGCTGGCCACCAACGGCGTCAGCGGCGACGTCTCGGTGATCGATGTGCAAAGCCGCAAGGTGCTGAAGTCGATCAAGGTCGGGCGTTATCCGTGGGGTGTGGTGGTCACCCCATGAATGCCCTGGAGGTCAGCCAACTGAGCTTTGCCTATGGCCCGCGCGAGGCCCTGAAACAGGTCAGCTTCAGCCTGGCACCCGGGCGTTTTGCCGCGTTGCTGGGACCCAATGGCGCCGGCAAGTCGACCCTGATCGCCTTGCTCACCCGGCTGTATGACGTGCAGCAGGGCGAGATCCGGGTCGGCGGTCACTCCCTGCGCGAGGCCCCGCGCCCGGCCCTGCGCCAATTGGGTGTGGTGTTCCAGCAAAGCACCCTGGACCTGGACCTGAGCATCGAGCAGAACCTGCGTTACCACGCGGCGTTGCACGGTTTGTCACGGCGCCAGAGCCATGCGCGCATCGACGCTGAACTGGAGCGCCAGGGCCTCGCCGAGCGCCGTCGGGAACGGGTCCGCGAGCTCAATGGCGGGCACCGGCGGCGGGTCGAAATCGCCCGCGCGCTGTTGCATGAACCGCGCCTGTTATTGCTCGACGAGGCCAGCGCCGGCCTCGACCCGGCCAGCCGCCTGGCCCTCAACCAGCACATCCGCAACCTGTGCCGCGAGCAGCAGTTAAGCGTGCTCTGGACCACCCACCTGCTGGACGAAGTGCAGGCCAGCGACGACCTGCTGATCCTGCATCAGGGCCGGCTGGTGGCCAGCGGACAGGCCGCAGCCTTGAGCCAAGAACACGGCGGCGATCTCGATTCGGCCTTCGCCCGCCTCACCGCCCCATCCCCTTCTGGAGTCGCAGGCCGATGAACGCCTACTGGCAGTGTTTCAGCGGTATCGTGCTGCGCGAATGGCTGCGTTTCGTGTTGCAGCGCACGCGTTTTCTCAGTGCCCTGGTGCGTCCGCTCCTGTGGTTGCTGGTGTTCGCCGCCGGCTTTCGCGCGGCACTGGGGATCGCCATCATCGAGCCCTACGACACCTACATCCCCTATGAGGTCTACATCATCCCCGGGCTGGCCTGCATGATTTTGCTGTTCAACGGCATGCAGGGCTCGCTGTCGATGGTCTACGACCGGGAAATGGGCAGCATGCGGGTGCTGCTCACCAGCCCCCTGCCCCGGGCCTTCCTGCTGGCCAGCAAGCTGTTGGCCACCTCGCTGATCTCGTTGCTGCAGGTCTATGCCTTCCTGGCCATCGCCTGGCTGTACGGCGTGCAGCCGCCGGCCATGGGCTTACTGATGGTCTTGCCGGCGTTGCTGCTGGTGGCCCTGATGCTGAGCGCCCTGGGGCTGCTGCTGTCGAATGCCATTCGCCAGCTGGAGAATTTTGCCGGGGTGATGAATTTCGTGATCTTCCCGTTGTTCTTCCTGTCGTCGGCGCTGTACCCGCTGTGGAAGATGCTCGAAGCCAGCCAGTGGCTGTACTGGCTGTGCGCCCTCAACCCCTTCACCCATGGCGTGGAACTGGTGCGCTTTGCCCTGTACCAGCGCTTCAACCCGCTGGCCCTGGCGGTGTGCCTGGGCCTGACCCTGCTGTTCTCGCTGCTGGCGGTGCTGACCTTCAACCCGCAGCATGCGGCGCTGCGCAAACAGGGCTGAGGGCGCCGCCGAGCCCTGCTGCGGGCAGAAAACAGTACTTTCGTAGCGGTTTTACTGTCTATCGTCGCATTCACAAAGCTCCATCCGTGGCATGTAATGGGCCTATAACAAGAAGGATAAAAGCCCTATGCCACGTGCCCTGCGTTGTCTGTTACGCCCCTGCCTGGCACTTGCCTGGCTGAGCCTGCTGGCCGGCCCGGCACACGCCGAAACCCCGCTGTTTTCCGCCGAGGGTTATCGCACCAGCCTGTACCGCAGCCCGACGCCGAACCAGCTGGACGGTGCGCAGATCATCGACACCCCCGCCCTGCAACAACTGCTGCAACAGACCCCGCGCCCGGTGCTGGTCGATGTCTATCGCCGGCAATGGCTGCAAGGCCGCTTCATCGAGGACGAACCCCATGCCAACCTGCCCGGCAGCCTGTGGCTGGCCAATACCGGCGACGGCGAACTCGGCGCACCCTGGCAGGCCTACTTCGCCCGCCATCTGCAACAGGCCAGCGCCGGCCGCCTGGAACAACCGTTGGTCTTTTATTGCCGATCCGATTGCTGGTTGAGCTGGAACGCGGTAAAACGCGCCGCAGCATTGGGCTATAAAACCCTGTATTGGTACCGCGACGGCCTCGACGCCTGGCAAGCCGCCAACCTGCCCGTGTCGCCAGCCCAGCCCGAACCCTTTCCCTGAGCCAATACCCGCGTGCTCCAGCCCCACCACAATCAAATAATAACGAGGTGAAAGGCCATGTACAAAATTCTGATTGCCGACGATCACCCCCTGTTTCGTGAAGCGATCCACAACGTTATCAGCGATGGTTTCCCCGGCAGCGAAGTCATGGAAACCGCCGACCTGGAAAGCGCCCTGGCCCTGACCCAGCAGCACGACGACCTGGACCTGATCCTGCTCGACCTGAACATGCCGGGCATGCACGGCCTCAACGGCCTGATCAACCTGCGCAACGAAGCGCCGACCATCCCGGTGGTGATCGTCTCGGCCGAACAGGACAAGCAGATCGTGCTCCAGGCCATCACCTATGGCGCGGTGGGGTTTATCACCAAGTCTTCGCCGCGCTCGCAGATGACCGAGGCCATCGAGCAGATCCTCAACGGCAACGTGTACCTGCCGCCGGACATCATCCGCACCCAGAAGAGCAGCTCCGGGCGGCGCATGAACGAAAACCCCAGCTTCCCGCCGGAACTGCTCCAGGCCCTGACTCGCAAGCAACTGCTGGTACTCGAACGCATGACCAAGGGCGAATCGAACAAACAGATCGCCTACACCCTGGACATCGCCGAAACCACGGTCAAAGCCCACGTCTCGGCCATCCTGCGCAAACTCAACGTCCACAACCGCGTCCAGGCCATCCTCAGCGCCGGGGACATCGACTTCGGCGCCTATTTGCGTCGTTGACGCCGGTAGCCCATCGGCGTCTTACCGCAGCCCGAAACGGGAAGCCGCAGCACCCTGTAGCCGATGCCGAAGGCTCGGGCCGCGGTTGGACGCTGGCCCTCAATAACGCCCCCAATTGACCTGAGTGCCTCGGCGCAGCGCAGCCTGGCGGCAGCGGCTATGGGTTGGGGCCCAGGAGGTGGCTCATGGCGGTTTTGAGTTTCATCGGGCGCACGGGTTTGTGCATGAGGGTGTGGCCCAGCTCGCGGATTTGCTGCTTGAGTTCGTTGCTGTAGTTGGCGGTGATCATCAGTGCCGGGACCGGCGACGCACGGCGGGCGTTGATCCGGGCCACGGCGTCGACGCCGTTCTGGTCGTTGTCCAGGTGATAGTCGGCGATCAGCAGGTCGGCTTCGGCGTGGTAGTTATCGACCTGACGCGCCAGGTCCTGCTCGGACAAGGCGGTCACCACCCGGCAACCCCAGCCTTCGAGCAGGGTGCGCATGCCGGCGCAGATCGCCGCGTCGTTATCCAGCACCCACACCCGCGCGCCCCGCAGCCGTTCGAGCATCGGTTCGCTCATGTTCAGGCTGGGCAGGGCCTTGGGCGCGGTGGCGCTGAGGGGCACTTCGACGGCGAACATCGACCCCCTGCCCGGCCACGAGCGCACCCGTATCCGGTGGCCGAGGATGCCGGCGATTTTCTCCACGATCGCCAGCCCCAGGCCCAGCCCGCGATCCTGGTCCGGGCGCTGTACATCGCCGCGCTTGAACTCCTGGAAGATTTCCTCGAGACGGTTTTCCGCGATGCCCATGCCGCTGTCCCACACCTCGATCGACAGCCGCTGGCGCTGGCGCCGGCAGCCGAGCACCACGCGCCCGCTGCGGGTGTAGCGAATGGCATTGCTCAGCAGGTTGCGCAGGATCCGCGCCAGCAACTGGATGTCGCTGCGCACCAGTGCCGAGCAGCCGACAAAATGCAGCTCCAGGCCTTCGCTGCGCGCCACCTGGGCGTATTCCACCGCCAGGTTGTCCAGCAGCTCGCTGAGGGCGAACGGCGCGATGTCGGCCTTGATCACCCCGGCATCGAGCTTGGAAATATCCACCAGGGTCCCCAGCAGGTTTTCCACGTCCTCCAGGGAATTGCTGACATTGCGCACCAGCACCTGGCAGGCCTGGGGCTCGCGCCGCTCCAGCAGCGCGCTGGTGAACAGCCGCGCCGCGTTCAGGGGTTGCAGCAGGTCATGGCTGACCGCCGCGAGGAATTTGGTTTTCGACAGGTTGGCCTGCTCCGCTTCCAGCTTGGCTTCCCGCAGGCGCGATTCGACCCGGCTGCGCTCGTCGATTTCCCGCAGCAGCTGCTGGTTGAGGGTGGTCAATTCCGCGGTGCGTTCCCGGACCCGCAGCTCCAGGTTCTGATAGGCCTGGTGCAGCGCCTCGGCGGTGCGCCGGCGTTCGGTGATGTCGCGGATCAGCACGAAAATCCCCACCACCTCACCCGTGGCCAGGCGGTTGGGCACGTAGGAGCGCAGCATGTAGCGCTCCTGGTTATTGATGTTGGTTTCCGGGAACTCGAAGGTCACGCTCTCCCCGGCCAGGGCCCGCGCCACGTAGGACTCCAGGCGCTGGTAGTGCTGTTCGCTGTGGACCTCGCGCAGGCTCTGGCCGAGCATCACCCCGCGCGGCCAGCAGTACCATTCCTCGTAGACCTTGTTGGTGAATTCGTAGACCAGGTCCGCGTTGAGGTAGGCGATCAGCGCCGGTACATGGTCGGTGATCAGGCGGATCCAACGCTCGCTTTCGCTCAGGGCCTCGGCGTGCTGGTAGCGCTCGGTGATGTCGGTGAAGGTGTTGACGAAACCGCCGGTGGGCAGCGGATGGGTGCGGATTTCCAGCATGCGCCCGTCGTACAGGCGCTGCTCGCATTCATGGATCACCCGCCCGTTGCTGTCGCGGCTGGCGGGGGTCAGCAGGCTCAGTTCGCTGTCGGCGATGACCTCGGCGAATGGCCGGTGGGCCGCCACCGGGGCCAGGCCGCTGAGCTCCAGGAAGCGCCGGTTCCACAGTTCAAGGATGCCCTCGGCGTTGACCATGGCCACGCCCTGGGACAGGTTGTCCACCGCCCGCTGCAGCAGGTGGGATTTTTGCGCCACCGCCTGCTCCCGACGCAGGGTTTCGCTGAGCTTGACCTCGGTGATGTCGGTGAACAGGATCACCCGCCCGCCCTCCAGGGTCGGCCGTTCGCTGATCTGCAACCAGCGCCCGTCCTGCAAGCGATACAGCAAGTGTTCGTCACCATGACCCCGAGGTTCTTCGCTGAACATCCCGGTGCTGGTCATCAGCCGCTTGACTTCGGCCAGGCGCATGCCGGCCATGATCCGAACTCGGCTGTTGCTCCAGAACGCCTTGAACCGGCTGTTGAACAGCACGATGCGCTGCTCTTCGTCGAACAGCACAAAGGCGTCGGAAATACTCTCAATGGCATCGATCAGATACTGATGGGCGGTCTCGGCCCGCAGCCGCGCCTCGCTCAACAGGCGGTTGCCGGCCTTGAGCTCGGCCATGGCCTGGTTCAGCGCATCGGTGCGCTCGCGCACCTGTTCGGCCAACACCACCGAATGCTGGAACGCCGCGTAGGGGTCGTTGCCCCGGGTGACCCCGGATTCGACCCGCTCGATCAGCGCGGCGTTGATCCGCCGCAGTTTGCGGTTCTCTTCTGCAAGCCGCGTGACCTGGGCTTGCAGCTCAGCGGCTGGCGGGGGTTCGGCTGCGGGCAATGGCAACCCCGGTAAAGGTCTGGTTGATATGCATGCCATTGAACTGTTCTCCGTAGGTGTTGAACCCCATCACCCGCTGCTCGCGCAAAAAGGCCCCGATCTCGTCCAGGCTGCCGCGGTCTTCGAGCTCCAGTCGACGCAAAAAGCAGTCACAGCCGATGGTCAGCAACAGCCCGCCCAGGCGCTGTTGCAGGCCGTCGAACAGCGCTTGCAGGTTGGGCAGCAACGGCCCAGGGGTCATGGCCGTGAGGACGATGCCGTTTTCCACCGCGCAGTAAAAACTCAGGCTCAGGTCCGGGTGCACCTGTTGCACCGCGCGCACGTAGTAGTGCTGGTTGATGCGCACCGCCAGCGGGTGGGCGGCGAATACCCGGTGGTCGAGTTCGGCCACCGGCACCCCGATCAGCCTCGCGTATTCCTCGGCGGCCGGCTCCGCGTTGAGTTCGTAGACCCGGCGCAAGCTGCTGTCGACGCCGGTGACCACCAGTTTTTCTTCCCGCGGCAGGATGTGGTGGGTGGTGAACACCTCGAAATCCAGCCAGGTATTGACCAGCACCACCACCGCCGCGCCGCTGTGGAACTCGCCGCCGAAGTAGACATGGGTGTGGGTCAGGTAATTGTCGTCGCCGGCCGAGCCGCCGAAATGCGGGATATCCCCCAGGGCCGCACTCAGCGCCGCCAGGACCATTTCTTCGCGGCTGGACAAGCCATCGAGCAGGGTCAGGGCAAAGCTGTTGCCCTTGATCGGCGCCAGGGTGTTGCTGCGACAGTCGCTGACCAGGCGCTCGACCATCTGCTGGGCGTCGATCAGGCTGAAGTGCTCCATCTGGTCGATCAGCTCGGTGGCGATGGAAAAGTGCCGGTGGTCAAAGCCGATCGCAGTCACGCAATTGCGCCCGTAGCCTTGGGGGGTGATCTCCCCGGCGCTGGTGCAGCCCACCAGGCGGATCCCGCCAAAACCCTGATGCAGGGCCTGGCCCAGGGCCTGCAGGTCATATTCGGCCGAACAGAAAAACAGCACGAACCCCAGGTGCGGGTGCAACAGCTGCCGCGCCAGCTCCTGGGCGACCTGCTGCACATCGGTGGCCTGGGACATCGCGCTGACGACACCCTCGCTCTGGGCTTGTTGCATCTTCGCCTCCCGCGGGTGCGCTGTATGAGGCATGAGTGTACGAAGTCACCCGCGCCCGACGAATGCTACTTGGGTAGTGGGTGGGCGCTTCAATGGGATGAGACGCCGACCGCCGGCGCCAGGCAGACGGCCCGGGCCACGCCGCGATGCGCACGGCGGGATCCGGGCCAGGGGGTTACCAGGTGAGGACTGCGCCGACGGCGAAGGTGTCGGTGTTTTCGTTCTGGGCGCTGGTGTCGTGGCCATCGATCTCGAACTGGTTGTACTCGGCCACCAGCTTGAGGTTGTCGTTGATGTCGTGGAACAGCGCGATGCCGCGGGTTTCATAGTCGGCGCCGCTGCCGACCACGCCGTTGCCGTCGTCACGGGTCTTGCCATAGGACAGGGCCAGGCGGTTCTTGCCGAGTTTGTACGAGCCCTGCAGCAGGTAGCCGTTACTGTCGACATTGCGCAGCGTGGCTTCGCCGGCGTTGTTGGTGAAGAACGGGTTGATGCCCTTGGCCTGGAACCCCGAGCCGGTCAGGGACAAGCCGCCCATCTTGGCTTGCACCCCATAGCCCAGGCCCTTGGAGGTGACTGACTTGACCGTGGAGTCGGTGTTGTCCGAGCTCTGGTAACTGCCGTTGAGCCAGCTGTAGACCTTGGCCCCGCCCAGATCGAACTGGTAGGTGATCTCGCTCTCGGTGCGCGGGTTCTCCTGGTAGGCCTTGCCGGTCGGGCTGCTGTCGTTGGTGTCCACCGGGTCCATGATCCCCACCGCGACCCGCAGGCCGTCCATTACCGGGGTGCGATAGGTGATCTGCGAGGTCGGGAACGGGTACGGGTAGCCGCTGCCGATATTGCCGAACGACACCCCGCCCCCATCCACCAGGCCCAGGCTGTCGCTGACCTGGCCGTAACCGGCGAGCAGTTCATCGAGCAGGATGTTGGACCGGGCGAACAGCCCGAAGTCCTTGCCGATCAGCACCTCGCCCCACTCCGGGTTGGCCACGGTGCCGTAGAACTGGCGCACGTCGATGGCGGTGTCGGTGCCGTTGGTTTCACTGTCGTTGATGGGCACCCAGAACGAGGCGCGGGCCCCGAGTTTCAAGTCGTCCACCTGCTTGCCCATGTTGAAGCCCAGGTAGTTGGGCAAAAAGCCCATCTTGACCCGTGCCTGGCGCCGGTCGTACTGATCGCCGGCACGGTCGACATCGCTGTTGACGTAGAAGGCGTTGATGTAGCCGTCGGTGGAAAAGGTGGTCTGGTCCTTGTCGTACAGCATGATCTCGGCCTCGGCGATGGTGCTCAGGCCGAGGGTCGAAAAGCCGGCGATCAGGGCCGGCAGGAAAGACTGCCGCAAATTCTTATTGTTATGCATGGCGCGCTCCGCAAACGGGGGACGAGATGTCGGAGGCGATTATCAAAAGGACCTGCGGCCAGGCCCATGCTGCCTTGGCGCTGAATGGCGGCTGCTTTGGAGTGGCTGGCAGGGCCCGGCAAACTCGACGTAAGACCGGACCGCTACCGGGAGCAAAACTTAAGGCCTACAAGCCCCGGCCCGAGAGGATGAACGACTTGCGGCTCAACCCGCCAACTGGCGCAACTTGGCCAGCTCGGCAGCGGCCAGGGGGATCCCGTGCTCGCGGGCCTGGGCGCGGCTGCGATAACGGCGGTCGCCCGGCAGGCGCTCCAGGCCTACCGCCTGCATCTGCCGCACCAGCTCGTCACTGCGGCTGGCAAAGCGCCCGCCCCCGGATTTGCTCGGGTCGATGACGATCAGCAACTGGCCGGTCCAGGGGGTTTGCGCGCCGGGGTGTTGGGACCAGTCGAACTCAAAGGAGAAGTTGCCGCCGGTCAGCGCCGCGGCCAGCAGCTCGACCATCATCGACAGCGCCGAGCCCTTGTGCCCGCCAAACGGCAGCAGGGCGCCACCGTCGAGAATCGCCTTGGGGTCGCAGGTCGGCTGGCCCTGGCGATCGACGCCCATGCCCGGCGGCAGCTGCTCGCCCTGGCGCGCGGCGATTTGCACATCGCCATGGGCGATGGCGCTGGTGGCCAGGTCGAACACAATCGGGTCGGCCCCGGCGCGTGGCGCAGCAAAGGCAATCGGGTTGGTGCCGAACAGCGGCCGCTGGGCGCCGTGGGGCACCACGCAGGTCATGCTGTTGACCACGCTCAGGGCCACCAGGCCGGCTTCGGCAAAGGGCTCGACGTCGGGCCAGAGCGCGGCGAAGTGGTGGGAATTGCGAATCGCCAGCACCGCGATCCCGGCACTGCGCGCCTTCTCGATCAGGGCCTCGCGGGCCGCGGCCAGGGCCGGCTGGGCAAAGCCGTTGGCCGCATCCACGGCTATAAAACCGCTGGCCACATCCTCCACCACCGGCCGCGCCTGGCCATCGACCCAGCCGCTGGCCAGGGACGCCAGGTAACCCGGGATGCGAAACACCCCATGGCTGTGGGAGCCGTCGCGTTGCGCCCGGGCGCAGTTGTCGGCCAGTACCTGCGCGACCTCGGGGCTGGTGCCGTGGCGCAGGAAAATGCGCTGCAACAACTGGGTCAATTCGGACAGCTCAAGGTGCTCGATTTCGGCGTGCACGGGGGTGGCTTCGGACATCGCAGGCTCCGGTGGAGTTGTTATTGGAAGTGGCCTGACTATCGCGTCACGCCAGTTATCTGTCAAACATTGACTTAATGACAGAAAACATTCATTTTCCACTCCACGCGCTGTCCAACCACAGGAATTCGCCGTGAGCCAGCCCATCAAACAACGCCTTGAAAGCAGTCTGTCGAGCGCCACCGCTTCGGGCCGGGCCATTGCCAGCTACATGCTGGCCAACCTCTACGAGCTGCCCTTCCAGACCGCCGCCGACATTGCCGACAAGCTCGGCGTCAGCGAATCCAGCGTTGGGCGTTTCTGCCGCGCCATCGGTTACAGCCACTTCAAAGACCTGAAAAACGACCTGAAAAATGACCTCGGCGAAGGCCCGTGGCTGGTCGGCGATCGGTTGCAGGAATTTCGCCAGCAGCCGAACCAGGCGCCCCAGGGTTTGCCGCGCAGCTTCGAGCTGGAAGTCGGCGCCCTGATGAAAGTCTATGAATACAGCCTGACCCCGGCCTGGATCACCGTGGCCCAGCGCCTGGCCACCCGGCGCAAGGTGTTTGTCGCCGGGTTCCAGACCGAGCGTGGTATCGCCGCGTCCATGGTCCACCTGCTGCAGTACCTGCGCGATGACGTGCACCTGGTGGACGGTGCCGCCGGGCATTACGCCGAGGTGCTGCTGAGCCAGCCGGGGGATTGCGCCCTGGTGGTGTTCGAGGCCCGGCGCTATTCGCGCCACGCCCTGCATCTGTGCCGCAAGGCCCGTGAGGCCGGGATCGCGGTGACCCTGGTCACCGACACGTTCTGCGATTGGGCCGAGCAGAACGCCGATGAAGTGTTCCGCGTGCCCACCGAGTTCAACCTGTTCTGGGAGTCCACCGCAGCCATGCTGTCGCTGGTGCACCTGCTGGTGAACGAGGTGTGCAAGCAACTGGGCCCGGACGTCGAGCGCCGCCTGGAAGCCACCGCCGCCCTGCATAACGAGTTCGTGGGTTACACATCCTCTGCCAGACCAAAACAATAATCGAGGTGCTAAATGAAGAATGTCGTTCGCTTTGCCAGTGCATGTGCCATGGTCCTCGCCGGTGCTACCGGTGCCCAGGCTGAAGTCCTGAAAATCGCCACCGAAGGCGCCTACCCGCCCTTCAACTACGTCGACTCCGATAACAAGCTGCACGGCTTTGACGTCGACATCACCAACGCCCTGTGCGAACGCATGAAGGTCGAATGCACCATCGTCGCCCAGGACTGGGAAGGCATCATCCCCGCGCTGCTGGCGAAGAAATACGACGCCGTGGTGGCCTCGATGATCGCCACCGACGAGCGCAAGAAGAAAATCGCCTTCACCAACCACTACTACCGCACCCCGCTGTCGGTCGCCGTGGCCAAGGACTCGGACATCACCGACGCCCAGACCAGCTTTAAAGGCCGCACCGTCGGCGCCCAGTCGTCCTCGACCCAGGCCATCTACGCCGAAGACCATTACGGCCCGGCCGGTGCCGACGTGAAGTTCTACCCGACCCTGGACGAAGCCAACAGCGACCTGGCCGCCGGCCGTGTCGACGGCGTGATCGCCGACAAGTTTCCGCTGCTGGCCTGGGCCGAAACCGCCGGCAAGGACTGCTGCAAGATCATCGGTGACGTGCAAGGCACCACCGCCGACGCCTCGATCGCCGTGCGCAAGGAAGACAACGCCCTGCGCGAGCGCCTGAACAAGGCCCTGGACGAGATCGTGGCCGACGGCACCTACAAGAAGATCTCCAGCCGCTACTTCGCCTTCGATATCTACTGACCGCCCCGGGCCGCGTGGCGGCCCGCCTCTTTCGAGTACCCCAGCCCTGCACTCACCCCCTGAGTGCGGCGCCGGCGTGCAGGCTCAATTTGTTCTGAGGGTTCGAGCATGTTCGAACATCTGTCACTGTTATCGTTCGCCAGCGGCGGCTGGGGTTCGGCCTTGCTGGCCGGGGCCCTGGTCACCATCGCCCTGGCCCTGAGCTGCGTGCCCATCGGCCTGCCCCTGGGGCTCGCCGTCGCCCTGGCCGCCCGCTCGAAAAACCGCTGGGTGCGGGCCTGGGCCACCACCTTCTCCACCGTATTTCGCGGCCTGCCGGAGCTGTTGACCCTGCTGATCATCTACTACGGCTGCCAGATTGCTGCACAGAAGATCCTCGGCGCCATGGGCTACCCCGGCGAAGTGGCGATCAACACCTTCGTCGCCGCGATGATCGCCTTCAGCCTGGTGTTCGCCGCGTTCTCCAGCGAGATCTGGCTGGGCGCCTTCAAGACCATCTCCAAGGGCCAGTACGAAGCCGCCTCGGCCCTGAGCCTGTCGCGCCGTACCACCTTCACCAAGGTGGTGCTGCCGCAGTTGACCCGCATCGCCTTGCCGGGCCTGTCGAACAACTGGCTGTCACTGCTCAAGGACACGTCCCTGGTCTCGACCATCTCCCTGGTGGACCTGATGCGCCAGACCAACCTGGCCGTCAGCGTGACCAAGGAACCGATGCTGTTCTACGCCGTGGCCTGCTTCGGCTATCTGTTTTTCTCGGCGTTGTCCGGGCAACTGTTCCGCTTCCTTGAGCAGTACTTCAACCGTCATCAACGGAGCGCGCGCCCATGAGCCTGGATGAATTGCTCAACCTGTTCCTCAGCCCCGAGCTGCTGGACCGCTACGGCGCGCGTTTTATCGACGGCCTGCTGGTCACCGGCAAGCTGGTGGCGATCTCCTTCAGCCTCGGCGCCGTGCTCGGCCTGCTGATCGCCCTCGCCCGCCTGTCCAACAGCCGCCTGCTGCGCAACGTCAGCGGCGCCTATGTGTACTTCTTCCGCGGCTCGCCGCTGCTGGCCCAACTGTTCATGCTGTATTACGGCCTGGGCTCGTTCAAAGGCTTCTGGCAGGACGTGGGCTTGTGGTGGTTCTTCCGCGATGCGTGGTTCTGCACCCTGCTGGCGTTCACCCTGAACACCGCCGCCTACCAGGCCGAGATCCTGCGCGGCAGCCTGCTGGCGGTCGCCGAGGGCCAGCGCGAAGCGTGCAAGGCCTTGAGCCTGTCGCGCTGGACCAGCTTTCGCAAAGTGATCCTGCCGCAGTCGCTGCTGGTGGCCATCGGGCCCCTGGGCAATGAGCTGATCCTGATGATCAAGGCCAGCGCCATCGCCTCCCTGGTGACCATCTACGACCTGATGGGCGTGACCAAACTGGCCTTCTCCCGCAGCTTCGACTTCCAGATCTACCTCTGGGCCGCGGTGCTGTACCTGGTGATCGTTGAAGTGGTGCGGCGCAGCCTGAAACTCCTCGAAGGCCGCCTCAGCCGCCACCTCAACTGACCGAACTCCAGCGGGACGCCCTGGCGGCCCGCGTACCAAGGATTGACCCCATGCATTGCCAAACCATCGTTCTGGGCGCCGGGATCGTCGGCGTCAGCACCGCCCTGCACCTGCAAGCGCGCGGCCAGCAGGTGATCCTGCTCGACCGCCAGCCACCGGGCAACGGCACCAGCCACGGCAACGCCGGGCTGATCGAGCGCGCCAGCGTGATCCCCTACGCCTTCCCCCGGGAAGTGTCGAAGCTGCTGCGCTACGGCCTCAACCAGCAATCGGACGTGCGCTACAGCTTCAGCCACCTGCCCAAGGCCGGCCCCTGGCTGCTGCAGTACTGGCGCCATTCCTCGCCCAAAGGCCTGGCCCGCGCCACCCGCGCCATGCTGCCGCTGATCGAGCGCTGCGTCAGCGAACATATGCAACTGGCCGAACCCGCCGGGATGCAGGGCCTGATCCAGGGTGAAGGCTGGATCGAAGCCTTCAACGACCCGGCCGCCTTCGCCAAGGCCCAGGCCGACGCCCTGGCCCTGGAGGAATACGGCCTGAACTACCGGGTGCTCGACCGCCAGCAGATCCATCAACTGGAAAGCGGACTGCACCCCGATGTGGTCGGCGGCCTGCACTGGCTCGACCCCAAGACCGTCACCGACCCGGGCGGCCTGACCCGCGGCTACGCCGAACTGTTCAAGCAGCGCGGTGGCCTCTTCGTGATCGGCGATGCCCTGAGCGTGCGCCAGGTCGACGGCCAGTGGCAGGTGCAGAGCGAGGCCGGGGTGATCAGCGCCGAACAGGCGGTGGTGGCCCTGGGCCCTGAAGCGCGGGGGATTTTCGAACCCCTGGGCTACCAGATCCCCTTGGCGATCAAGCGCGGCTACCACATGCACTACGCGGCGCTGCCGGGCACCCGTTTGCAGCACCCGCTGCTGGACCCGGTGGGCGGCTACGTGCTGGCGCCGATGGTCGGCGGCATTCGCCTGACCACCGGCATTGAATTCGCCGACCGCGACGACCCGATCAATGAAATCCAACTGCGCCGCTGCGAAGCCCTGGCCCGCCGCTTCTACCCCCTGGGCGAGCGGGTCGACGCCGAACCCTGGCTCGGCCGTCGCCCATGCCTGCCCGACATGTGCCCGGTGATCGGCCCGGCCGCACGCCATAAAGGCCTGTGGTTCAACTTCGGCCACGCCCACCACGGCCTGACCCTGGGCCCGGTCAGCGGCCGCCTGCTGGCGGAAATGCTCACCGGCGCCACGCCGTTCACCGACCCTGCGCCCTACAGCGCCGACCGCTTCCACTGATCGCCGGAGACCCGACCATGCTGACCCAGACTGCCCCGTTGACCACCGCGCCGATCATCGCCACCGACACCCGCAAAGTGGTGGTGGATATCAGCGGCCTGAACAAATTCTATGGCGCGTTCCACGTGCTGCACGACATCGACCTCAAAGTGCGCGAGGGCGAACGCATCGTCCTCTGCGGCCCTTCCGGCTCGGGAAAATCGACCCTGATCCGCTGCATCAACCGCCTGGAAATCGCCGAGAAAGGCCGGATCCTCATCGACAACACCGACCTCTCCCAAGCCACCCGCGAAGCGGCCCGCGTGCGCAGCGAAGTGGGCATGGTGTTCCAGCACTTCAACCTGTTCCCGCACATGAGCGTGCTCGACAACTGCACCCTGGCGCCGATCACCGTCCGCGGCCTGTCGCGCAAAAAAGCCGAGGAACTGGCCCGGGGGTTTCTGGCCAAGGTGGGGATCGAGAACCAGGCCGACAAATACCCGAGCCAGCTGTCCGGCGGGCAGCAGCAGCGCGTGGCGATTGCCCGGGCGTTGTGCATGGAGCCCAAGATCATGTTGTTCGATGAGCCGACCTCGGCGCTGGACCCGGAGATGGTCAGTGAGGTGCTGGATGTGATGGTGAAGCTGGCGGGGAGTGGCATGACCATGCTGTGTGTGACCCATGAGATGGGGTTTGCAAGGCAGGTGGCGGAGCGGGTGTTGTTTTTGGATGGGGGGCGGATTGTCGAGGATGCGCCGCCGGAGGCGTTTTTTGGGGCGCCGAAGAGTGAGAGGGCTAAGGCGTTTCTTGCGCAGATTGTGCATTGATTTTTGGGATGTAGATGTGTGATCTGCGGGTCTGGCGAGCTGACTTTGTGAGGTGGTGGAGCTTGCTGTGGCGAGGGAGCTTGCTCCCGCTGGGTCGCGCAGCGGCCCCAAGACCTGACGCCTCGGGTTTATGGGGGTGCATATCCATTGCTGCGGGTGTGGCGGCTATGGGTTCCGCTCTTACAGCGGCTCACTTTTGAAAAGCGCAAAAGTAAGCAAAACGCTCTTGCCCCACCACTCGGTGCCTCGCCTAGGCTCGGCATGCCCTCACTCCGGCATTGATCCGTGGGCCGCCGCAATGGGCCGTCCCTGGCCCAGTGCGGCTAACCCGGCGTCCTGCCGGGTTGCCCACGGCTCACTGCCTGCGTTCGGCCATCGTGGTTTAACGGGGCGCTTCAGATCAAAAGCAAAATCAAGAGCAAGACGGCGGCCTTCCGGCCGGCCTGATCGGGCCCTGTAAAACCCCATGCCCCCTCAGATGCACTCATTCACCCAAGCGCAACCCCAACAGCCCCCGCATCTGACAACTCAAAAAGCAGCCCCTCCACCGCCTCCCCCGGAGCCGACCCCAAATCAATCTTCACCCTGTACCCCTCCTCCGTCGCCTCCGGGTCCGACACAAAGTGCACCACACCTTGCAGCCCTTCTTCGGTAGGCGAGTTCTCATCCTCCCCATCGAACCACTCCAGGAACCAGGCCCGAACCACCTGTGAGGCCACCTCCCCACTCAAGCCCCGCACCTGCAACGGCAACCAGTCCCAACCAAACGGAGAAATGACCACCGCCGTCTGCCCAAGCTCAAAACGTACAGGCTCAAAGGCCAGCTCGGTTTCAGAGTCGACCTGCACCAGCTGCCCAGCCGAAACGCCCTCCGCTGCAATGACATCCACCCGACAGGGCGTGTCCATTGCCCCTTCAGTGGCCAATGAGCCATCGCTGTTTCTATAAGCCGGCTCAATATGCGACGCGCACTGCGCAGCGACACGTGACAGCGTTTCAACATAGGGTTTACGAATAGCGGCGAACAGTTCGGAGACGGTCATAAAACGGGTTGCTTCCTTAGCGTGGGCCGTTGATGGGGCGGCCATTGACGGGAGAATGGTGGGTGACTGAAAGGTCGGCGCAATAGTGCAATGGACGGCATGGGGGCGTCCATGAAAAGCCGGTTGGGGTTTTCTGGTGTAGGAAATATTGGGAGTCTTGCGGGATGGACTGTGCGTGAATATTGAGAAACATTGACCAGCAGCCTCTGATCAATAGCCTTCTACGAGAAGGAAGACTTAGAGCCGATTTCTGCCTGTCGCGAAGGGCTACAGTCGACCCAAAAGATCCTTTGCAGTCATCACTGAGCAAGCCTACCGATTCAGGCTTTTTCCTGCATAGGATCTCTAAAGTGTGAGGCGCGGTCGCTGCACAATGACTTGCCGTTTGCTGCATATCTGATGAATATCAATCATTGACGTCATCCTGGAGGCACACAGTGAAACCCGAAGAGCTGATCAGCGGAGCCGAAAATGTGATTGAAACTATTGGTTTCTGGCCATCGTTTCACGACGCAGAGGTGATCTCTTTTTTGGTATCGCGTGCCCTGCCGGACCAAGGTTCGGCTACGATCGCGAAGCTGTGCGTGCACTATCGAGAGCATGATGCGGTTGGCGTTGGGACGGCGGACTTTGAATACGGATGCCAGAAAAGTTTACTGGTTGAGCTGATATTCAGTGATATCCATGACCTTTCACTGACAGATTTCAATCATCAAAACGTGCTTGAATCAATTGATCTGAAGCGATTACAAGACTTATCGATTCTCGTGGAGATCGTCTCGATCTGGGGAATTGGCGGAAGCATTCGTTGCAACCATGTAGCCGTTGGAGCGGTAACGAATCTAATGTCCTGATCCTCGTCTGCTCTACTTTTTACTCAGCTTTACATTGTTTGGAAGGTCGCCAAGGAAGACTGGTGCGGCTTGAGGTCGAGCATGCTCCAGCCGTTTTCCCTTGGTGCTGATCGTCTACATTGATTCAGCTTCTCGGTTTTAGCAGGCTGGGTGAAGGTCAGCTTTGGATCGAGAGTAGTCTTTCGCCACTGGCGGCTTCTGGCCGATAGCGGTCGTTAACGAAGGACGGCTATCGGCCAAAAGCTGACGTTCAAGCCGATCAAACGTCACCCCACCAAACTTGAGCTATCTTTCCTGCGACTCACCAGCAAAAGGTGATCCCGCAAGTAAGGATGCTTTTATGAATCAATCACCCCATCGCCTGAACCTGTTCGCACTGACACTGCTCGGTGCACTGGCAACCACATCCCTGCTGGTGCCACCCAGCTACGCTGGCGAAGCTTCCGTTGCCGGGCCTGTCGCCGGCACCAAGGTCACCGAACCCTATGTGCGCATGATGGCGCGCGAAGCGTATTTCTGGGGTTGGCCGATGGCCAATATTTTCAACCGTCGCCAGGCCTTCAAAGACCTGCCCGAACCGGGCTTGATGGGTGGCATCGTTCCGGTCGCGCCGATCAATCGACTGTCGATGCTCAGTGATTACATTGATCCGGCGGAACGGCTGGTCGCATGCCCGAATCAGGATGTGGTGTACGGCGCGGGCAGCATCGCGCTGGATCTGGAACCGGTCGTGCTGCAAGTGCCGGACTTCGGCAGCCGTTTTTGGGTGTATCAGGTGGTGGATCTACGCTCCGATAGCTTTGCCGAACTCGGCAAGATGTACGGCAGCAAACCCGGCTTCTATCTGCTGGTTGGCCCTGACTGGAATGGCAAGGTGCCTGCGGGCATCACCAAAGTCTTTCGGGCACGTACCAGCACCGGCTTCGTGATTCCCCGAGTGTTCCAGGACGATACCGCAGCCGACCGCACAGCCATTCAAGCGTCGCTGTCGGGCGTGGACATGTACCCGTTGTCGCAATACGACGGCAAGATCAAACACCGGGACTGGGCGAAACTGCCAAAATTCCCCGCGCAGGCGGCGGGCAGCGGCGAAACCAAATGGGTGATGCCGGAGAAATTCTTCGACGAGTTGCCGGCGCTACTCAAGGACGCCAAACCGTTGCCGGGCGAAGAAGCCCGTTACGCGCAAATGGCCTCCCTCGCGGCCATCGCCAAGGCTGATCCGCAACTGAAGGCGGCGATGATCGATGAAGCGAAAAAAGCCGACAGCGAAGTGATCGATCCGCTGTTGCAGTTCCGCAACTACGGCCTGCAACTGCCGGATCACTGGAGCACCATCAGCAACGGTGCAGCGTTTGGCACCGACTACTTCAGCCGTACCGCCGTGGCACGCTCGAATATTTTCGTCAACCAACAGAAAGAGACCAAATACTTCTATCAGGATCTGGACAAGTCCGGCACGCGTCTCAATGGGCAGAACAGCTACTCCGTGACCTTTGCTAAGGGGCAACTGCCGCCGGTTAAAGGCTTCTGGTCGCTGACCCTGTACAACGAGCAGCACTTCTTTTCCCCGAATGACCTCAAGCGCTATTCGATCGGCACCAAGAACAAATCACTGCAGGCCAATGCCGATGGTTCGTTGACGATTTACGTGCAGAGCGAATCACCGGGCAAGGACAAGGAAAGCAATTGGCTGCCGACGCCCCAAGGTGCTGATTTCTCGCTGTACATCCGCGCCTACTGGCCTGAACCGGCCGCACTGAATGGCCAGTGGGTGCCCCCAGCCGTACTGAAAACCAATTGACCAGAACAGGACGTTCGCGATGAGCACATTTGCAAAATCACTGACTGCAACGGGCCTGGCCATCTCGATCAGCCTCAGCGCCCAGGCCGCCACGCACTATGAACAGTTGGCCGATCTGCCTTTTGCCGGCGGCTATCCAACACTAGAGGGCGTGGCGCAACTGCAAAACGAATTGCTTTTCCAGCGTGCCGTGCAGTCGTACATCTGGGCACTGCCGGCGTTGAACATGTACGCCATGAAAGAAGGTTCGGAAAAAGCCTTCGGTGCCGGCTACAACGTGCTGCCGATCTGGAAGGACCGCCTCAACGCCAAGACCCGCGTCACCACGCCCAATTCCGACGTGATCTATGCCATGGGCTATCTGGATCTCAAGCAGGACGGCCCGATGGTGATCGAAGTCCCGCCAGGCTTGCAGGGCATTCTCGATGACTTCTTCCAACGGCCGATCTGCTCCGAGGGCCAGATCGAAGGTCGCCAATGGTGTGGTGATGTCGGGCTGCCGGGACCGGATAAAGGCAAGGGTGCCAAGTATCTGGTGCTGCCACCGGACTACAAGGGCGAGGTACCGCCGGGCTACCTGACTTACCGCTCGCGCACTTACGGTGTGTTCGTGTTCTGGCGCGGATTCTTCAAGGACCCGAAACAACTGGCGGTACCGGTCGCAGTCATGGAGCAGACGCGCATCTATCCGCTGGGCAAACAGGCCACGGCCAAAGCGATGGAATTCCCCAACGCCTCGAAAACTCCGGTCAACATGCTCTACCCCTCCGACGGCAGTGCGTTCGACATGCTGTCGCGGTTCATCGATCACGAATACGTTGACCCGCAAGACATGGAAATGCGCGGCATGCTCGCCGCTCTGGGCATCGTCAAAGGCAAACCGTTCAAACCGGAGCCTGCCACCCGCGACCTGCTCGACAAGGCAGCGAAAACCGCGAGCAAGATCGGCCATGCCATTTCTTACACGCCGCAAACCATTGTCGCCAATGGCACCTGGTATCCGGATCGCAAGTGGTTGAACGTATTCCCCGGCAATGCGACGTTCACCGCCGACACCTTCAATTACATCGACCCGCGCACCGGTTTTTTCACCAATGCCTACTCGGCGAGTCCGGGAATGGCGGTGAACATGGAAAACGTCGGCGCCAAGTACCCGGCCACTTTCGTCGATGCCAAAGGCCAATTCCTGTCCGGCAGCAACAGCTACTCGCTGAACCTGCCCAAAGGCATTCCGGCGGCATTGTTCTGGTCGGTGACGGCGTATGACTCGATCACTGCATCAGGCCTGGATAACGGCCAGCCGTTCCCGTCGCTGAACACCATGGACAAGCCCGTCACCAACGCCGACGGCTCGATCGATGTGCATTTCGGCCCGAACTCACCGGGCGCCGGCAAAAACTGGATCAAAACCCTGCCTGGCGAAGGCTACTTCGTGATTCTGCGGTTATATGGCCCGACCAAGGCGTTCTTCGAGAAGGCATGGAAACCGGGGGATTTGATCAAGCAATGATCTGAACTGCGTCTGAACGACATGAATGCATGAATGCAATCATGTCTTCGGCGTTCTTGACCGACAGCTTTGGGTCGAGAGCAGTCTTTCGCCACTGGCGGCTTCTGGCCGATAGCGGCCTCTTGTATGTACTCAATGCCCGAAGGCAAACCACAGCTTAATCACCTATGTGTCGTCGCCACTGCTTCCACGACACACCTACTCAAACAATCTCAACCGATACCCAGTTGTCGCTCTCAATCACCCACCCTATAGTTCGCCCTCGCAGCAAAATCGCGAACGACCTTGGCCGGTCGGGATTACAACGCAGCATCAGCGTTCGACACACTCTTGCAGTCGCCTATCAGGTGCCCGCGACAGGATGTTATGACGGCTGTGCGCGGTGGATCCCAGGTCGGCACATACCCGCACAATCGTCATTTCCCTCGTAGCCGGCACCTCAGGTGATTGCTCCATGCATAGGAGCTGCACCGATGATTGACCAAGCACTCTCGCGCTTTACCGCCGTCGACACCCACGACGCCGATCAAGCGGTTTTCTACCTCGACACCCAAGCCTCCCTGAACGATCTGGCCAGCAGTGCGGCCCATCGTTTCACTGTGGTGCGGGATCTGATGGACACGCTGTCCACGCTTAATCTGAAAGATATTTCCGACTGTGATCTGACGCGGATCACTCGTGGGGTGCATCTGCTCACCCGGGAAGGGTGCGCGGTGTTGGAGGTGATTCAGTGGCGTACGGGACAAGAGCTCTGATGCGCCTGAAGTATCACGGCGCAGCCTCGTGCCTCGGCGCGGCTACAGGCTCTGTAGCCGCTGGCGTTCGGATGACGGCCAATACCAAAACGCACCGGCTCACAGGCCCGCTAACCGGCGAGTGCGGCTTCGATGGCCGCGATGTCTATCTTGGTCATGGTCATCATGGCGTCGAAAGCGCGCTTGGCCGCCGCGGGATCGGGGTCGATGATCGCGGCGGTCAACACACGGGGCGTGATCTGCCATGACACGCCCCACTTGTCCTTGCACCAGCCACAGACGCTTGCCTGGCCTCCGTTGGTGACAATCGCGTTCCACAAGCGGTCCGTTTCGGCCTGGTCGTCGGTCGCCACCTGGAATGAAAAAGCCTCGTTATGGGTGATCCCCGCCCCGCCGTTCAATCCGAGGCAAGGGAGGCCCATGACCGTGAACTCGACCGTTATGACATCGCCCTGCTTGCCCGCCGGGTAGTCGCCAGGCGCGTGATGAACGGCGATTACGGCGCTGTCCGGGAAGGTCTGGGCGTAGAACTGCGCAGCGTCTTGCGCGGTGCCGTTGTACCAGAGGCAGATGGTGTTTTTGTTGAGCATTTTTCTTCTCCAGAATCAGGCCTGATACCTTCACTCCAGCCGCGCTGAACCTAGGCACATCCACAGGCGAACCCTAAGTGTTGTACAAAGCGCGGTTTTTTCAAAAATCGACCCCTTGCAGCCCCTTACAACCGGCAGCCGTTGGCCGAAAGCGCTTTGATGTTTGCCAAGACGCCTGAACGATACTTTCCGATACATAACTCCAGACACACAATTCAACCTGCGTTACCATGCGCCTAGAGTTATAAAGCACCCCTCACCCCGATAAGGAGATGGAGGTGCAAAGCAGACAGCTGATCAAGGAGCTTGAAGCCGCAGGATGGGTACTGGACCGGGTTACCGGAAGCCACCATCTTTTCAAGCATCCCTACCGGCCCGAGACCGTTCCGGTGCCGCCCCCGAAAAAGGACCTGCCACGGGGCACGGTCAGGGCCATCCGGAAACTGCCTGGACTGATATAGCCCTTCAGCCTTCATCTATTGAGGAAATCCCCGTGCAATATCCCATCTGCATCGAGTGGGGCGACGAACAGACGGCCACCGGCATCCAGATTCCCGACATTCCTGGAGCCGTCACCGCTGGCGACAGCTTCGAGTCCGCGTACGGCGCCGCCATGGAAATCGCCCACATCATGCTCGAAGAACTGGCCCGTGCAGGACACGCCATTCCCCTGCCCACCTCCATCGGCCAGCACCGCGCCAACCCCGATTTCGCGGGGATGGGCTGGGGCATGCTGGACATCGACGTCGCGCCTTACCTGGGCAAAACCGAGAAGGTCAACGTGACCTTGCCCGGGTACGTGATTCAACGGATCGACCGGTTCGTGCGAGAGCACAACATCAAGAGCCGGTCGTCTTTTCTGGCGGATGCGGCGATGGAGAAATTGGGGCGTTGAGGATTGGGGGGCGTTCGGACGGTGGCAGTAGCAGATGTGTTGGGCGTCGGTAAGGGCCAGCGCAGGCTCGGCAGCGGCGACAGAGCGACGCACCAGGCCGGCCGGAAGGCCGCCGTCTTGCCCTTGATTTTGATTTTGATTTTGATCTGAAGCGCCCCGTTAAACCACGATGGCCGAACGCAGGCAGTGAGCCGTGGGCAACCCGGCAGGACGCCGGGTTAGCCGCGCTGGGCCAGGGATGGCCCATCGCGGCGGCCCACGGATCACTGCCGGAGTGAGGGCATGCCGAGCCTAGGCGAGGCACCGAGTGGTGGGGCAAGAGCGTTTTGCTTACTTTTGCGCTGTTCAAAAGTGAGCCGCCGTAAGGGCGGAACCCTTAGCCGCCACACCCGCAGCAATGGATATGCACCCCCATAAAACCGAGGAGCCAGGTCTTGGGGCCGCTACGCGGCCCAGCGGGAGCAAGCTCCCTCGCCACAGGGGTAAGGCAGGCCGGCCGGAGGGCCGCCTGGGAGCCCCAAATCACTGCACCGGCAAAAAATTCATGAACAGCAAACTCTGCGCATAATTCAACCCAATCCGCCGATACCGCTCATCCAACATCTGCGTCAGCAAATCCAACCGCGCCACAATCTTCCCAAACTCAACCGCAAAACTCAGGTTACTGCCCTCCTCCGAAATCTCATTGGAAAACAACAACAGCACCCCATTGGCATCCTGCCGCTGGCTCAACAACCAAGTGGCCTTCTCAATATTGCGCGCCGCATTGCTGACAAACTGCGGATCAATCGCATCAGTCATATAAAACTCGGTGCGCCCCCCATGGGCCGTCACCAGCATGCTGCCGATGGCATAGATAAACGCCCCGACCCGATCCCCCTGGAATTCCGGGCTCAGGGAATAACTCAAGGCCGCCAGATCCCGGCGATTGCCCAATGAAGGCAGCGGCTGGCGCTTTTCGATGGCGTTGCGGATTTCGCGCTGGGCGGTGGTGCCGTCGGGGTAGCCCGATTTGCGCCACTGCGCCGGGTTGCGCAGGTACAGCTTGCCCATCAGCAGGTACAGGCTTTGTAGGTTGTCGCGCATGCCCAGGGTGGCCATGCGGTCGACGCTGGTCTGGAAGAATTCGTCGGGTTTGCCTTTACGAAACTGTTCCGCGATATCGCGTCCTTGCTGCTGGCTGCAGCCACTGGAACAGAGCACCAACAGCCCTGCCAACAGCAGGGGGCGGCGCAGCAATTGCTTCATGCAAAAGAAGGGGGCGTAGGCCATCGGCACCGGGTCAATATTCACTGGCATAGCTGGGGATCAGCGCGGCCTGGCCATGAATAGAGCGGCAAAACCTAAAAAAGTGCGATGGCCACCCACGGCCATCGCCAAATCGCCCGCTTGGGCGTGCTACACGCGACCCGGTGAAACGATGATTTTCACGTTGTGTTCCTTGTTGTTGACCAGCTCCTCAAAGCCCTGGCCAACGATCTCTTCCAGTTGGATGCGCCCGGTCACCAGCGGCGTGATGTCCAGGCGGCCGTCGGCGATAAAGGCAATCACATCGGCGAATTCGCCGTTGTAGGCCAGGGAGCCCAGCACCTGTTTCTCGGTGGCCACCAGCTCGAAGAAGTTGAACTCGCTGGGCTCTTCGAAGATGCCCACCAGCACGCATTTGCCGGCCTTGCGGATCAGGTCGATGGCCAGCTTGGCCGTACGTTTGTTGCCGATGCATTCAAAGCTGACATCGGCCCCCAGGCCGCCGGTGAGGCGCTTGACCTCGGCCAGGGCGTCGCATTCCTTGGGGTCGAGCACGTGGGTGGCGCCGACTTCCAGGGCCTTGGCCTTGCGTGCGCCGGACATTTCCAGGGCAATGACCTGGGCCGCGCCGGCGGCCTTGGCGCACATGATGGTGCACAGGCCGATGGTCCCGGCGCCGACCACCACCACGTTCTGCCCCAGCAGGTTGCCGGCCTTTTTCACCGCGTGCATGCCCACCGCCAAGGGCTCGATCAGCGCCCCGGCTTCGGCCGGGAAGTTGGCCGGCAATTTGTACAGCAGGTTGGCCGGCACGTTGACCAGTTCGGCAAAAGCGCCGTTGTTCATCAACCCGGTGAAGGCCAGGTTTTCGCAGATGTTGTACAGGCCGTGGGTGCAGTAATAACAGGTGCCGCAGTGCTGGCAGGCATCGGCCGCCACCGGCTCGCCGACGCTGAAGCCCTGGACCCCGGCACCGAGCTCGACGATCTCGCCGCAGAACTCATGGCCAAGGATGCACTGGCCTTTGATGCCGGTCAGCGGGTGCGGCGCATCCACCGGGATGAAGACCGGGCCGGCCACGTATTCATGCAGGTCGGAACCGCAGATCCCGCACCACTCGACGCGGATCTGCACCCAGCCGGCCGGTGGCGCGCCCGGCAGCGGCACGTCTTCGACGCGGATGTCGTTGCGGCCATGCCACACGGCGGCACGCATGCTTTGAGTCGATTTGAGAGAAACACCCATCTTGGCTACTCCTTATTGTTATAGGGCTGCGCAGCCAGGGGGCCGGCGCAGCCATCACGGGCTTCAGTGCTGGCGGATAAACTCCAGCACCAGCCGGTTGACCTGTTCCGCCGCTTCCATCTGCACCATGTGCGCCTGGCCCGGCAGGATCTCGATCTGCGCCGCCAGGCCCTGGCTGTGGGCCGCCGGGATGATCGCGTCATCACTGCCCCAGATCACCAGCACCGGTTGCGCGCCGTCCTGGACCACGGCTCGCAGGTCGAGCTGTTGCCGGCCTTCGCCGAACAGGTTCGCCGCCAGTTGCCGCAGGGCGCTGTCCACCCCTTCCAGGCGCTTGTACTTGAGCATGTCTTCGAGCATCTGCCGGTTGACCAGTTCGGCGTTGGAGAACAGCTGCATCAGCGGCGCCTTCAAGGCGTTGCGGTTGGCCGCCTCGACGAATCCCTGCAGGTAGCTGCCATTGATTTCCGTGCCCAGGCCGGCGCTGCCGATCAGGGTCAGCGAGCGCACCCGCTGCGGGGACAGGCGCGCGGCGTTGAGGCACACCGCACCGCCCATGGAATGGCCCACCAGGTGCGCCTCGGGGATATCCAGGTGATCGAGCAGCGCCAGCAGCACGCCACTCAGTTCATCCAGGTCGCCGCGCTGCAACTGCTTGGCCGACTCACCATGGCCCGGCAGGTCGAGGGCGATCACCCGGCGCCCGGCGGCCAGGGCTTCATGGTTGAACAGCCAGTTGTTGAGGTCGCCGCCAAAACCGTGCACCAGCACCAGCGGCACACCGCCTTCGCCGCGCTCGAAATAGCGCACCAGGCGCCCGTCCAGTTCGACTTTCTGGGGCTTGGGTCCGCTGTCTTCTTCAGCACCGGCACCGGGCACGAAGTCGGCCTGGAACTGCTCGATCACCGCGTCGATCTCGGCGTCGCTGACGTCGCCCTCGACCACGATGCCGAGCAAGGCGCCGACGGACAGGGTTTCGTCCTGGCGGGCAATCTGGCGCCGCAGCACGCCGGAGAACGGCGCCTCGACGCTGCTGGAGATCTTGTCGGTCTCGACGTCCAGCACTTCATCGCCCTTGGTGATGGCCTGGCCTTCTTCCTTGAGCCAGGCATCGACCCGGCCCTCGGTCATCGACAGGCCCCACTTGGGCATGGTCAGGGTATGGATCTGGCTCATCAGCGCTTGCTCCATTCGATGACTTTGAGCACGGCGTTTTCGATCTTCGCCGCGTCGGGGATGTACAGGTCTTCCAGGGCATCGGAGAACGGCACCGGGGTGTGCGGCGCGGTGACCATTTCAATCGGTGCCTTGAGCGCACCAAAGGCTTTTTGCGCCACCAGGGCCGAGATATCGGTGGCCATGGAGCAGCGCGGGTTGGCTTCGTCGATGACCACCAGACGCCCGGTCTTCTCCACGCTTTCGAGGATGCTGTCTTCATCCAGCGGGCTGGTGGTGCGCAGGTCGATGACCTCGCAATCGATGCCGCGCCCGGCCAGGCTGCGCGCCGCGTCCATCGCGGTGTTGACCGTGCGCCCGTAGGAGACCAGGGTCACGTCCTTGCCGTCGCGCAGGAAGTTGGCCTCGCCGAAGGGGATGGTGTAGAGCTCTTCCGGCACTTCGCCCTGCATGCTGTAGAGCATTTTGTGCTCGCAGAAAATCACCGGGTCGTTGTCGCGAATGGCCTGGATCAACAAGCCCTTGGCATCGTAGGGCGAGGATGGGCAGACCACTTTCAGCCCGGGGATGTGGGTCCACAGCGAGGTCAGCATTTGCGAGTGCTGGGCCGCCGCGCGCAGCCCGGCGCCGACCATGGTGCGGATCACCAGCGGGGTGGCCGCCTTGCCGCCGAACATGTAGCGGAATTTGGCCGCCTGGTTGAGGATCTGGTCCAGGCAGCAGCCGGCGAAGTCGACGAACATCAACTCGCACACCGGGCGCACGCCGCAGGTGGCCGCGCCGACCGCCGCGCCGACATAGCCCAGCTCCGACAGCGGGGTGTCGAGCACGCGCCCGGGGAACTGGTGGTACAGGCCTTTGGTCACGCCCAGCACCCCGCCCCAGGCGTCGTTTTCACCGGGGGCACCGGCACCGCCGGCGACGTCTTCACCCATGATGAACACGCTGGGGTCGCGGCGCATTTCCTGGGCCAGGGCTTCGTTGATGGCCTGCTGATAACTGATTTTTCTCGCCATGATAGAGGTCTCGATTCTTGTTATAGGGAGTATTCAGGGGTAGGAGACGTAGACGTCGGTGAGCAGGTCGGCGGGGCTCGGCTTGGGGTCGGACTTGGCCTTGCGCACGGCGTTTTCGATCAGCAGTTCGACCTCGTGGTCGATCTGGTCCAGCTGGCTGGCCTGGACCAGCCCGGCGCGGGTGCTGCGCTCGCGGAACTGCATCAGGCAGTCGTTGTGCTCGCGAAAATGCTTGACCTCATCCGGCGCGCGGTAGGTCTGGGCATCGCCTTCGAAGTGGCCGTAATAGCGGGTCAGCTTGACCTCGATCAGCGATGGCCCCTCCCCGGCCCGGGCCCGTTCCACGGCCGCGCCGGCGGCTTCGTGCACGGCAAAGAAGTCAAAGCCGTCGACCGTGACCCCGGGCATGCCAAAGCCGGCGGCGCGGTCGGCGATGTGGTCGCAGGCCACCGACCAGTTGGAGGCCGTAGCCTCGGCGTAACCGTTGTTCTCGGCGATGAACAGGCACGGCAGGTTCCACACCGAGGCCATGTTCATGGCCTCGAACACCGCGCCCTCGTTGGAGCCGCCATCGCCGAAAAACACCACCGCCACGCTGTCGGTGCCCTTGAGTTTGGCGGCCAGGGCCGCGCCCACCACCAGTGGCGCGCCGGCGCCGACAATGCCGTTGGCGCCGAGCATGCCCTTCTCGAAATCGGCGATGTGCATGGAGCCGCCCTTGCCCTGGCAGACCCCGGTTTTCTTGCCGTAGATCTCGGCCATCATCCCGTACACGTCCACGCCCTTGGCGATGCAATGGCCGTGGCCGCGGTGGTTGGAGGCGATGCAATCATCGTCGCCCAGGTGGGCCATGACGCCTGCGGCCGAGGCTTCTTCGCCGGCATACAGGTGGACGAAACCGGGGATCTCGCCGGTGGCGAACTCCACGTGCAGGCGCTCTTCGAAGGCACGGATGGTGCGCATCACCTGGTAGGCATGCAGCAACTGATCAGAGGTCAAAGGTGTCGACATTTTTATTCTCCAGGAGTGTCTTGGTGCTGAAGGTTCACGGGGTGTTGCGGGTGTTCGCGACCGATGGCCAACAGGCGCTCTTGCGCCGTGAACGCCAGGGCCGCCTGGACATCGATGCTCAGCGGGCCGCCGCCATCGAGGGTGACCGTGGGTCGGTCATGCAGGTTGAATTCGATTTCGCGCTCGCCATCCAGGGCCAGGGTGCCGCTGGGCAGGGACAGGGGCCGGGGCACCCCGGTTTGCAGGTAACCGGCGTCGCGCACCCCGCAGCCCTGCAACAACCCCGGAGCCAGGGGCACCAGCAGAGCCTGGGGCGCATGGGGGTCCAGGCGCATCCAGGCGCCGTAGGGTTCCTGGCGGGTGACCGGCAGCCACAGCCCGCACAGGGCAGACAGGCCGATGGACTGGGGCTCGGCAAAGGTCACGAAGACCTCGGCCAGGTCCGCCGCACGGCTGATGGCCCGAGCGCCGATAAAGGGCAGCGAGGACACCGCCACGTCCACCAGGGCGATCTCGTGCAGGCCCCGTGCGGGCTCGCGCACCAGCAGCCGTTTGTTGCGCCGCAGGGCGATTTCGGCCGGGATCCGCCCGCTGGCGAACAGCCCGCCGGCCAGCCCGGCGCTGGTGGCTTCGCGCAGTTCGGGGAAGGCGTTGTTGGTGCCGGTGGACAGGGTCAGCAGCGGAATATCGCCGACCTCGGCGGCCACCGCCTTGTGGGTGCCGTCGCCCCCGAGCACGGCAATCAGCGCCACGCCGCGCTCGGCCATCCAGCGTGCGGCCTTGCGCGTGTCTTCGACGCTCTGGCGCAGGGTCAGGTCGAGAAACTCCAGCGCCGGCCAATGGCTGTCCCGGGCCTGGCGGCTGTGGCTGTTTTTCTGCACCGCGGCGGCGATGCCGGTCATGTCGGTGGGCATCAGCACCCGTTCGATACCGGTGGCGCCAAACGCCGCCAGCAAGCGCTGGATCACCGAGACTTTGTCGGTGCTGGAAAACAGCCCGGCATTGGCGGTCAGGCGGCGCACGTCGCGCCCCGAGGCCGGGTTGGCGATGATGCCCACGGTCAAGGGCAAACGGCTCATGCAGCCACCCCGGGCACAACAGCGAACGAACCTTGAGCGAACGACATAGGGCACCTCTTCTTATTATCTGGCCAGTCAGGCTGGGTATCAGAGCTAGAGCAAGGCCGGTGCCAGGTTGCGAAAAACCCCCGAAAAAGCCCGGGCCAGAGCCTCGCGCAAGCGATGGCCGAGTGGCATCGGAAGACACCGGCTGAGACGCTGCATGTCAGGCTGCACGGGGCCTGGACGAGACCTTGAGACGTTGCGTCTCACCCCGACCCGCGATCAGAGGGCGCTTGTCGGCGGCCGGTGTTCGGCGCTTAATGCCCGCACAACGATAAGAAGCTGGAACCGGAGGCCCTCATGCTTTGCGCACACTCAAAGGCGCATGTGGATTGCGTCAGCCGTGTCTTGAGAAACGCCGAACACCTGCCGCAATTGCCGGTCTCGGACCTGATCCTCGATTCCTGGCGCCGCTCCATGGAGCAACATCACCTGGACCCAGGCTCGCTGCAGGGGCCACGGATCCTTTCGCAGAATGTGCTGCAGGAATGCCGCGAGCGTTCCGAGCTGTTTCTGCGCATCGCCAGCGAAGAGGTCGCGCGCCTGCACGGCCGGGTGCGCGACGCCGACTATTGCGTGCTGCTCACCGACGCCCAGGGCCAGACCATCGACTACCGGGTCGAAAGCACCATCCGCAATGATTGCCGCAAGGCCGGGCTGTACCTGGGCACCTGCTGGTCCGAGGGCGAGGAAGGCACCTGCGGCGTGGCCGCAGTCCTCACCGCCCGGGCCCCGGTGACGGTGCACAAGCGCGACCATTTTCGCGCCGCCTTTATCGGCCTGACCTGCTCCGCCGCGCCGGTCTTCGACCCCCAGGGCGAACTGCTCGGGGTGCTCGATGTGTCGGCGGTGCGCTCCCCGGACGAGCGCCGCTCCCAGCACCTGATCCGGCAGATGGTGGTGCAGAGCGCACGGGAGATCGAACAGGCGTTTTTCATGAGCAGCGCCCAGGGCTTCTGGGTGCTGCGGGCCCACCACAGCCCGGGCTATGTCGACAGCCAGCCGGACTACCTGCTGGCCTGGGACGACGATGGCCGCCTGCACGCGCTGAACCCGGCGGCGCGCCAGTGGTTATTGCAGGGGCTGGGGCGCCTGCCGGAGCACATCGGCCAGGTGTTCGACCAACAGTCGCTGCACCGGGCCCGGGATGAGTCGCTGTGCCTGCTGCCCTGCCTGGGCGGCCGCCAGGCGCTGCACGGGCGCCTGAGTGCGCCGCGGCGCGTCAACCGCAATCGCCAGCGCCTGGCCCTGGCGCCAGCCGAACTCGACCCGCGCCTGGCCGAAAGCCTGCGCCTGGCGGTACGGGTCAAGGACCGCAACCTGCCGGTGCTGATCCAGGGTGAAACCGGCTCCGGCAAGGAGGTGTTTGCCCGCCAGGTGCACCAGGCCAGCCAACGCCGCGAGCGGCCGTTCGTGGCGGTGAACTGCGCGGCGATCCCGGAAAGCCTGATTGAAAGCGAGTTGTTCGGGTATGTCGCCGGGGCTTTTACCGGGGCGTCGAACAAGGGCATGCAGGGCCTGTTGCAACAGGCCGATGGCGGCACGCTGTTTCTCGACGAAATCGGCGATATGCCCCTGGCGTTGCAGACCCGGCTGCTGCGGGTGCTGTCCGAGGGCGAAGTGGCGCCGCTGGGGGCTTCGCGGCGCAAGGCCGTGGATATCCAGGTGGTGTGCGCCAGTCACCGTGACCTGGAGCAGTTGGTGGCGGCGGGCGAGTTTCGCGAGGACCTGTATTTTCGTTTGGGCGGCGCACGCTTTCAGTTGCCGCCGTTGCGCGAGCGCAGCGATCGCCTGGCGCTGATCCAGCGCATTGTGCAGGAAGAGTCGCAGCTGTGCGGGGCGCCGGTGCAGCTGGGCAGCGCCGCCCTGGAATGCCTGCTGGGTTACCGCTGGCCGGGCAATGTGCGCCAGTTGCGGCATGTGCTGCGCTACGCCTGTGCGGTGTGCGAGGACGACCTGATCCAGCTGCGGGATTTGCCCGAACAGTTGCAAGGCCTGGCACTGGACGGCACACCCCTCGACAGCCCGGCCGAGCGCCACGCCAGCCCGGAACGCCAGGCCCTGCTCGACGCCCTGGTGCGCCACCGCTGGAAACCCCTGCCCGCCGCCAAGGCCTTGGGCATCTCCCGCGCCACCCTGTACCGCCGCGTGCACCAGCACGGCATCGAAATGCCCGGCCGAAGCCTGTAGCCGCTGGTGACAGCCCTGATTGGCGCCGTATTGCTGCGGCGTTCGGCCGGCCAGCGCAGCCTCGCGCCTCGGCAGCGGCTACAGGGTGTGGGGTTGGAAACGGGCGCGGTAGCGGCCGGGGCTTTCGCCGGTCCATTTCTTGAAGGCGCGGTGGAAGGCGCTGGGTTCCTGGAAGCCGGTCTGCTCGGCGATTTCGCCGATGCTGGTGGCGCTGTTGCGCAGCAGTTGCACGGCCATGCCGCGGCGCACTTCGTCCTTGATTTCCTGGTACGAACAGCCCTCCCGCTCCAGGCGCCGGCGCAGGGTGCTGGGGCTCATTTGCAGCTCGCCGGCAAAGGCATCCAGGGTCGGCCACTGGCTGTAGTGGCTGCGCCGCAACCGCTGGTGAACCTGGGTCGCCAACCCATGCTGATTGCGAAAGCGGATCACCAGCCACTGCGGCGCGCTGCGTAAAAACACCTTGAGCGAGGCCAGGTCCTGGACCACCGGCAAGCGCAGAAAGCGGCTGGCAAATTCGATCTCGGTGCGCTCGGCGCCAAAACTCAAATTCGGCCCCCAGAGCAACGCGTCGTCGCTCAAGGACAAACGCGTCTGACGAAAATCCGCGCGGTCGATGGGGATACGCCGCCCGCCCAGCCAACACAGCAGGCTGATCATCAGCACCAGGAAGGTCTCTTCGCCAAAACGCCGCGCGTCCGGGTCCGTGGCAGTGGTGTGCAGGCTGATCACCGCACGCTTGCCGCGCACGCTGAGGCTGCCGTGAAAGTCCTTGAGGAACAGCCCGAAATTGGCCAGGCACTGGCGCAGTGCCTTGCCCAGGTCGGGCTCCTGGATCAGCGCGCGGCAGATCAGGGCGAAACTGCCGACGGGCATGCCATGGGCATCGAGCTGGAAGAACTCGTCCTGCAACTCGCGGATCTGAATCAGCCACAACGCGGCAAACGCACTGGCCGGCACCCGGGCGTGGGGCTGCTCCATCAACGACGGGTCGATGCCGGCCTCGGCCAGTACCGCCGCCAGGCGCTGGGGCTGATCACGCAGCCCGTGGATCATGGCGTGCACGAAATACGCCGCGACCGAATCCTTTTCCCGCATCAAAGCCGGTTCTCCCCATCAGCCGAATGGCAAAAAACGCCAGCATCGCTGAACAGTTATGGCATAGGCCCGCCAGGCGGTGGCCTCTAGACTGGCGCCCAACCCCGTGTCGAGGGCCGCGCGCCATGGTACGCCAGTCGCAGGCGACCGACGATGCCCCCTCGGCCACACGCGCTCATTCGAACCCGTTTGCACAGGACTGTCCTTTATGAATCTGCACACCCTTGGCGTGATTGGCGCCGGCACCATGGGCAACGGCATCGCCCAGGTCTGCGCCCTGGCCGGTTTCGAGGTGACCCTGCTGGACATCAGCGCCAGCGCCCTGGAAAAAGCCCTGGCCACCATCAGCAAGAACCTCGACCGGCAGATCGCCAAGCAGACCCTGGCCGAAGAGCAAAAACACAGCGCCCTGGCCCGGATCCGCACCAGCACCGACTACGCCAGCCTGGCCGAGGCGCAGTTGGTGATCGAAGCCGCCACCGAGAACCTCGACCTCAAGCTGCGCCTGCTGCAACAGATTGCCGGCGTGGTCGGCGCCGATTGCGTGATCGCCTCCAACACCTCGTCGCTGTCGATCACCCAACTGGCGGCCAGCGTCAACGCCCCCGAGCGTTTTATCGGCCTGCACTTTTTCAACCCGGTGCCGATGATGGGCCTGATCGAAGTGATTCGCGGCCTGCAAACCAGCGACGCGACCCACGCCCTGGCCATGGACCTGGCCCAGCGCCTGGGCAAGACCGCGATCACCGCCGGCAACCGGCCGGGGTTTGTGGTGAACCGGATCCTGGTGCCGATGATCAACGAAGCGATCCTGGTGTTTCAGGAGGGCCTGGCCAGCGCCGAGGACATCGACGCCGGCATGCGCCTGGGCTGCAACCAGCCGATCGGCCCGCTGGCCCTGGCCGACCTGATTGGCCTGGACACCCTGCTGGCGATTCTCGAAGCCTTCTATGACGGCTTCAACGACAGCAAGTACCGCCCCGCCCCGCTGCTCAAGGAAATGGTGGCCGCCGGCTACCTGGGGCGCAAAACCGGACGCGGCTTCCATGTCTATGGCTGAGCGCTGCTCGCGTTTTGCCGAGAGCCGCGACAAGGCCCTGGAGCTGTTCGCCTGCAAGGGCTTCGGCCAGGTCGGCATGCGCGAGCTGGCGACTTACCTGGGGCTGACCCCAGGCTCGCTGTATCACCATTACCCGAGCAAGCAGCACTTGCTGCTGGACCTGATCGAAGAGTTCTACGAGGAGCTGCTGGCAACTCTGGAGCGCATCGAGCAGACACCGCGCTCGCGGCGCGGCAACCTGCAGCGGCTGATTCGCGCGCACCTGGAGCTGTACCGCGAGATGCCCTGGCATTTTCGCCTGGTGGAGCGCGACAGCAGTTGCCTTAACGACGATCAACAGCTGCGGGTGCGGCAGTTGCGCGAGCAATACGAACGCCAGTTGCTGCTGATGCTCGGCCGCCCGCGCCGCTTGAGCCCGGGCGCGCTGAAGGCGGCCGGGCATGCCATCGCCATTCTGCTCAACAGCGCCCCCAGCTGGCTGGCCCAGCAGGCGCTGGAGCCAGGCGAACGCGATGAGCTGCTGGAAAACCTGCTGACCGGGGCCATCGAGCGAGTGCTGGCGGCCAAGCCGAGCCTGCAGGTGGCGGTGGCCTGAAGCGGCCCCTCAGCGCAGTTGCAGCGGATCGACCAGGCCGGCGGCGATGGCCATGCCCACCAATTGCGGCAGGTTGTCGGCCTGCATGCGCTTCATCACCCGCGACCGGTACAGGTCGATGGTCTTGACGCTGACCCCCAGTTGCTCCGCCACCTCGCGGTTGCTGTACCCCTGCACCAGCGGCAGCATCACATCGTTCTCCCGTGGGGTGAGGCTTTGCAGGCGCGCCTGGACCGCGCCCAGGCCCGCGTCGGGCTGACGCTCATCGCTGTGGCTCAGGGCCTGTTGCACGCTGTCCAGCAGCAACTGCTCGTTGTAGGGCTTTTCGATAAAGTCATGGGCCCCGGCCTTGAAGGCGCGGACCACGATCGGCACATCGGCATGCCCACTGACGAAAATCACCGGCAGGCGCAACTCGCGGCTGCGCATCTCTTCCTGCACATTCAGCCCGCCCATGCCCGGCATGCGCACGTCCAGCAGCACACAGGCATTGAGCCGGCTGTCACAGGCGTCCAGAAACTCGCGGCCGCTGGTGAACGGCAGCGCCTTGAGGCCCACCGACTCCAGCAGCCAGACGGTGGAGTCGAGCATGCCCTGGTCATCGTCGACCACATACACCACCTGCTGCGCCACATTCGCCATGGCCTTACTCCTGTTGTTGTGAGGTTGCCCCGCTCAGCGCGGGGGCCGGCAAGCGGCAGCACATCTGCAAGCCGACCGCCTGGGGCCGGGCCTGCAACTCGCCGCCGAAGCCTTCGATAATGCTGCGGCTCATGGACAGCCCCAGCCCCAGGCCATTGGCCTTGCTGGTGTAGAACGGGGTGAAGATCTGCTGCAACTGCGCCTCGGAAACGCCCGGACCCTGGTCGCTGACACTGACCTGGACCCCGCCATCAGGCAGCCCCTGGGCGCCGAGGATGATCCGCGACGGCGCATCCGCGTGCACCTCGCGGTTGGCGTCGATGGCGTTGCGCAGCAAGTTGAGCAGCACCTGTTCGAGCAGCACCCGGTCGGCATAAATCGGCGGCAGATTATCCGGCAACTGCTGCTCGATCGTCACCTGGCAGGCACCGGCCTCCCAGGCGCACAGGCGTACGGTTTCCCGGGCCACTTCGCTGATGTCCAGCGCCTCCATGCGCCGCCGGCCCTTGCGCAAGAAGGCGCGCAGGCCCTTGATCACTTCGGCGGCGTGGGTGGCGTGGACCACGATCCGCTCCAGGCCCTGGGCCACGCGCTCGGCCGCCTGGGGCTGGCTACCCAGGGCTTGCAGGTAACGCTGGCTGGCGCTGGCGTAATTGACCACTGCGGCCAGCGGCTGATTCATCTCATGGGCGATGCCCGAGGCCAGTTCACCCAGGGTCACCAGGCGCGCGGTGTGGGCCAGTTCGTCCTGGTGGTGGCGTTGCTCGGCCTCGCGCAATTCGCGCTCGGTCAGGTCGTGGGCCACCAGGGAATAAAAGCGCTCGCCGCTGGCCGAGCGATGGGCCAGCAGCATCAGTGACACCGCCACCGATTGCCCATCGACCACGGGGTGCAGGCGAGTGTCGAGGCTCCAGCGGCCATCGCGCTCGGCGCAGGTCCAGCCTTCACGCTGCAGGCGCGCCAGGGCCTCGGGGGCCAGCAGGCGGTCGAGGTTGGGCATCTCCTGGCGCGCGGTCAGGCCCAGGGTGCGCCGGGCTGCCGGGTTGAGGTAGGTGACGGCGCCGCTGGGCTGGATAAACAGCACCGGGTCGGTATGGGCTTCCACCACCTCGGCCAGGCGGCGCTTGGTCTCCTCGGCCTGGACCCGGGCGGTGATGTCCCGCGACACGCTGACCACCTCCACCACCGCCCCGGTGTAGGTTTCGCGGATGGCCCGGCAGGCGGTCTCGAACCACAGGTAATGGCCGTCGCGATGGCGGATGCGGTAGGTCATGGTGTGATAGCCGTCCTGCTCCAGGGCATCGCGGGTGCGCTGCATCAGCCCGGCCAGGTCCTGGCTGTGGAACAGGCTGCGGGCCAGGCGCCCGCGCAGTTCTTCGGGCCAGTAGCCGAGCAGGGTAAAGGACGCCGGCGAGGCATCGAGGAAGCAGCCGTCGGGGGTGTGCCGGGAAATCAGGTCGGTGGTGTTTTCGGTGATCAGCCGGTACAGACGCCGGGCCCGGGCCGACTCGCGCTCGGCGTGGATCTGCGCCGTGGCCTCACGGCAGCGGGCCAGGACCCGTTGCCGTTGCGGGTCGGGGATAAAGCTCCAGAGCAGGATCCGCTCGCCCCACTGGGCCTCGACGTCTTCGATGGCCCGCTGCTGCTCCAGGCAGGCCCGCACCAGGGCCGGGTGGTTGACCGGCAACAGCGCCGACACCGTGCACGGCGCCGCTGTTTCCAGCCATTGCTCCAGGGCCGGGTTGAGGTCCAGGGGCTGCGCCTGGGCATCCAGCAGCACACTGGGTTGCGGGTCGTGGCCAAGCCAGGGCGTGTCCGTCAGCCGGCCTTCACGTTGCTGGCGCAACCAGCGGTTCAAGGGAGTGGAGCTGGGCATCGTCGATCAACCTGTGAGCCGGAGCAGCGAATTATGATTATAGTACAACTACTATACAACTCAGGTAGTACTTCCATACCAACCGGCAAACAGTATATAAAAGACCCCGGATAAGTCACCGAGCGCCGTTAAAAAAGCCTCGGTCCATAGAGCTAATAATCAGCCACCGGGTACCCGAACCATGTCCATCTACGAGCAAGGCCTTGCGCCGACTGCCGTCAATCACATCGCCCTCTCGCCCCTGAGTTTCATCGAGCGCACCGCCAGCGTTTACCCCGACTACCCGGCGGTGATCCACGGCTCGATCCGCCGCACCTGGGCCGACACTTACCGCCGCTGCCGACGCCTGGCCTCGGCCCTGGCCGGACGCGGCATCGGCAAGAACGACACGGTGGCGGTGATGCTGCCCAATATCCCGGCGATGCTGGAGGCGCACTTCGGCGTGCCGATGATCGGCGCGGTGCTCAATGCCCTCAACGTGCGCCTGGATGCCGAGGCCATCGCCTTTATGCTGGCCCACGGCGAAGCCAAGGTGCTGATCGCCGACCGCGAGTTCCATGACGTGGTGCAGGCGGCCATCGGCATGCTCGACCACCCGCCCCTGGTGATCGACCTCGACGACCCGGAATACGGCGAAGGCCAGGCAGTCAGCGAACTGGACTACGAGGCGTTCCTGGCCGAGGGCGACCCGGATTTTGCCTGGCAATGGCCGGATGACGAGTGGCAGGCGATCTCGCTGAACTACACCTCGGGCACCACCGGCAACCCCAAGGGCGTGGTCTACCACCACCGCGGCGCCTACCTCAATTCCCTGGGCAACCAGATGACCTGGGCCATGGGCAACCACCCGGTGTACCTCTGGACCCTGCCGATGTTCCACTGCAACGGCTGGTGCTACCCCTGGACCGTGACCGCCCTGGCCGGGGTGCATGTGTTCCTGCGCCGGGTCGACCCGCAGAAGATCCTCAACCTGATCCGCGAGCACCAGGTCACTCACCTGTGCGGCGCGCCGATTGTGCTCAATGCCCTGGTCAACATGCCGGACTCGGCCAAGGCCGCCATCGACCACCCGGTCAATGCCATGGTCGCCGGCGCCGCGCCGCCGGCCAAAGTGATCGGCGCCGTGGAAGAAATGGGCATCAAGGTCACTCACGTCTACGGCCTGACCGAGGTCTACGGGCCGGTGACCCTGTGTGCCTGGCACGCGGCCTGGGACGAGTTGCCCCTGGAGCAGCGGGCGCAGATCAAGGCGCGCCAGGGCGTGCGCTACCCGACCCTGGAAGGGGTGATGGTGGCCGACCCGAAAACCCTCGAACCCACGCCCCATGACGGCCAAACCATCGGCGAAATCTTCATGCGCGGCAACACGGTGATGAAGGGCTATCTGAAAAACCCCAGCGCCACCGCCGAAGCCTTCGAAGGCGGCTGGTTCCACACCGGCGACCTGGCGGTGACCCACCCCGACGGTTACGTGGAGATCCGCGACCGGCTCAAGGACATCATCATTTCCGGGGGCGAGAATATTTCCACCATCGAACTCGAAGGCGTGCTCTACCGGCACCCGGCGGTGCTGGAAGCGGCCGTGGTGGCCCGGCCCGATGAAAAATGGGGTGAGACCCCCTGCGCCTTTATCACCCTCAAGGCCGATCACCAGCAGGTGCGCGAAGCCGAGATCATCGCCTTCTGCCGCGAGCATCTGGCAGGGTTCAAGGTCCCGCGCAGCGTGGTCTTCACCCTGCTGCCCAAGACCTCGACCGGCAAGATCCAGAAATTCGTCCTGCGCGACATGGCCAAGGCGCTCTAGCGGCGCCTGCGACGCCAGGCTGATGACACTCGGCCTGGACCCTTTTGAAGCAGGCGGTTGCGGCCGCCTGCCCCGCCTGACACGAGGTTTTGTGCAATGCCCGAATTCAACGCTCCGCTGCGCGACATGCGCTTTGTCCTGCATGAACTGTTCGACGCCCCGGCCCTCTGGGCGCGCTTGCCGGCCCTGGCCGAGACGGTCGACGGCGCCACCGCCGACGCGATCCTTGAAGAAGCGGCCAAGGTCACCGGCAACCTGATCGCCCCGCTCAACCGCAGCGGCGACGAACAGGGCGCCCAATGGCTGGCCGGCCAGGTCTCCACCCCCGAGGGTTTCAAGCAGGCGTACCAGACGTACATCGCCGGCGGCTGGGTGGGCCTGAGCGGCAACCCGGCGTTCGGCGGCATGGGCATGCCGAAGATGCTCGCGGTGCAGTTCGAGGAGATGCTCTACGCCGCCAACTCAAGCTTCGCCCTGTATTCGGCCCTGAGCTCCGGTGCCTGCCTGGCCATCGACGCCCACGCCAGCGAGGAGCTGAAACAGCGCTACCTGCCCGCCCTGTACGAAGGCCGCTGGGCCGGCTCGATGTGCCTGACCGAAGCCCATGCCGGCACTGACCTGGGCATGATTCGCACCCGCGCCGAACCCCAGGCCGATGGCAGCTATCGCCTCAGCGGCAGCAAGATTTTCATCACCGGCGGCGATCAGGACCTGACCGAAAACATCATCCACCTGGTGCTGGCCAAACTGCCGGACGCACCGCCCGGGCCCAAAGGCATTTCGCTGTTTCTGGTGCCCAAGGTCCTGGTGGACGCCAACGGCGCCCTGGGCGCGGCCAACGCAGTGAGCTGCGGCTCCATCGAGCACAAGATGGGGATCAAGGCCTCGGCCACCTGCGTGATGAACTTCGACGGCGCCAGCGGCTGGCTGATCGGCGAGGCCAACAAGGGCCTGGCAGCGATGTTCACCATGATGAATTACGAGCGGCTGTCGATCGGTATCCAGGGCATTGGCTGCGCCGAAGCCTCGTACCAGAACGCCCGCACCTATGCCCGCGACCGCCTGCAAAGCCGCGCCCCGGGCGGGGCCCAGGCCAAGGATAAAAGCGCCGACCCGATCATCGTCCACCCCGATGTGCGACGCATGCTGCTCAGCATGAAGGCCATGACCGAGGGCGGCCGGGCCTTTGCCAGTTATGTCGGGCAACAGCTGGACCTGGCCAAGTTCTCCGACCAGGCGGCCGAGCGCGACAACGCCCAGGCCCTGGTGGCGCTGCTGACGCCGGTGGCCAAGGCGTTTTTCACCGACACCGGCCTCGACAGCTGCATCCACGGCCAGCAAGTGTTCGGCGGCCATGGCTATATCCGCGAGTGGGGCCAGGAACAACTGGTGCGCGACGTGCGCATCGCGCAGATCTACGAAGGCACCAACGGCATCCAGGCCCTCGACTTGCTGGGACGCAAAGTGGTGGGCAATGGCGGTGTGGCGCTGCGCCTGTTCACCAGCGAGATCCGCGCCTACGCCGTCCTGCCGGGCGCCGCCTACGCCGCGCCGTTGCTGGATGCGGTGCAACGCCTGGAAACCCTCAGCGACTGGCTGCAGCAGCAAGCCGCCCTCGACCCGAACGCGATTGGCAGTGCCTGCGTCGAATACCTGCACCTGTTCGGTTATGTGGCCTACGCCTACCTCTGGGCGCGCATGGCGCAGATTGCCGAGCATCGGCGCGCCGAGGACCAGGGGTTCTACAGCGCCAAGCTGGCCACCGCGAGCTTCTACTTCAGCCGCCTGCTGCCGCGCATCCTCAGCCTGGAACAGAGCATTCGCGCCGGCAGCAGCCCGTTGTTCGAATTGCCCGCCGAACAGTTCTAGAGCGCCATCCGGCGTCGGGCGCAAGGCCCGGCGCCTGCCCATGCAAATTAGTGCCGGGCACGGCATACTTGCGCCCCCAAAACACACCCAAGGAACGACTGTGTTGGCGCAAACCCTGATCGTGGCCAGTGCGGCCATTGTGCTGCTGCTCGGCAGCCTGCACCTGCTCTACACCTTTTTCAGCGACAAATTCGTGCCCCGAGATGCGGCCCTGACCGCGCACATGCAGCGCGTGTCGCCCGCGATCACCCGCCAAACCACCCTGTGGCGCGCCTGGGTCGGGTTTAATGCCAGCCACAGTCTGGGGGCGATGCTGTTTGGCGCCCTTTACGGCTACCTGGGCCTGCTGCACCTGCCAATGTTGCTGGACGCGCCGTTGCTGCTAGCCATCGGGCTGCTGTTTCTGGGAGCCATGCTGCTTTTGGCGCAACGCTACTGGTTCAGAATCCCGCTGGTGGGTATCGGTCTGGCGCTGCTGCTGTTCGCCGTCGGCACCGCGCTGTTGCTGGCCTGAGCCATGGCGTTGCTTTCCTTTATCAACCGAGCAGGTTCTATGCCCCGTCTGTTACCGCCTTCGTGGTTACGCCCGTATTACGCCCTGAGCGGGCTCACCGCCGCGATGATCGTGGCCCATTGCGTCTACTTCTGCTGGGAGCTGCTAACCCCTAGGGACATCGGCGGCACGCTGTTTGGCGGGTCCATAGGGTTTATCTGGATCGCCATGGGCTGGGCCCTGGCCTGCCTGGGCCTGATGCTGCTGGCCCTGCTGCGCCTGCCCGGAGCGCGCCTGGCGTGGTTTGCCGGTGGCCTTGTACAACTGTGCATTTCCCTGGGCTGGCGCCTGAACTTCCCGGATGATTTCGACGGCAACCTGCTATACAGCCCACCGCCGAAAAGTCTTGAACTGGCCATGTGGCTGGCGATCGGCTGGCTGGGCATCGGCTGGTTTTTCTATTGCCGCAAGCCGGCGCCGCGCCAACGGCCGCCGCTGACTCGGCGCAAGGGCGTGTTGCAGATGATCGCCGCCGGGGTGCTGCTGATCTACTTCCTGGGGTTGCCGCTGCTGGTGTTGCAGGTGCGCCTGACGGCTGATGACAAGCCGCTACGGCAGGTCTCGCTGGGGGTGGGGACGCAGGATAAAGCGCAGGGTCAGGCGGGGGGATCAGGTCACTGAGTGGTGCCAAGGGTTGCCGTTCGATTTTTCAGGGCGGCTTCGCGCGCCGACGCGAGCAAGCTCCCTCGCCACAGGGGGGTGTGGCGAGGGTCAGGCCGATCCAGGCTCCAGGCCCGTGGATGATAGTTCAGCGCGTGCTCGCCTTGAGTGCCGGTCGTTCCTTGCGCACCGGCAGGCAGGCGGCATAGGCCAGGGCCTCTTCCCGGGTACCGAAGGAACCCAGGCGGTCGCCCTGGGTGCAGACTCGCCAGGGCCCATTGTTCACGCTGAGCACGTCGTAGCCGTTGATATGCATTTTGTTCAGCATCGCAACGCTCATAGTCACCTCCTTATCGCCGCTCCGTCTCGACCGAGACCGAGCACATGGCCTGGACTACCTTACACCCGGCTGGTCGGGCCGTGCCCGCCAGACGTCGGGACGGCGCCGCTGCTGGCGCCTCACTTTTTCTTCAGGTTGGCCAGCGGATCGTAGGCCCGGGAGCGCTGCTCGGACGGGTCATCGTGATCGTCCAGTGGCGCCTTGGCCGGGCCGATGGGGTCGACTTGCGGGTCGGCCAGGTCCGGGGAGTCAGGGTCGAAACCCAGATCATCCTGACCTGAACCATGCTCGGACGATCGCGGCCCGGTGGGTGTTCTGGCACTCATGTGCACCTCCTGCTCAGGGCCCGGCAAAAGCGCCGGCCTACAGCTAAGAGCCCCCACGGCAACCAAGGTGCGAGGCAACTGACGAATGGCCGCCGAGGCTCATGGCGTCTCGGCCAGGCTCTCCAGGGCCAGGCTCTCCAGGCGCTGGCGCATACCGGCACTGGCCGCAGGCCCGGCCTGCACCGTGCACTGGTCCAGGGGCACCAGGCGCCCATCGGCCCTGTCTACCATCATCGGTTGCAGCGGGCGTCCGCTGCCGCGCTCGACAATCTGCACGCTCTCGCCCTCGGGGGCGTAATGGCGGTTGCCCCAGGCCACCAGGGCCAGCAGCACCCCAGCGAAATCCTCGCCCTTGGCGGTCGGCACATACTGGTAGCGCAGCGGGCGCTGGCTGTAAGCCTGGCGTTCGAGCAGGCCGTCCTCGACCAATGAGTTGAGGCGCCGGGTCAGCATGTTCGGGGCGATTTCCAGGCTGCGGGAAAACTCCTCGAAGCGCCGCAGCCCCTGCAAAGCGTCGCGCATGATCAGGATGCTCCACCACTCCCCTACCCGCTCCAGGCTCAGGGCAATCGGGCATTCGGCGTGGATCAGGGTCTTGCGCTGCATGGGGTCTCCTTGGACGAGCGGGCGGGGTGGGCCAGGACTTTTATCGCTGTGCCATGTTACTTTCATAATGATAGTTACGTCCATAAGACGCTTCCCCCCCCAAACGCTGAAGGAGCTGGACCCTCATGAACAAACGCATAGTCGTCACCGGCATGGGCGCGCTGACCCCACTGGGTTGTGGCGTCGAACAGATCTGGCAACGCCTGCTGGCCGGGCAATCGGGGATCCGTCGCCTGCCCGAGGAATTGATCGGCGACTTGGCGATCAGCATCGGTGGCCAGGTCCAGGACCGTGACCAGGACCCCGAGGCCGGGTTTGATCCCGACGCCCTGCTGGCGCTCAAGGAACAGCGCAAGATGGACCGTTTCATCCTGTTCGCCCTGGCCGCCGCCGAAGAAGCCCTGACCCAGGCGGGCTGGCATCCCGAAACCGCCGAGGCCCAGGAACGCACCGCCACCATCATCGCCTCGGGCGTGGGCGGTTTTCCGGCGATTGCCGAAGCCGTGCGCACCACCGACAGCAAGGGGCCGCGGCGCCTGTCGCCGTTCACCATCCCCTCATTCCTGAGCAATATGGCGGCCGGCCACGTGTCGATCCGCCATGGCTTGAAGGGCCCGCTGGGCGCGCCGGTCACCGCCTGCGCGGCCGGGGTCCAGGCGATTGGCGATGCAGCGCGAAGGATCCGCGCCGGTGAAGTCGATGTCGCCGTATGCGGTGGCGCGGAAGCCGCGATCCACCGGGTCAGCCTCGCCGGTTTTGCTGCCGCCCGCGCCTTGTCCAGCGATTACAACGACAGCCCGCAGCGCGCCTCGCGGCCCTTTGACCAGGCCCGGGACGGGTTCGTCATGGGCGAAGGCGCCGGCCTGCTGGTGATCGAAGAACTGGAACACGCCCTGGCCCGTGGCGCGACGCCGCTGGCGGAACTGGTGGGCTACGGCACCAGCGCCGATGCCTATCACATGACCGCCGGCCCGGAAGATGGCGACGGCGCACGCCGCTCCATGCTCCAGGCATTGCGCCAGGCCGGGGTACAGGCCGCGCAGATCCAGCACTTGAACGCCCACGCCACCTCGACCCCGGTCGGCGACAAAGGCGAACTGGCGGCGATCCAGGCGGTGTTCGGCCCAGGCAGCGGCCTGGCCATCAGCTCGACCAAATCCGCCACCGGCCACCTGCTGGGCGCCGCTGGCGGCATCGAAGCGATCTTCACCGTGCTCGCGCTGCGCGACCAGATCGTGCCCGCCACCCTCAACCTGGAAACCCCAGACAGCGCCGCCGCCGGCCTCGATCTGGTCAGCGGCCAGGCCCGTCCATGGCCCATGGAGTACGCCTTGTCCAACGGCTTCGGCTTTGGCGGGGTCAACGCCAGCGTGCTGTTCAAGCGCTGGGCTTAAGTCCTCGCCGAGTTGTCGTCCGCACTTGCGCGCGACGTTCCTGGAGCACCGGCACTGCGGCTCCACCCCAAGCAACGCCCGCCCTGCGCGGGCGTTGCGCATTCCGGGTATATCCATAGTGATAAAGGATATTGGTATATACCAGATTGCTCCCTTATAAATCGCCGCAATCAAACACAGTGCACGAGGCCGTCGAAGGCTTCGGGTTGGAGTCGAATGCGATGGTTTCTGTAAGGGTCATGCTGGAATATTTTCACCCCTGGCCGAATTCGGCCGGCCTGTATCTGGCGCGCGAACGTGGTTGGTATCAAGAAGCCGGGCTGGATGTGGAGCTGGTGGTGCATGACCCCTGGCGCGGCGACACCCTGGATCACTTGTTGGCCGGTGCCGTGGACTTCGGGCTGTTCCCCAGCAATCGCCTGCTGGTACGCCGGGCCCTGGGGCAGCCGTTGCAAGGCGTGGCCGCGATCAATCATCAGGGCCTGGAGTCGATCCAGACCCTCACCGACTCGGGAATCCGGCGCCCACGAGACCTCGCAGGTCGGCGTCTGGCGCTCAACCCCACACCGCGCGGCCTGGCCATGGTGCGGCACCTGGTGCGGGTCGACGGCGGCGACCCGGATGCCCTGGTCCTGGTGGACAGCGGCACCCGCGAACTGCGGCCCGAGCAACTGGCCGCCGGCATCGCCGATGCCAGCTTCGGAGGCTACTGGGCCTGGGAGGCCCTGATGGACAGCCCGATCGAGGCTGAACGGCGGGTGGTCTGGCCAGTCGACGAACTGGGCGCGCCGGCTTACCACAGCTACCTGCTGGGCGCCCACGAACAGACGTTGCAGGCCCGACCGGAGCTGACCCGAGCGTTCCTTGCGGCCAGTGCCCGGGGTTACCTGGCCGCCGCGGCGGACCCGGCCAGCGCCCTGCAGGCCTACGAAAACGTGACGCCTTATTTCCCTCGCGAACTGCTGGCGGCATCGCTGCACAAGATCGCCCCCACCTGGCTGCATGAGGGGGCCTGGGGCCGGCAACGGGATGAACTGCTCGAACCCTACGCCCACTGGCTGCACGCCAACGGGGTGCTGGACGATGCTCAGGCCTGGCGCCAGGCCACCAGCAATGCCTTCCTGCCGGAGCCAGTCTGATGACTGCGCTCAAGGCATTGACCGCCCACGGCCTGAGCCTCGAACCGGTGGCCGCCGACTGGCCAGCATTGCAGGCCGACGACGTCGAGCAGTTGCTGCGCGGCTACCCGCAACTGGGGTCGGTGCAGCGTATCGACTGGCACAGCCCCCGGCCGTTTTCCGCCGCCAGCCTGGTCCAGACCGACGCCGCGACCCTGTTCGTCAAACGCCATCACCAGAGTGTGCGCACCCCGGCCTGGCTCCAGGAAGAACACCGTTTCATGGCGCACCTGGGCCAGCGCGGCATCAACGTCAGCCCGGTGCTGGCGGACGCAAACGGCGCCACGGCCATCGCCCAGGGCCCATGGACGTACGAGGTGCACGCCCTGGCTGAAGGCCAGGACCTGTACCGCGACGCGTTGTCCTGGACGCCGTTTTTCAGCCAGCAACAGGCCTGGGCCGCCGGCCAGGCTCTGGCCCGCCTGCACCGTGCCGCCGAGGATTACCCGGCGCCCACACGCCAGGCCCGTGTCCTGCTGGCCAACTGCACAGTGCTCGCCGGTGGCGACCTCAGGTCCAGCCTCAACGCAGCCATCGCCCGCGATCCGGCGCTGGCCGATTACCTGGGGCAGCGTGACTGGCACGCGCACTTGCTGCCGCTGCTGCAACCCTGGCACCGCACCTTGCAGCCGCTGCTGGCACGCCAACCGGCACTGTGGACCCATAACGACTGGCACGGCTCCAACCTGTTGTGGAGTTCCAGCGCCAAGGATGCCGCCGTCAGTTGCGTGCTCGACTTCGGCCTGGCTGATCGCACCTTTGCCTTGTTCGACCTGGCCACGGCCATTGAACGCAACGCCATCCCCTGGCTGGAACTCGACCAGGGCGGCAGCGCCCGGGCCGCCCTCGGGGATATCGACGCCCTGCTCGACGGCTACGCCAGCGTCAAGCCGCTGTCCGCCCGGGACCTGCAGACCCTGGCCGCCCTGCTGCCGGTGGTGCATGTGGATTTCGCCCTGTCGGAAATCGCCTATTTCCAGGGCGTGGTGGGCTCCACCGCCAGTGCCGATGTGGCCTACCACGCCTACCTGCTGGGGCACCTGCACTGGTTTGCCGGCGATGCCGGTCAAGGCCTGCTGGAACACCTGCAACGCCTGGCCAGCCTGGGAGGTCATGGCCGATGAAACCGATCCTGATCAGTCCCACCGAATTGGCCGGGCATCTGGGCCAACCCCAGTGGCGGGTGCTCGACGCCAGCGTCGAATTGCCGTCGCCGCGCTTCGACCAGGACTACCGCGTGGCTAGCGGCCGCGAGGGTTGGCGCCAGGCCCATATTCCGGGCGCACTGCATGCCGACCTGCTGCATGACCTGGCCCTGCCCGAGGCCCCATTCAGTTTTGCCTGGCCCGGCCCGCAGGCATTGGCCAACGGCCTGGCCCGCCTGGGGATCGCCGCGAGCAGCCGCCTGGTGATTTATGACCGTGGCGACGGTTTCTGGGCCGCACGCCTGTGGTGGATGCTGCGCAGCGTGGGCATTCACGCCCAAGTGCTGGACGGCGGTCTCAGCGCCTGGCGCGATGCCGGGCTGCCACTGGAACAGGGTGAATCGACGCCGGTGCCGGTCGCTCCCCAGCGCCTGGAACAGGGCCCGGGGTTCTGGATCGAGCGCCAGGGCGTGCAGGCCGTGCTGGCTGGCGAGCGCCCGGGGCTGTTGATCTGCGCCCTGTCGGCCGCGCTTTTTCATGGCACCACGGCCAGCCGTTACGCCCGCCGCGGGCACCTGCCGGGCAGCCTGAACGTGCCGGCGCGCACCGTGTTCGACGCCCAGGGCCGCTACCTGCCACGCAGACAACTGCAGCAGGAACTGGGCAGCGACTTGCTCCAGGCTCCGGGCCCGCTGGTGCTGTATTGCGGCGGTGGTATTTCAGCGGCGGCGCTCGCGTTGGCGTTGACAAGGGTCGGACGCGACGACGTCCTCTTGTATGATGGCTCGCTTCAAGAGTGGGCCGCGGATTCAGACTTGCCAATGACCACCGGAGCAACTCCGGCCTGACGCCCTTAGGGCACTCATCGCTTTTTCCTGTCTTAACAGCACGGCTCCTTCCTGGAGCGCGCCTGGGCTACTGCGCCCGGCACGCGCCTGGCCCGGGATCGCAGTCGTCGAGGAGCTTTACATGGATACGCTTTACCGGACGGCCCGCCAAGGAGTGTCCGCCCCGCGGTTCGCACTGAACCTGCTGACCCTTGGCCTGCTGCTGGCCAACGCGATGCCTGCGGCCCAGGCCAGCGAAACCGAACTGCCGGCGGTGACCGTCACCGGCGAAGACACCTCGGGCTATCAGGCCCACAGCGCGTCGGTCGGCGGCTTTGAAGCCGCGCCCCTGCTTGAAACCCCGGCCTCGATCACGGTGATCAACGACGCCATGATCAAGGATCAGCAGGCCCGCCTGCTCAGCGAAGTGCTGCGCAACGATGCCTCGGTGGGCGATAGCTACGCACCAGTCGGCTACTACGAAAACTTCGTGGTGCGCGGCTTCTCGCTGAACGCCGCCAGCAGCTACAAAATCAACGGCCGCACCATCACCGGCGAACAGAATGTCGCCCTGGAAAACAAGCAGCAGGTGGAACTGCTCAAGGGCCTGGCCGGCCTGCAGAGCGGCATCAGTGAACCCGGAGGGCTGATCAACTACGTAACCAAGCGTCCGACCGACGTGCGCTCGGTGACGGTCTCCACCGACGATCGCGGCAGCGGCTACCTGGCCACCGATGTCGGCGGATGGTTCGGCAGCCAGCAGCAATTCGGCCTGCGCGCCAACGTGGCCCATGAAGACCTGCATTCCTACGTCGAGCACGCCAATGGCCAGCGCGACTTCGTGTCCCTGGCCTTCGACTGGAACATCAGCCCCGACGCCCTGCTGCAACTGGATGCCGAGTACCAGACCAAGGAACAGCGCTCGGTGCCGGGCTACCAACTGCTTGGCGGCACCCAGCTGCCGCACCACGCCTCGCCGAAAAAACTGCTGGCGCACCAGAGCGGCTCCAAGCCGGTCAGCAGCGAGGCGCTGAACCTCAATGGCAACTTCGAGTACCGTTTCAACGAACAGTGGAAAGGCAGCTTCAGCGCGTCGCGCAGCCAGGTGGTGATCGACGACTACAGTTCGTTCGCCTGGGGCGGCTGCACCGTCGGCTGCATCACCCCCGGCGTCGCCAACTACTTCAGCCCGGAAGGCGACTACGACATCTACGACTTCCGCAGCCCCGACGACACCCGGCGCACCGACGAAGCCCAGGCCATGCTCAGCGGCCGCTTCGACACCGCCGGCCTGGGCCATGAACTCAGCGTCGGCACCAGCGCCTTGCGCCGCGTGGTGGATAAACGCGAGCCGATCAACGAGTGGCTCGGCAGCGGCAACATCAACAGCGAACCGGCGGACCTGGCGCGCTACAGCGGCCCGCTCAACAAGTCCCACACCCGCCTCGACAGCCGCCAGTACGGGCTGTTCGTCAATGACCGGATCAGCTTCAACGAGCAATGGCAGACCGTGCTCGGCGGGCGCGAAGTGCGCCTGGACGAACAGGCCTTCGACCAAAACGGCAGCGACGTCCGCCATACCCAGCAATACGTGTTCCTGCCCGAGGCGGCGCTGATCTATAAACCGGCGCCCAACCTGGCGCTCTACACCCGCTACAGCAAGGGCCTGTCCCTGGGCGGCGAAGCGCCGTGGTTTGCCAGCAACAAATTTGAAATCCTGGCGCCCAGCGTGTCGCGGCAGATCGAGGCCGGGGTCAAGTATGACTGGCAGCGCATCAGCTTCGCCGCCGCGCTGTTCCAGCTGCGCCAGGCTTACCAGTACTCGCGGCCCAACGATGACGTCGCCAACTCCTTCACCTTCGTCCAGCAGGGCCAACAGAAAAACACTGGGCTGGAGCTCTCGGCCAATGGCTGGGCCAGCCAGCGCCTGCAGATTTCAGCGAGCGTGGCAGCGATCCGCGCCCGGGTCAGCGACAGTGGCACCGACGCCTATGACGGGCACCAGGCAATCAACGTCCCCAAGCTGCGGGCCAGCCTCTACGGTGACTACGCCCTGCCCTGGTTCGATGGCCTGGCAGTGCTCGGCGGCGTGCAATACAGTGCCCGCAAGTACGCCGACAACCTGGGCCAGGTGCAGACCGGGTCCTACGCCATCTTCAACCTCGGCAGCCGCTACAGCACTCGCATCGACGGCTACGACACGGTGTTTCGCCTGACGGTCGACAACCTGTTCGACAAGCGCTACTGGCGTGATGCCGGCGAATACATGGGCGATGCCTACCTGTTCCAGGGTGCGCCACTGACGGCCCGCCTGAGTGCTTCGATCAACTTCTGATTGCCCCCCTGACGTGTGAGTTAAGGAACCTGCTATGTCCGATCTCGAAATAGCTGCCGTCATCACCAACATCCTTGGCGTCTGGCTGACCGCCCGGCGGATCCGCTGGTGCTGGCCGGTCAACGTGCTTGCGGTGCTGCTGTACGGGTGGATCTTCTATGAGGCCAAGCTCTACTCCGACACCCTGTTGCAGGGCGTGTTCGTGGTGTTGCAGGGCTACGGCTGGTGGCGCTGGAGCCAGGGCGGCCTGGCCGACGGCAAGGTCCGGGTGGCGCGCCTGCCCCTGCGCGAAGGCCTGCTGGGCCTGTTGTGCGGCGCTATCGGCGCACTGTTGCTGGGGGCCGTGATGCACCGCTACACCGACGCTTCGGCGCCCTGGATGGACGCGCTGCTGACTGCCTTCAGCCTGGTGGCCAGCGTTTGGGCGGCGCGCAAATATGTGGTCAGTTGGTGGTTGTGGATCGTCCTCGACTGCCTGTATGTCGGCCTGTTCCTGTTCAAGGACCTGCGCCTGACGGCCGGGTTGTACGCAGGCTTCGTGGTGCTGGCGGTGTACGGCCTGCGTGCCTGGCAACAGGACCTGGCGCGCCAGGAACAACACGCGCGCCCCGTGTGAGCCCGCTCGACGGCTGGCAAGTCGATTGGTTAGTGTAGGCAGCCTATTGATGGCGCCGTTTGGCGCCATCGTCCTCTTCGCTTCGCCAACAGGCGCCAGACCGAATGCCCTTCGATCCCATCTCCCCCCACTACCAGCGGATCCGCGAGCAGATCGCCAGCGACATCGCCAATGGCGTACCCGAGGCCGATCAGAAATTCCCTTCCGAGCGCGACATGATCGAACGCTTCGGTTGCACCCGGGTCACCTTGCGCCAGGCCCTGCAGCAACTGGAAGCCGAAGGCCTGGTGTACCGCGAAAACCGCCGGGGCTGGTTCGTCAGCCCGCAGCGCATCCGCTATGACCCGACGCGCATCAGCGGCTTCATGGAATACGTCAGCGCCCAGGGCCGTACCCCGCGCACCGAATGCCTGCAGGCCGAACTGCGCCCGGCCGGCAGTTGGCTGGCACGGCGCATGGGCCTGGCTTCGGCCGACGAGCCCGTGTTCTACCTTCAGCGCCGGCGCTGGATCGACCGACGCCCGGTGCTTCTGGAGTTCAACGCGCTGCTCGCCAGCTGGTGCCCGGGCCTGCTCGACGCCGACTTGAACACCTCCCTCACCCGACTGCTGCGCGAACGCTTCTCGCGGGTGCAATCGCGCTGCGAACTGGACATGCACATCGGCACGGTCAACGAGCAACAAGCCGAACTGCTGCAACTGTCTCCCGGCTCCACCAGCGTCTACCTGGAGCGCCTGAACTTCGGCGAAGCGGATCAGCCGGTGGAGTTCGACCAGGAGTTCTGGCGCCCCGATGCCCTGTCGATCGTGATGCAGACCCGCTACCCGGGCACGGCCTGAAGCCACCCGGTACAGGGGCCCCGGGCAACAACGCGCCCTACCCATTGTGACGGGTGGCCGGCGCGCGGCTCAGCAGGCTGTCGACCCTGGCACTCGCGGCCTCGACTGAAGCGCAGTGCAACAAGGGGTAACCCCAGAACTTCTGGTAGCCGTCGGCGAAGGCCTCGACCCGGGCCTGGGCCTCGGCGTCCGGGGCAATCACGATACTGGCCTTGATCCAGCGGCGCAGCGCCTGCTTGTTCTGCTTCATCCACAGCGATGCCTGCTTGAGCGAAGCCTGGCTATCCTCTTTCGGTTGCGGCTGCTCGCCCGGCACGTCGGCGGTGACCAGCACAAAGGGCTGCTGGCGTTGCAGCAAGGCGTCGAGCTGGGCGAATGGATCGTCCTGGCCCACGGCTGGGCGGTAGTGCAACCAGACCAGGGGAAATTGGCGGTGATCGATGATCATGGGAGGCTTCCTCGGCAACTGACAAACAAGAATATCTATCATCTGCAAAAGCCAGATTGACCGCATCGTTCAACCTGGACAACTCATTGATCAATCCAGCCATCTTCCATCAGGGGACTGCACCAGTGGCCTGGCCCGCTCCTGACAGAAACTGACACCAAACCCGGTTAGGCTGACGGCGACTTCAGGCTACTCGACGCCTGAAGCAGGCCCCCATGAGAAGGACACTCCGATGACACGCTCCATCACCATCCTCAGCGAGAATTTTGCCGATTGGGAAACCGCCCTGATCAACTCCACGGGCCGCGGTTACTTCGGTTTCCAGACGCGTTTTGCCACCCCTGGCGGCGCGGCGGTGACCTCCTCCGGCGGCATGCGCATCCTTCCTGACCTGGCGATCGAGGCCATCGACCTCGATGAACTCGATCTGTTGATCGTATGTGGCGGCACGGTCTGGCAGTCCGAGCAGGCCCCGGACATCAGCGCCCTGATCAGCACCGCCCATGCTAAAAACCTGATCGTCGCCGGCATCTGCGACGGCACCCGGGTCCTGGCCCAGGCAGGCGTGCTGGATGCGGTGCGCCACACTTCCAACTCGGCAGAAAACCTCTTGGCCCTCAATTATGCGGGAGCCGCCCACTATCAGGATGTGCCCTATGCCGTGGCCGACCAGCGTGTCGTCACCGCCCCGGGCACCGCACCCGTGAGCTTTATGGCGCAGATCCTGCGGGTCGCGGGCATCCACGATGAACGCCTGGACGCCTACCTGGCGATGCACGCGGCAGAGCACAGTCACCCTGGCTGAAAATCAAAAAAAGCGTGCTCTAATGGCGCCCTTTTTTCAGCTAACCGGACCCCGCCCATGGCTGCCCAACGCATTCGCCCACTTGCCCTCTGCGTCTTTCACCACAACGGCAAAATCCTGGTCAACCAGGCGTACGACAAGGTCAAAGAGCAGCATTTCTTCCGCCCGATCGGTGGCGGCATCGAGTTCGGTGAGCTGAGTGCACAGACGGTGGTCAGGGAGGTCCGTGAGGAACTGGGCGTGGCCATCAGCGGCGTTCGGCTGCTGGGCACTCTGGAAAGCCTGTTTATGTACGACGGCACCCAGGGTCATGAAATCGTGCAGATCTACGACGCCGACTTCGACGACTCCAGCCTCTACCAACAGCCTCACCTCAATGGCCATGAAACCGACGGCATGGCCTTTACCGCAAGCTGGCATGACAGCTCAAGCTTCACCCACCAGGCGCCACTGGTGCCCGTGGGGCTGTACGAGCTGCTGAAGAAGGCCGGGCTGCTCGACTGAGCCCGCGCTGCTTCAGATATCCAGGCGCGGGTAGCGGCTACCTGTCTCGGGATTGCGGATCTTGTGCAGGCGATACAGCGCCTGCTCCTTGAGCACCTGGTCCTCGGACTCGGCAAACGCCTTGATCACCGCCACCGCCTCGCTGGTGCCAATCGCCCGTAGCGCCCAGAAGCACTTCTTGTAGTAGGCGCCATAGTCGTCGTATTCCAGGTACTCCAGGAGCGGCTTCAACAACACCGCCTGGCGCAGGAACGGCACGCTGCCAGGGTCGGCGGCCTGCTGCAGCGACCAGATGATTTCTTCATGGTCCTCGTGGTCGGTCATGATGAGGCGTTCGCAGGCCTCCTTCAGTTGCTTGGCGTCCATGGGGCGTAATCCGCAAAGCAGGCGCGAAATTGCGACCGCGGGCCAAAATACAACAGAGTGGGCGTGCGGCGCGATCTTCCGGGCCGTGCAACGTCCCGGCCCGCAGATGAACGTCACAGGTCCATAAAGGTCGAAACCTTTATGAAGACGCTGCTGATACGGGCGAGAGTCAAGATGTCGTGATCAGCGATAAGCGGATTCAGACGCAGCGAAGCACTCTGACAATCGAGTACTTCGCCTGATCGAGCGAGCACCCCAGATGTTCCGGGTGCCGCCCGCTTAACGAAGGAGACACTCAATGGTTACCCACTACAAGGTCGCAGGGCACCTTGCCTGCGGCCACCACGGCACCCACCTGGTCTCAAGCTCCGAACTGACCCGGGTCAAATGCCGTAGCTGCAGAAATACCGAGGCCTACAAACAGGCCCGCAAGGATGAGCGCAACGCCACCCGTCGCGCCGCCCGCAAAGCCAGGGCCACCCACACCGCCAATGATTGGCGCGCCGCATGGCGAGAAAGACTGACCGCCATGAAGGGGCCGCAACGCTTGCCCCGGGGCTTTGCTTCGCAGCCGTTTGTCTAAACATTCGGGGCTGCAGATCCAGCCTTTCCACTGCGCAGCAATGACCTGAGCACTGATCCGCCAAAGCCCGCCGAGTGCGGGCTTTGTTGTCCATGCAAACCCTGCAGTTGCCTGTCTGTACGAATTTCCAGTAACGCCCAGAGCCGCGCAAATAGTAGCCTCAACCACCCACACGGCGTCTTGCTCACCTGCATGCCCTTCAGCGCATGCACGCTGCTTTGATCAGGGACGGCCATCAGAAAATAGCGCACGCGCAGAGCTGGAAACGAAGTCGGGTGGGGCACGTTAATTGCAAAAAAATAACCATAACGAGAGCACGAACAACGAGTCGCGCTCCTTTCGCCTGATGTGCAGTTCAGAGGTCGCCCTTGCATGGATCTTTCAAAACTTACCCCGTCCCTGGAGTTTCAGGACCAGCGGCTGAAGTATCTCTTTCTCAGCTATCAACTAGGGTCCATGCGCGCTGCGGCAGACCAACTGGGGATCGCCCCATCGTCGGTCAGCCGGCAAATAAATTTACTGCAGACAGAGCTGAGCATCGATCTGATCGAAGCCGGCACTCACCGCATTCGCCTGACCGAAGCGGGCCTGGTCACCGTGGATTACTACCGTGCACGGGCGAGCCAACATGAGGCGCTGCTCAACCGGCTGGACGATTTGCGCGGCCAGCATTTGGGCAAGACAGTGGTGGCCGTGGGTGAAGGGCTCTTCGGTGCGCAGCTGATCGGCAAACTGCAGAGTTTTTTCAAATCCTACCCGGGCCTGCGCACCGAGATCCTGATTGCCCCGACCCTTGAAGTTCAGCACATGGTGATGGAAGACCAGGCGCAGATCGGCGTGCTCTTCGCCCCCCATCCCAACCCTGCATTGCGCCGCCAGTTCGGTATCAAGCAGCCGCTGCGGGCCATCGTCCACCCTGATCACCCGCTGGCCCGACAGCCATCCATTACCCTGGAACAACTGGCGAGCACCCAGCTGGTATTGCCCAACCACGGCTATCGGGTACGGGAGTTGGTCACCCTGTCGTGCAAGGGCAAGCCGTTTGAAATTGAACCGGCAATCACTGCCAACTCACTGCAGGTGATCATCGACTTCGTCAAAGCCAACATGGCCAGCACCCTGCTGGCCGAGGTGATGATCCTGCCGGAGCTCAAGGCCGGAACCCTGGTGGCCCTTGAGGTGGAGTGCCCGGAGATGAACAGCACCGAGCTGCAGATCATTCGCCGCCAGTCACGCAAACTGCCCCCCGTCACCCAGGAGCTGATCCGCCACCTGGCGCGTTCAATCAGCAAATTGAGCAACGCCGGCTGAACCGGAACCACAAAAAAGGCGGAACGTAGAAACCGTTCCGCCTTTTTTGTCAGGGCAAGGTCAGTGAGGCAAATCCGGTTTGCGCCGGATGCTGAACAAGGTGCCCGTGGTGATCAAGCCAAACACAATCAACATCACCGACACCGGCCAGGCCGAGTGGAAGGCCCCGAACAAGGCCGTTGCCGCCAACGGTGCGAGCCCACCGGAAAAAATCGACGCAATCTCGTGCCCCAACGCCATGCCGGAATAGCGCACATGGGCCGGAAACAGTTCCCCCATCAACGCCGGCTGGGTACCGATCATGGCGCCATGGCAGAAGGCCAGGCCGACCAGCAATGCCAGGTAGACGTAGCCGCTGACATGGGTATCGATCAACCAGAAGAACGGGAACGCGAATAGCACCAGGCTGATGGAACCGATGGCATAGACCGTACGCCGGCCAATGATGTCGGACAGCCAACCCCAGAACAGAATGGTGAAGGCCTCGACTATCATGGCGACCATCACCCCGCCCAGCACCACTTGCGTGCTCAAGCCGGTCAGTTTTGCGTAAGCCATCACGAAGGCGAGGAAGATATACGCGCAGCTGTTTTCGGCCATGCGCAGCCCCATGGCCTGGAACACTTCCCTGGGGTGCTTGCGCAGAACTTCCATCGCCGGCGGATGCTTGACCTTCGCCCGTTGCGCCGCAGCATCCTCGAAATCGCGGCTCTCCGGCAGGTTGCGGCGAATGTAGATACCGACCCCGAACACCAGGACACTGGCCAGGAACGGCAGGCGCCAGCCCCAACTCAGGAAATCCTCGGTGGGCAGCATCTGCACCAGGTAGAACGCTGCGGCCGAGAGCACAAACCCACCGGAAACGCCAAGCTGGCTCCAGGCCGCATAGAAACCGACGCGATTGGCCGGCGCGTTTTCGCTGATCATCAACACGCCACCGCCCCACTCGCCCCCCGAGGCGATGCCCTGGGCGATACGCAACAGCACCAGGGTGATGGGCGCCAGATAACCCGCTTGTTCGAATGTCGGCAGCAAGCCCATCAGGAATGTCGAAACCCCCATGATGCTGAGCGTCATGACCAGCGCTTTTTTGCGCCCGTCCCGGTCGCCGATATGACCAAAGATAATCCCGCCCAGGGGGCGGGCAAAAAAGCCCACGGCAAAACCTGCGAACGCGCCCATGGTGCCAAGCACCGGATCAGTCCCGGCAGGAAAGAACAGCGGGCCGAAAATCAACGCCGCCGCCGTGCCGTACAGGAAGAAGTCATACCACTCCAATGCGTTGCCAAACACCGAGGCGATGACAATTCGGCGCATGGTGGAAGAGCTGGGTGTTTGGGTAACGCCTGCTTTGAAATTACTCATCTACTTCTCCAAACCGAGCCAGCGGCTCACCAGATCTTCCAGGTGTATGAGGTGACGAGGCGGTACTCGTCATAGTTGTTGCCGTACTTCTGCTTGGTGTTGAAGTTCTTCAGGTCAACGCTCAAGCCCTGGAGCGCACCGCTTTGAACCACATAAGACAGGAAGATGTTGCGTTCACTTTCCTGGTCATGGCTCAACCCTGCACCACGGTCGATCGCGGTGCCCTTGATGTAGCGCGTGAACAGTTTCAGGCCGGGTATCCCCATGTTTGCGAAGTCATAGCCATAACGCACCGACCACGATCGCTCGTCCGGCCGGATGAACGGCAGGCCTGCCCAGTTCGGCAGATACGGTTGCGGAACATAGCCGTTGAGCGTCGGGAACACCGTTTCACCCAGCATGCGCTGATAGCTGACGCCAAACAGATGGGCGCCTTTTTGCAGGGTCACCAGGCCGCTGTAGGATCGGTTGTCGACCTTGCCTGCAAGGGCACTGCCATCTTCACTGTTGTTGAAGTAGCCCAGGTCAGTCTTCAGGACGTAGCCGTCCCCCAGGTCCAGCGCATGTTTGAGACCGGCGTAGTGTTGGCGGTAGATATCGTTGAGCACGCCATAAAAATAAGTGCCTTGCAGGGTCGGCGTGAACGAGTAGGTGCCGCCGCCGAAATCCAGCCCCTTGCTGTCCAGATCGTCGGTCGAGCCGTACTTGTAGAGCTGCTCGTGGTTGGAAGACTGCCGGGTGACGCTGGACCAGAAGCGCCCTCCCGTCAGCTCCAGGCGGTCTATTTCCCGGGAGTTGACTACCGCCCCCTGGTAGATGGTATCGAGCTGCCGACTGGGATCGTTGGAAGCGATCGGCAGGTTGGGTTTCTGGTCACCGATTTTCACCTCGGTTTTCGAGTAACGCAGCTTCAGCGTGCCACCGGCGCGGCTGTAGTCATTAGCAGCCTTTTGCTCGTAGGTGCTGTAGGGCAATGAACCATCGTTGCCCGTGGAATCAAGCCGCAACGCGTACTGCGCATTGGCATCGAAACCGATGGCCAGCGGGGTGTCGGTGTATCCGGATTGAAACTGCAGATCAAAGCCCTGGGACCAGTTGCCGACTTTGGAGGTGGGCGCCTCGCTGTTGGTGAAGTTGCGGTTCAGGTACAGGTTCCTGAAGTTCAAGGACAGGTGACTCTCGTCCATCAGGTCGGCGTGAGCCGACCACGGTATTGCTATCCCTATAAGCCCTAAGTAGTGAATTGCATGCACACGCAAAGCTCGCTTTGACATAGTTACATCCATACAGGTTTGCCACGGTTGAGGGCAGAACTTCAGAGACATGGCAGTGAATGACAGCGCCGATCTGAACGCCCGCGGCTGTCATGTTTTTATTGTTGTTTGAGTGGTGAATCAGATATCCAGAACCAGGCGCCCGGAGCGCGCCCTTGAACAACACAGCAGCATTTGATCGTTCGCCTCGCGCTCGTCTGCAGTCAGGTAGACGTCACGGTGATCGGGCTCTCCCTCCAGCACGTCACACAGGCAAGTGCCGCAGACGCCCTGCTCGCACGACACGTCAATGGCGATACCCACTTCGGCCAGGGCCTGCACGATGCTTTGCCCGGCATGCACCTGCAGGGTTTTACAGCTGCGGGCGGTGTGGACTTCGAAGGCCTCACCGGAACCGTCAACCTCAACCTGGAAATACTCGCGATGCACCTGCTCATCGCCGTAGCCAGCCGCCGTGGCCGCGTCGATCACCCAGGTCATGAACCCCGACGGCCCACAGGTGTACACATGGCAGCCTGGAGCCGCAGTGCCGAGCACGGCATTCAGGTCGAGCTTGCCGGCCGGCTCATCATCGAAATGGGTGCTGACCCGCTGGGAAAAAGGTGCGCTGGCCAGCTCTTGCAAAAACGCCGCCTGGCTGCGCGAGCGACCGCAGTAGTGCAACTCGAAATCAGCGCCCCGGGCGTGCAGTGCATAGGCCATGGCGATCATCGGTGTGATGCCGATTCCGCCTCCTATCAGCAGTGAGCGCTGGGCATCAACCGCCAGCGGAAACAGATTGCGCGGAGCGCTGATGGTCACCACGCTTCCCTCGCACAACGTGGCATGAACCGCCTCGGAGCCACCGCGCGAGGCCGGATCCTTGAGCACCCCCAATCGATAGAGGCCAGGGTCTGCCGGATCGCTGCACAGCGAATACTGGCGCACCAGGCCATCGGGCAAATGCACATCCACATGGGCCCCGGCCTCGAACGCGGGCAACGGCGTGTCATCCGAGGCACACAGGTCCAGTACCAGCACGTTGCCGCCCTGCTGCCGGGCCTTGTGCACCACAACCTTCAATACACTGTCAGTCATCGATTCACGCCCATGATCAGAGGATGTAACCGATACCGGCGAGGGTATCGTCGGAGTTGATCAGGCGAATCAGCTTGCGCTGAATCTTGAAGGTGCCTGCGTCCCGTTCCAGCTCATAGACGATGTCGGCGCTGTAGTGCTTGAGCGAATCCTTGCGAAACTCCCGCAGGTTCTGCGCACAGCGCACCGTCACCTGTTGCGCGTTTTCCGACAGCACGCGAAAGCGCGACAACGTGCGCACGGTACGCGGCTGCGGGCTGGTGGAAATCGACTCGCCGCTGGTCAGGCGCTGCACCCGCAGCTGGCGCATGCCGGCGTCGTCATAGGCGTAATTGAGGGTGTTTTCGAAGTCCTGCTCCTGGGGGTCGATCGGGATGATGTAAGTGCCCTTCTCCGCCCATAGGTCCAGCCAGGCATCGAATTCGCCATGGTCGAGCATGTCGCCTTCCTGCCAGATGAAAGCGGTGACTTCGTTCAGTAATTTCAGGTTCATCAAGGTTCTCCGCCGGTTACACCGACATCATCTTTTTCCACTGCTGGTAGGCCGCGCGCATTCCGGTCTCAGCACTGACATCACTGACCAGGCCATCCTCGGTCGCCCGTTCGCCGGGCAAACCACGGTTGAGCATGATCCAGAGGTTTTCCCCGGCACTGGCGCCCTTCTGCACCCGCTCCCAGGCTTCGGAATCGTCCGGCGTGCCAAAGCCCATGGGGCCCTGGAAGTGTTCGTGCAGCCGCAGGCGGTAGCGGTTGGCCGCAACCGGGCCACCGTCCATGGTGATCACCGAGTGATGGATTTCGGTCTCCAGCACCGAGATTGGCTGCAACACACGGAAGAACGCCATGGAGCAGGCGACGTTGGGAAACAGGTTGAGGTTGAAGCCCGAACCACCTACGGCGCGAACAATGCGCCGCACCTGGTTCTCTTCCAGGCCTTCATCGCGCAACTCCGCAGCCAGCCCGGCGAAACGCTCCGGGATCGGCTTGTCGAGATCGGCTTCCAGGTCCACCAGGTCGGGAATCATCACCATCACGCTGTGACCATTGCCCAGGTCTTCGACGTAGCCCGGGCCTTCGACGAAATCGAACAGCGCCAGGGTCTGTTCATCCACGGACGACAGGAACGACTTGTGCACCAAGGGGAAGTGGTAGGCGTCAGTGGTGTTTTCCAGCTGAATCTTCCAGTTGCCAGGGAAGCGGAAACGGTGCTCGCCCGGGACCTTGATCGGATAACCGGCGCCCTGCTTCATGAACAGGTCCATCCACTTTTTCGCCGGGCCGAGAAAGTCCACCAGGGGTTCGATGTCGTCCTTGAAGGTGGCGAACAGCATCCCGGCGTACTCCTCCACCCGCAGGCTCACCAGGGGCAGTTCGCCTTTATCCAGGCAATCCCCGTAGCTCTCCGGATGCGGCACACCGCGCAACGACCCATCGAGGGCGTAGCTCCAGCCGTGGTAGGGGCAGACGAAACTATTGGTCTTGCCCTTCTTGTGCTCGCAGACGGTTGCCCCGCGATGACGGCAACGATTGAGGTGCACGTGCACCTGCTTCTTGCGATCACGCACCACAATCACCGGCTGCTTGCCGATGTAGGTGCTTTTGTAACTGCCCGACTCCGGGATCTCGCTGACATGCGCCACCCAGACCCAGGTGCTGTAGAAAATCTTCTCAAGCTCTGCGTCGAACAGCTTGGCGTCGGTATACAGCGAAGTGTGGACACGGTCCGGCTTGACCAGGTCAGCGGGGTTGATGCCCAGGTTCACGGCGTCGATAAGTTGGGTCACGGTCAGGTCCTATACGTTGATGTCGAGCAGCGTTTTTATGAGTCAGGCGTTCGCGATGGCGCACAACTGCGCATCGCCGCCCTTGCGCCCGATCAGTTGCAGGCTGGTTTTCAAACAGGTTTGTGGACAGGGGATGGGCACACTCAGCGCCGGGTGGCCACTGAGGTTGAACGGGCGTAGAAAACGGGTCAGATCGATTACCGGCGCACCAGCGCGCACATCCGCCAGCAAGGGCGGCAATCGCGGCAGGCTGGGCAGCACCAGGGCGTCGAACTGCGCAAGCAACCCGTCCACCTGCTCACTGAACGCAGTGCGGACAGCCTCGGCGGCGCGCAGCTCGTCGTCATCGGTGGCGGCTGCACGCAGCAGTCGGGCTTCGATGTCTGCACCCAGCAGGCCGCGACCGGTGTATTGGCCAAATGCGGCCCAGGTTTCAGCATTGATCACGCTCAACGCCGCTTCGAACGCCGAGTCCAGCAGCGTCAGGCTGACGACTTCACAGCCCCAGCCACGACGGCTGACTTCCTCGTCAATGGCGGCGCAGATGTTGGAGTCACAGGCCACATCCACCAGGCCGATACGGATCCGTTCGGGCGCCCGGGGCATGACAAAAGTGGCGTCCATGGCGAGCATCGCGGCGACCAATGTGTCGAGATCGCGGGCCATGGGGCCGACACAGTCCAGGGAACTGAACTGCGGGTACACACCTTCCCGGCTCAAGCGGCCAAAGGTCGGCTTGAGCCCATACACACCGCAGCAGGCGGCAGGCATGCGAACCGAGCCACCGGTATCAGTCCCCAGCGCTGCATCGACCGCGCCTTGGGCGACAATCACCGCAGAACCGCTGGACGAGCCACCCGCAATGCGCTCGGGAGCCTGAGGATTGATCGGCGTACCCGCCCAATCGTTGATCCCGGTGACGCCAAAGGCCAGCTCGTGCAACACGGTTTTACCAATCACCTGCCAACCCGCGTCCAGCAGCGATTGCACCACGGTAGCGTTGCGCTGGGCCGGCGGCGCCGCTTCAAAGGCACGGCTGCCACAGCGGGTTGGCCAGCCGGCCACATCCAGCGAATCCTTTATGGCCACGGTAGGCCCTGGTCCCCGCTTATGAGTTTCAACAACCAGCGGGCTCATGACTGTCCTTCCTGTACGTGCGCAAGGGGGCAGACATCGAGTCGCTCAGTGGTGAAAGACGCTATGCGCCAGGCGCCCTCCTCCAGGCGAAAACTCAGGCTCAGCGCAGCGACAATGGCTTCCCCCTGCCCCGAGTCATAACGCGAGAGCTGCTGCAGCAACCAACGGCCAGTCACCTCAAGACCGTCAACGGCAATTTGCTCGCCCGCCAGAAAATGCGCATTGAAGCGAAAGTGCGGATTAGGCGGCAGATAACCCGCAAGCATCGCCACAATCGCCTCACGCCCCTCAAGCCGACCGAACTTGCGGGCATAACGCGACCCCACACCCTGCCAATACGCATCGCTGCAAAACAACTGGCGCAGCGCCGGCAGACGATCTTCCTCACCGGGAACGTCGCACAACGCCATGTAGCGATGCAGCACCCGCCGCACCGCCGACTCAGCCTCAAGCACCCTGACGCGCTCGGCCAGGACCGTAATATCTGCAAGGGATGAATTCATAAGAGAGCACCTGCCAGCGTTTACATTGCGATGACAGGAAATTAGCGATGAGCTGGAGGGGCAACAATCACAGGGCGTGAGTAACTTGTTGCGTTTTATGCAACGAGTTGAGGGTTGGGGGGCGGGTCCGGTCTTTATACACATCTGACGCTGCCGAAGA
>NZ_MVOL01000023.1 GCF_002018875.1 Pseudomonas sp. MF4836
GTTTTAAGCAAAGACGGCTGGGTCAGCAGCAGACGAATGCCGCTGTCCTCGATCATGTAGGCCAGCCGCTCCTGTGGATAAGCCGGGTCCAGAGGCACATAGGCACCGCCGGCCTTGAGGATCGCCAGCAGCCCGACCACCATCTCCAGGCTGCGCTCCACCGCCAGGCCGACCAGCACATCAGGACCGACGCCGTTTTCAATCAGTTGATGGGCCAACCGGTTGGCCCGCTGATTGAGCTGGCGATAGCTCAGGGACTGCTGCTCGAATACCACTGCCACGGCCTCGGGCGTGCGCTCGACCTGCTGTTCGATCAGCTGATGAATGCCCTGGGTCGCCGGGAATTCAACCCGGGCCGGGTTCCAGGCCGCGATGCTCGCCTGGTGCTCGTGGGTGTCCAGCAACGCCAGGTCGCCAATGCGCTGGCTGGCATCGGCCACCATCGCGTGCAGCAGGTTCTGCCAGTGCTGCGCCATGCGCTCGGCGGTGGCCGGGTCGAACAGGTCGGTGGCGTAGGTCAGGGCGGCATGCAGCTTGCCGTTTTTTTCGTAGGTATCCAGGGTCAGGTCAAACTGGGTGGTGCGGCTCTGCCAGTCGATCAACCCCAGCTCCAGGCCGGACTCCAGCTGCAAAGTGGTGACGTCGGCGACCTGGGGCTGGTGGTTGTACATCACCTGGAACAGCGGCGTATGGCTCATGCTGCGCTCAAGGCGCAAGGCCTCCACCAACTGCTCGAATGGCAGGTCCTGATGGGCCTGGGCTCCCAGGGCAGTGTCCCTGATCGCCAGCAACAGCTCAGCCACCGTGGCCTGTGGGTCGATCCGGGTGCGCAGCACCTGGGTGTTGACGAAGAAACCGATCAAACCTTCCAGTTCGCTGCGGTTACGGTTGGCGATCGGCACCCCGACGCGGATATCGGTCTGCCCGCTGTAGCGCTGCAAAAGAAGAGTGAAAGCCCCCAGCAGCAGCATGAACAGGGTGACGTTCTGCTGCCGTGCCAGGTTGCGCAATTGCTGCGCCAGGCCATCGTCCATGGCGAATTCATGACGGGTCCCGCGATGGCTCGGCAGCGCCGGGCGCGGGCGGTCCGTGGGCAGTTCCAGCACCGGGTGTTCGTCACCCAGTTGCTCGCGCCAGTAATCGAGCTGGCGCTCCTGCTCGCCGGCTTCGAGCCAGCGTCGCTGCCACAGGCCGTAGTCGCTGTACTGGATCGGCAGCGGCGCCAGCAGCGCCTCGGCGCCGGTGACATGGGCGCTGTAGAAACGGCTGAACTCGTCGATCAGCAGGTTCATCGACCAACCGTCGGAAACAATGTGGTGCAAGGTCAGCAGCAGCACATGTTCGGCGTGGTCGAGCTTGAGCAGGCGCACTCGCAGCAGCGGCCCCTGCTCCAGATCGAAGGGTTCCAGAGACTGCCGCTCAGCCTCCTGGCGCACCCGGGCCTCGCGCTGATCCACCGACAGCTCGGTCAGGTCCAGGTGTTCGACCCGCAGCGGCTGTTGCAGGGGCACCTGCTCCAGGCGCTGGTCGGCCATTGGTCGGAACACCGTGCGCAAGGTCTCATGACGCGCCACCAGGCTGGCGAATGCCTGCTCCAGCGCCAGCTCATGCAAGGGCCCAGTCAGGCGCACGGCCCCCGGCAGGTTATAGGCACCGCTCTGCGGGTCCAGCTGCCACAGGAACCACATGCGCTGCTGGGCATAGGAAAGGGTCTGACGGTCCTCGACCAGCACCCCGGCCGGAATCGGGAACAGCGAAAAGTCGATCTTTTCCGCGCGCAGGCCTTCAAGGAACAGCCGGCGCTTTTCCAGCGGCAATTCGATGAAGCGGCGGGCAAGTTTCAGGGACTTTTCAGCATTCATCTGGGGCCTTCCGTACATGTTGGGTATCGAGCTTTGGCTCGGCTATCCCTACGGAACGGATAACCCGCACAGAAAATTAGCGCCCTGCGCCCTGACGCAAGCCCCCTGCGGCACGGGTAAATCCCCCTCGGTACAACTCGTCCAATCAGTAACCCCTTCGCAAAAAGGCATTTCCATGTCCTCAGCAGCATCCCTCGGCCGCGCCCTGAGTAACGGCTTGCGCAGACTGGTCGGCACCCCGGCCGGGCAGCCCACTGCCTACCGCATGATCGATGCCCAGCTCAAGCGCCGGATTGTGCTCAGCCCGTCGCTGACACGCCTGGTGTTTGCCAGCCCCGACATTGCCCTGGCCCGCACCCTGGCCCCGGACCAACGGATCAAGCTGTTCTTTCCCGGCGCCGACGGTACGCCGTCGAACCTGCCCCGGCAGGGCGACTGGCAAGCCGTCAGGCGCCAGATGAGCAAGGGCCAATGCCCGCCCATGCGCACCTACACCATCCGCGACCTGCGTCGCGAGCCGTGCGAGCTGGACGTCGACTTCGTGCTGCATGGCGTCAACGGCCCGGCCTCGGCCTGGGCCACCGAGGCCCAGGTCGGCGACAGGGTGCAGATGCTCGTGCCCAACCTGGAGTTTGCCGACGACCCGGGCGGCTATGAATGGCAACCGCCCGCGGACGCCCGGCAGATTCTGCTGATTGGCGATGAAACCGCCCTGCCGGCACTGGCCGGCATTCTCGAAGAGTTGGCCGATCACCCCGAAGCGATGGCGGTGCAGGCCTTTATTGAAGTGCCCGGCGAAGCCGACTGCCTGTCGCTGCGCACCGGCCCGAACACCCGCCTGAACTGGCTGCCCCGCGACCTGCTGCAATGCGCCCATGGCGAAGCCATGCTGCATGCCGCCCGCGAACTGGCGGACCTGGGGCCCAGGGCCAGTGGCACCCAGCGCGCCGCGAAGCTGCCGGAGGTCGACATCGAGCAACAGATCCTCTGGGAACGCGCAAGCCCCTCCCACAGCCACTTCTATGCCTGGGTTGCCGGCGAATCCGCTGCGGTGATGAGCATCCGCCGCCATCTGATCACCGAGCGCGGCCTGGATCGCCGCGAACTGACGCTGATGGGCTACTGGCGCCAAGGGCGAAGCCTGAACTGAGGCCTTGTTCACGATCTGCTGCGCCTGGCTCATGGGGTGTCAAATCTGAGGCCTGTCGATACCCGGCGCGGGAGCCAGCGCCCTGGATAAATTTTCCAGCCCAGGCTTCGTTCCCTCTTCAGGCCCACATACACCCAGAGGGAATGCCGTGGATTTGCAGAACGTTCTGTCAAAGCTGTTCGCCAATGCCGGCTCCGTCGGCATCGAAGGCGTATTTCAATTCGTCTTCGCCCCCAACCTGATGTTCTGGTCCGAAATCAGGGAGCGCACCACCACCCAGAGCGGCCTGCACGCCCGCCCGGATGTCACCATCAACGTCGCGGAAAAAGACTTTCTCGGCATCATGGGCGGCGTTGCCGATGTCGAAGAACTGTTTGCCAGCGGCCGCCTGAAAATCGACGGCAACATGGGCCTGGCCACCCTGCTGCCGCAAATCATCGAAAGCGCACGCCATGGCGACCGGGCGGAAAAGGTCGACATGAACAAGCGCTACCCGACGCCGCCCAGGTTCAGCGAGCGGGTTTCCGCGGCGCAGCCGGTACAGCGAGAGGTTGCGCGGATCGCCCGCCAGGCGTTGTCGATCGGCGACTTCCGCGCCCACTACCTACCCGAAGGCATTCCCCTGGTGATCAGCAATGCCCTGAATGACTGGCCATTGTTCAACATGGGCCGCGAAGAATCCCTGGTGCACTTCGCCGAGTTGCAGGGCATTACCCGCCACGGCGACTACGTGAAAAAGACCTTTTCCACCGACCGCGACTTCCGCTCCACCTCCATGGCCGACTTCATCGCGTCCCTCGATGCCCCGGCCCAAAAGGGGCCCAACGGCGAACCGCCGGCCTATATGGGCAACAACATTTTGCCGGCGCAATTGATGGAGCAGATCAGCTACCCGCCCTATTTCGACCGCGCGCTGTTCATTGCGCCACGGATCTGGATCGGCCCCAAAGGCACCCTGACACCCCTGCACCGTGACGACACCGACAACCTGTTCGCCCAGGTCTGGGGGCAGAAGTCGTTTATTCTCGCTGCGCCCCACCATCGTCCCGCCCTGGGCACCTGGTCCACGGCGCCCAAAGGCGGGCTCGACGGCTGTGACTTCAATCCGGATGCACCGGACTACCAACGCTTCCCCCAGGCCCGTGACGTGACCTTCCTGCGGGTGACACTGGAGGCCGGCGACCTGCTGTTTCTGCCGGAAGGCTGGTTCCACCAGGTGGAGTCGGTCTCCACCTCGCTCTCGGTGAATTTCTGGGTCAATTCGGGACGCGGCTGGTAACCGGTGCCGGCACTGGCCCCTGGGTCAGTGCCGGAGGCGCTTGAGTGCAGGAGCAACCCGCAGGGGAAAAGGGTCCGCTCAGACGCTCAATGCAACCTTTTGCCCATGCCGCCGATGATGCACCTCCAGGTAATCCTTGATTGCCCGCAGCACCTTGGCTTCGTGTTCATGGATAAAGAAGTGCCCGCCGGCCAGCATGTCCACCGAGAAGCTGCCGTGGGTTTCCTTGCTCCAGCCGATCAGTTGCTTGGTGGTGGCGCGATCGGCCTTGCCGCCCAGTACATGCACCGGGCAACTGAGCAGCGGGCGATTGGCCGGCTGGAAACGCCCGCAGAGCAGAAAGTCGGCCCGCAGGATGGGCAACGTCAGGCTCATCAGTTCTTCATTGCCCAGCACTTCTTCACTGGTGCCCTGCAGGGAGCGCAACTGCTCGATCAGTTGCGCGTCGGTCTTGGGCTCGGAGAACCCGCGGTCGTACTCCGAGCGCATGCTCGGGGCCGCGGTGCCGGAGGCGAACAGGGCCACCGGTTCCGGCCCGCCCAGGGCACGCAGGGCGTGGGCCATTTCACAGGCGAGCAAGGCGCCCAGGCTGTGGCCGAACAGTGCATAGGGCGCTTTCAGGCTGGGCAGCAGTTCGCTGGCCAGTTGCCGCGCCAATGCGCGCATGTCGGTCTGCAACGGCTCGCCGAAACGCGCACCGCGCCCCGGCAATTCCACCGGCTGCAGTTTCAGCCACTGCGGCAGCTTGCGCCGCCAGCGGCTGTAGACCATGGCGCTGGCGCCGGAATAGGGCAGGCACAGCAGTGTCAGTTGGGTCACTGCACTTACCTCAATCAGTTATGTGTAAAGAGAACGGATTGAGGTCACCGCAAATTAGTCTGGCTGTGGTGCCCCGCGGCTCAGGCGGCGACAGCTCTGCACCGCCGTCCACAACACCACCGCCCCGGCGCCCAGGGCCACCCAGAACCCGCTGCGCGCGCCATAGTGGTCGGCGAGCCAGCCGGAGCTGGCGGCCCCGATGGCCACGCCGATGCTCAGGCCGGTGACCAGCCAGGTCAGGCCCTCGGTGAGTTTGGCCGGGGGCACGATGTTCTCCACCAGGGCCATGGCCACGATCAGGGTCGGAGCGAAGAACAGACCGGCGACAAATACCGCCAGGGACAGCCCGGGAATATTGCTCACGATCAGCAGCGGCAAGGTGGTGACGGCGGTGGCGATGCCGCCGTACATAAACAGGCGGGGCAAGGGCAAGGTCGGCTTCCAGGCGCCGAAGGCAATGCCGGCCAGGCATGAACCGATGGCGTACACCGAAAGCACGATGCTCGCCGCCGCCGGCTGGCCCTGCTGCTGGGCAAAGGCCACGCTGACCACGTCCACCACCCCGGCAGTGGTGCCCATGGCGACCATCAACAGCACCAGCAGGCGCAGTTCCACCGAGCGAATGATCGAACCTTGCTGCGGACCGGTATGGGGGTGCACCGCCGGTTCCGTGGCGCGTTGCAACACCAGCGCGGTGACGCCGACGGCCAGGGCCAGCAGCGCCACCAGCGGCCCGGCCTCGGGGAACACCGCCACGCACAGCCCTACCGACAACGGCGGGCCGACGATAAAGCACAGCTCATCGAGCACCGATTCCAGGGCATAGGCGGTCTGCAACAGCGGCTGGCCACGGTACAGCTCGGTCCAGCGCGCCCGGACCATGGCCGACATGCTCGGCATGCAGCCGGCCAGGGCGGCAAACAGGAACAGGGTCCAGGTCGGCGCCTGCAAGCGGGTGCACAGCAACAGGGCCAGCAACGCCCCGCCACCGACGCCGGCGGCGATCGGCAGGATCCGGCCCTGGCCAAAGCGGTCGACCATGCGTGATACCTGGGGCGCACAAAACGCCGTGGCCAGGGCGAAGGTAGCGGCCACCGCGCCGGCCAGGCCGTAACCGCCCTTGAGCTGGGAGAGCATGGTGATGATGCCGATACCGGTCATGGAGATCGGCATGCGGGCGATCATCCCGGCGATGACAAAGGCGCGAGAGCCCGGGGCGTGGAACAGCTCGCGGTACGGATTAACCATGGGCTTTCAACCTCGGCAGGGGCGTGCAACTTGCCATAAACAGCAGCTGCAGTAAAAATACATACGGTGCGTATGTGAGAAATAATGCGAACATACGCGCCGTATGTCAAACCCCATTGCCCAGATGAGTAGCCGCCATGAGCCCCCGCCCCCGCGCTGAAATGATCGAAGCCACCCGTGCCAAGCTGCTGGCCAGCGCGCGCCAGGCCTTTGGCCGCCTGGGTTACGCCCAGACCTCGATGGACGACCTGACCGCCGAAGCCGGCCTGACCCGGGGTGCCCTGTACCACCATTTCGGCGATAAAAAAGGCTTGCTGGCGGCGGTGGTGGCGCAGATCGACGCCGAAATGGACCAGCGCCTGGAGGCGATTTCCAGCACGGTGGCCGACCCCTGGCAGGCGTTCTGCGAGCGCTGTCATGCCTACCTGCACATGGCCCTGGAGCCTGAAATCCAGCGCATCCTGTTGCAGGATGCCCGGGCGGTGCTGGCCGACAGCGCCCAGGCCGGCGAAGAACAGTGCATCGAGTCCCTCGGCGCCCTGCTCCAGCAATTGATAGACGCCCACGTGGTGGAGCCCGTCGCGCCCCTGGCCCTGGCGCGCCTGATCAACGGCAGCCTGGTGGAAGCTGCCCTGTGGATCGCCAATGCCGCGCATCCGGCACAAAAGCTCGAGCAAAGCCTGGGTGGCCTGAACCTGTTGCTGCGCGGGTTGCGCCGCAGCGATGCAGCGGCAGCAACCGCTGCCGGAGCCTGAACCTGAAACCCGTGAGCGCCTGAATACGCCACGGATTTATCGCGCCCGCTGAACTCCCGGCCACCTTCACCAGTCAGCTAATCACGCTCCCTGAGTTAAGGATTGCCCCATGCAGCTCTCCCTCGATGGACAAGTGGCCCTGGTCACCGGCGCCAGTTCCGGTATCGGCGCAGCGGCCGCCACAGCGCTGGCAGCCGCCGGAGCCAGCGTCGTGCTGAACTACAACAGCCAGCCCGAGCCCGCGCAAAAGCTCGCCGCCGATATCAACGCCTGCGGTGGCCGGGCCGTGGCCATTGGCGCCGATGTGTCAAAGGAGGACGAGGTCGAGCACCTGTTCGCCAAGACCCTCGAAGCCTTTGGCTTTCTCGATATCCTGGTGGCCAATTCCGGCCTGCAACGGGACGCGCTGGTGACCGAAATGACCCTCGACGACTGGAACCAGGTGATCGGGGTCAACCTCACCGGGCAGTTTCTGTGTGCCCGCGAGGCGCTGCGGATTTTCCAGCGCCAGGGCATACGTGCCGGGGTCTCCAGGGCGGCGGGCAAGATTATCCACATGAGCTCGGTGCACCAGGTGATTCCCTGGGCCGGCCATGTGAATTACGCCGCCTCCAAGGGCGGGGTGGAGATGCTGATGCGCAGCCTGGCCCAGGAGGTCAGCGAACAGCGGATCCGGGTCAACGGCATTGCCCCCGGAGCGATCCGCACCGCCATCAACCGCACGGCCACCGAGGGCGAGGCCGGGCAGGAACTGCTGAAGCTGATCCCCTACGGGCGCATCGGCGAGGCCCAGGATGTGGCGAATGCGGTGGTGTGGCTGGCGTCCGATGCTTCCGACTATGTCGTGGGCAGCACCCTGTTTATCGATGGCGGCATGAGCCTCTATCCCGGCTTTTATGAAGAAGGGCGTGGCAATGGCTGAGTCTCATACAGAACGGCAGCATCCAGAACGCCAAAGCCCGATCGACGCCCACGGCATCATCGGCGATATGCGCAGCGCGGCCCTGGTCAACGACAAGGGCAGCGTGGATTTCTTCTGCTGGCCGGAGTTCGACAGCCCGTCGATCTTCTGCTCGCTGCTCGACTCCCCCGCTGCCGGAATCTTCCAGTTGGCCCCGGACCTGGCCGACGCCCGGCGCGAGCAGATCTACCTGCCGGACACCAACATTCTGCAAACCCGCTGGCTGAGCGAGCGGGCGGTGGTGGAAGTCACCGACCTGCTGCCGGTGGGCGACAGCGAAGATGATCTGCCGTTGCTGATTCGCCGGGTGCGGGTGGTCAGCGGCCAGGCCACCGTGCGCATGCGCTGTGCGGTGCGCCACGACTACGCCCGGGCCAAGACCCGGGCCCGGGTCGACGCCGACGCGGTGTGTTTCGAGGCCGACGGCCAGCCCGGCCTGCGCCTGGTCGCCAGCCAGGCACTGCGCCTGGAGGGCGACAGCGCGGTGGCCGAATGGGTACTGGAGCAGGACCAGAGCGCCGAGTTCATCCTCGGCGGCATCGACGACCCACGGGTCGCAGTGGGCACCAGTGACCTGTGCCTGCAACGCACCCAGAAGTTCTGGCGCGACTGGATCGGCCAATCCAACTACCGCGGGCGCTGGCGCGAGATGGTCCACCGCTCGGCCCTGGCGCTCAAGCTGCTGACCTCGCGCAAGCACGGGGCGATCCTTGCGGCCGCGACCTTCGGCCTGCCGGAAACCCCCGGCGGCGAGCGCAACTGGGATTACCGCTACACCTGGATCCGCGATGCCTCGTTCACCGTCTACGCCTTTATCCGCCTGGGTTTCGTCGCCGAGGCCAATGCTTATATGGGCTGGTTGCGCGAGCGGGTCAGCGACTGCCATGGCCAGCCGATGAAGCTCAATATCCTGTACGGCATCGACGGCCAGCAGGAGTTGCCCGAGACCGAGCTCAAGCACCTGGCCGGCCACGGCAATGCGCAGCCGGTGCGCATCGGCAACCAGGCTTACGAACAGATCCAGCTGGATATCTTCGGCGAGCTGATGGACGCGGTGTACCTGGTCAACAAGTACGGCGAAGCCATTTCCCACCAGGGCTGGAAGCACGCGGTCCAGGTGGTGGATCAGGTCTGCGACACCTGGCAGGGCCAGGATGTGGGGATCTGGGAAATGCGCGGCGAGCAGCATCACTTCCTGCATTCGCGGCTGATGTGCTGGGTGGCCCTGGACCGCGCCATCCGCCTGGCTTCCAAGCGTTCCCTGCCGGCGCCCTTTGCCCGCTGGGACCAGACGCGGCAGGCGATCTACGACGATATCTGGAGCAACTTCTGGAACGAGGAACGTGGGCATTTCGTCCAGCACATCGGCAGCACCGCCCTGGACGGCTCGATGCTGCTGATGCCCCTGGTGCGGTTTGTCAGCGCCAAGGACCCGCGCTGGCTGTCGACCCTGGAAGCCATCGAGAAGTCCCTGGTGCGTGACGGCATGGTCTACCGCTACCGCAACGACGACAGCCAGATCGACGGCCTGGCCGGCAGCGAGGGCGCGTTTGCCGCCTGCTCGTTCTGGTACGTCGAATGCCTGGCCCGCGCCGGCCAGCTCGACAAGGCGCACCTGGAGTTCGAGCAGCTGCTGCGCTACGCCAACCCGCTGGGGCTGTACGCCGAAGAGTTCGACAGCCATGGCCGGCACCTGGGCAATACGCCCCAGGCCCTGACTCACCTGGCGCTGATCAGTGCCGCAAGTTTTCTTGATCGCAAGCTGGGGGGTGAAAAGAGCGTGTGGCAGCCTTGATCGTCGCGGGCTGATCTGGCGAGCGCAGCTCCGCGCGCCACGGGCTGAGCGCCAGGTCGACGGTGGGCACACCTGTGCCCCTTCCGAACACCGTCGCCTACCGCAAAGGCCATCATATTGATATTATGCGTGGCTTTTTTACGGCCTTGTCCACAAGGCCTGCGGTCGGTCCCTCCCTGGAAATGGAATCCCTATGTATTTTGCCCGCTCCCTGGCCCTGGCAGCCCTTGTGCTGTCCACCTCCGCCTGTACGGTCTTCGTTCGCTCAGCCCCGGTCTCCCACAGCAAGGCCGACCCTGTCCCTCAGGACCGCCTACTCGCCTACCAAGCGCCTGCCGCCGGCCTGGTCAAGGTCGTGGTCACCCGCGACGAAGGCATGAACAGCCTGGGGTGCTACGTGGGTGTGCAGGCCAACAGCACACTCATCGGCCGCTTCGCCGCCGAAGAAACCGCCACCTTCTACCTGCCGGCAGGCGTGGTGGACATGACCGTGATCCAGGACCCGCAGGGCAGTGGCCTGTGCGGCAAGGGCTTTGCGCCAGGGGTGACGACCTCCCATCTGCTGCGCGCCGACAAGCCGTATTACATGCGCATCAGTACCGGCAACTATCGCCGGCCACGGGTGCTGGAAACCACTGACTGAGTCGGTGCCGTATCGTCTGAACACCCTCGCGGTGTGAATCTGCCCGCCTTCCCGCTTGCAGATTCGCGCCGCTTGTTTAACCTGCTGCACACCGACAGGAGCGCCCCCAGGCGTTCTGCAACCTTGCAGCAAGGACCGTGGTTTTGGATGTAAAGATCGATATCAACCTGTACTTTTCGGCCAGTCGAAAAATGCTGTTTCTGGCGGCCCATACCGAAGGCACCGCCGAGTGCCTGGGGATTCACGAACAGGCCGACCTGGTGTTCAAGCGCTGCGCCGAGTTCCAGCTCGAACTGCTGCAGACCCTGGAACATGTGTTGAAGCTGGGGCTGATCCGCCCCGCCATGGCCACCCTGCGCACGGCCCTCGACCTGGCCACGCGCTTTGCCTGGCTGGCGGATGATTTCGAGAACCGCCTCGAGCGTTTTTCCAAGGGCCAATGCCCGGGCGTGCAGAAGATGATGTCCGCCGCCAACCTGGGCTGGACCGGTGAATATGAGAAGTCCTACGCGCCGCTGTCGGATTTCGTGCACGGCAGCTTTACCCTGTCCGACTTCAACAAGGTGGAAAAGGACTGCACCGATGAGGTGCCGTATTCACCCTTGGGCGACTATTTCATCGTGCACACCGATCAAGGCATGCACGCGCGGCTGGTTGAAAACCTCACGCCCAGGGAACTCATCGATCTGCACGGTGGCTATATCACGCTGAAGGCGTTCGACATTGCCCTGGCCATGCTGATGCGCGCCTCCGGCCCCTACTGCGACGCGTTCAACTGGTGGCCGGGGCGCGAAGCGATGGAGGCCTACGACGGCTTGGTGCGACAGTACGACGAGCATTCGAACTTTCTCTGGCTGACTGAAAAACAGCGCCTGACCATATACCGGGTCGAAGGCCGATACCGCTAGGCCGGCCCCCGTTTCCACACCACCCGAGGTGCCCATGGATCAGGTGTTATTGATCGTCGATGTACAGCCCTCTTTCAACCCGCCGCAGTGGCTGGTCAGCGGTATCGAACAGTTGCTGGGGCGCATGCCCTCGGTGGCCACGGTCGAACGCCACGATGAAAGCCGCACGCCCTTTGCCCGGCAACTGGGCTGGCAGCCGGCGCCCGATGACGAAAGCCTGGTGGCCGCCGACAAGGTGTTTATCAAGCACGGCTATGCGCCGACCGCCGAGACCCTGCACTACCTGCACAGCCTGGCGCCGCAGCGGGTGCTGGTGTGCGGGATCCAGACCGATACCTGCGTATTGGCCGCCGGCTTCGCGCTGTTCGATGCCGGCCTGCAACCGACCCTGATCACTGACCTGACCCTGGGCTCGTCCCTGGACCGCAGCGGGCAACTGGGGATACGGCTCTGGCAGCACCACTTCAAGCACCTGATCACCCGCGCCGAGCTGCTGCAACCGCACGCCTAGGCCGACACCGTCCTCGTCAACCCCGGAGGCCTAATGGCACTCGACCTGCACCTTGAAGCCGACAGTCGCTTGAACCACGCCCTGCTGCGGCGAATCCTCGAAGGCTTCGCGGGGGCCGAAGTGCAGCCACAAGCGGATGGGCTGTGGGCGGCCCTGCCATCCGGGATGCACATTGAAAGCAGCGCGGCCGGCACCGATCAGCAGCTGTACGCCGAGGACCGCAGAGGCTGCGAGTTTGCCGTGGCCTTGCGCGCCTATTTGCGCATCCAGGGCCCGGAGCATCCCGAGCACTCGGCGATGGAAGAATTGCGGCGCCTGGCCTGGCACATCAGCGAGCAGTGCGACAGTTGCTTCATCCTGTCCTTTCAGTACGAGTCGACGCTGTACTGGCGCGACGCCGACGGTTTGCATGAAGCCTGAAGGCCTTGCTCAGCGCGGGTTCCAGCAGGCCTTGTAGCGCGAGCAGACGTCGTATTGCACGTCCATCTGGGCCATGCGCTTGAGGTGCCTCTGTACGGCAACCACGGTTTCGACCCTGACCATGTCGAAGTACAGCAGGGTGATGTCCATGTCGCTGCCCAGGACTTTCTTGAACACCGGGGTGGCTTCCATGTCCGGCGCGGTGGCCAGGGTCTCGAGCTGGCTGTCGCTGGCCTTGACCAGTTGCGTGCGGTACAGGCGTTTGTACTCGGTGAGCGACTTGACCTTGACCTCGGCCATCTCCAGTTTGAACTGCTCCAGGTTGTCGCGGTACAGCGCCCAGTAGGCGTCCGGCAGCAGGAAGCCCATCAGTTGCTTGCGCTCGGCAATCAGCTCGTCGACGCTGGGCAGGGGCTTGGCCGGGGGGGCCTGTTTAAGGGAATCGAGGGTGCGGACCATGCCCGACTTGGCGACGATCTGCCCGATCAACTGCGTGCGGTGCGGGGTGTCCGGCAGCGGCTGGGGCTGGCCGGCGCATCCGGCGAGCAGCACCAGCAGCAGGACGGTGAAAGGTTGCAACAGTGACGCACGTGACATCGATCTTCCCTGGTTGTGGCGCCACGCCGGGCCGGCGCGGCAACGTCGGCGATTCTAACCGTCCGCCGAGGACAATGGCAGCTTGGCGGGACGGCCCCTGCCCAGTGGCCAGGACCCCATCGGCGCCACGCAGGCCCGCTAAAAATCGTTACACTCCCCGCCTCGACGCCTCCCGACAGGACATGGAATGTTGCCCCCCTCTTCTTCGCCGCAGCCCGGCCTGCGTCGCGCCCTGGTGCTCTGGCTGTATGCCGCGGCGCTGGTCCACCTGCTGGCCGGCGTGCTGCTGACCTGGGCCGGCAACAGCGGACTCTTTACCGATTACCTGCACGGCATCGAACAACTGTTCTGGGGCCAGGCCGCACCGCCTGCCGCGCGGGCGCAGCAGGTCTGGTGGCTGGCGCTGTTTGGCGCCACCCTGCAAAGCTACGCGCTGTACCTGCTGGCCCTGGTGCGCCTGGGTGACCGCCTGCACCACGCCAACGCCTGGGCCTGGTTGATGGCCGGGATCCTGCTCTGGGCGCCCCAGGACATCTGGATCTCGGTCCAGGTGCAGATGGGGTCGCACCTGGCCTTCGACAGCGTGGCCCTGCTGACGTTATTGCCGCCGCTGCTGTGGTTGTTTGTCCATGACCGCCGCCACCCCGGGGCCGCCCCGCGTGCCTGAAGGAACCCTGATGGAAAAGCCCCTGCTGTACCTGCTGGCCGGCAATGGCAGCGCCGCCGATTGGTGGGACGACGCCGTGCCACACTTTGCCCGCTACCGGGTGCACGCCCTGGAACTGCCAGGTTTTGGCGACAACCCGCAACCGCCCTGCACAGACCTGGCAGCCTACGCCGAGGCGTTGCTGGCGCTGACTGAGCCTGGGCAGGCGATCATGGCGGTCGGGGTCAATGCGCTGATTGTGCTGCACGCCCTGGCGCGCCGTCCGGGGCACTTCGCGCGCAGTGTGCTGCTGGCGCCGGTGGGGGCGTTTCTCTGGCAACGGCGGTTGCCGGCGCTGATGGCGCCCCTGCCGATTCGCAGCCTGATCCATCAGGCCCTGAGCCGCAGGCCCGCGTGGTTCGCCCACAAGTTTTCAGCCCAACCCTGGAGCCCGGCGCAGTACCGCCGCATGGGCCAGGGCTACGCCCGCTGCCAGGCCTTTGTGCCGTTGTGGGAGCAACTGCGGGCCGACACCGCGCTGCCGTTGCTGGAGTGGATCAAGGACCCGGTGGAGTTGGTGTGGGGCGATCAGGACCGGATGCTGGGCATTGCCCAGGCCGCGGCCTGGTCGGCGATCCTGGCCCGGGCCGACTTGCGTATCAGCCTCAAGCCGGGCTGGGGCCATTACCCGTGGATCGATGCCCCGGCCGAGTTCGCAGCCTGGCTGGAAGGCGCCGAGCCGGGGTTTGTCGCCCACACCAAGGGCGGCCGCCTGCGCCTGGCCGAGCTGGCCGGACAAGCGGTGCCCAGCGCCTTGTCCCTGGACAGCAGCGACGACCCGCGCCTGCCCGCGCTGCTCGCCAGCCAGCCCGACGCCACGTGGGCGGTGCGCTCCTCAAGCTATGGCGAAGACCAGGCCGACGCCGCCAATGCCGGCCTCAGCACCACCTACCTGCGTGAGCCGGCCAGCACAGTGCCGGCGCGCATCGATGCGCTGCGGGCGGCCGGTGTCGAGGAAGTGGTGGTGCAGCGTTTTATCACCCCGACCCTGTCGGGCATCGCCTTTGTCAGGCACCTGGGGGTGGAGCTGGAGTGGGTCGACGGCCATCTGGAGGCCTTGGCTGACGGCCAGTCCAGCCCTGAACGGGCGGTCCTGTCGCGGCTTGGAGCCGCCTGGGCCAGCGGTCAGTTCCCGACCGCCCATGGCTTGAGCAGCGAAATGCTCTGGGACTTTTTGCAGGGCGTGCTGAAAACCTTCCACTACGTGCCCGGCGATGTCGAATGGGCCTGGGACGGCGCGCAACTGTGGCTCCTGCAATACCGGCCGATCAGTGATTACGGCTGGCGCCGGCACCTGACCGCCGCCAATATCGCCGAGATCCTGCCGCCCCAGCCCAGCCGCTTTGTGGAGTACGGGCAACGGCGAGCGGCGGCGAGCATTCCGGCAGTCATGGCGCGCTGGGATTCGCGGATCCTCGAAGACAATGAGCCGTTCACCGCCGTGTTTGGCGGCGCGTCCTACATCAACAATGATCTGTTCCTCGCACGCCTGGCCGACTGGGGCGTGTCCTCGGCCAGCTATGCCGGCGAGGTCGGCGGCGCCACCCCGCACCTGCCGTGGCGCCCGGCGCGCTTGCTGCGCTCGCTGCCGCTGTTCTGGCGCATGCAACGCATCGCCCGGGGCCAGCTGCTGCACCTGGAAAGCGGCCTGCGGCGCTTCGACCGAGAACTGCACGAACTGCACGCGGCCGGCGCCGATGGCCAGCAACTGGCGGATTGGTTCAGCCGTTTTTATGTGTTTGTGGTCCAGGGCAACCTCTGCATCGCCACGGCCCTGGCCAGCAGCGGCGGCGATCTGCTGGGGCGCCCGCCCACCGCCTACGGCAACCTGGAGCACAGCCCGCACCGCCTGCCCTGGGAAACCGACCCCGGCACCCCGCGCCCTGCCTGCAGCGACCTGCCGTTGCAGGCGCTGCCGGCCTGGCCAAGGGCAGTCGGGATGGCCCATCGCCTGGGGCTGCCGGGGATGCGCGGTTACTACCTGCAAGTACGCGAGTGGTACCGCGACAACCTGATGCGGATCTTTTTCCGCCTGCACCACGCCATGCCCGAGGCCGAGCGTGACCACTGGTTTGCGCCCCACCCCGAGGTCCGCAGCCGCGACGGCAGCTTCTGGCAGGACGGCCGCGAAGGCAGCGAACAGGCCTGCGGCTTCATGATTTACCCGGGCCAGGTGCAAGGGGTGCTGGGCGTCGACATCCTGCTCGAAGACACCCTGGACCCCGGCCGCCATGCGCAGTATCAAGCGGCACGCGCGGTGATCGCGCGCATGGGCGGACGCCTGTCCCACGGCTCGACCTTGCTGCGCGAACTGCGCAAACCCTCGGCGGTGCTCCCCCAGGTCGACCCGGCCTGGGTCGGCCGTGAAGTGCTGTACCGCGACGGCGAGTTGAGCCTGGTGCAGGGCTGAACTCAGCCGTTGCAGGGTGACAAGCGGTCTACATCGGTGCCGCTTTCAGGACGCCGATCCAGCTCGCCGTTGGCATCGATATAGAGATGGGTCTCTGGCCACTTGGGGTTGATCTCCACACAGTCGCGGCTGTCCTTGGACCACCAGTCGAACTGCATGAAAAAGTCGGCATCGGGGAAGATATGCCCACTGTCCCCCGTGCTTTCTCCGGGCTCGATCCGGCCACGGTAGATGCTGTGCTGGACGTTCAGCACGTAGCTCAGGGTGCGCGTGCCCTGTGCCGAGTAATGCACCGTGACATCGGGCTTGGCCACGTACCAGAACAGGATCGACAGTTGAATCGCCAGCATCACCAGGGTCCAGGTCAGCTTTAGCGGCGGCTCGCTGGCGGGGCCTGGCGGGGCGGTTGCAGCGTGATCATCAAACGACATCAGAGGTTTGTTCCTTGAGTTCATGGGCGCTGAAACGCTCCCGGTAAGCCTGCGGCGTCACGCCCATGGCCCGCAGAAAGCCGCGGCGCAGGGTTTCTTCACTGCCAAACCCGCACTGCGATGCAATGCGCTTGATCGCCAGGGTGGTATCGGCCAACAGCCGGCGGGCGGTCTCGATCCGGATCAGCTCCACGGCCCGGGCCGGGGTCTGCCCGGTGTCCGCACGGTAGTGGCGCACAAAGCTGCGCTCGCTCATGCCGGCCTGCAAGGCCAGGGTCGGGATACCCAGGTCCATGGCCAGGTTCTCGGCGATCCAGGCATGCAGGTCGTCGAAACGATTGCCGTCCTGCTGCAGGGCCAGGGTCACGCTGAACTGCGACTGGCCACCGGGGCGCTTGAGAAACACCACCAGGTGCCGCGCCACTTCCAGGGCCACCCCACGGCCCAGGTCCTGCTCGACCAGAGCCAGGGCCAGGTCGATGCCGGCGGTGACCCCGGCCGAGGTCCAGACCGCGCCATCATTGATGAAAATAGGGTTGGCCTCGACCTGCAGCTGCGGGTATTCCCGGGCCAGTTGCTCGCAGCGGGTCCAGTGGGTCACCACCCGCCGGCCATCGAGCCAGCCGCTGGCCGCCAGCAGAAACGCCCCGGTGCAGACCGACGCCACCCGCCGCGAACGCCCGGCCTGCTGCGCCACCCATTGCACCAGGTGCGGCTCCCGGGCAGCGGCGTAGACGCCCCAGCCACCGGAAATGATCAGGGTGTCGGACGGCGCGTCCGGCGCCGGCAAGGGCTCGGCCAGCAGCGCCAGCCCGGACGAAGTCGGCACCGGCCCGCCCGGATCGGCGATCACCGTGGCCACATAGGGCGCAGGCAGACCCTGCTGGCGCAGCAGGTCATTGGCCGAGGCAAACACTTGCAGCGGCCCGGTCACATCGAGCACCTGGGCGTTGGCGAAGGCCAGCACATACACGGTTTTGGCAGCAGTAGGCATGATTGGCGTAAATCGTGGGCATCTTGGCGGATGCGCCAAAGCCTAGGGGAATAGAGTGAGGCCGTCCACCCGTTTCGGGTGACCCCGAAGATTGCCCCAGGAGAGACGCGATGACGCTGCAGATCGGTTTTCTATTGTTTCCCAAGGTTCAGCAACTGGACCTCACCGGCCCCTACGATGTGCTGGCGTCGCTGCCGGACGTGAAGGTGCACCTGATCTGGAAGGACCTGGAACCGGTCACCGCCAGCACCGGCCTGGTGCTGCTGCCCACCACCACGTTCGACGACTGCCCGGCCCTGGATGTGATCTGCATTCCCGGTGGCGCCGGGGTCGGCCCGCTGATGGAGGACGAACAGACCCTGGACTTTATCCGCCGCCAGGCCGCAGGTGCGCGCTACATCACCTCGGTCTGCACCGGCTCGCTGGTGCTGGGGGCCGCCGGCCTGTTGCAGGGCAAACGCGCCACCACCCACTGGGCCTACCACGAACTGCTGGCGCCGCTGGGGGCGACTGCGGTGCAGGACCGGGTGGTGCGCGACGGCAACCTGCTGACCGGTGGCGGCATCACCGCCGGCATCGATTTCGCCCTGGCCCTGGCCGCTGAACTCTACGGCGAGGCCCGCGCGCAACTGGTGCAACTGCAACTGGAATACGCTCCGGCCCCGCCCTTCAACGCCGGCAGCCCCAGCACTGCGCCCGCCGCCGTGCTGGCCGAGGCCCGGCAATTGGTGGCCGAGTCATTCCAGGTGCGCAGCGCCGTGACCCAGCGTGCGGCGCAAAGGCTGCAGCGCTAGACCCTGCGACTCAATCAGCCGGCGAGTCAGGTGCGGCGGGATCGGCCGGCTTGCTGGCCCGGGGGTGACGCCGGCGCCGCCACAGGCCCAGCAGGTCGCGGCCGATCAGCCACAGCGCACCGGCCACGTTCAGCGCCACAAAGGCCTTGACCATAAACAGCAGCCCATCGCCCAGGGTCGGGCATTTGGGCCCGGTGCAGTGGGCGCTAACGCCCAGAGCCAGGGCGGCGGGTGACGCCAGGCACAGCGCAACGCCCAGCCACGCCAGGCGCCAAACACGTGACAGGCTCGGCCTGCGGCTGACTGCGGATGTATCCACTCCATTGGAAACCCTTGGTTCAAGCGGCGTCATGCTGATCCCTGGCTGAAAAAAAGCCGCCTATTTCACCACACCCAGCGCAGCGATTTCAGGCTTTTACCGACTGCGGTGCAGCCCGAACTACTGGCCCCTGCCGGTTATTGGCCACCAACTGGGTGATCTGCCCGTCACCGTAGGCACGTTCCACCTTGCAGATCAGCACCTGATAGCCGGCGTACCACTGGCGGTACTGGCGCTTGGCTTCAAGGTGCGTCGGGTGCCGGGCAAAGGCCTGGATCGACGCCTCGTCTTCCCAGTAATAACTGGCATTGACCAACTGCCCGTCAGCCGAAGTCCACGACTGGGCGCCGACGAACCCCGGCAGGCTGTTGGCGATCTCGTCGATGATGGCACTCAGGCGCTGGAACTCCTGATCCTGCTGCCCGGGTTTATAGATAAAAGCGGCGATATACATGCTGAACTCCATTGGCAAAGTGCATCAGAGGGGACTTGTCATCAGCGCCAGGCGCGCTGCCAGCAGCAACAGCACCGCCGCCAGCAGCCAGGGCTGGATCCGGGCCAGCAGCGGCCTGGCGCCGAGCCCATGGCTCAGGGCACTGCCGAACACCCCAAGCAGGGTGTGAAACACCACGCTGACCAGGGTCAGCACCAAGCCCAGGACCAGTAGCTGCAAGGCGATCGGACCGCTCCCGGGCCGCACGAACTGCGGCAGGAACACCATGAAAAACAGCAGCGCCTTGGGGTTCAGCAGGCTGTTGAGCAGCGCCCGAACCCACACCGTGGGCAACGGCACCCGTGCCACTTGCCGCAGGCGCTTCGGCCCACGGGCCTGCACGGCCTGGTAGGCGAGCCACAGCAGGTAGGCGACGCCGGCGTAGCGGATCAGGTCGAACGCCGGCGGCCAACCCGCCACCAGCGCCGTCACTCCGGTGGCGGTCAACAGGGTCAGCAGCACGTCCGCCGCGCCGATCCCCAGCCCGCAGGCCACGCCGCCGCGCCAGCCGTAGGCCAGGCCGTGACTGAGCACAAAGGCCATGTTCGGCCCAGGCGACAGCAGCAACAGCAGCACCGTGCCGACGAAGATCGAAAGGGTCGCCAGGTCCATCATCAGCGCAGCACTCCTGTGGAAAAGGCGCTAGATTAGAGCGCCGATCTGATACAAACAAAAAATTGATCTAGATACACGGGATCACCCTGCATGAGCCGAATCCGCTACAAACGCATCGTCGACCACCTGGCCACTCGCATCCGCAGTGGCGAGCTGGCCCCCGGCACCCAGCTGCCGACCCTGCGTGCGCTGATGGCCCAGGAGCAGGTGGCGCTGGCCACTGCGCTGCGGGTCTACAACGAGCTGGAGGCCATCGGCCTGGTGGTGGGCGAGCCCGGACGCGGCACTTTTGTGCGCGACAGCAGCCTGCCCCGGGGCATGGGCCTGGAGCAGCACCCGCCGCGCAGCAGCGCGGTGGACCTGACCTTCAACTACCCCGCCCTGCCCGGCCAGGCGCACCTGTTGCGTGACGGCCTGCGGGCCATCGCCGCGTCGGGCGACCTCGACGCCCTGCTGCATTCGCCCCCCCAGGGCGGACGGCCCCATGAACGGCAAACCGCTGCCCGCCACCTGCGCAACCGCGCCATCCGCGTGCCCGGCGAGCAGGTGCTGATCGTCAACGGTGCCCAGCAGGGGCTGGCGGTGAGCGTGATGGCGCTGCTGCAACCGGGGGATGTCCTGGCACTCGACGCCCTGACCTACCCCGGCCTGAAAACCCTGGCCCAGTTCCACCGCCTGGACCTGGAGGCACTGCCGCAACGGGACGGCCAGATGGACCTGGATGCGCTCGAAGCGCTGTGCCAGCGGCGCCCGGTGCGGGCCCTGTATTGCATGCCGACCATGCACAACCCACTGGGCACGGTGATGCCCCAGGCCGACCGGCTGCGCCTGGCCCAACTGGCCCGCCAGCATGACCTGCTGATTATCGAAGACGGCGCCTATGCCTTTCTCGCGGAACCGGCGCCCAAGCCCCTGCAAACCCTGGCCCCGGAGCGCACGCTGTACATCTCCGGGCTGTCGAAAAGCGTCGCTTCGGGCCTGCGCCTGGGGTTTATCGTGGCGCCGCTGGAGATGATCCCGGCCCTGGAACAGGCGATTCGTCTCTCGACCTGGAGCACCCCGGCGCTGACCGTGGCCCTGGGTTGTCACTGGATCGAATCGGGGCTGGTGGACAGCCTGGAGGAACAAAAGCGCGCCGACGCTCGTCGCCGGCAACGCCTGGCACGGCGGGTGCTCAAGGGCTGCGAGCTGAGTGCCCACCCAGCGTCCTACTACCTCTGGCTCAGGCTCGCCCAGGGCCTGCGCGCCGACAACGTGGTCAGCCAGCTGGAACGCCAGGGCGTACGGGTGACCTCGGCCGCGCCCTTCGCCACCACCGCCCATGTGCCGCAGGCGTTGCGGGTGGCTTTGGGCTCCATCAGCCTGGAGGCACTGGAGCAGGCGCTGCACAAAGTGCGCGATGCGGTAACCGAGCTGTAGCCGGTCGGTGCGTTAAGCACCGTGGCCTGAGTTTTTCCCGGGCATAAAAAAACCCGCCGAAGCGGGTTTTCCCAAGACCATGTCGACTCCCTGTCGGTAGCGTCCTTGCAAATGGTCGATCATCCTTGATCCTGAGCGCTTCCTGCGCTGCAGTTGATGGAGTGAAGATTAAACACAAACCTCAAGGGGCAATAGACGACATCACGGGCAGCGCGTGTAAGCCATTCGCCATAGGGCGGCTTCCGTAAACCCTTAGGACTGCGCCAGTGCCCCAGCCGCCAGGCGCGCCATCTGACGCTGGTGCCCGGCGCCCGCCTGATTCCGGTCCTCCAGAAACCAGGCCGCCGACAGGCCGCTGTAAGCCAGCACCCACTGCAACAGGCGCTGGCGCGGCAGGTCGGCGGCCTCGGCAATCACCGCGACCTGCCGGGTAAAGCGCGCCGGATCGGTGGCCGTCGGCAGTTGCGGGTTGCAGATCAGGTTGGCGAAATCAAACCCGCGCTCGCCCCGCACCCGTTTCGGGTCGATGGCCAGCCAGCCGTGTTCGCCAAAGTCGAGAATATTCTCGTGGTGGGCATCACCGTGCAGCACCACCTCGTCACGCGGGTCGGCCAGCAATGCATCGGCGGCGGCAAGGCTTTCCAGCAGCACCCCGCCTTCGCGCGCGGCCGCCGGGCGCAGCGCCTGGAACCAGCGCGCCAGGGACAACAACGAGGGCGACGGCCCGGGCCCGGGCGCATGCAGACGCGCAAGGCAGGCGCAGGCCAGACGGCTCGCCTGGTCGTCCTCGCCGTGCCGGGCCAGGTCCAGCAACGAACGCCCGCCCTCGGCCCGCGCCATCAACAGCGCCGCGCCCTCCTGGGCCAGGACCGGGGCCGCGCCCGCGCCGGCCCACCAGGCCATCAGTTGGTTGCCGATGGCTTCATCGTCATCGAGGGCAATTTTCAACATCGCCGGCACTGCGCCACGGCGTACCGGCAGCAGGCGGCTGCCATGGGTCATGATCGGTTCGCCGTCCGGCAGCAACTGCCAGCGACTCAGGTAAGACTCGAACATCGGGTTACCGTCAGCGCTCGGTAAAGGACGCCAGATTACCCAAAGCCGAGTCCCATTGCCGGCTGATCAGTTCCAGGGAGTGCCGGGCCGCGGCCAGCTGGGTCAGCTCCAGCGCCCACAGGCGTTCGCGCCCCAGCTTGGCATCGCGTACCAGGCCGGCCTGGGCCAGCACCTGCAAGTGCTTGGTCACAGCCTGGCGGGTGATGGCGGTGCCGAGGGTCAATTGGGTGATGGATTGGGGCTCGCCGGCGCACAGGATGACGACGAGCCGCAAACGGGTCTCGTCGCCCAGTGCGGCGAAGATCAGCGCCGAGCGGTCCAGGGCCGCAACGCCGGTGAGGGTGGGTTCAGGCTGCACCAAGGTAAGTCTCGATGTTGCTCATTTGCACATCCCACCCCCGGCTGTTCATGCGAAACGCCTTGAGCCGGCGCTGCGCCGGGATGCCGTCGAAGCCCGACTCCGCCACCCGCAGCAAGGTGCCGCCGTCCATGTCTTCGAGTTCGAAGCGCACCAGGGTGGTGGGTTCGCCGGAATAGTCGAGGTGGGTGTCCACCGCATAGGGGTGCCAGCTGAAGGCAAACACCTCTTCGGGCAGCAGTTGCTCGATCAGTACATCCCAGACCAGGTACTCGTAGCCGGGGTAGGTGATCTGCCCCGTGGCGCGCTGGCCGGCGACAAAGCGCTGGCCTTGCAGGGCCACGCCGAACCAGTTGCCAAAGGCCTGGGCATCGGTCAACGCGTTCCAGACCTTGGCCCGGGGCGCCTTGAGCAGGATTTTTCGTTCAATGCGATCAGATGAATTCATGGGTCACCTCCAGCACTGAACACTAGTCGGCCTTGGGCCAAACGCAACCAATGAGTTGCGTTAGCCCCACCACTCATCGCAAAGGATCAGAAGCTCCACTTGGCGTTGACCATCGCATTGCGCGGTTCGCCATAGGAACCCGAGTTGAAGGTGCCCAGGCCGTCGTAATACTTCTGGTCGAACAGGTTGTTCAGGTTCAGGCCCAGCGAAAGATGCTCGTCGACCTGGTACCGGGCCAGCAAACCGACCACTGCATAGGGGTCTTGATAGGCCTTGTAGGTGGTTCCTGAAATCTCCCGGGTGGCAAAGGACTCGCTTTGCCAGGTCAGGTTGCCGCCCACGGTCAAGCGGCTCAGGTTACCCGGCAGACGGTAGGTGGTGCCGAGCTTGAACAGGTTGATCGGCTGGTTGGCCTGCACCCGCTCGCCGTTCTTGTCATGGGATTCGCGGTAGGTATAGCCGCCGAACAGATTCCAGCCACTCGCCACTTCGCCGGAAACCTCGGCCTCCAGCCCCCGGGTCGACGTGCCGCTGATGGCCCGGTAGATCGGCTTGTTGGTCTGCAGGTTGTCACCGACGTACTCGGGGCTGTTTTTCTGCTCGACGTCAAACAGCGCCACACTGGCATTGAGCCCGCCATCGAAGAACTCGCCCTTGATGCCGATTTCGTAGTTATCGCCCTGCAGCGGATCGAGGGAGGTGTTGGCCGCCGTCTTGTAGTAGGTCTGCGGCAAAAAGATGTTGGTGTAGCTGGCGTACACCGAGTAACGGTCGTTGAGGTCATAGACGATACCGGCGTACGGGGTCAGCACCGCACTTTTCTTGGTGTTGTCGACGGTTTCCACCCCCGACGCCTCGTTGCGCGTCATGTCTTCCTGGTGCCACCAACTGACGCGCGTGCCGAGGGTGATCGACAGCGGGTCGAAGGGCTTCAAATGCAGCGCGGTATAGAGGCCGGTCTGTTTCAGGCGGGTAACGCCCTCGGCATTCTTGATGAACTTGGGACGACTGAACTCGCGTCCATCGAGCTCGAAAATATTGTCCACCGGACGGTAGTCGCCGTCGGGTCCGACACTGGTGTAATCGGGAAAATTCAAGTGCGTGCGCGAAGTGCTACCGCCCACCACCAGCTCATGCTCGCGACCGCCCAGGGTGAACGGGCCGGAAGCATAGAGGTCCAGCGTGTCCTGGGTCTGGTAGCTGTCCAGGCGACTGATAAAGGCAAAGGCACCGGCGCCAGTCAGCGGGTCCGGGTTGGAGGCGCTGGCCGACGAACCCTCGCCTTTGCGGTAAGCGTACTGATGGCTGTACGAGGCCTTCAGACTCCAGTCGTTGCCGAGTTTGTGATCGAGCATGCTGGTGAAGTTGTAGCTGGTGTTGTCGAGAAAGCTCCAGCGGCCGGCCGGGTTGAACGAGCGGGAGAAATTGGTTTGCTGGCCGGTGCTGTAGAACAAAGGGATATGCCCATAACTGGTGCCATCGGCGTTGTTGTTCTGGTAGTCCAGGCTGGTGCGCAGCACCGTGTCTTCGTTCAGGTCGATGTCCAGTGCGCCATACAGCACGCGCTTCTCCTGCTTGTACCAGTCGATGAACGAGTTCTGTTTCTGATAGGCCGCCACAAAGCGCCCGCGCACGTTGCCGGTGTCGGTCAAGGGGCCGGACACGTCGACTTCCGAACGGTACTTGTCCCACGCCCCGGCCTCGCCGGAAACATACCCCTGGAAGTCCTTGGTCGGGCGCTTGTGCACCAGGTTGATGGTGGCGGACGGAGTCCCCGCCCCACTCATCAGGCCGGTGGCGCCGCGCAGCACTTCGACACGGTCATAGATCGCCATGTCCGACAGTGCCGAGGTGAATTGCTGGGACTCGTTGGCGATCTGCGCCGGAATCCCGTCGTACTGGAAGTTCTGGATCTGAAAGCCGCGCGAGTAAAAGGTGTAGCGCTCGCTGTCGCGGTGATTGCTGCTGATCCCTGGGGTAAAGCTCAGCACCTCGTTGAGGGTGGACAGGTGCTGGTCGTCCATCAGTTGGCGAGTGATCACGCTCACCGATTGCGGGGTCTCGCGCAGGGACAACGGCAGCTTGGTCGCCGTACTGGTGGCACCGGTGGTGTAGGAACCGCTGCCCTCGGTGGTCAACCCCAGGGCCTGGGCGGTGACCGACGTCGCGCCCAGGTTCAGCACCGAACCCTCGCCAACGGGCACCAGCCCATAACTGCCATTGGGGTTGATCACCACCGCCAGCGAGCTGCCGGCGAGCAAGCTGGCAAAACCCTGTTCGACACTGAAAGTACCGCTCAAGCCCCGGCTGCTCTTGCCCGCCGTGAGCCCGGCATCGAATGACAGGACCACGCCCGAGTCCCCGGCAAAGCGGCTGAGCACCGCGCCCAGAGGGCCGGCGCCAATGGCATAGGTTTTCTGCTGGCTGGCGGCGCGGGCCTGGGACGCAGGGTCGAGCAAGGGTTGCAGCACCCCGTAGTGCAAGGCCAGGGAAGCCCCGAGCAGCGCCATGGCCAAGGGTTTCCTGCTGCTGGAAAAGTGCCGTTTATCCACCGCTGTGTATGGCCCTGCGCGCATGCTGACTCCTGAAGATTCGGTTCAAAGGTGAAGGTCTTGCAGGAGGGAGTCGAGCGAGCCTTGGCCAATCGACAATGGCCGCGGCATTTTTTTTCAGGGGGCGCTGACAGGTCGCGTCAGGCCGCGACGAGGCGTGTCCAGTAGCGGGTGTGGCGCACGATCTGCACCGGCAGCGCCTGGGCAATCGCCTCCAGCGCCTGGTCGATATCGTCCAGGGGGAATGCCCCCGAGACCCGCAGATCCGCCACCTGCGGCGCGCAGCCCAGGTAGCCGCCGCGATAACGCTGCAACTCGTCGACCAGGCGCTCCAGGCGCCAGCCGTCGATCATCACGCGCTTGGCGACCGTCACCAGAAAGTGCCGCGGCTCCTTCAACGGGCTGCCCACGCTCTTTTGCGGGTCAGCCAGCAACAGACGGACAAAGGTGTCCTGGGCCAGGTCCGCCGCCTGCTGCGAACAGCCCAGGCGCGCGCGCAACCAGCCCACCAGCCAGCCATGGTGATCGCCGTAGAGCACGGCAATGGGTTGATGAGCGGGACAATCGGAAGCGACCGGAGGCATGAGCGCTGCGCACGTAATTGAGAATGCGTCGCAATTTAGTCCAATGTCCAAAGCGAGGCAATAGCCTCGTCGGCCTGCGCCGAGCCGCAGCGCGGATCACCCGGGAAAAATGCTAAGGTCGCCCCCGTACCCGGCCTTCAACAAGGATGACCCATGCCCCTTACGCTTTCAGATCGCTACCGCGGCAGCCTGCTCGGCCTGGCCTGCGGCGATGCGCTCGGCACCACCGTGGAATTCAAGCCGCGCGGCTCGTTCCCGGAAGTCACCGACATGACCGGCGGCGGCCCGTTCAACCTCAAGCCCGGGCAATGGACCGACGACACCTCCATGGCCCTGTGCCTGGCCGAAAGCCTGCTGAACAAGGGCGGATTCAATGCCGCCGACCAGATGGGCCGCTACCTCAACTGGTGGCAATGGGGCTACCTGAGTTCCACCGGCGACTGCTTCGATATCGGCATGACCGTGCGCGAGGCCCTGGCCCGGTTCCAGGCCAGCGGCGATCCGTTTTCCGGCTCCACCGATCCCTATAGCGCCGGCAACGGCTCACTGATGCGCCTGGCGCCGGTGGTGCTGTTCTACTTCCCCGATGAGGCGCGCATCGCCGAATTCGCCGCCAGCAGTTCGCGCACCACCCACGCTGCGCCCGAAGCCGTGGAATGCTGCCAGCTGTTTGCGCAACTCATCGCCCTGGCCCTGGCCGGCGCGAGCAAGGCGCAGCTGCGTCACGTGCCGGAATCGAGTTTCAGCCAGCCCAAGGTCGCGGCCATTGCCCAGGGCCAGTACCTGGACAAAACCCGCGAACAGATCGTCGGCAGCGGTTACTCGGTGGCGTCCCTGGAGGCCGCGCTGTGGTGCTTCCAGCACACCGACAGCTTTGCCGCCGCGGTGCTGGCCGCCAGTAACCTGGGGGACGACGCCGATACCACCGCCGCCATCGTCGGCCAGTTGGCCGGGGCCCATTACGGTGCCCAGGGCATCCCCGAAGGCTGGCTGGCCAAGCTGCACATGGGCGATGAGATCCAGGCCACGGCCGATGCCCTGCTCCAGGCTGCGCAGACCGTCCAGGCTCAATGCCAGCCGTAACCCCACCCTGCTCGAATCAAGAGACCTGCCATGCACCCACGCTACCTGCTGTTGCTCGCCCCGCTGCTGCTGGCGCCCCTGGCCCAGGCCGACGAGTGTGACAACGCCACCACCCAACTCGACATGAACCAATGCGCCGGCAAGCAGTTCAAGGCCGCCGATCAGGAACTCAACAGCCTGTACCAGCAGATCAACCAGCGCCTCAAGGACCAGCCGCAGACCAAGAAGCTGCTGGTCACCACGCAACGCGCCTGGGTGGCGTTTCGCGATGCCGAGTGCGACTTCGCCGCCTCCGGGGTCGAGGGCGGCAGTGTCTACCCGCTGATCCACAGCAACTGCACCACGGCCCTGACCAAGGACCGGGTCAAGGCCTTCAAGACCTACCTCAAGTGCGAAGAAGGCGACCTGAGCTGCCCGGTGCCGGGGCTCTAGCCGCTCATGCAAAAACCGGCGTGGCGCTGATGGGGTCCAGGGGGTTGCCGGTCGCGCAACGCCTGGGCCTCATCAGCGCCACGCCGGCGCCAGATGGGCGGGTCTAGCGGACGAAGATCTGCGCCGTGGTGATCGCCATGTCACCGCCCGGCAGCTTGATGCTGCCGATCTGCTTCATGCTGTCGGCGTCGAAAATCGCCACGTCGTTGAAGGTCCCCGCCAGGTAGATCTTGCTCCCCGCCTTGTTGAATGAAATGCAGTAGTAGGAGTGATCGAGGGTCGCCGCCTGGATCAGCTTCTTCTGCTTGATGTCGTACTTGGCCAGGCGGTTGAGCACGCCGAACATCAGGTTCGGGTCCTTGGGCGAGCGCATGCCGCTGAAGTAGATTTCGGTCAGCGGGCCGAAGTCGGTGGTTTCGGTCTTGCCGGTTTTCAGGTCGACGCTGAACAGCCCGTAGAGGTAGTCGGCGGTGGCCGGGTCCTGCTTCTTGTCCTTGAACTTGGCGGCGGTGTAGAGCAGCGAGAAGTCATGGCGGAAGGTCTGCTGGTTCCACACGTAGAGCACGTCGGGGGCGCTGTAGTTGGCGCGTTTCCAGTGCCGACTGGGGATCAGCACATCGAACTTGCCGGTCTGTACGTTGACCTTGTACACATCGGCGCCGGCCACATACAGGGTGCCGTCGTCGCCGCTCTGCATGATGGTCAGTTGGCGCGGCGCGGGGAAGCTGCGCAGCGGCTTGGCGTTCATCCCGGCGTCGGTGGCGTAGACATCCAGTCGTGGCTGCTTGACCTCGTAGCGGTCGTTGAGCATCTGGGTCGGGTTGGCCACGGTGTACAGCTCCTTGCCGTCGTGGCTGACGGTGAAGGCGAACATCGAGCGGGCCTTCTCCCCCGGCTGCTGGGTGATGCTGGCGTGGAACACCTGTTTGCAGCTGTCGAGCTCAACGCCGTAGACATCGGCGTAATGGTTGTTCAACACATAGGCGATCTTGCGGTCCGGCGACAGCTGTACCGTGCCCGGGCCGAAGGCGTCGGGCAGTTGGCAGGTCTTGTACAGGCTGTCGCTGGCCAGGTCGAGGACGTGCAGGTTGTTCGGGTAGTTGGTGGTCACCATGTATTCGTGACCGCTGTTGAGGGCCAGGCCCTCATCAGCCAACGCGGTGATGGAACAGGCGCTGAGAACCGCGCCGGCGGCCAGGCCGCACACTGTGATAGCTCGCATGCTGGAATCCTTGTGCTGTCCGGTTACTTGTCTTTGGGGAAGACGGTGCCGAGGTTGCGCCAGTTGTCGTTGGAGGCCTGGGCGTCCTTGTTCCAGTCGGGGTAGGTGCTCATCATGTCCGGCACCTGGGCCGGCCACCAGCAAGGGTCGGAGCAGCCATAGAGGTCGGCTTCCATCGGCTGGCACAGCGAGGACACGCCACCGAAGGCGTCGATTTCCCAGCCCGGGTCGGTGGTCGAGGCGCAACCGGCCACGGAGTTCATCGCCACCACTTCTTCGATGCGGTTTTCGGCGGCGGCCTGTTCCAGCTTCTGGGCTTTGTTGTTGATCGGCTTGAGATGTTTCATATCAGTGGGCCTTGCGCGGAGTGATGTAACTGCTGATGAACGCAGGGTTGTGAGCCATGATCCGGGTGTAGACCTCGATGCCGAAATCCACCCAGTCACGCATCAGTTCGCAGTAGTGATAGGTCGGGTGCGTCGGGTCGCCGTAGCGCGCATAGCTCTCGTGGTAGCAGCCGCCGGAGCACAGGTTGCGGATCTGGCAGTCCTCGCAGCCGGTGTTGGTGCGGTCCAGGCGCTGGGACAGGAAGTCATTCAACTCCACCTGCTTGACCCCGCTGTGGACGTTGCCGAAGGTCGGCAGGGACGACCCGGTAAAGCGGTGGCACAGGTTGAGTTCGCCCTTGTGGTCCACCGCCAGCATCTTCAGCCCGGCGCCGCACGGCAGGGCCTTTTTGTGGCCCTCGTGGATGTCGGTGATCAGCTGGTGCAGGTTGGAGAAACCGATATTGCGGTGCTCCAGGGCCGCCTCCAGGTAACGTCGCCCCAGCTTCTTCATGTTGGCGAAGACTTCGATCAACTCCTCGCTCGACAGGTTGAAGCTGCTGATATCGCCCGAGGTCACCGGGGCGAAACCGACTTCGGCAAAACCCAGTTCGTTGAACAGGTGATCCCAGATGGTCTCGACGTCGGTGACCCCGGTGGTCAGGGTTACCCGCGCGCCCACCGGCCGGCTGTTGTAACGCGACAGCAGCATTTCGGCCTTGCGCCGCACCACGTCATAGGTGCCCTGCCCGCCCACGGTGATGCGGTTGCGGTCGTGCACGGTCTTGGGCCCGTCGATGCTCACCGAGAGCCCGAACCGGTGGGCATTGAGGTAGTCCACGGTGTCTTCGGTGAGCAGGGTGGCGTTGGTGGTCATGACGAACTCGACGAACTTGCCGGCCTCGCGAAAACGCTTCTCGCAGTAGTCGACCATGTACTCGATCAGCTTGCGGTTGCTCAGCGGTTCGCCGCCGAAAAACACTACGGTGAAGCGCTCTTCGTCCGGCGATTCCTTGAGCAGCATCTCCACCGAGGCCACGGCGGTGTCGATCTCCATCTTCTTGCCGGCCGAGGGCTTGTCCAGGTCTTCCTTGTAGCAGTAGGTGCAACTCAGGTTGCAGCCGGTGTTGACGTTGAGCACCACGGTGTTGATCGCCGTGCGCTCGACCCGCTTGGTGCCGATGTCCGGGGTCAGTGGCGAGCCGTCGCTGACCAGTTCCAGGGCCATCAGCTCGCGCAGGGTCTCGACCACTTCAGCGCCGCCATAGTGGCTGGCCAGGCGCTGGACCAGGTCGTCCGAAGAGCAACCCGGGCCACGCAAGGCATCGATGATGCTGCCGGTCAGTGCATCGCTGGCAAACAGCGAACTGCTGGGGATATGGAACAGCATGCGGTCGGCGTCCACCTGCACTTCGTGCAGGTTGCGCTCGACCAGATTCAAAATAGCGCCCATCGCAATCTCCTGTGCTCACCCCGGGGTTCAGGGGCGGCGGTCATTCCAGAAAAGTCGTTACAGCCCAAGGCATCGAACAACTCATGGAATGGGTGGATTGTTCCAACGTTGCACGGTGACGATCAGGTGGCCTTCGCCGGTCAGGGACTGGCCTGAGTCGTCGACGGCGGCGATCACCTTGAGGTTGCCGGCGTTGTTGGTGGACATCTTGCGCGCCGGGTTCGGCCCGGCGTCGCCCGGGGTGAACACGCCACTGTCAGCCTGCATCTGCCCGGCGAACTTGACGTCTTCGTCTTCCTTGGCGCGCTCGTCGAAGGCCTCGACCTTCCACTGCGCCGGGAATACGCCGATGCGATACGGCTTGCCATCGGCGCCCTTGCCCCAGGCTTCGGCGTCGAACCGCCCCTGGACCTTGGGCGTCGACCCGCCGCCTTCGCCAATGCGTGCCACCGAGAACGCCGGCACCACCTTGACTTCGGCGATGGCGCTGTACAGCGCCAGGTTCACGCCCTTGAGCGCGCCCACGCTGACCGCGCGCAGGCCCGGCTGGGCATTGGCCGCGGCCTTGATCCGGACCTTGATCTGCTCCGGGCTGTGGCTGACGACTTCGAGCACTTGCACGCCTTTGCCAAAGTCCGGCTGGCCTTGCAGGCCACTGCCGATCAGGGTCACTTCGGTTTCGCTGCCGGCCTTGAGGTAGCCCGGTTGCACCGCCAGCAAACGGCTGGAGCCCTGCTTGGCAGCGATAAAGTCCAGGCCGCGTTCGTCGTGCTCGGCCTCGAACATCCGCCCTTGCAGGACGTTGCCCTGGGCGGCGAATACCTGGCGCATAGTGACGCCGTCGATGCTGACGTTGCCGCGCCATTCGTAGCCGCTGTAGAGGATCGCACTGCCCTCGCCATTGAACGGGCTGCCGTCGGCGTACCGGCCCTTGACGCTGACCTTGAACTGATCGCTGCCGTCGGCGGCGACGCTCATGACCCCGGCCAGTTCACCCTTGCCCGGCAGGTGGCCGCTGAAGCTCCAGTCGCCCACCAGGGCTTCGGCCTTGGGCGCGCTGCTCAGCCATTTTTTCCAGGCCGGGTTGTCCAGGGGGTAACGCTTGGCCAGCAGCGGCACCATGTCCTTGCGGGCCAGATCGAACCAGTCCCGGTCGCGGGACAGCGCCTGGTATTCCAGGGACGGCCATTGTCCGAGGTGGAAGTTGACCAGCCGCTCCCATTCCTCGGCCGGCCGCCGTTGCAGCGCGACCCGCGCGCCGGAGTGGCAGCGGCCGCACATCTGGCTGGTCTGTTCGTCGAACTGCTCAACGGTGTTCAGGCGCCGCTCCAGGGCGTAGCGCACGCCATCGGTTTCGCTGGGCGCCAGGCCCTGGGTGTCGGCCAGGTATTTGACCAGGGTGCGCCGATCGTCATCGCTGATCTGCAAGCCATGCATGGTCTGCATGCGGGCAATGCTCATCAGCCAGCCTTCGGGGGTCTTGCGCTGGTGGCTGATGCGGCTCAGGCCATTGTCGGCCTCGGGCGTGTGGCAGCCCTGGCAGGTTTCCCGGAGGATGCTGGGGGCATCGCGCGCGGCCAGTGTGGGCGGGGAATGCAAGGCACTGCATACAGCCATCGCCAGCAGGCCGCTGGTCATGCCTGCTCGGATTTTTCTCTTCATCAACGTCAAACCTCCCACGGAGCTTTCTTATTTTTAGTGCGTCGTTTTTATGGTTTCTGCCACGCCCGGCAAGGCCGGTCATGGAGGCAAGAGAAACGTCTGCGGTGAGCAATACACGGAGCGTGCCAGCTTATTATTGTTCACTGAATCAAAGGCTTGTCGGCGCCTGGTGACGATACGGGGCGGTTCCGGGCCCGGGCTGCCGTTCAATTTCGCGACACGGTTCTCAGTCTGATACAGCAGCATGGCGCAGGCGCCGCGCCTGTAAAGGCCGATTGTGTCGAGCGCGACGCACGGGACAAGGCGCAACCCGAAGCGCCTGGTCCGCTGATCGGGCAAGCCTGCTAGGATGCGCGCTTAACCGCTTCAGCCCACCGGCCCGGACGTGGCCAGACAGGAACCCCGACATGCTCAATGCTCTGCTTTTCGACCTCGACGGCACCCTGACCGATACCGACCAATTGCACCTTCTGGCCTTGCAACAATTGCTGCTGGAGGAGGACGACCGGGTGTTTACCGCCGACGAGTTCGAAGCCCACGTCAGTGGCCAGGCCAATGCCAATATGTGCCGCTACCTGTTTCCACACCGGTCGGTGGCTGAACATGAAGCCTTCGCCGACCGCAAGGAAGTGCGCTTTCGCCAACTGTCGCCCCAACTGACCCCGATGCCAGGCCTGGTGCGCCTGCTGGACTTCGCCCGCGAGCAAGGCATCGCCATGTGCGTGGTGACCAACGCGCCGCGCGCCAACGCCGAGCACATGTTGCAGGTACTGGGCCTGCGCGAGCGTTTCGAGACCGTGCTGGTGGCCGAAGAGTTGCCCCGGGCCAAGCCCGATCCCCTGCCCTACCTCACCGGCCTTGAGCGCCTGAACGCACGGGCCGACAGCAGCCTGGCCTTCGAGGACTCGATTCCCGGCCTGACCGCCGCAGTCAAGGCAGGGATTTTCACCGTGGGCCTGGCCACCAGCCAAAGCCGCGAAACCCTGCTCGCCGCCGGCGCCCATCTGGTGATCGAGGATTTCAACGACCCGCTCCTGTGGCAGCAGATCGAACGCATGCTCGGCGCCAGGCCCTAGGTGAAACACGCCCAGCGCAAAAACACCGCCCGATGGGCAGCGCCTGAAACGTCTTGAGCAGGTGATCTGCCAGGAACCGGCAGAGAGAGAAAAGAAGCTCGCCCATTTATTTCGACCGTGTTGCTTGGTGTCGAAACACCCCCCTTAGGCTGGGCGAGCTGCAGCAATATAGGTCTATGGCCCGGGGCATTCCATCGGACATGTCCCAAAGTCCCGGCGCTTTTTCTGGTACTCGCCTAGATTGATAGTCGTCACTTGCAAAAAACCCAGCCAGGCCCGCCAACACGCGGGCCTGTTTTTGCAGGTGGACCGTTTTTCAGCTTGTTCCAGACAACGGAAAACCCAGCTCAGCGGATCCGAAGCGCCAGAAAACCTTAGGCAACCAATTGTTATTTAAGGTTTTTTTGAAGACAAAACTCAGTAATCGCACGCGTCTGCCGATGGTGTTTGCACAGGATCCAGGGAGCAACAGCAATGAGAAACAATCAACCCGTCACCCAACGTGAGGGGGCGCTCGCCGCACAGCAAAAACTCATCTCGACCACCGATGCTCGCGGAGTCATTACTTACTGCAACGACGCGTTCGTCGAAATCAGCGGTTTCGATCGGGCCGACCTGATTGGCGCGCCGCAAAATATCGTGCGCCATCCGGACGTGCCGCCCGCGGTCTTTGCCCATATGTGGGCGGCCCTCAAGCTGGGCAATCCGTGGATGGGGATCGTAAAGAATCGTTCGAAAAACGGCGACCACTATTGGGTCAACGCCTACGTCACGCCGATTTTCGAAGGCAGCCAAGTGGTCGGTTACGAGTCGGTACGGGTCAAGCCCACCGCCGACCAGATCCGCCGCGCGCAAGCGCTGTACCAGCGTCTGAACCAGGGCCGCGCAGCAATCCCGAGCCGCCAGCGCTGGCAACCGGCGCTGCTGTGCTGGCTACCGTTGCTGGCCATGGCCCTGATCGGCAGCCTGAGCGCCACCCTGCTTGCACCGCCCCTGGCCTTTGCCCTGAGCGCCGTGGTGTCGCTGCCCCTCGGGCTGTTCGCCTGGCAGCGCCAGCAGGCTGCGGCCCAGCGCTTGCTGCACTTGGCCGACGCCTCCACGTGTGATGGGCTGCTGGCGCAGATGTACAGCGATCAACAGGGTGACCAGGGGCGGCTGGAGACGGCCTTTGTCAGCCAGGATGCCCGCCTGAAAACCTGCCTCACGCGCTTGCAGGACACCGCCGAACAGCTCACCGAACAGGCGCGCCGCGCAGGCAGCCTGGCGGTCGACAGCTCGCGTGGCCTGGACCGCCAGCGCGCCGAAACCGAACAGGTGTCGACCGCGGTCAACCAGATGGCCGCCACCACCCAGGAAGTCGCCAGCCACGTGCAACGCACTGCCGACGCCACCCAGGAAGCCAATGTGCTGACCCGCCGTGGCCGCGAAGTGGCCCGCGATACCCGCGAGGCGATCCAGAAACTGTCCAACGTGGTCGGGGAAACCGGGGAAACCGTGGCCCAACTGGCCCGTGACAGCAACCAGATCGGCAGCGTGGTCGATGTGATCAAAGGCATTGCCGACCAGACCAACCTGCTGGCCCTGAACGCCGCGATCGAGGCGGCCCGGGCTGGGGACATGGGGCGCGGGTTTGCGGTGGTCGCCGATGAAGTCCGTCAACTGGCGCAGCGCACGGCCGAATCCACCACGCAAATCCACGACCTGATCAGCAAGTTGCAGAGCTCGTCCAATAACGCGGTGCAAACCATGGAGCACGGTCAGCGTCAGGCCGAAGAAGGCGTGGCCTGGGTGCTGGAGGCCGACAAGGCCCTGGTGGGGATCAGCGAAGCGGTGGCTAACATCACTGAAATGACCACCCAGATTGCCGCCGCCACCGAAGAGCAAAGCGCCGTCGCCGAGGAGATCAGCCGCAACATCAGCACCATTGCCGAGCTGGCCGACCAGTCGTCGGAACAGGCCCATCACTCGGCACAGGTCAGCCAGGAACTGACCCAGACCGCCACTACCCAGTACTCGCTGGTGGAGCGTTTCAACCGCTAGCCGTCAGCCCCAGGCCCGCTGCCAGGCGGCGTCTGGGGCCGACTACCGGGGTCAATTGGCGGTCAACTGCTGCTCGTACTCCTTGACGTAGCCATTGGCCAATTGGTCCTTCTGCTTGTCGTCGAGGATCTTGCCGGCCATCTGGAAGAACTTCTGCTCTTCTTCATGCAGATGGTGATGCACCTTCTCCGAGAGTTTTTTCGCCGTGGCCAGCCAGGCCGGGCTCGACATCTCGGTCTCGTCCAACTCTTCCATCAACTCATCCATCGCGTGGTGCTCGGAGATCGCATGGCGGCTGAGGTCGACGCCATTGTCGTGCTCCATCAGCGGCACGTAGAAAAACCGCTCTTCGGCCGTCTCGTGGGCCTGCAACTCGGCCTTGAGCTGGGCATAGGCTGCGGTGCGCTCGGGGGTGTCGCCTGAAGTGCGCACCAGAGCCTCGGCATAGCTGCGCTGCCGGTCGTGACTTTCGCGCAGGGCTTCGAAAATGTTCAAGGGCAATCCTCCAGGTTTATGGGGCCATCTTTGCCTAGACCCTGGCGCCGAGGCGGCGGTTCAACCCAATCCCGTGCGGGCTGTCGGGAAGCTGAACAGAAGCCGGCTACGCCAACGCAGGTCCAGGGCCGCAGTTACAATTTGATACTTTCTCCCCTCCCGCAGATCACGGCCATGACCGAAGACTTCGAAGTGCCCAGCCCCCACGAGAAACACCTGGAACACGTGGCCGAACACGCCCATGCCCTGAGCGATACCTTTGCCAGCAAGATCGCGGTGATGACCGCCATCATGGCCACCCTGGGCGCACTGCTCAGCTACCAGGCGGGGTCTACCGAAAGTGAAGCGGCGATGGACAAGAACAATGCGGCCATGAAGAAGACCGAAGCCGCCAACCAGTGGAACTACTACCAGGCCAAATCCAGCCGCCAGAACCTGGCGGAACTGGCAGTGCACATCCCCGGGCTCGATGCCGCGCATTATGCCGGCGAGGCCCATCGCTACCAGGAGCAGAAGGAAGGGCTGCGCCAGCAAGCCGAAGCCCTGGAAGCGCAAGCCCGCGAGTGGGACGACAAATCCGAAGCCGCCCTGCATCAGCACCATCGCTGGGCCCAGGCCATGACCGCGATTCAGATCGCCATCTCCCTGGCCGCCATCACCCTGCTGACCCGCAAGGAATGGCTGAAAAAACTCGCCTACACCGCCGCCAGCGCCAGCGTGCTGCTGGGAGGCCTGGCCTGGCTGCACCTATAACCGCCACGGCGCCACCATACCGTAGCCGCTGCCGAAGGCTGCGCTGGCCCTCACTCCCCCCCCAAATACACCTGACACCCCACGCCGCCCATCCCGGCCAGCGCAGCCTGGCGGCAGCGGCTACCTGAGCTCTATCGTCTCCCCCGTCTCACAGGCTGTCGCAGTTTGCGAACACAAGGCCCCGCCGGCTTGCCCCTCGGCGGGCGCCAGGCCCTGCAAAACGGCGGCCTGGACGCCGATGGCACAACTGGCACAGCCATTGCGAAAGACCTCGCCTCATGCCCAACAAGAGGTCTTGCCATGTCTGTTTCTTCTCTGCTCCCGGCCACCACGGCTTTTATCCAGCGCGCGCCGCGCATGTTGATCGGCGGCGAATGGGTCGAGGCCGCCGATGGCCAGACCATGCCCCTGCGCAACCCGGCCACCGGCGAGCAACTGTGCCTGGTGCCACGCGCCACGGTTGACGATGTGGACCGCGCAGTCCTCGCCGCCCGGCATGCTTTCGACGATTCGGCCTGGACCCGTACCCGCCCTCGCGAGCGGCAGAACCTGCTGTGGAAACTCGCCGACCTGATGCAGCGCGATGCCGAGTTGCTGGCGCAGCTGGAATGCCTGAACAACGGCAAAAGCGCGGCGGTGGCCCAGGTCATGGACGTGCAGTTGTCCATCGATTTTCTGCGCTACATGGCCGGCTGGGCGACCAAGATCGAGGGTTCCAGTGTCGAGGTCTCGCTGCCGTTGATGCCAAACGACCAGTTCCACAGTTTTATCCGTCGCGAAGCGGTGGGCGTGGTCGGCGCCATCGTGGCCTGGAACTTCCCGCTGCTACTGGCCTGCTGGAAGCTCGGCCCGGCCTTGGCCACCGGCTGCACCGTGGTCCTCAAGCCGGCGGATGAAACCCCGCTCAGCGCCCTGAAACTGGCCGAACTGGTGCTCGAAGCCGGCTACCCCGAAGGCGTGTTCAACGTGGTCACCGGCACTGGCATCACCGCCGGCTCGGCCCTGACCCACAACCCTTTGGTGGACAAGCTGACCTTCACCGGGTCCACCGCCGTGGGCAAGGAAATCGGCAAGATCGCCATGGACTCCATGACCCGGGTCACCCTGGAACTGGGCGGCAAATCGCCGACCATCGTCATGGCCGACGCAGACCTGGGCAGTGCCGCCGCCGGCGCTGCCAGCGCGATTTTCTTCAACCAGGGCCAGGTCTGCTGCGCCGGTTCGCGGCTGTATGTGCAGCGCAAGCATTTCGACAACGTGGTGGCCGATATCGCCGGCATCGCCAACGCCATGAAGCTCGGCAACGGCCTGGACCCCAGCGTCGACATGGGCCCACTGATCTCGGCGCGGCAACAGGAGCGGGTCTACCGCTACATCGAAATGGGCCGGGAAAGCGGCGCCACCATCGCCTGTGGCGGTGAGCAGTTCGGGCCGGGGTATTTCGTCAAGCCGACAGTGATTGTCGACGTCGACCAGAAACACTCCCTGGTGCAGGAGGAAATCTTCGGCCCGGTATTGGTGGCGATCCCCTTCGACGACGAGGCCGACGCCCTGCGCATGGCCAACGACAGCCCCTACGGCCTGGGGGCGAGCATCTGGTCCAACGACCTGGCGGCGGTGCATCGGATGATCCCGCGGATCAAGTCCGGCTCGGTCTGGGTCAATTGCCACAGCGCCCTGGACCCGGCCCTGCCCTTTGGCGGCTACAAAATGTCCGGGGTCGGCCGGGAAATGGGCTACGCGGCGATCGAGCACTACACCGAGCTGAAATCGGTGCTGATCAAGCTCTGATCGGCAACTACCGGGAACCTTCGGTTCATCAGGCAAATCCTGGCGGCCAGCGCTAGAGGAAATGCTCCCCGCCAGGGGCGCCGGAGGTGGTCCGGCGCCTGCCGACGACCGCCCTGTGCACGGCGCAAAGCGCTGCTACGCTCAGCCCGAGCCGGCTCGCTACCTCGCTTGAGGAGTCCCGGCTCATCCACCCACAACGCCTCATCACCACCGAAAACCTGAGGAAAGCATCATGGGATCAAATGGAAATGATCACGATTACATCCAGTGCGGTTGCCACAACCCCGTCTGGGAAGCGCTAAAAGACACCCTCGACCCCGCCAGCTATATCGCCAGCCACCCCAACGCCGCACATGGCCCGGTCAAGGACCCGAACGGCGAGTCCCTGGTGTTCCATGACGGCATCATCTACCCCTTGCGCGACGGCAATATGGACGATCGGGTCGACGCCCTGGGCATCCATGCCGGCGACGTGGTCGCCTCCGGCACCCTGGCCGACGTCGAAGCCCGCATGCAGGCCCTGGGCATCGACTACAAGAAACAGTCCCTGCACGGCAAGACCCTGCTGCCCGGCCTGGTCGAGCCCCACGCCCACATCGTGCAAAGCTGCGCCATGGATGGCTGGCTGAACCTGGGCGCGATCGAGCCCGACGACGCCGATACCGACCCGCACACAGAGAAAAAAAGCCAGCGCCTGCGGCCGCTCTATACCTGGGACTGGCTGACGAAAACCATTCAGAAAAACCTGCCCGAGGACAGTTCGAGCTGGATCCTCGGGCACCTGGTCGATCCGGCGCTGATGCCGTTCAAGGTGGTTGAGGGCGGCCTGAACCAACTGATTACCCTGCAATGTGGCGACACGCCAGAAGAGGGCTACCTGGACACCATCGAGTCCAAGCGTCCGATGCTACTGATCAGCGCGTCGATGCACACCGCCTACATGAACACGGCGGCGAGGGATCTGGTTCATGAACGAACCGGGGTCATGGCCGAGAACGGTGTGCTGCAGGAAACCCAGATAGTGGCCGGGATTCTGTCGATTCCCGCCAAGCAGAAGCTGGAAATGCTGAAGATCTTCAAGCGCCTCGACACCTTCTTCGACACCGCTTCCAGCCGCGGGATCACCCTGCTCTACGACGCGATGGTGGATCCCCTGTCAAAACTGGTACTGAACGCCTACTTCCTGACGCACCCCAGAAAGCTGCGGATCGGCTACGCCGCCTCCTGCAACAACTCGCTGGAAATCCTCAAGCTGCTGCCCGATTACCGACCGGCCACACGGGAAGAGGCCAAATACATGTATCAAGGCTCGATCAAGGTGATCTCGGATGGCTCCAACCAGGGCTTGACCGGCTACCAGATCGCGGACTACTGCTGCCAGACGGACCGTCCGGTGGGCAACTTCAACTTCTGCGACAAAGGCGAAGACACCCCGACAGCTCTCCCGGTCAAATACAGGGAATTCATCCACGCGGCGGTGAAAAAAGGCTGGCCGCTGATGATTCATGCGAACGGCGATCGGGCCATCGAATTCACCCTGAAAGCCTATGGCCTCGCCCTGCAGGGCAAGAGCGGCCTGGACAAGCGCCATCGCATCGAACACTGCTCGCTGCTGAACAAAAGCACCCTGGAGACCATGCAGCAACTGGGCCTGTCGCCGAGCTTTCTGATTGGCCATGTCGGGTACTGGGGCTACGCCTTCGACAAAGCCATTTTCGAAAAAAAGGCCGAGGAGATGCTCGACCTCTGCAAGTCGGCCCTGGACTACAAACTGCGGATCTCCCTGCACAGCGACTACTCGGTCACCCCCCTGGGGCCCCTGCGCTCGATGGAGCAGGCGATCACCCGCAAGATGGAAGGCATCCGCAAAAGTGTTGTGGACCCGACCTTTATCGACGATCCGCGCCTGCAACCCATCCTCAATGAAGGCGAGTGCCTGACCCGCAAGCAGGCGTTGAAAGCCATCACCTACGACGCCGCCTGGCAGTGCCATGCCGAGGCCTGGACCGGGTCCTTGCAGGATCAGAACTTCGCCGACTTTGTGATCCTCGATCAGGACCCGCTGGACGAGAAGTTCCCGGCCACCCAGATTCGCGACATCAAAGTCTGCGAAACCTGGAAAGGCGGCCAGCGGGTGTACCTCAACCCTCATAACTGACCGCTGGCCAGTGCACACCGGGGGCTGCTTGAGCCCCCGGTTTTTTTCGGCCATGACCAGGCTCGATGGCGGCGGTGCGGATCACGAGCCAGACCGCTCCTGCCATTGGTTGGGTGTTTCGCGGACGTGGGCGCAAGGCTTAAGGCCGATACCCCTGAGACAGCAACCAGCCACGTATCACCCGATCCTGCTCCGGGTTCAGCTGCGCCAGGGCCTGGGTCGCGCCCTGGCTGCGCAAGCGGCGCAACAGCGGCGCCAGCTCCACCCCCTGCACATGCCAGATCCCCAGGGGCTGATCCGGGGTGACCACCACTTCGGCTTCATCCACCAGGCCATCACGCAACACCGGCGCGCGCTCGATGCGCAAGGCGGCAAAATCCACGCTGGCGTGGGCCTGCTGCCGGTCCGGCCAATGCCGCCGGGCCTGCCAGAACGGCTGCTCGGACCAGCGCTGCTCGTCGGCGTAGAAATCCCGGCCGGTGCGGGCGAAACGCTGGAACAGATGCTCCACCCGTTGCCCATGGAAACGCTGCGCCAGCGCCCCGTTCTGTGGGCGCTGCAACAGGGTGTTGATCACCGCCGGGGCCTGCAAGGCCGAGGACAGGGACTGGAAAATGCCATTGCCGGACAAGGGGTCCACGGCCATCGCTGCGTCGCCGACCCGCAGCCAGCGGGCGCCACACACCTGGGGGTTGAGGATCGCCGTGCTGCTGCGGGCATGCAGGTGCAATTGCTGCTCCTCGCCATCGGCAAAAAACTCCCGGGCCATGGCCGACGCCTGGCGGCGCTGGCGACAGTACTCCGGCAACTGCGCCTTGCCCGGCAGCCCGGCGCTGGCCACATCCAGGGTCAGTTGCCAGTAGCACTGGCCATCGGCGCGCCGGGCCATCCAGGCCCAGCCATCCTCCAGGCTGTACACCGCGCTGGCGGCGCTGCCGGTGGGGCCTTGCCAACGATTGAGCAGGCTGACAGTTTCCGGGCCGCGCATGCCCTTGCCGACGCCTTGGCGCAGCCCTTTGTCCAGCCCCGGCGCCTGCCGCCCACGGGCCTCAACCAAAAATTCGCCAACCTGCTCGGCCTGCCCTTGCACCTGGACCCGATGCCCGGCCTCGGTGGACTGCACGCCCAGTACCCGGCCCTCGATCAGTTGCACGCCGGCCTCGCGCAAGGCCTCCCGCAGGCCGCGGTCGAACGCCGGGCGGTCCAGCAGGTATTCGATGTTCTGCGCATGCTCCTCGCCGTTCCACGCCACCCGCCGCTGGGACGGTTGCAGGGCCTGGGCCAGCGCCTGTTCCAGGCCGGCGCCACGCAAGGCTTCAAGGACCCGCACCGAAACGCCCTCCAGGGCTGGAAAGCGCCGCCAGTCGCTGATCAGGGTCACCGGGTAGCCGAGGCGACGCAGCCCCAGGGCCACCGCGGCCCCGGCCGGCCCCGCGCCGAGGATCAGGATGGCGTGCATGGCACGTGCCGGCGTTCCGGGCCCCGATAGTGGGCGTTGTCCTGCAGCCACTGCAGGACCTGGGCCTTGCCGGCGTCCGGGTGGGCGCCCAGGTAAGCGGCGATATGCCCGCTCAGGGCCGCGCACCCCAGGCTGGCACCGGATTGCCCCGGGCTGCTGCCGCGCACGCAGGCGGCGAAATCCGCCTGGGCGCTATTGAGCCATGACCACTGCTGCGCGCTGCACCGCGCATCGCCGGTGACGCGCAACACACCGGGGTAATTGGCCGGAAACACCGCTTCGCCCTGGGCCGGGCTGGACGCGCACAGCAGCACGCCGCGGGCCTCGGCGGCGGCGCAGGCCTGGCGCAGCAACTCGCGATCCTGGCGCAGGCCCAGGCTCAGGTTGATCAGCCGTACGTCCTGCTCCAGCAGCCAGTACAGCGCGGCGCTCACTTGCGCAGCGCTGGTGACCCCGCGCTGATCGAAGACCTGGGCCACATACAGCCGCGCGCCGGGTGCGCGCAGGCCGATGGCCTCGACCACCGCACTGCCGTGGCCCAGGGCATCCTCCTGCAATGGGTCGCCGCCGACCCCATCCGGTTGCAGGAAAAAACGCCGTCCGCCCGCCACTCGCTGATGAGCGGCATGGCCGCTGTCGATCACGCCGATGCGCAGCTCAGGTTGCATGGGCCACCTCCACTGTGCGCAGTACCCCGTCCTGCAAGGTAAAACGCAGATCGGCATCGGCCAGGGTCGAAGGCCGGTGACTGATCAGGATCCGTGTGCGACCGGCGAACAACCGGTCGATGGCCTCGATCACCTCACGTTCAGTGGCTTCGTCCACCGCCGAGGTGGCTTCGTCCAGCACCAGAATCATCGGATCCTGAAGCAGGGCCCGGGCAATGGCGATGCGCTGTTTCTGCCCGCCGGACAGTTGCTGGCCGCGCTCGCCCAGGGGGCTGTCCAGGCCTTCGGGCAGGGACTCGATCAGCCCCTGCAATTGCGCCAGCCGCGCCACCGCGGCCACGGCTTCCCGGCTGGCATCGGGCACGCTGTAGGCCAGGTTGTCGGCCAGGCTGCCGCGAAACAGCACGATGTCCTGGCTGACCACCGCCACCCGCCGGCGCAATTGCGTCAGGTCCAGCTGGCGCAGGTCGACACCGCCCAGCAGCACCTGCCCGGATTGCGGATCGTGGTGGCGCTGCAGCAGGTCGACCAGGGTGCTTTTGCCCGCCCCCGAGCTGCCGCTGAGTGCCACCTTGCGGCCGTAGGGAATCCGCGCTTCGATGCCCTGCAGGGTCATGCCGCGCCCCGGGTGGCTGAAGTGCACATTCTGGAAATGCAGCTCGCCCTGCTCCGGCACCGGCAGCGGCGCCTCGGGGTTGCTGATGCCGGGTTCTTCGCCGCGCAGTTCCATGACCCGGCCCAGGCTCACGGTCATGCGCTGGATCGCCACGTACAGGCCGAGCAGGCTCTGCACCGGTCCCACCGCCATGCCCAGGTAGGTGGAAAAGGCGATCAGCGACCCCAGTTGCCAGGTGCCCTGCACCACCCAGTAGCCGCCAATCAGAAAGGCACAGGCCCGGGACAATGAGGTCAGGGTGCCGGGCACCGCCTGGGTGAAGAACTCGGTGACTTGCAGCTTCAGCAACTGCTGCATGTAGCCCTTGCCGAGGCTGTCCAGGCGCCGTGCCTCGCGCTGCTGCTGGCCGGCGCTCTGGATGAACTTCATCACCGGCAGGGTTTCGACCATAAACGAGGACATGTCCGCCGAACGCTCGCGCAACTGGCGCACGTCGCGCTCGACCTTGCGCCGCATCCAGCGCAGCCACAGCACGTCCAGCGGGATCAGCACCAGGGCCAGCAGCGAGAGTTTCCAGGACAGGGTCAGGAGCATGACCAGGGCCACCACCAGGCCGATCACGCTGGAGACCGCCGAGAACAGCGAGTCCACGGCGAAGCGCTGGATCTCGGCCACATCGCCGTCCAGCCGCGACATCAGGTCACCGATCCGGCGCTGCCCGTAAAAACCCGGCGACAGCCGTTGCAGGTGCTGATAGAGGTCGTCGCGCAGGGCGAACAGAATGCGCCCGGACAGCCGCGTGTGCAGGTAGCGATTGATCCCGGACAGCGCCGTGCCCAGCAGGCCGGCGCCGATCATCAGCACGGCGATCAGCACCAGCATGGAAAAATCACGGGCCAGCAAGCCGTCGTCGATCAACAGCTTGGTCAACCAGGGCTGCACCAGCACCAGCGACGAGGCACAGGCCGAGAGCCCGAGCAGGCCGGCGATGGCCAGGCGATGGGGCCGGACAAAGGCATATAACCACTGCAACGCGCCCTGCAAGGCCTCGGGATTGGGGCTGTCTACCAGGCGCCCGATCAGACGCCGCATCAACTGCGCAACTGTTTGAGCTTGCGGTACAGCGTCGCGCGGCTGATGCCCAGGGCGTCGGCCGCCGCCGAGACATTGCCCTGGTGGCTGTCCAGGGAACTGCGGATCAGTTCCAGCTCGTTCTCGCGGATGCTGCCGGCCTGAGGCCGTTCGCTGGCGTTGAGTTCATCGAGCATGCTGTCCGGCAGATGCTCCAGGGTCAGGGCGCTCTCGCCCTCCTCGCGCATGGCCAGGGCCGTGCGCAGGACCATCTCCAGCTGGCGGATATTGCCCGGCCAGTGGTACGCCTCGAGCAGTTGCCGCAGATCATCGGCCAAGGCCACGCCGGGGCTGCCGAGCTTGCCGAGCAGGACGCCCAGCAGCGCGCCGAAATCCTCGCGCTCGCGCAGGGCCGGGAGCATCACACTGATGCCATTGACCCGGTAGAACAGGTCTTCACGAAAGTGTTTGTCCTCCACCAGGCGCTTGAGGTCGCGGTGGGTGGCGCAGATCAGCGCGACGTCGATGTCCTGCTCTTCACCTGCGCCCAGGGGCGCCACCTTGCGGTCCTGCAACACCCGCAGCAATCGCGCCTGCAAGGCCAGGGGCATGTCGCCGATTTCATCGAGAAACAGCGTGCCGCCGTGAGCCTGTTGCAGGCGGCCGATCATCCCGCCACGGCGCGAACCGGTGAAGGCGCCTTCGCGGTAGCCGAACAGTTCCGACTCGATCAGGCCTTCGGGGATCGCCGCGCAGTTGACCGCGATAAAGGGTTTGTCGCTGCGGCTGCCGGCCAGGTGCAGGGCCCGGGCAATCACTTCCTTGCCGGTGCCGGTCTCGCCCAGCAACAACACCGGCAAGGCGTTGGCCAAGCCCTGGCGCGCCATGCGCAAGGCTCGGGCGTAACGCTGGTTACTGCCGGCCAGATGCTCCAGCGGCGGTTGCACGGGAGCGGCCTTGGGCACGGCCCGCGGCGCGCTGCTGAGGTTGAGCGAACGCTGGGGCGCGCGCAGGGTTTTGTAGAACAGTTCGCCCTTGGCGGTTTGCAGGCTGCCGACGCCGCCTTGCTGCAAGCGCGCGAGCAGTTGCAGGCCATCGACCCCGAGGAACTCCTCGCAGCGCCGCCCCACCAGGGCCGCACGCGGTGCATTGAGCAATTGGCAGGCCTGGGTGCTGACCGCCAGGATCTGCCCGCCCAGGCTCAGGGCCAGCAAGCCCTGCCAGGGGGATTCGAGGTACTGCCGCCGGCTGTGGAAGGCCAGGACGATCTGTTCGGGATAGGTGGCGTTGAACACCCGGCTTTCAATCTGGCTGACCGCCATGGCCAGCAGCGCGGTGCTGTCCTGGGCCCTTCCCAGCGGCCCTTCGCGGGTCAGATCGAGCACGCCGAGGATCTCGCCCTGGGGGCAATGGATGGGCACCGAGGTGCAGGAAAAATCACTCAGGCGGTCCAGGTAGTGCTCACCGCAATCGATCAGAGTCGGCCGTGCTTCCACCAGGGCCGTGCCCAGGGCGTTGGTGCCACGGGCCGCCTCGCTCCAGCAGGCGCCGAGGGTGATGTCCTGCAAGCCGCTGCCCTTGAGGCGATCGGCACGCCCTTCGACCGCGAGGATGGTGGCGTCGGAGTTGGCGAGGATGATCAGCCCGTCCTTGCCCTGACGCTCGGCCAGGTAGTCGATGGCCGGCATCGCGGCATCGAGCAACAAGCGGTTGCTGGACAGCAGCAGCTCGAGGCTGGCGCTGGATTCCAGGGCCAGCTCGTGCTGACCATTGAAGTGCACGCCATGGCTGAGGCTGCGCCGCCATGAGGCATCGATTTCTGCACGCAATACACCGTCGGGGACTTCGCCCTCCAGGTGCAGCTTCTCCCGGGCCAGCCGGGCTTCGTGTGGCAGTTCAGCGTTTCTTGTTTTTATAAGAGTCATCAAGCGCTCCGAATCGGTCCGCCCGGTACCTCCCCGATCCATTCCCTTGGGTTGCGAGAAGCACGCAAGCCAAGGCAAATGTCTACACCCGGTTCAGATGGCAGTAAAGATAAGTTTGGCCCGGCACCGCGGACACCCATTCCCTTCAAGCAAAACCTGCGCCATGGGTTGCGGCGCCGGGCCATCTTTACGTTAACGTCAAGCCAATGGCAAGCGCCGTCTGCCCTGGCCCCGCGACGGGTCGGCGGGATCAGCGCCTCGGGCGCCATCACCCGCAGGCGGATCGCCCCGGGTCAGAGCTTCCAGGCCTCGCCGTCGACAAAGAAGGCCCGGGCATTGTCCTCCAGGCTTTCCAGGTGATACCCGCCTTCCTGGACGATCAGGCACGGCAGACCCAGGCTGCGGATCCGCTCCCCCAGGGTGGCGAAGCCGTCCCGGGTCACCGCTACTTTGCTTTGCGGGTCCAACTCATAGATATCAAAGCCCAGGGACAGCACCAGCACCTCGGCACCGAAACACTGCACCGCGTCCAGCGCGGTTTCCAGCTGGGCTAGGAAATCCCCTTCGCTGGCGCCGTGGGGCATCGGCAGGTTGAGGTTATAGCCCGCCCCCGGTCCCTCGCCGCACTCGTCGGCAAACCCGGTCACGCCTGGGTAAAAGTTGGTCGGGTCGCCATGCACCGAGACATACAGCACGTCGTCCCGCTGGTAGAAAATCTCCTGGATGCCCTGGCCGTGGTGCATGTCGGTGTCGAGCACCGCGACCCGGGCATATTTCTCCCGCAGCACCTGGGCCGCCACTGCCGCGTTGTTCAGGTAGCAGAAGCCGCCTGCGGCTTCGGCCCGCGCGTGGTGGCCCGGCGGGCGGCACAAGGCGTAGGCCGCCGGCTCACCGTCGAGCAATGCCTGGGCCCCGGCGACGGCACTTTGCGCCGACCAGTAGGCTGCACGCCAAGTCGACTCACCCACCGGGCAACTTCCGTCGGCCAGGTAGCACGCGGCCTGGGCCAGGACCCCGCGCAGGGCATTGGGCTCACGCACGAAGATGTTGGACATCACCTCATCGCCCCAGTCTTCGGGGATGTCCTTCCAGCCCTGGTGCGCATCCTGCAGAAACGTCAGGTACGGCGCGCCGTGTACCGCCAGCAATGGGGCCATCCCGGCATCCCGTGGCTGCTCGACGGCAAAACCCAGGGAGTGTGCGGCCTGCACCAGGCGCTGGGCGCGCTCCGGCACCTCCTGGGGTATGCGCATCTGGCCGCGCGAGTAGTAGCTGCGTGGGTGGTGGAGCAACTGTTCGGGGTGGAAAAAACTGCGCATGACCTTCTCCTTATTCAACCTGGCCAGCACGGGCCAGCACGGCGTTAAGCAATACATCGGCGCCCTGGCGCACGTCCTGGGGCAGCACGTCTTCGGCTTCGTTGTGGCTCAGGCCGCCGACACAGGGGATAAACACCATGGCCGTCGGGCAGTAACGCGCCAGCAGAATCGCGTCGTGACCCGCGCCGCTGACAATCGACTGCTGAGGATAGCCCAGGCCATCCACCGCCTGCTGCACGGCGGCCACGCATTGGGCGTCGAAGGGCGTGGCCGGGCTGACCCAGTGCGGGCTGACGCTGACCCGCAGGCCGCGCTGGTGAGCAATGGCCTCCAGGCGTTCGCGCAATTGCTGTTCCATGGCGGCGATCTGCTGGTCCTGGTGATGACGCAGGTCCACGGTGAACTGCACTACGCCCGGGATGGTGTTGCGCGACGACTTGGCAATGCTCAACTCGCCCACCGTGGTCAGGCCTTGGGGGGCGAAGTCGGCCGCCAGGGTTTCGACCGCGAGGATCATCTGCGCGGCGCCATACAACGCATCCTTGCGCAGCGGCATCGGCGTGGTCCCGGCGTGGGCGGCCATGCCTTCGACCTGTACGTCGAGCCAGCGAATCGCCTGGCCGCCGCTGACCACGCCGATGCTCTTGGCGTTGTCTTCGAGGATCGGCCCCTGCTCGATGTGTGCCTCGAAGTAGGCATCCACCGGCCCGCCCAGCGGTCGCTGGCCGGCATATCCGGTGCGTTGCAAGGCCTCGGCGACGCTGATGCCGGCGGCATCGCGCACAGCCAGTGCGGCCTCCAGCGGCATGACCCCGGTGAACACCGCCGAGCCGAACATGGCCGGGGTAAAGCGCGCGCCCTCTTCGTTGGTCCACACCGCCACCTCCAGCGGCTTGCGGGTGCGGATCTGCAAATCGTCCAGGCGCCGCAGCACTTCCAGCCCGGCCAGCACGCCATAGACCCCGTCGAACCGCCCGCCTTCGGGCTGGGTGTCGAGGTGGCTGCCGATCATCACCGGGGCCGCCTGGGGGTCGGTGCCGGGACGGCGGGCAAACAGGTTACCGATCGGGTCGACACTCAGGGTCAGCCCGGCCTCGGTGCACCAGTGGGCAAACAGTTCGCGACCGGCCTGGTCCTCGGCGCTCAGCGCCAGGCGGCAACTGCCACCACGGGCCGTGGCGCCGATTTCAGCCATGGCCATCAAGCTCGCCCAGAGGCGTTCGCCATTGATTTTCAACATGGGTTCTTCTCCAGAATAAGTCAGGCGCTTGCGGCCATTTCCAGGCGCTGGGCTGCGGCATGCCGCCGAGCCAGGGCCAATACACAGATCAGCGACACCGCGGCGATCAGGCTGTAGAACAGCGCCATCGGCCACCATTGCCCGGCGAACTCATGGGCCAGCCAGGTGCCGATCAGCGGCGTCAGGCCACCGGCCAGCGCGCCGCACACCTGGTACGCCAGGGAGATCGCGGTGTAGCGCACACGGGTCTCGAACATGCCGCTGACGTAGCCGGCGATCACCGCATAGAAGGACGCCATGCACACCACCGCCAGCGCGATACCGAGGATGATCAGCGGCGCCTGGGCCGAGCTGACCAGCACAAACATCGGGTACGGCGAGGCCATGGCCAGCAGTGACACCAGGCACAGGAAGCGCGTGGCGCCGATCTTCTCGGCGGTCCAGGCCGCCAACGGCTGGATGCAGAACTGAATGATTGCCACCACAAACAAGCATTCGAGAATCAGCGAACGCGGCAGCTCAAGCTGCTGGGTGGTGTAGGCAATCATGAAGGTGTTGGTGAAATACACCCCGGCGATCCCCAGGGTATTGGCCCCGATGCACAGCAACAGCGGGCGCCAGGCGGTCTGCAGCACCTCCATCACCGGCGCCTGCTCCTTGCGCACCGAGGTCCGCGCCTGTTCGCGGCTGGCCAGAAACTCCGGCGACTCGTTGACCCCCAGGCGAATCACCAGCCCCACCAGCAGCAACAGCGCGCTGGCCAGGAACGGCAGGCGCCAGCCCCAGCTCATCAGGGCCTCTTCAGGCAGGCGGGTGACGGCACTGAAGGCCAGCAGCGACAGGATCAAACCGGCCGGGCTGCCGAGCTGAGCAAAGGAGGCGAAGAAATTGCGCCGGCCCTTGGGCGCATGTTCGCCGGCCATCAGCACCGCCCCGCCCCATTCGCCACCCACGGCAATGCCCTGGACGATACGCAGCAGCACCAGCAGCACCGGCGCCAGCGCGCCGATCTGGGCATAGGTCGGCAACAGGCCGATGCACACGGTGACCACGCCCATCATCAGCAAGGTGATGACCAGGGACTTCTTGCGTCCGATGCGATCGCCGATATGGCCGAAGATGATCCCGCCCAGGGGCCGGGCGAAGAACCCCACGGCGAAGGTGCCAAAGGCGGCCATGGTGCTGAACAGTTTGTCGTCGGAGGGGAAGAACAAGGCGCCGAACACCAGCGCGGCGGCGGTGGCGTAAATGTAAAAGTCGTACCACTCGATCATGGTGCCGATAAAGGCGGCGGCCGCGGCACGGCGTGGTTGAGCAGAAGCGGCAAGCTTCATGGGATCAGGCTCCTTGGCTATTTTTTTTGGCAGGAGAGAACGGTGAACACGCAGGCGCTCTGGCGGCGCTTGTCTGGAAGGGATTTATCGTCGCGGGGCTATAATTAGTCAATTTTCTATTTATTATGCTGATTATTAGCCACGCTTATTATCAAGCCCCTGCCCTTCCCAGAGCCTTCGCCCATGTCCGACCGCCTGCTCAATGACCGCCTGGACTGGAACCTGCTGCGCACCTTCCGGGTGATCGGCCAGGAACTGAGCATCAGCCGCGCCGCCGCCCGCCTGCACCTGACCCAGCCGGCCGTGAGCCAGGCCCTCAAGCGCCTGGAAGAACAACTCGGGCGCCAGTTGATCGCCCGCCGAGGGCCGCGCTTTGCCCTGACCGAGGTCGGCGAGCAGATCTTTCAACTGGCCGGGGAAATCTACGGCCAGATGTCCCAGGTCAGCGGCGTCCTCGAACAACCCGCCGACGAGGTGATCGGCAAGGTGCGGCTGCTGATGATCAGCCGGATCTTTTCCGACCGCTTCGATGACTTCCTTGCCGGTTTCCATCGCCAGCACCCACGGGTGGATCTGGAAATCGAAGTCATGCGCAGCTCGGACATCGTCAGCGCACTCCAGGAAAAAACCGCGACCCTGGGCCTGAGCCTCAATCGCCGGCCACAGCCCCGCCTGGAACAGCGGCTGTTCCTGCGGCAGCGTTATGCGTTTTTCTGCGGCCGGCACCATGCCCTGTTCGGCCAGCAAGCCGTGGCCGAGGGCGATTTGCAGCGTGAGAACTTTGTCAGCTTCACCAGTGACCAGATCGGCGGCATGCTCTCGCCGCTGACTATCTTTCGCGATCAGCAAGGTTTCAGCGGGCGCATCGTCGCCTCGTCACCTAGCCTGGAAGAAGTGCGGCGCCTGGTGATTGCCGGCTTCGGCATCGGCTGCCTGCCGGAGCATGTGGTGGCGGCCGACGTCGAAGCCGGCCTGTTGTGGCGCCTGCCGCCACACGAAGGCATTGCCGATGTCGACATCCACCTGCTGTGGAACCGCGAACAACGCATGAGCCGTGCCGAGACCCTGTTTATCGACAGCCTGCAACAGAGCCTCGAACCTCAGTAACCCAGCGTCAGGTCGACCCGATTCAGCAGCGGTTCATCGGCCTGCAGGCGGCGCAGGTTTTCCGCCACCTGTTCGGCGATGCAATCGTGGGACGCGGCCGAGGCCATGTGCGGGGTGATGGTCACTGCGGGCAGGGTCCACAGCCGATGCTTGGGCGGCAGTGGCTCCTCGTCGAACACATCCAGCAACGCCCCACGCAACTGCCCGCTGGCGAGGGCCTGCTCCAGGTCATCGGCATTCAGGTGCGCGCCGCGCCCACAGTTGACCAGCGCCGCCCCCGGCGCCAGGCGGGCGAAGGTGGCATGCCCGAGAATCCCACGGGTTTCCGCGGTCAGCGGCAGCAGGTTGATCAGCAGTTCGACGCCGTCGAGAAATGGCGCCAAACCCGCCGCCCCGGCAAAACTCTCGACGCCCGGCAGCACCTTGGCGCTGCGCGCCCAGCCGCGCACGCTGTAGCCGGCGGCGGCCAGGTCCAGGGCAATCGCGCTGCCCAGGGAACCCAGCCCCATGACCCCGACCCGGTACTCGGCGGCAGCCCGTTGCAGTGGCCGTTGCCAACGCTGTTCGGGCTGTTGCCGCAGCACCTGGTCAAAGCCGCGGTGATAGTGGATGGCCGCCCAGCGCACGTATTCGGTCATGCCCTGGCGATGGCCCGGGTCGACCACCCGGCACACCGGCAAGTCCGGGCATTCGGGATCGTGCTGCAGGTGATCGATGCCCGCCGCCACCGAGTGAATCACCTGCACATTGGGCAAGGCCCGCAGGCTGCCGGCGGGCGGAAACCAGCAGGCGGCGATCTGCGCCTGGGCGGCCTGGGGGTCATCGGCCAGCAGCACCTTGAGCTGCGGCGCACGGCGGGCAAAGGCCGCTTGCAGCTGTTCGAGCAACAGCCCATCGCGGGATAACAGCACCACGCTACTCATGACAGGTAAGACTCGCGCTGGGACTCGATCAGGGTCAGGGCAGCGTGCCAGGCCAGTTCGATAATGTTGTCGGCTTCATCGCGGTCGAACTGCTCGGCGGTGTGGGCGCAGACCTCGGGCGACGGGTAATTCAACTCGCAGCCACCGGCCAGTGCCTGCACCTGGGCCTGGCAGGCACGCTCCAGGAAGTGGATCTCCTGAAACGCATGGGCCACCGTCGCGCCCCCCACCAGCAAGCCGTGGTTGCGCAGGATCATGGCCTTGTGCGGCCCCAGGTCGGCGATCAGGCGCTCGCGCTCATCCAGGGACAGGGCGATGCCTTCATAGGTGTGATAGGCCAGCCGGCGGTAGAACTTCAGCGCGTGCTGGCTGATCGGCAACAGGCCCTGCTTCTGCGCGGCGACCGCCATGCCGGCGGCGGTGTGGGTGTGGATCACGCAGTTGAGATCGGGTCGCGCCATGTGGATCGCGGAATGGATCACAAAGCCCGCAGCATTGACCCGGTGCCCGGCGTAATCCGGGTCGACGATGCGGCCGTCCTGGTCGATACGCACCAGGTCGCTGGCACGCATGCGGTCGAAAATGACCCCGTAGCGATTGATCAGGAAGTGATGCTCGGGGCCGGGGATGCGCAGGGTGATGTGGGTGTCGATCAGGTCGGTCATGCGAAAGTGCGCGACCAGCCGGTACAGCGCCGCCAGCTCGCAACGGGCCTGCCATTCAATCGGGTTCATGTGTTCAGGTTTGCTCACGAATACACCTCTTTTCGAGCGGGGTGGGCGTCATTGCCGGCACGGAGCCGGGCCAGGCCGCAGACGCCAATCAGGGACAGTGCCGAGAGCAGGCTGAAGTACACCGCCAACGGCAACCATTGTCCGGAAAACTTGCTTGCCAGCAGCGTGCCGATCAGCGGCGTGCTGCCACCGGCAATCGCGCAGCTGAGCTGGTAGGCGATGGAAATGCCCGAGTAGCGCAGGTGCACCGGGAATGCCTGGGTCATGTAGCCGGCGATCACTGCGTACAGCGCGGAGAGGATCACCACCGCCACCGCGATGCCGAGGGTCATCAGCACGATGTTCTGCGTCCCCACCAGCACGAACATCGGGTACGGCGTGGCCATGCACAGCAGGGCCACCAGTTTCAGGAAGCGGCCCTCGCCCATGTGTTCGGCGAGCAACGCCGACAGCGGTTGCGACAGCAACTGGATCACCGTCACCAGGAACAGGCAGTCGAGAATGGTCGAGCGGGCAATGCCCTGGTACTGGGTGACGTAGGTGATCATGAAGGTGTTGGTGAAGAAGAACCCGGCCGAGCCGATGGTCACCGCCGCCGCGGCAAACAGGATCTGCCGCCAGCAACTGCGCAGTACTTCCATCACCGGGTATTGGGCGGTTTCATTGTTGTCCCGGGCCTTGGCGAACTCCGGCGACTCATGGACCCCGGAGCGGATCATCAGCCCAACCATCATCAGCACACCGCTGGCCAGGAACGGCAGGCGCCAGCCCCAGTCGAGGAAGTCCTGGGGCTCCAGGCTGGTCACCAGGCGAAAGGCAATCAACGCCAGCAACAGGCCCGCCGGGCTGCCCAGTTGGGCGAACGAGGCGTAGAAGGTCTTGCGCCTGGCCGGAGCATGTTCGCTGGCCATCAGCACTGCCCCGCCCCACTCGCCTCCGACCGAGATGCCCTGGATGATGCGCAGCACGATCAGGCTGATCGGTGCCCAGATACCGACGCTGGCATAGCTCGGCAGCAAGCCGATGCCAGTGGTGGCCAGGCCCATCAGGGCCATGGTCACCAGCAGCATCTTTTTGCGTCCTAGGCGGTCGCCCAGGTGCCCGAAGACCATGCCCGCCATGGGCCGCGCGATAAAACCCACGGCAAAGCTGCCAAACGCAGCCAAGGTGCTCATCACCGGGTCAGTGCTGGGAAAGAACACTTGCCCGAGTACCAGCGCCGCCGCCGTGGCGTAGATGTAAAAATCGTAGAACTCGATGGTGGTGCCAATAAAGGCAGCCGCCGCGGCTCGGCGCGGCTGAGGGGTGGTGTGCATGCAAGGACCCTGTATTTGTAGTTTTTTGGGCAGGTACTGAAGAACTAATCCGGGTGGCGCTCTGTGGCGCTTGTGGGCTTTATCGCCGCCGTGCCAGGATTAGTCAATTTTCAAATCCTTATCTTTACTATTAGCCTTGCTACTACCTGGAGGGGCGATGCCCACTGCCAACCCTGTGGCCAACCCTTGGGTCGGTCGCCGTTTTCTCAACGATCGGCTGGACTGGAATCTGCTGCGTACCTACCTGGTCATTGGCCAGGAAGGCAGCATGAGCCGCGCCGCTGCGCGCCTGCACATCACCCAGTCCGCCGTGAGCCAGGCCCTCAAGCGCCTGGAGGAACAGCTCGAGTGTGTGCTGATTGCGCGCAGTGGACGGCGCTTCGAGCTGACCGAAACCGGCGAGGAAGTGCTGCGCATTGCTGCCGATATCTACGGTGATATCTCGCGCCTGGGGTCAGTGGTGGAGAGCCGCCATGACGATCTGGTGGGCAAGGTGCGCATCCTTACCGTCAGCGGGGTACAGGCCCAGCATTACGACGAGTTCCTCGCCGACTTTCATGAAACCCACCCCAAGATCGAGTTGGAAGTGGACGTCATGGGCAGTTCGGACATCATCAGCTCGCTGCTGCAAAAGACCGCCACCCTGGGGTTGGGCCTGTGTCGCCTGCCCCAGCCACGGTTAGAGCAGCGGGTGCTGTTCCGCGAGCGCTATGCCTACTTCTGCGGCCAGCGCCATCGGCTGTTCGGCCAGCGCGGCCTGACCCTGGAGCAACTGGCCGCGGAGCACTTTGTCAGCTTCACCAGTGACCAGTTGGGTGGCAACCTTTCTCCCTTGACCCTGTTCCGTGACCAGCAGGGTTTTACCGGCAAGATCGTCGCGTCTTCCACCAGTTTCGAGGAAATTTACCGCCTGGTGTGCGCCGGGTTCGGCATCGGCTGCCTGCCGATCCACCTGGTGCGACGTGACGTTGAGCAAGGCCTGCTGTGGCGCCTGCCGCCGGAGGAAGGGGTGGTGGATTTCGATATCCAGCTGCTGTGGAATCGCGAGCAGAAGATGAGCCAGGCCGAGACTGTGTTCCTCGACAGCATCCAGCACATGCTCAGCATTCGTGAGCAGGTGCCGGGGAGCCTGATGCTCAAGTGACTCAGACGTGGGGCGGAGCCGCAGGCTTGGCCGGGCTGGCGTATTGCGGTTTCAGGTGGCCATCCTGGTCAAGCAGCCAGGCGTCCATGATCTGCCGCACCACAGGGCCGGCGACGCGGCCACCGGCTTCGCCGTTTTCGATCATCACCGAAATCACGATCCTTGGATGCTCGGCCGGGGCGAAGCCGACGAACAAGGCGTTGTCTCGGTTACGCTCGCGGGTCTTGAGGCGGTTGTAACGCTCGCCCTGCTTGATCGCCACCACTTGCGCCGTGCCACTCTTGCCGGCAATCCGGTACTGCGCGCCGGCCGCTGCGGCCCGCGCAATGCCCCGCGGGTCGTGCATCACCATCTGCATGCCATGGTTGACCTGCTCCCAGTCACGCGGGTCCTTGAGCAGGATGTTCGGCATCGGGTGTTCGTCCACCGGTGCCACGCCGTCGATGGTGCGCGCCAGGTGTGGACGGTTCCAGATGCCCTTGTTGGCGATCAGCGCGGTGGCCTGGGCCAACTGCAGCGGTGTGACCTGCATATAGCCCTGTCCGATGCCGAGGATCACCGTCTCACCCGGGAACCACGGCTGGCGGCGTGTGGCGCGCTTCCAGGCCTGGGATGGCATCAACCCGGCCGACTCTTCGAACATGTCCAGGGAGACCTTCTCACCCAGACCGAACATCGCCATGTAGTCGTGCAGGCGATCGATGCCGAGCTTGTGCGCCAGGTCGTAGAAGTAGGTGTCGTTGGAGCGCATGATCGCCGCGTCCATATCCACCCAGCCGTCACCACTGTGGTTCCAGTTGCGGTACTTGTGGTCGAAGTCCGGCAGTTGGTAATAGCCCGGATCGAAGACCCGGGTCGACGCTGTGACCACACCGCTGTCGAGGCCGGCAATCGCCACCTCGGGCTTGATGGTCGAGCCCGGCGCGTAGAGGCCGCGAAGAACGCGATTGAATAGCGGGCGGTCGATGGAGTCATGCAGGGCCGCGTATTCCTTGAAGCTGATCCCGGTCACGAACAGGTTGGGGTCGAAGCTCGGCTTGCTGACCATGGCCAGCACCTCGCCGGTTTCCGGGTCGAGGGCGACCACCGAGCCGCGACGATCACCCAAGGCCTCTTCAGCGGCCTCCTGGAGCTTCACGTCGAGGCTGAGCACGATGCTCTTGCCCGGAATCGGGTCGGTGTGCTTGAGCACGCGCATCACCCGCCCCTGGGCGTTGGTCTCGACCTCTTCATAGCCGACATGGCCGTGCAGCTCGGATTCGTAGAACCGCTCGATACCGGTCTTGCCGATCGACTGGGTGCCGCGGTACTCCACCGAGTCCAGGGCCTTGGCCTCTTTCTCGTTGATGCGCCCGACATAGCCGATGGAATGGGCAAAATGTGCGCCCATTGGGTAATGACGCACGAACTGCGCTTCAACGTCGAGGCCAGGCAATCGGTACTCATTGACCGCCAATACGGCGATCTGCTCCTCGGTCAGCTCATAAAACAGCGTGACCGGCACAAAGGGGTGGCGCGCCTGCTTCATCTCTTTGTCGAACAGTGCACGATCCTCGGCCGGCAAGTGCAGCAACTCGACCACTTGGTCCAGTTCGCCCTTGAGGTCAGTGGTGCGTTCGCGGGTGATGGTCAGGTTGAAACTGGGACGGTTGTCGGCCAGCACCACACCATTACGGTCATAGATCAGGCCCCGGGTCGGGGTGATCGGCAGCACGTGCACGCGGTTGTTTTCGGAGACAGTGGAGTGGTAATCGAACTCCACCACCTGCAGAAAATACAGGCGACCGACCAGGGTGCAGCTGATGGCTACGACAAACAGAGCGCAGGCCAGCAGGCGCTTGTTGACCAGGCGGGTTTCTTTTTCGTGGTCTTTGATCGGTATCGCTTCGGGCATTTCTACAGCTTCTCGTGACATGAAGGTGCGCGCGGATCCGTGCGGGTAACTCAAGTCCATTAAAAAACGAGCTGCACCATACCAAAAACTACCTGCTCACCAGGACAGGATTTCCCATACGACTGATCAATGGCAGATGGCACAGCGGCAAACTTCAAGTGGATAGCGGCAAGCGGGAGCCGAACAAGGTGCCTGCAAGGTCGTCCCCGAACAGCCTTGGCTTTCCTGCGCGCAAAAACAAAACCCCTGATTGCGTTAGCAATCAGGGGTTCTGGAATTTAATCTTGACGATGACCTACTCTCACATGGGGAAACCCCACACTACCATCGGCGATGCATCGTTTCACTGCTGAGTTCGGGAT
>NZ_MVOL01000024.1 GCF_002018875.1 Pseudomonas sp. MF4836
GGTGGGGGTCAGGCTTGTTCGGGGGCGGCGAAGGGCGCATCCAGCGGCGCTGTGTCAAAGGTGCGCAGCAGCTCCACCAGAATCTGAGTGGCCGGGCCCAGGGGCTTGTCCTTGTTCGAGTACAGGTAAAAGGTCGGGTGCCGGCTGCCGCCTTGTTCCATCGGCAGCACCTTGAGCACGCCTTCGCTGATTTCCCGTTCGATCAGGTGCCGGGGCAGCCAGGCAAAACCCAGGCCGCTGCCGACGAAGGTGGCGGCGGTGGCCAGGCTGCCCACGGTCCAGCGCTGTTCGGCGCCGAGCCAGCCGACATCCCGGGGTTGCTGGCGGCCGGAGTCGCGGATCACCACTTGCAGCTGGCTTTCCAGGTCCTGGAAATTCAGCTCGCGTTGCAGGCGATGCAGGGGGTGTTCCGGGTGCGCCACGGCGACGAATTCCACTGAGCTCATTTCCGTGCCCAGGTAGCCGGGGATGCTGAAGCTGCTGATGGCCAGGTCGGCGACGCCTTCGAGCAGCACCTCCTCGACCCCGGACAACACTTCCTCGCGCAGTCGTACCCGGCAACCGCGGCTCTGGGGCATAAAGGCGGTCAGGGCCCGCACCAGGCGCGCATTGGGGTAGGCGGCGTCGACCACCAGCCGTACTTCGGCCTCCCAGCCTTGCTCCATGTGATGGGCCAGGTCTTCCAGCTGGCTGGCCTGCTTCACCAGTTGCCGCGAACGCCGCAGCAAGACGCCACCGGCTTCGGTCAAGACCGCCTTGCGGCCGTCGATGCGCAACAGTGGCACGCCCAGTTGATCCTGCATGCGGGCCACGGTGTAACTGACGGAGGATTGCGAGCGATGCAGCGCCTCGGCAGCCTGGGCAAAGCCGCCATGGTCGACCACGGCCTGCAGGGTTCGCCATTGATCGAGGGTAACGCGGGGCGCTTTCATGAGGGGCTCCTCTTGTCCTAAGCTGGCGCTCCACATTGGAGACTGCCGAATGAAAAAATTCTGTTGTGCGCTGTTGGCCCTGCTGCCACTCAGCGCCTTTGCCTACCCGATCGATGTCGAGAAACAGCTCAACGGCCTGAGCGTCGACTACACCGCCTTCGACACCGACCAGGACATCGGCTCCATCCAGTTGAACAACTTCGGCAAGACCGATGTGCTGTGTTCGGTGGTGTTTCGCAACGGCCCCGAAGCACCGCGCACGCGCAAGGTGGAAGTCGCCGCGGGGCAGAGCAAAAACGTCACCGCCAAGTTCAACCGCAAAATTATCAAGCTGCGGCTGGACCTGAACTGTTCCGCCAAGTGATCCCGGTGTGCCCGGCCTGTAGGGCTTATGCCGGGTACGCTGCGCTTATAAACGAATTTGTTGATTGGTTATAGCAGTTATTTGCGCTTTTTCATCGATATCACTCTGTTTAGTCTCCCCTCCATCGACTTACGCACCCCGATGGAGGCTACAGCCCATGTCCCGCGTCCTGATCATCGAAAGCAGCGCCCGCCAGCAAGATTCCGTGTCTCGCCAACTGACCCAGACCTTTATCAGCCAGTGGCAAGCCGCCCACCCAGGCGACGAAGTCACCGTGCGTGACCTGGCGCGCCAGCCGGTGCCGCACCTGGACGCCGACCTGCTGGGCGGCTGGATGAAGCCTGCGGAACAGCGCAACGCCGGCGAACACGCTTCCCTGGAGCGCTCCAACCAATTGACCGACGAACTGCTGGCTGCCGATGTACTGGTACTGGCAGCGCCGATGTACAACTTCGCCATCCCCAGCACCCTGAAGGCCTGGCTCGACCATGTGCTGCGTGCCGGCGTGACCTTCAAATACACTGCCACCGGCCCCCAGGGCCTGCTGACCGGCAAGCGTGCCTACGTGCTGACCGCCCGCGGCGGGATCTATGCCGGCAGCCCGGCCGACCATCAGGAACCCTACTTGCGCCAGGTGCTGGGGTTCATCGGCATCCACGATGTCGAGTTCATCCATGCCGAGGGCATGAACCTGGGCGGCGACTTCCAGGAGAAGGGCCTGAACCAGGCCAACGCCAAGCTGGCCCAGGTCGCCTGATCCGTTAATCGTCAGATAATCGCGCAGTGCTTAAGTAACGCCTGCGCTCCCCCTTCAAGCGGTTCGCGCATCGAACCTCCCTTTGCACTTGTTGCTCCTGAGTGCTCCTGCCCGATCGAACGCATGGCGAGATCGGGTTTTTTTTGCCTGCGAATCGGCAAACCGCTATCGTCGCCGCCATTCCAGACGAGGCGACCATGGGCTATCTACTTTTTGTCACGCTGATCCAGGCGTTTTCCTTCAGCTTGATTGGCGAGTACCTGGCCGGTCACGTCGACAGCTATTTCGCGGTGCTGGTGCGGGTGGTACTGGCGGGGCTGGTGTTCATTCCCCTGACTCGCTGGCGCCAGGTCGAGCCCAAGTTTATGCGCGGCATGCTGGTGATCGGTGCCTTGCAGTTCGGCGTGACCTACGTCTGCCTGTACCTGAGCTTTCGTGTGCTGACGGTGCCGGAGGTGTTGCTGTTTACCATTCTCACGCCGTTGCACGTGACCCTGATCGAAGACGCCTTGAACCGACGTTTCAACCCCTGGGGCCTGCTGGCGGCACTGGTGGCGGTGGCGGGTGCGGCGGTGATCCGCTACGACCGCATCAGCCCGGATTTCTTCTTCGGCTTCCTGTTGCTGCAACTGGCCAACTTCACCTATGCCGCCGGGCAGGTGCTGTACAAGCATCTGGTGGCGCGTCACCCCACGGATCTGCCGCATTACCGGCGTTTTGGCTATTTCTACCTGGGGGCGCTGGCGGTAGCGTTGCCGGCGTTTCTGTTGTTCGGCAAATCCAACTTCCTGCCCGAAGCGCCGCTGCAATGGGCCGTGCTGCTGTTTCTCGGTCTGGTATCCACGGCGCTGGGCCTGTACTGGTGGAACAAGGGCGCATGCCTGGTGAACGGTGCGACCCTGGCAGTGATGAACAACCTGCACGTGCCGGTGGGGTTGCTGATCAACCTGTTGATCTGGAACCAGCATGAAGAACTGGGGCGGTTGTTTTTCGGGGCTTTGGTGATCCTGGCGGCGGTATGGATCAGCCGACGTGGCAACACCTCACAGCCTCGATCCACCTGAAACCCAGCGGCGCTCCCGCGGGCGGCTACGGACCTGTAGCCGCTGCCGAAGGCTGCGACACCATCAATCCACCTGACACCCCACGGCGGTCTCCCGGGCCAGCGCAGCCTGGCGGCAGCGGCTACGGGGCACATCAGATTGCGCGTTTTTCCGCTTCGGGAATTGCGCTGGCTCCGAGCACCGCGGGCAGCAGGCCGGCGCGCAGGTCGTTGCCGCTGGGTTGCTGGTACAGGCTCAGGCCGAATTCCGGCATCACCGCCAGCAGGTAATCGAAGATATCGCCCTGGATCCGCTCGTAATCGGCCCAGGCCGTGGTGCGGGTGAAGCAGTAGATTTCCAGGGGGATGCCCTGGGCGGTGGTCTGCATCTGCCGGACCATGCAGGTCATGTTCGGCTGGATCTCGGCGTGGCTCTTCAGGTACGCCAGGGCGTAGGCGCGAAAGGTGCCGATGTTGGTCATGCGCCGACGATTGGCCGACATGGCGGCGACGTTGCCCTGGGCTTCATTCCAGCTTTTGAGCTCGGCCTGCTTGCGGCTGATGTAGTCGGTCAGCAGGCGGACCTTGCTCAGCCGCTGCTCTTCATCGTCATGCAGGAAGCGCACGCCGCTGGCGTCGATAAACAGGCTGCGCTTGATCCGCCGCCCACCTGATTGCTGCATGCCGCGCCAGTTCTTGAACGACTCGGACATCAGGCGCCAGGTCGGGATCGAGACAATGGTCTTGTCGAAGTTCTGCACCTTGACCGTGTGCAGGGTGATGTCCACCACGTCGCCATCGGCGCCGACCTGGGGCATTTCGATCCAGTCGCCGACCCGCAGCATGTCGTTGCTGGTCAACTGCACGCTGGCCACGAACGACAACAGGGTGTCCTTGTAGACCAGCAGGATCACCGCCGACATCGCCCCCAGGCCAGACAGCAGTAACAGCGGCGATCGGTCGATCAGGGTGGCGACAATGATGATCGCGCCAAACACATACAGCACCATCTTCGCCAACTGCACATAGCCCTTGATCGAGCGGGTGCGGGCGTGTTCGGTGCGGGCGTAGATGTCCAGCAGGGCATTGAGCAGGGCGCTCAGGGCCAGGACCTGGAACAAAATGGTGAAGGCCATCGCCACGTTGCCCAGGAACACCAGGCTGGCCTTGCTCAGTTCCGGCACCAGGTGCAGGCCGAACTGCACCACCAGCGACGGAGTCATCTGTGCCAAACGGTGAAACACCTTGTTGTGGCGCAGGTCGTTGATCCAGTGCAGGGCCGGTTGGCGCCCCAGCAGTTTGGTGACGTGCAGCACCACATAGCGCGCCACTCGTCCGAGAACCAGGGCCACCGCCAGCAGCAGGGCCAGGGCCAGGCCGGAAAGCAGGAACGGGTGCTGATCAAGGGCGCCCCAGAGGTCTTGGGTGTTGAGCCAGAGCTGTTTGAAATCCATAAGCTAAAACGATTCTTCTGTAAGACAAGTTCGGTCGATTAGAGCATTTAAGCCGTAAAAAGTGACGGTTGCCGACAAACCCGCTGACAAAAAACCATCGGTTTAGCGCCGTTCGCGCAAAGAAACTCGGCCTCGGCGCTCGAAACCGGTAACCTATGCAGCTGTTTTTTTGCATATCTTCGAGGTAGCACCCGTGTTTTCCCAATTCGCCCTGCACGAACGCCTGCTCAAAGCCGTGGCCGAGCTTAAATTTGTCGAGCCTACGCCTGTGCAAGCAGCGGCTATCCCGCTCGCGCTCCAAGGGCGTGACCTGCGGGTGACAGCTCAAACCGGCAGCGGCAAGACTGCTGCTTTTGTCTTGCCGATCCTCAATCGCCTGATCGGTCCGGCCAAGGTTCGCGTCAGCATCAAGACCCTGATCCTGCTGCCGACCCGCGAACTGGCCCAGCAGACCCTGAAGGAAGTCGAGCGTTTCTCGCAGTTCACCTTCATCAAGTCCGGCCTGATCACCGGCGGTGAAGACTTCAAGGTCCAGGCCGCCATGCTGCGCAAGGTGCCGGACATCCTGATCGGCACCCCGGGCCGCATGATCGAGCAACTCAACGCCGGCAACCTCGATTTGAAAGAAGTCGAAGTACTGGTACTCGACGAAGCCGACCGCATGCTCGACATGGGGTTTGCCGAAGACGTGCAGCGCCTGGTGGAAGAGTGCACCAACCGCCAGCAAACCATGCTGTTCTCGGCCACCACCGGCGGTTCGGGCCTGCGCGAAATGATCGCCAAGGTCCTGAACAACCCGGAGCACCTGCAGCTCAACGCCGTCAGCCAGCTGAACGCTACCACCCGTCAGCAAATCATTACCGCTGACCACAACCAGCACAAAGAACAGATCGTCAACTGGCTGTTGGCCAACGAGACCTACCAGAAGGCCATCGTGTTTACCAACACCCGGGCCATGGCCGACCGCATTTACGGCCGCCTGGTGGCGCAGGACTACAAAGCGTTCGTCCTGCACGGCGAGAAAGACCAGAAGGACCGCAAGCTGGCCATCGACCGCCTGAAGCAGGGCGGGGTCAAGATCCTGGTGGCCACCGACGTAGCCGCACGCGGCCTCGATGTGGACGGCCTGGACCTGGTGATCAACTTCGACATGCCACGCAGCGGCGACGAATACGTGCACCGTATCGGTCGTACCGGCCGCGCCGGCAATGATGGCCTGGCCATCTCGCTGATCTGCCACGGCGACTGGAACCTGATGTCGAGCGTCGAGCGCTACCTCAAGCAGAGCTTCGAGCGCCGCACCATCAAGGAAGTCAAAGGCACCTACGGCGGACCGAAAAAGGTCAAGGCGTCGGGCAAGGCCGTGGGCGTGAAGAAGAAAAAGGTCGACGCCAAGGGCGACAAGAAGAAGACCGGGGCCAAGGCTCCAACCAAGCGCAAGATCGCCAATCGGCCAAAAACCGATGCCCTGTCGCTGGTCAGCAAGGACGGCATGGCGCCGCTCAAGCGCCGCAAGCCGGAAGCTCCAGCTGCTGAATAAGCGCCTGGCGTGACCCTGAAAAAAGCCCGGACCTGTTCCGGGCTTTTTGCATCCGGACTATCAGCTGTCGGCTTTCTTGCCGGCGGTGTCGAGTTCCTTGAGGCGCTGATCGATCAACTGGCACTTGTCGGGCAGGTCCTTGCTCGCGGTTTCCAGGTTCATCTTTTGCAACTCATCATTGATCTCCTTGGCCTTGGTCGGGTTCTGCTGGGTGAGTTTCGTCACTTCCTGGGCCAGCTGTTCGCGCTTGGCGGTGGCCTCTTCGAGGGTGCAGGCCCAGGCGGGCAGGGCGCAGAGCAGGGTGCTGGCGATGACAAGGTTACGCAGGGTTTTCATGGCAGTGGCCTCGGGGTCCGATAAGGCAGTTACCCGGTTGAGGCCGAGGGGCGGATAAAAGTTCAGAGTTTCAGGCGCTGCGCAGCGCCAGGAAATGACTTTGTTTCCGCTGGCCGGCTGTTATCGTGAGCGCCCCGAAGCCCCGTGCGGCCGGGAAAGCAGTTATCAGCAATGAGATGAGCAATGGATGCCCAATTGAACCAGCAGTGCGCCACCCTGCGTGCCATGAGCTCCGCCGAGGCCGCGCAGTGGCTGCTGCGCGAATACCCCGCTGCCAGCCCTGCAAGCGCAGTCGCCCTGCAACTGATCCCCCATCGTTCCTGGCAGCGCAGCGAGCAACGGTTGCTGGCCGAGCACTACCTGACGTTGTCCTTCGCCAGCGCCCGGCCTTATCAGGCGTTTTGTTCGATCATGCCCACCCGAGTGCTGGCCGACTGGGTCGCCCAGCGCCTTCCCCAATCCCCACGCGACCGCAGCCTGTTGGCGTACCTGTTATTGCCGACCCTGAAGCAGAACACCCGTACCGAGCGCGACGCCGAGGCCATGGAACGCCTGGCCCAGGCTCTGCGCGACAAGGCAGAATCCGACCCGGAGCACACCGCAGATGAGTAACTACTTTGACCAGGAACTGCTGCAGGACCTGCGCCAGCCGCTCGCCAGCGGCCAACTGCGGATCGAACCGCAAGTCGATGCTTACTTTGACCTGATGAAGGGCTGGTTCGAGATCCGCAACCTGCGCCCACACTGGCCGAGCCTGCCGTTCGCGGTGACCGAGGTGGCGCTGGATCGCCAGCAGCAGACCCAGGCCTTCAGCGACTTCTTTGCCCGGATGGTCCAGCAATTTCGCCTCGCCGGAGACGCCGTGTACGTCGGTGACAGCGCCACCAGCCTCGCAGTAGTGGGCGATGTCTCGGCCTTGCTCGAGGTGCCGGAGTGTCTGTTTTCCATTCCCCAGCACCACTACCTGCTGGCCGCGGATCATGGGTGGTTCATGTGTTTCACCTTCGAGGGGGATATGGGGTTTGGGTTTGTGCCGGCATATAAGACAACGTATGGATAGAAATGCCGGGTGAGCTCGTCTACAACAGGGGCTTCTCTGTCGACGGTAGATACTCCCGCTCCTCCGGCATCATCTCCCACGCTTTTACCAAATCCCCCTCCTGAACCAGTTTGCAGATCGAATGGGCTAAGGGTGTGACGTCAGTAATACGCTGTATCCACTGATGCACATACAACTGCACCGCTTCTTTACTCAATCCAATTTGAATCGCGCGGTGTTCCTGTGGCTGCAAGTGCAGATCCCGTTCCGGGTCCCATTGAATGCGCACCGGTGAATTGTTTTTCAGTGTGAGCCATTGTTCTTGGCTGACGGACTCATCGGCATGGCTTAAACAGCCATTGGCCAGTGCCCATTCGAAGCCTTCCCGGCTGATGTCGATGGCGAGGATGCGTTTTTGCCCGGCGTCTTTAAACCCCCAGCCGGCGCGGTACATCATCCACAGGAAGGACGGTTTAACCCAGGTCATGCGTTCCATTTTGAACGGTGGGGATATGAATGTGCCGTGGGCCAGGGCGGTGTCGGCGATGGTGTCGCAATAGGCTTGGTAGACGCGAATGGTGTGGGCGTCGTAGACCGCTCTGATTTGGCGGTGAGGTATGTTCGATGGTGTTACGGGCATATTTTCCTTGATGGCATTAAGCGGGCGACTCTCAGGTCGCCCGTTTTGTTTTAGAGCGTGAGTTGTTCTTGCAGGCGTCGCGTCGTCACGTCCAGTAAATCACAGCCGTCGCGCAGCAGGATGGTACAGGCCAGGGTCAGTTCCTGGAGCACGACCGGCGCGTGGTCTGGTTTCTCGGGGCCTGCGAAATTTTCCAGCAGTTGGGTGGCGGCACGAATGCGGTAGGCGGCTGCGTCGTGCAGCACGTCGATGGGCGCATGGGTGTCGATCAGCAGGGAAGGGAATGTGCAGTCGTGTCCGGTAATGGGCATGTATCGGTTCATGAGTAAATCTCTGGTGGTGGGCTTTTATGCTGTTCCCATCGTCGCCAAACAACGGGTGGCAGCTGTACGCAGGTTGGCGAGCCGGCACCAGATAAGCCGGCAGACCCGAAGGTCTCCCACGCACAGCCGCCATAGAGCGATTGTGCGGGTGCAAAAGTACCTGCAAGCAGCGGCTTTTGCATCAGTTCTGGTGTTAGGTCGCCAAACCCAGCCGTCGTTATCGACGGCTTGCCGACTATAGCCAATCCGTTGATTGCCTTTAAAGGGCTGGCCGGGTTGGGGTTTCTGATGTTGTTGTAAGGCCTTTCCTATTTTATCGAGGACCCCGTTCAGCCAACTTAACCGCTGACGACCTCGGGTTGCTTTCAAATCACTGCCTGTATTCGGCGTAGGTGAATTCTCAGCCAGCAGAAGGTGGTGTTATTCTCGCGCACGTTTGCCAGTTGCTCTTGAGCAACACTCTATGCGCTAAAAGGGGCGCATTTCAGGCGGACGCAGAGCTTGAAAGCACCTCGAAGAACGCCTCGAAAAACGTCCAGTCGATGTTTTCCTGGCTTGATGTAAATACCATGCACTTTACGGCCTCCGACCCCCGCGTCGGAATCTGTTCCGGGGCCCAACCCCCTTCGCCTATTCACCTATCAAAGGATGATGGAGCCGTTGCTCAATGGCTCCACAACGGGAATACGCCCATGCTCATTAATTACCTCGAACGCTCCATGTCGGCCTTGCGCTCCATCGGCATCACTTTCCCCCAGCAGGAGATGCCAGTGCTGGCGCTGTTGGACAAGGTGGCGGTGTATGACGTTGACCGCGTGACCAATATCGCCGCCACCTTGCAGCAGTCCACCGCGTTTAACGCTGCGGTGCGCGACAAGTTGCAGGGCATGGACATCAGCACCCGCTATGCCGATATCGCCACCAGTTTCGATTCGATTCGCAACGATGCGCAGCAGATGATGGAGTGGATGGCCGACGGCAAGTTGCAGTTCTCCGAGCGCATTCAGTTGGCGTGGTTGAACATGCGTCGCGGCTCGATCCCGGATCGTTTTGAGAGCATCCGCGAGAATTACCTCGCCGTGGCCAAGTCGGCGAATGAGCAGATCCAGCTGGAAACGCTGATCCTCGAGGCCTATCAGGACTATCGCTTGGCGATGAAGTCGGCCGAGGTGGATGCCTGTGAAGTCCAGAAGATCGCCCAGACGCAAATGGATGCCCGACGCCAGGCCTTGGCGGACGCCAGCGCTGCACTTGAGGTGGTGGGGGCGGCCGCGCCGGACCAGGCCAAGCTGGAGTTGGAGCGGGATGTGGCGCTGCGTGATTTGCAGGATGAGGACAAACGCTTCCAGATCATTACCGACATCGCCGATCAACTGAAGGCCGCCTATGGTGCGGCGGAGTTGGTATTCGCCCGCCTCAATCAGTATCACGCGGTCAAGGAGCGGCTGTATCAGCGGGCAGTCAGTTTCTTCGCCACCAACGAGATTGTCCTGACAGGGTTGGCGGCGGGTTTCACTTCCTCCGGCGGCCTGGCAGAAACCACCCAGACTCTGAATGCCATGACCGACGGTATCAATACCAGTCTTGAAGTGCAGGCCCGTGTTGGAGGCGACCAGCTTAATGCGGCGCTCAAGGCCGGTTACGGTTCGAGCCTCAAGGCCAGTTCGGTCAAGGCGCTGGCGGATGCGGTGCTGGAGTTCCAGGCCAGTAGCCTGAGCCTGATTCAGGAGCTGCGTAAGGAGTCGGCGTCGGCCGCTGCGGAAATCGAGTCGGTCACTGAGGACAGCAAGCGCCGCTTCACCGCGCTCCTGCAGAAGGGGATGTGAGGTGAGCGAGGTTTCTCTTACCGAACAGATGGGCGCCATGGCGCTGATTGATGAGCTGCGCCACAGCCAGACGGAGATCCAGAAACACCTGAATCTGCCCCTGCATCGCAAGGCGGTGGCTGAGCGGATTCGTGAGTTCTACAAAGCCAAGGGTATTGACGTCGAGGATGGGCTAGTGGAGCAGGGGGTGCGTAACTACTTTGCTACACGTCTTGTTTATGAAGCACCGAAGCTGCGTTGGTGGGAGCAGCGTGTAGCGGATACTTACCTGCGTCGCCGCTTTTGGCAGAAATGGGTACTGATATGGACGCCCATTGTTTTGTATTCGCTGTATGCCTGGACCCACGTGTTTATCGACCTCAAGGAACAAGGCCGCTATACCCAGGCTGATTTGGTCAGCCTGCAGAATGAGGCGCACACCCGCACGCAGCAGGTGTTCTTGGTGCAAGAACAGTTGGGCAAGCTGGAGCCCGAAGTTCAGGCGGGGCAGGTCGCGGCGGCGACGCGTTTAATGTATACGGCCAAGAACGGGTTGGCGAAAGCCCGTGAGCAGGCGTCGATCAAGTTGCCGCAGTTTGCCCTGCCTCAAGAACAGCGCAGTTTCAGCGATGGGGTCATGGTCTCCAATGCCAGGGACAACTTGAAAGCAAGCGTCACATCGCTAAAGGACGTGCAGGCTCAACTGGACAAGATCAAGAACCTGTTGGTCGCGGCGCAAAAACTCAAGCGTTTGACTGCCAGTCGCGAGTTTCTTATTGCCAGCAAGGCTGTCCCCGAGGTTGCAGCGGCAGCCAAGGAGGCCCAATGGGCGTTGGATGATGCTGACACCAAGGGTGTGACGGCGGCTATTGCCAAGGTGGACCGGGCGGTAAGACTGACCGATCGGCAAAGTTTGAACCCCAATTACCTCGCCTCCCTTGAGGCGGCCCGGGCAAGTGTGCAGCAGATGGGGTTGAGCCAGGGGGATGCGGCGCAATTCCAGCCGTTGTTGAATAAGGTAGACCAAGCGATCAAGGCCCTGGATGTCTCCGGCACCACCAGTGGGCTCAAGGAGATAGAGCAGTTACTGGCGTTTGCCAAGACCCCTTTGAAGCTGGATGTGGTGAGCCGTGTGGGCGAAAAATCAATGGTCGAGCGTAACTACGACCCGACCGGGGGCAAGAGTTGGTACCTGTTGACCGAGGCGACCGACGCTGCCGGCAATGTGGTACCGGTGCCGATTACCAGTATCGAGACCGGGGAGAAGCGTTACGCCAGAATATTCGGTGTTCGGGTTAATCAGGCCACCTATCAGGAGGTCAAGAATGACAAGTTGGCCGATGGTCATGTGGATAATCGGCGTCTGGGCAGCAAGGATGCCAATTCCTTGAGCTTCAAGTTCGTCAAAGGGCGTACAACCGCCAAACCTGCTTACATTTTGGAGTGGTGATGAGCGCGAACAGCATGATGGCGACCCTCAGTGAAAACTCCCGACGCTATGAATATGAACTGCGCAAGCTGCAGCGAGAGCTGTCCAAGGCCCATGAGCGCGAGTTGCGACTGGAACAGGAAATCACTGATGCGTTGGCGCAGATCGCCGGTTATCAACTCAAGAACGTTGGCCAGCAGTCGGTTGAAGTCAAGCGTTTGCTGAAGCAGCGCAATGAGGGCGAGGCACAGTTGCGCGAGCGCCTGACCGCAGCTGAGGCCAGTGTGGAACACCATCTGCGAGCGGCTATGGAGGTTTCGGGTGGGCTTCAGGCTCAGGTCGCGGGCATCGATCGGCAGTTGGCGGATGACCCAGGCTATCAGCGTCAGGTACTCGCATTGCGTGAGGCGGAGATGGCTCGGGTTGCAGCGTCTGAGTCCTATGAGGAGCTGCGTGATGAATGCCGGAGCAAGCTTCAGAGCTTCCAGGTCGACCGGTTATATCTGTACTTGAAGTCGCGCAAGTTCGGGACCGCGGGCTACCCACGCTGGACCCCTTGGCGGCAGGCTGACCGCTGGGTCGCCAAACTGTGCAACTTTACTGAAAACTGGCGCACCGAGCAGACGCTGCTGGCGCTTCAGGAAGCCAATCAAAGTGCTGCCAGCCGCTTGGAGAAAGAAGAGGCTGCCCAACAGGCCAAGCTGACGCAGCTGTATCAAGCGGCGTCCACCGGCGGTGAATTTGCCGAGCTTCAGCAGCGCTTGCAGACTGCGCTGCAGGCGGTGGAGGTGGCTAAAGGCCAAGCCAATGAAGTGCATGCCAGTCTGGATGCCTACAGCGCGAAGCGGGACGAGTATCTGGCGCAGGCTTCAGTACTGTTGGCCGAGCAACTGGCCGAGATGAGTGACCAGAAGCTTGCACGCCTGGCGGCGCAAACCCCCGGTTCCGAGGATGATAAGCAGGTGGTGGAAGTACGTGATCTGCGCGCCGAACTTGAAGCGTTGCAGAAGCAGGTACCGTTTCTGCAGGGTAAGTGCGAAGAGGCTCAGGGCGAATATGAACGAGCCAAACAGCTTGAACGAAGTCTGTTGGCCAGCGAGGCGGGTCGAGCCAGCCAGAGCGTTTCCAGCAGTGGCAACGTCAACTCGCTGATGGTTGGTTTCATGAAGGGCGCGCTATCGGTGGCGCAGGCTCCGAGTCGAGACAGTAGTAGTCGCAGTTCCGGATCTTCCAACTCAAACAGTTCATTCAGTAGTTCCCGTCCTCGCGATGGGGGTGGGTTTTCTACCAGCGACAGTCTCTAGGTCAATCAGGCCTGTTGGAGGGAAAGTAGAGTAGGGCGAGTACCAATTCATGCTGGTCAGTTAAAGAAAGCGCTGTTTTCTCATGCAGAGGAAACGGCGTTTTTTGCCTCTGGTCTGAGGGGGGATATTTGCTGGTAGAGCTGTGCTGATTCGAAGCTTTTGGGGGTGTGCTCAATACCTTGTGTGACGCTAGCTTGATGACTGCTATGAGGTTCTACCCGGGATAATTAGGGCTCAGGTTTTGCCACCGCTGTGCGGTCGAGCCGGAGCACGCTGCCTCGCCACGGGGAGCCCTTTGGTTAAAGCGCCTTCACCGGAATACAGATCTCACATTCCAACTCGCCGGTTTGCGCGTCGTAGGGGGCGTAGACCGGGTAGCGTTCGAAGGCCGGCCGGGCGTCGAGTTGCAGGCCGCTGCGCGGGAGCCAGTCGCGGCAGAGTTCGAGCCAGGCATCGGCGATGTCCGGGCCTTTGCCTGCGTAGGGCGCGACGGCGTAGAGGCCGCCGGGCAGGAGGCTGAGGGTAGCGGGTGCGGCGCTGATGAGCTCGGCGGGGACTTCGATGCAGGCGTCGTAGCGGCATTGGTGGGCCGGGATGATGCTCGGGTCGTCGTGGCCGATGCCATAGCGCACGCGATTGAACAGCTGGTTGTCGATCATCCAGCGCGCTGCGGTCTCGCGCCAGAACAGGCCGATGCCGGTGCCATAGGGGCCGGTGTAGCGCAGGCAGGCCACGGGCACCGGTGGCAGGTGTTTGAGGGTGACGTTCATCAGCGGCTCCTTGAGGTGAATGAAGGCGTCAGGGTCGTCGAATCCCGGGATATGGGTCTGATCGGGGTTGGGTAACTCGCGCAGGCGGCGCTCACGCACGTCGCTGAGGCGACGGTGCCAGCGTTTGGGTTCGCTGCTGCGCCAGCTGCTTGGGGTGACTGAGTAGTGTTGCTTGAAGGCCCGGGAAAACGCCTCGCCCGAACTGAAGCCAGCCGTCAACGCGACCTCAAGGATGCTTGCCTGAGGTTCACTGGCCAGTTGATAGGCGGCGTGGGCCAGGCGCCTGCGGCGCAGGTAATCGCCCAGGGGTTCCCCGACCCAGGCGTTGAACAGGCGATGAAAATGCCGTGGGGTGAAATGCGCGATTTGCGCCAGGTCCGCCAGCTCCAGGGGCTGGTCCAGGTGATGGTCGATATGCTCCAGCACCCGGTTCATACGCAGGGTGTATTGGTGCAGGCTGAGGTCGGCGGGGGTCATATTTGCAGCTTAGCCGGGGCTTGGTGGTATGCGGGGTAGCCGTTGCCGCGTTCGACCCGGTGCCCAGCGGTTTCCGATCAAGGGTCGGATCAGGCGCAGGAAATCCTGAACGGCTGAAAACCACACCGGTCACAACCTATGAAAGGCATTTCACTCTTATGTGTGGAGGTTGAATCAGGATGACGACTTATAACTGGGATTTGATTGAACGGCTGTTGCACGAAGTGCAGAACAGCGCCGGCCATAGCTTTACCCCGCGGCCCTACGCCGAGCAGCATGCGGCGGCCAAGGAAGCCGAGGGCGAGTCGACGGGCAATCTGGATGAGCTGAAGGTCACGGCCACCGAGTACGAAAAGCTGCTGTTGGATCGGGGCTTTATCGAGTCGCGGCCGGAGGACGAGGGCGGCAACGGTGAGAATTTCATTCTGACGCCGCGGGGCTCCAGCCTGTTGTGCATGATCGACAGCAGTATCCCCGGCAACGATCACCCGCGTCAGGTACTGGACGAACAGGCCGATGCCCTGGATCCGGCGACCTTCGACGAAGTGGCGAGCAAGGCCCAGATTGCCTGAGCCTTGGGCCCCGCGTCGCCAGTTGCCAGTGAAAGCTTCAGCTCTGGCGCGCGGCTTTTAGGCACTTGAGGGCTTCGAAGTCGCTGCGTACGCCATCGATCTTCTTCAGAAGACGTTGGCGTTGCTCCACCGTACTTTGGGCCATCAGGTCCACCAAAAGGCTGCGTGCCGCCTGTTCAGTGGCGGCGTAGGCCTGGCGATATTCCGGCGTCCACAAGCTCTCGCGATTGACCAGCAGTTGCTCGATGCGTTGCGGGAAATCACTGACATGGCGCTGCTCCACGGCGGCGCTGAACTGCGTCTGCCAATGGGCGCGGTTGGCGATCCATTGTTGATTCTGATCGCCGAGGTCGGCTGACCACTGTTCGACCCGCTGCTGCTGTTGCGGGCTGAGCGCGCCCAGCCAGGCGTTGAGGCGTTTAGTCATGCGCTCGCTGCGTTGCTTGATCTGTTCCTGCAAGGTCGGCTTGAGGTACTGCGCCTGACGCTCGCGCTGATCCTTGGCGAAGGCGTTGTTCATGTCCTTGACCTGTTGATCGTCCAGGCCCTGCAGCAATTGGATGGCCGATGGGGTGATCTCCCGGGCGGTCTGGGCGATGGCCTGCTTGGCTTCCTGGGTTCGCACTTGCAGGGCCGCGTCGTCGACCTGGTTGCTTTCAACCATTTGCTGCAGGCGGTCGAGCCAGTCGAGGTAGCCCGGTAGCTGGGTGCTGCAATGCCAGCTCAGGTGTTCCTTGAGGCGTTGGTTGAACCAGCCCTTTTGCTCGCTGTTCATGTCCAGGTAGTCGTTGAGCGTCCAGGGGATGATCACGTCGAGGTTGCGATAGGCCAGGCCAACGCGGTTACAGGCGCTGGAGGCGAAGCACAGCACTAACAGCATTGCGAAATGGATTAACCGGCGCGACATGGGCGAGTCCTTGCGAATGCGGGTTTGTGTATCTGAACCCGAAAGGCGCCCCGCAGTTCAGCCTTTTAATAGAAGGAGCGTTCGGCCTTGAACGTCAGCAGGCCGTCGCATTCGGCGTTTTGCCCAGAATAGGCCGAGCAGTCGCCGCCGTTGAGGTTGGAGTCGCTGTAGATCAGGTTGAGGTCGATCCCCATCCACGGCCGTGAGAGCTTCACCGACCAGTCATTGAAGCTGTTGACGTAGCCGCCACTGGTGATCGACACCGGGTTGCCCAGCTGATGGTTGGTGTATTTGACGCTGACGCCGATGCCAAATGGCGCATTCCCGCCGAGGTCGGCGAACAGGGTGCTGTTGCGTTTGTCCGGGTCGTTGCTGAAGGCCGCGCCAAAGCGGCTGCCGAGCAGGGTCAGGCCGCCGAAAAATTCATGGCTGTCCAGGGTTTCCAGCTTGGGGTAGCTGTAATGGATCATCCCCAGCTCATAGCCCAGGGTCTGGTCGAAGGGCTGCTTGTAGCCGAGGTAGGAGTCCACTTCCAGTTTGCTCGATGGGCTCAGCCCCACGCTGGGCGACCATTGCCCGGCGTACCAGCCGCTGTCATGGCTCAGGTCCAGGCCGCCGTGGAATGAGCCGGAGCTGGTCGGCTTGACCAGTCCCTGGGCCATGCTGCGCGTCGGGGTGGTGCCCAGCTTGAGGTCGAAGTCGCCCAATTCACGCTGGAAAACCTGGGCGTGACTGACGGGGCTGGCCAGCAGTGCGCTGATCAGCAGGAAAGAGGGTTTGAGCATGCTGCACTCCATGGGTAGCGAGGAGCAGAAACCAAGAGCCCTTGGCAAAGGCCCGTTCTAGACGTGTGCAAGCATACCGGCGAAACCTCGGGGTTGAGGGCCGTTCGTCGATTTATGCAAGGAAAGGGGGGGTCAGGCTCTAGTCCTAGCGCTTTGAGGTTCAAAGCGCTTAGGGACCAGGATGTGCTGCGGGGGTATTACTTTTTGCCGAGGGTAATCTGCTTCGACGGGCCGAAAGTCTGGCCGCTGACGCCTTTGGCAATTTGCTGGATCTCGCCGCCAGACTTGAGGAATGCAGCGATCTGGTTGTTGATCGATTCGCTGGTTTCAACGGCTGGAGCTGGCTTTGCTTTGCTGTTGGATGCTTTTACACGCATGGCGGCCATTAACCTGTAGAAAATTAACTTGGCCACGCATAATACATGAAATGCTTGACAATTGCTTGGTAAATATCCTTCGAAATACTTGGGTGATAAAGAGTTGAGCATCGGACAGTGCTCGCTTTATTTACCTAAGCTGCTGTTTTAACTAAAGCTTTGTCTTGATTATGGCGTTTTTTAGCGGTCAGGTCGGGGAGTTCGGGACGGCCTCTGCCTGACGAGCGGAGGCCTATGGCTGTGGAAATCGAGAAAAATCAATGTCTTCAAGGAAATTTCGTCCACCGCCCGCCTGCGCATCAAACCAACCGGGTAAAACCCCTGTAGAATGCCGCCCACGCAATGAGGGTATTGGAAATGGCTTTAGTCGGGCGCTACAACAGTTTGCAAGTGGTTAAACACACTAACTTTGGTTTGTATCTGGACGGTGGGGCGGACGGCGAGATATTGCTGCCTAATCGTTATATTCCCAAAGATATTCCCAGTGAAGACGAAGACTGGCTCAATGTTTTTGTTTATCTGGACAGTGCAGACAAACTCATCGCAACTACTGAAAAACCGAAAGTTCAAGTCGGTGAGTTCGCCAGTCTTAAAGTCGTTGAAGTTAACAGCATCGGTGTATTCCTCGATTGGGGTTTGCCCAAGGATCTGTTGCTGCCGTACTCCGAAGAAAAGCGCCAGATGACCGCCGGCGAGTACTGCGTGGTGCACGTCTATCTCGACAAGCACACCCGCCGTATCACCGCCACCGCGCGTCTTGACCGCTACCTGGACAAGACCCCGGCCAACTACCAGCCGGGTCAGGAAGTCGACTTGCTGGTGGCCGAAGCCACCGACATGGGCTTCAAGGCGATCATCAACAACAAGCACTGGGGGCTGATCCACAAGAACGAAGTGTTCAAGTTCCTGCGCCCGGGCAAAGAAGAAAAAGGCTTTATCAAAGAAGTTCGTGGTGACGGCAAGATCAGCCTGAGCCTGCAACCGGTGGGCGAAGAAGCTTCCACCAGCCTGAACTCGAAGATCCTCGCCAAGTTGCGTGAAAACAACGGCACCTTGCCGGTCAGCGACAAGAGCGACCCGACCGTGATCAGCAGTTTGTTCGGTGTCAGCAAAGGCAACTTCAAGAAGGCCATCGGCGCGCTGTATAAGCAGGGTCAGATCGTGATCCATGCCGATCGCATTGAACTAAGCTGAGCGGGACCCCACTGAACAGGCCATTCGACATGCGACTCCGGCTGATTGCCTATTTCGGCACATTGCTCGCGTTTCTGCTGCTCGACGGCCTTTGGCTGGGCCTGTTGATGGGGCCGACCTACAAGGCGCTGCTGGGTTCGCTGATGCTCGACCAGCCGCTGCTGGCCCCCGCAGCGCTGTTTTATCTGCTGTATGTCCTGGGTTGCCTGGTGTTTGCGGTACAGCCGGCGCTGGCTCGGGGCAGTTGGCTGCACAGTACGCGGCTCGGTGCTTTGCTCGGGCTGGTGGCCTACGGCACCTATGACCTGAGCAACTGGTCGACCCTGCACGGCTGGTCGGCGCAGTTGGCCTTGTTGGACATGGCCTGGGGCACCTTCGCCAGCGCTGTCGCCTGCAGTATCGGCTATGCCTGTGCGCGGCGCTTTGGCGATCTTCGCGCTTAGCCGGTCTTGCCTTGTGCCGCCACGGATGTGGATGGCCGGCGATGTCCTGGCAATGCCTTTTCGTACACCCACCTGAGTCTGTTTCGCCACGCAGCCATCGCGAGGCTTTTTCGTTTTTGTCGAGTAACTGCCATGTCGTTGATTAACGTTGAGTGTTTGCGGTGAGCACCGAGCGGCGTAGCGCCGATGGCTTTGCCCTGCAAGTGATGCTGGGGCTGTGCCTGATCTGGGGCGTGCAGCAGGTGATGATCAAGTGGGCGGCGGCCGATATTGCACCGGTGATGCAGGCTGCGGCGCGCTCCGGGATTTCCGCGCTGCTGGTGGCCTTGTTGATGTGCTGGAAGGGCGGCTGGTCGCAGATCGGCAGCACCTGGCGTGGCGGCTTGCTGGCCGGCAGCCTGTTCGGCCTGGAGTTTCTGTTTATCGCCGAAGGCCTGCAGCTGACCAGCGCCGCCCATATGTCGGTGTTTCTGTACACCGCGCCGATCTTTACCGCGCTGGGGGTGAACTGGCTGTTGCCCAGTGAGCGCCTGCGGCCCCTGCAGTGGCTGGGGATTCTGCTGGCGTTTATCGGCATCAGCATTGCCTTTGCCGGCGGCATATCCCTGGAGAACCTGGACCGGCGCATGTTGCTGGGCGACACCTTGGGCCTGCTGGCCGGCATGGCCTGGGGCGCGACCACTGTGGTCGTGCGTGCCTCGCGGCTGTCCGAGGCGCCGGCGACCCTGACCCTGTTCTATCAATTGATCGTCGGCTTTGTCGGCCTGCTGCTGATTGCTGCGCTGAGCGGGCAGATCAGCCATGTCAGCCTGACCCCGGTGGCGGTCGCCAGTGTGTTGTTCCAGGGGCTGGTGGTGTCGTTTTTCAGCTACCTGACCTGGTTCTGGCTGCTGCGGCGTTATCTGGCGGCCAACCTGGCGGTGTTCTCCTTCATGACCCCGCTGTTCGGCGTGACCTTTGGGGTGGTGCTGCTCGGTGAGCCCCTGAGCTTCAACTTCGTGATGGGCGCGGTGCTGGTGCTGTTGGGCATTACGTTCGTCAGCGCCGAACAGTGGTTGCGCCGACGTATTCGCCGCTTTCTGTAAGGGTTGCGCAGGCTTTCGGGCTCTTGCCGGCAAGCCGCTGGCGGCTTAACAGCAACGCCCCCGCCAGCAGCAGGCCCCCGCCGGCGATGATCAGCGCCGGGTGCAGGTCGCCGCTGTAATGGCTGCTCAGGGCCGCGAGCAGCGGACCACTCAACTGGCCAATGGCGAAGCAGGCGGTCAACAGCCCGGCGTTGCGCTGGGTGGCATGGGGCGCGATCTCCCGTGAGCGCTGCATCACCAATTGCATGCAGGCCAGGAACGAAGTCCCGCACAGGATCACCCCCAGTACCAGCCCGGTGCCATCGCCCAGCAGGCAGGCGAAGACCCCGGCAGCTTGCATCCACAGCGTTGCCATCAGCCAATAGCGGGTTGCCCCGGGGCTGGCGCGGCGCAGGCTGACCAGCAATACCCCGAGCGCCGCCGTCAGGCCGAAACAGGGCCAGAACAGGTCTGCCTGCCACTGGCCTTGGAAATGCGCGCTGGCCATCTGCGAAAGAAAGGTCGCCGGGATGATGTAGCCCAGGCCGTACAGGCCGTAGATCAGCCCCAGGCGGGGGATTTCCCGGCCCTCGGCAGTAGCAGGCGCGGGCGCGGTGAGCGGCATGGATTCGGGCTGCGGGAGGATCGGCAGGATCACCAGCAGCATCAGCAAACCGACCGCGGCATACACCAGCCAGAGCATGGCCGAACTTTGCCCGAGCAGGTTCGAGCCCAGCACCAGCAACCCGGTCAGAAAGATACCCAGGCCCGGCCCGGCAAATACCAGGGCGCCGAGCCGTGGCCGACCGGCTGCCTGGGCCAGGGGCTGGCTCAGGGCGGTGATCATCACCAGCACCCAGGCGCTGGCTACCCCGGTGCCGAAGCGCAGCAGCAAGTGTGCCCAGAAGCCTTGGGCCCAGAACGAGGCCAGGGTCAGCAGCACGCACAACCACAGGCCGCCGAGCAGGCGCTGGCGAACCTGGCGAGGGCGTCGGGCAAACATTGCATCCAGGGCGCCCAACAGGTAGCCCAGGTAATTGGCGGCGGCGATCAGGCCGGCGGCGGTCAGGTCGATCTGGCCTTCGCTGAGCAGATGGGGCAACTGCGGGGTGAGGGCAAAACGGCCAATGCCCATGGCCATCATCAAGGCGATAAAGCTGGCGAGCAGGCGAATCAGCGGGGACATGGTCAGGGTTCCATCAGTGGAGCAGTGACCGTCAGGCTAGGATCGATTGACTTTCTTTAAAAATGAATAATATTAAGCAACTTGTTCACTTTTGGAGAGTATCGTGGAATTCAGCCAGCTCCGCATCTTCCAGGCTGTGGCCGAGGAGGGTTCCATTACCCGCGCGGCCGAGCGTCTGCATCGGGTGCCGTCCAACCTCTCTACCCGGCTCAAGCAGTTGGAGGAGCAATTGGGCGTCGAGCTGTTTCTGCGGGAGCGGCAGCGGCTGCTGCTCTCGCCGGCGGGCAAGGTGCTGCTCGATTACAGCCTGCGCTTGTTCGCCCTGCACGATGAGGCCCAGGCCGCGCTGCAAGGAGGGCAGCCTGCGGGCGTCTTCGTGCTGGGCACCATGCACAGCTCGGCAGCCATCCAGTTGCCGCCGCTGCTGGCGCGTTATCACCGCACCTATCCGATGGTGAACCTGCAGGTGCAGTCGGCCCCCAGCGGTGAGTTGCTGGAGGGCCTGCTGACCGGGCGCCTGGATGCGGCCCTGGTCGACGGTCCGCTGCAGTTGGCGGGGCTGGACGGTGTACCCCTGTGCGATGAAACCCTGGTGCTGATCAGTGAAGCGGGCCACCCACCGGTGCGCAGCGCCCGCGACGTCGAGGGCCGGGCGGTATTTACCTTTCGTCGGGGCTGCTCCTATCGCATGCGCCTGGAGTCCTGGTTTGCCCATGACCACGCGACCATGGGCCGGGCCATGGAGATCGAGTCCTACCAGGGCATGCTCGCCTGTGTGATTGCCGGTTCAGGGGTGGCGATGATGACGCAGTCGATGCTGGCCAGCCTGCCGGGGCGGGAGAGTGTCGCGGTGCACACCCTGGCCGAGCCGTTCGCCAGCGCCACCACCTGGTTGATGTGGCGCAAGGGCATGCTCGGCGCCAACCTCACGGCATGGATCGAACTGCAGGAAGCCGCCAAGGCCGAAGCGGCGGTGGATGGCTGCTCTTTAAGAAAAGTCCACGGATGATTCAGATTAATCCGGTAACAGATCATTGCGATCTAGGGCGAGCAATGCGTAGGACTTAGGACTATTATCAGTGCGAAGCGGCCAAAGAATCCCGTCGCTCGGCATGACCCTTAAGGGGGGCGCTATGAAAGACAAACTGCAAAACTGGCTTCACGACCTTGGCGTCGCATTGGGCCTGATCGAGCCACCGTTGCAGCCGGTGCCGATTCGTACGGACGACGACCAACGACGTCGGCAGCAAAAACGCCGCTGATCGGGTCGATGTGGAGCAAGCGCAAGGCTTGCTCCTCTACTTTTCAACCCGCGCCTAGGATGTGGCTACGTCCCTATAGGCGCACTCCCAGTATTTCCACCTTGATGTTCAGTGCCTGGAAATCTTCAGCAAAAACTGACTGAGGTCATTGGCCGTGCTCGCGGCCTTGAGCAGTTGATCTTCCTCGTGGGTAAACGCTGTCAGTCCGAACTCATCTTCCAGATGGAAAATCAATTCCTCCAGATCCTGCTTGTCCAGGCCCAGCGTTTGCAGGTCGAGTTGGTCGTCGAACGGCTGGTTGCGCTCCAGCAGGCGGTGGATGTAGTCGCGCACGACTTGGCGCACATGGGCGCGTTTCATGACCGGGGCTCCGGCAGACAATCCAATGGGGCGCTTGCGCAGCAGGGGGGATGGCATGGGGGGATGGTGCCGAGTGGCAAGTCAAAGGCGTTCATGAGCACCTCGGGTCTTATTGTTATTTACCCTTGGCCGCGACCGGCGGAGCTGGTGCGGTGCTAGTCGCAGTACAGCACAGGTTGCTCGGGCTTGCCGCGAGCCTGGGTGTGCCCTTGACGGGTAGGCGTACGGCGCTTTTCCCCAGGCAAAAAAAACGGGTGCAGCCTCCGACGCTGCACCCGCTGAAGAAACTCCCAAAAATGTCCGAATTCAGCTTAAACCGCGTTGGCCAGGGGAGCCGGGCGGCGGGACAGCAGGCTGACCACCACGAAGCTGATCAGGCCGACAGCCAGGCTGTAGTAGATCGGTGTGTTTGCGTCCAGGCCGTCCTTGATCATGAACACCAGAGCCGTGGCGAAACCCAGGCCCATGCTGGCGATGGCGCCGGAGGTGGTTGCGCGCTTCCAGAAAATCGCTCCGATCAGCGGAATCAGCATGCCGCCCACCAACAGGTTGTAGGCCAGGGTCAGGGCGCTGATCACGTCGTTGACCACCAGGGCGATGCCCAGCACCACGATCCCGGTGAGGAAGGTGAACAGGCGGTTGATGCCCAGGCTCGACTGTTTGCCGCCACGCAGTTTCGGCAGCAGGTCTTCGGTCAGTGTGGTGGAGGCGGCGAGCAGGCCGGCGCTGGCGGTGGACATCATGGCGGCCAGTGCGGCAGCGATCACCAGGCCACGGATACCGTCCGGCAGCGAGGCTTTGACGATGGCGGCAAAGGCGTTGTTGACGTTGTCCAGGTCCGGCAGCAGCACGTGGGCGGCCATACCGATCAGGGCGCAGGCCAGGCCGTAGATGATGCAGTAGACGCCGGCGACGGTGCCTGCGTACTGGGCCACTTTATCGGTCTTGGCGGTGAACACCCGTTGCCAGATGTCCTGGCCGATCAGGATGCCGAAGAAGTAGATCATGAAGTAGGTGATGATCGTGTCCCAGCCGATGGTGGTGAAGCTGAAGCTCGAGGCCGGCAGCTTGCTCACCAGTTCGTCCCAGCCGCCGACGCGGTACAGGCAGATCGGCAACAGGATAAACATCAGGCCCACGGTCTTGATCACGAACTGCACGATGTCGGTCAGGGTCAGCGACCACATGCCGCCGATCGCCGAATACACCACCACCACGCCACCGCCGAGCAGGACCGAGATCCAGAACGGCAGGCCGAACAGCACTTGCAGCACGGTGCCGATGGCCAGGATCGAGGTCACGCCGATCATCAGCGCGTACGCCAGCATGATCACCGCGCTGGCCTGGCGCGCCATGGGGTTGTAGCGCTTTTCCAGGACCTGGGTCACGGTGAAGATCCGCAGCTTGAGCAGCGGTTTGGCCAGGAACAGGTTCAGCGCAATGATACCCAGGCCCAGTGCGGCGCACAGCCAGAACCCGGAGATGCCATGCACATAACCCAGGCGCACGGTGCCAACGGTCGAGGCGCCACCCAGCACGGTCGCGGCCATGGTGCCCATGTACAGCGTCGGGCCCAGGTTGCGGCCGGCCACCAGGTAGTCCTCGTGGGTCTTGGCCTTGCGCATGCCGTAGTAGCCGAGCACCAGCATTGCGGCAGCGTAGATAAGTACGACAAATAGATCTAAAGCCATGATGGCGTTTCTCCGATTATCTTTTTTATGGTGAAACTATTAGGTCAGGCAAGCGCCGGCCAGCCGGCGCCTTGAACTCAGACGGTTTGGCCGAGGGCCGGTTTGGTGAGCGAATCCATGCCCTTGCTGCGTGGGTCGCCTGGACCGAACACCGCTGCCGGTTCCGGGAACAGGCCGAGTAGCACCAGGTACACCAGGGAGGCCAGGCCGAGGGTGACCGGCAGGCTGATGTCGATGCCGCCGGCCAGTTCGCCAAGCACCCCGACGAACTGCCCCGGCAGGTTGACGAAGCACAGGCCCACCAGCGCGCTGGGGATCCAGGCGCCGAGGCCGCGCCAGTTCCAGCCGTGCTGGAACCAGTAGCGGCCGCCTTGTTCGCCACGGGTGAAAACTTGCAGGTCATCCGGGCAGTAGAAGCCGCGCCGCACCAGCAGTCCGATGATCATGATCACCATCCATGGCGTGGTGCAGGTGATGATCAGCACGGCGAAGGTCGACACGCTCTGTACCAGATTCGCCGCAAAGCGCCCGATAAAGATGAAGGCAATCGACAGCACGCCGATCAGCAGGGTCGCCTTGACCCGCGACAGCAGGCGCGGGAACACGCTGGACATGTCCAGCCCGGTGCCATACAGCGACGTGGTGCCGGTGGACATGCCGCCGATCACCGCAATCAGGCACACCGGCAGGAAAAACCAGCTCGGCGAGACCGCCAGCAGCCCGCCGACGTAGTTGTTGGCGGCGATGTAGTCCGGCGCCTTGATCGCAACGATGGTCGCGGTGGCCAGGCCGAACAGGAAAGGGATCAGGGTTGCCAGTTGCGCCGCGATCACGGCCAGCATGATGCGTGCTTTCGGGGTTTCCCGCGGGATATAGCGCGACCAGTCGCCTAGGAAGGCGCCGAAGGAGATCGGGTTGCTCATGGCCACCAGCGCGGCGCCGATAAAGGCCGCCCAGAACCCGGCCTGGCCCATGGCGACGGTTCCGGCGAACTGGCTGTCGAAGGTCGGCGCGAAGGCGAAGATCCCCAGCAGGAACAACAGGCTCGCGGCCCACACCGCAATGCGGTTGACCCAGAGCATGAAGCGGAAACCGTAGATACACACCGTCAGCACCAGGATCGCAAACAGGCCGTAGGCCAGGCCCAGGCTCAGGTCGGTTTCCGGCAGGCCGATCAGGCGCTTGGCGCCACCGATCAGCGCATCCCCCGAGCTCCAGACCGAGAGCGAGAAGAAGGCGATGGCGGTCAGCAATGACAGGAACGAGCCGACGATCCGCCCGTGCACGCCAAAGTGCGCGCCGGAGGAGACGGCGTTGTTGGTGCCGTTGAGCGGGCCGAACAGGCCCATGGGCGCCAGGATCAGCGCCCCGAGCACCACGCCGAGGACGATGGCCCAGACTCCGGCCTGGAACGACAGGCCGAACAACACCGGGAAGCTGCCGAGCACGGCGGTGGCAAAGGTATTGGCGCCGCCGAAGATCAGACGAAACAGGTCGCCGGGGCCGGCGCTGCGTTCGTGATCGGGGATCTGTTCGACTCCGTTGGTTTCAATGCTGCTAAGGCTGTGTTCTTTGTTGTTGTTATTCATGATCTGCTCCGATCATCGAGGCGCGCCCATCGTGTGCGGGCGTCACCTGTATTGGCTAAGGGGGTGGCAGCCCTTCCGGCATGGCGGATAAATGTTCGTGGCAGGCCAGCCAATGGCCTTGTTGTTGTCGGCGAAACACGATGGTTTCGCGCTCCTGGCTGAAGTGTTGCTCCCCTTGCATGCGCAGCTCGGTGGCCACGTCATGAATAAACAGCGCCACGTCGCCTTGCAGGCTGACGAAGGCATTGCTCGAGGTGCACGCGAGCACCTCGAAGCCATCCTCGGCGCGCCATTGGTCCCACAACACCTGATAGGCATCGCGGGACAACAGCGGCTGGGGAAGGGTGTAGAACACAAAACTGGCATCGCGGCTGAACGCCGCGAAGTAGGCTTCGCGGTCGTTGCGGGCGAAGGCCGCGACCAATGCGGCAGCGGCGTTGAGGACGTTCTCCTGATCGCTCATGGCCGTGACTCAGCGGTGGGCCACGCCAGGCAGTACGCAGAGCATCTCGTACAGCAGGTTGGCGCCCAGCAGCGAGGTATTGCCGGTGGTGTCGTAGGGTGGCGAGACTTCTACCAGATCGCAGCCGATCAGGTCCAGGCCCTGGCAGCCACGGACGATTTCGATGGCCTGGATGGTGGTCAGGCCGCCGATTTCCGGGGTGCCGGTGCCAGGGGCCCAGGCCGGGTCGATGCCGTCAATGTCAAAGCTCAGGTACACCGGGCCGCCGCCGACTTTTTCGCGGACTTCGGCCATCAGCGGGGCCAGGGATTTGTGCCAGCACTCTTCGGCCTGGACCACGCGGAACCCTTGTTTGCGGCTCCAGTTGAAGTCTTCAGCGGTGTAGCCCTGGGCACGCAGGCCGATCTGTACCACTCGGTCGCAGTCCAGCAGGCCTTCTTCCACTGCACGGCGGAAGGTGGTGCCGTGGGCGATTTTCTCGCCGAACATGTGGTCGTTCACATCCGCGTGGGCGTCGATGTGCACCAGGCCGACCTTGCCGTGCTTCTTATGGATCGCGCGCAAAATCGGCAGGGTGATGGTGTGGTCGCCGCCCAGGGTCAGGGGAATCACGTTGTGTTCGAGGATGCCGTCGTAGGCTTCTTCGATGATGCGAACCGCGTCCAGCAGGTTGAAGGTGTTGATCGCCACGTCGCCGATGTCGGCAACCGACAGCGAGTCGAAGGGCGCGGCGCCGGTGGCCATGTTGTACGGGCGAATCATCACCGATTCAGCGCGGATTTCTCGCGGGCCGAAGCGGGTGCCGGCCCGCAGCGAGGTGCCGATATCCAGCGGGATGCCGATGAACGCGGCATCGAGGCCGGCGGCGGTGGGCAAATGGGGAAGACGCATCATGGTGGCGATGCCGCCGAAGCGCGGCATTTCGTTGCCGCCCAGTGGTTGGTGAAGGATCTTGTCCACGGGATTGGCCTCATCGTTGTTTTATTTTTGGGCTGGGCGGCGCAGAAGGCTCTGCCCGCACAACCGAGTGAGGCCGATTCTGCGAAATGCGCTGCGGGGAAAGAATCGCTGTGAACAAATACTTAGTTCAGATTTTTCTGAACTAATGCCGAGCTTGGCGCTAGACTCTCGCCCAGCCGCCACGCCCCCTGTGGCGAGGATGTCCGACCCGCTCGGTGATGCAGCCGGCGTAATCCGGGTGTGTGCTGGGTCGGTTCAATCTGGCGGCAGGTATTTTTCTCAGCCATGGATGGTGTTTTTTCGCTGGTTATCGGAGCCCGTCATGGCCAACGCTTTACCTGATCTGAAACTATTGCGCATCTTTGTCAGCGTGGTGCGGCATCAGGGGTTCGCCAATGCCCAGCACGAACTCAATCTGTCGACCTCGGCTATCAGCACCTACATGAGCCAGCTGGAAGCGGCGCTGGGGCTGGTGCTGTGCCATCGCGGGCGCGGCGGTTTCAGTCTCACCAGCAAGGGCGAGCTGTTCCATCAGGAAACCCTGCGCCTGCTCGGCGAACTCGAAGGCTTCGAGCAATACGCTGCGGCGCTCAAGGGCGAGTTGCGCGGTACCCTGAACCTGGGGGTGATCGACTCCACCGTCAGCGACAAGGCCCTGCCTTTCGCCGAAGCCATTGGCGCCTACAGCCAGGAGCACCCGGCGGTGCATTTGCACTTGTCGGTCATGAGCCCTTACGAGTTGCAGCTGGGGGTGCAGGACAACCGCCTGGACCTGGCCATCGGCGCGTTCTCCACGCGCATGAGCGGCCTGGTGTACATGCCGTTGTACCGCGAGCAGCACTGGCTGTATTGCAGCAATCGGCATCCACTGTTTACCGAGCGGCGGATTCCCGAACAACTGATCACCCAGCAGCGCATGGTGGGCCGGGGCTATTGGAGCCAGGCAGAGCTGGCCCGGCATGGTTTCAAGCACAGCGCGGCGACCGTGGAAAGTATGGAGGCGCAGTTGATTCTGGTGCTGTCCGGTGCCTACATCGGCTACCTGCCGGAGCACTACGCCCAGGCCTGGGCCGACAAGGGCGACCTGAGGGTGTTGCTGCCGGCGACCTTTGGCTACCAGGCGCCGTTCTCGATGATCATGCGCCGTGGGCGCAGCCGCGAGCCTTTGATCCAGACCTTCCGCGACCTGCTCAAGGCGCAGCTCAACCAGGCTTGAGGAGGCCGCCATGTCACGAAGTCAATGCCCGCGCTGCCTGCGCCCCGAAAGCCATTGCCTGTGCGCGTTGATACCGCAGCTGGACAGCCGCACCCGGGTGCTGCTGCTGCAGCATCCCAGTGAGGTCAACCATGCGTTGAACACCGCCCGCCTGGCGGCCCTGGGCCTGACCAATGCCGAGCTGATCGTCGGCGAAGTGTTCGCGGACTTGCCGCAGTTGCTGAATCGCCCTGGCTATCAGGCCAGGTTGCTGTTCCCGGCTGATGACGCACAGACGTTGCAGGCCTATGGCCCAGCGGCGCAGCCGTTGTTGCTGGTGGTGCCCGACGGCACCTGGCGCAAGGCGCGAAAGCTGCTGCACCTCAACCCGCTGCTGGCAGCGTTGCCGCGAGTCAGCCTGGGGCAGGGCGGGGTGTCGCGCTATCGCCTGCGCAAGGCGCCCGGGCCGGGAGCGTTATCGACCTTGGAGGCCATCGTCCAGGCCTTGCAAACCCTGGAAGCGCCGGCCTCGTTCGAACCTTTGCTCAAGCCGTTCGAAGCGTTGATCGAGGGGCAGATTGCGGCCATGGGCGAGGACACCTATCAGCGCAACCATGGTGGCCACTGATAGCTCAGGGTTTGTGCAGGGTTTTTTGCCGCAGGATGTAAATCGTCACCAGCACCGCGCTGGTCAGCATGAAACCACGGGCCCAGGGCAGCGGCACCAGGTAGCAGGACAGGCCGATGCTCAGCCACATCAGGCCGATCGCATAGACCTTGCCCTTGAGCGGAATGCCGTTGCCATCGAGATAGTCGCGAATCCACGGACCGAGCCGTGGATGTTCCACCAGCCAGTGGTAGAAACGCGGCGAACTGCGGGCAAAGCAGGCGGCAGCCAGCAGCAGGAAGGGAGTGGTGGGCAGCACCGGCAGGAAAATCCCGATCACCCCCAGCACCACGCTCAGCCAGCCAATGGCCAGCAGGGCGTAGCGCAGAAGCAGCGGGCGATTGCCTATGGGCGGGGTCATAGGCGACGACTCAGAACCTGTTCACGATGTGCTGTGCTTGGGGATGCCGCGTTGAAAATGGCCTCGGAATGCTCATTTAGGTCTCTAAACTCCGCTTCCTCAGCCATGTTTGCCGTGCCTGACCCTTTGCTCGCGAGATCGTGGGCAGTTGCTTAGTGGTGGCGTGGCTTGAGGATCGCCGGCTTTTCGTCCGGGGCATTGCACAGCAGGTACAGCGCGGTCAGGGCTTCCGGGATTTGGACGATCATGTCGTCCATCAGGTTGGCATCGCTGGCGATGTCGGAGAATTCAGGCTGTTCATCGAACAGACCGGAACCGACCATGATCGGCAGGAGCATTTCGCTGACTTCTTCCTCCGCGGTTTCGAACCAGGCCGCTTCACGCAGGAACACCCCTTCCATGAAGCCGATGCACCAGCCGCGCAGGTCGGAGTCGTCCGGGTCTTCGCCCAGGTCGAGTTCGCACGGCAGCTCGAACTCTTCGTCGGACGCCAGTTGGCGGGCGATGTGGGCCTTGAGGGCAATCAGGGTGGATTCGATCACTTCGCGTTCGGTGTCGTCGCTGTAGTGCGGCTCTTCGGCGAACAGGGCGTCGATCCACTCGCGATCGGGAACGCTCTCGGAACAGATCGACAACGCAGTCAGGTAGCCGTGAGCGGCCACGTAGTCCAGCGCCTCGTCGTGCAGCTCATCGGCGTCGAGGAAGACTTGCAGGCGGGTTAGTTGCTCGGCGAAGGACATTGAGGGGCTACCTTGGGGAATAAACGATGCTGAATTCTAGGCCTTCTTGAGCGCCCAGGCCAGCCGCAGCGCAGATTTGAACGCTTCCAAAGGTTACCGGTGGCTGATTGTCGGCACCCTTTGTCGGGGAGGGCTCGGGTATACTCGCGCGTTTTGTGATGCCCTGCAGGCGTTGCGGCGGTTGCGGAAAAGTCCGCTAACGGATTTGTCCGTGAAGCCCGACGTGTTTTCAGTCAGCCTGCGCTCAGGGATTTCAGCGATTTTTGGAGTTTTTCATGCTCGAACAGGCTCAACGCGTCCTCAAGGACATCTTCGGCTACGACAGTTTCCGTGGTCGCCAAGGTGCGATCATTGAGCGCGTGGCCAGTGGCGGCGATGCCCTGGTGCTGATGCCCACCGGCGGCGGCAAGTCCCTGTGTTTCCAGGTTCCGGCGCTGCTGCGCGAAGGCCTCGCGGTGGTGGTATCGCCGCTGATCGCGCTGATGGACGACCAGGTCGCCACCCTTGAAGAACTCGGCGTCGCCGCCGCCGCGCTGAACTCCACACTCAGCGCCGAGCAGCAGCGCGACCTGGCAGCGCGCATCCGCCGCGGCGAGGTGAAAATGCTCTACCTGGCCCCTGAGCGCCTGGTGCAGCCACGCATGCTGTCGTTCCTGCAGGGGCTGGATATCGCCCTGTTCGCCATCGACGAAGCGCACTGTGTCTCGCAATGGGGTCACGACTTCCGCCCGGAATACCTGCAACTGGGGCAGTTGGCGGAAATGTTCCCCGATGTGCCGCGCATTGCCCTGACCGCCACCGCCGACAAGCGCACCCGCGAAGAAATCGTCACCCGCCTGCATTTGCAGGAGGCCGAGCGTTTCCTGTCGAGCTTTGACCGGCCGAACATTTTCTACCGCATCGTACCCAAGGAGCAGCCGCGCAAGCAGTTGCTGGCGTTCCTCAACGAGCGGCGCAGTGATGCGGGCATCGTTTATTGCCTGTCGCGCAAGAAGGTCGATGAAGTCGCCGCGTTTCTCTGCGAGCAGGGCTTCCCGGCGCTGCCGTACCACGCAGGGCTGCCCAGCGATCTGCGGGCTCACAACCAGAAGCGCTTCCTCAATGAGGAAGGCCTGATCATGGTGGCGACCATTGCCTTCGGCATGGGCATCGACAAATCCAACGTGCGGTTCGTCGCCCACATGGATTTGCCCAAGTCCCTCGAGGCCTATTACCAGGAAACCGGGCGCGCCGGCCGTGATGGCCTGCCAGCCGATGCCTGGATGGTCTACGGCCTGCAGGACGTGGTGATGCTCAAGCAGATGCTGCAGAACTCAGAAGGTGACGAGCGCCACAAGCGTCTGGAACAGCACAAGCTCGACGCGATGCTGGCGCTGTGCGAAGAAACCCGCTGCCGCCGGCAAACCCTGCTGGCCTACTTCGATGAAGACATGCCGCAACCCTGCGGGCATTGCGACAACTGTGTCGACGGCGTGCAAACCTGGGATGCCACCGAGCCGGCCCGACAGGCCTTGTCGGCGATCTATCGCACCGGCCAGCGTTATGGCGTCGGCCACCTGGTGGACGTGTTGCTGGGCAAGGATAACGAGAAGGTGCGCAGCTTCGGTCATCAGCACCTGTCGGTGTTCGGTGTCGGCAAGGCCCGTAGCGAGGGCGAATGGCGTTCGCTGTTTCGCCAGTTGGTGGCGCGCGGCCTGGCCGATATCGATCTTGAAGGGTATGGCGGCCTGCGCCTGAGCGACAGCTGCCGGCCGCTGCTCAAGGGCGAAGTGACCCTTGAATTGCGCCGCGAGCTCAAGCCGCAGACCACCACCAAGACCAGCACCAGCCAGGCCAGCCAACTGGTGCGTGGCGAAGAGCGCGAACAGTGGGAAGCCCTGCGTGCCCTGCGGCGCAAACTGGCGGAAGAGCACGGTGTGCCGCCGTACGTCATCTTCCCCGATTCGACCTTGCTCGAAATGCTGCGCAGCCAACCCACGTCCCTGGCGGAAATGGCCAAGGTCAGCGGTGTCGGCGCGCGCAAGCTCGAGCGTTACGGCGAGGCCTTCCTCGAAGTGCTGGGGGGCGAGGTCGAGGCGCCAAAAGTGGTGGCCGATATTCGCCACGAGCTGATAACCCTGGCGCGCGCCGGCATGACCCCGGTGCAGATCGCCGGGCAGCTGCAATGTTCGGAAAAGAACGTCTACACCCTGCTGGCCGAGGCTGTCGGCAAGCAGGAGTTGTCGCTGGAACAGGCGTTGGATCTGCCGGAAGACCTGCTGGGTGAGATTCAGGATGCCTTCCTGGACGGCGAGGGTGAGCTGCCGCCGGTGGCCGAAATTGCCGAGTTGTTCGCCGGACGGGTGCCTGAAGGCGTTCTGTACTGCGTGAGGGCGGCGCTGCAATCGGAATTCGAAATGTGAGTCGCTGCGTCAACGAAGTAACGATTCAGTACATGTCGGGCCTTGCCTCCGGGCAAGGCGCATGCTTAGCTGACTAATTATTAGTTTTCACTACTTCAGTCTAATCATGAGTTTTTTATGCCGTTAACCGATCAACACCGTTTTGGCATGCAGTTGGCGCAGATGTCCCGTGGCTGGCGTGCTGAACTGGACCGGCGTCTGGCCGGGCTGGGCCTGTCCCAGGCGCGCTGGCTGGTATTGCTGCACCTGGCCCGCTTCGAAGAAGCCCCGACCCAGCGCGAACTGGCCCAGAGTGTGGGCGTTGAAGGCCCGACCCTGGCCCGTTTGCTCGACAGCCTGGAAACCCAGGGGCTGGTGCAGCGCCAGTCGGTGCTGGAAGATCGCCGGGCGAAAAAGATCGTACTGTGCGCCCCGGCCCGCCCACTGATCGACCAGATCGAAACCATCGCCAATGCCCTGCGCCAAGAGCTGTTTGTGGGTGTTGAAGAAGAGGACCTGCGGGTCTGCATGCGCGTCCATGGCCACATCCTGGCCAACCTGGAAAAGTCCTGATCCCGGGCCTTTCCCTCCGTCCCTGATTTCAGTCGCCCCCGTGGACCTCCCGCTCTTGCGGGGTCCACGGGTGTTGGCGTGTGCCTGCATTCGGGGGACTTCGGTCTATTTGACCTCCAGTACCAGCCGCGCCCGGACCTGGGCCTGCGGATTGACTTCAAGGTTCGCCGAACTCACCTCCACCCCTTGCTCGCCCAGGTGCTGCAGCCAGGGCAAGAGGTCGGCCAATGCGCCATCGAGGCTGAGGTCGACCCGGCCCTGCTGCTCGTTATCCAGACGCTCCAGGTTCAGCTTGGTCTCGGCGCTGGTGCGCGCCAGCAAACCCGGCAAGGCGTCTGCATTGATCGCCACTCCCGGCTGGCTGCCGCCGCTGGCCGGCAGGCGTTGCAAGTCGGCGGCCAGTTGCAGCTCGTCCCGGTAGTTACGTTCGGCGTTCTGCAAGGCCAGGCGCTGTGGCTGCCACAGCAACGTCCAGATCAATACCGCGCCGAGGAACAGGGCCAACAGCGCCAGGGCTCGGCGTTCACGTGGGGGCAAATTGCGAAAGAGCATATTCATTCCTTGATCTGCAAGCGGGCGCTGACCACTTGGCCGTCGCGGGCGGTGGAATCGGCCTGCACTGCAAGTCCGGCCCGGGTCAGCCCCTCGCGCAGGCGCTCGAGGTCGGCGAAGGCCGGGGCGATCACGCGCAAGGTCCAGCCTTCGCCCTGTAGATAGTCGAGCCGGTCGACCCGGGCCAGGGCGCCGCCGCTGTTGCCCCAGTGTCGGGCCAGAGTGTCCAGGCGCCGCGCCAGGTCCTGTTGCGGCGCCTGGTCTTGTTGCAGTCGAGCCTGGACCTGGCGCTTGAGGTCGATGACCCGCGGCTCGTCAGGCACCCGCCGCTGCCAGGTGTCGAGGTTGGCCAGATGCAACTCGGCACTGCGCTGCTCAAGCACCAGCCGGTGGCCGATATCCTGTGCCAGGCTGGCGCCACAGCCCAGCACCAGCAGCATGGTCAGGGCTCGCCAGGGCAGGCGGTGCTGGCTGCCGAGGGCAAATTCGCCTTGACGCAGGTCGATGGCCTGTTGCGCGCCCTCGGCCAGCAGTGGCCAGGGCGAGTCTGTGCAGCGTTGCAGGTCCTCTGGCAACAGTGCGGCCAGGGTTTGCAGTTCCTCTTCGACCAGGGCCGAGGGATGCTCCGCCGCGCCGCCCAGCAGCCAGCGATCGGCGCAGTACACGGCCCGTGGCTGCTCGCCCGGGATACAGTCGGCATCGATATGAATTCGCGTCGGCACCAGGCCTTTGTCGGCCAGTCGCGCCAACAGCGACTGCAGCCAGTCGCGGCGCAGCACCCATAGCCGGCAATGACGCCGCTGGCGCAACGGCCCCTGGGCCAGGTGCAGTGAGTCGAGGTCATCCAGCAGTTTTTCTTCCAGTGCCGAATGGATCGCCTGGCGCAGCCAGCGGCCGCTGCGGGGCGGGACGTCGATGTGGTGATGGCTGGCGGCTTCGGCGGGCAACAGCAGGAGCAGCGGCTGGCCAGCCAGAGCCTGGGCCGCCTGATCCAGGTCGCCCTGGACCACGGGGCCATAGCCGCGCCACCAGGTCAGGGGCGCGTCATCGGCCAGGGAAGAAAGATGGAGCAAGGCGTGCACGGGGGTTACTCCGAAAGGGGGCGGTCGGGGGCGACCAGTTGGCGACGCAGCACCTGGACCTGGCCGTCGCTGGCGGTGCGCAGGTCGCTCACCAGGCGCAGGCGGCGTTCGCCCAGGGCTACATCGAGGGTCGCGCGAAAGTTGTGACTGCTGACGGCCAGCCCCGCGCCATTGACCTGGCGGCCTTGCAACTGCGGCTGATCAAGAAACGCCTGCACGCTCTTGTAGCCGTTCGCTGGACGTTGTTGCACCAGGCTGCGGGCGATGCCGCTGTCCAGGCTTTCGAGGGTGGCCAGCAGTTCGGCGCTGGCGGTATTGATGTTCAACGGCGCCTTGCCGGTGGTCGCGACCCAGGGTTGCAGGCGCTGCCAGCCCGCCGCGTCCAGCGCCGGCAGGCGCCGCAACTCGCTGCTGTCGGCAAAGGGCTGGAGTTTGTGGTCGTAGCCCAGGGGCGCGGGCAGGTTCGCCGGGTCATGGGGCGTCAGGCCGAGCTGGACCAGCAGGCGCTGGTAACGGGCACGATTCAGGTCGTCGTCGCGATTGCGCAGGCGATCGAGGTTGAAGCGCGCGCCCAGGTCTTCGAGGCGGATGCGGATGCGCCCGTCCTCGATCTCGAATTCGCCGGCGCTCTTGGCCCAGTGCTGGCCCAGATGCACCCGGAGCTTGCCGTCTTCAGTGCCCAGGTCGCGACGCAATTGCTCGCGGGCCCAGGTCTCGCCGCTCAGGGCCAACTGCCAGAGTTGCTGTTGTTGCAACTGGTTGGCGCTGCTGGCCACGCTCAGGCGCTGGCGGGCGAGCATGTCGCTGATGATCAGGGTCACCAGGGCGGTGATCAGCAATACGCTGATCAGCGCCACGCCCCGTTGCCGGCGCGGGCTATGCACCGGCGTTGCCCTGGAAGCCCGGAAGCAGGATGACCCGGCGCATATCCGGGTAGCCGGGGGCGTCGAGTTCGATCTCTATCGCCTGCGGCAGGCTCAGCGGCAGGCCCAGGGCCGGCCAGGCCGAGTGCGCGGCACCGCTGGCATCGATGTAGCGCAGATGCTTGAGCTGCACGCCGTCGAGCAGGCGCTGCTGGCGCACCTCCCCGGGCCGTGGTGCTTGCCCGGTAGGGCTGTGGTAGTCGCGCAGCCACTGGCCATTTTCCCAGCGATGGCTGACTTGCAGCACATCGCTGCGGGCCTGGTCCAGCGGGTTGCTCCAGCCACCCCGAACCAGGCGCAGGTTGTCGGCGCGACCGATCAGCGCCTGGCGGCGGCTGAGGTCATCGTCGAGCGGATGGACGATGGCTTGCGTCAGGTCGCGCTCGAAGATCCCCAGGGCCCGTTGCAGGCTGCGCAATTGCTGTTCGTGCTGCTCGATGCGCCGCTCACTGTGCAGCACCCGCTCCAGCAGTTGGTAACAGGCCAGGCCCAGCAGGCTGAACAGGGCCATGGCGATCAGGACTTCGAGCAGGGTAAAGCCGCGCTGATTCATGGCCGTGCCTCGATAAACCCGCTGAGCAGGGCCCGGCGCACGGGCTTGGAGCCGACCACCGACACTTCCAGGCTGACCTTGCGCAAGCTCGGGTCCGGCGCGCTGGCCACCCGGCTGTCGAGCAGCCATTGGCGGCCGCCGAAGTCCAGCCGATCCTGCTCCTGGCCGGTGGCGAGCGAGCGCATGCCGGCGCGCAGCTCATTCATCCGGTTGTCCGCCAGCCAATGGGCCAGGCTGCGTTCGGCAAGGCCGGCACTGTTGCCGGCGATGTGCTGGGCAGCGCTGTAGAGGGCCACCGACAGGGTGGCGAAAATGCTCAGGGCGACCATCACTTCCAGCAAGGTAAACCCTTCACAGCGTTTCAATGCGCACCTCTTCCAGGCCGTCGCTGTGCAGCGAGAGCACCGGGGTCAGGCGCTGTTCCAGGCGCAGGGTGAAAGGTGAGATTTCATCGTTGGACAGCACCAGCAACTGCGGCACTGTTCCGCTGGGCGCAGAGGCGGGATCGAGCAGCTCGACCTCCACTTGCAGTTGCAGGCGGAGGTCGGCCGGCAGCTGTTGCTCGCGGTACTGCAAGGCGGGCTGCCAGCGGCCGTCGTTGGCACGCAGCAGCACCGAGTAGCGGTCTTCGTCCAGGCGCAGCCCGTAGTCGCGGTGGTTGAGCAGGGCATCGGCGCGCAGCAGCCCGATCAGGCTGCGCAGGCGCTCGGCTTCGCGCCGTGCCTGCTGGCCGCTGTCGACCTGGGCCAGCCCGGTAAGGCCGGCCAGCAGGCCGACGATCAGGATCACCACCAGCACCTCGAGCAGGGTGAAGCCCCGGGCTGCGCGTTGCACGTCAGAGGTCCCAGTTGCCGATGTCAGCGTTCAGGCCTTCGCCACCGGCACGGCCGTCGGCACCGAAGGAGAACAGGTCATAGGCATTCGCCCGGCTGCCCGGGGCCAGGTACTGGTAGGGGTTGCCCCAGGGGTCGACCGGCAGGCGCTTGAGGTAGCCGTCGGCATTCCAGTTGCGTGCTGGCGGGGTGCCCGAGGGTTTGCTGACCAGCGCTTCGAGGCCTTGCTGGGTGCTGGGGTAGTTGTGGTTGTCGAGCTTGTAGATGTCCAGGGCCATGGCGATGGCCTTGATGTCGCTCTGCGCCGCGGTGGCCTTGGCCTGGTCCGGGCGGCTCATGATCTGCGGCACCACCAGGGCGGCGAGGACCCCGAGGATCACCACCACCACCATGATTTCGATCAGGGTAAAACCCCGTTGCTTGTGTCGCTTGTGCATGCGCGTTCCTGTGTATCAGGTGATGAGTTGGTTGAGGCTGAGGATCGGCATCAGGATCGCCAGCACGATCAGCAGCACGCTGGCGCCCATGAACACCAGCATCACCGGCTCGAACAGGCCCACCAGCATGGCAATGCGGTTGGCCAGCTGCGCTTCCTGCTGGTGCGCGGCGCGGTCGAGCATGGCGTCCAGCTCGCCGGAGCGTTCGCCGCTGGCGATCATGTACAGCATCATCGGCGGGAAATGGCCGCTGTGTTCCAGGGCTCGAGTCAGGCCGCTACCTTCGCGCACGGCTTGGGCCACGTCTTTCAGACAGGTACGAATCTGCTGGTTGGCCACCACTTCGGCGGCGATCTCCAGGGCGTCCACCAGGGGCACGCCGCTGCGTCCGAGAATCGCCAGGGTGCTGACAAAACGCGTGCAGTTGCTGGCGCGGATCACCCGGCCGATCAATGGCAGGCGCAGTTGCACCTGGTGCCAGCGCAGGCGCGCTGCCGGTTTTTGCAGGGCCAGGCGCGCCAAGCCAAGCCCGCCGGCCAGCACCAGCAACATCAACAGGCCGTAGTCGCGCAGCACGCCGCTGGCAGCGATCAGGCCCCGGGTCAGCACCGGCAGTTGCTGGCCGCTGTCGATAAACACCTTGACCACGTCCGGCACCACGAACCCCAGGAGGAAACCGACGATGCTGAACGCCGCCACCATCAGGATGCTCGGGTACAGCATGGCCAGCTGGATCTGCTGCTGCGCGGCCTGGCGCGCCTCGGTGTAGTCGGCCAGTTGCAACAGCACCTGGCCCAGGTGCCCGGCGCGCTCGCCGGCGGCCACCGTGGCCCGGTACAGCGCCGGGAACGCCCGGGGGAATTCGCCCATGGCGCGGGCCAGGCTGTGGCCTTCGAGGACCCGCGCGCGAATCGCCAGGACCATGCTCTGCTGGGCGCTTTTTTCGCACTGGGCGGCCACGGCGGCCAGCACTTCTTCCAGTGGCAGGGAGGCTTGCACCAGGGTTGCGAACTGGCGCGTCAGCAAGGCCAGTTGCGCCGGGCTCAGGCTGCGCCGGGAGGCTGCCGTCGAGCCCGGGCCGCGCTCCTGGTTGCCGCGCGCCGGCTTGATCTGCAGCGGGATCAGGTTGCGTTCGCGCAGCAACTGGCGAGCCTGGCGCAGGCTCTCGGCCTCCTGCACGCCGCGGGTCTTGCGCCCGGCATTGCACATGGCGAGGTATTCGAAGGCGGCCATGGTCAATCCTCTTGGGTCACGCGCAGCAGTTCTTCAAGGCTGGTGCTGCCTTGCAGCACCTTGTCGCGGCCATCGGCGAACAGGCTTGGGCCATGGGCGCGGGCGTGGCGGCTGAGTTCGGCTTCGCCGGCGCCCTGGTGCACCAGTTGGCGCAGCTCTTCGTCGAACAGCACCAATTCGTAGATGCCCTGGCGTCCGCGATAGCCGCTGTGCTGGCAGCCGGCGCAGCCGGGGGCGTGATACAGCAGGGGCGGGGCCGCAGGGTCCAGCTCCAGGCGCGCACAGGCGCTGGCGTCGGCCGGGGTCGCGACTTTGCATTCGACGCACAGCACTCGCACCAGGCGCTGGGCCAGCACCCCGAGCAGGGAAGTGCAGAGCAGGAACGGCTCGACGCCCATGTCCACCAGGCGCGTCACCGCGCCCACCGCGCTGTTGGTGTGCAGGGTCGACAGCACCAGGTGCCCGGTGAGGGAGGCCTGTACGGCGATTTCCGCGGTCTCTCGGTCGCGGATTTCGCCGACCATCACCACGTCCGGGTCCTGGCGCAAAATCGCCCGCAGGCCACGGGCGAAGGTCATGTCGACCTTGGTGTTGACCTGGGTCTGGCCGATGCCCGGCAGGTGGTACTCCACCGGGTCTTCGATGGTCAGGATATTGCGCGACAAGGTGTTGAGGCTGGCCAGGCCGGCGTACAGCGTGGTGGTCTTGCCCGAGCCGGTGGGCCCGGTCACCAGCAGGATGCCGTGGGGCCGCGACAGTGCGCCTTCCAGGCGTCGGCGGCTGGCATCGGCCATGCCCAGGCGCCCGAGGTCGAGGCGCCCGGCCTGTTTATCCAGCAAGCGCATCACCACCCGTTCGCCATAGGCCGAGGGCAGGGTCGAGACCCGCACATCGACTTCATGGCCACCGATCCGCAGGGCGATCCGGCCGTCCTGGGGGATGCGTTTTTCGGCGATGTCCAGGCGCGCCATGACCTTGATCCGCGACACCAGCAGCCCCGCCAGTTCGCGCCGTGGGCGCAGTACTTCACGCAGCAGGCCATCGACCCGCAGGCGCACCGACAGGTGTTGCTCGAAGGTTTCCAGGTGGATGTCCGAGGCCTTGGCCTTGACCGCCTCGCCGAGGATGGCGTTGATCAGGCGGATGATCGGCGCATCGTCTTCCTGCTCCAGCAGGTCGGTGGTTTGCGGCAGGTGTTCGGCCAGGCTGGCGAGGTCGTCCTGGTCGGCGATCTGGTCGCCCAGGCCCTCGGCCATTTGCATCGCATCGTCCTGGCCATCGCGGTAGTGCTCGGCCAGGCGCAGGGCGAAGGCCTCGGCGCCGAGTACCTGGCTGTGCGGCGGCGCGCCATGGCGTCGACGCACTTCAGCCAGCACCGCCAGCGGGGTGTCGCTGCGGCACAGCAGTTGGCCGGCCTCCAGCAGCACGCCGTGGCGCCGGGCAAAACTGAAGGGCAGGCGTGGGGCCTGGGTCATCGTTGCGGCTCGCTGCGCATGTCGATCACGGTGCCTTGCGGGGCGGCCTCGAACATCTGCCGTGGGTCATTGGGCAGGCGCAGGCTGTTGGTGCTGCCGTCCAGGGCCCGCAGTTGGCGCAGGTTCTCGTACTTGCGCTGGCCGAGGTGGGTGTTGTCATTGCTGGTGCGCAGCAGGGTCGGACGCAGGAACACCATCAGGTTGGTTTTTTCAGTGACCTCGCGGCTGCTGCTGAACAGCCGGCCAATCAGCGGGATGCTGCCCAGTACCGGAACCTTGCTGACCTGGGTCTTGACGTTGTCCTTGATCAGGCCGCCGAGCACGATGATCTGCCCATCGTCGGCGAGGATGGTGCTTTTCACCGAGCGCTTGTTGGTGATCACGTCACTGGTGCTGATGCCGGCGGGGGCGGCGGCCAGCTCGGAGCTTTCCTGCTCGACCTGCAGGCGCAGGGTGTTGCCCTCGTTGATATGGGGCGTGACCTTGAGGGTGATGCCCACGTCCTTGCGCTCCACGGTGGTGAAAGGGTTACTCGCGCCAGCGCTGTCGGTGGTGTAGGAGCCGGTCTGGAATGGCACGTTCTGCCCCACTAGGATCTCCGCGGCTTCGTTGTCCAGGGTCAGCAGGCTGGGGGTGGACAGCAGGTTGTTGTTGGAGTCGCTGGACAGCGCGGTGACCAGGGCGCCGAAGTTGCGGCTGCCCAGGCCGATGATCGCGCCATCGGGCAGGGGCGGGCGCTTGTCGCCTTCGAGGTTGCCCAGCAGGCTGCCGATGGCCAGGCCGCTGGCGGGGAAGTTGGTGCCGCCGGTGACGTTGCCGGCATGTGCGGCCCACTGCACGCCGAGGGCCTCGCTGATGTCGCCGCTGACTTCGACGATGGCCGCTTCCACCAGGACTTGAGCGCGCGGGCGGTCGAGCTCGGCGATGACTTTGTCGAGCATGTTCAGTTGCGCCGGCTCCGCCATCAGCACCAGGGCGTTCTGACTCTGGTCGGCGCTGACCAGGATCGATTTGCCCTGGGTGCCGCCGTCCTTGCCGCCACGGCCGCCTTCGATGCGCTTGCCGACGTCATTGAGCAGCTCGGCCAGTTTCGTCGCATCGCTGTGGCGCAGGCGCACCACGCGGGTGCCATCGTCAGCGTTGCCGGCGACGTCCAGGGTCTTGGCCAGGCGTTCCATCTGCTGGCGAGCGGGCAGCGGGCCGATCAGGATCAGGCGGTTGCTGCGGGCGTCGCCAATGGCCTTGGCGGTGTTATTGCCGCTGTTGTTCTGCGCCACGCTTTCGCTCAGGACCTTGGCCACGTCGACTGCCCAGGCGTGTTTCAGGTTGAGGGTGGTCACCGCCTTGTGCCCGGCGGCGTCGAGGTCACGCACTACCTGGCGGATGCGCTCGACGTTGTTGGCGCTGTCGGTGATGACCAGGGCATTGGAGCTGGCCGAGGGCGCCAGATACGCGTCTGGCGCCACCAGCGGCCGGACCACGGTCGCCACTTCACTGGCGGTGGCGTTGTACAGCGGCAGCACCTGGGTGATGAACATATCGCCGACCGCGATTTTGCTGCCGACGGCCTTGGTCTTGGCTTCGCTGACCGGCACGATCAACACCCGGTCGCCCTGGTCGAGGGCGGCAAACCCCTGGCTGCGCAGCACGGTGAGGAACAGCGAGTAGATGCCCTCGCGGTCCATGGCCGAGGCCGACTGTACCGTGACCTTGCCGCTCATGCGCGGGTCCAGGACCATGGTCTTGCCGGTGATTTCGCCGACTTCGCTGACCAGGTCCTGCAGCTCGGCGTCCTTCATGTTCAAGGTCCACTGGCGCTTGGCCTCGGCGGCGGCCAGAGTCGGCAAGGGTGAAAGCAGGGTGCCGAGCATCAGCACGGCACCGGTGATCTGGGACAGTTTCATGGTTGTATCTCTGCAAGGGGGGGTAAAGCGGGCTCTGCTGTGGGGGTCAGCAGGCGCGCGGAATGACTGGGAAAAGCAAGGGTTTGCAGGCGACCGCCCTGGAGCACCACGACGTGGTCCGGGCTGATCGCGCTGAGGCTGGCGCCGCCGGGCAGGCGGTCGCCGATGCTGTAGAACGCGGCGCCACCAGGGGCGCGGATCAGCGCCCGCGAATCTTCGCTGCGCGGTGCGGCAAGGCTGGCCAGCAGCGTCAGCGGCACGGCGTAGGCGCTGGCCTGGGTCTCGGGCGGGACGGCGCCGAACAGGCTGGCGATGCCGTTCGGGTCCAGCGCTGGCAGCGGCTGGGCGGTCGGTGCCGGGGCCGCGTCGCCGGCGGTCTGCGCGGGCAACTGCTGGATGAAGTCCCAACTGCCCAGGGCAAGCCAGGCACACAATGCACAGGCGCTGGCGGGCAGCAGGCCTTGGCTCAGTGGCAGCCGGGCCAGCAGGGCATGCACCGCGTTGAGGCTGATCAAGGCAGCATCCGCTGCAGCACGCCGTGGCCACGCCACTGGTGCAGCACCACTGCGCCGACATGCCCCAGTACCAACAGGGCCAGGACCACGCAGCAAGCGCGGTGCACCTGGTTGAAAAACTCCAGCAGCAGCGGTTCTTCAAGGGGCTGGGGCATGGTCAGCAGACCAAAGAAATCGATGGGCCGGTTCATCATCAAGACGCCGGTCACCAGCACCAAGGCGGTGGCGATGTACAGCGCCAGGTGACCGAGTTTGGCCAGCACCTGGCTGGCGGCGCCGATCATGGACGGCTCCGGTGGCGCCGGGTGGGCCACGGAAAAAAACAGACGCAGCGCAAACAGCGGTATCAGCAACGCAGTCAGCGAGACGTTGATAAAGGTGATGCCGCTCTCGATCGCGTGCGGCATCTCCAGCAACGCGACGGCAAAGCCACTGACCGAGGCCCAGATAATGATCAGGGCCGAGCACCAGTGCAGCAGCCGACGCGGCTGGGAATAGTTATGAGCGGACATGGGGGTATTCCTGAACGAAAAGAGCGTGACGCCAGGCGTCACGCTCGTGTTGCAGCCTTATGAATTACTTGACCAGGTCCCAGGCTTGACCCCATGCCCAGCCCTTGCCAGGTGCGTAGGCATTGCCGGACGAGTTCTTGCACCAGCCGGAGAATGGATGCGGTTTGCACTGGTAAATCTTGCCGTCAGAGGCCAGTACTTTGGTGCCGGCTTTGTAGTCGTTCTCGCCATCCGGGAATACGAAGTCATAGCCCCCACCGACCGCTGGGTCCTTGAGTTTGAAGCTGTGGGTCTGCTGCAGCAGCTCGCCTTTGTCGGCCTTGGCCACGACCACCAGGTCGTAGTCACCGGCAGTGACGTCCTTCAGTGCCATGGTGAAATGCGCAGTGTTTTCCCCGACAGCGGCCTGCTGGTAAGCGATGTTCTCGCCCTTGGCATTGAACACGGAAGCGTCAATGGTGTACTTGCCACCTTGAGCGATAGCGTTGAAGTGCAGGTCGGCGGCGCCGTTATTCAAGGTGTAGTCAGCAGCCAGGCCGGTCAGGTTCAGGGTGCCTGGCAGAGCCGGTTGATCTTTATCGATCATGACCTTTGTCACGTCGCTCTTGGCAGTGATGTAGATGCCGTTGGCGTCGTAGCTAGGCACGACTTTATCGCCGGCACCAATCTTGCCCATCTGGTAGCCGGCGTTGGCTTTGTTGGCTTTTTCGGCCAGCAGGAATGGCCAGGTTTTGGCCTGAGCCTGTTCGACGGTGTTGATTTCCAGCACGGTCTGACGGCTGGTCTGTTCACCAGCAGCGGTGAACACGCGGGTCATGACTTTGTCGCCAATTTGCAGCTGTTCAGGCTGCACGGAGCCGATCTGGCTCCATTGGGAAACAGGAGCGCCGTCGTTATCGATATTGACGTCGACCGCCTGGTAGAAGGTAGCGCTGGTGTTACCGACACGCCAGGTGGCGAGGATGACGTGATAGCCCGAGCGGTCAGCCGGAATGTTGACTTGGTGCTTGGTCGGCTCGGAGAGGGACGGAATCTTGTTGTGGCCTTCTTCGTGCAGCAGCGGGGTCAGCTCGAAGGAATCGCGGGTCAGTGGCTCGTTCGGGTTCCAGTTTTTCTTGGTGATGTAGAACTGGCGATAGGCGGCCGGGTGCACAGCGGTGTACTTCCAGCGGAACTCGTTCATGCCCGGCTTGATGGTGGTCTTGGCCCAGCGATCGGCTTTCTGCTCATTCAATAGATCGAAGGATTGCAGGCCGCCGCTAGGGATTTTACCGTCAGCTGGGCCGCATTTGCTGAAGTCTTCAGCGCAGTACGTGCCAGTGTGATGATACTGAGCACCATTGGCTGAGTACTCCATGCTCTGTGGTTCATATTGGGCGGCGCCGCATCCTTTGTTGATTTCGCCGCCGTTTTCATTGCACATGAATGCGCGGGATTTCGGGCTTTCAATGTAGCCGTGGGCGAAGGCTTGCTGCGAAGCCAGGGTGGCCAGGCCAATGGCCATGGCCAGGGGTAGTTTGCGCAGGGCGCTTGCACGTTTGCTATGAATCATGGTGAATCCTTGATGGCTTTCTAATTGGTTATAGAGCCGTCAAGGGCGGGTACGTATGGGGTGCTGAGCCCGCCTTTGAAGGCCTGGGCAGGATGCCCGCGGGGGTGAGAGGCGCCCATGGGACGAGTACGAGAGTCGGGTGCGGGGGACTTTTACGGGAGCCATCCAATGGGGCGGCAGCCCCGAGGGTGCGCGCCGGAGCATGACGTGAATGGCCAGGTCGAACAGGCCCGCGTCGAGGCGGGCGCAATGGGCGAGCCCCTACCCTCGGGGCGGTCGGTCCGGATGCCGATGCCGGATATCGTCCAACAGGCCGAGCAGCACCGCCACTAACTGCGCCTGGGCAGGATCCAGGTCGACGCCCTGGCTGGCAGCCTGGCGCACCCCTTCGCACGCACGCAGCAGCCCGGGCGCATCGATGGTGCAGGCCAGGCCCTCAAGGCGGTGCATGAATTGGCCGATGGCTTCGTCGTCGTTGTTGTCGGCCAGCGGCTGCTGCAGGCGCTGGCATTCCTCCTTCAGGTTGCTGTGCAACTCCTCCAGCAAACGCCTGATCAGGCTCGGATCGGCGCCGGCCAGGCCCTCCAGATGGCTCAGGTCAAAGCCCGGGGTGGTGCCGGGCCGCAGTCGTTGGGGCTGTGCCGCTTGCCCGGCGAGGGCTTCGCGCAGGCGGGCCAGGGTCACGGGTTTGATCATCAGCTCGTTCATGCCGGCGTCGTGGCAACGTTGGTTTTCCCCGGTTAGGGCGCTGGCGGTGTAGCCGATGATCGGGCGCGGCACCAGGCCCAGGACCTGCTCGCGCTGGCGAATGGTCCGGGCCAGGGTGTAGCCGTCCATGCCGGGCATGTTGCAGTCGCTGATCAGCAGGTCGAAGGGCTCGCGCTCCCAGGCCTCCAGGGCCGCCGCGCCGCTGCAGACGAAGGTCGCGCGGTGGCCAAGACTGGCCAGTTGCTGCTGCAACACCAGGCCGTTGGTCGAGACATCGTCCACGATCAGCACCTTCAGCGCCTGGCTCAAGGCTTGCGGCAGATGGTGCTGTGGATCGCTACCCAGCGCCGGCGCCGGCGCCGGCTGCCAGGTCAGGGGCAGTTCGACACTGACCTGGCAGCCCTGGTTGGGCTGGCTGTCGAGCCAGATCCGGCCCCCCATCAATTGCACCAGCTGGCTGCAAATGTTCAGCCCCAGCCCGGAGCCGCCATACAGGTGCGCGACCTCGGCATGGGCCTGCATGTAGGGTTCGAAGATCCGTGGCTGGATGGCCTTGGAGATACCGATGCCAGTGTCGCTGACCTGCAGGGTCAACAAACTCTTGTCGCCCCCCAGGTCCAGCTCTTCGACGCTGAGCCGGACCTGGCCGCGGGCGGTGAACTTCAACGCGTTGCCCAGCAGGTTTTGCAGCACCTGGCGCAGGCGCATGGGGTCCAGCCAGTAGTGGCGCTGGGGCGTCAGGCCGGAGCAGTCGAGGCTCAGGGCCAGGCCGCTCTGCCGGGCCTGGGCGGCAAACAGATCGAGGCAGTCTTGCAGCAGCGGCGCCAGGGCCACCGGCTGTGGCGCCAATTGCATCTGTCCGCTCTCGATCTTGTCGAGGTCGAGGATATTGCCGATCAGGTCGATCATCGAATGGGCCGACTGCTGGGCGATCCGCAGGTTTTCCGACGGTGCCCGTTCGCTCCGGCTTTCCAGTTCCAGCAGGCCGACCAGGGCATTGAGCGGGGTGCGCAGTTCGTGGCTCATGGTGGCCAGGAACTCGCCCTTGGCGGCGCTGGCATCGACCGCGGTCTGTTGCGCCTCGCGCAGTTTGAGTTCCAGGCCCTTGCGTTCACTGATGTCGATCCAGCCGCCGAGCAGGCCCTGCAACTTGCCGCGCGCGCTGTAGAACGGCACCAGCCAATGGTAGATATGCCGCCGCTCGCCGTTGACCTCGATGCAACCGTCGAAAAACTGCGGCTGACGGTTGTCCAGCAGCAGCCGGTACTGCTCTTCCAGATTCAGCGCCAGGCTGTGGGGCGCCATGCCCTGCTGCTGCGGGGTGGTGCCTTGCAGCTGTTCCAGGGCGCTGCCGAAGAAGCTTTCGTAGGCGCGGTTGCAGGTGCTCAGACGCAATTCCAGGTCGCGCACGTACAGCGGCGTCGGCAAGCCGTTGAGCAGGGAGAACTGGAAGGCCAACTGGTCGCTCAGCTGATGCTGGGCGGCACGCCGTTGGCGCACCTGGACCTTGAGCCGCCAGTTCCACAGCAGCGACAGCAGGACCACCACCAGCGCCAGGACCACGGCGTGCCAGAAGCCATCCGGCAGTTGCTCCCAGGGTGCGTGATCGGCCTGGGGGCTGGTCAGCAGCTTGACCCGGCCATTGAGCTCGCCGGCCACCGACCCGAGCAACTTATCGAGAATGCCGCGCAGCTCGGGGGCGCTGGGGCTGATGGCGAACACCTGGGGCAGGGACATGGCCTGGACAGTCTGCCCGGCCCGCAGGTCGCGTCCGCTCAGCCACGGCTGGCGTCCACGGGTGCAGAGCGCGGTGTACAGGGTGGCGTCGACCTTGCCGCTTTCCACCAGGGCCAGAGCCTGCTCGGTGGTTTGGGTGCGCACCACCTGGACGCGCGGGTAGCGGGTCTGCAACCAGCTGTCCAGGGGGTGATTGAACGGCAAGGCCAGGCGGCGGCCGACCATGGCCTCCAGGGAGCTGGGCGAACTGGCGTCGCGGCGAATCACGAAGGTCCAGGCCTGGGCGCCGAAGGGTTCGCTGAAGGCCAGGGTCTGCCGGCGTTCGGCGGTGGCCGGCAGGCTGGTGGCCAACTGCGCGCGGCCGCCTTGCAGCAGTTGCTGGTCGGCGGCGGGCGACTGGCTGGCGAGCACTTCCAGTTGCAGGGGGTAGACGTCGCCCAGGCCCCGCAGGATCTCCATGCCCAGGCCGATCCACTGGCCCTCGTTATCGCGATAGAAGTAGGGCGGTTGCTCGCTGGCAATCAGGGTCAGGGTTGGATGCTGGTGCAGCCACTCACGCTCTTTGGGGGTCAGGGCAAAGGCGTCCGCCGGGGCGAACAGCCGGGTGGACTGGGTACGCTGCTCGATGATCTCGCGATTGCGCGCCTCGGAGATGCTTTCCAGGGTCACGTTGATCAGGGTAATCAGGTCGTGCTCGTTTTCCCGGGCGGCGAAGGAGAAACCTTCGCTGCTCAGGTGCGCGGCGAACTTGTTTTGCAGCTTCATCTCGGGCAGGGCGAGCATGTGGAAATTGGCCCGTACCTTGTCGCCGATAAACGCATCGACTTCGCCCTCCGCCAGGCGCCGCAGGCCTTCGGCGGTGTTCGCAACCGTGCTCAGCTTGGCGTGCGGGTAGGCCTGGAGCACGGTGGCCAAGTCCATGTAGTCGGCGAGCAGCAGGACCCGCTTGCCTTCCAGGTCGGGAGGCAGGCTGTTGTCGGCACTGCGGCCGACGATGATCGGTGCATTGGTCAGGTACGGGCGGCTGAGTATCAGCCTGGCATGTCGGCGTTCAAAGTCGGTGACCCGGGTCAGCAGGTCGATTTCCCCGGATTTGAGCCCGTCTATGGCTGCCGCCACGCTGGGGTAGGACACCTCCTCGATCGACAGGTCGAGAAAGTCCCCGACCAGTTGCAGGTAGTCCTCGGTGATGGCGCGCAGGGCCAGGTTGGCGCTGCCTTCGCGCACATTCTCGGGGGGCGTGATGCGCGCCACGCGCAGGGTTTTGCTCGGCAGTGACTGACGCATGGCGTTGAGCTGGGCCAGGCTGGCCGGGGTCGGCTCGGGCGCGTCGGCCAGGGCGTTGTTGGGGCCTGTCAGAGCACACAGGCCAAGCAGGCACAGGGCGATCAGGGACCGCAGCAAACGATGCATGGCAGTCGCCTTCACGTCAGGCCGTTTTCCTGGATGTAGAGGTAGAGCGCGGCGTTGGTGTCCAGCCCCAGCTTGCGCATGGCGCTGATCTTCTGGGTGCTGATGGTTTGCTTGCTGCGGTTCAGGTGCAAGGCGATTTCGCCGATGGTCAGGCCGCTGCCATACAGGCGCAGGACCTCGACTTCCCGTGGCGAGAGTTCTTCCAATTGCAGCAGCGGTTTGCCGTGCTCGGCCTCACCCAGGTCCAGCAGTTGCCTGAACACGGGCGAAAGAAAGGGCGCCGAGGCACTGGCGCCAATAGCCTTGGGCAAGTCATTGAGCAGCCCGCGCTTGCTCACCAGGCCCTGGATCCCGAGCTTGAGCACCGAGCCGATCAGGGCCGGGTTGTTGAGCATGGTGACCACCACTATCGCCAACTGCGGGTAGCGACGGCGCAGTTGCTGGATCAGGCGCAAGCCATCGACCTGCTCGCTGCCGGGCATCATCAGGTCGGTGATCAGCAGGTCGCAGGATTGCCGACCGAGGAGTTCGAAAAGCCCGCCGACGTCCTGCGCCTCGCCCACGATCGACAGCTTGGGGTTATCGCTCAACAGGGCGCGCATGCCGATCAGTGTGATGGGGTGATCATCGACGATCACGGTTTGGATTGGCATCGGGTCGGGTCTCTTTTGATTCAGGGGAGAGGGGGCTTGCTGGCCTGGCAATAGGGCTCCGTTCACCGCTTGTCAGGGGGTGTGTTGTCTGGGGGGGTAGCGAGGGGCGGCGATTCTATAGAGAAAAACCTGTCATCTGCCTGAACGCGGGGTGCCTTTTTTGTAAAGAAGTGTTGGTTTCCGATGGCCGGATATGCAGCTCGAAGCGTGAGCGGGGCTGAGGTTTTAGTACTTGGCCGATAGGCCTCGGACCGTTGTTTTTGCACCATGGCGCCCTTAATCCGGTGCGCCCGGTCGCCGATTCGACCTGGCGTGCCCCGAGCCCGTCGCGGGGTCTTTTGCAGCGCCCCGCGTCTTCAGGAAAGCCCGTCATGAACCATCTCCCGGCCCGCCGTCGTTACGCTGCGCTGCTGTGCGCCACCCTGTGTTCCCCGGCCTTGGCCGAAGAGGCGCTGGTCCTGCCCGATCAGGTCGTCAGCGCCGATGAGGCGCCCCTCAGCCCGGGGCTGGAACTGGACCGCTTGAGCAGCACCGGTTCGCGGCTGGGCCTCGACCTGCGTTCGACCCCGGCCTCGGTCAGCGTGGTCACCCGCGAGCAGATCGAGCGCCGCGGCGCCCGTACCACCGGTGAAATGCTCGACATCGTGCCCGGGCTCAATGCGTCGGCACCGCCAGGCATGGGCAATGCCGTGAGCTGGCGCGGCTTTGGCGGCGGCCAGGTGAGCCAGTTGTTCAACGGCATCGGCCTGCATTACGACAGCATCACCGCGCGTCCGGTGGACGGCTGGATCTACGACCGGGTCGAAGCCATTGGCGGGGCCTCGGGTTTTCTCAATGGCGCCGGGGCGGTGGGTGGCTCGCTCAATTACATCTCCAAACAGCCGCTGCGCGGCCACGACTTCAACCAGGCTCGGCTGCGCCAGGGCTCGGATCACAGCGGTGAAACCGCCCTGGGCTTCAACCACGGCCTGGGAGAAAACCACGTCGCGCGCCTGGACTTCAGCCACAGCCAGGGCCGGGGCTATGCCGACCGCGAGCGGCGCGAGGCCTTTACCAGCGCCTTCTCCCTGCTCAGCGATATCAGCGCGCAGTTCAGCCACACCCTGGCCCTGGAGTATCAGGAAGAACGGGTCGACAACCCCTACTGGGGCACGCCGGTGCTCAATGGCACTGGCCGCCCGATGAAGATCGACCGCCGCGACCGCCTGCGCAATTTCAATGTCGACGACAGCCTGTACCAGCAGCGCGTGCAGTGGTTGCGCTCGCTCAGCGAATACCGCTTCGACGAGGCCACCGAGCTGCGCAACACCCTCTACCGCTACCAGGCCACGCGGCAGTTTCAGAACCTGGAAAACTACCGCTACAACGCCGACAACAGCGCGGTGATCCGTTCCGGCGCGCTGTTGCAACGCCATGAGCAACAGGTCATCGGCAACCGTTTCGAGCTGCACCGCGAACAGCCGTTGTTCGACCTCGACAGCCGCTGGCTGCTGGGGCTGGACTACAGCCATAACGTACAGATGCGCCTGCCTCGCTCGCTGCCCGGCGTGGTGGACCAGGTGGATCCGGGGGATTTCGACCCGGGCAGTTTCTGGGACATCCCCGGCATGCAGCGTGGATTCCACAAGGACCGGCGCAACCAGGTGGACACCCGGGGGCTGTTTTTCGAGCACCACCTGCAACTGACCGAGCGTCTGTCGCTGCTCACCGGCCTGCGCCATGAGCGCATCGAGTTGCAGGTCGACAACTACCGCGCGGTGAGCACGAGCAACCCGGCTTATTTCAGCCGTGATTACGCTGCCAGTACCGGTCGCGCCGGGTTGGTCTACCAGTTGACCCCGCACGCCAACGTCTATGTGCAATACAGCACTGCCGCCGATCCGCCGGCCGGCATGCTCGCCACCGCGACCCTGGGTCAGGTCGAGGATTTCGACCTGACCCGTGGCCGGCAGCTGGAGGTGGGCGCCAAGTTCGACTTTCTTCAGGGGCGCGGCGCCGGCACCGTGGCCCTGTACCAGATCGAGCGCAAGAACCTGGCCACCGCCGACCCGCTCAATCCCGGGCAAAGCCTGGCAGTCGGCCAGCAATCGAGCCGTGGCCTGGAACTGGCCGGCTCGCTGCGCGTGACCCCGCAATGGCTGGTGGAAGGCAACCTGGCCTACACCGAGGCCTGGTACGACGATTTCAGCGAGCGGGTCGATGGCGTGAGTGTGTCGCGCAAGGGGCACACACCGGGCAACACCCCGCGTCAGGTGGCCAACCTGTGGCTGACCTGGGACCTGGACCCGGCCTGGCAACTCGGTTTCGACGGCCGCCATGTGGCCCAGGTGTATGCCGATGCGGCCAACGAGCGGCGGGTCCCGGGTTACCAGGTGTTCGGGGCATTTGCCGGTTACCGCCTGAGCGCCGATACCCGCCTGACGGCACGGCTGCGCAACCTGACAGACGCAATTTATGCCGAGCGCGCCAATGGCACGCAGCTGTATCTGGGAGCCCCGCGCAGCGTTGAGCTGGCGTTGGACACGCGGTTCTGAGGCGCGAATGAAACGTTATCTGTACCTGTGGCACCGTTGGTTGGGGATTGGCCTGTGCCTGCTGCTGGCGCTGTGGTTTTTCTCCGGGGTGGTGATGCTCTATGTCGGTTACCCCAAACTCACCCCCGCCGAGCACCTGGCGCGGCTGCCGGCGTTGCAGGTCCAGGATTGCTGCGTCGACCTGGGCACAGCGTTGCTGGCGGCGCCGCACGAGCAGGCACCGAGCAGTATTCGCCTGAGCAGCGTGGCTGGCCGTCCGCATTACCTGTTGGGCTACCGCGCTGGTGAAAGTGTTGCGGTAGATGCCCGCAGCGGGCAGCGGGTGTACTCGACCCTGGGTTCGTTGATGGCCAGTGCCGAGCAATTCGACCCGGCGCCGGCGGTGTACCTCGGTTCGGTATGGGAAGACGCCTGGAGCCACTCCCGAGCCCTGGACTCCGAGCGACCGCTGCACCGCATCCAGTTGCAGGACCGCGACGCCAGCCTGCTGTACCTCTCCGGGCAGACCGGCGCGGTGGTGCGCGTGGCCACCGGCAACGAACGCCTGTGGAATTGGGTCGGGGCTTGGCTGCACTGGCTGTATCCGCTGCGCGGCGGGGTGCTGGATGGCGCCTGGGGTTGGGTGGTGACCAGCCTGGCGTTCGCCGCCAGCCTGATGTGCCTCTCCGGGATGCTGGTCGGCGTGCTGCGCTGGCGTTTTACCAAGCCTTATCGCAGCGGTTCGCGCACCCCCTATAAAGGCATCGCCCGTTGGCACCACCTGCTCGGCCTGGTGTTTGGCAGCCTGGCCTTGACCTGGGTCTTCAGCGGCTGGTTGTCGATGAACCCGTGGCGGGTGTTCGAGCATCCGCAAGCCTTGGCCAGCGCCGCCTATCAGGGTGGGCCCTTGATTGCTGAGGCGTTTGCCACAGACACTACCGAGGCCCTGGCGCGCTTCACGGCCGAGGGCTTTATCCCCCGGGAGATCGAGTGGCGGCGGATCGGCGGCCAGGGTTATCTACTGGCCCGCGATGGCACTGGCGCGGTGCGCCTGCTGGACGGCGACGGCCGCGTGCATCAAAGCCTGGAGCCCGAGGCCCTGGTCCGCGCCGCAGCGGCCATGTGGCCGGCCGGCACACCGCAAGTCGAAACCCTGCATGCCTACGATGCCTATTACTACGGTCGCGCCGAGCACAGCATGCTCGGCCACCTGGACAAACCCTTGCCGGCCCTGCGTTTGAGGTTCGACGACCCGGCCGCCACCTGGCTGCACCTGGACCCGCGCAGCGGTGCCTTGATCGAACAATTGGACGAGCGGCGCCGGGTCTATCGCTGGCTGTTCAACCTGCTGCACAGCTGGGATTGGCTGCCGCTGCTGGAGCGCCCGCCGCTGTGGCAAGGCTTGCTGATCACCCTGAGCGTCGGCGGTTCGTTACTCAGCCTGAGTGCCACCTGGCTCGGTTGGCGCCGATTGCGGCCGCGCAAGCCTTTGGCCAGGCGCCTGGCGGCGAAGCGAAAGTAAGGGGCAGTGGGCTTGGACGAATGCTTCGCTGACCTGTGTCGACGGGGGAGCTGCATTTCCGCGTGGATAGTACGGTGCTTCATTCCGAATTGGGCGCAGTGAGTGAGGATATGCCGCGAAAGCCCCTTGAGTGCACAAACCGGGCTAAATGCTAGGTGGAAGGCTGAACCTGGGCATCTGAGATCCTCTTAATCTGGACAGTGCGCATGCCGTCAGCCTGGAGACGTCATTTTCCTATTCCTCAGCGCGATCACCGAATAAGAGCGCATCCATTGCAAATGGAACTGCCTTATAGCGTTTCCAAGCGTTGGATTTCGGGTTAGTGACTCGGTCCATACTGGCGCATTCCGGGCACCAGTGGCCCGCTCGAATGTTTGCATATTGGGCATGCCAACTATGGCCGCGGTGACACAACCAATGCAGTTTATCGATGACCCTGATGTACGAGGTCGACAAACATTGGCCTCCCCGAGCTTTGGCGCTGGCGTGTGCATCTTCAATGGAGAGCCGCTTTTTGTCATAGGCACAGATAAGGCACCATCCACCACGTAGCATTCGCCGCCCGAGGGTTTCCCATTCGTGTCCTTTGGCACAGCGAAAGCGGTAGCGCGAACCGACGCCAAGGTACGCTTCGGCCAGGCATTGCCCACCGCGCTCAGCGGCCTTTTGTCGAAGGCGTTCCAGCCCATCCTGATGGCGATACCCCTCAACCTTGCGCAGGCGGGCACATTCGGGGCACCAGGTTCGACGCTTCACTTCATGACCCTGCGCCTCCCATTCATGCCCACGAGCGCAGCGGAATCTATAGGGTTTATTCGCCTGGTAGCTCGTGTTCAGGCACACACCGCCGCGCTCGGCGGCTATCTGATGGAGTCGAGCCAGACTCTCAGCGCGTCTGCGGTCGTAGCCAGAGGCTTTGCCGCAATGGGGGCAGTCAATGCCGGATAGGGCGCGATTGCCCCGGCGGCTCCAGATATGCCCTTGTGCGCATTGGAATCTATGGGCGGCATCCCAGCCGAGCCAGCGCGTTTCAAGGCATTTCACCCCGTTCCGATCTGCCAGCGTGCGCAACTGATTCATGTGCGCTTCAACAGCACACGTTGGACATTTCGCGTTCGATACTCGAGAAAATGTCTGAAGCGTTCTTAGGAACACATGCCCTCGATCACAGCGAAAGCGATACATGGCGTTCACCCCTTTCCACTGATGGTCAAGGCAATCGAGTCCGCTACGAACGGCAGCGGCGCGCAAGCCTGGATCACGATCGAGAACTGGGTGATTCGGTTGCGCAAGGGCGTTGTCGGGTTCGCGACTCTTGGTCATGGCTGACCCGCTTTGCATGCACGAGGAACCATTTGTCCTACGCCTTTCGGTAATGCGCCGAACACGATGAGGAAACCTGGCAGCCACATGCGAGTTTGGCCGGCTCAAACACCACCGGGCGGCCGTTGTGAATGGCGGTTTCATCCCCACCGGAAACCAGGGGAAACACCCCCTTGTGCGTAGGGCATACCGCTTTGTCACCGAGCAGGCATTGGGGCTTACCGTTCACTGGGAACCCACTGGCTTCTATCATGACGCCGCCACCAGAGTGCTTGTCCCCGAGCCGAATGGCGCCTCTAGACATGAAAAGGCTCCTTCGTGGCGCAAATTATCGTCATGGACCACAAAGCGCTCCGGGTGATTTCAACAGGGTTTGCCATGGTCAGAGCCCCTTGGGCAGGACCGCAGGGTCGCGGCGACGTACAGTTTCAAGGAAGCGCTCCAGCAACTCGTCGCGCTGGCCCTGGGAAGCCAGGAACTCCGGGGTGCAGGTGATTTGCGCGTAGGGTGTCTGCATCAACGGATGGTCGATCTGTGTCGGGTTTGGCAAGCCGAGCAGATCGCGCAGACGAAGCACGGCCAGGATTTCAGTGGGATGAACGGCCAGTAGCGGTGTGGCGAACTCGAACTGTTCGGCGATGGTTTCGTGCTCGCGATAAGTGACCGCGATACGGTCTACGTGGACATCGCAGGCCGTCAGTAGCG
>NZ_MVOL01000025.1 GCF_002018875.1 Pseudomonas sp. MF4836
CGATGTACTCGATGACCCCATCGGCGCGGTAACGCGCCAGGTCACCGGTGCGGTACAGCCGCTCGCCATGATTGGAAAACGGGTCAGCAATAAAACGCGTGGCCGTCAGGTCGCCGCGATTGAGGTAACCACGGGCCAAACCGGCCTGGCCAACATACAGCTCACCAATGCAGCCCTTGGCCACCGGGTTGAGGCTGCTGTCGAGCAAGTACCAAGAGAGATCCGGGATCACCTCACCAATCGGGCTGCTGGCGTCTGCCTGCAGATCGGCCTGGGTGATCGGACGGTACGTCACGTGCACCGTGGTTTCAGTGATGCCGTACATATTGATCAGTTGCGGCTGCTGGTCGCCAAAACGCTGGAACCAGGGCTTCAGGGCTTTCACTTCCAGGGCCTCGCCGCCAAATACCACATAGCGCAGAGCGTTGCCGGATTCATTGGCGCAGGCCACTGGCATCAACTGCTTGAAGGCCGACGGGGTCTGGTTCAGCACCGTGACGCCCTCGTCGCACAACAGCTTGAAGAAGTCTTCTGGCGAGCGGCTGACGTCATGGGGCACCACCACCAGCTTGCCGCCATACAGCAAGGCGCCAAAGATTTCCCACACCGAGAAGTCGAAGGCGTAGGAATGGAACAGGCTCCAGACATCCTGCGGGCCAAAGTTGAACCAGCGGTCGGTGGCCTGGAACAGGCGCAGCACATTGTGGTGCGGGAGCAAGGTGCCCTTGGGTTTGCCGGTGGAGCCGGAGGTGTAAATCACATAGGCCAGGTTGGCCGGGTCGATCGCCACCTGTGGGTTGTCCAGGCTGTAGCCAGCCAATTCGGGGGTGTCGAGTAGCAGCGTGCGCACCCCGTCCGGGATCGGCAGCGTTTTAAGCAAAGACGGCTGGGTCAGCAGCAGACGAATGCCGCTGTCCTCGATCATGTAGGCCAGCCGCTCCTGTGGATAAGCCGGGTCCAGAGGCACATAGGCACCGCCGGCCTTGAGGATCGCCAACAGCCCGACCACCATCTCCAGGCTGCGCTCCACCGCCAGGCCGACCAGCACATCAGGGCCGACGCCGTTTTCAATCAGTTGATGGGCCAACCGGTTGGCCCGCTGATTGAGCTGGCGATAGCTCAGGGACTGCTGCTCGAAGACCACCGCCACGGCCTCGGGCGTGCGCTCGACCTGCTGTTCGATCAGCTGATGAATGCCCTGGGTGGCCGGGAATTCAATCCGGGCCGGGTTCCAGGCCGCGATGCTCGCCTGTTGCTCGCGGGTGTCCAGCAACGCCAGGTCGTCAATGCGTTGGTTGGCATCGGCCACCATCGCGTGCAGCAGGTTTTGCCAATGCTGCGCCATGCGCTCGATGGTCTCCGGCCTGAACAGTGCACTGCTGTACTCAAGACTGGCGTGAATGGCCTGTGGTTGGTACTCGACCTCCAGAGCCAGGTCGAACTTGGCCTCTTGTTGCTCCAGGGGAAGAAACTCCAGCTGCAGTTCGCCCAACGCCATGGGGCCTTGTTGCGGGCCTGCGACACGCCAGTTGAACAGGGTCTGGAACAACGGATTGGCTTGAGTCCTGCGCTGCACGTGCAGGTCTTCGATAATCAGCTCGACCGGGTAGTCGGAGTGCTCCAAGGCGGCCAGGGACTCTTGGCGCAGACGCTGCAGGAAGTCGAGTGTGGTCGGGCTGTGATCCAGTTGCGCCCGATAGATCAGGCTGCTGACAAAAAAGCCAACCAGGTCTTGGGTTTCACTCTGGTTGCGGGTGGCGTTGGGTACGCCCACGGTGAAGTCGTGCTGATTGCTGTAGCGCCCCAGCAACAGTTGCCAGGCCCCCAGAAGCACCACGAACGGCGTGAGCCCATGAGCCTGGCAAAAGGCATTGAGGTTGCGGCTCAGCTCGGGAGCCAGGCTCAGCGAATGAGACGCCGCCGGGTGGCGGGTGTCCTGTGCCACGAGGAAGTCAGCGGGCAGTTCAAGAGGGAGGATTTCCTCGCCCAGGTAGGTTTTCCAGTAGGCGGCCGCGGCGTCGTGCTGGGGTGTCCGTGGGTAATCCCGGCGTTGCCAGCGAGCGTAGTCGTGATATTGGATCGCCGGTCGGGCAAGGCGGCCTGGATCGCCACTGCCAGCCAGTTCATAGGCTGCGCCCAGGTCTTGCATGAGAATCGGGTTGGACCACGCGTCCGAAACGATGTGGTGCATGTTCAGCAGCAGGACGTGCTCGTCAGGCGCCATCCTCAGCAGTGCGCTGCGAATCAGCGGCGCCTGGCTCAGGTCAAAGGCTCGCCCGGCCTCCGCGTCCAGGCGGGCGCGCAGGGTTTGGCTGCGTTGCGACGGTTCCAGTGTCGAGAGGTCTTCCAGCGACAGCCTGAGCCGTGCCTCGGGAACCACGACCTGCCTGGGCTGCCCCTCGATCTCGAGGAAGGCGGTCTTGAGAATGTCATGTTTATCAATGATGTGTTGCAAGGCGTCCTGCAGCACGGTCGCGTCCAGTGCACCACGCAGCTGGATGGCACGCGGCAGGTTATAGGCACTGCTCTCGGGGGCCAGTTGTTGCAGGAACCACAGCCGTTGCTGGGCGAAGGACAGTTCACTTGGCCCTGACTCGGTCGCGCGCTGGATGGACTGTTCACTACCAGCCTCGTCGGCCATCAACAAGGCCAGCAGGTCGTCGTCAGGTAGTTGGTTCATTTGATTCATGATCGATCTCGTCGCCGTCGGCAGAGGAAATAAGCGTTGTCATGAAGACGAAGTGTGGCGGGGGGGATTTAGGCGCATCTGGGAGGGGACGGCGAGCGGCTGGGCGCTCGCCGGGGTGCTGCTGATATCAGGCAAAGGCCTTGTCGCTGATGACCTGGCCGGTTTCCATGCGCACCAGTTGGTCGGCGACGTCGAAGTAACGATCGTCGTGGGAAATGACAATGATGGTCTTGCCGAGTTTTTTCAGGTCCGGCAGCAGTTCGGTGTAGAAGATCCGGCGGAAAGTCGGGTCCTGATCGGCGGCCCATTCATCGAACACCAGCACCGGGCGTTCATCCAGCCAGGCATTGACCAGGGCCAGGCGCTTGCGTTGGCCGGTGGAGAGGTCGGTGGTGGTGAAGGCGCCGTTGCGCACGCTGACCTTATGGGCAATTTCCAGGCGCTCCAGGTATTGCCCGGCATCGGGTGGCAGGGCCTTGTCGTTCTGCACCAGTTCGTCGAACAGGTAGTAGTCGGCAAAGATGGTGGTGAACAGCTGGCGGTAGTCATCCAGGCCCTGGGCGTCGACCGTCTTGCCGTTGAGCAGGACCTGGCCCTGTTGCGGGGTGTAGAGGCCCAGCAGGAGTTTGATCAGGGTGGTCTTGCCGCAGCCGTTTTCGCCGACGATAAACAGAATTTCCCCCGGCTCGATGCAGAGGTTGACCGGGCCCAGCTTGAACGGGACGCTGCCTTCCACCGCGGGGAAGGCGTATTGCACGTCGCGCAGTTCAAGGCGCTTGAGCGGCGTCGCGGGGTGTTCGGCCGCACTCAGCAGCAGGTGCGGCTCCGGCGACGAGAAGCGTTCGGAAAGGTCGGCAATGCGGCGGAAGGCCACCTGCGCCCGGCTGATGATCGGGATGTTGCCGATCAGGTTCTCCAGCGGGCCTTTCATGTACAGCAGCACCAGCACGAAGCCGCTCATGACCGCCGGATCGGCCGCCGGCCACAGCGATTGCAGGGCCAGCGCTAGGCCGATCACCACGAAGAACAGCATCGAACCCAGGCTCTTGGCGATCACGAAAATGTTGATCGAACGGATATGGGTATCGCAGATGTGATCGGCAGTGCCCTGGATATTGCGGGTGAACATGGCATGCCGGCGAGGGCGATGGATGCGCAGTTCCTTGGCGCCCTCGGCGATGGCCTGGTAGTGCTTTTGCAGGTTGTCCTCGGCTTCTCGTGCGGCGTAGAAACCCTTGACGCCCTTGGTCTGCGCCACATATTGCACCGCCGAGCCGACGCCGATGGCGATCAGCGTCATGAGGAAGATCGGCCACGACAGCACCGCCAGATACCCCAGGCAGCCGATCACCACGGTCAGGGAAATGGCCAGGGGGGCGAAGGCGAAGGCGAAGTCGCTGATGGTGTCGACGTCATGGGTCAGTACCGGAATCAGGCGGTGGGTGCGATAGCGTTCGATCTGCTCGATGGGCGCCGCCAGGACCTTGGCGCCCAGGTCCTTGCGCAGCTTGGCAATGATCTTCTGGCCGACGAAGTTGGTGCCGATATCGGCGGCAATGGTGCTGAGCAAGGCCAGGGCGCACAGGCCGGCAAAGGCCAGGACCACGCCTTTGCTCATGCCGTCGGCGTTGTGCAGGCCCTGGTTGACCGTGGCCAGCAGCGCCGTGACGCTCAGCCCGCCGACGATGCCCAGCAGAATGGAAGAGATCACGATAGGACGATAGGGCTTGAGCAGGCTCAAGAGTTCGCGAATGGCGCTACGGGGTGCTGCGGTCATGAAACTACCTCGGTCGCGACGTGACTACGTGCTAAGGGCGAGTGGAAGCCCGCGTCGAGGCTTGGGTGCGCCTGGCGAGCTGTCTGTAAGAGGACGAGTTCGGGGGAGGGGGATTTAGCCCTCGTTGCGTGACAGTGTGCAGTCGGTTCGATGGGCGGTGGGCGCGGCCTGCCAGGTCCCTAGACGGGCCGGCGCTCCCCGGTCTGGGTGACTTACAGATCGCGCATCACGCGAAACCCCAGCCAGTCACCAGCGGTTTTCGAACAGCGATCGTTGCGGTTGCCGGAGCGGGAAAAGATCGGGGCTTCGGTCCAGTCATTGCCGCGCATGGCCCGGTAGTCGCAGTCGTCATCGGGGTTGGGCTGGTCGGTCCAGGCACTGCCATCGGTGGGGGCGCCGACATAGTTTTCGTGGATGATATCCGCCAGCCATTCGTAGACATTGCCGTGCATGTCATACAGGCCAAAGGCGTTGGGCGGGAAGCTGCCAACGGGGGCGGTGTAGCTGAAGCCGTCTTCGGGGCCGTAGGTGTTGGCGTGTTTGGCGATGCTGTATTCCTTGCCCTCATCGAACGGGAAGGGGAAGGGCCCCTTGCTGCCCGCCCGGGCCGCGTATTCGCGCACCGATTCACTGGGCATGCGATAGGCCTTGCCGGTTTTCTTCGACAGCCAGGCGATGTAGCTCTGTGCCTCGTGCCAGGTCAGGCACACCGCCGGCTGGCGCGGCGACACCGGGTAGCGTGGCTTGCCGGCAATGCATTCGCGACCGGGACGGGCGTCTCCGTCAGGCATCGTGTAGCCGCTTTCGCGCAGGTAGACCGCCCATTCGCCGGCGGTCACGGTGAAGCGGCTGAGGGCGAAAGGCTTGCTGAAGGTCACTTCATGCATCGGGCCTTCGTCAGGCTGGCGCCCGACTTCGTCATCCGGGGTGCCCATGATGAAACTGCCGCTGGGCAGCACGACCATTTCCGGGCAGTCCCGGCAGTCCTTGAACACCTGGCCGGGTACGGGCGGCGCGGCGGCCTCGGCGGCGCTCGGCAGCAGGGTGCCGAGCAGTGCGGCCAGGGCCAGGGCGGGCAGTGAGAAGGCGGCGCGCAGCGCGGGTAGCGGGAAGCGGGGCATCGTGGGTCTCCAGTGAAAGGGGCGCAGGATTCAGAGCTTTTGGCTGAGCAGGGTCATGAAACGGTCGACTTCGGCCTCGGTGTTGAGCAGGCCCGGAGCGGTCCGGATCACCGGGCCGACGTCGCGATCAACGGCATCGGCGACCACGCGGTTCTGCATCAGGTAGGCCGCGACCTTGTCGCTGTCCTGGCCCTTGACCCGGAAGAAGGTGAAGCCGGCCGAGTACTCGGGGCTCAGGGGCGTGACCAGCTCGATGGAGGGGTGTTCCAGCAGGCGCTTTTTGAGGTAGCTGTTGAGTTCATGGATCCGTGCCTGGACCTCGGCCTTGCCCAGTTGCAGATGCAGTTCGAAGGCCTTGCTCAGTGCCCAGCGATGCTCAAAGGCGTGATAGCCGCCAGGGGACATCGAGGTGGCGAAATTGTTGTCTTCGGAGAAGGTCGGCATGGTCGGGGTGATGTCCTTGACCTCTTCCGAGCGGGCGCAGACCAGGCCCGTGCCGCGCGGGCCGAACATCCACTTGTGGGTGCCGGCGATAAAGAAGTCGCAGTGCATATCGGGAAAACTCAGGTCTTCGACGCCAAAGCCATGCACGCCATCGATCACGTAGAGGATGCGGTCCTTGTCGTCGCGCTCGCGGTTGTGCTCGGCCACCAGCTTGCCGATCTCACCGACGGGCAGTTTGACCCCGCTGCCCGACTGCACCCAGGTCATCCCCAGCACTCGGGTATTGGGCCGGATACTGCGGGCAATCGAGGCAATGACCTCGTCCGTCGACACCTGGTGTGGGTCCTTGAACAGCCTGATCTGGCGGACCTGGGTGCCTTCCTTGCGGGTGCGGTACTCGAGCACGCACTGGGTTGAGTAGTGTTCGTGCTCGGTGGTCAGGATCTCCTGGTCCGGCCGCACATGGACGCCGCCGTAGACCATGGCCAGGCCTTCGGTGGTGCTGGCGGTCAGGGCGATCTGGCCTGGCTTGGCTTGCAGGTAGCGGCCGGCCCAGAGGCGCACTTCGGCTTCGTGCTTCCAGGTTTCTTCGCGGTCCCAGTCCATGGCCAGGCCGGGGTTGCGGTCAAGCCAGGCGCGGTGCTGCTCGATGGCGTCGCGCACCGGCTTGGGGTGCGAGGCGATCAGGAAGTTGGAAAAATGGATGTAGTCGGGGTCCAGCAAAAACAGCTGGCGCAGTTGTGCCCATTTGTCCCGGGGCAGGCCCGGCAGGGTGGCGGCCAGGGCGGGAGCACCCAGGCTGGCGCCCAGAGGCAGGCTGGCAGCCAGAATGCCGGCCTGCTTGAGGAAAGTTCTACGGTCAGTCATGGGCGCGATCTACTCGGCGGAAGGCTTGATGGGTTTGGCGGCTTTTTGCACCTGATCCCACACGCGCAGGAAGTTGCCGCCCCAGAGTTTGGCGATGTCGGCTTCGGAGTAGCCGCGAGTGATCAGCTCGGCGGTGACATTGCGGATTTCGCTGACATCCTTCCAGCCTTGCACGCCGCCGCCTTCGTTGAAGTCCGAGCTGATGCCGACATGGTCGATGCCGATCTTCTTCACTGCGTAGTCAATGGCGTCCCCCAGGTCCTTGAGCGTGGCCTTGGGCTCTTCTTCGAGAGTGGCGTAGAGCGCATTGGCGTACTCGCCGAAGCGCTGCTCGGGCCAGACGGTAATGATCGGGTCCCCGGGCATCAGGGCAAAGGCCAGGTTGGGCAGGGGCTGCAGGTCGAAGCGCGCGCGCAAGGCGTTGAGCTTGTCTCGGGTCGGCTGGCTCAGGGGCTTGAGGTAGGCCGGGAAACCGACAATCTGCACCACCCCGCCGTTGTCCTTGATCAGTTGCAGCTCGTGATCGCTGAGGTTGCGCGGGATATCCACCAGGGCCCGTGGCGCCGAGTGCGAGGCGATGATCGGGCTGCGGCTGAGCTGGATTACCTGCTCCAGGGCCTTGGTCGACATCTGCGAGACGTCGATGATTACCCCCAGATCATTGAGCCGGTGCACCGCCTGCTGGCCGATGGCAGACAGGCCGTTGAGGGCGTCCGGCGAGTCGTTGAAGAAGGGCAGGGGCCGCGAAGAGTCGGCCCAGTCGTTGTTGCCGACATAGCTGAAGCCGAACATGCGCATGCCGCGCGCGGCCCATTGGTCCAGCAGGTTCAGGTCATTACCCAAGGGGTAGGCATTGAGCATGCTGATGAAAATCGCGAACTTGCCTTCGCCGTGCAGGCGGCGGAAATCGTCCGGGGTATAGGCGATGGCCACCTGGTTGGGGAAGTCGCGGACCATGCCGGAAATGATCTTGTAGCGAATCTCCTGCTGGTTGCGGGCTTCGTCGACAAAACCTGGAGTCGGGCGGTGTGGGGCATTGGGCCCATTCCACATTTCCGGCCAGCCGAAGATGGTCAGGGCTGCGCCGGAGAGGCGTCCACGGTTGGCCTTGACCAGGTCGAACTGCCCCGAGCCGTCCTTGTCGACTTCGTTGCCTTCGGCGCCGAAGTCCAACGGGATGGAGATATGGCTATCAAAGGAAATGATCCGCTCCTGCAACTCGCTCGCCTGGTGCATCACTTTGAGCGGGTAACCGGGGTTGTCCTTCCACAGGTAGTTCCAGGCCAGGAAGCCGGCACCGATGGACACAGCCAGGGCCAGAGGCAGGCCGATATAAAGAGCCTTCTTCGAACGCGGTTTTTTCATTGCCATCTCAGTCAGGTTCGCCGTTGAGGTGCGGGTGCATGGGGCCTTTGCTATCTGGGAAGAACGAGCGATGGCCGGACAAATTTACTGGGCATCGGCGTACCGGTGCCGACGCCCTAAATTTGTTCGCCAACTCAACGTTCTAGCTTGGATAAAGCCTGCTTCATGGCTGACACAGGTAGGGCGATGACGATTTCTCGACGAGGCTTCATAGCCGGTTTGGCACTGACGGGCGCTGCCGTGCCCGCGGCATACTTTGCCCATCGTGAATTGACCCGGGTCGATGAACCCGTGACCCCGGGGGAGGCCAGCGTCGACCTGCCGGACACGGCCGGGCGCCAGTTGGCGGACACCTTGCGCGGCGTCTGGAGCCTGCGCTTCGAAGGTCGCGATGCCGGGCTCCAAGGCCTTCCTCAAGAAGGCCTGGAGCTGTTTCTCGACATTGCCCCGCGCGGACGCGGCCTGCGTGGCTACCTCGATACGGCGCAGCGCCTGCGTGGTGAAGACGAGCCTCGTTTTCAGGTGCTGGGCGACCTGGCGCCGGCCGATCCCGCTCAACTGAGCTGGCGCCTGATCGACCCGAACGCGGTGGACGGGGCACCCAGCTATGAATTTCGCATGGTGCTGGATGAGGTCTGGGCCAGTTTCGGCAATGCCGGCAGTGGCACCCTTAGCGGGCGAGTGCTGAGCCTGGATCGGCGCCTGGCCTTGCTGGAACAGGACAACCGTTTCATTGCGGTCAAGCAGGTGTTTCCCGAGGCCCGTGAGCGGATCGGCTTGCAGCCGGCCTTGCTGGCCTGGCTGGTGTCACCCGAACACCGTCTGTTTCACCAGCTGTGGCATGCCTCCCGGGATCAATGGCATGAGCTGTCCGAAGAGCGTCGCAATGGCCTGCGCGGCATTGGCTGGCAACCTGGGCCACGGGACCAGGAGCGTGACGCTCGTGGCCTGCGCAAGGATCGCAACGGGTCCGGGATTGATTTCTTTTTCATGCATCGGCACATGCTCGGCACTGCTCGTTCCCTGCAGCCTCTGCCGTCCTGGCGCCGCTTCCCGATGCCGCAGCCGGAACTGCTGCGCGACCGCGCGGGTTTCGCGCGCTACTTCGACAATCACGATGGTTATGCCTTGCCGCCGACCTGGCTGGCTGAAGACGATGCCGAGTACACGCAGTGGGTCAGTGACATCAAGAGTGCCGAGACCTACAACAGCAACTTCCAGGTCTGGGAGTCGCAATACCGTGACCCGGCCTATCTGGCGAAATTGACCCTGGGTCAGTTCGGCTCTGAGGTCGAACTGGGCCTGCACGATTGGCTGCACATGCGCTGGGCCTCGGTGCCGCGTGACCCGTCCAACGGCGCGCCGGTGCCCAAGGCGCGCAATCCGGACGATTTCGCCGCGCGCTGGTTCGAGCCGGAAAATGATTTTCTCGGCGACCCGTTCTCCTCCCATGTGAACCCGGTGTTCTGGCATTTCCATGGCTGGATCGACGACCGCGTCGAGGACTGGTTCCGAGCCCATGAGCGTTTTCATCCGGGTGAAGTGACGCGGCTGGAAGTCAACGGTGTGCCCTGGTTCGCCCAGGGGCGCTGGGTCGAGGTCGGTGACCCGTGGCTGGGCCCGGTGACCCATGGGTGCAGCACCACGCCGGGGTTGCAGGCAGGCAAGTCGATGGAGATGGACCCTGAGACCATGAAACTGGCGCTGCGCATCACCTTCGGCAGCGACAAGGACCGGCTTGCCCAGCTGTTCCGCAAAGTCCCGCAACGCCCCTGGTACGCGCGCCACCTCAAGGTCACGCCTGCGTAGTTGCTGCCGAAGGCTGCGCTGTCCTTTCCAGGTGACTCTAATCTGCCTGACACCCTTGCGGCGCCCATTTCGGCCAGCGCAGCCTCGACACTCGCCATAGGTGCCAGGGCCGTATAGCGCTGAGTCCTGAAGAGGTTTCGCTTTGTTTTGTAGGGCATTTCCTAGAGAATCCAAAACGCCTTTGAGCGGCTTGTACCCTCTTCTGGCCTCAGGCAGTCTTCAGCCGTCGCTGCAAAAACAGCGGCCCGGATGTGGAAGTCTGGCTCAGAGGAACGTGCAATTCGTCTCATTCGAACATCGGTGATTCTCAGCGCCGGTGATCTCGTTTTATGGCGGTTGTACGTGGGGCACCTTCGGGTGCGCCGGGTCCTTTAAGCCGGTCTTCCACACCCACGTACGGCTGCCTCCTTCTCATGTGGAAGTGAGATCTGGCAGTTCCTTAACACTTAAAGGAACCAATCTCATGAAAAAGCTCGTCCCCGATCCACCTCAACAACGACGCCGCAACCCGGAACTGGATCGCGCCAACGCCCACCTGCTCCACGCCTTGAAAGACACCCGGCCTCGCCCTTTTGGTCTGCGTGATGCCAAGGGCCATGCGCTATTTGCCGTGCAGCCCGGAGTCAACGCCGAAGACGCGCTGATGCACGTCGCGCTGCTGCTGAAATGTGCCGAAGAGGTGTCCGATGAAATCACCGAACGCGCCAGCGGCATCGAACGCGGGCTGATCTGGGCCATGGTGCACTCGGTGGAAATGGCCCGGGCGGTGGTGGAAGCACTGCTTGATGGCGCCCACCTCCGGGATTAACACCGCTGTAGCCGCCGTCGAGCCCGGGAGGCGGCGGGCTCGGCAGCGGCTACAGGGTTTGCCAGCCGCCGCCCAGGGCTTTGTAGAGGGCGATGCTGGCTTGCAGGCGCAACAGGCGCAGTTGCACGTTGAGGTCCTGGGCGGCGTAGAGGGTGCGTTGCGTCTCGAGGACCGTCAGCAGGTCGACCGCCCCGGCCTGGTAGCGGCTTTGCGCAATCCGGAAGGCGATCTGCGCCTGGTTCAGTTCTTCGTCCTGCCACTGCCGGCGCTGGTCGACGCCGCTGATGCTGTTCAGGGCTTTCTCGACATCGGCAAAGCCGTTGATGATCGTGCCGCGGTAAGTCTCCAGCAACTCCTCCTGGCGCGCCTTGGCCTTGTCGCGCTCGGCGCTCAGGCGGCCGTTGTTGAAGATCGGGGCCACCAGGCCGGCGGTGAGGTTATAGAACGGGCTGCGCAGGATATCCCCGGCACTGTTGGCCCCCGATCCCAGGTTGGCCGTCAGGGTCACGCTGGGCAGCATGGCGGCGCGGGCCACGCTGACATCGGCCTGGGCGGCGGCCAGTCGGGCTTCGGCCCCGGCAATGTCCGGGCGTCGCTGCAGCAGCTCGCTGGGCACGCCGGCGGCAATCTCCGGCCAGCGCAGCTCGGCGAAGGATTGCGGGCCCAGTTGCAAGGCCTGCACGGGCTGGCCGAGCAGGGCGGCGAGGGTGATCATCGCCTCCGCAGCCTGTTGCCTGAACAGCGGCAACTGTTGCTGCTGGGCGGCCACCAGGCTTTTTTGCTGGGCCAGTTCCAGGGCGGTGGTGGAGCCCGAGTCGTAGCGGGTCTGCACCAGCCTCAGCACGCTTTGGGCGTTGGCCAGATTCAGTTCGGCAATCCGTTGCTGTTCGCCCAGGGCCAGGGCCTGGGTGTAACTGTTGGCGACACCGCTGAGCAGGGTCAGCTCCACGGTGGCCTGGTCGAATTCGCTGGCACGCACGCCTTCCACGGCGCTGTCGCGGGCGGCACGTTTGCCGCCCCAGAAGTCGATTTCGTAGCTGGCGCTCAGGCTGGCGTCGAAATAGTCCACGGCCTTGTTGTCGCTGTCGGCATCCAGCTGGCTGTAGCCGTTGCCTCGCAACAGTTTCTGCCGATTGGCATTCAGCCCGCCCTTGATCTCCGGAAGCAGCGGCGCGCCCGCCACCACGGCGCTGGCCTGGGCCTGGCGGACGCGGGCGATGGCGGCCGCCAGGTCGTAGCTGCCGCCTCGGGCCTGTTCGATCAGGCGATCGAGGTCGGGGCTGGCGAACTGGGTCCACCACTGCTGGTTGCTGCGCTGGGTGGTGAGGTCGGTCGACGAATACCACGAAGCCTGCGCCTGCAGGCCGCTCTCCGGGCGCGGGGCGGTGCCGCCGCAGGCCACCAGCAGCAGGCTGGCGGCCAGTAGGGTCAATTGCGCTTTCATAGAATGGTCATTCACTGGTAAGGGCTGTGACCGGATCAAGCCGGGCAGCTTTGCGAGCCGGCATGAAGCCGAAAATAACCCCGGTGACCAGGGCGCAGCCAAAGGCGCCCAGCACGGCCGGCAGGGAAAAGGCCACGGCCACATCACCCACGATCAGCAAGCCGCCCAACAGCATGGCCAGGACGATACCGGTCAGGCCGCCCACCACCGAGAGCATCACCGCCTCGGTGAGGAACTGGCGCAGGATGTCTCGCTGACGGGCGCCGGTGGCCATGCGGATGCCGATCTCCCGGGTCCGTTCACGCACGGTCATCAGCATGATGTTCATCACCCCGATACCGCCCACCAGCAGGGAAATCGCGGCGATGGCACCGAGCATCAGCGACAGAGTGTTCTGGGTCCGGGCTTCGGCCTGGATCATCGCCGCATTGTTGGTCAGGACGAAGTCACGCTGGCCTTTGTGCAGCTTGAGCATCAGTTCATCGATGGCCTTTTCGGTTTCCTTGACCTTTTTCGCATCGGCGGCGGCGATCACCACGTACATCGGGTTGGGAGAGCTGAACAGACGAATGTTGGCCGCCGAGTAGGGAATCATCACCCGGATATCGCTGTCCTTTTCTCCTGAACTGGCGCCCTTGCCGGCCAATACGCCGATGACCTGGAACGGCACGTTCTCGACCAGGATGTACTGGCCGATGGGGTTGATGCCGGTGAAGAACTTTTCCCTGACCTTTTCGCCGATCACCGCCACCGCCGCGGCGCTGGCTTCATCAGCTTCGGAGAAGAAACTGCCTTCCACCACCGGCCAGTTGAAAATCTCGGGGAACAGCGTGTTGCTGCCTCCGGTATAGACCTCGTAGTCGACATTGCCGAAGCGGATATTGGCGTCGTCACCGTTGACCGGCATGATCATTTTCACCTGGGGCAGGCTCGCTAGAGCGCGGACGTCGTCGAGGCTGACCACGCCACGCGGTGCCCGGGGGCTGGGGGAGATGCCGTTGAGGTAAATGATGTTCGAACCAAACGCCCCCATCTGCGCCATGACCTGGCGCTTGCTGCCTTCGCCCACCGCCAGCATCACCACCACCGAGGCCACGCCGATCACGATCCCGAGCAGGGTCAGGGCGGTGCGGAAGCGGTTGACCCACATCACCCGCCAGGCCGCTTGCACTGCGTCCACCAGTTCGCCTTTCCAGGCGCCGTTGTGTTCGCTGCCGTCGGCCAGGCGCTGGCGCAGGTCCACCGCTTGCAGGGCGCCGCTGTTGGCGCTGGCCTGGACGCCCGGTTGGCGGTCGGCGGTGTCGCTGATGATTTCGCCGTCGCGGATTTCAATGATGCGCTTGGCGCGGGCGGCGACTTCGCGGTCGTGGGTGATCAGGATCACCACGTGGCCCTGGTCGGCCAGCTCGTCGAGCAGGGCCATGACCTCGGTGCCGCTGTGGCTGTCGAGGGCGCCGGTGGGTTCGTCGGCGAGGATGATATGGCCGCCGTTCATCAGCGCCCGGGCAATCGACACCCGTTGCTGCTGGCCGCCGGAGAGCTGGTGCGGACGGTTGCCGGTGCGGCTGGCCAGGCCCAGGCGTTCGAGCAGGGCAGCGGCGCGGGCATGGCGCTCGGCGGCGGGGGTGCCGGCGTAGATCGCCGGCATCTCGACGTTTTCCTGGGCCGATGCCGAGGGGATCAGGTGGTAACCCTGGAACACGAAGCCGAAGGCCTCGCGGCGCAGCCAGGCCAGCTCGTCGCTGCCCAGTTGTGCCACGTCTTCGCCGGCGAAGCGGTACTCGCCGGACGTCGGGCGATCCAGGCAGCCGAGGATGTTCATCAGCGTCGATTTGCCGGAGCCGGAAGCGCCGACGATGGCCACGAATTCGCCGGCGTGGATCGACAGGTCGATCCCGCGCAGGACATCAACTTGCGGCGTGTCGCCACCGCCGTAGGACTTGCGGATGTTCCTGAGGTCGATCAGCGGGGTCAACATTCAACCTCCGCTGGCTTCGGCCGGACCGATCAGCAGGTGATCGCCTTCGTTCAGGCCGTCCAGCACCTGAATCCGCAGGCGGTCGCTGATGCCGACCCGGACTTCGCGCTCCTCGATGGCGCCGTTTTTCGCCACTACCCGGGCGATCTGCCGGTCGGTGGCGGTGCTGCCCTGCAGGGCGGCAATGGGGGCGGTCAAGACGTTCTGTGCCTGGCTGGAGACAAAGAACACCTGGGTGGTCATTTCCGCCATCAGCGCGTTGTCGTTGTTATCCACATCCAGCAGCACGGTGTAGAGCACCACCCGGCCACTGCCGCTTTTGCTCGAACTGTTGGGGCTGCCGCCACCCTGGGCGGTTTCGTTCAGTGGCTTGGGCGGGATCGGCAGGATCTGGCGCACGGTGCTGGTCCAGCGCCGGTTGCCACCGCTCAGGGTGGTGAAGTAGGCGGTCATGCCTGGCTTGACGTGGCCGATATCGGCTTCCGACACCTCGGCCCACACCGTCATCGGCGACAGCTTGGCGATCCGCAGGATCAGCGGCGTCTGCTGCTGGGCGTTGAGGGTCTGGCCTTCGCGGGCGTCCACCGCGACCACGGTGCCGTCCATGGGCGCATAAATCCGTGTGTAGCCAAGCTCGGCCTGGTCGCTGCGCAGGCTGGCCTGGGCCTGGCGGATCTGCGCCTTGAACATGTCGATCCGCGCCTGGGTGGCCTTGAGTTCGGCCTGGGCGGTCTGCACGTCTTCTTCACGGGTGGCGCCGCCGGCGGCGAGGTTTTGCTGGCGCCGGAACTTCTGCTCGGCCAACTGGTGCTGGGCGCGCTGTTCCTGCAGTTGGGCTTGCAGGTTTTCGATGGAGAAACGGCTGGCGTCGAGCTTGGCCTGTTGCGTGGCGGGGTCGATTTCCACCAGCAATTGGCCTTCCTTGACCGGGTCGCCGGCCTCGACATGGATCTTGCGGATCTGCCCGGAGGCCTGGGCGCCGACGTCCACATAACGCCTGGGCTGCAAGGTGCCGAGGGCGGTCACGCTGCTTTCGATGTCACCCCGGCTGACCTGTACGGTGGCAAATTGATCTCGCCCTGCGGGCAGGATCTGCCAGGCGGCAACGGCAATAACGGGGATCAGACAAAGTGCTACAAGCAGTGCGCGTCGGGTATGACGGGGACGTTTCATGCAGGGTTCCGGCCAATGGAAAAATCGGCCCGTGGTCCAGGTGTTGCCCGAGCTGGGGCGCCGCTGGACGCTGCCGGAAGGGTCGGCAGACACGGGGGCTGTCAAGTATACGAAGTTCGGCGGAGCGGATTTAAGCCCGGAAACATAGGGTTACAGGTATGGATTCACAAAATAAACGTCGGGCACAGCGTTAGCGCTTTAAATCTACATGAGAATTACTATAAATTGCGTTGCTTATAAGCTGCCATCATTCGGATGCCCTGCACAAGCCCTGGCGGAGCGTCTTACTCAAGGACAAAAGTCCCTCTTTTTTTGGGGGCGGGAGTCATGTTGGAAAACTACTATCGCGAGCTGGTGAGTTTCCTCAACGCCAAGCTGGGCAACCGCCAGGTGGCCGAAGATGTGGTGCATGACGCGTATGTGCGGGTGCTGGAACGCGCCAGCGATACCCCCATCGAGCAGCCACGTGCCTTTCTCTACCGCACTGCGCTGAATCTGGTGATCGACGGCCATCGGCGCAACGCGCTGCGTCAGTCCGAGCCCTTGGAAGTGCTCGACAACGAAGAGCGTTTTTTCAGCCCCTCGCCGCAAACCGGTATGGACCACAGCCAGCGCCTGGACATGCTGCAACGCGCCCTGGCCGAGTTGCCGCCCCTGTGCCGCGACAGTTTCCTGCTGCGCAAGCTCGAAGGCCTGTCGCACCCGGAAATCGCCGAGCGCCTGGGAATCTCCCGCAGCCTGGTGGAAAAACACATCGTCAACGCCATGAAGCATTGCCGGGGGCGCGTGCGTCAGTGGGACACCCACTGATCCCCCTGGGTTAAATTTTTTTTCATTGTCCTCGTTCCTACTCAACAGACGACCTGCTGTCTTGCCATGGGCCGACCAGGTCACCGTCGCTTTCTCCCCGCGTTGAGGGGCTTATCCAGAGGACACTGGAAATGACACAGGCAATTGCATCGGCCACCGTTCACGACTTGATTGGTATTGGTTTCGGCCCCTCGAACCTGGCGCTGGCCATTGCCCTGGAGGAGCGTGGCCAGGTTCAAGGTCCGCTGGACGCGTTGTTTCTCGACAAGCAACTGGACTACCGCTGGCACGGCAACACTCTGGTCACCCAGAGCGAGTTGCAGATCTCGTTCCTCAAGGACCTGGTGACCCTGCGCAACCCCACCAGCCCCTACTCGTTTGTCAATTACCTCAAGCACCACGGGCGCCTGGTGGATTTCATCAACCTCGGCACCTTTTACCCGTGCCGCATGGAGTTCAACGATTACCTGCGCTGGGTGGCCTCGCACTTCCAGGGCCAGAGCCGCTACGGCGAAGACGTGCTGGCCATCGAGCCGGTGCTGCACAACCAGCAGGTTGAAGCCCTGCGGGTGATTTCCCGTGATGCCCAGGGCCAGGAGCAGGTGCGCACCACCCGTTCGGTGGTGGTCAGCGCCGGCGGCACGCCGCGGATCCCCGAAACCTTCCAGGCGCTCAAGGATGACCCTCGGGTGTTCCACCATTCCCAGTACCTGGCGCGCATGGCCGAGCAGCCGTGTGTTGCCGGCCAGCCGATGAAGATCGCGATCATCGGTGGCGGGCAGAGCGCGGCCGAGGCCTTTATCGACCTCAACGACAGCTTCCCGTCGGTGCAGGTGGACATGATCATTCGCGGCTCGGCGCTCAAGCCGGCCGACGACAGCCCGTTCGTCAACGAAGTGTTCTCGCCGGAATTCACCGACCTGGTGTTCCAGCAGGCCAGCAGCGAGCGTGAGCGCCTGGTCAACGAGTACCACAACACCAACTACTCGGTGGTCGACATCGACCTGATCGAACGCATCTACGGCATCTTCTACCGGCAGAAAGTCTCCGGGGTCGCCCGCCACGCCTTCCGCACCCTGACCACCGTCGAGCAAGCCACTGCCAGCGCCCAAGGCGTGGAACTGGTGCTGCGCAACAACGCCACCGGCGAACGTTCGGTGCAGCACTACGACGCCGTGGTCCTGGCCACCGGCTACGAGCGGCAGATGCACCGTCAACTGCTGGCCCCGTTGCAGGAGTACCTGGGCGAGTTCGAAGTCGACCGCAACTACCGCGTGCTCACCGATGAGCGCTGCAAGGCCGGCATCTATATGCAGGGCTTCAGTCAGGCCAGCCACGGCTTGAGCGACACGCTGCTGTCGATCCTGCCGATCCGCGCCGAGGAAATCGCCGGCTCCCTGTATGAACATGGCAAGAGCCGTGGCCATAGCCGTTCGGTCAGGGATGTGTTGCTGGCCACCGCGAGCTGATCGGCCCCAGTGAGCAGGCCCAGAGGTCTTGTGGTGAGGGAGCTTGCTCCCGCTCGACCGCGCAGCGGTCGCAAACAAGGGGGGCGGTGTGCCTGACAAACGCGGTATTGCGGTGTTGGGCATGCGCCGCCCTGGAGCGTCGGCTGCCCCCCAGTGCGAGCCATCAGGGGGCTGAAGTACTGGGGGTTTTTAGCACCGATTGCGGTGGATCATTTGGGAGGGCTTTGCCCTCCAGCGGGAACAAGCTCCCTCGCCACAGGACTGCTTTTTGTACGCGATAGGTGATCGATTTTGCTGTTTGTCCTTCTCTTCCTGAACCTCCCCTGAAGAACTATCTGATTGCAATATCAGACTCCGACTATTGATTTACTCTCGAAATACCGCGGCGTAAGCTGCGCGCGATTTCATCAATAGCGGAGACCCGGAGTGGGGACTTGTTCGAGTGACAGTAGTCGGCCGGTTGCGATAACCGGCGCATTCTCGGCTCGATAACGCGCAGCTTCTTGTGCCGTTGTCTCGCCGTGTAGCGAGAAGCGGCACCCCGATCGCGGCCAGCTCCGGCCGCGTTTCGATGTCTCTCTCAACGACTCTGAACAGTGCGTGATGCCAGGCCCCAAGCCTGACTCGTGCCACGGACGCGCAGGTTCAATCCTGCGGGCCGCAACCGCCTGGGCGTCGTTCCAGTGGGGTGTGGCCGTGCCTGCCAAAGGTTTTCCCTGCGCTGACCGCTAGGGGCACGACCATGAACCTCACTCTGTTGAAAGAGTTTTTCGCCGGCTTTCTGCGGACCCGGCATTTCTCCCGGCATTTTCGCCGACTGGCGCTGCTGGAAAGCTTCAGCGACGCCAGCGTCAGCCGGGAAGTGCCGCCGACGCTCGCGCAAACCCTGGTCGGCGCGGCCAACAGCGATGCCACCACCCTGCTCGACAGCCTCGGCAGCCACACCGATGGCCTGAGCCAGGAAGAGGCCGACAGCCTGCAGGCCCGGCATGGCCTCAACGAGGTCGAGCACGAGCAGCCCCTGCCGTGGTGGGTGCACCTGTGGCACTGCTATAAAAACCCGTTCAACCTGCTGCTGACCCTGCTGGCGGTCATCTCCTGGCTGACCGAAGACATGAAGGCCGCCACGGTGATTTTCTCCATGGTGGTGCTTTCGACCCTGCTGCGGTTCTGGCAGGAGGCCAAGTCGAACAAGGCCGCCGATGCCTTGAAAGCCATGGTCAGCAACACCGCCACCGTAATCCGCCGCGACTTCAGCCCCGACGCCGCGATACCGGCGGCGCGCCTGCCCAGCGCGACCCTGGCCAACCGCGGGGCGCGGACCTTCGAGCTGCCGATCAAGCAACTGGTGCCAGGCGACCTGATCGTGCTCTCGGCGGGCGACATGATTCCCGCCGATTGCCGGGTACTCAGCGCCAAGGACCTGTTTGTCAGCCAGGCGGCAATGACCGGCGAATCGATGCCGGTGGAAAAATTCCCACGCCAGCAGGACGAAGGCACCAGCAACCCCTTGGACCTGGACAACATCCTGTTCATGGGCACCAACGTGGTCTCAGGTTCCGCCACCGCGCTGATCCTCACCACCGGCAACAGCACCTATTTCGGCGCCCTGGCCCAGCGCGTCGGCGCCACCGATCGCGCGCCCACTTCGTTCCAGACCGGGGTCAATAAAGTCAGCTGGCTGCTGATCCGCTTCATGTTCGTGATGGCGCCGCTGGTGCTGTTCATCAATGGCTTCACCAAGGGCGACTGGATGCAGGCGCTGCTGTTCGCGCTTTCCATCGCCGTGGGCCTGACCCCGGAAATGCTGCCGATGATCGTCACCTCGACCCTGGCCAAGGGCGCGGTGTTTCTGTCGCGCAAGAAAGTCATCGTCAAGCGCCTGGACGCGATCCAGAACTTCGGCGCCATGGACGTGCTGTGCACCGACAAGACCGGGACCCTGACCCAGGACAAAATCTTCCTCGCCCGGCACGTTGATGTCTGGGGCCTGGAGTCCGACGACGTGCTGGAAATGGCCTACCTCAACAGCTACTACCAGACCGGCCTGAAAAACCTGCTGGACGTGGCGGTGCTGGAGCACGTCGAAGTGCACCGCGAACTGCAAGTCGGCACCGCCTTCCAGAAGGTTGATGAGATCCCGTTCGACTTCACCCGCCGCCGCATGTCGGTGGTGGTGGCCGAGCAGGAACATCCGCACCTGCTGATCTGCAAGGGCGCGGTGGAAGAGGTACTGGCGGTGTGCAACAAGGTGCGCCATGGCGAATCCGAAGAGACCCTGAGCGATGAATTGCTGGCGCGGATCCGTCAGGTCACTTCCGGGCTCAACGGCGAAGGCCTGCGAGTGGTGGCCGTGGCCGCGCGGGCCATGGCCCCGGGGCGCGACACCTACAGCCTGGCCGATGAACAGGACCTGACCCTGATCGGCTACGTGGCCTTTCTCGATCCGCCCAAGGAAAGCACCGCCCCGGCGCTGCGGGCCCTGGCCGAGCATGGGGTGGCGGTCAAGGTGCTGACCGGCGACAACGAGCTGGTCACGGCCAAGATCTGCCGCGAGGTCGGCCTGGAGCAGCAAGGCCTGCTGCTGGGCAACGACGTCGAGCGCATGAGCGACGCCGAGCTGGCGCTGGCGGTGGAAACCACCAACGTCTTCGCCAAACTCACCCCGTCCCACAAGGAGCGCATCGTCCGCCTGCTCAAGGCCAACGGGCATGTGGTCGGCTTCATGGGCGACGGCATCAACGACGCCCCGGCCCTGCGCACCGCCGACATCGGTATTTCGGTGGACAGCGCGGTGGATATCGCCAAAGAGGCTGCCGATATCATCCTCCTGGAAAAAAGCCTGATGGTGCTGGAGGAGGGCGTGCTGGAGGGCCGCCGGACCTTCGCCAACATGCTCAAGTACATCAAAATGACCGCCAGCTCGAACTTCGGCAACGTGTTCTCGGTGCTGGTGGCCAGTGCCTTCATTCCGTTTCTGCCGATGTTGCCGATGCACCTGCTGGTGCAGAACCTGCTGTACGACATTTCGCAAATTGCCATTCCCTTCGACAACGTCGACGAAGAAATGCTGAAAAAACCTCAGCGCTGGCAGCCGGCGGACGTCGGGCGTTTCATGTTGTTTTTCGGGCCCATCAGCTCGATCTTCGACATCACCACCTTTGCCCTGATGTGGTACGTGTTCGACGCCAACACCCCAGACCACCAGACCCTGTTCCAGTCCGGCTGGTTTGTGGTCGGGCTGCTGACCCAGACCCTGATCGTGCACATGATCCGCACCCCGAAAATCCCGTTCCTGCAAAGCCGCGCGGCCATGCCGCTGATGGTAATGACCGGGATCATCATGGCGGTCGGCATCTTCCTGCCCATGGGCCCGCTGGCGCACTACTTCAAATTGCAGGCGCTGCCGTCGCTGTATTTTGTGTTTTTGCCGGTGATATTGCTGGCGTACATGGCGCTGACCCAGGCGGTGAAGGGCTTCTATGTGCGGCGCTTTGGTTGGCAATAAGAGGGAGCAGCTGCGAGCTTTTAGCGGCAAGCGGCAAGCGGCAAGCGGCAAGCGGGTGGGGGCAGGCTTCAGCTTTTGTGGTGAGGGAGCTTGCTCCCGCTGGAGGGCGCAGCCCTCCCAAACCAGCTCACTGAGTAGTCCCTGATACACCTTGTCGCCCGGTTTTGGGGCCGCTTCGCAGCCCAGCGGGAGCAAGCTCCCTCGCCACAAAGGGGCTTGTGCATTTCTTTGCCACAATAGACGCAGGCTCCCCTTCAACAGATGTTCATCTGCCCCTGGCACAGTGGCCCACGCCGCTTTGCCATTTCGCACAAGGACCCTGCCCATGCAAGCCATCGACAACATCAACCTGACCTCGTTGGTCGACACCCTGGTTAGCCTCAGCGCGGCGTTTGTTCTCGGTGGCTTGATTGGTTTCGAGCGCCAGTATCGCCAGCGCACGGCCGGGTTGCGCACCAATGTGCTGGTGGCCGTGGGGGCGGCGATTTTTGTCGACATGGCCAACCGCCTGGGCGGCGCCGAGGGTGCGGTGCGGGTGGTGGCGTATGTGGTGTCGGGCATCGGCTTTCTCGGCGCCGGGGTGATCATGCGCGAGGAGGGCAATGTGCGCGGCCTCAATACCGCGGCCACGCTCTGGGCGTCGGCGGGTGTCGGGGCGTGCGCCGGTGCCGACCTGATTCTGGAGGCGTTGCTCGGCACCCTGTTTGTGTTGGCGGCCAACACCCTGCTGCGGCCGATCGTTAATAACATCAACCGCCAGCCGCTGGATGTGATTTCCGCCGAGGTCACCAATATCGTCTACGTCATCGCCCAGCGCGCGCGGCAAAAGGCGGTGCTGGCGCTGCTGGAAGCCGAGCTTGAGCGCAGCAACTACCCGGCCAGCGACGTCGACGTGCATGCCTTTGGCAGCGAGGAGGTGGAGATCGAAGCGACCCTGGCCACCACCTCGGTCGACGGTGACGAACTCGATGCCCTGGTGGCGCGGCTGTCGACCTCGCCGCTGGTGCAACAGGCGTTCTGGAGCCCGAGCACCACCGAGTGAAACGCCGTCACCGTTCGCGATTCAAGCGCTCAGGGGACGTTGCCGGCCTTGACCTTGGCCCCGTCGAGCAGCGCGTCGACAATGGCCCGCGCGGTTTCCACGCAATGGATCATCGACCATATCAGGCCCCGCTCGACGCCGCTGGCGCTGCTGATTTCATCTGACACCTCCTCGGCGCTCAACAGCAGTTGCGACACCTGGATCAGTGCCTCTTCAGCATTGAACCCTTCACGAATCGCCAACAGCGAACGCTGCCGGGCATCGCGGCAGCCAAAAGCGCGGCTGGCGGTGCTGCCGAGTGCATCGGTCAGGGAAGAGGGGGGATCGGGAACGAGTTTTTTCATGGGTGCAGCTCCTAGGGTGGTGGAGCCGCCACGTTTCGCTGCGAAGCGAAGAGGGTGGCAGCTGTACGCAGGTTCGCAGACCGGGCCCTAGGAACCCCGGCAGACTCGAAAGTCTCCCGCGCACAGCCGCCATAAAAACGATGAACAGGCATAACAACATGCCTGCATCAGATGGTGAGCTCTGTGCGTCCAGGGTTGGCTCGGGCTGCGAAACCCGATCGCTGGTGTGCAGCGACACCCGGAGACTAGCCACCCACCCGATACAGAACAAGAGCCCGCAGCACCCAAAAATGACCGTTGGGATTCTCTAGGAAAAGCCTTACAAAACAAAGCGACAATTCACTCGCCCAGCCCCTAGCCCCAACTCGCGTGGAGCTTGAAACTTGACGCTTGCTACTGGGCGCTTGGACTTTTTGTTTTGCCGGGGTGGCACCTAAGTGAATTTTTCGGGTCTTTGAAAGGGGCCGCGGGTATGAGGTTGCTATATCGCTTTTCAGATTGTTCCTACAGCAAACCCCTATCGACTTGCATAACCTCTGCCCGGATCTCTAGGGAGCTAGAACGTTCATCCCGCTGAATTAACCGTCACGGTCTGACAAAAAATGTTGAATAAAACCTTGCGTGTCCTGATTGCCGATGAGCAGCACTTCAATCGCATGAAAATAGAAAGGGACTTGAACCAGCTGCGCTATTTCCGGATTGCCCCGGTTCACCACCTGGAAGAGTTGCTGACCCTGGTGGAGTACGGGTGTGAACCGTTCGACCTGTTGATCATCAGTGCCGCGTTTGTGGGCCAGGCCCAGTTCGATCTGCTGTCCTTTTGTCTGGACAACCCTCAGATCAACCACGCATTGATCTACGACGGGCAACGCCTGGAGCAATCCCAGGTGCTGTCGCGCCGTCAGCAGAAGATCCAGCTCAACCAGCAGCAACTGCCGGACCGGGAAAGCCTGAAGCGCCTGATGGCCTGGGTCGACCCCTCTCTGGAGCAAGCCAGCCTCAACAGCCAGCGCAAGCTGCACGCTTTTTAACCACCTGCGCCAGCGAAAACGGCCAGGGCCTGCGTCAGCACCCTGGGGTTTGGTTCAGTCCCAGTGTGGCGCCAGGCCGGCGGGGCTGGTCAGGCGATGGGCGCGTTCCAGGCCGGCAATGCGCGCCATGTCGTCCTCGGTCAGGCGCAGGTCACAGGCGCCCAGGTTGCTTTGCAGGTTGGCGCGCTTGGTCGATGACGGAATCACCGCATAACCCAGCTGCATGGCCCAGGCCAGGGTCACCTGCGCCGGCGTGGCCTGATGCTGCGTGGCGATCTGCTGGATCACCGGATCGTTCAGCACCTCACCGTAGGCCAGGGTCATGTAGGACGTGATCTGGATCCCCTGGCTGCGGGCGAACTCCGCCACCTTGCGGTTTTGCAGGTAGGGGTGCAGCTCGATCTGGTTGGTGGCGATCTGCTCGGCGCCGACGACCTTGATCGCTTGTTGCATCAGGTCGATGGTGAAATTGGAGATGCCGATCTGCCGGGTCAGCCCCAGTTGCTTGGCCTCCAGCAGCGCGCTCATGAATTCCTCGACCGGCACTTGGTCATCGGGGGAGGGCCAATGGATCAGGGTCAGGTCCAGGTAGTCGGTTTGCAGCTTGCGCAGGCTTTCCTTGAGGCTGGGGATCAGTGTGTCGGCGGCGAAATGGGCGACCCAGATCTTGCTGGTGATAAACAGCTGGTCGCGGGCGATGCCACTGGCGGCAATGGCCTCGCCGACCTCGGCTTCGTTGTCATAAATCTGCGCGGTATCGATTGCCCGGTAACCCAGCTCCAGGCCGGTGCTCACCGAATCGATCACAACCTGGCCCTGTAAACGAAACGTGCCAAGGCCAAAGGCGGGTACAGACATAAGAAACTCCGAAAGTGTGGTGGGAATGCCCCGAGTATCCGCACCTGCCGCCCGAAGAAAAACCCAAGGTCGGGCAAAGCAATATTGCCCCCCACGCACGAATCCATCCCCCGCCCGCACCCAGACCCACACCTGTAGCCACTGCCGCTAGGCTGCGCAGTCCCTCAATAACGCCGGAGATACTCCGGATGTACACAGCGCCTGTCATGGCCAGCGCAGCCTGGTGGCACGGCCGTCTTCATCGCGGCTGCAAGATCATGCAGGTGGTCGACCCCGTGGCATACAGGCGCCCATCCACATCGTAGATGCGCCCTTCGGCCAGGGCGGTGGAGCGGCCCAGATGCACGACTTTGCCTTCGGCGCGGATCGGGCCGCTGCTGCCGGTGAGGGCGCGGACGTAGCTGATGCGCAGGTCGAGGGTGGTATAGCCCTGGCCCTTTTGCAGTTGGGTATGAATCGCGCAGCCCATACACGAGTCGAGCAGGGTCGCGGCGTAGCCGCCGTGCACGCTGCCCAGGGGGTTGTAGTGCCGTGAATCCGGTGTGCCCTGGAACAGGAACATCCCGGCCGACCATTCGATGGGGATAAAGTCCAGCAGGCTGCCAATCGGCGGCGAGGGCAGTTCGCCATTGCCGATGCCTTCGAAGAATTCACTGGGCGAGAGCGCGCTGACTTCGGCCAGGCTCAGGCTCCCGGGCCCGGCCAGGCGGGCGCGCATGGCCTGCTCCTGGGCGATCCATTGGGCCAGGGTGGCATCACGGGATGGGCTTTGCATGGGCATTTCCTCTGGGAGCGGACAGGACGATGAGGGGTGAATATTATGCTCGAAATATTTCATCGGCCAGTGTCAAAACCGCCACAGGTCGGAAGCTGGCGGTGCGTGCACCATCGTCCTCTTCATGGAACGCAGTAACTGATTTTTGCCGTCTAGTGCGCCCCGGGGCGCTGCTTTAAGGTGGCGCATCGGTTTTTATCCACCCCTTCGAGGCCCGCCATGAAGAACATCATCGGTATCTACACCAGCCCCCGAGCACATTGGGTGGGCGATGGTTTCCCGGTTCGCACGCTGTTTTCCTACGACAACCTGGGCCAGCACATCAGCCCGTTTCTGCTGCTCGATCACGCCGCACCCACCGAGTTCAGCCCGACCACCGAGCGCCGTGGCGTGGGCCAGCACCCCCATCGCGGTTTCGAGACCGTGACCATCGTCTACCAAGGCGAACTGGAGCACCGCGATTCCACCGGCAGCGGCGGCATCATCGGCGCCGGCGACGTGCAGTGGATGACTGCCGCCAAGGGCATCCTGCACGAGGAGTTCCACTCCCAGGGTTTCGCCCAGCGTGGCGGCACCCTGGAAATGGTCCAGCTGTGGGTCAACCTGCCAGCCCGGGACAAGATGGCCGCGCCCGGCTACCAGACCCTGATCGATGGCGATATCCCGCTCATCAGCCTGCCTGACGACGCCGGTAACCTGCGGCTGATCGCCGGTGAGTTCGCCGGGCAACAGGGACCGGCGCGCACCTTTACCCCGATCGACGTCTGGGACATCCGCCTCAACGCCGGCAAGCCCCTGACCCTGGACCTGCCCGCCGGGCGCAACACGGCCCTGGTGGTGCTGCATGGCACGGTCCAAGTCAATGGCCAGGAACTGGCGCGCGAAGGGCAACTGGTGCTGTTCGAGCGCGACGGCCAGCAACTGAGCCTGGAGGCCAACAACGATGCGGTGGTGCTGCTGCTCAGCGGCGAGCCGATCGACGAGCCCATCGTCGGCCACGGCCCGTTCGTGATGAACAGCGAGCAGGAAATCCACCAGGCCTTCATCGACTTCCAGTCCGGTGGCTTTGGCCGGATGGACGCCGCGCACTAGGTAGCCATCGCTGCGGCCGGGCCTGAGCCCCGCGCCGCAGCCCGCCTTCCCGCCATTCCCCGGGTTTTTTATTTCCAGCTATACCTGCTGCTGCAGGTGGTGTGCGATCTTCGCGCCACTGGTTTGCTGGAGTTGCGCGATGCCGTCTGTCCTCACCGATCACCCGTTGCTCTGCGCCCTGGCGCTGATATTTATCGACATTGTGTTGTGGCGGCTGATCGGCAGCCGGGGCAGCCGGTGGCAACTGGCGGTGCGGGTGCTGATTTTCTCGTTGTTCAGCCTGCTGTTGTTCAACGAAGGCATGAACCCCATGCAGCCGGCACCCTGGCCGGAGAACGTGCCGCTGCACCTGGCGGCCACCGGTTTGCAGATTGGCTGGTGGCTGTTTGGCGCACGCACCCTGACCGTGCTCCTGGGCACCCTGATGATGCAGCGGGTCGGCCACACCGGGCGGTTGTTGCAGGACCTGCTGGGGGCGGTGATCTTCCTGATCGCGATCATCGCCGCCCTGGCCTACGTGCTCGACCTGCCGGTCAAGGGCGTGCTAGCCACTTCCGGGGCCGTGGCGATCATTGTCGGCCTGGCGTTGCAGAGCACCCTCAGCGATGTGTTTTCCGGGATCGTGCTCAACACCACCAAGCCCTATCAGCTCGATGACTGGATCTCCATAGACGGCACCGAAGGCCGGGTCACCGATATCGATTGGCGCGCCACGCGCCTGCAAACCGCCCAGGGCAGCATGGCGGTGATCCCCAACTCCCTGGCGGCCAAGGCCAAGATCATCAACTTCAGCCGCCCCAGCGATATGCACGGGGTGTCCATCAGTGTGCAGGTCAGCCCCCATGCCCGGCCGCACCGGGTGATCGAGGCGCTGGAGCGGGCGATGCTCGGCTGTCGCCAGTTGCTGGCGACCCCGGCGCCCAGCGTGGCCCTCAAAAGCTCCGGCAGCGCCGGCGTCGAGTACGAAATCAGTGGCTTCGTGGCCTCTATGGGGCTTAAGCGCGAGGTGCGCAATCAGCTGTATGACCTGGCGTTCCGCCACCTGCAGACCGCCGGGGTGAGCCTGCTGTCCACTGGCGAGAGTGCCGCCCCCAGCAACCTGTCGCGGCCCCGGGCCCTGCTCGAAAGCTCGTCGATTTTCTCGACCCTGCGCCAGGAGGAAAAAGACACCTTCAGCCAGAACATGCACCTGCAGACCTTCCGCGCCGGGGCGATGATCCTGCCGGCGGGGGAGGTCAGCGACCATTTGTTCATCATCGAGTCGGGCGTGGTCTCGGTGACCCTGAGTCGCGCCGGCGTGCCGTTCGAGGCCGGGCGCATGGGGCCGGGGGAGGTGATCGGCGAAGCGGGGATCCTGGCTGAGCAATCGGTGCCGGCGGACTTCAGCGCCAAGACCTTCTGCAGCCTGTACCGCATCGAGAAGGACTACCTCAAGCCGTGCCTGGAAGCGCGCCAGGATATCGGCGAGGCCATGAAGAACCTGCTCGACCTGCGCCTGCACAGCGCCCAGGTGCTGACCGCCGACTTGCCCCCGGCCCCGGCGAAAAAAGGCTTTATGCAGTGGTTGCGCAACCACACCTAGGCCGGCGGTGGCCGATTGGCCACCTCATCTTTGTCACAATTGGATATGGGTCGGCAGCGGTGACGGGCTTAACGTAGCGGCACATTCACTTGTACCGGAGCACGTTCATGCAACCTCGTATCGATTTCTACACCGCCTCGCCCGATGCCCTCAAAGCCATGATGGCCCTGGAAAATGCGGTGTCGAAACTGCCCCTGGAAAAATCGCTGATCGAGCTGGTCAAGCTGCGCGCCTCGCAGATCAACAGCTGCGCCTTCTGCGTCGACATGCACACCGCCGATGCGCGCAAGGGTGGCGAGACCGAGCGCCGCCTGTACGCGGTGTCGGTGTGGCGCGAGGCGCCGTTCTTCACCCCGCGCGAACGGGCCGCCCTGGCCTGGACCGAATCGATGACCCTGATCAGCCAGACCCACGCTCCGGACGCCGACTACGAGCTGCTGGCCAGCGCGTTCAGCCCCAGCGAAATGGTCGACCTCACCGTGGCAATCTCCACCATCAATAGCTGGAACCGTCTGGCCGTGGGCTTCCGCAAGCTGCCGCTGGCATAAGCGAACGGCCCGGGCGGGGCACCGGCTGCATAGGTCGCCCTGCCGCCAAGGGACATTGTGTTATATCCTGCGCGCCCGAAACGGACCGATAGCGAACAGGACGACAGATGCTCAAATGGATAGGCAAGGTATTGGGTGGGGCCAGCGCAACGCCGGCCGCAGCGGCGCGCGACGTGCCGGGCAACGTCTGGCTGCAGCGCCTGCAGACCTACCTCGAACCCCTTGACCACTTGCCCGATAACGGCGGCCGCGCCGGCCTGGCCGAGGCGATCCTGACCTATGTGCGCCAGGGCGATGGGCCGCAGGTCCTGGCCGAACTGGGCCAGCGTTACGCCGTCGCCAACTACCTGCACATTTTGAGCGGGCACGCGTGCCGGGTCGGCAGCCTCGGGCCGCAGCTGTATCACGATCTGACCGATGTCGACCCGGCCCAGCTGTTGCGCTGGGCGCGGGTGCTGCAAGCCTGCCCGGCACGCCGCTTCGGCATCAGCATGGCCGACGGCAGCCATTGGCCGGAGCTGCTCCTGACCCACAGCGTCGAGCTGTTGCGCGACCCGCAGACCGACGAAACCCGCATCGTCCAGCGCATCAGCGCACCCTTGATGGAAACTCTGCTGCTGGAAGCGCAGCTGCCGCCCTCGGCGCTGCTGACCGCGTGTTTCAGCGGCTCGAACGACGCCTACCGCCAGGGCTACGGCATCTACCTGGTGCCCTATATGGACGGTTATTCACAGTGGGTGCTGCGCCATGTCGAGGCGCTGCGTCCGTTGCTGCTGGCGGGGGACATGTACCTCAAGCACCAGGTTCTGAACCTGATGAACGACCTCGATCCGCCGGTCATGAGCGCCATGGCCGGTGAGCTGTGTGAGATGGCCTGTGGCGGCAATCGCGAAGTGCGTGAGCAGGCGGCGCCGCTGCTGCTCAAGTGCCAGCGCGGTGCCCTGCACCCCCTGACCCTGATGATCCAGGGTGGCAAGCCCGAGCAGCGCGCCCATGCCCTGCGCCTGCTGTGGGCCCTGGCCAACCAGTTGGCTGATTCGCCCCTGCGCGCCGAGGCCCGGGCCCTGGCCGAAGCCGACCGTGCGGCCTCGGTGCGCGGCCTGCTTGCCGAGTGGGACGCTGAGCCTGCCCACGAGCAGGGGCCGGTTCACTACAGCGGCCCGGTGATTGACTGGGCGGTGGCGCTGACCCCCGAGCGCCTGGAAGTGGTCGAGCAACTGTGGGCCGACCTCAATCAGCTGATCGACCGGCATAACGAAAGCATCACCGAGTACTACACCGCCCATCCGGAGAAAAAAACCGCCGGCAAGTCGGAGTTGTGGCCCAACTACAGCGCTGCGGCCCTGAACCAGCTCAAGGCATTCCTGGCCTCGTCCGAGGTGGTGCCGCCGGCGTCCCGCGAGCTGCCGCAAGACCACAGTGAGTACTTTTCCCGCTCGGCGATGCAGGCCTTCGCTGACAGCGAGGCGTTGACGGCGGTGATGGCGTTCAAGGTCCTGGATTTCTGCAACGCCCTGGGCAGTGGCGAGGGCCGCCTGAGCCACATCACCTGTCGCGCGTTGGAGCAAGCCTATCGACAGGACGATTCGCTGAGCCTGATGGCCCTGGCACAGATGCTCGAGGACCGTGGCCGCGACGGCGACAGCCTGTTGCAGGATTGCTTCAATAACGGGTTCGCCGAGGGCTGGGATGCCGACGCCGTGGCCCCGTATTTTGCCCTGCACGTGGGCTGGCTGGAGCAGGCGCTGGCGGCTCTGGAGGTGTATCACACCGACGCGCTATACGCCGCGGTGGTCAAGATGACAGCGCCGCCCGCGTCCTTGATCAACCGTCTGTTCGAGATCGCCCTGGGCTCCAACCAGGGTGAGCGGGCCCTGGCCCAGCGCGCTCTTGAACAGCTGCCGGGCAAGGAGGCGCACCTGATTGCCGCCCTGGGCTCCGGCAAGTCCGAGGTCCGGCTGCTGGCCACCAAGTGGCTCGGCAACCTGGGCCATCAGCCGGCGATCCCGGCCCTGGAACAGGCCCTGAAAAAGGACAAGAACGACGGCGTGCGCACCGCCATGATCGAAGCCCTGGAGCAAATGGGCCAGCCGGTGGAGCAGTACCTGGACCGCGAACAATGGGTCATCGACACCAGCAAGGCCATGGCCAAGGGCGCGCCCAAGGACCTGGTGTGGTTCCCGTGGGACGCCTTGCCCGAATTGCGCTGGGCCGATACCCAGGAGCCGGTTCCGGCCCTGGCGGCCCAGGGCCTGCTGGCCCAGGCAGTCAAGCTCAAGTCGGCGCAGCCGGGGGCGTTGCTGCGGCGTTTCTGCGGGATGTTCGAGGCCCGCGGCCGCGAGCGTTTCGGCCAGTTTGTGCTGGAAACCTGGCTCGCCGAAGACACCCGGCCGATCCCGCTGGAGCAGGCCCAGCAGCTGGCCGAGCAACATGCCACCAACACCCTGTTTTTCATCCAGCGCTACCCGGACGACTACAAGGACAGCCCGCACCGGGGCAAGGGCCTGGACGAGCTGAGCGCCAGCTTTCTGCCGCGTTTCATGCGCCAGCCCCAAGGCTCGGCGGCGGCCAGCAAAGGCTTGCTGGCGGTGGTGGCGGCCTGTGCCGGGGCTGATGCTGCGGCCTCGGCCGGGCGTTACCTCAAGGAGTTCTATGGCACCCGCGCGTCCCAGGGCAAGGCGCTGATCGCCATGCTGGCCTGGGTCGAGCACCCGTCCGCGACCCAGCTGTTGCTGTCCATTGCCAGTCGCTTTCGCACCGCAGGCTTTCAGGAAGAAGCCATCCTGCAAGCCCAGGCCCTGGCCGAACGCAACCACTGGACCCTGGCCGAGCTGGCGGACCGCACCTTGCCTTCGGCCGGCTTCGACGAGCACGGCCTGCTGGAGCTGAGTTACGGCGAGCGGCTGTTCAGCGCGCGTTTGCTGGCCGACTTCAAGATCGAGCTGTACAACCCCGACGGCAAGAAAATCGCCGCCTTGCCCGACCCGCGCCAAGACGACGACGCCGACGAAGCCAAAGAGGCGAAGAAGCAGTTCGCCAGCGCCAAGAAATCCCTGGCCAGCATCGTCAAACAGCAGACCGAGCGCCTCTACGAAGCTCTGTGCACGGGCCGTGAGTGGCCGTACGCCGACTGGCAGCGTTACCTCAACCAGCACCCGATCATGCGCCGGCTGTTGCAGCGCCTGGTCTGGGTGCAGGTCGAGGGGGATCGGGCAGTGGCCAGCTTCCGCCCGCTGGACGATGGCAGCCTGACCGATTGCGAGGACAACCCGCTGACCCTGGCCGACGACGCCCAGGTGCGCCTGGCCCACGACTCGCTGCTGGGCGCCGAGGAACTGGCCCAGTGGCAGCAGCACCTGGTGGACTACGAAGTGACGCCGCTGTTCCAACAGCTGGGCAAGGGCGTCTATCAGTTGCCCGAAGGGCAGGGCGATGCCCATGCCATCGAGGATTTCAAGGGCCACCTGCTGGAAGCCTTCGCCCTGCGCGGCCGCGCGCTGAAGCTGGGTTATACCCGGGGCGCGACCGAGGATGCCGGCTGGTTCTACACCTATGAAAAGTCCTTTGTCAGCCTCGGGCTGTCGGCCGATATCCGCTTTACCGGCAACCCGCTGCCGGAGAGCAACCGCACCGTGGCCCTGCTCGACCTGACGTTCTACCGCGGCGGCTACAGCATGCCCCTGGCCGAGGTGCCGACGATTCTGCTCTCGGAGTGCTACCACGACCTGCGCTCGATCGCCGCCCAGGGCACAGGGTTCGACCCGGATTGGGAAAAGAAAAGTGAATACTGAACGCCTGGCACGCCACCTTAAAGGACCACGCCCATGACCCCTGCGCCTGGCGCAATGCTCAAGGCCCCGGCCGAACAGGCCCACGCCGCAGAACTGGCGCGCCTGCAACAGCACGACAGCGGCCCGCGCCCCAGCGGCTGGCGCCTGTCACCGCGCGCGGTGCGCGGGTTTATCCTCGGCGACGGGGCGTTGCAGGTGCGGCGCAAGTTCTATGGCGACGATGCCCTGATCGACCGCTGCATCGTGACCCTGATGAGCAACCGTGGGTTGATGCTGGTGGGCGAGCCGGGGACCGCCAAGTCGATGCTCTCCGAGCTGCTGGCGGCGGCGATCTGCGGCCAGTCGTTGTGCACGGTACAGGGTACGGCCGGGACCACCGAGGAGCAGATCCGCTATTCGTGGAACTACGCCTTGCTGCTGGCCGAAGGCCCGACCCAGCGCGCCCTAGTGCGCGGCCCGATGTATGAGGCGATGCGCAGCGGCAGCCTGTGCCGGATCGAAGAAATCACCCGCATGCAGCCCGAGATCCAGGACAGCCTGATCAGCCTGCTCTCGGACAAAGTGCTGCACGTACCCGAACTCAAGGGCGAAGAGGCCACGGTATTTGCCGCGCCGGGGTTCAATATCCTGGCCACCGCCAACTTGCGTGACCGGGGCGTGCATGAGATGTCCAGCGCCCTCAAGCGCCGCTTCAACTTCGAAACCGTGCGCCCCATCAGCGACCGGCGCCTGGAAACCCAGCTGGTGCGCGAACAGACCGAAGCCCTGTTGCAACAGGCCCAGGTCAAGGTCGACTTCAGCCCCGACGTGCTCGAACTGCTGGTGACTGCGTTCAACGACCTGCGCCACGGCGCCACCGCCGAAGGCACGGTGCTGGAGAAACCCAGCGCGGTGATGTCGGCCGCCGAAGCGGTGGCGGTGGGGTACGCCGCCAGCCTGGATGCCCACTACTTCGGCAACGGCGTGGTCGGTGGCGAGCATATTGCCCGGCAACTGATCGGCACCGTGCTCAAGGACAACCCCGAGGACGGCGGCAAGCTGCGCCACTATTTCGACGTGGTGGTGCGCCAGCGGGCCCAGCGCCAACCGCAATGGCAGCGGGTGCTCGAGGCGCGGCGTGAGCTTGATCGCTGAGGCGTCCCTGGCTGGCACCGGGCTGGACAGCGCCAGCCTGCGCGCCCTGGGTCAGAGCCTGGCCAGCGATGAGTTGATTGTGTTTGCCGTGCGCCACCACAGCCCAGGTTGCGCCTGGCAATTGCAGCAACTGTTCGCCAGCCATCCGCCGAGCGTGGTGCTGGTGGAAGGGCCACGGTCCTTCGACCCGTTGCTGCCGCTGCTGGTGCACCCTCAAGCGCAGATGCCCCTGGCGATCTACACCTACGCCGTGGGCGGCGCGGCGGCGGATGCGCGGCGCGCGGCCTATTACCCCTTCTGTGACTATTCGCCGGAGCTGGTGGCGCTGCGCGCCGCAGCGGCCCAGGGCATTCCCGCACGTTTTATCGACCTCGACTTTGCCGAGCAATGCGCCCTGGAGGCGTCGCCGCCTGAGGTGGAGCTCGGCCAGGACTCGCTGCTCGACGAAGGTCGTTACCAGCGCAGCGAACACCTGCAACGCCTGGCCAGCCAGCTGGGTTGCCGCGACCACGAAGAACTCTGGGAGCACCTGTTCGAGGTGCCGGCGACCCGGGGCGATTGGTCCGAGCACCTGACCCGGGTCGCGGCCTATTGCCAACTGGCGCGCCTGGATTGCAGCCACGACGAGCTGCAGGGCGACGGCGCCCTGGCCCGTGAGGCGGAAATGGCCTGGCATATCCAGCAGGCCCTGGCCGCCCGGCGTCCGGGGGAGGGGCCGGTGCTGGTGGTGGTCGGTGGCCTGCATGCGGTCGCGTTACCGGGCTTGCTCGCGACCGGGGTCGAGCGGCCGGCCATCAGCCGCGCCGGGCTGACCGATGAAGCCAGCGCGCTGATCCGCTACAGCTTCGACCGCCTGGAACGCCTCAATGGCTACGCCGCCGGCATGACCGCGCCGGCCTGGCACCAGCGGCTGTGGCACGCCCAGCTCCAGCACTCGCAGCGCAGCGCGCAGGCTCCGGCCCGGCCACGGCAGGCGGCGGCCCTGGAGCTGTTGTTCGAGGTCGCGGAAAAGCTCCGCGAGCAGGCCGTGGCGCTGCCGTTGCCGAGCCTCACCGCCGCCTACGAACAGATGCTGCGCCTGGCCACCCTGCGCGGGCGCGATGCGCCGATCCGGGTGGATGTCGACGACGCCATCCTCAGTTGTTTTATCCAGGGCGATGCCGACGCCGACGGCGTCCGGGTGCGACAAGTGGCCCGCGCCTGTTTCACCGGCCAGGCCCTGGGCCGCGTGCCGCCCGGGGCTGGCACGCCGCCGTTGGTCAAGGACGTGGAATACCGTGCCCGGCGCCAGCGCCTGAAGCTCCACGACTCGCAGCCGCGCCGGGTGGTGCTGGACCTGTACCGGCGCGCCGAACACCGGCGCAGCAGCCAGTTGCTGCATGGCCTGCTGCTGTTGGGCATCCCCTTCGCCTGGCGCACCGGCGGCCCGGATTTTGTCGGCGGCCACGGTTTGCATCTGCTCCAGGAGCACTGGGAGTACGCCTGGACGGCCAGCACCGAAGGAGCGCTGGTGGAGGCGTCGGTGTATGGCGCGACCCTGCCCCAGGCGGTGGCCAGTCGCTTCGCCCAGCGCCTGGAGCAGCAGGCCGGCGACGGCGCGGCCGATGCCCGGGGTGCGGCGGCGCTGTTGGTGCAGGCCTGTGTGCTGGGGCTGCATGAGCAGTTGGCCACGCCCTTGCAGCATCTGGCGGACGCCATAGGCGCCGACCCGGTATTTGCCTCGCTGGTGGCGGCCACGGCCAGCCTGTCGCTGCTGCTGGAGTCCCGCGAGCCGTTGCAGGCCGCGCATCTGCCGGGCTTGCCGGGGTTGCTGCGCAGTGCCTATCAGCGTGCCACCTACCTCGGCGCCCAGGGCGTGAGCGAAGCCGAGGCCTTGGGGCATGTGGCCTGCCTGGTGCAGTTGCGCGAATTGCTGGCCGGGGCCGCGGGTGCGGAGCTGGATCAGGCGTTGTACTGGGCCCTGGTCAGCCAGTTGCACCAGCAGCCCAACCTGCTGCTGCGCGGTGCCTGTGCCGGCTTGCTGTACCTGGCCGGGCGCTTGTCCGAAGCACAACTGGCCACGGAACTGGCCGGGCACCTGCACGGCCTGCGTCAACCTCAGGAAGCCGTGGCCTACCTGCGCGGCTTGCTGTCCACCGCTCGCGAGAGCGCATGGCAGGTCCCCAGCCTGCTCGAGGTGCTGGACCCATTGCTCAACCAGTGGGGCGAGGCGCAGTTTGTCGCCTGCCTGCCGGAGCTGCGCCTGGCCTTTGCCGAAATGACCCCGCGTGAAACCGACCGCATCGCAACCCGGGTCGCCCAATTGCACGGCGCCAATGACTTGGGCCGGTTGCGCCATGCCTCGCTGCAGGCCGATCAGGTCCAGGCCAACCTGCGCCTGTCGCAAAGCCTGGCCCTGGTGTTGCAGGGCGACGGCCTCGACCCCTGGATGACGCCATGACCCCCCTCGAACGCTGGCGCCTGGTGCTGGGCAAATACGCCGATAAACCCCTGCGTGACGCCGCCGGCGGTGCCGGGCTGGAAGGCCGGGCGGCGCGCATGGACGTGGCCCTGGAATACCTCTACGGCCGTGAATACCAGGGCCGGGGGCTGCGTGAAGACGCTCGCGCCGGCTCCCTCGACCCGAGCCAACTGACCCTGGTGACCTGGCTGGGCGAGGTACGCGAGCTGTTCCCGGTGGACACGGTGGAGGTGATCGAGCAGCACGCCCTGGACCGCTACGGCCTGACCGAGCTGGTCACCGACTCCCAGGCCCTGGAGCGCCTGGAACCCAACCAACAGCTGTTGCGCACCTTGCTTGCCCTGCGCGGGCACTTGCAGGGCGAGGTGCTGGTGATGGTGCGGCGCATCATTCGCCAGGTGGTGGAAGAGATTCGCCAGCGGCTGGAGCCGCAGGTGCGCCAGGTGCTGTCTGGGCGCCTCAATCGCCAGCGCCATTCGCCCATGGCCGTGGCCCGCAATTTCGATGCCCTGGGCACCCTGCGGCGCAACCTCAAGCACTACGACGTCGAGCGCCAGCGGCTGGTGGTGGAAAAACTGTACTTCTTCCAGCGCAACAGCCGGCGCCTGCCGTGGGACATCATCCTCTGCGTGGACCAGAGCGGGAGCATGGCCGACTCGGTGATTCACAGCGCGGTGATGGCCGGGATTCTCGCCGGGCTGCCGGCGCTGCGGGTCAAGGTGGTGGTGTTCGACACCGACGTGGTCGACCTCAGCGAGCATGCGGGCGATCCGGTGGAAACCCTGATGCGCGTGCAACTGGGGGGCGGCACCGATATCGGCAAGGCCCTGCGTTATTGCAGCCAGTTGCTGGAAAACCCCCAGCGCACGGTGCTGGTGCTGGTCAGTGACTTCTACGAAGGGGCATCGCCCAATGAGCTGCTGCGCACCGTCAAGCAACTGGCCGAGGCTCGGGTGACCCTGCTCGGGCTGGCCGCTCTCGACGACCAGGCCAACCCCGATTACGACCGGCAGATGGCCACCAGCCTCGCCGCCTGCGGCATGCAGATCGCCGCCCTGAGCCCGCAGCGCCTGGCCCACTGGTTGCTCAAGGTGATCTCATGAGTCTGCGCCCGGCGCTGCTGGCGCAACTGCTGAGTTTTGACGACGAAGCCTTTGTCGCCCTGGCCAATCGCGGCCTGTTGCGCCGCGCCTATAAAGACCTGGAAAGCAGCCCGCCACGGCTGCTGGAGGAGGGCCCGGAGCACCTGCTGCTGGAGTGCGGCCCTTATCAACTGCGCTTTGATCAGCGCGGGCCGGCCTTTGCCCAGTGCAGCTGCCCGGCCAGCGGCGTTTGCCAGCACATCCTGGCCGGCGCCCTGGGTTTGCGTGAGATTTTGGCCGAGCAGGGCCCGCCGCTGGCGCCTGGCGCCGAGCCCGAACCGGCGCCGGATCAGCGCCAGGTGCTGCTCGACAGCTTGCTCGCGCTGCCCCATGCCGAGTTGCTCAAGCATGGGGGCAAGCCGGGTTATCGCTGGGCCTGGCAGTTCGTCATGGACCTGGACATGGAACAGGAGCTGCACCTGGGCGGCGAGCACAACCTGACCCTGACCCTGGGCACGCCACCCCTGACCCTGCGCTACATGGGCGGCCCCCTGGGTGGCATGCTCGCCGACCAGCGCAGCGGCGCCCTGGAGAAGCACCAGGTGGCGGCGGTGCTGGCGCTGCGCCGTCGGCAAGGGCTGGAACTGATCGCGCCCGAGCCGCTGGGCAGCGCCAATGCCGAGTCGAGCCCGGCCCTGCGGGAGGCCGCGCGCAGCCGATTGCGCCAGGGCGCGCGGCAGTTGCTGGAAGAGTCGGTGGCGGTGGGCCTGGCCCATTTGTCCCAGGCCATGCAGCAGCGTTACGTGACCCTGGCGGTGTGGGCCCAGGGCGCCGATTACCCACGCCTGGCCCTGTCGCTGCGGCGCCTGGCGGATCAGGTGCAACTGCTGCTGGAGCGGGCGGCCGGGGCCGATGGCCAGCGCCTGTTCGATGAACTGAGCCGCTGTTATGCCTTGCTCCAGGCCTTGGCCAGCGCCGCGCAACGTGGCGAAGAGCCGGTGCGCCTGCTGGGCCAGGCGCGCAGCCAGTACACGCCGTCGACGGCCCTGGAACTGTGGGGGCTGGGCGCCAATGCCTGGCGCACGGCATCCGGTTACCAGGGCTTGAGCCTGGTGTTCTGGAGCCCGGCGCAACAGGGTTTTTTGTCCTGCACCGAGGCCCGGCCCGAGCTGCAACGCGGCTTCAACCCGTTACTGCGCTACCGCCATCCGGGCCCCTGGAGCGGTCTGCTGTCGCCGGCCCATGCCAGCGGCCGGCGGCTGTCGTTGATGGGCGCCCAGGTCAATGGCGACGGGCGCCTGTCGGTGGCCGAGTCGGTACAGGCCACCGTGCTTGAACCATTGACCACGGCGCAGTGGCAGCAACTGCCGGCGGCAGAGGATTGGAGTGCTTTGCTCCAGGCCCGTTCGGCCCAGCGCCGCAGCCTGCTGACCCCGGCGCGGCCGATGAACGACTGGACGCTGTTGCAGCCGGCTGCCGTGGGCACGGTGCAGTTCGACAGCACACGCCAGACCCTGGTCTGGCCGCTGCACGACCATCAAGGCGCGACCCTGTGGGTCGAGTTGCGCTATTCGGCCTACACCCGGCACGCCATCGGCCGGATCGAGCAAGTGGCTGGCGAACCCTGGGTCGAGGGGGCGCGGCTGGTGGCGCGGGTCTATGAGCAGGCGGGCCGGCTGATTGCCGAGCCCTTGAGCCTGATTCGCGCCGATGCCGCCCCGGGCCAGCCGTTGCTCGATGCGCTGCATTTCGATCAGGCACCGGCCACCGCAACGCCGCCTGCGGCTGTGGATGAGACGCTGGACGCGCCAGAGCAGGAGGTGCTGCTGCCCAGCGGCCACCTGCTACCGGAGTTCGCCGGCTGGTTGTGCCAGCAGGCCGAGCGTGGGGTGGACCCGCACGTGGCGTCGGGTGTCGACCAGGCCTTGCAGCAGCGCGGCCTGGCCCTGCGCGCGGCGGGCTACAGCGCCTTTGAGCGCATGGCGCCGGAGGCCGGGGTGCCGGCGCGGCTGATCATTGCCCACTACCTGTGCCTGCAATACCAGCACTTGCAGGCCGCCGGTGGCGAAACTCCCGCCCGCTGAAGGGCCTCAGTGATCGGCCACCGGGGCCGTGGGCGGTGCCACCTTGCGCATCAGCGGCACCATGGCAGTGGCGACGATAAAGCACAGCATGATCATCAAAAACGCATCGCCATAGGTTTGCGTCTGCGCCTCGCGGTAGGTCAGCAGCCACAGTTGATGCAGGCTGGCATTAAGCCCGGCGTCGCCGCCCAGGCTTTGGCTGGCGAAGTTGCCGCCGACCGTGGCCAGCCACTGGTTGAGCGCCTCGTTGCTGCTGTTCAGGTGCTCGGCGAGACGGGTGAAGTGCAGGTTGGTGCGGTCATTGAGGACGGTGGCGCAGGCTGCGATGCCGATCGCCCCACCCAGGTTGCGCATCAGGTTGAACAGCCCCGAGGCATGTTTCAGCCGGGCCTGGGACAGGCCGCCGAGGGTCAGGGTCACCGCCGGCGGCACCGCCAGTTGCTGGGCAATGCCGCGCAGGGCCTGGGGCAGCAGCAGTTCGCGGGCGCCCCAGTCGTGGGTGATCGGGCTGAAGTCCCACATCGACAGGGCAAACAACCCCAGCCCGGTCATCATGATCCAGCGCAGGTCGAGACGGTTGGCGAGGAAGGCGTAGAGCGGGATCGCCAGGATCTGGAACACCCCCGTGGAAAACACCGCCATGCCGATGTCCAGGGCGCTGTAGCCACGGACCCGGCCGAGGAACAGCGGGGTCAGGTAAATGGTCGCGAACAGGCCGATGCCGGTGACGAACGAAAAGAAACAGCCGAGGGCGAAGTTGCGGTCCTTGAGCGCCCGCAGGTCGACAATCGGGTTGGCCACGTGCAGGGTCCGGCCGATAAACGCCAGCCCGGCCAGCCCGGAGATCCACGCCGTGCAGAGGATGGTGCTGTCGCTGAACCAGTTCCAGCGCGGGCCTTCCTCCAGGGTGTATTCCAGGCAGCCGAGAAACAGCGCGAGAAAGACCATGCTCAGGTAGTCGGCGCCCTTGAGCAGCGACAGCTCCGGCTGGTCGATCTTGACCAGCATCGGCACCGCCACGGCGACGAAAATCCCCGGCACCAGGTTGATGTAGAACAGCCAGTGCCAGGATGAAACATCGGTGATCCAGCCACCGATCACCGGGCCCAGGGTCGGCGCCAGAGACGCCACTGCGCCGATGGTGGCGGCGGCAATCACCCGCTGCTTGCCGGTGAAGAAAAAGAACGCGGTGGTGAACACCAGGGGGATCATCGAGCCGCCGAGAAAGCCTTGCAGGGCGCGAAAGGCGATCATGCTCTGGATGTTCCAGGCCGCGCCGCAGAGCAGGCTGGCCAGGGTGAAGCCCACGGCCGAGGCGCAGAACAGCCAGCGTGTGGAGAACACCCGCGACAGCCAGCCGGACAGCGGGATCACGATGATCTCGGCAATCAGGTAGCTGGTCTGGACCCAGGCGGTTTCATCGGTGCCGGCCGACAGGCCGCCGCCGATATCCCGCAGCGACGCCGAGACGATCTGGATATCCAGCAGGGCGATAAACATGCCGATGCACATGCTGGCAAAGGCGAAGACCTTGGTCGCGGTGGCCATGCTCGCGGCATCGAAGGGCAACGCCGGAGCGGCGAGGGCGCGACTCATGGCGCGCTGGCCTGGGCCACGGCCGAGGCCGGCGCGGGGTCTTCATGCAGGGTGTTGACCGCCGCGTTCACCGACAGCCCCGGGCGCAGTTGGCCAAGCACGCCGTCCGCCGGGTCGAGGATCACCCGCACCGGCACCCGTTGCACGATCTTGGTGAAGTTGCCGGTGGCGTTTTCCGGTGGCAGCACGCTGAACTGCGCGCCGGTTGCCGGTGCCAGGCTGTCGAGGTGACCGTGGAATTCACGCCCGGGCAGCACGTCGGCACGAATCACCACCCGTTGGCCGGGGAGCATGTGTTCGAGCTGGTCTTCCTTGAAATTGGCGTCTACCCACAGGCCGCTGGCCGGCACCAGCGACAGCAGTTGCGAGCCGGCCTGGGCATAGGCGCCGGGACGCGCGCGGCGGTTGCCGATCACCCCGTCCACGGGCGCCCGCAGCTCGGTGTAGGCCAGGTTCAGGCGCGCCAGGTCGCGCTCGGCCCGGGCCTGCATCAACGCGGCCCGTGCCTGGAGTTTTTGCGTGGCAATCACCTGCAACTGGCGCTGGCTGGCCAGCAACTCAGCCTCGGCCCGGGCGTTCAGGGCCTGGGCGGTCTTGAACGTGGCATCGGCGCGCTGGGCGCTTTCCACCGACACCGCCGAGCTGCCCACCAGGCGTTTGTAGCGCGCATTGTCTTCCCGCGAGCGGCTCATCTCCGCCCCCGTGGCGTCGATCCCGGCCCGGGCCTGGCCAATCACCGCGTGCTGCAATTGCTCGGTGGCGTCGAGGTTGGCCAGCAGCGCTTCTTGGCCGGCCACCGCGCCTTCGGCCTTGTCCAGGTTGGCGCGGTAGTCCCGCGAATCCAGACGAATCAGCAGATCACCGGCCTGTACCCGCTGGTTATCGCTGACCAGCACCTGCTCGATATACCCGGCGACCTTGGGCCCGATCACCGTCACATCGCCGCCGATGTAGGCGTCGTCGGTGGTTTCGATAAAACGCCCGGCGCTCCACCAGTGCTCGGCGTACACCCCCAGCGCCACCAGGGCAGCCAGGCCCAGGGCGCCGAACAGCAGGGGTTTGCGTCGGCGCGCTGGGGCCGGTAGCGGGGTGATGGCGGTTTCGGTGGCGGCGGACAGGCTGGTCATGGGAGGGCATCCGAGGCTGAAATATTATGTGCGTAATATGATTCATGTAATATTTTCTAACAAGTACGGATTGCTGCCGATCATCCGGTTGTGGGACCCACCTATTGCCAGGCAAGCGTGCTGGGGCAGGCTCGGCGGTGTGCCGCAGCACAGGTTCATTACAAGTCATGGCCGTTACCAAACACCGCATGCCGGCCCGATGCGGCAGTGACAAACCCCCGACCCCGAACACCGCTTCAGGCGCTCAACCCACTGTTAACCAATGATTTTTTAGCCTGTCGACGGTGAGCGCAGGGCACTGGATTTGCTTGGTCGAAAACTTGCATATGGTTGTATGTACATGTTGGGGCGCGGGCGCGACCTCCAAGGGTCTCAGGCAGACGCAGGATCGACAGGATGAAATCCAGAGTATTTCCAGGGTGGTATGTGGTGGGTGCGGCGCATGTGCTGCTGACCCTGATTTTTGGCGCGGCGTACTCCTTTGGCGCGTTCTTCGTGCCCATTCAGGACAGCTTTGCCGTCGGGCGCTTTTCCGTGGCCTCGGTGTTTTCACTGACGGCATTTATCTATTACGGCGCCGGGGTTTTTTCCGGGGCCCTGGCCGATCGCACCTCGCCCCGGGCCGTGGTGGGGGCCGGGGTGGTGTTGCTGGCCCTGGGTTTTTTCTTCAGCAGCTATGCGTCCGGCTCGTTGTCGCTGTTTATTGCCCTGTTCTGCTCGCTGGTCGGGCTGGGTGTCGGCCTGGTGTATGTGCCCCTGGTCGCGACCGTGCAGCGCTGGTTTGTTATCCAGCGCAACCAGGCGTCGGGCATCGCGCTGGCGGGCACCGGGGTCGGTACGTTTATCGGGCCGGTGGCGGCCGGTTTGCTGATGCAGCACCTGTCGTGGGAGTCGACCCTGCGCATCTTTGCCCTGGTGATAGCCCTGGTTGGCTTGCCCATGGCGCTGCTGGTCCGGCGCTCGCCCCAGGCCCTGGGCCTGTTGCCGGATGGCGCCAGGCCCGGCGTCGGCGCGCCGGGCCCGGGTGTTGGCACGTCTCAGGGCATGCGCCTGGGGGAAGCCCTCGGCACGGCGCGTTTCTGGTGTTACTTCGTGGCGGTTTTCCTGGGTTCCGTGGGGCTGTTCAGCGCCCTGGTGCATATCAACCCTTATGCACGGGCGCTGGGCGTATCGAGCGCGCAGGCCAACCTGTTCATTGGCCTGATCGGCGTCGGCAATATTGCCGGGCGCCTGTTTTTAGGGCGCCTGGGTGACCGCATTGGCGCCCACCGCCTGCTGCTGGTACTGACCCTGATCCTGGGCGGGCTCAATGGGCTGTGGCTGGGCGCCCAGACCCCGGTGACCCTCGGCCTGTTCGCGCTGTTGTTCGGCCTGGCCAATGGCGGTTGCATCGCCCTCTATCCGTCTGTGGCGGCTGGCTGGTTCGGCACCGCAAACCTGGGGGCCATCCTCGGTGCGCTGTATGTCTCGGTGGGCGTTGCGGCGTTGGCCGGAGGCAGTCTGGGCGGGCTGCTGTTCGATCTGTACCAGAGCTACAGTGCAACCATCGCCCTGGGCGCGTTGTGCGCTTTAGCCTCGGCGGCCTTTCTGCAACTCGCCGTTCGTCGCAATGGCAGCGCTCCGATCCACGCGTAAGCCCCGCAATAGAGCGCTGGGCAGGCTTCAGGGAGCATCCGCGGCTGTCAATCCGCGCTTTGTTGACCATGATCAACCCCTGGGTGGCGCCTGGGGCGCAGCCTGTAGTGATCGCTCAATCCAACAGGAGATCATGCTCATGGCCAAGATGAAGGCGGCGGTATTCGTCGAGAAAAACCGGATCGTGCTCGAAGACAAGACCATCCCCGAGGTCGGCCCGCTGGATGCGCTGGTGCGCATTACCACCACCACCATCTGCGGCACCGACGTGCACATCCTGCGCGGCGAATACCCGGTGGCCAAGGGCCTGACCATCGGCCACGAACCGGTGGGCATCATTGAACGCCTGGGTTCCCAGGTGCGCGGGTTCAGCGAGGGGCAGCGGGTGATTGCCGGCGCCATCACCCCCAGCGGCCAGAGTTTCGCCTGCCTCTGCGGCTGCGGCGCCCAGGATGGACCCGATACCCGCCACGGTTTCCGTGCCGCCGGCGGCTGGAAGTTCGGCAACACCATCGACGGCTGCCAGGCCGAATACGTGCTGGTGCCGGATGCCCTGGCCAACCTGTGCCCGATCCCCGATGGCCTCAGCGACGAACAGGTGCTGATGTGCCCGGACATTATGTCCACCGGGTTCTCCGGGGCCGAGCGCGGCGCGGTGGATATCGGCGACACGGTGGCGGTGTTCGCCCTAGGGCCGATCGGCCTGTGTGCGGTGGCCGGGGCGCGGCTCAAGGGCGCGACCACCATCATCGGCATCGACACCGTGGCCGAGCGCATGCAGGTCGCCCGTGGCCTGGGCGCGACCCATGTGGTGGATTTCAAGAACGGCGACGTGGTGCAGCAGATCATGGCCCTGACCCAGGGTCGTGGGGTGGACGTGGCCATCGAGGCGCTCGGCACCCAGGGCACCTTCGAGTCGGCGCTGCGGGTGCTGCGCCCGGGCGGCACGCTGTCGAGCCTGGGGGTGTATTCCAGCGACCTGCATATCCCTCTCGATGCCTTTGCCGCCGGCCTTGGCGACCTGAGCATCGTCAGCACCCTGTGCCCGGGCGGCAAGGAGCGCATGCGGCGCTTGATGGAAGTGGTCGCCAGCGGCTGCGTCGACCTCTCGCCACTGGTCACCCACCGCTTCAAGCTGGATGACATCGAGGCCGCTTATGAGCTCTTCGCCCATCAGCGCGATGGCGTCATGAAGATTGCCATTACCCCCTGAGTGGCGGATGACGCTCGGCGCGGCACTGGCTTGATGGAGATCAAGTGCCGCGCCGGCAGAGCGCTCACCATGGGCTCCATACCCGACACTCAAGGTCATGGAGAGAAAAAATGAGCCAGTATCAGCGCCTGTTGTTGATCGTCGACCCCGAGCAGCACCGCTCACCCGCCGCGCGGCGTGCCGCCGCCCTGGCCCTGGCCAGTGAGGCGAGCTTGCATGCGCTGATATTTGTCGAGCCGCCGCCGCGCATCCACCTGTGGGAAGAGCGCATGAGTGACGCGGCGCGCGAGCGTTACCTGCAACGGGCCGAACACTGGTTGCAGGTGGAGGCGCAGTGGATGCGCGAGCAGGGGGTCAAGGTCACCACCCAGGTGGTCTGGACCGCCGAGCCGCTCAAGGACATGTTGCAGTATGTCGCGGAGTTTCAGCCGGACCTGCTGATCAAGGACGTGGTGCTGGAATCGGCACTGAAGCGCGCGTTCGTGACCCCCATCGATTGCCACCTGCTGCGCGAATGCCCGGTGCCGGTGCACCTGGTCAATCAGGTGGCCCATGCGCTGCCACGGCGCATCGTTGCCGCCGTCGACCCGGCCGATCCCAACACCCTGATCAGCGGCCACAACGGCCAGATTATCCAGACCGCCAATGCCCTGGCCCTGCAATGCGACGCGCAGTTGCACCTGCTGTACGCCTACGACCTGACTCCGGCCTTCAACCCCGAGGTGCCGATGACGGCGTCCGCCTGGGCCAGCAACATCATGGAAGAGTTGCGCGAATCCCTGCACCGCGCCTTTATCGCCCTGGCCGAGCAATACGGGGTGCGGCCCGAACAGCGGCATTTCGTCATGGGCCCGCCGGTGCCGACCATCGCCGAGTTCGTCGACGAGTTCCTGGTGGACGTGGTGGTCATGGGCACCGTGCACCGTAGCGGCTTTGGCCGGCTGATCGGCAGCACCACCGAGCGTGCGCTGTACTCGATGCCCGGCAGCGTGCTGGCGGTCAAGCCCCTGGGCCAGGGGTAGGCCCGGCCCGGCGCCGGGTCACGGCAGTTTCTTGCAGCGCTCCGCCGCCGGACGCGGGTGGCCGAACAGGTAGCCCTGGAAGTGCGAACAGCCTTCGGCCTGCAACTGGTTGAACTTTTCGTGGGTCTCCACACCTTCGGCGGTGGTCTTGATCAGCAGGCTGCTGCTCATCCCGGTGATGGCGCGGATGATCGACAGCGCCTCGCGGCTCTGGCCCATGTCCTTGACAAAGGATTTGTCGATCTTGATCCGGTCGAAGGGGAACGAGCGCAGGTAGCCCAGTGACGAATAGCCGGTGCCGAAGTCATCGAGGGCGATGCACACCCCCAATTCCTTGAGGGCCTGCAAGGTGCGCAGGTTGCCTTCGCTGTTGTCCAGCAGCACCGACTCGGTGATCTCCAGTTCCAGGCGCGACGGTGCCAGCCCCGAGTCGGCCAGGGCCAGTTGCACGATGCCCAGCAGATCGTTGTTCTTGAATTGGATCGGCGACAGGTTGACCGCCACCGATTGCTCGGTGGCCCAGCTCGCGGCTTCCTGGCAGGCCAGGTTCAGGGCGCGGGCGCCGATCTCGTGGATCAGCCCGGTTTCTTCGGCGATGGGGATAAAGTCCATCGGCATGATCAGCCCCTTGCTCGGGTGCTGCCAGCGCATCAGGGCCTCGTAGCCGGAAATCTGCTGGTCGTGCTGGCCGATGATCGGCTGGTAATACAGCTGCAACTGCCCCAGGTGCAGGGCGGTGCGCAGGTCGGTCTCCATCACGCGGCGCCGGCGTGCCGCTTCATCCAGCTCGGCGCGGAACAGTTCATAGCGGTTGCGGCCGTTGCGCTTGGCTTCATACAGCGCCATGTCGGCGTAGCGCAGCAGTTGCTCCGGGGTGTTGTGGTCGTCGGGAGCGATGGCGATGCCCAGGCTCAGGCCCACGGCAAAGCTGTGGCCATCGATCAGGAAGGGCGGGGCGACTGCCTCGATCAAGCGGCGCGCGGTGCTCTGGGCGTCTTCGGCACTGGCGAGGTGGGGCAGGACAATGGCGAACTCATCGCCCCCCAGCCGCGCCAGGGTGTCCTGGTCGCGCAGCACGCCGCGCAGGCGCTGGCCCAGGGCCCGCAGCAGGCGATCGCCGAAGGCATGGCCCAGGGCGTCGTTGATGTTCTTGAAATTGTCCAGGTCCAGGCACAGCGCCGCCGTCAGGTTCTGCCGCCGGCTGCCTTCCTTGAGGGCTTCGTCGAGGCAGGCATGGAACAGGGTGCGGTTGGGCAGGCCGGTGAGTTCGTCGTGGTGGGCCATGTGATGGATCTGGGCATGGGCGGCGATTTCATCGGTGACGTCATCGGCGATCTGCAACACATAGTTGCCACGGGCCTCGGTGCTTTTGCTGAGCAGGGTGCGGGTGCGCAGGGTGCGCGTGCCCGACTGGGTGTCCAGGCGATCTTCGGTCAGGTGCAGGCCGTCGTGGTGCAGGCAATGCTCGGTGAGATGTTCGATATAGCCGGCGATGGCCGGCGCCATGCAGTCGCTGGCGGTGCGCCCGATCATGTGCCGGCGCTCGTTGCCGAACAGGCGTTCGGCCTGGGGATTGGCCAGCAGGATCTGCCGCGTGGCGACGTCCTGCACCATGACGCTGGACGGGATGTTGGAGATCACCGAATCGAGGAACATCGACAGCGAGGCCATTTTCTCGCTTTGGCTTTCCGCCAGTTCCTTGGCCTGCAGCAGGTCCATTTCATATTGGCGGCGTTCGGTGATGTCGCGGGTGATTTTGGCGAAGCCGACCAACTGCCCGTCATCGTCATGGATGGCATCGATCACCACACGGGCCCAGAACGAGCTGCCGTCCTTGCGCAGGCGCCAGCCCTCGGCTTCGAAGCGCCCGGTGTCGCGGGCGGTATCCAGGTTCTGTTGCGGGGTCTGGGCAGCCTGTTCCACGGGGTCGTAAAACACCGAGAAATGCTCGCCGACGATTTCTTCCGAGGTGTAGCCCTTGGCCCGTTGGGCCCCGGCATTCCAGTTACAGACGATGCCGTCCGGGGTCAGCCTATAAATGGCGTAGTCGATCACGCTCTGTACCAGCAGGCGGTACATCACATCGGAGTTTTCTATCATCGTCAGGGTCTCGAAACGGGTATTGGCCAGACCGCTTACAGGGGCAACACACGCCTGCGGGTGGGGCTCAAAAAGAGGCCGCACTGAATAGCAAACAGGTTTTTGTCTGACAATGGTTCTTTAGTACAGGTTTTGTCGGGTTCAGCGCTGTACTTGAGGCTCGGGAGCAGGGCTGTCAGAGGGACGTGGCACCGGGCCGCACACAGCAAAACGGCCTTGATCCGGGAGGATTCAAGGCCGCTGGCATTACCCGATCAAGGCTCAGTGCTGCATGTGGTGCTCAGGCATGTTCAGCGCCCGCACCGGCGCCTGGAGCTGGATCGACTCCTGCTCGCCCTTGGCGTTCTGCACCGTCAGGGTCAGCGGCACCTGGTCGCCTTCCTTCACCTGGGCCACCAGGTCGATCAGCATCACGTGATAGCCGTGGGGGTCGAAGTTGACCGCCTTGCCGGCCGGCAGGTCCACCGCTTGCACGGCTTCCATGCGCATCACGTCGTTGTTCATGCTCGATTGGTGGATCTGCACGGTCTTGGCCACCGGCGATTGCACGCTCAGCAGTTTGCTGTCGCTGTCGGCGGTCAGGGTCATGAACGCGCCGGTGGCCTGCTGGCCGGGCACGGTGGCGCGGACCCAGGCGTCGTCGACCCGGGTCTGGGCCGAGGCGTGCCAGGCCAGGCCCAGCAGCGAAAGAATGGCCACGGCCTGTTTGGCGCGGCGGGCAAAAGCAGGGTTACGAGGGGCGGGGTGCATCAGCAGACCTCCATCACGGTAAGCAGATCTTCCGCGCATTCCTGCGCGGTCAGGGAAGGGGACAGCCCCAGGCGCAGTACGCCGCGGGAGTCGAAGACAAAACTGGTGGCGCTGTGGGACAGGGTGTAGGTCGAGCCGCTGGGGATCTTTTCATAGAACACGCCGAACTCCTTGGCGGTCTCCGCGGTTTCTTCCAGGGTGCCGTACAGCGCCTCGAAACTGGGGTCGAAGGCCTTGACGTAGGCCTTGAGTACCTCGGGCGTATCGCGCTCCGGGTCCAGGGTGATGAAGATCACCTGCAGGCGATCACCGTCGCGCCCCATCAACTTCTTGGCCTGCACCGCCCGCGCCAGTGCCGTGGGGCAGACCGCCGGGCATTGGGTGAAGCCGAAGAAGACCATGGGCATCAGGCCCCGGTAGCTCGACAGCAGCTTCTGATTGCCGTCGGTGTCGCGCAGCTTGAAGGTCCGGCCGAGGATCTTGTCGCTCAAGTCCTTGCCGTACTTGTAGGAGAGTTTGCTGCTGCTGTCGCAGCCGGCGAGCAGGCCCAGGCCCAGCAGGCCCATGCCGGCAATCACTTTGCGGCGGGTGACTAAAACACTCATGCATTACTGCCCTTTGCCAAGGCTGGCAGTCGAAGAAGGCCAGGCGGTGGGTTTGTTTCAAGGCCGCGGATATTAACAAACCCCGGGCCGTTGGGGCGCCGGAGCACGACGACAGGTCACCGCGGCCCGCCCCCGAACCGCCACGCCAGGCCCTGGATCAACGCTGCGCCGGCAGCCCTCGCGACCACCTGAAAAACCGCGCAGGCACTGCTGTGGGCGGGCTGCACGCAGACCATGGAAAAACCGGCGGTGGGCAGATGCGGTTTGCGCAAGGCTGGCCCCATGCCTGTTCCATGCGACATTGCGCCGCAGGCGCGCGGGCAGCGCCGCCGCTGACCCTGTAACCCCAGTAACTGTGGGGTTTCAGGCTTCGACTGTGCACCCCAGCAGCGGCAACTTGAGCACGAACTGACTGCCCAGGCCCGGCCCGGCACTGTGGGCCGAGACGTGGCCGTCGTGGGCCAGCACCAGCTCGCGGACCACCGTCAGGCCGATGCCGAGCCCACCGCCATCGAACTTCATGGCGTGCACATCCTGCACATAGGGCTCGAAGATAAAAGGCAGCATGGCGGCCGAGATGCCGATCCCGGTGTCGCTGATGATGACTTCCACGGCCCCCTCGGCGACATGCACCGAAAGCGCGATCTCACCTTCCAGCGGTGTGTACTTGGAGGCATTGCCCAACAGGTTGCCGAAGATCTGCGCCAGGCGCAGCGAGTCGCCGTTGACGGGGATTTCCTGTTTCGGCAGTTGCACCCTGATCTGCTGCCGGCGCAGTTCCATTGCCTCATGGCAGGTTTCCAGGGCCTCGGTGATGATCACGCCGAGGTCGATCGGCTGCCGGTCCAGGCGCAACTTGCCGGCACTGACCCGGGACACGTCCACCAGGTCTTCCACCAGCCGCGACATATGCCGCACCTGGCGCTCGATGATTGCCTGGATCCGCGGCAGCTCCTCATGCTTGAGGCGCAACAGCATGCCGGCCGTCAGGCTCAGCGGGGTCAAGGGGTTTCGCAGTTCATGGGCGACCTTGGCCAACAGGTCCTTCTGCTGCAGAAACGCCTGCTCGGCCCCCGATTGCAGCTGTTGGGCGCTGAGGGCGGCCATCACCAGCTGCTCGTTGGCCTCGCGCAATTGCCCGATATGCAGGTGTTCCGCTTCATTCCCGCGCCGGTCGTGGCTGATGTCACCGAAGGGCGCTGGCAGGGCGATGCCCGGCAGCAGGTGTGGGTCGTGAAACTCGAAACCGCCGCTGCCCTGGCGCTTGGCCCGATACATGGCGGCGTCGGCCTGGTCGATCAGTTGCTGCGGGTGCTCGGCGTCATCGGGGTACAGGCAGATGCCGATGCTGACTTTCAGGCTCAACTCGTGCTGGCCGACGTGGTACGGCGTACTCAGGGAACTGATGATTTTTTCCACGACCCGGGTCGCATCGGCCTTGCGCGACACGTTATTGAGCAGGATCAGGAACTCGTCGCCGCCGTAGCGGCTCACGGTGTCGGTCTCGCGAACCGAGGCCTTGAGGCACTGCGCGACTTGCTTGAGCATCGCATCGCCTACCCCATGGCCCAGGCGATCGTTGATCACCTTGAAGTCGTTGAGGTCGAGAAACAGCAGGGCAAAGCCATCGCCCAGGCGCACCGCGTTGGCGATGGCGTGTTCGATGCGGGTGAGCAATTGCCGGCGGTTGGGCAGGTTGGTCAGGTCATCGATGCCGATCGAGTGGGAGATCTCGTGCAGCGCCTTGGCCGCCGTCTGCGCCTCGTCCTGAGCCCGCAGCAGGCGGATCACCAGTTCCTGGTTGGCCTCCAGCAACGTATTCGCCGGGCCGCGCTGCGCCTGCACCACCTCATCCTGCAGGCGTGCCAGGGTCGCCCGCACTTCCAGCGTCTGCACCCGCAACTGCGCCAGCTCTTGCTGAGCGGCAGTCAGTGAGCGCGGGTTATCGCTGCGGGCATCGTTCATAAGTGCCGCTCACTGCTCAGGGAGGCTGTGCAGGGGCAAGGGCACGTCCACCGCCGATTTGCGCGATGGCCGGCCACCCAGCAACCCTTCACGGTCGGGCAGCATCTGGCCGATGCGGATCCCGCGGTCATCGATGTCATACAGACGCAACTGGTCGGAGTGAGTGCTGGCCCGCACCTTGACCACTGCCATCACCCGCAGCAGGCGGCTGTCGACCTCGATGTAGCGCTGGACGATGATGGCGTCGGTCATGAAGGCCGTGCCGTAGGGGCTGAAGCGCAAATCGGTGTAGCGGTCTTCCAGTTCCGAGGTCATCAGCACGCTGACCCCGGCCTGGGCCATGGCGCTGACCAGGCGCGACAGCGACTCGCGAAAGTCCTCGCGGAAGGTCGGCGCCAGGGCCAGCTCGAACCCGGACAGCGAATCGATCACCACCCGGGTTGCCTTGAGCCGATGGATCTCGTCCAGCAGCAGGTGGACGATCTCATCGATCGACAGGTCCGGCGCGCGGCTGTCCACCAGACCAACCTGGCCCGACTCGATCAACTGCATCAGGCCCGGGTTATGGGAGCGATTGGGGTGTTGTTCGAACACCGCGATCACCCCGGTCTCGCCCCGGCGCGCGCCTTCGGCGAGGAAGGTCGCGGCCAGGATGCTCTTGCCCGAGCCGGACGGGCCGGCCACCAGCAGCGAATAACCTCGGGGCAGGCCGCCGCCGAGCATCTCGTCGAGGCCCGGCACGCCCATCGGCAGGCGCTCGCTCAACGGCTGCGGGCTCAGTGCCCCGGGTGCCGGGCTGTGACAGGCGCTCGGGGAGAAGATCTTCACCCCGGCCTGGCTGATGCGAAAACTGTGCAGGCCGGGCAGGGTCGGCTGGCCGCGCATTTTCATGATTTCCATCTTGCGCACCATGGAGTTGCGCTGGACGCTCTGGCGCAGCCAGATCAGGCCGTCGGCCACGGTGAAGATCGGGTTGGTGTCGGTCTCGGTGAAGTACTCGCCAATCAGGAAGGTGGTGGCCTGCCAGGTGGTCATCAACATGCCCAGCTGTTGCACGAACTGCGGCAGGTTGTTGTTGGGGTTGTCCTGGGTGCGGCTGGCCAGCACCACCGAACGGAACGAGTCGACGAACACCAGCGCCGGGCCATGGGCCTCGACTTCGGCGACGATGCGCCGCAGCACTTCGTCCAGGTCGCCGGCCAGGGTGTCGTCCGCCAGGTTGATGTAGCGCACCGAATGGTTGACCGACTCGCTGTCGAAAAAGTCGAACTGCTGCTGGTAGCGCAGCATCTTCAGCGGCGGCTCGCCGAACACGGTGAAGTACAGCGCCGGGCGTTCCGGCGTGGCCAGGGCGAACATCATCTGGTGGGCCAGGGTGGTCTTGCCGCAGCCTGGGGGACCGGCGATCAGGTTGAAGGAGAACTCCGGCAGCCCGCCGCCCAGTACTTCATCCAGGCCTGGAACCCCGGTAGCCAGGCGGTTGATTGTCACTTTGCTGCTCATGGCGAAATGTCCTGCGGGGCTGTACCGCTAAAAGAGTGTTCCCACACAGAACGAAGCAGACGTTCGGTGAGCGAGGGGCCGACCAGGGTGGCGAGCAACTCGTTGAACGTGGTCAGGAGCGTGACGCTGGCGGTGAAGGTGTCGGCGCTGTGTTGCCCGGCCAGAAACTGCTCCAGTGGCGCCAGCTCCATCACGCTGTGCACGTTTTCAAGCACCGCCGTCAGGCCGTCGCAGCCGGGCGTGCAGAGGAACAGGCTGCGCCTGTAGAGGGCGGCGACTCCGCGCTGGCCGATGATAGGCGTCAGGGCGGCGTCCATAGCCTGCAGGGTCGACACCGTGGCGGCGGCGACCTGCGGGGCACTCGGACTCTCCCCGGCACGCCGGGTCAGCGATTCCGTGATCCGGCGCTTGTCTTCGCTTTCCATGGGCTTGGTTCACTAAAATTGTTGGGGCCAGGCGGTGTGTCGCGACCAGTGCCGGCGAGGCATCAAGGCCTGTGCCGTATACCTGTCGCGACAGTCTGGAGAGGCGCCCGGACCTTGTCTGTCTGTTAGCGCACATAGTGGCACTGCGATTGCCTGGACCTTGTCCAGAATCGGGCAATGGGCCTACGGCGTTTGTCGATTCAGCGTGGCGTAGCACTCGCAGGCGGCGGCTTCCAGCCCGGTGCGGTCGAGGATGGTGATCTCGCCACGGCTGTAGCGGATCAGCTTGCGCTGCTGCAAGACCCCGGCGGCCACGGTCACGCCGCTGCGCCGCACACCGAGCATATTGCCGAGGAACTCATGGGTCAGGTGGAAATGGTCGGCGTGGGCGCGGTCGTGAATCATCAGCAGCCACAGCGCCAGGCGCGGTTCGATTTCATGAAAGTGCGTGCACACCGCCGTTTGCGACAGTTGCAGCAGCAGGCGATACAGGCTGCGATCCAGCGCCGCGCGCAACAGCGGGTTGGCGGCCAGGGCCAGGGGCAACTGGCCCAGGCCCATGCGCAGGCAACTACCGGCGCCCTGGACCACCGCGCGCAACGGCGCCGTCTCGACCCCCAGCAGCACACTGGCCCCAAGCACCCCCTCGTTGCCGGTCAAGCCCATCTCCAGCGGCGGGTGGTCCCGCAGGGTCGCCACCAGGGAGATAAAAGCGGTCTGCGGAAAATACAGGTGCTCCAGCGGCTGGCGTGCCTCGCACAAAACCTTGCCGAAACTCAGCTCCACGGTTTCGCAATGGGCCAGCACATTCAGGCGCTGCCCGGGGGGCAAACCCTGGATCAGCTGATTGTGTGCGCTGCGGATCACGGTGGCTGGCATGCGAAGGTCCTGTAGCGCATCAGGTAGCAGAGGATGAGTGGTGATGCAGTGTGGGCAACATCCGGCAGCGGGTCTGTTCGCTACAGCACAGAGTGTGGCGAAGAGGGGAAGGCCAAAAGACCGGCGGCTGAGTTTCAGACTCACCTTATAGCCCCGCTCTCGATCCGGGCCTTAGATTCCCGCAGCCGGGACCAGCCCGCACGCCTATGGCGAGACCTGGGTCTGGCAGCTCACCCGTTGAACCCGTTGGAGCACATCAAGGATGACCGTTGCCCCCAAACCCACCTCCCGAATGGGCTACCCCTTCAACGCCAAGGACGGCAAAGCCTTTGCGGATCTCCAGGACGCCTACGCCGGGTTGGCGCTTGCGGACGGTGGGCATTTCCCCCTGGGCAACAATGGCCACTTTCACGGCGGCATCCATTTCGACCGTGGCACGGCCAACGTGTTTTCCACCGAGGAGGG
>NZ_MVOL01000026.1 GCF_002018875.1 Pseudomonas sp. MF4836
AGAGGGGAGACAGGGGGGAGCGTCAGGTGTGTAGAAGAGACAGGTATTGGCGGGTGGGGCGGCGGGAGTGGGGGCGGGGTATGACATTCAAGATGGACTCGAGAGCTTTAAATTACGGGAGCACACATTTGCTGCATTTTATTTCTTGCGAGCAAGTGCGCAAACAGGGGCAGCGTCTCTTTCAATTGCAATTGGTCTGGCCTCTGCTGGCCCGTATCTAGAATATTTGATCAAAAAGCATGGCGCCAAACATTTTTTGGGCGCCTTTCTTTCGCGTTTATCAGGAGCCTCTTCGATGTTGGCACTACGAATGCTGCCGATGCTGCGCATTTTCTTCGGGCTTAATGTCCTGTTTATTGCTCTGGTTGTTATCGAAATTTTCTTTCTTCCCAATGCACTTGAGCGTTATTTGTCCCACAGCGCCTTTCGCAAAAACCGCAGCAACGGCATCGCCGATACCGAACAAAAGGAACTTGAAATCTTGCAGCGCGCGATAGGGAGCACACTCTGATGTATCTATACGAATGGGGATTTCAATGGTCGAAAAAATTGATGACCTATGAGGAGAGCATCGAAGCCGCTAAGAAGCGACAAGGCCAGCCCGGACTGACTGAACTCAATGCCCCTGACGGCATTCAAGAGTCAGTTTCAAAATCTGTTTATGACAACGACTCCTTATATGCCTACAACGATACTTATATTGATTTGCGTACGCCTAACGATGAAAAGCGCGGATTAATAACGATCTTTCTTGGGGGGATTGGATGGCTTGTTTTTTATCCGCTGGTTGCTACTGCCTATATATCTATTACAAGGATTTTCGCGGGCTTTTATAGTGTTGAAGATCCAATAAATTGGTCCGAGTATTTTTTCCTGATAGGATTTCCTTTGTTTTTTTGGGGGATGCTTTTCATCTATTTAAAATATGCCTTCCGATACCTACGCCTAGAGTCGTTTACTGCACGTCGTATTATCGTCCGCTTTAATCGCATCACCCGTAAAGTGTATTTGCTACGCCCCAAGTATCTGGGGGGTATTCGGATAATGGACTGGGATAAGGCCGAAGTCGTTATTGATAAAAACATGACGGAGCTGGATGGTACTGGCGGGTTTGTCATTGTGGCCTGGGACAAGAGCAATGGCGCGGACCAGCAGGGTAACCCCACCGACGATATGGAGGCGGCCTTCGTCGGCAAGCCCACCCGCAATGCCAGCGAACTGCTGGCCTTCTGGGAATATATCCGCCGTTATATGGAAGACGGTCCTGCGGCGGCCCCGCCCCCGAAAAAACTGATCAGCAAGTTTCCCTGGCCCTGGAACTCGTTCAAGGCCGCTTGGGGGCTGGATACCCGCTTTTTGCAACACAGCGGCCTGTGGGTATTTGTCCTGATCAATGTGCTGTTATTGCCGGTCGTTCTTATTCACGGCACTGGCCACTGGCTGTCGTTGTTGCTGTGTTATGAACCCAGGTTTCCCCGTGTTATCGAAGAGGCTGGGCGCTGATGTATCTATTCGAATGGGGGTTTCAATGTTCTAAAAGACAGATGTCCCATGAGGAGAGCATGGAGGCCGTCAAGAACCAACAGCGCAAACCTGGCCAAGCCGAACTCAACGGCCCGGAGGGTATAGATGAGTCAGTTTCAAAATCTATTTGCGATAACTGCTCTCTGTATTGTTATGGCAATACATATATTGATTTAAGAACTCCCAGTGACGAGAAAAGAGGTGTTATTACTATCTTTTTGGGTGTGTTGGGAAGCATGCTGTTATGGGGTGCGCTTGCTTCAATATGGCTAGCGATTAGCGATCTTCTGGATCCGATGAACGTTAGTTTGGGTTGGGAGTTTTATATCTTTGGGCTGATTCTAGCCCCGCTCACTGGGGTGCTGGCTCTTTATCTATTCTATAGGTATGTATTCCATTATTTTCGCTTGGAGGCCTTTACCGCGCGCCGTCTGATTATTCGTTTTAATCGCATCACTCGTAAGGTATACCTGCTGCGTCCCAAGCATCTGGGGGGCATTCGAATTCTGGAATGGGACAAGACTCAGCCCATCATCGATAAGAATATGACCGAATTGGAAGGTACGGGCGGATTTGTAATCCTGGCGTGGGACAAAGGCGACGGCGTAGATCTGCAGGGCAATCCAATTGACGATATCGAGATGGCCTTCGTCGGCAAGCCCACCCGCAATGCCAGCGAACTGCTGGCCTTCTGGGAATATATCCGCCGTTATATGGAAGACGGTCCTGCGGCGGCCCCGCCCCCGAAAAAACTGATCAGTAAATTCCCCTGGCCCTGGAACTCGTTCAAGGCCGCTTGGGGGCTTGATACCCGCTTTTTGCAACACAGTGGCCTGTGGGTATTTGTCCTGATCAATGTGCTGCTACTGCCGGTCGTTCTTATTCACGGCACGGGCCACTGGCTGTCGTTGTTGCTGTGTTATGAGCCCAGGTTTCCCCGTGTTATCGAGGAGGCTGGTCGCTGATGTATCTATACGAATGGGATTTCAATGGTCCAAAAGGCAGGTGGCCTACGAGGAGTGCGACTCAGGCATGGGTCGCCGTCCGCTCGCCTTGCCTGCTGCTGGAGCGTCCGCTCCAGGCCATGACCCCCATCGCCAGTACCTGAATCAGCCCCGCGCCGATAAACAACCCACTGCTCGACCCGGCGCTTTGCGGCATGGCCAGCAAGGCGCCAAACAGTGCCGGAGCGAAGGCGTAGCAGCCCTGGGCGAAGGCCACGATCAGGGCCACCACCCGCTGGCTGTGCTGGCTGCTGAATTCGGCCTGGGCGATCAGCGGCGGTAGCGAGGTGGCGTTGCCGATGCCGGCGCCGAACAGCAGCACCCCGAGCCAGATCAGGCTGTCATGGGCGCCAGCCAGGACCAGGGCGATGCAGCCGGTCAGTTGCACGCCGTAGCTGAGGCAGGCGATATGCCGGCGGTTGGCGCCGGGGGGCATCAGCCAACCCACCAGGGTGCGGCCGGCGATGGCGCTCAGGGTTGCGAGGCCCATGGCCAGGCCGGCCTGCTGTTCGCCAAAACGCGGCACCAGGACCCGAAACAGGTGGGCGATCAGGCCGATCTGCGCCACCAGGCCCAAGGCCATGGCGGCGCCCAGGGTCAGAAATTGGCGGTTGCGCCACAGGGAAACCGGGGCGTCGGTGGAAGGGGTGGTCGGCGCTGCAGGCGTGGGCTGCGGTTCCAGTCCGTCGGGATGCTGGCCGAGCAGCGCGGGACTTTTGTTCAACACCCGGCGCGCGACGCTCGCCACTGTCACCAGGGTCAGGGTGCCCACCAGCAGCGCGGCCATGGCAAAGCCCAGGCGGTTGATCAGGTAGACCCAGGCCGATGAAAAAATGACCCCGCCCAGGCTCGCGCCGTTGTAGGCCATGGCCAGGGCGGCGGGGCGCTTGCGCACAAACCAGGGAGCAATGATCGCGTTGATCGCCGCCGCGCCCAGGGTCACCCAGCCCAGGCCGCTGAGCAGGGCACCGATAAACAGCTGATAGGGCTCGCGGGCCAGGGCCCAACCGAGCAGGCCCAGGGCCAGGAGCAGGGTGCCGAGGCAGGTGACGCGCGGCAGGCCGAAGCGCCGGTACAGCCGGGGCAGGTTGGCGACCACCAGGGTTCCGGCCAGAAAATGCACGGTGACGGCCGCCGAGCACAGGCTCAGGGACCAGCCGCTGCGCTGGATCACCGCGTACATGAAAATCGGCGGCCCATAAAAGCCGATGCCCCAGCCGAGCATGGCCAGGACAAAGGCCGTGAGCAGCACTTTATTGCCGAAGAATACTGCTCGATTCATTGCGCTTTGCCTTGGACGGTGTGGAAGCCACAGTCTGCGGGCCAGCAAGGGCTGACACTTCGTTGCCCAGCGAAGTATCAATGTGCGCTGCTCTGGTTAATGAGGGTGAGGGATCTTGCTCCGGCTGGGCCAAGGTGGCGCTTCAGCGCGCGAGTGGCGTCGATGACTGTCCCGTGATTGCTCCGGGCCCACGGCGGGCTCGGGGTTTGCGGCTGCTGCGCAGCCGAGCGGGAGCAAGCTCCCTCACCACGGCTTATGGTTGACTGGTTATAAAGTCAGATCATATCGATATAAGTGGTTATAAGAAAAATCGCTATGCTGCCGCCAGAATTTTATATAGCCGCGTGATGTGTAGGACATGTGTTAATGGATGTCGGTAATTTTGGGTTTGTGATTGCGGGCTTGGTAGTCGGATTTATTGTCGGCATGACCGGCGTCGGGGGCGGTTCGTTGATGACCCCCATCCTCCTGTGGTTCGGTATCAACCCGGCGACTGCCGTGGGCACCGACCTGCTGTATGCAGCCATCACCAAGTCCGGTGGGGTGCTGGTACACCAGAAGAACAGAAACATCGATTGGAAGATCACCGGCTGGCTGACCCTGGGCAGTGTGCCGGCGGTGCTCGCGACCCTGTGGTTCCTGAACAACCTGGACGGCGATCCCCAGGCCCTGAACTCGGTGATCAAGCAGGCGCTGGGTGTGGTCTTGCTGCTGACGGCCCTGGCGATTCTGTTCAAGAAGAAGTTGCTGGCCTTCGCCCAACGGCATGCCGGTGATCACTACCAGCTCAGCGATTCGAAGCTCAATGCCCTGACCGTGGTCACCGGCCTGGTGCTGGGGACCATGGTCGCCCTGACGTCGATCGGTGCCGGCGCGCTGGGCACCGTGGCGCTGTTTATTCTCTACCCGTTCCTGGCCACCAAACGCCTGGTGGGCACCGAGATTGCCCATGCCGTGCCCCTGACCCTGGTCGCCGGCCTGGGCCACGCCAGCATGGGCAACATGGACTGGCACCTGCTGGGGTTCCTGCTGATGGGGTCGCTGCCCGGGATCTGGGTCGGCAGCCATATGACCGGGCGCGTCTCGGATGAAATCCTGCGCCCGTGCCTGGCGGTGATGCTGTTTTCCATCGGCTACAAACTGGCGTTCTAAGCCGGTTCGGAATCAGTCTTCCGGCAGGTTGTTGAAGATCTTTTCCAGGGTCCCGTTGAGCTTGGTGATCTGCGCTTCGGTCAGGCCCTTGAAGCTGGTGCGGAAGATATCGCTGGTGCCGTGCTGGATCTCTTCGATGGTGTGGCGGCCCAGGTCGGTCAGTGACACCTGGGTTACCCGCCCGTCGCTGGCGCTGGTGTTGGTTTCCACCAGGCCGTCGGCCTTCATGCGGTAGACGATCTTGGTGATGGTCGAGAGCTTGGCGATGGCGTGGATCGAGATTTCGGAAATGCTCGACTCACCGTTTTCCTTGAGGATAAACAGGATCCGCCAGCGCGGAATGTCCATGTCGATTTTCTTCAGCGCCTTTTCCATGGCCATGGAATAACGACCGTGCAGGCGCGCCAGCCAATAGAAGGGAAACTCTTCTTTCTTGAAATCTTCACTGGCGGGGTTGTAGCGGCTCAGGCGTTTTTTCGGGGTGGTCATAAAGGGTCGCGTAGTCTTTTCTGATGAGCTGGCTTTATAGAGGGTTGCACGCGGGCTGTCGACCGCAGCAGGCCCGGGCATGGCGTAGCGCGGCGGCCATTGTCGCGCCGGGCCTGGCAAAAAACCAGCGAGCCCACCCGCGACCCAGCCGCGCGGGCAGGCCCTTGGGCCGCGGCCTCAGGCCAGCCCTTCGTGCTTGAGGCTGGCGCGAAAGTGACCGCAACCCTTGCCCAGCAGCACCAGGGTCAGGACCACGGCGCCGGCATTGAGCAGGGAGATCGAGGCGCCCACCTGCAACGGATCGTGGAACAGACGGTCGGTGGCCAGGGCCACCAGGCTGGTGCCCAGGCCCAGGCCGATCAGGTTCGATATCAGTAAAAACAGGGCCGAGATCTGCGCCCGCATCTGGTTCGGCGGCAGGATCTGCATCGCCGCCGTAGAGGCCGGCATCGGGAACGAGGCGAAGAACATCGCCACCGCCAGCAGCCCCAGCGACCAGCCCAAATCACCGACCTGGGTAAACAGCACCGCTGGCAGCGCCATGCCCAGGGCGCCGATCACCCCGGCGCGCATCGGTGCGTCGCTGTAGCCCTTGCGGGCCAGCCAGTCCACCAGCCAACCGCCGCAGAACACCCCGCTGGTGTTGGCCAGCAACACGATGCCCCCCAGCAGGTAACCGACGTGGCTCGGGGCCAGGCCGAAGCTGCGCATGTAAAAAGCCGGCGACCAACTGAGCATGCAGAACAGGGTCATGGCATAGAAGGAAAACCCCAGGTAATGGCAACTGAAGGTCTTGCGATGAAGCGTCAGAAAGCGCAGCGCCTGGCCCATGCTCGGCGCCCGTACCTGGCCGTCGGCATCGAGTTTCAGGCCCTGGCGCGCCGGGTCGCGCACGGTCAGGGCAATCAGCAGCGCCACCAGCAGGCCCGGCAGGCCGACCAGGACGAACGTCAGCTGCCAGGGGCGCATTTCTCCCAGCAGCGGCACCATCAGGCTGTCGAGGTTTTTCAGCAGGTCGATGACATAGCCACCGATCAGGAAGGCCATGCCACCGCCGATAAACGAGCCGATGGAATAGATCGCCACCGCCCGCCCGAGTTTTTCCCGGGGGAACATGTCGCTGAGCATGGAGTAGGTGGCGGGGGACAGCGCGGCTTCGCCGATGCCGACCCCGATCCGCGCCAGGAACATCTGCGCAAAGGTTGTGCACAGCCCGCACAGGGCGGTGGCCATACTCCAGAACGCGATGCCGATGGCGATGATCCGCGGCCTGGAAAAACGGTCGGCGAGCAGCGCGATGGGCATCCCCATAAAGGCATAGAACAGCGAGAACGCCAGGCCGTGAAGCAGGCTGAACTGGGTGTCCGAGAGCTGCATATCCTGTTTGATCGGCTCGATCATCAGCGCCAGGATCTGGCGATCGATAAAGGAAAACATGTAGGCCAGCATGCAAATGGCAACGACGTACCATTCGTAGGCGTAGCTTTTTGCGGTGACCCGGGTGGTGGCGGTGCTGGTCATGTACGTTGGCCCCTTGTGGGTGGCTGAGCGGTCGGCGGCAGCAGGTCTTGCCAATGGGTGAATCGGTGACGTCGGCGTTACCCGTTTGCCTGTGCCGGGTGCACGGGAGTGTTGTTATTGGGCAAATGGGCGGGGCTGCGAGGGATTTGCAGCGGGCCCGGAACCTTTTTAGGCCCTTGCCGGGCGCGGCTCTATGCGCCAGGCGCAGGGCCTGTTCCGCAGATGCAAAAAGCCGTGGCGTGGCGTGAAAATTGCTTTCCGTTTCCAGTAATTTTTCACCTGTTCGCTGGCTCTGGCCGGCGGCTTGCCGAGGTTTTTTCCATGCTCGATGACCTGTCCTTGCTCGACCGTCACTGCCTGCTGAATTCCGCCGGGTTTGGCGAGGTCAGGGACAAGGTCAGCCACTACCTGTGGCCGCACCACATGCGCATGCAGCAGGGCGGGGCCTTGCACTCGCGGCTGTACGGGGTGTTCTTCGGCAGCTCGGCGTTGTTCGATCTGCATTACGGCGCGCCGGTGGATATCGACGCCGGCGACATCACCAGTTTCTACCTGATCCGGGTCACCCTCGAAGGGGGCGGCATGGTCTCCCTGGGCAAGCAGAGTGCGGTGCTGCACAAGGGTGGGCTGACCATCTCCTCGCCGTCCCAGCGCAGTTTTATCCGCATCGACAAGGACTGCCGCAACCTGATCCTGCGCATCGAGCGCGAAGCCCTGGAGCGCCAGTTGCAGCAGTTGCTCAACCGCCGCTTGCGCCAGCCCCTGGTGTTCGAGATCCAGGTCGATCCCGGGCACCCAGGCCTGGCCGTGGTGCGCGCCACCCTGGACTACATCTGCCGCCTGCATGGCGAGGCCAGCCAGAGCCTGCTGGCCTCGGCCATGGGCGGCGGCCTGTCGGACTACCTGCTGTCGGTGCTGCTGACCCAGTTGCCCCACAATTACTCGGCGGACCTGCTGCAAGAGCAGCGCCAACCGATGCCGCGCCATGTGATCAAGGCCCGGGACTACATCGAACAGCACCTGGGGGAACCGATCGCCCTGGCGCAGCTGGCGCGGCATTGCGAAGTCTCGGTGCGCACCTTGCAGAACGGCTTCGCCCGGTTCCTCCAGCAAACCCCCAGTGACTACCTGCGCACCCGGCGCCTGGCCCTGGTGCACGCCGCCCTGCAACAGGCCGGGCCGGCGGGCAGCGTCACCGATATCCTGCTCAACCACGGGGTCAGCAGCTTCGGCCATTTCGCCACCCAGTACCGCCGCCAGTACGGTTGCCTGCCGTCCGCGACCCTGCGTCGCCAGGCTTGAGCCTGCGCTGTCGGCAACGCCTCAACCGTCGATAAAACGCTCCGCCAACTCCAGTTGGGAATTGGCCAGGCGGTGCAGTTCCTGGCCGATCTGGGTGCTGCGTCGGGATTGCTCGCTGCTGGTTTGCGCCAGGCTGACAATCTGGGTGATCTGCTGGTTGATCTGCTCCGCGACCTGGCCCTGCTGTTCGATGGCTGTGGCCATCTGCAAGCTCATGCCGGTGATCTGCCCGACCTCGCCACCGATCCGGTGCAGCGCCTGTTGCAGTTGCTCCACATCGTTGCGTGACTGGCGCGTCGCCGACTGGCCGCGCTGGGCGGTAGCCAGGGCGTGGGCGCTGCCGCTGCGCAAGCGCTCGATAGAGTGCTGGATCTGTTCGGTGGACTCGCGGGTGCGGGTGGCCAGGCTGCGCACCTCATCGGCGACCACTGCGAAGCCGCGCCCGGTTTCCCCGGCGCGAGCGGCCTCGATGGCGGCGTTCAGGGCCAGCAGATTGGTCTGTTCGGCGATGCTGCGGATCACCTGGGCGATGCCGCTGATGGACTCGATGGACTCCGCCAGTTGGCTGACGGCCTGGCCGATGTCTTCCACCGAGGTGCCCAGGCCGGTCATCGAGCTTTGGCTCTGTTCGGCGATGCGCTCGCCGTCGTGGGCCAGGCGGTCCACCGCCTGGGTGGCCTGGGCTGCCTGATGCAGGTTGCGCGACAGGTCCTGGATGGTCGCGCTCATCTGGTGGATCGCCGCCGCCGATTGTTCGGCTTCTTGCAGTTGGCGCTGCAACTGCCCGGCCTGGGCCTGGACCAGCAGCGACGATTCCTCGGCGCTTTGGCGCAGGGTCTGGCCGTTGATGCGAATGCGCGCCATCACCGTGCGCATGCGGGTTTTCTGCGTGTCCAGGGCCATGCCGAAGCGGCTGGCGTGGCCTGGGTGGTCGCCGTGCAGGGCGGCCAGCAGGCCGTCGCTGTAGACCTGTGGGTGGCGGCTGAACACCTGGCGGCTATCGGCCCGTTGCCGGGCGCGCCATTGCCAGCTGGCGGCCAGCAGCCCGCCGAGGAGCAGCAGCCCGGCACCGGGGGCAAGCCAGCCACAGAGCACGGCGCCGCCCACCGCCAGCGCCAGCAGCCAGCTCAGGCCCAGGCTGCGGGCGTGTTGCACCAGGCGCGCGCCCAGGCCCTGTGGGTGCTGCCCGGCGCCCAGGCGGCGGTAGAGGCGTTGCGTCGGCGCCAGCAGTTCGCCGGGCAGCGGGTGGTAGGTGGTGCCCAGTGCGGTCAACTGCCCGGCGTCGTACAGCGGCACCACATACAGGCTGCACCAGAAGGTTCCGCCCTGTTTGTGCCGGCCCATCAGCGGCGCGGTCCAGGGCGTGCCGCTGCGCAAGGTGGGCCACATACGCTCGATCACCCGGGGCGGCATCTGCGGGTGGTTGATCATCTGGTGCGGCTGGCCCAGCAGCTCTTCGCGGCTGTAGCCGCATAGCTCGAGGTAGGCGTCGTTGCACCACAGCAGCGTGCCCTGGGGGTCGAGGCGCGAGATCGGCATCTCCGGCTCGGCCAGGGACGTGCCGCTGACTGCTGGCAATAAAGGGTTGGCCATACAAGGCTCCTGGTCAGCGGCGCGGGCCACGCTCGGCGTGCATTTTGCGCACCATGGCGTCGAAGAATTTGACCGCAAAGCCGCTGTCGCGGATCAGCATGGCCGTGAGGTCGGCGCACTTCTCGCCGATCTCGGCGCTCAACGGGTTGTCTTCGCCGCCCAGGGCGCCGGCCTGGCATTGGATTTCCGCCGCGCGCTGCACCGTCCACAACAGGAAAAACGCCTTGGCGATGCTGCTTTCGCCCACCGCGATGCCGTGGTTGCGCAGCACCAGGATGTGCTTGTCGCCGAGGCTGTCGATCATCCGGCTCTTCTCGTCGTCGAACAGGGTGATGCCTTCGAAGGTGTGATAGGCCACGCGGCCGTACAGTTGCGCGCCGTAGAAATCGTTGTGGCCGAAGCCGGCTTTTTTCATCACCACCGCCGAGATCGGCGTGGTGTGGGTGTGGATCAGGCACTGGATGTCGTCCCGTGCGCCGTGCACCGCGCTGTGCAGGGCGAAGCCTGCGGGGTTGCCGTCGTAGGGCGAGTCTTCGAGCTTCTTGCCGTCGAGGTCGACCTTGAGCAGGTTGGCCGGGGTCACCTCGCTGTAGTTGAGGCCGAACGGGTTGACCAGGTAATGGTGCGCCGGCCCGGGCAGGCGCGCGGAGATGTGGTTGAAGATGGTTTCGGTCCAGCCGAAGAAGTCCACCAGGTGATAACAGTGGGCCAGTTGAACCCGCAGGGCCCATTCTTCGGCGCTGCAATTTTGCGTGGGCTGCGAGGCGGTGGGGGAAGGCAGTTGCGACATGTCGAAGTCCTTGTGCGGGTGAGGTTCAGTGGCGCGCCTGGTCGCCGCGAAAACGCGCCAGGGCAATCAGGTTGCGGGTGATCGGCATGGCGATGGCCATGTGCTCGGCCAGTTCCAGTACCGCGTCGCCAATCGCCGCCAGCTCCAGCGGGCGGCCCTTGTCGTAGTCCTGCAGCATCGAGGTGCGCACCGGGCCCATGCCCGCCCCGAGTTCGAGAAAGGTCTGCGGGTCGATGCTGACCCGGGCGCCATGGGCGGCGGCGGTAAGCAGGGTTTCGTGGAGCGAGGCGCTGACCAGTGCTCGCAGTTCCGGCAGGCTGTAGAGCTGTTCGAGGGTGGCGCCGGTGATCACCGACAACGGGTTGGAGGTGATGTTGGCGATGATTTTGGTCCACAGGTTGTCGCGGATGCGGTCGGTGGCCCGGGCCTCGATGCCGGCGCTTTCCATCAGCGCCCGTACCCGCTCCAGACGCGGGCTGAGGCGGTTGTCGGGCTCGCCGAAAATCATCAGGTGCGGGTTGTTCGCCAGGGCCACCCCAGGCGTCGGGCAGTGGGCGGTGATAAACACCACGCAGCCCAGCACATGGCGCAGGTCCAGGGCGTCGGTCAACAGGCCCTGCGGGTCGACGGCCTTCACCCGCTGCCCGCTGAAGCGCCCCTCCTGGCCGTGGAAATACCACCAGGGCACGCCGTTGATCACCGGCACCACCACGGTGTCGGCGCCGATCAGCGGCTGGATCTGCGGCAGCAATTGGGCCAGCGCCGGAGCCTTGGTGCAGAGCAGCACCAGGTCCTGCTCGCCGAAGGCCCGGGGATCGTCGCTGGCATTGACCCGGACCCGGTGCTCGCCGTCCAGGTCCGACAGCTGGATGCCGTCGCGCTGGATGCTGGCCAGGGTGGTGCCACGGGCCAGCACGTTCACCGCCTGGCCGCTGGCAGCGAGGCGTGCGGCCAGGGTACAGCCGATGGCGCCGGCACCGGCGATGCAGATGCGCATGGGGGACGTGTTCATTGCGACTCCAGTTTCAAGGGCAGGCCGCCCTGGCCGATGACTGGCCAGGGCGGGCGCTGCAAGGGGGCGGCGCCAGGGTGGCTCAGGTGGCGAGCATTTCCTGGTGTTTGCTGGCCAGCCCCAGGTAGGCCTCGATCACCCGAGGGTCGTCGGCCAGTTGCCGGGCCGGGCCCTGCATGGCGATCTGCCCGGTCTCCAGCACATAGGCGTAGTCGGCGACCCGCAGCGCGGCGCGGGCGTTCTGTTCCACCAGCAGGATCGACACCCCCTGTTCGCGCAGGGCGCTGATGATGCGGAAGATCTCGCGGGTGATCAGCGGCGCCAGGCCCAGGCTCGGTTCGTCGAGCATCAGCAGCTTGGGCTTGGCCATCAGCGCCCGGCCCACGGCGAGCATCTGCCGTTCGCCACCTGAAAGAGTCGCCGCCAGTTGCTCGCGGCGCTCCCACAGCCGGGGGAATAGGTCATAGACCTCCTTGAGGGTGGCGGCGTAATCGCGATCGCCCCGGCGATGACGCTGGAAGGCGCCCAGCAGCAGGTTGTCGGCCACGCTCATGCTGGTGAACAGCTCGCGTTTTTCCGGCACCAGGCCCAGCCCGCGCGCGACCATGACCTCGACCTCCGGCAGGCCTTCAAGGCTGCCGTCGAAGTGCACCTGGCCCCGGGAACCGAGGACCCCCATGATCGCCGAGAGCAGGGTGGTCTTGCCGGCGCCGTTGGGCCCGATCACGGTGACGATCTGGCCCTTGCCCACACTCAGGCTGGCGTTGCTCAGGGCTTCGACCTTGCCGTAGGCCACGCTCAGGTCGCGGATCTCCAGCACCGCATCGCTGACCAGGTTACGCGGCTGCGCGAGGGCTGCACCGTGGGGCTCAGAGGGCACCGACATCGGCGTATTGATCATTGCGCTGCTCATTCCACGCCTCCCAGATAGGCTTCGAGTACGGCCGGGTCTTTCTGTACGTCTTCGGGCAGGCCCTGGGCGATGCGCTGGCCAAACTCCATGACCACCACCCGGTCCACCAGGCCCATGACGAAGTCCATGTCGTGCTCCACCAGCAGGATCGCCATGCCTTCGCTGCGCAAGCGGCTGAGCAGCACCCCGAGGGCTTCTTTTTCTTTCAGGCGCAGGCCGGCCGCCGGCTCGTCGAGCAGCAGCAGGCATGGGTCGGCGCACAGGGCGCGGGCGATTTCGAGGATCCGCTGTTGGCCCAGGGCCAGGCTGCCGGCCGGTTCATGCAGGCAGTTGCCGAGGCCGACCCGTTCCAGCTGGCGCCGTGCTTCGTTGAGCAGCTCGGCTTCTTCACGCCGCTCAAGGTGCAGCGCTGCCGCCATCACCCCTTGCCGGCCGCGCAGGTGGGCGCCGATGGCGACGTTCTCCAGCACGCTCATGTCCGGCAGCAGCTTGACGTGCTGGAAGGTCCGGCTCAGGCCCATGCGTGCCACTTGCCGCGAGCTCAGGCCGTTGACCTTGCGCCCCATGAACAGCACATCGCCGGAGGTCGGGGTATCGACCCCGGACAGTTGGTTGAACAGGGTGCTCTTGCCGGCGCCATTGGGGCCGATCAGGGCCAGGATTTCACCGCTGTGCACCGCCAGGCTCATGTCGTTGTTGGCCACCAGGCCACCAAAGCGCTTGGTCACATGCAGCGCTTCGAGGATCTTCTGGCCATGGGCCGGCAACTCGCGGCGCGGCAGGGCGGCGGCGTTGAGGTCGACCGCAGGTGCTGCCCGGCGCATCTTCAGGCGCGCCGGCAGCCAGCTCACCAGCATGGGCCACAGGCCGCCCGGGGCGCGTTGCATCAACAGCACGATCAGCACGCCGAAGACGATGGTCTCGTAGTTGCCGGTGTTACCCAGCAAGTGCGGCAGCAAGTCCTGCAGCCACTGCTTGAGCATGGTCAGGATGCCGGCGCCGAGCAGTGCCCCCCAGACGCTGGAGACCCCGCCGATCAGCGCCATGAACAGGTAGTCGATGCCCATGTTGAGGCCGAACGGGGTCGGGTTGACGAAGCGTTGGGTGTGGGCGTACAGCCAGCCGGAGATCGCCGCGAACACAGCGGAGATGACAAAGATCACCATCTTCGAGCGGAAGGTGTTGACCCCCATGGACTCGGCCATCAACTGGCCGCCCTTGAGGGCGCGGATCGCCCGGCCTTCCCGGGAGTTGAGGAGGTTCTGGGTGATGACGATGGCCACCAGCAGAATCACCCAGATCAGGTAGAAAATCTTTTCTCCCTTGTCCAGTTGCAGGCCGAACAGCGAGATCGACGGCAGGCCGCTGACCCCGGTGTGGCCGCCCAGGGACTCCATGGTGCCGAACAGGTAATACAGGGACAGGCCCCAGGCGATGGTGCCCAGCGGCAGGTAATGCCCCGACAGCTTGAGGGTCAGCGCCCCCAGCAGCAGCGCCACGCCGGCAGTCAGCACTACCCCCACCAGCAGGCTCAGCCACGGCGAGCTGCCGGCCCAGGCCAGCCACACCGGCAGTTGCTCGGTGGTGGTGAGGTAGGCCGAGGTGTAGGCGCCCAGACCGACAAAGGCCGCCTGACCGAAGCTGGTCATGCCGCCGACGCCGGTCAGCAGCACCAGCCCCAGCACCACCAGGGTGTAAAGGCCGATGTAATTGAGCAGGGTCACGTAGTAGGGCGGCAAGGCCAGCGGCGCAATGCCGAGGATCAGCACCAGGGCCAGCAACAGGTAGCGCGGGTTCATTCTTCTTCCTCCACATGACGGCTGGTGAGCGAACGCCAGAGCAGGAACGGAATGATCAGGGTGAACACGATGATTTCCTTGTAGGTACTGGCCCAGAACATCGAGAACGCTTCGATCAGGCCTACCGCCAGGGCGCCGAGGGCGGCTGCCGGGTAGCTGACCAGGCCGCCGATGATGGCGCCGACGAAACCCTTGAGGCTGATGATGAAGCCCGAGTCGAAATACAGGGTGGTGATGGGCGCGATCAGGATCCCCGACAAGGTGCCGATCAGCGCCGCCAGGAGAAAGGTCGACTTGCCCGCCAGGGTCGGCGAAATGCCCATCAGTCGCGCGCCCATGCGGTTCACCGCGGTGGCGCGCAGGGCCTTGCCGTACAGGGTGCGTTCGAAGAACAGGTAGAGCCCGACGATCAGCCCCAGGGACACCGCCAGCACCCACAGGGTCTGGCTGTTGAACGTCACCGGGCCCAGCTCCAGGCCGGCCTCGGAGAACGGCGCGGTGCGCGCGCCTTCAGGGCCGAACAGCAGCAGAGCGATACCCACCATGCTCACGTGCACCGCAATCGACACGATCAGCAGCACCAGGGAACTGGCCGACGCGATCGGCTGGAACACCAGGCGGTAGACCTGCGGGCCCAGCGGTACCACCAGCGCCAGGGTCAGCAGGGCCTGGATCGCCATCGGCAATTCGGCCAGGGGCAGGGTGCGGATCAGTCCGGCGATCAGCAGGGCATAGCCGAGCTTGAGCAGGATCCGTTTCGGAAAGGCAAAGGCCCGGCTCGAACGCGCGGCGGCCCACAGGTCGAGCAGGCAGTCGATCAGCGTCAGCCCGAGCAGCAGCCAGATCAGTGCGGTCGGTTGCCCGGCCTGCAAGCTGGCCATGGTCAAGGCGCCATAGGTCACGAATTCACCCTGGGGGATCAGCAGGATCCGGGTCACGGTGAACACCAGGAGGATCGACAAGGCCAGCAGCGCATAGATTGCGCCATTGGTCATGCCGTCCTGGCCCAGCAGCATGGCTATCTGGAAATTCATAATGAGAGCTCTTTTTTCTACCGGTTGAATATCACGCTGGACCGGCCTCGGCGGGGTCGGCCGCGAGGCGGGTCGGGCAAGTCAGGCATGACGTGCCCCGGGTTCGATCAGTTGTCGCGCAACAGGGTCCAGTTGCCGTTCTTGACCACGATCAGCTCGCGACCGCGCTCATCGAAGCCGCTGTGGTCCTGCGGGGTTATGTTGTAAACCCCCTGGGTGCCGGCCAGTTCGTGGCTCTGCTCCAGGGCATCACGCAGTGCCGCGCGAAATTCCGGGGTGCCGGGTGCGGCCTTCTGCGCCGCGATCGGGATCGCCTTCTGCAACAGCAGGCCGGCGTCGAAGGTGTTGCCGCCAAAGGTCGCGGGCGCACTGCCGGTGAGTTTCTGGTAGGCGGCGGTGTAGTCGCTGGCGATCTTTTTCGACGGGTGGGAATCAGGGATTTCGTCGAGCACCAGCATCAGGCTCGCCGCGAGGATGGTGCCCTCGACCTTCTTCCCGCCCAGCTTGAGGAAGTCCGGCAGGGCGGCGCCGTGGGTCTGGTACACCTGGCCGCGATAGCCCTGGTCGAACAGAGTGGTCTGAGGCATCACCGCCGAACTGCCGGGGGCCGCCACCAGCACCGCGTCGGGGCGTGCGGCCAGTACTTTCAGGCTCTGCCCGGTGACGGAGGTGTCCTGGCGCTGGAAGCGCTCATTGGCCACCACCTTGATCCCGTGCTCGGCCGCTAGGCCGCCCATGACCTTGGCCCAGTTCTCGCCGTAGGGGTCGGCGGTGCCGATGAAGCCCAGGGTTTTCACGCCCTTTTTGCTCATGTACTCAAACAGCGCCTTGGCGATCAGGTCGTCGTTCTGGGTGGTCTTGAACACCCATTTCTTCTGCTCGGTCATGGGCAGCACCACTGCGGCAGTGCCGACTGGCGCCAGCAATGGCACGCCGGCTTCGGCGACGAACTGGATCACCCCCATGGCGTTGGGCGAGCCGCTTGGGCCAATGATTGCGTCGACTTTTTCTTCGTCGATCAGCTTCTTCAGCGCCTTGACGGTGGCGGTCGGGTCGCTGGCGTCATCCAGGGAAATGTACTTCACCGTCTGCTCGCCGGCCTGAGTCGGCAGCAGGGCGACGGTGTTCTTCTGCGGCAAGCCGACCAGGGCGATGGGGCCGGTGGAGGAGGTGATCACCCCGACTCTCACTTCAGCCTGCGCGGCACTGGCGCAGGCGACACTCAACAACAACGTGGACACGGCTTTTCTGAAGAACATGACTTTCTCCGAAGCGTTGCAAGGCGATGCAAGGGGCGAGTGGCTAGCCCTCCCGACGCCCGAGGGCGACGGGGGTGGCCTGTTTTTATCGAGTGGCATGGGCGTCGTGGTGGCTCACCTGACGCCGCCTGTGCTGACCGACCGATGACTCATCGGCCAGGAGGCGAGGACGGCAAAAGCAGATTGCATGCCAGAAAAATCTGAAGCACGGCGCCTTGGGTGTTACCGCGCCTTGCTGACGATGGGGCAATCGAGGGTCGGTTGAGGGCGCGGTGGCGGGGGCTGGATCGAGGTGTCTGGCGGGCCCGCAAAAAGCCCATGCACACCGTGTGGAGCAAGGCGTTGATCTGGATCAAGGAAGGGCATTTTCAGGGTTGGAGACGGCCTCTGAAAAGTGCAAAAAATGGTGTTTTTTAAGGCTTGAAAATGGCCTGTTTTGAGCCCTGTTTTTTATTGAATCGGAACGTATTTTTTTGCGTGTTTCGAGCTGTGTCTGCGCCTTTTGTTTGTTGAGAATAATTTTCATCATGTTCATATATTGTTGATAAATAACGATAAAAAGACTGATTTAGGGGTTTTTAGGGTTTTTTAAGGTCTGTTACCAAAGTGCACGCCACTGGTGCGATCGGGTAAAAAATGCACCGAAAATACACACTCTTTTATTTGGGAAAATTCAATTGACATTTCACGTAAATATTATGATTTTAGATTTAAGCGATTGCCCCCCGGTTGCGGTCGGGTACATCCGTTCTGGCGAGAGTTGGCCAGTGATCTAGGAAGCAGGTGAAAGGCATGTCGATCGTCGTCGAAGAATTAGCGTTAGGTGGGAGCGGCAGCTCGGTAATGGTCAAAGACACCATTGATATCGCCGGCTATGCGACCCGCGCTTCGAGTTATGCACTGGCCGATGCGCCGGCTGCCACCGAGCATGCGCAGGTGGTGCAGGCCTTGCTCGCGGCCGGTTGCCGGATCAGCGGCAAGACCAGCCTGCATGAGCTGGCCTTTGGTACCACCGGGATCAACGCCTGGGTCGGCACGCCGCCGAACCCGCGTTACCCGGGGCGTATTCCCGGCGGCTCATCCAGCGGTTCGGCCGCTGCGGTGGCAGCCGGCCTGTGTGATTTCGCCCTGGGCACCGACACCGGTGGTTCGGTGCGCATCCCGGCCGCCTGCTGTGGGGTGTTCGGGCTCAAGCCAAGCTTTGGCCGGGTCAGCCGTGAAGGCGTGATGCCGGCCCGTAGCACCCTGGACTGCGTCGGCCCGCTGGCCGCCAGCATCGAGCGCCTGATCGAGGCCATGCAGGTCATCGACCCCAGCTTTGGCCCACTGCCAACCGTCGACCACATCAGCATCGGCGTGGTGCCGGTGGTGGCTGCCGCCGAGATCCAGGCGGCCGTCAACCAGGCCCTGGAGCGCTGCGGCTTGCACCTCGGCGAGCAACCATTGCCCGGCATGGCGGCGGCCTATGACGCCGGCATGGTGGTGATCAATGCCGAGACCTGGGCCGCCTGTGGCCATCTGTTACCCGGTGGGCGGGTTGGCGCCGATATCGCCGGCCGCCTGCAGGCCGCCAGCCAGACCAGCGCCGCCGCCCTGGCCGAGGCCGAACGCGTGCGCCAGGCCTTTAGCGCCGAGGTCGATGCGGCGCTGGCGCGCTTCCCGATCCTGGCCATGCCGACCATGCCCGACTACCCGCTGGCCCTGGCCGATGCGGCCGACACCCGTGCGGTGCTGGGCATGACCGCCCTGGTGCGGCCGTTCAACCTTTCCGGTCACCCGGCCCTGAGTCTTCCCCTGGAAGGCGCTTCAGGACTGCCGGTAGGCCTTCAACTCATTGCCGCCCACGGCGCGGACGAGCTGCTTTGTGCAGTGGCCCGCGAGCTGGTCCGGCGTCTGGAAGACTAATCGTCATGCTTACATTGGAGAAACCCATGACTGTGCTTAGCGAGCTGGACCATCAGCGCGGCGCGCCGATCACCGCGGGTGAAGAATTCCAGCAATTGCTGGTGGAGATCCGGGCCCGGGCCCGGGACGAAGAATTCGATCGCCAGAAGTTCATTTCAGCCGACGTGATCGAGCGTTTCCGCACCCTCGGCGTGTACCGCGCCCTGGTGCCCAAGCGCTTTGGCGGCGACGAGCGTTCCCCTGCCGAGTTCTGCCAGATGGTTGAAGACATTTCGATCGCCGACGGTTCGGCCGGCTGGGTCGCCAGCTTCGGCATGAGCCCGGTGTACCTGGCGGCGCTGCCCCTGGACACGATCAAGAAAATCTACGCCGACTCCCCGGACGTGGTGTTCGCCGGCGGTATCTTCCCACCGCAGCCGGCGACCTTTGTCGAGGGTGGCCTGGAGGTCAACGGCCGTTGGAAATTCTCCAGCGGTTGCATGGGCGCCTCATTGATCGGCGTTGGCATCGCCCCGAAAAACGGCGAGATGCTCGGCTTGCCGCGCCTGGCCGTGATGCCACGGGAAAAGGTGCGGATCGAGGAAACCTGGAACGTGGTCGGCCTGGTCGGTACCGGCAGCCACGACGTGGTGGTGGAGAACGTGGTGGTGCCCGAAGAGTGGACCTTCGTCCGCGGCGGGCCGGCGAACCTGGATGAGCCGTTTTTCCGCTACCCGTCGCTGTCGTTCGCCACCCAGGTGTTGTCGGTGGTCGGTCTCGGTGTGGCCCGCGCGGCCCTGGATGAACTGAGCGGCATGGCCTCCGGGCGCATCTCGGTGACCGGTGCGCCGTCGTTGTCCGACCGGCCCCTGGCCCAGGTCGAGATGGCCAAGGCCGAAGCTTCGTTGCGCGCCGCGCGTTCCTGGTTCTACCAGGCCATCGATGACGCCTGGAGCAGTGTCCTGGCCGGCGACCCGGTGACCCTTGAGCAGACCAACATGCTGCGCCTGTCGTCGACCCACGCCACCCGCGTCGCCGCCGAAGTGGCGCGCACCGCGCAGATGCTCTCGGGCATGAGCGGGGTGTATCGCAGCAGCCCGCTGTCGCGCTTCGTCAACGACACCCAGGTCATCACCCAGCACGCCTTCATGGGCGACATGACCTACCAGAACGCCGGCGCCATTTTCTTCGGCAACAAGCCGCTGCCGGGTTACCTGTAATTTTTTTCCAACCTTTGACTGGTGAATTTCATGACCGATAAAAAAGCCCTGCGAGTGCTGTTCTGCATTGGCATCAACCAGAACTTCTTCGACGCGCCGCGCCCCGAGGCCCTGGAGGTCTGGGCCGCTTTCGGCGAAATGTGGCACGGCATCGCCGACCTGCCGGGGGTCACCGTGCTCGGCAACATGGACGACGACCAGAGCATGGTCGGGCCGTCCGCCGGCTGGCCCTGGACCACCTACCTGCTGGCCGACGTGCCGGACATCGAGACCGTGCACGCCGCCTGCAACCTGTTCCGTACCACGTCGGTGGGCGATGGCCCGTACAAACTCTGGAAGTACTGCAAGGTCGAGGCCCGTACCGGCCGCGAACTGATCATCCAGCGCTGAGCCGAGGCCGACCCCATGTCATCACAAGAGCGCATCGAGGCCCTGGAGCAGCAGCTTGACCAGCTGCAAAGCGAGCACGCGATCCGGGCCTGCATGAACCGCTACATGCTGCTGTGCGACGAACTGGGTGTCGGTTCGCCGCTCGCCGAGTTGGCGGGGCTGTTTACCCTCGACGCGGTGTGGGAAGGCAAGGGCGCCAAGTACCGCGACAGTTTCGGCGGCTACCGGGGGCGCGAGGCGATCAGCGCCATGTTCGCCACCTACATGGTCGAGCCCGCGCACTTTGCCCTCAACGTGCACTTTTTGACCTCGGAGCTGATCCAGGTCCAGGGCGATGCCGCAGACGCGAGTTGGGTGATGTTGCAGACCTCGACCTTCGCCAGCGGCGCCTCGCACCTCAACAGCGCGCGCCTGACGGTGCGTTTCGCCCGGGAGCAGGGGCAATGGCGCATGGCGCATTTCCAGACCGAAAACCTGTTCAGCCGTCCGGTGGACCGCTGGAACAGCGACGCCCAGTTGCCGGTGCCTGCCAAGGCATAGCCCCAGAATTCTTAGAGTCGGCGCCACACGCCGACAAGGAGTGATCGTGAATAACCTGATAAACACCGTAACCCTGGAATCCAGCCCGGCCGACCTGGTGCTGCACGACCGCGTGCACACCTCGCTCTACACCGATGGCCGGATCTTCGACCAGGAACTGGACAAGATTTTCTACAGCACCTGGATCTGGGTCGCCCACGCCAGCGAGATTCCCGACTCCGGCAGCTACAAGAGCACCTACGTCGGCAAGCAGCCGGTGATCGTGGTGCGCGACCGCAAGAAGGATGTGCACGTCCTGCTCAACCGCTGCCGCCACCGTGGGGCCACGGTCTGCGAGCACAAAAAGGGCAAGACCAACAGCTTCGTCTGCCCGTACCACGGCTGGAGCTACGCCCTGGACGGCAGCCTGCGCGGCGTGCCGCACCCCGAGAGCTATGGCGATTGCCTGGACAAAAGCGAGCTGCCCCTGGTGAGCCTGCGGGTCGAGCAGTACAACGGCATGATCTTCGCCACCTTCAAGGACGACATCGAACCGCTGTCGGACTTCCTCGGCCCGGCCAAAAAGTGGATCGATCTGTTCATGAAGCAGGGCGCCGGCTACCCGGTCAAAGTCGGCGGCGAACACCGTTTCCGCTTCCCGGGCAACTGGAAGATCCAGCTCGAAAACACCACCGATGCCTACCACTTCCCGCTGGTGCACAAGTCGTTCCTGTCCTCGGTGGATGAACAGACCCTGGAACTGTTCGATTTCGTCGAAGGCCCGGGCTATGTCGAAGACCTGGGCAACGGCCACAGCGTGATGGTGATGATCCCCGATCTGGTGGACCTGGAAGCCAACCTCGACCTGCCGATCCCGGAACGCTTCCAGGAACTGGCCGAGCAATTGCGCGCCGAAGGCCAGGACGAGGAGGCCGTGCGCCGCATCGTGCGGGCGGTCGGTGGCTCCGGGTTCAACCTCAATCTGTTCCCCAACATCGCCTGCTCGATGGCGTTCTTCCGCGTGCTGCAACCGATCGCGGTGGATGAAACCGAGATCCATCACGCAGTGATCACCATGGACGGCGGCCCGGCCGTGGCCAACCGCTACCGCCTGCGCCTGCACGAACACTTCCAGGGCCCGATGGGCTTTGGCACCCCGGACGACTCCGAGGCCTGGGAGCGGGTACAGCGTGGCGCCAGTGCCGGCACCGACCTGTGGATCATGCTCAACCGTGGCCTGCCGGGCGAAACCCCGAGCGCCGATGGCCTGGTCAGCGACGTCAGTGCCGAGACCGGAATGCGCGCTGGTTACCAGCAGTGGAAAAAGATGATGTCGGCCTGAGTCGACGGAGAACCCCATGATCAATCTGCAATTGCTCAACCAAGTCACTGCCTTCATCTGGCAGGAAGCGGACATGCTCGACCATGGCGATTTCGTCGATTGGCTCGACCTGTGGACCGAGGATGCGACCTACATCATCCCCATCGACCCGCTGGAAACCGATTTCGAGAACACCCTGAACTACGCCTATGACAACCACCATATGCGCCAGCTGCGGGTCACCCGCCTGACCAGTGGCGAGTCGATCTCGACCACGCCACGGGCGCGTACTGTGCGCAGCCAGTCGCGCTTTCGCCTGCTGGCCGACGAGGGCGGGGTGGTCACCGTGCGCTGCGCGCAGAACCTGCGCGAGTTCCGCAAGGACGTGCTCAAGCAGTACACCGCCGATGTCACTTTCCAGCTGGTGCGCAGCGGCGACAGCTTCAAGATCCAGCGCAAGCTGATCCAGTTGATCAACTCCACCGACACCCTCGCCGGTATCGGCTACATCCTCTGAGGAGCCAGGCATGACACAGGTAGCATTGGTCACCGGCGCCGCCAGCGGGCTGGGTGCAAGCATCGCCGAACAGCTGTTGGCGGCAGGGTACCGGGTGGTGCTCAGCGACCTTTCGCTGGCCGCGGCCCAGGCCACCGCCCGGGAGCTCAACGCCAGCGGCGAGCGGGTCCTGGCGTTGCAACTGGACGTGGCCAGCAAGGCCGATTTCGAGGCGGCGCTGGCGGCGGTGCTGCGCACCTGGGGCGTGCTGCACGTGGTGGTCAACAACGCCGCGATGACCATGACCACGCCGCTGATGCAGATCAGCCCGGAGGAGTTCGACCGGGTGACCAGCGTCAACCAGCGCGGGACTTTCGTCGGTTGCCAGGTGCTGGGCGGCTACCTGGCCAGCCAGGGCTACGGGCGCATCATCAACATGGCGTCCCTGGCCGGGCAGAACGGCGGCACCGCCACCGGCGCGCATTACGCCGCCTCCAAGGGCGCGATCATCACCCTGACCAAGATCTTCGCCAAGGAGCTGGCGGCGTCCGGGGTCACGGTCAATGCCATTGCCCCGGGGCCGATCGAGTCGCCGGCGGTGCGTGCGGCGGTGCCGCCCGAGCGCCTGGAAACCCTGATCAAGGGGATTCCGGTGCAGCGCCTGGGCAGTGCCGACTTTATCGGCCGCGTGGTGGTGCAACTGGCCAGCGAAGAGGCCTTCTTCACCACCGGCGCAACCTGGGATGTCAACGGCGGGCTCTTTATGCGCTGACCCCGATCGGGGTCGCGAACCCACACGCAGGGCCGCCATGGCGCGGCCCGTTACCACGAAATCTGGATGATCCTGTATGAGCGATCAAGTATTGAAAGTCGTCGTGCGCAAGCGCGAAGAGCAGGGCGACGGCGTCGTCGTGCTGGATCTGGCCGACCCACTGGGGCAGCCGTTGCCGGCGTTCGAGGCCGGGGCCCATGTGGATGTCCACTTGAAGCCGGGGCTGGTGCGCCAGTACTCGCTGTGCGGCGACCCGGCCCAGCCCCTGGCCTATCGCCTGGGCGTGCTCAAGGACCCGGCCTCGCGCGGCGGATCGCTGGCGGTCCACGAGCTGTTGCTTGAAGGCCGTGAAATCGAGATCAGCGCGCCGCGCAACCACTTCCCCCTGGCACCGGATGCGCGGCGTTCGATCCTGATCGGCGGCGGCATCGGCATCACCCCGATGGTGGCCATGGCCTATGCCCTGAATGCCCGCGACAGCGATTTCGAACTGCACTACTGCGCACGTTCCCGCAGCCGCAGCGCCTTTCTCGAGGAGCTGGGCAACGCCGCCTTCGCCCCGCGCCTGCACACCCACTTCGATGACGAAGCGGATGCGCAAAAGCTCGACCTGGCCAAGGTCCTGGGCAGCCCGCAAGCCGGTGTGCACGTGTATGTCTGCGGCCCGGCGGGCTTCATGGACTGGGTGATCGCCCAGGCCATCGCCCAGGGTTACGCCGACGACCATGTGCACCGCGAGTACTTCCAGATCGACGTCGATGCCTCGGGTGCGGGCTTTGAAGTGCACGCCGCGCGCAGCGGCAAGACGGTGCAGGTGGCCGAGGGCCAGAGCATCGTCGAGGCCCTGGGCGCGGTCGGGATAAAAGTCGAGATCTCCTGTGAACAGGGGGTCTGCGGCACGTGCTTGTGCGACGTCCTGGAAGGCGAGCCGGACCACCGCGACGTCTACCTCACAGATGAAGAAAAACAGGCCAACGACCAGATTCTGGTGTGTTGCTCGCGGGCCAAGTCCAAGAAGCTGGTGCTGGATATCTGATACACCGGAGGTTAATACCATGGTCGATACAACTGGATTTCGTAACTCAATGGCGATGCTCGGCGGCGCGGTGTCCATCATCGCCACCGACGGTCCCGCCGGTCGTTTCGGCTTCACCGCTTCGGCAGTGTGCAGCGTTACCGATCAGCCGCCGACGCTGCTGGTGTGCATGAATCGCTCGTCGTTTTCCAATGTGCACTTCAAGAGCAATGGCGTGCTCAGCGTCAACGTCCTGACCCCTGAACTGCGCGACGTGTCCGGGGTGTTCGCCAACCGCGACCTGGACGCCGAACAGCGTTTTTCCAGCGCCCGCTGGACCACCCTGGAAAGCGGCGCACCGCTGCTGGACGAAGCGCTGGTGAGCTTCGACTGCCGCATCGCCCAGGCCCATGAAGTGGGGTCGCACACGATTTTCTATTGCGAGGTCCTGGGGATTCGCAACAGCGAAGGACAGCAGGGCCTGGTCTATTTCAACCGTGCTTATCACGAAATAGGGCAGAGGCAGATTTGAGCTGCCAGCTACAAGCTGCAAGTTGGAAGCAATAAGTAAGAAACAAGAAACAAGAACAATAAGCAGGCTCTATAAGCTGCGTGAAAGTAGTGAGTGTCATGTTGTAAGTTTGCCTCTTTCAGCTCGAAGGTTGAGGCTGGCAACTTGCAGCTGCTTTCATTTCTAGTGGTTATAAAAACAATATTGCAGGTTGACTGCCAAAGTTACTCTTTTGCTCATTTGATCTGCTTCCACTCGTCGTGCCTTTGTGCATGCCATAAAAAGAAAGGAAAGTTCCATGTTTCAGAAGAGCTGGGTTAACCGTGGCCTTTGCACCACGGCTGTGATGGGGATCTTCACGCCATTGGTTGCGCAGGCCGATTTTGTCGATGATCGACAGATCAGCCTGGGAACTCGCAACTTCTACATCGACCGTGACTTCAAGCAATCGGATGCGCCCAAGTCGCGGATCGGCAGTTGGACCCAGGGTTTCGATTTTCGCGCCATCTCCGGCTATACCGAGGGCACGCTGCAGTTTGGCCTTGATCTGTCGGCGCAATACGCCTATCGCCTGGACGGCGGTGGCGGTCGCGGCCCCGACAGCATCATCCCCTACGACGACAGCAAGGGAGAGCAGGTTCGCGATTACGGGCGCGCGGCGCTGACCGGCAAAGTGCGTTACAACAAGACCGAACTCAAGATCGGCGAACTGCGACCGACCTTGCCGGTGGCGTATATCGATGATTCGCGGCAGTTGATCACCACCTATCACGGGGTGCAGATCGAATCCAAGGAAATCGACAACTTGACCCTGACCGGCGGGCGCTTTACCGAGATCAGTTCGCGGGAATCTTCCAATCGGGAAAAGATGTACCTGTTTAACGGCCCGGATATGCAGCGGCGCAGTGATGGCCTCAACTTCGGGGGCGGTACCTATGCCTTCAGTCCCAACTTATCGGCTACTTACTTCTATGGGCAGTTGGAAGATATCTATCAACAGCACTACCTGGGGTTGATGTACAACCATGACCTGGGCGCGGGTTATGGGTTGAAGACCGACTTGCGTTACTTCAATAACAAGGAAGACGGCAAGGCCTTGTACGGCGAGATCGACAACCGCTCCTACGGGCTGATGACCACCCTGAAAAAAGGCGGCCATGCCTTCGGCATCGGTTACCAGCGCATGCTCGGCGAGTCGACCTTTCCCACCCTCAACGGCTATGCGCCGCAGCCGTATCTGGTGAACTGGTCGACCGTGGCCTTCGTCAAGCCCAACGAGAGTTCCTGGCAACTGCGCTACGACTACAACTTCGCCGCCATGGGCGTGCCCGGCCTGAAGCTGATGACCCGTTACATCCGTGGCACCGGGGTCGACCGTGGCAGCAACGCCCTGGACCAGAACGTCGAGAGCGAACGCAACATCGTCCTCGGCTACGTGGTGCAGAGCGGCACCCTCAAGGACCTGGGCTTCGAATGGCGGCGCATCGACGTCAAGACCCGCTATGGCAGTGGTCGGGCCGCGGGCCCGGATTATCAGGAGAACCGCCTGATCACCACCTACACCTGGAAGTTCTAAAACACCGCGTCTCGCCGCCTGCGCATCGGGCGGCGTTTTTATCCGCTTCCCTCTTGCCCGGATTGCTCCTCCGGGTCTTTTTTTCGCGCGTCTACGGAGTGCCTATGCGCCGTTTCTATACCGGCACCGACTTGAGTCGGGTCCACAGTATTGCCGAGCTGGCCGAACTGGCCCGGCGGCGCCTGCCGCATTTCGCCTGGGAATACCTCAGCGGTGGCGCCGAGGCCGAGCTGACCCTGGGTGACAATCAGGCGGCGTTCAGTGCCTATGGTTTGCACGCCCGGGCGCTGGTGCCGTGCCACCCGCCGGCGACCCGGCGCAATGTGCTGGGGCGCAGCCTGCCACTGCCGATGCTGATCGGCCCCACCGGCTACAACGGCCTGCTGCACCGCGACGCCGATATCCACCTGGCGCGTGCCGCTACCGCGCGCGGCCTGCCGTTCAGCCTGAGCACGGCGTCGAACAACTCCATGGAGCAGATCGTCGCCGCGGTGCCCGGCGTCGAGCTGTGGTTCCAGCTGTATGCCATGGGCGAGCCCAAGGTCCAGGCGGACCTGTTGCGCCGGGCCAAGGCCTGCGGCAGCCGGACGTTGTTGCTGACCTGCGACGCCATGGTCCTGGGCAACCGTGAATGGGACCGGCGCAATTTTGCCCGGCCACGGCAACTGGCCTGGCGCAACAAGTTCGACGTGCTGCGCCACCCGCGCTGGCTGAAGCAGGTGATGTGGCCCCACGGCCTGCCGGGCATGGGCAACCTCAATCCCTATCTGCCCGAGGGCGAGCGCAATGCCCTGGGCTCGATGGCATTTATCGGCCGGCAGATGGACACCTTGCTCGACTGGGAGATGCTCCAGCGCCTGCGCGATCAGTGGGGCGAGCGCCTGCTGCTCAAGGGCGTGCTGCACCCGGCCGATGCCGAGCGTGCCATCGCCCTGGGCCTGGATGGGGTGGTGGTGTCGAACCATGGCGGGCGCCAGCTGGACGGCGCCATGAGCAGCCTGGAGGCACTGGCGGCGATTGCCCCGGTGGCGGCCGGCAAGCTGTGCCTGCTGCTCGATGGCGGCATCCGTCGCGGCAGTGATATTGCCAAGGCCGTGGCCCTCGGGGCGGACGCGGTGCTGCTCGGGCGCTCGACCCTGTACGGCGTGGCGGTGGCCGGTGAAGCCGGCGTCGGACGGGCCCTGGACCTGCTCGGTGACGAGCTGCGCCTGACCCTCAATCTGATGGGGTGCAGCCACCTGGAACACCTGGACCGCGAGGCCTTGTTCCGCCGTCCCGGCCAGGGTGCCTAGGTGCGCATTGGCTTGCAGAATCGGCACAGTGCTTGCGCGTTTCGCGCAGTCGCGGTGGGGCGTGGCCGCTAGGATCAAGGCTCTTTTTACAGGAGCGTGCTTATGAATATCAGTGTGATCGGCGGTGGCCACGGTTGTTACGCGGCGGCAGTGGAACTGGCGGAAAAAGGCCATCAGGTGCGGCTCTGGCGGCGCGATGCGCAGGCCCTGGAACAGTTGCAGCGCATCGGCCATCTGCAGGTCTGTGACTATCGCGGCGAGCGGCAGTTGAGCGTGGGCCAGCCGGGGGATTGCCTGCAGCTGTGCAGCGATCTGGCCGCTGCCGTGGACCACGCGCAACTGCTGGTGATTGCCTTGCCCTCGACCTCGCACCCGGCCCTGGCCGATGAGCTGGCGCCCCTGCTGCAACAGGGCCAGGTGGTGTTCCTGCCGCCCGGCACGTTCGGCAGCCTGGTGTTTGCCCAGGCCATGGCCACGGCCGGCAGCCACGCCGAGGTCGCCTTTGCCGAAACCGGCACCTTGCCCTACCTGGCACGCAAGCATGGCGCCGAGCGCCTGGTGATCAGCGGCTACGCCACGCGCCTGCCGACCGGGGTCTTTCCCAGCCGCTTGAGCGACGCAGCGTTTGCCGTGCTGCGCGAGGCCTATCCCAGTGTCGAGCCGATCGAGGATGCCTTGAGCGGGGCCCTGATGAATGCCGGTCCGATCATCCATCCGCCGCTGATCCTGATGAACGCCGGGCCCCTGGAGCATTTCCCGGCCTGGGATATCCACAACGAAGGCACGGTGCCGTCGATCCGGCGCGTGACCAGCGCCCTCGACGCCGAACGCATGGCCATCCGCGAAGCCCTGGGCTACGGCGCGCCGCACTTTCCCCTGGCCGATCACTACGCCAGCGACGGCGAGGAATGGATGTACGGGCGTGGCGCCCACGGCAAGCTGACCGACAGCGGCGACTGGCGCGAAGACATCGATCTGCAGACCCACCGCTACATGCTCGAAGACACGCGCCTGGGCTTGTCGTTCCTGGTTTCGGTCGGGCGCTGGGCGCAGGTCCCGACCCCGGTGGCCCAGGGCCTGCTGAGCCTGGCCACGGTGGTCAGCGGCATCGACCTGTATGCCCAGGGCCGGACCCTGGAAAACCTCGGGCTGGCGCACCTGAGCCGCGAGCAGATGACCCGCTTGCTGAGCCAGGGCCTGGTGCAGGACCTGGCCTCGTGAACGGCGCGCGGATCTGCGTGGTCGGCGCCGGGCGCATGGGCGAGGGCATCGCCCTGGCCTTTGTCCACGCCGGGCTGGAGGTGACCCTGATCGATATCAAGCCCCGCAGTGCGGCGCAGCAAGCCAGCTATTTTGCCGAGGTGATCTGCCACCTGCGCAGCGAGTTGGCCAGCCTGGTGCGCCTGGAGGTGTTGCAGGCGCACCAGGCCGAACAGGCCATGGGCCGCCTGCGGCTGTGCGACCGCGAGCACAGTGCGGCGGATCTTGAAGCCACGCCCCTGGTGCTGGAAGCGGTGCCCGAGGTGCTGGAGGTCAAGGCTGCGACCTTTGCCTGGCTCAGCGCTGTCTGCGGCAGCGACAGCATCATTGCCTCCACCACCTCGACCTTCCTGGTGACCGAGTTGGCGGCGCTGGTCAGCCACCCCGAGCGTTTCGTCAATGCCCACTGGCTGAACCCGGCACTGCTGATGCCGCTGGTGGAAGTCAGCCGCAGCCCGGCCACCAGCCCGGCCGTGGTCGAGCGCCTGATGAGCCTGCTCAAGCGCATCGGCAAGGTGGCGGTGCAATGCGCGCCGGCCGCCGGCTACATCGTGCCGCGGATCCAGGCCCTGGCCATGAATGAGGCGGCGCGCATGGTCGAGGAGGGCGTGGCCAGCGCTGAAGACATCGACACGGCGATTCGCGTCGGCTTCGGCCTGCGCTTCTCGGTACTCGGCCTGCTGGAGTTCATCGACTGGGGCGGCGGCGACATCCTGTACTACGCCTCCCATTACCTGGCCGGCGCCATCGACCCGCGTTTCCTGCCGCCCAAGGTGATCGCCGAGCACATGGCCCAGGGGCGCAACGGCCTGCGCGAAGGCCAGGGTTTTTACGATTATCGCGAGGTCGACCTCGATGCCTACAAGCTCGAACGCCTCGCCACCTTCACCCAGCGCCTGGAACTGATGGGCCTGGCACCGCGTTTCAACGGTGCCCTGGAGGGCCCCTGAAACCCGTTTTATCCGGTCGGCGCGGCCTGTCTGCGCCGGCCTTTACCCAGGTTCGCGGGTGCTGGCGCAGGCCCTCGGACGCCGCTAGAGGTTGTCATGAAGCTGTATGAACTGATCACGTTTACCCTGCGCGTGCGCACCGTCGGCCCTGCCATGGAGCAGTTGCAGGGGCGCCTGGGCGAATGCGCCGAGGGCGTGCAATTGATGGGCTGCTGGGCCTCGGAGATCGGCCCGCTGAACCAGATCGCGGTGCTGCGCGGGTTTGTCGACGAGCGCGCACGCCAGGCCGAGCGCGAACGCTATTTGCACACGGCCGACGCCTTTGGCGTAGCGCCCTGGCTCACGGATATGCGGGTCGAGAACTACAGCCTGTTTCCGTTCCTGGAACCGTTGCCGGCCGGCGCCCACGGGCCGTTCTACGAGTTTCGGGTATATGACCTGGTGCCCACCGGCCTGACACCGACCCTGGATGGCTGGCGCCAGGCCATCGGTCCGCGCACCGGCGAGGGCTATTCAGCGGTGTACGCCGCCTTTTACGCCACCGACGGCCGCACCCCGCGCTACCTGCACATCTGGCCCTACGCCAGCCTCGAACAACGCCTGGAAGTGCGCAGCCGCGCGGTGCGCGACGGGGTCTGGCCGCCGGAAAACTCCGGCCCGCAATTGCGCGACATGCATTCCACGCTGTATCTGCCGGCGGCGTTTTCGCCGTTGCAGTGAAGGGCACTGTATGGCGCTTGGCGGCTAATGACCTTGTGCCATACATACCCTGCTCACCCATTGGGCGGCCTTGGGGTACGCACCGCTGGATCGCAGCGCCGGTGATGGACCTACCGCCACCCCCAGGCCATGGGGGTCGTACGCTCCATCCGTCGGTGATAAGACGGAGCCAATTCTTGCTTCACGGAACCGTTTGAATACTTCAGCCCATTCTGTCTGCCCCCCAGGTGGGGCCGTAGCGCTTTGCCTACGTTCGGAAACGTCCTACTTACTTCTGCCCTTCAGACTTTTATTCTTTTTCAAGCTCAGCGTATAGCAATATCTGAGCGATGGACGCTTGCTACTGTGTTCCCTTTTTTATTGGGATACAGCATCTATTTGGATATAGATGCATGGTCGCGAACTTTGGATAAATCGGCATTGAAGGGAAAAATCAGATGAAACTTAATAAACTTGCCATGGTTGTCGCATTGGCACTTGGTGCTGTTTCTGGTGTGCAGGCTGCTGACCAAGGCAAAGGCATAGTCCGGTTTACCGGTTCTATCATTGAAGCGCCTTGCTCTATTGATCCGGACTCCATTGATCAAACGGTCCCGTTGGGCGCCGTGTCTAACCTGACTCTGGCAGACGGCGGTAACTCAATTCCGCAACCTTTTGAAGTCCGTCTCGAAAAATGCACCATGACCACCGTTAAAACGGTCAAGACGACCTTCAACGGTTCGGCGGGCACTGCCGGCATGCTGGGTATTACCGGTGACGCTGCGGGTGCAGGCATTGTGCTCACTGATGGTAGCGGTACCCCGATCGTGCTGGGCACCGCCACTGCCGGGCAACTGATCAGTGTCGGCGCGACCGAGGCCACTCTGGCCTTCAGTGCTTACTTGAAAGGTAACGGTGGAGACATCGAGAGCATCACGCCGGGTGAGTTCAGCAGTGTGGTCAACTTTATGTTGACCTACATCTAATTTGGTTTTGACACCCTGAGCGGTGCATGTGGGTCTATCCCACATGCACAGTGTTCAATATGCATGGCTTGTAGTAGGTGGTGAAGTCGAAAATAGGTGGCGATGGGCGCGCCAGAGCTGATTGGCATAATCGGTTTATGCAGGTGTGTTTTACCTGTCGCACAAAGCTGCTGTTTCAAGCCAACTTTACCCACTGCAGGGATTTCCCCAAGAGATCGACGCATTCCCCACTGCCTGCGCTGGGTCAGTAATTAATAGAGCATGCCGCCAGTGTGTTTATTCACGCCTTGTGTTGTGCCGTACAGGGTGGCCGAGTGAAGTCGATATCTGGTAAGTGGCTGAAATCCTCTGTGGTATGGATAAAAATGGAATGGACTAATCAAGCGTGAAGGCGACAAGCGGGATACGAATATCTTTTCGTCCGCGCTTACTGGGTATTTCTTTAGTCTGTGCAATTTCGGGTACTTGGTGTCAGGCCCACGCGCAAGAAGTGCAGTTTAATCTTGATGTGCTGGATGTTAAGGATCGCGCCAATATTGATTTAGGCCAATTTTCCCGCGGCGCTTACATCATGCCGGGCGAGTACACCATGCGAGTACGTATCAACAGGCAGGAAATGCCTGAACAGTCTGTGACGTTCTATCCCTCCGAGCAGGATGCCCGCGACAGTGTGGCGTGTCTGAGCCCGACGCTGGTCGAGCAGGTTGCGTTGAAACCGGACATCAGCAAAACACTGACCTGGTGGCATCAAGGGCAGTGCCTGGCGCTGGATAGCCTGCCGGGTGCGACGGCGCATGCTGAGTTGAGCAGTTCGAGCCTGATGGTGAACATGCCGCAGGCCTATCTGGAGTACACCGTCGACACTTGGGATCCGCCGTCGCGTTGGGACGAAGGTATCTCGGGGGTGTTGGTCGACTATTACTTGAACGGTCAAAGCCAATACCAGGAGCAGGACGGTGGCACTTCCTACAACTTGAGCGGCAACGGCACGGTGGGCGCCAATATGGGCGCCTGGCGGCTGCGTGCCGACTGGCAGACGCGGCTGGATCGTCGCCGCAATGGCCAGGGCCCGGGCAATAGTTGGGATTGGAGCCGTTACTACGCTTACCGGGCTATTCCGACCCTTGGGGCGCGGTTTTCGCTGGGCGAGAATTTCCTGTATTCCGACATTTTTGACAGCTTTCGCTTTACTGGCGCGAGCCTGATCACCGATGACAACATGCTGCCGCCTAATCTGCGTGGTTATGCCCCGGAGGTGGCCGGCGTGGCGCGAACTAACGCCAAGGTGGTGATCAGCCAGCAGGGGCGGGTGATTTATGAAGCCCAGGTCGCCTCGGGGCCGTTTCGCATTCAGGACATTAACGACGCGGTTTCCGGGCAACTGGATGTGCGGGTGGAAGAGCAGGACGGCACTCAGCAGTCATTCACTGTAGAGACCGCCAGCGTTCCCTACCTGACCCGGCCCGGATCGTTGCGTTACAAGGTCAGCAGCGGCCGTCCCTCGGATTTCAACCACGGCGCCGAAGGTCCGATGTTCGTCACGGGCGAGGCTTCCTGGGGTGTGAGCAATGGGTGGTCGCTGTATGGCGGCGGCGTGGAAGGCGGGGATTACAAGGCCCTGGCGCTGGGCGTGGGTCGCGACCTGATGATCTTTGGCGCGTTGTCATTTGACGTTACCCAGTCCCGCACCCGATTGCCGCAATGGCAGGATGACACGTTAAGCGGGGCCTCTTACCGGCTGCGCTATTCGAAGAACTTCGACAAGTACGACTCCCAGGTGACCTTCTCCGGGTACCGCTTCTCGGAGAAAGACTACATGTCGATGAGTGATTACATGAGTGCCCGCAATTTTGGCACGCGCAATGAAAACAGCAAGGAGTTGTACAGCGTCAGTTTTAGGCAGTACTTCAGTGACAGTGGGCTGAGTACCTACCTCAACTACGACCACCAGACCTACTGGAACACTAGGGCCAGCGATCGCTACACCTTCAGCCTGGCCAAAAGCATGAGCGTCGGCCAGTTCAGGAATCTAAGCCTGTCGGTGACGGCGTACCGGAATAAATACAACGGTATCGATGATGACGGCATGTATCTCTCGCTCTCAGTGCCGCTGGGGGGTGGTGGGGGTTATATCAGTTACAGCGGTAGCTATGATCGCGATGCAAACAGTCATCAGGTGGGTTACTACGACCGTCTCGAAAATGGCGACAGTTACCAGCTCAATGGCGGCCAGAACAGCACCGGCGCGACGGCCAGCGGTTTCTACTCCCATGAGGGGGATCTGGCCCAGGTCAATGCTAATACCAGCTATCAAGAGGGGCGCTACACCTCGGTTGGCATGTCGTTACAGGGTGGGGCGACGGCTACCCTGGAGGGCGCGGCCATGCACCGTTCAAGCATGATTGGCGGCACTCGAATTCTGGTGGACACCGACGACGCGGTGGGTATCCCCATCTCGGGGTATGGCGCCGTCACCCGCACCAACCGATTCGGTAAAGCCGTGGTCACCGACGTCAACAGTTATCACCGCAACCAGGTGAGTATTGACGTGAACAAGTTGCCGGAGAACGCCGAGGTGGCGCACTCGGTGATCCAGGCCACGTTGACCGAAGGGGCTATTGGCTATCGGCGGTTCGAGGTGGTGTCCGGTGAGAAGGCAATGGTGGTGATCCAGTTGGCCGATGGTTCAACCGCACCTTTTGGGGCCACGGTGACCAACGACAAGGGACAAGATGTCGGCATAGTCGGTGACGATGGCAACGTCTACCTCAGCGGTATCCACCCGGGTAGGCCAATGACTGTGCATTGGAATGGCCAGGCGCAGTGTGCGCTGCTGATGCCCAAGCAGGTCTCCCAGGCAGACATGGCCGAGTTAGTGTTGCCGTGCGGGGAGTTTTCCGACAGTCATTCGCCGCAAAAGGCGCAGGGTTGACTGCGCACCACACACACCTTTCAGCCCGTGGCAGGCCCATGCGCCGTTTTATTGAGCGGCGCACTTTTGATGTTTCAAACATGCAGACAGTGAGTAACAACGATGAACAGGCAACGTAATCCTCTTTTCCCCGTGGTTGGCGCACTGCTATCAAGTGTGCTGAACATGCAACAGGTGCAGGCGGCCGTGGCACTGGACCGTACCCGGGCCGTGTTCGACGGTGGCGAGAAGTCCATCAGCCTCAGTATCAGCAACGAAAACAAGACCCTGCCTTACCTGGCGCAAGGCTGGCTGGAGGATGCGCAGGGCAACAAGATCAACAGCCCACTGACGGTTCTACCGCCCTTGCAGCGCCTAGAGCCTGGGGCAAAAAGCCAGATCAAGGTGCAGGCCCTCCCGGCTGCCAATTTATTAGTACAGGACCGCGAGACGTTGTTCTATTTCAACTTGCGTGAAATCCCGCCAAAGAGCGAAAAGCCCAACACCTTGCAGTTGGCGCTGCAGACGCGGATCAAATTGTACTATCGGCCAAAGGCGCTGGGCGTTAGACCCGGGATGGTGCCTTGGCAGGAACAACTGACCCTGATCAGGCAGGGCGATAAATACCAGGTGAATAACCCGACGCCGTATTACGTGACGATAGTCGATGCTGGTAACAAGCCCGGTTCTGAAGGTGCTCAGGGTTTTGACCCGGTGATGGTGGCCCCTTACGGCAAAGAGACGCTGAACCTGGGTGTGTCGGTGCTAGGCGCAGCGCCGGTGCTGACCTACATCAATGACTACGGCGGTCGCCCGCAGCTGCAGTTCACCTGTGGTGCAGTCGACTGCAAGGCCAAACCCATCACGCAGAATTGAGAACGGGTATCGTGGTTTGACGATGAATGAAAAGAGCGGCCTGGCCATAAAAAAGCCACATAAAACACAGCAGGTGTTATGTGCCGTATGCCTGGCATTGCTGAGCATGGTCATGGTCCCGTCGGCATTGGCAGCCACGAGCAGCACCATTACCGTTAAGGTCACCGTCACGGCAGCGCCGTGCGAGATCAACGACAACAATTTGATTGAGGTCGACTTTGGCAACGACGTACTCACGACCCGGGTGGGCGGCGACTATAAAAAGAGGCGGGTGCAATACTCTGTGAGCTGTCCGCTGGGCGCCCCCAGCTCGATGAGGATGCGGATCGAGGGCAATGGTGCGGTGTTTGACGGCAAGGTGCTGCTGACCCAAATCACCGATTTTGGCATTGAAATACGTGCGAACGGAAAGCAACTGCCCATCGACAGCTGGGTAGATTTTACCTATCCGGATTGGCCATCACTTGAAGCAGTGCCGGTCAAGCGCCCCGGCGCCACCCTGGCCACCGGTGTCTTCTCCGCCGCAGCGACCATGAAGGTCGAATACCGGTGAGCAGGATCAGCGCGATGAAAGGTTATGCCGGGCTGCTGCTGATGCTGGCCGGTGGCGCAATCAGTGCGCAGGGGCAGGCGGCGCAGAACATGACACTGTTCGGCACGCTGATAGAACCTGCGGCGTGCACCATCAACGACGGCGGCCAGGTGGATGTCGATTTTGGCAACCGGATCGGCGTGAACAAGGTGGACGGCGTGAACTACTGGCAGCCGATGAGTTACCGCATTACCTGCGATCCTAATGCGAGTACCCAGGACATGACTTTGGAAGTCGTCGGTATTCAAGCCGATTACGACTCGGCGGCGGTGGTCAGCGACGTTAAGGATCTGGCGATCCAGATCAAGCAGAACGGTCAGCCGTTTGAACTGAACAAACCTATTCCTATTACGCGGGGCAGCCCGCCCGTCCTGTCGGCGGTGCCGGTAAAGCGATTGGGGGCAGTGCTGAACGAAGGGCCGTTCGAGGCTACCGCGACCCTCAGGGTGGGATACCCATGAGCACGAGAAAAATGCGCCTATCAGCCATACCGCTGGCGTTGATGCTGGCGCATAGCCTGACGGCGCAGGCTGAAAACGTTCGGCTGCACGGCGCCCTGGTGGCGGAGCCCTGCGTGATCGTACCCGGGGACGAGAACGTGCAACTGAACTTTGGCACGGTGATCGACAAATACCTGTATGCCAACCAACGCACCCGGGGCCAGGCGTTTGACATCCGCCTGATGGCCTGCGACCCGAGCCTGAGCAAGACGGTGAAGATGACCTTCAGCGGTGTTGAGAATCCACATCTTGAAGGGTTGCTGGCGATAGAGGGCAACAGCCAGGCCAGTGGCATCGCTATCGGCATGGAGACCCAGGCCGGTCGGAAACTGCCGCTGAACACCAGCGGAGAAGGCATCCGCTTGGTCAACGGCAATAACACCCTGACTGTGTTGGCGTATGTGCAGGGAGAACCGCAAGCCATCGCCAAGCACAATATCCAGCACGGGCCGTTCAGCGCCATTGCAACTTTCAGCCTGGAATATGAATAAGGCGGCTGTTGACTGGCGGTTGCCGAGAACACGTTGGTGTAGCGGATCGCGAAGACCATTTAGGTACAGGGGCAGGCCGGAACATGATCGAAACTTTTCAGTGATTAACTATTTTGACAAGGGTGTTTAATGGGAATCAATGCGTCAGCAGACCGGGTGCCTGGTACTGTTTTTAAACGCCTTAAAACGCTGCTTGTATGCAGTTTTATAAGTGGATTAATAACGTTTTTTATGCCGGCGCTAAGTCAGGGGGCCTCTATAATGGTTGCCTACAATGCCAGTTCTAAGTTGTATTATGTGGCAAACATTAATATATCGGCTGGGGAGCTGAGTAATACCCGGCCACAGGTGCTGGGTGTCTATTTTTCTTTTACTTCACCGGCGGGAAGTGTCGAGTGCCGGCAGGGATATCAACCAGGAGAGTTCACCGCCTGTAGTGGCGCAGCATGGGGGACCTTGCCGGTTTACTGCCCGACAGCCGCTGAAGCTATTCGCCGATTTAGAATGATGTTGACCGGGGCTATCTTAATCGACGCGCCTTCGCCGAATACGATTGTGGAAATAGCGTGCATGAGCGGTCCAAGTTCGGCGTGGCGGTTTGCAGGCCCGGTGTCGCCCCCTCCGTTGATACCTGCTTCGTGTAAAATTTACGGGCCTGTTACATTGGAACATGGGTCGCTTAGTACAGTAAAAGTAAACGGGCATACCGCGTCTTCAGAAATAGGGATGGAGTGCAGTCGGGAGTCGGATGTGGTGTTGAAAATTCCCGATAATGGCGTCATAGCGCTAGGCAGTAATAGCGGCCTGAAATCAACGATTGTTTTAAATGGCGTGACGGGTGGGAATGTCAGAGTGAATAAGGTAGGGCCGGTAATAAAATATATAACGGTGTCCAGTGTGTTGAGCTCTTCGGGTGCCGTCAGAAGTGGCGACTTTAGTGGCAGTGGTGTGATTACACTTGAAATTCCCTGACTTTTTATGGGGCGTAAGTTGGATGATTGAAGCGTGTCGTCTCGCTTTGCTGTCTGTGGTTGGCTTGCGAAGGAAGCCCTGGCGAAACCTGGACGCCAGTGGTTTGCGGGCAATCTCGCAGGCCTGATAACTCCAAGCGACGAAACGGGTCCCGGCGCTGACGTGGTACGGATCAAAGCAACCGACACCGGGAATGCTCGAGCTGGCACTTACTCGGGAGCGACGGTATTGAGACTCGACGTTCTATAGCACCAGGTCAGGGGGAGAACGGTGACAGCTGCAGCCTCCCGGCGCCGAGGCCAGCGTGACGCTTCCTTGATCGCCTACCAACAGAAAACCCACGACTAGCACACGCTGTAGGCGAGAAGGATTAGACTCATCGGCCATAGGGATGTGCCTCTCAACCCGTGTCCCATTTAACGCAGGCCGTTTCGATGACTTCTGCTCAACGCCCTGATCACACTCCTTCAGACTTTTGTTGCGGCATAGCACAGTTGGCGCGCAGCTTATCACCGTGGATGCCCCTGGTGACCACTGCAACCTTGCAGCCAGCTGCGCAGCGAACAAGGGCGGTGTGCTGAACCGTGGCCGCATTCACCAGTACCGCCCAATCCCCTGACCTTGACCTGTCGTACCTGTGTCAGACGCCGGTATTTACCAGTCAGGCGCCTTTGCACAGCCATCAACTGCTGAGCCGGGAGCTGGTGGAGCATGACCTGCTGTGGCGCGGCGATGGGGTCGACACCGCGTTGTTTCGCCGCTATCTGGGGCGTTGCCAGGTGTTCGCCCTGCGTTATGGCGCGGAAGTTGAAGTGCGCTTGCGCCCGTTCAGCGATTTTGTGCTGGTGCAGATGCTCCTCAATGGCCGTGCCCGGGTCGACTGCGACGGTGTGAGCTTGGAGCTGGAAGCCGGGCAGGTGGTGGTCCTGTCCCGCTGCCAGGCGGCGCGCCTGGTCTGGCAGCGCGGCTGCGAGCAATTGATGTTGCGGGTTCCGCGCAGCCTGCTGGAGCAGGGCCGGCAGCAGGTGCTCGACGCGGGAGGGGTGGATCAGCCACTGCCATCGGCCTATTGCCTGGACCCGATGCAGACCCGGGTCTGGATGCGTCTGGTGGGCAACGTGCTGGACCAGATGGCCCTGCACGGCGAGCAGGCCTCCCCCGAGCCCTGGGTGCAGCACCTGGAACACAGTCTGGCCCTGTTTTTATTGACGCATCCGCCCCGGGGCCTGGCGCCGCGCTTGCCGGACCCGGAATCGGCGGGGCAGCGCCAGGCCTTGCGCCAGTTGGTGAAGATCGAAACCCTGATGCGCCAGCGCCTGGGTGAAGCCCTGACCCTGGCCGAGCTGGCGGCGGTGGGCGGCATGAGCGTGCGCAGCCTCAACAGCCTGTGCCAGCGCTGCTACCGCCAGACGCCAATGGAACGTCTGCGCGCCCTGCGCCTGGAGGCTGCCCGCGAACGCTTGCTGGCGCGGCGCGACCTGAGTATCACCGAGGTTGCCCTGGCCCACGGTTTCGCGCACCTGGGCCGTTTCGCCCATTACTATCACCAGCGTTTCGGCGAATTGCCGCACCACACCCGCAGCCGCTAGGCGCCGGGCGGGCGTCGGCTGTGGCTCACTGCCCGGCGCTGGCGGTCCAGCTATGCATCAGGGTGTTGGAAGGCAATTGCTCGTCGAGCAGTTTTTTCGCCGCTTCGGCCCCCACCACCGGCAAGCCCGTGGGGTCCAGCAGGCCGATCTGCACCAGCACGCTGGCCTGGTCCCAGTAGATGTGTTCGTGGCACAGCTTGTCGCCGCGAAACTTGATGACCCCGAGCATGGGGATTTCCACGTAACGGCCGGTGGGCGCGACGTTGGGCAGCATCCAGTCGATGGCGCTGGTGTGGGTAAAACTCATGATGAATTCGTCGACGATCTGCGACGAGCCGACGGTGCGCGAGATCGGCACCAGCTTCATGTCCTCCGGGTTGCCGTGGACAAAGTGATGCTGATAGAAGCGGCTCAGCTCAAGCTGGCCGACGCCGCCGGTCATGGTCGGGATGTGGTTGACGTAGGGTTCGGCAACCATGGTGGCCATCGTTGCCGGCACATCGCGCAGGGCAAATTCGTATTTGACGTGTTTGTCCCACAGCTCAGACAGGTTGTAGTGCGGGCCGATTTCGCGCTTGAGCGCAGCGATGCTGCGTTGGTGGGCCATCAGTGCGGCCGGCTTGTCGTAATGCATACCGCCGCTGCGGGCAAAGGCGTGGTCGACCCCGGGGTAGGTGTAGATCTCGACGGACTCGCGCCCGCCCAGGCGGGTCTGGATCTGCGCCCGCGCGGTGGCGTCGCAGTAGCTGTCCTGTTCGGCGAAATGCAGCACCAGGCGGCCCTTGATCTGCTCGGCCTGGTCCAGCAGGTGCTCGATGCCCATGCCGTAGTAACCCACCGCGCAGGCCACGTCGGTGTGGGTCGCGGTGAGGTAGGCCAGCTTGCCGCCCATGCAGAGCCCGACATAGCCCAGCCCGCCGGGCTCGACCTGCTCCATCTGGCGCAGAGCCTGGAAGCCGGCGTCGATATCCTGCACCGCCAGCTCCAGGTCGAGCCCCTGGAACAACTCGATGGCACGGGCGAAATCGGCCTCGGTGTAGCCCAGCTCGATCCCCGGTTGCTGGCGCCAGAACAGGTCGGGCACCAGGGTCACGTAGCCTTCCTCGGCATACAAATCGGCTACGCCGCGCATGGTGGCGTTGACCCCGAAAATCTCCTGGCCGATCACCACCCCGGGGCCTTTGCCCGAGGCTGGCAGCGCCAGGTAGGCGCTGAAGCGGCCGCTGCCGTCTGTGGCTTGGATTTCGATCATCTTGCCCATGGCACTTTCCTCGTTGTCGACGGGTCGGCCCGCGATTGCGTGGCCGTGGCAGGCACTCTAGGAGCGAGGGGCAGGGCGAAAAAAGCCGGAATTGGCAAGTCGTTAGCCGGATCGTGCAGAAGTGCGGCAAGCAGGGAGAAGAATGCGCCCGCGCCGTTTGCCACGGCGCGGGGCGGGCGGGGTCAGAAGTCCCAGCGGGTGGTGAGCATCAGGTTGCGCGGGTCGCCGTAGTAGGCGGCGTTGAAGAAACCGATGTTGGTCAGGTACTTCTTGTCGAAGGCATTGTTGAGGTTGAGGGTGGCCGAGAGGTTGTCGGTCAGTTGATAGCGCGCCATCAGGTCCACCAGCCAGTACGGGTCCTGGGAGAATTTTTCCTTGGCGCCGTTTTTCGAGTAGTTGGTCAGCACGCGCCAGGATTCGCCCTGCCAGCGGGTGCCGCCGCCGAGGGTCAGCTTGTCGAGGCTGCCGCCGAGTTTGTAGGAGGTGTACAGGCTCAGTTGGTCCTCGGGCTCGGAGGTACCGACCTTGGCCCCGCTTTCATCACGGCTGACCTTGTGGGTGTAGCCGCCTTGCAGCTGCCAGCCGGGGGCCAGTTCGCCGGAGATTTCCGCTTCGTAGCCCTTGGTCTTGGAGGTGATGCCCATCTCGGCGTAGTCGATGACGCTGTAGTCGGGGTTGGCGTTATAGGCCTCGTCCGGGACGGCACGGTTTTTTTCGTGCACTTCGAAGTAGGCCAGGCTCGAATTCAGGCGGCCGCCGAAGAATTCGCCCTTGATCCCGACTTCATAGTTCTTGCCTTCGTTGGGCCGCAGCATCTTGTTGTTGCGGTCGCGGGAGTTTTGCGGAAGGAAGATTTCGGTGTAGCTGGTGTAGGCCGAGAAATTGTCGTTGAGGTCGTACACCAGGCCGGCGTAAGGCACGACCTTGCCGCTCTGTTGCAGGTCGGTGTTGCCGGTGACCTGGAAGTTGGCGACCCGGGTGCCGAGCAGCAGCGACAGGTCGTCCGCCAGGCTGAAGCGTGCGGCGACGTAACCGGCGCTCTGGCGCGTGGTTTCGTCGTTGACCTGGCTGACCTTGCCCCAGTCCGGCACCCGGCCGTCACCGTCCCAGTTGTAGTAGGCGTAGCTGTTGTCGACCTGAATGGCGTCGGTGTAGTTCTTGCCGGTCCAGTCCGCCTTGGACACCGAGCTGCCCACCACCAACTGGTGTTCGCGGCCGAGCAGGCTGAAGGGGCCGCTGACGTACAGGTCGCCGCTGTCGCTGACGGTTTCGCCGGTGAATTTGCGCGACAGCAGCGAGGCTTGGCCGGTGCTGGCGTTGGGCGACATCAGGTTGCCCATGGGCGCGTGGTAACCGTTGATCTGGTGGTTGTATTGGCCCTTGGCGACCCAGCCGTTTTCAAAGCTGTGTTCCAGGGTGGCGAAGGCGGTGCGCGTGTACTGGGCCCAGCCACTGAAATTGGCGCCGTTGTTGTAGGAGCGCGGGGTGCTGATGGGCTCGCCCTTGCTGTCATACAGCGAGGCGCTGCCGGACCAGCTGGAGCCCTTGGGGTCGTTGTCCTGGTAGTCGGCGCCCAGGGTCAGCAGGGTGTCGGGGTCCAGGTCGACTTCGAGAATGCCGTAGTAGACGCTGGTCTTGCGCTCGTAGTGGTCCATGAACGAGTGCTTGTCGCGTTGCACCGCCACTGCGCGGCCGCGGACATTGCCGCTGTCGGTCAGCGGCCCGCCGACATCCAGCTGCGCGCTGTAGCTGTCCCAGGAACCGGCGCCCAGCTGCACGCTGGCCTTGAGCTCATCGGTCGGCTTTTTACGGATCAGGTTGATCACCCCGCCCGGGCCGCCGGCGCCGGCCAGCAGGCCCGGCGCACCCTTGAGGACTTCGATGCGGTCATAGATCGCCATGTCGGTCTGGGTCTGCCCGGCGGAGTAGGACGCATCCTGCAGGGTCGGGATGCCGTCGTACTGGAAGTTCTTGATCGCAAAACCCCGGGAATTGAAGCTGGTGCGGTCGCTGTCGTAGGTGCTGACGGTGACGCCCGGGGTGTGGCGCATCACGTCATCGATCGAGTTCAGGCCAAAGTCATCCATGACCTGGCGCGTGACCACCGAGATCGACTGCGGGGTTTCACGCGGGGTCAGCACCAGGCGCGTGGCGGTGGCGATGGTGCCCGGGGTGTAGGAGCCGGTGCCTTCGGTGATGGTCCCCAACTGGTTGGCGCCGACGTTGGTTACCCCCAGTTCCAGGGCCGTGCCGCTGGCTGCCGGGCGCGGCTGCACGCGGTAGCCGGCGCCATCGGCCACGGCGGCCAAGCCCAGTGGCGCGAGCAGCCGCTCCAGGCCTTGGGTCACGTCCATCCGGCCTTTGAGGCCGGCACTGTGCAGGCCCTGGGTCAGTGCCGAATCGGCGGCGATCATCGCCCCGGATTGCTGGCCGAAGGCGCCCAGCACCTGGTCCAGGCTGCCGGCCGGGATGTCATAGGCCTGGGGCTGGTGCTGGGCGCTGCTGTCGGCCGCCAGTGCACTGTGGCTGACGCCACCGAGGGAGAGGCCGAACAGGACCAGGCGCAGGGCGCCGGCAAGCGGGGTGAGGCGGCTGTGCATAAAGACTGTCCATAGGTTGAGAAGGGAAGGCGATGCGCTGTTTTTCAGCGTCTTCCCTGGTCTTGATGCGTGAGAACGAAAAAACTGCCGCCCGGGGTGAAAAAAGTTTTGCGCCTCGGATCGGGGGCTGGTGCTCAGGCCGGCACCACGCTGGCCCAGTAACCGAGCACACGCTGGATGCGAATCGGCAGGGTGCGGGCCAGCAGGTCGAGGCTGGCATCGGGTCGGTCGAGGGAGAGCGAGCCGGAGACCGGCAGCGCCGCCACCGCCGGGTCGCAACGCAAGACGCCGCTGCGGTAACGGTTGAGTTCGGCCACCACCTGGCCCAGGGGCAAGCGTTCGGCGATCAGCAGGCCACGGGTCCAGGCCGAGGCGGACGCCGGCAGGTCCTCGCTGGGGCCGGCAGCGTGCGGGTCGAACAGCAATTGTCGGCCCGCCGCCAGTTGCACGCTGGTGCCCTGGCGAGGGCTGATCGCTGCGCTGCCCAGCAGCACCTGGACCCGGGTGCCTGACGGGTTGCCCTCGGCGAGGCTGATCATCAGCTTCGACAAGGGCGCCGGGTGTACCCAGCCATCTTCGGTACGGACCCTGAGCGGGGTGCCGGCACCGACCTCCAGCAGCAGCCGGCCCAGGCTCAACAGCACTTCGCGCTGGGCAGCGTCGCCGCGGATATCGAGGGCGGTGTGGGTGTCCAGTTGCAGGCGCACATCGGCGGCCAATTGCAGGTCGCGGCGTTCGCCGGTGGCGGTGCGGTAGTCGCTGAACAGCTCCGGCAACAACAGGCGCTCGCGCACACTGAGCCCGCCCATCGCCACCACGCCCAGGCCGGCCAGGCCCTTGAGCACGTTGCGCCGCGAGCTGGCCCCGCGTGCCTGGAGCAGCTTGCGTGCGCCGGCGGCCGGCAAGGGCCCGACGCTCTCGCGCAGGCCATGGCCGAGCCCGGCCAGCCGTTGCCAGGCCAGTTCGTGTTGCGCATCCAGGCGGCGCCAGGCCAGGCAGGCGGCGTGTTCCGATGCGTCGCTGGTGCCCGATTGCAGGGCCACAATCCACAGCATCGCCTGCTCCACCACCTGCGGATCGAGGCGTTGCCGAGGGTCCAGCGACGGGAAGGGTTTCATGCTTCGTAGACCGCCGCGTAGCAATGGCGGAAGGCCTTGAGCATGGCTTTCTGCACCACGTTGACGCTCAGGTCCAGGCGCTCGGCAATCTGCGGGTAGGTCAGGCCGTCCAGCTGCGACAGCAAAAACACTTCGCGCACCCGCGCGCCCAGGCCGTCGAGCACCTGGCCCACGGCGTCCAGGGCTTCAAGCACCAGCAATCGGGTTTCCGGCGAGGGCAGGTACTGCGGCTCCAGCGCCGCCAGGGATTCCAGGTACGCCCGCTCCAGGGCCTGGCGCCGGAAGTACTGCCCGCACAAACGGCTGGCCACGGTATTGAGGTAGGCCCGGGGCTCGCGCAGCAGCGGCACCTGCTCACTGCGCAGTATCCGCACAAAGGTGTCTTGGGCCAGGTCCAGGGCCTGATCCTGATTACCGAGTTTGCGTCGCAGCAACTGCACCACCCAACCATGGTGCTGGGCGTACAGCTCACCGACGACGCGATGCAGGGAAGGGGTGGACAGCATTGAAGAAGATTCCATGACCAGCGCGAGCGACAAGGGCGTTTATGGTAATGCTTCTCATTAAGTTGCGCTCGGGATTTTTCAGTGCCTTGATTCGCGTGCTTCGAAATGCAGCATCTCGCCGTCTTCAGGCACCCACAACCGCTGGCTCAGGCCGGCCTCGCGGGCCGCGGCCAGCAGGGCGCTGCGGGTTACCGGGCAGTGGTTGAGGGCTTGCAAGTGGTTGGCCACGACCTGGCCCTTGAGCAGAGTGGTGAGTTCCAGCACCTGGTCCAGGCCCATGATGATCTCGCCCCCCAGGTCCAGGCGCGCGCCACCGGCCGGGGCCACGCAGATATCGGGCTGCTGCTCGGTCAGGAACCGGCGCAAAACCGGGCTGAGCACGGTATCGCCGCACAGGTGCAGGCTGGGTTCGCCGGGCAGTTGGATAAAGTAGCCGACCCCGTGCTCCATCAACCGTCCCACCAGGCCCCGGCCATGGGTGCAGCGCAGGGTGCGAATCTGCCCACCCAGAAAAGCGCTGGGCCGCTGGTGATCCCGGGGCAGCGGTTGCACCCGCAAACCGCGTCGGGCCAGGTACGGGGCGTCGTGTGGGGTGCATATCAGCGGAATCTGCCGGTCCCGCAGAAACTCCACGCCGGCCCGGTCCAGGTGGTCGAAATGGCCCTTGCGGCAATGGGTGATCAGGCAATGGGTGACCCCGTCCAGCGCCGCCGCGGCGGAAGGCGGCAGGTCCACCAGCGGGTTGCGTTGCCAGCCGCCACGCAGGCACAGCGGCGGCAGGCCATGGCGCGCGGCAAGCATCGGGTCGACCAGAATCCGAAAGGCGCCGGACTCAATGATCAGGGTGGCATTGCGAAGCTGGTGGATACGCATCAAAGACCTCCGTGGCAGAGCGCCTATTGTCGACAGCGGCGACGGCTTGCAGAATGGCCAGCTTTGACAGATCTCATTCAAATTCTGCCGGAGGCGCGATGAAAATCGGCCTGTTGCTCTACCCCGATTGCATGCCCGCCGGCCTGCTGGCGTTTGCCGACCTGCTGCTCGCCGCCAACCGCCGCGCCGGGCTTGAAGTGTTCAGCCTGTGCTACGTCGCCCACCAACCCGGCGCGATCGTCTGCGCCCATGGCGTGCTGCTGAGCGCCGCCGAAGGACTGGATGACGCGGCCCTGGATGCACTATTGGTGCCCAGCTTCTGGGCCGAATCGGTGCAGCAGGTGAGTACCTTGCTGGCCGCCAATCAGCCCTTGCTGCGGCAACTGGCACGCTTGCCGGTACCGCTGTGGAGCTATTGCACCGGGGTCTGCTTGCTGGCGGCCAGTGGTCGCTTGCAGGGCCGGGTCGCAACCCTGACCTGGTGGCTGGTGGACGCCATGAGTCGGCAATTCCCCGAGGTGCAGTGGCGCAACGAACGCTTGTGGGTGATCGACCAGGACGTGGCCAGCGCCTGCGGGGTCAACGGTTACCTGCCCCTGGCCAGCGAGCTGATCCAGCAGCATCTGGGGGCCGAGGTGTTCCAGGATTTGCAGCGCCTGATGGTCCTGCCACGCCCGGTCCAGGCCCATCCGGCCTTCCAGGGCCTGAGCCTGATCGAACACGCCAGCCCGCTGCTGCGCCAGGTGCAGCTGTGGGTCGAAGACACCCCGGCCGAACAGGCCACGGTCGCGCGCCTGGCCGCCGCCCTGGGCCTGGCCGAACGCACCCTGGCCCGCCGCGTCGCTGCCGAACAAGGCCAGCCGCTGGCGACTTGGGTGCGGACCATCAAACTCAACCAGGTCAGCCAGCGCCTGCTGTACAGCCGCGCCTCCATCGGCCAGATCAGCGAACAACTGGGCTTTAGCAGCGACTCCAACCTGAGCCGCATGTTCAAGCGCTTGACTGGCCTGGCACCGCAGGATTATCGGCAACGGTTCGGGGGTGGCGAGTAGGGCGCGGGTGATGCTAATCGATAGATCAAACGCAAAGTAACCTGTGGCGAGGGAGCTTGCTCCCGCTGGGTCGCGTAGCGGCCCCAACAATGAGACTGCCAGGCACCGACGCACCGGCCGGTCCAGCGGGAGCAAGCTCCCTCACTACAAATACCCTGTTCATTCTTAACTGATCGGCATTAGCCCATGGCCGCTGCTTTTTGACTGTGTGATAAGCGCCTCATTACACATACAAAGTGGCTTATTGCTTTTGCCAGACTCCATCGAACTATAGGAAACCACCGCCCCGACTAACGCCTGTCCGATACCCTCATGACCTTCAATTCATGGCGCCGTCCGCGACTCACGGTCCATCTCGGCCGGCCACTTCACCTTCGGTGCCAGGCGCAGGGCCAAGTTGTACCAGGGCACGTTGTTGTGGTCGCGGGGTGGCCCTGGTGGTGGCAGGGCCGAGGGGCCTTGCTGCATGTAAGTGCAGATATAAGCCCAGGCAAACTCATCGGCGCCCATGGTGCTCAGGGGAAAGCGATCAATGACCTTATTGGTGTCGGGCTCGACGATGGACAGGACCACGCCCCATTTGATGATGAGCGCGCCTTGGGCGGTGGCGCCGCGCTTTTTCCAGCGTTCGGCGCGGACTTGTGACCAGTCGTAGGCCACGGGGATAACGCGCCAACGTTCGAAAGGGTTCCACCAGCGGTAGTTGAAGTTGTAGGCGTAGATGCGTTGGCGGGTGCGGTTGAAACGGATGGGTAAATCTCTTGGTGAGGCTGTATCAATCTTCAGGGCGAACAAGACTGACCAAATTGAAATCAATAGCATGAAGATGAACAGCATCCATTCCGTAGCACTTAGTGCCTTCCAATCTGACAAAAATAGAATAGATAAGGTAATGAGTTGAATGCTTATAACTGGCACGAACAGAATCATCACTCCTCTGCCAAGCGAGGAGGCCCGGTGTAGCTCGAAGAAAACGTCGTCCAGATGATTCGGTGTATCGAATCCGAGATCTGGAACCACGACTGGACGCGCAGCGGGATGGGGAAGATCCTCTTGCCATCCGGAACATGGAGGATTAAGTAACGCTTTTGTCATGGAGCCGTCCGCGATTCACGGTCCATCTCGGCAGGCCACTTCACCTTTGGCGCCAGGCGCAGGGCCAAGTTGTACCAAGGCACATCGTTATGGTCGTGCGGCGGCCCTGGCGGTGGCAGGGCTGAAGGACCTTGCTGCATGTAAGTGCAGATATAAGCCCAGGCAAACTCATCGGCGCCCATGGTGCTCAGGGGAAAGCGATCGATGACCTTATTGGTGCCGGGTTCGACGATGGACAGGACCACGCCCCATTTGATGATGAGCGCGCCTTGGGCGGTGGCGCCGCGCTTTTTCCAGCGTTCGGCGCGGACTTGTGACCAATCGTAGGCTACGGGGTTAACTCGCCAACGTTCGAAAGGGTTCCACCAGCGGTAGTTGAAGTTGTAGGCGTAGATGCGTTGGCGGGAGCGGTTGAAGCGGATGGGTAAGTCGCGCGGAATTGCTATATCTATACGTAGCCCAAACGCCACTATCCAAACTAGAACGAGATCAAAAAACAGGCCAATAAGGTCATTTGCTTTCAATGATTCTGCCATTCTTTGAAATGAGAAAAGCTGGAGGGATATTAGCAAAAGCAGAATAAATAGTGTTAGCACCAACAAGACTCCACGCGAGGCCATATCTTGTCGAGATAACTCCAAATAAGTTGTGCTGATGTGATTTGGGCTTCCTGCACCAAGCGACGAAATCGTAGCAGGTGTCAGGGGAGAAATAGGTAAGTCTTCTTGCCAACCCGGACAAGGAGGATTAAGTGTAGGCTTGGCCATTTATTTTCCCTTCTTCAATATATCTGTTTTATCTTCTAGGGAGACGCTGAACAATTTACCTCTTCAGTCCGCATTCCATTTTCCAACCGATTTTTTCAACCTGACGGTCTTATTTTGCGTTTATGGGCCGATTTCAGGCCCTGTTTTACTGATTAGCGGGTAAACCCCGCCTTTCAGACGGATTTATCCCGCCACCCGTTGCAAGTACCGCTTTGCCAGCATCAGATTGGCCAACCCGAACAGACTGAATAACTGCGCCGTATTCTTTTCCAGTCCACGGTAACGGACTTTGCGATGGTTGAAGCGCACTTTGATCACTTGGAACGGATGCTCTACCTTGGCACGCAGTTGCGCCTTGGCGTATTCGATCTTGCGCTTGACCCGGAACAGCACGCTGTCTTTGCCGTGATGCTGGTAGCTGCTTGGCCGTGCTGCAATCGACCAGATAACGTCCCGTTCAGCATACTCCGCTCGCTTGGCCGCACCGGTGTATCCAGCATCTCCCGAGACATAGGTTTCGGCACCGTGCAGCAGCTTGTCGACCTGGGTGACATCGGCCACGTTAGCCGCGGTCCCCACCAGGCTGTGCACCAGCCCCGACGTGGCGTCGACGCCAATGTGGGCCTTCATCCCGAAGTGCCACTGATTGCCTTTTTTAGCCTGATGCATCTCAGGATCGCGCTTACCTTCTCGGTTCTTGACCGAGGGCGGTGCGGCGATCAGGGTGGCATCGACGATGGTGCCTTCCTTGAGCAGCAGACCCCGACTGGCCAGATGCTGGTTGATCGTTTCAAACAACACCCGCGTCAGCTGATGGGTTTCCAGCAAGCGGCGAAAGCGCAACAAGGTAGTGGCATCCGGTGCCGACTCCCGGCCCAGGTCGATGCCCATGAAGCCACGAATGGCCTGGCTGTCGTAGATGGCATCTTCGGTGCCTTCATCGGAGAAACCGAAACACTGCTGCACGACATACATGCGCAGCATGCGCGACAACCCAATCGAGGGGCGTCCGCGCTTGCCGGTGGTGTCGCGGTAGAACGGCGCCACTTGAGCTTCCAGCTGTGCCCAGGGCACCAACTGCTCGATATCCGCCAGGAAGCGATCTCGTCGGGTTTGCTTTTTCTTGCCGGTGTATTCGAGTTCGGAGAAGGTCTTCTGCATAGCGCGTAACGAGGCTCACGAAGAGGGGGCTGATTGAGGGGGTCAGTGTGCCAAGGCTCTGAGCGGTTGGCTATTTATGCAGCGTCTCCCTAGAGCGATGAGTCGAGCGACGCCCGACTCATCGCTCCTGTCCGGCCAGAATGAAACTTCTAAGTCCACTGCATGCATGTCGTGATTATCGTAAAACCAGATGGCGCCGCTTATTGTTAGAGTGGAAGCTATTTCATTAAAGCTAATTGCGGGTCGTGTCGTCTCAGTTTTGTAGTCAGTTCTCTTTAAAGGAGGTGGTGCTTCGGTCGCAGTCACCGGACTATTGTTATTGCCTGCAGCAATAACCAGCCCATCCATACCAGGGCGATATACTTTCATGCTCCATGTGTAATCGGACAGTGCGGAGTCGTATTCAGGAAGAGAGATTCTATACTCCAAGAAATACCCATATGGTACAGGTCTAATTTCGGCGTAAGCCGCGTGATCTTCGCCCGACGCCTTAATGTCTGATTCACGCACTGGTCGAAGATTAATGGATAGATCGGCTGTCACTCCCAATACAGAAGCATTAAGCTCGCCAACTGCATTGTCGAGATCTTCTGGTCCTTTCCATCTGCGGTGACTTTTCGGAAGTCCCCAAAGACATCTACGAGTCCAAATTTCAAGAAGGGAGGACTCCTTCTTCTTAGCACGAGTTGCTACCGCATAGGCGATCAAGCCTAGTATTAACGCCAATCCAATTGGACCCAATAAGGCACTACCGGCCAATGCGCCGTATACAGCTGGGAGCACAGTAATCATTGAAACCGAAGCTGCCAATCGGTAATCACTTTCAGCCTCACTATCTCCTCTTGTAGCGGCCCTATTCGCAGCAAATGAGTACTGCACACCATCCATCACCCCCGCAATCGCAGCAATCGCCCCCCCATACTGCGCAATTCGCGCCCCCATCATCACCGTCTGCACCTGACCTGCCACCCGCACCGTGGTCGTCAGCCCCGGCCGCAATAGCTGAGTCCCTACACCCGCAATCTCGACTCCCACTCCCATTACCCCGATGGACGACGACCACACCGCCGCCAGCGCTTCGGGATTGCCGCTGCCCGGGGTGTTGAGGAAGGTCTCAAAGTTTTTGCGCAGGCTGTCTTGCTGGAACCAGATGCTACCCAGGCCCAGCAGCAGGTCGGCGCCGGCAGGGGCTGCGGAGATGGCGGTATTGCGCATCCGTTGCATGGCGCCTCTGGCCAGCGCTTGGGCGTCGTCCACGCCAATAGCCAGCGTATGCAGCAGCCGGGTGCTGCCGCTGTGGAGCGTGGCGGCGCCGATGCTGACGCTGCGCAGCGCCTCTGTAA
>NZ_MVOL01000027.1 GCF_002018875.1 Pseudomonas sp. MF4836
GGGTAGGGTGGGCGATCTGGATCTCCAGGATCCACAGGCCGACGTTCGGGCACTCGTCGAAATCTCCCAGATCGCCCGCGCGGTAGATCGCGTGGGGAAAGTCACTGACGCGATGGCCCTTGATGTCCAGGTTCAGCACCCAGCCCATGGCGCTCGCCTGCTCTTCGGCGTAGCGGTAGAGTTCGGGGCCGGCCACCTGGTGGTTCTTCCAGTGGTCGTGCACGCGGTCGAACAGGGTTTTGGCCGCCGCCGCGCAGGCCTGCATCTCGGGGTCGTTGCCGGTGGTAAAGGTGGCACCGGAGTCGCCCTCGTGGCGATCCCAGACCACCCCCAGGTCAATAAAGAAAATATCGTTCTGCCCCAGCCGGGGATCGCCTTCGGAGCGTTGCTTGAAGGTCTTCAGGGTGTTTTCGCCAAAGCGAATCAGCAGCGGGTGCCAGATCCGCTCCATGCTCAGGTCCTTGAGAATCGCCAGTCCCAGCTCCCGGGCCTCTGATTCGAGCATGCCCGGCGTGATGCGCCTGGCCATCTCGGCTATCGCTTCCCAGGTCATGCGTTTGGCGTGGAGCATGCCTTCAAGGCTGTACGCCAGGCCCACGGCTTCTTTGCTTGTGGCGGTCATTCATCAGGTCTCGGTCGGGTGGGTCTTTTATAGTTCGTTATATATTTATCTATATAGCGATTACCTGGGTGGCGATGCAATCCCATTAGGTGTGGCCTGGGCGGAAGATCGATCTGCAACTAAAAGCCGGTGGCGCATGGCGTCTGCTTCCGGCGGCCTTATAATGGCTGCCTTTGCGTACATCAGCGGGCTGTAAGTTCTTGGCAAATATAGATAACGCGGCCGCCGAAATGGCGGCCGCAGGCTTTTTCAGAATCGCCCTGGGTGTTGAATACAAGGGTTCGCGCTATCGCGGCTGGCAGCGGCAGTCGTCCGGCGTGCCCACCGTGCAGGAAACCCTGGAGAAGGCCCTGTCCAAGGTGGCCGACTCCCCGGTAGTGCTGTCCTGCGCCGGACGTACCGATGCGGGCGTGCATGCCTGCGGGCAGGTGGTGCATTTCGACACCCAGGCCGAGCGCTCGCTCAAGGCATGGGTCATGGGCGCTAACATCAATTTGCCCCATGACGTCAGCGTCAGTTGGGCCCAGGTCATGCCGGCGCATTTTCATGCGCGCTTCAAGGCCATTGCCCGGCGTTATCGCTATGTGATCTACAACGATCAGATCCGCCCGGCCCACCTCAACGAAGAAGTCACCTGGAACCACCGCCCGTTGGATGTCGAACGCATGGCCGAGGCCGCGCGCTACCTGGTGGGCACCCATGACTTCAGCGCCTTCCGGGCCGGACAGTGCCAGGCCAAGTCGCCGATCAAGGAAATTCACCATCTGCGGGTTACCCGGCACGGCAAGATGATCGTCCTGGATATCCGTGCCAGCGCCTTTCTGCATCATATGGTGCGCAATATTGCCGGCGTGTTGATGACCATTGGCGCGGGTGAGCGTCCCGTGGAGTGGGCCGGGGAGGTGCTGGAGAGCCGCATTCGGCGTACTGGCGGGGTTACGGCGCACCCGTTCGGGCTGTATCTGGTGCAGGTCGAGTACCGGGATGAGTTCCAACTGCCGGAGCGATACATCGGGCCACATTTCCTCACCGGTTTCACCGAACTTGACGGCTGACGCTGGGAAAAGCATTTGCTACCATCCAGAACTTTTACGGATTTGCCCCGGGGTTTAAACAACATGACAGCCGTTCGCAGCAAAATTTGTGGGATTACCCGCATAGAGGATGCGCTGGCGGCGGTCGAAGCCGGGGCTGATGCCATCGGCCTGGTGTTTTACGCCAAGAGCCCAAGGGCGGTCACGGTGCAGCAGGCGCGGTCGATCATTGCCGCGTTGCCGCCGTTTGTGACCACTGTTGGGCTGTTCGTCAACGCCAGCCGTTGCGAGCTGGGGGAGATTCTCGATGCGGTGCCCCTGGATCTGCTGCAGTTTCATGGCGATGAGTCGCCGGCCGATTGTGATGGCTACCATCGGCCCTACATCAAGGCGCTGCGGGTCAAGGCCGGGGATGATATCGCCGGCCGTTGCGCGACCTATGCAAAGGCCAGCGGGATTTTGCTGGACACCTATGTCGAGGGCGTACCCGGTGGAACCGGTGAAGCCTTCGACTGGTCACTGGTACCGCAGGGCCTGAGCAAACCGATCATCCTTGCTGGCGGTTTGACTGCGCAGAATGTGGCCCGGGCGATTGCCCAGGTGCGCCCCTACGCGGTGGATGTCAGTGGTGGGGTGGAGCAGGGCAAGGGCATCAAGGACCAGGCAAAGATTCGCGCATTTATGCAGGCCGTGCGCGGCAGCAGTGAGTCGATGTGACGGCTGGCAGTCTGCCGCCGTCCATAACTCCACTGTACAAAACAGGTGGGCACTGTCTTCGGACAGGCCGAAGTCGAAGTGGCAACCGCTCTGTTGCGGGCTGTCGGGATGGCTGAGGAGCAGTTCGCTACAGGCAGGTCGAGCCTCGTGCTGACCGCGGTAGCGCACCGATCATCGCCGCACACATGAATTTAGCTCAAGGGCATACGCGGGGCTGCGAACCAGAGCGTTCGGGCCGCCGGTACTGGAGAAAGAAAGCATGAGCAACTGGTTAGTAGACAAACTGATCCCTTCGATCATGCGTTCCGAGGTGAAGAAAAGCTCGGTGCCTGAAGGTCTTTGGCACAAGTGCCCGTCCTGCGAGGCGGTGCTGTATCGGCCGGAGCTGGAAAAAACCCTGGATGTTTGCCCTAAGTGCAATCACCACATGCGTATCGGTGCTCGCGCCCGTATCGACATTTTCCTCGATGCCGAAGGCCGTGCCGAACTGGGCGCCGACCTGGAGCCGGTGGATCGCCTGAAGTTTCGCGATGGCAAGAAGTACAAGGATCGCCTGACTGCTGCACAGAAGCAGACTGGCGAGAAGGACGCGCTGATCTCCATGAGCGGCACCCTGCTGGGCATCCCGGTGGTGGTTTCGGCCTTTGAGTTCTCCTTCATGGGCGGCTCCATGGGGGCCATCGTCGGTGAGCGTTTTGTTCGTGCCGCCAACTACGCCCTGGAAAACAAATGCCCGATGATCTGCTTCGCCGCCTCCGGTGGTGCGCGGATGCAGGAAGCGCTGATCTCCCTGATGCAAATGGCCAAGACCTCTGCGGTACTGGCGCGTCTGCGCGAAGAAGGTATCCCGTTCATCTCCGTGCTGACCGACCCGGTCTACGGTGGTGTGTCGGCGAGCCTGGCGATGCTGGGTGATGTGATCGTTGCCGAGCCCAAGGCCCTGATCGGTTTCGCCGGTCCGCGGGTTATCGAGCAGACCGTGCGTGAAAAGCTGCCAGAAGGCTTCCAGCGCAGTGAGTTCCTGCTGGAACACGGCGCGATCGACATGATCATCGCCCGTCAGGAACTGCGCCCACGTCTGGGCAATCTGCTGGCGCAATTGATGGGGCTGCCGACGCCTGAGTTCGTCGCCGCGCCTGTCGAGCCGATCGTGGTTCCGCCGGCTCCAGCCAACCTATGACCCAACGTACCCTTGGCGAATGGCTCGCCTACCTCGAGCAGTTGCATCCGTCGGCCATCGACATGGGGCTCGCGCGCTCGCAAGAGGTAGCGTCCCGTATGGGATTGGGCAAGCCGGCGCCTCGGGTGATTACGGTGACCGGTACCAACGGCAAGGGTTCGACCTGTGCGTTCGTGGCGTCCCTGCTGCGAACCCAGGGTTTGCGAGTAGGGGAGTACAACTCGCCACACCTGTTGCGTTACAACGAGCGGGTGCAGATCGATGGCGTCGAAGCCAGCGATGCTGAGCTGTGCGAAGCCTTTGCCGCGGTCGATGCCGGGCGTGGCGAGATTTCCCTGACCTATTTCGAGGTGGGCACACTGGCTGCCTTCTGGCTGTTCCAGCGTGCCGGGCTTGATGCGGTGGTGCTGGAGGTCGGCCTGGGTGGGCGCCTGGACACGGTCAACCTGGTGGATGCGGATCTGGCGCTGGTGACCAGTATTGGTGTCGATCACGTTGACTATCTTGGCGATACCCGTGAGTCCGTGGCCTTCGAGAAGGCCGGGATCTTCCGCCAGGGCGCGCCGGCGCTGTGTGGGGATCTCAATCCGCCACAGCCTTTGCTGGACAAGGCGCGTGAGCTCAATTGCCCATTCTTCCTGCGTGGGCGCGATTTTGACCTGGGTATGACCGAGCAGCACTGGCAATGGCGCGGCCTCGATCTTTCGGGTGCCCCGGTGGAGCTGCACGATTTACCGTTGCTCGATCTGCCGATGGAAAACGCTGCCCTGGCCTTGCAGGCCTATTTGCTGACGGGGTTGCCTTGGCAGCCGGAGCGGATAGTGGCTGCCTTGCGCCAGACCCGGGTGGTCGGTCGCCTGGATCGTCGGCAGTTCGATTGGCAAGGCAAGCGCCTTAATCTGCTGCTGGATGTGGGCCACAACCCCCACGCCGCGCAGTATCTGGCCGAACGCCTGGGCCGTCGGCCGCTGGCTGGCAAGCGTCTGGCGGTGTTTGGTCTGCTGGCAGATAAAGACCTGGCTGGCGTGGTTGAGCATCTGCATCCGCAGGTCGAAACCTGGGCGGTGGCCCCTCTGGATTGCCCTCGGGCGCGTCCGGTTGCGGACTTGCAGGCGGCGCTGGAGAACCTTGGGGCTCGCGTAACGTCCTATGACAGCGTTGCTGCCGCTTTGGAAGGGCAGTGCGCGCTTGCAACGGCAGAGGATGAAATCCTGCTGTTCGGATCTTTTTATTGTGTTGCCGAGGCGCTTGAGTGGCTCGCCCGGCGCTCCACGGAGGAAGCTGCACATGGCTATGCTGGATAACGTCTACAAGCAGCGAATGGTTGGAGCTCTGGTTCTGGTGGCACTGGCGGTGATCTTCCTGCCCATGCTGTTTTCCCGCGAAGATGAGCAGCGTCATGTCAGCGTCGAGGCGCCTGCCGCGCCGCAAGCGCCTGTCATGCCTCAGGTGCAGGTCGAGCCGGTTGTGGTTCCCGAGCCGCAAGCGCTGCCCCAGGAGCCGATTCCGAGCGATGACGAGGTGGTGCAGCAGTCTGCACCGTCTGCGCCGATTGTGCCCAGTGCACCGGCGACCCCTGTTGCACCGCCGACAGCTGCGATCAAGCCAGCTCCAGCGCCGGTCGCGCCCAAGCCTACACCTGCTCAATCTGTTGCCAGCACACGGCCGGACACCAGCCAGAGCCGGATCGATGCCAATGGCCTGTCGGTGAGTTGGTCGGTGCAACTGGCCAGCCTGTCCAGCCGCGAAAGCGCTGAAAACCTGCAGAAAACCCTGCGCAGTCAAGGTTATAACGCCTATATCCGTTCCGCCGATGGCAAGAACCGGGTATTCGTCGGTCCGCTGATCGAGCGTGCCGAAGCTGATCGCCTGCGTGACTTGCTGGGTCGCCAGCAGAACCTCAAGGGGTTTGTGGTGCGTTTTCAGCCTGAGCGCGGTTAAGGCTATCTGCTTGATTTGAAAAGCACAGTGAATCGCAGCTTACCGACAGCCAAGCGCTCTGCTAAAATGCGCCGCCTTATCCGTCTGTAGGCTGCACTGTGCCATTTACCTGGGTTGATTGGGCGATCGTTGCAATAATCGCCATCTCCGCGTTGATCAGTCTGAGCCGCGGCTTCGTCAAAGAAGCACTGTCGCTGCTGACCTGGATTATCGCTGGAGTCGTTGCCTGGATGTTCGGTGGCTCACTGTCCGAGTACCTCGCCGGATACATCGAAACACCTTCGGCTCGCGTGATCGCGGGCTGTGCCATCATGTTTGTCGCCACCTTGCTGGTAGGCGCAATGATCAACTTTCTTATCGGCGAATTGATTCGCGTCACCGGCCTCTCCGGGACCGATCGATTTCTCGGCATGGCCTTTGGCGCCGCGCGTGGCGCGTTGCTGGTGGTCGTGGCGGTCGGGCTTTTGAGCCTGGGGCCGGTACAACAGGATTCCTGGTGGCAGCAGTCGCGACTGGTGCCACAATTTCTATTGGTTGCAGACTGGTCGAAGAACCTCATATTGGGGTGGAGCAGTCAGTGGCTGGCCAGCGGTATCAGCGTACCCGCTGATATTCCGTTCAAGGAGCACCTCTTACCGGCCAAAACGCCTCAGTAAGATGTGTTCAGTTCAGTTTCATTAAGTAGGGGTTGCGTCGCATGTGTGGCATCGTCGGTATCGTCGGTAAGTCGAACGTCAATCAGGCGCTGTATGACGCGCTAACCGTCCTCCAGCACCGCGGCCAGGACGCTGCCGGTATCGTGACCAGCCATGATGGCCGGTTATTCCTGCGCAAGGACAATGGTCTGGTCCGTGATGTATTCCATCAACGGCATATGCAGCGTCTGGTCGGCCACATGGGCATCGGCCATGTGCGCTATCCAACCGCAGGCAGCTCGACTTCGGCCGAAGCTCAACCGTTTTACGTCAACTCGCCGTACGGCATCACCCTGGCGCATAACGGTAACCTGACCAACGTTGAACAGCTGGCCAAGGAGATTTACGAATCCGACCTGCGCCACGTCAACACCAACTCCGACTCCGAAGTCCTGCTCAACGTGTTCGCTCACGAGCTGGCCCAGCGCGGCAAGTTGCAGCCGACCGAAGAAGACGTGTTCGCGGCCGTGACTGACGTGCACAACCGCTGCGTCGGTGGTTACGCAGTCGTGGCCATGGTGACCGGTTACGGCATCGTCGGTTTCCGCGACCCGCACGGCATCCGCCCGATCGTTTTCGGCCAGCGTCACACTGACGAAGGCGTCGAGTACATGATTGCCTCGGAAAGCGTTTCCCTGGACGTGCTGGGTTTCACCCTGATCCGCGACCTGGCACCGGGTGAAGCGGTCTACATCACTGAAGACGGCAAGCTGCACACCCGTCAGTGTGCGACCAACCCGCAACTGACCCCGTGCATCTTCGAGCACGTGTACCTGGCGCGCCCGGATTCGATCATCGACGGCGTCTCGGTGTACAAGGCGCGCCTGCGCATGGGCGAGAAGCTGGCCGAGAAGATCCTGCGCGAGCGTCCTGAGCATGACATCGACGTGGTTATCCCGATCCCGGATACCAGCCGTACCGCTGCGCTCGAGCTGGCTAACCACCTGGGTGTGAAGTTTCGCGAAGGCTTCGTGAAGAACCGCTACATCGGCCGTACCTTCATCATGCCGGGCCAGGCTGCGCGGAAAAAATCCGTACGCCAGAAGCTCAACGCCATCGAGCTGGAATTCCGCGGCAAGAACGTGATGCTGGTGGACGACTCGATCGTGCGCGGCACCACCTGCAAACAGATTATCCAGATGGCTCGCGAAGCCGGCGCGAAAAACGTCTACTTCTGCTCCGCAGCGCCGGCCGTGCGCTACCCGAACGTGTACGGCATCGACATGCCGAGCGCTCACGAGCTGATTGCGCACAATCGTTCGACCCAGGACGTAGCTGACCTGATCGGTGCCGATTGGCTGATCTACCAGGACCTGCCGGACCTGATCGAAGCGGTCGGCGGCGGCAAGATCAAGATCGAGCATTTCGACTGTGCAGTGTTTGACGGCAAGTACGTCACGGGCGACGTCGATGAGGCCTATCTGAACAAGATCGAAAACGCGCGTAACGATGCCTCCAAGGTCAAGACCCAGGCGGTCAGCGCGATCATCGATCTGTACAACAACTGATTCAGAGCATTTAGAAGACTTGAGGAGTAGGCGGCATGAGTCAGGATTGGGATGCCGGTCGGCTGGACAGCGACCTTGATGGCGTAGCTTTCGACACCCTGGCCGTACGTGCCGGCCAGCACCGTACGCCGGAAGGCGAGCACGGTGACCCGATGTTCTTCACCTCAAGCTATGTGTTCCGTACGGCCGCCGATGCGGCCGCGCGGTTCGCTGGCGAAGTGCCAGGCAACGTCTATTCGCGCTACACCAACCCCACCGTGCGTGCCTTCGAAGAGCGCATCGCCGCCCTGGAAGGTGCCGAGCAGGCGGTGGCCACGGCTACCGGCATGGCTGCCATTCTGTCGGTGGTGATGAGTCTGTGCAGTGCGGGCGATCATGTGCTGGTGTCGCGTAGCGTATTCGGCTCGACCATCAGTCTGTTTGAAAAGTACTTCAAGCGTTTTGGCATCGAAGTCGATTACGTGCCCCTGGCGGACCTGTCCGGCTGGGATGCGGCAATCAAGGCCAATACCAAATTGCTGTTTGTCGAATCGCCGTCCAATCCCCTGGCAGAGCTGGTGGATATCGCCGCGCTGGCCGAAGTGGCCCACGCCAAGGGTGCGATGCTGGTGGTCGACAACTGTTTCTGCACGCCTGCGTTGCAACAGCCACTGAAGCTGGGTGCCGACGTGGTGGTGCATTCGGCGACCAAGTTCATCGACGGCCAGGGCCGTTGCATGGGCGGCGTGGTGGCCGGCCGCGGTGAGCAGATGAAAGAAGTGGTGGGTTTCCTGCGTACCGCAGGGCCGACCCTGAGTCCGTTCAATGCCTGGATCTTCCTCAAGGGGCTCGAAACCCTCAGCCTGCGCATGCGTGCCCACTGTGCCAATGCCTTGGCGTTGGCGCAGTGGCTGGAGCAGCAGGATGGCATCGAGAAGGTGCACTACGCCGGCCTGCCAAGCCATCCGCAATACGAACTCGCCAAGCGTCAGCAGCGTGGATTCGGGGCGGTGGTCAGTTTTGAAGTCAAGGGTGGCAAAGACGGTGCATGGCGCTTTATCGATGCCACGCGCCTGATCTCTATTACCGCCAACCTGGGTGACAGCAAAACTACCATCACTCACCCGAGCACCACCTCCCACGGTCGCCTGGCGCCGCAGGAGCGTGAAGCGGCGGGCATTCGCGACAGTCTGATCCGGGTCGCTGTGGGTCTCGAAGACGTTGCCGACCTGCAAGCCGACCTGGCTCGCGGCCTGGCCGCCTTGTGATCGAGTTGTCCTCGCAGCAGGGCAGTGCCAATGGTCGCGTTGCGCTGGTCACCGGCGCGGCACGGGGCATTGGCCTGGGGATCGCCGCCTGGCTGATCAGCGAGGGCTGGCAAGTGGTATTGACCGACCTTGATCGCGCGCGCGGCGCCAAGGTGGTCGAGGTCATGGGGGAGAGCGCCTGCTTTATCGCCATGGATGTCTCGGATGAAAAGCAGGTGGCCCAGGGTGTGGCGCAAGTGCTTGGCCAGTTTGGTCGGCTCGATGCGCTGGTGTGCAACGCGGCGGTGGCCGATCCGCGCAATATCACCCTGGAAAGCCTCGATCTGGCGTACTGGAACCGTGTACTGGCGGTGAACCTCAGTGGGCCGATGCTGTTGGCCAAGCACTGTGCGCCTTACCTGCGCGCTCACGGCGGCGCCATCGTCAATCTGGCCTCGACCCGCGCCGGCCAGTCCGAGCCCGATACCGAGGCTTACGCGGCGAGTAAGGGTGGGTTGCTGGCCTTGACCCATGCCTTGGCTATCAGCCTGGGTCCGGAAATCCGCGTCAATGCGGTCAGTCCGGGCTGGATCGACGCACGTGACCCGGCAGCGCGCCGTGCGCAGCCGTTGAGTGATCTTGATCATGCTCAGCACCCCGCGGGCAGGGTCGGGACGGTCGAGGACGTTGCGGCGATGGTGGCCTGGCTGTTGTCGAAGAACGCCGGGTTCGTCACGGGCCAGGAGTTCGTGGTCGACGGCGGCATGACCAAGAAAATGATTTATCAGGAATAAGAGCAGCGACAAGCTTTTAGCTGCAAGCGGCAAGCAGGGGTGAGCAGTATCCCTTGTTGCTGCTTTTTCTTGCAGCTTGAAGCTAGCTGCTCTCAGCTGTTTTTGAAAAAAACTCCAACGCTGCTATTGACTTAGCTTCGGTATCTGCGTAAATTTCGCGGCCTCAACGAAGCAAAGGGTGATTAGCTCAGCTGGGAGAGCATCTGCCTTACAAGCAGAGGGTCGGCGGTTCGATCCCGTCATCACCCACCACTTCTTGAGTGTCTTTCGAAAGAAAGGCGGAAGCTTCCAAGGAAGCCTCCAACCGACGCGCAGCGGTAGTTCAGTCGGTTAGAATACCGGCCTGTCACGCCGGGGGTCGCGGGTTCGAGTCCCGTCCGCTGCGCCATATTTTCCAAGTCAGGTTCGCCTGGCTTGAGATTGAAAAGCCTCGAAGCTGATCAGTCCGACGATTTAAAAGGTTCAAATGGACGCAAGTCCAAGCGATACGCAGCGGTAGTTCAGTCGGTTAGAATACCGGCCTGTCACGCCGGGGGTCGCGGGTTCGAGTCCCGTCCGCTGCGCCATATCTGCCTCAAGGCCCACTGAACGCCTTGAAGCTACGAAGACGCCACAGGTGCTTCGGATTGATAGCAAAGACCCTGGTCGAAAGACCGGGGTTTTTTGTTTTCGATATTTGGAATGTCAGTCGCGTTTTTTGGTTCTGCCGCACACATGAAAACCCCGCCTGTTTGGCGGGGTTTTTTGTGGGAGTTTAGAAACCGTATTTGTCCCGCAGGCTGTAGTACCAGGCGCCCAGGGCGGTAAATGGAGTGCGCAGCAGCTGGCCGCCAGGGAAGGGGTAGTGCGGCAGGTCGGCAAAGGCATCAAAACGCTCTGCCTGGCCGCGCAGGGCTTCGGCCAGGACCTTGCCTGCCAGGTGGGTGTACGTCACGCCGTGGCCGCTACAGCCCTGGGAGTAATAGATGTTGTCGCCCAGGCGTCCGACTTGCGGCAGTCGCGAGAGGGTCAGCAGGAAGTTGCCGGTCCAGGCGTAATCGATCTTGACGTTTTGGAGTTGGGGGAAGGCCTTGAGCATCTTCGGTCGGATGATGGCTTCGATATTGGCCGGGTCGCGGGCGCCGTAGACCACGCCACCGCCGAAGATCAGGCGCTTGTCCGCAGAAAGGCGGTAGTAGTCCAGCAGGTAATTGCAGTCTTCGACGCAATAGTCCTGGGGCAGCAGGCTGTTCGCCAGTTCGTCGCTCAAGGGTTCGGTGGTGATGACCTGGGTGCCGCAAGGCATGGACTTTGCGGCCAGTTCCGGAATCAGGTTGCCCAGATAGGCATTGCCCGCGACGATGATGAACTTGGCCCTGACCTTGCCCTGTGGCGTGTGTACCACCGGATTGGCGCCGCGCTCGATGCGCAGGGCCGGGGATTGCTCATAAATAGTGCCGCCCAGGGACTCTACGGCTGCCGCTTCGCCCAGGGCCAGGTTCAGCGGGTGGATGTGCCCGCCACTCATGTCGAGCATGCCGCCCAGGTATTGATCACAGGCCACGACTTCGCGGATGCGGCGTTGGTCCAGCAGTTCCAGTTGGCTATGGCCGTAGCGCTCCCACAGGCGCTTCTGCGACTCCAGGTGGCCCATCTGCTTGCTGGTCAGGGCGGCAAACACGCCGCCGTCCTTCAGGTCGCACTGGATGTGGTACTTGGCCACGCGTTCGCGAATGATCCTTGCGCCCTCAAAGGCCATTTGCCCTAGCAACTGCGCCTGCTTGGGGCCGACGCTGCGTTCGATCACATCGATATCGCGGCTGTAGCTGTTGACGATCTGCCCGCCATTGCGGCCCGAGGCGCCAAAGCCGACCTTGGCCGCCTCCAGTACTGTTACGCGAAAACCGTTTTCCAGTAGAAACAACGCGCTCGACAAGCCGGTATAGCCGGCACCGATCACACAGACATCGGTTTCTACCTCGCCCTGCAGTGAAGGGCGTTCTGGCACGGCGTTGGCCGACGCTGCGTAATAGGATTCTGGGTAGGGAGTGTTCGCCATCCTGCAGCCTCTGTTTAATATATTTTACGAGTGCGCCGATCGTACCTGAGTTGAAAATCGGCTGCCAGCCGCTGATAAAGTCTTGCTCGCCACTAAAAAATTAAATAATTCGCATATTCATAGGCTTAGCTGCAAAAAAGGTGTTGACACCCCTCCGGAATTCCGTAGAATGCCGCCTCACAGCAGGCACGTAGCTCAGTTGGTTAGAGCACCACCTTGACATGGTGGGGGTCGTTGGTTCGAGTCCAATCGCGCCTACCAAACAAAATCCGCTCTGCTGGGCGGTCTAGAAGGGCTCACCGAAAGGTGGGCCCTTTTTTGTTGCCTGGGATTTGCAAAGCCCTCATTCATTGATTTCCCCATTGGCATTCACTACCAATCACCGGGATTGGAGCAGAGCCGCCTTTATGGCGGCTCTGGTCGATGGTGGTCAGTCCTGGGGGATGAATGTCGGGCCGGCAAACGACCTTACAGCGTTGCCCCGTTCGACCTTGTGGTGGGAGTCCCGGCGCTGCAGGCGCAGGGTGTTATGGGCTTCCTGCTCAAGGCCTGCGAGTCGCTGCTGAATCAGCAGCACTGCCAGGCGCTTGTTGTCGTGCTGGCTGCGCCCGGACTGGACCTTGACGCTGATCCCTGAAGCCAGGTGAGTGGCGCGCACCGCCGAGTCGGTCTTGTTCACATGCTGGCCGCCGGGTCCTGAAGAACGCATGGTTTCGAAGCGTATCTGGCTCTCCTGGTTACCTTGCGGGGCGTTGAAGACCTGGCCGGCGAAGAACCAGTTCTTGCGCTTGTGCCCGGGTCGGTAATGGCTCTTGCAGCTCCAGAGCAGGGTGCCGGTCCAGCGTCCGGCAAGCGCCGTGGCATTGTCGCCATCAAGGCCGACCAGTACCGACTTGCAGGTGCCGTTATGCCAGCCGGGTTCGCGCTCTATCACGCACAGACTGACCGCCTGGGTTTCGGCTTCGTCATGCAGCCTTTGCAGGGCCTTGGTCACGGCCAATTCACACTCGGCCGGCCCCTGTGCCGATGACAGCTGTAACAGAACCATCAGCAGCACCCTCGGCGTTTGTAGGTCAGCACCGGCTTGAGTCGCGCGATGATGTGCAGCAGGCCTGCGTCACGCAGGCTGCCGACCACGCTGTCGATGGCCTTGTAGGCTTCTGGAGCCTCTTCGTACATCAGGGCGCGATCTTCGCAGATCACTCGGCTGCCGAGGCTGGTGCGCTTGAGCTGATCGAAGCTGAAGCGCGCCGCCAGGCGACCCTTGCAGTCGCCGCGAATCCACTTCCTGCCGGCGCCATGGGCCAGGGAGTACAGGCTGCTGGCAAGCGGGATGGGCTGCACCAGGTAGCTGTAGTCACCGCGGGAGCCGGGGATGACCACCACGCCCTGATCGGACGGTGTGGCGCCCTTGCGGTGGATCCAGCCGGCTTCGCCGTCGACGCTGCCGGGCGATACCAGGTTGTGGTTGATATCCAGCGCGCTGCGGCCTTTCGCCCGCAGATTGACCAGGATGCGCTCCGCAATCAGCCGGCGGTTGGCTTCGGCAAAGCGCAGGGCTTCGTCATGGCGTTGCAGGTAGTCGACGCCGGCCGGGCTGTCGACGGCGATGCCGGCATGGCCGTGTTGTTCGACATGCCGGCGCAGAATGGCTTCGCCCAGGCCGCGCGAGCCGCTGTGGACCAGCATCAGCAGCGAGCGCCGGTCCAGGCCCAGGGTGTCCATGGCGTCGCTGTCATGGATCTCGTCGATCTGTTGCAGCTCGGCGAAATGATTGCCGCCGCCGATGGTGCCCAGGGAGTGTTCGTGGCCGGTGGCGGCCAGCGCCAACAGCGCCAGTTCCTCCTGCCATTGCTCATCCAGGGCGGTGTCGATGTTGCCGATTTTCTTTTCCAGCTTGTCCAGGTTCAACCGGGCGCTCGGGATGTCCGTCTGCCACAGCGTCATGCCGCAACCGATGTCATTGCCCACCAGTGCCGGGTAAAGGGTTTCGCTGGAAAAGAAGGCTGCACCTACCGGATAGCCGCGACCTGGGTGCAAGTCCGGCATGCCGACCACGCGGCGCATGCCGGGCAGTTGTGCAGTCGTTTGAAGTTGCTGGATCGCTTTGTCTTCGATCCAGGTGCTGTCGGAGGCGATAAGTGATACGCCGGCCGACAAATTGCGGATGCAATTGTCCATGTCCAATTCCTGATTGGAGAAAATATTCAGGTAAGTGGCAGGGCGGATCCGGAGTAAGCGAGGCGCTAGAAACTAGCGGGTATAGCGTTTAAACCAGGCACGTCCTGCAAAGAGCGATCAGGTATTTCATGGTGGATCTCCTTTGCGAAAGTGTGGGAAGGGCGCGCAGATTAATCCGCGTTCGCGAATCTGGCAATGGTTGTCGCGGATTTTTGTCGGTGGGCGGCTGTTCCGGGCGAGACCCGGGGTTGGAAAAGGGCACGTTTGGGATGGCGCAGGGTCCTAATCGTGTTGCGTCATGAATGAGGAATTCCATGGACAAGTTTGGAGAACGGTTGAAAGAGGAGCGCAAGGCGCTTGGTCTTTCCCAGCAGGAGTTCGGTGCCATTGGCGGGGTTGAGGCCAATGCCCAGGGTCGTTACGAGAGCGGCGAGCGGCTGCCCAAGTCGGATTATCTGATGGCGGTGGGGCGCAAGGGCGTGGATTTGCTGTATGTCCTGACCGGTGAGCGTTCGAAGCTGTCGGACGGCCAACTGAGTGCGGAGGAAAGCCGGATCATCGAGCATTACCGCAGCCTGGGCGAGGACGATCAGGAGGCCATTGCCCAACTGGCCTCATCCCTGGCGGAGTGCTGAGCGCGGGTCGCCAGGGGTTTTTCTGGCTGTGTGGTATCTGCCGGCTCCTGGGTGGGCGATACTCTCGGTTTTTCAGCACGAGGTAGCATCATGCGGGTGTTAATGGCGATGATCGCCGCGGCGTTGCTTGCGGGATGCGCGAGTTCGGCAATGAATGAAGCGCGCTCCAAGAGTCCTTCGCGGGTGCTCTCTTCGGCCAAGGCCGATCAACTGGTAGCGCAGTGCGTGCAGTTTGCCTGGCAGGACGAGGCGGTCTTCGGCGTCGATGCTGCTGCCTATCTGGAGCCACGCAAAGGCGGTGGGTACACGGTCTATACGCGTTCCGCGGAGTCCTTTGCCGATATCCAGGTGCAGGCTTCGGGCACCAGCGTCAGTTACTACGCGCTTCACGACGACTGGATCGCCAAGCGCAGGCTCGCGGCCCTGGGTACGTGCCTGTAACGCGTCGCAGGGCCCAAAGGCGTCTCGGTTGAGGCGCCTTTTTTATGCCTGATGCAATGGGGGGCTTCACCGCGTCATCTGTTGCGAAGTTTTAATCAGTTGTGAACATTGGTAAGCGAGGGCTGCGTAAACCGGGTCGGGGGTTGTAGGCTCGCCCCTCGAATTTACCTGAATGGACGCAGCCGATGTTTGTGATGAATGCCCTGGTTCCGGAGATGCTCGTCAGTGACTTGCAGCGGAGCCTGACGTTTTACCGCGATGTGCTGGGGTTCAAGGTCGAATACGAGCGTCCGGAGCACCTGTTTGCCTTTTTGTCGTTCCATGGCAGCCAACTGATGTTGGAGCAGGACGATGGCGAAGCGTCCCCATGGCACGTCGGCCCACTGGAGCAGCCGTTTGGGCGCGGTATGAACCTGTCGATCGAATGCCCTGACGTTGCGGTGTTGGTTCAAGCCCTGGCCGACGCCGGTTACCCATTGCGCAAGGAAATCGAGGAGCGCTGGTATCGCCACGATGCCCTGTTGCATGGGGAACTGAACTGTTTGCTGCTCGATCCTGATGGTTATCTGCTGCGCTTCACTCAGGACCTGGGGTTCAAGCCGGTGGAGGGCGGGGCTGCCTAGGAAAGCTGGCTGAAGGCTTTGCAGACCGTGTCGCGATTGGTTTTGTACTCAGCCTGCTGCACCGGAATGATGCCGAACTCATCGCTGATGATGGAGAGGGCGCGGTGCAGGAAGTCGACATTAGCCCTGGAGCGGAACGTGAAAATGCCACGCTTGACCTGGTACAGGCCTTCTGTGGAGCACGCGGCAACGGTTCTCATCGCATTCGGGTCATTGGTGATCAGCAGATAAGCGAACTCTTGCATCAAACTGCTCCTGGTTCATAAGGCATCGACTGGCGTCGTTGACGCTGGCTGACTCGCGTACGTGCGATAGCTGAAAGCTACTCCTGCGACAGTGCCATGCGTTACTGGGCATTTATACAAAGGTGGCTAATTGCCGGTGGTGCAGGCAGCCGCGTGCCTTGGGCGCAAAAGGACAGGGCCTTGCACTTTTCAGGTCGAGTTGCAGGAAGGGGGCGCTAGCGAAGCAGGGAGGGAATGAGACTGAGTCCAGCGCCAGCCATTGTGGTCAGACAAAGGGCTGGCAACTCATCAAGCTCAAGGTGTTTCGCGTTTGTCCGGAGCGGTAAGCCCGGCCTGGATCCGTTGATAGATCTCTTCACGGTGTACGGCTACGTCTTTGGGGGCGTTGATGCCGATCCGGACTTGCTGGCCGCTGACGCCCAGGATGGTGATCGTAATGTCGTCACCGATGTTTATGCTTTCACCGACTTTGCGGGTGAGTATCAGCATGAGCTTCTCCTTGATTGCGTAGTAGGGCACCTGATTTCAGACAGTGCAGATATCGGTCGTATGTATAGATTAGTGCGAAGTTCCACTGAGTGGGTGCCTCTTTTCTGACGCGCAGACGATGTATTAATTCCCAGGGTGCAACTATACAGAGGCGATAAACATGATTCTCCCTGTTTCGGCCTGTTTTTGTGGCAGTGACCTGGCAGCCGGCAGTGTTAAAATCGCCGCCTCAGAATTTTAAGGGGTAGGTTGTGCGCACAGTAGCGATGATGGTTGCGGTATTGGCCTTGGCTAGCTGCGGCGAAGGCAAGGTGGCAGACGCCGGCAATAAGCCCGCTGCGCCGGCCCAGGCCCAACAGGTACAAGAGGCGGCGACCCCGCAGTGGGACGTGCTGGTGGGTAGCGATCTGCCGCAGGCGGTGAGCGATATGACCGGCTGGCTGATCGAGCACGGCATCATCTCCAGCGTGGTGATGCAGGACGGCAAGCAATTGATTCTGGTTGGGCCGTTCAACTCCCAGGCTGAAGCCGAGGCGAAAAAGGCCGAGCTCGAGGAGAAGTTGGCCAAGGCCAAGAAGCGCAACGTCAATGCAACGGTGATCGAGCACCGGGCAACGCAGTGAGCTTGAAGGGGTTGACGACAGGCACGGTCGGCAACCTCGCCTGAAAGGTTGGATCCAGGCCTCGCAGAAGCGGCGAGGCCTTGGCGCTGAAGGCTAGCCGCAGGCTTTCAGATCCACCGGGCCAACAAAATCGTTACCGTGGCCCATCACGCAACCCACGCTTTGATTGCGCTGGCGTTCCCAGGCCTGGACCGGGTAGGTCTTGTTCCAGGCTTCATACAGCTGGCGGTCCTGCTTGGACAGGTTCAGACCGTATTGCTTGCTCATGTAGAAATAAGTACGGGCGATCATTCCGCGAATCGAAGGGCGCGGCATGACCTTCTTCGCCTTGAAATCGACCTGGGTCAGGCATGAGCCGTATTGCCCGGTTTTCTCCGGCAGCCAGCCAAAGCTGAAGTTATTGCGGTCGCCATTCACCTCGCCGATGCTCGGCACCAGGTTGTGCAGGTCTGCCTCGGCGCGCTGGTAGATCTTGTCGGTGCGGGTGCAGTTCTTGCGCCCGCCCTGTTGCCAGCATTGGCGCTGGTGGCCAATCTGCCAGGCCGGGACGATGTGCTCCCACTCGATACGGGCTGCGCGATTGGCGTTCTTGCGCGGTATGTAACCGCACGCCGCAAGGTCCACGCGATTGCCGTTGTATTTACAGCCACAGTAGAACTCGGTGGATTGCGGGGCGTAGAGCTTCCAGGCGACCTTTTTCGCTTGGCTGAACGTACTTGGCGCATCGGCCTGGGCATTGAGGGCAACGCAGAACAGCAAAAAAACCAGACAGCGGACAATCATCGACTCAATCTTCCTTCGGCACGACCCAGAAAATCTGCACGCCGCCGTCGTCCCGATAGGCCAGGGTGACATTGTCGTTTTCAGCAATTTCCTCCAATAGACGCGCCCATTCGTCCGCAGGCTCATCTTCAAGGCGGAAGATCAGTGCGGCTTTGGCCTTTTGTGCGGTAGGGGAGTTGATGATTTTTTGAACGCGTAGCCCCATCCGTTCGTAGGAGCCTGGCGGGGTATTGCTTGCAGCAGAAGACTTGGCCACGGAGTAATCCTTATTAAGCTGTACGTGCGTACAGTATTTAACTGTAGGCAATTTCGCAACTGCTTAAAATTCAAGAAAATCTTCTGACAGCACTTTTTCCGATTTGTCTGAAATCGTGGGGATTTTTTATTGCGGCGGGCGGGAGGAGGGGAGTGCCGCTTGCCCGGGCGTGCAAGCGGCAGGGTGCCCGACCAGGGAAGGTCGGGCGAGTGCTATCAGTACTCCCAGAACATCCGTTGCAGCTCTTTGCTGTCCTGAGTCTTGGTCAGGGCAACCATGGCCAGGATGCGGGCTTTCTGTGGGTTCAGATCATGGGCGACGACCCAGTCGTACTTGTCGTCAGGCTGTTCTGCGTTGCGCAGGACAAAGCCGCCGGCATTGACGTGGGACGAGCGAATGATCTGCACGCCATTCTTGCGCAGTTCCTGCAGGGCCGGCACAACCCGCGAAGACACCGAACCGTTGCCGGTGCCGGCGTGGATGATGGCTTTGGCGCCGCCTTGGGCCAGGGCTTTGTAGGCGGTGTCGCTCACGTTGCCGTAGCCGTAGGCGATTTCGACGTCAGGCAGGCTCTTGATGTTCTTGATGTCGAATTCCGAATCCATGGTGTGGCGCTTGGCTGGCAGGCGGAACCAGTAGGATTTGCCTTCGACCACCATGCCCAGTGGGCCCCATGGGCTCTTGAAGGCTTCGGTCTTGATGTTGATCATTTTGCTGACATCACGACCCGACTGGATCTCGTCGTTCATGGTGACCAGTACGCCCTTGCCGCGAGCGTTCTTGCTGCCGGCAACAGCCACGGCGTTGTACAGGTTGAGCATGCCGTCAGCCGACATGGCGGTGCCTGGGCGCATGGAGCCGACCACGACGATTGGCTTGTCGGTTTTTTCCACGAGGTTGAGGAAGTAGGCGGTTTCTTCCAGGGTGTCGGTACCGTGGGTGATCACGATGCCATCGACGTCCTTGCTATCGGCCAGTTCGGCGACGCGACGGCCCAGTTGCAGCAGGTTGTCGTTGGTGATGCTTTCGGAGGCGATCTGCATGACTTGCTCGCCACGTACGTTGGCCAGCGTGCTCAGTTCCGGAATCCCGGCGATCAGTTGTTCGATACCCACCTTGGCGGCCTGGTAAGTGGCGCTGTTGGCGGCGCTGGCGCCAGCGCCGGCAATGGTGCCGCCGGTGGCAAGGACCACGACGTTGGCCAGTTTCTGTTGGGTCTCGGCTTCTTTTGCTTGCAGTGCAGTAGGCAGGAGCAGGAGCAGGGCCAAAGCGCCCGGAACAAAGGTATTGAAGGCAGATTTCATTATTTTCTCTCTAGTGGTGAGACGGTGCTGGTGCAAGTTCATCTAGAAACACCCCGGCGGCAGATCTGAATGCCGTGGGGCGATGAGGAGGGAGCAGGATCTGTACCAGCGTCACATTGGCTCGGTAAGTATTTTAAGTTACTGATTTATATCAATTTTATTTCAGTTGTTATTTGGTCGACGTGGAACCTTGTCCGGGTTTCCGAACATTTGGCAAGTGCTTTGTTCGGCAATCCGAAAACGGCCCGTGTCCGCTAATAGCGTTTTGCCACAGGCTAAAGAATCGGCCTGGCCGGTCGATGCTGTTCAAAGGGTATTTTTTCAGGAGCTCATATGTCTTTTTCAGTCGGTTTCCCAAGTGCCGGTGCGATCACCATCAATGGCAAGTCGCCGGCCACCATCGACGCGTTGAGCAAGGCGACTGCCGATACGGCGTCACAGGTCCTGGGCACCGATGACCAGGACAAGGTCAAGGCGGGTGGGGCGTCGCAGGCCGAAGAAGGTTCTGCGCAAGGTTCCGATGGCGGTGGCAACAGCATCGCGGTGCAGATCCTGCTCAAGCGCATGCAGGAGTTGCAGGAGCAGCTCAAGCAACAACAGCAACAACTGGCAGCGGCCCAGGCGGCCAACTATCCGACCCCTGAAGCGAAGCAGACCATGGTGATGGCGGTTCAAGGTCAGATTGCCGATACCAATGGCGCGCTGCTGGACGTCTCCGGCCGTTTGGTCACGGAGCTGAGCAAAGGCTCATCCTCCGGCTCAGTGATTAGCACCACCGCCTGAAAAAGTGCCAGTGCCGACCCTCGAAAGAGGGTTTTCGGCATGTTGGAGCGGGGGTGTCGAGGATTCTCCGACGATAGGGTTATGCGTTGACAAAACGCTGTAGCGTTCGCATAGTTGATTTCCGCAAACGTTTGCGAGGTGTTCAAGGGGTGACTTTCATTCCTTGAAGCGCGCGTTGATTGCCGTTGTCAGCGGTGGCGATCGTCAAAGCTTCTAACCTTGCAGGCGCTGCTCACAATAATCATAAGATCGGAGTCAATCCATGAAGCTGCCATTTGCTGGACGTCTTCTCGCTGTCGCTATCCTGGCCGCGGCATCCGCTGCGCTTCCTTTCTCTTCGGCCTACGCCGATACCGCTCAAAAACCCAAGGTCGCCCTGGTCATGAAGTCCCTGGCCAACGAGTTCTTCCTGACCATGGAAGATGGCGCCAAGGCTTATCAGAAAGAACATCCCGCCGATTTCGACCTGGTCTCCAACGGCATCAAGGACGAAACCGACACCGCCAACCAGATCCGTATCGTCGAGCAGATGATCGTGTCCAAGGTCAACGCCCTGGTGATTGCCCCGGCTGATTCCAAGGCCATGGTGCCGGTGATCAAAAAAGCCATGGATGCCGGCATCACCGTGATCAACATCGACAACCAGCTCGATCCGGCAGTGCTCCAGAGCAAAAACATCAGCGTGCCTTTTGTCGGGCCTGATAACCGCAAGGGTGCGCGGCTGGTGGGCGAGTACCTGGCCAAACAATTGAAGGCCGGTGATGAGGTCGGGATCATCGAAGGCGTGTCCACCACCACCAACGCGCAGCAGCGTACCGCTGGCTTCAAGGACGCGATGGAGGCGGCCCAGGTCAAGGTGGTTTCCCTGCAGTCCGGTGATTGGGAAATCGACGCCGGCAACCGCGTGGCGTCGGCCATGCTCAGCGAGTACCCGAATATCAAGGCGCTGCTGGCCGGCAATGACAGCATGGCCGTCGGTGCGGTTTCGGCAGTGCGTGCAGCAGGCAAGGCGGGCAAGGTCCAGGTGGTGGGCTACGACAACATCAACGCGATCAAGCCGATGCTCAAGGACGGCCGAGTACTGGCGACAGCCGACCAGTTTGCCGCCAAGCAGGCGGTGTTCGGCATCGAGACTGCGTTGAAAATCCTCAAGGGCGAGAAGGTCGACAGCGGCACCAACGGCGTCATCGAAACTCCGGTTGAACTGGTCACCAAGTAGTCATTCTGGCGGCACAACGGCGTCCGTCCACAGGGGCGGGCGCATGGAGAGTTTCCTATGTCAGTTTCCGCTGCGAACGCTGTCCTGACGGTCAGCGGTATCGGCAAGACCTACGTCCAACCGGTCCTGACCGGCATCGATCTGACGCTGATGCGCGGTGAGGTGCTGGCACTGACCGGTGAAAACGGCGCCGGCAAAAGCACCCTGTCGAAAATCATCGGTGGCCTGGTCACGCCCACCACCGGGCAGATGCAGTTCAATGGCCAGGCGTATCGCCCTGGCAGCCGCACTCAGGCCGAAGACCTGGGTATCCGCATGGTCATGCAAGAGCTCAACCTGCTGCCGACCCTGTCGGTTGCGGAAAACCTGTTTCTCGACAACCTGCCCAGTCGCGGCGGATGGATCAGCCGCAAGCAATTGCGCAAGGCGGCGATCGAGGCCATGGCCCAGGTCGGGCTGGACGCCATCGACCCCGACACCCTGGTCGGCGAACTCGGCATCGGGCACCAGCAAATGGTGGAAATCGCCCGCAACCTGATTGGCGATTGCCATGTGCTGATTCTCGACGAACCGACCGCGATGCTCACCTCGCGGGAAGTCGAAATGCTGTTCGAGCAAATCACCCGCCTGCAAGCCCGGGGCGTGTCGATCATTTACATCTCCCATCGCTTGGAAGAACTGGCGCGGGTGGCACAGCGCATCGCGGTGTTGCGCGACGGTTGCCTGGTCTGTGTCGAGCCCATGGCCAATTACAACAGCGAGCAACTGGTCAACCTGATGGTGGGGCGCGAGTTGGGCGAACACATCGACCTGGGACCACGGCAGATTGGCGGCCCGGCGTTGACGGTGAAGGGGCTGAGCCGTTCGGACAAGGTGCATGACGTTTCCTTCAGCGTGCGCAGTGGCGAGATTTTCGGGATTTCCGGTCTGATCGGGGCCGGGCGTACCGAGCTGTTGCGTCTGATCTTCGGCGCGGATAAAGCCGACAGCGGTACGGTGGCCTTGGGAACGGCGGAGCAGGTGGTGAGCGTTCGCTCGCCTGCCGATGCGGTGGCCCATGGCATTGCCCTGATCACCGAGGACCGCAAGGGCGAGGGGCTGCTGTTGAGCCAGTCGATCGGAGCGAATATCGCCCTGGGCAACATGCCGGCTATTTCCAGTGCCGGGCTGGTCAACGGCCAGAGCGAGGCACGGCTGGCACAACGGCAGATCGATGCCATGCGTATCCGCAGCTCCGGACCGGCACAACTGGTCAGCGAGCTTTCGGGCGGCAACCAGCAGAAGGTGGTCATCGGCCGCTGGTTGGAGCGCGATTGTTCGGTGCTGCTGTTTGATGAGCCGACTCGCGGCATCGACGTCGGCGCCAAGTTCGATATCTATGCCTTGCTCGGCGAGTTGACGCGCCAGGGCAAGGCGCTGGTGGTGGTTTCCAGTGACCTGCGCGAGCTGATGTTGATCTGTGACCGCATCGGTGTGCTGTCCGCCGGGCGCCTGATCGACACCTTCGAGCGCGACAGCTGGACCCAGGATGAATTGCTTGCCGCCGCATTTGCCGGCTATCAAAAACGTGATGCGTTGCTCAATGAAGCGGCGCCTAGGAATGCACCATGAAAACTGCACCTGCAACCGGCAAGCGTGCTGGCAACTATTACGGCCTGGGGACTTACCTCGGCCTGGCGGGCGCCTTGCTGGTGATGATCATCCTGTTCTCGACCCTGAGCAGTCATTTTCTGTCCTATGACACCTTCAGCACCCTGGCCAACCAGATTCCCGACCTGATGGTGCTGGCGGTGGGCATGACCTTCGTACTGATCATCGGCGGCATCGACCTGTCGGTGGGTTCGGTGCTGGCCCTGGCGGCGTCGACCGTCAGCGTGGCGATTCTCGGCTGGGGCTGGAGCGTGCTGCCTGCCGCCTTGTTGGGCATGGCCTGCGCGGCGCTGGCCGGAACCATCACCGGTTCGATCACCGTGGCCTGGCGCATTCCGTCCTTTATCGTGTCCCTCGGCGTGCTGGAAATGGCCCGGGGCGTGGCCTACCAGATGACCGGTTCGCGAACTGCCTACATCGGCGATGCCTTTGCCTGGCTGTCGAATCCGATTGCCTTTGGCATTTCTCCCTCGTTTATCATTGCCCTGTTGATTATTTTCGTCGCCCAGGCAGTGCTGACGCGTACCGTGTTCGGTCGCTACCTGATCGGTATCGGCACCAACGAAGAAGCGGTGCGCCTGGCGGGGATCAATCCCAAGCCCTACAAGATCCTGGTGTTCAGTCTGATGGGGTTGCTGGCCGGCGTGGCGGCACTGTTCCAGATTTCACGCCTGGAGGCGGCGGACCCGAATGCGGGCTCCGGCCTGGAGTTGCAGGTCATCGCTGCGGTGGTGATTGGCGGCACCAGCCTGATGGGTGGGCGTGGTTCGGTGATCAGCACCTTCTTCGGCGTTTTGATTATCTCTGTGCTGGCTGCAGGTCTCGCGCAAATCGGCGCGTCTGAGCCGACCAAACGCATCATCACCGGCGCGGTCATCGTGATTGCCGTGGTGCTGGATACTTATCGCAGTCAGCGTGCACTTCGGCGGGTTTGATTCATGGCAACAATCAAGGATGTGGCGGCGCTCGCGGGGATTTCCTATACCACGGTGTCCCATGTAGTGAACAAGACGCGGCCGGTCAGCGAAGAGGTGCGGGTCAAGGTCGAGGCGGCAATCAAGCACCTCGATTATGTGCCCAGCGCCGTCGCGCGGTCGCTGAAGGCCAAGACCACCGCGACCATTGGTTTGCTGGTGCCCAACAGCCTCAATCCGTACTTTGCGGAACTGGCTCGGGGTATCGAGGATTACTGCGAGCGCAATGGTTACTGCGTGATCCTGTGTAATTCCGACGATAACCCGCACAAGCAGAGCAGTTACCTGCGGGTGCTGCTGGAGAAGCGCGTCGACGGGCTGATCGTCACCTCGGCTGGCGGCGACAGCGGGCTGGCGGAAGGCCTGGCTGCTGTGCGCACGCCCATGGTGATCGTCGACCGTGGGCTCGAAGGCGTGGATGCGGACCTGGTGCGCATCGATCACGAATACGGCGCGTACCTGGCCACTCGGCATTTGCTCGAACTGGGCCATCGCGATATCGCCTGCATTGGCGGCCCGGCCAATACCAGCGTGGCGCAGATGCGCCTGGCGGGGTTTCTCCGGGCATTGAAAGGGGCGGGGGTTGCGGTCCCGCCAGAGCGCATTCTGCAAAGCGATTTCACCAGTACCGGTGGGTATAGCGCTGCGGCGTTGCTGCTGCAGAACAACCCGCCAAGCGCCATTTTTGCCGGCAACGACATGATGGGCATCGGCGTGCTGCGTGCGGCGGCAGAGCGCAGTATCCGGGTGCCCAGCGAACTCTCGGTGATTGGCTTCGACGATATCCAGATGAGCCGTTACGTCTATCCCGCGCTGACCACCGTCGGCCAGTCGATCCTGCAACTGGGCGAAAAGGCCGCGGAGCTGCTGCTGCGGCGGATTGCCAAGCCAGGCCAGGCGATCGATCAGCGCATCGTTACACCCAACATTGTCTTGCGAGAGTCGACTGCACCGCTGGCCGGGGCATTCGCCGAATACCGCTGAACCGAATTGATGAGTACCGATGTATGTCAGCAAAAGTAGTGGTAGTGGGCAGCCTGAACATGGACCTGGTAACCCGGGCCGAGCGCCTGCCCCGAGGTGGTGAAACCCTGATTGGAAAATCCTTCGCCACGGTGCCCGGCGGCAAGGGAGCGAACCAGGCGGTGGCTGCGGCCCGGTTGGGCGCACAGGTGTCGATGGTCGGCTGCGTGGGCGACGATGCCTATGGCGAACAGCTGCGCGGCGCCTTGCTGGCCGAGACCATCGATTGCCAGGCGGTCAGCGTGATCGAGGGGGCCAGCGGGGTGGCGCTGATCGTGGTCGACGACAGCAGCCAGAATGCCATCGTCATCGTTGCCGGGGCCAATGCCCAGCTCGCCCCCGAGGTGGTGGCAGGGTTTGATGCAATCCTGCAGGCAGCCGATGTGATCATCTGCCAGCTTGAGGTGCCGTATTCGACTGTGGGTTTTGCCCTCAAGCGCGGGCGGGAACTGGGCAGGACCGTGATTCTCAACCCGGCGCCGGCCAGCGGGCCCTTGCCGGCTGAATGGTATGCGTCGATTGATTACCTGATTCCCAATGAGAGCGAGGCTTCGGCCCTGAGCGGCTTGCCGGTGAATTCCCGGGAGAGTGCAGAAGCGGCAGCCAGCCAGCTGATTGCCGCCGGTGCGGGGAAGGTCATCGTGACACTGGGGGCTCAGGGCTCGTTGTTCGCCGATGGCGCACGCTTTGATTACTTCCCGGCACCCAAGGTCGAGGCGATCGACACCACGGCGGCGGGTGACACCTTTGTCGGCGCATTCGCGGCGGCCTTGGCTGCCGGTAAAAGCGAAGCCGAGGCCATCAGTTTTGGCCAGGTCGCTGCGGCGTTGTCGGTGACCCGAGCCGGCGCGCAACCTTCTATCCCCACGCTGTCCGACGTCCAGGCGTTCTCTCCCTCATGAAAAAGACACCTTTGCTCAACGTCGCGCTGTCGCGTTTGGTTGCCTCCCTGGGGCATGGCGATATCGTGGTGATCGGCGATGCCGGCCTGCCGGTGCCGGCTGGCGTCGAGCTGATCGACCTGGCCTTGACCCACGGCGTCCCGGATTTCGTCACGACCCTGCGGGTGGTGCTCAGTGAAATGCAGGTCGAGAGTCATGTACTTGCCGAAGAGATCCTGCTCAAGCATCCGCCGGCCCTGCAGGCGCTGGATGAGTTGAGCACCAGTGGCGAGCTGGGCTCGCGAGAGCTGTTGAGTCATGAGGCATTCAAGGTACTCAGCCGCCGGGCACGAGCCGTGGTGCGCACCGGTGAGTGTCAGCCTTACTGCAATATCGCCTTGATCGCCGGGGTGACCTTCTAGCCAACCCGGCCTGTTATTTCTTCACGCACAAGGAGTGCGCCATGCACCGCTATGCTCAGCTACTGCACCATTGGCTTCGGAGTCTGCTGCTTTTGTCTTTGCTCACTGCTACAAGCGCCCAGGCGGCGGAAAAAATCGACCTGATCATCGACACCGATCCAGGGGCCGACGATGTGGTCGCCTTGCTATTCGCCCTGGCCTCACCCGAGGAGTTGCAGGTGCGTGCGCTGACCACGGTCGCCGGCAACGTGCGCCTGGACAAGACGTCGCGCAATGCTCGCCTGGCCCGTGAGTGGGCAGGGCGTGAAGAGGTTCCGGTCTACGCGGGGGCCCCGGGGCCATTGCTGCGGACGCCGATCTATGCCGAAAACATTCATGGCAAGGAAGGTATTTCCGGGGTCACTGTACATGAGCCCAAGGCGGCGCTGGCAAAAGGCAATGCGGTCAATTACCTGATCGATACCCTGCGTGCGGCCAAGCCTCACAGCATCACCATCGCCATGCTCGGCCCGCAGACCAACCTCGCGCTGGCCCTGATCCAGGCGCCGGATATCACCCAGGGCATCAAGGAGGTGGTGGTCATGGGCGGCGCGCACTTCAATGGCGGCAATATCACCCCAGTGGCGGAGTTCAACCTGTTTGCCGATCCACAGGCCGCCGAGGTGGTGCTCAAGAGTGGGGTGAAGCTGACGTACCTGCCGCTGGACGTCACCCATAAAGTGCTGACCAGCGAGGCGCGCCTGCGGAAGATCGCGGCCTTGAACAACCAGGCGAGCAAGATCGTGGGCGATATTCTCAACGAGTACGTCAAGGGCGATATGGAGCATTACGGCATTCCGGGCGGTCCGGTGCACGATGCCACGGTGATCGCCTACCTGCTCAAGCCCGAATTGTTCAGCGGGCGTCAGGCCAATATGGTGATCGACAGTCGTGAGGGTCCGACCTTCGGCCAGACCATTGTCGATTGGTACGACGGTTTGAAGCAGCCGAAGAACGTGTTCTGGGTTGAAAACGGCGACGCCCAGGGCTTCTTCGATCTGCTGACTGAGCGCCTGGCTCGGCTGAAATAAATCTGCGTGCTAGAGCGCGGTCAGCCTGAGGGCTGTCACTCGCGCTCCGGATCCGGGGCGCCTGGGTGGTCGGCAGGGTACTTTTCGAAGACTTGTCGGATAAACGCCTGGGCAGCCTGGGTTCCGAACTCCTTGACCAGCAGGTCGATACCGATGATTGCCAGTTCCTCCGGGCTGCCGGGGCTGTAGGAGCAATGGCCTTGTGGCCACTTGGCTTTGATGTCGGCGTCGATACTTACGATGGCCATGAAAATCTCACGATGTCTGTAGTTGAGGCGGGGCCTGAAAGGCACTGGTGCGGTATTGGCGGTGCGGCAAAGTTAAACATCTTGCCAGATTTTTAGCACTGCTACTTAGGCATGAGGGGAGGGCTATGCGACACTTGGGTTTTGTCTGTTTTCAAGGAAGCTCGCGTGCAGATCGATTTGAATAACCCTGACGCCTTGACCCTTGAGGCGGTTCGGCAGTTGCTGGCGTCGGCCAGTGACAACGTTCATACCCAATTGCGGGTTACCAAAGGCGGTATTGCCTACCTTTCCTCGGGAGTGGTGGGAGGCGTTGATATCGATGACCTGCTGTTCCGGCTCGAAACTTGGGCCGCCGGCTCTGGTTATGTAGGTCTGGTGGCGGCCAGCGATGAAGTCTGGGTCATGCAGATATTCAACGCGTTGAAACAGAACTGGCCCAAGCCGCCGTTCGACTACATCGACATTTATTGAACGCTGTTCATATTCAGTGACGATTGTGTGCTCAGGCTTGAGTCGCGTCTGAGGCAGACTTGTCCGCCACAGGGCAAATGGCCATTTTTTTGAAACCAAACGTCCCTGCCGCTGTCGCACGATCTCTGCTTATTTTTGAAAAGGAGGCTTCATGCCTTGGAAGCTTGCATCATTCGCCACCCTGCTGGCCGCGATCACCCTGGCTGGGTGCAGCACCTCGGGAGCGGAAAAGGACCCAGTGGTTGCCGATTCCGGTAACAGTCGTTGTGAGTCGAAAGCCGCCGAGTTCGCTATTGGCAAGAAGGCTTCCCCTGAACTGCTGGAGCAGGCCCGTACCCGTGCCGGGGCGCAGAATGCACGAATTCTCAAGCCGAATGACATGATCACCCTGGAATACCGTTCTGACCGCTTGAACCTCAATACCGATGCCAACCTGGTGATTACCCGGGTCAATTGCGGCTGATTGCTTCAAGACATTGTCAGCGCACATAAAAAACCCCGTCACATGGACGGGGTTTTTTTAGCTCGCGTAGATTTTACTCTGGGCGAACTTGTGCAGCTTGCATACCCTTTTGGCCTTTCTCAGCCACGAAGGAAACGGTTTGGCCTTCTTTCAGGCTTTTGAAACCGTCGCTTTCAATAGCTTTGAAGTGTACGAACAGGTCGTCACCGCCACCTTGAGGAGTGATGAAGCCGAAGCCTTTTTCATCGTTGAACCATTTTACGGTGCCGGTTTGGCGATTAGACATGGTGTATCTCCAAGAAACATATATTTTCAGTAGTGCTGTGCTGCTCAGGCCAACTGGGCACACCGGGCTATCATAGTCGAAATGTTCGACTTGGGAGCCCCCCGGCGGTGCTGTTTACCTGGTAGTTGCATGCTTTTTGTTGCTCTGATCGGCTGAAACCCCCGGTTTAAGGGGCTTTGGCAGAAAATAATCGGTTATAAAAAAAGCCGTAAAAGCTGCGTAAATTGTGAAAAAAGCCACTTTTTCAGCCTGCTTTAGCCCTGAAAAAGTGTCCCTTCACCGATAGCTTCGAGCTATTTCACTACCCGGCAAGCTGCGATTGCATCCAGCGCCTTGGTTCTGAGTTCTGCGCTGGGCGGGTTCTGCTTGCTCATCAGTTCTTTGATTTGCTCGCCGGTGAATTTTTCGTTCAGTTTGTCCGCGCCGCACGCGCAGTGCTTCTCAGCGGTCTTGGCATCGACGCTCTGGCTGGCAGCGGCGGTGCAATCCTTCATATAGTCGGCGCGCAGACCGGTGGGCCAGGCAGCTTGGGCGCTAAGAGGCAAAAGCAGGGCAAAGGGGGCGGCTAGGGCGAGTAATTTAGTGAGGCGCATGAGTCGGGCTCTCCTGAGGTCGATAGCAAGAATGGCGATTCTCCGATTATTTGAGGCCGCCGGTACACATCAAGTTCACTTTCTTGCACAAAAGCCTATTAACCAGGTGGCCGCAGCGCGATGACCGTTCATCTGTGCTAGCATGCCCGGCTTGGGTATTTGCCGGCTTTGGACGAATTCAATTGTCCTTGCCCTTTATGCCCCAATCTTTTGATTTGAATCCCAGTCACTCTGGTTCGATTTTCCGGTTGGCCGCCAAGGCCCCTGCCACTGTGCGGCAGGCGTTGTCAGACAACGGCCTGGATTGAACCGCGTACTGGCTCATCCCAACCCACGTGACCTTTGGTAGGGGTCACCACTAGGAGAGGAGGCGCCATGCCCACCATTACTCTTCCCGACGGCAGTCAACGTTCATTCGATCATCCGGTTTCCGTAGCCGAGGTCGCCGCATCCATTGGTGCAGGCTTGGCCAAGGCCACCGTGGCCGGCAAGGTCAATGGCAAGCTGGTCGACGCCTGCGATTTGATCGACGGCGACGCGACCCTGCAAATCATCACGCCAAAGGATGAAGAGGGGCTGGAGATCATTCGCCACTCTTGCGCCCACTTGGTCGGCCATGCGGTCAAGCAGTTGTATCCGACTGCGAAGATGGTTATCGGCCCGGTCATTGATGAAGGCTTCTATTACGATATCGCCTATGAGCGTCCTTTCACTCCGGACGACCTGGTGGCGATCGAACAGCGCATGCTGCAGCTGATCGAAAAAGATTACGACGTGATCAAGAAAGTCACTCCGCGCGCCGAAGTGATCGATGTGTTCAAGGCCCGTGGCGAAGACTACAAGTTGCGCCTGGTCGAAGACATGCCGAATGAACAGGCCATGGGCCTGTACTACCACGAAGAATATGTCGACATGTGCCGCGGTCCACACGTGCCGAACACACGCTTCCTGAAGTCTTTCAAGCTGACCAAGCTGTCCGGCGCCTACTGGCGTGGCGATGCCAAGAACGAGCAATTACAGCGCGTTTACGGCACCGCCTGGGCCGACAAGAAGCAACTGGCGGCTTACATCCAGCGAATCGAAGAGGCTGAAAAGCGCGACCATCGCAAGATCGGCAAGCGTCTCGGTCTGTTCCATACCCAGGAAGAAGCACCGGGCATGGTGTTCTGGCACCCTAACGGCTGGACCCTGTACCAAGTGCTCGAGCAGTACATGCGCAAGGTTCAGCGCGATAACGGCTACCTGGAGATCAAGACACCTCAGGTCGTGGATCGCAGCCTGTGGGAGAAATCCGGGCACTGGGCCAACTACGCTGAAAACATGTTCACTACTCAGTCGGAAAGCCGCGACTACGCGATCAAGCCGATGAACTGCCCGTGCCACGTGCAGGTGTTCAACCAGGGCCTGAAAAGCTACCGCGAGCTGCCGCTGCGCCTGGCCGAGTTCGGTGCTTGCCACCGTAATGAACCGTCAGGTGCGTTGCACGGCATCATGCGCGTGCGCGCATTCACTCAGGACGATGCGCACATCTTCTGTACTGAAGAGCAAATGCAGGCTGAATCCGCTGCATTCATCAAGCTGACCATGGATGTCTATGCCGACTTCGGCTTTAAAGACATCGAAATGAAGCTTTCCACTCGCCCTGAAAAGCGCGTGGGTTCCGATGAGTTGTGGGATCGGGCCGAATCGGCCTTGGCTGCGGCGCTTGATAGCGCGGGCCTGCCTTACGACTTGCAGCCGGGCGAAGGCGCGTTCTACGGTCCGAAAATTGAGTTCTCGCTGAAAGATTGCCTTGGCCGTGTCTGGCAGTGTGGTACCTTGCAGCTCGATTTCAACCTGCCGATCCGTCTGGGTGCCGAATACGTCTCCGAAGACAACAGCCGTAAACATCCGGTCATGTTGCACCGGGCGATTCTTGGTTCGTTCGAGCGCTTCGTCGGAATTCTGATCGAGCACTACGAGGGGGCTTTCCCTGCGTGGCTGGCTCCGACTCAGGCAGTGATCATGAATATCACTGATAAACAGGCAGATTTTGCCCTTGAAGTCGAAAAAACTCTCAATCAAAGCGGATTTCGTGCCAAGTCCGACTTGAGAAATGAAAAGATCGGCTTTAAAATCCGCGAGCATACTTTGCTCAAGGTTCCTTATCTCTTGGTTATCGGAGATCGGGAAGTCGAGATGCAGACTGTCGCTGTGCGTACCCGTGAAGGTGCTGACCTGGGCTCGATGCCCATCGCCCAGTTTTCGGAGTTCCTCGCACAAGCGGTTTCCCGGCGTGGTCGCCCAGATTCGGAGTAATTACTATTAAGCGTGAAATGAGACAAGATAAACGAGCTGCACCGAAAGCCCCGATCAACGAGAATATCTCGGCACGCGAGGTTCGGTTAATTGGGGCTGAAGGTGAACAGCTTGGGATTGTGTCAATTGAAGACGCGCTTCTTAAGGCTGAAGAGGCCAAGCTGGATCTGGTGGAGATTTCCGCCGATGCAGTGCCCCCTGTTTGCAAACTGATGGACTACGGCAAATCGATCTTCGAAAAGAAGAAACAGGTTGCCGCAGCGAAGAAAAACCAGAAGCAGATTCAAGTAAAAGAAATCAAGTTTCGTCCAGGGACGGAGGAAGGGGATTACCAGGTAAAACTGCGCAACCTGGTACGTTTCCTGAGTGATGGGGACAGGGCCAAGGTATCCTTGCGATTCCGCGGCCGTGAGATGGCCCACCAGGAGCTGGGGATGGAACTCCTCAAGCGGGTTGAAGCTGACCTGCTCGAGTACGGTTCGGTCGAACAGCATCCTAAGATGGAAGGACGCCAGCTGATCATGGTCATCGCCCCGAAAAAGAAGAAGTAATCAATAGGGCACGGCAGGCCTTCTGATTATGTTTATCAACTGAATGCGGAGTATCCGAACATGCCAAAGATGAAAACTAAAAGTGGTGCTGCTAAGCGGTTTCTGAAAACTGCTAACGGTATCAAGCACAAGCACGCTTTCAAGAGCCACATCCTGACTAAAATGTCGACCAAGCGTAAGCGTCAACTGCGCGGTAGCAGCTTGCTGCATCCGTCCGACGTGGCAAAAGTCGAGCGCATGCTGCGCCTTCGTTAATTTTAGTCAAGAATAGAGGAAGTAACTCATGGCTCGTGTAAAGCGTGGCGTCATTGCCCGTAAGCGTCACAAAAAAATTCTGAAACTTGCTAAAGGCTACTACGGTGCACGTTCGCGCGTATTCCGTGTTGCCAAGCAAGCGGTAATCAAGGCAGGCCAATACGCCTACCGTGACCGTCGTCAGAAAAAACGTCAGTTCCGCGCTCTGTGGATCGCTCGTATCAACGCTGGTGCACGTGTTAACGGTCTGTCCTACAGCCGTTTCATCGCTGGCCTGAAAAAAGCGTCCATCGAGATCGACCGTAAGGTTCTGGCTGATCTGGCAGTGAACGAAAAAGCGGCGTTTGCTGCGATTGTCGAGAAAGCTAAAGCCACCTTGGCTTAAGTACCCCCGACAGTTACCTGGGCTCACCTCTGTGGGCTAGGGTGTTAAACGTCATAAATAGGGGAAGAGCCTTCAAGCTCTTCCCCTATTTTGTATCTGGAGTCTGTACATGGAAAACCTGGATGCGCTGGTCTCTCAAGCACTAGAGGCTGTGCAAAGCGCTGAAGATATCAATGCCCTGGAGCAAATCCGGGTTCACTACCTTGGCAAGAAGGGCGAGTTGACTCAGGTGATGAAGACCCTGGGGAATTTGCCGGCAGAAGAGCGTCCGCAAGTCGGCGCCCTGATCAACGTTGCCAAGGAGCGTGTCACAGAGGTTCTCAATGCGCGCAAGGCGTTGTTCGAGGAGGCCGATCTTGCGGCCAAACTCGCCGCCGAATCCATTGACGTGACCCTGCCTGGCCGCGGCCAGACCTCTGGTGGTCTGCATCCGGTTACCCGGACTCTGGAACGTATCGAACAGTTCTTCACCCATATCGGCTACGGCATTGCCGAAGGCCCTGAGGTCGAAGACGACTATCACAACTTTGAGGCGCTCAACATCCCAGGCCATCACCCGGCCCGGTCGATGCATGACACCTTCTATTTCAACGCGAACATGCTGTTGCGCACCCATACCTCGCCGGTACAGGTCCGCACCATGGAGTCTACCAAGCCGCCAATTCGCATCGTCTGCCCGGGCCGTGTGTATCGCAGCGACTCCGATATCACCCATTCGCCGATGTTCCATCAGGTCGAAGGCCTGCTGGTCGATCGCGATATCAACTTTGCCGATCTGAAAGGCACCATCGAAGAGTTCCTGCGGGTGTTCTTCGAAAAAGAGCTTGCGGTACGTTTCCGTCCTTCCTACTTCCCGTTCACCGAACCTTCCGCCGAAGTCGATATGGAGTGCGTGATGTGTAGCGGTAAAGGCTGCCGCGTCTGCAAGCAGACTGGCTGGCTGGAAGTGATGGGTTGCGGCATGGTGCACCCGAACGTGCTGCGCATGTCCGGGATTGACCCGGAAGAGTTCTCGGGTTTTGCCTTCGGCATGGGCGTTGAGCGTCTGGCCATGCTGCGTTACGGCGTGAACGACTTGCGTCTGTTCTTCGACAACGACTTGCGGTTCCTCGCGCAATTTCGCTAGTCGTAACGGATCTTTAGGAGAGCAGGATGAAATTCAGTGAACAATGGCTGCGTGGCTGGGTAAGCCCGCAGGTAAGTCGCGACGAGCTGGTTGCTCGTCTGTCGATGGCCGGTCTTGAGGTCGATAGCGTAACGCCGGCCGCCGGTGATTTCAGTGGCGTGGTAGTGGCCGAGGTGCTGAGCACCGAGCAGCACCCGGATGCTGACAAGCTGCGTGTATGCCAAGTCAGCAATGGCGCGGAAACTTTTCAGGTGGTATGCGGGGCGCCCAATGTGCGTCCAGGCCTGAAAATTCCATTCGCCATGATCGGTGCCGAGCTGCCTGGCGACTTCAAGATCAAGAAGGCCAAGCTGCGCGGTGTCGAGTCCAACGGCATGTTGTGCTCCCAGGCAGAACTGCAAGTGGGCGAGGGCAACTCCGGCTTGATGGAGTTGCCTGCGGACGCGCCGGTGGGTGAAGACATTCGTACCTACCTCAACCTGAACGATGCCAGCATCGAGGTCGACCTGACCCCGAACCGTGGCGACTGCCTGTCCCTGGCGGGCTTGGCTCGCGAAGTCGGCGCCTTGTACGCCGAGCCGGTTGCACGTCCAGCTGTGGCTGCCGTTGCAGCGGTGCACGATGAAGTGCGTCCGGTTGAAGTGCTGGCGCCCGCTGCGTGCCCGCGCTACCTGGGCCGCGTCATCCGCAATGTCGACCTGTCCAAGCCTACACCGCTGTGGATGGTCGAGCGTCTGCGTCGTGGCGACGTACGCAGCATTGATGCGGTCGTGGATGTAACCAACTACGTGATGCTGGAGCTTGGCCAGCCGCTGCACGCTTTCGATCTCGCCGAAATCAATGGCGGCATCCGCGTGCGCATGGCTGACGAAGGCGAAAAACTAGTCTTGCTCGATGGCCAGGAAATTACCCTGCGTGGCGATACCCTGGTCATCGCCGATCATACTCGTGCCCTGGCGATTGCCGGTGTCATGGGGGGGGAGCACAGCGGCGTTACTGCTGGTACTCGCGATATTTTCCTTGAAAGCGCGTTCTTCGATCAGATCGCGGTAGCCGGCAAGGCGCGTTCCTACGGCCTGCACACCGATGCCTCACATCGTTACGAGCGCGGCGTGGATTGGCAATTGGCCCGTGAAGCCATGGAGCGTGCTACCGGCCTGCTGCTGGAAATCACTGGTGGTGAAGCTGGTCCGATCATCGAAACCGTTAGCGAACAGCATCTGCCTTCGGTTGCGCCTATCACCTTGCGTGCTGAGCGCGTCACCCAAATGCTTGGCCTGGAAATCGACGCTTCCGAAGTCGAGCGTCTGCTCACTGGTTTGGGTTTGAAAGTTTTCGCTGATGGGGCAGGGCAGTGGCGTGTTGAGGTGCCAAGCCATCGTTTCGATATCAGCTTGGAAGTTGATTTGATCGAAGAGTTGGCCCGCCTGTACGGCTACAACCGTCTGCCGGTTCGTTACCCGCAGGCTCGCCTGGCACCTCAAGCCAAGGCGGAAGCGCGTAGCGACCTGCCTGAGTTGCGTCGCCTTCTGGTCGCTCGTGGTTATCAGGAAGCGATTACTTATAGCTTTATCGATCCGAAGCAGTTCGAATTGTTCAGCCCTGGCGTTGAGCCGCTGTTGTTGGCCAACCCGATTTCGAATGACATGGCAGCCATGCGCGCCTCTCTGTGGCCTGGTCTGGTCAAGGCACTTCAGCACAACCTGAATCGTCAGCAGGATCGTGTCCGTCTATTCGAAAGCGGCTTGCGCTTTGTCGGTCAGTTGGAAGGTCTGAAGCAAGAGCCAATGCTGGCTGGTGTGGTTTGCGGCAGTCGCTTGCCTGAAGGCTGGGCGCAAGGTCGCGACGTCGTGGATTTCTTTGACGTCAAAGCTGATGTCGAAGCGGTATTGGGCTTTGCCGGTGCTCTGGATTCGTTCAGTTTCGTGCCTGGTAGCCACCCAGCGTTGCACCCGGGGCAAACGGCCCGCATTGAGCGTGAAGGTCGCTTGGTGGGTTATGTGGGCGCCATTCACCCCGAGCTGTCGAAAAACCTCGGTTTGGATCGCCCGGTCTTCGTCTTCGAGCTCGTTCTGGCCGAAGTTGCTCTGGGTAAAATGCCTAAATTCCAGGAGTTGTCGCGTTTTCCTGAAGTGCGTCGTGACCTTGCACTGGTGGCCGACAAAGACGTCGCAGCCAGCGCTGTGTTGGATGTAATCCGTGAAAATGCAGGTGAATGGCTGACAGACCTCAGGCTATTTGACGTGTATCAGGGTAAAGGCATTGATCCGCATAGAAAAAGCCTTGCAGTTGGCTTGACCTGGCAGCATCCATCGCGCACTCTTAATGATGATGAGGTGAATTCTGCGACACAAAATATCCTCACCTCGCTCGAACAAAGGTTGAACGCCACGTTAAGGAAGTGACGTATGGGGGCTCTGACGAAAGCTGAAATGGCCGAACGTCTCTACGAAGAGCTGGGTCTGAATAAACGTGAGGCCAAGGAATTGGTCGAACTGTTTTTTGAAGAAATCAGACACGCTCTCGAAGACAACGAACAGGTCAAATTGTCCGGTTTCGGTAACTTCGACCTTCGGGATAAACGCCAGCGTCCTGGCCGCAACCCGAAAACGGGAGAAGAAATCCCGATCACGGCTCGCCGTGTGGTCACCTTTCGTCCAGGGCAGAAGTTGAAGGCCCGAGTTGAGGCTTATGCTGGAACCAAGTCATAACGACGAGCTACCCGTCATCCCGGGTAAACGCTACTTCACCATCGGTGAGGTCAGCGAGCTCTGTGCGGTCAAACCGCATGTGCTGCGTTATTGGGAGCAGGAGTTTCCTCAACTCAACCCCGTCAAACGCCGCGGAAATCGCCGGTATTATCAGCGCCAGGATGTGCTGATGATCCGGCAGATCCGCGCGTTGCTTTACGATCAAGGGTTTACTATCGGAGGTGCGCGCCTGCGTCTTTCCGGTGATGAGGCCAAAGACGACACCACCCAATACAAGCAATTGATCCGCCAAATGATCTCCGAGCTGGAGGATGTCTTGGTGGTGCTCAAGAAGTGATTTTTTGCTTTTAAAATACTTCCATATTTCAAAAGCTTGCGATATATTCTTCATCGCTTCGTTAGAAGCGAACCCAGTATCACGCCTAGTCGGGGCGTAGCGCAGTCCGGTAGCGCACTAGCATGGGGTGCTAGGGGTCGAGTGTTCGAATCACTCCGTCCCGACCATATAATTCAAGGGGTTGCGAGATTTTATCTCGCGACCCTTTTTTACTTTTAAGGCTTTTTACCCCCCCGCAAAACTTCTGGCTCTGGGTGGAATCCTTACGACTTCCGCGCAGACAGACGCAGGCTTTAGCACTCGCGCATGGTCTCTGTACCAATGCTGTCGCTCCTTTCTCTTCCCATCCTGAGGTTTTGCGTGCCGGCCAGGCTCGAGGCCAGTTGGTTGATGCCCTTGCCGTCACTGTTGTGGCACGCCGAGCAGCTGGTCGAATAGACATTGGCGCCTTGCTGCATCAGCGAGGTGTTGGCTTTGGGCATTGCGGGGCTGCGGGTAGCCGAGCCGGGCAGCTCTTTGAGGTAGGCGGCGATGGCGTACAGGTCCTCGTCACGCATGTGCTGGGTCGAGTTGGTGACCGCTTCTGCCATGGGGCATGAGGCTACTGCGACGTAGTTGCTGCCCGTTTTCAAGTACTGCACGAGCAGCGCGTCGCTCCAGCCGCCGACGCCGACATACGGGTTGCCGGTGATTTCCGGTACATGCCAGCCCGCCAGTTCGCCGCCTTGCAGGAACGCGTCGCCCTTGTCGCCGCCGAGAAAATTCTTCGATGTGTGACACGCTGCACAGTGGCCGAGGCCCTGCACTAGGTAGTCGCCCCGGTTGATCTGCTCAGACGCGCCAGCCACCGGTTTGAACGGCGTGTTATCGAAGTACCGCAGGTTCCAGCCCATCATCAGGCGGATGTTGAACGGGAAAGGCAACTGGTTGGAGCCGACTTCGTTGTCCGCCGCCGGCACCGTTTGCATATACGCCCAGAGGTCGTGCATGTCCTGGTCGCTGACTTTCACGAAGACGTTGTAGGGCATCGCCGGGTACAGGTTTTCGCCATGCCGGCCTTTGCCTTCGCGCACCGCGCGGTTGAACTCCTGCTCGGACCAGGCGCCGATACCGGCGTTCTTGTCGGAGGTGATGTTGCTCGCCGGCATCGTGCCGAACGGCGTTTGCAGTGCATAACCGCCGGCAAAGGGTTTGCCGGGTCGAGCTTAGATCGACGCTCAAAAAAATAGATCTTTGGGTGACAGCATCTCACCGTAGGGCGAGTTTGAGTTTCGGGTGTGCTGCTTGATTACCTGTTTCAAGAGCGAGATGAAGCCGTTAGCGGCTTTGCTACGCACGGTACCGCGCCGGCTGACGGCGCCGAGGATTCTGGACTTCGACGCTTTGAACGCACTCATGGGTTCTACGGTGGTGAAAAAGAACGGCGACTTGAGCAGTACATCGGGAAGTACCGTCAGCGAGTCTGTCTGCAGCAGTATCGGCAGCAGGATTCCGGCCGAATGTACGCTGACGACGTGACTGGGCGGTGGAGACAGGCGGAATTCTCGGTTCAGGTCGTTGATGAAGTTGTTGTGCAGCGAGGGTGGGTAGTTGGCCAGCCATTTCATCGAGTTGAGTTCGTCGATGGAGCTGGAGTGTTGCAGCGGGTGGTCTTTGCGCGCGACCACATGAGCCTGGTAGGAAAATAGCGGCTCGATGGAAAACTCATTTTCGGCGGCAAAATTACTGGCCTGGATGATCGCAAAATCGAGATAGCCGTCTCGCAGTTGTGGCACGGAAATACCGTGCAGTCCCTCATACACTTCCAGGAACACGTGCGGGTGTTGTTGCTGATAAAGGCTCAGGCATTCCGGCAAAAAAGTGAAGTTGACCATCGGCGAGATGGCGATGCGCAAACGCTCCGTTTGACCGCTGCGAATCAAATTCAAGTCGGCCTTGGCTTTGTCTATCTCGCTGAGAATCAACCGTGCATGGTGCAGCAGGCTTTTGCCCGCTTCGGTAAATCGCACACCCGTGTGCGTTCGCTCCAGTAGCGCCATTCCCTGCTGCTGCTCTAGGTCACGCAATGTGCGGGTAATTGCTGCTTGCGTCAGCCCTATCGATTTGGCTGCGCTGCGGATGCTGCCGGTCTCGGCAACCGCCACCAATGCTACGAACTGATTGGTTTTCATGCCGCTCCACGATGACAACTAAAAGTTGTCATCGAGCCTAAACCTTGTCTTTTCATCCTGTCAATACGGGTCAGAATCAGGGCCATGTTCAGTCTGAGGAGACAATAAAAATGACAATACTGGCAGAAATCGAGCAGATTCAGGAGGAGATGATCGCGATCAGACACGCTATCCACGCGCATCCAGAATTGGGCTTCGAAGAGTTCGCCACCAGTGACTTGGTGGCGCAAAAACTTGAAGAGTGGGGCTATCAGGTGCATCGCGGCTTGGCGGGCACTGGCGTGGTTGGCCAGCTGTGTAATGGCAGCGGCCCGCGCATCGGCTTGCGTGCCGACATGGATGCGCTGCCGATCAACGAGGAGACCGCCCTGCAATACGCCAGCACCCAGGCCGGCAAAATGCACGCCTGCGGCCACGATGGCCACACGGCTACACTGCTGGCGGCAGCCAAAGTGCTGGCTGATACCCGACGTTTCAACGGCACCCTGAATGTGATCTTCCAGCCGGCGGAAGAGGGCTTGGGTGGCGCTCGCGAAATGGTCGAACAAGGCTTGTTTGAGCTATTTCCGTGCGATGCGATCTTCGCCATGCACAACATGCCGGGTTTTCCTCAGGGCAAGCTGGGCTTTCTGGCGGGGCCGTTCATGGCCTCATCCGACACCGCGACGATTACCTTGCACGGCGTTGGCGGCCACGGCGCAGTGCCTCATAAGACGGTGGACCCGGTAGTCATCGCGGCCACCTTGACCCTGTGCCTGCAAAGCATCGTGTCGCGCAACATCGACCCGCTGGACACCGCCATCGTCAGTGTTGGCTCGATTCATGCGGGCGCTGCTGCCAATGTGATTCCGGCCTCCGCCACGCTGCAAGTGAGCGTGCGCTCGTTGCGCGCAGAAACCCGTGACACCCTGCAAACGCGCATTACCACGCTGGCGCAGCACATCGCACAAAGTTATGGCGGCGAAGCCGAGGTGCACTACAACCGCCGCTACCCCGTACTGGTGAATGATGAGCCGCAAACCGAACTGGCCCGCAGCGCCGCGCTGGAGTGGGTCGGCGAAGAGGGTTTGATCCAAGACATGCGCCCGCTGACCGGCAGTGAAGACTTCGCCTTCATGTTGGCCAAATGCCCCGGTTCCTACTTGATCATTGGCAATGGTGACAGTGCCGAGAACGTCATGTGTCACCATCCCAAATACGACTTCAACGACCAGTGTTTGTTGGTCGGTGCCTCGTATTGGGTCAAGCTGGTGGAAAAAATGCTGAAGCCTGCTCCGTCTGTTCAATGAGGCCCGGATTCAATCATGCACACTCCTTCATCTGAAGCGTCTGCCGTGCCCGTTGACTCATCGGTGCCGGTCCGGCCCAGCCGGAAAAAGAACATCGCCGCGGTGACCATCGGCAATGGCCTGGAGTTCTACGACTTCACGGTCTACAGCTTTTTTGCCACGGTGATCGGCAAACAGTTTTTCCCCATGGAAGGTACGAACCAGTTGCTGTTGGCGTTCGCCACTTACGGCATTGGTTTTTTCATGCGGCCGCTGGGCAGCATTTTGCTCGGCCAATACGCCGACCGCGTAGGGCGCAAGGCCGCGATGGTACTGACCCTGTGGTTGATGGCCATTGGCTCGCTGATATTTGTGCTGGCGCCCACCTACGCGCAAATCGGTATCGCAGCGCCGTTACTCATCGTGTTTGCCCGGTTGCTGCAAGGCTTTGCGATTGGCGGCGAAGTGGGCGCATCCACCACCTACCTGATGGAAAAAGCCGACAGTCACGAGCGCGGTTACTTCACCAGTTGGCAGTTTTTCAGCCAAGGCTTGAGCGTCCTGCTCGGGGCGCTGGTCGGTTTGAGCGTGAACTACGCGCTGAGTGAAGAGCAGGTCATGGCCTGGGGTTGGCGACTGCCTTTCGTGATCGGGCTGCTGGTGATTCCAGTGGGTTCCTATATGCGCCGCCACCTGCAAGAAAGCGAACAGGTGAAGCACGACGTCAGCCATCGCTTGAGCTGGCGTGAACACAAGCGTGCGTTGGTCGCCGGCATCTTGATCGCAATCGGTGGCACCTCGGGCTCCTACGTGATCCTGCATTACCTCTCCAACTTTGCCGTGGCGCAGTTGCACTTGCCGCTGGCGGCAGGGATCTGGACCGGGTGCGCCGCCGGTGCCGTGCAAGTGGCCCTGGCAGTGGCCTCCGGGCGCGCCTGCGACCGTTGGGGACGCAAACGCATGATCCTGTGGTCGAGGATCGCCTTGCTGGTCTTGATCTACCCGGCGTTCGTGCTGTTGCAAGCGTCGCCGACCTTGCCGGTGCTGGTGATCGTGGCGAGCACCCTGGCAGCCCTGCTGGTGTGCAATACCGTGCCGTCGCTGGTGTTACTCGCGGAAATTTTTCCGGCGCAGGTCCGGGCCACGGGGCTTTCAGTGACTTATGCGTTGGCCAGCATCATCTTCGGTGGCTTTGCGCAGTTCTTCTGCACGCTGTTGATATCACTCACCGGCAACCCCAGTGCGCCGGCGTTCTACCTGATGGTTTGCGGGTTGGTTTCCCTGCTGGGTCTCCTGCTCGTCAAAGAACCCATTCAACGTTAACCCAGAAGTAACGGAGCTAATCATGACTAGCGTTATTACGCGGTACGGGCGCGTTCGCCCGCGACTTTTCCGACTGTCGATACTGACGGCGGCGGTGGTGTGCGCATCCTTGGCCGGTGCGGCCATGGCCAGCCAAGCTGAAGTCCGCCCTGATGCGGATACGGCGCGGGTGGATGCACTGCTGAAAAAGATGACCCTGGACGAAAAATTCAACCTGATTCGCGGCGTGACCGAGGACGACAGCACCAACCAGGGCCAGGCCGGCTACCTGCCTGGGGTGGCTCGCCTCGGTGTGCCTGCGTTGCGCCTGGCCGATGGCCCGCCCGGTATCTTGACCCGCAAAGCCTCGATCATCCCGACCTCGACCATGGGATTGGCCGCGACCTTCAGCAAGCAGGATGCCTATGACAACGGCGCGGTAATCGGCGAGGAGGCCAAGCGCCTGGGCATCGATGTCGCGCTGGAGCCCTTCATCAATATGTTCCGTGACTCGGGCTTCCGACGTGGTTGGAACACGTACGGCGAAGATCCGCTGCTGACCGGCAGCATGGGCGCCGAGGTGATCAAGGGTATCCAGGGCCAGGGCGTGATGGCCCAGGCCAAACACTTGGTCGGCTACGACATGACCGGCTATGACACGCGCATTCCCGAGCAGGCCTTGCGCGAGGTGTACCTGGCACCCTTCCAGGACGCGATCGATGCCGGTGTGGCCTCGATCATGTGCTCCTACAACAAGCTCAACGGCGAGTTCGCTTGTGGCAACGAACAGTTGCTGGAGCAGGTACTGCGCGGCCAGATGGGCTTCAAGGGTTTCATCACCTCCGACTGGGGTGGCGTGCACAGTGCCCAGTACGTCAAGAAGGGCATGGACATGGAAATGCCCGGCCGCATCGACGAGAAGCACCCGTTCTGGGACATCATGCGTTCCTACTACGACAATACCGAGCAACAACAGCCGGCGTTGCACACCTCGATGGGCAGCATGAAAAAGGTATTTGCCCGCCCCATGCCGGAAGAGTGGATGGTTGGCCAGCGGCCGAATGTGCTGCTGGGGCAGTTCCCCAACGACGAGAAGCCGAGCAACTTGTTTGAGGCCCTGCGCGACAAGACCGTGCAAGAGCAGGATATCGACAAGGCCGCCCGGCGGGTGCTTGGCCAGATCGAGCGTTTCGGCATGCTGGACAAGGGCAGTCATCAGCCGCAGTCGACGCCCATGGTTGCCGGGCTGTCGCAGATCGTGCGCCGGACCAGCGAGCATTCGGCGGTGCTCCTGAAAAACCAGGACAACGTGCTGCCGCTGTCCAAGGAGGATCTCAAGGGGCTGGCCATGATCGGTCCGGGGGCGTTGCAGCCAGTGGCGCTGGGCGTTTCCGCCGAGCACGCGATCGGTGTGCCAGCGCTGCAAGTAGGCCCGGCCAACGCGTTGCGTGCGCTGGAGCCAACCGCTAAGGTCAGTGTGGCCGTGGCCAACGACATGACCGGCGTCGCGATTCCGGCGCAGTTCGTGTCGTTTGAAGGCAAGCCGGGGTGGGTAAGGGAAGGGCTGTCCCCGCGCGACAACCAACTGGCGTTTACGCAGGCCAATGCCTTGCCGGCCAACACCTTGCCGGCCTGGAAGACGAACCTGACCATCGAGCAGGAAGGCGATTACAACCTCAACCTGCAAATGCTAGGCGCCGGCGCGGTATTGAAAGTCGACGGCAAAGTCATCGGTGAAAGCAGCTCTTTGAAAAATGCCTTGCACGGTGATGTTGTGCATCCCGGTCAAGACGCCTTGATGCCGACCACGGACGGGCTCAACAACGTGCGACGCATGGTCAAGCTCAGCCGTGGCGAGCACCTGATCGAAGTCAGCACCTACAGCGACACCTCTGGCGAGCCGGTTCAAGTGCGCCTGGCGTGGGTCACGCCGGCCATGCGCGAAGCCAATCGGGCACAGGCGTTGGTTGCGGCGCGCAGCGCGAAGAAAGTGGTGTTTTTCGCCTGGGCACGCACCGACCCGCAGTTCGGTTTGCCGGGTGACCAGGACGCGTTGATCGCAGAAATCGCCGCGATCAATCCCAACGTTGTGGTAGTGCTCAACACCAGCACGCCGGTAGCCATGCCATGGCTGGACAAGGTCAAGGGCCTGGTGCAGATGTGGTGGACCGGCGACGAAGGCGGCCCGGCTACCGCCAATATCCTCACAGGGCGTAGTAATCCGGCAGGTCGCTTGCCGTTCACCTGGGCCCACAGCCTGCAGGATTACCCGGCCACTGACCCGCGCTACCCCGAGCGTGGCCAGCAACTTGACGGCGTAGTCACTTATACCGAGGGCGTGAACATTGGCTATCGCTGGTTCGAATCGCAGCACAAAACGCCGCTGTTTGCGTTTGGCTACGGGCTGTCGTATAGCCGCTTCGACTACCGCGCCTTGCAGACGCATCGCCTGGCGAATGGCGACCTCAAGGTCGATTTCAAATTGACCAACATTGGTCGCGTAGCGGGGGATGAAGTGCCGCAACTGTACCTCGGGGCTCCCTCACAACCGGTCGAAGGTGCCGAGTTCGCACCGCAGACCCTGGTTGGGTTTGATCGGGTAAACCTCAGGGCCGGCGAAACCAAAACCGTGTCCATCGTGGTACCGCTGCGCAAGCTCCAGTATTGGGCGGTCAACAACCAAACCTGGGAACTGCCAAAGGGCGAGCGCACCTTGAAGCTAGCCAGTGCGTCGGACAATGTGAGGGTGAGCCAAGCCGTCTCGTTCTGACCGTTACACCCCATAAAAATAAAAATATCCAGGCTTTAGCACTACCTACCTCTTGAACGTCTGCGCCATTGCCTGGTGGCGCAGCGGGAGCTTCCCCCATGATTTCCTCTGTTCGTCGTGTTGGACAAGGCTTTTGCGTGCTCCATCGTTTTATCCTGGCGGCGCTCCTGGCGCTGGGTGTTGTCCAGTCAGCGCTGGCAATTGACTTGATCAAAACCGACAGTGACCGCTTGGAACTGCACGCCCAAGGCATTTTTGCCGCCAACGACAAGGTCTACATCCAGGGCCGCCACACCGGCAGCATCGGCCACCGCATCAACATGATCTACACCCACCAGCTTAGTACTGAGTGGGCCGTGGGCATGCGCCAGGAATGGGCCTACGACCCGTTTTACTACGATCACACGGCCGCCCAGATCAAACGTTTCCAGTACGTGTTTGTACGCAATGCACGCTGGGGGCAGTTGAGTTACGGGCAGCAAAAGTCCCTGACATTCGACATGGTCGGGTCCGTCACTGACTGGTACCTGGGTTATGGCACCAAGGGCCAGGGCACGTTCAACGGCTATGGCGGCAACCAGTTGCTGGGCTTTTCCCGGCCGAACAAATCGCTTTACTACCGGGTGCGTAGCGGCGATTTCGAGCTCGGGGCGATGTACGGCTTTGGCACCGGTCCGGTGCACAACTCCGTCAACCCCAGCAGTGTGGGCCCCGGCAAGTTTGTCGACAGCTCGCGGGACTCGCTGTACCAGGTCGGTACCATCTGGCGCCCGGCGCAGAATTGGTCGTTGCGCCTGGCCTATGGCGTCACCGAAATGAGCGAACGCTCGCTGGACACCAGGGCTCAACTCAACACCCGTCACCCCAACGTCGAAGGCTGGCTGTCGGGGGTGACGTATACCAATGCGCCCTGGTACCACGCGCTGGTGTACGGCGAGTACCGCAACCTCAACGCTTCAGCGCCAACGTCCAGCGGCTACCGTGAAGCGAAGGCCGTGGAGTCCTACAGCAGCTACTCATTTCCGGAAATGGGCGAATTGGGGTTTTTTAAGGCGTATGGCGGGATCAATCTGTTTTCCGACAAAAGCAGTGACGGTCGCAGCGGGTATTCGGTGGCCGGTTTTGCTCTGATCACCTTGCATGACAGCCTTGCGATTGGCCTTGAGAGAAAGTTCGATATGGCCCGGAACAAGCAGGGTGACAGTACCGGGGTTGATGAATATGAGCTGGTAGCCAAATACTACTTTTAGAACGTGTGCAGTCTTATTGTGTCGACACTAGGAACCGGGTGGAAAATCGGCGTCGGGATAGTCTTTCGCCGATTGGCTATGGGTTGAATGCGCTAGGGTAGCCGCGGCGTATGCCTGTGCCTTGGCTGTTTTCTTGTGTTCGTTGGGATTGATCTGCTCATCAATGAGCACCCTGGCCTGGTTACGCGCCTTACGGATGTCCGTCAGGGATTTGCGCGGCCAGGTTCCGCAGGCGTACTTTTTGTTCTGGTCGCCCCAGCGATAACGATTGAAAAAGCTGACCGACACACCGTCCTTACGCACTGAGATTCGCCCGGCGGATTTGCCATCCTCCCTGAGGATGCGGCCGGCATCATTGGCGGTCAGCGACTCGAGTTCTTTGATGGTGATTTTGGCCATGAAACGGGCGCTCCCTATTTTTACCCCCACAAAAACGTCGGTTCCTGATGGACGTTATCGGACTCGCGTAGAGCAGAACACCGCTGGAACTCGCGTAAATACTGGCCTGGAAAAATCCTGTACAAAATTTTGGAAGCTTTCAAGAAGTATGAAAAAGAAGATGGGGGCTCGGGGGCGAGGGTTCGAATCACTCCGTCCCGACCATATTTTTAATGACTTAGTCCAATCTTCACAGGTTGGACTTTTTCATTTCCAGAAAATACTCTCACATCCCCCCACACAGTAATTTTGCGAATTGCAGGGACACAGGGTCCTACCAGGGGGGCTTATTAGATTTCTTATCCCTACTCCGGTCTCTGCTCCAGTAGAGGCTGTGGTTTGCTTGCTTTGAGTGGTTGGTAGTCTGTGTGCTAGATATTCCTGTACACAAGCTTCTTCATTGGTTTTGTAATGTAATTACCTTACCGCGCTCGCACCCGGATGCGGAACCACTGGTGCGCGTTTGGCGGCGTCGCTGAGTGAGAGTCAGGGGAGTGGGCGAATCAAATCGTTTGATAAGCACATAGTCCACACGCGGCATAACTCAAGTTCTGGTGTTAAAAGTTTTCTCGGTGCCTGCTTTACTAGCACCTTAGTTTGAATGTCGGTAACGCTTGCTCTGCAGATGCGCTACGATCCTTGGTCCTCGGAAGGAGATCAAACGGAATGATCGGTCGTTTAGTTGTATGCAATTTACTGGCGACGCAACTATTGACAGTATTCATTGCGAGTGAAGGGGTTGGTTACCTGGGCGAGGAGGACTGGCAAGCGAAAAGACGAGGTTCAGCCTGGCAATGGGCTCCCGTAGTTTTTTGAACTCGCATTCAATTTCAAAAAGTTCAGAACGCAGTACGTACCATTTGATATGAATGTCTATCGATATGTGCGGTTCGACTAGAAGGCAAGCAAGTGCTGCCCGGCTTCCCTACGGCATTTGGTTTATGGAGAGTTATCGGTGTTACAGACGCTTTGGGTGTTGTTCCATTGGGATGCTTTTGAGTCTATCGCAATACTCGCACTCCCTTTTCAGCTCTTTTATTTGGTTTGGACTTTGGTTGCCAATATAACTATCCGTTTGCGTGGTCGTATTCCTTTATTTTGGGCCAACGCGTTGGTGGGAGTGATTGCGAGTTTGGCGGCAATGAAGGCTTGTATGGTGGCTCTGCCTTATGCGCTCGATTATCAAGAGTACCGTGAGAGTGTTCGGCAGTTGGCAGTTCAGGAACGTTTACAGCGACAACAGGACTCGCCAGATGTTGATACGGGCCCCGTCGAGTTGGCAGGCGGGATCGGGGGGCTGGAGGTAATGAAAGTTTTTATGGCGTTGACGTCCTACTGGGTTGATTCCAAGCAGCTTCGTGAGGAAGCTCAGCCGTTGGAAGGTCGGAAGAGTTCACAGCCCCAACTGATGTCGAAAGCTGTTGATGCTCAGCCTGTCAAAGCTCCTTCAAATGTTATTGAAGAAACTTCAGATTCTTCAGGGTGGTGATAAGAAATACGTCTCAAGAGCCTCGCCTTAGCGGGGCTTTTTATGTCTGGAGGTTATCCCTCATGAAATTAAATTCTGTTGTTGCCTCTTTCATGGGATAGCCGTGCACCAGCTTCCAGCAGACTGATCCGCTCCCACCTACCCAACGCCATGCCCCCTCAC
>NZ_MVOL01000028.1 GCF_002018875.1 Pseudomonas sp. MF4836
GTCGATCCCCAGCCACAGAGTGCCGGCCCCGGTGCCAAGCACGATCATCAACAACAACGGCCACAGGCGTTCAAGCAAGCCGCGCAAATGCCCGCCAAACGCCAGTTGCCAGAGGTTGGTCAGGGTGGCCGGGATAATCAGCAGAGCGGCAGCCTGCGTGGGGGCCATAGCCATACCCAGCAGACCCATGGCGATGGTCGGCAGCCCGAGGCCGATCACACCCTTGATCATTCCGGCCAGCAAAAAGGTACCAACCACCAACAATGACAGGGCCAGGCCCAGGTTCTGATAAAACGCGAGAAGAGTATTCATGGCCCTATCCTGAGCCCTGGGCAGGCCCCTGAAAATCTGCCATATACTGAGCCAGCCTCTCTCCCAGCAAGAGGCTATGACCTATAGGACAGCGGTGGTGGAGGCGACTGTGCAATTTGATTTAGTGGATTTGCGGCTGTACCTGAATGTTCTCGAGGCCGGCAATATCACCGCGGGCGCCCTGCGCAGCCATTTGTCCCTGGCCGCAGCCAGTGCGCGTATCCGGGCCATGGAAGCCTCCCTGGGGATAGAATTCCTGCAACGTGGCCGGCGCGGCGTGACCCCGACTGCCGCCGGCAAAGCCCTGGCGCAGCACGCCCGAATCCTGCTGCAACAGGCCGAGCACCTGCGCCAGGAACTGGCCGAGTACGCCCAAGGCGCAAAAGGCCAGGTGCGCCTGCTGTGCAACACCACGGCGATCACCGAATACCTGCCGGAGCTGCTGGCGGATTTTCTCTGCCAACACCCCAACCTCGACATCGACCTGCAGGAACTGCCCAGCCAGCGCATCACCCACGCCCTGCGCCAGGGCGCGGCAGACCTGGGGATCGTCTCCGACGCGGTGGACACCCAGGGCCTGGACACCCGGGCGTTTCGCGACGACCCGCTGCTGCTGGTGATGCCGCCCCATCATCCGTTGGCCAGCCACCCGGACCTGCGCTTTGGCGACACCCTGCATCACGATTACGTCGGCCTGGCCGCCCACAGCGCCCTGGCGGTGTACCTGGAAGAACAGGCGCTGCACGCCGGGCTGCGGATGCAGATACGGATCCGGGCCGATGGTTTCGATGGCGTGCTGCGCATGGTGGCCCACGGTGCGGGTCTCGCGGTGGTGCCGCAGGCGGCGCTGGAGCGTTGCGCCCCGGGGCTGGCGCTACAGGTGCGTCCGCTCGGGGAGCCCTGGGCCCAGCGCAAGCTGCTGCTCTGTGCCCGAGACCTCGGCGCCCTGCCGGCCTATGCCCGTGCCTTGCTGGAGGCCCTGGTCCCGGCTTGACTCTCCCCCCAGGGGCCGGCTTTAACCTGGGGTTTTGCTATTCAAGGAAAAGTCGGCAATGGGCAAACGCATACTGGTGATTCTGGGCCACCCTTCAAGCGCCAGTTTCTGCGGCGCGTTGACCGAGCGTTACGTGCAGGCCGCGCAGCAGGCCGGGCACGAAGTGCGGCAACTGCGACTCGGCACACTGGACTTCGACCCGGTGCTGCACGAGGGCTATCAGCAGATCCAGCCCCTGGAGGCCGACCTGTTGCAGGCCCAGGCCGACATCACCTGGGCCGAGCACCTGACCCTGGTCTATCCGATCTGGTGGGGCGGGATTCCGGCCCTGCTCAAGGGCTTCTTCGACCGGGTGTTCCTGCCCGGCTTCGCCTTCAAGTACCGCCCGGGCAAGGCCTTCCCCGAAAAGCTGCTGCTAGGCCGCACCGCCGACCTGCTGGTGACCATGGACACCCCGCCCTGGTACTACCAATGGGTCTACCACATGCCCGGGCTGCATCAGGTGCGCAAGACTACCTTGGCGTTCTGCGGTATCCGGCCACTGAAGACCCTGACCTTCGGCCCGATCCTGGGCTCCAGCCAGGTGCGGCAACAGGGTTGGCTGGAGCAGGCGGCGGCGCTTGCCAGCCGCTGATTCTCTCGGATAATGCGCCGACGCTTACACGCTGTCGGCGGCATTGGAAAAGGGAATGTGCATGTTTATCGGCAAAGCCGCGCAGCTGTCGGCGACCACGGTCAAGACCATTCGCCACTACGAGAGCATCGGCCTGTTGCCGCCGGCACAGCGCCAGGGCAACTACCGACTCTACGACCAGCAGAGCGTCGACCTGCTGATCTTTATCAAATGCGCCCAGCAACTGGGTTTCAAGCTCAAGGAACTGCAAGGGTTACTGGCCCGGCACAGCGGCCCGGACTTCCCCTGGGAGCTGGCGCGGGAAGCCCTGGCCGGCAAAAAGCGCGAGCTGGCGCAGCAGATCGCTTCCCTGCAACAGCTGCACGCCCGCATCGATGACTTCGAAGTCCAGCTGGAAACCGCGCGCCATCAATGCCCCCTGGGCCCCCTCTAGAGCTCTTGAGGATCACCCCCCTATGTGGCGAGGGAGCTTGCTCCCGCTCGGTGGCGAAGCCACCGCAACACCTGGGCACGCGGTGTGCCTGATAGACCGCAGTGGTTGGCCTTGGGGCCGCTGCGCTGCCCAGCGGGAGCAAGCTCCCTCGCCACAGGGTGATTCAGCCCAGCCATTTCTGCTTACACCTTGGGCAACGGCGCCAAGCCGGCCTCGACGCGCGGTTTGCGGAAGCAGAAAAAGTACACCACGGACAGGATCACCAGGAACGGCACGCCAAACACCAGGGTCATCCTGAAAGCCTCGGTGAACACCGTGGTGATCATTACCGCGCCCATCAGCACCAGCCCCAGCAGCGTGCTGTAGGGAAACAGGCGCATGCGGAACGACAGCTTCTGTTCGCCGTGTTTCTGGTGGTAGCGGCGGAAGCAGTAGTGGGTGAGGAAAATCATGAACCAGGTAAAGATCGCGCCGAACATCGAGATCGCCATCATCAAGGTGAAGGAGCTTTCCGGGTACAGCACGTTGACCAGGGTCGCCAGGGCAATGCCCGAGCTGGACAGGATCAAGGCGTTGAGCGGGATCCCGTTCTTGCTCAGGGCGCCCATGGACTTGGGCGCATAACCGGCGCGGGACAGGCTGAACATCATGCGCGTGGTGATGTACAGCTGGCTGTTCATCGCCGACAACGCGGCAATCAGGATCACGAAGTTCATGACCCCGGTGGCCCCCGGAATGCCGATGGTCTGCATCACCGTGACGAACGGGCTCTGGGCCTTGCCGGCCTGGACCCACGGCACGATGGCCAGCATCAGGGCCAGGGTCAGCAGGTAGAACACCACCAGGCGCACGATGGTCGCGCGAAAGGCTTTCTTCACCGCGCGCTCCGGGTCTTCGGCTTCACCGGCGGCCACCGCGATCATTTCCACGCTCAGGTAACTGAAGATGGAGACGATCACCGCAATCCACATGCCCTGGAAACCGTTGGGGAAGAAGCCGCCATGGGCGGTGTAGTTGTGCACCCCGTACTCGGCGTTGCCCGAGCCGAACACCACATACACCGCCAGGATGATAAAGCCGACGATGGCCCCGATCTTGATGGTCGAGAACCAGTATTCGAACGTACCGAAGGTCTTCACGCTGATGGCGTTGAGCACGATCAGCACACTGGAGAAGGCGACGATCCACACCCACTCCGGCACGTTGGCGAACCAGAACTTCATGTACATGGCGATGGCCGTCACTTCCGCCCCGACCGCCAGCACAATCGCCGCCCAGTAGGCATAGCGCACCAGGAACCCGGCCAGCGGGCTGATATAGAACTCGGCATAGGCGCCGAATGAGCCGGAAGTCGAGTGGGCCACGGTCATTTCCGCCAGGCAGCCCATCAGGATCAAGGTGATCAGCGCACCGATGGCATAACTGAGCAGCACGCTGGGGCCCGCATAGCCGATGGCGTAGGCGCTGCCCATGAACAGGCCGGTGCCGATCGCGCCACCGATGGCGATCATGCTCATCTGCCCCGAAGTGAGCTGACGTCGCAGCCCCAGTTCGCGATTGGAAATCGCCTCAAAACCCTTATTGGTCGTGGTCACTTTTGTGCCCCTTTATTGTTATCGATGTCGCAGCACGCCTCTGCCGCCAGGGCGCAAACCCGTGGCGGCAGAGAATTTCAACGCGTACAGGAACCTGTTGACGATCTAACGAGCGACGCTCAGCGATGTTTAACGCCGCATGAGCGAAGCGCAGCAGATCATCAACAGGTTCCAGGGCGTCGGTGTCAGGTCACGCTATTGCGCACCTGGAATTGCGCCTGGTCCCAGGTCTTCTGATCGAGGATTTCGCCCAGGATCTGCACCGCATCCCAGACTTCGGTAAAGCTGGTGTACAGCGGGGTAAAGCCGAAACGCATGATACGTGGCTCGCGATAATCGCCAATCACGCCACGGGCGATCAGGGCCTGGATCACCGCATAACCTTGCGGGTGCTCGAAGCTGACGTGGCTGCCACGACGCGCATGCTCGCGCGGGGTGATCAGGGTCAAGCCGTGGGCGCCGCAGCGTTGCTCGACCAGTTCGATAAACAGGTCGGTCAGGGCCAGGGACTTGCGGCGCAGGCTGGCCATGTCGGTCTGGGCGAAGATGTCCAGGCCGCACTCGACCATCGCCAGCGAGGTGATCGGTTGGGTGCCGCACAGGTAGCGGGCAATGCCGCTGCTCGGCTCGTAACGCGATTCCATGTCGAACTGGCGGGCATGGCCGAACCAGCCCGAAAGCGGCTGTTTCACCAGGTCGACCAGCGCCGGCGCGACCCAGGCGAACGCCTGGGAGCCCGGGCCGCCATTGAGGTATTTGTAGGTGCAGCCGATGGCGTAGTCGGCACCGGCCTGCTTCAGGTCCACCGGCACGGCGCCAGCGGAGTGGGCCAGGTCCCAGATGGCCAGGGCGCCGCACTCGTGGATCAGCGCAGTGGTGGCCTGCATGTCGTGCATATGCCCGGTCTTGTAGTTGACGTGGGTCAGCATCACCACTGCGGTGTCCTGGTCGATGGCTTGAGGCAGCTCTTCGGGGCTGTCCACCAGGCGCAACGAATAACCCTGTTGCAGCATCTCGGCCAGGCCTTCGGCGATGTACAGGTCGGTGGGGAAGTTGCTGCTTTCGGTGACGATCACCCGACGCCCGGGAGCCCGCAGGTTCTGCACCTGCAACGCCGCGCTGAGCACCTTGAACAGGTTGATCGAGGTGGTATCGGTGACCACCACTTCGCCCGCACCTGCCCCAATCAAACCGGCCAGCCGGTCGCCCAGGCGCTCGGACAGGGCACGCCAGCCGGCGCTGTTCCAGCTGCGGATCAGGCCATTGCCCCACTCTTGCTCAATCACCTGCTGTGCCCGCGCCAGGGCAGCCACCGGCCGCGCACCGAGGGAGTTGCCATCGAGGTAGATCACCCCTTGCGGCAAGGCAAACTGCTGGCGCAGCGGGGCCAGCGAATCCTCTGCATCGAGGGCCAGGCAAGCGTTTCTGGTAGTCATGAAATTTCCTTGGTCAGGGATGAGTCAGCGTCTCGACGGGCGGCGGCTTTCGCTTCGCGCCGGGGTCGAGGGACGCTCTCCAGGGGCTGGCGGCCCCTGTACGCTGGGTAAATAATGAACGATGCTTTAAAGAATTTTCGTGCAAAATGAGCGACCCGATCGTAGTTGACTCGAAGATTCTTCGACTTAAACCCTGAAAAACGCGGATAAATGCCAACCATGATTCTCGACTCCACAGACCTGCGCATCCTGCATGTACTGCAACAGGACGGGCGCATCAGCAACCATGAGCTGGCGGAAAAAGTCGCCCTGTCGCCCTCCGCCTGCCTGCGCCGCCTGCGCCTGCTGGAGAGCGAAGGAATCATCAATGGCTATCGCGCCGAGCTGAATGCCGAGCGCCTGGGCATCGAGCTGGAAGCCATCGTCCATGTGTCGCTGCGCCAGGACGTCGACGACTGGCACGAGACCTTTATCAAGAAGGTCCAGCAGTGGCCCGAAGTGGTCACCGCCTACGTGGTGACCGGCGCCAGCAACTATGTGCTGCGGATCCAGGCGCGCAACCTCAAGCACTTCTCGGATTTCATCGTCAATCACCTGAACCGCACCTCGGGCGTCACCGATATCCGCTCCGAGATCGTCCTGCAGAAGATCAAGGAAAGCTCGCAACTGCTGGACCTGCTGCCCAGAAAATAGCTGCAACAAGGCCTGCTCCCGGTCGTCAGAACCGGCGCAGGCTGCGGGCCTCGTTGCGTTGCAGGGTGGCGCTGGGGGCTTCGTTGAACAGCTTGCGGTACTCCGCGGAAAACCGCCCCAGGTGGGTGAAGCCCCAGCCCAGGGCGATCTCGGAAATATTGCGCGCCGAGCCATGCTCGAGGATTTCCCGGCGCACCGCGTTCAGGCGGTATTTTTTCAGGTAGACCATAGGCGACAGAGCCAGGTACTTCTTGAACGCCTCGAACAACTTGAAGCGCGACACCCCGGCGGCGGCCTCCAGGTCTTCGAGGTGAATGGCCTCGCGCGCATTGTCGTGGATGTACTGCCGAGCACGAACCAGGTAGTGCGGCAGCTTGACCTGCAACACCTCGCCCAGCTCATCGGAATAGTTGTTCGGCTGGGCCAGGATCAAGCCCTTGATCAGCGAGCTTTCGATGTCGCGGGTAAAGGCCAGTTGCTCGTAGAGCACGTTGCTGCGTTCCAGCTCGGCGATGAAATAACGCGCCATGCGCCACCACGACGCGGACGCGCCATCCACCGCATCCATCACCGCCTCGAAGCGCAGGGGCGCGTCCAGCGGACGTTGCAGCAGGACTTCCAGCGCCTCGTTCATGGCTGCACGGGTGATCACCACCTGGACCTTGCGGCAGTCACCGGAGATCGACAGCACCTGGCTTTCGTTGGGCGAGATGATCACCCCCTGGTCGCGGTTGGACTTGAGCAGGCGGCCATCCCGGCTCAGCTCCTGTTCGCCGCTCAGGGGCAGGCTCAGGCTGTAGCTGCTGAAGCGCTCGGCGTCTTCGATATCGACCCGCACATCGGTGCCGTACTCGATGGTCCCCAGGGTGGTGGCGCGGGATTTGAAGACATTGGCGCTGTGGTGAAAGCGGATGCGCTCGGGATTCGCGGTTTCGAGCCGGTGCGGCCCGCAGATGCCGGACATCCAGCTCCTGGCGCTTTCGAGGTCGTAGTGGTCGATACAGATATCGCGAAACTGCGAATCGGCTTTGCTGTTCATCAGGTACACCCACGGCAATTTTTTTGCGCGCTCTGACGGCGCGTCTCTCGCTTGAACAGCAAGTTCTGCGCCTGAAACGACCACCGCCCACTTAGCGGATAACAATCCCTGACTAAGTGGATAACACCCGGCTGCCGTCCCCTGAACATGCCTCGCTGCTGTCGGCCACATTAGCCCATCGCTGCATCGCGGTGCAGCCGTTGGTCGAGTGGTGCACCGGGTTGGGTATTAGACGCACAGGCGGGAGCGCTGGGGTGTTACCTCGGGGGGGCGGCCGGGCGGGGAGGCAGGGAGTTGTTTGGGTGGATGTGAGGGTCAGCGCAGCGTCGCGGGCTCGGCAGCGGCTACAGGGGTGAGCGGCGGCAATTTTCTGGATGGCCTTGGGCAATTAAGCGGATAGCCACCCGGGGCCGTCACTCCCTCTAATGAGCGCACCTGATTGCCCTGAATAAAAAGGTACCGACTCATGAATGGTGCAAGAACCACAGAACAATGGAAAAGCTTCATCGAGGGCTGCCTCGATTTTCGTCCGGCCGACGGCGTGTTCCGAATTGCCCGGGATATTTTCACCGAGCCCGAGCTGTTCGATCTGGAGATGGAGCTGATCTTCGAGAAGAACTGGATCTACGCCTGCCACGAAAGCGAACTGGCCAACAATCACGACTTCGTGACCATGCGCGCCGGGCGCCAGCCGATGATCATCACCCGCGACGGCGAGGGTCGTCTCAACGCGCTGATCAACGCCTGCCAGCATCGCGGCACCACCCTGACCCGGGTCGGCAAGGGCAACCAGTCGACCTTCACCTGCCCTTTCCACGCCTGGTGCTACAAAAGCGACGGCCGTCTGGTCAAGGTCAAGGCCCCGGGCGAATACCCGGAAGGCTTCGACAAAGCCACTCGCGGCCTGAAAAAGGCCCGCATCGAAAGCTACAAGGGCTTTGTGTTTATCAGCCTCGACGTGAACGCCGACAACAGCCTGGAAGACTTCCTCGGCGATGCCCGGGTGTTCTTCGACATGATGGTCGCGCAGTCGCCCACCGGTGAGCTGGAAGTGCTGCCCGGCAAGTCGTCCTACACCTACGACGGCAACTGGAAGCTGCAAAACGAAAACGGCCTCGACGGTTATCACGTCAGCACCGTGCACTACAACTACGTGGCCACCGTGCAGCACCGCCAGCAGGTCAACAGCGAAAACGGCACCAGCAGCGCCGGGACCCTGGACTACAGCAAGCTCGGCGCCGGCGATGCCAATACCGACGACGGCTGGTTCGCCTTCAACAACGGCCACAGCGTGCTGTTCAGTGACATGCCGAACCCGGCCGTGCGCTCCGGTTACGCCACCATCATGCCGCGCCTGATCGAAGAGCACGGCCAGGCCAAGGCCGAGTGGATGATGCACCGCCTGCGCAACCTGAACATCTACCCAAGCCTGTTCTTCCTCGACCAGATCAGCTCGCAGTTGCGGATCATCCGCCCGGTGGCCTGGAACAAGACCGAGATCGTCAGCCAGTGCCTGGGGGTCAAGGGCGAGTCGGATGCCGACCGCGAAAACCGCATTCGCCAGTTCGAGGATTTCTTCAACGTGTCCGGCATGGGCACCCCCGATGACCTGGTGGAATTCCGTGAAGCCCAGCGTGGTTTCCAGGCACGCCTGGAACGCTGGAGCGATATCTCCCGCGGCAACCATCGCTGGCTCACCGGACCCACGGCCAACAGCGAAGCCATCGGCATTCAACCGGCCATGACCGGCGCCGAATTCACCCACGAAGGGCTGTACGTCAACCAGCACAGCAACTGGCAGAAGTTCCTGCTCGACGGCCTCGACGCCCAATCCCTGAAGCTGCGGGAGGTATGACCATGAATGCGCAATTGCAGTACCAGATCGAGCAGTTTTTCTACCGTAAATCCGAGCTGTGCGACGCCCAGGACTGGGACGCCTACCTGGCGCTGTTCGACCCGCAGAGCGAGTTCCACCTGCCGCAATGGGATTCCGAGCACGTCTACACCCGCGACCCCAAGCGCGAGATGTCGCTGATCTACTACGCCAACCGTGGCGGCCTGGAAGACCGGGTGTTTCGCCTGCGCACCGGCAAGGCCGCTTCCGCCACACCGATGCCACGCACCCTGCACCTGATCAACAACGTACGCATCGCCGAACAGGGCGACGGCAGCCTCGAAGTGCGCCTCAACTGGCACACCCTGTTCTATCGCCTGGCCACGTCCGAGCAGTTCTACGGCCAGGCCACGTACCGCCTCACACCCCACCAGGGCAGTTGGCTGATCAACCGCAAGCACGTGTTGCTGCTCAACGACAGCATCAACTCAGTGCTCGATTTCTATCACCTCTGACGCCGCGGACATCGCCATGAACCACAAGGTCGCGTTCAGCTTTGCCGATGGCAAGACGCTGTTTTTCCCCGTGAAACCCAATGAAATATTGCTCGATGCCGCGCTGCGCAACGGCATCAATATCCCCCTCGACTGCCGCGAAGGCGTGTGTGGCACCTGCCAGGGCCGCTGTGAGTCGGGCCAGTACAGCCAGGATTACGTCGACGAGGAAGCCCTCACCGCCCAGGACCTTGAGCAACGCAAGATGCTCAGTTGCCAGACCCGCGTACAGTCCGACGCGGCGTTCTATTTCGACTTCGACTCCAGCCTGTGCAACAGCGCCGGGCCCGCGTCCCTGAGCGGCTCGGTGATCGAGGTCCGGCAGGTCAGCGAAAGCACCGCGATCCTCTACCTGGACCTGGGCAGCAGCGAGCCGACCCTGGACTTCCTGCCCGGGCAATACGCGCGGCTGACGGTGCCCGGCACCTCGAACAAGCGCTCCTACTCGTTCGCCAACCGCCCCGACAGCAACAACCAGCTGCAGTTTCTGATCCGCCTGCTGCCCGACGGGGTGATGAGCAACTACATCCGCGAGCGCTGCCTGGTGGGCGACACCCTTCAACTGGAAGCGCCGCTGGGGGCGTTCTACCTGCGCCATGTCGCCAAGCCGCTGATCCTGGTGGCCGGCGGCACCGGGTTGTCGGCCCTGCTGGGCATGCTCGACCAACTGGCCGACATGGGCTGCGAGCAGCCGGTGCACCTGTATTACGGAGTGCGCGGCGCCGCCGACCTGTGCGAAGGCGAGCGAATTGCCGCCTACGCCGAGCGCATTCCGGGCTTTCGCTACACCCCGGTGCTCAGCGAGCCCGACGCCCAATGGTCGGGCAAGCGCGGTTATATCGCCGAGCACCTGGACAGCAGCGAACTGCGCGACAACGAAGCCGACATGTACGTCTGCGGTCCGCCGCCGATGGTCGAATCCATCCGAAACTGGCTGCAGGAACAGCCACATAAGGCGATTCAACTGTATTACGAGAAGTTCACCGAGAGTAATATCTGATCCTTCTGCAACAGGATGATCGAACCACCCGACTACTCGGATCGGTCCTGATAACAACTAAAAGAGAGCGTAATTAGTGGATCAAATTGTGAAACAGGGTGAACTCAAGCGAGGCTTGAAAAACCGTCATATCCAGCTGATCGCCCTGGGCGGGGCGATCGGCACCGGTTTGTTCCTGGGTTCTGCCGGCGTGCTCAAATCCGCGGGTCCGGCGATGATTCTCGGCTATGCCATTGCCGGCTTCATTGCCTTCCTGATCATGCGCCAGCTCGGCGAAATGATCGTCGAAGAGCCGGTTGCCGGCTCCTTCAGCCACTTCGCGCATAAATACTGGGGCGGTTACTTCGGCTTTCTGGCCGGCTGGAACTACTGGGTGCTGTATGTCCTGGTGGGCATGGCCGAACTCACCGCCGTGGGTAAGTACGTGCAGTTCTGGTGGCCGGAAATACCGTCCTGGGTCAGCGCCGTGGTGTTCTTCGTGCTGGTCAACCTGATCAACATGATGAACGTGAAGTTCTTCGGGGAGACCGAGTTCTGGTTTGCCATCATCAAGGTGGTGGCCATCATCGGCATGATCGCCCTCGGCTGCTACATGCTGTTCAGCGGCAGCGGCGGGCCCCAGGCGTCGGTGAGCAACCTGTGGAGCCACGGCGGGTTCTTCCCCAATGGCGGCACGGGCCTGCTGATGGCCATGGCCTTCATCATGTTTTCCTTCGGTGGGCTGGAGCTGGTGGGCATCACTGCCGCCGAAGCCAGTGAGCCGCGCAAGGTGATCCCGAAGGCGATCAACCAGGTGGTCTACCGGGTTCTGATCTTCTACGTCGGCGCCCTGACCGTGCTGCTGTGCCTGTACCCGTGGAACCAGTTGCTGGAAACCTTGAACGCTTCCGGCGACACCTACAGCGGCAGCCCGTTCGTGCAGATCTTTGCCCTGATCGGCAGCGACGCTGCGGCGCACATCCTCAACTTCGTGGTCCTGACCGCGGCGCTGTCGGTCTACAACAGCGGCGTGTACTGCAACAGCCGCATGCTCTACGGCCTGGCCGAACAGGGTGACGCGCCAAAAGCCATGATGAAGCTCAACAAACAGGGCGTGCCATTGCTGGCCCTGGGGGTTTCGGCGCTGGTCACCCTGCTGTGCGTGGTGGTCAACTACCTGGCGCCCAAGGAAGCGCTGGAGCTGTTGATGGCCCTGGTCGTGGCCTCGTTGATGATCAACTGGGCACTGATCAGCCTGACTCACATCAAGTTCCGCAAAGCCATGGGCGAGCAAGGCGTGGTGCCGTCGTTCAAGACCTTCTGGTTCCCCTTCAGCAACTACCTGTGCCTGGCCTTCATGGCCATGATCATCGTGGTGATGCTGATGATCCCCGGCATCCGCGTCTCGGTGTATGCGATCCCGGTCTGGGTCCTGGTGATCTGGGGCTTCTACCGCATGCGCCTGGCCAACAAGGCCGCGCAAACCGCGCTGCAATAAACCCCGCGTAAAGCAAAACGGCCCGGCATTCAGTGAATGCCGGGCCGTTTTTTTTGGCTCGCTATCAGAGCGACGAACGCACGCGCCACAGCTCGGGGAACAGCACGGTGTCGAGCATCTTGCGCAGGTAGCCCACGCCCTCAGTGCCACCGGTACCTGGCTGGAAGCCGATGATGCGCTCCACAGTCGTCACATGACGGAAGCGCCACTGGCGGAACGAGTCTTCGAGGTCGATGAACTTCTCGGCCAACTGATACAGGTCCCAGTAGCGCGAAGGATCGGCGTAGACCTCGCGCCAGGCGGCTTCCACGCTGGCGTCGTGTTCGGTCGGTGCGGTGCTGGAGCGCTCCAGGCGCTGCGGGTCGATGCTCAGCCCGGCCTTGGCCATCAGGCCAATCGCTTCGTCATACAGCGACGGCGTGGCAATCGATTGCTCCAGGGACTGCAACAGCTCCGGGCGATGGGCGTGGGGACGCAGCAGGGCCGCGCTCTTGTTGCCGAGGATGAATTCGATTTCCCGGTACTGGAACGACTGAAAGCCCGAGGACTGCCCCAGGTACGGGCGGATCGACTTGTATTCCGAAGGGGTCATGGTCGCCAGTACCGCCCAGGCGTGCACCAACTGGTCGAAGATCCGCGACACCCGCGCCAGCATCTTGAACGCCGGCGGCAACTCGCCCAGGCGCACATGGTCACGCGCGGCCTTGAGCTCATGCAGCATCAGCTTCATCCACAGCTCCGAGGTCTGGTGCTGGATGATGAACAGCATCTCGTTGTGGTCCGGCGACAGTGGATGCTGGGCGCTGAGGATGCGCCCCAGGTCCAGGTAGTCGCCGTAGCTCATGGAGTCGGAAAAATTCAGCTCGGCGTTATGCCACTCTTCCGGCTGATGGTTGGGTGAATAGGGACATTGACTCATCGCGTGGGCTCCTCACGTCAGGGGGGTGGCGTGCCGTTCGCGGGGGCGCGAGGAATGCAATCCAGGCGCGGCAGCGGGCGACGGCACGCTTCGTTGTTGTGGAAAACTAGCGTCGCAACGGACGCAGGATGGCCCGAACCGGGCTTGCATCCAGGTGGGCAAAACGCAGCGGCAGGGCGATCAGTTCGTAATCCCCTGCTGCGACGTCATCGAGTACCACACCTTCAAGAATCGCCATGCCATGGCGCGCCACGGCGTTGTGGGAGTCCATGGTCTTGGATTGCTGCGGGTCCAGGGACGGCGTGTCGATGCCGATCAGGCGCACGCCCAGGCTGGCCAGCAGCTCGACGGTCTCCGGGGCGACGGCGGTGAAATCCGCATCCCACTCACTCAGCGGCGCCTGTTGATAAGTGCGCAGCAAGACCCGCTCGGGCAGGTTATCCAGGTGCCCGTGCAGGTCTTCGGGCCGCACCAGCGGCCCACTGTTCAGGCAATGCACAACCCGGCACGGGCCCATGTACACATCCAGCGAGACCTCGCCGATGGGCGCGCCGTCGGCGCTGTAATGCAGGGGCGCGTCGACATGGGCACCCGTGTGCGGGGACAGGGTGATGCGCCCGACGTTCACCGGGCACTCGGGCCCGAACTGCCAGACCCGCTCTTCCTGAAACGGCGTATCGCCCGGCCAGGTGGGGGTCGCGGTGCTCAAGGGCGGGCTGATATCCCACCAGGCTGTGGTTTTTTCCATTGTGCTGCTCTCGACCAATGCGAACTGAATCATACGAGTGATGCCTGTGTAGATTCTTGCAAAATACTTCGGCATCGCTCGGATCTTTCGCAAATTCTTCTACGAAAAGGCCATTTCACACGCGGAAATATCAATGACCTCGCGGCGCTGGGCCGACCTGCTCCCGGGCTGCGCTTCTGGGTACCCCGATGTCGAGTTCAGACAACTGGCCGCAGGCCGGGCGCTATAGGGTGCTGCTTCAGTTCTGCCACATCACCAGGAGCCCCACATGAACCAGCCCATCACCGTTCTGCGCGACACGCACCCACTACCGGTACTCGACGCCTGCAAGTGGGAAAAGCTCGAAGGTGACCCGCACACCGTCAACCTCAACGCCTACACCAGCGAGGACGGCAGCAAGATCATGGGCACCTGGATCTGCACGCCGGGCAAATGGTACGTGGAGTATGTGAAGTGGGAGTACTGCCATTTCCAGGAAGGCTACTGCGTGATCACCCCGGACGGCATGGCGCCGATCCACTTGCGCGCGGGTGATATTTTCGTGGTCGAGCCGGGGATGAAAGGCACCTGGGAAGTGGTGGAGACGGTGCGCAAGTACTTCGTTTTCGCCTGAGCAAAAAGCCGAGGGCGCGCCCGACGCGGGCCCTCGGAAACGCCCCGTCTACTGGGGCTTGCGATAGCTGTTGATGATCGCCGAGAAGTCCTTGCCACCTTCACCGCGCTGACTCATGGCCTGGTACAACTGCTGGGCCACCGCGCCAAGAACCACCGGCTGGTGCGCCTGGCGTGCCGCCTCGGTGGCCAGCCCCAGGTCCTTGAGCATCAGTTCGGCACCGAAACCACCGGTGTAGCCGCGCGATGCCGGGGCGGTTTCAATCACTCCCGGCCACGGGTTGTAGGTGTCGGAGCTCCAGCAACGGCCAGTCGAGCTGTTGATGATTCCCGCCAGCACCTGGGTATCGATCCCCAGCGCATCGCCCAGAGCCATGGCTTCACTGACGCCGATCATCGAGATGCCCAGCAGCAGGTTGTTGCAGATCTTGGCAATCTGCCCGGTCCCGACTTCACCGCAATGCACAATGTTGCGCCCCATCTGCGCCAGCACCGGCTGCAGGGTGGCGAACAGCTCGGCATTGGCCCCGACCATAAAGGTCAGGGTCCCGGCCTGGGCCCCGCCGGTACCGCCGGACACCGGAGCGTCGGCCATGGCCACGCCCTGCCGGGCCGCGGCCGCCGCCACTTCACGGGCGGTCTGCGGGTCGATGGTGCTGCAATCCACGGCCGGCACGCCGCGGGCGATACCCGCCAGTACACCGTCTTCGCCCAACCACACGCTGCGTACATGGGCGGCGGCCGGGAGCATGGTGATCACCAGCTCGCTGCCCTCGGCGGCGGCGCGTGGCGAGGCGCTGATGCTGCCGCCCAGGGCCGCCAGTTCCGCCAGCACCGTCTGGTTCAGGTCGAACAGGTTCAGCGCGTGGCCGGCCTTGATCAGGTTGCGCGCCATCGGCGCGCCCATGTTGCCCAGACCGATAAATGCAATCTTCATGGCCGACTCCTTAACGCAAGTTGATGGTGGTGTTCACACCGTCATTGACACTGTCATCGTCGAACCAGCGGCTGGTGACGGTCTTGGTCTGCGTGTAGAACTGCACCACTTGCTTGCCGTACGGGCCCAGGTCTCCGAGCTTGGAACCGCGGGAACCAGTGAAGCTGAAGAACGGCACCGGCACCGGAATCGGAATGTTGATCCCGACCTGGCCAACGTCGATTTCGCTCTGGAACTTGCGCGCCGCCGCACCGCTCTGGGTGAACAGGCCGGTGCCGTTGCCGAAGGGGTTGGCGTTGACCAGGGCGATGGCCTGATCCAGGGTGTCGACCTCCAGCACCACCAGCACCGGGCCGAAGATTTCCTGGGTGTAGATCTGCATGTCAGTGGTGACCCCGGAGAACAGGGTCGGGCCGATAAAGTTGCCCTGCTCGAAACCCGGGACCTTGATCTGGCGACCGTCCAGCTCCAGGGTGGCGCCCTCTTTCACGCCGCTTTCGATCAGCTCGAGAATGCGCGCCTTGGCCTTTTTCGACACCACCGGCCCGACATCGGTGCCCGGCTCGCTGCCGGCATTGACCTTGAGCTTCAGGGCCAGGGCCTTGAGGTCCGGCAGCCATTGCTTGGCCGCGCCTACCAGCACCACTACCGAGGTCGCCATGCAACGCTGGCCGGCGGCACCGAAACCGGCGCCGACCAGGGCATTGAGGGTCTGCTCGCGATTGGCGTCAGGCAGCACCACGGCATGGTTTTTCGCGCCCATCATCGATTGCACGCGCTTGCCATGTTTGCCGGCGAGGTCGTACACATGGGTGCCCACGGCGGTCGAGCCGACGAACGACACGGCCTTGATGTCCTTGTGGGTGCACAACGCATCCACCACGTCCTTGCCACCGTGCACCACGTTGAGCACGCCGGCCGGAACCCCGGCCTCGAGCGCCAGCTCCACCAGCAGCAGGGTCGACAGCGGATCCTGCTCGGATGGCTTGAGAACGAAGGTGTTGCCGCAGGCGATGGCCATCGGGAACATCCACAGCGGAATCATCGCCGGGAAGTTGAACGGGGTAATGCCGGCGCAGACGCCGATCGGCTGGCGCAAGGTGTAGGTATCGACCCCGCCGGCGACGTTCTCGGCGAACTCACCCATCTGCAGGGTGCCGATCGAGCAGGCGTGCTCGACCACTTCCAGGCCACGGAAAATATCGCCCTCGGCGTCGGCAATGGTCTTGCCCTGCTCGGCGCTCAGGACCACCGCGATACGCTTGGAATGTTCACGAATCAGGGCTTGCAGCTTGAGCATGATGCGCATGCGCGCGCCGATCGGGGTCAGCTTCCAGGTCTGGAAGGCGCGATGGGCAGCGTCGATGGCGGCGTTGACTTCTTCAGGGGTGGCAAACGGCACTTTGGCCAGCACTTGCTGGGTGGCCGGGTTGACGATGTCTTGCCAGTGGGTGGTCTTGGACTCGACCCATTCGCCGTCGATCAACAGTTTGGCCTGTTGCACAGCGGTGTCGGCAGACGTGAGCGATGCGTTCATTGGTGGTCTCCAGATCTTGTAGTTATGCAAGAGAGCCAAGGCGTAGGTCGCCTTGAGATGAGGCGTGCGTCGCGAATTGGTGATCGGACTGTTTTTGGAGTATAGATGTGCAAATTACTAATAAGAACGCACATAAAAGCCGGTCTATCATGCAAAAAAACATCACCTCCCTGGGTGCCCTGAACTGGGATGATCTGAAGTTTTTTCTCGAAGTGGCCCGTACCCGCAAGGCCAGCAGTGCGGCCAAGCGCCTGGCGGTGGACTACACCACGGTGTCGCGGCGCATCAGTTCGCTGGAAGGCGCGCTGGGCACCCTGCTGTTCGAAAAGTCCCGCACCAACGGCTTTATCCTGACCGCCGAGGGCCAGCGCCTGCTGGGGTATGCCGAGTCGATTGAAAGCACCCTGCACATGGCCTGCGAGCAGGTGTCGGGCTCCGGCGTGGCCTTGTCCGGCCATGTGCGCATGGGCTGCACCGAGGGTTTCGGCAGCTTCTTCATCACCCCGCAGTTGAGCCACTTCGTCGACGCCTACCCCGCGATCTCGGTGGATATCCTGCCCCTGCCGCACTTCATCAGCCTGTCCAAGCGCGAAGCCGACATCGTTATCGCCCTCGAACGCCCGGAGCACGGTCCCTACGTCTGCTGCAAACTGTGCGACTACCGCCTGCAGCTCTACGCCACCCAGGACTACCTCGACCAGCACGCGCCGATCCGCCGCCCGGCAGACCTCAGCGAGCACTCGTTCATCAGTTACGTCGACGACCTGGCCTTCAGTTCCGAGCTGCTGTACCTGGCCAATGTCGTGCCCGGCGCCAGCGCCAACCTGCGCAGCACCAGCGTGATCGCTCAATACGTGGCGGCGCAGCAAGGGCGCTCACTGGCGATCCTGCCCTGCTTCCTCGCCGCCCAGGACCCACGGCTGCTGCCGGTGCTGCCCGAAGAGATCAACATCACCCGCCAGTTCTGGATGTACTGCCGCGAAGACCTGCGCAAGCTCAAGCGCATCACCCTGTTGTGGGACTACATCCGTGAGGTGACCGAACAGAATCAGCCGCTGTTGATGGGCGACTCGCGGGAAATGCGTTTTGCCGATTGACGCCTGCAGGTAGACTGCGCGGCTTGCCACTTGAACGACCCGCGCAACGGCCAGGTGATGGGCGAAAGCGAAGTCTATGACTTGGTCGGTTACGGCAGCCCCTTCAGATGGGGTTCCAGGGATTGGCCCGCGGTTTCCAGCGGCATGACCGAGATCAGCCCCAACCTGCCTGGCGGCATTGGCGACCCGCCGGGTAACCCATGCCCTGAGCCTCGCGCAAACACGCAACCAATGGCCGCCGTTCAGCGGCAGCCCCACCCAATCTTAAGGATCAAGATGAGTTCGTCCCCCGCAACTATCATCGGCATGAAAGTGCACTGCAACGCCTGCGAAAAGGAATTCCCCATCGGCAAGAAGCAGCAGGTCATGCTGCGCGAAGATCAGCCCATCCCGTGCAAAGGCTGCAAGGTCGAGCTGGTGATATCGGCTGAAGAGAAGCAGCGCTTCCTGGGTTTCGACAACCCGGCCAAGCCCATGATGCTGGCCATGATGATCAGTGGCTTGCTGGCGGTCAGCGTGTTCGGCGGGACCTTTCTCGGCCTGGTGCAATCGGACGGCCTGGTGCTGGCGGCGGTGGTGGTGATGATCGGCAGCAACCTGGTGCTGGGCCCGATGATCAGAAACGCGACCAAGCACCTGATGGTCAACCTCGACCCCAAGGACGCCCCGGCGGCAGCGCCAGCAGCCCCTTGAAACCGGACTGGCCGGCCTGCCACCCAGGCAGGCCGGGTCACTAGTCGGCGATGACCACGATCGACACCCGACGGTTTTCCGTACGCCCGGCGGCGGTGCTGTTGGAGGCCACCGGCTCGCTGCTGCCCAGGCCGCGCAGTTGCACGTTCTCTTCACGCATGCCGACCTGGGTCAGGACCTTGGCCACGCTTTTCGCTCGGCGCAGCGAGAGTTGTTCGTTGTAGCTTTCCTTGCCCGACGCGTCGGTGTGGCCATCGACCCGGACCTTCTGGATGTTCACCCCCAACAGGGCCTTGCCGATGCGCTCGACGATCTCGGTGCTGGCCGGGTTCAGGGATTCGACATCGCTGCCAAACAGCACCTTGCCCGACAGGCCAAAGGCCCAGCCCTCATCGGTCAGTTCAAACCCTTCGTGCTTGAGCACGGCTATCTGCTGCGGGGTCAAGCCCTTGGGGGGCACGCTCTGGCAGCCGGTCAGGCCCAATACGGCCAACAGCATGATTGCGGAAAAAAAGCGTAAGGAACGCTGAGTCATCGAGAACAAAGGATTAGCTCCTGGATTGAACATGAACGACGGGGTGCTCCGACCCCACGGTGTGTTGGCCGCCACGCGACATGCGCTTGGCCTGGTACATCGCCGCGTCAGCGGCATTGAGCAGGCCGCCCGGCGTGGCGCCATGATCGGGGTAGACCGCGATGCCAATACTGAGGGAAGTCAGGATCGAAGTGTTTCCCGGTAACTGAATCGGCATTTCCATGCTGGCGATGATCTTGTCGGCGATACGCTGGGCATCCTCCACCCGGTGCAGCGGCGTCAGCAGGATCGCGAACTCGTCCCCACCCAGGCGCGCCACCAGGTCATCCTCGCGCAACTGCGCGCGGATCCGCGTGGCCACGGCGATCAGCACCGCGTCACCGGCGGCATGGCCGAAGTTGTCATTGACGCTCTTGAAGCGGTCGCTGTCGAGAAACAGCACGGCCACCCGCTCATTGAGTTTGCTCGCACCGCGCAGGGCACGGATCAGCCGCCCCTCGAAAAACGCTCGGTTCGGCAGGCCGGTCAGGCTGTCATGACTGGCCTGGTGCGCGAGGTTTTCGTTTTCGCTCTGCAGGTGCGTCTGCCAGGCTTCCAGCTCATCGAGCAAGGCGTTGAAGTCGTTGCCGAGGTTGTCCAGCTCGGCGATTTCCGCCGGCGGCACCCGCTGGTCGAAGGCCCGTTCGCGACGCGCGGCGTGGGCCACTTCGGCCAGGCTGCGCAAGGGGCCGGTGATCCCTCGCAACTGGCGCCGCGCCAGGTACAGTGCGGCCCAGGCACTGATGGCGGTGCACAGCACGATGCCGACCAGGCCGCTGAACAGGAAGCGCATCAGGCTGCCGCCGTGGCCGGTCAGGTTGACCGTGCCGACTTCGCGCCCCTGGTGCAGGATCGGCATGGAAATCGGTTTTTCCAGGAAGGTCCGGGCGATCTGCATCTCCAGATCGGTCAGGAACCCGCTTTCCGGGCGCTCCCAACTGGCCAGCAGCTTGCCGTTCTTATCCAGGACCTGGGCATCGGCCACTTCCTCGGTCGAGGCGATCAGCGCCAGCGCTTCAGTCGCCGCCGCACTGTCGTTGAACACCACGGCCGCCTCGACCGTGTAGTTGATCGAACGCGCGATCAGGTGCAGGTTGTGGTCGGCGTACACCCGCAGCGCCAGCACCCCGAGCAGGGTCAGCGACACGCTGGCCATGGAGATCGCCAACAGGGCCACGGTCAAATGCCCGCGGCCAATGACCGAGCGTAGCGTGGGACGAGTATCGGATTTGAACAGATTCATGACGCCGCCGGCCGTCGACGCGAGAGCTGCAGCACGCTGGGGTGGATGCGTACTCCACTGCGGGCCACCGAGTCCAGATTGACCTCGAACGACACCTGGTCGTCACTGACCCGCAGGCAGAACAGGCTGCCCACGGTGCACTGGTCACCGCCCTCGCTGATGCTCAGGACCGGACGACCGCTCAGGGACGTGAACAGCCGGGCACGCTCCTCGTTGCTCAGCTTGCCGATGTACACCGCATCGCATTCCGTGGCCAGCGCCGGGCTGTCCGCCAACAGGCGTCGCACCAGCACCGGGCGGCCGGTGGCCTGAGTGGTGCCCTTGACCAGGTCGTCGGTGTATTCGGTGGGCCCGGCCACACATAAGCGCAGTTGCGCCGGTTCTACCGGCCAGCGTGCGTAACTGAGAATGCCCAGGACCACTTGGGTCACGGCCTGGGCCCGCTGCTCGGCCAGGCTGGGCGCAGGCTCTGTTTGCGCGAAAGCGACAGCATTCAGCGAACAGATAACAGCCGCCAGCAGTACCCGCCTCCAGCCAGCAAAGCGTCCTGTCGTCCAGACAGCCACGTTCATGCAGGGATTCTCTTTGATCGTCATGAAATGATGCCGCAACGATAGCACAGCCATGGAAATGCCAGGGAGACAGGCATCATGAATAGCCAGCTATTGGTTTAGAAAAAACTGAACTAATGATTTGAACCTGCCTATTCTTCCTGACCGCGCCGGCTGCTTAAGATCGACGCCAGAGTGAGCAGCCCACGCGCTGCACCCGACGAGACCGGATCCACAGAGACCCGGCTCAAAGCATGTCTTTTGCTACTGCCGTACACAGCATTGCGCCGGCCAACCGCCGCCGTGGTGCTTTGAGTAGCCCGAGGCATCTTTGAGGTTCGCCGATGAAACTGGAAATATTCCGCACACTCTGGGGTTATACCGCGAGCAAAGCCCAGGCCCTGGACGAGCTGCTGGCCGCCGGCTTCGACGGCATGGAAGCGCGCTTGCCCCTGGAAACCCGCGATCGCACCGAATTCGGCGCCTTTCTGCGCGCCAATCACCTGCCCTATATCAGCACCGTGTTCAGCGCCTACGAGGTGCTGCCCAAGCAATCGGCGGCGCCCGCAGAACACTTGCAGGACCTTGATCGCAAACTGGCCTGGGCCGCCGAACTGGGGCCGCGTTTCGTCAACGTGCTGGCGGGCAATGACCGCTGGAGCCTGGCGCAACAGGTGGAGTTCTTTGGCCAGGCCCTGGAACTGGGGCGCAAGCACGGCCAGTTCTGCAGCTTTGAAACCCACCGTTCGCGCTCGCTGTTCAACCCCTGGCTGACCCTGGACCTGATCCGGCAACTGCCCGACCTGCGCTTCACCAGCGACATCAGCCACTGGATCGTCACCTGCGAGCGCTTGCTGGACGACCCCCATGACGACCTCAGCCCGTTCGTCGAGCGCGTGCACCACATCCAGGCCCGGGTCGGCTATGACCAGGGCCCGCAGGTCCCCCACCCCGGCGCCCCGGAGTACGCCCGCGAACTGGCGTTCCACCAGCAGCACTGGGAGGCCATCTGGCGTTCGCAGCAAAGCCGGGGTTACCCGGTCAGCACCCTGACCCCGGAATTCGGCGCCGACGGCTACCTGCATCACCTGCCCTTCACCAATGTCCCGGTGGCCGACCTGTGGTCGCTGAACCAGTGGATGGCCCGTACCGAGCGCCAGCATTTCGACCGCTTCCATCACTCAACCCAGCCATGAGGGGCTTGCGCCATGCCCGATAAAACCAATCACGCCAAGGCCAACTTCAGCAGCATCCCGGTGGTGGATATCGCCGGCCTGTTCAGTGTCGAGCTGGAGCATCGCCTGGCGGTCGCCGAGCAACTGGGCGCGGCCGCCAGCGAGGTGGGGTTTCTCTACATCACCCACCACGGCATCGCGCCGCAACTGATTGCCGATCTGCGCCAGGCCGCCAGGGACTACTTCGCCCAGCCGCTGACGGCCAAGATGCAGCACTACATCGGCACCTCCCAGAGTCACAAGGGCTTCGTGCCCGAAGGCGAAGAGGTGTACGCCAAGGGCAAACCGGACCACAAGGAGGCCTTCGACATCGGCTTCGAAGTGCCGGCCGACGACCCGCTGGTGCTGGCCAACACTCCGCTGCTGGGCCCCAACGACTGGCCGCCACTGCCGGGTTTCAAGGACGCGGCCCAGGCCTATTACGCTGCGGTGTTCGCCCTCGGCCGACGACTGTTCGGCGGCTTCGCCCTGGCCCTGGGCCTGGCGGAGGACTACTTCGACGCTCTGGTCACTCGCCCGCCATCCAAGCTGCGGCTGATCCATTACCCGTTCGACGACACGGCCCAGGATGCCCCGGGCATTGGCGCCCACACTGACTACGAGTGCTTCACCATCCTCATGGCCGATAAACCCGGGCTGGAGGTGATGAACGACCAGGGCCAATGGATCGACGCACCGCCGATCGCCGACGCCTTTGTGGTGAACATCGGCGACATGCTCGAAGTCATGACCGCCGGCGCCTTTGTCGCCACCGCCCACCGCGTGCGCAGCGTCAGCGAGGAGCGCTATGCCTTCCCGCTGTTCTATGCCTGCGACTTCCATACCCAGATCAAACCGCTGCCGCAATTCGCCAAGGCCAACGCCGAGTACGAACAGATCGCCATTGGCGAGCACATGTACGGCCAGGCCTTGCAGACCTACCAGTACCTGCGCCGGCGCGTGGAAAACGGCGAGATCCGCTTGCCGGACAAAGCCCGCAAGCCATCGAGTTTCGGTCACCTGAAACACCAGCCCCAACCGTCCTGATTGCCTTCGCCCACCCCTGGAGTGCCACCCCATGCTCAACAAAAACAACCTCGTGCGCCTGACCCTGCTCACCGCCGGCCTGCTCGCCGCCGGCACTGCCCTGGCCAGCACCGCCACCCCGGGCCAGCTGAAGATCGGCATGGAAATCACCTACCCGCCGTTCGAGTCCTATGACAGCGACAAGAACGTGATCGGCTCCGACCCGGAACTGGCCCACGCCCTGGCCAAGCACCTCAAGGCCAAGGCCGAGTTCGTGGATACCAAGTTTCCCAGCCTGATCCTCGGCCTCAACGCCGGGCGCTATGACGCCATCATCTCCGGCATGTACATCACCCCCGAGCGCCAGACCCAGGCCCTGACCATCGCCTACGCCAAGACCGGCGCGGCGATCATGGCGCCCAAGGACAGTGGCCTGAACCCGCAGACCCCGGAAGACCTGTGCGGCCTGAAAGTCGGGCTCGAACAGGGCACCACCTGGGTCGGCCAGTTGCAGAAACTCTCCAGCGACTACTGCGTGCCCAACAACAAGGGCGCGATCAGCGTCAGCGAGTACCCCTCGGCCCCTGAAGTGACCCAGGCCCTGCTCTCGAAAAACATCCAGGCCCAGGTGGAAATCGCCGGCGCGGCGAAGATGATCGCCGAGCGCACCAATGGGCGGGTGGTGGTCACCACCGCGCACCCGATCTACCAGCAAACCCTGGGCATCTTCGTCAAGAAGGGCAACGACGCCACCTACAAGGCACTGCAGGAAGCCTTTGCCGAGAGCCGCAAGAACGGCGACTACGCGGCGATCCTCAGCAAATACAACCTGGAGCCGGTGACCGAGTAACCGGCGCGGCGCGCAAGGATGCGCTCCGGACTGATCCGCGATCGAGGGCACCGCGCCCGTCTTGAAGCCTGCGATCCGAGCGGCTGAGGTAGTTATGCAATTCGACTGGTCCTACTTTTTCTCCCTGTTTTCCCTGCCCAGCTTCTGGCACGCCTGCGTCACCGTGGTCCAGCTCAGCGCCCTGGCCTGGTTTATCGGCATGCTGCTGGGCTTTCTCCTGGCCTCGGCCAAACTCTCGAGCACGCCCTGGATCCGAGCCCCGGCGGCGGTCTATATCTGGTTTTTCCGCAGCATCCCGCTGCTGGTGCTGGTGGTCTTCGTCTACAACCTGCCGCAGCTGTTTCCCGTTACCGGCGCGGTGCTGTCCAACCCCTTCTACTCCGGGCTGTTCGCCCTGGTGGTGACGGAAGCGGCGTACATGGCGGAGATCCATCGCGGCGGCCTGATCTCGGTGGCCAAGGGGCAGAAGGAAGCCGGCCGCGCGCTGGGCATAGGCCTGCTGGGCCTGCAACGGCTGATCGTCATCCCCCAGGCCTTTCGCATCTCCCTGCCCACCCTGATCAATGAGTACATCACCGTGGTCAAGCTGACCTCGCTGATCTCGGTGATCTCCCTCACCGAGTTGCTGACCGTCGGCCAGCGCCTGTACGCGCAGAACTTCCTGGTGATGGAAACCCTGGCCGCCGTGGCGGTGTATTACGTGCTGATCGTCAGCGTGTTCGGCTGGCTGCTGCAGCGCCTGGAGCAACACCTGGATCTGAACCTGCGCAAGCCCCAGACCCTGGACGCGGCCAGCGTCGCCCGGCTCAAGGCCCACACCCGGCAGCAACCCATCCAGCTGCGCGCGGAACCCGGTCCCGGCAGCCCACCGGCCTTGCAGTTGCAGAACATCCACAAGCGCTACGGCGACCACCAGGTGCTCAAGGGCATCGACCTGCAGGTCGCCAGCGGCCAGGTGATCTCGATCATCGGCCCCTCCGGCTCCGGCAAGACTTCATTGATCCGTACCGTCAACGGCCTGGAGCGCATCGACCAGGGTGAAATCGTGTTGTTCGGCAACAGCTTTATCAACGCCGGTGACAACCTCAACAGCCCCCAGGTGCGCGACGGCGTGCGCCACATCGGCATGGTGTTCCAGAACTTCAACCTGTTCCCGCACCGCTGCATTCTCGACAACATCACCCTGGCGCCGCGCTACCACGGCGTCAGCCAGAGCCTGAGCGAGCAACAGGCCTACGCCCTGCTGGACAAGGTCGGCCTGCTGGCTCACGCCCGCAAATACCCGCACCAGTTGTCCGGCGGCCAGCAGCAGCGAGTCGCGATTGCCCGGGCCCTGGCCATGGAGCCGGCGATCATGCTGTTTGACGAGCCCACCTCGGCCCTCGACCCGGAGCTGGTGGGTGACGTGTTGAATGTGATCCAGGACCTGGCCCGCGAAGGCATGACCATGCTGATCGTCACCCACGAGATGGACTTTGCGCTGTCGATTTCCGACCGGGTGATTTTTATGGAGGACGGCCATATCCAGCTCGACGCCAGTCCGAGCGCGATCCGCCAGGAGGCCGCAGGCGAGCGGGTCCGGCGCTTCATGGGCCTGGAAGCGCCAGGCGAGGCGCCACGCACCCGTGCCGGGTAACGGGGCGGGTTGCTCGCCCGGGGCCTAGCCCAGCTCTAGCATCAGGCCACTGAGGCGCTTGACCTTGCGCCGCACGGCCTCTTCAAACACCCCGGCGCGGGGCTCGATCAGGCTGAACCAGTCCTTGGCGCGGGTGATGCCGGTGTAGATCAGTTCCTTGGTCAGCACCGGGTTCAGGGCGTCCGGCAATATCAGCGCGGTGTGGGCGAACTCCGAGCCCTGGGATTTGTGCACGGTCATGGCGTACACGGTTTCCACATCATTGAGCCGGCTCGGCAGCACAAAGCGCACCCCGCCCTGGCCATCGTTACGCGGAAAGGCCACACGCAGCACCAGGCGCCCGGCCTCCGGCCCCTCGTGCTCGGGCAGTTTCAGGGCAATGCCAATGTCGCCGTTCATCAGGCCCAGGCCATAGTCGTTGCGGGTCATGAGCACCGGACGGCCTTCGTACCATTGCTGCTCGCTGTCGATCAGCCGCGCCTTGAACAAGGCACTGGTCACCCGCAGGTTCAAACCCTCGACGCCCCACGGGCCCTTGCGCACCGCACACAGCAACTGAAACTGGTCGAAGGCCTTGAGTACGTCCCGCGCCCAGCGGGTCCAGAGCGGATCCTCAAGGGCGGTGCCGGCCGGCGGTCGCTGGCTGCGCAGCAGACTCAGGTAATGCCGGTAGCCTTGCGGGCCGTCGCCATGACCTTCGAGCAGCAGGCGCTCCAGGGCACGGTCCTGCTCGCCCTTGAGGCTCAGGGCATAGAGGTCGGCGTGGCTGCGGGCCGCCAGCAGGCCCCGCGCCTCATCAGCCTGCTGCTGGTTGACCCAGCGCGCCAGCTGGCCGATGCCGCTGCCTTCGCCGAAGCGCCGGGAATGACGCAGCATCACCACCTGCTGGGCCAGAGGATGGGTCTGCCCGTGGTCTTCCTGCAAGCCGCTGGCGGCGAGGTTTTCGCCGCTGATGGCCTGCAACCAGTCGCGGGTCGCCGGGCTGTACCAGCCGGCTTCGGCATCGCGGCACAAGTCGCCAAGCACCGCTCCGGCTTCCACCGAGGCCAGTTGGTCCTTGTCACCCAGCAGCACCAGCCGCGCATGCATCGGCAAGGCATCGAGCAGGTTGGCCATCATTTCCAGGTCGATCATCGAGGCTTCATCCACCACCAGCACGTCCAGTGGCAGGCGATTACCGGCGTGATGCCGGAAGTGCCGGGTGCCCGGACGATTGCCCAGCAAACGGTGCACGGTGGTCACTTCACTGGGGATTTTCTCGCGCACGCTGTCGGCCACGGCCAGGGAACGCACCTGCAGGCTGATGGACTCGGTCAGGCGCGCAGCGGCCTTGCCGGTGGGCGCGGCCAAGCGAATCCGCAGCGGCTTGCCAGCCTCCACCGCCGGCGCCTGGAGCAAGGCCAGCAAGCGCACCACGGTGGTGGTCTTGCCGGTGCCCGGGCCGCCGGTGATGATGCTGAACGCCCCCCGGGTGGCCAGGGCGCAGGCAAGCTTCTGCCAATCGATCGGCCCCGCTGCCTTGGCCGGACCGAACAGGCCGTTCAAGCGTTCGGCCAGGTCCACAGGCGTCGGCTCCTGCAGCGCCAGGCGCTGGCGCAGGGCCAGGTCGATACGGCGCTCATAGGCCCAGTAGCGACGCAGGTACAGGCGCTTGCCCGACAACACCAACGGCCGCTGCCGAGCCTCCTCGGCACCATCGGCCGCCAGTGCCACCAGGCGACTGGCCGCCAGGGCCTTGCACCAGTGAGCGCCGTCGAGGCTGGCCAGCACGTGGGACGGCAGCAGCGCACCGCCCTGCAGGTCGCCTTCGGGGGGCAGGGACAGGGCGAAGTCAGGCTCCTTGAGGGTTTCGAACAGGTCCAGGCACACATGGCCGTGGCCCAACTGATGGCTGGTCAACGCCGCCGCCATCAGCACCAGCGGGTCGCCGTCGGGTTCCAGCTCATGCAGAAAGCCGACAAACGCCTTGTCCAGGGCACGCAGCCAGCCGCGCTCCAGCCACCGATCGAGCAACAGCATCAGGTCGCCGGCACGGGCCAGCGGCGCCAGGTCGGGTTGCGGCGCGGGCGCCAGGGGCGTCAGCAGGTCATCGTTCATAGCAGTACTCCCTGTTCCCAGGCGGGCTCAGCCTTCGGCAGTTCGGGCTTGCCCTGGAACATGCGGTCCAGGCGTTCGATCAGCTCCCGTGGCGGCCGGGCAAACACCAGCCCCTGACTGGCCGAACGGGTGCCGCGCAAAAACAGGTAGAGCGCGCCGCCCATGTGCCGGTCGTAATCGTAATCGGTGAGGCGGGCCTGCAACTGGCGGTGCAGGGCCAGCAGGTAGAGCACGTATTGCAGGTCATAGCGGTTGTCGAGAATCGATTGTTCCATGGCCTGCTCGGTATAGGCCGCGTCGTCCACGCCGAGCCAGTTGGATTTGTAGTCGGCCACGTAATAACGGCCCTGATGTTCGAACGTCAGGTCGATAAACCCCTTGAACATGCCGTTGAGCAACACCGGTTCGGCCGTGACCCGAGGCACGCCGTGGTGGGTGTGCTGGCGCACCAATTCATCGAGCTTGAGCACGTCGACCTTGTGGCTGGCAAACCAGAACTCCATCTCCACCCGGTACTCGGTCAGTTGACTGAGCACCACCGGCGGTTGCCCCGCGCCGACAGCCAGAGGCGCCTGCAACAGGTGCTGCATCCAGTCGCTCAGGGTCGGGATCCAGCCTTCCCAGCCACGCCGATTGCAACGCCGGGCGATGGCATCCTCGATGGCCTCGGGGTCGGCGGCGAACCCGTCTTCCCCGGCCCACTCCAGCAAGCCATGGAGAAAGGTCCCCGGGTTCGGCCCCCGCGGGAAACGATGGATATCACCGCCGCTGGCCGCGACCTCACGGGGCGCATCGGGGTCGAGTCGTTCATCGTCGAACAGCTTTTGCGCCTGCGGGTTTTCCGGTGCCTCGGTGCCAGCGCCCAGGCTGTCGCTGATGCGCAGGGCACTGTAGGAAGCAATCCACCAGTTCTCCGCAGCACGTCGGTTCGGCAGCAGTACCGCCAGCAGGCTGGCGTCGTTGCGCGGCGGGGTAAAGCGGTTGTCGCAGGCCTCGGGCATGGGCTCGACACCGAGCGCCTCGCAGCCCTCCTGCAGATCGTCCAGCCAGCGGTTCAGGCCAGCGGATTCATTCAATACCGCACCGCCCCCCAGCAGATAGCCGAGGGCCGAGAGGTGCAGCACCGAGCTGTTATTGCTGCCGCGCTTGAGGTCGGTGACGCCCAGCCAGCAGGCGTGTTGCGCCCGGGTCAGGGCCACGTACAGCAGGCGCAGGTCTTCAGCCAGACGCTCCTCGTCAGCGCGGGCAATCAGCTCGGGAGTCGGGCGCAACGTCACTTGGGCCTTGCCCGCGGCGTCGTGGTAATGCAGCGGCAGGCGGCTGCCATCCACCGGTTTGGCCGAACAGATAAACGGCAGGAACACCAGTGGGTATTCCAGCCCCTTGGACTTGTGGATGGTCACCACCTTGACCAGTTGCTCGTCGCTTTCCAGGCGCAGGATCTGCTCTTCACCGGCCTGCCCGGACAACGCCAGATGCTCGGCCAGGTGACGGATCAACGCCTGTTCACCATCCAGCTCCGCCGCCGCTTGCTGCAACAGTTCAGACAGGTGCAGCAAGTTGGTCAGCACCCGCTCGCCATCGCTGCGGGCGATCAGGGCCTGGGGCAGCTGAAAGTCATGCAACAGGCAGCGCAACATCGGCAACACGCCCTGAGTGCGCCAGATCGCCCGATAACCACGGAACTGCATGACCCGGGCTTCCCAGGCCAGTTCGTCCTGGTTCAGCCGCTCCAGCTCCTCCAGGGGCAGGTTCAGGGTCAGCGACGCCAGGGCCGCACGCAGCGGGCGTTCGACGTCCGGCTCGGCACAGGCCTTGAGCCAGGTCAGCAGGTCACGGGCTTCCTGGGCGGCGAACACCGAGTCCTTGTCCGACAGGTACACGCTACGCACGCCACGGGCCGCCAATTCAGCGCGCACGGCCTGGGCCTCTTTACCGTCGCGCACCAGGATTGCGATATCCGCTGGCAGCAGGCCCCGCAGCGCCTGGCCGTCCCGGGCAAAACCGCTACGGCCCTGCTGGCCGCCATTGAGCAACTCGACAATCTGGCTGGCGCAGGCACCCGCCAATTGCTGTCGATACACCACCCCGGACAACGGCTGTTCGGCCGACAAGTGCCAGAGATTCATCGCCGTAACGGCCTGGCCGTCGATCAGCAACTGTTCCTTGCGCCCCTGGGACTCCACCGGCAGAAAGGGCACCGGGTTGTCGCCATCCGGCTCGCGAAAGAGAAAGGCGCCATGGCCCTGCTCCCGCAGTTCGGCACGCTGAAACACATGATTAACCGCACTGACCATGGCGTGGCTGGAGCGGAAGTTGGTACCCAGGGTGTGCAGGCGGCCACTGGTGGCCTGGCGCGCGCGCAGGTAGGTGTAGATGTCGGCGCCGCGAAAGGCGTAGATCGCCTGCTTCGGGTCGCCAATCAGGAACAGGCCGGTGTCCGGATTGTTGTCCTCGATGCGGTAGATGCTTTCGAAGATCCGGTACTGCACCGGGTCGGTGTCCTGGAACTCATCGATCAGCGCTACGGGAAATTGCTCGCGGATCAGGGTTGCCAGGCGCTCGCCGCCGTCTGCCTGCAAGGCCGCGTCCAGGCGCAGCAGCATGTCGTCGAAGCCCATCTCGGCCCGCCGCCGTTTCTCTTCCTCGAATCGCGTCCCGACCCACTGTGCCGCGTGCTGCAGCACCGCCGCATCCGGGCTGGGCAAAGCATCCAGGCTGGCCTTGAGCTGGGGCATGGCGTCCAGCCCGGGGTGGCGCGGAGCCTCGCCCTTCCAGGCCTCGCTCATGCCGTCGGCGGTCAGGCGGCTGAAGCCGGTGCCGATGTCCAACTGCTCGGCACTTTCATCCTGGGCCCAGGCGCTGATCTTTTCGAACCAGGGCTCGAAGTACCGGGCCTGCATCTTGCGCCCATCGACGCTCTTGCTGGCCACGCCTTGCAGGCAGATCTCGCGCAACTCGGCGGCCCACTGCACCCAGGGCGCCTTGAGCTCGACCAGCGCCTCGCGACGCTCCTGCAGGCAGGCTTCGATCAGCTCGCTGGGGGATTGGGTTTGCGGCTCCCGGCGCTCGCTGCCAAACAATGCCCGCACTCGCGGCAGCAGCGCCGCCGGCCCGCCCCAGTTGGCCCGTACCCAATTCAGCGCATCGCCCTGCATCGGGTAGCAGAACAGCCGCCAGTAATCGCGCAGCACTTCGCCCAGCAGGTCGCTGTGGTCGGTTTCCAGGGTCTGGGTGAACAGGCTGCCGCTGTCGAACGCGTGCTCGCGCAACATGCGCTGGCACCAGCTGTGGATGGTCGAGACCGCCGCCTCGTCCATCCATTGCGCGGCAATGTCCAGGCGGTTGGCGCAGGCGGCCCAGTGCTCGGGAGCGAACTGCCCGCGCAGGTCGGCAATCAGGCTGTCGCTGGCCGCGATCTCGTCACGGAAGAACCGTGCGGCCTCGGCCAGGCGCGTGCGGATGCGCTCACGCAGCTCCTTGGTCGCGGCGTCGGTGAAGGTCACCACGAGGATTTGCGGCGGCAGCAACTCCCGGCCAAAACCGGCCGGCTCGCCACCGTGGCCCAGCACCAGGCGCAGGTACAGCGCGGAGATGGTGAAGGTCTTGCCGGTGCCGGCGCTGGCCTCGATCAGTTGGCTGCCACGCAGCGGGAAGGCCAGGGCCAGGGGGACTTGCTGGGTCATGCATCGGCCTCCGTGCTGAGGGCTGAACGCCAGGGCGCGGTGAGCAGCGGGCGATAGAGTGTCTCGGCCCAGCCGCTGAAACTTTCGTCGGCGACCAGGGCGTTGTAATCGGCGAATTGCCGGGCCAGGGCCGGGCTCTCGCGGCGCTCGCCATCGGTGGTCTGGCCATCGCCTTCATAGGCTTTGCGCGCGGCGGCTTCGGCCTTGAGCGGGTCGCTCTGGCCCAGCCAGGCGAACGCGGTTTTCACCGCCACCGGCAATGGCTGGCGCATCCCGGCCTGCCAGGCCAACAGCAATTCGCCGAGGCTGTCGAGCGCCGCTTGCTGCTCCAGGGCCGGCAACAGCAGGCTGTCGTCACTGGCCACCAACGCGGTGCTTAACGGGTAGCCGCTGGCACAGGCCACCAGGTGATTGACCCACACCCGAATCAGTCGGTGCCACTTGCGGGTCTTGATCGAGCCGATGCTGTTAGGGATGGCAGTTACCGACAACAGGCCGCCGTCGCCGCGCTGATGCAGGCCGCTGAGCCAACCCTCCAGGCGCACGCCCTTAAGCTCCAGGGAGACCGGCAAGGCGCTGGTCACCGGGGTCGGCCACAGGCTGAGCAATTGCTGGTAGCGCTGCAACAGGTCCGGCAGCGGCTCGATCAGCTCGCGCTGCAGGCACTCGCCAAAACCGGCCATGGGCAACAGGCCACTGGCTTGCAGCCGTTGTGCCTGGGCCTGCAAGGCCTGCTCGGGGTGCTCGGTATCACCGAGGGCAGCTTCCAGCAGGCTGTCGCTGAGGCTGTAGCGTTGCAGAGCGTCGAGGACGAAAGGCTCTTCATCGGCCAACGGGGCTTCCAGGGCTTCGAAGAACACCTTGAGCCGCTGGCTGAAAAAGTGCCGCACCGGGTTGCGCAAAAAGTCCTGCAACTGCCCCAGGCTCAGGGGTTCTTCCTGGACGTAGGGCGCCAGTTGTTCCGAACCCGTTTTCGGGTCGTGCTGCTGATGCAGCAGTTGCCACTCACGGGCGTAACTGAACAGCGCATCGCCCTCATGGAAATAGCGGGCGCTGAAAGGTTGCAGCGGATGCTCCTGGGTCATGCCTTCCAGCAGAGGCGCCTCATCGACCAGGGACCAGCCGCTGGCCAGGTGGTCGCGCAGCTGACCGATCAGCACCGAGGCCGGGCGTTCGCTGTTGTCACGAATGCTGCGCCCGACCCAACTGACGTACAGCTGGTTGCGCGCCGAGAGCAAGGCTTCGAGCAACAGATAGCGGTCGTCTTCACGGCGGGAACGGTCGCCGGGGCGGTAGTCGCTGCCCATCAGGTCAAAATCCAGCGGCGGCTGGGCACGCGGGTAATCGCCATCGTTCATGCCCAGCAGGCACACCAGCTTGAAAGGGATCGCACGCATCGGCATCAGGGTGCAGAAGTTCACCGCACCGGCGAGAAAGCGCTGGGACAGGCGTCCCTGGTCGAGCCCAGCCAACCAGGCTTCGCGCACCACGGTCAGGGGCAGCTCGTCTTCCAGGCCGACCGACTGGCAGGTCTCGAGCCAGGTTTCCCGTAGGTCTTCCAGCTGGCTCAGCAGGTAGTCGTCGTGCTCGGTCTCCGCCAGGAAGAACAACTGCATCAGCCCTTGCAGGCGCTCGCCCCACTGCTGCGGCGTCGCGGCCTCCGTCAGTTGCCCATAGGCCACTTGCAAGGCGTCGAGCAGCGCCACCAGAGGGCCGATCAGCGCCGCGTCCAGGCCGCCGATTTCGTCGTAGGGTTCAATACCATCGCAAGCGGCGGAGCGGCCCACGGCGTAGCCCAATAACATGCGGCGCAGGCCGAAACGCCAACTGTTTTGCTCCAGCTCCTCGGGCAGCCCCAGCTGTGCACGCTGCTCGGCGCTCATGCCCCAGCGGATGCCGGCGCCTTCGATCCAGCGGTGCAGGGTCGGCAGGTCGGCTTCATCCACGCCAAAACGCGCACGCAAGGCCGGAACATCGAGCAGGTCGAGAATCTCACTGACCGGGAAGCGGCTGTCCGGCAGCTTCAGCAAGTGCTCCACGGCGATCAGCAACGGGTCGCGCCCGCGCTGGCCCTGGTCGGTCAGGGTGAAGGGGATAAAGCGTCGGTCATCGCGCTCCAGCTGCCCGAACACCGCACGGATATGTGGGGCGTAACTGTCGATGTCCGGAACCATCACGATCACATCACGAGGGCGCAGGTCGGGATCGGCACTGAAGCGGGCGAGCAACTGGTCGTGGAGGATTTCCACCTCGCGCTGGGCGCTGTGGGCAATGTGAAAACGGATCGACTGATCCTGCGTCAGATCGATCGCCGGCCAGTGTTCGCGGGTCTCGTTCAATGGGCGCAGTTCGAGGATGTCGTCCTGCAATTGATTGAGCATGTTCTGCGGCTGGTTTTCGCTGAACAGGTCGATGCGCCCATCGCGAAAGGCCGCACGGTAGCTGCTGGGGTCGTCATAACTGTCGAGCAGGCTGATGTAGTCACGGCCCTGTTTGCCCCAGGCGGCCAGCAGCGGATGCGCATGCTGATGCAGGGTTTGCGGGTCGAGGGCAACGGGCATGCCGGCCTTGCGCGCCTGGCGCTTGTATTGATGCCGCAACAGGTCTTTATCGGCGACGATGTCGGCCCAATGGTGACGACATGGGTTGTGCACGCAAAGCAGCACCTGGCTGAATCGCGCCAATCCCGCCAAGGCTTCCAGGGCCTGGGCCGGCAGCGAAGAAATCCCGAACACGATCACTCGCGACGGCAAGCCCTTGGGCGCGACATCCAGCTGGTTGATGCGCTCGATAAAGCGCTGGTGAACCCCGGCCCGACTCTGGGCCATGCCTTCGGCCCCGACATCCAGCAGCAAGGCTCGCCACAACTCGGCCTGCCAGCAGTTGGCAGGGGTCAGCGGCTTGGCCTCGCCTCGACCATTACGCAATTGATGCCGGCCTGCGGCCCAATCTTCCAGCCAGTCGGCGCGGTACACCTGATATTGGTCAAACAGGTCCGCCAGGCGCTCCGCCAGTTGGTAGCGCTTACGCAGGTCGGTGTCGTGGGTCAGGAAGCGTTGCAGGGGCTCGAAGTGCGGCTGATCGATCAGCTCGGGCAACAGGCGCATCAGGCGCCAGGTCAGCGGGGCTTTATCCAGCAGGGACTTGGGCGGAATTTCATCCCGTCCCAGCACCATGCGATACAACTGCCACATAAAACTGCCCGGCAGTTGCACATCAATGGCGGCGGCAATACCGCAGCCTCCCAGGTCGTCGTCCTGCGGGTCTTCCGCCAGGGCCAGCTTCAACCATTGGGCGATACCGTTGCTCTGCACCAGGGCGATTTCATTTTCCAGGGGCGCCAGGGGGTAACGCCGCATGACGCTGATCACCAAGCTGCGCAGCTCATCCAGGCTGTTGCTCTGGACCACCATAAAACCAGCGTTGAGGGACGTAGCGTCCGGCATAGAGGCTTCCTTGGAAAATGCACAAGCGAGGGTGGGACTTTAGCAGTGAGAGCAGCAGTAAGCTTCAAGTGGATAGCAGCAAGCTGCAGCCGAACAAGGTGCCTGTAAGGTCGCCCCCGCACAGCCAGCACTTTCCTGCGCGCAAAAACAAAACCCCTGATTGCGTTAGCAATCAGGGGTTCTGGAATTTAATCTTGACGATGACCTACTCTCACATGGGGAAACCCCACACTACCATCGGCGATGCATCGTTTCACTGCTGAGTTCGGGAT
>NZ_MVOL01000029.1 GCF_002018875.1 Pseudomonas sp. MF4836
GGTCCCGGCGCACCTGTTGTTCCTCGACACCCTGCCATTGACCGGCAACGGCAAGCTGGACCGCAAGGCTCTGCCCCAGCCGGATGCCAGCCTGTTGCAACAGGCCTATGTGGCGCCGCAAAGCGAGTTGGAACAGCAGATCGCGGCGATCTGGCAGGACGTGCTGAAGCTGGAGCAGGTCGGCCTCACTGACGATTTCTTCGAACTCGGCGGGCATTCGCTGCTGGCGACCCAGGTAGTGTCGCGGGTGCGCCAGAGCCTGGGTCTTGAGGTGGCGCTGCGGACCTTGTTCGAGCACAGCCGGCTGGCGGAGTTTGCCGCGTCCCTGGGTTGCAAGACTTCCGCCGGCGAGCCACCGCTGAAAAGGGTCGAACGCAACAAGCCGCTGCCACTGTCCTATGCCCAGGAGCGGCAGCTGTTTCTATGGCAGTTCTACCCCGAGAGCAACGCGTACCACATTCCGGCCGCCATCCGCATGCGCGGTGAGTTGGATATCCAGGCGTTGCAATACAGCCTGAATGCGCTTCTGGCACGCCACGAAAGCTTGCGCACGACATTCGTCGAACAAGGCGAACACAGCGTGCAAGTCATCGCCGACCACGCACTCCTTGACCTGAGTGTGGATCAGCGACCGGTGCAGCCGCTCTCCCCCCAACAAATCGAAGACTGCATCGAGCACGAAACCCGCAAGCCATTCAACCTGGCGCAAGGACCTCTGTTGCGAGCCAGGCTCGTGTCCCTGGCCGACGACGAGTACCTGTTGCTGCTGACACAGCACCACATCGTGTCGGACGGCTGGTCAACCCAGGTCATGGTCGAAGAGTTGATCGAACTCTATGCAGCAAACACCGAGCAGCGTGCGCCGAACCTGCCCGAGCTGCCGATTCAGTACGCCGACTATGCGGTCTGGCAGCGGCAATGGATGGAGGCAGGCGAGCGCGAGCGGCAACTGGCGTACTGGGTCGGGCAACTGGGCGGTGAGCAGAAGACACTGGAACTGCCGACCGATCACCTGCGACCTGCCAGGCAGAGCTTTCGTGGCGCGAAAATCGATGTGCCATTGAGCGCCGCACTGAGCCAGGGCTTGAAGGCGCTGACACACCGCGAAGGTGTTACCCCCTTTATGTTGCTCCTGGCGTCGTTCCAGATCTTGCTGCATCGCTACAGCGGGCAGACGGATATTCGCGTCGGTGCCCCTATTGCCAACCGCAATCGGGTCGAGACCGAGCGCCTGATCGGCTTCTTCGTCAACACCCTGGTGCTGAAGTCGGAACTGAACGGCCTGATGTCCGTCACTCAGTTGCTGGCGCAAGTCAAACAGACCGCTCTGGATGCCCAGAGCCATCAGGACCTGCCGTTCGAGCAACTGGTGGAAGCCCTGCAACCGGAACGCACCCTGAGCCAGAACCCGTTGTTCCAGGTGCTGTTCAACCATCACAGTGAGCAGTTGCAACAGCGAACCGATAGGCAATTGCCGAACCTGCAACTCGAAAGCCTGGAAGCCGACAGCCTTACCGCAAAATTCGACCTGGCCCTGGACATCTTCGACAGCAGCGAAGGCCTGCATGCCGTATTGACCTACGCCGCGGATCTGTTTGCACCCTCGACGGCCGAGCGCATGGCCCGGCATTGGCAGAACCTGCTGCAGACCATGGTCAGCGACCCTGAACAAGCCATCAGCGATCTGGCGATGATCGATGCCAGTGAACAACAGCTGATGGTCAACCACTGGAACGCGACGGCGGTCGACAATTCGCTGGAGCGGGCCATCCACCAGTTGATCGAAGAGCAGGTCGAGAGAACTCCCGATGCTCCGGCACTGGCTTTTGCCAGCGAGCAGTTGAGCTACCACCAGCTCAACCAGCGGGCCAACCAGCTCGCGCACAAGCTGATCGAACAGGGTGTGGGCCCGGATGTGCGGGTGGGCATCGCCCTTGAGCGCAGCGTGGAAATGATCGTCGGGCTGCTGGCCGTGCTCAAGGCCGGTGGCGCTTATGTGCCGCTGGATCCGGCCTACCCCGAAGATCGCCTGTTCTACATGATGCAGGACAGCGGGCTGCGGCTGCTGCTGACCCAGCGCGCGCTGCTGGAGCAATTGCCGATCCCCGAAGGTGTGCAGAGCCTGGAGCTGGATCAGGATCCGTCCTGGCTCGAGGGTTATGACAAGGCCAACCCGACCCGCCGCCTCTCCCCGGAAAACCTGGCCTACGTCATCTACACCTCCGGTTCCACGGGCAAGCCCAAGGGGGTCATGGTGCTCCACGGCGCGCTGAACAACTTCATCTCCAGCATGGCCCGGGCTCCGGGGCTGGCCAGCAGCGATTGCATGATGTCGCTGACCACTTTCTCCTTCGATATCTTCGGCCTGGAAATCTACCTGCCGCTCAAGGTCGGCGCGCGCATTGTCCTCAGCGGCCAAGGCATGAACCTCGACCCCCAGGCCATCCTGGACAGCGTGCAACGCCAGGGCGTCACCGCGCTCCAGGCAACGCCTTCGACCTGGCGGATGCTGCTCGACCACCCGCACCACGAGGCCCTGCGCAACTGCAAACTGCTGTGCGGCGGCGAAGCGCTGTCCGAGGAACTGGCAGCGCGCATGCTCGGGTTGTCGGCGCAGGTGTGGAACCTGTACGGCCCGACGGAAACCACCATCTGGTCGGCGGTCTACCCCTTGAGTCCGCAGCAGCCTGCGCCGTACCTCGGTCACCCGATCGACAACACCTCGCTGTACATCGTCGACCCGTACCTGGCCACCGCGCCCGTGGGCGCCGCAGGCGAACTGCTGATTGGCGGCGACGGTCTGGCCCGGGGCTATTTCCAGCGGCCGGCGCTGACGGCGGAACGCTTCCTGCCGGATCCGTTCGGGCCACCGGGCGCGCGGGTCTATCGCACCGGCGACCTGGCCCGGTATCGCCAGGACGGCGTGATCGAATACCTCAGCCGTATCGACCACCAGGTGAAGATCCGCGGCTTCAGGATCGAGCTGGGAGAAATCGAATCCCGGGTCCTGGAACTGGACGAAGTGCGTGAGGTGGCGGTCGTCGCCAATGACACCCACGCCGGGCCACAACTGGTGGGTTATGTCGTGGCCGTCGAACCTCCAGCCGTTGCCGAGCACCAGGCCCTGCACCTGAAACTCAAGGCCTGGCTCAGCGAAAGCCTGCCTGACTACATGGTCCCGGCGCACTGGGTGATCGTGGAAAAACTGCCGCTCACGCCCAACGGCAAGCTGGATCGCAAGGCGCTGCCCGCGATCGATATCAGCCTGTTGCAAAGAACCTACGTCGCCCCGCACAGCGAGCTGGAAAAACAACTGGCAGCGATCTGGGCCAGCATCCTCAACGTCGAGTCGATCGGTTTGAACGACAACTTCTTCGAGCTCGGCGGGCACTCCCTGCTGGCGGTACGCGTGGTATCGCGGGTGCAACTGGAGCTGGGCATGCAGATGAGCGCACAACAGATGTTCCAGTCACCCACCCTCGGCGCCCTGGCTGGTGAACTGCAACAGTCCGGCAACCCGATCGACACCCTGAAACTGAGCAAGCTAGAAGCACTGTTCGACGAAATGGAGGAAGTTTGATGGACCAGAATATGGCCGCACGAATCGCCAAGCGGTTCATCACCCTGCCGTTGGACAAGCGCAAGCTGTTCCTGGAAAAGATGCTCGGCGAAGGCGTTTCACCCGCCAACCTGCCGATTCCTGCGGTGCAATCGGAGGTGGAGCTGATCCCCCTGTCGTTTGCTCAGGAACGCCAGTGGTTTCTCTGGCAACTGGAGCCAACGAGCACCGCCTACCACCTGTCTGTGGCCTTGCGCATGCAGGGCGAGCTGGATGTCCAGGCGCTGGAGCGCAGCTTCAATGCCTTGATCGAGCGCCACCAGACCTTGCGCACCACCTTTGAACAGACCGAAGACGGCGCGGTGCAGGTGATCGCTCCGCAGTGGTCGCTCAAGGTCGTTGTCGAGCGGGCCGAGCCGGTGCTGGACGAGCTGGCCCGCGAGCGCGTGATCAAGGCCTTCGTCGATGCCCAGACCCAGGAGCTGTTCGACCTGCAACAGGGCCCCCTGCTGCGGGTCAGGTTGCTGCGGCTGGCGGCCCACGAGCACATCATGGTGATCGCCCAGCACCATATTGTTTCCGACGCGGCCTCGCTGCAGGTCATGGTCAGCGACCTGGTCGAGCTGTATGCCGCCGCCAGCCTGGGGCAGCCGGCCGACCTGGCGCCACTGCCGATCCAGTACGCCGACTACGCCATCTGGCAACGACGCTGGATGGAAGCCGGCGAGCGCGAGCGGCAACTGGCCTACTGGACGGACCAGCTCGGCGATGAACAACCGGTGCTCGAACTGCCCCTCGATCGGCCACGCCCAGCGGTCCAGAGCTACCGCGGCGCGCGCCTGGATATCGTGCTCGACACGGCCCTGGGTCAGGGCCTCAAGCAGCTCGCCCAGCAGGAAAACGTGACCCCGTTCATGCTGTTGCTGGCCTCGTTCCAGACCTTGCTCCACCGCTACAGCCGCCAGGACGACATCCGCATCGGCGTGCCGGTGGCCAACCGCAATCGGGTTGAAACCGAAGGCCTGATCGGCTTCTTCGTCAACACCCAGGTACTCAAGGCCGACTTCACCGAGGCGCTGCGCTTCTGTGACCTGCTGCAACAGGTCAAGCACACCGCGATACAGGCCCAGGCCTACCAGGACTTGCCATTTGGCCATCTGGTAGAAGCCCTGCAACCGGAACGCAACCTGAGCCTTACACCGCTGTTCCAGGTGCTGTACAACCACCGCGGCTCGGCCCGGGACGCCAGCAGCGAGAAAGCGACGCACCCGCAACCGCTGCTGATCGAAAGCCTGGACTGGGAAATCACCAGCGCCCAGTTCGACCTGACCCTGAACACGGTGGAGTCCGCCGAAGGCATCGCCGCGACACTGACTTACGCCACGGATCTGTTCGACCGCAGCACCGTCGAACGCCTGGCCGGTCACTGGCAGAACCTGCTGCGGGGAATCGTCGCCAACCCGCAGCAAGCCATCGCTGAGCTGCCCTTGCTGGACGCCAGCGAGCAGCAACAGAACCTCAAGCAGTGGAACCCCGATACGGCGCACTGCCCCAGCGAACGCTGCCTGCATCAACTGATCGAGGCCCAGGCCGAGCGCGCGCCCCAGGCCATTGCGGTGAGCCTGGGCCAGCAACGGTTGACCTATGCCCAGCTCAACAGCCGGGCCAACCAGTTGGCCCACGCCCTGATCGAGCACCAGGTCGGACCGGACGTCATGGTCGGGCTGGCGGTCGAGCGCAGCCTGGACATGATCATCGGCCTGCTGGCCATCCTCAAGGCCGGCGGTGCCTACGTGCCGCTGGACCCAGCCTACCCGCAGGAGCGCCTGGCCTACATGATGCAAGACAGCGGCCTGTCGCTGTTGCTGACCCAGGCCGAGGTCCGGGATCGCCTGCCGATCCCATCGCAGATCAGGACCCTGCTGATCGATGCCCACGAACCGGATCGCTTCAGCAGCGCCAACCCGCAGGTCGCGCTGGACCCGGCCAACCTGGCCTATGTGATCTACACCTCCGGCTCCACCGGCAACCCCAAGGGCGCCCTGCTCGCCCATCACAACGTGCTGCGCCTGTTCAAGGCCACCGAGGGCTGGTTCCAGTTTGGCCCGCAGGACGTCTGGAGTCTGTTTCACTCCTATGCCTTCGACTTCTCGGTCTGGGAAATCTTTGGCGCGCTGCTTTACGGCGGCCGGCTGGCTATGGTGCCGCAGGAGGTCAGCCGCTCACCGGAAGACTTCTTCACGCTGTTGTGCGACGAGGGCGTCACGGTGCTGAACCAGACCCCCTCCGCCTTCAAGCAACTGCTGCAAGTGGCCTGCTCCCCCGAGCAGGCCGGGGCCAGCCTCGCCCTGCGCTATGTGGTATTTGGCGGCGAAGCCCTGGAAGTGCAGAGCCTGCGCCCCTGGTTCCAGCGGTTTGGCGACCAGCAGCCGCAGTTGATCAATATGTACGGCATCACCGAAACCACGGTGCATGTGACCTACCGCCCCATCACCCTGGCCGACTTGCAGCAGGAAGCCTCCAGCCCGATCGGCGTACCGATTCCCGACCTGTCCTGGTACCTGCTCGACGCGCATTTGAACCCGGTGCCCAAAGGCTGCATCGGTGAGCTCTATGTCGGCCAGGCCGGCCTGGCCCGCGGCTATCTGAAACGTGCCGACCTGAGCGCCACGCGTTTTATTCCCGATCCGTTCGGCGCCCCGGGTGAACGCCTGTACCGTACCGGCGACCTGGCGCGCTATCGCGCCGACGGCGTGATCGAGTACGCCGGGCGCATCGACCATCAGGTCAAGATCCGCGGTTTCCGTATCGAACTGGGAGAGATCGAAGCCCGTTTGCTGCACCTGCCGCAGATCCGCGAAGCGGTGGTGCTGGCCCAAGCCGGGCCGAACGGCCAGCAACTGGTGGCGTATGTGGTGCCCAACAGCGTACCCGACGGGGCCGAGGCCAGCAGCGCACTGCGCGATGAGATCAAGGCCCGGCTCAAGGAAGAGCTGCCGGACTACATGGTTCCGGCGCACCTGCTGTTTATCCCGCAGCTGCCGCTGACGGCCAATGGCAAGCTGGACCGCAAGGCCCTGCCGCAACCGGACGCCAGCCAACTGCAACGGGTCTATGTGGCGCCGCAAAGCGAGCTGGAACAACGGATCGCCGAACTCTGGCAGAGCGTGCTGAAACTGCCGCAAGTGGGGTTGAACGACAACTTCTTCGAACTCGGCGGCGACTCGATCATCTCCATCCAGCTGGTCAGCCGCGCGCGCCAGGCCGGCATCCGCTTCAGCCCCAAGGACCTGTTTCAGCACCAGACCGTCAGGAGCCTGGCCAACGTCGCCCAGACCACCCAGGACAGCGGGCAAATCGACCAGGGCGCGGTCACGGGCACCACGCCGTTGCTGGCCATCCAGCAGATGTTTTTCGACACCCCGATTCCCCAGCGTCAGCACTGGAACCAGTCGGTCATGCTCAAGCCCGCCAAGCCGTTGGATGGCGAACTGCTGGAGCAGACCCTGCAGCACCTGACCCGCCACCACGATGCCCTGCGCCTGAGTTTCAGCGAGGATCAGGGGCAATGGCGCGCGACGTTCCTGGCGCCCCAGCCGAGCACCCGACTGCTCTGGCAGGCAAGCGTCGCCAACACCGACGAACTGGAACACTGGGCGGAAAAAGCCCAGGCCAGCCTCGACCTGCACGCCGGCCCCTTGCTGCGCGGGCTGCTGGCCACGTTGCAGGACGGCAGTCAGCGCCTGTTGCTGGTGGTGCACCACCTGGCGGTCGACGGGGTGTCGTGGCGGATTCTGTTCGAAGACTTGCAACACGCCTACACCCAGTTGCTGGGCGGCCAGGCCGTGGCCCTGCAAGACAAGACCAGCGCCGTCAAGGACTGGGCCGAACAGTTGCAAGGTCACGCCCGCAGTGAAGCCTTGCAGAAAGAGCTGACCTATTGGCAGGAGCAATTGCAGGATGTGCCGGCAACGCTGCCCTGCGATCGCCCCGACGGCGGCCTGCAGAACCGCCATGGCCGCAGCCTGGAAACGCGCCTGGACCCGCACCTGACTCGACAACTGCTGCAAGACGCCCCCGCGGCCTACCGGACCCAGATCAACGACCTGCTGCTCACCGCCCTGGCACGGGTGCTCCAGCGCTGGACCGGTTACTCCAGCAACCTGATCCAGCTCGAAGGCCATGGCCGCGAAGAGCTGTTCGATCATCTGGACCTGACGCGCACCGTCGGCTGGTTCACCAGTGTCTTCCCGGTCAAGTTGAGCCTGGCCGCCGACCTCGGCGACTCGATCAAGCAGATCAAGGAACAACTGCGGGCAATCCCCAACAAAGGTATCGGCTTCGGTGCCCTGCGCTACCTCGGGGACCCGCAGACCCAGGACACCCTGAGCCGTTTGCCCGAACCGCGGATCACCTTCAACTACCTGGGCCAGTTCGATGGCAGCTTCGATCGCGACCAAGGTGCGCTGTTCGCCCCCGCCGAGGAAAGCACCGGCGCCAATCAAAGCCCGCAGGCGCCCCTGGGCAACTGGCTCAGCCTCAATGGCCAGGTCTACGGTGGCGAGCTGAAGATCGGCTGGGGCTACAGCAGCGACATGTTCGATGATTCGACCATCCAGCACCTGGCGGACGACTTTGCCCGTGAACTGGCGGTGGTCATCGAACACTGCTGCGACCCTCGCCATCAGGGGCTGACCCCGGCGGACTTCCCGGTCGCCCGCATCACCCAGCAGCAACTGGACCGCCTGCCGGTCCCGGCCAATCGGGTGGAAGACCTTTATCCACTGTCACCGATGCAGCAAGGCATGCTGTTCCACAGCCTGGAAGCGTCCGGCGACAGCCTGTACATCAACCAGATGAGCGTCGCGGTCGAAGGCCTGGATCCCGCGCGGTTCATTGCCGCGTGGAACAGCGCCATCGCCCGCCATGAAATCCTGCGCAGCGGGTTCTGGTCGGCCAGCGAACTCGCCGAGCCGCTGCAGGTTGTGTACAAGAGCGCCACCCTGCCGACCCGGATCCTCGACTGGCAGGATCGCCCCTTCGACCCGCAAGCACTGGAGGCACTGCTCGCCGAGGACTGCGCCGAAGGTTTCGACCTGCTGCGCGCGCCGCTGACCCGGCTGACCCTGGTCAAGCTCGACGTGCAACGCTATCACCTGATCTGGACCAGCCACCACATCCTCATGGATGGCTGGTCCAGCTCGCGCCTGCTGGGTGAGGTCTTTGAGCTGTACAACGGCCGCCCCGCGCCGGCCATTCGCGGTCACTACCGTGACTATATCCAGTGGTTGCAGAATCAGTCTCAGGCCACCCTCGAGCAGTTCTGGAAAGACAAGCTGCAAGGCTTCGGCGGCTCGACCTCGCTGTCCAACAGCCTGAGCCCGCGCCCTGCCGCCGACCTGCAAGGCCATGCCGCGCTGTACCTGAATTGGGATGAAGGCCAGACCCGGCGCCTGCGCGAGCAGGCCCAACGCCTGCGAGTGACCCCCAACACGCTGATCCAGGCCACCTGGCTGCTCTTGCTGCAACGCTACACCGGCCAGGAAAGCGTGTGCTTCGGCGCCACGGTGGCCGGTCGTCCGGCCAGCCTGCCGGGCGCCGAAGATGTGCTCGGGCTGTTCATCAATACCCTGCCGATCATCCAGGCGCCGCAGCCGCAGGCGCTGCTGGGCCAGTGGCTGCAGGATCTGCAGAGCTACAACCTGGAAGTCCGTGATCACGAACATGCCTCCCTGGCCGACGTGCAGCGCTGGTCCGGTCAAGGCGGCCAGGCGCTGTTCGACAGCATCATCGTGTTCGAAAACTACCCGGTGGATGAGCGTCTGCAGGAAGCCGGGCAAAATCAGCTCAGCTTCGGCGAAGTCAGCAACCGCGACGTCACCAACTTTGCCATGGACCTGGCGATCAACCTCGGCACGACGCTGAAGATCGAGTTCCTGTACCTGCGCAACCGCCTTACCGAAGACGCCACCGAGCAGGTCCGACGCAGCTTCGAGACGCTGCTGCTGGCCATGCTCGATCAGCCGGACGCCACCCTGGGCAGCCTCGGCATGCTGGCCGCCGCCGAGCAGCACGCCCTGCTGCAAAGCAACCAACTGCCAGCCGCGGGCACTTCCCAGCCGCTGCTGGCCGAGGTCGTGCGCCACCACGCCACCACCCGCCCTGACGCCCTGGCAGTGGTCTGTGGCGATAGCCGCCTGACCTATGGCGAGCTGGAAGCCCGCGCCAACCGCCTGGCCCATTACCTGATCAGCCAGGGCGTGGGGCCGGAAGTGTTCGTCGGCATCGCCCTGGAACGCTCGGTAGACGTGATTGTGGCCTTCTACGCAGTGATGAAGACCGGTGGCGCCTATGTGCCACTGGACATCGACTATCCGCCGGAGCGGATCCAGTGGATCGTCGAAGACTCGGCCATGAGCGTGCTGATCACCCAGGGCGCCCTGGCTTCACGTTTCGAGGGCCTCTCGACCGCACGCCTGGAGCTCGACCGGCTGCGACTGGATGCACAGCCATCGACCTGCCCAGCCACGGCCGTACTGGACGACAACCTCGCGTACCTGATCTACACCTCGGGGTCCACCGGCAAACCCAAGGGCGTGGCGGTGTCCCATGGCCAGATCCGCATGCATTGCCAGGCGATTGCCGAGCGCTATGACATGGATGTGAATACCCGCGAACTGCTGTTTATGTCCTTCGCCTTCGACGGCGCCCAGGAACGCTGGCTGGCGACCCTGCTCAGCGGCGCCCAACTGGTGGTCCGCGGCAACCCGCTGTGGACCCCGGAAGAAACCTGGCACGCACTGCATGCGCATCAGATCAGCATCGCCTGCTTCCCGCCGGCCTACCTGCAGCAACTGGCCGAGTACGCCGAAAGCCAGGATCAGACGCCACCGCCGGTGCGCATCTATTGCTTCGGCGGCGATGCGGTGGCCGAAGCCAACTTCGAGCTCGTCAAGCGCGCCCTCAAGCCCGCCTACCTGACCAATGGCTACGGCCCGACGGAGACGGTCGTGACCCCGCTGCTGTGGAAGGTCAAAGCTGACCAGAACTGCGGCGCGGTCTACGCGCCAATCGGCACACGCATCGGGGAACGCACCCTGTACGTGCTCGATGAGCAGCTCAACCCGCTGCCCAATGGGGTCGCGGGCGAGCTGTATATCGGCGGCGAAGGCGTGGCCCGGGGTTATCACCAGCGCCCCGGTCTGAGTGCAGAGCGGTTTGTTGTCGACCCGTTCAGCGCCAATGGCAGCCGCCTGTATCGCACCGGCGACCTGGTGCGCCAGCGCGTCGACGGTGTGATCGACTACCTCGGGCGCCTGGACAACCAGGTCAAGATCCGTGGCTTTCGCATCGAACTGGGGGAAATCGAGGCCCGCCTGCGCGATCAAGCCCTGGTGCAGGACGCCGTGGTGGTCGCCCGGGAAACCGGCGCCGGCAAACAACTGATCGGTTATGTGGTCGCCGCCCCGGACCCGAGCCTGGGTGAGCAACTGCGCAACGCCTTGAGTCGGGAACTGCCCGACTACATGGTGCCTTCGCAGATCCTGGTCCTGGCGGCCTTGCCATTGAACCCCAACGGCAAGCTGGATCGCCTGGCCCTGCCGGACCCGGATTTCAAGGGACGGGAGTTCGTCGCGCCGCGCAATGCCCTGGAACAGGCTCTGGCCAGCATCTGGCAAGAGGTCCTGGAGCTTGAGCAGGTCGGCGTCACCGATAACTTCTTCGAGCTGGGCGGCGACTCCCTGCGGATTCTCAAGGTCCTGTCCAAGGTCCGTGGACGCAGCGACCTGGGCATCGAGCTGAAGCTGCGGGACATGATCGGCAAGCCGACCATTGCCGAGCTGTCGGGCTATGACCCCGAGGCGCACAACAGCCTCGATCCGTTGCTGCTGCTCAACAGCCGGGTGGCGGCACGCCGTCCGTTGTTCTGCCTGCACGCCGGCTTCGGCACGGTGTTCGACTACGAGCCCCTGGCCCGGCGCCTGGAAGGCCAGCGCAGTGTCTACGGACTGCAATGCCGGATGCTGCTGGACCGTCACTGGGAGGACGAATCCCTGGGCGCCATGGCCATCGACTATGCCCAGTACATTCGCCAGAAACAGGCTGACGGCCCGTACCACCTGCTGGGCTGGTCCCTGGGTGGCACCCTGGCGCTGCTGGTGGCCCAGGAGCTGGAGAGCCAGGGGCAACAGGTGGAGTTCCTGGGCCTGGTGGACAGCTTTGTGCCGAGCCTGACGCCCGAAGTCGACAATGACGACTGGAGCGATGATCTGCGCAGCTTCCTCGCGGTGATCTTCGGCTTGCCGGCGCACCAGCTGCCGCCGTTCAGCCTTCGCGCCCACAGCGACCTGGCGACCCTGGAGCCGCTGATCGCCGGGGTGCAGCAGGCCCTGGCGAGCGCCTCGGCTTACGCCGGGATCAGCAGCGATGAGCTGGCCCATACCTTCAGCGTGGCCATGAAACTCAAGGTCCTGTCGCTGCAACTGGACGCCCTGCCCGAGACCCGCAGCCGCCCGTATTGCTGGTGGGCCAAGGCTAACGCCAGCGACCCGAACCAGCGCCTCGAGGCGGCACAGGCCAACGAGCAACTGCTGGCCGGGCACTTCGACATCCTCAAGCAAGCGGCCTTCCTCAAGGACGCACTGCAACAGCTGGAGCAACCGGAAACGGTGGCCCCGTAAGCCCTTTGCCGCTGCGGATGGTCCGCAGCGGCAGCCTGAACCGACACTGTTTTCACAAGGAACCCGCAATGCCCCTGGACCCCGATCTCGAAGGCTTTCTGGAGCTGGCACACATGGGCCGCCTGAGCGGCAAGAGTCAGCCCATGCATGCGTTGAGCGTGCAACAGGCCCGCGCCGAATTCGAGCAGACCTCCGCCGTGCTCGACCCCTGCCCGCCGGCCTCGGTCAGCGTCACTACCCTGAGCGTGCCGACCCGGGACGGCCAGGCCATGCCGGCACGGCTGTACCGCGCAGCAGGCACCGGCAGCGAACTGCAAGCCACGATTCTGTACCTGCATGGTGGCGGCTATGTGGTCGGTAGCCTGGACTCCCACGATTCGATCTGTCGGCGCCTGGCCGCCAGCGGCCGGCATGCGGTCCTGGCGCCGGCCTATCGCCTGGCCCCGGAATCACCGTTCCCGACCGCAGTACACGACGCCCTGGATGCGGCCAACTGGCTGGCGGAAAATGCCGCCTCGCTGCACCTGGACCACCAGCGCACCCATGTCGCCGGCGACAGCGTCGGCGCCACCCTGGCCACCGTGCTGGCCATTTCGGAGGTCATGCAGCCCCGGCAGATCCAGCTCAAGCCCAGGAGCCAATTGCTGTTTTACCCGGTGACCGACACCTCGACCCTGCGTCCGTCCCACAGCCGTTATGCCGAAGACCACCTGCTGGAAACCGCGACCCTGGAGTGGTTTTACCAGCACTACTGCCCGACGCCGGAGCAGCGTCTGGACTGGCGGGTCTCGCCCCTGCTGACCCAGGACCTGCCGGCCCTGGCACCGGCCTACATCAGCCTCGCGGAATACGACCCGCTGTATGACGAAGGCCTGGCCTACGCCGAGCTCCTGCAGGCACGCGGCACCGCGGTGACCCTTGAGGTGCAGAAGGGCCTGACCCATGACTTCCTGCGCATGAATGGCATCGTCGCGGGGGTCGAGGGGATCTACCAGAAGCTTGAGCAGTGGCTGGCCGATCAACCCGCTTGATACCTTGCGCCCAATAAAAAGCCCGATGCAGTGCATCGGGCTTTTTATTGGGCGCCACTTGCTATTGGGGGCCTGCTGGACGACAGGCGTCGCCTTCGGTGTGACCTACCAGAATGTCCCGCGCAGGGTCAGCATCTGATTGCGCGGCTCGCCATACCAGTTCTGCCGGTTGGAAGGGCCGACTGTCGAGTAGTAGACCTTGTCGAAAATATTGTTGAGGTTGTAGGCCAGGGTCCAGTGCTCGTCCACCCGGTATTCCGCCATGGCATTCCAGACCGCGTAGCCACTCTGGTTATAGTCGAAAGGGTGAGTCAATGGCCGGCCGTTAGAGCCGAGCACCGGCTTGAGGTCGCTATCCAGCACGGTGGCCACGCCGCTGACGTAGTCCTTGCTCTGCAGCGTTACCCCGCCCCCGACCTTCAGGTCATTGAGCACGCCCGGCAGGCGATAGGTGGACCACAGCTTGGCACTGTGCCTCGGCGTGATGCTGCTGAAGGTGGAATTGGTCGTGCGGTCCTTGTTGTGGTTGTAGGTGTAACCCGCCATGAGGTTCCAGTCAGGCATAACTTCGCCGCTGATCTCGGCATCGAAGCCTTTGCTGACCACCTTGCCCTGGGCCAGGTAGCAGCAACTGCCGGCGAACAGGACGTCAGTCTCGGGGTAGTTTGGATCGAGTACGGCCTGGTTTTCACGCTCGGTGTAGTACAGCGCAAACGAGGTATTGACGGCCCCACCCCACAACTCGCCCTTGATTCCGGTTTCATAGGTCTTGCCGGTCATGGCCTCCAGCGAGCTACCGGGCAACGGCCCCTTGGATTGCAGCTGCTGCGGCTTGTAGATCTCTGAATAGCTGACATAGGTCGACCACTGGTCATTCAGGTCAAAGACCAGGCCACCGTAGGGGACCACCTTGGTCGGTTCGCGACGGTGGACGTCGGACAGTGTGGTCCAGGCATCCGGGTTGGCTGGGTCGATCGGGTCCACGTCCCGCTCGCGATAGGTCTGGTCAAACTTGTAGCGCTGCACCCGGGCACCGACGATCAGGTGCAGCGGATCGGCCAGTTGCAGGCGCAAGGTCGAGTACAGGCCGTACTGGGCTTGTGAGTTGGGGCTGTAGTCCCGGGTGTAGCGCCGGTCGTTGGGCTGGTTGGGCCAGGGCGTGGAATCCGGGTCGAATACATCCACATCACCGCCATTGGGCAAACCATCGGTCCCGCGCCAGCGGCTGGTGATCTTCTGATAGTCCGCGCCCAGGAGCAGTTCGTGCTCCCGATCAAAGGCCGTGAATTTGCCGGCAAGGTTCATATCTAAGAGCCGCTGCTCACTGCGATAGGAGTTGATCGAGCCGTACCAGAAAGGCCCGGTCTTATCGACCAGATCCACCCCGCCCAGGACCGCGGAGCTCTTGATCAGACCCGACTCCAGGGTTTGGGTGTAGCTGAGGTTGCCCTTCCAGTTGTCATTGAATTCATGGTCGACCTTGGCAAACAGTTCGTCCGAGCGACCATCCTGATAAGCCCAATTGGTGGTCAGGCTGGTGCGCCGAGACAAGCCCAGGTCACCACCGTCGAGGTAGCGCGGCACACCGGTGCCGATGCCGTTGTCGTGCAGGCGTTCGGAACGACCGCCCAGGGTCAGGCGCGTGGCATCGGTGACATCCGCTTCGAGCACGCCATAGATAATGGGTTTTTCAGTGCTGCGATTGTCCAGGAAGTACTGGCGGTCGGTGTAGGCCGCCACCAGGCGCCCACGCAGCTTGCCATCAAAGGCCAAGGGGCCGGTGACATCGAGCTGCGTACGGTAGTTGTCCCAGGTCCCTGCGGAAGTCTCGACCTTCAACTGGTAGGCATCCAGGGGGCGTTTGCGCACCAGGTTGATCATGCCGCCCGGATCGCCGGTGCCGCCGAACAAACCGGAGGACCCGCGCAGCACTTCAACGTGGTCGAATTCCACCAGGTCATAGTTCTTATACGAATAGAAACTGCCGGCCGTGGTCCCTAGCGCCATGGGGGCCGCCCCATCGATCTGGATATTCTCGATGACGAAGCCGCGCGAGTAGTAGCTGGACAGGTTGGAGTTGGCGGTTTTCACCGTGATCCCGGGGGTCTCCTTCATCGCATCGGTCAGGCTGCTCATGCGCCGTTCCTGGATCACCTGGTCGGTGATCACCGACACCGATTGCGGAGTCTGACGCAAGCTGGTCGGGGTCTTCGAACCGATACTGGTCAGCCCGGTGGTGTAGGAGCCCGAGTTCTCGGTCATCTCCCCCATGCCCTGGCCTTTGATACTGGTGGTGCCCAACTCCAGCGCCGTGGAGCCTCCGGCGTCATTGGTCAGGAACACCGTGTTGTTCTCGATCCGATATTTGAGCCCCGCGCCTTGCAGCAGGGTGTTCAGGGCCTCCCCAGGCTCCATTTCACCGATCACCGGCGAGGACTTTTTGCCACGCACCAGTTCCGGCCCGTAGAGAATCTGCAGCCCGGTCTGGTTCCCCAGCTCAGTCAGCGCCTTGTCCAGCGGCTGGGCCGGGATATTGACGTGGGCGCTTTGTGCCTGGACGCCGCTGGAGACACCAAGGGCCAGCCCCAAGACTACGATGGAAGCCGACGTGCGCCAGAGGGCCAATGGCTGTTTCAGCACATTCCGTGCGCGCCTTGCCTGTTCAGGTTTCATAGCGTTGGATCACCCCAGATATCGTCATTCAAGTTGGAAGATCGCCACCTCTTGGGATGGCTGACCGGTCATTTGGCGGTCCACTGCCACAATCGTCCCGGCATCATGACGGGGCGATTTCCTTCAAATTCGGTGTAGAGCCATTAGAAGACGAGCAAAAATAAAATAAATTAGAAAGATTCACATTCAGAACACAAAAAAATACAAAGCACCGCCGGCGCGGCGGGCCATGCGTCGGTTTTTCATGACAGGGGACTGATAAAAAAGCCCCTGCCAGAACCGTTGGCCGGCTCGGACAGGGGCAGCAAGGCTGGGGGGAATCAGCCTTCGAGTTGCTCTTTGGCCTGTTGCAACTGACGCGCCTTTTCCAGCAACAGGGCTTTTTCTTCGGGGCTCATGGCGTCCAGGCGCAGGCGCGCCTGGGCCTGTTTCTCCAACTGCCCCGGGGCTGCTTCCTGCAAGCGCAAAGCCTGGGCCAGTGCCGCCACTGTCGGGTTGTCGAAGACCACCCCGGGATGGGTTTCGCATTGCAGCAGCTTGCGTATCCCGGCCACCAGCTTGATCACCAGCAGCGAGTGCCCACCGGCGGCAAAGAAGTCCTGCTCGATGCTCAGGCGCTCCAGCCCCAACAGCTGCGCCATGCGCGCCGCGAGCAACTGTTCCAGGGCATCCCGTGGCGCCACATACTCGGCTTGCACCAGGCTCAGGTCCCGCTGCTGCAAGGCCTGGCGATCGACCTTGCCGTTGCCCAGGCGCGGCATGGATTCCACGAGCTGGATATGCCGCGGCACCATGGCCGCCGGCAACTGCTCGGCCAGTTGTGCGGCCAGGGCCGCTGGCAAATCCCCTGCTCCGGTGTGCGCGGCCACCACAAAGGCGATCGGCTCGCCTGGCCCCTCCTCGCTCTTGCCCAGCACCACCACCGCTTCATTGACCCCCGGCAGGCGCAGCAACTGGGCCTCGATCTCGGCCAGTTCGATGCGGAACCCGCGCACCTTGACCTGCTGGTCGCCGCGCCCGAACAGCTGCACCCCGCCTTCCGGGCGGTAGCGGGCCAGGTCGCCGCTGCGGTACAGGCGCTGGCCGTCCAGGGGGCTGCTGATAAACGCCTGGGCTTCCTGCTCGGGAGCGTGGAGGTAACCCCGGGCCAGTTGCTGCCCACCGATATACAGCTCACCCAGTTCACCGGTGGCCATCAGTTGCAGACGCTCGCCGAGCACCAGCACCTGGTTGTTGGCCAGCACCCGGGTCAGGGGCATGCTCACCTGCTGCGCATCCGCAGGTGATAGCGGATGGACCAGCACCCCGACCGTGGTCTCGGTCGGGCCGTAGTGGTTGAACACCCGGCAGTCCGCCTTGATCTGATAGATCCGCTGCACCAGGCGTCCCGGGATCGCTTCACCGCCCAGGATCAGCGTGGCAGGCAGGGCCGGCGGTTCGGCCTCGAGCAAGGCCGCCAAATGGGAGGGCACGATTTTCAGGCAGTCGATGCCCTGCTCCCGGATAAAACCGGCAAAGGCATGGGGATCCTGCATCACCGGGTCGTCGGCAATGTGCAGGGCCGCGCCGTTGTAGAGCGCGCCGAACAAGGCGGTGTTGCCGAGGTCGGCGGCCACCGTCGAGCCCAGGGCAAAGTGCCGGCAGGCTGCCAGCTCCAGGGCATCACTGACCCCGGCGGTGTAGTTGAGCAGTTGCCGATGTTCGATCACCACGCCCTTCGGTGTACCGGTGGTGCCCGAGGTGAAGAGCACATAGGCGACATCAGTGGCCTGCGGGGCATGCCGGGCGAGCAGCGATCCGTCCTGGCCCGCCGTCGATTCCCCGGCGATATCCAGGGCCTCGACGCCGCGCGCCTGCCAGGCCGGCAGCTGTTCGGCCGCCGCTACCACCCAGGGGGTCTGCGCCTGCTCGACGATGTGCGCCTGGCGGGCCAGGGGCCATTGCGGATCCAGTGGCAAGTAGCCGGCACCGACGCGCCAACTGGCCAGAATCGCCACGATCAGCTCGGCAGATCGGGGCAGCGCCAGCGCCACCAGGGCGCCGGCCGCGACCCCTTGCGCCGCGAGCCGCAACGCCAGGTCATGGGCGCGGCTGTCGAGCTGGGCATAGGTCAGGGTCTGCCCGGCGCTGACCAGGGCCACGGCATCCGGGGTGATCTGCGCCCACTCGGCAATGCGCTCGGGCAACAGCACGCGCTCATCCAGCGCTTCTGGCGCCGGGTTCAGGCCCAGCAGCGCGGCGGTCTCGGCCTCTCCCAGCAGATTGAGCCGGGACAGAGGCTGGTGCACGTCCTCGACAATGCTCTGCAGCAAGGTCAGGTATTGCGCCTGCAGGCCTTGCAGGGCCGCCAGCGAATAGCGTGCCTGCAGTGCCTCGATGCTCAGTGCCACGGGAACCCCCTGGGCACTCAACCCCAGTTGCAGGGACAGTTCGAACAGCGGCGCCGACGCGGCGAGGTGCGACGCGGACCATTGGCCCCCGGCCACCGCCTGCGGACCGAAGGCCTGGCGAGTGGCGAACCCGTAAAGCGGGTTGGCCAACACCGGCGCCAGGTCGGCCGCCCAGTACTCCTGCCAGGTGCCATGGTGTTCAAGCTGCTGCGCCAGGGCGTCAAGCACCGTGGAGAAGCCCAGTGTCTGGGGCAAAGCCAGGTGCAAGGGCAGGGTTTTCTCGAACAGCCCGAGGGTCTCGGCGAAGAACTCGTAGTCCTGGCGCCCGTCATGCCGCCAGCCGGCGAGGAAACGCTCACGGCCGCTGATGCGCCCGAGCAGGACCCACCAGGCCGCCTGCAACAGCACCTCGACCGGCTTGGCGCAGGCAGTGGCCACCTCTTGCAGGGCGCTGGCCAGTCCGGCGTCCAGCGCTTGTGTCAGTTGCAGCACCGCAGCGCCGTCGTGCGCCAGGGCATCGGCGCGACGATAAGGCAGGTACGGCGCGCTCAAGCCCTCTTCGGCAGGCGCCAGGGCCTGCCAATAAGCCTTGGCGGTATCGGCATCCTCGTCGAACAGCACTTCACTGCGCCATTCCAGGTACTGGGAAAACTGCCCCAGCTCTTCGTCGACCTCCAGACCGCCCTGCTCATAGCCACTGATCAGCGCCCGCAGCAGCACCGCGAGGCTGCCGGCGTCCGCTACCAGGCGCGCCACACTCAGCAGCAGCTGCCATTGGCGGTCGGCGGTGCGCAGCAACAGCGCCTGGGCAAAGGGTCCGCCATGCGGGGTCGATTGTTCCTGCCAAGCCTCCCGCCGCGACGCCGCCTGGCTGGCGGAAACCACGTCGGCCTGTACTTGAAGAGCAAATGACGGCCCCCCGGCAGCGGCCAGGAACTGCCGCAGGCCATGGTAGCCAGGCACCGACTCCAGGCGTGTGGTCAGTACGTCGTGACGCTGCAACAGGCCATCCAGTACCCGCTGCAATCGCGCCGGATCCAACTCGCCATGAATCTCCACCGCCAGCAAGTGCGCCGTCGCCCCATGGCGTGCACCGGCTTCCAGGGCCGCCAGATGCTGCTGTTGCTCGGGGAGCAGGGCCAAGCCCGCGTCCAGTGTTTCCAGGTCTGCCGTACTCATGCTTGCGCCTCTTGCGTTTGCCGATCGGCGACTGGCGCCTGTTCCGACAGTGCCTCCAGGGCACTGCGTTCGATCATTTCACCCATGGCCACGACAATTTTGCGCGGGCCCTCGAATGGGTCCCGGGCATGCGCGGCCAACATGTTGTCCAGCAGAATCACATCGCCCTTGCGCCAGTCGAAACGCACCGCGCACTCCTCGTAGAGGTCGCCAACCAATTGCATGACCTCGTCTTCGATCGGCGAGCCATCGCCGTAATACACATGGCGCGGCATGCGCTGCTCACCGAAGAGCCCGAGCAGGTCCTCGCGCACATCCGGATCCAGGCAATAAATGTGGTGCAACTGGACCTGATTGAAGAAGCTTTTCTCACCGGTCACCGGGTGGCTGATGATGGCCGGGCACGGGGTGCGGATCTGCAATTCATCGTTGTCCAGCCAGGTCCACTGGATCCCTGCGGCGCGGCAGCGGGCCTCGACTTCGTCGCGCACCTCGGTCTTGAAGAAGTGCTGCCAGGACACATCGAGCTTGTCGGCGAAGGTGCGCACGTACAGCAGGCCCTTGCTCTCGAATTTTTCGCGCAGGGCCAGCGGCAGTTTCTGGTACATCAAGCGGCAGTCCACCACCGGGGTTGCACCGCCGACGGGTGACGGCTGTTCACAGAAGAACAGCTGCTTGCGCGGCCAGCGATCCTGGTGGGAGCTCTCGTTGTGGAACAGGATCATTTTCTTTTCCGGGTACGGCGTGGAGCGGTAGGTGTTCTTGCCGCCCTCTTTCTTCGGCAGGTCGCCGTACTGTCCGTAGAGGCCCGGCTGCACCGCTTCGGCGAACGCCTCGAAGGCATGGATGTCGCTCATGGCGAAGCCACGGAACAGGATCCCGGCATGCCGCGCGAGTTTCTCTTCCACCAGGGCCCGGTTGTTGCGGATCCACTGCACCAGGTCCAGGCCCGGGTCCGTCGGCTCCCACAACAAGGGGAATACCTGCCCCGGGACCATCAGGGTTTCCCGAAATGCCGGCGCAGTGGGCCGGGTTGCCGGGCTCTGGGCCTTTTTCAGGAACTTGCCCAGCTTGTCGGCCTTGCTCGAAGCTACGGGTGCAATGGTCGTGGCGGCAAGCGCCACGGTGTTGGTAGGCATGTTGATATCCCCTAGTCGTATATCCGGATCACGCACAATCTGTTCGAGAATGGTCATCCAGCTGTTCACGCAGAGCTCTATACGTTCTTGTTTGAATAAGTCGCAGGCGAATTGCCAGGTCCCATGCAGCTGCCCGGCCTCATCGTCGATAAACAGCGCCATGTCGAACTTCGAGTAGGCTCCGGCCGACGGCAGGGCCTGGACGCGAATGTCTTCAATGCCGGCGCTGCGAATCGGCAGGTTGTTCATCACGAACAGCACCTGCACCAGCGGGTTGACGCCCTTGCGGCGGTTGACTGCAGCGGCCTCGACCAGCATGTCGAATGGCAGGTCCTGATGTTCGAAGGCACTCAGGCTGGTTTCCTGGGCCTGGGCCAGGAAAGCGGCGAATGACTGGTCGGCATCGAAGCGCGAGCGCAGGGGCAGGATATTGACGAAAAAGCCGATCAGGCTTTCCAGCTCGGCTTGCGGCCGCCCGGCGACATCCGCCCCCACCAGCACGTCGTCGCTGCCACTGAGGCGGTGCAACAACACCTGAAAGCTCGCAAGCAGGGTGCTGTAGAGCGTGACCCCGGCCTCGCGCGCCAGGGCACTGAGGGCCTGGTGCAACTCGGGAGCCATCGAGAAGCTGCAATCGCGCCCCTCGAACGACGCCACTTCCGGGCGTGGATGATCGGTGGGCAATTGCAGCAGGCCGCCATGCCCGGCCAGGGCGTCTTTCCAGTACGTCGCCTGGTCGCGGAAAACGCCGGCCTGTTCCAGTTGCTGCTGCCACTGCGCATAGTCGGAGTACTGCAGCGCCAGCGCCGGCAACGGCTGCTCGATACCCGCCTTGAGCCTGGCGTAGACCTCGACTATTTCGTTGCTCAGGATCGACATCGACCAACCATCAGAAATGATGTGGTGCATGGCAAACAGCACCACGTGCTCGGTCGACCCCAGGCGCAGGACCTGGCCGCGCAACAGTGGGGCCTTGAGCAGGCTGATGGGAGTCCGGGCGTTCTGTTCCACCGCCTCGGCCACCCGGGCTTCGCGCTCGACCGGGTCCAGGGCCGAGAGGTCGAGCAACGGCAGGTCCACCGCAACCTCGGCACTGATCAGCGCCAGCGGATCGCCCTCCTCGTCCGCCACATAAGCAGTACGGAGCACCTCATGGCGCTGCACCAGTTGCCGCAGGCTGGCCACCAGCAGCGGCACCGACAATTCACCTTCAAGACGCAGCGCCAACGGCATGCCATAGGCGCCGCTGGCCGAGGCAAACTGCTCCACGACCCACAACCGGCGCTGCGCCAGGGACAGGCACGCCTGCGCCTTGCCCGCCGTCGCCACCAGCTCGGGCAAGCGCGCACGGGCGATACCGACCCGCGGTGCCAGGGCCGCGGCGAAGGCGCCCAGGGTCGGGGTGCCGAACAGGTCGCGCAACCCGACCTCGCACACCAGCACCTGCTTCAGCCGCGCCACGACCTGGGTCGCCAGCAGGGAATGTCCGCCCAGTTCGAAGAAGTTGTCGTTGAGCCCGATGCGCTCGAGCTCCAACACCTCTTGCCAGACCGCTGCCACCTGCTGCTCCAGCTCGCTCTGCGGCGCCAGGTACTGTTGCTGCAACAGGCTCGCATCGGGGGCCGGCAGGGCCCGGCGGTCGAGCTTGCCGTTGGCCGTCAAGGGCCAGCGTTCGAGGAACAGCAGGTGAGCCGGGACCATATAGTCCGGCAGCACGTTCTTGAGCCGGCCCTTGATGACGTCGCGCAGGGCTGCGGCGGCGTCGACCTCGGTCACGTCGCGGCGTGCGATCAGGTACCCCACCAACTGCTGGCCACTGGGGCCATCCACCGCCAGAACCAACGCTTCACGCACTTCGTCCTGTTGCTGCAAGCGGGCTTCGATCTCCCCCAACTCGATGCGGAAACCCCGGATCTTCACCTGATGGTCGATGCGCCCGACATACTCGACCACCCCGTCGGTGCGATAGCGCGCCAGGTCGCCGGTGCGATACAGGCGCTCACCCGACGCCGAGAACGGGTCGGGGATAAACCGTGTCGCGCTCAGGTCCGGCCGTTTCAGGTAACCCCGAGCCAGGCCGGCCTGGCCGACATACAGCTCACCGACGCAGCCTTTGGGCACCGGGTTGAGGTCGGCATCGAGCAGGTACCAGGACAGGTCGACAATCGGCTCGCCAATCGGGCTCGCGGCGTCCTGTTGCAGGTCGGCCAGGCTGATCGGCCGGTAGGTGACGTGGACCGTGGTTTCGGTGATGCCGTACATATTGATCAGTTGCGCGGCCTGATCGCCGAACCGCTCGAACCAGGGGCGCAGGCTCTGCACGTCCAGGGCTTCGCCGCCAAAGACCACGTAGCGCAGGGCCAGGCGGGCCTGGGCCTGCTCGGGGGAGCAGGCCACTTGCAGCAACTGCTTGAAGGCTGACGGCGTCTGGTTGAGCACGGTGACGCCCTGCTCCCTCAGCAGGCTGAAAAACTCCTCCGGGGAACGACTGACGTCCTGAGGCACCAGCACCAGGCGGCCGCCATACAACAGCGCACCGAAGATCTCCCAGACCGAGAAGTCGAAGGCATAGGAATGGAACAGGCTCCAGACATCCTGCGGACCGAACCCGAACCAGCCATCGGTGGCCTGGAACAGGCGCAGCACGTTGTGGTGACTCAGCAGCGCGCCCTTGGGCTTGCCGGTGGAACCGGAGGTGTAAATGACATACGCCAGGTTGGCCGGGTCCACCGTGAGCCCGGGGTTGCTCTCGCGGTAGCCGGCCAGGCCCTGCTCATCGAGCAGCAAGGTGGGCAATTGCGCCGCCAGCGGCAAGCGCGACAGCAGGTGCGCTTGAGTCAGCAGCAACTGCAAGCCGCTGTCTTCGATCATGTAGGCCAGGCGGTCCTCGGGGTACGCCGGGTCCAGGGGCACATAGGCGCCACCGGCCTTGAGGATCGCCAGCAGGCCCACCAGCATGTCCAGGCTGCGCTCGACCGCCAGCCCCACCAGCACATCGGGACCGACACCCTGCTCGATCAGCCGGTGCGCCAGTTGGTTGGCCCGGCTGTTGAGCTGACGATAGGTCATTTGCTGTGCGCCCAGGGTCAGCGCGATCGCCTCCGGTGCGCGCTCGACCTGGGCCTCGATCAAAGCATGCAGGGGCTGCTCGCTCACCAGACGGGCCGGACGCGGATTCCACTCGGCGAGGGTTTGGCTGCGCTCGCGCTGATTCAGCAGGCGCCACTCGCTGAGCGGACGTTCGGCCAACTCGGGCATTTGCTGCAACAGGTGCATCAGGTGCGCCGCGAGCTGCTCGATCATCTCCGACGAGAAATGCCCGCGGTCGAAACTGAAGTGCAGCCCCAGCTCCTCGCCCAGGCCCACGGCCAGGGTCAAGGGGTAGTTGGTCTGCTCGTGACTGTCGATTGCGCCGAAGCGCAAGCCTTCGGGGGCACCCTGCTCCAGGGCCTCGGACACCGGGTAGTTTTCGAACACCAGGATATTGTCGAACAGGGCCTCGCCGCTGCGGGCCGCCCAACGCTGGATCTCGAACAAGGGTGTGTGTTCGTGCTCGCGCAGCCCCAGGTTCTGCGCCTGGACCTTCTGCAGCCAGCTGGCGAGAGTCTGTTCCGGTTGCGGCGTGGCGACCACCGGCAAGGTGTTGATAAACAGCCCGATCTGCTGCTCGACGCCCTTGAGTTCCGCCGGACGCCCGGCCACGGTCGCGCCGAATGCCACGGTGGCCTGCCCGGTATAGCGTTGCAGCAACAGCAGCCAGGCCGCTTGCAGCAGGGTATTGGCGGTGACTTTCTGCGCCCTGGCAAAGTCGTTGAGGCGCAGGGTCCGGGCCGCGTCGAGCTGGACATGGCAATCGCCATAGCCGGTCTCCCGGCTCAGGGGCGCCATCGCCAGGGCCAGGCGCGTCGGCTCTTCCAGGTCCCGCAGTTGCTCCTTCCAGAACCCTTCGCTGAGGGCCTGGTCCTGCCTTTGCAGCCAGGCGATGTAGTCGTGATAGCGGTTGCCCTGGGCAGCAACAGCCTGGCCGCTGTAACGCTGCAGCACCTCGCCCAGCAGCTGCGAGTTGCTCCAGCCATCCATCAGAATGTGGTGGCTGGTGTAGATCAATTGATGGCGCTCATCGCCGATGCGCACCAGGTGCAGGCGCAGCAAAGGTGCCTGGCTCAACTCGAAGCCCTGGCGCCGTTCGGCCTCGGCCAGAGCGTCGAGCGCCGCTGCCAGGTCGGCACGGCCGCGCCAGTCCTGCTGGCTGAACGGCACCTCTACCTGCTTGAGCACCACCTGCATCGGCTGGGCGAACTCGCCCTGGTAGACAAAGCCTGTGCGCAGGATGTCGTGGGCATCCACCGCCCCTTGCCAGGCCTGGCGGAAGCGCTCGGGGTCGAGGCCGCTGACCTCGAGGCTCATCTGGATGATGTAGTCCCCGGAACCCTGCTCGTACAGGGTATGGAACAGCATGCCCTGCTGCATCGGCGCCAAGGGGTAGATGTCCTTGATCGCCGCCGGCGTGAGCAGCAGGCGATCCAGTTGCGCCTGGTCGAGCCGCGCCAGGGGGAAGTCGGACGGGGTCACCCCGCCGCTGCCGTAGCGGGTGCAATGGGCGATCAGTTGTTCCAGCTCCAGGGCATAGGCGTCGGCCAGCTCCTGGACCTGGGCCTGACTGAACATCTCGTGGCTGAAGGTCCAGCTCAGGTCCAGCTCACCGTTGTAGACCTGGCCATTGATACTCAGCCAATTGCCCAGGGGCGCCTCTGCGCTCTGCTCGCTGCCGGCGTTCTCAGCACTGGGCACAAACAGCGCGTCGTCATCGTCGAAGCTGGCGTCGAACTGGCCGAGGTAGTTGAAGGTAATACGCGGCACCGGCAGGTCGGCCAACCGCTGCTGCGCCTGGGGATCACCCAGGTAGCGCAAGGCGCCGAAGCCGATGCCCTTGTGTGGAATGGCGCGCAATTGCTCCTTGATGCCCTTGATCGAATCGCCAAGGCTGAGTGCCGGCGTCAACTTGACCGGGTACAGGCTGGTGAACCAGCCAACGGTCCGGGTCAGGTCGATACCGTCGAACAGCTCCTCGCGGCCGTGGCCTTCCATCTGCAACAGCACCGAAGGGGACTCGGTCCAGCGGGCGATCACCCGCGCCAGGGCGGTCAGCAGCAGATCGTTGACCTGGGTGCGGTAGGCCGCCGGGGCCTCTTGCAGCAGTTGGCGGGTGTGCTCCTGGTCCAGCCGCGTACGCACACTCACCCCCAGGTGGCTGTGCAGGCCGCCCGCCGGGTTGGCGCACGGCAGATCCGCGGCAACGCCCTGCAATTGCGCTTGCCAGTACGGCAGTTCGTCCTGCAACGCCGGGCTGCGGGCATAGGCTTGCAACTGTTCGGCCCAGGCCTTGACCGAGCTGCTCTTGAGCGGCAGGCGCACCGCCTGGCCGGCCGCCAGCTGGTTGTAGGCCAGTTGCAGGTCCTCGAACAGAATGCGCCAGGACACCCCATCCACCGCCAGGTGATGGATGGCCAGCAGCAAGCGCTGCCCGGCGTCCGGCAGCTTGACCAGCACCGACCGCAACAGCGGGCCCTGTTGCAAGTCGAGGCTGCGCTGGGCTTCTTCGCCCAGTTGCGCCAGCTCGGCGATATCCGCCAGTTCGCTGCACCACAACACCGACTGCGAGGACGGCGGCGCAAAGCGGGCGACCCAGGCTTGGTCTTGCTCGGTGAAGGTCAGGCGCAAGGCATCGTGGTGAGCGATCAAGGCCTGCAGCGCGGCATCCAGCAACGGGGCATCCAGCGCCATGGCCGGTTTGAGCAGCACCGACTGGTTCCAGTGATGGCGCTCGGGAATCGACTCTTCGAAAAACACCTGATGGATCGGCAACAAGGCCATGCTGCCGGTGACCGGCGCCTGGTCGATCACCTCATCGGTGTCCCCGGTCTGCGCCACACTTGCCAGCCCCTGCACCGTCTGGTGCTGGAACAGCTCTTTGGGGGTAAAGCGAATACCCGCCTGACGAGCGCGGCTGACCACCTGGATCGAGATGATCGAGTCGCCGCCCAGCTCGAAGAAGTTGTCGGTGAGGCCGACCTGCTCCAGCTTCAGCACGTCCTGCCAGATCGCCGCGATCTGCTGTTCCAACTCGCTTTGCGGCGCCACATAGGCCTGTTGCAACAGGCTGGCATCCGGCTGGGGCAGAGCCTTGCGGTCCAGCTTGCCGTTGCCGGTCAATGGCAGGGTGTCGAGGAACAACAGGTGCGCCGGGACCATATAGTCCGGCAGTTCCGTGCGCAGTTGAGCCTTGATTGCTTCCCGCAGCTCGGCGTCAGCCGCCTGCCCCGGTTGGGCCACGATATAGCCCACCAGCTGTTGGCCGCTGGCACCGTCCATGGCCAGGACCACGGCTTCGCGCACCGCCGGCAGTTGCAGCAAGCGCGCTTCGATCTCACCCAGTTCGATGCGGAAACCGCGGATCTTCACCTGATGGTCGATACGCCCGATGTACTCGATGACCCCATCGGCGCGGTAACGCGCCAGGTCCCCGGTGCGGTACAGGCGCTCGCCCGACGTCGAGAATGGGTCGGCAATAAAACGCGTGGCCGTCAGGTCGCCGCGATTGAGGTAGCCACGGGCCAAACCGGCCTGGCCAACATACAGCTCACCAATGCAGCCCTTGGCCACTGGGTTGAGGCTGCTGTCGAGCAAGTACCAGGAGAGATCCGGGATCACCTCACCAATCGGGCTGCTGGCGTCTGCCTGCAGATCGGCCTGGGTGATCGGACGGTACGTCACGTGCACCGTGGTTTCGGTGATGCCGTACATATTGATCAGTTGCGGCTGCTGGTCGCCAAAACGCTGGAACCAGGGCTGCAGGGCTTTCACTTCCAGGGCCTCGCCGCCAAATACCACATAGCGCAGAGCGTTGCCGGATTCATTGGCGCAGGCCACTGGCATCAACTGCTTGAAGGCCGACGGGGTCTGGTTCAGCACCGTGACACCCTCGTCGCACAACAGCTTGAAGAAGTCTTCTGGCGAGCGGCTGACGTCATGGGGCACCACCACCAGCTTGCCGCCGTACAGCAGTGCGCCAAAGATCTCCCACACCGAGAAGTCGAAGGCGTAGGAGTGGAACAGGCTCCAGACATCCTGCGGGCCAAAGCTGAACCAGCGGTCGGTGGCCTGGAACAGGCGCAGCACATTGTGGTGCGGGAGCAAGGTGCCCTTGGGTTTGCCGGTGGAGCCGGAGGTGTAGATCACATAGGCCAGGCTGGCCGGGTCGATCGCTACCTGTGGATTATCCAGGCTGTAGCCAGCCAGTTCAGGAGTATCGAGTAGCAGCGTGCGCACCCCGTCCGGGATCGGCAGCGTTTTAAGCAAAGACGGCTGGGTCAGCAGCAGGCGAATGCCGCTGTCCTCAATCATGTAGGCCAGCCGCTCCTGTGGATAAGCCGGGTCCAGAGGCACATAGGCACCGCCGGCTTTAAGAATCGCCAGCAGCCCGACCACCATCTCCAGGCTGCGCTCCACCGCCAGGCCGACCAGCACATCAGGGCCGACGCCGTTTTCAATCAGTTGATGGGCCAACCGGTTAGCCCGCTGATTGAGCTGGCGATAGCTCAGGGACTGCTGCTCGAATACCACCGCCACGGCCTCGGGCGTGCGCTCGACCTGTTGTTCGATCAGTTGATGAGTGCCCTGGGTGGCCGGGAATTCAACCCGGGCCGGGTTCCAGGCCGCGATGCTCGCCTGTTGCTCGCGGGTGTCCAGCAACGCCAGGTCGCCAATGCGCTGGCTGGCATCGGCCACCATCGCGTGCAGCAGGTTTTGCCAATGCTGCGCCATGCGCTCGGCGGTGGCCGGGTCGAACAGGTCGGTGGCGTAGGTCAGGGCGGCCGACACGCCATGCTCGGTATCGAAGGTGTCGAGGATCAGGTCGAACTGCGCGGTCGGGTTGTCCCAGTGCAATCCTTCCAGACGCAGCGTGGGCAACTGGATGCCCACCGCTCCTCGTCGATCCTCGCTCTGGTGGTTATACATCACCTGGAACAGCGCGTTATGGCTCAGGCTGCGCTCGGGTTGCAGCGCGTCGACCAATTGCTCGAAGGGCAAATCCTGATGGCTCTGGGCCGCCAACACCGTCTGCTTGACCTGCTGCAACAGCGTGTTGAAGCGCACCTGGTCATCGAACCGGGCCTTGAGGATCTGGGTGTTGACGAAGAAGCCGATCAGACCTTCGGTTTCGACCCGGTTGCGGTTGGCAATCGGCACGCCCACGCGGATATCCGCCTGGCCGCTGTAGCGGTGGAGCAAGGTCTGGAATGAGGCCAGCAACAGCATGAACAGGGTGACGTTCTGTTGCTGGGCCAGGCGCTTGAGCCCCGCGCCAAGGGCTGGCGGCAACTCGATGGGCAACTGCGCCCCGCGAAAACTCTGCTCGGCCGGACGCGGACGATCCAGCGGCAGTTCCAGCAGCGGCTGCTCGCCCGCCAGTTGTTCGACCCAGTACGCCAATTGCCGCTCACGCTCGCCAGCGTCCATCCACTGCCGCTGCCACAAGGCGTAGTCCGGGTATTGCACCGGCAGTGGCGGCAAGCTTGCGCTGCGCCCTTCGCTGTCGGCGGCATACAACTGCATCAGCTCATCGACCATCAGTTGCATCGACCAGCCATCGGAGATGATGTGATGCTGGGTAATGGTCAACACGTGATGCTCGTCGGCCACCCACAGCAACTTGACCCGCAGCAGCGGGCCCTGCTGCAAGTCGAACAACTGCCGGGTTTCATCCTCGACAAAGGCCTTGATCGCAGCACTGCGCTGCGCCTCGTCCAGGCCTTCGGCCAACTGCGCCCGACCCATGACCAGAGGCTGTTCGGCGGCAATGACTTGCAGGGTCTGTTCCGCGTCCTGAACAAAGGTGGTGCGCAGCGCCTCGTGGCGAGCCATCAGGGCATTGAAGCTGCGCTCCAGCGCGGCGATGTCCAGCTCCCCCCGCAGTTGCAGGGCGCTGGACAGGTGGTAGGCGGCACTGGCCGGATCGAGCTGCCAGAGGAACCACTGGCGCTCCTGGGCATAGGACAGGAGTAGCGCTTCTTCAGGCTTCCTTCTGAACACCGGAGCAATGCCGAAAAGGTTGATCCCTTTCTGTTTAAGCAGGATTGCCAAGGCTTTCCGCTCTTTCGGTGAAAGCTCGCCCACCGCCCCGATCAGTTCTTGCACGCCAACACTCCTCGCTATGAAATTAGCTTCTCAAGCTCTTCTCCTGATAAACGTTTGAGGGCAGCCAAAGATTTAGCTAATTCGTCTTGAAGTGGCTGACTATCGGATTTCAGGGCGGCGATACCCTCGGCGAACGCTTGCAGGTTGCTGGCAATGAACAAATCCTTGAGCGGCACTTCGACGCCAAGTTGCTCACGCACCCGGACAATCACCTGGGTCGCCAGCAGCGAGTGCCCGCCCAGTTCAAAGAAGCTGTCAGTCAATCCCACCTGCTCCAGCTTCAGCACCTCCTGCCAGATTGCCGCCACCTGCTGCTCCAGCTCACTGCGTGGCGCCACGTACAACTGCTGCATCTGGCTCGCGTCGGCCTTTGGCAGCGCCTTGCGGTCCAGCTTGCCGTTGGGGCTCAGGGGCAGTTTTTCGAGGAACAGCAGGTACGCCGGGACCATGTAGTCCGGCAGGTGCTCGCGCAATCGACCCTTGATCGCCTCGCGCAGGCTGGCCTGGACTTCCGGCTCGGTGCCGACCTGGCGCACATCCTCGGGCACCACGTAGCCCACCAGCTGCAAACCATTGGCACTGGCCTGGGCCAGGACGATGGCTTCGCGAATCCCGTCTTGCTCCAGCAGCCGCGCTTCGATTTCACCCAGCTCGATACGGAACCCGCGAATCTTCACCTGATGGTCGATGCGCCCGACGTATTCGATGATGCCGTCGGCATTGAAACGCGCCAGGTCGCCGGTACGGTACAGACGACCGCCGGGTTGCTCGGCAAACGGGTCCGGCATAAAACGTTCGGCGCTGAGGTCCGGGCGATTGAAATAACCACGGGCCAACAACTCGCCGCCAATCACCAGCTCACCCACCACGCCGATGGGCGCCGGGCTGCCGGTGTCGTCGAGAACATAGATGCTGCGTCCCGGCAGTACATTGCCGATGGGCATGGTCAGCGGTGTCGGTCGCGCACCACTGACGTAGTCGGTGCAATCCAGGGCAGTCACCGTGACCGTGGCTTCGGTCGGGCCGTAAGTGTTGAGCAGCACCACCTGTTCCAGGCCCGCCTGCTTCCAGGCCGCCAGACCTTCCGGCGGCATGGCTTCGCCACCGGCATGCACCTGTTTGAGCACCCCGTAATCCCGTGGGCCGATGGCCGCGAAATCCTTGGCCAGCAAGTTCCCGTAAGCGGTGGTCAGGTCGAGCACGCTGATGCGCTTGCTGATCAGCTCACGGTAGAAACGCTCGCTGTCCCCGATCTCGGTACCGCGCAACACCACCGACGCACCACAGATCAGCGCCGGATACAGCTGCTCGACAAAGCCGTCGAAGTTGAAAGTGGAGAACTGCAGAATCCGGTCGCTGCCATTGAGATTGAAGAATCCAAGAGACACATAGGCGTGCCGGGTCAGGGCCGATTGGCTGATCCCAACGCCTTTGGGCCGTCCGGTGGAACCGGAGGTGAACATCACGTAGGCCAGGTTATCCGCCAGGGCACGGTTGACCAGGTTTCCGTCATCCAGGCCGGCCCAATCGGCGTCCCGATCCAGGCACAGGCTGGCGACCCCGACCGGAATGCTCAGGCGCGACTGCAAGTGGCTCTGGGTCAGCAGCAAGCGGGTGCCGCTGTCTTCGATCATGCACAGCAGGCGATCCTGGGGGTATTCCGGGTCCAGTGGCACGTAGGCGCCGCCAGCCTTGAGCACCGCCAGCAGGCCAATGATCATGTCCAGGCCGCGCTCCACCGCGATGCCCACCAGCACATCCGGGCCAACACCGCGTTCTTGCAGGTGGCGAGCCAGGCGGTTGGCCCGGCTGTTGAGCTGGCGGTAGCTCAGTTGTGCATCCTCGAAAATCAGCGCCACCGCCTCGGGCTGGGCCTCGACCCGCGCTTCGAACAACTGGTGCACCCGCGCCTGGCTCGGGTAGTCCAGGGTCGCCCGGCCCCAGTCACTGATCATGCGCTGCTGCTCGGCAGCATCCAGCAACGGCAGATCGCCGATGCGCTGCTCTGGGTCGGCAACAATCGCCTGCAGCAGGTTCTGCCAGTGCCGGGCCAGACGCTCGATGGTCGACGCCTCGAACAGGTCGGTGGCGTAGGTCAGGATCGCGGAAAATTCTTCGCCGTGTTCCTGGGTGTCCAGGGACAGGTCGAACTGCGAGGTGGGGTTGTCCCACTCCAGGGCCTCCAGGCGCAGGTGCGGCAATTGCCGCGCAGTCTGGGCCTGCTGGGCCTGGGCCTGGTGGTTGAACATCACCTGGAACAAGGGGTTGTGACTCAGGCTGCGCTCCGGATGCAGCTCCTCCACCAACTGTTCAAACGGCAGATCCTGATGCGCCTGGGCGCCAAGCGCCGCCTGCCGGACCTGTTGCAGCACCGCCCGGAACGGCTGCTGGGCATCCAGTTCGGCTTTCAGTACCTGGGTGTTGACGAAGAAGCCGATCAAGCCTTCCGTTTCAACCCGGTTGCGGTTGGCAATCGGCACCCCGACGCGGATATCCGCCTGACCGCTGTAGCGATGCAGCAAAATCTGGAACGAGGCCAGGAGCAGCATGAACGGCGTGACCCCTTCGCGCTGGGCCAGGCTTCGCAAGGCGCCACTGAGCTGCGGCGGCAACGGCACATCCAGATGGGCTCCGCGATAGCTCTGTTCAGCCGGGCGCGGGAAATCGGTGGGCAGTTCAAGCACCGGTTGCTCACCGCCCAGTTGCCCGACCCAATAACCCAACTGCCGCTCGCGCTCGCCCGCGTCCATCCACTGCCGCTGCCAGATGCCATAGTCGGCGTATTGAATCGGCAGCTCGGGCAGCTCGACCGTCAGGCCCTGGCTGTAGGCGGCATACAACGCCACCAGCTCATCGACCATCAGGTCCATCGACCAGCCATCGGAGACAATGTGGTGCTGGGTCATCACCAGCACATGGTCATCCGGCGCCAGGCGCAAGAGCTTGACCCGCAACAGCGCGCCTTCGCGCAGGTCGAACAGGCGGCTGGTTTCAGCCTCGACATAGGCGCGGACCTGGCCGGCCTGATCGCCGCCGGCCGGCAATACATCCCATTGCAGATTCAACGGCGCCCCGTGGTCGATGACCTGCAAGGTGCGCTCGCCGTCGTCGACAAAACGGGTACGCAGTGACTCGTGACGAGCGACCAGGGTATTGAAGCTGCGCTCCAGGGCTGGCACATCCAGCGGGCCGTGCAGGCGCAACGCAGCAGGGATATGGTAGGCGGCGCTTTCGGGCTCCAGCTTCCAGAGGAACCACTGCCGCTCCTGGGCGTAGGACAAGGCCAGCGGTCGGTCACGTTCAACTCGCACAAACGGCGGTTCGTGACGGGCCGGCCGATCCCCGAGGGAGGCGACAAAATCCTGCAGGCTGCTGTGCTCGAACAGACTGCGCAGCGGCACCTCCCGATTCAAGGCGTGCCGTACTCGGGACACCACCTGGGTCGCCAGCAGCGAGTGCCCACCCAGTTCAAAGAAGCTGTCAGTCAAACCCACCTGTTCCAGCTTCAGCACCTCCTGCCAGATCGCCGCCACCTGCTGCTCCAGCTCGCTGCGTGGCGCCACGTACAACTGCTGCATCTGGCTGGCGTCGGCCTTCGGCAGCGCCTTGCGGTCCAGCTTGCCGTTGGGGCTCAGGGGCAGTTTTTCGAGGAACAGCAGGTACGCCGGGACCATGTAGTCCGGCAGGTGCTCGCGCAATCGACCCTTGATCGCCTCGCGCAGGCTGGCCTGGACTTCCGGCTCGGTGCCGACCTGGCGCACATCCTCGGGCACCACGTAGCCCACCAGCTGCAAACCGTTGGCACTGGCCTGGGCCAGGACGATGGCTTCGCGAATCCCGTCTTGCTCCAGCAACCGTGCTTCGATTTCACCCAGCTCGATACGGAACCCGCGAATCTTCACCTGATGGTCGATGCGCCCGACGTATTCGATGATGCCGTCGGCATTGAAACGCGCGAGGTCACCGGTGCGGTACAGGCGACCACCGGGTTGCTCGGCAAACGGGTCCGGCATAAAACGTTCGGCGCTGAGGTCCGGACGATTGAAATAACCACGGGCCAACAACTCGCCGCCAATCACCAGCTCACCCACCACGCCAATGGGCGCCGGGCTGCCGGTGTCGTCGAGAACATAGATGCTGCGTCCCGGCAGTACATTGCCGATGGGCATGGTCAGCGGTGTCGGTCGCGCACCACTGACGTAGTCGGTGCAATCCAGGGCAGTCACCGTGACCGTGGCTTCGGTCGGGCCGTAAGTGTTGAGCAGCACCACCTGTTCCAGGCCCGCCTGCTTCCAGGCCGCCAGACCTTCCGGCGGCATGGCTTCGCCACCGGCATGCACCTGTTTGAGCACCCCGTAATCCCGTGGGCCGATGGCCGCGAAATCCTTGGCCAGCAAGTTCCAGTAAGCGGTGGTCAGGTCGAGCACGCTGATGCGCTTGCTGATCAGCTCACGGTAGAAGCGCTCGCTGTCCCAGATCTCGGTACCGCGCAACACCACCGACGCACCACAGATCAGCGCCGGATACAGCTGCTCGACAAAGCCGTCGAAGTTGAAAGTGGAGAACTGCAGAATCCGGTCGCTGCCATTGAGATTGAAGAATCCAAGAGACACATAGGCGTGCCGGGTCAGGGCCGATTGGCTGATCCCAACGCCTTTGGGCCGTCCGGTGGAACCGGAGGTGAACATCACGTAGGCCAGGTTATCCGCCAGGGCACGGTTGACCAGGTTTCCGTCATCCAGGCCGGCCCAATCGGCGTCCCGATCCAGGCACAGGCTGGCGACCCCGACCGGAATGCTCAGGCGCGACTGCAAGTGGCTCTGGGTCAGCAGCAAGCGGGTGCCGCTGTCTTCGATCATGCACAGCAGGCGATCCTGGGGGTATTCCGGGTCCAGTGGCACGTAGGCGCCGCCAGCCTTGAGCACCGCCAGCAGGCCAATGATCATGTCCAGGCCGCGCTCCACCGCGATGCCCACCAGCACATCCGG
>NZ_MVOL01000030.1 GCF_002018875.1 Pseudomonas sp. MF4836
GGAGATAAGTGAGTGTAGGTGATGAGGAAACAGGTGGGTAGGATGTGGTGACAGTGAAGAATGATGATATGATGATGATGATAAAAGAGAGAGGGGAACGAAGAGAGGCAAGCAGAGTGAGTCGAGGAGTGGTGGAAGGTGTAGATGAGGAAAGGTTGGTGGTTTTGTGCCACATAGCCAGGTGCGGCGGTGGTTGCACCCTGGGAGGGGGGAGGAGGGGGTTGGCTCAGGGGGGGTTTGGCCCCCCCCCCCCCCCGCAATGATTGAGATTGGGCGTCGTTACTTATTGCTCTCGCCGCAGTGTCTATACGCCGACGCGCTCGGGACCCGCTAGAATCCTGCGACTATCCGAGCAGATGAGAGCCAGGTTCATGAGCATCGATTTCGACACGGTTTACCCACGCCAAGGCACCGGAAGCACTAAATGGAGTCGCTACCCGGCGGATGTCCTGCCGATGTGGGTTGCTGATATGGATTTTGCCGTGGCGAGCGAAATCATTCAGGCCCTGCAACAGCGTCTGGAGCATCCACTGCTCGGCTACAGCGTGGCCCGCGATGAAGTGCGCGAGGCGATAGTGGCTGACTTGTGGAGCAAGTACGCCTGGCGGGTGCAGCCCGATGAGTTACTGTTTCTACCCGGCGTCGAGCCCGGGTTCAATATGGCATTGCGGGGTTTTGTCGAGCCGGGGCAGACGGTGGTGGTGCAGACGCCCAATTACCGTCCGCTGCGCATGGCGCCAGATAACTGGAACTTGCCAAAAATTGAACTGGCCTTCGAGCGCGACGCTCAAGGTGATTACCTCACGCCTCTGCCGGCCCTGCGCCAGGCTCTGCATGGCGCGGGCGCACTGCTGTTGAGCAACCCGCACAACCCGCTGGGCAAAGTCTTTCCGCGGGAAGAGTTGCTGGACGTGGCCAACGCCTGCCTGGAACAGGGCGCGCTGATCATCTCCGATGAAATCCACGCTGAACTCTGCTTCGACGGGCGCCGACATATCCCCACGGCGTCCCTGAGCCCGGAGATTGCCAAGCGCACCATCACCCTGATGTCGGCCAGCAAGGCTTACAACATTGCCGGGATGAAAACCTGCTTCGCCATCATTCAGGATCGATCCACCCGTGAACGCTTCAACAATGCCCGGGCCGGCATGGTCGATAGCGTCAGCCCCCTGGGGCTGGAAGCCACCCTCGCCGCCTACAGCCACGGTGGCCCCTGGCTGAAGGCCCTGATCGAGTATCTGCAAGCCAACCGTGACTACCTGTTGCACGCCGTGCAGACCCGTCTGCCGGGCGTGGTGATGCACGCGCCGCAAGGTACTTATCTGGCCTGGCTCGACTGCAGCACACTGGGCCTGGACGATCCCCATGGCTTCTTCCTCAGCCAGGCAAAAGTCGGCCTGAGCGCCGGCCTGGAATTTGGCGACGATTGCGGCCAGTTTGTGCGCCTGAATTTCGGCTGCCCGCGAGCCCTGCTCGAGGAAGGGATCCAGCGCATGGAGCGCAGCCTGCAACAACGTTGAGTGAAGCCCGGCGGGGAGGTGCAATGCCTCCTCGCACACGGGTCAGCGCCTGATTTATCCAGGCTCAGCTCCCCCGCCCCATGGAAATCAGACAATTCGTAGACAGCATAAGGATTGGTCTTATTCCCAGGTCTACGCCAGTTCCGCGAGCATGTAGCGCTCATTCACTCCGTGCCAACGAATGTCCGGGCCGCTCTGTAGCAGGCCAATTCAAGCATCCCTGTCATCGATGTCGATGACCGGCCATCTCTCGGAGTACGCCCATCACCCCCACTGGACGAAGCAGTCTATGGAAGTTACCAACAACTGGTTCACCCACAGTCATGCCCAGCATGATGTGTACCTGATGATTGTGTGTGAACCGGGCCAGGACCGTTCGGCATTCAGTTATGTGGGACGGGTCAACTGCAAGGGCCATCATCCCTGCTACGCCTTGCGCTTCAGCTCGCCGCCCTTCGGCCATGACTACCTGTCCGCCGTTGCCGCACTTGAAGCGGGCTTGGCCCACAGCCATGCGATTATCGAGCGCTGGACCAGCCAAAGCCTTTGCTACTGCGCACGCTAGCGTGTAAAAAACTTCAGTCGCCGAGCCGAGCGCCCCTCGGGCGATGCAAGGTGCCGGACAGCCGCATCACCGCCCTTTCACTGAAGGAAACTCACCCGATGCCTTATATCAATCTGCAAATCACCAAGGGTGCCTCGCGCGAGCAGAAGGCCCAACTGGTCAAGGAGTTCACCGACTCCCTGGTGCGGATCCTGGGCAAGAAGCCCGAACAGACCCATATCGTGATTCAGGAGATCGACCCGCAGGACTGGGGCTTTCGTGGCTTGTTGAGCGACGAGCCCGAAGACTAGGCCTTATACGGCATCCGCCCGAGCTCACTCGGTTGGATCATCCGCCGCCGAAGCCTGCATGGCGGCGGCCGCACCGAGCGCAGCGTCCAGGCCGGCATTGACTGAGCGCACGAAACCCGCGCTGCTCATCCCTTCCAGACCTGCCGCAGTGACGCCTCGATAGCTGCGCAATGCATCCAGCAACTGCTCGGGGCGGTACGTGTCCAGTAACTGGCTAGCGTCCATCACCACTGCATCCACCGCCCGCCGGGCAATGGCTTTGGGTAGCCCCTGGGCCAGGGCATGCTCGAACATGGCCTGGGCCAACAGCGCCGGATACGCCGGGCCAGTCCCCACCAGCGCACTCAAATAGTTGAGGTCGGCTTCAGTGAAGACTTCGTCGGCGCCACCACAGGTTTCAAACAAGCACTGGGTAAAGGCTTTCTGCTCGGGTGTCACACTCGCGGTCGCCAACCAGGGGGTATAGGACTTGCCGATTTCAGCCGCCGCATTGGGCATGGCGCGAATCACCTGGGAGCAGCCGGTGTGACGCACCAGGCTGGCCATGGAGACCCCGGCCATCAGCGAAATCACCAAGCGCTGCACGCCGTCAAAACTGACCGCGGGAAACTGCTCGGGGCGTACCGCGACAATAATGACCTGGCACTGCTCCAGCAGCTCCTGGTTACTGCGGGTCATGCGCACCTGCGGCCACCGGGCATGCAGCGCCAGCTCACCGGTGGAACGGCTCGACAGAATCAAGGCCCGAGGTTGGACAAAGGCTGTTTCAAGCATCGATTGCGCAAGCGAACGGCCAAGCCATCCGCTGCCACCGATAATGCCAATCGTGGGTTCGCCGAACATAGTGCCTGCCTTTCAGTCGGTCATGGCGCGATCCTAGAGGCTCGCCCCCCGCCCGGCAAGAATAAATGTACAGCAGCGTCCACCTTGTTGACACCGCTGTACATTGATCCCTGAGGCATACCGCTATCAGTGATTCAGTGGTTCGCCGAGCACGGGCTGGGCCGCCCTGAACTGCGGATGAGCATCGGCATCCCACGGAAAGAGACCACTGCGCGACGGCCAGACCACCTGGTACAGAGGGAAGTCATTGCCTTCGTAGTACCAGCGGGCAAAACCCACGAACTCGCGGTAGTGGGCCTTGGGCACCGGCACAAAGCAGCATGAATACCCCTCCAGCAAGGCGTCGGTGGGTTTATTCAGGTCAATCGGTTCGCCATCGCGCAGCGCCTGGCCGACGATATTCAGCAGTTGCTGCCCAAGGCGCGATGGCACGCCGAAGATGATCAGCTCCGGATGTTTGAAGGTTTCAAACAGACCCACAGTGAAGCTGTAGGCTGGCTCCTCGCCCTCTTCCAGAATGCCTACGCAATGCCAGCCGAATTCGGCCACATCGCCCAATAGCTTGCGCTCGCCCGCGTCCGTGCCAACCGTCCTGACCATGATCCTGCCTTCGATAATTCAGAGGGTCGGCATTTTGCCACAGCTGTGCCAGGCCGCGCCGGCAACCTGACCCGGCAAGCCCGCTGGATGGCCAATTCAGAAAAAAACGGCGAAAAAAAACGCCACTCCGAGGAGTGGCGCTTTCATCGCTGGGAGTCGAACGACCGGCCCCGGCGTTTCTTACAGGGCCAAATCCGACGCAGGGTTGCTTGGCTGCTCAGCCTTGGGCTTGGCAGCGGCATCCTGAGGAGCGGCAATGTTGCCGATCGCCGGTGGCGGGTCGAGTTGCAGGACCTTGGCGGTGTACGCCCACTCTTGAGCCACGCGCTCAGGGCTGACGTTCAGCGCAGTGCCATAGCTCGGGACGATCTGGTGCAGCTTCTCTTGCCAGGCTGGGGAGGCAACCTTGTCCTTGAAGACCTTTTCCAGCACGTTCAGCATGATCGGTGCAGCGGTGGAGGCGCCTGGCGATGCACCCAGCAGGCCGGCAATGCTGCCGTCCTTGGAAGCAACGATCTCGGTGCCCAGCTTGAGCACGCCGCCCTTCTCTTCATCACGCTTGATGATCTGTACGCGCTGGCCGGCTTGCCACAGGCGCCAGTCTTGCTGCTTGGCTTGTGGGAAGTATTCCTTCAGCGCATTGAAACGGTCTTCGTCCGACAGCATCAGCTGGCCGGCCAGGTATTCCACCAACGGGTACTGCTCGACGCCGACTTTGGTCATCGGCCAGATGTTGTGGGTGGTGGTGCTGGTCAGCAGGTCGAAGTACGAGCCTTCCTTGAGGAACTTGGTGGAGAAGGTCGCGAATGGGCCAAACAGGATGACCCGCTTGCCGTCCAGCACGCGGGTGTCCAGGTGCGGAACCGACATCGGCGGCGCGCCAACCGATGCCTTGCCATAGGCCTTGGCCAGGTGCTGCTCGGCGATCGTCGGGTTATCGGTTACCAGGAACGAGCCGCCCACAGGGAAGCCGGCGTATTCGCGCGCTTCTTCGATGCCCGACTTCTGCAGCAGGTGCAAGGCACCGCCACCCGCGCCGATAAACAGGAACTTGGCGTCGGTCTTGGTTTCGCTACCGTCTTTCAGGTTCTTGTAGGTCACGCGCCACGAACCGTCTTCGTTGCGGGCGATGTCACGCACTTCGCTCGACAGCTTCAGGGCGAAGTTCGGTTTGGTCTGCAGGTGGGCAACGAACTGGCGCGTGATCTCGCCGAAGTTGACGTCAGTGCCGATCGGCGACCAGGTGGCTGCGACCTTCTGCTGCGGATCGCGCCCTTCCATCATCAGCGGGACCCATTTCTTGATCTGCACCGGGTCTTCGGAGTACTGCATGCCGGCGAACAGCGGGCTGGCCTGCAATGCCTCGTAGCGCTTCTTGAGGAAGGTGATGTTGTCGTCACCCCACACAAAGCTCATGTGCGGCGTGGAGTTGATGAACGAGCGCGGGTTTTTCAGGACATTTTGCTGAACCTGCCAGGCCCAGAACTGACGGGAAATCTGAAAGGCTTCGTTGATCTCGATCGCCTTGGGGATTTCGACCTTGCCGTTCTTGTCTTCTGGCGTGTAGTTCAGCTCAGCCAGGGCCGAGTGACCGGTGCCGGCGTTGTTCCAGCCGTTCGAGCTTTCTTCGGCGACGCCGTCGAGACGCTCGACCATTTCCATCGACCACTCCGGCTCCAGCTCATTGAGCCAGACCCCCAGGGTCGAACTCATGATGCCGCCGCCGATCAGCAGCACATCGACTTTCTTCGGTTCAGCCGCGTACGAGGACGAAAGCCCCAGCGACATAGCCAGGCCCAACAGAGCCGTGTTCACCTTTTTCAACATACTGTAGTACCTACGATAGAACGCCATCCGCCCTTCCAACCCTGATCACAAGCCACCCGGCTCACGGTATGGCAGCCGCCGGGACCTGCGTGTTCAGAAGATATGGAGGGTGGGCACACAAGGCCGACATGCAGCTCGACCCCACTTTTATATCGCTCTTGTGCTGACTTCTTATTCGTATTGGCTTCAGCGACGGGAGTGACACTGTTTTTCTGTTGCTATGTCATCGGGACGCAGGACATAAACAGTTCGACTCACCCCATAGACAGGATGAATCGATTCACCTGAAATAATATCATTACAGCATCAGCTGTGTCTTGGCTCGGCGATAGGCCGGCCGCAGGCCGCCTTCACTGGCTGTCGAGCAGACGAAACGACAGGCTGATGCGCTCCCCGGCATCCGGGGCCTTGGGAATTGCGTGCAGCCATTGCGTCTGCACCGCATCGGACATGTAGAGCATCGAGCCACTGCCCAGCAGATAGGAAAACTCCAGGCTGCGGTCCTGCTTGTGGCGGTAGACGATAGGCCGCGCACAGCCCAGGGACACGATCGCGACCCCGGTGCCTTCGACCATCTGCTCTTTGGCATCGGAGTGAAAGCCCATGGACGAGCTGCCATCCGGGTAGTAATTGATCAGGCAATTGTTCGGTCGAAAGCCCAGTTGCTGCTCAATCAGGCTGCACAACCGCTCCAGTTCCTCGGGCATCGGCTGGGCTGGGTAAGTGATCTGCGAATAATCGTACGGTGCACCGAAACTGGCGGTCTTGCGCGCACGCATGCGCTCGTCCCATTGCACCGATTGCTGCAGGCCTTCGAACAACGCCTGCGGGTCGGGAATGAAATCGGTAAACAGCTCAATGTTCGGAGGAGTCATGGCAACGCGGCTCTGGGTGGTGGAATCAGCGACCGGCAGTCTAACCCGGACGGCGTCGCACACGAACCCGTGCCCCACAAAAACGCCACCCCAAGGAGTGGCGCTGTTGCTGGGCCAGGGCTGGAAAAACCGCCCGCGTCAGGTGCTCAAGCCTTTTTCAGCAGGTCCAGGGCGACGTCGACAATCATGTCTTCCTGGCCGCCGACCATGCGCCGCTTGCCCAACTCCACCAGGATGTCCACGGTCTTCAGGCCATAGCGTGCGGCCGCCAGCTCGGCGTGGCGCAAGAAGCTCGAATAGACCCCGGCATAACCCAGGGCCAGGGATTCCCGATCGACCCGCACCGGGCGATCCTGCAACGGCCGCACCAAATCATCCGCGGCGTCCATCAAGGTGTAGAGGTCAGCGCCGTGGTTCCAGCCCAGGCGCTCGGCGGCGGCGATAAACACCTCCAGCGGCGCGTTGCCGGCACCCGCGCCCATCCCGGCGAGGCTGGCGTCGATCCGGTCGCAGCCCTCCTCCACCGCAGTGATGGAGTTGGCCACGCCCAGGGACAGGTTGTGGTGGGCATGCATGCCGGTTTCAGTCTCGGGCTTGAGCACCGCCTTGAACGCGCGAAAACGCTCGCGCACATCCTGCATGGTCATCGCCCCGCCGGAGTCGGCCATGTACACACAGGTCGCGCCGTAGCTTTCCATCAGCTTGGCCTGCTGCGCCAGGTGCTCGGGCGCGATCATGTGGCTCATCATCAGGAAGCCCACGGTGTCCATGCCCAGTTCCCGGGCGAATTCGATGTGCTGCCTGGACACATCGGCTTCGGTGCAATGGGTGGCGACCCGCACCACCCGCGCACCGGCGTCGTAGGCGGCCTTGAGGTCGTGCACGGTGCCGATGCCCGGCAGCAGCAAGGTAGCGATCTTGGCGTGGCTGATGACATCGGCCGCTGCTTCGATCCATTCCAGGTCGGTGTGGGCGGCGAAGCCGTAGTTGAAGCTCGACCCCTGCAGGCCGTCGCCGTGGGCGACTTCAATGCTGTCGACCCGGGCCAGGTCCAGGGCGCGGGCAATGTCCTGCACGTTCTTGATCGAGTACTGATGGCGCACCGCGTGGCTGCCATCGCGCAGGGTCACATCGGAGATGTACAGTTTTTTACCGGGGTTGAAGGTCATCACGGTTCTCCTCAGGCCTTGAGCATCGACTGGGCCATGCGCTCGGCAGTGGCCAGGGCGGCCGAGGTCATGATGTCGAGGTTGCCGGCATAGGCCGGCAGGTAATGGGCGGCGCCTTCGACTTCAAGGAAGATCGAGGTCTTGAGCCCACTGAAGGCGCCCAGGCCCGGGATGTGCAGCGGGGCTTCGGGGCTGATCACTTCGAACTGCACCTGTTGCTTGAGCCGATAGCCCGGCACATAAGCCTGCACTGCCGCCGCCATTTCACTGATCGAGGCTTCGACCAGCCCCTGGTCGGCAGCCTCGGACAGCACGAACACCGTGTCGCGCATCATCGGCGGCGGTTCGGCCGGGTTCATCACGATGATTGCCTTGCCCCGGGTCGCGCCGCCAATGGCTTCAATGGCACGCGAGGTGGTTTCGGTGAACTCGTCGATATTGGCGCGAGTGCCGGGGCCGGCCGACTTGCTGGCAATCGAGGCGACAATTTCCGCGTAGTGCACCTTGGCCACCCGCGACACGGCCGCGACCATGGGAATGGTCGCCTGGCCGCCACAGGTCACCATATTGACGTTGAGCCGGTCGAGGTTCTGCTCCAAGTTCACCACCGGCACGCAGTATGGGCCGATGGCCGCCGGGGTCAGGTCGATCAGGCGGATGCCCGGCTTGACCGAACGCAAAAATGCATCGTTCTTGACGTGGGCGCCGGCACTGGTGGCGTCGAACACAAAGTCGATATCGGCAAACTCCGGCAAGCGCACCAGGCCTTCGATGCCCTCATGGGTCACGGCGACCCCAAGCCGGGCAGCGCGGGCCAGGCCGTCAGAGGCCGGGTCGATACCGACCATGGCGCCCATTTCCAGGAACCTGGCGTTGCGCATCACCTTGATCATCAGGTCGGTGCCGATATTACCCGGACCTACGATCGCGACTTTCAGTTTTCTACTCATGCAAATACTCCAGGACGGCGGGCATCCGTGCCCGCCTGAACGATCAGGTGGCCTGTTCCAGCGCGGCGGAACGCGCGGCCGAGGCTTTCTTTTCCAGTTGGGTGTAGACGATGTAGGTCAGGACCACGCCGCTCAGCATCACCGCCGAAAGGAAGTACAGGCCCGAGGACAAGGTGCCGGTGTATTCCTTGAGGGCGCCGATCCCGAACGGACCGATGTAGCCGCCCAGGTTGCCGAACGAGTTGATCAAGGCGATGCCCGCCGCCGCCGTGGCCCCGGACAGGAAGCGCCCCGGCAAGACCCAGAAGATCGCCGTCACCGAGAACAGACTGAACGCGGTCAGGCACAACGCCGCCAGTTGCATCCCCGGCACTGTCAGCCAGGCACTGAGGAACAGGCCCAGGGCACCGAGGATGTAGAGCACGGTGAGGTGGCCATATCGGTCATTGAGGCGATCGGAACTGCGCGGCACCAGCAGCAGGCCGATCACCCCGAACACATAGGGAATCGCCGAGATAAAACCGGTGCTCAGGTCACTGCCGCCAAACTGATGCACCAGGGTCGGCAGCCACAGGCTCAGGCCGTAGGTGCTCAGGGTGCTCGGCAGGTACAACAGGGCCAGGATCAGCACCCGGCGGTCGGTCAGTGCCCGCAGCGGGTTGGTGTGTTCGGTCTGGCCATATTCCTTGCGGTCCTTGTCCAATTCGCCAAGCAGCCACTGGCGATCGGCCTCGGCCAGCCAGCGGGCATCCTTGGGGGTGTCGGGCAGGATCTTCAGGGTCGGCCATGCCAACACGATGGCCGGAATACCGATGGTGATAAACAGCCATTGCCAGCCCGCCAGGCCACCGATGCCATTCATGCCCAGCAACCAGCCCGCCAGTGGCCCGGTGACCATCAACGCGATCGGTTGCGAAAGGATAAAGAAGCCCAGCACCTTGCCCCGGTTGCGCACCGGGAACCAGCGGGTGATGTAGTACAGCACGCCCGGGAAGAACCCGGCCTCCGCCGCACCCAGCAGGAAACGCATCACATAGAAGCTGTAGGGCCCGGTGACGAATGCCATGCCCACGGTGATCAGGCCCCAGGTAATCAGGATCCGCGCGAACCAGCGGCGCGCGCCAAAGCGCTCGAGCAACAGATTGCTCGGGACTTCAAAGATGAAGTAGCCGATGAAGAACAGGCCCGCACCAAAGCCGTAAGCCATATCGCTGAGGCCGATGTCGGCGTTCATGTGCAATTTGGCGAAGCCCACCGCAGAGCGGTCGATGAAGGCAACGAGGTACAGCAGGATCAGGAAGGGAATCAACCTGAGCGTCAACGTGCGAATGATCCGAGCTTCCGGATTCATAGTCTTCTCCAAATTGTTTTTGTTATGGGGTCGTCAGCCCCCGACCGATCCCAGCGTCGAATGCGCTCGGTGTCGATCAGGTGGAGAGACAATATAGTAATACTATTTAACGCACAACGATTTCAAAAAGGCTTTTTATCGGGTAGATTTGGCAAAACAGCCTGCAATTAGTCATACAATAAGAGTGACCGCACCATGACCGATAAAAAAGTACCCCTGCGTTCCGCCCAATGGTTCGGCACCGCCGACAAGAACGGCTTCATGTACCGCAGCTGGATGAAGAACCAGGGCATCCCGGACCATGAGTTCCAGGGCAAGCCGATCATTGGCATCTGCAACACCTGGTCCGAGCTGACCCCGTGCAACGCCCACTTTCGCAAGATCGCCGAACACGTGAAAAAAGGGGTGCTGGAGGCCGGTGGCTTCCCGGTGGAATTCCCGGTGTTCTCCAGCGGCGAATCCAACCTGCGCCCCACCGCCATGCTCACGCGCAACCTGGCCAGCATGGACGTCGAGGAAGCCATTCGCGGCAACCCGGTGGACGGCGTGGTGCTGCTGACCGGCTGTGACAAAACCACCCCGGCCCTGCTGATGGGTGCTGCCAGCTGCGACGTGCCGGCGATCGTGGTCACCGGCGGGCCGATGCTCAATGGCAAACATAAAGGCAAGGACATCGGTTCCGGGACCGTGGTCTGGCAAATGCACGAAGCCTATAAAGGCGGGCAGATCAGCCTCGACGAATTCCTCTCCGCCGAAGCCGGAATGTCGCGCTCGGCCGGCACCTGCAACACCATGGGCACCGCTTCGACCATGGCCTGCATGGCCGAAGCGCTGGGCACCTCGTTGCCGCACAACGCGGCGATCCCGGCGGTGGATTCGCGCCGTTATGTGCTGGCCCACCTTTCAGGCATGCGCATCGTCGACATGGTCCGCGAAGACCTGCGCCTGTCGAAGATCCTGACCAAGGCCGCGTTCGAAAACGCGATCCGGGTCAACGCCGCCATCGGTGGCTCGACCAACGCCGTGATCCACCTCAAGGCCATTGCCGGGCGCCTGGGCGTCGAGCTTGACCTTGAAGACTGGACCCGCATCGGCCGCGGCACCCCGACCATCGTCGACATGCAGCCTTCCGGGCGCTTCCTGATGGAAGAGTTCTACTACGCCGGCGGCCTGCCCGCGGTGATTCGCCGCCTGGGCGAAGCCGGCCTGCTGCCCAACCCGGACGCTCTGACTGCCAATGGCCAGAGCCTCTGGAAAAACTGCCAGGCGTCGCCGCAATACAACGACGAAGTGATTCGCCAGATCGACAACCCGCTGGTGGCCGATGGCGGGCTGTGCATCCTGCGCGGCAACCTGTCGCCACGGGGTGCGGTGCTCAAGCCTTCGGCCGCGACCCCGGCGCTGATGCAGCATCGCGGCCGGGCGGTGGTGTTCGAGAACTTCGACGACTACAAGGCGCGCATCGCCGACCCCGAACTGGACGTCGACGAAACCTGCATCCTGGTCCTGAAGAACGCCGGGCCCAAGGGTTACCCGGGCATGGCCGAAGTCGGCAACATGGGCTTGCCGCCCAAGGTCCTGGCCAAGGGCGTGACCGATATGGTGCGCATCTCCGACGCCCGCATGAGCGGCACGGCCTATGGCACCGTGGTTCTGCACGTGGCGCCGGAAGCTGCTGCCGGCGGGCCTCTGGCCGCGGTGCGCAACGGTGATTTCATCGAGCTCGACTGTGCCGGCGGCCGCCTGCACCTGGACATCAGCGACGAAGAACTGCAAGCGCGCCTCAGCGACCTGAAGCCGGACACCAGCGCCAAGATCTTCTCCAGCGGCTATAGCCGGCTGTATGTCGACCACGTGCTGCAAGCCGACGAAGGCTGCGACTTCGACTTCCTGGTCGGCTGCCGCGGCTCCGAGGTGCCTCGCCACTCCCATTGACCCGTAACCCTGTAGCCACTGCCGAACCTGCGAGGCTGCGCTGGCCTTCAAACGCCACGCAATACCCCCGCTGCAACACCGGCGCCTTCAAGAACCAGCGCAGCCTCGTTCCTCGGCAGCGGCTACAGGATTTGCGACAAACCGTGGCGCTGCTGAAAACAGCACGGCGGCAGAGTATCAAAATCATCCAAACCCGCGCCGACTGTGCGGTCCATGGCGGCTGAATCCGCCAGGAGCGATGCTATGATGCACGGCATTTCGCCAGAGCAACGTTGCTGTTATGGATTACCAGACGCCCAAACCACGTAAAAGCATGCATGCCCAAATTGTCCAGGAACTGGGCATGCACATCGTTTCCGGCCGCTTCAAGCCGGAAGAGAAGCTGCCATCGGAGGCCACGTTGTGCGAGGAGTATCAGGTCAGCCGGCCGGTATTGCGCGAAGCAACCCGGGTGCTCAGCGCCAAGGGCCTGGTGTACTCCAAGCCGCGGGTCGGGACCGTGGTGCGGCCGCGTGTCGAATGGCACCTGCTGGACCCGGATGTACTGTTCTGGCAGATGCAGTCCACACCCCACAGCGAGTTCTTCAACACCCTGGCCGGGGTGCGGCGGATTCTCGAACCGGAAATCGCCGCCCTGGCAGCGTCCACCGCCACCGATGCCGACATTGCGGTCATCGAACACGCCTACCAACGCATGGAAAACGCCCAGACCCGGCAGGAGTTGCTGCAGCCGGACCTGGACTTCCATCGGGCCATCGCCGACGCAACCCACAACGACCTGCTGGCCTACATGTGCAACATGCTGTCGTTGCCGCTGCGCGAATCGATCAACGTCACCAACCTGCGCCCCAATACCCAGCAGCTCAGCCTGCCGCGGCACAAGGCGATCCTCACCGCGATCAAGAACCGCGACGCCCTGGGCGCGCGGCATGCCTCGCTGGTGCAACTCGACGACACCCGCGTCGCCCTCGATACCGTGATGAATGTCCTGACGCCGCTGTAGCGCCGCCGGGCCATGCGCCAGGGGTCGGCGACCGGGCTTTTTCCCCAAGGAGCCAGTCATGACCCCATCACACCCCCTGCCCCAAGCCTTCCTTGACGCCATGCACCAGCTGCTCGGCGATCGTTTCAGCACCGCCACCGCCGTGCGCGAGCACCACGGGCGCGACGAGTCGCTGTACGACCCGGTACTGCCGGATGCGGTGGCCTATGCCCACAGCGTCGATGACATCAGCGCCATCCTCGGCCTGTGCCATCAACACCGGGTGCCGGTGATCCCCTACGGCAGCGGCTCGTCCCTGGAAGGCCACCTGCTGGCGGTACACGGCGGCATCAGCCTCGATGTGTCGGCCATGGATCAGGTGCTGAGTTTCGAACCGCAAGACCTGAGCATCACCGTGCAACCGGGCATCACCCGCAAGGCGCTCAACGAATACCTGCGCGCCAGCGGGCTGTTCTTCCCCATCGACCCCGGTGCCGATGCCAGCATCGGCGGCATGTGCGCCACCCGGGCTTCCGGTACCAACGCCGTGCGCTACGGCACCATGCGCGAAAACGTATTGGGCCTGACTGCAGTGCTGGCCGACGGCCGGGTGATGCGCAGCGGCTCGCGGGCGAAAAAATCCTCGGCAGGCTATGACCTGGCACGGCTGTTTATCGGCAGCGAAGGCACCCTCGGCGTGATCAGTGAAATCACCCTCAAGCTGCACCCGCAACCCGAGGCCATCAGCGCCGCCGTGTGCAGCTTCGCCTCGGTCGAAGGCGCGGTGCAGACAGTGATCGAGACCATCCAGATGGGCGTGCCGGTGGCCCGTGCCGAACTGGTCGACACCTTGGCGATCCAGGCCCTGAACCGTCACTTCAAGCTGACCCTGCAAGAATCCCCGACCCTGTTCCTGGAATTCCACGGCAACGCCGCCAGCGTCGCCGAACAGGCGCAAACCGTCGAGGAGCTGGCCGACGGCAACCAGGGCACCGGCTTCCAGTGGGCCACCCAGCAGGAAGAACGCAACCGCCTGTGGAGTGCGCGGCACAACGCGTTGTTCGCCTTCCTCCAGCTCAAGCCCGGTTGCCGCGCCCTGTCCACCGATGTCTGCGTGCCGCTGTCGAAGCTCGCTGAATGTGTGGTCGGCGCCGAAAGCGACCTGCGCCAGTCCTACCTGCCGGCACCGATCTTCGGCCACGTCGGCGACGGCAACTTCCACGTCTGCCTGCTGCTCGATCCGAACAAACCCGAAGAATTGGTAGAAGCCGAACGCCTCAACCACGCCATCGTCCACCGCGCCCTGGCCGCTGGCGGCACCTGCACCGGGGAGCACGGCGTGGGCTTGCACAAAATCGATTTCATGGTCGAGGAGCACGGCCAGGTGGCCATCGACACCATGCGCGCGATCAAGCAGGCACTGGACCCGCAGAACCTGATGAACCCGGGGAAGATATTTCGCCGCCTGGGCTGATCGCCGAGCAGGCGCACCCTGGGCGTGCTCTGCAATAAAAAAGGCCGACCGTCATCAACGGTCGGCCTTTTTCGTATGGCCGGTCAGTTTCAGCTCAGGGCGTCACGGCTGCTGACGCTGTCCACCAGGCGCTGGATGCCCAGGGGGTTGGCGTTTTTCAGGGCCTCGGGCAGCAGGCTGTCCGGGTAGTTCTGGTAGCACACCGGGCGCAGGAAGCGATCGATGGCCAGGCTGCCGACCGAGGTGCCGCGCGGGTCGGAGGTGGCCGGGTAAGGACCGCCGTGGACCATGGCCTCGCAGACTTCGACGCCGGTCGGGTAGCCGTTGAGCAGCAGGCGCCCGGCCTTCTCTTCCAGCAAGCTGAGCAGGCCGCCGAAGACCTCGAGGTCCGCCGGCTCGGCGATCAGGGTCGCGGTCAGTTGCCCGCGCAGGCCGTGCAGGGCCTGGGTCAGCTCGGCCTGATCGGCCACCTCGACCACCACCGTGGTGGGGCCGAACACTTCTTCCTGCAACAACGGGTCGCCCTTGAGCAGCAGCCCGACATCGGCCTTGTACAGTTGGGCATGGGCCTGACGCCCCGTTTGCGCGGTGCCGGCCAGGTGCTCGATACCGGCATGGGCCTGCAGGTTGTCGAGGCCGTGGCAGTAGCTTTTCAGGCCGCCGGCATTGAGCAGGGTCTGCGCCGGTTGCTCATTGAACAGTGCGACCAGATGCTGCAGGAAGTCGCTGAACTGCGGCGAACGAATGCCGATCACCAGCCCCGGATTGGTGCAGAACTGCCCTGCCCCCATCACCACCGAAGCTGCCAGTTCCTTGGCGATGGTCGCGCCACGCTGCTTCAGCGCCTCAGGCAGCAGCAACATCGGGTTGATGCTCGACATCTCGGCGAACACCGGGATCGGCTGCGGGCGCGCCGCCGCCATGTCGCACAGGGCGCGACCGCCGCCCAGGGACCCGGTAAAGCCCACGGCCTGGATGGCCGGGTGCTTGACCAGCCACTCACCGACGCCCGCACCGTAGATCATGTTGAACACCCCGGCCGGCATGGCGGTTTTCTCGGCGGCGCGGATGATCGCATCGGCCACCCACTCGGCCGTCGCCATATGCCCACCGTGGGCCTTGAACACCACCGGGCAACCGGCGGCCAAGGCCGCCGCGGTATCGCCACCGGCCGTAGAGAACGCCAGGGGGAAGTTACTGGCTCCAAACACCGCCACCGGGCCCAGGCCAATGCGGTACTGGCGCAGGTCCGGCCGTGGCAGTGGCTGACGATCAGGCAACGCGCGGTCGATCCGCGCACCATAGAAGTCGCCTCGACGCAGAACCTTGGCGAACAGGCGCATCTGGCCGCTGGTGCGTCCGCGCTCACCCTGGATCCGGCCCGCCGGCAAGGCGGTTTCCTGGCACACCTGGGCGACGAATTCATCACCCAGGCCGTCGATCTCGTCGGCAATCGCTTCCAGGAACTCGGCACGACGGGCCGCCGACAGGTTGCGAAACGCCGGATAAGCAGCCTTGGCCGCCAGGGCTGCGGCGTCGACTTCGGCCTCGGTGGCCTGATAAAAATCGAATGGCAGGGCCTCGCCGGTGGTGGCGTCATGGCTGTGCAGGGTGACCTTGCCTGCGGCGCTGCGGGTGCCTGCGATGTAGTTTTGACCGCTGATGCGCGTCATCTGTTGCTCCTTGACCTGATAGAGGGAGGATAAGTGAACGGGCTCAAAGTGCCCTGACCGCCCCTGGCGCCAGGGGTTCGGCCTGCGCGGCAATCCCGTTGCGCAAGGGCGCGCCGAACTCGCTCATTTCGATCTCGAACGTGTCGCCCGGCCGAGCCGCGATCCCGTCGGCGAACGACAGGGTGGCGGTGCCGAAATAATGCACGTGCACATCACCGGCCCGCAGGAACTGCGCGTACTTGAAATGGTGGTATTCGAGGTTTTCCAGGCTGTGGCACATGTTCTCCTCGCCCGAGAGGAACTCCTTCTCCCACAGCACCTGGCCAGCGCGATGGATGCGGCGGAAGCCCGACAGGTGCCTGGGCAGCTCGCCCAGGCGCAATTCCGGGCCGTAGGCACAGCGGCGCAACTTGGAGTGCGCCAGGTACAGGTAGCTGCGGCGCTCCAGCACATGGTCGGAAAACTCGTTGCCCAGGGCATAACCCAGGCGATACGGCAGGCCGTCGTGGCCGATGACATAAAGGCCGACCAGTTCCGGTTCTTCGCCGGCGTCTTCAGCAAAGGTCGGCACGGCAAAGTCCGCGCCCGGGCGCACGACAATGCTGCCATCGCCCTTGTAGAACCATTCCGGTTGCGCCCCGACCTTGCCGCTGCCCGGCTTGCCGCCTTCGACGCCCCATTTGAACATGCGCAGGGTGTCGGTCATGGTCGACTCATCCTGGGCCTTCTGCTGGTGCATCTTGTCCCGGGTCGAGGCGCTGCCCAGGTGGGTCAGGCCGGTGCCGCTGACCAGGCAATGGGCCGGGTCGACGTGGTCCAGCGGTGGCAGCACGCGGCCGTCCTGCAGCAGCTGCGCGTACAGCGGGCCGGCTTGGCTGCCCTGTTGCAGCACCTGCTCCTGCAGGCTGCGACCCGCGGCAATCGCCGCCAGGGCCAGCTCGCGGGTGGAACTCGCCTGGTTCACGGTGAGGATTCGCTCACCTTCGACAATGCCGACGTGGCGTTCACCGGTGGTGCTCTCAAACTGAATCAATCGCATGGCAGGGGCCTTCTTTGGGCAGGAGTTTGTTAGGGGCATGGGCTGAGCATCAGCCGTGACATGCGCCACTTTACGAATCGCCCCGCAGGCTGCCTAATGAGAACCCCTGCCCTCGCGATAACTTTTAGTCATCCCCATGATCGCTTCCCTGCCCTCTTTGGTTTCCCGTCTGCGCCTGCGCCAGTTGCGCCTGCTGATTGCCCTGGACGAACACGGCTCGTTGCACAAGGCCGCCGAACAGGTGGCGATCACCCAGCCCGGGGCGACCAAGGCCCTGAATGAGATCGAGTCGGCGTTCGGTACTCGGCTGTTCACCCGCACCAGCCAGGGTCTTGAACCCAATGACTTGGGACGCTGCGCGATCCGCTATGCGCGATTGATCCACAGCGACCTGGCGCACCTGCGCGAAGAAATGCTCGGCATCCTCCAGGGCCAGGGCGGGCGCATTTCGGTGGGCATCATCATGGGCGCAGTGCCGATGCTGGTCAGCAGCCTGGCGCGGCTGCGGCTGACCCAACCCGAGCTGTCGGTGGAAATTGTCGAAGACACCAGCGCCCGCCTGCTGGGCCTGATCGACCAGGGGCGCCTCGACCTGGCGATCTGCCGCACCAGCGTCAGCCCGCGCCCGCAAGCCTATGACTGCCAGGTGCTGAACCAAGAACAGCTGCGCGTGGTGGCCAACCCCCGGCACCCGCTGGCCCAGGCCGAATCGTTGCAGTTGGCGCAGCTGGAGGGTTATGGCTGGATCATCTACCCGGCCAACATGCCAATGCGCCTGGTGCTGGAACGGGAGTTCAGCGAGGCCGGCCTGGAGTTCCCGCGATTCCCCCTGGAAACCGCCTCGACCTTCACCACCCTGATGCTGCTGCAGCAGGACCCGCAGTTGATTGCACTGATGCCCGAAGAAGTCGCCGAAGCCGCCGCGCGCATGGGGGTGCTGGTGTCCTTGCCGCTGCACATGCGCTCGCGCAGCGAACCCTATTCCCTGGTAACCCGCCAGGGCGTGCAGCTGTCGCCGAGCGCCAGGCTGCTCTGGGACACCCTGCAGGACGCCGACTAGGCCAACTGCTGATACAGCGTCATCGGCAAGCGGATGCCCTCGTTCAACGCCCGCGCATACGCCTGCTGCTTGGCCTGCCCCGGATGATGAATGCCCAGGGCCGCCAGGCGCTGCATCTGCTGCGCCAGGCGCTTCTCGAACTGCTCGTCGAGCAAGTGCGGAGCAATGGCGATCACCAGCAACCCCGAGCCTGGCGATTGCGTACCGCTGCGAAAGTCCGGCGCGTCCAGCGACCAGTTGCCGCCACCGACGCAGCCCGCCAGCACTTCGACCATCAACGCGATATTGGCCCCACGGCTGCCGCCAAAGGCCAGCAAGGCGCCGTGCATGGCCTCCCGCGCGCTCAGGGTTGCAGCGCCCTGGGCATCGACCGCCCAGCCGGCGGGGATCGCCTCGCCGGCCTGCGCCGCCTTGAGGATATTGACGAACGCCGTGGCGCTGCTGGCCTGGTCGATCAGCACCTGGCGCCCATCGCCACTGGGTGCGGCGAACGCCAGGGGGTTGGTCGAATACATCGGCTGGCGCTGGCCGAGCACCGTCAACAACGGCGGACCGTTGCAGAAGGCCAGCGCCACCAGGCCCTCGGCAGCCAGGCGCCGGGTGTAGTAGCCCAGCTCGCCGCAGGTAAACCCGTTGTGTTGGGCGAACAGGCTGATACCCAACTGCCGGGAGTTGTCGCGCAGGGCGCCAAACGCCTGGTCGAAACCCAGTTGCGCGATGCCCTGGCAGGCATCGCTGCGGATCATCGCCGGGGCGACCTGAGTGATCAGCGGTTGCGCGGCGCAGGCAATGCGCCCGCTGACGAAACCGCTCAGGTAGTCGGGCAAGTGCTCGAAACCGACGCTGGCCAAGCCATGGGCCTGGGCCGACACCGTTGCCTCGGCCAGGGCTTGGGCCACCTCCTGGCTGGCGCCGGCAGCCAGGCAGCACTGCCGGGCAAACGCCCGGGCCTCTGGCAACGACAGGTGCTTGAACGCTGCGGGTGATTGCATGGGCTCTCCATCAAGGCCGGGGATGAGGTTGTCGGTTACTCCACCAGGCGTGGCGCACCGACGTCCGCGGCCTGCTTGTCGAGGCCGAACGAACCGAGGATTTCAGCAATCTCGCCCGAGGCATGCAACGCCTCGATATTTTCATTCAGCGCCAGGCCCAGCGCGGTGTTGGCCTTGGTGTGGGGGAAGCCGGTCTGCCCCGGTTCCAGGGTCGCCTTGACCCGTGGGTCGGGCTCCGAGACCTTGATGCTCTTGCCCTGGTACGCGCCCTTCTGCTGCGAGGCCACGCCCACGGCGAAGCTGTCCACACCCACGGCGATGCGTTTTGACGCCAGGTCCTGGGCCATGGCCACCGGGTTGGGGTACAGCACCAGGTTGTCGCCAAAGGTCTTTTTCAAGTCGTCGACCCACAGGTAGCCCTGCACCGTGCCGATGCGCTTGCCCTCGAGCTCGGAGATTTTCGAAAAGCCCTCACTGGAGATGATGCCCATCACGTCCAGGTACAGCGGCGCGGACAACCCCAGGGCCTTGCTGCGCTCGGCGGTACGGTACCAGTCGCCGATACCGACATCGGCCCGCCGCGCGATCACCGACTGGATCACCGCTGCCGGGTCGACCACCGTGGCCTTGATCTCCAGGCATTCGCGGGCGGCGATGCGCTTGATGATCTCGCCGTCGACCCCGCTCAACTGGTTGCCCGGCCCGGGGATCGAGTACGGCGGGAAGACCCAGGCGGCGACGGTCAGCACCCCCGGGGTCAGGGTTTCAAACTGATGGGCCGGCTTGCAGTCCGCCTGGGCCGCGCCGGCCATCAGGGTGGAACAAAGGACGGCCCAACGGGTCATGCATTTGAAGGAGCTAATCATGGCTTCACCTGTGCAAGGGTTGCATTAAGAGAGCAGCAGCCGAAAAACGGCCCGAGTCGGTCATGCGTGCTGGCTGGGTGCCAGTCTTTTCTCCAGTGCCGCCACGCCCAGGGTCGCAGGCGCACAAACAGCGGCATACATCAGGCCGGCCAGGGTCAGCACCGGCATGTACTCGAATGTGGATGAACCAATGGCCGAGGCGCGGCTGACGATCTCCGGCAGCGCGATGGTGAAACACAGCGACGAGGCCTGGAACATCATGATCGAGAACCCGAGCAACGATGGCAGCGCCACTCGCAGCGCCTGGGGCAGGATGATGAAGCGCAGCGCATCGAGGCGATTCAGGCCAATCACCTCGGCCGCCTCGTTCTGGCCCTGGGCCACCGCCTCGATACCGCCACGGATGATCTCGCTGGTATAGGCCGCTGTGCAGTAGGCCAGCGCCAGGGCCGCGGCCCAGAACGAGCTCAGGGTCAGGCCCGCCGAGGGCAGGCCGAAATAGAAGTACTGCAACAGGATCAACGCCGGCGCGCCGCGCCCCAGCTCGACAATCAGCAGCGAGGGATAGCGCACTACCCGGCGCGGAGCCGAAACCCCCAGTGCCAGCAGCAACCCCAGGACCACCCCCAGCGCCAGGCTGACGGCGGTGACCTGCATCGACAGCACAAAGCCCTTCCACAGCTCGGGAAACCAGGCCAGCCACATCGTCAGGAGTTCGCTCATCGGGCAATCCTCTGTTTCAGGGTGGCCGCCAGCCAGCGCGAGAACAGCGCCACCGGCACGCTGAGAATCAGGTAGACCACGGCCGCCGCGCTGTACACCCCCAGCCCTTGAAAGGTCTGCTGGGACATCTGGTACGCCTGGAAGCTGATATCGCCCACGCCGATGGTCGAGGCCACGGCCGAGTCCTTGAGCAGGCCGATGGCATAGGTGGCCGAGGTGGGAATGGCGATGCGCACCAGTTGCGGCAGGACCACATCAAAGAACCGCTGGGGGGCCGAGAGGTTGAGCACATGCGCTGCCTCGTACTGGCCCTGGGGAATCGCGGCAAAGGCACCGCGATAGACCTCGGACATATGCGCCGCGGTGATCAGCCCCAGGCCCAGCACCGCCGCAGCAAAGGGCGACAAGGCGATGTAGCCGCCACCAATGCCGAAGAAGATGAAAAACAACCAGACAATCGGCGGAATCGACCGCAGGGTCAGCACCAGCATCGCCGCCAGCCAGCGGCAGAATTTCAGGTTCGACATGCGCAGGGCGCAGAGCGGAAAGCCCAGCACCATGCCAATGCAGAAGGCGCCCAGGGTCACGGCCAGGGTCCAGGGCACACCGCGCAACAGGACCAGCAGAATATCCAGCATCAGCGATTCCTCACGGCCTGGAGAAACTGCACCACCCGCGCATGCTGCGGCTCGCGCATCACCTGGGCGCTGGGCCCCTGCTCGATAATCCGCCCTTCGGCCATCACCACCACCCGGTCGGAAACGGTCTCGGCAAAGTGCATCTCATGGGTCACCACCAGCATCGACATGCCCTCGCGCGCCAGCTCCTTCATCACCGCCAGCACTTCCAGGCCCAGCTCGGGGTCGAGGGCCGAGGTCGGCTCGTCGAACAGCATCAATTCCGGGTCCAGGGCCAGGGCCCGGGCAATGGCGATGCGTTGCTGCTGGCCGCCGGAGCAGCGCGCCGGGTAGGTATTGGCCTTGTCCGCCAGGCCGACCCGGTCCAGCAACTGCAAGGACCGGGCATCCGCCTCCCTGGCGCTGCGGCCCAGGGTGCGGATCTGCGCCAGGCTGACATTGCGCAGCACCGTGAGGTGCGGAAACAGGTTGAACGACTGGAACACCATGCCGATGCGCCGGCGCAGCTTGAGCAACTCGCTCCTGGGCAGCGGGCGCCCGGCTTCGATGTGCACCCCGGCCATGCTGACCCGACCCCGAGTCGGCGGTTCCAGTTGGTTGATGCAGCGCAACAGGGTGCTTTTGCCGGAGCCGCTGGGGCCGATGATCGCCACCACCTCGCCCTTGGCCATTTCAAAGCACACATCATGCAAGACGGGATAAGGGCCGAACTGCTTGTGGATCGCATCCAGGCGCAGGAACGGTTCGGCGCTGGACACCGGGCGCGGCGCCAGGGCGGCGGCGCTTTCGATCACGGTCATGCTGCTCATTGTTTTTTTCTCCGGACAGGGTAGACGCCATGCCTGCAAGAATCAGGCAACAACCGCTGTTATCGATCGCCGTCGACTAAGGGGGTACGGGAAAGCTTGACCGCCCCAGTGGCGGTAATCAGCACCTGCTCTTCGAGCTTCACGCCTTCATGGCCGCCCTGCTCGCCGATGTAACTCTCCACCGAGAGCACCATGTTTTCCTCGAAGTGACCGTCATAGCCCCACTCGGCAAAGTCCACCGCGTAGGCCACGCTGGGGTACTCGTCGACCAGGCCCACGCCGTGCAACATCATCATGTAGCGGTTGTGCTCGAACTGCCTGGGCACCGGCCAGCAGCCCTCGGCGAACTCGCGGAACGACAGCCCGGGACGCAGCAGCTCGAGGTTGAAGTTGATTTGCTGCGAGGCAATCTCCAGCAGGTCGCGCTGGGCCGCCGTCGATGCCTTGCCGGGGCAGATAAAGCTGCGGGAAATGTCCGAGAGATAACCCCCCGGCCCCACCATGTCGGTGTCGAAGCAGACCATTTCGCCGGCGGCGATGACTTTGTCCGAAGCATCCTGGAACCATGGGTTGGTGCGCGGTCCGGAGTTCAGCAGGCGGCTCTCGGCCCACTCCCCGCCCTGGGCCACGTTCGTCCCGTGCATGATGCTCCACAGCTGGTTTTCGGTGATGCCCGGCACCAGGCTGGCGCGCATGCGGGCAATCGCCAGGTCGCACACATCCATCGACACCCGGTGGCTGGCGATCTCCTGCAGCGACTTGATCAGCCGCGCCTGCTCCATCAGCGGCTGGGCATCAAACAGCTGGATGCCCCTGGCCTTGAGTTTTTCCGCGCCCCAGGGGTCGCAGCGGTCCACCGCCAGGCGGCGATTGCCGGCGCCATGCCGGGTCATCAGGTCGGCCACTTCCAGGGCCCAGCGCTCGGCCTTCTCCTCGACCCGGGGGCCGGCCAGGAAATACAGCCAGGGGATGGCCGGGCGAATTTCGTCGATGGTCTCGATGTGTTCGCTGTTGTGCCGGCTGCTGGTGAACTCGAACAGCACCACCGGACCATCGGTGGCCACAAACACGTAGCGGCTGGGGGAATGCATCACCCACAGGCCGAGGTTATTGGTGTCGGTGGCGTAGCGAATATTGATCGGATCGGCCAATAGCACGCCGGCGTAATCGTGCTCGCGCAGTTGCTGGCGAATGCGCTCCAGGCGGTACTGGCGCAGGGCCGGGCGATCGATGGCGGCATAGGCCGCCAGCAGGCCGTTATCGACCGGGGCCAGGGCATGCCCGGTAACGCTGGCATCGCTGCGATAGTGCAGCGGGCCTGGGGGTAAGGCATTGAGCAGCTCGGTGAAATCGGTATCCGTGTGCATGCAACAACCTCCGCTGGGAAGAGTTTGACGTTAATCAAAACCAATCGGACCAACTTTCGGGGCAGTGACTTAAAGGCTTGGGAAACGGATGACGGCTGTCTTTCTTATTTTCAGGGCACGCTAATCAGCGCTCGCTAGAGGTCCTTGACCAGGCGCAGGGCGTCGTAGATCGCCGCATGGGTGTTACGCGATGACACTGCATCGCCGATTCGGAACAATTGGAAACGCCCCTGGGGGTTGGTCACCACGTTTTGCGCGGTGCCGGCAATCAGGTCCATGTACTCCACGGCGCCTTCATTGGTGGCCAGGGGTTGCAGCTCGAAATACAGCTCGTCCAGGGGCCGGGTGCCATGGTTGACCACGATCTGGTCCACCCGCCGGGTTTTCTCCAGGTCGCTGTAATCGGTGCCGATGGTCGCCAGCAACTGGTCGCCCTCACGGTCCACGGCCTTGAGTCGGTAAGTGACGGTAAAGGTGGTGTCCAGTTGTTGCAGCGAGCGCATGTAGGGCACCAGGTTCATGCCCATCACCTCCGGCGCGAACGAACGGTCGGGGGTCATGATCTCGGTCCTGGCCCCGCTGCGGGCAATGAACTCGGCGGCCTGCAAACCCGCGTGATCGCCGGCATCGTCATACACCAGCACATTGCGTCCGGGCTTCACGTCGCCGGAAATAATGTCCCAGCTCGACACCAGCCACTGGTTGCCCCGTTGCAGGACTTCGGTGTGGGGCAGCCCGCCGGTGGCGACTATCACCACGTCGGCGTTTTCATCGAGGACCATCGCCGCATCGGCCCAGGTGTTGAAGCGGAACTTGACCCCCAGGCGCTCGCACTGCGCCATGCGCCAGTCGATGATGCTGATCATTTCCTTGCGCCGCTCGGACTGCGCGGTCAGGCGAATCTGCCCGCCGGGCTGGTCGGCCACTTCCAGCACCAGCACCTCATGCCCGCGTTCGCCGGCGACCCGTGCGGCTTCCAGGCCACCGGGGCCGGCGCCGACGATCAGGATCTTGCGCTTGCGCGGGGCCTTGGGCACCTCGTGGGGCATGGTGGTTTCGCGGCCGGTGGCGGCGTTGTGGATGCAGTACGCGGCGCCGGCGTTGTAGATCCGGTCCAGGCAATAGTTGGCGCCCACGCAGGGGCGGATTTCATCTTCCCGGCCCTCGATGATCTTGCGCACGATGTGCGGGTCGGTCATGTGCGCGCGGGTCATGCCCACCATGTCCACCAGGCCGGCGGCAATCGCATGGCGGGCGGTGGCGACATCGGGAATCTTCGCCGCATGGAAGGTCGGGAAGCCGGTCAGGGCGCGAATCTCCCCGGCAAAGTCCAGGTGCGGTGCATTGCGCATGCCCTGGATCGGGATGATGTCGGTCAGCCCGGCATCGGTGGCGATATTGCCGCGAATCACGTTGAGAAAGTCGACCATGCCGCTGTCTTTCAGCAGTTGCGAGATGTGCAGCCCCTCCTCTTTCTCAAGCCCGCCCGCCAGCACCTCGTCACCGGTGTAGCGAATGCCGACGATAAACGCCGAACCGACCCGCTGGCGGATCGCGCTCAGCACCTCGAAGGTGAACCGCAGGCGATTGTGCAGCGAACCGCCGTAGGCGCCCTCCAGTTCGTTGGTCAACGGCGACCAGAACTGGTCCATCAAGTGGCCGTAGGCTTGCAGCTCGATGCCATCCAGGCCGGCGGCCTGCATGCGTTCGGCGGCGTCGGCATAGTCGCGGACGATGCGCTCGATATCCCAGATTTCCAGCTTCTTGGGGAAGGCCCGGTGCGCCGGCTCCTGGTTGTGCGAAGGCGACACCACCGGCAGCCAGTCGCCCTTGTCCCAGCGGGTGCGCCGCCCCAGGTGGGTAAGCTGGATCATCACCGCCGCGCCATGCTCGTGGCATTCGTCGGTGAGGTCTTTCATCCAGCCGACCACTTCGTCCTTGTACGCCAAGATATTGTTGAACACCGGGGGGCTGTCGCGGGAGATCGCCGCCGAGCCTGCGGTCATGGTCATGGCCACGCCGGCCTTGGCGCGTTCGACGTGATAAGCCCGGTACAATTTCTTCGGCATGCCCTCTTCGGGGTACGCCGGCTCGTGGGAGGTGGTGATAATGCGGTTGCGAAGTGTCAGGTGCTTGAGGCGATAAGGCTGAAGAAGCGGATCGTTATTCATATCGGTCTCGCATACAGGTCATCAGGCAAGGCAGACGATAGACCCCAATGTACACCAGTGTCAATAACATCGACGGTGGTGTATATTCACCTCCATCAAGGTCAAGTGGACAAGGAAAAAACGCCCCATGAAAGCAACCACCAACAGTGCGGAAGCGGCCGGCCGCGGCTCTCTGGAGAGCTGGCTCAACGCGGCCTATGAGAGCCTCAAGGAATCGGGGGTGGATGCAGTGCGGGTGATGCCGCTGGCGAAGAAACTCAACCTGTCGCGAACCAGTTTCTACTGGTATTTCCAGGACCGCGAAGCGCTGCTCGAAGCCCTGGTGAGCCTGTGGAAAAACAAGAACACCTTCAACCTGGTGTCACAGTCCGAGGCCTATGCCGAATCCATCACCGAGGCGATTCTCAACGTCTTCGACTGCTGGCTGAACAGCGAGCTGTTCGACTCGCAATTCGAATTCGCCATGCGCAGTTGGGCCCTGCAATCGCCCGAGGTAGCGGAAGAAATCCGCCAGGCCGATGCCCAGCGGGTGCAGGCCCTGGCAACCATGTTCGACCGTTTCGGCTTCGCCCATGACGCCGCCGTGACCCGGGCGCGCTCGATCTACCTGACCCAGATCGGCTACATCAGCATGAACACCCAGGAGCCGCTGGCGCAGCGCATGCGCTACATCCCCGAGTACTTGAAGATCTTCACCGGGGTCGAGCCCGAACCCCGGGAGCTGGAGCGCTTTTATCGGCGCAACGGGTTTTCTTCGGCCGACCTGCAGGGCTGAAGCGCGCGCCATCGGCGGCGTGCACACCCCTCACTCATGGCTGCTCGCCAGGCAGCCCCGGTATCAGGGGCGCCAGCGGCATGGCCTGGGCATCCTGCTCGTCCCACAGGCGCCGGTACAGACCGCCCAGCTCGAGCAATTGACGGTGGTTGCCGCGCTCGACGATACGCCCCTGATCCAGCACCAGAATCTGATCGGCATACTCCACCGTGCGCAGGCGATGGGCAATCATCACCACCGTGCGGCCCTCGGCCAGGCGCGATAAAGCCTGCTGGATATCGGCCTGGGCGCAGGGGTCGACCGAGGCCGTAGCTTCGTCCAGCAGCACGATGCGCGGTGCCTTGAGCAGCATCCGGGCAATCGATAGCCGCTGGCGCTCGCCGCCGGACAAGCGCAGGCCGCCCTCGCCCAGCGGCGTGTCATAGCCCTGCTCCAACTGTTCGATAAACGCTTCGCAGTGGGCCTCGCGACAGGCGGCGCGCACCGCCTCCACACTGGCCTCGGGGCGGCCGATGCGCACGTTATCCAGCACCGAGCCGTCGAACAGCTGCACATCCTGGAACACGAAGCCGACCTGCTGGTACAAGGCGTCGGTGCCCAGGGCCTTGAGGTCGACACCGCCCAGGGTGATCTGCCCTTGCTGCGGGTCGTAGAAGCGCCCGAGCAAATGCAGCAAGGTCGACTTGCCACTGCCGGACGGCCCGACAATCGCCGTCACTGAACCGGCCGGCACCGTGAAGTCGATGCCCTGCACCACCGGCTCCCGGGCATAGCCGAAACTCACCTGTTCAAAGCGCAGCGTCGAATCCTCGGGCACCGCGACTTCGGTGGTTTCAGCCAGGATCGGCTCCGCCATCAGGGCACTCAGGCGCGCCGAAGACTGGCTCATCATGCGCAGTTGCGTGAGGTAGGCCGCGACCTCCAGCAGCGCGTCGATGATCTTGTACGACACCAGCACAAACAACAGCCAGGTCGCCACGTCCAGCGACTGCTCGACAAACAGCCAGGCCGCCATCAGCAGCAGGCTGACCAGGCCCATCTCGATCATCAGGCGCAACAGCTGCACCCCGCCGCCGCCCCAGGCTTCGATGCCCAGGCTGCCACGGCGGATGCTGGCGAAGGTTTCTTCAAGGCGCGCGAGCATGCCGTCACAGCGATGGAACAGGCGCAGGGTGCGAATACCGCTGACAAACTCCACCAGCAGCCCCGAAGCCATTTGCAGGCGCCCGGATTGCCGCGTGCCTTCGCGCAGCAGGTAACCCATGCACCCCTGGTACAGCGCCCAGCCCAGGGGCAAGGTGACCAGCAGGCTCAGGGTCAGGCGCCAGTCGACCCAGACCAGCAGCAGGCAAAAAATCAGCGGCACGCTGATCCCGGCAATGACTTCGGCGATCAAGTGGGTGAAGACGTCCTCGACCCGCTTCACATCATCGGTCAGGGTTGCCGCCAACTCGCCGATCCGCCGCTGATGGAAAAATCCCAGGGGCACCAGGCGCAAGTGATCGGTCAGCGCCGCGCGATAACTCATCATCAGGTCATAGGCCCCGATAAAGCAGTCCATCTGGCCGAAGTGGGAAAACAGCAACTGGCCGATCAGACAAGCACCCAACGCCAGGCCCAGCCCCCACCACTCAGCACTCCCGGCGCTGCCGGCGAGCACCCATTGCAGCCCCAGCCAGGCCAGGAAGAACGGCGCGATGGAACAGGCCTGGGCCAGTACCCGCAGACCGATGCCGCGGTACACCCGGTACGGCTGGCGACCGGCAATGCGCACCACATCCTCAAGCATCGACATCCCTGACCTCCTGTTGGCGAATATGCCAGGCATGGGCCTGGAACTGGCTGTGCCACAAGCGCTGGTAAGTGCTGTTGCCGTGGAGCAATTGGGCATGGGAGCCGGACGCGACAAGGCGCCCCTCCTCCAGCAGCAGAATCTGCTCGGCATGGCGCACCGCGTACAAGCGATGGGCAATCACCAGCACCGTGGTCTGCGGGTAACGCTTGCGCAACGCCGTATAAAACGCGGCCTCGGTCAGGCTGTCGGCAAAGGCCGTGGCCTCGTCAAGCACCAATACCGGGGCTCCCGCCAGCAGCGCCCGGGCGATGGCGATCCGTTGCCGCTCGCCTCCGGACAAACGCGTCCCGCGCTCGCCGACCTGGGTGTCCAGGCCTTGAGGCAAGCTGCGCACCAGGTCCCGGGCCTGGACGATGGCCAGTACGTCGTACAACTGCCGATCACTGGCCAGGGGCTTGGCCAGTCGCAGGTTCTGCGCCAGGCTGCCCTGGAACAGAAACGCGTCCTGGCTGACCACGGCAATGGCCTGGGCCCGGTCTCGATCGCCGAGGCTGGCCAGCGATACCTCACCGAGCAGCACCTCGCCACTGTCGGGCGGCAACAGCCCGGACAGCAGATAGGCCAGCGTCGACTTGCCGGCACCGGAAGGCCCCACCAGGGCGTTGAAGCTGCCGGGGCGCAACTCGAGGTTCAGGTCCTGCAGAATCGGCCGCGTCTGGTAACTGAACGACAGATGCTGCAAGCGCACCCCGGCATGGGCCGGCAAGCGGCTGCTGACCTGCACGGCCACCGGAACCAGCAGTGGCTGGATCCGCTCCACCCCACCGCAGATCTCGCGGATCGCCGAAGAAAAGAACATCAGGCGCAGCAGCGGCTTGAGCAAACCGCTGCCCAGCACCAGAGCCAAAATCAGGTTGGGCAACGGTAACTGGCCCTGGGCGTTGAGCCACAGCCCCAGGGGCAGCAACACGAAAATATTGGCCGTCAGCAGTACGACAAAAGCCGACCAGCCAGGCACCGCCTTGCGGCTGAAGCCTTCGACCAGGCGGTGGTACGCCTCCAGCCGCTCGCGCAGTAACTTGAAGGAACTGGCGCTCTGGCGGAACGCCTTCATCACCGGAATCCCGCGCAGGTACTCCACGGTGGCGCCGTTGAGCTGTTCGGTGGCGATGTTATAGCTGCGCACCCGCTCGTCCATGCCCCGCGACATGCAGGCCTGGGCCAGCCATGCCGGGATAATGGTGCTGAGCGCCGCCAGGGCCATGCGCCAGTCCAGCCAGAACAGAAAGCCGCCCGCAGCCAAGGGCGTGACCACGGCGGCGATCAGTTCGATGCTGTGGTGGGCGATAAAGGTTTCCAGGCGCTCGACGTCATTCAGAATGATCTTGCGCAAGCCGCCGGAGCTGTAGCGGCCGAGCATCTGCAACGGCAAGCGGGTCAAGGACTGGGCCAGGCGCAAGCGGACCTCGTAGAGGATCTGGAACGCCGCCACATGGCTGAAATAGCCGCCGAGGGTCAGCAGCCCGTATTTGCCCAGCAGCGCCAGCAGCACCAAACCGGCCAAGTGCAGCAGGTCCCGGCCTGGCGGGGCATCGAGCAAGGCCAGCTCCGCCGCGCGGTACAACAGGTAATACAGCAACAGCTCCAGCAGCGCCGAGCCGGCGGCCAGGCTCACGGCCAAGCCCAGCCGAGCGCGCTGCCCCGCCAGCAAACCGATCAGGGCGGCCATCGGCGACGCGCGTTCCGATCCGGGGTTGGAAGATTGCATGGGCTCTCCTGAGCTGAAAATGCGCAGGCGCAAGGATAGAAACTCTCACCCAGGATGTAAATGCGAATCACTACCGATTGATCTCAAGCCTGCACCAAGCAAAAAAACTAAACCTTTTGCCCGGCCGCTGGCTCAACAGTAAGACGACATCCTCGTCCCCTGATAATGAAATGGAGATCACCATGAACACACTGCTGATGAAACAGATGGGCCTGTCCTTCCTGCTGCTGGCCGGTACCGTGGGCAGCGCCGCTGCCGCCACCTCCAACAGCTTCGTCAATGACGCGGCGCAAGGCGGAATCAACGAAGTCGAAAGCGCCAAGCTGGCCCTGGAAAAAAGCAGCGCAGCCGACGTCAAGGCGTTTGCCCAGCAGATGGTCACCGACCACACCAAGGCCAATCAGGAGCTGACGACCCTGGCGAAAAAACTCGATATCGAGGTGCCGGATGAAGCCTCGCTCACGGAAAAAGCCAAGAAGATGATTCTCGAAATGCGTGACGAATCCTTCGACAAGGCCTACGCCAACAACCAGGTCAAGGCTCACGAGGACACCGTCGCCCTGTTCAAAAAAGAAGCCGCCTCCTCGGATAACGCCGAACTCAAGGCGTTTGCCCAGCAGACCCTGCCGACGCTGGAGCACCACCTGGACATGGCGAAAAAGCTGCAGGCGCAGCACGCCAAGTAACCACCGGCCCGAACGCCCCAAGCAGCACCCGGACCCCGCCCGAAAGGCGGGGTTTGCATGGGCGCTCAATCATTGGGCAGCGGCATGTCCTTGTCGCTGGGGATGCCATCGCCGGCGCTGGGCTCGTTCCAGTCTTCGGGGCGCTCGCGGGTTACCACCTCGGGGCGCGCCAAGGGGTCCTTCTGCAACGGGTCGAACGGCTCGGCAGAGGGCTCGGCCGGGGCCGGGTCGGGGCGTGGGGTTTGCGCTTGATCGTCGAAACTCGAATCAGTGGACATAAACACCTCAGGGCTTGGGTCCAGCCAACCTGGGCCATGATCTTTCGACGTTCGGAGCGGCGGTGCAGTGCATTCGAGGTGACGAATGGCCTGGGCTTGACTTGGGTCACGGAAATGCAATTGTCCTACAATTATTTTGAACCTTTTTGAACGAAATCGATTCTTTCTCACAAGCTAATGGAGGGCCTTATGGGAAACCCGGCAATTTACGTAATCGAATACCACCTACAGGGTGCACACAAGACCTTCGTCATCCGCGCCGACGGCATGGATAACGCACAGGCCTGGCATTGGGCTAGTTGTGACGCCGGCATCGGCACCATCCCCAAGTCTTCTCGGGACAAGGTCAAGCGCGTCACCCGCCCCCTGGCTGAACGCTACGGCCTGACCGATGTGCAATGGCGCCCCTCGACCCAAATCGACTGGACCGGAGAATCAAGCCTGTGAACGCCCACGCCCTGAAGACCAGCCTCGACTGCAACCCCTGGGACGAGGAAATCGCGCGCAACACCCAACTGTTTTTCGAGGCCGACCGCCTCGACGACCTGGCCTACACCATCATCGGGGGCCAGGACGGCCCGGACGCCGTGTGGGAACGCTACAGCCAGGCCAAGAAAGCCGCGGACGCCAAACGCACCGAGGCCTATCAGGACTGGATGCGCATCCGCCGCGCCATGCAGCAATCACCCCATGCTTCGTGATTACGAAATCCACTACCTGCTGCAGGGACACAAAAAAGTGTCCCTGCACGCCTCGACCCAGATGACCGAGTTCGACGCCTGGTTCTGCGCCGCCCTCGATTGCGCCATCCCCCTGCGCGAACTGCCGTCGCTGCGTTCCCTGGCCATCATCAAAAGCATCCTCGAACCTCACGGCATCAGCTCGGTGCGCTGGAACCTGGCGCCGAAGACCTCGGTGGCTCAGAAGTAGTGATCAATGCAGAAGGAAGTAATCTGGCAGCCGCACGCTCACTCAATAGTGAGGCTCTTGATAACCTCAGCTTGCCAGCTTGCTTGTGATGCAAAGTGGTTTTCCTTGGTCGAACTGAGACCGCATAGAGCTACAAAAAACGGCAGTGATTTTACCGTAGAACACGCCATCCCAGCACTCGTACTTTTCTTTGACCGGAGTCAAAATTCGTCCATTTTTATCTGACCTGTCATATGCGACTTCAAGTTCAGTCACTACAATGATGTCTTTCTTACTATCTGCGAATGCGGGAATCTGCCGAGACCTTACTTGGTGCCGAATGATATCTCGTTGAGCATCATAGTAATCGATTCGTGTCGACTTCGGAGACTTCTCAGATAGCCGAATTGCTCCTAATACGGTTTTCTCATCTAAATACTCTTTACTGGATGATACCGTTTCATAGAAGAATGGGCTGCCTGCTTTATCTCGATATAGAAGACTGCATATTTTTTGTCGCGAATAAATGCACGATCAGAAGAGAGCGAGAACCCACAATCCGACAATAAATCGTAATAAACTTTTGCATGCCTTTAGGTAATTTTTTATCACTGGGACCAGAGTCTTTCTCAGCACAGCGGGCATTTTCACTCGCTGCAAAAAATGGAGCGAGCGCCACGAGGAGGCTCGATAAAAGGACAGGGATAAAAATCATTGTCTTCATTGCGACTCCTCATCGCTCACCTGATGGTTTTCTAATAAAGCTACATAGCATTGTTGGCGCCAGGGAATGCGCCTTGGTCATATAACAGAACTTGCGCATTTTCCTGCACTCCTGCCATAAACTTGACAAGCCGTGATCTACTTAACCAATAACCGATACAACGACGTCTTCGTCGTTGTGCCTGTATAACATTCTGCTCAACAATAGCTAGTTTTCGAATATATGCCCCTCGTTAAATCGAATGGTTTTTGCCATCTCTATGAAAATATCGTAACTTAGCCCCACTTGTATATTGTCTTCACTTTTACGCAACAGGCACGCCTGACTCATCGCCGCACTCATATTTTCGTTTCCAACTATTAGGCTGACGCAGCGGTAGCGAGATGTGTATTCTTCAGGGGATGCACAACTGGGATGAGGGAGGCCGCTGTATGAGTCCTCGGCGATCCACCCAGTCCAGTTTGATCCTCGAATAGGTTTAACTTTGGTCGTCACGGTCAGTCCGCAGTAGGTTTTGTCTCTGCGGTGAATCGCCTTACCGGAAAATTGGTCAATCGTCTCTCCATCGTTTAATGCGAAGAAGTCTGACGAGAGTAATTTTTTAGCTTTGGACAGCTCCACGCCGCCCACGTAAAAAGTAATATTGTTGCTGACCCGGCGACTGTTGGGATCGTACTGGAAGTCCATCGTGGCGATTCTATAGTCGTTGCCCTTGATCTGTCCGTTTGCTGTGCAATCGAAATGCAGCGGCTTGCCATAGATGTCAGTCATGTCGGGAGTGGAGATATTCATTCCACATCGTTTTGCATCCTCTTCGCTGATGGCCGATAACGTGACGCTGGGTGTAGAAAATTGACCAACAACTGAAAATGAAGTCAGTGCCGTAATACCGAGGAGACCAAATCTGAGTAAAAGTTGACACATCTGGGTTACTCCTCCAATTGTCGCCTCAAACCATTTTCCATTGGCATAGTTGGGACGTCGTTGAGTATGAAATATACATAGCGGAAGAACTGTTGCCTTTCTGGCAAACCACCTGCTCCACCTACCAACCGGAAGCAATTCCTCACGTCGTTGTCGGCAGCCCCGCGATCAGCTTCCGTGTTAATGCGCTTCAATGCCCAGAAATATCCCGCAGAGTGAGCAGCGGTTGCTGCATCCGACTGAACGAGCTCCGGATTCGGATCAGTCGTGAAATCTCGATTCCGGAAAACTCCGTAATCCCTATAGCCGCTACGCCAAGTGAGATGAATAAGGCCGCGCCCGCGAAATCGGGCGCCATCTCCAGGTTGCGTATTGCCCCCGCTTAACGCTTTGTTGTGAATCTCCCCGGGACGCTGTGCAATGTAAGTAGGGCGATCTCTGTTTTTCAGGAATCCCATGGTGCTTAACCACTGGTGCCTATTGTCAAAATCGTAGGCCGCTTCTTGGGGGCTATATGCCTCGTACATTTTCCGGAAATAATCGGCATCACCTAACTCTGCAGTCCACTTAAGCGCCCCGGACTCCTTGAAACACTGGGCTAACAAGTGTGCTTGGCGCAACGCGTTCGTAAGTCCATATATCCTGAATGTGTGATTTAGGGCCAAGCCAAGTCCCGGGGGAGAATTGACTGATCCGCTCTGATTACCCATCAGAAATCTGCTTCTACTCACCGACCAGGACAAGTTCGGTCCTCCTGCATCGGGCATCGACGAACGTGGCAACAATTGAGTTAGCTCGCGCAGACTCAACCACCCACACCTCCTGAAGACCTCGATAAACCGCAACGGATGAAAGTGATAATGCACCTTGCCCAAGGCCAGCCCCTCTTTCACCGCGTCCTCCCAAAACGCCAGCGCCCCATGGTGGCGCTTGAGCTTGTCGTAGGCCTCAGGTGACAGGCACAGGCTGAGCAGCACGTTGGCCGGAACGTCGTTTGGGTCGTCGCCTTTGATCCAGCCCCAGCGCTGGTCGAAGTCGTCGCGCGACCACTCGGTAGGGAGTTTGGCCACGCAGTAGCTCAGGCGCTTGCGCATGCTGGCGTTGTGGATCTTGGCGTAGGCTC
>NZ_MVOL01000031.1 GCF_002018875.1 Pseudomonas sp. MF4836
TGTAAAGAATTGGTAGTGTGAGTTGGTAGGTGAGTGGTACAGAAGAAAGAACAGTGAGAAGAGGGGTTGAGTTTGAGTGCATCATAGAGCGGGGGGGGGGGGGGGGAGGGAGAGGGTAGAAGGCAGCGTCAGAGGGGTATAAGAGGCGGCCACTCTTGAACACTTTGGCGCCTTGCTGGACTGCCGCATTGCTGCTCTTTTCCGCAAGGCCCACCGTCGATGCGCCTATTTCAAGACCCGCCGCCGCGAGCCCCACCACCGCGGCCGCGAGTTCGGCGTACTCTCGGCTGTTCTTGTCAGCGGCATTGAAGCGATTGTGCAGGTTCCACATTTCCAGCATGACCAGTAGACCGCCGAGACGCACCTCAGCCATGGGCCCTTTGGTACCGGCGCGCAGCGCCTCGTCAAAACTGCGGGAGGTCGCGCGGTCCATGCGGCCCAACGTGCCGCGGCTCAAGGCCTTGCCGTCACGCATTTCCAGGCGGAAGTGCTGCGAATAGTGGCCCAAACGCGATTTCAAGACCCTGGCCAACAGCCAGTTCAGGGGTTTGTCCAGATTGCTCGCCAACGTGCCCTGGAACAGGGTATTGCCCAGGGTGTTGATCATCAGAGCGCCGGCCGCCAGGTAACTTGCCGGTGGCCCTGCTATGCCGCTCTGGGCCAGCGCGTCGAGAAGCGCACCGCTTTTTTCATAGAGGTCGGACAGCTTCTTGAATTTTTCCTGGAGTGTTTGCGGATCAAGGTGAACCAGCGAATGCTGCTGGGGGACCAGCGTTTTGACTTCGTCCTCGAGGGCGGTCTGGTTTTGCGCCAGGGAGCGCCAGAACAGGTTCTCCCGGGAGATATCCGCGGCGCGCCAGCGCTCCAGAAGCGCCTCGCCTACGGCGGTGGCGTTCATCCCGACAATGGCTTTTCCCATCTGGTCTTCGAACAGTAGGGCCTGTTCGGCGTCGTTACGATCAAAGGCATCCAGCGCTTCGAGGAACGACTCGCTTTCCAGCCACCGCAGGTGATCGCCAGCGCGGGCATCCTTGGCCTGGTCCGCTTGATCGACCACGCGCTGATAGTCCTTCAGGAAAGCTTGGCGCCGGTCTTCATTGAGGTGCTCGGCGTATTTATTCCAGCTGTCTTGGCGTCGCTGCCGGGCGGTGGCCTGCTGCACTTCTTGCTGATGCGTAGGGTTGCGGTAATTACGATAGGTTCCCGCTGACTGCACGACGGCGTGCCGGTTGCTCATTTCATATTCGCGGTCGGTGTAGCGCACACCGATGTTCTGCTCTGCCTTGTAGTAGCTAGCCTCCGCCGCTTCGGCCAGCAACTGCTTGATGTTTTCTATGGCGAAGGCGACGGTGAGTTTGCGCTTATTGTCGAGGTTCTCTGCGTCCTTCTGCTCCATAAAGGCATCGAGGGGCTCTACGCTTGCATTGCGCCAGGTATTGAGTTCCTGAGTGATGCCGATCGCGTCATGCACAACGATAGCCGCCCCCCGGTATTCCTTGCGTGTACCGGCAGGCAGCATTTCGGCTCGAGCCACCTGCAACGGTGGCGGCAACGTGGAATATGCCTGGGTCTTGAGCAGTTCTTTCAACCTGGGCTGGTCGATCGCTGCAAACTCCGCCACCCGATTGAGTTGGTCCTGAGCCAATACACCGTCCATTACCGCAGGCTCTGCGCAAGCCAGTTTGGCGACGTCAATCGAGGTCAGGGTGTCACGGTAGCGTGGCAATGCACGGTACTTCTTCATTGAATCTTCGGTCAGCGGGGCCGGACTGTAGAGCAGACGAAGGTCGCTGATGTCGTCCACATCATTGACCTTGAACATCCAGGTCAAGCCCTTGATGCCGTCAGCGTCGACACTCGCGGAAGGGGCGGGTTGCCACGGCTTGTGCGCATCGATGTAGCTCAGTGTTCCGAGTTCCGAGATTCGGTACTGGCTATGCCAGGCGTAAGTGCCGTTACTGATGCGCTTGATAAGCACATACAAAAAGCCCTGGCGCAGCGGACGTATGGCGTAGCCTGCCGCACTCAGGGCCGCGACCTGTTGCGGCTTGCTCAAGTGTGCCGGCAAAGACGGCAGCAGTTTCAGTTGTGCAGCACTGCCGCCCACTGCGCCATAGCGCAAGGGGAGGATGGCAAAGGTTCGCGTGCAACTGACCTCTGGACCGCGATCGAGCGCACTGTCCAAGAGCGAGCGGTTTTCAGTGCATTGCTCAAAGGTCTCTTTCCAACTGAGCATGGGTATCCTCAAGCGCCTTTCTTGCGCATGCGTAGTTGCAGGGCTTGTGCGAGTGGACGACCCTGGTCTCTGGCTTCCTGCAATGCCTCGTTCCAAATCGGCGAGCCTTGCAGGCTTTTGCCTTGCAAGGCCATCAGGGTGACGTAGTCAATTTTGTCGCTCTGGCGACTCAGCCCCAGGCGATGGGCCTGTGCCAGTAACTCGCGAACCAGCCCAAGCCGGGTGCCATGACAATTCTCATGCATCCCTGAGCGGGTCAGCGGCTCCAGCAGTTGGTCTGCCAAGCGGTAGCTCAGTGGGTCGCCTGCCAGTGCTTTCCAGCACGATGCATCAAGCTCAATCGTTGAAACCCCGCGCAGTGAAGGCTTGTCGTAGCCAGCGAAATGCCGCCAGGCTTTACGTTCCGGGTGCGGGGATACGACCCACCATGAGCGAATCGGCGCCAGCCAATCCGCAATGCCCGGCAAGTCGCGGCGGGCATGCAGCACGGGAAAGGCCAGCTCGGTATGAAAGCGCAGCAGATAGGTCGCACCATCAGGCCCTTGGGCGACGGTGGCCTGGCTCAAGTGCTCAGCCAGGTCAGGCGGGGGCAAGGCGCTGATAAGCCATCCGCAAATCGCATCACTGGTGCACTCAGTGAGGTCGCAGTGGAAATCGTATTGCCCCTGCAGGCACGACTCGGAAGACGCTGCAAAAAGCCAGGGCCCAACGTCCCGCAAATGGGCAAATTCGGGCTGTGGCAATAGCGGCCATCCCGCATACCGCTCGATGACATGCTGCCTGGCCGCTGCCTCCAGGCGGGCCATTTCAACGATGGCCGTCAGTCTGTGTGTCGGCAATGGTCGCAACTCATTCACAATGCCTTCGGCAAATGGAGTCATTGGGCTGTCTCCTCCAACCGAACGACACTGCGCCCTTGCGCAATGGCCTTGAGCAGGCAACCCAAGCAAATCGGCTCTCCCGGCACCGGTGCTGCATCGATGAGGATCGAGTTCGTGCTGCCTGTGGACTCCAGAGTCATTGCTCCCTTCATCCGAATGCTGATGCCATCGAGGACGATGCCAGAGCCGTCGATACGGATGCTGCCACCGGGCCCTCTGATCAGCACTTCATCGGCGGCCTGCAACTCGTAGACCTTGGTCCGATGCCGAATCCCCTGGCCCGCTTGCAGTTCGGATCGGCCTTCCACGCTGTGCTCCTGGTGCCCACCGATGCTGACCCAGTGGTTGGCCGTGGTCTTGTCGCGGCGATGATTGCCCACCTCTTCGAGGCGATCCTTGCCGGTGCGAATCGTCTGGTTGCGACCGATGCTCAGGTCATCGTCCTGGCCGATTTCGTGCCGGCGGTCCTGGCCGATATTGACCTGCTCGTCGTTGCCTACGGTTTCCTTGCGGTCGTGACCGATGCTGATGGTTTCGTCGTGTTCGACTTGTTCGCTGCGGTCATGGCCGACGAAAGTCGTCTCGTCGTGGTTGATGTGGATGTTCTGGTCTTTCTGCGCGTGGACGTAGATTTCTTCCTGGTCCTTTTCATCCTCGAAGCGCAGTTCGTTGAAACCTTCACCCTTGTGGGTTTTGCTCTTGAGGGTCATCCGGGTCTTGTGCCGGGGCAGTTCGTAGGGCGGTAGTTGCAGGCGGTTATAAGTGCGACCGGTGATGATCGGTTGATCCGGATCACCGTCGAAATGGTCCACGATGACTTCCTGACCGATACGGGGGATGGCCATATGGCCCCAGGTCGCGCCGGAGATGTTTTGCGAAACGCGGATCCAGCAGGAGCTGTATTCGTCCTGCTTGCCCTCGCGATCCCAGGGGAATTGCACCTTCACGCGGCCGTATTCGTCGGTAAATATCTCCTCATTTTTTGGGCCGACTACCGTGGCGTTTTGCGGGCCGTCGATCAGTGGTTTGGGCAGCGGCTCAGCGCGCCACTCGGCATCGTCCGGCACCAACTCGGCTTGGTAGCTGTAGTGGGTGCCCAGTTGCGCCTCGGCGCCTTCTTCAGCCTGGCTGGTGTGCTGTTTGCCGTGGTGAACGATGCTCACAGGGCGCCAGCCACGGTTCAGGTCTTCCCGTGGGTGGCCCGCGAGAGTGAAGAAAATGCCCGGTTGCAGGCGCGGATCATCGCCCTCCACCAGCGCCATGCGTGCATCGCGGCGATGGCCGCGAAGTCGGTTCTCGGCGAAGGGCTTACCGGCCTCGTCGAACTTGGCCCGGGCCGGATAATCGTAGCGTTCGTATTGGCGACCCTGATGGTCCAGATCGATGCCATCGCGGCTGTGCTGATGGCTGTAGCGCGGATGGTGAAAGGTGTAGTCACGTTGGGTCTGGCGCGCCGTGCGCACGTTTTCGCTGTAGGCGAAGCGGTGTAGAGACGGTTGTGGCTGATCACCACCGGGCGTGGGGTTGTATTGCACCGGCTCATCGCCCACCCGACCGTGGATAAACAGACGGTCGCTGTGAACCAGTTGGTGACCTTCGGCACTGTGCCGAAAGGAGTAGAAAAATCCTTCCTCGCGCATGATGCGTTCGACAAAGTGGTAGTCCGTATCTCCCGCCTGCACACAGTATTCGCGGGGCTGATGCTCGGTGGTGAGACGTTGTTCGTAGTCATGAATCAGACCATGGGCCTTGAGCACCGCCTCGGTAATCTGCGGCACGCTAAGGGTCTGAAAAATGCGCCAGTCGGAGCTGAGCTTCAACCGCGCCAGGCGCGGTTCGATCACTGCCGAATAACGGGTGCGCCTGAAGCCGCTGTCGTGCTGAACAAAGGAAGACACCGCGCCGTGCACATGGCGTACGGGAGTCTGGCCATGCCAGAGGGTCATCAGGGCCGAGCGATCGAGCACCTGGCCAAAGTCGATGGCCGGATTAGCACTGGTGAGGTCAACGGCGAGAAGGAAGGTCTCTGAGAGAGCTTCTTGCAAGGTGAACTCGACAACGTCAAAGGACTCATCGCCGATGCTGAAGGTAAAGCGCAAATCGGATTGGCTGGCCATCACTCACTCCCTGTCACTGGGTGCCCTGTTTGCTCCCCAAAGCCTGGGAGGTATGCAGGGCTTGCCCCGGCGGCGGGAATTTAGGGCAGAGTTCAAGGGCGGGATATAAGGGCAGTCTGAAACTGACTCAGGTTGGGCAGGCCATGTGGACGCTGAAGAACGACAAAGCGTTTCGTGTCCCTAGGCTTCCACCTCGAGACGGGCATAAGTCGAGGCCGGATTGTTGGAGACGATGCGTCGGCCCGAATCGGCAGGCATTGAACACAGGTTCCCGATCTGTCCTGTGATTGCAGGTGGCCTCCAGTCAGGACCCTGTACCCGCACCACACAGGGCGCGCACCACCCACCGTGGCTGTTTATACTGCGCGCCCTTCCCCTTCAATGGACTGAACCATGACCGACGAACAACTTTGCCTGGTTTTTATTCCGGCCCTGGTCGCCGTGCTGCACCACGCCGAGCAAGCCAAGGGCGCGCCGTTGAGCGAAAGCGAAGTGCTGGAGATTCGCGACGGCGCGGTGTGCATGGCGATGTCGTTCAGTACCGCGTTGCAGATGGAAGAAAAACGCGGTTACCCCGATATCGTCGCCGAAGATTGCTGGGCCCAGTGGCAGTTGGCACGGGCCGAGCTGAACGCCCCTGACACCGGTGAGTGACCTCGACACTCGGCGTTAGCGGGCGACCGCGATCTTTTTCACCGTCTCGATCCATTGCGGGTCCAGGCGTGGCTGATCGGTGTCCAGGCCCATGGCTTGCATCGCTTCCTTATGCTGGTCGGCCTCGCGCACCAGTTGGTCCTGGCCGCTGGAGTTGGCGTCGAGCTGGTGCATCTGGTGGATCCCCTGGTGGTAGAAACGCAGCAGCTTCATGGCCGCCGGGTCCCGCGCCTGCACGCCAGCCGTCACGTGGTGCATGACGTTGGTCACGCTCATCAGGCTGCGCTTGAGCTGCCAGCCGTAGACCGCTGCGGCCATCCACGGCTGGGACCAGAAACGCACGCGCATCAGGCCGATGCTCAGCGCGAGGCCGGCCGCCACCCCGGCCACGTTGAGCCAGAAGTTGTCGCCACCGGGCTGGCCGAACAGCAGCACCGCCGCGCTGGACAGGACCATGGCCAGGGACAGGAAAATCAGCGCGATAAACAGCGTGCTGCGGCGCGTCTGCTGGCGGTAGGTGGCGGGGTCGAACGGCTTGATCTCGAACATGGCGGCAACGGGCTCTGATAAGGAACAGGCAAGAAGATTGCCGGGCATTATCACCGTCGCCACGCCGCTGCGCCGATTAAATCGCCCGCTGCGACAAAAGCACGCAGTGGGGTCATACCGATCATTCGAGCACCAGAGCCGGCGAACAATGCTGTGGCGAAGTAACTGGCTGCCGTTGGACCAGCCGCTGCGCCGGCGTAGCAGTCCCATTTCAGGGCCGCTGCGCGGCCCAGCGGGAGCAAGCTCCCTCGCCACACGTGGGTATTGGCCCTCGGACGAGCCTCAGGCCGCGCCGCCCCGGGCTTGTTGTTCCAGGTGCAGTTGCAGTTCGGGCTCGATGCCCAGCGCCGCCGCCAGTTCGTCCAGGTAATTGCGTTCGGCGGCCTGTTGCTGGTCCACCAGCATCACGCTGGCCAGGTACATTTCTGCGGCCATGCCCGGGCCGTCGGCGGCTTGCGCCACATCGGCGGCGTCCAGCGGCCGCGCGACTTCGGCGTCGAGCCACTGCTGCAGGTCGGGGTCGTCGGTGTGGCGCCCCAGTTCGCTGCTGATCAACTGCTGCTCCTGTTCATCGATGCGCCCATCGGCCTTGGCTGCGGCGATCAGGGCCCGCAGGATGGCATGGCTATGGGCCTCGGCTTCCGGCCCGGCCAGCAGGTCGACGGTGCGCAGGGCCTCGGGCGCGACGGCCGCCGGTTGCGCGGTGCTGGCCTGTTGCTGCTGCCAAGCCTGGTACGCCTGGAACGCCATCATCCCCAGAGAGGCCAGGGCCGCGTAGCGGTTGCCCGAGGTCCGCCCCTGAGGCGTGGCGCCACCCAGGCCCGAACCGCCCAGCAGGCCGCCGAGCAAACCACCCAGGCCACCTCCGCCCACCGCCGCCCCGCTTGAGCCCAATAACCCGCCGAGCAGCCCGCCCAGGCCACCCAGCCCGGTAGAAGCGCCCCGGGATTGCGGGCTGGCGCCGCTCTGGGAGTTGATCGAGGCCTGGCCGGCCCGCAGCAGTTGTTCCAGCAGATCACTGGTGTTCATGGCATCGCCCTCATGGATCGCGCGCAGCGAAAAAGGCAACGATAGCCCTCGCCGGCCAATGCGCCATGACCGTCCGGCCGGGGCGTGCGCTGTGATCCTGAGCGTGAGGGGGCAGGGCCGCGTTAAGTCCGTGGGGGCGGCTCATTGAGAAACAGGTTCCAGACCTTGTACGCCTCGTGCTGGCGGCGGTTGGCGATCTCCCATTCCGGCCCTGTCAGTTGGTGTGCGGACACCAGTTTCATCATGTCGCAGGTGGCCGCATCCAGCTCCATCAGCAGTTGATGGGATCTGTACCTGAAATCGTCGACGCTGTTCATGGTGGGGGTATGCCTGTGACCGAGGCCGACTTCGCAAGTGGCGAAGCCATGCACCCGGCACAAGATCGACAACCGACGGAGGCGATTAATTGTCATCGCCCGATAAACGGTCGCAGGCGCCGTATACGGCGCCTGCCGCGCTATGTTCGCCAGCGCACAGACACCTCCCCCCCGAGCTGGACAGACTCAGACCCTGAGAAGCTGCGTCCCGCGAGGTCTGGCACCCGATAACGCCCGCCTCGCTTATTGCCCCCGCTTCGGCGCTTCTCCGGTCGAGGGCACGCTCTGCCAAGGAAAACATGGACAGTCATTGGACCCTCAAACTCTTTCGGTTCTGGCGTCTGCCTGCCGTCCATTACCGCCAGTGGAGCGAATCGCGGCGCAAGTTCGAATATGAACCGCTGCTGCGCTCCGAGCTGTTCAGCGCCGAACAGATGGCACACCACGGCACTCTGCTGGCGCAGCAACATCGCCTGAGCCCGGGGAACACCGCCGATACCCTGCTGGCGCGCCTGGCTGACAACGAAGCGACCCTGGCCAGCAGCTGCCGGGCCCTGACGGCCGCGCCCCTGTCCTCGCGCCGCGCGACCCCGGCCGCCGAGTGGCTGCTGGACAACTACTACCTGGTGGAAGAGCAGATCCGCACCACCAAGACCCACCTGCCGCGTGGCTACAGCCGGCAATTGCCGCGCCTGGCCGAAGGCCAGTCGGCGGGTCTGCCACGGGTCTACGACATTGCCCTGGAAACCATTTCCCATGGCGATGGCCGGGTCGACGGTGACAGCCTGGGGCGCTTCGTCGAGTGTTATCAGAGCGTGATGCCGCTCAAGCTTGGCGAGCTGTGGGCGATTCCGATCATGTTGCGCCTGGCCCTGATCGAGAACCTGCGGCGCGTGGCCTCACGGGTCATGGCCAACTGGGATGACCGCAACCTGGCCAACGACTGGGCCGATCGCCTGATCGAAACCGCCGAGCAGGACGCCAAGAGCGTGGTGCTGACGGTGGCTGACATGGCGCGCTCGGGGCCGCCAATGACCTCCTCGTTCGTCGCCGAACTGGCGCGCCGCCTGCAAGGGCAGAACGCCGCGCTGGTGCTGCCCCTGGCCTGGATCGAACAACTGCTGGGCGAGTCGGGGCTGAACATCGAGCGCCTGGTGCAACTCGACGCCCAGCAACAGGCTGCCGACCAGGTGTCGATCAGCAACAGCATCGCCAGCCTGCGCCTGCTCTCGGCCACCAACTGGCGTGAGTTCGTCGAGCGCATGAGCCACGTCGAACAGGTGCTGCGCAGCGACCCGGCAGGCCTGTATGAGCGCATGGACTTCGCCACCCGCGACCACTACCGGCACCGGGTCGAACGCCTGGCGCGGCAATGCTCGCTCAGCGAAGAACAGGTGGCGCGCATTGCCATCGACCTGAGCAACAGCCAGCCGCCACAGGACCCCGCCGCCGTGGCCAGCCATGTCGGTTACTACCTGGTCGGCCCCGGTCGCGGCGAGCTGGAGCAACGCATCGCAGCACGGGTGCCCCTGGCCCAGCGCTGGCAGCGCCTGCTGCAACGGGCGCCTTTGAGTTTCTTTCTGCTGCCGGTGGCGCTGCTGTCGCTGCTATTGGCCTGGTCCTTTATGCAGTCGGTGCATGAGGACGGACACGCGTTTTACCTGCTGGCCCTGCTGGCACTGCCGACCCTGCTGATGAGCAGCCGCCTGGCAATCGGCCTGATCAACTGGCTGGTGACCCTGACGGTGGCGCCCTGCATCCTGCCGCGCCTGGACTACAGCGAAGGCATCCCGGAGCAGGCGCGAACCCTGGTGGTGGTGCCGACCCTGATCGCCAACGCGGCGGATGTCGAAGAACTGGTCGAGGGCCTGGAAGTGCGCTTCTTGGCCAACCGCGACCCGCACCTGCACTTCGCCCTGCTCAGCGACTTCATGGACGCCGACAGCGAAGTTCTGCCCGAAGACGCCGGCTTGCTGCAACTGGCGCAGCAGTTGATCGAAGGCCTGAACCGCAAATACCCGGAGGCCGAGGCCGAGCGCTTCTTCCTCCTGCATCGCCCACGGCGCTGGAACCCGGCCGAGCGCAGCTGGATGGGTTATGAACGCAAACGCGGCAAGCTGGCGGAACTCAATGCGCTGCTGCGTGGCCAGGGGCGCGAGCGCTTCGCGCTGATCGTCGGCGATATCCAGGCCCTGCCCCGGGTCCAGTACGTGATCACCCTGGACACCGACACCCAATTGCCGCGCGATGTGGCCATGCAATGCATCGGCGCCATCGACCATCCGTTGAACCACCCGGTGTTCGACCCGCAGACCGGGCAGATCAGCGCCGGCTACGCGATCCTCCAGCCACGGGTCGGCATCAGCCTGCCGAGCACCGCGCGTTCGGCCTATGCCCGTCTGTTCGGCAGCGATGCCGGGGTCGATCCCTACACCCGCGCGGTGTCGGACGTTTACCAGGACCTGTTCGAACACGGCTCGTTTATCGGCAAGGGCATCTACGCCGTGGACGCCTTCGAGCATGCGTTGCAGGACTGCTTCCCGGATAACCGGGTGCTCAGCCACGACCTGATCGAGGGCTGCTACGCCCGCTCCGGGCTGCTCAGCGATGTGCAGCTGTTCGAGGAATACCCCTCGCGCTACAGCGCCGACGTCAAGCGCCGTCACCGCTGGATTCGCGGCGACTGGCAGTTGCTGCCGTGGCTGATGCCCTGGACACCCAAGGCCAGCGGCGGGCTCAAGCGCAACCGGCTCAGCGCCCTGGCCTGCTGGAAGATTTTCGATAACCTGCGCCGCAGCCTGGAACCCGCAGCGTTTCTGACCATGCTGCTGTGGGGCTGGTTCGGTGCCTCTGAGCCCGTGTCCTGGACCCTGGCAGTGTTGATGCTGGTGCTGATCCAGCCGCTGTGCAGCGCGTTGCAGGAACTGATGCACAAGACCGTCGACGTGCCGATCGAACAACACCTGGCCGCAGCCCTGCACACCTGCTCCCAACACTTCACCCGGGCCCTGCTGCCGCTGGTCTGGCTGCCCTATGAAACCTGGTACAGCCTGGATGCCATCGGCCGCACCCTGTGGCGCATGCTGCTAAGCAAGCGCCGGCTGTTGCAGTGGCAACCGTCGCGGGAAGTCGAGCGCGGCCACGGCCATTCCCTGGCCGGGCAATACCGCAGCATGTGGATCGCTCCGGTACTGGCCCTGATGCTGCTGGCATTGCTGCCGCTGCCGGCGCTGCTCAGCGCCGGGCCCTTTATCCTGATGTGGCTGGCCAGCCCGGCCATTGCCTGGTGGCTGAGCCGACCGTCGCGGCGCGCCGAGTTTCATCCCTCCAGCACCGAACTGCGGTTTCTGCAAACCCTGGCCCGGCGCACCTGGGCCTTCTTCGACCAGTACGTGGGGCCGGCCGACAACTGGCTGCCACCGGACAATATCCAGGAGCAGCCGCTGTTCGCCGTGGCCCACCGCACCTCGCCGACCAACATGGGCATGGCCCTGCTGTCGCACCTGGCGGCCCACGACTTCGGCTACCTGAGCAGCGGCCGCCTGCTGCAACGCCTGGAACAGAGCCTGGCGAGCATGGCCCAGCTGGAACGCTATCGCGGACACTTCTACAACTGGTACGACACCCTGACCTGCAAACCCCTGCCGCCGCTGTATGTGTCGACGGTGGACAGCGGCAACCTGGCCGGCCTGCTGCTGACCCTGCGCCCGGGCCTGCTGACCCTGGCCGATGCGCCGCGGCATGACTTGCGCCTGGCCAGCGGCCTGGTGGATACCCTGGACGTGCTGCAGGACGCACTGAACACGGCCGGCCTCGACAGCCGCGAAATCGAGGTCCTGAGCCTGCAGGCCCGGGCGATGCAACACCGCCTGAGCCACAGCGCCAACGGCTCCAGCGCGCAGTTGCTGAGCCTGCTGGAGCAGATCAGCGCCCACGGGGCCAACAGCGCGCTCGAGGGCGACGCCGAGGTGCTGTTCTGGCGCGCCGAGCTGGCGGCGCAATGCCTGGACCTGCGCAGCGAACTGGAGCGCTTCGTGCTGCCCGCGCAACAGGATGGCAGCAACCTGCCACCCCTGAGCTGGCGTCAGTTGGCCGAACTTGACCTCAGCCTCTGGGTGCCCGAGCAGCAATCCCGGGTCAGTGCCGTCCGCGCCTTGGCCAGCCAGCGCCTGGCCACCCTGGAGCAATTGACCGACCAGATCAGCGACCTGGCCCGCATGGACTTCGGCTTCCTCTATGACCGTCAGCGCAACCTGTTCGTGATCGGTTACAACGCCGACGAACGCAAGCTCGACGCCGGTTACTACGACCTGCTGGCCTCGGAAGCGCGCCTGACCAACTTTGTGGTGATCGCCCAGGGCCAGTTGCCCCAGGAGGGCTGGTTCTCCTTGGGCCGCCTGCTGACCAGCAATGGCGGGATGCCGGTGCTGCTGTCCTGGTCCGGCTCGATGTTCGAATACCTGATGCCGATGCTGGTGATGCCCAACTACGAAGGCACTCTGCTGGACCAGACGTGCCGCGCCGCGGTCGCCCTGCAGATCGAGCACGGCAAGCAGCTGGGGATTCCCTGGGGGGTGTCCGAGTCGGGCTACAACACCCTGGATGCCCAGCTCAACTATCAGTACCGGGCCTTCGGCGTTCCCGGCCTGGGCCTCAAGCGCGGCCTGGGCGAAGACAGCGTGGTCGCGCCCTACGCCAGCGTGCTGGCGTTGATGGTGGCGCCCCAGGCGGCCTGCGATAACCTGCAACGCCTCAGCGAGCTGGGCCTGGCCGGGCGTTTCGGCCTGTATGAAGCGGTGGATTACACCGAGGCTCGCCTGCCGCGCGGGCAGAGCCAGGCCATCGTCCAATCCTTCATGGCTCACCACCAGGGCATGAGTCTGCTGTCCCTGACCTGGCTGTTGCTGGATCAACCGATGCAGCGGCGCTTTGAATCCGATCCACAGTTCCAGGCCACCGCCCTGCTGTTGCAGGAGCGCGTACCGAAAACCGCCGCCCAGTACCTGCATGCCTCCAGTGCCCCGGCGGCCGATGAAGCGGCGAGGGTCAACGAGACCAAGCTGCGGGTGTTCACCGACCCCGACCGCAAGCGCCCGGCCCTGCAGCTGTTGTCCAACGGCCGCTACCACGTGATGGTCAGCAGCGCCGGCGGCGGCTACAGCCGTTGCAACGAACTGGCGGTGACCCGCTGGCATGAGGACAGCACCTGCGACAACTGGGGCATGTTCTGCTACCTGCGGGATGTGGCCAGCGGTGCCTTCTGGTCCGCCGCGCACCAGCCGACCCTGGGTCGCCCGGCAAGCTTCGAGGCGATTTTCACCGATGCCCGCGCCGAGTTCCGCGTGCGCGAACTGGACTTCGACACCCACAGCGAAATCGTCGTCTCCCCCGAGGACGACATCGAACTGCGGCGCCTGCACGTCACCAACCGCGGCCGCACCCGGCGCAGCATCGAGCTCACCAGCTACGCCGAAGTGGTGCTGGCCTCAGCCATCAGCGATGCCATGCACCCGGCCTTCAGCAACCTGTTCGTGCAGACCGAGCTGCTGGCGCCGTTGCAGGCGATCATCTGCACCCGCCGGCCACGCTCCAATCATGAAGCCCCGCCCTGGATGTGCCACCTGCTGGCCGCCCACGGTGTGGACATCGATGCCATTTCCTACGAAACCGACCGCGCGCGCTTTATCGGTCGTGGTCGCAGCGTGGTGGCGCCGGCGGCCATGGAGCCGCAGATCGAGCAGTTGTCCGGCACCGCCGGGCCGGTGCTCGACCCGATTGTCGCGATCCGCTGCCGGATCACCCTGGATGCCGGGCAGACCGCAACCATCGACTTCGTGACCGGGGTCGCCCAGAGCCGCGACAGTTGCCTGCAACTGATCCACAAATACCGCGACCGGCACCTGGCCGACCGGGTCTTCGACCTGGCCTGGACCCACAGCCAGGTGCTGTTGCGCCAGCTCAATGCATCCCTGGCCGATGCCCGGCTGTTCGAGCAGATGGCGGCGTCGATCATCTACGCCAACGCCACCCTGCGCGCCGAAAGCAGCCTGTTGCTGAGCAACCGCCGCAACCAGTCGGGGCTGTGGGGCCAGGCGATTTCCGGCGACCTGCCGATCGTCCTGCTGCAAGTCGGCGACCTGGCCAACATCGAGCTGGTGCAGCAGATGGTCAAGGCCCACGCCTATTGGCGGCAGAAGGGCCTGGCGGTGGACCTGGTGATCTGGAACGAAGACCAGGCCGGTTATCGCCAGCAATTGCAGGACCTGATCATGGGCCTGGTGACCTCCGGCAGCGAAGCCAGCCTGATCGACCGTCCCGGTGGCATCTTCGTGCGCCCGGCCCAGCAGCTGTCGAGCGAAGACCGCACGCTGATGCTGGCGGTGGCGCGCCTGGTGATCAACGACACCCGGGGCAGCCTCGCCGAGCAGGTCCAGCGCCGGCGCGCCGACCCGCTGCTGGCGCGCCTGGAACCGAACCTGGTGCGCCGCGAGCGCCTGACCCGGCAGCCGGTGGCGACGCAGATACCGCAGCTGATCCTCGATACCCCCTTCGGCGGCTTCAGCCCCGATGGCCGCGAGTACATCATGACCCTGCACCCGGGCCAGCCGACCCCGGCGCCCTGGTGCAACGTGCTGGCCAACGCCCGGCTGGGCACGGTGATTTCCGAAAGCGGCGGGGCCTACACCTGGAACGAAAACGCCCACGAATATCGCCTCACGCCTTGGAACAACGACCCGGTCAGCGATCCCAGCGGCGAGGCGATGTACCTGCGCGACGAAGACAGCGGGCACTTCTGGTCGCCGACGCCCCAGCCATGCCCGGGCAGCAGCAGTTACCGCACGCGCCACGGTTTTGGCTACAGCGTGTTCGAGCATGAAGAAGACGGCATCCAATCCGAACTGTGGGTGTACGTGGCGCTGGACGCGCCGCTCAAGTTCTCGCGGCTGATCGTGCGCAACCGCAGCGGCCGGCCACGCCGGCTTTCGGCCACGCACTATGTGGAATGGGTGCTGGGGGACCTGCGCAGCCGCTCGGCGATGCACGTGGTGACCGAAAGCGACCCCTTCAGTGGCGCGCTGTTTGCGCGCAACGCCTACTCCATCGAGTTCGGCGCACGGGTGGCGTTTCTCGACACCGACGCCAGCGACCGCAGCTTCAGCGGCGACCGCACCGAGTTCATCGGCCGCAACGGCACCCTTGCCGCCCCGGCAGCCATGACCCGGGCCAAGTTGTCCGGGCGTTACGGCGGGGCCTTCGACCCGTGCGCGGCGATGCAGGTCGGGCTTGAACTGGCTGACGGCGAAAGCCAGGAAATCGTCTTTCGCCTGGGTGCCGAACGCGATGCCAAGGCCGCGACCCGCCTGGTCCAGCAGTACCGCGGCAATCGCGCCGCCGCCCTGGAACTGGAAGCCGTGCACCAGCACTGGCGCAGCACTCTGGGCGCGATCCGGGTGACCACCCCGGAGCCGGCCCTGGACGTGCTGGTCAATGGCTGGCTGATGTACCAGGTGATCGCCTGCCGCTTCCTCGGGCGCAGCGGCTTTTACCAGTCCGGCGGCGCCATCGGCTTTCGCGACCAGTTGCAAGACAGCATGGCCATGCTCCACGCCGACCCGCAGGCCGCGCGCCAGCACCTGCTGCAGTGCGCCGCCCACCAGTACCCGGAAGGCGACGTACAGCACTGGTGGCACCCACCGCAAAACCGTGGGGTGCGCACCGGCTGTTCGGACGACATGCTCTGGCTGCCCCTGGCCACCAGCCGTTATGTGCAGGTGACCGGCGACCGTAGCGTGCTGGAGGAAAAGGTCGGCTACATCGAAGGTCGCGCGCTGAACGCCGGCGAGGAGTCCTACTACGACCTGCCCGGCGCCTCGTCCCTGGAAGAAAGTCTGTACCACCACTGCCAGCGCGCCATCGAGCGCGGCCTGACCCAGGGCATCCACGGCCTGCCGTTGATGGGCACCGGCGACTGGAACGACGGGATGAACCGGGTCGGCGAACAGGGCCGGGGCGAAAGCATCTGGCTGGGCTTTTTCGGCCATGAAGTGCTGGAGCAATTCGCCGCCATCGCCCGGCTGCACGACGATGGCGCCTTCGCCCAGCGCTGCCATGAGCAGGCAACCGCCCTGCGCAGCGCCCTGGATCAGCACGCCTGGGACGGCGCCTGGTACCGCCGGGCCTATTTCGACGACGGCCAGGTACTGGGCTCGGCGGCGAACCAGGAATGCCGCATCGACTCCATCGCCCAAAGCTGGTCGGTGCTCAGCGGCGCCGCCAGCCCCGAGCGCCAGCAACAGGCCATGACCGCCCTCGACCAGCACCTGGTGCGGCGCGAGGCCGGGGTGGTCCTGCTGCTCGACCCGCCGTTCGACCAGGGCAGCCTGGACCCCGGTTACATCAAGGGCTACGTGCCCGGCGTACGCGAGAACGGCGGCCAATACACCCACGCCGCCGTATGGGCGAGCATGGCCTTCGCCCGCCTGGGTGACAGCGCCAAGGCCTGGGAACTGTTGCGCCTGATCAACCCGGTCAGCCGCCGCAGCGCCGCGCAAGTCGACATCTACAAGGTCGAACCCTACGTGATGGCCGCCGATGTCTACGGCGTGGCACCGCATACCGGGCGCGGCGGCTGGACCTGGTACACCGGCTCTGCGGGCTGGATGTACCGCCTGGCCGTCGAGTCGCTGCTGGGGCTGGTACGCAGCGGCGACACCCTGCGCTTCGAACCGGTGCTCCCCGGCAACTGGAGCGGCTACAGCCTGGACTACCGCTTCGGCGCCAGCCTGTACCGGATCGAGATCAGCCAGCAACCGGGCGCGCGGCACAGCATCAGCCTGGATGGCCAACCGCTGGCCGAGCCATTGCTGGCTTTGCACGACGACGGCCAGGAGCACCGAGTGCAGGTGATCTGCCCGGCCCCGCTGCGGCTCGACCACCCACAAACGTTAGGCACAACGGGCAGCGCCACAGCGTCGGTGCCAGGGCCATGAGGGATAACAGACAGCGACGCCGTTGTGGACTACCCTGACCAACCGGGAAATGGCTCCTGGGGAATGGCTTCTAAAAGGTGGCGCTGCATATGCTGGATGTACACAAGCCACACCAGAACTACCTGCTGGTCGCGCTCCCGGAGCCGGTCAAGCAGCGCCTGATCCCCGACCTGGAGCAGATCGCCCTGCCCCTGGGCAAGATCCTGTACGAATCGGGGGACGTCCCGCGCTACGTGTACTTTCCCACCGACGCCATCGTGTCCCTGTTGTATGTGATGGAAAGCGGTGCCTCGGCGGAAATCGCCGTGGTCGGCAACGAAGGGCTGGTGGGCGTGTCATTGTTCATGGGTGGCGAAAGCACCCCGAGCCGGGCCATTGTGCAAAGCCCGGGACACGCCTTTCGCCTGCCCGGGCAACGGCTCAAGGACGAGTTCAACCGCCACGGCGAAATGCTCCTGCTGATGCTGCGCTACACCCAGTCGCTGATCACCCAGATGGCCCAGACCGCCGTCTGCAACCGCCACCACTCCATCGACCAGCAACTGTGCCGCTGGCTGCTCCTGTCCCTCGACCGCCTGCCCGGCAACCAGTTGATCATGACCCAGGAACTGATCGCCAACATGCTCGGCGTGCGCCGCGAGGGCGTCACCGAAGCCGCCGGCAAGCTGCAACGCCTGGGAGTGATCGAGTACAGCCGAGGCCACATCACCGTGATCGACCGGCCCCAGCTCGAACAACTGAGCTGCGAGTGCTACGCCGTAGTGCGCAACGAAACCGCACGCCTGCTGCCCTATTTGCCGGCCTACCGTTTGGGCGGCTAGGGCTCGGTGCTTGGGGAGAGCACCTTGCGCCTGGGCCGCAGTGTTGTGTGGGTGGAAGATCGGGGTTCTTTGCAGCATCGGGGAGGTTTTCAATAGCTGCGAACAATGGGGGTGAACGTGTTAAGCGTTTAGGCTCGTCTTTACAGCAACTTTTAACCGCCCCTTTAGCACGAGATGGAGCTCTTCATTATAAAGTTCACTTTGAAAAACTTTTGAAACACCCTCAACAAAACTGTTGAAAACGAGATAGCTAACATCAGCATTCGAAACAGATATATTGATGCATTCACCCTACACATTTAACCATGGTACGACCACCTTACAACTGACAACAAAAGTGCTCTGCTCCCTGCTGCTAACAACATGAAGCATCAACTTCCATTAGCTACTCCCCACTCCAAGCATTGCGGATTTTAGAATTTCCATTCAATAACTCAAGCGAACCCGATTGTGTATCTTTATTTGCTTTCAAGACTGTCGAAACGTTCGGGGCATCTACAAAAACCCCAAGATTGTATTCTTTATTTCCCAAGCTCCAATTTTGAAAGACGGTATACTCCACCCCTGAATTCACGAAACTCAAGGTATAATCCCCTCTCGCATCATTTATGACGCCGCCGCCCCTAAAATAACCACTGTAGCGAAATTCAGACCAAGACTCTTCATTTTGCTCATGTGGATATTCAAGCTCCACACCTCCAACTTCCCCAAACCGATAAACCAAGTACGCCGAGCTTTCACCCTCACAAATGGAGGCGATTTTTTTGTATTATTTTCCGTAAAAGACATAATATTTCTTTCAGTTTTCTTGCAGAGACTTTCACTCCTCTGAGCATGAGCGCTTTGAAAAAAAGCAAACCAAACCATAATAAAACACAATACTAATAACGTATTAACGATTGAACTTCGCATACTCATTATAAAATTTCTCTATATTTTTTGCATAATCCGGATTTATTGATCGCCACTCCGAACCGTTATGACCCGCGGCAATCTTCTCAAAATTTTTCTGCCTAAGCCCATCTAGTAAAACAGGGTTATTTTTAGCAAACTTGAGAAATGCTTTAATATGTTCTGCATCACCGAGAGACATTGCAGCCGTAAACGCTATCAAACCCTGCCGCTCGATAGTTGAAACCCATTATTTGAAACTTCCCCCACGAACACGCTTGGAGTGCTGCCTCTTCATCTAATCGATAAGCCGTAATCAGCCTTTCATATTGAGGCCGGCCATAGGGTCCGTACACGTCGATAGCCGCTACTTCTTTTCCAGTCCCCCACATCCTTGTAGACTCCGCTGCTAACTTTTTAGCTATTTTATAAGCGGAACCATAATTTTATGGATATATCCAACCTCTTTAAATAGACTTTTCACTTTAGACTACTGCATGAACATATCGAGCGAAAGCTCGCTTTTACTCGACCCTGCAGATAGGAGAGTACAACTAGAACGCGACATTTGCTCAGCGCTACACCTCGCCGTCCGAACAACTATAGGAACGGTTATGTTATCTGCAAGAACACAGCTTTCAGAATAGGTTGGACTATTACACTGAGCGTTAAACCCGAGGAGATTTGCCTGAAGCCAACGCGCAGCAAGCGGGTAGTATCTGTTCGCATCAGATTGAGTCTCAACGAACAGCACCAGCATCGGGCTTCCTATATGTAACGCTTGGCGCCTTACCAGTAATGCATCGAACTCCTCCAAGCTCTTAAGTCCTTTCTGTGAGCGCCAACTGAATATTCTTGGAATATTTGTCGCGCCCCCAACGAGCTTAAGCTTGTCGCCTTCGTCAAATATGGCAATTGACTGAACTTCTGCCTGCCCCTCTTGCCACCCCCATATAATTTGGGTTCCATCCTTGAGTCTTACTGAACTTGGTGGATTCTGTTGAAACCCAGAAACCACTCTACTCGTCACAGAGAGCTTTACCCTTGAATCCACATCAAACATGAAACCATGATTATTTCTTGTAAATTCTCTTATTTGCAGCATCAACGATGAGTGACTTATTACAGAACGATTGCGCTCAACACTCAAACTATTTACAAGCAAAGGGAGGGACTCATAATTCTTTCCATCCCTCATTAGCTCTACAGACTCCGCACATGAGTTCTCATATGCAAAGAAAAATAAAACAGCACTAAAAAACACTATACGCCGCACCCAACTCATGTCTCAGCCTCAAGCGCGTTAATAAAATATCAAACACAAGATCTCCAACCTCAGAGAACTCACCACTCAACGGCCTCTTTTATCAATTAATCTTCTAAGGCAGCGTCCAATCATTGCTTCACTTAGCTCGCTAGATTTATTCAAGCCACAACCAGCCGAAGGAGATTTCATTTAATAGATAATACTTCTCGCCTGCGCTAAATCTGCAGCCTATAGATCACCTCTAGCGAATCAAGTAGTTACTCCAATCACACTTAACTCCCCCACCATCGCCCTGCAACGAATAACCGCCCCCTACCGGGTATAACACTTGTTCCAACAACAGTACGGGAGCGCTATAACTAATAACATCACCCATCTTGGACCTAACATTTGGATCAATATTTAACTCTCGTAGCAACATGCCGTTTCCCGCTACGCACGCCTCAAGTAAAACCAAGCTTCCCTCATAATCTCGCCATGACGAAATTCGATCCATTTTCCTTAAAAGCTCGCCTGCGGAGTTATACACCGCAATACTGGCCACAAGCTCGCGCCCCTCGCCATCGCCAACAAAATAGCCATCCCTGACAAATACGACATAATAACTCCCGCCCAACAACCGCACCGAAATTGGCTTCAAATCCTTATTAACACCTTCCTTCAATCCAACTCCAGCACGCACTTTGAACTCATACATCTTAGACGAAAGACAGTGAATGGAAAGTAGCAATGCGTTAGTAATCTTATAACTGCTCTCTCTATCTGAATCATCAGATTCGCTTTGAGAGCCCAACGGCGGATAACTTTTAAACAGCCTGAAGGTGCTTACGGAAAATCCAACTTCAACAACAGTAGCGTTACGCCTCAAGCTTTCCGCACACAGCTCAGCTTTTCGTGGCGGGTCCTTGATAAGTGCCAGAGCTCCATACGCCCGATATTCAGCCCCAAATACCAGTACAAAAAGAGCTGTAGCGAAAAAATATTTTAACTCACCGCATAGTCTCCTCAAATCCAGACCTCTCACCTGAGGGCATTGGCCACTACAAACAATATACACTCTCCACTTCAGCTTCTGAGTACGCATCAATATTTACTACCTCTAACAATGCCCGAGACACGCTCAACCTCCTCTTGTATTTCCCTGCCGGACACCACGTCAACTTCAAACTCTTTAATATATCTCTTTAATTGTTCATTTCCAGTGAATATCAGGGGAACGGAATTATTTTCAACAATATATACAACAGAATAACAGTAAGGATTAGCCCCAATAGTGGTCGGTTGCTTAAAGAGGCTTGCAAATATGCTATTGCGCAATGCTTTCCGATCGATCGGTTCGCACATCGGGTGCGATGAGTAGATGTCATGAATTTCTCCAGAAGAGCTTTCAAGTTTCTCAATCGTAATATCTCTCCCTAGAGGAACGTTTTTTGCCGATGGTTTTCGATCTACGGCGTCGAGCTGAACTATCCAGCCTGAATTGTCGTGCGAAGTACATTCGCAGTCACAGCTTATCAAATAAAGATTTTCTGCTCTTTTATTCCATGACATGGAGATACGGGGGGATTCGCACGCTTTATTCAATCTAACCGAGAGATCGGTTATTTCCACAGAGCATTCGCCACTCCCATTGCATGCCACACTGTATTTCGAGCTGTTTTTTTCATCCCTCAACAACTCATTACAAAGACCTAAACCGCTCCAGACAGCGACTACACAAACAAGTACATATTTTAATTTTTCATTAGAGATCGCAGACATACCGATTATCAATATCCTTGAGTAGTCCAAAGTTTGAATTTTTCCGCTCGGCGCTCTTACCAAATAGACTTGCGGCGTAGCCCTTTCCCTCGACAATCCCCATCCGCCTGCTCAAAGCATCAGCTGCCCATAGAGCTGATGCAGTTCCTGCTCTCTCTTCAACGCATATTCTCAGGAAACTTATCTGATCTCTCGGGTCTTCTGAAGCCGTTCTCTCTTCGATTCTTGAAGTCGTATTGCCTTTTAGAAGTCCATTTTGCTGAACGCATAGATCATACAATGCCACATAGGTTAAAGCGTTAATCTCCCTCATGAGCTCAGGTCGAACTCCCCTCATAAAATCTATGCACCTTCTTACATTCTCGTGATACTTAGCGGCCTCTTGGATTTGAATTTCTTGGAATTTCTTTATGCTTCCAATTGAATTAAACAACTTTCTCCAGCCGATTCTATTTTCCTGCAATAATTTTCTAACCCAATCCAACTGAGTATTACGATCCCTATTGACTATTGCATTTCTCAGCCTGGTATAGTTAGTTCCATCAGGAAAGCAATTTGAAAATTTATTACTGTCTGTTTGATACATCCTTAGTAGCACCGGCCCCAAGGTCCCCTGACCGAAATTCCACTGAATCAACCCAAAAGAAGTGCCTTGCCCATCAAAATCATCGGCTAGAGCATGATAGTCAAGATCACTTCGCCCCTCATATCCACCACTGACCCGAAGTGCAAGTTCAAGTACTTCGGCCAGCGGCATACAAGATTTTTTTCGCTCTAAATTCCACACCATTCCAACCGGATGAAAGTGATAAACCTTCGCCCCCTCCGGTAACCCAACATCCGCGGCCACCTCCCCCCACCAACGCAATTTCATCACGCAGTTCTTTTCCGCTTTCACATTGTCCATGGCCCACTTGCCGAGCTTGACCGCGATCTCGGAGATCACGCCGTACTTGCCGGCCCAGGACGGGACGTGCCATTCGCTGGTGTGATAGGCGATCAAGCCTCCCAGGCGCTTTGCAAGCGCTCGGTTCTGCAAGGCGGCGTCCAGGTTTTCTTCACTGAGTTCGCCCTGGTTGTTCAAGCCCATGAGTTGGCGGATGTGTTTGAAGAATGGGGTTTCTTCGGGTCGCTGGCCGCCTCTGAGGAAGTCGACGAAGGCGCTGGCGGTGCCGTCCCAC
>NZ_MVOL01000032.1 GCF_002018875.1 Pseudomonas sp. MF4836
CAAATGATCGTGCAGCCAGCACTTACAGCCGAATGCTTGTCACTGTCGTTCAGGAATGGCCTGCGGCTGTTCTCTTCCGACAGCACCACGGTGCTACATGACGTGTCCTTCTCTGTGGCGCGCGGGGAAACCTTTGGGGTCGTCGGAGGTAACGGTGCTGGTAAGAGCACGCTACTGAGGGTGCTCGCTGGCATCTACCAGCCTACTAGTGGCCGTCTTAGCAAGTCTGTTTCGAGCGTTTCCCTGCTCAATCTGCAACTTGGTTTTGATGAGAACCTCGATGCACGCGACAATATCGTCTTGAGCGGCATGCTGATGGGGCTGAGCCGCAAGCGCATGCGAGAAATTTCCGACGAGGTTGTCGATTACGCAGAGCTCGACGCCTCCGCTTCGGTGCCGGTGCGCAGCTATTCCACAGGCATGAAGGCGCGCTTGGGCTTCGCTATTTCCAAGTTTTCGCGCCCCGACGTGATTCTTCTGGACGAGGTGCTCAGCGTCGGAGATGGCCATTTCCGCGAGAAGGCCGAATCCACCATGCGGGAAATGATGGCAGGCAACCAAACCGTCGTATTCGTCTCGCATGACTCGGGTCGAGTCAGAGAACTTTGTAGCCGTGTGTGCTGGCTCAAGGAAGGTCGAGTTCAGATGCTCGGCCCGGCCGGCGAAGTTATGGATGCATACGACAAATATATACTGCGTAAGTGAAGGAAAAACAGATGCTCAACATAGTAGTTCCAATGGCCGGCGCTGGCAGCCGATTCGCAGTCGCGGGATACAAGGACCCGAAGCCGCTTATTCTTGTGCACTCGGTTCCGATGATCAAGGTCGTCATCGACAACCTTACTCCGGACTGCGAGCACCGCTTTATTTTTATCTGCCAAGCTGCGCACGTCGAAGCCTACGGCCTGAGAGATAAGCTGCAGGCGTGGGCCCCAGGTTGCGTCATCCTCGAGTTGAACGGTCTAACTGAGGGTGCAGCCTGCACGGTCTATGCCGCAAAGGAACTGATCGCCACCGATGACCCTGTGATGATCGCTAACAGCGACCAGTATGTTGATGTTGACATTAACGGCTACCTGAGAACCATGCAGGCGCGGGATGCTGACGGACTGATTATGACCATGAAAGCGGACGATCCTAAGTGGTCCTTTGTTGGTTTCTCCGATGATGGCCGTATCAATCGTGTGATCGAGAAGGAAGTGATTTCTGACGAAGCCACCGTGGGGATATACAACTTCCGTAGCGGTCGCCAGTTGATCGCCGCAATCGAGTCGATGTTCGACAAGGGCTTGCGCGTTAATGGTGAGTTCTACGTCGCACCGGCCTACAATGAGCTGATTGCGGACGATGCACTGATCATCCACCACAGCATCGGTTCGGAGGGCGCGGGCATGTATGGACTAGGTATCCCTGCAGATCTCGACCTTTTCCTCAGCTTGCCGGTCAGTCATAGCGCCACTATAGGACGTTGATCCATCATGCAGATCATCAGTCATCGCGGCTACTGGCTTGAGATGTCCGAACGTAACCAGAGGATCGCTTTCGAGCGCTCCTTCGAGTTGGGCTTTGGAACCGAAACGGATGTCCGTGACGTGTCCGGCCGCTTAGTCATTTCTCATGATATGCCTGACGGCAGCGAGATGTTGCTGGACGACCTGCTGGCGATAATGGCCGGCCGCAACCTCCCCCTGGCTATAAACATCAAGGCTGATGGTCTGTGCGCCCCGCTTAAGGCGATGTTCGAGGGCCATGGCCACAGCAACTGGTTCGTCTTCGACATGGCCGTTCCGGACATGCGTGGCTACTTGGCCAGCAAAGTATGTACCTATACCCGTCTGAGCGAAGTGGAGCCAACTCCCGCCTGGCTGAATGAGGCGGACGGCATCTGGCTGGATAGCTTTGGTCCCGAATGGTACTCATCCACCCAGTTGGCCGACTTGCTGGCTCAGGGCAAGCAGATATGTGTGGTGTCATCGGAACTGCATGGTCGTGATCACCTGCCGCTATGGCGCCTTCTAGGTGAGTTTAAAGGGGCCGAGAATCTGACGTTGTGTACCGATTTGCCCGAAGCCGGCCGATCTTTTTTCAAGGAATGACCTCATGATTAAAGCAGTAATTTTCGATATGGATGGAGTGTTAATCGAAGCCAAGGATTGGCATTATGAGGCTCTAAACAAGGCACTTAACCTGTTTGGTTACACCATCAGCCGACACGATCATCTGACTACTTACGACGGCCTGCCGACTTCGCGCAAGCTTGGCATGCTCAGCGTCGAGCTCGATCTGCCGGTCGAGTTGCACAGCTTCATCAACGAGATGAAGCAGGTGTACACGATGGAAATCGTCTACGGGCTTTGTAAGCCGACCTTCGTCCACCAGTACGCCCTCTCGGCGCTGAAAAAGCAGGGCTACAAACTCGCGGTGGCCTCAAATTCCATCCGCAATACTGTCGGAATGATGATGGAGAAAGCTCGTCTAGACCAGTATCTAGACCTGAAATTATCCAATGAGGACGTAGAAAACCCCAAGCCAGCGCCGGATATATATACCCTTGCCATCCGTTCCTTCGGCCTTTCGCCTGAGGAGTGTCTTATTGTTGAAGATAATGAGAACGGCATCCGTGCAGCCAGAGCTTCGGGCGCGCACGTACTGGTCGTGGAGAATGTCGAGGACGTGAACCTAGAAAATATCACGAACCGAATCCAAGAAATCAACGGCCAGAATTGCCGGCAGGAGGCCTGAGTATGCGCAAGTTGAACATCGTACTGCTCGCTAGTGGTGAAGGTGTATCGGCTGAGGCCGAGAGCAACTATCCGGATTATCTATATGAGCATGATGGCATTCCGCTGATCCAGAATCTGGTCGAGAAGTGCCTGGAATTGGAGCCAGAACGCATCGTTTGTATGCTGCCAAAGGCCGATGTGGCCAAGTATCACCTACGCAACATGCTGCACCAGATGTCCCCAACGACCAACGTTCATGTGGTGCATTCGATGACCATGGGTGCTGCCTGCACTGCACTTCTGGCGGCGGAAAGTATCGATAACGATGACGAGTTGCTGATTCTAAACTGCAACGAACTGTTGGATTGCTCGCTGCGAGATATCGTCGGGGGTTTTCGTGATGGACAGTGCGATGCCGGCGTGGTGGTTTTCAAGTCGCTGCACCCACGTTACTCGTTTGTGCGTAAAAACGCAGAAGGCTGCGTCGTCGAGGCCGCAGAGAAAAACCCGATCAGCAACCATGCTGTGGCCGGGTTGTACTGGTTCGACAAGGGTGCCGTGTTCGTCGAGGCAGTGAAGGAAATGATCCGCAAGGACGTCAAGACTAACGACGCGTTCTACATTGCCCCGGCGCTTAACGAACTGGTACTGCAGCACAAGAAGATCGGCACCTATCGTGTTGATCCGAGCCAATACCATCCCCTGAAAAATTCCCGCCAGCTCCAGGCCTTTGAAAACGTAGGTGTTCGATGAACTCCGCCAACCTGAAAGACATGGTCAAGGGCTGGTTTGTCGGTGGATTTACGCCCACCGCGTTCAGCACGCAAGCCTGCGAAGTCGCAGTAAAGCCTTACACAGCTGGTGATGCCGAGGCCGCTCATTACCACAAGATTGCTACTGAAATTACGCTGGTACTGTCCGGAGAGGTCGAGATGTGCGGCAAGACCTGGGGTGCCGGTGAGATCGTGGTGCTCGAACCAGGCGACGTAACTGCCTTCAAAGCGATATCAGATGCAGTGACCGTTGTGGTCAAGGTCCCCGGCGCTCTGAACGACAAGTATTTCGTAGAAGCATGAAGACTATACAGTTCCAGCATGACAAGAAACTCGGCTACCTTGCTCCCAAACAATTGCGTGCAATTCCGTCCGATCTGAGCTTTCCATCGAATTGCCAGCATGTTTTCTCTTTTCGTCAGTTCGAAAACGGCCGGCCTGATGTCACCGTCAAGAAGCTGCATGCCGCTAAGCGGCCTTTGGATATCTACGGAGCTGGCTCGTATTGCTTCTATGGCGTACAAAGCGATTCGCCGCTGAATCCGCTGCTGCTTTGGGATGCGGTGCATTTCCTAGAGGCAGGCCAGAGCCTGACGCTCATCGAAGACGCGCCTGTAGAAAGTTACTTGGATCGTGACTACTTCAAGGGTGCACTCACCTGTACCGAGCGCAGCGCCACCCGCGTCACCTACCAGAAGACCGCCAAGTTGCCGGCGGAGGCCGACGATGACTTGGACAGTTGGACCTTCGGCATTCCGGTAGGGCCAGAGGACGCCACGATCCTTAACGCTGTGGTCAAGCGTATTCTGGAGCTGGATATCCCTAATAAGGAAATCCTCTTGTGCGGAAGGCCGGGGGAAAATTTCCGTTATTTCAACCAGGTACGCATCGTCGGTGAGGATATCACCGCACCGCCGGTACAGATCTGCAAGAAGAAGAATCGCCTGGCCCAAGAAGCGCGCTATAACAACCTGGTCATCCTGCATGACCGGGTGTTTCTGCCGAGCCACTTCGGCGAGATGGTCCGCCGATTCGGGCCGCGCTATCCTTTGATGACGCTGCAGAGCATGTTCTTTGACAATCGCGCCTGCCTGTACCCGCGCCGTTACTCCGACCTAGGCATGTCGGTGAACGAGATGGGCAGTGGCATCAAGGGCCTACACCGTACCAGTCAGGCAGCCGTGACGGTTGCGCCGTCGACCTTCACCGAGCTCGAACGCTCGGGTTTCTGCTTCGCCAGCCCGATTCGCTACAACAAAGACATCTCCTATCCAACCGGTAGCCTATATATCTGCCGCAAGGAGGTGTGGAATCGCTGCCCCCTCGACGAGTCCCTTTTATGGGTCGAGTACGAAGATATCGAGCACGGAATCCGCAGCTCCAAGCAGGGTGTTCCAACCCGGGTCAATCCGCATGGCATCACTCAGACAGTGACCTCGCGGGCAGTGCTTGGTGGTAGCGCTTATATCGAGACGGCGAACGGTGCGATCAAGTCCGCCTCACCCAACTATCTGTCCCTTCTGCCGAAGAAGCCCTTGCTGCGCATGAGTCCGGCAGCAGCGCTGAACAGGCTCCAGCAGTTCGCCAGCAAGTACGTCTCGGATGAAACCGCCACGGCGATCCCCACCGGTATAAAGGACATCAGCGCACGACATTGGGTTCGGCTTATCAGTACGTTGATACAGCATGCCTCGCTCCCAAATGACCTGGCCTCGGTCCGGCAGTTCATCACCGATTTCGAGAAACTGGTGCTGCTGGATCAATTGCCGGATGGTCTGCGCGCCGAGTACGAACAAAGGTTCCTGAAAAACCCGGCAGATGCCAAGCGCAATTTTATCGTCGACTGCTGGCCGATTCGCAGCATGATAAGGCAGAGAACAGTGCAGACTTGGTTCTTCGATAGTCCTCTGGAGTATTTCCACGGCAGAGTCCTGTCGCTGCCCGGAGTTCTGATTTCGGCACTACGTCTGTACCAGAACAACGGTAATTTTTTCTACTTTACCAGCCTGAAAGAGTGCGTGCGCGCCATATACAACTCGACACCCTTTGACTCCTACGCGAAGGCCAGCCAGTGAACGTATTCGTAGTCGCCCGTGATGCTGAGCCGTTTGGTGCCGAAAGTCTCGTGCAGAGTCTGAACGCCATTCAGACTGAGGATGCGCTTAGAAACAGTATCATTGCCGTGGACAGCCTATACAACCTCCCTGCGGATAGGTCGAGTGATCCCGTTTCCCTCAAGGGCTTCCGGCTAGATGACTTCGTCCATGAGAGGGGCGGCGTCGTCGACGGCAAGGTAGTGCTTGCAACCAACCGTATTGCCGAACAACTCGGTGCCCTTGCGCACGAATGGTTAGTGATCGACTTCGGACAGCATGAGTTCTACACCTGCGAGGATTTCGTAAAAAAGCTGGCGACCTGCCTCTTTATGTTTCCGCCGGCTCGTCAATTGAAGCTAGCTTTTGTGATTCCCCGGGTACAGCTGCCATTGTACCTGCGCACCTGCAATACAGCGTTTAACGTGCTGCCGGAAGGGAGAAGTTTTTCCTCCACTTCGGCGCAGACCAACATGCTTTTTCTGTCCGTGGTAGCGGAGAAGGGTTATTCGAGCTTTTATCCCATCATCTGGCCGATCTCCAAGCTTAGGGAAATACTGCGTTTCTTCTACAATCGCATTATCCGCGCCAAGATATGAGTGACTGAAATAGGGGATACCGTTTCGGTATTTTACTTCTGGGATAGCTATGAATAAAAAACTCTCTTGGCTCAATGTGACGGGTTGCCCGCGTAGCGGCACTACGGCATTGGGTTCTGCCTTGAATAAGAGTCAGAACATTGCCGTTCTGCACGAACACTACACTAGGAATTTCTTTGACCCGATAGAATTGCTATTCAGAAATCAGGATTTTCACAGTTCGTTAGGTAATAGCCACCTCTACGAAGACTCGATCATTACTCGTGAGCGTGACCATATCCCGATCATCGAGTCGATTTTCTCCATTGTGTTCAAGAAATCCCCGTCGATCATCGGAACGAAGTTCCCAGGTCTGCAGCGCTGGGAAAAGGCTGTGTATCCGGCTGGTATGGATGTTCGTGAAATTAATATCATCAGAAACCCGATCAGCGTGGTGAACTCCTATACGGTTAAGGATGACGGTACCTTGTCGGAGGATCCGGAGCGAGCATTCTGTGATTGGCTTCACTCGTTCAACTACGCCGTCAGTGAGCATGCGCATGCGAGCTTCCTGTGGCTTCTCTATGAGGACTTCAGGCAGAGCGAAAATAGCCTGATAGCACAGCGGATCGCCGATTTTCTTCAGATCGAAGCGGACTTTGACCTGGCCGATATCAGCGCGAGCGAGCGACTACCGGCGCCGAAGTTCCTCGATGCGCCCTCAGGGCAGAAAACCTTCGATGCTATTAACCGACTCTTCGATATCACTGATTGGAGAAATGATGCTGCAGCGAAAATCAACGCAGCCCACCTGATCGGCTATCCCTTGGCGCATGGCGAGTGCATTGATCTGACTACCGAGGGGAATGGCTGGAAGTACATTTATGATGGCTTCTATGCCCCAGAAGCAGACGGTTCGTGGACTCGCGGTGAAGTCGCCACGATTTGCTTCACCCCAGAGACGACTTTCAGTGGGCGGCTTCATACCACTCTGGAGATTTCGTGGGGGCTGACCATTCAGGGAGTAGGAACCAGCTTCAGCCTGTATCTGGATGATCGGTTGATCGGCAAGACCTCGCTCAAACTCGGCAAATCGAACGGTGGAAACAACTTGGTCATTTTTGATACGCCGGATGCCCAGCAGCAATCAGCATCGATCACGCTGCGAATTGTCATCGATAATCCAAGAAACCCTGCCACCTTGGGTATCTCGGCGGATAACCGAGAGCTGGGACTCATGATTCGATCCATTGCCTTTGAGACATGAGTGTCGGTTAGCTGGAACGAGGTACTGGCGGTGAAATCGATATAAGCAGTGTAAAATTTCAGCTAAGCAAGGCAAAAAGATAGATATGTCGATACAGCTAAACAGCCACGTACGCTGGCACGAGCACCGAGTAACCTCGCAGATGCGCGCGGCATCGATGAGTCAGAAAGGTCTATGCGTCTGGTTTACCGGGCTGTCGGGCGCAGGAAAGTCGACTTTGGCCAATGCTTTGGAAATTGAACTTCACAGGGCAGGCAAAAAAACCTATCTGCTGGACGGTGATAACGTTCGGCACGGCCTGTGTGGTGATCTTGGCATGTCCGAAGTCGATCGGACGGAGAATGTTCGCCGTGCTGGAGAAGTAGCGAAGCTGATGGTGGATGCTGGCCTGATTGTACTGTGCGCCTTTATTTCTCCCTATCAGCGCGATCGAGAGCGTGTACGTGCGCTGTTCGAGTCGGAGCAGTTTGTCGAAGTGTATGTGTCCACACCGCTCAAGGCGTGTGAGACGCGAGATACGAAGGGGCTGTATAGCAAGGCTCGTCAAGGCTTGCTCTGCGGCCTTACGGGCGTGGACTCCCCATACGAGCAGCCCGTAGCGCCGGAAATAAGCGTCGATACCTGCAGTGTGCCTCTGGCCGACGCAGTCCAGCGCTTGTTGGATTTCTGCGAGAACCTCGACTCATGACGGCCAAGCTCTATTCACGGGATATCTCGGTGGTAATTCAGGGGCCGGTATTCGAGGGCGCTGTGAATATCGCGGAACTGGCCATCGAGTCGGTACGCCGGTGGTTGCCTGGTACCCAGATTATCCTCTCCACTCATGATGACTTGCCTAAGCTCACGTTCGCAGATGTCACGCTGGTCATGGTCGTACCAACGCACCATTACGTGGACGTCAATGGTAGCCAGAATAACGTCAACAAGCTGATCTCCTCGATGGCAAGCGGACTTGAGCGGGCAACCCGGAAGTACAGCATCAAGCTCAGAACCGACCATGTTCTGGTCAATGGCTCGCTGCTTGACCGAGTCGCCTCGCTCGCTAATGACGCGGCGCCGGCTGAGCTGTTCAGTCGCAGGATCGGTGTGTCCAACCTGTTCCTGCGCAATCCCTGCAAGGTACCCTATCTGTTCCACCTGCCCGATACGCTCCAGTACGGTCGTACCGAGGATATGCGCAAGCTCTGGGGTATCGGACTGCTGCCCGAAGACTTCGTTTACCTGCAGAACGGTCCGCGTACCAATCCCTTCGGCACTTTTCAGGGCTTTACCTCGTTCTGCCTGTTGCCCGAACAGGCAATATTTCTGCGTTTTGCACAGAAGAGCGGTCTTTCGCTCGACCTCGAGCATATCTCGCACACTACCTTCAAATTGTTCAGCGCCTGGGAAGATCTGCTGCTGGACAACTTCGAGGTCTATGACTGGCAGAGCCTCGGCGTGATGCCGCCTGCACGATTTCTCAGTCGCCCATACGTCCCCGAGTCAATTCTCACTGAGAGCGACGTGAACAACATGAGGTCGCATCGGTCGCCACGACATAGGGCGTTGCGCTATGCGCATTTATTGCTGAACAAGTATGTGTTGTGTTGGTTTCGCCATCGCTGGCTGGTTTCGGTAGCCTCGCTGCTGCTGTTCTCCTTCTCTCCGAAGACAGCTATCGCCGCGCGAGACCTTTATAGACACCTCACGGGCGCATGGCGAGCCTGAGTCCGCACAGCAAGAGCTGTGCAATCAATTTATTCGAAAGTATCACTAGGAGCATCGTTTAATGAACAAACTGTTCGTCATTGGCGCCGTATTGTTGACCCTCGGTGGTTGTGAAAAGGCCGCCGCACCCGCTCCCCAGGCCGTTACCAAACAGAAGCCAGCCGAGGTGCCGCGGGATAGCGGGCAATACCTGCGCTTTATTCGGCTACCTAGCGGTGAGACACGACTACAACTCGTTCGTGTCGTCGGCCAGGTTCAGATGGTTACTAGCGGCTACCCAGGTTTCTCAGTTGAGCCAGGTCAGTTTCCGGAAGTCAACCCATTGACGGTAGGGATCAAGGACTGCGGCCTGATCACCTTCACCAAGTCTGTGGACAATCCCAAGGCCATGACCGCGGTTCGTACCGAAATTAACGATTACAACGACCAGTGTCCGATCCAGAAAATCGACGGACTGTGGATTCAACTTTCGGTCGACGCTTGATGTCCCTGAGAGTATTTTTCTCGTGAGAGTTTTGCACTTCTATAAGACCTTCGGGCTGGAGCAGTACGGGGGGGTCGAGATGTTCATCCGGCATCTGACTCACGCGACGGCCGCTCTGGGCTGCGAGAACACAGTGCTCTCCCTAGCGGATGAGCCTCAGCCGCCGATAGACACTCCCAGCTATCGACTGGTCCAGACTCGGCAGAATCTGCATGTTGCCTCGACCGGGTTCTCCTTGTCGGCGTTTGCGGATTTCGCGCATCTGGTGAAAAAAGCTGATGTCATCCACTACCACTTCCCTTGGCCCTTCATGGATATTGTTCATCTGCTAAAAGGGGTCGGTAAGCCAAGCGTGGTGACCTATCACTCCGACATCGTGCGCCAGAAGGTGCTGCTACAGATGTATCGTCCACTGATGCATGCTTTCCTTGGGCGGGTCGACGCCATCGCGGCGACCAGCCCGAATTACCTAGAAAGCTCGACGGTGCTGCACCGCTACAGAGACAAAGCCCTATCGATTCCCATCGGACTGGACGAATCCCTCTATCCCGCTCCGGATCCCGAAGTTGTGGAGAACCTGCGGCGACTCTATGGTGAGCGATTTTTTTTATTCGTTGGCGTGCTGCGCTACTACAAGGGATTGCACTTTCTCCTGGATGCGATGAAAGATGCTCCATGGCCCCTGCTCATCGTTGGTGCCGGCCCCATGGAACAGGAGCTGATGCTGATGGCTGCCCGGAACGGGCTGGATAATGTGCATTTCATCGGGCAGGTCCACGAGCAGGATAAGATCAACTTATTGGAAGCCTGCTACGCCGTGATATTCCCCTCGCACCTACGTTCTGAAGCTTTTGGCATTGGTTTATTAGAAGGGGCAATGCTGGGGAAACCGCTGATTTGCAGTGAGATCGGTACAGGTACGAGCTACATCAACCAGAACGGTCACACTGGTATCGTGGTGCCGCCAGCCGATGCCAGAGCACTGCGAAGCGCCATGCAGACATTGTGGGATGACGATGAGTTAGCGCAACGCTTTGGTCAGGCCGCCCGCCTCCGCTACCTAGAACTATTCACCGCCAAGCGCATGGGGCTTGCGTACTCTGAGTTGTACAGTAGGGTCCTTACCCGATAATCGACCAGAAAGGTTCGTCACATTGCTACTCATATAGTGGGTTTTATTTTCCTGGCCGACTTTAACTCGCTCTGCACATTGGGATAACAGTTCTGCGCTGGACTATCTTGGGGCGCAGCATGCCCTCTAGCGCAGCTAAGTCAGTTGTTGCTTAACTCCTAAGTTTTGCGGCAGTCGCTGCGCCTGCCTAGACATGCGCGCTCTAGGTGTGGCAAAAGTCGTCGTTATCGGCTGATAATTTGCGACGATTTTTGCAACGTAATGGGTGACAGTATGAGTGACGTGGATGCGATGAAATCAATCGCCACCAGCCCCAGGATCGGCTACTGCCGCGTCTCCACCGAGGGGCAAAACCTGGAGAATCAGCGGGCCGTCCTGAAAGCTCATGGCTGCATACGAATCTTTGAAGAAAAGGTCTCCGGGGCCAAGCGTGAGCGCATCGAGCTGGATGCCCTACTCAGTCACCTGCGCCATGGCGACACGGTTGTCGTCACCCGGCTGGATCGACTGGCGCGCAACACCCGCGACTTACTGGATATAGCGGAGCGGCTGCGCGAGCTGGGGGCCGGTCTGCTTTCACTGGCTGAGCCGTGGGCGGATACCAGCAGCCCGGCGGGCAAGATGATCTTGACCGTCATGGCGGGCATTGCTGACTTTGAGCGTTCGTTGATCCTGGAGCGTACCGCTACAGGCCGAAAGGCCGCCCAGGCACGCGGGGTCAAGTTCGGGCGCACACGTGCGCTGACCGATGCGCAGTTGAATGCGGCAAAGTTGATGCTTCAGCAGCCCAGTGCGACCGTTACAGCTGTGGCCAAGGCTTTCAAGGTGAACCGCAGCACCTTGTATCGGGCGATGGCTGAAGCCAATTTGTCTTAAAACGGAAGGATTCCGGCTGTGCCGCTTACTTTGGTTAGCGCATTCATCCGTGTAATTTCAGGCTGCGCGCACGGCATGCACTTGAATGTCGACGCCTAGTTTTGAGCGTATGACAGCGAAGATGGCGGCAAGGTTGTCCATGCTTGGATTTCCGCTAACGGACAGCATGCGGTGCAAGCTCTTGCTAGGTTTTGCGGTTTCTTTGGCTAGCCCCTCAAAGCCAACGGTAGCGTTAACCAAGTCGCGCAGGATCACTCGTGCGGTTTCTGGCTCGCCATTGAGAAATAGGGTGGCTGCTTCGTCGAGCAATGCCTGGGCAAATATAGGGTCGCGCTGCGCACGCTGGGTCACGGTATTTTTGAAGCTGCGGGTGAGAGCCATGTTGGTTACCTCGGTCGCTTTGCCGCAATTTTGCGGCTTTTGTACTCGGCTAGTAGAGCCTTTGCATGCTTGATGTCGGTTTTTTGGCTAGCTTTGGTGCCGCCGCCAAACAGGATGATTAGGCGTTTACCCTCCTGCATAAGATAGAGGCGGTAACCTGGCCCCCAGTCGATGCGGTATTCACCAAGGCCATCGAACCACTTTATGTTGGATGTGTTGCCCATCTCCATCCTAATGATGGCAGTGGAAACCTTGGCTGCTGCCTGGGCGTCAAGAGTCGTAAACCAGCGCTCAAATAGGCTGACGCCACCGACGCTCAAGTACTCTTCAACGGTAATAGTCATTGGTTAATGGTAACTAATAGGTTACTGATTGGCAACATTGTGCCCTGTGCGTCAATGCTTAGGCTTGTGCGTAGCCGATTGGTTTATTGCTGGATGCAATCCAGCAGCTAGAGTGCTATTTTTGCAATCTATACAGATAGCAGCTACCTTGCTGCAATCTTGCTGCAATCTTTTTTCTGTTCGGAGAGGCTATGGCTACCGTTGTTGCGCTGGTTAGTCAAAAGGGTGGAGTTGGGAAATCAACACTGTCGCGCGCGCTCGCTAGAGAGGCTGCTGCGGGAGGCTTGAGGGTGAAGGTGGCTGATCTCGATACACAGCAGGGCACCTCGGTGGACTGGCACAGGATGCGGCTGAGCGCAGGGATTGAGCCGGTCGTATCGGTGGAAGCATTTGCTACTGCAGCACAGGCGCTTGCCGTTGCAGATGGATTCGACTTGCTGATTATTGATGGGCCGGCGCGAACCAGCCAAGCAACGCTTGAAATCGCCCGCTCGGCCAGTCTCGTTGTACAGCCTACAGGTGCTTCGCTGGATGATCTGCGCCCGGCAGTGCGTGAGTTTCACGCTCTGGTGAAGGCTGGTATTCCGGCAGAACGTTTGGCGTTTGCACTGAACCGTATCGGTACTGATGCTGAAGAAGTCGAAGCACGCGGGTATTTAAAAGATGCGGGTTATAGCGTGTTGGATGGGTGCTTATTCGAGCGCCCAGCTTATAGGCAGGCACAAAACGCGGGGCACTCTGTTACAGAGACACGTTATGCGCGGTTAAACGAGCGAGCCGATGTGCTGTTGCAATCGCTAATAGATCGAGTGGTGGGATAACGATGGCGAACCTATCCAAACTTAAAAACAAGCTAGGTACACCACCATCACTTGATGAGGCCAGCCCAAATCTCAATGCTCCAGAGCTAGCTCCTGTAGCGCTGCCGGAGCAACAGGAGGTTAAGGTTCGACGTGATGGACGAAGCGCCCGGCGGACAAATCGGACTATGCCTTTCGCAACTCGTATAAGTCCTGAGTTTGACGAGCGTCTGCGCGATATAGCTGAGCGTGACGGGTTGTTGCTGGTCGAAGTATTGGAGCGAGCCTTAGATGCGTATGAGGCAAATGGTATAAAAAGATAGCTGCAATCTAGCAGCAAGATTGCAGCTATCTTTAATATTGCTTTAAAAAATCTAGCAGCATGCTTTTATTAAAACTGGCTGCGCGGGTCGCCGCTCGGTTGCTATCGGCATGCGTATGGGGCGGGCGTGAAGAGGCTCGATGCAATTGAAGGCGATTCCAGATGAGGGGACGATTTTGCTGTCAGTGGATGAGATGAAGCACGCTTTAGAAAAACAGCTTGCCGATCTGCTGGGAGTTATCGCTAGTTACGACGAAAAAATCGCGAATCTTGAAGCGATCCAAGTTCGTTACCAGCGAATCATTGATGTTTCACCTGACAGCGCGAGTGCGGCACAAGAAATTCTTGAACTACAGGGTGACATCGACGCGTTGGCCGTCAGCAGAAATCATCACGCTATTGAGCGACAGGCCCTTCGCGAGCAAATTAAAGCGCTGAGCACACCATCGACTATTGATGTTGAGCCTACGAGTGGTGGCCCCCTACTGGCGAAGATCGAAGCGATGCGGCGGCGGGCAGCAAGTCGTTCGATGACGCCTGATTTGTTTGGCGATCTTCAGCCTGATCCGAGCCTAGGGTGTGCGCCTGCCGACGTGGCAAAGGTCGAAGATGATAAGAGTGAGAAGCGCGAGCGTCCCAAGTTGTTGCCTGCTCGCTATACGAACCAAGACTTTTTCGTTGCGGACATTTTGGATTATTCGCTCAAGGATGATCACGCAACGATGGAAGCCCCGGTGTTTTCGCTTAAAACACAGAAGGATCTGACTCCTTGGGAGTGGACGAGCAAGGACGGTACAAAGCACATCGAGGTGTCACCCTCGGTCAAGTACGGTAGAGCCACTCAGCACGACAAAGATGTGCTGATCTTCGTCACATCGCAGATGACGGAAGCGTTGAACCGCGAGCGCCCTGATGCGCAAAGCCGGGCCGTGCGATTTACGGTGCATAACTACCTAGTCGCAACCAATAAGCCAACGGGCGGTGTCGAGTATCAGCGTTTTGAGCGGGCGCTCGATAGGCTCAAGGGTACAACGATCAAAACAGACATTAGAACCGGCGAAAAGCGTGTAAAGGAAGCATTCGGGATTCTAGATTCATGGACGATTGTTGAGCGATCACCTGGGGATGAACGCATGATTGCCGTGGAAGTCACCATGTCCAAGTGGCTCTATAACGCAATTCATGCACATGAAGTGCTGACCATCCACGGTGACTATTTCAGGCTGCGCAAGCCCCTAGAACGACGCTTGTATGAGCTAGCCAGGAAGCATTGCGGTAGGCAAGCAAGCTGGAAAATTGGTTTGGAGCTGTTGCGTGAGAAATGCGGGGCACAAAGCCATATTCGAGCCTTCCGTAACCAGGTTCAGGAAATCATCGACGCCGATACGCTGCCTGAGTATCGAATGGTTTACAGCCGCGAAGCCGACCAAGTCGCGTTCCATGCGAGGAGCCTGCAAGGGCTCATTGGCTCCAGCGCGATCAAGACCCCATAGCGCCTTTCTGGCGTAGATTCGTTATATCGCTGACAGGTTGAGAGCCTGTGGATTAGCTCGTTATATCGCTGACGATAATCATGGGGAAGCTCGTTATATCGCTGACGCATCGACTCGTTATATCGCTGACAGCGATTCAAAAAAAAACCTTTCGTATCAAATGCTTATGATGAAAATGCAATGGCGTAACGCGCGCGCGCGGTTTTTAACTTTATAAATCTTTAACAGAACACTGCCCAAAAGCTCCTACCCTCCGGCCGCTTCGCGTCCTACGCCCCGAAGCTTCGCTCCGGCCTCGATGATGACTGCCCGCAAGCGGTCAGGCTCTTCCCAAGCGCGTTCCGCGCTCCCGGCACGACTATCCGATATCCCTCACGACCTTATGGGCACGGGTTTGCGGTAAAAGTCAAAATCAACCGCTGAATGCCTGGCCTACGGCCAGAAACTGTTTCCTAGTCGTGGCGCGACTGTCCACTCTGAATTTCAATATTTGCGGGGGCATGCCTTACGCGAAAGCGAGTAATCAGCGTGCGTGGCGGCTGAACGTTTGCCGTTCGGCTCAAATAGCCCAGTGGCGCGAAGTCCGGCCGGGATTTTGATCAGCCTGTGTGCGCGGTGCCTAAATTAGGCGATTAAGCGCCTTACTGGGTCACTCAGCGCGTTTTCTCTAGTAAAACAGGCGGGCCATGCTTTTTTGGCTTAATCGCGCTCTGGCGGCCTCTACGGGGCTGCGCTGATACTTAATTCTGTTTTTCAGCGCTGTAGCGATCAGCCATGACGGCCAGTTCTTTGTTGCGCTGCTGATAGGTGCTGACGACGCGTTGATAGGTTTCTACATCAGCGTCTAATGACCGGTATTACCCAGGGTGAACACCTCGTCATCGAGGGCTTCCCATTCTGCGATCAGGGTTGTATCGGGTTGAGCTTTTTGGTTCTCCTGGTCAAGCAAGTAGGTCAGTTTAGAGGTGATGGCTGAGAAGGTATCCTCGGCTGTTTCCATCAGCGTGACGCATTGCCAATGGCTCATCCCTAATGCTGCCGCTCCTGGTATCAGTTCACTCATGGCCGGCGCTCGCGTTCGGTGAGTAGGGCATCTCCTGCACGCTTCCATTCGGTACGGCGTGAATCATCGCCTGGAACCTTCGCCAGTCCGAGTAACGCACCGAGCAGTTCGCCCCGGTCGGTCAGCGGCTTGCCTGTGTGCTTATCGACCAAGCCTGCTAACGATAAAAGCCCGGCCACTTGGTACAACTCGTGGTCACGTGCTTTGCGTTCGCTGGCTTTTTCGGCGTTCACAATACGAGCGGCATCGGCGCGTGCTTTTTGGGCGCGGTCGGCTGCTTTTTCTGCCCGAATTAATGCAGCCAGCTTGGGGGCATCCTCTTTGCTTAGCTCTGGCTTATCGGCAATCAGAATGAGCAGGCGTTGTTGTTCGCTGGGTGCTTTAAGGCCGCGTAGATAAGCGAGTCGAGTGGTGAGCCATTCGTCGTGCATGATGCTTCCATGTGTGATTTAAGTATCCTCAGCATAGCGCGAATTTTTAAGGTTTTGCATATCTCGCCGTTTCCTTCTAATTTTAGAAGGCGCGCTTAGTTGTTTCTTTTATTTACGCTCCGCTACAATAAAAGAAACGCGCTGTCTGCCGACGGCAGAAACAAAATCAACGTCAAAAACAGAGCGCACCTAATGGCCATCGCACGACTCAGCATAAAGGTAGGTAAGGCCGGCAAAGCCGGTCCTCACTCTTCCTATATTGCGCGCGAAGGTCAGTACGCCAAATACCTAGAACGTGGCGAAAAACTAGAAGCCACCGAGGCTGGCAACATGCCCGCCTGGGCGCAGGTCAGCGCGCAAGCATTTTGGAACGCTGCCGATGCCCATGAACGCGTGAATGGCACCACCTATCGCGAGATGGAAATCGCCCTGCCGCGCGAATTGTCAGCCGAACAGCGGTTGGCTCTGGTGCGCGATTTTGTGCAACAAGAGCTTGGCGAGCGGCATGCCTATCAGTGGGCGATTCATTCGCCTACTGCTGCCGATGGCGGCGAGCAGCCGCACGTTCATTTGATGTTTTCTGAACGACAGTGCGACGGTATTGAGCGCGACCCTGAGCAGTATTTTAAGCGTTACAACGCCAAGGTTCCTGAGAACGGAGGGGCGCGTAAAGGCTATGGCCCGCATGCTGGGCAGACGCTCACTGCCGTCGAGCGGCGTGCCGATCTAGTGGCCCTGCGCGGGCGCTGGGAGGTGATGGCTAATCAGCACCTAGAGCAGGGTGGTTTTGCCGAACGAATCGACATGCGCAGCCATGCTGAGCGCGGTACGGATTTGGTGCCGGAAGCCAAGCAGCTACCGAGTCAGTGGCGCGCAGAAGGGCGCTCGAACGTGCTGGAGTGGCGGGCCGCTCGTGTTGAGCAACGGGAGGCGGCCGATGCCGTGCGCCAGGTGCTGCCGAATGTCAGTGCGGAAATCATCAGCATCGAGGATGCCAGGCAGCGCCGCGCGCAGGTCAATGCGCAGGTCGTTGAAGGGGTTGTCGCCTTCCGTCAAGGCTATCAGGCATACAAAGAGCAGCAGGCTGCCACCGAGGCAGCTCGCCTGCGCGTACAAATCGAGCAGGAACAGCAACGTGAGCAGGCGCGCCAGGCCGCAGCGGTTGAGCGAGCAGCAGCGGAGAAAATTCGGCAAGAGCAAGTTGTACGCACGTTGCCACCCAAGTCGAAGGACTACGACGGCCCCGGCTTTGGTTAGTTCTGATGCCCTAATGAGGATGAGTGATGAATCAGCAAGACCTACAGCTATACGGCCTAATTGATGCTGCGCAGGAACAGCAAAGGGTTGTTGCAGCCATGGTGGCGGCGCTAGAGATACAGCAAGGCGAGCTGGCCCGCACGGTGGCGAAAGCTAATGGGGCTGTCACCGACATGGGTAATGCTGGTGTGGCAGCGGCCAGGCTGATTGAGGCAGCTGCTGATGCCGCCACCAGTCGTGGCGTAACTACAGCACTGGAGGGGGTGTCGGCCACGGCGGTGCAGTCGTTATCGAAGGCCGCCAAGCCTATTTGGCAGCGCTTCGATCAAGTGGCCGGTGATGCCGAGGCTGCCGAACGGGTTTTGCGTGGGGCTATGGCCTGGTTCACCTGGCGCTGGGCGGCAGTGTGCGCTGTGATCGCAGGGGCCACGTTACTGACGATGTGGATGCTAGCGATGTTCTTGATGCCAAGTTGGAGCGAGATACAGGCGTTACGCTCGGAGCGCGCCGAGTTACAGACAAATATTGAGGCACTGGCGAAGCGAGGGGGCAGGATCAACACTGCTGACTGCGGCGGGCGGCTGTGCGTTCAAGTGAGTCGCGATCAGGGCAAGGGTACGTGGCACACCACTGACGGTAAAAACACGCCGTTGATCATTGTGGACGGTTATTGAGACCTTATGTGTTTGAGGGGTCCTCAATCATTTGGCAACGGATTTTGCGTTTCCTGCTCGCATTCAGGTCGGCAGAGTTGGCTGCGCTGACAGTCCACTACACCCGCCTGCGTCAGGCTAGTTGTTGCCTCAGTTTATTTATCAGAACAATAGATCGGGAGTGTCAACGGTCAAAGATAGCTGAGATGTTGAGTTATTTACCTGATGGTAAAGCTGTCCTACTGAACGATTTTTTTATCGTCGCTGGCTAAAGCGCGTAATATGCGCGCCAATCTTAGGTCTGGGTGGCGTGTCTTAGAACAGGCTGTGATGGTCTTAATGGCTCGCGATCCAGTTCGTCGCGTTCGTTAGTCATCGTCCACAGCGCGCCACTGTCAGGCTCAACAGGGGCTCCTAGGTCGCTAGCAAATAGACTTGGGCCACCTGGCAGTTTGACCACAAGGAAGAGAGATGGATTGTTATGGAAGTGTTATGGGCATTGTCTTCCATTCGGAAGACAATGCAGCCTCGGCTATATCTAAGCGTCCATCAGCGCGGACACTAATTCCTACTATCCTCGGCGGCGGCGCCGGTTCTCGACTTTGGCCGATCTCACGCGAGATGCATCCCAAGCCGTTTATCCGTCTGGCAGATGGCCAAAGTTTGTTGCAGAAGGCCTTTCTACGTGGCGCGCATCTGCCGAATGTTGCCGAGGTTCTGACCGTCACGAGTCGTGAGCTTTTCTTCAAAACAGAAGACGAGTTTCGTGAAGTGAATGAAACGAGTGTTGCCACCTCGTTCATTCTGGAACCCATGGGTCGAAATACCGCAGCCGCCATTGCAGCAGCAACATTGCAAGTGGCCAGCAACCATGGTGAGCACGCCATCATGCTGGTGCTGGCAGCCGACCATTTGATTGCCGACCAAATGGCCTTTGCGGAGGCTGTTAGCCGCGCCTGCACACTGGCGGAAAGTGGCAAGTTGGTAACCTTCGGTATTCAGCCTGACGCACCTGAAACGGGCTACGGCTATATAGAGGCTGAAGGGAATAGAGTCATCCAGTTTGTTGAAAAACCCTCGCTAGACAAAGCCCAGCAGTACCTGGCAGCGGGTAATTTCTATTGGAACTCGGGCATGTTCTGTTTTGCGGTCAAAACAATGTTGCAAGCCATGCAGTTGCACTGCCCGGAAATTCTAGTAGCCACCCAAGCCTGCATGGCTCAGTCACGCACAGCCAAGGGCAATGGTTTCGTCCAAATTGAACTCGATCCAAAAGGATTTGCTGCGATTCAAGAAAGCTCTATCGACTACGCGGTTATGGAGAAATCAGATCAAGTAGCGGTTGTTCCGTGCAGCATCGGCTGGAGTGATATTGGTTCTTGGACGGCGCTTGGTGAGCTTACTAGCCCAGATGCGAACGGCAACAGAATAGACGGCGATGTCTCGCTGCACGGGACGCGCAACTGCATCATTCAGAGTAGCGGTCGCCTTATCGGGACTGCGGGTATCAACGACCTGATCATCATTGACACCCCCGACGCATTGCTGGTGGCAGACAAATCCTGTGCGCAGGATGTGAAGCATATTTATGCTGAACTCAAAAACAAGGGGCATGAAGCGCATAAAATTCACCGCACTGCACATCGCCCCTGGGGAACTTACACCGTCCTAGAGGAAGGCAATGGCTTCAAAATAAAACGAATCGAAGTTAAGCCAGGTGCCAGCCTAAGCCTACAAATGCACCATCATCGTAGCGAGCATTGGATTGTAGTTAATGGTATGGCAAAGGTCGTTAATGGTGAGCGGGAACTGTATTTAAGAATGAATGAGTCGACATATATTCCAGCTGGCCATAAGCATCGACTTGAGAATCCAGGATTGATTAGTTTGGTAATGATAGAAGTTCAAAGTGGTGATTATTTAGGCGAGGACGACATTGTTAGATTTTAATTTTTTAGTGGTTAGTTAATTTATATATTTGGAATTTAGTTGTGTATACTTTTTTGGAGTTGGAATGAGTGGTATTTGGTTGTCAGTGAAAATTTCGCTGGAGAGAGCTCGGCTCGGCCTGAAGTCAGAGTCGACTAGGACCCGGTTAGGTTTTGCTTGGTGGATACTTGAGCCGTTGATTCTGCTCGTTATTTATTACACTGTCTTTGGCCATCTGCTGCGCATCCAAGTAGAGAACTTCGCCGTATTTTTGATTATTGGTGTGACGTTCTGGACTTGGTTTAACAAGAGCGTAATGAATTGCACTGATGCAATTTACGAGAAAAAACATATTCTTGAGCACTGCAAGATTGATCCGCTAATTTTCCCTTTGACATCGATTATTAAAGACCTAGTTAAAGAGTCCCTAGTGATACTTCTCTTACTGGCTGTCCTGTGTGTGATCGGTTTCACTCCGAGTTGGTTGTGGCTGTACTTGCCGTTGATCGCGCTGGTTCAACTGATTGTTACTGCGGGCGTTGGTGTGTTCGTTGCGGGATTGATTCCATTTATGCCAGACCTCCGGATTCTAGTTTCATCTTCTCTGCAGTTTCTGATGTTTGCTTCCGGCGTGTTCTATGCCAAGGACAACATCCCCACTGAGTTCCGCTTTCTGCTGGATGTCAATCCGGTGGCCGCACTGATATCCATGTATCGCGACGTACTTATGTACGGGCGCCCCCCGATGGTGCCTGAGCTTTTGGCCCTGCTTGGCGGAGCGCTTGTATTGTTCGTATTGGCCGTGCTGTTTCTGGCGCATAACAAGAACTTATATGCCATGGAGCTGAACAAATGATCGTGCAGCCAGCACTTACAGCCGAATGCTTGTCACTGTCGTTCAGGAATGGCCTGCGGCTGTTCTCTTCCGACAGCACCACGGTGCTACATGACGTGTCCTTCTCTGTGGCGCGCGGGG
>NZ_MVOL01000033.1 GCF_002018875.1 Pseudomonas sp. MF4836
GCCGGGGAGGGTGGGCAATATCCGCTTTTTGCAGACCTGTATCCGCTTTGTGCAAGGGCCGTTCGGCCCCGGGGGCGGGGATGGCTTCAGGCCTTGCCGGCGCGCAGTTCGTCAATCATGCGCAAGCAGTGGCTAAGCCCCGGCGAGACGTCGGCGACCCGGCGGCTGAGGATGATCGGCGAGGTGGCGTTGCTTTCCAGCAGGGGGCTGAAGCCGATGTCGTCGCGGTGCAGCACCTGGACCGAGGCCGGCACCAGGGTGATGCCGATCCCGGCGCCGACCAAGCCGATGGCGGTCTGCAATTCGTTGGTCCATTGGGCAATGCGCACCGTCAGGCCGTGGGAGCTGAAGAGTGCAATCACATGGTCGGCGTAGCTCGGGCGCGGATTGCCGGGGTACAGCACAAAAGGCTCGTCGGCCAACTGGCTGAGGCTCACCGGCTGGCCGAGCAACGGGTGCCCGGCAGGCAGGGCGGCCACCAGCCGGTCTTCGGTCAGCACCCGCTGGACGATGGCCGGATCGTCGATACGGATCCGGCCGAAGCCGACATCGATGCGCCCGGCCTTGAGGGCTTCGACCTGTTGCAGGGTGGTCATTTCCGACAGGCCCAGCTCCAGTTCCAGGGTCTCGTCGCTGCGCAGGCGACGGATCAGTTGCGGCAGGACGCCATACAGGGTCGAAGGCGCAAAGCCGATGCCGAGCCAGGTTTTTTGCCCGAGGCCGATGCGCCGCGTGTTGTCGCAGACCTTGCCCAGCTGTTCGAGCAGCACGCTGGAGTGCTCATAGAAAAACCGTCCGGCCTCGGTCAGCCGCAGCGGCCGGCCGCGTTCGAGCAGCAGCACCCCCAGTTCCTCTTCCAGTTGCTGGATCTGCCGGCTCAGCGGCGGCTGGGCGATGTGCAGGCGCTCGGCGGCCTTGGTGAAGTTCAGGGTCTGACCCAACACCTGGAAGTAACGCAGATGACGCAGCTCCATACCGCCTCCGAGGAAAATCTTGAATACCTTTAAGGTATCGAACCAGACCAATTCTATATTGGAACCCCAGAAAAAGCCGTACCAGAATCGGCTGCATAACTTCAAGAACCTGACGGGTATGGAAATGCTTTCTTCTGCCATTGAATCGATCGAGACAATCATCGTCGATCTGCCGACTATTCGTCCGCACAAGCTGGCGATGCACACCATGCAGAACCAGACCCTGGTGCTGATCCGCCTGCGTTGCGCCGACGGCATCGAAGGCATTGGTGAATCCACCACCATCGGCGGCCTGGCCTACGGCAACGAAAGCCCGGACAGCATCAAGACCAATATCGATCGTTTCTTCACCCCGTTGCTGGTCGGCCAGGACAGCAGCAACGTCAACGCTGCCATGTTGCGCCTGGAGCGCAGCATCCGTGGCAACACCTTCGCCAAATCCGGTATTGAAACCGCCTTGCTCGACGCCCAGGGCAAGCGCCTCGGGCTGCCGGTCAGCGAGTTGCTCGGTGGCCGGGTGCGCGACGCCTTGCCGGTGGCCTGGACCCTGGCCAGCGGCGACACCGCCAAGGACATCGCCGAAGCGGAAAAAATGCTCGACCTGCGCCGCCACCGCATCTTCAAGCTGAAGATCGGCGCCGGTGAAGTCGACCGCGACCTGGCCCACGTGATCGCCATCAAGAAAGCCCTGGGCGACCGTGCCAGCGTGCGGGTCGACGTCAACCAGGCCTGGGATGAAGCGGTCGCGGTGCGCGCCTGCCGGATCCTCGGCAACAACGGCATCGACCTGATCGAACAACCCATCTCGCGCAACAACCGCACAGGCATGGTCCGCCTCAACGCCATCAGCCCGGCACCGATCATGGCCGATGAATCCATCGAATGCGTGGAAGACGCCTTCAACCTGGCCCGCGAAGGCGCGGCGTCGGTGTTTGCCCTGAAGATCGCCAAAAACGGCGGCCCTCGTGCGGTCCTGCGCACGGCGGCCATTGCCGAGGCGGCGGGCATCGGCCTGTATGGCGGCACCATGCTTGAAGGCGGGATCGGCACCCTGGCCTCGGCCCATGCCTTCCTGACCCTGAGCAAACTGAGCTGGGACACCGAGCTGTTCGGCCCGCTGCTGCTGACCGAAGACATTCTCAGCGAGCCACCGGTGTACCGCGATTTCCAGCTGCATGTATCGAACGCGCCGGGCCTGGGCCTGAGCCTGGACGAAGAGCGCCTGGCGTTCTTCCGCCGCGATAAAACCTCCACCCTTCATACTGCCTGAGGAGAGCGCCATGCTATTCCACGTCAAAATGACCGTGAACCTTCCGCTCGACATGAACCCCGAACGCGCCGCGCAGCTCAAGGCCGACGAAAAGGCCCTGGCCCAGCGCCTGCAGGATCAGGGCAAGTGGCGCCACCTGTGGCGCATTGCCGGCCTGTATGCCAACTACAGCGTGTTCGATGTCGACAGCGTGCAGGAACTGCACGATCTACTGATGCAACTGCCGCTGTATCCGTACATGGCTATCGAAGTCAACGCCATGTGCAGGCATCCTTCGTCCATCCGTGAGGACGATCGCTGAGTCGCTGGTCAGTCTGAGAACCACTCTAATAAATACAAGATGAGGAACAATCATGAACGTCAGAATTTCCCACACTGCCGATGCCCAGAAGTTTCTTGAAGAAGCCAGCGGCCAGTTCACCGAAGGCGGCAACCCACGGGCCAAGGCGCTGATCTACCGGATCCTGCGCGACTCGGTGAACATCATCGAAGACCTGGACGTGACCCCGGAAGAGTTCTGGAAGGCCGTCAACTACCTCAACGTCCTGGGCGCACGCCAGGAAGCCGGGCTGCTGGCCGCAGGCCTGGGCCTGGAACACTACCTGGACCTACTGATGGACGCCGCCGACGAACAGGCCGGCAAAAGCGGTGGCACCCCGCGCACCATCGAAGGCCCGCTGTATGTGGCCGGCGCGCCCCTGACCCAGGGCGAAGCGCGGCTTGACGACGGCGTCGACCCGGGCGTGGTGCTGTTCATGCGCGGCCAGGTCAAGAACACCGCTGGCGAACCGCTGGCCGGCGCCATTGTCGATGTCTGGCATGCCAACACCGGCGGCACCTATTCCTACTTCGATGACAGCCAATCGGAATTCAACCTGCGCCGGCGCATCGTCACCGACGCCGAAGGCCGCTATCGCTTCCGCAGCATCGTGCCGTCGGGTTACGGTTGCCCGCCGGACGGTCCAACCCAGCAACTGCTCGACCAACTGGGCCGCCATGGCCAGCGTCCGGCGCATATTCACTTCTTTATCTCGGCCGATGACCATCGCCATTTGACCACCCAGATCAACCTGGATGGCGATGAATACCTGCACGACGACTTCGCCTATGCCACTCGCGACGAGCTGATCGCCCAGATCACCTTCAGCGAAGACCAGGCGCGGGCCAAGGCCCTGGGCGTCAGCGGGCGCTTTGCCGAAATCGAGTTCGACTTCACCCTGCAGTCCTCGGCCCAGCCGGACGAGCAGCAGCGCATGGAGCGAGTACGCGCCCTGGAGGATTGATAAAGGGTGTGCTGATGTTTCCAAACCACGGGATGACCTAGCGGCTGTCCCGTGGTTTTTGGCATTGTGGCAAGCGTTGCGTGATGGGCCAGCGGTGGCGATCGATCACCGTCCGATAATAACAATCAGAGTGACCGGGTTATGGAAACGCATCTGTTGAGTGAGCGCAGTAGGGTGTTTGTGCACGCCGATCCCTATGCGGTATCCGGCTATGTGAACCAGCACGTGGGCAACCATTGCATCCGCCTGCCCAAGTCCGGCAGCCCCCAGGCCAGCCTCAATCACCGCCAGTTCGCCAGCCTCGACCTGTGCAGCATCAGCTACGGCGGCAGCGTCCGCGTGACCTCGCCGGCGCTGGAAACCATCTACCACCTGCAAGTGCTGCTGCGCGGCCATTTCCTGTGGCGTGGCCATCGCCAGGAACATTACTTCGCCCCCGGGGAGTTGCTGCTGATCAACCCCGATGATCCGGTGGACCTGACGTATTCCGACGATTGCGAAAAATTCATCATCAAGATGCCCACCCGCCTGCTCGAATCGGTATGCCAGGAACAGCGCTGGCTGTATCCGGGGCAGGGCGTGCGCTTCCTGGAAAACCGCTACCAGCTGCATGAGCTGGAGGGCTTCATCCACCTGTTGAGCATGGTCTGCCGTGAAGCCGAGGCTGCCGAGCGCATGCCCAGGGTGCAGGAGCACTATGCGCAGATCGTGGTGAGCAAGATGCTCAGCCTGATGAAAACCAATGTCCGGCGCGCAGGGCTGGGTTCGTCTTCGGCGACCTTTGAGCTGATTGCCGATTACATCGAGAACAACCTCAAGCAAGACATCGGCTGCGAAGAACTGGCGCAGCAGGCGCAGATGAGCCTGCGTTCGCTGTACGGCCTGTTCGAACGCAACGCCCGGACCACGCCCAAACACTACATCCGCCAGAAGAAACTGGAACGGGTCAACGCCTGCCTCAGCGACCCCAGCTGCAACGTGCGCAACGTCACCGAACTGGCGATGGATTTCGGCTTTCTGCACCTGGGGCGCTTCTCCGAAAACTACCGCAAGCAATTCGGCGAACTGCCTTCCGATACCCTCAAGCGCCGGCATTGATCCGCCTGGCGATGCCTTCCCCTGAATAACGCGGCGCCCTTGCCGGCCTGCGTAGCTTCGTGCCTCGGCGGCGGCTACAGACTGGTGTAGCCGCCGCCGCAGGCTCGGGCCGCGTTCGGACGCTGGTCCTCAACAACGCCGGTGATCCAGCTGAATAACGCGGCGCCCTTGCCGGCCAGCGCAGCCTCGCGCCTCGGCAGCGGCTACAGGGATTTGCACAAAACGGATAGTGGTCTGCAGCCAGTGGATATTGCGTCCACCCCCCGCGTCCTAGGATGAGCCTGCCTGAATAAAAACAATGGAGGCGGCGGCCATGTCCCTGCGACCCGAATACCTTCACTCCCTGCTTGAAGAAGATAAAGAGCAGGGCGTCTACCGCTGCAAGCGGGAGATGTTCACCGACCCTCGTCTGTTCGATCTGGAGATGCAGCACATCTTCGAAGGCAACTGGCTGTACCTCGCCCACGAGAGCCAGATTCCCAACAACAACGATTACTACACCACCACCATGGGCCGCCAATCGATCTTCATCGCGCGCAACAAGGAGGGGGTGCTCAACGCCTTTATCAACGCCTGCAGTCATCGCGGCGCGATGCTGTGTCGGCACAAGACCGGCAACAAATCCTCCTACACCTGCCCGTTCCACGGCTGGACCTTCAACAACTCCGGCAAGCTGCTCAAGGTCAAGGACCCGGCTGCCGCGGGCTACCCCTCGAGTTTCAACTGCGAAGGCTCCCATGACCTGACCAAGGTCGCGCGTTTCGAGTCCTACCGCGGCTTCCTGTTCGGCAGCCTCAAGGCCGACGTGCTGCCCCTGGTGGAGCACCTGGGGGAGTCGGCAAAGATCATCGACATGATCGTCGACCAGTCCGCCGACGGCCTGGAAGTGCTGCGCGGCTCCTCGAGCTACATCTACGAAGGCAACTGGAAACTCACCGCTGAAAACGGCGCCGACGGCTACCACGTCAGCTCGGTGCACTGGAACTACGCCGCCACCCAGAACCAGCGCAAGCAGCGCGAGGCCGGCGAAGACATCCGCACCATGAGCGCCGGCAGCTGGGCCAAGCAGGGCGGCGGTTTCTACTCCTTCGACAAGGGCCACATGCTGCTTTGGACCCGCTGGTCCAACCCCGAGGATCGCCCGCTGTACGAGCGCCGTGACGAGCTGGCCCAGGACTTCGGCCAGGCCCGTGCCGACTGGATGATCGAGAACTCGCGCAACCTGTGCCTGTACCCCAACGTCTACCTGATGGACCAGTTCAGCTCGCAGATCCGCATCGCCCGGCCGATCTCCGTGGACCGCACCGAAATCACCATCTACTGCATCGCGCCCAAGGGTGAAAGCGACCACGCCCGCTCCAGTCGGATTCGCCAGTACGAAGACTTCTTCAATGTCAGCGGCATGGCCACCCCCGATGACCTCGAAGAATTCCGCTCCTGCCAGATGGGCTACCAGGGCAGCACCACGGCCTGGAACGATATGTCCCGGGGTGCCGAACACTGGGTCGAAGGCCCGGACGCGGCGGCGCAAGAGATCGACCTCAAGCCCATCCTCAGCGGCGTGCGCACCGAAGACGAAGGCCTGTTCGTGATGCAGCACAAGTACTGGCAGGAAACCATGCTCCGCGCCCTGGCGGCCGACGAGTCGCGCAAGATCGCCGTGGAGGCCGTGCAATGAGCATTTCCTATGAGGCCGTGCGCGACTTCCTGTACCGCGAAGCCCGTTACCTGGACGACAAGGACTGGGACAGCTGGCTGGAACTCTATGCCGCCGACGCCACCTTCTGGATGCCGTCCTGGGACGACAACGACCAACTCACCGAAGACCCGCAGCGGGAAATCTCGCTGATCTGGTACGGCAACCGCTGCGGCCTCGAAGACCGCGTGTTCCGGATCAAGACCGAGCGCTCCAGCGCGAGCATTCCCGACACCCGCACCTCGCACAACCTGAGCAATATCGAGCTGCTGGAGCAGGGCGACGGCCTGTGCCGCGTGCGCTTCAACTGGCACACCCTGAGCTTTCGCTACAAGACCGTGGACAGCTACTTCGGCAGCAGTTTCTACACCCTGGATGTGCGCGGCGACCACCCGCTGATCCTGGCCAAGAAGGTCATCCTGAAGAACGATTACGTTCGTCAGGTCGTCGATTTCTACCACCTCTGAGGCGACTGCCATGACTCATCAAATCGCACTCAACTTCGAAGACGGGGTGACCCGCTTCGTCGCCGCCAACGCCGGGGAAACCGTGGCCGACGCAGCTTATCGGCAAGGCATCAACATCCCCCTGGATTGCCGCGACGGCGCCTGCGGCACCTGCAAATGCTTCGCCGAGGCCGGGCGCTACGACCTGGGCGAGGACTACATCGATGACGCCTTGACCGCGGACGAAGCCGAGCAGGGTTTTGTCCTCACCTGCCAGATGCGCGCCTTGAGCGATTGCGTGGTGCGGGTGCCGGCCTCGTCCCAGGTGTGTCGCGCTGCCCAGGCGACCTTTACCGCCAGCATCAGCGCGGTGCGCCAGCTGTCCGACAGCACCATTGCCCTGTCGATCAAGGGCGAGGCCTTGAGCAAGCTGGCGTTCCTCCCGGGGCAGTACGTGAACCTTGCGGTGCCCGGCAGCGAGCAGAGCCGGGCCTATTCCTTCAGCTCCCTGCAGCGTGATGGCGAGGTCAGCTTTCTGATTCGCAACGTGCCCGGCGGGTTGATGAGCAGCTTCCTTACCGGGCGGGCCTTGGCCGGCGACAGCATGAGCCTGGCCGGCCCTCTGGGCAGTTTCTATCTGCGCGACATCCGCCGGCCGTTGCTGCTGCTGGCGGGCGGCACCGGCCTTGCGCCCTTTACCGCGATGCTGGAGAAAATCGCCGAACAGGGCAGCGAGTACCCGCTGCACCTGATCTACGGCGTGACCAACGACTTCGACCTGGTGGAGCTGGACCGCCTGCAGGCCCTGGCCGCGCGCATCCCCAACTTCAGTTTCAGCGCCTGCGTGGCCAACCCCGAGCGCCGGCACCCGCTCAAGGGCTACGTGACCCAGCACATCGAGCCCCAGCACCTGAACAACGGCGATGTCGACGTATACCTCTGCGGCCCGCCGCCGATGGTCGAGGCGGTGAGCCAGTTCATTCGCGAGCAGGGCATCGCCCCGGCGAATTTCTACTACGAAAAGTTCGCCGCCAGCGCGGCCTGAGCTTCGCGGGCGTTGCCGGCGTGGGCAGTTGGCCCGCGCCGCCGCCCGTCATTGACAGGAGGTTGCTATGCACCGATTTCACGAAAAAATCGCCCTGGTCACCGGCGCCGCCCAGGGCATCGGTCGCCGTGTGGCCGAACGCCTGGCCGCAGAGGGCGCACGGCTGATCCTGGTGGACCGCTCCGAGCTGGTGTTTGAACTGCAGGCCGAGCTGGCGCCCGAGCATCAAGTGCTGGCCCTGACCGCCGACCTTGAGCAGTACAGCGAATGCGAGCGGGTGATGGCCTCGGCGGTCGAGCGCTTCGGGCGCCTCGATGTGCTGGTCAACAATGTGGGCGGCACCATTTGGGCCAAGCCCTTCGAACACTACGAGCCGGCGCAGATCGAGGCCGAAGTCCGGCGCTCGCTGTTCCCGACTCTGTGGTGCTGCCATGCCGCGCTGCCGTACATGCTGGCGCAGGGCAGCGGCGCCATCGTCAACGTCTCGTCCATCGCCACCCGCAGCATCAACCGCGTGCCCTATGGCGCGGCCAAGGGTGGGGTAAATGCGCTCACCGCCTGCCTGGCGTTTGAAACCGCCGGCCGCGGGGTGCGGGTCAACGCCACGGCCCCGGGCGGCACCGAAGCGCCGCCGCGGCGCATCCCGCGCAACAGCGCCGAGCAGAGCGCCGAGGAGAAAATCTGGTACCAGCAGATCGTCGACCAGACCGTCGACAGCACCCTGATGAAACGCTACGGCACCATCGACGAGCAGGCGGCGGCGATCCTGTTCCTGGCCTCGGACGAGGCGTCCTACATCACTGGCATGGTCATGCCGGTAGGCGGTGGCGACCAGGGCTGACCCTCGACTGCCGCACAGACTTTCGCTTTCTAAAAAAACAACAACAAGAGTCAGATGCCATGCGAAAAATAGACAGCAATCAATTGATCGACGAGGCGCGTTTCAACGCCTTCCACTGGCGCGTGCTGTTCTGGTGCGCGCTGATCATCATCTTCGACGGCTACGATCTGGTGATCTACGGCGTGGTGCTGCCGGTGCTGATGCAAGAGTGGGGATTGAGCCCCTTGCAGGCTGGGGCCCTGGGCAGCTATGCGCTGTTCGGCATGATGTTCGGCGCGCTGTTTTTCGGCTCGTTATCCGACCGTATCGGGCGCAAGAAGGTGATTGCGATCTGCGTGATCCTGTTCAGCGGCTTCACCGTGCTTAATGGGTTTGCCAGCACCCCGACCCAGTTCGGCATCTGCCGCTTTATCGCCGGCCTGGGCATCGGCGGGGTGATGCCCAATGTGGTGGCGCTGATGAGTGAATACGCGCCGAAGAAAATGCGCAGCACCCTGGTGGCGATCATGTTCAGCGGCTACTCGGTGGGCGGCATGCTGTCGGCTGGGCTGGGCATCGTACTGTTGCCGAATTTCGGCTGGCAGTCGGTGTTTTACGTGGCGGTGATTCCGTTGCTGTTGCTGCCGTTGATCCTCAAGTTCTTGCCGGAGTCGGTGGGTTTCATGCTGCGCCAGGGCCGTGAGGACGAAGCGCGCCAGGTGCTGCAACGCATCGAGCCAAGCTTTGTGCCGCAAGCCGGCGACGTGTTCAGCAAGGCGGCGCTCAAGGCCGACGGGGCGCCGGTGGTGCAGCTGTTTCGTGATGGCCGGGCCTTGAGCACGCTGATGCTGTGGGTGGCGTTTTTCTGCTGCCTGCTGATGGTCTACGCGCTCAATTCCTGGTTGCCCAAGTTGATGGCCAGCGCCGGCTATGGCCTGGGGTCGAGCCTGATGTTCCTGCTGGTGCTGAACTTCGGCGCGATCTTCGGGGCAGTGGGCGGTGGCTGGATCGGCGACCGGCTGAAACTGCAAAAGGTGCTAGTGGCGTTTTTCGTGGTGGCCGCGCTGTCCATCAGCCTGCTGGGCTTCAAGAGCCCGACCGGGTTGCTGTACGGCTTGATCGCCATCGCCGGAGCCACCACTATCGGCACCCAGATCCTGGCCTATGCCTGTGTCGCCCAGTTCTACCCCATGGCCATTCGCTCCACCGGCCTGGGCTGGGCCTCGGGAGTGGGGCGCAGCGGGGCGATTGTCGGGCCGATCCTGGGCGGCGCTCTGGTCGCCATCGAGCTGCCGCTGCACTACAACTTCATGGCCTTTGCGATTCCGGGAGCGGTCGCGGCCCTGGCCATGTGCTTTGTCTACCCGCGCCAGGCCAGGCCCGCGCCGGTGGCTGCCGCCGGTGCGCCGTCGCTCTAGAATCTGCGGGCGAAGGAGCGCCCGCGTTGTTTTCCCCAGGTGTTGGAGCCTGCATGAATAAGCTGCTCAAGGATTTCTCGTTGTCGGCGGCGGTGGCCGGGTTTATCGCCACCCTGATTTCCTATGCCGGGCCGTTGGTGATCGTGTTCCAGGCGGCCACGGCCGCCGGGCTGCCCCAGGAGGTGCTGTCGTCGTGGATCTGGGCGATCTCCATCGGCAGCGGTGTGCTCGGCATTGTCCTCAGCCTGCGCTTCAAGGTGCCGGTGATCATCGCCTGGTCGGCCCCCGGCTCGGCGCTGCTGGTGGGCCTGTTGCCCGGCATCAGCCTGAATGAAGCCGTGGGCGCCTACCTGGTGGCCAGCGCGCTGATCCTGCTGGTGGGGCTGTGCGGCATTTTCGACAAGATCATCGGCCGGCTGCCGGCGGCGATTTCGGCGGCGATGCTGGCCGGGATCCTGTTCAGCTTCGGCACCCAGTTATTCCGCTCGATGGCCGACAAGCCGCTGCTGGTGGGGGCGATGTTTGGCACCTACCTGCTGTTCAAGCGGGTATGGCCGCGTTATGCGGTGCTGGCGGTGTTGCTGGTGGGCTGCGTGATCTCCCTGGGCTCGGGCGAGATCAATCAGTCGGCGCTGGTCGTTGGTCTGGCCACGCCCCATTGGATCAGCCCGGCCTTCAGCTGGAGTGCGGTATTCAACGTGGCCTTGCCGCTGGTGGTGGTGGCGCTGACCGGGCAGTTCGTGCCGGGCATCGCCGTGCTGCGCAACGACGGTTACACCACCCCGGCCAGCCCGATCATCGCCAGCAGTGGCCTGGCCAGCCTGTTGCTGGCACCGTTCGGTTGCCACGGCCTGACCCTGGCGGCAATCACCGCCGCCATCTGCACCGGCCGTGAATCCCATGAAGACCCGGGCAAACGCTATATGGCCGGGGTCATGGGCGGGGTCTTCTATTTGCTGCTGGGGGTGTTCGGCGCGACCCTGGTGTCGCTGTTCAGCGCCTTCCCCCGGGCGTTGATCGCGGCCCTGGCCGGCCTTGCGCTGTTCGCCGCGATTGGTGGGGCGCTGAGCGGGGCGATGGCGGTGCCCAGGGACCGCGAGGCGGCGCTGATCACCTTTCTGGTCACCGCGTCGGGCATGTCCTTGTTCGGCTTGTCGGCGGCGTTCTGGGGCCTGATCTTCGGCCTGGCTGCCCACGCCGTGCTGACCCTGCGCCGGCCGCGTGCGGTCCCGCCCGGCACGGCGCCGGTTCAGACCCGGAACTGATTCACCAGGCCCATCTGCTGCGTCGCCAACCCGTTGAGCCGGGTGCTGACCTGGGCCGATTCGTCGGCCTGGGCGCTGAGGGTCTCGGTGACCTGGCGGATCGCGGCCACATTGCGGTTGACCTCTTCGGCGACCACGCTCTGCTCCTCGGCGGCGCTGGCGATCTGCAGGTTCATGTCGCTGATCACCAGCACCGCCTGGCTGATGCGCTGCAACGCCGCCACCGCATCCTGCACCTGGCTGGCACTGTCCTGGGCCTGGCTGTGGCTGCTGTGCATCGACGCCACCAGGGCCTGGGTGCTGCCCTGGATCTGTTCGATGACCCCGCGAATCTGCTCGATGGAATCCTGGGTGCGCCGTGCCAGGTTGCGCACCTCATCGGCCACCACGGCAAAGCCGCGCCCGCTTTCCCCGGCCCGGGCGGCTTCGATGGCGGCGTTCAGCGCCAGCAGGTTGGTCTGCTCGGCGATGCTGCGGATCACTTCCAGCACCTGGCCAATCTGCTCGCTGTTGGCGGCCAGAGTCTGTACCTGGCCCATGGCCTGGCCGACATCGGCGGCCAGATGCTCGATGGCCCGGGTGCTGTGGGCGATGATCTGCAAGCCATCCTGGGTCGACTGGTCGGCCCCCCTGGCGGCCTGGGCGGCGCTGGCCGCGCTGTGTGCCACCTCCTGGGCGGTGGCGCTCATTTCATTGGAGGCGGTGGCCACCTGGTCAATCTCGCGGAACTGGGTCTGCATGCCCTGGCTGGTGAGGCGGGCAATGTTCGACGACTGATCGGCGGTGCCCCGGGCTTCGGTGATGCTCAGCTTGATGTCGCGAATCAGCGGTTGCAGCGTGTCGAGAAAACGGTTGAAGCCTTGCACCAGTTGCCCCAGCTCATCCTGGCGGCTGTAGCTCAGGCGCTGGGTCAGGTCGCCGTCGCCACTGGCGATGCCTTGCAGCATGGCCGCCACCTGCTTGATCGGCCGCGTGGCGCTGCTGGCGCACAGGGCCATCAGCAGCAGGCCGAGGGCGGCGGCCACGACGGTGACCAGCAGGGTCTTGAGAGTATTGTCGCGCTGGGCGCTTTCCAGCAGCCGTTGCAGGCTCAGGGCGTCGGCCAGTTGCACCTGTTTCGGCAGGTCGATCACCACGGCCCAGGGGCTGGCGTCGGCGATCGGCTGCACCGGAAACAGCGCGCGGATCGACGGGCCCTGGTCCAGGGTCTGCGCCTGATTGCTGCGCAGTTGTTGCAGCAGGGCCTCGCCAGGGGCGCCGAGGGCTTGCTGCACCTTGCTGCCGAGCTTGTCCGGCGCAGCGCTGGCCCCGGCCAACACGCCACTGCTGGAGAGGATCAGCATCTCGCCGGCGCCGTCGAACAGCTCGCGGCGCGCATCGACGGCGGCGGCTTGCAGGGTGTCGAGGGCGATGTCGACGCCGACCACGCCGAGCACCTGGCCGTTCACCATCAGCGGCTGGGAAATGGAGGTCATGACCAGGGTCTTGCCGCTGACCGAGTCGGCGTAGGGCTCCAGCAGGCAGGTCTTGCCGGTGTTTTTCGGGCAGCTGTAGAAGGCGTTGTAAGGCGCGCCGCTGAGGCCCGGTGCGGCGTTGTTGATGTCCTGCTCGGCGACCACGATGTTCTGCCCGCTGCCGCCCGAGCGGTTCCAGTAACTGGCGAAGCGTCCCTGTTCGTTGGCGCCGTGGGCCGTGTCGCCGGCAAACTCGGCATCGCGCCCGTCCAGGCCGTTGGGCTCCATGACCAGCCACACCCCGAGCAGTTTTTCATTGTGCTCGAAGGCTGTGCGCAGGCCCTGGTTGACCTCGGTACGCAGGTCCTCGGGGCTCAAGGCGTGGCTGCCGAGCAGACCCCGCAGTTGCAGGAACTGATCGTTGAGGCCGTTGACCACCCGCAGGCTCTCGGAAAAATTGCGTTGCACCAACTGGGCCTTTTCCGCGGCCTTGGCCTGCAACAGGTTCTGCACCCCGCGGGTCAGCATCTGGCTACTGGCATCCTTGACCAGCTGATTGGTCGCCGCGCCCTGATAGAGGTTCATGCCCACCACCAGCGCAATCACACTCAACAGGCAGACCCCCGACAGCAGGACGATTTTCAGGCGGATGGTCAGGCGCTGGAACATACAGAGGCACTCGCAGACGGGGAGAGGGTGAGCCCCGCAGCAAGCCCTGTGCCAGTTGATGGCAGATGGCCAAGGCCTTGGTTTTTCAAGGCCTGTGTCCGGATTGATGCAAAACCTCAGACCGCCACCTGTCGCAATTTGCGAAAGCCCTGAGACAGCCTCCGCTGCACTGGGTTGCCTTGAAAACGCTGGAGCCAGAGCGCAGGTGCACGGTGTTCATGCCGGCCAGCGCAGCCTGGCGGCGGCGACCACGGCTCGCAGAAAATGAATCATTTCCGATACAACACTTACCCAATCTTTACTTATAAACCGTGCTCAAACCGCTAACCATGCTGTCTGAAGTGCCAGGAAAGTTTCTTTCTTTTCGATAATGAGAGTGAGCACATGATGGTTAAGCGAATGACCCAGGCGGCGGCGCTGATTGCGCTGTTGTCGTCCTTGTCCGGCTGCTGGATGTTCTTCCCGCCGGGTGGCGGTGGGGGTGGCGGTG
>NZ_MVOL01000034.1 GCF_002018875.1 Pseudomonas sp. MF4836
GAAATCTTCGAAAACTTCTGAAAATAATCACTTGACAGCAAATGAGGCTGCTGTAGAATGCGCGCCTCGGTTGAGACGAAAGATCTTAACCAACCGCTCTTTAACAACTGAATCAAGCAATTCGTGTGGGTGCTTGTGGAGTCAGACTGATAGTCAAAAAGATTATCAGCATCACAAGTTACTCCGCGAGAAATCAAAGATGTAACCAACGATTGCTGAGCCAAGTTTAGGGTTTCTTAAAAACCCAAAGATGTTTGAACTGAAGAGTTTGATCATGGCTCAGATTGAACGCTGGCGGCAGGCCTAACACATGCAAGTCGAGCGGCAGCACGGGTACTTGTACCTGGTGGCGAGCGGCGGACGGGTGAGTAATGCCTAGGAATCTGCCTGGTAGTGGGGGATAACGTTCGGAAACGGACGCTAATACCGCATACGTCCTACGGGAGAAAGCAGGGGACCTTCGGGCCTTGCGCTATCAGATGAGCCTAGGTCGGATTAGCTAGTTGGTGAGGTAATGGCTCACCAAGGCTACGATCCGTAACTGGTCTGAGAGGATGATCAGTCACACTGGAACTGAGACACGGTCCAGACTCCTACGGGAGGCAGCAGTGGGGAATATTGGACAATGGGCGAAAGCCTGATCCAGCCATGCCGCGTGTGTGAAGAAGGTCTTCGGATTGTAAAGCACTTTAAGTTGGGAGGAAGGGCAGTTACCTAATACGTGATTGTTTTGACGTTACCGACAGAATAAGCACCGGCTAACTCTGTGCCAGCAGCCGCGGTAATACAGAGGGTGCAAGCGTTAATCGGAATTACTGGGCGTAAAGCGCGCGTAGGTGGTTTGTTAAGTTGAATGTGAAATCCCCGGGCTCAACCTGGGAACTGCATCCAAAACTGGCAAGCTAGAGTATGGTAGAGGGTGGTGGAATTTCCTGTGTAGCGGTGAAATGCGTAGATATAGGAAGGAACACCAGTGGCGAAGGCGACCACCTGGACTGATACTGACACTGAGGTGCGAAAGCGTGGGGAGCAAACAGGATTAGATACCCTGGTAGTCCACGCCGTAAACGATGTCAACTAGCCGTTGGGAGCCTTGAGCTCTTAGTGGCGCAGCTAACGCATTAAGTTGACCGCCTGGGGAGTACGGCCGCAAGGTTAAAACTCAAATGAATTGACGGGGGCCCGCACAAGCGGTGGAGCATGTGGTTTAATTCGAAGCAACGCGAAGAACCTTACCAGGCCTTGACATCCAATGAACTTTCTAGAGATAGATTGGTGCCTTCGGGAACATTGAGACAGGTGCTGCATGGCTGTCGTCAGCTCGTGTCGTGAGATGTTGGGTTAAGTCCCGTAACGAGCGCAACCCTTGTCCTTAGTTACCAGCACGTAATGGTGGGCACTCTAAGGAGACTGCCGGTGACAAACCGGAGGAAGGTGGGGATGACGTCAAGTCATCATGGCCCTTACGGCCTGGGCTACACACGTGCTACAATGGTCGGTACAGAGGGTTGCCAAGCCGCGAGGTGGAGCTAATCCCACAAAACCGATCGTAGTCCGGATCGCAGTCTGCAACTCGACTGCGTGAAGTCGGAATCGCTAGTAATCGCGAATCAGAATGTCGCGGTGAATACGTTCCCGGGCCTTGTACACACCGCCCGTCACACCATGGGAGTGGGTTGCACCAGAAGTAGCTAGTCTAACCTTCGGGAGGACGGTTACCACGGTGTGATTCATGACTGGGGTGAAGTCGTAACAAGGTAGCCGTAGGGGAACCTGCGGCTGGATCACCTCCTTAATCGACGACATCAGCTGCTCCATAAGCACCCACACGAATTGCTTGATTCATTGAAGAAGACGATAGAAACAGCCCGAAATTGGGTCTGTAGCTCAGTTGGTTAGAGCGCACCCCTGATAAGGGTGAGGTCGGCAGTTCGAATCTGCCCAGACCCACCAATTTTGTGTGGGAAAAGCCTGTAGCGATACGGGGCCATAGCTCAGCTGGGAGAGCGCCTGCCTTGCACGCAGGAGGTCAACGGTTCGATCCCGTTTGGCTCCACCACTTACTGCTTAACGCTGTTTCTGTGATAAAGCTTAGAAATGAGCATTCCATCGAGTTGATGGTGAATGTTGATTTCTAGTCTTTGACTAGATCGTTCTTTAAAAATTTGGGTATGTGATAGAAAGATAGACTGAACGTTACTTTCACTGGTAACGGATCAGGCTAAGGTAAAATTTGTGAGTTTAATCGCGAATTTTCGGCGAATGTCGTCTTCACAGTATAACCAGATTGCTTGGGGTTATATGGTCAAGTGAAGAAGCGCATACGGTGGATGCCTTGGCAGTCAGAGGCGATGAAAGACGTGGTAGCCTGCGAAAAGCTTCGGGGAGTCGGCAAACAGACTTTGATCCGGAGATGTCTGAATGGGGGAACCCACCTAACATAAGTTAGGTATCTTGTACTGAATACATAGGTGCAAGAAGCGAACCAGGGGAACTGAAACATCTAAGTACCCTGAGGAAAAGAAATCAACCGAGATTCCCTTAGTAGTGGCGAGCGAACGGGGACTAGCCCTTAAGTGGCTTTGAGATTAGCGGAACGCTCTGGAAAGTGCGGCCATAGTGGGTGATAGCCCTGTACGCGAAAATCTCTTAGTCATGAAATCGAGTAGGACGGAGCACGAGAAACTTTGTCTGAATATGGGGGGACCATCCTCCAAGGCTAAATACTACTGACTGACCGATAGTGAACTAGTACCGTGAGGGAAAGGCGAAAAGAACCCCGGAGAGGGGAGTGAAATAGATCCTGAAACCGTATGCGTACAAGCAGTGGGAGCAGACTTTGTTCTGTGACTGCGTACCTTTTGTATAATGGGTCAGCGACTTATTTTCAGTGGCGAGCTTAACCGAATAGGGGAGGCGTAGCGAAAGCGAGTCTTAATAGGGCGTCTAGTCGCTGGGAATAGACCCGAAACCGGGCGATCTATCCATGGGCAGGTTGAAGGTTGGGTAACACTAACTGGAGGACCGAACCGACTACCGTTGAAAAGTTAGCGGATGACCTGTGGATCGGAGTGAAAGGCTAATCAAGCTCGGAGATAGCTGGTTCTCCTCGAAAGCTATTTAGGTAGCGCCTCATGTATCACTGTAGGGGGTAGAGCACTGTTTCGGCTAGGGGGTCATCCCGACTTACCAAACCGATGCAAACTCCGAATACCTACAAGTGCCGAGCATGGGAGACACACGGCGGGTGCTAACGTCCGTCGTGAAAAGGGAAACAACCCAGACCGTCAGCTAAGGTCCCAAAGTTATGGTTAAGTGGGAAACGATGTGGGAAGGCTTAGACAGCTAGGAGGTTGGCTTAGAAGCAGCCACCCTTTAAAGAAAGCGTAATAGCTCACTAGTCGAGTCGGCCTGCGCGGAAGATGTAACGGGGCTCAAACCATACACCGAAGCTACGGGTATCACGTAAGTGATGCGGTAGAGGAGCGTTCTGTAAGCCTGTGAAGGTGAGTTGAGAAGCTTGCTGGAGGTATCAGAAGTGCGAATGCTGACATGAGTAACGACAATGGGTGTGAAAAACACCCACGCCGAAAGACCAAGGTTTCCTGCGCAACGTTAATCGACGCAGGGTTAGTCGGTCCCTAAGGCGAGGCTGAAAAGCGTAGTCGATGGAAAACAGGTTAATATTCCTGTACTTCTAGTTATTGCGATGGAGGGACGGAGAAGGCTAGGCCAGCTTGGCGTTGGTTGTCCAAGTTTAAGGTGGTAGGCTGGAATCTTAGGTAAATCCGGGATTCTAAGGCCGAGAGCTGATGACGAGTTACCTTTTAGGTGACGAAGTGGTTGATGCCATGCTTCCAAGAAAAGCTTCTAAGCTTCAGATAACTAGGAACCGTACCCCAAACCGACACAGGTGGTTGGGTAGAGAATACCAAGGCGCTTGAGAGAACTCGGGTGAAGGAACTAGGCAAAATGGCACCGTAACTTCGGGAGAAGGTGCGCCGGTGAGGGTGAAGGACTTGCTCCGTAAGCTCATGCCGGTCGAAGATACCAGGCCGCTGCGACTGTTTATTAAAAACACAGCACTCTGCAAACACGAAAGTGGACGTATAGGGTGTGACGCCTGCCCGGTGCCGGAAGGTTAATTGATGGGGTTAGCTAACGCGAAGCTCTTGATCGAAGCCCCGGTAAACGGCGGCCGTAACTATAACGGTCCTAAGGTAGCGAAATTCCTTGTCGGGTAAGTTCCGACCTGCACGAATGGCGTAACGATGGCGGCGCTGTCTCCACCCGAGACTCAGTGAAATTGAAATCGCTGTGAAGATGCAGTGTATCCGCGGCTAGACGGAAAGACCCCGTGAACCTTTACTATAGCTTTGCACTGGACTTTGAATTTGCTTGTGTAGGATAGGTGGGAGGCTTTGAAGCGTGGACGCCAGTCTGCGTGGAGCCAACCTTGAAATACCACCCTGGCAACTTTGAGGTTCTAACTCAGGTCCGTTATCCGGATCGAGGACAGTGTATGGTGGGTAGTTTGACTGGGGCGGTCTCCTCCTAAAGAGTAACGGAGGAGTACGAAGGTGCGCTCAGACCGGTCGGAAATCGGTCGTAGAGTATAAAGGCAAAAGCGCGCTTGACTGCGAGACAGACACGTCGAGCAGGTACGAAAGTAGGTCTTAGTGATCCGGTGGTTCTGTATGGAAGGGCCATCGCTCAACGGATAAAAGGTACTCCGGGGATAACAGGCTGATACCGCCCAAGAGTTCATATCGACGGCGGTGTTTGGCACCTCGATGTCGGCTCATCACATCCTGGGGCTGAAGCCGGTCCCAAGGGTATGGCTGTTCGCCATTTAAAGTGGTACGCGAGCTGGGTTTAGAACGTCGTGAGACAGTTCGGTCCCTATCTGCCGTGGACGTTTGAGATTTGAGAGGGGCTGCTCCTAGTACGAGAGGACCGGAGTGGACGAACCTCTGGTGTTCCGGTTGTCACGCCAGTGGCATTGCCGGGTAGCTATGTTCGGAAAAGATAACCGCTGAAAGCATCTAAGCGGGAAACTTGCCTCAAGATGAGATCTCACTGGAACCTTGAGTTCCCTGAAGGGCCGTCGAAGACTACGACGTTGATAGGTTGGGTGTGTAAGCGCTGTGAGGCGTTGAGCTAACCAATACTAATTGCCCGTGAGGCTTGACCATATAACACCCAAGCAATCT
>NZ_MVOL01000035.1 GCF_002018875.1 Pseudomonas sp. MF4836
ACTGGCAGGGGGACTTCAACCGAAGTCACCAGTGTCAGATAATGGTTGCAGCTGAGAACCATGGCTTAGCGTACAAACATCTCAGTGCTCTGTGATTTCCCTTTATTTCGCATGACCCGTTAGTCACGCATAATGCCATTATTGCTCATGGAGACTCATCTTGCGCTCGAACCTGCCTGTCACAACCGTTGAACAAATATTTCCAGTCCAGCAGCGATTGATCTCTGCTACGGATACGAATGGGAATATTTCCTATGTGAATGACGAGTTTATGAGAATAAGTGGCTATTCTCGTGAAGAGTTGTTGGGCAGTCCGCACAATTTGGTTCGTCATCCCGACATGCCTCCAGCTGTTTTCGGGCTGATGTGTGGCTATCTGAAGGCTGGCAAAAGCTGGATGGGTATCATCAAGAATCGCTGCAAGAATGGTGACTTCTATTGGGTCAGTGCGTATGTGACACCTATTCTCGAAGATGGCCGCTTAACAGGCTACGAGTCCGTTAGAGTCAAGCCGACTCGGGAGCAAATTGATCGCGCACAAAAGCTGTATGACCGGTTGCGTGCAGGTAAAAATTCCATTCCCCAAAATCGTCATTATGCGGCATTCATGAGGAGGATGGTCTTACCTGCAACTGCGGCTGCGTTGGCAATAGGTGCGGCTAGCGTGCTGCCAAGCCTGGCAGCACAAGCGGTAACTGCCGTGCTCTTTCTCGTTACAGGATGGTGGTCCTATACGCGGCTGGAACATCAGTTGAGTCATATCATGAAATGCGCCCCTGACGCTTTTTCAGATCCGATTAGCGCCATCACTTACAGCGATACGTATGGCCCTTCAGCGCAGTTGGAAATGATATTGATTAGTGAGGATGCACGCCTTAAAACCGCACTGACTCGGCTAAGCGATCTGGCCAGCCAAGTGGCTGAAGCCGCTGCGCATTCCTCCTTACTCTCGAACCAAACTGAAAATGCCTTGCTGGAGCAGCGAGCGGAAACGGACATGACGGCAGCCGCCATGACGGAGATGGCGGCCTCAATCAACGAAGTGGCAGGGCATGTTCAAAAAACCGCCATGGAAGCGCAAGCAGCAAATGAACTGGCTGAACAAGGTGATAAAGTCGCCGGTACTTCCCGTGAGGCCATTCAGTTGCTGGCCAGTACCGTCACGAATATCAGCACTGCTGTGGATTACCTTGCCAATGAAACCCAGCAAATTATGGCTGCTGCGGGGGTGATTCAAGCCATTGCTGATCAAACCAACCTACTCGCTCTCAACGCTGCAATTGAAGCGGCTAGGGCTGGTGAGCAGGGTCGTGGTTTTGCGGTAGTAGCTGATGAAGTCCGGGCCTTGGCCGCTAAAACCCGCGTATCGACTCAACAAATTCAAAACGTCATTGAAACCCTTAAAAAAGGGGCAGATGAGGCTGTGAGCATTGCCAAACTCGGTATTCGCGAGGCCGACCACGGTGTACAGCAAGTTATAGAGGCGCAGTGTGCTCTCCAAGGCATTCGCGATGCTGTTGAACGGATCAGTGGTATGAGCCAGCAAATGGCAGCCGCTTCAGAAGAGCAGGCTAGTGTCGCTGAAGATATTGCTCGGCAGATTAATAACGTAGCGGGAACGGTTGAGAGAACAGCGAAGAATGCTAACTCCGCCGTGATTCGTGGCCGCGAACTTGAAAGTACATCCCGTGGTTTAAACTCGTTGGTTGAACGGTTCAACAGGTAGTGACCTTATGACTATTTTGGTGAATTAGGTTTATATATGAGTGCAAGATACCGTGCAGCGGTGGATGCGGCAGCTATTTTCTCGGAAACCGATAAATCCGGAATAATCACCTATGTCAATGAACAGTTCTGTGATATTTCTGGCTATAGCGCACAGGAGTTGATTGGGCAAAACCACCGCATACTAAACTCAGGGCAGCATCCCCCTGAGTTCTTTATTGATATGTGGAAAAAAGTTTCACGTGGGCAGGTATGGAAAGGTGAAATTTGCAACCGTAAAAAGGATGGCAGCCTGTATTGGGTAGAGAGCACCATTGTACCCATGTACGATGATGCCAGCCAGCGGGTGCAGAAATACGTTTCCATTCGTTTCGATGTGACCGAAAAGCGGAAGTTTCTGGAAACCTTGCAATGGCAGGCTGAGCACGACGAGCTGACGGGTCTTCCAAATCGTTTTTTGCTGTCCAAAGCGCTTGATCAGGCTATTGTCAAAGCAAAGAGCCAGTCCAGCACGGTTGCCGTGGGCGTGCTTGATCTCGATGGGTTTAAGCAGATTAACGACCGCTATGGCCACGAGATAGGTGATCGTCTGTTAGTGGCGGTGGCTGATCGCCTGAAACATAGTATGCGTATCGAAGATACCGTAGCCCGTTTGGGAGGCGATGAGTTCGTGCTGATTTTGGATGTGCGGGATCCCAAGGTGTTGGAAAGCGCCCTGCAGAGGCTTTTAGCTGCCCTTTCCGCCGTCTACATCATCGATGGCATAGGCATTAATATTTCCGCCAGTATCGGTGTGACGCTCTATCCAAACGATAATGAGAATGCCGATACACTGCTACGTCATGCCGATCAGGCTATGTATAAGGCCAAACAAAGTGGCCGTAACTGTTTCTATTTGTTTGATGTATCAAAAGATAAGATGGATAAATCAGCTTTTGATACCGTAATACGGGTTCGCCAAGCGTTACATGATGGTGAGTTATGCTTGCATTATCAACCAAAAATAAGTTTGAGCAGTGGGGCAGTGATTGGTTTTGAAGCACTATTGCGTTGGCAGCATCCGCGAGATGGACTTATATTACCGCAGTATTTTATACCGTTGATTGAGCAGAGCGATCTGATCGTGGAGATCGGCGAGTGGGTCATAGATCAGGCGCTCAGTCAAATAGAACAATGGGCGGACTTGGGTCATTCGTGGTCTGTGAGTGTAAACATTGCAGCATTACATTTGAAAAAAGAAAACTTTGTAAAGTCCCTAAAGTTTTTGCTGGACAGCCACCCTAATGTTTTGCCGCAGATGTTGGATATTGAGATTGCCGAATCAGTGGTGATAGAACACTTATCACATGTCACTCAGTGCCTCATTGCTTGCCAGGATCTGGGTGTGACATTTTCGTTGGACGACTTTGGAACCGGGTATTCATCGCTGAGCTACCTTAAACAACTGCCCACGCAGTCAATCAAGATAGACAAATCTTTTATACGCGACATACTCATCGATAAAGACAGCTTGGGGCTGACTAAGGCGATCATCGGCCTAGCGAAATCGTTTAACCGCGAGGTTATTGCTGAAGGGGTGGAAACGGTTGAGCACGGAGTGTTGCTGATGAACCTAGGTTGTGATGTAGCGCAAGGCTATGGTATTGCGAAACCCATGCCGGTAGAAAAAGTGCCATCTTGGGTGGCGAAGTTTGTCCCTGCTCATTTATCTAGAGGGGTAATAGATAAACCGCACCGTCCATGAACTGATTGCGTCGTCGCAACCTAGTGGATTGAGCGGTTAATTCATTTATCCACCGGTAACGATATACTGTGCGTCCAATGCCATGGATTGGTTATGCGCATGGCTCGACCGACTTTCCCCATTCGCTCGAAATATATTTTTTATGATACACTATCCCAGCTGTTGTTTTCTGGAACAATGAAATAATTAATATTATCATAAACAGATCGATAATAATAAAGAGGATCATATATGTCGGATCAAGAGTTAATACTAGAGCAACTCCGTAACGTGAATTATGATAAGTTAAGCAAACAAGATATCGTAACAATGCTAAATGCAGGGGAACAGACTCTAGAAAATATGGCAGCATCAAGAAAAACTGCCATTGATATAATAGCAGAGGCAATGAACCAAACAAAGAATACGCTTGAGGCACTTGATTATTCTGGAAAGGTAGAAGCTGAAATCAGGAAAAATCTCAGCATACTGAGAAAGCTACTGATGACTGGCGATCTATAGCCCCCTAGACTGG
>NZ_MVOL01000036.1 GCF_002018875.1 Pseudomonas sp. MF4836
GATGTCGGCCAGCCCGGAATGGTTCGTTACAGCGACGCCAGAACAGGAAAAGGCGCTCTTCCAGCAGTCCTTGCAGTGGTTGGCCGACAAGTACGGGGCCGATCGGATCATCACGGCCAGCATTCACCGGGACGAAACCACGCCGCACCTGTCCGCCTTCGTCGTGCCGCTGACTCAGGACAAACGCCTGAGCGCCAAGGAGTTCATCGGCAGTCGGGACAAGATGCGCGCTGACCAGACCAGCTACGCCGCGTGTGTGGCCAATCTGGGCTTGGAACGCGGGATCGAGGGCAGCATGGCCAACCATCAGCGAATCCAGCAGCACTACGCGGCGGTTCAACGGGGAGTGGAGCCTTCCGTGACGCTTCTGCCCTCATCCGTAGAACCGCGTGTGCTGGAGAAGGCGAGTTTGCTGGAGCGGGTCAGAGGCCGTGGCGATCTGGTCGAAGATGCAGAGATGATCGCCAAGCGTGTGACGAAGGATTTGAACAAAGGGTTTGCCGGGACGGTCGCTACGGCCTCGACGGTGGCGCAGGAGCAACGCAAGGCGAGAGAGGCACGCAACACGGCAAAAGGCCTCAGAAAGCGCCTGGAGACGTTTGAAGGGGCTTTCAGGGGGCTTACCAAGGATCAGGTGGCCAGCGTGCTCAAGATGGCCTCAGAACTCCAGCAGGAGAACGCCAAGGCCAAGGAGCAGAGCAAGAACAAGACGGTCACCAAAGGGAAGGGCTTTAGCCTTTAGATATCTAGGTCTTGTTGGTCTGGTGGGGGAAGTTGATCGTTTCCGGTAACGGCGATGTCGCTGTCCTCGATCACGGGGATGTAGGTCAGCTTCTGCTTGGCCTTCTCGCGGAAATCGCTGTCCTGCTCTGAGGCTGCGGCAATGACGGTTGCAGAGAAAACCGCGTATTGCCGTTGGTTCCGACCCGCCTGCCAGAACGCCCGCTCGTTGACGCAGTAGGCGCTAGCGTTGCCGATCTTCACAGTGTCGATCCAGTTGTCGTCCTTGAGGACTCTGATGGCCCTACCGACAGTCGCAATGCTGCACCCAGTTACCTCTGCCAGCACGTTCCTGCTGCATACAACGGCGTTCGTCGTACGACCCATATGCTCCACCAAGTAGTACAAAATCTCGTGAGCCACAGGGCTTTTGCGGGCAAGTCCTCGCATCTCTCTGAGATAGCTCCGAGAGACTTGGACAAAATTGTAGTTGTCTGTGTTCGGATGAGCCTCTGAAGGCTCATCAGGCGGTACTGAACGGCTCATTTCATGACCTTGATCGGCTCAAATGGTGAGCCGTTTATATACTATCTATGATCTAGGTTCAATCTCTGAAGCTCACCAGCTGTGAGCTTCCCGAAGCTCACCAGCTATGAGCTTCCCTTTGATAAAACTCTTTTGAAATCAACCAGTTACCAAAAACCTCTTCTATATCTCAATAGGGCTCTGCCCTAGGCGATGCCTTACCCCTGAAAAGCACGGCCTTCGGCCTTGAGAATGCCTGCCCTCCGGGCAGCGATTTTTTATGGCTTGCAGCGGGCCTTCGGCCCTCGCCCAAGTGGGCTTTGCCCCCTTGGAACCCCCACTCTTGCCGCCGAGGGCTCGGGGGGCAGGGGAAGAGCACCCCCTGCCCCCACTCACGGAGGCTGGGGTCATTCCGTGGACGTCAAGGGGCCGAGTCCTCGCCGCTTCGCGTCTGCGGGCCGCACCAACCCCTTGACCCCCACTCCATTCGTTCCCTTCACTGAAGGCGCAGGTGCCGTCTTTGCCCCTGCTTACTGGAATGGTGTCTTGCCTTGGCGTGCATCGTGTAGCCAGTTCGCCAGCACTTGCGCTGCCATGAACCCGTCTAGGCCTTGTTCCATCATTTCGCGCACCATGGCATCAGCGATTACACGCTCGACAACCAGTAGTCGCTTGAGCTTCCACCATCGCCGGGCATAAGCGAACACGAGTCCACTACCGAATGCCACAGCACCGGGCAGAACACCCAACAGACCAGCGCATACACCACCTGTAATCACCGCCAGCAGCACAGCTACATGGGTAGCTTTCTTCAAGTCCTTGCGTGTATTTACATAGCTCTCGGCTACTACCCGCAGGCCGTGGCTCAACGGCTCAACATTCGTTGCAGTACTCATTGTTTGTCCCACTCCCAAGTCATGTGGAAATCGCCATCATAGATAAAATAAAACCTTCTCAATCATTGATTTAGACCACTTTAGAGTGGAAGGGAGTCAAGGCTCGCGCAGCGACCGCGAAGCGGCTTGGCCTTGACGCCCTGGAGCGACCCCAACGCTCAGGGCTGGTGGTCAGGGGCGTTCTTCCCCTGACTGCCTGCCACGTGGCGAACGGACAAGCCCCCTTGGGGGGGCGCGTCAGTAGGGGGAGTAAGGCGAAGCCGCGCAGGCTCTTGGGGGGCGCAGCCCGAACGATCTTTGCGAAGCAAAGTCTAGTGAGTACACTTGTAATCAAGTGGCCCAGCGGAGCTAGGCGAATTTCGAGCGGATCGGGGATGACATGGCATACGCAATCATGCGAGCGGAGAAGCTCTCCAACATGGGCGCTGTGGCGGCCTCGATGCAGCATTGCTACCGCGAACGCGAGACGCGAAATGCTGACCCGAAGCGCACACCCGACAATCAACACCTGGTCGCCAAAAACACAGATGAGGCGATGGGCAAGCTGCGTGCTTTGCTTCCGGAGAAACGGCGCAAAGACGCTGTGCTGGCCGTTGAATACGTGATGTCGGCCAGCCCGGAATGGTTCGTTACAGCGACGCCAGAACAGGAAAAGGCGCTCTTCCAGCAGTCCTTGCAGTGGTTGGCCGACAAGTACGGGGCCGATCGGATCATCACGGCCAGCATTCAC
>NZ_MVOL01000037.1 GCF_002018875.1 Pseudomonas sp. MF4836
ACAGCAGGCGATCCTGGGGGTACTCCGGGTCCAATGGCACGTAGGCGCCGCCAGCCTTGAGCACCGCCAGCAGGCCAATGATCATGTCCAGGCCGCGCTCCACCGCGATGCCCACCAGCACATCCGGCCCCACCCCGCGCGCTTGCAGGTGGCGAGCCAGGCGGTTGGCCCGGCTGTTGAGCTGGCGGTAGCTCAGTTGTGCATCCTCGAAAATCAGCGCCACCGCCTCGGGTTGGGCCTCGACCCGTTCCTCGAACAACTGGTGCACCCGCGCCTGGCTCGGGTAGTCCAGGGTCGCCCGGCCCCAGTCGGTGATCATGCGCTGCTGCTCGGCAGCATCCAGCAACGGCAGATCGCCGATGCGCTGCTCTGGGTCGGCAACAATCGCCTGCAGCAGGTTCTGCCAATGCCGGGCCAGACGCTCGATGGTCGAAGCCTCGAACAGGTCGGTGGCGTAGGTCAGGATCGCGGAAAATTCTTCGCCGTGTTCCTGGGTGTCCAGGGACAGGTCGAATTGCGAGGTGGGGTTGTCCCACTCCAGGGCCTCCAAGCGCAAGTGCTGCAATTGCCGGGCGGCCTGGGCCTGCTGGCCTTCCCCTTGATGGTTGTACATCACCTGGAACAGCGGGCTCTGGCTCAGGCTGCGTTCGGGCTGCAAGGCCTCCACCAACTGTTCGAAGGGCAGGTCCTGATGGCTCTGGGCATCCAGGGCGGTCTGCCGCACGTGCTGCAACAGTTCACTAAAGGGCACCTGGCCATCCAGTTCGGCCTTGAGCACCAGGGTGTTGACGAAGAAGCCTATCAGGCGCTCGGTCTCGACCCGATTACGGTTGGCTATCGGCACGCCCACGCGGATATCCGTCTGCCCGCTGTAGCGATGCAGCAATGCCTGGAACGAGGCCAGGAGCAGCATGAACGGAGTGACGCCTTGCTGCTGGGCCAAGTGGCGCAGCGCCTTGCTCAGTTCGGCGCCAAGGGCCAGGTCGACTTTCGCGCCACGAAAACTCTGTTCCGCCGGGCGCCCATGATCGGCCGGCAGCTCCAGCACCGTCTGCTCACCACCCAGTTGCCCGACCCAGTACGCCAACTGCCGCTCGCGCTCGCCAGCATCCATCCATTGCCGCTGCCAGACGCCATAGTCGGCGTACTGAATCGGCAACTCGGGCAGCTCGACCTTCAGGCCCTGGCTGTGGCCGGCATACAGCGCCACCAGTTCATCGACCATGACCTGCATCGACCAGCCATCGGACACGATATGGTGCTGAGTCAGGATCAGCACATGGTCATCCGGCGCCAGGCGCAGCAGCTTGACCCGCAGCAACGGTCCTTGCTGCAAGTCGAACAGGCGCGCGGTTTCCACCTCGACCCTGGCCTTGATTTGCGCCGCGCGGTCCTCGACCGGCGGCAAGACTTCAAGGTCGATTGGCAGCGCCATCTGCCCGGCAATTCGTTGCAGGGTGCGCTCGCTCGTCTCGACAAAGGTGGTGCGCAAAGACTCATGGCGCTCGATCAGGGTGTCGAGGCTGCGCTGCAAGGTCTGGATATCCAGGTCCCCATGCAAGCGCAAGGCGGTTGGCAGGTGATAGGCGGCACTCTCGGGGTCCAGTTGCCAGAGAAACCACTGCCGCTCCTGGGCATAGGACAGGGCCAGGGGCTGCTCGCGATCAACCCGCACAAATGGCGGCTCCTGGCCCTGGGTCACCGGCCCCAGGGACGCGGCAAACTCCGCCAACCGGCTGTGCTCGAACAAGGTCCGCAGCGCCACTTCCAGGCCCAGGCTCTGGCGTACCCGCGACACCACCTGGGTCGCCAGCAGGGAATGCCCGCCGAGTTCGAAGAAATCGTCAGTGAGGCCGACCTGCTCCAGCTTCAGCACGTCCTGCCAGATCGCCGCGATCTGCTGTTCCAGCTCGCTTTGCGGCGCCACATAGGCCTGTTGCAACAGGCTGGCATCGGGCTGGGGCAGAGCCTTGCGGTCCAGCTTGCCGTTGCCGGTCAATGGCAGGGTGTCGAGGAATAACAGGTGCGCCGGGACC
>NZ_MVOL01000038.1 GCF_002018875.1 Pseudomonas sp. MF4836
CCGAACTGGTGCCGGACGATGCCGAGTGGCGCGCTGAGCCGCTGCGCAAACCACTGATCGACGGTCCGCAAAACGCCACCGTGGTCGGCCCAAAAAATGAGGAAATATTTACCGACGAATACGGCCGAGTGAAGGTTCAATTCCCCTGGGATCGCGAGGGCAAGCAGGACGAATACAGTTCCTGCTGGATCCGTGTTTCGCAGAACATTTCGGGCGCCACCTGGGGCCATATGGCCATCCCGCGTATCGGCCAGGAGGTTATCGTCGACCATTTCGACGGCGACCCGGACCAACCGATCATCACCGGCCGCACCTACAACCGCCTGCAACTGCCGCCCTACGAACTGCCCCGGCACAAGACCCGGATGACCCTCAAAAGCAAAACCCACAAGGGCGAAGGTTTCAACGAACTGCGCTTCGAGGATGAAAAGGACCAGGAAGAAATCTACGTCCACGGGCAGAAAGACCAGAACATCCATATCAAGCACGACGAAACCACCTTCGTTGGCCATGATCGCAGCGAACAAGTCGAGCAAGACGAAACCATCAGCATCGGCCACGACCGCAAAGAGACGGTCGGCAACGACGAACAAGTGAACATCGGCCAAGACCGCCGCCACGAAATCGGCCAGGACGACACCCTGAGCATCAGCCGCAATCACAGCATCCGCACCGGCAAAGACCGTACCGAAGAAGTCGGCAATCACCGCCGCGACAAGACCACCGCCAACCACTGGGTCAGCATCGGCGGGCATCAGGAACTCACCATCGAAGGCCGATCCGAACTGCAAGCAGGCCAGGCGATTCGGCACCGAACCAAGGACTACGAGTTACAGGCCGCAGATGAACTGCTGATCAGGGGGCCGGGGGGCAGCATCCGTATCGACGGCTCCGGCATCACGTTCAATGGCATCAACATCGTGGTCAAGGGGCCGCTAAATCTACAGGGCGGCGCTGGCAGCAACAGCCTGTCCCTGATCAATCAGGTGCTCGATGGGCTCGAAGCCGATTGCGTGGAGCGCAATCGATGACCGCGCGCCCTGTCATACACTTCGCCGAGCAGTATCGAGCGCCCGGTGACTACCTCTATGTGCTGGTCGATGGTTTGGCCGAGTGCGATCAGGAGCACCCGCTCAGCATTCCGTCACTGACTCAGGCGCTGGGTGAGTCGGCTATTGTCCGGGTCCTGCGGCCGGACCTGGCACACTCTCCCGAAGCCTGCCCTGCACTGGTCCAGTTGGCGGCACCGGGTGAAACCCCAGCAGCGCGCTACCTGGAACTGGGCGCCCATTACGCCCTGGACGATCTGACGCGCAACAAGCGCTATGTCTGCGGTTGGTTACTCAGCCCACAACCGCTGGCGGCGGTCGCCGATCACCTTGTCGCCCAATGCCACGCCACTGCGCCCGGTCGAGGCCGGACGCTGTCGCCGTGGTATGAGCCCATCCGGCTGGAACTCCTGATCGCAGCGTTGCGCAGCCAAATAGCTGAAGTGCTCGGCCCCATCAGTGCCTGGCTCTGCCCCACAAGTTGGGGCAGCTTTACCGTGTTGCGCGGCAGTACCGTTCCTCAGCAAGGGGAGCTGCCCCCGTTAGTTCGTGACACCCAGCACCTCGCCCCTTTGATCAGCGACTTTCTGGGCGTGTGGCGCCATGCCCTGAAGCGGCCACCGCGCTACGCCCCCTGGCGCTGGAAAGGCACCAGCCTGCTGCCACCACAAGCGGGCACCCACGCCTTCCGGTTGGTCCGCGACGCCAGGGACCGAAAACTCAGCGACAGCCACGACATCATCAGCCTCTGCCTGCACCGGGTATTCATCCATCCCCACCTGCCGCAGCACCCCGACATTCAGCGCGACATCGCCCAAGCCGCCGCCGGCAACCTATCCCTGCAGGCACGTTTCGACGCCTATGACGACGCGGCCTGGACCCACATCGCGACCTCCCTGCCCCGCGCGGAGAACTACTCATGAGCACCAGCACCGCCCTCGGCATTGCCATCAATGAAGCCGCGCCCAATCCCACCGGGGCCTG
>NZ_MVOL01000039.1 GCF_002018875.1 Pseudomonas sp. MF4836
CCCTCCTCGATTGAAAACACGTTGGCCGTGCCACGGTCGAAATGGATGCCGCCGTGAAAGTGGCCATTGTTGCCCAGGGGGAAATGCCCACCGTCCGCAAGCGCCAACCCGGCGTAGGCGTCCTGGACATCCGCAAAGGCTTTGCCGTCCTTGGCGTTGAAGGGGTAGCCCATTCGGGAGGTGGGTTTGGGGGCAACGGTCATCCTTGATGTGCTCCTACAGATTCAACGGGTGAACTGCCAGTTCCAGGTCTCGTCAGCAGGCAGGCCGTCCTCGGGGTTCCCCTCAAGCGCCAGCGAGTTGCCCTTGCCTCCTCCTTGCTGAATCAACGGGCCTTTAATACTGATGGCCACCGCGCTGAGGGTGATGCCGCCGCTGTCGAGGGTGATGGTCCCGCCAGGGCCACGTATGCGCATCACTTCGCCGGCTTGTAGTTCGATGACCCGCGAGCGATGGCGAATCGCCTGGCCTGCTTGCAGTTCGGATCGGCCTTCGATGGTGAGTTCCTGATGCCCGCCGATGCTGACCCAGTGGTTGGCCGTGGTCTTGTCGCGGCGGTGATTGCCGACTTCTTCGGTGCGGTCTTTGCCGGTGCGGATGCTGTGATTGCGGCCGATGCTCAGGGTGTCGTCCTGGCCGATATCGTGTCGGCGGTCTTGGCCGATATTGACCTGCTCGTTGTTGCCTACGGTTTCCTTGCGGTCGTGACCGATAGAAACAGTTTCGTCGTGCTCGACCTGCTCGTTGCGGTCGTGACCGACGAAGGTGGTTTCGTCGTGCTTGATGTGGATGTTCTGGTCTTTTTGCGCGTGGACGTAGATTTCCTCCTGATCCTTTTCGTCCTCGAAACGTAGTTCGTTGAAGCCTTCGCCCTTGTGGGTTTTGCTTTTGAGGGTCATCCGGGTCTTGTGCCGGGGTAGTTCGTAGGGCGGCAGTTGCAGGCGGTTATAAGTGCGGCCGGTGATGATCGGTTGATCGGGATCGCCGTCGTAATGCGAGACGATGACTTCCTGACCGATGCGCGGGATCGCCATATGGCCCCAGGTCGCACCCGAAATGTTCTGCGAAACGCGGATCCAGCAGGAGCTGTATTCGTCCTCTTTCCCTTCTCGATCCCAGGGGAATTGCACCTTCACTCGGCCGTATTCGTCGGTAAATATTTCCTCATTTTTTGGGCCGACTACCGTGGCGTTCTGCGGGCCGTCGATACGGGGTTTGGACAGCGGCTCTGCGCGCCATTCGGCGTCGTCCGGCACCAGTTCGGCCTGGTAGCTGTAGTGGGTTCCGAGTTGCGCCTCAGCACTTTCTTCAGCCTGGCTGGTGTGCTGCTTTCCGTGGTGAACGATGCTCACCGGGCGCCAGCCTCGGTTCATATCTTCACGTGGGTGGCCCGCGAGAGTGAAGGAAATGCCGGATTGCAGGCGCGGATCATCGCCCTCGACCAGCGCCATGCGTGCATCACGCCGATGACCACGCAAACGGTTTTCAGCGAAGGGTTTGCCGGCCTCATCAAACTTGGCCCGGGCCGGATAATCGTAACGTTCGTATTGGCGACCCTGATGGTCGAGATCGACGCCATCACGGCTGTGCTGATGGCCATAGCGCGGATGGTGGAAGGTGTAATCGCGCTGGGTCTGGCGCGCCGTGCGTACGTTTTCGCTATAAGCAAAGCGGCGTAGAGCCGGTTGTGGCTGATCACCGCCGGGTATGGGGTTGTAATGCACCGGCTCATCGCCAACGCGACCGTGGATAAAAAGGCGATCGCTGTGGACCAGTTGATGGCCTTCGGCACTGTGCCGAAAGGAATAAAAGAAACCTTCCTCGCGCATGATGCGTTCGACAAAGT
>NZ_MVOL01000040.1 GCF_002018875.1 Pseudomonas sp. MF4836
TTCTTCACTGAGTTCGCCCTGGTTGTTCAAGCCCATGAGTTGGCGGATGTGTTTGAAGAATGGGGTTTCTTCGGGTCGCTGGCCGCCTCTGAGGAAGTCGACGAAGGCGCTGGCGGTGCCGTCCCACCAGGTTCCGGCTTGGTTACTGGCGGCGTCGACGACGTCGAAACCGGGCCAATGCCAGGGGGTCAGGCGGCGGTCGGTGTCTTTGGCCCAGCCGTGGACGATGGAGCCGTCTGCTGCCAGGACTTGGACGTTGACCCAGCTCTGCTGGTGGTCATCCTGCTGCACGGTGGTGTGGCGGGTGATGCCCGTGGTCCAGTCTGTCGCCAGGTCGATGACCGAGGGGGCATCGTCTCTGGGTTCGGCTTTGATCGGGTCGCCCTGGCGCAGCCGCACCAGGGTCCAGTGCTGTTTCGGCAGGTTTTCGGCGTAACGGCGGCTGTCGAGCAGAAAGCGCGGCACATCCTCGGCGCTGAAGATTTCCAGGTGCAGCATGGGGCGCGAGGCCGGCTGGTTGGCCAGCAAGGTGTCGGAGCTGGAAACTTGCTGGCCCAGGTGGCCGATGACCTCGCCCATGCTGAGCGGAATCGGTGGCACAGGGATCTCGATGCTGTCGAAGGCGGCGGGTGCGCTGAACGCGTCCAACTCCTCCAGATACACCCGACCCGGAACCGGCAGCTCAGTGATTTGAACGCCGTCCGGTTGGGTGGCAATACCGCCCTCGACAATGCGCCGGACCAGGCCCCATTTATCATTCCCTGCCATCGGCTCGATTTCGATCACTGAGCCGCGGACCAGTATTCCCAGTTCGGTGCTGCTATCCAGCGCCCTGACCGTAAGGCCCTCAATCAGTTGGTCGTTCAGGGTCCACTGGTTTTTGGTCTTCAGGCCGGCGCGGTGCTGCTTTTTGGGCCACCACCTGGGCGTTCGGTCGAGGGTTGCCTGGTAGCTCGCGCCATCGGCCAGGTGCATATAAAGGCTGTACAGGACAAGCTCCGGCGGCGATATGACGGCGGCGGGCTTGCACATCGGAGGCTGCGGCTTGGGTTGGCTGCCGAGCACGACGGTTGCGACCGGCGGCTCGCCGCCAAACCAGCGATTGGGCAAGGTTGTGGGCAGGCGGTCCAGGCTGTAGAGGGGGAGCCAGGGCTCAGCCACGGGTTCGCGTGTCCAGGTGGCAACCGAGGGCGGCTGGATGCGGACCTTGGCCCAGCCGTTTTGCAGTTCCATCAGTGCGACGCGTGCGTACAGCGGCAGCCAACCGACGGTGGGGCCGTGGGCTCGGGTTGCCAGTCGGGTGCCGTAGTCGGGTTCGACAGTGGCTGACGCTAAATCGTCGTCGCTGGCGGGGGCCGGCAGAGGGGGTGCTTGCAGACGGTGACGGACCAGGACAAAGCCGGTGGAGTAAGGTCGCAACACAGCCGTGGCCTGGGCTTCTTGACCTTCATCGGCGTTAGCAACCTCTTCTGTATTGACCTCCAGAGGTATATCGACCACCGGCGTGGCATCCGGGTAATGCTCATCGATTCGGTAGGCAACGATCTCTCCGTCGGCCACGCATTGCACCCCCTCCTCGATTGAAAACACGTTGGCCGTGCCACGGTCGAAATGGATGCCGCCGTGAAAGTGGCCATTGTTGCCCAGGGGGAAATGCCCACCGTCCGCAAGCGCCAACCCGGCGTAGGCGTCCTGGA
>NZ_MVOL01000041.1 GCF_002018875.1 Pseudomonas sp. MF4836
CAGCGCCGAGGTCCAGGCCGCCCACCCACTGCTGTACTACACCGGCTGGACCAGCAATGGCGTCATGCTCATCAAGCACCAAACCGAGATCGGCGAAGGGGTGGGTGTGACCTTCTATTCCATCTACCAGCACCTGCACACCGTGGCCAACAAACCGGGCACCGAAACGCCGCTGAAAAAAGGCGACAAGGTCTACCGCAAAGACCCGATCGGCAAGGCCGGGGCCGTCTACGGAAAACCCAATCGCATCCACTTCGAGATCGTTGCTGACCAGCGCAATGTGGAAGCGCTCATGGGCCGCAGTGCCGGTCCACTGACCGCCCCGCAAGGCCGGCGCACCAGCGTATGGGGCGATATGCATATCGTTTTGCCCGCCAACACAGTGCTTTACACCCAGGACCCTCGTACCGAGAGCAAGGCTTATGTGGTGCGCACCAGTCACCCGGGCTCAGGGGGCATCAACGACAGCCTCAATTCAGTCGCGCAACGCTTCCACACCACCCCCGAGCGCATCCGCCGGCTCAACGGCGCACCCGCCCAATCAGCCAACTGGTGGTCAACGGTGGCGGCGGCAACCACGGTCGCCCAGCGCACCATCCGCGTACCGGCCCAGTACGGCGCCGCAGCGAACGCACCGCCCGCGGACCTGTCCCTGGAAGATTGGCGTCACTGGCACGCCACCCGCAGTGGCCGGACACCGGCTGATCTCATCATCAGCCTGAGCGAAGTGCGAGGAACCATCCTCCTCACTACCCGCGACCGCGAGGGTGCCGTGATCGGCCGCTGTACGGAACCCGAGGGTGGCTACAACCTGTATAAAACCGCGGTCAAACACTACCCCGGCTGCCCCAGCGCCGGTTATGAAATGCTGCGCTTCGGACGCATCCTCGGTCCTGATGCACCTGCCGCAACGGACATGCAAGGCGGGCGTCTGCCCCATGTGCGCAAGATCGTCACCCCGGGCGGCGTGCAAGCGTTCGTCGACCTCAACCCGGCAGGGGTCAAGGTGTACAGCGACGCTGATTTTCCCGACTGGCTCGGCTGGACCTTTATCGACGACGACACCGATGGCAACAGTCGCTGCGACTCGAAACAGTTACTGGACCTGATCGAGCCCATGGCGCCCACCCCCAACCCCGCGCCGAACTTGCCGGGAGTGCTGGGCGAAGCCGTGCATGCCGCCGCCAAGGCGTTGGACACGGCCCTGCACTACAAAGACCGCCTCGCCCGAGCCTACGCCAAGATCCACAACGCCAGCATGCGCAAGCGCCTGAGCTACTGCGTGGCCAAACTCCCTACCGAGTGGTCGCGCGACGACTTCGACCAGCGCTGGGGCTGGATCAAAGGCGACGACCC
>NZ_MVOL01000042.1 GCF_002018875.1 Pseudomonas sp. MF4836
GCCTATGACGACGCGGCCTGGACCCACATCGCGACCTCCCTGCCCCGCGCGGAGAACTACTCATGAGCACCAGCACCGCCCTCGGCATTGCCATCAATGAAGCCGCGCCCAATCCCACCGGGGCCTGCAATGCCTGCCAGCGCACCGGCCTGCCGATCCTGCCGCTGCGGGCGGCCTATGCGCCAACGCGTTTTGCCATGCACAAGAAGACGCCCGTGTCCGGCTCGGGGCCGGCGTCGATCCCGATGATCCTCGACCAGCCGCGGATACTTCGTCAGGGCTACCTCTACGTGCTGCTGGACCAAAAAGAATGGCAGGCCTACCAGGTGACGCCGGAAGGTGCGTTGCGCCAGTTCCGCCCCTACCAGGTCCCGCGCGAACAACCGAGGTCGCTGAGCCCTTCCTGCATCGCCCAGGACCACGACTTCAGTGCGTCCTTTATCAATATCGACGCCGACACTTACTCGACTGCGTGGATTGCGTTCGCCAACGATCCATGGCCGGAGAGCGTGCTGGATCAGTATCGGCGTGGCACGGCGGATGACGGCACAGCGCTGGACGGTCGATTCCACAAGCTCGACCTGAAGGCGGCGCGCGACAACCCGAGCAGCGTCGGCATCGTGATGACCGAGCAACACCTCGAGATCACTCAAGTGCTGGAGTACTCGGAGGCCGACCCTGGGGACTTCGTCAGCGTGCACGGCTTCTACAGCCGCCATCACCGAGGTGGGCTCTTTTTACGCCATGTGCGGAACTTGGTTAAGCGTGAAAACCTGCAGGAGGGGGGAGTGCTGGCGGTGGTGCTGCCCGACCCGATTGGCCGGGTGCAGGAATGCAATGCCCAGCGGGTGAGCGGGGTCAGGGCCCTGCAGGAGTGGCGCGCCGAGCCGAAGCGGCGTTTCGAGTTCTTCACCTCCCAGGCACTGCTCGGCATCAAGGAGCTGCGCGATGCCTGGGCGGTTGCCGAGGCCAGCGACGAGGCCAAGGCCCTGGACGAACACCATCGCCGTTGGAACAACAGCGCGGCAGGGCTCAGGGCACCGCTGCCGCCCATCGATGTCGAGGCCGAAACCCAACGCGGGACCCGACTCAAGCAGACCGAGGCCCGCGAGCGGCTCGAAGAGCGGTACGACGAAGCCCAACGGGCGAGTTTCGAGCGGGCCTACCTGGCCGAGCAAAAGGTCTGGCAGCAGGCCATCGACCGCGAGGGCGAGCTGTACGCCCGGGAATACCAGGCCGC
>NZ_MVOL01000043.1 GCF_002018875.1 Pseudomonas sp. MF4836
CTAGGCTTTGTACGAAAAGTATTGCCGCATGCAACGTAGGCTGCAGGCCAAGGTGACCATGGCTGCAAAGCTCTTGGCCAGCTTGTCATAGCGAGTGCCGATCCTGCGATTTTCTTTCAGCCAGCCAAACATCCGCTCAATGATGTTCCGTTGCCGGTATTTGGGCCGGTCAAACAGTCGGGGCAAGCCAGGTCGAGGTTTGCGCGGCATAGCGCGCAATGGGATTACCGGCTGCATTCGGTAACGGTCGCAGTACTGGCGCAGGTGTTCGGCATCGTATCCCTTGTCAGCCAGCAACCACCGGCTACGTTTACGCGGTCGTCCTGGCTTGCCAGCAATTCTTACAGCATCCAGCAGCGGCTGAGCGTGGGAGACATCACTGGCTTGTCCTGGTGAAAGCCTGAAATGCAATGGCACGCCATTGGCATCGCACACCATGTGAATCTTGGTGGTCAGACCGCCTCGACTGCGCCCGAAGGCATGGTCTAACGGTTCTTCAGGCCCCCCTTTTTCCCGGCGCCTGAAGAGGCTCGGGTTGCTCGTACTGCGGTGGAGTCGATCATCCAGGTGTCCAAGTCGATCAGTCCTTCCCGGTTCAGCCGAATATGCAGACGCTCCAGTACTCGCTCGAATGTGCCGTCGTCGCGCCAGTCACGAAAACGCTGATACACCGTTGACCAAGGCCCAAAGCGTTCAGGCAGGTCGCGCCAGGGAGCGCCCGAGCACAGGATCCACAGAATTCCGTGGAGAACCTGACGATCATCGTTGCGAGGACGGCCCATTTTCTGTTCTGGAGAAACCAAATCCTTGATCAGCTCCCATGACGCATCAGAAAGTTCGTAACGCCTTGCCATACGGGCCTCCAACCGGTCATGGCGGCAATTTTAGCCACAACGACTTTTCGTACAAAACCTAATTCGC
>NZ_MVOL01000044.1 GCF_002018875.1 Pseudomonas sp. MF4836
GGCTCGAAGAGCGGTACGACGAAGCCCAACGGGCGAGTTTCGAGCGGGCCTACCTGGCCGAGCAAAAGGTCTGGCAGCAGGCCATCGACCGCGAGGGCGAGCTGTACGCCCGGGAATACCAGGCCGCGCCTTTCCAGCTCGCCGCCCGGTATGACTACAGCGTGACCTCCACGCGCTCCGTGGAAGGTTTTATTCGCATGATGAGCCTGTGCCTGGTGGGCGGCCCCAGCGAAGTCATTCATCCAGATACCGAGACCCTGGGTGCGACCCAGCGCCTCTGGAAAAACCTGCTCGAAGACCGCCAGAGCCTGCTTTATCAGGCCTTGCTGGCCAAGGACCAGGCACTGTTCGACCAATTGAAAACAGCGCTGGCGGGCGATGATCTGGGCAAGCTCTACGACACCCTGAAAAGCATCATTGCCACCCACGAAGGCAAGGATCTGATGATCGCGCCGGTCAAGCACGCCATCGGCCAGATACTGGCGGCCACCACCAACGCCAGTAATGCCCTGATGCAACAGCTGTCGGCACAGACCCAGACGCTGATCGGCCATGTGCACAGCGCGGCCTTTCTGCGCTACGCCGGCCAGCAGGTGACCCAGGTTGTGGTGT
>NZ_MVOL01000045.1 GCF_002018875.1 Pseudomonas sp. MF4836
GGCTCGAAGAGCGGTACGACGAAGCCCAACGGGCGAGTTTCGAGCGGGCCTACCTGGCCGAGCAAAAGGTCTGGCAGCAGGCCATCGACCGCGAGGGCGAGCTGTACGCCCGGGAATACCAGGCCGCCCCGTTCCAGCTCGCCGCCCGGTATGACTACAGCGTGACCTCCACCCGCTCCGTAGAAGGTTTTATTCGCATGATGAGCCTGTGCCTGGTGGGCGGCCCCAGCGAAGTCATTCATCCAGACACCGCGACCCTGGGCGCGACCCAGCGGCTCTGGAAAACCCTGCTCGAAGACCGCCAGAGCCTGCTTTATCAGGCCTTGCTGGCCAAGGATCAGGCACTGTTCGACCACTTGAAGACAGCGCTGGCGGGCGATGATCTGGGCAAGCTCTACGACACCCTGAAAAGCATCATTGCCACCCACGAAGGCAAGGAGCTGATGATCGCGCCGGTCAAGCACGCCATCGGCCAGATACTGGCAGCCACCACCAACGCCAGTAATGCCCTGATGCAACAGCTGTCGGCACAGACCCAGACGCTGATCGGCCATGTGCACAGCGCGGCCTTTCTGCGCTACGCCGGCCAGCAGGTGACCCAGGTTGTGGTGT
>NZ_MVOL01000046.1 GCF_002018875.1 Pseudomonas sp. MF4836
ACTTTGTCGAACGCATCATGCGCGAGGAAGGTTTCTTTTATTCCTTTCGGCACAGTGCCGAAGGCCATCAACTGGTCCACAGCGATCGCCTTTTTATCCACGGTCGCGTTGGCGATGAGCCGGTGCAATACAACCCCACGCCCGGCGGCGACCAGCCGCAACCCGCGTTGCGCCGCTTTGCCTACAGCGAAAACGTGCGTACCGCGCACCAGACCCAGCGCGATTACACCTTCCACCATCCGCGCTACAGCCACCATCACAGCCGTGATGGCGTCGATCTCGACCACCAGGGCCGACAGTACGAACGCTACGATTATCCGGCACGCGCCAAGTTCGACGAGGCCGGCAAACCCTTCGCTGAAAACCGTTTGCGTGGTCATCGGCGTGATGCGCGTATGGCCCTGGTCGAGGGCGATGATCCGCGCCTGCAACCGGGTATCTCCTTCACTCTCGCGGGCCACCCACGGGAAGACCTGAACCGTGGCTGGCGTCCGGTGAGCATCGTCCACCACGGCAAGCAGTACACCAGTCAGGCTGAAGAAAGCGCCGAGGCGCAACTCGGCACCCACTACAGCTACCAGGCCGAACTGGTGCCGGACGA
>NZ_MVOL01000047.1 GCF_002018875.1 Pseudomonas sp. MF4836
CGTTGCATGGCGCCTCTGGCCAGCGCTTGGGCGTCGTCCACGCCAATAGCCAGCGTATGCAGCAGCCGGGTGCTGCCGCTGTGGAGCGTGGCGGCGCCGATGCTGACGCTGCGCAGCGCCTCTGTAACGTTGGTGCTGGCATTGGCCCGCAGTTTTTCCAGGCGGGCTTGCAGGTCTTGGGCGCTTTCCAGGGACCAGAGCATGACGTCGACCAATTTGCCGTGGTTGCCGGACACGGCGATGGCAATGGCGCCGCTCACCACCATGGCGCGGATCTTTCGCTCTGCGGGTTTGCGAAACTTCTGGTCGAGTTGGGTGATGAATTGATCGGTGCGCTCTTGCATCGCCTCGTTGAGCAGGGACAGGTATTCGCCAAGCCTCAGGGACACCACAACCTGGGTCACCTGCTGGCCGGCGTAGCGCAGAAAGGCCGCGCTGTGCACATGGCCGATCAGCGTCTGGGTCTGTGCCGACAGCTGTTGCATCAGGGCATTACTGGCGTTGGTGGTGGC
>NZ_MVOL01000048.1 GCF_002018875.1 Pseudomonas sp. MF4836
CGATGTACTCGATGACCCCATCGGCGCGGTAACGCGCCAGGTCACCGGTGCGGTACAGCCGCTCGCCATGATTGGAAAACGGGTCAGCAATAAAACGCGTGGCCGTCAGGTCGCCGCGATTGAGGTAGCCACGGGCCAGGCCGGCCTGACCAACATACAGCTCACCGATGCAGCCCTTGGCCACCGGGTTGAGGCTGCTGTCGAGCAAGTACCAGGAGAGGTCCGGGATCACCTCACCAATCGGGCTGCTGGCGTCTGCCTGCAGATCGGCCTGGGTGATCGGGCGGTAGGTGACGTGCACCGTGGTTTCAGTGATGCCGTACATATTGATCAGTTGCGGCTGCTGGTCGCCAAAACGCTGGAACCAGGGCTGCAGGGCCTTCACTTCCAGGGCCTCGCCGCCAAATACCACATAGCGCAGAGCGTTGCCGGATTCATTGGCGCAGGCCACTGGCATCAACTGCTTGAAGGCCGACGGGGTCTGGTTCAGCACCGTGACACCCTCGT